>NC_016147.2:0-3452554 GCF_000233915.3 Pseudoxanthomonas spadix BD-a59 | reverse complement strand
TTGCGAGATCGATCATCCGGCCGGCGCAGGCGTGGCAACAACCTGCGTGGCACAAGCGAAAAAGGGGCCGCGCAGGTTACCACGATGCACCGGCGGCCCACCGCCCATCCACAGCCTGGTCCACACCCTGCCCTTGACGCAGCAAACCGGCGCCCCGTAGAATTTCCGGTTCTTTCCACGCATACGCCTTAGAGTGCCCCATGGCCACCAAGCGCACCTACCAGCCCAGCAATCTCAAGCGCAAGCGCGACCACGGTTTTCGTGCACGCATGAAGACCGCTGACGGCCGCAAGATCCTCGCCCGCCGTCGCGCCAAGGGCCGCAAGACGCTCTGCGCCTGATGCCGGGGCCGCGCCCGGTGCGCGGCTCTGACATTGCCATGCGTCTGCACCCCAAGCCCGCGCCCGGCAACGGTGCGGGCTTTGTCGTGCCATGAGCTCTGAATTTCCCCGCAGGACCTTCCCCCGTGCGGCCCGGGTGCGCACCTCGGCCGAGTACGCCCGGGTGTTCGCCACCGCACGCCGGACCGCGGCGCCGATGCTGGCCCTGCATTACGCGGCTGGCGGCGACGGGGCGCGGCTGGGTCTGGCGGTGTCACGCAAGGTCGACAAGCACGCCGTCGGCCGCAACCGCATCAAGCGGACCTTGCGCGAGCAGTTCCGCGCCCTGCGCGCGCAGCTGGAGCCGGGCGACTACGTGCTGGTCGCCCGCCCACCGGCGGCCGCCGCTTCGTCCACGCAGCTGCGCCAGGCCTTCTGCGGGCTGCTGGTGCGCGCCGGCGCGTTGCCCCCTCCGGATGCGGGCGGCACAATGCGCCCCGCGCCTTCGAGCCCTCCCTCCTCCCTTTCCACGCCGGACCCGACCACCGGCTGAGACTGCCTGCCTGATGAACCAGACCCGTGTTTTCCTGATCTTCGCCTGGCTGATGGTGGCGACCTTGTTGTGGATGGAGTGGGGCAAGTGGACCAGCGCCCAGGACCAACCCGCCACTGCGGTTGCGACCGCGCCGGGCACCACATCCGACCAGGGCAATGGCGTGCCCAGCACCGAGGGCCTGACCATTCCGTCGGCCAACGTGGCCGAGCAGACCACCGCGCCGGCCCATGCGGCGGCCGCCGCGCCGGCGACGCAGGGCACCCAGGTCACCGTCAGTACCGACACGCTCAAGCTGGTGATTGACGGCAGCAAGGTCCTGCGCGCCCAGTTGCTGCAGTACCCGCAGAGCCGTGATCCCGGCGCCCCACCGGTCGAGCTGTTCAAGGACGACCCGGCCCAGCGCTACACCGCCGCGGTGGCCTGGATTGCCCAGAGCGGCGCGGCCCCGGACCAGAGCTCGGTCTTTCGCCCGATGCAGCCGCAGCGCGATTACAGTCTGGGCGCCGACCAGGACAGCCTGAGCATCCCGTTCGTGTGGGAAGGCAATGGCGTGCGCATCGTGCGCACCTTCACCGTCAGGCGCGGCCAGTACCTGGTAGGCGTGTCCGACCAGGTCACCAACACCGGCCAGGCACCGTGGCGCGGGGTGGTCTATCGCCAACTCGAACGCGTGCCGCCGCCGCCGGTCAAGGGCGGCTTCACCAATCCGCATGCCTTCAGCCTGGTCGGTGCCGCCTGGCGCACCGCCAGCGGCGCCTATGAACGACGCAAGTTCGACGAGGACTACCTGGAAGGGGGCAAGCTCAACCAGGATGCCACCGGCGGCTGGGCGGCGATGCTGGAGCACCACTTCCTCAGCGCCTGGGTGCCCGATCCGGCGCAGCCGACCAAGGTTTCGCTGGACCAGCGCGTGGTCGATGGCACCCCGCGTTACCTGATCAGCCAGACCGGTCCGGCCGTGAGCGTGGCACCAGGCCAGACCAGCACCGTCCAGGCGCGCCTGTGGGTTGGCCCGAAGCTGGTCAGGGCGATCCAGGCCTCGGGCATTCCGGGCCTGGACAGCGCGGTGGACTACAGCCGGTTCGCGCCGCTGGCGGTGATCGGCTCGGCCCTGTTCTGGATCCTGAGTCATCTGCACGAGCTGCTGGGTAACTGGGGCTGGTCGATCATCGGCCTGGTGGTGGTGATCAAGCTGGTGCTGTTCCCGCTGTCCTCGGCCCAGTACAAGTCGATGGCCAAGCTGCGCCGCTTCCAGCCGCGCATGGCGCAGCTGAAGGAGCGCTATGGCGATGACCGCGCCAAGTTGCAGCAGGCGATGATGGAGCTGTACAAGAAAGAGAAGATCAATCCGATGGGTGGCTGCCTGCCCACGCTGATCCAGATGCCGATCTTCCTGTGCCTGTACTGGGTGCTCAACGAATCGGTGGAGTTGCGCCAGGCGCCGTGGATCCTGTGGATCCAGGACCTGACCGCGCGCGATCCGTACTTCGTCCTGCCGCTGCTCAACGTGGCGGTGATGTTCCTGACCCAGCGGCTGACGCCCAACCCGGGCATGGACCCGACCCAGGCCAGGATGATGCAGCTCATGCCGCTGATCTTCGGCGCGACCATGGCCTTCTTCCCTTCCGGCCTGGTGCTGTACTGGGTCACCAACGGCGGCCTGAGCCTGCTGCAGCAGTGGTGGATGGGCCGCATCCACGGCCAGCCGGTGCTGGCCAGGCCCGAGACCGATGGCAAGGGCCACACCAAGGACGACCTCAAGACCAAGGGCAAGTAAGCCGGGCGGCAATTCCGGACCTGACCAGGATCGCGTCGACCCTGCACCGAACGCCTGTCCAACCGGAGCAACCGTGAGCGCAGCGGCCGCGACCACCGACACCATTGCCGCAGTGGCCACCGCCCCCGGCGCCGGGGGGGTGGGCATCGTGCGCCTGTCCGGGCCGCAGGCGCTGGCGATCGCCGCGGCGATGGGCGCCGGCCAGCTGCGGCCGCGCCGGGCGCGTTACGCGCGCTTCCTCGATGGCGACGGCGAGGTGATCGACGATGGCATCGCCCTGGCCTTCCTCGCCCCGGCCAGTTTTACCGGCGAGGACGTGGTCGAACTGCAGGCCCACGGCAGCCCGGTCGTGCTGCGCGCCCTGGTGGCGCGCGCCTGCGCGCTGGGCGCGCGCCCGGCGCGGCCCGGCGAGTTTTCCGAACGCGCCTTCCTCAACGGCAAGCTCGACCTGGCCCAGGCCGAGGCGATCGCCGACCTGATCGCCGCCGGTGACGCCCGCGCGGCGCGCGCGGCGCGACGTTCGCTGGAGGGGGTGTTCTCGCGCCGCATCCAGGCACTGTCCGAACAGCTGCTGCGGCTGCGCGTGCATGTGGAGGCGGCGATCGATTTCGCCGACGAGCCGCTGGACACGCTCGGCGGCGCGGCGGTGCGCTCCGGCCTGGCCGAGCTGGGCGACGCGTTGGCCGGGCTGTTGGCCGAGGCCGAGCGCGGCCGGCGCCTGCGCGACGGCCTGCATGTGGTGATCGTCGGCCCGCCCAACGCCGGCAAGAGCTCGCTGCTCAATGCACTGGCCGGACGCGAGCGGGCCATCGTCAGCGAGCTGGCCGGCACCACCCGCGACACCCTGCACGAAGTGATCCGCGTCGATGGCCTGGAGCTGACCCTGGTCGATACCGCCGGCCTGCGCAGCGGTGGCGATGTGATCGAACGCGAAGGCATGCGCCGGGCCGGCGAGGAACTGCAGCGCGCCGACGTGGCCCTGGTGGTGGTCGACGCGCGCGATCCGCAGGCCGGCCATGCGGCGACCGCAAACCTGCTCGACCCGCAGCTTCGCCAGCTGTGGCTGCACAACAAGACCGATCTGCTGCCGGCGACCCATGCGCTGCCGGACCAGGCGCTGGGCATCTCGACCCGCACCGGCGCCGGCATCCAGGCCCTGCTGGCGCGGCTGCAGGCGCTGGTCAGTGGCCCGGCACTCGCCTCTGCTGAGGGTGAGTTCTCCGCCCGCGCCCGCCATGTGCTGGCGCTGGAGCAGGCCCTGGCGCACCTGGACCTTGCAAAACGCGAGATTGATCATGAAACGCTTGAACTGGCCGCTGAACACTTGCGGCTTGCCCATGACGCGCTGGGTGAGATCACCGGCAAAACCTCGCCCGACGCGCTGCTGGGACGGATCTTTTCCACGTTCTGCATCGGCAAGTAGGAGCGGGCGCCTGTTGACAAGCGCTGGCGATTTCCGTGACTTTCACGTTGCAGGCATTCGTCAGGCAATGCGCACCCAGGGGAAATACCAGATGTCCAAGCTCACACCGACCGCCCTGCGGCCCGTGGCAGCGTTCGCGCTGCTCGGCCTGCTGGCCGCCTGTTCCAAGCCACCGCCGGCCGCCGACGGCCAACCCGGCAGCGCCGCACCGACCGACAAGGCCAGCGCAGCGCAGGCGGTGGCCGCCGACAGCCCACCCAAGCCAGCGGTGGCCGCCAGTGTCCAGGCGATGAGCGCCGAGGACCTGCGCGCCGCCGCCAGCAAGGCGCTGAGCCAGAACCGCATCTACGCCCCGGGCGGCGACAACGCCATGGAGTACTACCTGGCCCTGCGTGACAAGCAGCCCGACGATCCGGCCACCACCAGCGCCCTGACCGACCTGATGCCCTACACGGTGATCGCCGCCGAGCAGAGCATTGGCCGCCAGGACTTCGACGAGGCCAGGCGCCTGCTGGCCCTGATCGGCAAGGCTGATCCCAAGGCGCCGGCCCTGCCCCGCCTGGGCCAGGCCATCGCCAGCGGCGAGAAGCTGCTGGCCCAGCAGACCACCGACGAAGCCAGCAAGGCCAAGGCGGCCGCCGAGGCCAAGACCAGGGAAACCCAGCGCCTGGCCGAACAGGCCGCCCAGCAGAAGCAGGCCGCCGACGCCCTGGCGGCCCAGCAGGCGCAGCAGGCGCAGGCCCAGCAGGCGCAGCAAACGCCAGCCGCGCGGGCCGAGCCGGCCCGGACCGAGACGCCTCCGGCCGCCGCGCCTGCGCGCCAGCCCGTGGCAGACGCCCCGAACCCGGCGCCGGCCCCGGCCACCCAAACCCCGGCGCCGCGTCCGGTGGCCGCCGAGCCGGCCCCGCCGGCGGGCGAACGTCGGCTGCTGAGCGCGCCCTCGCCGCGTTATCCGATGGAGGCCCTGCGCGCCAATACCAGCGGCACCGTCGTCGTGGAGATCACCATCGGCGGCGACGGCGATGTCACCAATGCGCGGGTGGTCGAGGCGACTCCGCCGCGCGTGTTCGACCGCGCCGCGCTGACTGCGGTCAAGCGCTGGAAGTTCGAACCCACCGGCGCGACCAGCACCACCCGGCGCACGATCGCGTTCAGTCCGGGCTGATCGGCCAGATGTGGGAAAGAAGGGCCGGCAATGCCGGCCCTTCCTCGTTTGGCGAGGGCCCTGGGCCTCAGCCGGAGATCGCCAGCTGCTCGCCGCGATAGCGGCGCACGGCCAGCAACCACATCAGCGCGGCCAGCGAGAAGCTCGCACCCAGGTAGGTGGCCCACTGCACCGGCGCGATCGCCTCGCCGCGCACGACCTTCAGGATCAGCTGGTTCTGCGCCAGGAACGGCACCGCGAACTGCCATAGCTGGGTCTTGACCGGGTTCACCATCAGGATGATCGAAGGCAGCATCGGCAGCAGCATGAGATAGCTCATGTGGCTCTGCGCCTCCTTCATGCTCTTGGCCGTGGCCGACAGATAGGTCAGCAGGGTGGTGCCGATGAACACCATCGGCATCAGGATCAGCAGCAGCATCGCGATGGTCATGAAACTCACCGACATCTGCCGACCCACGGTCGGCGAGATCACCGCGGTGGCCTTGAACATCAGCAGGGTAAAGGCCAGCGACAGCAGCGCCACCGCGCAGGCCGCGGCCACCTTGCCGCTGACGATCGCGCCGCGCGCGGCCGGCGTGGCCAGCAGCGGTTCCATCGACTGGCGTTCGCGCTCGCCGGCCGTGGCATCCATGATCAGGTAGGCGCCGCCCATGAACGCACTGAGGATCAGCAGGTAGGGCAGCAGGATCCCGACCAGCTGGCCGCGCTTGGCCGCATCGGAGGCCATGTCGGTCTCGCCGACCTGCAGCGGTGCGGCGGCCGAGGGACTGATCCCGCGCGCCAGCAGGCGCAGTGCCGCGACCTGCCCGCTGTAGGCCTTGAGCAGCGCCTGTACCCGCTTGACCGGCACCTCGGCGTTCTGGCGGGTGCTGTCGCTGATCACCTCCACCGGTGCAGGTTCGCTCCTGCGCCACTTCTCGGCGTAGTCGTCGCCGATGCGCAGGATCACATCGTCCTTCTGCTCGGCGATGGCAGCGGCGATGTCGGTCGGTGGCGCCTTGATGGTGACGTTCTGGCCTTGCAGCCAGGCGATCAGGTTGGGCGCGTTGTCCTTGCCGATGACGGGCAGCTCCAGCGGCTTTTCGGTCAGGTCGCGGATCCGGTTCTCGGTCAGGGTGAAGATGCCCACCAGCATCACCGGAATCAGGATCGGCCCCAGCGCCAGCGACAGGAACACCGTGCGCCGGTCGCGGAACAGGTCCTTGAGCTCCTTGCGCATCACGATCATGAGGGTCTTCAGACTGCTCATGCGACCAGACCCTCCTCGGAGCCGATCGCCTTGACGAAGGCGTCCTCCAGGTTCTGCTCGCCGTAGTGCGCGCGCAGTTCGTCGGCGGTTCCCGCTGCGACCACGGTGCCCTTGGCGATGATCACGATGCGGTCACACAGCGCGGCGACCTCCTGCATGATGTGGCTGGAAAACACCACGCAGCGTCCTTCGCCGCGCAGGTCTTTGAGGAATTCGCGCAGGCCGCGGGTGGTCATCACGTCCAGGCCGTTGGTGGGCTCGTCCAGGACCACGTTGCGCGGGTCATGCACCAGCGCGCGGGCGATCGCGGTCTTGGTCCGTTGGCCCTGGCTGAAGCCCTCGGCGCGGCGGTCGATGAAGTCGGCCATGTTCAATGCCTGCACCAGGCGCTCGGTGCGCGCGTTGATCGTGTCGCTGTCCAGGCCATGCAGCTGGCCGAAGTAGGCGATGTTCTCGCGTGCGGTCAGGCGCTTGTAGACACCGCGCGCATCGGGCAGCACGCCCAGCGCGCGGCGCGCGGCCTGCGGGTTGCTGGCCACGTCCACGCCATCGACCAGCACCTGGCCCACGTCGGGCTGCATCAGGGTGTAGAGCATGCGCAGGGTGGTGGTCTTGCCGGCGCCATTGGGCCCCAGCAGGCCGGTGATCTGGCCATCGGCGGCGGTGAAGTCCACGCCATTGACGGCCTTGACCTCGCTCTTTTTGGTCTTGAAGGTCTTGTGGAGATTGCGCAGGGCGATCATGGGTCCCATCCGTAGAAGCCGGTGAAAGGCGGGGTGTCGGTCAGCCGGTCCAGGCACTTGGCATCCAGTGCCTTCGGATCCAGGCCATCGAGGAACTTGCCCAGCAGCTGCGGTGTGCAGCCTGCGGCGATGACGTTGTGGCCCTGGCCGCGCAGCACCAGGTGGCGCGCGTTGGGCAGGGCCTTGGCCACTTCCTCGCCATAACGCGGCGGGGTGACCGGATCGAACTGGCCGCTCAGCAGCAGCGCCGGCACCTGTGTGGACAGCGGCTTGCGAAAGTTCGCCGCGCGGGTGCCCTTGGGCCATACCGCGCACTGTGCTTTCAAACCGTCGACAATCGCGTTGCCCAGCAGCGTGCCGTCCTGTGCCGGATCGGCCTTCAGCTCGCTGCCGTCCTCGGTGCAGATCACCGACAGCTGCATGCCGATGGCCATCGCATCGGCCAGCGAATCGCCGATCATGTTGGCGCTGGCGGCCAGGGTGTCGTAGCGGCCCTGCGCGGCTTCGGAAAACTGCAGCGGCAGGGTCGCGGTCATCAGCGGCAGATAGGCCGACATGCGCACCAGCATCGCCACATCGCCGGCAGTGAGCACTTCCTGCCGGGCCACGCCAGTGGCCGGATCGCGGAAGCTGACCGTCGGCGGGGTGTCCTTCAAGGTCTTCATCAACGCGTTGAGGCGCTGGCGCGGGTCGCCGAGTTTCTCCGTGCACTTGGCGTCCCTGGCGCAGCGGCCGAACTGCAGGTCCAGTGCGTGTTCCAGGTTCGCCGCGAACTCGTTGCCCAGCACCAGCGAGTTGGGCACCACCCCGTCCAGCACGATCGCGCGGGTGTGCTGCGGATAGGCGGCCGCGTACTGCTGGGCCACGCGGGTGCCGTAGGACACGCCGACCAGGTTGATCTTGTCCGCACCGATGGCCTGGCGCACGCTGTCCAGGTCGCCGATGGCCTGACCGGTGGTGTAGTGGCGCAGGTCGGCCTTCTTCTCCAGCGTGGCCATGCACTGGCGCGCGTAGTCCGCCGCCGCCTGCGGCGAGTCAGGGTCCATGGCATCGGTCGGGTTGGCGCACTGCAGCGGGTTGGAGCCGCCGGTGCCACGCTGGTCGACCAGGATCAGGTTGCGCTTCCTGACCACTTCGGCGAACGCCGGCTGCACCTGCGGATAGCTGTCCAGCGCCGACTGGCCCGGGCCGCCGGCGAGCATGAACACCGGATCGGGCTCGGCCGCCTCCTCGCGCCCGGCCGGGATCCAGCCGATGCGCAGGCTGATCCTGCGGCCATCGGGCGCCTTGGGATTTTCCGGAACCGCCAGGGTGGTGCACTGGGCCTGGACGACGCTGGCCGACAGCGGTGCGCTGAGCGCGCACGGCTTGAATTCCAGCGTGCCCAGGGTGCGGGCCTGCGCCGCTGGCGCGCATGCGGCCAGGATCAGGGCGGGGAACAACCAGCGGTGCCGCATGACGAACTCCTTGGAAGACAGCGGAAATTTCCTGCGTGGATGCTGACATGACCCGGGGCGCCGGCGGATGTGACCGAAGGCAGGGGGCATGACGGTTCGAACAGCACGCGCGCCTTGGGAACGGGGCCTCGACCCTGTCCGGATTGCCGCACAGGCAGGCGATGTCGCGGGTCGGGTCCGGGGCGAACCCGGCCAGCACCTGCTGCAGGTAGCCGCCGCGCATCCGGGCGTGCGCGGCGGCCGGCCGTTCTCGCGCCAGGCACGGCAGGCAGCGAAAGCCCGGATGCGCCACGGCGAAGGCGCGCAACGGGTCGTGGTACGGCATCTCGCGCGTTGGCATCGCCCGGCTGCAGGATGAACTGGCCGGGCACGAACGCCATCGGGTGCCCTGGGTGCAGGCGAACACATCGTGGCCCACGCTGGGCGCGATCATGCCGCGTTCGCGCAGCGTCGGCGGAACTGGGCAATGGCCAAGTGGAACGCTCTGGTGCCCGGGCAGCCAGGCGGGGCGCCTATAATAGGCAATCGCTTGTCCTGCGGGCCTTCGCCCGCGCAAAGGCCCACTCCATGACTGTTCCTTCCGCGGCGGCCGGCAACGTCCCGGCGCTGTCCATCGTCGATCTGACCAAGCGCTACAGCAACGGCGTCGAGGCGCTCAAGGGCGTGTCGCTGACCGTGGCGCCCGGCGATTTCTTCGCCCTGCTCGGCCCCAACGGCGCCGGCAAGTCGACCCTGATCGGCATCATTTCCTCGCTGGTCAACAAGACCTCAGGCCAGGTCCAGGTGTTCGGCGTCGACCTGTCGGCCCGCCGCGACGCGGCCATGCGCCTGATCGGCCTGGTCCCGCAGGAGATCAACTTCAACCTGTTCGAGAAACCCTTCGACATCCTGGTCAACTACGCCGGCTTCTATGGCATCCCGCGCCGCCAGGCCGTGCCGCTTGCCGAGGACGAGCTCAAGCGCGCCCAGCTGTGGGACAAGGCCTTCCTGATGAGCCGCACCCTTTCTGGTGGCATGAAGCGCCGGCTGATGATCGCCCGGGCGATGATGACCCGACCGCGCCTGCTGATCCTGGACGAACCCACCGCCGGGGTCGATATCGAGATCCGCCGCGGCATGTGGAAGACGCTCAAGGACATCAACATCGCCGGCACCACCATCATCCTGACCACGCACTACCTGGAGGAAGCCGAGAGCCTGTGCCGCAACCTGGCCATCATCAATCACGGCCGGATCGTGCAGCAGGGGCCGATGCGCACGTTGCTGGCGCAGCTGGACGTGGAGGGGTTCCTGTTCGACATTGAGGGCGAACTGCCCGCGCAGCTGCCGGTGATCGAAGGCGCCACGCTGGCCGCCGCCGACCCGCACACGCTGGACCTGGACATGCCGCGGGCGATGGACCTCACCCGGGTGTTCGAAGCGCTGGCCGCGGCCGGCATCCGCGTGCGTTCGATGCGGACCAAGTCCAACCGGCTGGAGGAGCTGTTCGTGCGCCTGACCGCCGCGCCCGCCGCCACGCCCACGGAGGTTTCCGCATGAGCAACCAGGCCCTGCTGCCGCCTGCCAGCAACACCCGGCGCAACCTGACCGCGCTGTGGACCATCGCCCGGCGCGAAGTGGCGCGCATCCTGCGCATCTGGGGCCAGACCCTGGTGCCGCCGGCGATCACCATGACCCTGTACTTCATGATCTTCGGCGGCCTGATCGGCTCGCGCGTGGGCGACATGGGCGGTTTCTCCTACATGCAGTTCATCGTCCCGGGCCTGGTGATGATGAGCGTGATCCAGAACAGCTACGGCAACATCAGCTCGTCGTTCTTCGGCGCCAAGTTCGGCCGCCATGTGGAAGAGCTGCTGGTCAGCCCGGTGCCCAACTGGGTGATCCTGCTGGGCTACGTGGCCGGCGCGGTGCTGCGCGGGCTGATGGTGGGCGTGATCGTGCTGATCATCGCGATGTTCTTCACCCCGGTGCGCATCCCGCACCCGCTGGTGACCCTGAGCACGGTGCTGCTGGGCGCGACGATCTTCTCGCTGGCCGGCTTCGTCAATGCCGCCTACGCGCGCAAGTTCGATGACATCGCGATCGTGCCGACCTTCATCCTGACCCCGCTGACCTATCTGGGCGGGGTGTTCTATTCGGTCGAGCTGCTGCCGGGCTGGGCCGAGGCGCTGACCCACCTCAACCCGATCTTCTACATGGTCAACGCGTTCCGCTACGGCCTGCTGGGCAGCTCCGACGTGCCGCTGTGGGTGGCCTACGTGCTGATGGTGGGCTTCGTGGTGTCACTGGGCGCACTGGGCCTGCACCTGCTCAAGCGCGGCATCGGCCTGCGCAGCTGATCCTGCAAGCTCTGGAGAACGGCACATGCGGATCCTGGTATTGGGTGCCGGTGGCACCGGTGGTTATTTCGGCGGACGGCTGGCGCAGTCCGGCGCGGACGTGACTTTCCTGGTGCGTCCTGCGCGTGCCGAACAGCTCGAGCGCGACGGCCTGGTGATCAGGACCGCGCAGAGCGATGCGCAGTTTCCGGTGGCCCATGTCACCGCCGAGGCGCTGCCGGCGCTGGCGGCCGGCAAACCCTTCGACCTGGTGCTGCTGAGCTGCAAGGCCTATGACCTGGACAGCGCCATCGACGCGATCGCCCCTGCGGTCGGCCCGGGCACGAGCGTGCTGCCGATCCTCAACGGCCTGCTGCACTACACCGCGCTGGACGCGCGCTTTGGCGCGGCCAACGTGCTGGGCGGGCTGTGCTTCATCAGTGCGATGAAGGGCCCGGATGGCCAGGTGCTGCACCTGGGCAGGACCGCCTCGATCACCTTCGGCGAGCGCAGCGGCGACACCGACAGCCCGCGCACGCAGGCGCTGGCCACGCTGTGCCGGCAGGCCGGGCTGAAGTTCGAACACGCAGCCGACATCGCCGTGGCGCAATGGAGCAAGTACAGCTTCGTGACCGCGCTGGCGGCGGCCACCTGCCTGATGCGCGGCAGCGTCGGCCAGATCGTCGCCGCCGAGGGCGGGCACGCGTTCATGGCCGGCCTGTACGCGGAATGCCTGGAGGTGGCCGCCGCGGCCGGGGTCCAGGTGCCGCAGACCGCGCAGGCCTCGATGCTGGAGGCGTTGACCCAGCCCGGTTCCACGCTGACCGCCTCGATGCTGCGCGACCTGCAATCGGGCCAGCGGGTGGAAGCGGCGCACATCGTCGGCGACATGGTCCATCGCGCCGCGCACGCCGGCCTGCGCGTGGCGCGGCTGGAAACGGCGTGGATCCACCTGCAGGTGTTGGTCGCCGCCCAGCTTGGGTGAGCGGCTGACGCCTTCGCGCCGCCCGCACGCGGCGCTGGCCATGCTGCGGCGCCATCGACGCACCGCTACCTGTCGCGGTTCTTGGTGGTGGTGATCGCGCTGAGCATCGAGACCCTGGTGATGACCTTCGAGCTGGGCCACGAAGATCCCACCAAACTGCCCTATGCCGGGGCCATCGGCCTCACCGCCGCGGTGCTGCTGATCGCCTGGGGCGCTTTCGTCAAGTTCAACCGCGTCGCCGAAGACCTGGAACCGGAGGCGATGGCAGAGGCCAAGCAGGAAGACGACCAGGCCCAGTGAGCCCGGCGGCCGGCACGCTCAGGCAACCGGCAGGCCGAAGAACGCGCGCGCGGTGTGGGTGGTGCTGGCGGCAGTGACGGCAGGTTCCTCGCCGCGCTCGCGTGCAACTTCGTGTGCGATGTGCGCCAGGAAGGCCGGTTCGTTGCGACGGTCCTTGGGCATCGGCTTGAGGGTGCGCGGCAGCAGGTACGGCGCATCGGTCTCGAGCATCAGCCGGTGCGCGGGGATGTGCGGCACCAGCGTGCGCAGATGCGCGCCGCGGCGCTCGTCGCACAGCCAGCCGGTGATGCCGATGTGCCAGTCCTGGTCCAGGTAATCGAACAGCTCCTGGCGCGTGCCGGTGAAGCAGTGCACCACCGCGGCCGGCAGCTGACCGTCGAATTGCTTCATCATCGCCATGAAATCGGCATGCGCCTCGCGCTGGTGCAGGAACAGCGGCTTGCCGGTGTCCACCGCGCTCTGCAGCTGGTGCTCGAACGCGCGGCGCTGGGCCGGGCGCGGGGAGAGGTCGCGGTGGTAGTCCAGCCCGCATTCGCCCACCGCCACCACTTCAGGCTGGGCAAGCAGCATGCGCATCTGCGCATCGCACTCGGCGCTGTATTCGCTGGCGTGGTGCGGATGCACGCCGGCGGTGGCGAACAGGAACCCCGGATGCGCGCGCGCCAGTTCCAGCGCCCTGGGCGAATGCTCGCGGCTGGCCCCGGTGACCACCAGCTGGGCCACGCCGGCAGCGCGCGCGCGCTGCAGGACTGCGTCGCGATCGCGGTCGAAGGCCTCGTGGGTGAGGTTGGCACCGATATCGATGAGCTGCATGGCGCGTGGAGCGAAGACCTGGGAGCGCCATAGTGTAGGGCGCGGCGGACACGCGCCTTATCCTGTGTGCCATGTCCGCGCCGTTCTTCCCCATTTCGCCGCTGCTGCCGCAGATCACCGCCGCGCTGGCCGATCATCCGCGGCTGGTGCTCGAAGCCCCGCCCGGTGCCGGCAAGACCACCCAGGTGCCGCTGGCATTGCTGGACGCGCCGTGGCTGGCCGGCCGCAGGATCGTGATGCTCGAACCGCGCCGGGTGGCCGCGCGTGCCGCCGCCGGCTTCATGGCCAGCCAGCTCGGTGAGCCGGTCGGTCAGACCGTTGGCTACCGCATCCGCTTCGACAACAGGACCAGCGCACGCACCCGGATCGAGGTGGTCACCGAGGGCATCCTGACCCGGATGCTGCAGGACGACCCGCTGCTGGAAGGGGTCGGCGCGCTGCTGTTCGACGAATTCCACGAACGCCACCTGGCCGGCGACCTGGGCCTGGCCCTGGCGCTGGACGTGCAGGCGGCACTTTATCCGCAGGACCCCGGATCAAGTCCGGGGCAGGCGCTTCGCATCGTGGTGATGTCGGCCACCCTGGATGGCGCGCGCCTGGCGCAGTGGCTGGACGCGCCGCGCCTGTCCAGCGAAGGGCGCAGCTATCCGGTGGAGGTTTCGCATTTCCCCGCGCGGCGCGACGAGGCGCTGGAGTCGCAGGCCCGGCGCGCGGTGGAAGCGGCCATTGCCAGCCATCCCGGCGACGTGCTGGTGTTCCTGCCGGGCCAGCGCGAGATCGCACGCGTGCAGGCGGCGCTGGGCGACAGTCCTGCACTGGCCGGGGTCAGCGTGCTGGCGCTGCATGGCGAGCTGCCGGTGCAGCAGCAGTCGGCCGTGCTGCAGCCCGATCCGCAGGGCCGACGCCGCGTGGTGTTGGCGACCAACGTGGCCGAGTCGTCGGTGACCCTGCCCGGCGTGCGGGTGGTGATCGACAGCGGGCTGGCGCGCGAGCCGCGGCTGGATCCCAACAGCGGATTCTCGCGGCTGGACGTGGTCCACATCGCCCAGGCCTCGGCCGACCAGCGCGCCGGCCGCGCCGGCCGTGTCGCCGAAGGCGTGGCCTGGCGCCTGTGGCCGGCCTCGCAGCGACTGGAACCCCAGCGACGCCCGGAGATCACCCAGGTCGAACTGGCCGGCCTGGCGCTGGAACTGGCGGCGTGGGGCAGCGACGAGCTGCGCTTTGTCGATCCGCCGCCGTCCGGCCCGCTGGCCGCCGCGCGCGAGCTGCTGCAGCGGCTGGGCGCGCTGGATGCCAGCCGGGCGATCACCCCGCTCGGCCGGCGCATGCTGGCGCTGGGCACCCATCCACGGCTGGCCGCGATGCTGCTGGCGGCCCCGGCGGGCACGTCGCGCGCGCTGGCCTGCGACCTGGCCGCGCTGGTGGAGGCGCGCGACCCGCTGCGTGGCGGCGGCGATGCGCTGGCCGCGCGCTGGCGTGCGCTGGCCGCCTTCCGTGATGGCCGCGTCCCGGCCGATGCGCAGCGTTCGGCGCTGGCGGCGATCGATGCGGCCGCCAGGCAGTGGCGCCGCCGCCTGCGCGAGGACGCCGCGCCACCGCGCCAGAGCGAAGCGCACGCGCTGGGCGACCTGCTGGCGCAGGCCTTTCCCGATCGTATCGGCTATCGCCATCCCACCGATCCGCTGCGCTATGCGCTGGCCAACGGCCGCACCGCGCGCCTGTTCGATGACAGCGCGCTGCGTGGCGAGCCGTGGATCGTGGCCAGCGAGCTGCGCCTGGAAGCGCGCGATGGCCTGGTCCTGCGCGCCGCGCCGGTGGACCAGGCGTTCCTGCACGAGCACTTCGCCGCGCATTTTTCCACCGCCGACCAGGTGCGCTGGGATGTGGAGCGGCGCGCGCTGGTGGCCCAGCGCACCTCGCGCTTCGATGCGATCGTGCTGGACGCGCGCCCGGCTGGAAGGATCGATCCGCAGCACGCCGCTGCCGCGCTCACCGACGCGGTGCGCGCGCTGGGCCTGGACGCCCTGCCCTGGACCGAGGGCCTGCAGCAATGGCGCGCGCGCGTGCGCAACCTGCGCGCCTGGATGCCGGAGCTGGCCCTGCCCGACCTGTCCGACGCGGCGCTGCTGGCCACCCTGGACCACTGGCTCAGGCCCGCCTTCGCCGGCAAGACCGCGCTGGATGCACTGGACGAAAGCGAACTGGCCCAGGCGCTGAAGTCCTTGACCGACTGGGCCACGCGCCAGCGCATCGACGCCCTGGCCCCGACCCACATCACCGTGCCTTCCGGGCTGGAGCGGCGCATCGACTACGGCGTCGAGCATGACGGCAGCCCGCGCGCGCCGGTGCTGGCGGTCAAGTTGCAGGAGCTGTTCGGCCTGGGCGAGACCCCGCACATTGCCGGTGGCCGGGTGCCGCTGACCCTGCACCTGCTCTCGCCCGGCGGCAAGCCGCTGCAGGTCACGCGCGACCTGCGCAGCTTCTGGGCCAAGACCTATGCCGAGATCAAGAAGGAGATGAAGGGACGCTACCCCCGCCATCCCTGGCCCGACGACCCCTGGAGCGCCACCGCCACCCACCGGGCCAAGCCCCGCGGCAGCTGAATCGCCCGGGCTTGAAGCGACCTTGCGCGCAGCGTGTTCAGGCTGTGGATGGGCTGGCGCGGCGCCGCACACGCGCCGTCTACATGGCTGCCCGGACACTGCACCTCTTCCTCCTCATCAGGGTTCCGTCATGAGCAAGTTCACTGACATCAGCGACCGCGCGCTGGAGACCGCCCTGGAGCTGGTCCACCAGGCCGGCGACGGACTGCGCAGCGCCGGCAGCAGCGTGCGCGACCTGGTGCCTTCGCGCCGGTCCACCGCCGGCAAGTTCCTCAAGAGCAGCGCTGCGCTGGGCGTGGCGCGCACCGGCGGCAAGGTCGCCACCAGCTTCGTCAAGCGCAACCCGGTCGCGGTGGGCGCCGCGGCCGCGGTCGGCATCGGCTTGATCGGCTATGCGGTGTTCCGCAGGTACAGGCAGAAGCAGGACATGGCCGCCATCGACGGCAGCGCGCGCCGGCTGCAACCGGCCACCAGCCGGGGCAACGCCGGGCTGCGTTCGCGCGCCGCACGCTACAGCCGGGCAGCCGCCAAGACGCCCAGCGAAAGCTGAGCTGCAATGCTGAGTCCTCGGCCGTCTGGCCCTCGCCACCGCGGGGGCCGGGCGGTCGAGCCAGCTTCCCGAGGTTGAGGCGACGCCCGGCACGACCGGGCGTCGTGCCGTTTCGGCGTTGCCATGCAGCGCTCATGGCTGCTGGATGCGCCACTGTCCCGGCTGCAGGTCCTGCAGCGCCACCCCACCCATTGCCACGCGGACCAGCCGCAGGGTCGGCAGGCCGACCGCGGCGGTCATGCGCCGCACCTGCCGGTTGCGCCCTTCGCGCAAGGTCAGTTCCAGCCAGGCATCGGGCACGGTCTTGCGCACGCGCACGGGCGGATCGCGCGGCCATAGCTTCGGCGGCGTTTCGCGCAGGCGTACGCGCGCCGGCAGGGTCGGGCCGTCGTTCAATCCCACGCCATCGCGCAGGGCATGCAACTGGTCCGGATGGGGCGTGCCTTCGACCTGCACCAGGTAGGTCTTGTCCTGCCTGTGGTGCGGATCGGTGAGCCGGTGGGCCAGGGCGCCCTCGTCGGTGAGCAGCAGCAGGCCTTCGCTGTCGTAGTCCAGCCGCCCAGCCGCGTAGACCTCCCTGGGCAGGCCGAATTCGGCCAGCGTGCGCCGCGGCGGCGCGCTGCGATCGGTGAACTGGCACAGCACGTTGAATGGTTTGTTGAAGGCAATGAGCAAGGCGTTGACCGGCGTGGCGACCGCGGCGGGATGTGGGGGCCCATTATCGATGCCCGCCGCGTGGGAGCTGCTGGATCTGACTGCGCCCACGCCGCCGCCCAGCGTTGCGACATCACACGGGTTGGGCAAGGCAGAACACAGCGACCGCTGTGGGTGGTCGGCACCGCCACTGCTCATTGCGCGCGGGTCGATCTTTTTCAAGGCGGCGCCGTCGATGCCCGAATCCATGCACCCGCTGCACGCGCTCGGCGCAGGCTTCGCCGCAACGAGGCTGGGTGCCTATGGTTTGGCGAAGCGCAGGGTCATGCGGTCGCTTTCGCCGATGGCCTGGAACCTGGCGTCGTCGGCCTGGTCGTGCTTGTTGGTCGGCGGTAGGGTCCATACCCCGCCCGGATAATCCTTGGTGTCGCGCGGGTTGGCGTTGATTTCGCTCTTGCCTTGCAGTCGGAAGCCGGCGGCGGTGGCCAGCGCGATCACCTGGTCCTCGCCGACATAGCCGCTCTTGTCATCATCGGGCACGGCCGTGGCGGCGCGATGCTCGACCACGCCCAGGGTGCCGCCGGGCTTGAGCACGGCGAAGAAGCCCTTGAACATCGCCTCGGCGTTGTCGGCCATGCGCCAGTTGTGCACGTTGCGGAAGGTCAGCACCACGTCGGCCGAATTGGCCGGGCCGAAGCTGGGCGTGGCCGGCGCGTAGGCCACCAGCTTGGCCTGGCCGTAGCGGGCGCCATCGGACTTGTACAGCGCTTCCAGGCTGTCCCTGGATTTTTGCTGGTAGGCGCGCGAGGACTCGGGCACCGCGTCGGGGTCGACCACCGCGGCGATGTACTGGCCCTGGCCTTTCACGTAGGGCGCCAGGATCGCCGAATACCAGCCGTTGCCGGGCGTGATTTCGATGATGGTGTCGGCCTGCTGCACACCGAAGAACGCCAGGGTCTGGCCCGGATGCCGATAGCGGTCGCGGGCCACGTCGGCCGGCTTGCGCCAGGGGCCGTCGATGGCCGCCTGCAGCGGCGCCGGGACGGGGAGCGTGGCGGGCGTGGCGACCTGGGCCAGGGCCGGCACCAGCGGCGCCAGCGCGGCGCACAGGGCAAGGGTGGCAAGCGATCGGCGCATGACGCAATTCCCGGCGGGAAAAGTGGCGCCGAGCCTAGCACGCAGCGGGTTTTGGCCACGGGTGTGCACGCTGGCTTAAACGCCGGGCGCATACGCTTGGGCTCGTTTTTTTCCGCGCGCACTGGAGATACCACGATGAGTTCCATTCCCCGACGCCCGCTGGGCAGATCCGGCATCACCGTCGCGCCGCTGGCCTTTGGCGGCAATGTGTTTGGCTGGAGCGTCAAGGATGCGGCCGGCACCGGCAGGCTGCTGGACGCCTTCGTCGATGGCGGCTTCAACCTGATCGATACCGCCGATGTGTATCCGGCCTGGGTGCCGGGCAACAAGGGCGGCGAATCGGAAACCCTGATCGGCCAGTGGCTCAAGTCCAGCGGCAAGCGCGACCAGGTGGTGATCGCCACCAAGGTGGCCAAGTGGGGCGAGCGCCCGGGCCTGTCGCCGGAGAACATCGAGGCGGCGGTGGACGATTCGCTGCGCCGCCTGGGCATCGACACCATCGACCTGTACCAGGCGCACGAGGACGATCCGTCCGTGCCGCTGGAGGCCACCCTGGGCGCATTCTCGCGGCTGATCGAGAAGGGCAAGGTGCGCGCGATCGGTGCTTCCAACTACAGCGCCGAGCGCCTGGCCGAGGCGCTGCGGGTGTCCCAGGATCACAACCTGCCACGCTATGAAACGCTGCAGCCCGAGTACAACCTCTACGATCGCGCCGGCTACGAGGCCGAGCTGGAGCCGCTGGTCAAGGCCCAGGGCCTGGGCGTGATCAGTTACTACGCGCTGGCATCGGGCTTTTTGACCGGCAAGTACCGCGATCCGGCCGATGCGGCCAAGAGTCCGGCGCGCGGGGCCAAGGTGGTCGCGCAATACCTCAATCCGCGCGGCCAGGCGATCCTCGAGGCGCTCGATGCGGTGGCCGAGGCGCAGAAGGCCACGCCGGCGCAGATCGCGCTGGCCTGGCTGATGGCGCGCGATTCGATCACCGCCCCGATCGCCAGTGCCAGCAGCGTCGAGCAGCTGCAGGAGATCCTGCAGGCCGCGCGCCTGACCCTGACCCCGGCGCAGATCCAGGCGCTGGACCAGGCCAGCGCGCCCTGAGCGCGTGTCCGGCGGCCGGCGGCGTGAAACCCGCCGTCAGCAGGCCTGCACCTGATCGTGACGAACGGCGGTGGACAGTACCGGGCAGCGCCGGCGCACCCTCGCATGCCGACGCGTGGAGGTCGCCATGCCCGGTCGCGCGTTTGAACCCGAGTTCGAGATGCCCTTTGAATGGGATGCCTATCCCGTCCTGCCGCCCGGCGCCGGCGAAATCCCGCCGCTGCTGCAGGCCGGCGATCCGCCGCCGCCCCGGGGCGAGGACCAGGGACCAGAGCAGCTGCAGTAGTCGCCTGGCCGGGCGCAGGCCCGCGGCGGCGCTGGCAGCAAGGCCTCGACAGGGCGCCCGGGGCGGTGCAGCCTTGCCCGCGGGCTTGGCATCCTTCGGGCTTCGCCTAGAATACATGTAAACGTTTTCACGGCAGGACCGGATGTCGAACTCGGAACGGATTGAGGCCCTCATCGCGCAGATGACGGTGGAAGAGAAAGTGGGCCAGCTGGGCATCTTTGCCGACGCGCTGCGGCCGTTCGCCCCGGAGGTCAATCCGGAGGCCAACGCCCGCGGTGCGGCGGAGGTGCGTGCGGGGATCCGCGCCGGCAAGATCGGTGCGCTGTTCAACGGGGTGGGCGCGGCCGAGGGACGCCAGGCGCAGCGCCTGGCGGTGGAAGAGTCGCGCCTGGGCATTCCCCTGCTGCTGGGCGCCGATGTGATCCACGGCATGCGCACGGTGTTCCCGATCCCGCTGGGCGAGGCCGCCAGCTTCGAGCCGGAGCTGGCCCGCCGCACCGCGCGCGCCACCGCGGTCGAAGCCACCGCCGCGGGCATCCACTGGACCTTCGCCCCGGCCGTGGACGTGGCCCGTGACCAGCGCTGGGGCCGCGGTGCCGAAGGCGCCGGCGAGGACGTGCTGCTGGGCTGTGCCTTCGCCCGTGCACGCGTGCAGGGGTTTCAGGGCCAGGCCGGGCTGACTGCCGATGATTGCCTGCTGGCCACGCCCAAGCATTTCGCCGCCTACGGCGCGGTCGCCGGTGGCCTGGAATACAACACGGTCGACATTTCCGAGCAGACCCTGCGCGATGTGCACCTGCCGCCGTTCAAGGCCGCCTTCGACGCCGGTGCGATCACGGTGATGAGCGCCTTCAACGACATCAACGGGGTGCCGGCCAGTGCCAACCGCTGGCTGATGACCGACCTGCTGCGCGGGGCCTGGCAGTTCCCCGGGCTGGTGGTGTCCGACTACACCGCCGACATGGAGCTGATCGCGCACGGCTATGCGGCCGACGAACGCGACGCCACCCGCTGCGCGTTCACCGCCGGCCTGGACCTGAGCATGCAGAGCGGCTTCTACGACCGCAACCTGGCCTCGCTGGTGGCAAGCGGCGAGGTGACCCTGGCCCAGCTGGATGCAAGCGTGCGCCGGGTGCTGTGGGTCAAGCAGCAGATCGGCCTGTTCGACAATCCATACCGCTCGCTGGATCCGGCGCGCGAAGCCGACCCGTCGCATCTGGCCGCGCATGAGGCGCTTGCGCGCGATGCGGCGCGCCGATCGATCGTGCTGCTGAAGAACCAGGGCGCAGTGCTGCCGCTGAAGAAGACCGGGCAGAAGATCGCGCTGGTCGGCCCGTTCGCGCGCGACACCAAAAATATCGAAGGCTGCTGGACGCTGTTCGGCGACAGGACGCGCTATGTCACCCTGGAAGCCGGCGTGCGCGCCGCCTTGGGCGAGCACGCGCAGCTGATCGTCGAGGACGGCTGCGGCCTGGAAGAGCCGATCGACGGTGGCATCGAGGCCGCCGTGGCCGCCGCACATGCCAGCGATGTGGTGGTGCTGGCGATCGGCGAGCCGCAGTCCTACAGCGGCGAGGCGCAGTCGCGGACCCAGATCGTGGTCCCGCCCGCACACCAGGCCCTGGCCGAAGCCCTGGCCGCCACCGGCAAGCCGCTGGTGGTACTGCTGCGCAATGGTCGCGCACTGGCCCTGCACGGCGCGGTGCGCAAGGCTGCAGCGATCGTGGTGACCTGGTACCTGGGCAGCCAGACCGGGCACGGCGTGGCCGACGTGCTGTTCGGCGACTACAACCCGGCCGGCTGCCTGCCGGTGAGTTTCCCGCAGGATTCGGGCCAGCAGCCGCTGTTCTACAACCGCTCGCGGACCGGCCGCCCCGAGCTGCCGCACATGCGCGAGTTCAAGTCGCGCTGGCGCGAGGTCACGGCCGATGCGCTGTATCCGTTCGGCCACGGACTCTCCTACACCACCTTCGAGTACGGCCCGGCGCAGCTGTCGACCACCCAGCTGGGCTGGGACCAGACGTTGACCGCGACCACGACCGTGACCAATACCGGTGAGGTCGCCGGCGAAACCGTGGTGCAGCTGTACGTGCACGACCGGGTGGCCAGCCGGGTGCGCCCGGTGCGCGAGCTGAAGGGCTTCAACAAGATCGCGCTGCGGCCCGGCGAATCGGCCCAGGTCAGCTTCCAGCTGGACCGCAGCCTGCTGGCCTTCACCGGCATGGACCTGGTGTGCCGGGCCGAGCCGGGCCTGTTCGATGTGTGGATCACCGACTCGTCGGCGAACGGCACCCCGGTGCAGTTCGAGCTGTGCCCGCCCAAGGGCTGACGCCACGCGCGAGCCACGGCGGCACCGAAGGCATCGATGCGGGCGGCCTGCAGGTCGGTCCGGACCAGGGCACGGCGGTGCCTGCGCATCGCAAGGGGCTGCACAGGCTGCGCCACCGGCGCGCTACACGCCTGTGGGCCGCGCCATCTCGAACATCGCCTCGGGCGTGATCTGCGCGTAGCGGTCAAGGCCGCCGGCGCGCAGGATCGGCCCGGCCGCGGCGGTGTCGTAGACGCCATCGACCAGCCAGCGACGGTCGATGTGCACGCCCACCACCTCGCCCAGCACCAGCCACTGTTCCAGTGCGTGGCCATCGGCGTCGGTGAGCTGGAGCAGCTGGGTCAACCTGCATTCGAAGGCGGCCGGCGCGCCTTCGACGAACGGCGCATCGACCACCTTGCCGGGCAGCGCGACCAGGCCGGCGCGTTCGAACTCGTCGACCTCCGGCGCAAACGGCGCCGAGCTCAGGTTCATCGCCTCGGCCTGCGCGCGGCTGGCCAGGTTCCAGGTGAACACGCCGCGGGCCTGCACGTTGCGCACGCTGTCCTTCCAGCCCGAGCTGCTGAAACCGATGATCGGCGGCGTGTCGCAGAAGGCGCCAAAGAAGCTGTAGGGCGCCAGGTTGCGCACGCCGTCGGCCGAGACCGAGCCGATCCAGCCGATCGGGCGCGGGGCGAGGATCGCCTTGAACGGATCGTGGGCCAGGCCGTGGCCTTGGCCGGGACGGTAGAAATGCAGGTTGCCCATGTCGACGCCTTGAGGGAGACAGACCCACAGCATGCCCGTGCGCAGGTGGCGATGGCGGCAACGCGGCGCGAGCTGCGCGCTACTTGAGGTAGGAACGCAGCACCTTGTGGATCGCGGCGACCTCGGCGCTGCGCCTGGCGGGGTTCTTCTCGCCGGCCACGTGCGCTTGCATGTGGCCTTCCAGCACTTCCAGCAGCAGGCCCTGCGCCGCGCCGCGGATGGCCGCGATCTGGGTGAGCACGGCGATGCACTCGGGCTGGCCGGCCAGCGCCTTTTCCAGTGCGGCGACCTGGCCCTTGAGGCGCCGGATGCGCGGGGTGAGCCTGGCCACGTCGTGGATCAGGTGGGTCATGCGGGATCAATCTCGGATACCATGGGGGGGTATCCTACACCAGGTTTTCCGCATGTCCCTGGACCCAGCGCTGCACGCGCATCGTCACGACCACAGCTACGTCACCGGCAATACCGCCGGCGAACGCAACACGCGCCGGGCCGTGGTCCTGACCGCCGCGATGATGCTGGCCGAGATTGCCGGCGGCTGGATCTTCAACTCGATGGCGCTGCTGGCCGATGGCTGGCACATGAGCTCGCACGTGCTGGCGCTGGGCCTGTCGTTGCTGGCCTATGCCAGCGCGCGCCGGTTCGCGCGCGACCGGCGCTTTGCCTTTGGCACCTGGAAGATCGAGATCCTGGGCGGCTACACCAGCGCGGTGCTGCTGCTGTGCGTGGCGCTGCTGATGGCGGTGCAGTCGCTGCAGCGGCTGGTCAATCCGCTGCCGATCCACTACGACCAGGCCATCGTGCTGGGCGTGCTCGGGCTGGCGGTGAACCTGGTCTGCGCCTGGTGGCTGAAGGACGACCACAGCCACCACCATCACGGGCACGACCATGGTCATGACCACGGCCACCACGCACATGGGCACCCCGGCGAGGATCACCATGCCCCCCATGCCGACCTCAACCTGCGCGCGGCCTATGTCCACGTGCTGGCCGATGCGGCGACCTCGGTGCTGGCGATCGTCGCCCTGCTCGCCGGCCGGTTCTTCGGTGCGTCCTGGCTGGACCCGGTCATGGGCATCGCCGGCGCGGTACTGGTGACGGTGTGGGCAATCGGCCTGCTGCGCAGCACCGGCCGGGTGTTGCTGGATGCGGAGATGGACGCGCCGGTGGTAGAGGAAGTGCGCGAGGTGATCGCCGAACTGCCGCAGCCCACCGCGATCAGCGACCTGCACGTCTGGCGCGTGGGACGGGGCCAGTACGCGGCCATCCTCGGCCTGGTCACCACCCGGCCGCTGTCGCCGCAGGACGTGCGCGCGGCGCTGGCCATCCATGAGGAACTGGTCCACGTGACGGTGGAGATCAACGCCGTGCAACCGGCTTGATCGAAGCGCCTTCAGCCGCCTGGCGCGAGCACCGCCGCCACGTTGCGCGCGCGTGCATCCTCGAACGGGCTGACCACCGCGAAGCTGGTGTTGCCGCGCGACCAGTACTGGGCCAGCAGCTCGCCGTCGCGGCGCTGGCCCGGCTGGCCGAAGCGGCCGCCCGGGCGCAGGTACACGCCGATCCGCGCACCGCTGGCATCGGCATAGACCAGCATCGCCGCCGCGCCCTGTTCGGTGGACAGGCGTTGTCCCCCGACCAGGTGCAAGCCCTGCGCGTGCAGATCGGGCATGGCGCCCAGCGCGCCGAAGTGCTGGCCCAGCCAGTCCTGCAGCTGCGCGCGAGCGGCCGCATCAAGCGTATCGGGGCGGTCGGACACGGCGAACAGCCGATAGGCCGAGACCGCATCGGCCATCGGCAGCCGCGCCGAGGCCACCTGCAGCTGCCTGGCCTGCCAGCCCGTCACGGTCCCCAGCCCGAGCGACAGCAGCAGCGCGGCGGCCACCCCCAGCCGCGCACGACCGCGGGCGCGCACGCGGCGGCGCAGGTGGGCCGGCTCCAGGTTCGGATTGGCCGGCCATTGCTCGGGCAGGGCCTGGCTCACGCGCAGGCGTTTGGCATCGCGTTTCCAGTCGGCGACCACGGCCGCGCGCTCCGGGTGCGCAGCCAGCCAGCGCTCGATCTCGGCGCGCGCCGGGGCCTCCAGCTGGCCGTCGACATAGGCGTGCAGGTCCGCCTCGCTCGGCGCCAGGCGGATCATCGCAGCACCTTCAGCACCGGCCGGGTCGGGCCGGGCGCGGCATCGCTGGCCACGCGCAGGGCCTGGCGGGCACGGGCCAGGCGCGACATCACCGTGCCGATCGGTACGCCCAGGGTGTCGGCCACCTGGCGGTAGCTGAAGCCCTCGACGCTGACCAGCAGCAGCAAGGCGCGCTGCTCGGCCGGCAGCGTGTCGAAGGCGGCCAGGGTGGCGCGGCTGGCGGTGACGCGCTCGGCCGACGGCGCATGCTCGGGCTCGGCCTGGCCGAACAGCTGCGCCAGCCGGCGCCAGCGCAGGGCGCGGCGGTGTTCGTCGACAAACTGCCGGTACAGGACCGAGAACAGCCAGCCCTGCAGCGCCGCGGGCGTGTGCCGGCTGCGGCCATGGACGAGCGCGCGCTCCAGCGTGGCCTGGACCAGATCGTCGGCCGCCGCCGGCTCGTGCACCAGCGAACGGGCGAACCGGCGCAGGCGCGGGATCAGCGCTTGCAGCGTGGCGTCATCCAGGTCGGTGGCGGGAGCGGTCATGGGCGCGATGCCGGACGGGTCTGTGGGTGGGACGGGCGAGGCGACAGGGTATTCCCTGGGTCTGACGAGGCCATCACCGCCGCGGCCGCAGCTTGGCCGCCACAGGCAGATGGAATAACTCCACGCCCGCCGCGTCCCACCTTCGACTCCCAGCGCCAGCAAACCCCATGTCCCAGCCATCTTCCTCATCCCGACCGCCGGGCAAACCCAGCCCGGTGCCGGCCCTGTTGGGCATCGTCGCGCTTCTGGCCGCCCTGGCCGGCGCCTTTGCCTGGGTTGGCGGCGGGTTCGGCGCGCGGCTCACGGCGCAGCAGATGACCAACACCATCGAAGCCGGCAAGCCGCACCCCGGCTTCCGCCGGGCCCACGCCAAGGGCGTGTGTGTCGCCGGCAGCTTTACCCCCAGCGCGCAGGCGCCGCAGCTGTCCAGGGCGCGCGTGTTCACCCAGGCAAACACGCCGATCCTGGGCCGGCTGTCGATCGGCGGCGGCGACCCGCACGGCGCCGACGCCAAGGCGCGCGTGCGCAGCGTCGCCCTGCTGCTCAAGACCGACGACGGCCAGCAATGGCGCACCGCCATGAACAGCTTTCCGTTCTTCGTGGTGGCCACGCCGGAAGGCTTCCAGGCGCAGAACCTCGCCTCGGCGCCGGACCCGGCCACCGGCAAGCCCGACCCGGCCAGGATGGCCGCGTTCCTGGACCAGTATCCGGAAGCGAAGAAGTTCATGGCCTGGGCCAAGTCGGCGCCGTGGTCCAACAGCTGGGCCAACACCCGGTTCAACGGCGTCAACAGTTTCTGGTTTACCAACGCCGCTGGTGAACGCCATGCGGTGCGCTGGTCGCTGCGGCCGCAGGCGCCATTCGAGGAGCTCAGCGCCGGGCAGCGCGCGCAGGCCGATGCCGATTTTCTCAGCGAGGAATTCAACACGCGCCTGGCCAGGGGTCCGGTGAAGTGGGACCTGGTCGTGACCCAAGCCAGGGAGGGCGACCCCATCGATGATCCCTCGCAGCCCTGGCCCGCCGACCGCACCCAGGTGGTGGCCGGCACCGTGACCTTCACCGGCACCACGCCGCAGGACAGCGGCGCCTGCCGCGACATCAACTATGACCCGACCGTGCTGCCCGACGGCATGGCGCCATCCAAGGACCCGATCCTGGCCGCGCGCGCGGCGGTGTACTCGGTGTCGTTCAACCGGCGCATGCACGAGATCGGTACCGGTCAGGCGCCCGCGGCGACCGGCGCCAAGGGAGAGACCAGATGAACCGCCACGGACACTTCGACGCACTGGCGCGCATGCTGCACTGGCTGATGGCCGCGATGATCCTGGCGATGCTGTTCATCGGCGCCGGCATGGTGGTATCGCTGGCCTGGCGCCCGACCCTGCTGGACCTGCATCGCCCGCTCGGTCTCGCGATCCTGTTGCTGGCGATCGTGCGCCTGGTCAACCGCCTGCGCAGCCCGCCGCCGCCCTTGCCCGCGGACCTGCCGGCGATCCAGAAGCGGGCCGCCCATGCGTCGCACTGGCTGTTGTATGGGTTGATGTTGGCCATGCCGCTGATCGGCTGGTCGATGCTCTCGGCCGGCGGCTACCCGGTCGTGTTGTTCGGCGGGGTGCACCTGCCGGCAATCGCCCCGCACAGCCCGGACCTGTATGCGCTGCTGCGGCCTGCGCACACGGTGCTGGCCTACGTCCTGTTCGCCACGGTGCTGGGCCACCTGGGCGCGGCCCTGTTCCATGCCTGGGTGCGGCGCGACGGGGTGTTCTCCAGCATGGCGCGCAGCGGCAAGACCGGTGCCAGGCCCTAGGAGCCTGTCGGACTTTGGCCGGCCGGGCTGCAAATCCGGCTGTGCGGTCCATATTTCCGTCGCTTCTTGCCCCATAGAACCACTATGGGGCGGCGAATCGCCGAAAATCTGTCCTCGCGCAGCCGAATTTTCGCCTCGACCGCCAAAGCCCGACAGACTCCTAGCTAGCGCGTTGGAGCCATGGCTTCTAAGCCCCTCTCCCACCGGGAGAGGGGTTGGGGTGAGGGTCGGGCGCACGCGATGCACGGAAATCCGATGACGAAAAGGGCGCGGTCTGCACCGCGCCCTTTGTCTTTTCCTTCCGATGATGATGCGGCTTACTTGTCCGCAGGCCGACTGCTCTGCGGCGGCGTGTTCTCTGCCGGCGCGGAAGGGTTCGATACGCCGCCCCGGCCAGGCTCGGAGCCAAACGCCAGCCGCAAGCCCCTCCGTGCATTCCCACCCTTGCACAGCCCGCCGGGGCAAGGCATCGCGCCCCTGTCGGCGCGAGGTTACTGGCGCAACTCGCGCAGCGGCGCCGGCGCGTGGTCTTCCCAACCCGGGGTGACCCGCCAGGGATTGATGTCCAGGCCGCCGCGCCGGGTATAGCGCGCTTCCACCGACAGCCTGATCGGAGCGCAGCGCGCGCTGAGGTCGACGAAGATCCGCTCCACGCATTGCTCGTGGAAGCCAGCGTGCTCGCGGAAACTGACCAGGTAGCGCAGCAGGCCTTCGTGGTCGATTTTTGGGCCTTCGTAGCGCAGCACCACGCTGCCCCAGTCGGGCTGGCCGGTGACCGGGCAGTTGGACTTGAGCAGGTGCGAGACCAGGGTCTCGCTGACCACGTGGCTGCCTGCGGCCAGATGCCCCGGATTGGGCGGGCCATAGTCGTCGATGTCCAGCTCCAGCGTATCGAGCAGCAGTGCATCGGCGTGGTGGCCAAACCCCGGCAGCCCCGGCGCCACCGTCACCGGCGCTCCGGCGCGCGCGGACAGGTCCTGCGCGATCTGCGCACACACCGCCTCGGCGCTGGCAAAGCCGGTGGCGTTGAGCGAGTTGAGATAGAGCTTGAGCGACTTGGACTCGATCAGGTTCGGCGAGTCCTGCGGCACGGTCAGTGTCGCGGTCGCCACCTGCGGCTTGCCACGCAGGTCCAGCCAGCCCAGCTCGTAGGCATGCCAGCGATCGTGGCCGACGAAGGGCAGAGCGGCGCTGTCAAGGCCAAGTTCGGCACGCGCACCGGCGCGCGCAATCGCAAACAGCAGGTCCGGGTCGTAGTGCGCGGGATAGGCGACCGTGCGACCCAGCAGCGAATCTTGGGGGGTGTTCATGCGGGGATTTTACGCCCCGCATGATCGGCCTTCGACCGACGCTGCAGACTGCGGGCGCTACCGGCCGCGGTCCACCAGCGCCAGTTCGGTGGCGCCATAGCGCGGGCCGGCCACATCGGGCTGGAAGACTGCCTCGAGCCTGGCCAGCACATCGGCCGGGAGTGTGAGCGCGACCGCGCCGGCGTTGTCTTCCAGGTACTTGCGCCGCTTGGTGCCAGGGATCGGGACCACGTGCTCACCTTGGGCCAGCACCCAGGCCAGCGCGACCTGCGCCGGGGTGGCGCCCAGCTCGGCCGCGACCGCCTTCACGGTCTCGGCCAGGCGCAGGTTGGCCTGCAGCGCCTGGCCCTGGAAGCGCGGGTTGCTGCGGCGGAAATCGCCTTCCTCCAGGTCGTCCTGGGCGGTGATCGTGCCGGTCAGGAAGCCACGGCCCAGCGGCGAGAACGGCACCAGGCCGATGCCAAGCTCGCGTACCGCATCGAGCACGCCATTGGTTTCCAGTTCGCGCGTCCACAGCGAGTACTCGCTCTGCAGCGCGGTGATCGGATGCACCGCATGGGCGCGGCGCAGGGTCTGGGCCGAAACCTCGGACAGGCCCAGGTAGCGGACCTTGCCTTCCTCGACCAGCCGCGCCATCGCCCCGACCGTGTCTTCGATCGGTGTGGCCGGGTCCAGCCGATGCAGGTAATACAGGTCGATGTGGTCGGTGCCCAGACGCTGCAGGCTGGCCTGCGCCGCCTGGCGCACGTATGCCGGCGAGCCATTCACCTTTGGTCCCTGCGCGCTGCCGAACTGGCCGCTGTTGGCGACGAAGCCGAACTTGGTCGCCAAAAACACCTGCTCGCGTCGGCCCCGCAGCGCGCGGCCGAGCAGCTGCTCGTTGGTGTGCGGGCCGTAGATGTCGGCGGTGTCCCAGAAGTTGATGCCCAGCTCCAGCGCGCGGTCCAGCGTGGCCAGCGATTCGGTGTCGTCGTAGTGGCCGTAGGCGTGGCTCATGCCCATGCAGCCCAGGCCGATGGCCGAAACGCTCGGGCCGGTGCGGCCCAGTGTGCGGGTTTTCATGTCGATACTCCTTGGCGGCAAAACGGGATCAGGGGGCGGCTGCAGCCGCATGGTGGCAAACAGGTTGCCAGGCGCCAGCGGCGCACGTGGCGCGTCCTGCGGAAAACGGTGCCGCACCCATGCGGGTATCGTCCAGCCGTGCGCATTGCGCGCGCGTGAGCTGCAGCTCACGCGCGCCCAGGCTGTCTTCCAGCCGGGCCATCGTCCGCGCCCGGCTCCCCGCCGGGCCCAAGTCATCGGGTCCGACGCCGGCGGGCCCGGACGCACGCGCGAGCCGGGAAAATCCGCCGCACGCCCGCTCAATCCAGGCGCATCACGCCCTTGCGCGCAGTGGTGGTGCCCAGGGTTGCTTCGGTGACCGGTTCGCCCAGCGCGCGCAGCACCTGCGCCTGTTCCGGCAGCGGCACCCGGGCGATGGTGTCTTCGATCCTGGCCAGGCGCGCGAACTCGGGCAGGGCGAACATGCGCTGCAGCCAGGCCGCAGTGCGCGGCCAGCGGGCGGCGTCGACTTCGAAACGCACCAACGCAGCATTGCGGAAGAAACTGGCGATGGCGATGTCGGCGATCGACAGCGCGCCGAGCAAATAGCCTTCCTGCGGCATCTGCGGTTCCAGCCAGTCCAGGCAACCGGGCAGTTCCACGTCGCGGGCGCGGTTGAAGGACGCCGCGTCCACTTCCTCCTTGAACAGGAAGCGCTTGGGCCCGCGCTGATAGAACATCCTGGCGATGATGACCTCGCCCAGGCGCGCATCGGCGTATTCCTCCAGCCAGCGCGCCTGCGCGCGTTGGCCGATGTCGGCCGGATACAGCGACGGGGTGAGGTGACGGTCTTCCAGGTACTGGCAGATCACGCTGGAATCGTTGATCACCCGCGCCCCGTCGACCAGCACCGGCACGCGCCGCAGCGGGCTGAGCTTTTCGAATTCATCGCCGCCCAGGAACGGCGCAATCGGGTCGATGGCGTAGCGCAGGCCCTTGTGGCCCAGGCACACCAGCACCTTGCGCACGTACGGCGACAGGTAGCTGCCCACCACGTGATAGACCGGCTCGCTCATGTGACCTCCCGCATCGTCTGTGGAAACACCAGCCTAGCAGCCTGTCGGACTGTGGTCGGCCGGGCTGCGAATCCGCCTGTGCGGTCCATCTTTCCGCCGCTTCTTGGCCCATAGCACCACTATGGGCCGGCGAACCGTCGAAAATCTGACCTCGCACAGCCGAATTCTCGCCTCGACCACCAAAGCCCGACAGGCTGCTAGCGCTTGCGCATCGACCAGCGCACCGGCGCGCGGCAACTGCAATCCGGCTCAGCGCCTGCGTTTTTCCAGCAGCAGCTTGACGCCCACCGCCACCAGCGCCAGCACCAGGCCCAGCGCCAGCGCGACCAGCACCAGGCCCAGCCACGGGCCCATCAGCGAAACACCACGGTGCGGTGGCCGTTGCGCAGGATGCGGTGCTCGACATGGCGGCGCACCGCGCGCGCGAGCACCACCGACTCGATGTCGCTGCCCAGGCGGATCAGGTCGCGCGGGGTCATGGCGTGGTTCACGTGGGCCACGTCCTGCTCGATGATCGGGCCCTCGTCCAGGTCCGCGGTCACGTAGTGCGCGGTCGCGCCAATGATCTTGACCCCGCGCGCGTGCGCCTGGTGGTAGGGCTGGGCGCCCTTGAAGCTGGGCAGGAAGCTGTGATGGATGTTGATCGCGCGCCCGGCCAGGGCAGTGCACAGCGCCGGCGAGAGGATCTGCATGTAGCGCGCCAGCACCACCAGGTCGATGCGCTCGCCTTCGACCAGGTCGATGATGGCCTGCTCCTGCTGCGCGCGGTTGGAGGCATCCACCGGCAGGTGATGGAACGGCACGCCGTAGGACTGGCTGAGCGGGCCGAAGTCGGGATGGTTGGAGGCGACCGCGGCAATGTCCACGTTCAATTGCCTGCTGTGGGCACGGAACAGCAGGTCGTTGAGGCAATGGCCGTGTTTGCTCACCAGCACCAGCAGCCGCGCCCTGGCGTGGGCGTCGTGGATCTGCCAGTCCATCGCAAATTCCGCAGCCAGCGGCGTAAAGTGCGCGCGCAGCGCCTGCGCCTCCAGTGCCGGCGGCACATCAAAATGCACGCGCAGGAAGAACCGCCCGCTATCGGCATCACCAAACTGCTGCGCATCCAGGATGTTGCAGCCGGCCTCGAACAGCAGGCCGCTGACGCGGTAGACGATCCCGGTGCGGTCCGGGCAGGAGAGGGTGAGGATGTGGTCGCGGCGCATGGGGCCGGCATCTTACGCAACCCTGCGGCCGCTGCGGGACGATGGTTTCAGTCGTCGTCGTGTTGGGCGCCGGACCTGCGTCGACGTCGGCGCTGCGCGTTGACTGCCTCGAGCCGCTCCAGCGAATCGGCCACCGGCGTGGCCGTGGCCTCGTCGGTGCTGATGAAGGCGCGCTTGTGGGCCGGATCGTCAAGCCTGCCCTGGACCAGGAACACGTTCTCGCCCTGTTCGACCAGGCCGATGTGGCGGCTGAGCACCACGTGGTCCACCCGGCGGAAACCCTTCTCGCGGGCCAGCGGCAACAGTCGGGCGATCATGCGCGCGCTGGCCTGGTCCGGGGTGCGACCGACCTCGGCATCAAGCCGGTGCACGCCGCGGGCGATCTGCTGGTACAGCCGATGCTCCGGGTGTTCGGGATGGTCCGGGCCGATGAGCTCGGACGAATGCGGCTGCGCCGGTGCCGGTGCGCTCATGAGTCACTCCCGCGCCAGCAAGGCGCATGCGCGGATTGCCTGGAACCAGCCTGCATCGTGCCCTCCGTTGACACCGTGCCGCCCACACCTGTGGCGCGCGCCTGCACCTTAGCCGCAGCACCGGCCCAGGCTCAAGCGGCGTTGCACGTAAGCGTGGGCCACTTGACGCCCGCCCCGGTCTGACGCGCGCTGGCCTTGGTCAGGGCCCTGGCCTGGACCCCCGTCAGCCAAACAATCCCTTGGCACCGTACGGCTGGCAGCGCAGGTACTGCGGCGAGACGCGCACGGTGGCGCCCAGTTCCGCGGCGGCATGCCAGGGCCAGCGCGGGTCGTAGAGGATGCCGCGGGCGATGGCCACCGCATCGGCCTTGCCCTCGGCGACGATGCGCTCGGCATGGTCGGGCTCGGTAATCAGGCCGACCGCGATCACCGGCATGGTCGTCAGCCGGGCCTTGATCTGGCTGGCGAAGGGTACCTGGTAGCCGGCTTCCAGCTTGATCTGCTGGCGCGGATCCAGGCCGCCGCTGGAGACGTGCAGATAGCTGCAGCCGCGTGCTTCCAGCGCCTGGGCCAGGGCGATGCTCTGGGCCACGTCCCAGCCACCGTCGACCCAGTCGCTGGCCGAGATGCGCATGCCGACGGCCACGCTGTCCGGTATCGCCGCACGCACCGCATCGAACACCTGCAGCGGCAGGCGCAGGCGGTTTTCCAGGACGCCGCCATAACCATCACTGCGGTCGTTGCTCAGCGGCGAGAGGAACTGGTGCAACAGGTAGCCGTGCGCGCCATGCAGCTCGATGACCTCGAAGCCGAGCCGGTGCGCACGGCGCGCGCTGTCGGCGAAGGCGGCGATCACCGCCTCGATGCCGGCCTGGTCCAGCGCCTGCGGCGGCGGGTCGCCCGCGTTGAACGGACGGTTGCTGGACGAGACGGTCTGCCAGCCGTGTTCCTGCCCAGGCGCGATGGCCGAGCCGCCGTGTTCCCACGGCTTGTGGGTGGAGGCCTTGCGTCCGGCATGGGCCAGCTGGATGCCCAGCGGCATCGGCGACCAGGCACGGATGCCATCGACCACGGCCTTCAGCGCGTCTTCGGTGGCCTGGTCCCACAGGCCCAGATCGGCCCAGGAAATGCGCCCGCGCGGTTCCACCGCGGTGGCTTCCAGGATCAGCAGGCCGGCGCTGGACTGGGCCAGGCTGCCCAGGTGCTGCGCGTGCCAGGCGGTGGCGCGACCTTCATCGGCCGAGTACTGGCACATCGGCGCGATCACGATCCGGTTGGGCAGGGACACAGGTCCCAGGGCGATGGGGGAGAACAGCTGGCTCACGGGGAATCCGGGTGGCGGTCGAGACCGCCATTGCAGCGGTTGCCGGCGGCCCGCTCAACCGGATCGGTGGATCACTGCGTCACGAAGCGCGCTGCGAATCCTCACGCCCCACATCCTGCGCGCGCGGCGGTGGCGCAAGCAGGAAGGCCAGCGCCTGGGCGCAGTCGTGCTGCACCTTGAGCGTCAACAGCGCGTCGGCACGGGTGCGGCCGTGGTTCAGGGCCGCGATCGGCTTGCCGGCCTTGTGCGCCCACTGGGCGAAGCGAAACCCCGAATAGACCATCAGCGACGAACCCACCACCAGCAGCGCATCGCTGGTCTCCAGCGCGTGCTGGGCGGCCTGCACGCGCTCGCGCGGCACGTGCTCGCCGAAGTACACGACGTCGGGTTTGACGATGCCGCCACAGTGCGTGCAGGCCGGAACATGGAAGGCATCGAAATCGGCCTCCAGGTCTGCGTCGCCGTCCGGGGCGATGCCGGCATCCAGCGTGTCCCAGCCGGGATTGCGCGCGACCAGCTCGGCCTGGAAGTCCGCGCGCGGCGTGCGCCGTTCGCAGTCCATGCAGCGCACCAGGTCCAGCCGCCCGTGCAGGTCCACGACCTGGCGGTTGCCGGCGGCCTGGTGCAGGCGATCCACGTTCTGGGTCAGCAGCAGCGAGGTCTGCCCGCGCGCTTCCAGCGCCGCCAGCGCGTGGTGCACGCCATTGGGACGCGCCGCCAGCAAGCGCGGCCAGCCGACCAGGCTGCGCGCCCAGTAGCGCTGGCGCGTGGCGTGTTCGCCCATGAAGGCCTGGTAGGTCACCGGCTGGGCGCGCTTCCACTGGCCATCGGCATCGCGATAGTCCGCAATGCCCGAATCGGTGCTGCAGCCGGCGCCGGTGAGCACGAAGATCCGCTCGTGCCGTTCGACGAAATCCTGCAGCTGCGCCGGCGTACTCACGCCGCGGCCTCCGTGACGAACGCGCCGCCCGCTGCCCTTCCACGGGCATGGAAATCACCGCTGGCCACGCTCCCGACGAGGTTCGGCCGCAGATGGCCCAGGCACTGCATCTGCATGCTCACTCGCCGCGCGCCGGCTGTGGACCGAAGCGGCCGTAGGGCCGGGTATCGTCGGCACCACGGCGCAGGACCTGGGCGGCAACCAGCGCGAGCATCAGCAGCACCACGCAGAACACCACCAGCGCCCCCCAGCCGCCGTGTTCCCAGAACCAGCCGCTGACCGAGCCGACCACGCTGGAGCCCACGTAGTACGCCAGCAGGTACAGCGAGGCCGCGTGGCTCTTGCTGGCCCGGCCGAGCCGGCCAACCCAGGCGCTGGCGGCCGAGTGCGCGATGAAGAAGCCGATGGTCAGCAGCACGATGCCGGCCACCACCACCGGCAGTGCATGGCTCAGCGTCGCCAGGACCCCAGCAAGGGCGCAGCCGATCCCGGCCAGCACCACCGGCCCGCGGCCGAAGCGATCCGAAGCCGCGCCGGCCACCGACGAGGACACGATCCCGAACACGTACGCGCTGAAGATCAGGCCGATCTGGCTCTGGCTCAGGCCAAACTCCGGCCCGCCCAGGCGGAACCCGGCATAGTTGTAGACGCTGACGAAGGTGCCCATCAGCAGGAACGGGATCGAGAACAGCCAGGGCAGCTGCCGGTCGCGCAGGTGCCCGCCCCAGGCCCGCAGGTGGAAGCGCAGGTTCACTCCGGCCTTGCGCACGAAATGCCGCGAAGGCGGCAGCAGCAGCACGAAACCGATCGCCACCAGCAGGTCGAAGCCGCTCAGCACCGCCATCGCGGTGCGCCAGTCGAAATGGTCGGTCAGAAAGCTCATCCCGATCCGGCCCATCATCCCGCCGAAGGCATTGCCGCCCACGTACAGGCCGGTGGCCGCGCCAAGCCGGTGTGCGGGCAATTCCTCGGCCAGGTAGACCATCGCCACCGCCGGCACGCCGCCCAGGGCCACCCCCGACAGCGCCCGCACGACCACCAGCGACTCCCAGTGCGGGAGGAAGGCGGCGATGCCGTTGAGCAGCGCCGCCAGCGCGATCGAGCCGAACATCAGCCCGCGCCGGCCCAGGTTCTCCGAGACCGCGCCGGCGCAGAAGATCGCGATCGCCAGGCCACCGGTGGCCAGCGACAGCGGCAGCGAACTGGCCGCCGCGCTCACCCCGAAGCTGCGCGCAAACTCCGGCAGCAGCGGCTGCACGCAATACAGCAGCGAGAAGGTCGCAAAACCTGCCAGGAACAGGGCCAGGCGAATGCGCGCCATCGGCAGCGGCAGCTCGGCGCCGCAAGCGACATCGCAGGCAGGTGCCTGGCGGGCACCCAGGCCAGGGGTGGAAGGCCGGGACATGGCCGTGGCTTGGAAGGAAGGGTGACCAGTATCGGCCCGTCGCGTCCTGCCGGTCCAACCTCTGCTGCTGAAGTCTGCTGCCTGTTCCAGGGTGTACGGAAACCCGCCTCACCAGCTGTGCGCTTGCCGAGGGCAGCCAAGGGCGTTACTGCCGCACCGAGGCAAATGCCGCAACCTGGTGCCGAAGTGGCCTGCATCAAACAACGCTCGGCAGCCTTCGCTTCAAGTGGGAGGACCGGTAGCCACCGCTTCCGCAAGTGCTTGACCAACGACTTGAAGCCTGCATAATTCGCCCCCGCTTCTGCGGCACCGGTTCTGCTGGTGAGGCTGGAGGTGGGGTTGGTCGGCGGCTTTGCACGAAGTGCTTGACCGATGTTCGAAGGCCTGCATAATGGGCGGCTCGCTTCGGCGGTGACGGTTCAGCGGTTTGGGCCGGGCGGTCGAGGTGGTGGTACGAAGGGCCTGTTGGCGAGGTGTTGACGGACCTGGAAATGGCCCTATAATGGGCGGCTCGCTGCAGCGATAGGTTGCAGTGATGACGGGGGAGGCGCTGAGGCCGACTTCGAGTTCTTTGACAGTATGCGCAGGTGACTTGTGTGGGCGCCTGCAGGAAGGACGAGCTGTCCATCTTGCAGATGACTTATACAAGCACATAGAGATTGTAGAAATGCAAGCGATACGTAGCTTGGGTTGGACATCTGCATTCAAGGCTTTTGCCGCAAGGCAATGAAAGTTTTAAGTGAAGAGTTTGATCCTGGCTCAGAGTGAACGCTGGCGGTAGGCCTAACACATGCAAGTCGAACGGCAGCACAGTAGGAGCTTGCTCTTACGGGTGGCGAGTGGCGGACGGGTGAGGAATACATCGGAATCTACCTTTTGGTGGGGGATAACGTAGGGAAACTTACGCTAATACCGCATACGCCCTTCGGGGGAAAGCCGGGGACCAGCAATGGCCTGGCGCTGATAGATGAGCCGATGTCGGATTAGCTAGTTGGTGAGGTAATGGCTCACCAAGGCGACGATCCGTAGCTGGTCTGAGAGGATGATCAGCCACACTGGAACTGAGACACGGTCCAGACTCCTACGGGAGGCAGCAGTGGGGAATATTGGACAATGGGCGCAAGCCTGATCCAGCCATACCGCGTGGGTGAAGAAGGCCTTCGGGTTGTAAAGCCCTTTTGTTGGGAAAGAAAAGCATTCGGTTAATACCCGGGTGTTCTGACGGTACCCAAAGAATAAGCACCGGCTAACTTCGTGCCAGCAGCCGCGGTAATACGAAGGGTGCAAGCGTTACTCGGAATTACTGGGCGTAAAGCGTGCGTAGGTGGTGGTTTAAGTCCGTTGTGAAAGCCCTGGGCTCAACCTGGGAATTGCAGTGGATACTGGATCACTAGAGTGTGGTAGAGGATAGTGGAATTTCCGGTGTAGCAGTGAAATGCGTAGAGATCGGAAGGAACATCTGTGGCGAAGGCGACTATCTGGGCCAACACTGACACTGAGGCACGAAAGCGTGGGGAGCAAACAGGATTAGATACCCTGGTAGTCCACGCCCTAAACGATGCGAACTGGATGTTGGGTTCAACTTGGAACCCAGTATCGAAGCTAACGCGTTAAGTTCGCCGCCTGGGGAGTACGGTCGCAAGACTGAAACTCAAAGGAATTGACGGGGGCCCGCACAAGCGGTGGAGTATGTGGTTTAATTCGATGCAACGCGAAGAACCTTACCTGGTCTTGACATCCACGGAACTTTCCAGAGATGGATTGGTGCCTTCGGGAACCGTGAGACAGGTGCTGCATGGCTGTCGTCAGCTCGTGTCGTGAGATGTTGGGTTAAGTCCCGCAACGAGCGCAACCCTTGTCCTTAGTTGCCAGCACGTAAAGGTGGGAACTCTAAGGAGACCGCCGGTGACAAACCGGAGGAAGGTGGGGATGACGTCAAGTCATCATGGCCCTTACGACCAGGGCTACACACGTACTACAATGGTCAGGACAGAGGGCTGCAAGCCGGCGACGGTGAGCCAATCCCAGAAACCTGATCTCAGTCCGGATTGGAGTCTGCAACTCGACTCCATGAAGTCGGAATCGCTAGTAATCGCAGATCAGCATTGCTGCGGTGAATACGTTCCCGGGCCTTGTACACACCGCCCGTCACACCATGGGAGTTTGTTGCACCAGAAGCAGGTAGCTTAACCGCAAGGAGGGCGCTTGCCACGGTGTGGCCGATGACTGGGGTGAAGTCGTAACAAGGTAGCCGTATCGGAAGGTGCGGCTGGATCACCTCCTTTTGAGCATGACAAGCGCTTCTTGTAGGCGTCCACACAAGTAACCTGCATCCAGAGTTTCTGATCGATCCGATTGATCAGGCAAGTCCCGTTACGGGGCCTTAGCTCAGCTGGGAGAGCACCTGCTTTGCAAGCAGGGGGTCGTCGGTTCGATCCCGACAGGCTCCACCATCTGGCACACCATGCGAGGTTCTCGCAGCCCATCGCGCGCCTGTGCTGCGTGGTGGGGAAGGAAATCTTTTTGGGTCTGTAGCTCAGGTGGTTAGAGCGCGCCCCTGATAAGGGCGAGGTCGGTGGTTCGAGTCCTCCTAGACCCACCACTCTGGATGTTTGATTGCGCATACGAATGATTCAAGGTTTGAGTGTCAGGCGTTGAGGCCTGACCCTTGTTCTTTAACAACTTGTGACGTAGCGAGCGTTTTAGATGATCATCTAAACACGTGTCGTTGAGGCTAAGGCGGGGACGAAAAGTCCCTAAGAAATTGAGTGGTTATATTCGTGGACCAGGCTTTGTACCCCTGGGACATGGCGTATGGCCCTGAGGCAACTTGGGGTTATATGGTCAAGCGAATAAGCGCACACGGTGGATGCCTAGGCGGTCAGAGGCGATGAAGGACGTGGCAGCCTGCGAAAAGTACGGGGGAGCTGGCAACAAGCATTGATCCCGTAATGTCCGAATGGGGAAACCCACTGCTTCGGCAGTATCCTGCAGTGAATCCATAGCTGCTGGAAGCGAACCCGGGGAACTGAAATATCTAAGTACCCGGAGGAAAAGAAATCAACCGAGATTCCCTGAGTAGTGACGAGCGAACGGGGAACAGCCCTTAAGCTGATATGGCTTTAGAGGAACAGTCTGGAAAGACTGGCCAGAGAAGGTGACAGCCCTGTATTTGAAAGGGCCATATCAGTGAAATCGAGTAGGGCGGGGCACGAGAAACCCTGTCTGAACATGGGGGGACCATCCTCCAAGGCTAAATACTCCTGACCGACCGATAGTGAACCAGTACCGTGAGGGAAAGGCGAAAAGAACCCCGGAGAGGGGAGTGAAATAGATCCTGAAACCGTGTGCGTACAAGCAGTAGGAGCTCCGCAAGGAGTGACTGCGTACCTTTTGTATAATGGGTCAGCGACTTACTGTTCGTGGCAAGCTTAACCGTATAGGGGAGGCGAAGGGAAACCGAGTCTGATAAGGGCGCATAGTCGCGGGCAGTAGACCCGAAACCGGGTGATCTAGTCATGGCCAGGGTGAAGGTGCCGTAACAGGTACTGGAGGCCCGAACCCACGTCTGTTGCAAAAGACGGGGATGAGCTGTGATTAGGAGTGAAAAGCTAATCGAACCCGGAGATAGCTGGTTCTCCTCGAAAGCTATTTAGGTAGCGCCTCATATGTATCCTCTTGGGGGTAGAGCACTGTTATGGCTAGCGGTCCATCGCGGATTAGCAAACCATTGCAAACTCCGAATACCAAGACGGACTGTATGGGAGACACACGGCGGGTGCTAACGTCCGTCGTGAAAAGGGAAACAACCCAGACCCACAGCTAAGGTCCCAAATTCACTGCTGAGTGGAAAACGATGTGGAAAGGCACAGACAGCCAGGAGGTTGGCTTAGAAGCAGCCATCCTTTAAAGAAAGCGTAATAGCTCACTGGTCGAGTCGGTCTGCGCGGAAGATTTAACGGGGCTAAGCAGTGAACCGAAGCTTGGGGTGCATTACGCAAGTAATGCGCGGTAGAGGAGCGTTCCGTAGGCCTGCGAAGGTGGCTTGAGAAGGCTGCTGGAGGTATCGGAAGTGCGAATGCTGACATGAGTAACGATAATGGGGGTGAAAAGCCCCCACGCCGAAAGCCCAAGGTTTCCTTGCGCAACGTTAATCGACGCAGGGTGAGTCGGCCCCTAAGGCGAGGGCGAAAGCCGTAGTCGATGGGAAGCAGGTTAATATTCCTGCACCTCGCGTAAGTGCGATGGAGGGACGGAGAAGGTTAGGCAGGCCAGGCGTTGGTTGTCCTGGTGAGAGAGTTGAGGCGGTTCCCTTTGGCAAATCCGGGGGAGCAACGTTGAGACTAAGGACGAGCCCATGAGGGCGAAGCTGCCGATATCACGCTTCCAGGAAAAGCTCCTAAGCTTCAGCTTACGCAGACCGTACCGTAAACCGACACAGGTGGGTAGGATGAGAATTCTCAGGCGCTTGAGAGAACTCGGGTGAAGGAACTAGGCAAAATAGCACCGTAACTTCGGGAGAAGGTGCGCCTCTTCTGGTGAATAGCTGGGGGAGGCCGAAGTGACCAGGCCGCTGCGACTGTTTATCAAAAACACAGCACTCTGCAAACACGAAAGTGGACGTATAGGGTGTGACGCCTGCCCGGTGCTGGAAGGTTAATTGATGGGGTCACTCTCGGGAAACCGGGGGGAAGCTCTTGATCGAAGCCCCAGTAAACGGCGGCCGTAACTATAACGGTCCTAAGGTAGCGAAATTCCTTGTCGGGTAAGTTCCGACCTGCACGAATGGCGTAACGACAGCGGCGCTGTCTCCACCCGAGACTCAGTGAAATTGAAATCGCTGTGAAGATGCAGCGTTCCCGTGGCAAGACGGAAAGACCCCGTGAACCTTTACTATAGCTTTACATTGAACGTTGAGTTCGTCTGTGTAGGATAGGTGGGAGGCTATGAAACTGTGGCGCTAGCTGCAGCGGAGCCAACCTTGAAATACCACCCTGATGTGCTTGACGTTCTAACCTAGGTCCGTAATCCGGATCGGGGACCATGTATGGTGGGTAGTTTGACTGGGGCGGTCTCCTCCCAAAGAGTAACGGAGGAGCACGAAGGTACGCTCAGCGCGGTCGGACATCGCGCACTGTGTGCAAAGGCATAAGCGTGCTTGACTGCAAGATCGACGGATCAAGCAGGTACGAAAGTAGGTCTTAGTGATCCGGTGGTTCTGTATGGAAGGGCCATCGCTCAACGGATAAAAGGTACTCCGGGGATAACAGGCTGATACCGCCCAAGAGTTCATATCGACGGCGGTGTTTGGCACCTCGATGTCGGCTCATCACATCCTGGGGCTGTAGTCGGTCCCAAGGGTATGGCTGTTCGCCATTTAAAGTGGTACGCGAGCTGGGTTCAGAACGTCGTGAGACAGTTCGGTCCCTATCTGCCATGGGCGTTGGAGATTTGAGAGGGGCTGCTCCTAGTACGAGAGGACCGGAGTGGACGAACCTCTGGTGTTCCGGTTGTCACGCCAGTGGCACTGCCGGGTAGCTATGTTCGGAAGCGATAACCGCTGAAAGCATCTAAGCGGGAAGCGCGCCTCAAGATGAGATCTCCCGGGACACAAGTCCCCTAAAGGAACCATCAAGACCAGGTGGTTGATAGGTCAGGTGTGTAAGTGCAGCAATGCATTGAGCTAACTGATACTAATGATCCGTGTGGCTTGACCATATAACCTCAAGTGGCTTCGGGCCAAACCCGATGACCAGCTTAACCTCGACAGCACGTGTCGATGGCATCAAAACCAACTCACTACGTCACAAGTCCAAACGCGAGCCGGCGCCCTGTGCGCTGCTCCAACTGTCTCCCTGGTGAAATTAGCGCTGTGGTCCCACCCGTTCCCATCCCGAACACGGAAGTGAAACGCAGCTGCGCCGATGGTAGTGTGGCTTAAGCCATGCAAGAGTAGGTCATCGCCAGGGCCTTACCCCAGAACCCCGCAGATCGAAAGATCTGCGGGGTTCTTCTTTGCGGGGGTAAGCCATGCAAGAGTAGGTCATCGCCAGGGCCTTACCCCAGAACCCCGCAGATCGAAAGATCTGCGGGGTTCTTCTTTGCGGGGGAAGAAATCAGGTCCGGATGCAGTCACCCTACCTTTGGGCGACGGTCAGTCGGCCGGCGACACTGCTCCGGGCAATGGCCGCTCGTGCCTGGCGATCAGGCCCGGTCGAAGGCCTGCCAGCAGCGCTGCGCTGCATGGGGAGCTGCATGGGGAAGTGCTGGACCTGGAAGTGGCCGGCATCGCCAGATGATTCGATGGATGCGGGGCGGAGGCTTGCTGCGCGCCTCTTCCGTGGGCATGCCGCATTTACGCCAGTGAAGCGGATCCGAGCTGGTAACGGTTCCACGACTGCCAGCTTCAGGGCGGTTGCGTACACTCGGGGTTCCCCTTTTTCACCACAGGACCAACCGACCGTGTCAATCAATCAGGAGCAGCGCGAGAAGATCGCATCCGGCCAGGGCTTCATTGCAGCGCTCGATCAGAGCGGCGGCAGCACACCCAAGGCGCTCAAGCTGTATGGGGTGGACGAATCGGAGTATTCGAATGAGGCGCAGATGTTTGCCAAGGTCCATCAGATGCGCGAGCGTATCGTCACCAGCCCGGCCTTTACCGGCGCGCGCGTACTTGGCGCGATCCTGTTCGAGCGCACGCTGGACGATACCTTCGCTGGCCAGGAAGCGGCGCATTACCTGTGGAACACCAAGCAGGTCGTGCCGTTCCTGAAGATCGACAAGGGCCTGGAAGAAGAGGCCAACGGGGTGCAGCTGCTCAAGCCGATCCCGGGCCTGGCCGCGTTGCTGGCCAAGGCCAAGGCCAAGGGCGTGTTCGGGACCAAGGAGCGCTCGGTCATCAAGGCCAACAACGCCGCCGGCATCGCCGCGGTGCTGGACCAGCAGTTCGAGCTGGCCCAGCAGGTGCTGGACGCCGGCCTGGTGCCGATCATCGAGCCGGAGGTGGACATCAAGGCCGCCGACAAGGAGGCCATCGAAGCCGAACTGAAGAAAGGGCTGCTGGCGCGTCTGGACAAGCTCGACCCGGCCACGCCGGTGATCCTCAAGCTGACCCTGCCCAGCGTCGATGGGTTCTTCAAGGAGCTGGTCGACCATCCCAGCGTGCTCAAGGTGGTGGCGCTGTCCGGCGGCTACAGCCGCGACGAGGCCAACGCCAGGCTGGCCCGCAACCCCGGCATCATCGCCAGCTTCAGCCGCGCGCTCACCGAAGGGCTCAGCGCCCAGCAAAGCGATGCGCAGTTCAACGCGGCGCTGGATGCGGCGATCGAGTCGATCTACCGCGCTTCGATCGCCTGATGCTCAGCATGGGCATCGCAGCGCGCGATGCCCGGTGTTGCATGGGTGGCTGATGCGCGTGGTGCCGCTGCGCTGCATGCCGGCCATACCGCGCAGGCCTGTGACGATGTTGCGCGCGCAGCGGCCTGCTCCACGCAGCCCCGCCCGATAGGATCAGCGGTTTTCCGCGGAGATGCACATGTCCCGTTTTGCCGATGACACCGCGCTGATCGTGGTCGATTTGCAGCCGGATTTCATGCCTGGCGGGGCGCTGGCGTGTTTCGATGGCGATGCGATCGTGCCCGCCATCGCCCGGCTGCTGGAACGGCGTGACTACGGCACGGTGGTGGCCACCCAGGACTGGCATCCACGTGCGCATGCCTCTTTCGCCGCCCAGCATGCCGGGCGGGCGCCATTCGAGGTGATCGACCTGCACGGTGCGCCGCAGACGCTGTGGCCCGAGCACTGCGTGCAGGGCACGCCAGGCGCGGCGCTGGATGCGCGGGTGGACTGGACACCGGCCGACCTGATCCTGCGCAAGGGCACCGGCGTGCAGGTGGATTCCTACAGCGCCTTCCGCGAGAACCACGGTCCAAACGGTGCGCGGCCGCGCACCGGGTTGGCCGGCTGGCTGCGCGAGCGCGGCATCGCCGAGGTGCATGTGTGCGGCCTGGCGCGCGATGTGTGCGTGCTGTGGACCGCCCAGGACGCGCAGGCCGAAGGCTTCCGGGTGCGGTTCCTGTGGGATCTGACCCGGCCGGTGGCGCCGGATGGCGATGCGCCCACGCGCCAGGCGTTGGCGCAGGCGGGGATCGGGCTGGGCTGACCACGGCGGCGGTGTCGAAGGGGTCAAGTCGACCGGGTAGGGCGTCTTGTATTTGACACATCCCGGGGCGGGGCGTGTATTTTGCGTTAAGAGTGCTGCAGCACAGCACCCCTCCACCCCACGCCCGGAGTCTTCCCCATGCCTGCCAGCAGGTTACGCACCAGCACCCTCGCCATTGCCATCAATGCGGCCTTTGTCGCCGCCGCCCTGGCCCAGCAGGCGCCGTCGGTGGCCCAGCTCGACGCGGTCCAGGTCACCGCCGACCGCCGCAGTGAGGATGCCAAGGACGTGCCGGTCTCGGCCACGGTGCTGCGTCCGGAATACCTGGATGCGCTCTCCACCAGCGCCTCGGACGTGCGCGTGCTGGCCGGCAAGGCGCCCAGCCTGAACGTGGAATCCTCCAACGGACGGGTATTCCCGCGCTTCTATATCCGCGGCTATGGCAACACCGACTTCACCACCTACGCTTCCCAGCCGGTGTCATTGGTGTACGACGACATCGTCTACGAGAATGCCTTCATCAAGGGCTTCCCGATGTTCGACCTGGCCAGCGTGGAAGTGCTGCGCGGCCCGCAGGGCACCCAGTTCGGCCGCAACACGCCCGGCGGCGTGGTCAAGTTCAACTCGGCCAGGCCGGTGCTCGGCGCGAGCGAGGGCTATGCCAGCGTCTCCTACGGCACCCACGCCACCAGCTCGGTGGAAGGCGCGATCAACCTGCCGATCAGCAGCGACTGGGCCGCGCGCCTGTCGCTGCTGCAGCAGCACCGCGACGACTGGGTGACCAGCCAGGCCTCCGGCCAGGAGCTGGAAGGCTACGACGATGCGGCCCTGCGCCTGCAGCTGCTGTTCAAGCCGAGCGATGATTTCGAAGGGCTGTTCAACGCCCACGCACGCAAGCTCAACGGCACCGCACGCCTGTTCCGCGCCAATATCTTCCGGCCGGGCAGCAATCAGCTGGTCGACGGCTTCGACGAGGACAAGGCCTACATCGACGGCCACAATGCCCAGGAGCTGACCACCTATGGCGGCAGTGCCAACCTGACCTTCAGCTCCGGCGACATTACCTTTCATTCGATCACCGGCTACGAAGGCATCTCCGACTACTACAGCCGCGGTGACATCGACGGCGGCTACGGCGCCGGTGCGTTCGTCGACCCGACCCAACCCTATGGCCCGGGGTTCATCCCGTTCTCGGTGGAAACCGCCGGCGGGATCAAGAGCCTGGACCAGTTCACCCAGGAGCTGCGCGCGCAGTCCAACTACGACGGCCCGCTGAACTGGCAGGGCGGCCTGTACTACTTCTACGACGATGTGCAGGGCGAATCCTACGACTACGACACCATCGGCGGCGGCGCGCTGAGCGGCTACGACCTGACCCGGCAGAAGACCAACTCGTGGGCGGCCTTTGCCTCGCTGGACTACCAGGCCACCGAACAGCTGGACCTGCGTGCGGGCATCCGCTACACGCATGACCGCAAGACCTTCGACATCCTGCAGTGGGATCGCGATTCGGCCCCGCCGGTCGGTGGCAAGACCAGCGGCTCGAAGGTGACCGGCGATGTCAGTGCGACCTTCGCCCTGACCGATGCGGTCAACCTGTACGCCCGCGCCGCGCGCGGCTACCGCGGCGCCAGCTTCGGCCCGCCTTCACCCGGGGTGCCGGTGACCGTGGCCAGCCCGGAGACCGTGGATTCCTACGAACTGGGGATCAAGGCCGACCTGTGGGATCGCCGCGGCCGGCTGGCCTTCGACATCTACAGCATGGACATCAAGGACCAGCAGCTGACCGCGGTGGGCGGCACCTCCAACGCGGTGCAGCTGATCAACGCCAAGAAAAGCCAGGCCTATGGCGCCGAACTGGACTTTGAACTGCTGGTCAGCGAGAACCTGCGCTTTGGCTTGAACGGCAGCTACAACGATACCGAGATCAAGGATGCGGGCCTGGCGACTTCCACCTGCTCGCCCTGGGTCTGCACCGTGACCGACCCGCTCGACGAACAGGGCCGGGCCTACATCGACGGCAACCGGCTGCCGCAGGCCGCCAAGTGGATCGGAAACCTCAACGCCCGCTATGGCATCCCGATGGGCGATGGCGCCGAACTGTTCTTCTACACCGACTGGTCCTATCGCAGCGAGGTCAACTTCTTCCTGTACCGGTCCAAGGAATTCGTTGGCCAGCCGCTGTTTGAAGGCGGCCTGAAGATCGGCTACAGCTGGGAAGCGGGCAAGTACGAGGCCTCGGTGTTCTGCCGCAACTGCACCGACCAGATCCGTGCCACCGGTGCGATCGACTTCGACAACCTGACCGGCTTCATCAACGACCCGCGCATCATCGGGGCCCAGTTCCGCGCGAGCTTCTGATCGGGTGTTGCCGCTGCCGGCCGGTCACGGCAGCGGCAACAAGACCAGCGTGACCTTGGGCACGGGCGCGATGTTCATGGCCGCACGCTAGACTCGGCGCATCTTCCACAACAGGTGATGTGGTCATGAGCCAGTGGTATTTCCTCACCGGCGCCGAGCAGATCCGCTCGGGCCCTTTCGATGACGCGGCCGCGCAGGATTTCGCCGCCCGCAACCCGGGCGCGCTGGCCTGGCGCGAGGGTCTGCCCGGCTGGCAGCCGGCGGCCTCGCTGGCCGAGCTGGGCGGTCGCCCTGGGCCGTCGCAGATGCCGCCGCCGCCGGGTGCGGGCCGGCGCGCCGATGACATCGAGTTTCGCATCGTCGGCCACGACATGCAGTTCGTCGAAGTGGAGCTGGATCCGGGCGAAAGCGCGGTGGCCGAAGCCGGATCGCTGATGTTCAAGGACGCCTCGGTGCAGATGGACACCGTGTTCGGCGATGGCCGCACCAGCGGCACCGGCGGTGGCTTCATGGACAAGCTGCTGGCCGCGGGCAAGCGCGTGGTCACCGGCGAAAGCCTGTTCACCACCGTTTACACGCACGTCGGCCAGGGCAAGGCCAAGGTCGCCTTCGCCGCGCCCTATCCGGGCACGGTGATCGCGCTGAAGTTGTCCGAGCACGGCGGGCGCCTGCTCTGCCAGAAGGACAGCTTCCTGGCCGGCGCGCGCGGGGTGCAGCTGGGCATCGCCTTCCAGCGCAAGATCATGACCGGCCTGTTCGGCGGCGAAGGTTTCATCATGCAGAAGCTCGAAGGCGACGGCTGGGTGTTCGTGCATGCCGGCGGCACCGTGGTCGAGCGCGAGCTGGCCGCCGGTGAGCGCATCGACGTCGATACCGGCTGCGTGGTCGCCTACCACGGCGGCGTGGACATGGACATCCGCCGGGTGGCCGGCATCAAGAGCATGTTCTTCGGTGGCGAAGGGGTGTTCCTGGCCACCCTGACCGGCCCGGGCAAGGTCTGGCTGCAGTCGCTGCCGTTCTCGCGCATGGCCGGGCGCATGCTGCAGGCCGCGCCGCAGAACGGTGGTGCGCGCGGGGAAGGCTCGGTGCTGGGCGGGCTGGGTCGGATCCTGGATGGGGACAACAGTTTTTGAAGCAACTCCGGATCGCCAGGGCGATGGGCCGCCATCGTGCCGCGATGGCCGGCCTCGCCGTCCGAACCACGGCGCCGGGTTGGGTGCCGTTTTCCCGATTCACTGGCTAAGCTGCGTCTTTTGGTCCTGCCTCGTCCCAGCCCCATGCCCGCTCCACGTTTGACCTGCCTGCTGCTGAGCGCTTGCGCGACCTTGCTGGCCGCCTGTGGCGGCAAGCCAGTCAAGACGCCGCCGCCGACCGCGGTGGTGCCGCCGCCGGCGGTGACGACCAGGCCGGTGGTGGTCGGCGTCGCCCTGGGCGGCGGGGCGGCCAAGGGCTTTGCCCATATCGGCGTGATCAAGATGCTGGAGGCCAACGGGATCAAGCCCGATGTGGTCGCCGGCACCAGTGCCGGCAGCGTGGTCGGCGCGCTCTATGCCAGCGGCATGGACGTGTTCCAGATGCAGCGCAAGGCCGTGGCGCTGGATGAATCCTCGATCCGCGACGTGCGCCTGTTTTCCGGCGGCCTGGTCCAGGGCCGGGCGCTGCAGGACTACGTCAATGCGCAGGTGGGCAACGTGCCGATCCAGAAACTGAAGAAACCCTTCGTCGCCGTCGCCACGCGTCTGGAAGACGGGCAGCGCACCCTGTTCAACAAGGGCGACACCGGCCAGGCCGTGCGCGCCTCGGCCAGTGTGCCGGGCGTGTTCGAACCGGTGGCCATCGGCAAGTGGCATTACGTCGACGGCGGCGTGGTCAGCCCGGTGCCGGTGGATGCGGCCCGGCAGCTGGGCGCGGATCTGGTCATCGCCGTGGACATCTCCAGCAAGGCCAGCGGCACCACGCCCAGCGGCATGCTGGGGATCGTCAACCAGTCGATCACGATCATGGGCCAGCGCGCCGGCCAGCAGGAACTGGCGCGCGCCGAGGTGGTGGTGCGGCCCAAGGTCAACGACATCGGGCCGGTTGATTTCACCCAGCGCCATGCCGCGATCCTGGAAGGCGAGAAGGCCGCGCTGGCGGCAATGCCGCAGATCAAGGCGCGCCTGGCCCAGCTGCAGCACGAACGCGCCGCGGCGGCGGCCGCGGCAGCCAGGCCGAAGGCCGCGCCGTGCGTGGAGCCCACCCGGCTGCAGCGCCTGACTTTTCGCGGCCAGCCCTGCCCCGGCCCGTGAGCCCGGCGGCGGAGATCGCCGCACGCATGCTCCTGCGCGTTCAGCGCACCGCCTCGGCAATGAAACGATCCACTGCGCTGGTGTAGTCCGAAGGCGCGCCCAGTTCGCGGTTGATCTGCATGTGCGAGAGATCTTCGGGCAGGACCTGCACCGGCACGTGCAAATCCCGGGCGCGCTCGGCCAGGCCACGCGCCTGCGCGCAGCTGTCCTGCCGTTGCGACGAGCACACCAGCAGCATCGGCAGCGACGCCGGCGAGAGCGCGTGCCAGGGCGACACTGCGACCCATGCCGTGGGGTCCTCGCCGAACGCGCGGTCGTACAGCGGCAGGTGCCGCGCCTGCATGACCTGCTCGACGTTCATCGCCGCGCTGTCCAGGGCCACCACCGCGCGCGGGCGCCGGGCACCGGCCTCGGTCAATGCGCTTGGTCGCGCGCCCAGCAACGCCACCAGGTGCGCGCCGGCCGAATGGCCCATCAGCACGGTGCGCGCCGGATCACCGCCCCATTCGTTGCCGTGGCGCTGCAGGTGCGCGATCGCGGCGGCCACATCGCGCGCCTGCAGCGCCGGATCGGCGTCGGGCAGCATGCGGTAGTTGATCGAGACCAGCACGTAGCCGCGCGGCAACCAGTACGCGGCCTTGGGCGTGGCCAGGCCGGGATTGTCCTTGTCCCCGTAGCGCCAGCCACCGCCGTGGACGATCGCGATGATCGGCAGGCCGCGTGCGTTGGCCGGTGCGTACACGTCGTAGCGCTGCGCCGGGTCGGTGCCGTAAGCGACATCGCGCAGCACCCGCGCGCCGGCGGGCAGCGACTGGATCTGCGCGGCATCGGCCTGGTGCGGGCCGAGCAGGGGGCGCAGGCGCTCGCCGCGCGATTGCGCGCACGCCAGCAGCGGAAGGCACAGCAGCAGGGCACTGCAGGCAAGACGGACACCCATGGCGAAAGTCTCGTTCAGTTCACGCGCCACGCAGGCGCAGGACCGCACGCAGGCCGTGCGGCGTGTTGTGCAGCAGCTGCAGCGCACCCCCATGCTGGCGCGCGACCCGCGCGACGATGGCCAGGCCCAGGCCGCTGCCGCCGGCAGCCGGGTCATGCACGAACGCACGCAGCGCGCGCTGCGCCTGTTCTTCGGTCATGCCCGCGCCCTGGTCACAGACCGTGATCTGCCAGGCATCGCCGGTGGCCTCCAGGCGCAGCGAAAACGGCGCCGCACCGTGCCGCTGCGCGTTCACCACCAGGTTCTCCACTGCACGCCGCAGTGCGATCGGCCGGCCGCGCAGCGGCGCGGTGTCCGGGCACTGCACGTCCCAGTGGCCGGGTGCGGCATCGAGCACGGCCCGGCAGACTTCGGCCAGGTCCAGCGGCTCGACCGCCTCGTCACGGCCATCGCGCGCATAGGCGATGAACTGGGACAGGATCGCGTCGATCTCGGCGATGTCGCGGCTGATGCCGGCGCGCAGTTCCGGATCGGTGTCGGGCAGCAGTTCGGCGGCGAACTGCACGCGCGTGAGCGGCGTGCGCAGGTCGTGCGAGATGCCGGCCAGCATCAGCGCGCGCTCGTCGGCGGCGCTGCGCACCTCGGCGCTGGCCTGTTCCAGCGCATGGGCCAGTTCGCGCACCTCGCGCGGGCCGCCGATGTCGCCCAGCGGCGGCGCATCGCCCTGGACCAGGCCGGGCGCGGCGTGGGCCAGCGTGCGCAATGGCGTGACCAGCCGGCGCGCCAGAGACGCCGCCCCCAGCCAGGTCAGGCCCACGCAGCCCAGCAGCAGGGCCACCGAGAACCGGCGCCCGCCGCGCAGCGGCTTGGCGGCGAAGGCCACCCACACCTGCGGCTGGGTGCGCAGCTGCATCCACAGCCGGTCGCCGCCGGCGTCACGCGCCAGCAGGAGCGCGCGCTGCGGCCCGAGCTGCTGGGCGCGGTCGCGCAACGCCCGCAGGAATGGCGCCAACCGCGGCGTCCGGGCGATCGGCGGGGTCTGGCGCACGTCCAGCCCAGCCTGGTGCAGGTAACGCAGGGTCTGGGCGTGCGAGCCGGTGCGATCCAGTGCCTCGGCGATGCTGGCAAAGCCCAGCATCGCCCGGGCCAGCTGTTCGGCGGCCGGCCGGGTGGCCAGTTCGCGGCCCAGCACCACCGCCAGCGCACCGGCGCCGGCCAGCACCAGTGCGATCACCAGCACCAGCTGGGAGAACATGCTGCGCGTGCGGCTCATGCGCGGCCCTCCGGCGGCACGAACACATAGCCCACCCCCCACACGGTCTGCACGATCGCCGGGTTGCGCGGATCGTCCTCCAGCAGCTTGCGCAGGCGCGCGATGGTCACATCCATGCTGCGCTCGAACGCCTCGTGCCCGCGCCCGCGCGCCAGGCTCATCAACCGGTCGCGCGAGAGCGGCTGGCGCGGATGGCGCACCAGCACCGCCAGCACCGCGAATTCGCCCGAGGTCAGCTTCACCGGCACGCCTGCGCGGGTCAGCTGGCGGGTACCCAGGTCCAGCGTCCAGGGACCGAAGTTGACCGTGCCGCCCTCGGCCTGCGGCGCGCCTGGCATGGCCTGGGTGCGGCGCAGGACCGAGCGGATCCGGGCCAGCAGCTCGCGCGGATTGACCGGCTTGGGCAGGTAGTCGTCGGCGCCGATTTCCAGGCCGACGATGCGGTCGATCTCGTCACCCTTGGCGGTGAGCATCACCACCGGCGTGCTGTCGCCCTGGCCGCGCAGGCGCCGGCACAGTTCCAGCCCGCTCTCGCCGGGCAGCATCAGGTCCAGCACGATCAGGTCGAAGTGGCCCCGATCCAGCGCCTGGCGCATCTGTGCACCGTCGCCCACGCCCTTGACCGTGAAGCCCTGGCCTTCCAGGTAGCGCAGCAGCAGCTCGCGCAGGCGCAGGTCGTCGTCGACCAGCAGAAGGCTGGCGGTGGTCTGGTTCATGCGGGGCAATATCGCGTCCCGCGCAGGCCGCGTAAATGCCCGGCCGGTGGACTTTGTAAGCAGATGTTTCGCAGGGCGGCTACAGCAACATCCGCTGGCAGAGCCGAAACACCTGTGCCGCTGCGGCGGCCTAACGTGGCTGCACCGCGACGCTGCCTGCGCCGCGCCCCTTCCAAACTCAGGAGTTCGCCATGCACCTTCAGAAGTTCAACGTCCTGGTGGCCGCGCTGGTCATGACCACGGGCTTGGCCGCGAGCATTGATGATGCCGATGCGCGCCAGCGTACTCGCGCCCGTTCGGTCAGCAATATCGATGGTGCGCGTCAGGCCCATACCAGTGCCTCCGGCAGCGGGGTCCACGGCAGCTATGCCCGTGCCCGCACCCTCAGCACCGATGGCCAGGGCAACGGCAGCATCACCCGCTCCGGCAGCGCCACTGGCGCCAACGGCGGCGATGCCAGCTATCAGGCGCAAGCCTACCGCAATGCCGATGGCAGCGCCGGACGCAGCACCAGCGCCTACGTCGACTCTGCCAACGGTGGCAGTGCCAGCCGCAGCGCCACCTCCAGCCGCGACGGCACGGGCAACGCCAGCCGTTCGGCAAGCGCCTCGGCCCAGGGGGCCAACGGCGGCAGCGTCAGCACCGAAGGCGGGTTTACCAAGAATGCCGACGGCACTTACTCGGGCGGGCGCGACACCACGGCGACCGGACCGCAGGGCAACACCTATAGCGGCTCAACCGACTACAGCAACGGCCAGGTGAGTCATACCAGCACCTGCACCAATGCCGCCGGCGAAGTGATCGCCTGCCGCTGATGTTCCGTCCTGGTGCCGTCGCGGGGCGTCACCCCCCGGTCCGCCGTCGCGACGGCACCGCCTCTCCATCCCGCCCTCCCGGATGAATTCCATGAAACCTTTGCCGTTGGGTCTTCGCATTCTCGTCTTCATGCTCACGGCCACCGGCGCCGTTGCCGCTGCCGCCCAGGCGCAGATGCCCAGTGGGCAACAGCTGGCCGAACGCCTGGCGCAGGCCGACGCCAATGGCGATGGTTTCCTGGACCGTGCCGAGGTGGCGGACATGCCGCGCCTCAAGCGCGGTTTCGACAAGCTCGACACCGACCGTGACGGCCGCCTGTCCAGGGCCGAGCTGCAGGTGGTCGGGCAGAAACTCAGGCAGCGCCAATCCTAGCCTCAGGATTGCATCGTCATCCGTCCGCTCGGCCGCCGCACCGCCGGCTGGGTTGTGGCAGCGGTGGTCGACGATCACACCTTTTCTCCCACCCGGATCCGAACCAGGTATCGACATGAAACTTCCACATGAAATCCGCCTGCTGCCGCTGCTGCTGGTGTTCCTTGCCCCGGCCGCCTTCGCCCAGATGACCCTGCCCGAACCGACCCAAGCCCAGAAGCAGGCGCTGCAGCAGCGCTGGGCCAAGGCCGATACCAACCAGGACGGTTACATCGATCGTGCCGAGGCCGATGCGTTGAATCCCATTTCCAAGAATTTCGACGTACTGGATGCAGACCGTGACGGCAGGCTGTCCCAGGCCGAAATGAGGAATTCGGTGCTGGACCGTTTGCGCGCTGCCGACACCAACCAGGATGGCGACATCGACCGCGCCGAGGCCGATGCCAGCCTGCCGCGCGTGGCCAGGGCCTTCGATCGCCTGGACCTCAACGCCGACGGCAAGCTGTCGGTGGAGGAAGTGCAGCAGGTTGCTTCGCGCTTTGCCGGCCGGCGCCAGGGTCAGCGCTGAGCGGCCACGGGTGGGTTCATGCGTGTTCCCGCCCGTTCCGCCTCGCGCCGACGGCTCCCCGCCGGTCCCCGCTGCCAACGGCAGCCATTGAAGGCGCCGTGGAATCCGCCCCATGCATGATCTGCTCCCTTACCGCTGGCTACTGATCATTCCGCTGCTCCTGCCGTTGCTGGCGGCGGCCGAAGGGTGGCTGCGCCTGCGTCGCGGGCAGGCCTACGACTGGAAGGCCTACTGGGCCTCGCTGGCCGATGCGCTGGTGCGCGGGGTGGTCAACCGCGTGCTGCAGGGCGGCCTGGTCGGCCTGGCCCTGTATGCCGTGGCGCAGTGGCGCATCACCACCCTGCACATGGACACGTGGTGGCAGTGGCTCGGGCTGCTGCTCGGCGTGGAGTTCTGCTACTACTGGATGCACCGGGCCGACCATCGCATCCGCTGGTTCTGGCTGAACCACGCGGTGCACCATTCCCCCAACCAGTACACGCTGGCCTCGGCCTACCGGCTGGGCTGGACCGGACAGATCACCGCTGCGGCGGTGTGCTTTGCGCCGCTGGTGTGGCTGGGCTTTCCGGTGCCGGTGGTGATCGGCGCGCTGGCGCTCAACCTGATCTACCAGTTCTGGCTGCATACCGAGCTGATCGGCACGCTGCCGCGCTGGTTCGAATGGGCCTTCAACACCCCGGCCCACCATCGCGTGCACCACGCCAGCAATCCGCAGTACCTGGACTGCAACTACGGCGGGGTGCTGATCGTGTTCGACCGGCTGTTCGGCACATTTGGCCAGGTCCAGCCCGGGGTGCCGATCCGCTACGGCCTGGTCGAACCGATCCGCAGCTACAACCCGGTACGCATTGCGCTGCACGGCTGGATCGGGTTGTTCGCCGACCTGCGCCGGACCCGGTCGCTGAAGGAGGTGTGGCAGACCTTGTCCGGCCCACCTGGCGGCAAGCCGAGCCACGGCCAGGCGCCACGTTCCAGGCGGTAAAACCCGCCGCCGCTGGGGGTAAGAGCCGCACACCACATTTAGCGTTGACGGAGCCCTTCGGCCACACTATCTTGTGGCTGTCGGTTCTGCGGACTTGCTCGTCGCGGATCAAAAGGGAAGTCGGTGCGGCCGTCGAGGCCAATTCCGACGCTGCCCCGCAGCGGTAACTGGGAACGAATCCGCCACATCAGCACTGGGCCAGCGCCCGGGAAGCGGCGGAGGAGGAGAAGGTCTGGCCTTCATGCCCATGAGTCCGAAGACCTGCCGACAGCCGCGCGCACGCACATCGCGCGGTCCTGGCCGCGGCGTCTTCCGAGGGGAAGATGGCGGATGAAGCGAAGGCCGCCGCCGGCCCGTCCGGGCGTCGCGGTCCTTGCGACGCCGCCGTCCCACACTCCAACGCCAACGCCGTCCTTCGCCTTGCTCGGGACAGGCGCGGGGCGTGCATCATGCATGGAGAACCGACTCGTGACCCAGACCGATTCCGCCGTGGCGCCGCGCCCGGCCGACGCACAATTCCTGCTGACCCCACCGCCCACCGCCACCGTGATGCGCGTGAAAAAGCGCAACGGCGGCAGCGAGGCGGTGGACCTGAACAAGATCGTGCGTGCCGTCCAGCGCTGCGCCGATGGCCTGCACGCGGTCGATCCGATGCGCGTGGCCACCCGCACCATCTCCGGCCTGTATGACGGGGCCAGCACCCAGGAACTGGACGAACTGTCGATCCGCACCGCCGCCTTGCTGATCGGCGAGGAGCCCGAATACGGCCGCCTGGCCGCGCGCCTGCTGGCCAACTGCATCGCCAAGGAAGTGGCCGGCCAGCAGATCCACGCCTTCTCGCAGTCGATCAGCCGCGGCCACGAAGTCGGCCTGATCAACGCGCGCCTGCTGGAGTTCGTGCAGGCTAACGCGCGCAAGCTCAACGATGCGATCGACCTCAACCTGGACCGGGAGTTCGAGTACTTCGGCCTGCGCACGCTGTACGACCGCTACCTGCTGCGCCATCCGCACACCCGCAAGGTGATCGAGACCCCGCAGCAGTTCTTCCTGCGCATCGCCAGCGCATTGAGCGAAGAGGTGCCCGAAGCGCTGGCGCTGTACCAGCGCATGGCCCGGCTGGATTACCTGCCGTCCTCGCCGACCCTGTTCAACGCCGGCACCACCCACGAGCAGCTCTCCAGCTGTTTTTTGCTGGATTCGCCGCAGGACTCGCTGGAGTCCATCTACGCCAGGTACGGCGATATCGCCCAGCTGTCCAAGTTCTCCGGCGGCATCGGCGTCAGCTACAGCCGCGTGCGCGCCCGCGGCTCGCTGATCAGCTCGACCAACGGCCATTCCAACGGCATCGTGCCGTGGCTGAAGACCCTGGATTCGTCGGTGGCCGCGGTCAACCAGGGTGGCAAGCGCAAGGGCGCGGCCTGCGTGTACCTGGAAACCTGGCACGCCGACCTGGAAGACTTCCTGGAGCTGCGCGACAACGCCGGTGACGACGCCCGCCGCACCCACAACCTCAACCTGGCCAACTGGGTGCCGGACCTGTTCATGCAGCGCGTGGAAGCCGATGCGCCGTGGTCGCTGTTCGATCCCAAGACCACCCCGGAACTGCCCGACCTGTACGGCGAGGCCTTCGAGCACGCCTACCTGCAGGCCGAAGCCCAGGGCAAGGCCACCAAGACCATCGCCGCGCGCAAGCTCTACGCCCGGATGATGCGCACCCTGGCCGAGACCGGCAACGGCTGGATGACCTTCAAGGACAAGTGCAACCTGGCCAGCAACCAGACCCTGCGCGCCGGCAACGTGATCCACCTGTCCAACCTGTGCACCGAGATCCTGGAGGTCACCTCCAGCGACGAGACCGCGGTGTGCAACCTGGGCTCGATCAACCTGGGCCGTCATTTCGACGACCACGGCGATTTCGATTTCGACAAGCTGGCCCAGACCGTGCGCCTGGCCGTGCACCAGCTGGACCGGGTGATCGACCTGAACTTCTACCCGATTCAAACCGCGCGTCGCGGCAACCTGCGCTGGCGTCCGGTCGGCCTGGGCTGCATGGGCCTGCAGGACGTGTTCTTCAAGAAGCGCCTGGCCTTCGACAGCGCGCAGGCCCGCGCGCTGTCGAACAAGATCGCCGAGACCATCTACTTCCACGCGCTGGAAACCTCGTGCGAACTGGCCCAGCAACGCGGCAGGCATCCGTCCTTCGCCGACACCCGCGCGGCCAGTGGCGCGTTGCAGTTCGATGCCTGGAATGTGACCCCGGAAGACACCGCGCGCTGGGACGCCCTGCGTGCGCGCATCCGCCAGCACGGCCTGCGCAACTCGCTGCTGATCGCCATCGCCCCGACCGCGACCATCGCCTCGATCGCCGGCTGCTACGAGTGCGTGGAGCCGCAGCTGTCCAACCTGTTCAAGCGCGAGACCCTGTCGGGCGACTTCCTGCAGGTCAACCGCTACCTGGTGGACGAGCTGAAGAAGCTCGGCCTGTGGACTGCGCAGATGCGCGATGCGATCAAGCTGGCCGAAGGCTCGATCCAGGGCATCGCCCAGATTCCCCAGACGCTGCGCCAGATCTACCGCACCGCCTGGGAAATCCCGATGCGCTCGCTGATCGACATGGCCGCCGGCCGCGGCGCCTTCATCGACCAGTCCGCCTCGCTCAACCTGTTCATGGAGAGCCCGAACATCGGCGCGCTGTCCTCCATGTACATGTACGCGTGGAAGCAGGGCCTCAAGACCACCTACTACCTGCGCTCGCGCCCGGCCACCCGCATCGCCAAGGCCACCCTCAGCCACGACGCCAGCCAAGCGCCCGCTCCGAAGCCGGCGTTCACCCCGGACGAGGCGGTGAGCTGCTCGCTGGAAAATCCGGAAGGCTGCGAGGCCTGCCAGTAATGCTTCAAGCCCCTCTCCCGTCGGGAGAGGGGTTGGGGTGAGGGTGCGGCGGAGTCAATGAGGGCTCCGGCATCATCGCCTTCGCCCTTACCTCAGCCGCAGGGATGCGGCTTCGATATCCGCCCTTCGGGCACCTTCTCCCGACGGGAGAAGGAAAGAAATCACAAGCGAGAAACCCATGTCCGCCCACCCCCGTCAGATGCTGCTCGATCCCGGTTTTGAACTGACCCTGCGCCCGATGCGCTATCCGCAGTTCTATGACATGTACCGCGATGCCATCAGGAACAGCTGGACGGTGGAGGAGATCAACTTCCAGATCGACATCGCCGACCTGCACGACAAGATGACCCCGGCCGATCGCCACCTGATCCACCGGCTGGTCGCCTTCTTCGCCACCGGCGATTCGATCGTGTCCAACAACCTGGTGCTGAACCTCTACCAGCATCTCAACGCGCCCGAAGCGCGCATGTACCTGTCGCGCCAGCTCTACGAGGAAGCGCTGCACGTGCAGTTCTACCTGACCCTGCTGGACAACTACCTGCCCGAACCGGGCGAGCGGAGCAAGGCCTTCGCCGCGGTGGACAACATCGCCTCGATCAGGAACAAGGCCGGGTTCTGCTTCAAGTGGATGGACAGCCTGCAGGACCTGGGCCGCCTGGAGACGCGCGCGCACCGACGCCAGTTCCTGCTCAACCAGATCTGCTTTGCCACGTGCATCGAAGGGCTGTTCTTCTTCGCAGCCTTTGCCTACGTGTACTACTTCCGTTCGCGCGGGCTGCTGCCGGGCCTGGCCTCGGGCACCAACTGGGTGTTCCGCGACGAGAGCTGCCACATGGCCTTTGCGTTCGAGTCGGTGCGCGTGGTCCGCGAGGAGGAGCCGGACCTGTTCGACGAGCAGATGCAGCAACAGGTCCAGGCGATGCTCGAAGAGGCGATCGAATGCGAGCTGCAGTTCGCCGAGGACGTGCTGTCCGGCGGCGTGGCCGGCATCTCCAGCCGCGACATGCGCCAGTACCTGCAGCACTGCGCCGACAACCACTTCGCCCGGCTGGGCATGGAGCGCAAGTACAACGTGCGCAACCCGCTGCCCTTCATGGAGCTGCAGGACGTCCAGGAGCTGACCAACTTCTTCGAGCGCCGGGTCTCGTCCTACCAGGTGGGCGTGCAGGGTGAAGTGGGCTTCGACCACGCGTTCTGAGCGGTGTCCTGCGCGCTGGATCGGCGCTGCCGAAGCCGACGGGGCGGAAATGGAAGCGCCGCCCAGCGCGGCCAATGTCCCGAAGGCTTGGCAACCGTGCACGCATTCCTGCGATGCGCGGCCATGCCCTACACCGGCGACAATGGACCTCTGCGCGCGCTGCGCAGGGTCCAACTCAGGAGTTGCCGCGATGTCCGAAGTCCCTGCCGGTGAAGTGCGTCCGCTCCAGGCCCGCCTGCTGCACATGGTCTTTCCCGACCACACCAACCATCTGGGCACGCTGTTCGGGGGCCAGGCGCTGGCGTGGATGGACATGGCCGCCTTCATCGTTGCCTCGCGCTATGCGCGCACCACCGTGGTCACCGCGCGCTCGGAGCAGGTCGATTTCCGCCAACCGATCCGCAAGGGCGACCTGGTCGAGGTGGTCGCCAGCATCGTCAAGGTCGGCCGCAGCTCGATGAATGTCGATGTGGAAGTGATCACCGAGGACCTGCTGTCCGGCGAGCGCAAGCTATGCACGCGCGGGCGCTTCGTGATGATCGCCCTGGATCCCCTGGGTCGTCCGACCGCCGTGCCGGCGTTGCCGAAACTCTGAGCACGGTGCCTGGGCTGCCGAGCGGGGTCAGGTCCCATCGGCGCGTGGCCGCACCAAATCCCTGCCGCGCCGCGTCTTGCCCGGCCGGGTCTTCGCGTGGTTCTGACCGAAGCGCAGTGGAGCAGGCGTGCATTCCCCCGCCGATGACACACGCCTGTATCGCGGGGCTCATACTTCCTCGATCCTGCGCGCCTCCGGCTCGGACAGGCTCAGCTCGCGCAGATCCAGTTCCTCCTGCAGGATCCGGAAGGCGTCCTCGGGCAGCTCGCCGCGGGCGTGCAGTGCGTTGAGCTGGCGGCGTTCGGCCTGGACCAGGCGGCGCTTGGCTTCGACTTCGCCCGGGGCCGGTTTTGCGTGATACCAGTCGCGCACCCGGCGCAGGGCCTCGGGATTGGTGTCGCTGGCGGCCAGCCGCTCCAGCTCCTCGCGCCCGGCCGCCTCGAGGCGCTCGCGGGTCTGGTCGATGGCGCGCGTGGTGGTGGTGTCGGCGGGAATCTTCAGCCAGCGGATCAGCGCGTCCAGGGTGGCACCCTGCAGCACCACGGTGCCCAGCACCACGGCCAGCGCGCACAGCACGATCAGGTCGCGCCCCGGGAAATCACCCGGCAGCGACAGTGCCGTGGCCAGGGTCAGCACCCCGCGCATGCCCGACCAGGACACCACCAGCCGCACCCGGGTCTGGCCGTGCACCTGCGGCTCGTGGCCGGGCAGCAGCGCGCGCAGCAGCAGCGGATAGAGCATCACCCACAGCACCCGCACCAGCACCACCGCGCCCAGCACTGCCGCGGCAAAGCCCAGCGCGTGCCAGCGTTCGGCGCCCTGCAGGCCGGTCACGACCTCGCGCGCCTGCAGGCCGATCAGCAGGAAGGCGATCACGTTGAGCACGAACACCGCCGCATCCCAGATCGAGAACGAATGCACCCGGCCGCGTACGTGCTGGCGATGTGGCGCCGAGCGCGCCAGCAGCATCGCGTAGGTCACCACGGCCAGCACCGGCGACACATGCAGGCGCTCGCCCGCCGTCCACACCAGGAAAGTGCCGGCGAATTCGAAGATCGTCGCGCTCTGGCTGCCCGACCACATTGCTCCGATCCTGGAATAGCCCCAGCCCACCGCCGCGCCCAGCAGCACCCCGCCGGGTACCTCCAGCAGCAGCCCGGCCACTGACTGCCAGGGATGGTCGGTGCCCTGGACCATGGCCACCGCGCCGCCAAACAACACCAGGGCGATGGCATCGTTGAACAGGCTTTCGCCCTGCAGGGTCACCAGCGTGCGCCGCGGCAGGCCCAGCCGGCCCAGCACCGCGTGGGCGGCGGCCGCGTCCGGCGGCGCCACCACCGCACCCAGCGCGATCGCCGCGGCCAGCGGCAGGCCGGCCATCGACACGCCCAGCCAGGCCACCGCCGCAGTGGTCAGCAGCACCGCGAACACCGCCAGCGCCAGCAATGGCGGCCAGTTGTGCCGGAGCTCGTGGGGCGAAGTCTCGAACGCGGCCGACAGCAGCGCCGGGGCGATGAACAGGGTCATGGCCAGCTTCGGGTCGATCCCGACCTGCGGCACCCACGGCATCGCTGCCGCCGCCGTGCCGGCCACCGCCACCAGGCTGGGGTAGGGTAGACCGGTGCGGCGCGCCAGCTGCGAGAGCAGCGCGGCCACCAGCAGCAGCACGACCAGGGTCTGGAACAGGGCCATGCGTGGCTTTTTCCGATGAAAACCGGGCCGGCAAACGTAGCCGGCCCGTGTTCATTGGCGCGTGAGGCCAGGCCATTCCGGCAGGGCGAAAATCCTGATGCGCCTGCGGCAGCACCGACAGCGTTGCCGGCTGTGCCGGCCGCACTGCAGCGCCCGCATCACCCCCGCCTGCAAGGCGCCTGTGCCTAGCCGTGTGCGTCAGGCCTTGGCGGCCGGGCCAGGCTCAGCCACACGGTGAGGGCCAGGATGGCGAACACCACGCCCAGCGAGGCCAGCACCGGGATCTGGATGAAGTCCACCACCAGCATCTTGGCGCCGATGTACACCAGAATGACCGCCAGCCCGTAGGGCAGCAGGTGGAAACGGTCGGCCATGCCGGCCAGCAGGAAGAACATCGCGCGCAGGCCCAGCACCGCAAAGACGTTGGAGGTCAGCACGATGAACGGGTCGGTGGTGATGGCGAAAATCGCCGGGATCGAGTCGACCGCAAAGATCACGTCGGTGACCGAGATCAGGATCAGCACCACGAACAGCGGCGTGTACCAGCGCTTGCCCTCGCGCACCACCGACAGCCTGTGGCCGACATAACTCTCGGTCAGGCGCAGGTGCCTGCGCATGTACTTCAACACCGGATTGGCTTCCAGATCCGGCTCGGACCCGGCCGAGAACCACATCCTGATGCCGGTGAGCAGCAGGAACGCGCCGAACACGTACAGCAGCCAGTGGAACCTGGTCAGCAGCGCAGCGCCGGCAAAGATCATGACCGCGCGCAGCACGATTGCGCCCAGCACGCCGATCACCAGAACGCGCTGGCGCTGCTCCTCGGGCAGGGCAAAGGAATTCATCACCAGCAGGAACACGAAGATGTTGTCCACCGCCAGCGACTTCTCGACCAGGTAGCCAGTCAGGAACTCCAGGCCGATGCGGCCGGCGTTGGCCGCATCGAGGGTCTGGTGCAGGTACCACCACAGGCCGGCGTTGAACGCCAGGGCCAGGGTGACCCAGGCGATCGACCACCACAGCGCTTCCTTGAAGCTCACCTTGTGCGCGCCGCCGTGGCGCATCAGCACCAGGTCGGCCAGCAACGCGGCGATCACCACGACCACGAATCCACCCCATAGCCAAGGGTTGGCCACTGTCTGCATCTGGTTTTCTCCACGCGTAAGAGGGACGGGAGCGACGGGGTCCGGTGGGTGCGTCTGGAGTCTTGGCAGATCCGGGGCACACGCCTTCGCCGTTGCGGCGAAGGTCTCGCTCACAGCCGGTCAATGATCTGGACCGGTTGCCGCTGGACCGGGGCACCAGGCCCGTCATGACGATCACAGCGCGTGGGAGCTACTCCCCTTCTGGCGCGGATTGTCGCGGCCGCAGCCGTGATCGGTCAATCGGAAAGCCGGGCCCAGGCTTGGGAGAGGCCCTGGAATGACGGCATTGTCACTCCGGGGCGTCCTGCAACCAGCGCATGGACGCGCCGCCTGCCGAACGCGGGCCGGGCCGGTTGCCGCCGCCGTAGTCGCCGTCACCGTAAGGGCCATGGAAGGGTCCATCGCCCTTGCTGACGTGGATATCCATGCGCATCACGCTGGTGCGGCCCTGTTCGCTGGTGAAGGCCTTGCCGATACTGAGGTCGGCCGCGTGGTAGGTGCTGCTGCCGTAACCGGTGGAGTAGCCCATGCCGGTGGTGAAGCTGCCATGGAGGTGGGCCTTGCCGTCGTCCAGTTCCGAACGCGCAGGCACGATGTCCCTCGGCACAGGCCCGCTGTGATCGCCGTAATAGGCACCGGGCGGATCGGCTGCGGAAAAGGCCGGGTCGTCCTTGAGCTTGAGGTCCAGCGGACCGGCCTGGGCCAGCGCGCCCAGCGGCGCGGCCAGCAGCAGCAGGGACAGGATGGGGGCGGCGTTCATGGCGCGAGGACCTTGGGGAGAAGGCGCAGCCGCGGCGCGCAAGCGGCGCCACCAGGCACCGGCGCCCGGACAGCACATCCATCCACGCTACCAGCGGCGCGTTAACCCACGCTGGCCGGAGGCGGCCTGCTCCGGCAGACCAGGGTTGCATTCGGCAGCCGAGCAGGCCATGGGTCTCGATCTGGCTGACCAGCACGTCCAGCAGCATCAGGCACTGGCGCGCGCGGCGTCGCCGACCGGCAGGGTCACGTTGACGATGGACGGATCGTCCGGGTCGGGCTTGAAGCTGAAGCCCAGCTCCCGGCACATGGCCAGCATGGTGCGGTTCTCGCGCAGCACCTGGCCCTCGACCAGGCGCAGGCCCTGCCGGCGCGCGTACTCGATCATGATCTGCATCAGCTGCCAGCCCAGGCCGGCGCCCTTGAGGTCCGAGCGGACCAGGATGGCGTATTCGCCGCGCTCGTAGTTGGCGTCGGCCAGCAGGCGCACCGCGCCCAGCATCTCCCCCTGCCCATTGAGCGCCACCAGCGCGATCGAGCGGGCGTAGTCCAGCTGGGTCAGGCGGGCGAGGAACTCGTGGCTGAAGTGCTTCATCGACTGGAAGAAGCGCAGCCGCAGGTCCTCGTCACTGACCCTGGCGAAGAACGCACGGAACAGTGCTTCGTCTTCCGGCCGCACCGGCCGCACGAACACGGCGCTGCCATCGGTCAGGGTCAGCTGGCGCTCCCATTCCTTGGGATAGGGCAGGATCGACAGCCGTGGATGGCCACGGCCCTTGTGCAGCTGGCGCGAATGGGCCACCGCGATGCGCGCGTCCACCGCGGCCACGCCGCCGGCATCTGCCAGCAACGGGTTGATGTCCAGCTCGCGGATCTCGGGGATGTCCGCCGCCAGCTGTGCCAGCTTGACCAGCACCAGGGCCACGGCGCGTTCGTCGGCGGCCGGCACGTCGCGATAGGCCTTGAGGATGCGCGAGACGCGGGTGCGGCCGATCAGCTCGTGGGCCAGGCGCAGGTCCAGCGGCGGCAGCGCTAGGGCGACATCGTCGATCACTTCCACCGCACTGCCGCCACGGCCGAACACGATCACCGGACCGAACACCGGATCATCGGCAATCCCGGCGATCAGCTCGCGCGACTTGGGCCGCAGCACGGTGGGCTGGACGACCACCCCGTCGATGCGCGCATCCGGGCGCAGCCGGCGTGCGCGCTCGATCAGCGCGGTGGTGGCCGCATGCACGGCCTCGGCCGAGACCAGGTTCAGGCGCACGCCGTCGACGTCGGATTTGTGGATGATGTCCGGCGACAACACCTTGACCGCCACGGGCAGGCCCTCGTCCAGCAGCGGCTGGGCCAGCCTGACCGCCGCGTCGGCATCGGCCGCGGCCCAGATGCGGGCGGTCGGAATGCCGTAGGCGCGCAGCACGTTGCTGGCGGCGATCGGGTCCAGCCACTGGCGGCCCTCGGCCAGCGCGGCCTCGACGATGGCGCGCGCGGCCGTGCTGTCGACCACGAAGTCCTCGGGCAGGCTGGGTGGGGTTTCCATCAGCGCGGTCTGCGCTTCGCGATAGCGCACCAGATGCATGAAGCCGGCGACCGCGTCGGCCTCGGTCGCATAGTTGGGGATGTGGGCGGCGTTGAGCGCGGACAGCGCCGCTTCGCCACCGCCCAGCCACACCGCAAACACCGGCTTGGCCCGGCTGTAGCGCAGCCGCTGGCCGGCGCTGCGCACCAGCGCGCGCGCGGCATCGGCCGAGGAGGTGAAGGCCGTCGGCACGTTGACCACCAGCACCGCGTCGTTCTCGGCATCGGCCAGCAGCGCCTCGATGGCCGCCGCATAGCGCTCGCCATCGGCGTCGACCACGATATCCACCGGGTTGCTGCGCGACCAGTCCGGCAGCGCGCGATCCAGCCTGTCCACGGTGGCGCTGGAGAGCGTGGCCAGGGTGCCGCCGAGCGCGCCCAGCTGATCGCGGGCCAGCGCGCCGACGCCGCCGCCATTGGACAGGATCGCCAGGCGCCGCCCGGGGAAGGTCCCGAGCCGGCCCAGGGTCTGCGCGGCGGCGAACAGCTCGTCCAGCGCGCCCACCCGCAGCAGCCCGGCGCGCCGGAATGCCGCGTCGTAGACCGCATCGGAACGGGCCAGGGTCTGGGTGTGGGTGGCACCGCCGCTGTTGGGTGCGCGCCCGGACTTGACCACCACCACCGGCTTGCCACGCGCCGCCGCGCGCGCGGCCGACATGAACTTGCGCGCGTCGCGGATCGATTCGACATAGAGCAGGATCGCGCGGGTGTGCCGGTCGAGGGCGAAGTGGTCCAGCAGGTCGCTGAAGTCCACGTCGATCGCATCGCCCAGCGACACCACCGCGGAGAAGCCGACCTCGTGCTGCACGCCCCATTCCACCAGGGCCGCGGCGATGGCCGAGGATTCGGAGATCAGCGCCAGGTCGCCCGGCAGCGGCGTGTGCGCAGCGATGCTGGCATTGAGCCTGGCATGCGGGGCGATCACCCCCAGGCAGTGCGGGCCGAGCAGGCGCAGGCCGTGCGCGCGTGCGGCCTGTTCGGTGGCCTCGGCCAGCGAGCCGGGGCCCTGGCCCAGGCCGGCGGTCAGGATGATGGCCGCGGCGACCCCGCGCTGCGCCGCGGTGGCCACCACCTTGGGCACCATCGGCGCCGGGGCGGTGACGATCACCAGGTCGGGCACATAGGCCAGGTCGGTCAGTTCGTGCACGGTGGCCATGCCGTCGATCTGGTCATAGCGCGTGTTGACCCAGGCGATCTGGCCGGGGAAGCCGGAGGCCTTCAGGTTGCGCACCACCGCGCGTCCGGCCGAGCGCTCGCGCGGGCTGCCGCCGATGATGGCGATCGACTGCGGGGCGAACACGGACTTGAGGCGGTAGGTACTCATGCACGTTGGGCCGGCGTGGCGACAGCCCATACGGTACACGGCCGCACGCACGCACCGCATGACGCGATGCGGGTCCTGTGCACGCTGCCCACGATGGTCGCGCGCGCGGCGATCGGTTCAGGCCAGGCGCAGGCCGGGCGGATAGGGCGGCGTATCGGGATAGCGGCCCTGGGCCAGCTCGGCCTGCAGGGCACGCCACCAGCCCGGCTCGAACAGCTGCCCATGGACCGCCTGCAGTGCCTGCGCGAGCGCCGGCGGCAAGCCCATGAACTGGGCGAAGCGCTCGGGGAACACATCGCCCGGCCAGACCTGGAACCACGGCTCATCGGCCATCTGTTCCTCGAAATTCTGCGCCCTGGGCCAGTCGCGGAAACTGCAGTCGGTGATCAGCCGGACCTCGTCGTAGTCGTAGAACACCACCCGCCCGTGCCGCGACACACCGAAGTTCTTCGGCAGCATGTCACCGGGGAAGATGTTGTTGCGGGCCATGTCGACGATGGCCTGGCCATACTCCAGCACCGCCGCGCGCGCGGCTTCGGCCGGTTGCTCGCGCAGGTACAGGTTGAGCGGGCGCAGCCGGCGCTGCACGTAGCACAGGGCGATGATCACATCCTCGCCCTCGAACTCCAGGCTGCCGGCGCAGGTGTCGCGCAACTCGGCCAGCAGCGCCGGGGCGAAGCGCGCGACCGGGAAGCGCAGCGAACGGTACGGCTGGGCGTCGAGCAGGCGGCCGGCGCGGTCGCGGCTGAACACCAGCGCGTAGCGGTCCTGCACGTCCTTGCGGGTGACCTGCTTGGATTCGGCGAAGCGGTCGCGGATCAGCTTGAACACCAGCGGGTAGGAGGGCAGGGTGAACACTGCCATCACCAGCCCGGGCGTGCCCTCGGCCTGGACCAGCTGCTCGTGGGCGCACTCGTTGAAATGGCGGAAGAAGGTGCGGAAGCGCTCGGTCTTGCCCTGCTTGGCCCGGCCCAGCACGGTGTACAGCTCGTCGATCGGCTTGTGCGGCAGCAGCGTGCGCAGGAACACCACCGCATCGCCGACCGTGGGCAGGTCGGCCTGGAAGTAGCTGCGCGAGATGCCGAACAGCTGGGCCACCTCCGCACGCCGGGTCAGCACCGCGTCCACGCGCAGGCCGGCCTCGTCGTTGACCAGCGCGATCACGCACGGGGCGAAGCGCGATTCGCCCAGCACCCGGCCGACCAGGTAGGCGCGGCGTTCGCGGTAGAACACGGTATCCAGCAGTTCGATCGCCCGCACCGGATCCTGGCCCCAGTCGGCCAGCTCGTCCTGCAGGCGCACCGCCACGGCCGCCGCGCAGCGGGTCAGATGCGCATAGGGCACATCGAAGGCGTAGTCGCCCAGCACCCGCTGGAAGGTGTCGGTCGGCCGCTTCAGCGAGACCGCATAGCTGTGCCGCGCCACCGGATGGGTGATGGCATCGGTGGGCGCGATGTCCAGCGCCACGAACTCGATCTGCGCATCCACGCCCCGGGTCTGGAAGAAGCGCCGGCTCAGGGTGTTGTAGAAGGTCTTGTACAGCTCGCGGTCGATCTGGCCCTCGATCAGGGCCGCGTAATGGTCGCGGATGGCCTGCCACAGGGTCCGGTCGAACGCGCGCTGGCCCAGCACTGCCTGCAGCCGCAGCCGGCACTCGTTGATGCAGGCGTCGTACAGGGCGATGCGTTCGACCGCATCGGCGCGGGCCGCGCTCCAGTGGCGCTGCTCGAACCGTCGCCGCGCGCGCTGGGTGATCGCGGCGAACTGGGCGTGGTAGTCGGCGAAGGCCTCGGCGATCAGCGAGGCGACGGCGCTGGCGTCGTGCATGCAGCTCGGCGGGCGGTGGGTGAAGCCGAAGCGTACCGCGCATCCGGTGGCCGCGAAGGCTGGCCTTTGCGTGGGAGCCGCTTCAGCGGCGATGGGGCTTTGCAGGGAAGGCCCCATCGCCGCTGAAGCGGCTCCCACAGGGCACGGCGTTATTCCTGGTCTTCCGGCGGCGGGATCAGGCCGTCCGGATCAACCGACAGGCGCCCGGCCATCAGCACCGCCTGGGTGCGGTTGGTCACGCCCAGCTTGCGCAGGATGGCGGTGACGTGGGCCTTGATGGTGGCCTCGGACACGCCCAGGTCGTAGGCGATCTGCTTGTTCAGGCGGCCGGCGCCGAGCATCTGCAGCACCCGGAACTGCTGCGGGGTGAGATCGCGCAGGCGCTGGGCCACTTCGGCCTCGTCGCGGCCGATGGCCGGGGCGTTGTGGGCTTCCTCCGGCGCCCAGCGCTCGCCATCGAGCACCGCGCCGATGGCCTCGCCGATGGTGTCCGAATCGACCGACTTGGGGATGAAGCCCATCGCGCCGTGGTCCAGGGCGCGGCGCATCACCGAGGGTTCCTCGCGCGCGGACACCACGATCACCGGCAGCTGCGGATGCAGGGCGCGCAGGTGGACCAGCGCGTTGAAGCCATGCGCGCCGGGCATGTTGAGGTCCAGCAGCAGCAGGTCCGCATCCGGGTTGGCCTCGACCAGGGCGTAGAGCGCATCGACACTGGCGGCCTCGTGCAGGTTCACCCCCGGCAGCACCCGTTGCACGGCTCCGCGCAGGGCCTCCCGGAACAGGGGATGGTCGTCGGCGATGAGCAGTGTGGTCATGGAGGCGCAGGTCGTGGGAGAGGGGTCGTGCACCGGGTCGGCATCGCGCTCGGGCAATGCCGATTCCGGGTGGGAACGCTTGGCATGGTGCCAGACCACGCGGTCGGCCCTGGACGATGCACTGGCCACGGCCCTCGCTCCGGCTACCGGACCTTGCGCTCGGACACCAGCGAATCGACCACCGACGGGTCGGCCAGGGTCGAGGTATCGCCCAGCTGGTCCGGCGCGTTCTCGGCGATCTTGCGCAGGATCCGGCGCATGATCTTGCCCGACCGGGTCTTGGGCAGGCCCGGCGCCCACTGCAGGTGGTCGGGCGAGGCGATCGGCCCGATCTCCTTGCGCACGTGGGCGATCAGCTCCTTGCGCAGTTCCTCGGTTGGCTGCTCGCCGGCCACCAGGGTCACATAGGCATAGATGCCCTGGCCCTTGAGGTCGTGCGGGAAGCCGACCACGGCGGCCTCGGCCACCTTGGGATGCGAGACCAGCGCGCTTTCCACCTCGGCCGTGCCGATCCGGTGGCCGGAAACGTTGATGACGTCATCCACCCGGCCGGTGATCCAGTAGTAGCCATCGGCATCGCGGCGGCAGCCGTCGCCGGTGAAGTAGGTGCCCGGATAGGTGCGAAAGTAGGTGTCGATGAAGCGCTGGTGGTCGCCGTAGACCGTGCGCATCTGACCCGGCCAGGAGTCCTTGATCACCAGGTTGCCCTCGGCCTGGCCTTCCAGCTCGACCCCGTTGGCATCCACCACGGCCGGCTGCACACCGAAGAACGGCACCGTGGCCGAGCCCGGCTTGAGCGCGGTGGCACCGGGCAGCGGGGTGATCATGTGGCCGCCGGTTTCGGTCTGCCACCAGGTGTCCACGATCGGGCAGCGGCTGTCGCCCACCACCTCGTAGTACCAGCGCCAGGCTTCGGGATTGATCGGCTCGCCGACCGTGCCCAGCACGCGCAGGGTCTTGCGCGAGGTCTTCCTGACCGGGCCATCGCCCTCGCGCATCAGCGCGCGGATCGCGGTGGGCGCGGTGTAGAACAGGCTGACCCTGTGCTTGTCCACCACCTGCCAGAAGCGCGAATTGTCCGGATAGCTGGGCACCCCTTCGAAGACCAGCGAGGTCGCGCCATTGGCCAGCGGGCCGTAGACGATGTAGCTGTGGCCGGTGACCCAGCCCACGTCGGCGGTGCACCAGTAGATGTCGTCTTCCTTCAGGTCGAAGACCAGCTCGTGCGTGTACGCAGCCCACAGCAGGTAGCCGCCGGTGGTATGCAGCACGCCCTTGGGCTTGCCGGTCGAACCGGAGGTGTAGAGGATGAACAGCGGATCCTCGGCGTTCATGCGCTCCGGCTCGCAGGTGTCCGGCTGGCTGTCGACCACGTCGTGAAACCAGCGGTCGCGCGGGGCCTGCATGTCGACCGGGCCACCGGTGTGGCGCACCACCAGCACCGTCTCCACCGAGCTGGTGCCGGGCAGCTTCAGTGCGGCATCGACGTTGGCCTTGAGCGGGATCTTCCTGGAGCCGCGCAGGCCCTCGTCGGCGGTGATGATCAGCTTGCTGGCGCAGTCGGCGACCCGGTCGGCGATGGAATTGGGCGCAAAACCGCCGAACACCACCGAATGGACCGCGCCGATCCGGGCGCAGGCCAGCATCGCCACGGCCGCATCGGGAATCATCGGCAGGTAGATGGTGACCCGGTCGCCCTTGGCCACGCCCAGGCTGCGCAGCGCGTTGGCCAGCCGGCACACGCGCGCATGCAGCTGGCGATAGGTGACGCCGTAGCTCTCGCTGTCGGGACTGTCCGGTTCGAACAGCAGCGCGATCTTGTCGCCGCGCGCCTCCAGCTGGCGGTCCAGGCAGTTGACGCTGGCGTTGAGTTCGCCATCGGCGAACCACTGGATGTGGAAGTCATCCACATCGAAGCTCACGTCCTTGATCCGGGTCGGCGCCTTGATCCAGTCCAGCCGCTGCGCCACCTGCTTCCAGAACGCCTCGGGCTGCTCGATGGAGGCCTTGTAGTCGCGGGCATAGGTCGCGGCATCGACCCGGGCCTGGCGGGCGAATGCAGGATCGACGGGATACAGATCGGACATGGAGCCTCCTTGGTGGAACGTGTTGCCAATGAGCGGGCCGGACATCGAAAAACCGGCCGCGACGCGGGGACAGGAAGTTTGACCGATCCACGGTTTACGCTGCCCGACAGGCCCGTTAGACCTTGGTCTTAAAGGGTGCGCGTTTCGACCAAAGGGGAATGGTGAGCGCCATCACGTACCCCGCACTCTGCCATGGTGCGCTCTGAGGGGGCAGATCCGACGCACATGGGTGGACTTCCTGGGAGAGGGGAAATGAGCACAAACCTAGCATCGTTGTCGCGCCGACCACTTGCAGTCGCGATGTTGGTTGCCCTGCTGGTGCCCGCAGCGGCCCTGGCTCAGACAAGGAAGGAGAAAGAGCTCGAAGCCCGCGTGGCCCAGCTCGAGGCGCAGGTCCAGGCCTTGCTCAACGCGCAACAGCAACAGGCCAGCCAGATCACCCAGACCCAAGGGCAGATCGCCCAGACCCAAGGCCAGATCAGTCAGACCCAGACCCAGCTGGACGAGGTGCGCACCCGTGTGGCCAAGGTCCCGGCCGGCAAGCAGCCGATCCAGGCGCAGTCGATCATGGCCGGGGCCATGCCCAATACCACCTTCACCTTTGGTGGCTTCATCAAGATGGACGGCATGTACACCGACACCTCCGACGGCCGCATCGTCGACGGATCGGCCGGACGCCTGTTCTATGTGCCAGCGGCGATCCCGGTGGCCGGTGCTGGCGCCGATGGTGGCGATGGCTACACCGATTTCCACGCGCAGTTCTCGCGCTTCAACTTCTCGATGGACACCGTCACCGACAATGGCGACAAGATCAAGGCGTACCTGGAGGCGGACATGTTCGGCGGCGGCAGCAACACGTTCGCCGGCAACGAGACTTCCACCAACACCTACGCGCTGAGCCTGCGCCATGCGTACGTGAGCTGGAACCACTGGCTGGCCGGCCAGACCTGGTCCAACTTCATGAATGCCGAAGTGCTGCCCGACGCAGTGGACTTCCTGGGGCCGACTGACGGGGTGATCTTCGTGCGCCAGGCGCAGTTGCGCTATACCAACGGTGGCTTCTCGGTGGCGCTGGAAAACCCGCAGACCACGATGGGTGCGTATCGGACCGGGGTGCGCTCCAACTCCGGCGACAGCAGCCTGCCGGACCTGACCGCCAAGTGGCAGACCAAGGGCGACTGGGGCCTGTTCAGCGTGGCCGCGCTGCTGCGCCAGTTCAAGTACCAGGACGAAACCGACAACGGCGCTGCGCTGAGCGTGGCCGGCAAATTCAACCTGGGCAAGGCCGACGACCTGCGCTACCAGGTCAACGGCGGCAAGGGCATTGGCCGCTACATGGCCCTGGGCCTGGGACCGGACACCGTGGTCGATGCCGACAACGACCTGCATGCACAGGACGGCTACGGCGGCTGGGTGGCCTGGCGCCATCTGTTCTCGCCCAAGGTGCGCACCAACCTGTACTACGCGCAGGCCCTACTGGACAACGATGTGGAATACACCGGCTACGGGGTGACCGAACGCGCCCAGTCCTGGCACGCCAACGTGATCTATTCGCCGTATCCCAAGCTCGATCTGGGCGCCGAGCTCAGCTGGGGCCAGCGTCAGCTTGAAGACGACCGGTCCGGCGACTTCAAGCGCATCCATACGTCCGTGAAATACAGCTTCTAACCGGAGAACCTCATGTCAACGACTGCTTCCTCCCAGCCCGTCTCGGGCGCGCTGACTTCCGGGCACAAGCGCGTCATTATCGCGTCCAGCCTCGGCACGGTCTTCGAGTGGTACGACTTCTTCCTGTACGGCTCGCTGGCGGCGATCATCGCCAAGCAGTTCTTCAGCGGCGTCAACGAAACCACCGGCTTCATCTTCGCCCTGCTGGCCTTTGCGGCAGGCTTTTTCGTGCGGCCCTTCGGCGCGGCCTTCTTCGGCAGCCTGGGCGACCGCATCGGCCGCAAATACACCTTCCTGGTCACGATCCTGATCATGGGCCTGTCCACCTTCCTGGTGGGCGTGCTGCCGTCCTACGCCGCCATTGGTGCGGCCGCGCCGGTGATCCTGATCGTGCTGCGCCTGGCCCAGGGTCTGGCGATGGGCGGCGAGTACGGGGGCGCGGCGACCTACGTGGCCGAACACGCGCCGGTCAACAAGCGTGGCTTCTACACCAGCTTCATCCAGTGCACGGCCACCGTTGGCCTGTTCCTGTCGCTGCTGATCATCCTGGCCTGCCGCACTGCGCTGGGTAATGAAGCGTTCGAGGACTGGGGTTGGCGCATTCCGTTCCTGGTCTCGATCGTGCTGCTGGGCGTGTCGGTGTGGATCCGCCTGCAGCTGAGCGAGTCACCACTGTTCCAGCAGATGCAGTCCGAGGGCAAGGGGTCCAAGCAGCCGTTCCGCGACAGCCTCAAGGGCGGCAACTTCAAGCTGATGCTGCTGGTGCTCCTGGGCGCCACCGCCGGCCAGGCCGTGGTCTGGTACGGCGGCCAGTTCTACACGCTGTTCTTCCTGACCCAGGCGCTGAAGGTCGACCCCACGACCGGCAACCTGATGATTGCCGGGAGCCTGGCACTGGCCACGCCGTTCTTCCTGTTCTTCGGCTGGCTCTCGGACAGGATCGGCCGCAAGGGCATCGTCCTGGGCGGCTGCCTGCTGGCCGCACTGTGCTACATCCCGCTGTTCAAGGCGCTGACCCACTACGCCAACCCGGCGATCGAAGAGGCCCGTGTCAGTGCGCCGGTGGTGATCAATGCCGACCCGCAGACCTGCAGCTTCCAGTTTGACCCGATCGGCCGGAAGAGCTTCACCAGCTCCTGCGATGTCGCGGCCACCGCGCTGACCAGGGCCGGCGTTCCGTACACGATCAACGAGGCCGCGCCCGGCACCGTGGCCACGGTGAATGTGGGCAGCGTGCAGATCAGTTCGTACGAAGGCGGCGGCTTGAGCAAGGAAGAAACCAAGGCCAACAGCGAGGCCTTCACCAAGCAGCTCAAGTCCACTCTGACCACTGCCGGCTACCCTGAAAAAGCAGACCCGGCGCGCATGAACAAGCCGATGGTCATCGCGGTGCTGTTTGTGCTGGCGATCTTCGTGACCATGGTCTACGGGCCGATCGCGGCCTGGCTGGTGGAACTGTTCCCCACCCGGATCCGTTACACCTCGATGTCGCTGCCATACCACATCGGCAATGGCTGGTTCGGCGGCTTCCTGCCCACGATTTCCTTCAGCCTGGTCGCGGCGACCGGCAACATGTACTACGGCCTGTGGTATCCCATCGGCGTTGCCTTGATGACGGTGGTGATCGGGGGGATCTTCCTGCGCGAGACCCGGGGCGTGGACATCACCAAGTAAGCCATCCCTGGGAGGGGCGCCACGGGCCGGGGCGAGATTCGCCAGCCCACACCGACGCCGGTCCCGTGGGGCCGGCGTCGGTGTTTATGCGATTTGACGAGGTTGCCAGGGGCAGGCCGCGCGCGAAGCGGGGGTTATCATGGCGCCATGCCGACCCATGCCTTCCCCACTGAATCGACCACCCTGTTGCTGGACGGCCCCGCCGGCGCGCTGGAAACGGCGGTGGACCTGCCCGATCCCGACGTGGCGCCGGTTCCGGCCGTGGCGGTGGTCTGCCATCCGCTGTCCACCGAGGGCGGCAGCCTGCACAACAAGGTCGTGACCATGGCCGCGCGCGCGCTGCGCGAGCTTGGCCTGGCCACCGTGCGCTTCAACTTTCGCAGCGTCGGCCGCTCGGCCGGCGCGTTCGACAACGGCGTCGGCGAGCAGGACGACCTGGCCGCGGTGGTGGCCTGGGTGCGCACCCAGCGGCCCGAGGCGGCGCTGTGGCTGGTGGGCTTCAGTTTCGGCGCCTATGTGACCCTGAAGGCCAGCGCCGCGCTGCGGCCGCAGGTACTGGTGTCCATCGCCCCGCCGGTCGGGCGCGAGTGGGACTTCGATGATGTGCAGCCGCCGTCGCGCTGGCTGGTGGTGCAGGGCAACGATGATGAGATCGTCGATCCGCAGGCGGTGGTCGACTGGCTCGACGGCCTCGACGCGCCGCACACGCTGGTGCGCATGCCCGACACCGGCCACTTCTTCCACCGCAAGCTGATCGACCTGCGCGGCGCCATCCAGCACACGGTCAAGGGCTGGCTGCCGGCAGCCAGCGCGTGAACGCACCGCAGGCAGGCCGCGCGCAGGCTGACCTACTGCCTTCGCAGCGCTATGCGCAGGGTGCGCGCGAAGGCAAGTGGAGCGATGACCGCGCCCAGCACGCGGCCCTGGCCGAGCTGGACCGCATCCACATCGAACTGTGTGAGGGCGAGCAGGACGGCTTCCTGGATCGGCTTTCGGCCTTCTGGAAGAAGCCGCAGGCCGTGCCCGGACTGTATCTGTGGGGCGGTGTGGGCCGTGGCAAGACCTTCCTGGTCGACCTGTTCTACGACGGGCTGCCGGTCAGGCAGAAGCGGCGCACGCATTTCCACCGGTTCATGCGCCAGATCCACGACAGGCTGCGCGCGCATGCCGGCCAGAGCGATCCGCTGGCACGCATCGCCCAAGACTGGAAGGATTCGCTGCGGGTGCTGGTGCTCGACGAATTCTTCGTCACCGACATCGGCGATGCGATGCTGCTGGGGCGGCTGCTGGAGCGGCTGTTCGCCCAGGGCGTGACCCTGGTGACCACCTCCAACACCGCGCCGGAAAACCTCTACAAGGACGGCCTGCAGCGCGAGCGTTTCCTGCCGGCCATCGCCGCGCTGCAGAAGTACTGTGTGGTGCTGCACGCCGAGGGCCAGCAGGACTATCGGCTGCGCACGCTGACCCGTTCGCCGGTGTACCGCGCGCCGCTGGATGGCGAGGCGGACGCCTGGCTGGGCCAGCGCTGGCTGGAACTGGCCGGCGTACCGGCGCAGGCCGGGCAGATCGAGATCGACGGTCGCAGGATCGCGCTGCGCGGACGCTGCCGGGGCCTGGCCTGGTTCGATTTTTCGGCCCTGTGCGAAGGCCCGCGCTCGACCACCGACTACATCGAGCTGGCGCGCGAATTCGACACGCTGCTGGTGGGCGCCATCCCGACCTTCGATCGCCACAACGAGGATGCCGCGCGCCGCTTCGTCAACCTGATCGACGAGGTGTACGACCGCCAGGTCAAGCTGGTGTGCACCGCCGCCGCTGCACCGACCGCGCTGTACAGCGGCAGCCGCCTGGCCGGTGCGTTCGAGCGCACGGCGTCGCGATTGATCGAGATGCAGAGTGCGCAGTACCTGGGGACGCCGCACCTGGGTTGATGCGGCGCAGGCTTCGGTCTGTTGTTGTTGATTTGACTGAGATTCCTCTTGCCGCGAGAAAAGGAAGTCCATGCCCGAAGGGTGCGAAATCCTTTGATCCTGCTTGAATGGCTTGCGCGGTCTTAGCGGGGACACTCAACGCACACCAAGATCAGAAGCAAAGGCTTTCACGCCGCTTCGCGGCGCGAGCTACTTTTGTCTTGGCAAGAGTAGCCAAAACCGCTTCTCGCCGGTCCCAAAAAGGGGATTGAAAACGCGATCCGCCGCTGCGCGGCGGTCCCCTGCGCTTCTCGGAAGGCGGGGCATTTATCCCCTTTCAGGGACGGCGCCCAAACTCGCTTCGCTCAGACAAGGGCGCCTCTTCGGCCCTGCCTTCCTGCGATGCTCGGCTCGCTTTACGGCTCGGTCAGGTAAAGCTCACGGCAACGGCAACGGCAACGGCAACGGCAACGGCACAAGCAACAGCACAAGCAACAGCACAAGCAGCAGCTCAGGCCAACAGCTCAGGGCAACAGCTCAGGGCAACAGCTCAGGGCAACAGCTCAGGGCAACAGCTCAGGGCAACAGCTCAGGGCAACAGCTCAGGGCAACAGCTCAGGGCAACAGCTCAGGCGTGGGTTGCCGCCGCCGCACGGCACGGTGCGAACAGATCCCGCGAGGCGTCGTACAGCGAGGTCTTCACGTCCAGCAGGCCCAGCACCGAGGGAAACAGGTTGTCGTGGCTGGTGGGCCGGGTGGCGCGCTGGCGCAGGCACTGCAGGTCCAGGCCCTCGTCGCGGGCGAAGCGGTCGCCGAACCACATCACCATCGGCACGTGGGTCTGTTCGCGCGGGGCGATGGCGTAGGGCACGCCGTGCAGGAACAGGCCCTTCTCGCCCAGTGATTCGCCGTGGTCGGACAGGTACACCAGCGCGCTGTCCACCTCGGTGCGCCTGGCCAACGCGCCGATGGCGCTGGCCAGCACATGATCGGTGTAGCGCAAGGCATTGTCGTAGGCGTTGACGATCTCCTGGCGCGAACAGCGGCCCAGGTCAGGCACCTGGCAGGCAGGCGTGAAGCGGGCGAACTGCGGCGGGTAGCGGTCGTAATAGCTGGGTCCGTGGTTGCCCAACATGTGCAGGACCAGGACCTTGTCCCCGCCCGTGGTCTTGGCCATGGCCAGCGCCCCGTCCAGGTCCTTGAGCAGGATCTGGTCCCAGCAGCGCTGGTCGTTGCACAGCTGCGGGTCCTTCGCGTCGGTCACCGACTGCATCGGCAGCCCCTCGCATACGCCCTTGCAGCCAGCCTGGTTGTCGCGCCAGACCACGCCGATGCCGGCATGGTCCAGCACATGCAACAGCGACTGGTGGGCGCGGATCTTCTTCTCGTCGTAGTCGTGGCGGCCCCACGGCGAAAACATGCACGGCAACGAGACCTCGGTGGCGGTGCCGCAGGCGCTGGTGTCGGTGAAGTTGATCACGCCGGCTTGGCGCAGCTCCGGGGTGGTGTCGCGGGCGTAGCCGCCCAAGCCCCAGTTCTGCGCCCGCGCGGTTTCGCCGACCACGATCACCAACAGTCGCGGCCTGGCCCCGGCCGGGCGCGCGGCGACCTGGACCGCGTCGGTGCCGATGGGCAGCTTGGGCTTCTTCGGGCCGGGCGGGCTGGCGAAGGCCACCTTGCCCAGCGAGAGCATCCAGTTGCCCGGGGTGGCCAGGTAGCGCAGGTCATGCTGGTTGCGCATCAGCGCGGCCAGCGGCTGGTAGCCGGCCACCGCCGCCACGGTGCTGGCGGCCAGGGCACCGCCCAGCAGCAGGACGCGCGCGCCCAAAGCCTTCTTCAAAGGTCGGCCGACCAGCTCCACGCGCCACAGCAGCGCCACCGGGATGGCCGCCAGCAGCAGCGGTGCCAGCAGCGACCAGGTCATCAGTTCGGACGATTCGCGCGGGTCGGTGGCCAGCACGTTGCGCACCATGTCCGCGTCCAGGTACAGGCCAAAGGCCTGCATGAAGTGCGAGGCCGCGGCGGTCACCAGCACGATCACGCTCAACAGCGGCTTGGCGGTCCAGCGGTTGACCAGCAGGCCCAGCAACAGCGCGTGCAGGCCGACCAGCAAGACCAACAGCGAGATGGCCATCGGCCATTGCTGGGCGGGTGCGGTGATGGCGGCCGACCAGAAACGGACATTGCTGAAGACGGCGAAATACAGGCTGGCCAGCAGCACCAGCATTTCGCTGCTCAGGCGCGGCGGCTGCCGCAGCCGCGCCGCCAGATGTGGCACGTCGGCGCCGGGCCGCTTGCGCGGCATGGGCAGGTCGGCGCTCATGCCTTGACCGCCGGCTGGCGCGGCAGCATCAGCCGTGCGCAGACCCAGGCCATGAGCCAGCACACCGCCGCCGAGGCCACGTCGTGGGAGAGAAAATGCGCGCCGCGCAGCTGCTGGCTGATGCCGAACACCAGGCCCACCCCGAGCGCGATGCCCAGGCCGATCCAGCCCCAGCGGCGATCCAGCGCGCCCAGGCCGAAGAACAGCGCCAGCCAGCCATAGCCGGCGCTGGCGTGGCCGGCAGGAAAGCACTGGCCGGGGCCATGGCCGGCCGGACGAGGCTGCAGCAATTCCACGTACGGATGGCTGCCGCCGTAGCGGACCAGGTCCCAGGGGCAGTCGACAGCAGTCCAGGACTTCAGCCAGGACACCATCAGCGGACCGGTCAGCGTGGCCACCAGCAGGTAGTCCAGGGGCCGCCACCAGGCGCGCTTGCCGGCATCGCGTGCGAGCACCATGCGCGTGCACGCCATCACCAGCCAGGCGAGGATATCCAGCCGCTTGCCCCAACGGTGAACCAGGTCCTCGGTGAACCAGGCGTGCTGCAGGGCCCAGCGGCCCCCTTCGAGCGCATACAGCTGGTCGGCCAGCCACCGGTCTGCGCCGGCGCCCTGCAACAAGGCGATGGCCGCGATGGCCGCACCCAGCGGGCCCCACAGCAGCAGGTCAGGACGCAGGCGCGCGGCGGCGCGAACGCGGAGAAGTCTGGTGGCAGGCATCTGCATTGAAGGCGCACGCATCACGGGAACGGCGCGGATGCTCGGGCCTGCACCGTCGGAGCTTCGTCGGAGCGAGGTTGGCTGGATTTAACCGTTCAGCCGCCGGTGGCTATGGGAGAATGTGCATGGCCGCGCATCCAACACCATTCCGACAACGGCATCCCAACCATACGCGCCCATCCATGGCGATCGCGACTGCGCTGCGGCCATCCGAGGCATTTGAGGAAGCACGGCCATGCGCCTGCTGGTGATCGAGGACAACCGCAACCTGGTGGCCAATCTGTTCGATTACTTCGAATCGCGCGGCCACGCCCTGGATGCCGCCCCCGATGGCGTTACCGGCCTGCACCTGGCCACGACCCAGGTCTTCGACGCGGTGCTGCTGGACTGGATGCTGCCGCGCATGGACGGGCGCGAAGTGCTGCGCCGGCTGCGCGGCGAGTACGGCAGCATCGTGCCGGTGATCATGCTCACCGCGCGCGATGAACTGCCCGACAAGATCGACGGTTTCCGCACCGGCGCCGACGACTACCTCACCAAACCCTTTGCCATGCAGGAACTGGAAGTGCGGCTGGAGGCACTGCTGGCCCGCGCCAACGGCCGCAACCGCCGGCGCGTGCTGCAGGTGGCCGACCTGACCCTGGACCTGTCCACCCTGGAAGCCACCCGCGCCGGCCAGCCGCTGCACCTGTACCCGGCCTGCCGCAAGCTGCTGGAAGTGCTGATGCAGGCCAGCCCGGCCGCGGTCACCCGCCAGCGCCTGGAATACGCGCTGTGGGGCGATGAGCCACCCGACGGCGACATGCTGCGTTCGCACATCTACGAACTGCGGCGCAGCGTCGATGGCCCGTTCCAGACCAAGCTGATCCAGACCCTGCCGCGGGTCGGTTACCGGCTGCTGACCGGTGATGTCGCTGCCGATGGCGCGTAGGATCTCGCTGCGCAAGCGCCTGCTGCGCTGGGCGCTGGTGTACCTGGTGGTGGTCACCGGCGCGGTGGTGCTGGGCGGCGAGGTGGTCAACGAACACGCCGAGCGCCAGGTGTGGCGCTCGCTGATGCGCTCGGACCTGCAGCATTTCGTCGAACGGCGGCAGGCCGACCCGGGCTACAACTGGATCGACGATCCGGCCGAGCGCCTGTATTTCCTGAATACCGATCCGGACGTGCCGACCAAACTGGCCGCGCTCAAGCCCGGGCTGCACGATGACTTTTCCATCGATGGCGTGGAGCACGTGGTGCTGGTGGAAGACACGCCGCTGGGGCGGCTGGCGCTGGCCCTGGATCTGACCCGTTTCGAAGGCGTGGAAGGCTGGGTGACCCTGGGCACGGTGGGCGCCGCGGCGGTGGCCATTGCCGTGTTCGGCCTGCTCATGGCCTGGGGCCTGGGGCGCGCGGTGCGGCCGCTGGGCGCGATGGCCGACCAGATTGCCGGGCTACGCCCGGACATGGGCCATGCCCGCATCCAGGTGGCCGAGGACGCCAGCGAGGAACTGCAGGTGATCGGCGCGGCGTTCAACGACTACCTGGAGCGCAACGCCCGTTTCGTCGAACGCGAACGCGCCTTCATCGACAGTGCCAGCCATGAGCTGCGCACGCCGGTGGCGGTGATCGCCGGCGCCAACGAACTGGCCCTGGAGCAGCCCGACCTGCCGGTGGCCGCGCGCCAGCCGCTGCTGCGCGTGCGCCGCACCGCGCGCAACGTCGAACAGCTGATCGCGCTGCTGCTGGCGCTGGCCAAGGATCCGGCGCGCCTGGCCGGCAGCGCCGACATGGTGGCCCTGGACGAACTGCTGCCGGCGGTGGTGGCCGATCACCGCCACCTCACCGAAGGTCGCGACCTGGAGATCGTGCTGGCGCCGCTGCCTGCCTGCGTGATCCGCGCGCCGGTGGCCATGGTCCAGGCCGCGATCGGCAACCTGCTGCGCAACGCGGTGGAGAACAGCGACCGGGGCCGGATCGAGGTCGGCCTGACCGCCGATGCCACCGTGATCATCCGCGATCCCGGCCATGGCATGTCGCCGGAGGAAATCAGCGAGGTCTACGGGCGTCTGGCCCGCGGCGGCGGCGGCCGCGACGGCGGCGGCATCGGCCTGGACCTGATCGCGCGCCTGTGCGAGCACCTGGGCTGGCAACTGCGGATCGACTCCGAGCCGGGCCGCGGCACCGTTGCCCGGCTGCGCCTGGCACCGGCCGAAGGCCTGTAGCCGAGCCTGCAGCGCTGCCGTTCGCCCGATGACCGGGAATGTCCCGGCCGGGCAGGTTCGGCCTGCCCCCGAAACCGGGGAAAGCGGGAAGCCGTGCCTGCGGCACGCGGGTAAACTCCAGGGCTGCATGCGGTGCCCCTGGCGCGCCGCGTCACGTGCGTGCGAGGTCCGGGAAAGGCAATGATTTCAGGTTGGCTGTTGCTGGGCATTTCAGTCGGCTATGCGGTGCTGCTGTTCGGCATCGCATGGTTCGGCGACCGCCATCCGCTGTATCCCAACCGGCGCTGGCTGCGCCCGGCGATCTATTCGCTGGCGCTGGCGGTGTACTGCTCGTCGTGGACCTTCTATGGCGCGGTCGGCAGTGCAGTGCGCAACGGCATCGGCTACCTGCCGATCTACCTTGGGCCGCTGCTGATGCTGGCGTTCGGCTGGCGCATCATCGAACGCCTGGCGCTGGCGGCGCGCAGCCAGAACACGGTCTCCATCGCCGATTTCATTTCTTCGCGCTACGGACGCTCGCGCCGGCTGGCGGCCCTGGTCACGGTGATCGCGCTGGTCGGGGTGATCCCCTACCTGGCGCTGCAGTACAAGGCGGTGGCGATGAGCCTGGGCGTGCTGACCGGGTACAACCCGCAGGCCGCCGGCTTCCTGCACGACCCGGCGCTGTACGTGGCGCTGCTGATGGCGCTGTTCGCGGCCCTGTTCGGCACCCGCCAGGTCGATGCGACCGAACACCACCACGGCATGATGCTGGCCATTGCCATGGAGTCGGTGGTCAAGCTGGTGGTGATCACCGCGGTGGGTGTGTTCGCCTGGCAGTGGCTGGGCACGGGCGGGCATGCGCTGGGCGAGTCGGTGCTGACCCTGTTCCATAACGCCCCGCCGGTGGGATTGCTGACCCAGACCCTGCTCGGATTCCTGGCCATCATCTGCCTGCCGCGCCAGTTCCACGTGGCGGTGGTCGAATGCGGCGAGGTGGGCGACGTGCGCCGCGCGCGCTGGATGTTCGGCGCCTACCTGGTGGTGATCTCGGCGATGGTGGTGCCCATCGCCACGGCTGGCGCGGAATTGTTCGGCGGGTCCGGCGCGCAGGCCGGCGATACCTATGTGCTGGCACTGCCGCTGGCGCTTGGCCGCGAGGGCCTGGCCATCGCCGCCTACATCGGTGGCTTTTCGGCGGCCACCGGCATGGTGATCGTGGCCAGCATCGCCCTGGCCACCATGGTCAGCAATGATCTGGTGATGCCGCTGCTGCTGCGCCGTGGCTGGGGCGAGCGCCACGACGCGGCCGACATGGCCACCCGGGTCCTGTGGATCCGCCGGGTGACCATCGTGGCGCTGGCGCTGTGCGCCTTCGCCTACCACCGCAACAGCGACGGTGGCAGTACCCTGGCCAGCTACGGCCTGATCGCCTTCGCCGCGGTGGCGCAGTTCGCACCGGGGCTGATCGGCGGGCTGTACTGGCGCGGGGCCAGCCGCCACGGGGTGGAGCTGGGCATGGCAGTGGGCTTTGCCACCTGGGGCTATACCCTGCTGCTGCCGACCCTGTCGGCCTCGGGCTGGTTGGGGCCGCAGTGGCTGGTCACCGGGCCGTTCGGGGTGTCCTGGCTGCGTCCGCAGCAACTGTTCAACCTGACCGGCTGGGACCCGTTGACCCACGGCACGTTCTGGTCGCTGCTGCTCAATGCCGGCACGATGATGATCGTCTCGGCGCGCTGGCGGCCCAGCCTGGATGAACGCCTGCGGATCGTGCCGTTTCTGGACCCGTACGCCCAGCGGCGTGCGCTGATCGCAAGCCCGTGGCCGGGCGGGAGCGTGCGCGTGTCCGACCTGGTCTCGCTGGCCCAGCGCGTGGTCGGCGAGCGCCACGCGGTGCGTGCCTTCGCCGAGCAGGCCAACGAGCTGGGGCGCGAACTCAAGCCCGATGCCAGCGCCGACCGCGCCTGGGTCCAGTTCACCGAGCGCCTGCTGGCCTCGGCCATTGGCGCGGCCTCGGCGCGGCTGGTGTTGACCAGCGTGCTGCGCGGCTCGGGCATGGAGCTGGGCGAAGTGGTGGCGGTGCTGGACGAGGCCGGGCAGGAACTGCGTTTCAACCGCGAGATCCTTTCCTCCACCCTGGAGAACATCAGCTCCGGGGTCAGCGTGGTCGACCACGAGATGCGCCTGGTGGCCTGGAACCGCCGCTACCAGACCATGTTCGGCTACCCGGAGGGCATGCTCTACGTCGGCCGGCCGGTGGCCGACCTGATCCGCTACAACGCGCTCAAGGGCGAGCTGGGTGCCGGCGAGGTGGAGGAACAGATCGACAAGCGCATCGGCTACATGCGCGCCGGCACGCCGCACGTGTTCGAACGGGTGCGCAGCGACGGCCAGGTGATCGAGCTGCGCGGCCAGGCGCTGCCCGGCGGCGGCTACGTGACCAGCTACAACGATGTGACCGAATTCAAGCGCGTGGAGATGGCACTGCTGGAATCCAACGAGACCCTGGAGCAGCGGGTGGCCGAGCGCTCGCGCGAGGCCGAGGCCGCGCAGCAGTCCAAGACACGCTTCTTGGCCGCGATCAGCCATGACGTGCTGCAGCCGCTCAATGCGGCAAGGCTGTTCACCTCGGCGCTGCGCGAAAGCGGCGGCGATGCGGCCGAGCAGGTGCGCCTGGCCGAGCGCGTGGATGCCTCGCTGCGCGCGGCCGAGGAGCTGCTGGACGGGCTGCTGGATGTCTCGCGCATGGACGCCAACCGCCTGCGCGCCGAGCTGAGCGACTTCGACGCGGCCGAAGTGCTGCGCGAGCTGGCCGCCCAGTACGCACCGGTGGCGGCCAGCCGCGGCCTGCAGCTGCGCGTGCACGCGCCTGCCAGCGCGCCGGTGCGCAGCGATCGCCGGCTGCTGCGCCGAGTGTTGCAGAACTTCGTCGCCAACGCGCTGCGCTACACCCGCTCGGGCCGGATCGTGCTGGGCATGCGCGGGCGCGGGCGGCTGCTGGAACTGCAGGTGTGGGACACCGGACCAGGCATCCCGCCGCAGCACATGCGCCAGATCTTCGAGGAATTCCAGCGCTACCAGCAGCCCTTCGACTGGGGTGAGCAGGGCCTGGGCCTGGGCCTGTCGATCTGCCAGCGCATCTCGCGCGTGCTCGACGCGCCGCTGGATGCGCGCAGCAACGTCGGCAAGGGCAGCATGTTCTCCATCACCGTGCCACGCGCGGCCCAGATCAGCGAGCCGGTGGTGCGCCGGCGGCGTGCACCGGTGAGCGACTCGCTCGGGGGACTGAAGGTACTGTGCGTGGACAACGACCAGGAAATCCTGGATGGCATGCGCATGCTGCTCAGCCGCTGGGGCGTGGAGGTGATCACCGCCAGCACCGTCGATGCCGCCCTGGAGCAGGTGGCCGAAGGTCCGGCGGTGATGCTGGTCGACTACCATCTGCATGACCGCCTGGAAGGGCTGGATACGCTCGATGCGTTGCGTGACGCCAGCCCCGGCCCGATCGCCGGCGCGCTGCTCACCGCCGACGGGCGCGACGAGCTGAAGGTCGAGGCGCGCGCGCGCGGCTACCGGCTGTTGACCAAGCCGGTCAAGCCGGCGTCGCTGCGTTCGTTCCTGGCCGCGCACAGCGACCGCAGCCCGCCCGGGAGCTGAATGGCGCCGCGCCAATCCGACAGCGCCGCCACGGCCGCCGGGCTAGCAGTCTGTCGGACTTTGGTCGGCCGGGCTGCGAATCCGCCTGTGCGGCCCATCTTTCCGCCGCTTCTTGGCCCATAGCACCACTATGGGCCGGCGAACCGTCGAAAATCTGACCTCGCACAGCCGAATTCTCGCCTCGACCACCAAAGCCCGACAGGCTGCTAGCCTGCAACGCCCGCCGCCACCGCCGCCCCCACATGATGACCACCGCCGCGCCCGCCTCGCTGGGCGACCAGTTGCAACAGGCCATCGATGGCCTGCCGCCGGACCAGATCAGCCTGGATGCGCTGCTCGATCAGGTCGGCCCGCAGGGCCTGCTGCTGCTCACCGCGCTGCTGACCCTGGTGTTTCTGATCCCGGTGTCCATTCCCGGCGTCAGCACCGTGTTCGGCGCCGGCATCCTGCTGGTCGGTGTCAGCCGGCTGCTGCGCCGGCCGTTGTGGCTGCCGACCCGGCTGCGCCAGCGCCAGCTGCCCGCCGACAAGCTGCGCAACGCGCTGGGCCGCGGCATGGTGTGGGTGGCGCGCCTGCAGAAGGTCAGCCGCCCCCATCGGCTGCCGGTGCTGGTCGACAGCCGCATCGCCGAAACGCTCAACGATGCCGCCCTGGTGCTGGGCGCGGTGCTGCTGATGGCGCCGTTCGGGTTCGTGCCTTTCAGCAACACCATCCCGGGCCTGGCGTTGCTGCTGCTGGCGATCGGCCTGATGCAGCGCGATGGCGTGGCGGTGCTGCTGGGGCACCTGCTCAATGGCGCAAGCATCGTGTACTTCGGGATGTTGATTGGTGGCGGGGGACTGGCGGTGCGCGAGGTGTGGGACCGGATCGTGGGGTGAGCCGCGCTTCTCCTGACCAGCACGATTCCGGCGGTGGCCTCCAGCGAGGGCTTGCTGCCGGCACATCCAGGCGATGGCACAGCAACTGACGAGGCGGCCCGGCAGCCGTTCCTGCAGCCCGAAGCGATGGGTGCGCCCGGGCGCTGACCGGTCTGCGCCGGCTACCGCGCTTGCTCGAAGGCCAGCACGGCGCGTTCGTCTTCCTCGGCCTGCACCAGGCGCTGGAACAGCTGGGCAAGGGTGACCACGTCCTGGTGGTTGTGCTGGGCCACGCGACGCAGGTTGCCGGCGCTGCCACCGCGCAGGTAGGACAGCCAGGCGGCCGGGGCTTGGCAGCCGGGCAGGTCGTCCTCGCGCACGATGCGCAGCAGCTGGCGCTCGATGGTGGCCAGCCTGCAGTTTTCCCAGGTGCCGCGATAGCGCCGGCGGGTGGGGTGCAGCAGGTCGACGTGATCGAGCGCGGTGACCGGTTCGGGCAGGCGCGCCAGGCGGTAGCGCGTTTTCAGCAACGGTGCGTCGTAGCTGCGGCCGTTGTAGCTGGACAGCACCGTGCCCGGCGACAGCCACCCGGCGAATGCACGCAGCATCGCGCCTTCGGCGGCCATCGTGGAGGTCAGCAGCTGGCGCACGCGCAGGCCTTCGATCCCGCTCGCATGCACCTGCCAGTCGGCCGCACCGATCATGAAGGCGCGTGTGCCGCTGCCGCCGGCCAGGCCGGTGGTCTCGGTATCGAAGAACAGCAGGTCGCACGGCGCCACCGCATCCTCGCAGCGCCTGGCGAAGGCCAGTGACAGCGCCATACGCGGGATCGGCTGCGGCAGGAATGCCTCGATCAGGTGCAGGCCGGGCGAGATCTCTTGCCCGGGCAGGCTGCGCTCGGCCACTGCGGCACCCCGCGCGACGGCCGCGCCTGCCGGAACGGCCGGCTTGCGCTCGCGGGTGGCGATCAGACGACGCAGCGCGTCCACGTTCTGCGGCTGCAGGCCGCGCCGATGGCGGTCGTTGGCGGCAGGCGTGGCGGTGGGATCCATCCAGTCCAGGACCGAGCGTTCACGCGTGCGTGCGCTGTCCGGCGTTGCGACATTTGGCGAAAGCTGGGCGCCATCGCCCGATGGCGCCGCCTCGCGCACCGTGGGATCGCCGGCCTGCTTGCGCAAGGCGCGCAGTCGATCAGCGCTGATGCTCATGGGCGGCCATCCGCTGAACCCTTCACAGCAGCGCGCCCCGCACGACGTGGCAGCCGCCACGGCGGCGAAGGGGCTCTCCCACTGCGCTCACGTCCTGCGATCAACACGCCACGCGCGCGCTGACCGACATCGCCGCCGTGACGGCTCCCGCAAGATCGGCGCTGCATCGTCGTCACGCCGACGTATCCGGTGCCGCGCGCTCGTCATCCAGCGCACGATGATCCGCCGTCAACGCGCCATCGGCCGGCGCGAACCCCGCGCTCGCATCGAAGCCTGCGTCCTCGTGCAGCGCAGTCCCAGGCTCGCACAGCAGCGCCAGCACCTTCAGCGCCAGGGTCTTGGGCCAGGTGCCGTTGCCCTCTTCGTGTGCGGCCAGCACCGGGCCCACGCATGCGGGGCAGCCGGCCTTGCAGTCGCAGCGCTGAACCAGCTCGCCGGCGCGCTGCACCAGTTCGCCCTGGCGCTGCCACAGCGGTTCGCTCAGGCCCACGCCGCCGGGGAAGTTGTCGTACAGGTACACCGTCGGCACGAACGCCTGTTCCAGGCTCGCCGCACCCTCTGCGCCTTCCACGCCGCGCAGCTGGCCGCGGCCGCTCTGGTCGGCCAGCGCGAACCAGGCGCCGTCGCCGTTGCCCACGGCTTTCTGCAGGTCGCGCGCATCGGCCATCACCGCCACCGTGGCCACCACGTGCAGTGCATGCGAGGCAGCCAGGAAGCCATCCAGCGCGTCCTGCCTGGAGGCGAACGCCTTGCCCAGGGCGGCCTGCGGCAACTGCCACCACACCGCGGTGGTGTGCAGCTCCTGGTCGGGCAGGTTGACCGGGCCGTAGCCGATGTTCTCGTGGGTGTAGTAGCGGATCTTCTTGTAGCCGCTCACGCGCCGGACCACGTGGACCTCGCCGTGGTGCGCATCGCCGCGCCCGGCCGGGCCGCCGTCGAAGCGTTCCAGCACCTTGAGCCGGGTGTAGTCGATGCTGTCGGTGTAGTAGTCCACCTGGGTGCGGCTGACGTAGGCCTTGCGGCCTTCCCAGTCCAGCCGTTCAACCTGATACGGCGTGGACTGCACCATGTGGATCGCGCCTTCGTACAGGGTCAGCGCCGCGGCCGAATAATCGACCTCGGCAATGATGGTCTGCTTGCCGTCGGTCCTGTCGACCACCACGAAGTTGCCGTCGGCCACCGAGCGCAGGCTCACCGCATTGGCCGGATAACTGTCGGCGATCCACTCCCAGCGCTCGCCTTCCCGGTGCACGACTTCGCTTTCGGCCAGTGCTCCCAGGTACACCAGCGGATCGATCGGGCCGAACGGCTCACCGGCGTTGAACGGCAGCTCGAACGCGGCGCAGCGGATATGGTCGAACAGGATCAGCGGCTGGTCCGGCGCGGTGCGCGCGTGTTCGGGCGGCGCATCGGCGAAGAAATCCGGATGCCGCACCACGTACTGGTCCAGCGGCTGCGAGCTGGCCACCAGCACCCCCAGGCAGGGGCGCTGGCGCCGGCCGGCGCGGCCAAAGCGCTGCCAGGTCGCCGCCACGCTGCCCGGATAACCGTTGAGGATCACCACGTCCAGGCTGCCGATATCCACGCCCAGCTCCAGCGCCGAAGTACTGACGATGCCGTCGATGCGGCCTTCGCGCATCGCCCGTTCGGCCTGACGCCGTTCGGTGGGCAGATAACCGCCGCGATAGGCGCGGATGCGCGCGGGCTTGCGCGGGTCGTGGTCGAAGATGTCCTTCAGGTACTTGGTCAGCACTTCCACCATCAGCCGGTTCTGGGCGAACACCAGGGTCTTCAGGCCGGACTTGATGGCGATGCGCGCAATGCGGTTGCTCTGCGAACGGGCCGAGGCGCGCAGGCCCAGGTCGGCATTGACCACCGGTGGATTCCACAGCAGCACGTGCTTGTCGCCGGTGGGTGCGCCGGATTCGGTGATGGCATGCACGCGCTCTTCGATCAGCGCCTGCGCATGCGCCTGCGGATTGCCGATGGTGGCCGAGCACAGGATGAACTGCGGACTGGCGCCGTAGAAGGCGCAGATGCGCTTGAGCCGGCGCAGCACGTTGGTGACATGGCTGCCGAATACGCCGCGGTAGGTGTGGATCTCGTCGATCACCACGTACTGCAGGTTCTCGAAGAACTGCGCCCACTTGGTGTGATGCGGCAGGATCGCCTGGTGCAGCATGTCCGGGTTGCTGACCACGATGTCGCCATGCAGGCGGATCGCCTGGCGCGCATCGCCCGGTGTGTCGCCATCGAAGGTGAAGGCCTTGACGCCCAGTTCGCCCGCGCGATTGAGCTCCAGCAGCTCGGCCACCTGGTCCTGCGCCAGCGCCTTGGTCGGGAACAGGTACAGCGCCTTGGCCTGGCGCGTCATCGCCGCGCTCAGCACCGGCAGCGTGTAGCACAGCGACTTGCCGCTGGCGGTGGGGGTGACGATGGCCACGTGCTCGCCGCGCCGGGTCGCTTCCCATGCCTGCGCCTGGTGCGCGTAGAGCCGTTGGATGCCGCGCGCACGCAGCGCCTCGGCCAGGGCCGCCGGCACCTCGTCGGGGATCGGCGCGTAGCAGCCTTCGCGCCCGGGCAGGGTGAAGCTGCCGGTGATGCGGTCGGCGTAGCGGCGCTCAAGCCGCTGGGCCAGCAGCGCGCCGTCCTTGGAGGGCTGGCCATCGGTGGTGGCCAGGGCGCGTTCGGCGTCTTCGGTGCGGCGGGTCAGCGCGTAGGCCATGGTCGATCTTCCCCAAAGCCGTGCAGGGAAACCGATGCCGGTCTCACGGCGTGAGACACCCTTGCTGTGCCCCTCACTAGAATGGCCCGCAATCCTCCTGCGAGTCCCACCATGCCCCTGTCCGCCCACTGCGTCCCGGTCGCGATCGATGACCGGGTGTCCATCGCCAACGATGCGCCGTTTGTGCTGTTTGGCGGGCTCAACGTGCTCGAAGACCTGGATTCGACCCTGTTTGCCGCCGAGCACTTCAAGCGGGTGACCGACAGGCTGGGCATCCCGTATGTGTTCAAGGCCTCCTTCGACAAGGCCAACCGCTCCTCGATCAGCTCCTATCGCGGCGTCGGCCTGGAGCAGGGCCTGCGGATCTTCGAGCAGGTCAAGCAGCAGCTGGACATTGCGGTGATCACCGACGTGCACGAGGTGGCCCAGGCCGCGCCGGTGGCCGAGGTGGTGGACGTGCTGCAGATCCCGGCGTTCCTGGCACGGCAGACCGATCTGGTGGTGGCCATCGCCCGCACCGGGCGCGCGGTGAACATCAAGAAGCCGCAGTTCATGAGCCCCACCCAGATCCGGCACGTCGTCGACAAGATCCGCGAGGCCGGCAACGACCGCATCATCCTGTGCGAGCGTGGCGCGCAGTTCGGCTACGACAACCTGGTGGTGGACATGCTGGGCTTTCGCGAAATGACCGAGTCCAGCGGCGGCCTGCCGGTGATCTTCGATGTCACCCACAGCCTGCAGCGGCGCGATCCGGGCAGCGAAGCCTCGGGCGGGCGCCGCCGCCAGGTGCCGGAGCTGGCCCGTGCTGGCATGGCGGTGGGACTGGGCGGGCTGTTCCTGGAGGCGCATCCGGACCCGGACCACGCCCGTTGCGACGGCCCCAGCGCCTTGCCGCTGGCCGCGCTGGAGGCCTTCCTTGCGCAGATCAAGGCGATCGATGACCTGGTCAAGGGCTTGCCGGCGCTGGACATCGCCTGAGGCGGGGGCTTCAAGGCTCGCCCGAGTCCCCGGCCTGTACCTGGCATCGTCGCGGCGCCGGGCCAGCAGTTGCCTTGTCCAACGCCAGCGCGTGTCGGCATGTTCGCGTCCCGGGGCACTTTCAGTGATAATGCCGCGCTGCCGCCGGCCTTGCCGCGGCAGCGTGCAACAGCAAGGCGCCTGTAGCTCAGCCGGATAGAGTAGTGGCTTCCGAAGCCATTGGTCGGGGGTTCGAATCCCTCCAGGCGCACCAACAACCCCAATCAAGCCACTGATTGCATTGGTTTTTTTGTTTTATGGGTCCATATACCCCCTAAGAACCTCCTGCGAGACGTCGGCGGAAAGAGCAGGCTTTCGCAGGCTGTAACGGCCTCGTTGGTTCGGCAGGCGCCACAAAGGCGAATCTCAGTGGCGTCGCCCCGCACCTGATCCATGCAGGCACGCCGGCTCGACCATTAACGCTGCCCATCCTGTCCGCAGCGATGAAGCTGATGGCCTGATGTGTCTGTCAGGTTCCACTTGCCATATCGCCGAGGCGTGGATCGTGGTGGTGACGCATTCGATGCACGATCGCCGTTTCCACGGGCCGTACCCGGCACAGTCTGCCGCCTGCAATGCAGCCGATTGCCTGCGGCGGCAGCATCCCGAAGCGGAGTGGACGATTGATGTGCTGGAGCCGGCTAGGTGAGTGCGCCAGAGCCATTCAATGCAAACAGCAGAACAGCCGCGTCGAGACGGTCGAGAACCGTGAAGACATGGAATCGGTCACCTACTGGGGCACGCTGCTCGAACCGATGGTTGCCACGGCCTACACGCAGAAGACCGGTATCAGGGCCAGGAAGCCCAATGTGGTGCTTCAGCATCCGACCTTCCCGTACCTGCTGGCGAAGATCCACCACGAAATCGTTGGTCGCTCCGACGTGCAGATTCTGGAGTTCAGACCGCCGGCGAGTTCGGCAAGCGCTCGTGAAAGGACGGCGTGCCGGAATACGTCCAACTTCAAGTGCAGCACCAGTTGGCCGTGACCAGCAAGGCGGCGGCAGACGTGGCCGTGCTGCTGTGCGGGCAGAAGCTGGAGATCCATCGCATCGAACGCGACGATGAATTGATCGCGTCTTCGTCTATGGCCTCGCCATGTTCGGGCCGGGTGTGTATCTGTCCCGATTCCACGGCCAGGCGCAGTGCATGCAAATCGGGAATAGGCAGGCAAGAAAAAGGACGGGGAGCATCGGCTCCCCGTCCTTCACGCGTACGTTTCTATTTTTCAGTTCAGCATTGAAATTCTGTTGATCATCGACTGATTACAGATCATGAGCTTTTCTGCCAGGCATGCGATGAGCAGGCCATTGCGCAATTTTTCGCACCAATGTTGCGGAATGCCTTGCTCGCCATAAAGGGCACCAGCGATCTGGCCGGTGATGGCCGCCGTGGTATCGGCATCGTCGCCGAGGTTGGCGGCCATCAGGATGGCTTGCTCGAAGTCGTTTGTGTAGTGGACGCACCACAGCGCCGCTTCCAGTGACTCCACGCAATAGCCGTTGCCCCGAACCTGTTCACGGGTCTTGGTCTGGTAGCTGCCCTTGGTAAGGGCCTGCACCTTGGGTTGGCTCGTAGCCTCTGCTGCGCCAGCGAGCAATTCCGCCTTGCCTTTGCCATCCAGCGCGTTGTAAATGACTCGTGCCAGCAAGCGGCAGCAGTCCACCGCTTCGGCAGCTGCGTGCGTGGTCAGCGAGCTTTCTCCCGCACGCTCCAGTAATTCGCTGCTGCGATGGAACCACAGCACCACCGGTGCAAGCCGCATCAGCGAACCATTGCCTGCCGCCATCGGATCATCATCGCCCGCCCAAGGATTACCGTCCTGTGCGTAGCGTTCCAATGCAACAACCGTCGTGTTACCGATGTCGAAGCAACGCCCGGTCGAACTCAGATAGCCCTCGCGCCACCAACGCAGGTATCGCTGCATCTGGTCATTCGCGTCAAAGCCATTGCATTCGATCAAGCTGGTCGCAAGGCACAGCGCCATTGAAGTGTCATCCGTCCATTGACCAGGCTGCAAGCCAAACGGCCCGCCGCCGACCATGTCGGTCAACGGCGAATAACTGTCGCGCGGCTTGAATTCCAGCGTGGTGCCCACGGCATCGCCGCAGGCAAGCCCAAGCAGGCAGCCGCGATAGCGGTCGGCAAGGGTGATGGCGCGATCACTCATTTTGCAATCCGGTGTAAGGCTCGAACCGGCGCACATCGTAATGCAGCACGCAGAAGTCGCCTTCCTCATCGATGAAACCGGCGATCAAATCCAGCGGTTCGTGGAAATACACGCTGCCGCAGCCGTGCTCGGTGTCCATTGGCGCGTTCTTCAGCAGCTCCACCACCACCACCGGCACACCGTAGTCCGGAGTCTTTCGATATTTCAGGCCGGGCTTCCATTGCGCCAGCATTCCCGGACGCAGCGCCAGTTCCGCGCCATTGGTGAGCTGCTTGAAACCGGCGACCAGATCGGCGCATTGCTTGCGGATTTCGGCCTGCTCGCGGCTTTCGTCGCCGCCGACGAGCTTCAACGCCTTGCCCTTGTGTTCGGTGATGTCCATGACGTTTTCCGGTGTGGTTGACCGGAACAGAATATTCAAAAGGTGCGACGATTTGCGTCGTGTTTGATCTAGGTGAATCCAATGCGGCGCAATTTGTCGCATGGCCGATTAAGATTTGCGAAATGAACAAACAACTTCCGGAGCATCTGCCAATCGACCAGGTCCTGCGCGAGGCCTTCAGGCATCTTTTCAATCGCGCCGAAGCTGCCAATTTTGGTCAAGCCACCGGTGCCGCAATGCCTATTGTTCCCGTGGCCGGGCAGACCTTGAGTCAAATCATCCGCGGTGCGCTGCAAGAGGGCAGGAGCATTGTCGTGTATTCGCCGGAGTTCCCGGCATGGCATGTGGCACTGAACCTGATAGCCGCGGTCGGCAGCATTCAGATGGACAGGATGCGTTCGGGCAACCTTGAAGATGAAGACTGGTCCAAAACGACCCAGGCAATCCACGCACTGCGGAAGACAAAGATCTATTTCTGCAACAGCTCGATGGCGGCTTTCCCGAAAAACTTTGACCAGGTCTATGTCATTCGACCTTCATAGTATTGATTTAGAGCGACACAGATTTCCGTGCTGATCTTGATGGTGCGCAGCCCCAAAAACTTCCGGAGCCGCCATATGGCTCCGAAAGTCGCCGACTTGATCTGTCTGTCTGGGAGCGGGCGACACTTGGCGTAGTGCAGGATTCGGAAGATCGCTGGAAGATTGGCGAGTTCAAGCTCGCCTTCAACGAAGCCGTAACCGACGAGCGCTTTCTGCGCGCCGCCGCAGTCGTGTGTCGCCGGCTGGATGCCGCCGGCGCGAAGGATGACGGAAAACCGCGCGGCGTATCGTACGTGCGTTTCGACTGGCAGAACCTTGCCCTGCGACGGCTACCGACCAATGTCCGCGAGCGCCTGCTGGCCTGCCTCCCCGGCGCAGGCACGATGGAGCGGCGGATTGATCGCGCCGTCGCGGCAGCACGTCGCAAGCCACATTGAGGCATCGAAATCATTCCGGTTGCCTCGAACGAAGCCAGCCACGACAATCGAACAGGGGGATCACATGTCAACGAAACGTCGCATCTACCTTTCCAAGTCCCGTTTCCAGAACGGCCGCCAGTGCCGCAAGCGTCTGTGGTTGGAAGTGCATCGCCGCGACCTCATCCAGGTCAGCGATGCTTCGCAGGCCCGCTTCGACGAAGGCAACCATTTCGGCGAGCTGGCGCGTGAGCTGCTTGGCGGTGGCCCGGCTATCGAAGCAGGGCCGCTGGACGCCGAACGCGCCCAAGCCGAAACCCGTGCCCTGCTGGAACTGTCGGTCCAGCAGGTGCCGCGTATCTTCGAGGCTGCCTTCGAACATGATGGGGTGCGCATCCGTGCTGATGCTGTATTACGCGGCGCGGCCAATAACGAGCTGGTGGAAGTGAAATCCCGCACCTCGGTCAAGGGCGAATACCTCTGGGATTGCGCTGTGCAGGCGTGGGTGATGCGCGGTGCTGGACTACCGCTGGGTAGAATCCACGTCGGTCACGTCAATAACCAGTTCGTGCTGGAAAGGGAAGACGATTATTCCGGCCTGCTGATAAAAGTGGATGTCACTGGCGAAGTGGAGCCTTTGATTCCCGAAGTGCCTGGGATCGTGGGCGAATTGAAAGCGGTGATGAAAGGGAATGAGCCAGTCATCGCCACGGGCAGGCATTGCGGCGAGCCGCATCCTTGCCCTTTCACCGACTACTGCAAATCGCAAGAACCCGAGGAGCCGGATTATCCGGTTTCGATCCTGCCTCACGGCGGGAAATTGGTCGAGCAATTGAAGCGGGATGGCTTTCTTGACCTGCGCGATGTTCCCGAAGAACGGTTGAGCAACGAAAGACACATCCGTGTTGCGCGTGCTTCACGCAATGCCGAGGCCATCATTTCGCCGGAATTGGTTGATGCACTTGGGGCTTTGGCGTTCCCGCGCTACTACCTCGATTACGAAACCATCGGCCCGGTGGTGCCGCGTTGGATTGGCACCAAGCCGTTCCAGCAGGTGCCGTTCCAGTTTTCCTGCCACATCGAACAGGCCGATGGCAGCATCGGTCACAGGGAATTCCTCGACATCAGCGGCAATGCGCCGATGCAGGGCCTCGTCGATGCGCTTATTTCGGCGTGCGGAACCACTGGCCCGATCCTGGTTTGGAGCCGGAGCTTCGAGGCCGGGCGCACACGCGAGATGGCGGCGTGGTTTCCGCACAAAGCCGCTGCCTTGAACGCTATCGTCGAGCGCATGGTCGATCTGCTGCCGATCTTCCGCGATTTCTACTACCACCCGGCGCAGATGGGGTCGTGGTCGATCAAGAAGGTGTTGCCGACCATTGCGCCGGAACTGGATTACGCCGACCTGGAAGTGAGTAATGGTGGCATGGCCCAGCAGGCGTGGAGGGAAGCGGCGCATCCGGACATCTCGCCGGAACGAAAACAGCAGTTGCGCGCCGCCATGCTCAAGTATTGTGAGCGTGATACTTGGGCGATGGTGAAGCTGGCGCGTTGGCGGCCTTGGTGAAGATCGCATGCGACGCAAATCGTCGCACTTATCTGGATAGTGGGAAGTCAAATTCAACCCGCCAAAGAGGAAACGCCATGACGGACCTGAAATTCAAGCTGGTCATTGAGCAAGATGGAAAGGACGTTCACTCCGAAGAGCTGGGATGTGCCCAAGTCGAAGCGATCGCGAGCGCATACGGGCGCTGGGGCGAAGGAATGCCGAGCAAGGCGCTGATCGAATTTTTGTCGATGTATCCCAGTTCCGAGGTCCGCGGCAAGATGGCGAACTTCGGCGATCTCGGGAATGATGTCTTCGAGCGGCTGGCGAAAGACACCAGCCCGTCTGTCATCAGGGAGCTGTTTGACAACGACTACTTCAAGAGCTGGGTCAGCACCGACCAGGTGATCGAATACATCAACTCTTCCGACCTTGAAACCGTAAGGGCCATTGCAGGTCGGGCTGAAGCATTGTCTGACCCGCAAAAGGTATGCAACGCGCTTCTGGTGCACAAAGACCCGGAAGTGCGTCGCGCCCTTGCTGGCAACAGTGCCGCGCCAAAGACGGTCCTCAAGAAGTTGAGCAAGGATGCGGACTTTTGCGTGAGAAGCGCTGCACTGAGGCAACTCGAGAGCAATTGATGCGCCCCCGATAAACAAGGGGGCATCTAATGTCCCGATGGCTTATCAGGCGAGAAATTCGGGGCTTGCTTGTTGATGGATTCGACGACATCCTTCGGCACGCCCTGCGCGGCAGAAGGCGTGATGACCACGCCATGAAGCTGTGCCCGCAGATCATCCCAACGCCCGCGCAGAACCTTCCAGTGCTCCTCGTCGTAAGTTCCCTTGAAGATGACGGGACGAATCTCGATCTTGGGCAATGCCTCGGCGGGGACTTTATCGACGATCGCCTGGTTCAGCTTCTTCTCCCACAAGCTGCCGATGCGATCCACGCGGCCGATTTGCTGCTCAGCCACGCCGGGGTTCCATTCGGCGAAACAGGCAGCATTGAGTGGCGAGACTTATTTTGATCGCGGCAGTGCGCGCGCAGCCCTGGCCGATTGCACGTTGCCGGCGTACTTCATGGACTTCGAAACCCATCAGTTCGCCGCGTCGATCTGGAAAGGCACTCGCCCGTGTCAGATGATTCCGTTTCAATACAGCTCAGCGGTTTGCTGTGCTGGCGCCGAAGCTGCTAGCGTTGGTCGCACGCGTAGTGCACTTGCTTCCAATCGCTCGCGATCATTACTATCACCCATCACAAATGGGGTCCTGGAGCATCAAACAAAAAGGTACTGCCAGCGGCACGACCGCATGATCCGGCATTAGATTACGCCAACCTGGATGGCGTGCAGCATGGAGGTGCGGCGATGGAAGCCTTTATCGAAGCCATTCATCCCGACACCACGTCTGCACGCAAGGGCGAAATCGAACATCAACTCACCGAATACTGCAAGCTGGACACCTACGCCATGGTGAAACTGTGGGAAGTATTTTTAGAGCCCAACCCAAGAGGATACAAGGTGAACGAAAGAGGAGGCATTGAGAAATTCAAAATTCCGGATGGCGCGCTCAGCGGGCTTACTCCCCTCTTGACCGATGTGAACCCAAAAGATCGGAAGGAAAGTTACGGAAAGGCACATACAGAATTGCAAGGAAAGGTAATCCCTGCAGTCTATTTCTGGACCATGGGCTGGAACGGATCGAGCTACGGCATATATATCGGGAAAAGCGTCAACGTCATTGGCCGGTTAAGTAATTACACAGGAAGGTTTCAACCGCAATCTCCCAATAATTTCAAGATTTGCTATTTTTATGACTTCATGAAATCAGAATTCGCGGGGTCTACACTTAATCTTTATTACCAACCGCATTATTCACTGGGGAGCAAGGAGCTGCATATCCCGGAGAACGAAATGCTTAAAAAATTCAAACCATTAATAAATAGCGCTGGATCATCGGGCGAATCCAGAAAACTAATTGAAGATGGATTCCGCTCGGCTTACAGAGAATCTTTCGAGGCGGCACTTCGGCTTTAATAGCTTCCATCATTGCAAGATGGCGGCAATACCCAAGAGCCCCCATTACCCACAAAGTAAAGGTGGATTCAAATAAATTCATACCTGATTAGCGACTCAACCTGGCCGGCCAGGTTGAGTCGCTAATCAGGGACAAAATTCATCCGATAGTTACCTTCTTCACTCCCCACACCCGCTCCCCGAAGCCCTTGATCCACCATTCCAGCAGCACCGAATCCACCACCGTCGCAGTGACTTCCATGTCACCATCCTTGCGCAGTTTGATGACTTGGTCTTCGGACAGCGGGGTTTCACCGAGGTAATACGCATTGTCCGCGTCGGTGCGAAAGCTCAGCTTGACCTTCAGGCCGTTGCCGTGGCTGAAACGCCCGTCCTCGTCATATTTGCGCAAGTCGAAGCCCTTGGGACGCTCGAAGCCGAGCGTCATCATCTCGGCCGAGACAATGCGGTGCAAGGCGATGCTGCGCTCGTTGTCATAGCCCTCGTAGCGGCAGGCGAGGTAAATCACCCCGCCCCGCTGGGCGAGCCCAAGCGGCATGATGTTGGCTTGGGTGTGCTTGCCGTTGGCACCCTGATAGTCGAGCTTCAGCCATTTGTTGGCGTACAAAGCTTCGCTGACGGTCTCGAACGTGGCCGGGCTGATCTTTGGCGGCAGCAGCGGCTGCGAGGTCGGGATGACGCGCACCTTTTGCGGCCATTGTTTCTCCAGGATCCCGGCGTCGCCCAGGGCAAGGTTCCGCTGCGCTTGGCGGAAGTAGCCTTCCATCGACTTCATCAGCTTGGGCGGCAGCAGGTTGCGAAGGTGTTCCTGCGCCATCATCAGCAGCATCGACTCCTGGGCGCTCAGGTTGGCGATGGCCAGACCCTTGGCGTTCGACAGCCAGCGATAGCCGTGGGGCTTGCTGGTGTCGTCGCACTCGATGTCGAAATGCCCGCATAGCTGTTTGAGCGTGCGCTGGATGCTGCGCAGGTCTCGCTCGAACCCGGCCTCGGCCAGTTGCCGTTGCAGTTCCGGCGCGGAAATCTTGCCGCTGCGCGGGATGCGGCGCAGCAGCTCGATGGCGAGCAGGGTGGTTTCAAGCGTACCTGAGCGTTTGGCCATGGGCCGATTATCAGCGGGCGGCCATGGGCTTGGGAAGGCGTTGAACATGTGGCGTCTGTCAGGGCCCCAGCCCCGGCACGTATTGCTCGGCTTCCAGGCCGAATGTTCAGGCCATGGCTTCACTCGCGGCCTTCATCGTCGGCGGTACGCGTACCATGCACAGGGTTTCGTCCTCGCCTTGTCGCTTGCGGTACAGAATGCCGGCGTGGTCGTGGCTGAGCACGCCTGCCTTTGCGTCCATCAGGTGGCGCGCCATGTCGTAACATTCGATCATGGCCCGGCGCAGTTCCAGATTCGATTCGCGCTCGATGCGCTCCACCGTGAGTGTCTTGCGGTCTTTGCGAATGTCCTCCGGCACATCCATGCCATGCCAGCGGTGCAGTCTCCGCCCGCTCGGAAAACGGAAGGCCAAGCCGCGCAAATGATGCAATTCGCCACGTTCGTCCAAATGAACTTCACTGGGGGCGCCCGCTGACGGAGCACATGCCATCCAGCGCCCAATACCATCCGCAATGCTCGACAAAGTCCTGCCAAGGACGATGACGCGCCGCGCCGGTGCCAGGGGCCCGGCCGCCATGGAACAAACCCTGGACTTGGGTGGAGTTTATCCACCGCCCGCGGCGTAATAGGCTGCAGGTCTTCGTCCGTTGCCGGAACCGCCCGTCCATGACCACCACCACCCGCCTGCCTTCGCTGTACATCTCCCATGGCTCGCCGATGACCGCGCTGGAGCCCGGGCGGGTCGGCATGCGCCTGGCCGAACTGGCCCGCGACCTGCCGCGGCCCCGGGCCATCGTGGTCGCCTCGGCGCACTGGCTGGCGCGCGCGCCGCTGGTGGGCGGGGCGACCAGGCCGGAAACCATCCACGACTTCGGCGGCTTCCCGCAGGCGCTGTATGAGATCCAGTACCCGGCACCGGGCGCGCCGGAGGTCGCCCTGCGGGCGGCGCAGCTGCTGCATGCGGCCGGCCTGGACCCGCACATCGACCCGCAGCGCGGCCTGGATCATGGCGTGTGGGTGCCGCTGCGGCTGCTGTACCCGGACGCCGACATCCCGGTGGTGCCGCTCTCGATCCAGCCCATGGCCGGTCCCGAACACCAGCTGGCGGTCGGCCGGGCGCTGGCGCCGCTGCGCGCGGAGGGCGTGCTGGTGATCGGCTCGGGCAGCATCACCCACAACCTGCACGACTGGCGCCGCTACAGCGAAGGCAAGCCGATCGCGCCATACGTGCAGCCCTACATCGAATGGGTCGAGCGCAAGCTGGCCGAGGGCGACGTGGCCGCGATGCTGGACTACCGCCGCCAGGCGCCCGGTGCCGAACACGCCCATCCCACCGACGAGCACTGGCAGCCGATCTATGTGGCCATGGGCGCGGCCGGTGAACACTTCCGCGCGACCCGCATCGATGCCGGCATCGACATGGGGTTTCTGGCCATGGACCTCTATCGCTTCGACGACGCGCTGCCGGCGCAGGCAGCGGCATGAGCGCGCTGCAGGTGATCCGGCCGGCGGCCGCGGCGCAGCGCCTGCGCGCTCACCAGATCAGGTCGTCAGGCACCTTGAACCGATCCTGGTCGTAGAAGTGGTCGGCTTCATCCGGCGCCGCGGTTGCTGCAGCGCTGGTGCGGCCGTTGTCGAGCAGGATGAATGCGGCGTCGCGTTCGTAGATTTTCTCGGCCGCCGCGCGCGGGATGAGTTCCACGCCCCCGCCATGGCGGGCGATCACCAACGCGCCGCTGATCAGCTGCGCGCGCAGGGCGGCATCGACCAGCACGGTGCCGATGACCGCGCCGTCGTTGAAGCGGTAGCCGATCTCGCCGCTGCGCTTGACCTTGTGGGTGTCCACGATCTGGCGGATCTGCGCCTGCAGCTCCTGGCGCCTGGCCAGGGCATTGCGTTCGGCCGCCAGGGCGCGGTCGCGCTCGGCGCGCTCGGCCTGCAGGCGAGCTGCGTCCACTTTTTCCTGGTCGCCCGCTGCGGCCTTGCCACCCTTGGCCAGGCGCGCCTTGACCTGCTCGCGGGCGATCTGGTCGGCCTTGCCTTTCTTGACCAGGCCGGCCTTGAGCAACTGTTCCTGCAGGGGATTGCGCATGGGCAGCAGTGGCGGGGTGAACACGAAGGCCGCAGTGTACCGCCAGCCTGTCGGCGGGCCAGCGCGCAGCGTTGTCACGGACACACCGATCCGCTCCCTGATGAGCAAGGTCCGGTGCCGCATCCGCGAGCGCGGAGCTCGGCACATTTGCAAAGGCTCGGGCGCATTCCCATGCGAATCCGGATAGGCCAGCGCGTTGCGACCCGGCTTGCGGAGTCGGTTCGATGGGGTTCCCGCCGCCGCCAGGCCAAGGCCTGACGCGACAGCTGTGCCAGGCTCAGGGCTGTTGCACGCAGTAGGTGTTGCCCGAGGCGATCTGGGTGGCATCGACGGCGTTGAACTGCAGGCGTGTCCAGCCCTGCGGCGGCGTGCTGCCTGGGCCGGGTTTGAGCGGTTCGTTGCGATACAGGCCGGTGAGATGGCAGACGCCTTCCACTTCCTGGGTGTTGCCGCGCACGCCGATCTCCAGGCCGCCGCTCGGGTCGCCGGGGTTGGCCAGCTTGAACAGGTTGACCTCGCTGTCGCTGCACTTGGGCGCGTCGTGGGCTTCCAGGGCGACCACCACCACCTGGCCTTCCTGCTGCGGCGGTGCGGTGTTGACGTTGTTCTGCGCATCGACGGCGGGCTTCCACACCGGGATCGGCGTGCGCTTGTCGCCAGGCTTGCAGCCGGGAATGCCCGGTATCAGGTCGCCGGCCTCGGCCATCGCGGCCTGTCCCGGCGGCGGGGCCGAGGCCTGTGCGCCCTCGCCGGTGGTCGGGCTGGGCGCGGCCGCACCGGGCGCGCCCGGGGGCGAGTTTTGGGCCGGTGGAGGGCTGGCCGGCGCGGGCGCGGGGGCGGGTTGGCAGGCGGCGCAGGCCAGGCCCAACGCGGCCACCACAAGCAGGTGCTTCATGAAGACTCCGGATCGAGGCGATGGCACAGCGCAAGCGTGCATGGATAACGGTCGCCGCATTAAAAAAATGTTGCGCGGGGCGGCGGTTGCGGACGGCGCAGCCCTTCTGCGCAGTGGTGGTACGGCGGGGTGCATGCATCAGTCGGCCAGATAGCGCTGCAGCAGCCGGCGCATTTCGGCGATGGCGCCGGCACTGTTGGGCTGGTTGGCGAGCGCGCCGGCGCCTCTGATCACGGTGATCACCGCGAGCGCGGCGTCGGCGGCGCGTTCGGCCGGGACGCGGCCAGCACGCACCAGGATCCCGGCCACGCGGGTGCGCATGGTCTGGCGCAATTGCTGGCGCAGCTGGCTGGCATCGTGCAGGTCGGCCAGCACTACGGCGGCAGCGCGCTCTGTGCGCAAGTCCAGGGACAGGGCCAGCAGGGCATCGGCCAGCGCGTCGGGCGTCAGGTCCGGCGCGCGGGCAGCCAAGGCATCCAGCGCCTGGCGCATGTGCTCGGCATAGTGCTGCAGCAGCACGTCGGCCAAGGCCTCGCGGGTGGGGAAGAACCGGTACAGCGAGCCGATCGCAGTCCCGGAGCGCGCGGCGATCTCGGTCATGGTCACGGCCTGGCCCTGTTCGATGAACAGCTGGGCGGCCGCATCCAGGATCGCGGCCACGCGTTCGCGTCCCCGCTGGCGCTTGGGCGCGACGGCTTCAATTGACTTTTGCGAGGCCATCCTCACACTCTCTGTATGCGAATCATTCCTCGCATATTAGCCATGCCTCCCCCCTCCTTCCATGGGATCGCCATGTCCAGGCTTTTGCCCGCCGCCACCGCGCTGGTGCTCATCGCGCTGCCACACGGCCCCGCTGCCCTGCCGCTGCACCGGCGCCGGTGCGATCTGCGCCTGCCGGGCCGGTGACCACGGCGATGACGGATGAAGACGGTTTCCTGCGCGCACTGGCCACACGGCCGGCGTGGCTGCGCTGGACGGTGCTGCTGGCCGCCTCGCTGCTGATCGTGGCGCTGCTGGAAGCGGCCCACCTGTCGGCCGCGCTGCTGCTGGGGTCGATGGTCGCAGCGATCGTACTGGCCGTGGGCGGCGCGTCGGTGCGCGTGCCGGGTCCGGCCTTCGCGGTGGCCCAGGGCGTGCTGGGCGTGATGATCGCGCGCTACATCCCGGTCTCGATCGTCGGCGAGATCGCGCGGCAGGGGCCGTTGTTCATCGGCTGCGTGGTGTCGGTGATCGTGGCCGCCCTGCTGCTGGGGCTGCTGCTGATGCGCTGGCGCGTGCTGCCGGGGACCACGGCGCTGTGGGGCACCTTTCCCGGTGCGGCCTCGGCGATGGTGCTGATGTCCGGCGCGTTTGGTGGCGACATGCGACTGGTGGCCTTCATGCAGTACCTGCGCGTGGTGCTGGTGGCGGTGGTGGCCTCGGTCATGGCCCGGCTATGGCAGGGGCCGGGCAAGCACGTCGCAGTGGCCTCCACCGATTGGCTGGCGCTGGGCGAGCCGCGCGCCCTGGCCCTGACCCTGCTGCTGGTGCTGGCCACGGTGTGGCTGGCGGCCAGGACCAGGCTGCCGGCCGGTGCGCTGCTGCTGCCGCTGGTGGCCGGCGTGGTGCTGGAAGACAGCGGCCTGCTGCACATCACCCTGCCGCCGCTGCTGCTGGCCGCCTGCTACGCGTTGTTGGGCTGGAGCATCGGCGAACACTTCACCCCGCAGATCCTGCGCAGCGCGCTGAAGGCCCTGCCGCGCATGCTGGGCGCGATCGTGGCGCTGATCGCGCTGTGCGGGGCGATCGCCGTGGCGCTGGTGAAGCTGGCCGGGATCGATCCGCTGACCGCCTACCTGGCCACCAGCCCGGGCGGCGCCGATTCGGTGGCCATCATCGCCGCTTCGTCCCGGCAGGTGGACGTGCCGTTCGTGATGGCCATGCAGACCGCGCGGCTGGTGGTGGTGCTGGTGTGCGGCCCGGTACTGGCGCGCTGGCTGGGCCGGCGGTTCGGCGCGCCGCCGGCCTGATCAACGCGTGGACCTTACAGCAGCGCCCACACCAGCTGCAGGATCCCCCACAGCGACACCAGCCAGACCAGCGTGCGCAGATAGGGGATGCCGATCACGTACACCGGCAGGTAGGCCAGCCGCGCCCAGAAATACAGCTGCGCGGCCAGGGCGGTCTGCGGGCTCTGGCGTTCCAGTGCGATCACCGCCAGCACCGCAGCGGCGAAGAACGGGAAGGTCTCCATGAAATTGGCGCTGGCCCGCTGCGCGCGCGCCGGCGGGCCGGTCAGCGGTTCGGCCGGGGTATCGCGGTTGCCTGCGTTCCACTTGATCCCGCGCTTGGCGGTGACCAGCGCGCCGGCCACCAGCACGTAGACCAGGCCCAGCAGGATGGACCAGGCAAGCATTTTCAGTTCGGTAGGCATGGGCGAGGATCCGATGGGAAAGCGGCATCTTAAGCGCGCGCCGGTCGCGCCGGTGTGCAGCGTCGCAAGGCCGTGCGCGCCAGCTCAGGCCGCCAGCGGTTCGGTCAGCTCCAGCAGGGCGCAGACGTGGTCGCCGATGGCCAGGCTGCTGGTCAGGCCGGGCGATTCGATGCCGAACAGGTTCACCAGCCCGGCGATGCCGTGCTCGGCCGGGCCGTCGATGCGGAAGTCGGCATTGGGCTGGCCCGGCCCGCTGATCTTGGGGCGGATGCCGCTGTAGGCCGGCTGCAGGGCATGGTCGGGCAGGGCTGGCCAGTAGCGGCGGATCGCGGCATAGAAACGGTCGGCGCGGGTTGGATCCAGCCGATAGTCCAGGCCATCGACCCACTCCACGTCCGGGCCGAAGCGCGCCCGCCCGGCCAGGTCCAGGGTCAGGTGCACGCCCAGGCCACCAGGCTCGGGCAGCGGGTAGACCAGGTGCCTGAACGGCGTGCGCGTCGACAGGCTGAAGTAGCTGCCCTTGGCGTACCAGGCCTGCGGCACGTGCTGCGGCGCCAGGCCGTGCATGCGCGCGGCCAGCGCCGGCGCGCCGTGGCCGGCGCTGTTGACCAGGGTGCTGGCATGCAGGCGCATCGGCGCATCGCCGCCGACTTCGATCACCAAGCCGGCGTCCTCGCAGGCGATGGCGGTCACCGGCGCGCGCAGCGCCAGCAGCGCCCCATGGGCCTGGGCATCGCCCTGCAGGGCCAGCATCAGGCCGTGGCTGTCGATGATGCCGGTGCTGGGCGAAAGCAGCCCGGCCACCGCGTGCAGGTCCGGCTCGAGTGCGTGCAGTTGCGCCTGGTCGAGCAAGGCCAGGTCGTTGACGCCATTGGCCAGCGCGTGCTGGCAGATCCGGTCCAGGCCGTCGCGCTGGCCCTCGTCGCTGGCCACGATCAGCTTGCCGCAGCGGCGGTGTTCCACCCCGGCGCGCGCGCAGAAGGCGTACAGCGCCGCACGCCCTGCTACGCACAGTCGCGCCTTCAGCGAACCTTGCGGGTAATGGATGCCGGCGTGGATCACCTCGCTGTTGCGCGCGCTGGTACCGGTGCCGATGGCCGCTTCGGCCTCCAGGATCAGTACCTCGCGCCCGGCCAGGGCCAGCGCCCGCGCGATCGCCAGGCCGACCACGCCGGCGCCGATCACCACACAGTCCACGCGCTCCATGAGCGTCCTCGTCTTGCCGGGTCGGCCCCGGCCTGCCGCATCGTCACTGCCACGCAAAGCGTGGGCCTTTGAATCTCAACACGTAAACCGTTGCCGGCTGGGGACGTGTCGACCCTGTCCGATTGGCTGATGGTGCACGCCGGGCCAGTGCGCCTATGCTGGCCCGGCCGCGTTCGGCCGGCCGGATGAGAAGGAAACCGACGATGAGCAAGCCCCTGCGCGCCTGCCTGGCCCTGTGCCTGGCCGCGCTGTCCGCCGTGTCCATGCCGCTGCTGGCGGCGGAGAACAAAAGCCAGGCCGAGTGGATCTATCCGGTGATCCCCGGTTTCGGCGGCGTGCATCCGCGCCAGGACCTGCCGGTGCGGCCCGACCCGGCCAAGGACTACAGGATCTTCGTGCAGGTGGTCAGCGCCGGCAAGGATCCGGCCAAGGTCAACGGCGCGCTGGTCCGCCTGGCACGCCTGGTCAACCTGATGGGTTATGCCAAGGTGCCGCCGGAGCATGTGCATATCGTGGCGGTGCTGGACCGCGAGGCAATGCTGAACTCGATGACCGACCAGGCCTACAGGCAGCACCTGCAGCAGGACCACAATCCCAACCTGCCGCTCCTGCATGCGCTCAAGGCCGCCGGCGTGCAGCTGATGATCTGTGGCCAGGCGCTGGCCGAACATGGGATCCCCGATGCCGCCATCTCCCCGGATGTCACCATCACCCTGTCGGCGCTGACCGACTTTGCCGTCTACGGCGAGCGGGGCTACAGCTTCATGCAGCTGTAAGCGCAAGACCTGTCCAATGCGTCGATTGCGTTGACTGATTGGACGCTTCCGTTCGGTTCGCCTAAGGACCCTTGCATGCCCGCTGCCCTCGACGCCCTGCTGACCTGGATGGGCGACAGCCGCCTGGTGTTGCCGGTGATGGCCGCGCTGGGCTGGCTGTGGTGGAAGCGCAATCCGCGCCTGGCCTGTGAGTGGGCGGCGGTGCTGGCGGCGCTGGCGTCGGTCGTGGTGCTCTCCAAGATCGCCTACAAGGCCTTCGGCGTGGACTGGCGGACGATCGGTTTCTTTACCGTCAGCGGCCATAGCGCGCTGGCCGCGGCGCTGTATCCGCTGCTGTGCTATGCGCTGATGGCCGGGGCGAAACCGCCGGTGCGCCGGGCGGCGGTGGCCTTCGGTGGCACCATCGCCGTGGCGATCGCGGTGTCGCGGGTGCTGAGCCATCGGCACACGCCGGTGGAAATCGTCACCGGGCTGGCGGTGGGGCTGGCGGTGGCCTGGCTGATGCTGCGTCGCTGGCATGGCGCGCTGGGCATTCCGGTGCGTTCGATGCCGGTGGTGCTGGGCGCGGCGATGGCCGCGGTGCTGGCGGTCTACCTGCTGCCCAACGTGCCGGCCGAACGGGTGCTCTCGCACATCGCCTGGCGCATCCGCAGCTGAGGGCGGGTAGCGCCCATTACGAGGGCTGCCGTACCGCTTCGCCGCCTTCAATGCCGGCTGGTACGCCAGCCGCAACGCGGCTTTCCAGAAGGGTGCTGGGCGGGACCGAACGGGCGGCGCGCGCGCTGGCCTTCGAGCACACCGCGCTGTACGCGCGCGTTCGCACTGGCCGATGCGGCATCGGTCCGGCCACGGCCGCGCGCGGTTGCTGCCGGGCATCGTGCCGGAAAGCCCCAGGATCACCCGCCCGTTGACCTCCGCATGGCTTGCCAGGCCGGTCAACGCGCGCTGGCAGCGCTGCATGAAGCGCTGAGCGAGGCGTCGTTGTCGCAGCGCTGGAACCGGCCGTGCCAGCCCGCCGTGCTGGCCCTTTCACCGGGGCGGTCTATCATGTCGGTCCGGCGTGCGGCGCCTGCGACCTCCCCCATGACTGCCTTGAACACGATGGCCAGCCAATACGCATCACCGCAGCAACTCGACGCCATGTTGGGCGCGCTGGAACAGGACCTGCCGGCCCTGGTCGCCGCGCATCCCTCGCCCGGCGAATTCTGGAACGCCTTCATGCGTCGCGTCGATCCGATCGAGGACAGCACCTGCGACGACGACGACACCGTGCTACCGCGCTTGAACGCGATGCTGGCGCCCTACGGCATGCGGATCGCTGCGGTCGAATGACCGCGCGCGCCGAGCGCGGCATGGCGCCAGGCGACCTGCTGCTGGCGCTGGTGGTGATCGTGGCGTGGGGCCTGAACTTCGTGGTGATCCGGGTGGGCCTGAACGGCCTGCCGCCGATGCTGCTGGGCGCGCTGCGGTTCGTGCTGGCCGCCTTTCCCGCGGTGCTGCTGGTGCGGCGTCCGGCGCTGCCCTGGCGCTGGTTGATCGCCTATGGGCTGACCATCTCGCTGGGGCAGTTCGTGTTCCTGTTCCAGGCCATGGCCCATGGCATGCCGGCCGGGCTGGCCTCGCTGGTGCTGCAGTCGCAGGCCTTGTTCACCCTGTTCTTTGCTGCGGCGTTCCTGGGCGAGCCGCTGCGCGCGGCCAGCCTGGTCGGGCTGGCCATCGCCGCGGCGGGCCTGGTGCTGATCGGGCTGGACAGCGGCCAGGCCACGCCCTTGAGCGCGGTGCTGCTGACCCTGGGCGGCGGGGCGATGTGGGGTGCGGGCAACATCATCACCCGGCGCTTTGGCGGGGTGGACCAGCTGGGCCTGGTGGTCTGGGGCGCGCTGGTGCCGCCGCTGCCGTTCCTGGCCCTGTCGCTGTGGTGGGAAGGCCCGGCGCTGATCGCCCGCTCGCTGCGGCACCTGCACTGGAGCGCGGTCGGAGCCCTGTTCTACCTGGCCTTCGTGGCCACGCTGCTGGGCTACGGGCTGTGGAGCCGGCTGCTGTCGCGCTATCCGGCCGGCAAGGTGGCGCCGTTCTCGCTGCTGGTGCCGGTGGTGGGGCTGAGCTCGGCCGCATTGCTGCTGGACGAGCGCCTGGGCCGGCTGCAGTGGATCGGCGGGGCGCTGGTGATGGCCGGGCTGGCGGTCAACGTGTTCGGGGCGCGCTGGCTTGCGCGCCGCGCCACACCTGCCGGCTGAGCCACACAGGGCCTTACGCCGCTGGCCGCTACGGTGCGCCGCTGCGCCCCTGTGGAGTCCATGCCGATGTCCGATCCAGCCGATCTGTCCGCCTTCCCGATCACCGCGCGCTGGCCGGCGAAGGATCCCGACCGCATCCAGCTGTATTCGCTCAACACGCCCAACGGGGTCAAGGCCTCGATCATGCTGGAGGAAACCGGGCTGCCCTACGAGGCGCACCTGGTGGACATCGGCGCCGACCAGAGCCATACGCCCGAATTCCTCTCGCTCAATCCCAATGGCAAGATCCCGGCGATCATCGATCCGGCCGGGCCGGGCGGGCGGCCGCTGGGCCTGTTCGAATCCGGCGCGATCCTGGCGTACCTGGCCGACAAGACCGGCCGCTTGATCCCCGAAGATCCGCAGCTGCGCTGGCAGGCCCTGCAGTGGGTGTTCTTCCAGGCCGCCGGCATCGGCCCGACGTTTGGCCAGCTGGGGTTCTTCCACAAATTCGCCGGCAGCCAGTACCAGGACAAGCGACCGCTCAAGCGCTACGTGGACGAATCGCGCCGCCTGCTGGGCGTGCTGGAGACCCAGCTCGAGGGCCGCGACTGGATCGTCGGCGGCGACTACACCATCGCCGACATCGCCCACCTGGGCTGGGTGCGCAACCTGATCACCTTTTACCAGGCGGGCGAGCTGGTGGGTTTCGACGATTTCAAGCGGGTCGCGGCCTGGCTCGAACGCGGCCTGGCCCGTCCTGCCGTGCAGCGCGGGCTGCAGATCCCGTCCCTTGGCTGAGCAGGCCGGCATGACCTCAGGCACTGGCCCCCGCCGCGCCCGCCGCCGAGCATCGGCGCCCACCGTTGCGCAACAGGAATCATCGTCATGAGTGAAGGCCAGGGTTCGACCGGCAACGTGCTTGCCGCCATCTGCAGCTTCTTCATCCCCGGCCTGGGTCAGCTGGTCCAGGGGCGGCTGATCTCGGCGGTGCTGTGGTTCGTGGTGGCCTGCGCGGCCTTCGTGATCACCTGGCTGATCACCCTGTCGCTGTTGCCGTTTGGGTGGTTCATCGTCAGCGTGCTCTCGTGCATCAATGCGGCGGTGTATCGACGCAACGGCTGATGGCGCTTGCAAGCGGGGGAAGCTCGGGCGGGCGTGCGGGCGCGATGCAGCCCGCTTCACCCGGCGCGGGCTTCCAGCAGCTTCACCACGCACCACAGGCTGCGGTTGACCGGGGTGGCGATGCCGCAGGCGGCGCCCAGGCGGACGATGCTGCCGTTGAGGTGGTCGATCTCGCTGGGCTTGCCGCGGGCCAGGTCCTGGGCGGTGGAGGAGCGCTGGCCGGCCATGCTGACCGAGATGGCCACGGTGTCCTGGCACATTGTTTCGGGCAGGGTGATGCCCTGGGCGCCGGCCACGGCCAGGCACTCTGCAAAGACATCGGCCATCACCTGGCGCGCGCCCTCGGCCTGGATCAACGCCCCATAGGGCTGCTGGCCGATCGCCGACAGCGCGTTGTAGACGCAGTTGATCACCAGCTTGGCCCACAGCGCCTCGTGCACGGTGTCCGAGACCGTGGTCGGAATGCCGGCCTGGCCCAGCTGCATGGCCAGCGCCGCACTGCGCGGCGAGGGGCCGATCACCAGGTCGCCGCGCCCGCGGTGGCGGACTTGGCCAGGTCCGGCCATTTCGGTGGCCACGTAGACCACGGCGGGGATCACCGAGCGCCCCAGCACCTGCTCCAGGCGCGCGGCATTGTCCACGCCGTTCTGCAGGCTCAGCACCTGCGCATCGGGCGCAAGATGCGGGCGCAGCTGCGCGCCGGCGGTTTCGGTATCACCGGACTTGACGCAGAACAGCACCAGCTCCGCCTGGCGCGCTGCGGCTGGATCGGTGCTGGCCTGCAACGGCACCGGGCCGGTGAAGGCGGCCGATTCCAGCCACAGGCCGTGCGCGTGCACCGCCTCGACCAGCGCTGGCCGGCCGATCAATGTGACCGCATGGCCGGCGCGCGCCAGCAGCGCGCCGTAATAGCAGCCCACGGCACCGGCGCCCATGACCGCGATGTGCATGCGTCCAGATCCTGTTGCAGCAAGGGCCGACGACTTTAGCCAATCGCGGCCCGCACCGGAGCCCTAACGGCTGCGTGCGCCATCACGATGCGCCGCGCCGGGCGCCACGTCGATGCCACGCTGGCCGGCCTGCGCCTGCGCCTGTGCGCGGATGCGGTCGGCCAGGCGCAGCGACAGCGCCACGATGGTCAGGGTCGGATTGGCATAGCCGCTGCTGGGGAACACCGCCGAGCCGCCGATGAACAGGTTGTCCACGCCGTGCACGCGCCCATCGCGGTCGACCACGCCACGGCGGGGGTCCTCGTGCATGCGCGTGGTGCCCAGGTAATGGGTGGTGGAGCTGGTCTTGATCTCGAACGGCCGGCGGATGTTGAAGGTGCCCACGCCGCTGCGCGCCAGTTCGCGCGCCACGATGTCCTGCGCCTTGTGGACCATGGCGATGTCCTGGTCGTGCCAGCGCCACTGGATGTCGATCAGGCGGTTGCCCAGGTCGTCGCGCTCCTGGCCCAGGCGCACGCGGTTGTCGTGGCGCGGCGGTTGTTCGGCCTGGTGCAGCACTTCGAAATAGTCCAGCCGATGGCTGGGCGTTCCGGCCTTGGACCAGCCGCCCACGCCCAGGTGCGAGATCGGTTTGAGCAGCCGGTCGTTGTACTGCTGGGCCACCCCGTCCAGCCCGTACAGCATGGCCAGCAGGTCGCGCTTGCGCAGCCGCCCGCGCTTGCCCAGCGCATCACGCACGCGTTGCGAGGCGCGGAAACCGATCTCGCGCCGGCGCGACATGCTGCGGCGGGGGAACAGCAGGGTGCTCAGGTTGACGCAGGGCTCGCCGCGCAGGGTGGCATCGGTGAGCTGCAGGTGGCCCATGCCCGAGCTGCCATCGATGCGGCGCAGGTCGTACAGCGTCATGCGGTCGATCAGCTTGCGCGAGACCGGGGTGAAGGTGCCGCCGAAGATCAGCGGATGGTCCATGAAGTAGCGGCCGACCAGATCGTGCTGGTTGCCGATGCCTGCCCGCTGGCGGTCGTTGGAGGCCAGCAGCAGCTGCGGGGTCGCCAGCCCGCCCTGGGTCAGGATGATGGTGTCGGCTTCGAACACCAGCGCGTGGCCCGGCTGCGCACACGCGTGGACCGCGCTCACGCGCGCGCCGGCCTCGTCCATGGCCAGGCGCGCGGCGGTGGCGTGGTAGTAGCAGGTGATGTCGCCGGAGGCGCCGATCAGGTCGCGGTTTTTCTTCAGCACCACGTCCTTGTCGGCGAACTGGAACATGCTGGTGCGCAGCCCGCTGCCATGCAGCGGCAGGCGCGGTGCATCGGCGCCTTCCCAGTCGCCGGGGCCGTAGTGCCGCTGCGGCAGTTCGAACCAGGACTGGGCGCGCGCGTAGTACGGCTTGAGCTCGTCCAGGGTCAGCGGCCAGCCGCTGTTGGCGATCCAGGCGCGCTGCTCGAAATCGGCCGCGGTCAGGGTGGCCAGGCGCAGGTGGTTGGCGCCCAGGCCGGCATCGACCAGCCACAGGTTGGCGTTGCCGCCGAACCGGCGCGTGGTGTGCAGCCCGCGATGGCCTTCGAAGACCGAGCCGCTATCGGGCTGGCCGCGCTCGCTGCAGGCCTCGTTCAAGCCGCCGCTTTCCAGCAGGGTCACCCGCAGCCCGCAATGGCGGAGCTCGGTGGCCAGGGCGATCCCGGCCGGCCCCGCCCCCACGATGCAGATATCCGAGCGGACGATCGCGTTGCGGGGCAGCGCCTTGGCATCGATGAACATGGGAGACAGTCCTGAATGAAAGAAGGTCGCTGATGCCTGGCATGCCTGGCCTCAGTTCCCATGACAACGCCGGCTTCATGACAAACAGGTCAGGTTCGGTCTCCGGTCATCTGCAAGGAGGTTCATGTGTTCGTCTGCGCCTGTGCGCCTGTGCGCCTGTGCGCCTGTGCGCCTGTGCGCCTGTGCGCCGGGAGCTGAGCCAGCGCGCCGCGCAATGGATGCTGAACCCGGCGCGCACAGCCGGCAGCCGGCTCACCAGCCGTAGAGCTTCCAGTACACCGGCGAGATGTCACCCCGGTTGGGCGCGTTGCTGCGATCGAGCCTGCCGTCGCCGTCATCGTCGTACAGGTAGTAGGTCGGACCCCGGCGCGGGGTGATCTTGACCATGCGCAAGGTGCCGGCGATCCGGTATTCCTGGATCACATCGCCGTTGGCCTCGGTGCGCACGGCCACCGCGGCATTGGTCAGGTCCATCTCGCTGACCGCCTGGGTTGCATCGCCCTGGCCGCGCGTCGAAGCGCATCCGGTCATCAGCAGCGCGCCGGCCAGCAACAGCGGGATCAGCAGGGTCGGGGTTCTCATGGCGGACGCTCGCTTGAAGGATGGGATCCGATTATCCGTCGCCACGGCCACGCAGGTGTGACGGGCGGCCGGCCAGGGCCTGCGGCGTAGAATTGATTCATGACAAGACTCGTGCTGATCGATGGTTCCAGCTACCTGTACCGCGCCTTCCATGCCTTGCCGCCGCTGACCAATGCTGCCGGCGAGCCCACCGGTGCGCTGTTCGGGGTGGTCAACATGCTGCGCGCCACGCTCAAGGAGAGACCCGAGTACATCGCCTTCGTGATCGACGCGCCGGGCAAGACCTTCCGCGACGCGCTGTACCCCGCCTACAAGGCCAATCGCGCGGCCATGCCCGACCAGCTGCGCGCGCAGGTCGAGCCGATGTGCGCCATCGTCCATGCGCTGGGCATCGACATCCTGCGCGTGGAAGGGGTGGAGGCGGACGATGTGATCGGCACGCTGGCGCTGCAGGGCCACGCCGAGGGCTTGCAGGTGACCATTTCCACCAGCGACAAGGATTTCGCCCAGCTGGTGCGCCCGGGCGTGGAGCTGGTCAACACCATGAGTGGCAGCCGCATGGACTCCGATGCGGCGGTGATGGACAAGTTCGGCGTGCGCCCCGAGCAGATCGTCGACCTGCTCTCGCTGATGGGCGACAGCGTGGACAACGTGCCCGGCGTGGACAAGTGCGGCCCCAAGACCGCGGCCAAGTGGCTGAGCCAATATGGCTCGCTCGAAGGTGTCATCGCCAACGCCGGCAGCATCAAGGGCAAGATCGGCGAGAACCTGCGCGCGGCGCTTGAGCGCCTGCCGCTCAACCGCACGCTGGTCACCATCAGGACCGATGTGCCGTTGCAGGTGGCCGCGCGGGACCTAGTCCTGCGCGAGCAGCACGTGGACGACCTGCGCGCGCTGTACACCCGTTACGGCTTCAACCAGGCACTCAAGGACCTGGACGGCGGCGCACCGGCCGGCGCGGTCAGCGAGAAGGAACCCGGCCGCGCCCGCGGCAGCGGTTTCGTGGCCGCGCCGCTGCCGGCCACGGCCGCCGACCTGGATCCGGCGCTGGCCGCCGCCGGTCAGTACGAAACCGTGCTGACCGGCCAACAGCTGGACGCCTGGATCGCCACGCTCAAGGGCGCCGGGCGCTTTGCCTTCGATACCGAGACCGACAGCCTGGACCCGATGCGGGCCAACCTGATCGGCCTGAGCCTGGCCGCCGAGATCGGCAGGGCCGCCTATGTGCCGTTCGGCCACGACTATCCCGGCGCGCCGGTGCAGATGGAGCGCGCCGCGGTGCTGGACGCGCTGCGCCCGCTGCTGACCGATCCGGCCATCGAAAAGATCGGCCAGCATGGCAAGTACGACCTGCACGTGCTGCGCCGCCATGGCGTGGAGGTGGCCGGCTATGCCCAGGACACGCTGCTTGAGAGCTTCGTGCTGAACTCCGGCAGCGCCCGCCACGACCTGGACAGTCTGGCCAGGCGCTACCTGGGCTACGACACGGTCAAGTACGAGGACCTGTGCGGCAAAGGCGCCAAGCAGATCGCCTTCGCCCACGTCGCCCTGGACGATGCCACCGGCTACGCCGCCGAGGACGCCGACATCACCCTGCGCCTGCACCGGGTCCTGGCACCGAAGCTGGCCGCCGAGCCGGGTCTGGAATCGGTCTACCGCGACATCGAGATGCCACTGGTACCGGTGCTGGCGCGGATCGAGGCCAATGGCGTGCGCGTGGACGCCGACGAACTGCGCCGGCAGAGCGCGGACCTGTCCAGGCGCATGCTCGCCGCCCAGCGCAAGGCCACCGAGCTGGCCGGGCGCAGCTTCAACCTGGATTCGCCCAAGCAGCTGCAGGCGCTGCTGTTCGACGAGCTGGGCCTGCCGGCGGTGGTCAAGACGCCCACCGGCCAGCCCTCGACCAATGAGGAAGCGCTGGAGGCCATCGCCGAGCAGCACGAGCTGCCGCGGGTGATCCTGGAGTACCGCGGCCTGGCCAAGCTGCGCAGCACCTACACCGACAAGCTGCCGGACATGATCCACCCGGACACCGGCCGGGTCCACACCAGCTATCACCAGGCCGGCGCGGCGACCGGGCGGCTGTCCTCGTCCGATCCGAACCTGCAGAACATCCCGATCCGCACCGAGGACGGCCGTCGCATCCGCCGCGCCTTCGTCGCCCCGCCGGGCCGCAAGCTGGTGGCCTGCGACTACTCGCAGATCGAGCTGCGGATCATGGCCCACCTGTCCGGCGATCCCGGGCTGGTCGGCGCGTTCGAGTCGGGGGTGGACGTGCACCGCGCCACCGCCGCGGAAGTTTTCGGGCGCAAGCTCGAAGAAGTGACCGGCAACGAGCGTCGCGCCGCCAAGGCGATCAACTTCGGCCTGATGTACGGCATGAGCGCGTTCGGCCTGGCCCGGCAGCTGTCGATCGGCCGCGGCGAGGCCCAGGACTACATCGCCCTGTACTTCAGCCGCTATCCGGGCGTGCGCGACTACATGGAGGCCACCCGCCGCCAGGCCCGCGACAAGGGCTACGTGGAAACCGTGTTCGGCCGCCGCCTGTACCTGGACTACATCAACGCCGGCAGCCAGGGCCAGCGCGCCGGCGCCGAGCGCGCGGCGATCAACGCGCCGATGCAGGGCACCGCGGCGGACATCATCAAGCGCGCGATGGTCAGCGTGGACCGCTGGCTCTCCAACCACGCCGACCGGGCGCTGATGATCCTGCAGGTCCACGATGAACTGGTGTTCGAGGTCGATGCCGATTTCGTCGACCCCCTGATCGGGCAGGTGCGCGCGCTGATGGCCGGCGCCGCGACCCTGGCCGTGCCGCTGGAAGTGGACTGCGGGGTCGGCGACAACTGGGATCAAGCCCACTGACAGGTGGGTACGCGTGCGCAGCAAGTGGCCGCGCGTCCCCGCAAATCCGGAGACCCGCACAGGTTCATGCCGGTTGCGCGAGCGTCGTGCAATGCATGCATCGCAGCGTCTCAAAAGCAGGCTCCATACAACCGGAAAACAAGCAGTTACAGGCGCTTGTGCATTGACGGGAAAATAATTTCAGAACTGGCAAGTTTATGATCTGAATATGCCTTAAATCCAACGGGTTTTTAACCGGAATCTTCACGATTCATCCATGCAGCGAATGTTCTGATGTCCCTCGACAGATGCAAGGTCTGTCGCGGACCGCCCCCCATCCCCTGGGGCCGGTCTCTGGTACGGAGCCCCTCCCCAGGCTTCCGTACCCTGGCCCCGCCGAGCCCCCCCTGCTCTGCGGGGCTTTTTTATGCGCGCGACCGGGCGAGCCTTTGCCCGCGCGATGCAATCCCTTATGCCTACTGCGGCTGCAACTCGCTCAGCCAGTCGCGCGGCACCAGATAGTCGGCCAGGCGTGCTTCGGCGCTGCCGGCCTGCGGAGTGAAGCCGTATTCCCAGCGGACGTTCGGCGGCAGGCTCATCAGGATCGACTCGGCGCGCCCACCACTTTGCAGGCCAAACAGCGTGCCGCGGTCGTAGACCAGGTTGAATTCCACATAGCGGCCACGCCGGTACAGCTGGAAATCGCGCTCGCGCTGGCCGTACGGGGTGTCCTTGCGCGCGGCCACGATCGGCAGGTAGGCGTCGAGGAATCCATCGCCCACCGCCTGCAGGTAGCCGAAGTCGCGCGCAAAATCGTCCTGCAGGTCGTCGAAGAACAGCCCGCCCACGCCGCGGGTCTCGTTGCGGTGCCTGATGAAGAAATACCTGTCGCACCACTTCTTGTGGGCCTCGTAGCGGGCCTGTCCGCCGAAGGGCTCGCACAGCGCACGGGCGGTGCGATGCCAGTGCAGCACGTCCTCGTCCACCGGATAGAACGGGGTCAGGTCGAAGCCACCGCCGAACCACCAGGCCACCGTCTGGCCCTCGCGCTCGGCGCGGAAGTGGCGCACGTTGGCGTGGGTGGTGGGCAGGTGCGGATTGTGCGGGTGGAACACCAGCGAGACCCCGACCGCGCGCCAGGAGGCGCCGGTCAGCTCCGGACGCGCGGCCGTCGCCGAAGGCGGCAGCGTGCTGCCGGACACGTCGGAGAAGCCAATGCCGGCCTGCTCGAACACCGCGCCATTGCGCAGGATCCGGGTGCGCCCGCCACCGGCCAGCTTCGGGCCGGCGCGGTCTGCGGCAACCGGTGGAGACGGACTGCCGCCCTGGGCGCGGCTCCAGGCGTCCTCGATGAAGCGGGCGCCGCCGTCGGCGGTTTCGATGGCCGCGCAGATGCGGTCCTGCAGTCCGGTGAGGTAGTCGCGGACAGTGTCGAGATCGTTCATGTGCGCAGTGTAAGGGCCGCCCTTGCGGCGGCATTGATCGCGATCAATCGCCGCGCGGCGCCGCGCCGGCGGCGGCGAACTGTCCGCGCACCGCCGGCGTGCACAGCGTCCAGATGATCGCGCCGTGCAGCGCGGCCAGGACCAAGGCGACGGCCAGGCTCATCACCATGGCCGCGTCCTCCACCCCGGCCAGCTCCGGCGGCAGCGGCTGGCCTGGCGCCTGCAGGTCCAACTGCATCGACAGTGTCTGGTCGAGCACTTCCGGGACCAGCCAGATCAGGCCGAAGGTCAACAGCGTCCCGATGGCGAGGAAGACGATGAACCCCACGCGTCCCCATTCCCGGCGGCGCAGCAGGCCCCAGCCCAGCCAGAGCATCGGCGCGGACAGGACGATCCCGGCCAGGCTGATCTCCACGCTGTGCTCCAGGGTCCAGCGCAGCATCGGCGGCAGCGCCAGCGCGCCGCCGCCCAGGGCTCCCAGCAGCTGCTGCACGCCTTCGGCGGTGCTGGCTTGGGCCGCAAGCAGCTCCAGCAGGCCCGAGCCCACGCCCAGGGCGCCCATCGCAATGCTGATCCAGGCCAACCCGGTGACGAAACCCCGGGCGCCATCGCCTGGCGGCATCCCCGGCGATGGCGTCGGTGAGGCGGGCAGCGGGGACGGTGCGTTCATGCGATCAGTGTGGGCTCAATGGGCGCAGCAATCGTCGCGCCTGCAGCACGGTGCCGCTATGGCGCCGGCTTGAGCGCATCGTTGAACAGGTCCAGCACGCGCTTGTACTCGTCCAGCCAGGAATCGGCGCGGGTGAAGCTGTGGCGCTCCAGCGGATACGGTGCGAGCGACCAGTTGTCCTTGTGCAGCTCGATCAGCTTCTGGGCCATGTCCACCGAATCCTTGAAGAACACGTTGTCGTCGATCATGCCGTGGGCGATCAGCAGGCGGTCCTGGAGCCCGTCGGCGTATTCGATCGGTGAGGAGATCCTGTAGGCCTGCGGGTCGAGGTCCGGGGTGTTGAGGATGTTGGAGGTGTACTGGTGGTTGTACTGGGTCCAGTCGGCCACCGGGCGCAGCGCGGCGCCGGCCTTGAACACGCCCGGCGCGCGGAACAGCGCCATGTAGGTCATGAAACCGCCGTAGCTGCCGCCGTAGATGCCGGCGCGGTCGCGGTCGCCCTGGTGATGGGCGATCAGCCAATCCAGGCCGTCCAGGTAATCGTCCAGTTCCGGGTGGCCCATGTTGCGGTAGATCGCCGTGCGCCAGGCGCGGCCGTAGCCGGCGCTGCCGCGATAATCCAGGTCCAGCACCAGGTAGCCCTGCTGGACCAGCAGGTTGTGGAACATCTGCTCGCGCGGGTAGGGCGGATAGCCGGCGATGGCGTTCTGCAGGTAGCCGGCACCGTGGACGAACATCACGATCGGGTAGCGCTTGCCCGGCACCGTCCGCGCCGGTCCGTAGTACTTGCCCCAGACCGTGCCGGCGCCGTGCCGGGATGGCACCTGCACCAGCTGCGGCTGGATCCACGGCTGGGCCTTGTAGGCCGCCGTGCGCGTGTCGGTCAACACCCTGGCCGCACCGCCGTTGGCCGGCACCACCGCCAGCTGCGTGGGCAGGTAGCTGGCCGAGTACTGGACCAGCAGCCACCGCCCGTCGGGCGACTGGCTGAAACCCTCCACGCCGCCGTCCAGCGCGGTGACTTCGGCCACCTTGCCGGTCTTCAGGTCGACCTGGCAGACCTCGTAGCGGCCGGGTGCGGTGCGGTTGCACAGGAAGTAGAACCGGTCGCCGTCGGCGGCCGGCACCGGCGCCGAGGCCTCCCACTGGCCCGAAGTCAGCGCCCTGGGCCTTTCGGTCCCGCGCTGGGTGTACAGCTGCGAGTAACCGCTGGCCTCGGACAGCAGCCACAGGGTCTCGTTGTCGGCCAGCCAGCCAAACTCGTTGAAGCTCCAGTTGATCCAGCCCGGGTCGGTCAGCCGGTCGCGCACCTGCAGGCGCGCATTGGCCAGGTCCACCCCGGCAATCCAGCGGTCCTTGTTGTCGGTGGCGCGCAACAGCACCGCGACATTGCGCGAATCGGCGCTCCACTGGATCGCCGCGCCGCTGCCATCGCCGTCGCTTTCCACCCGCACCGCGCGGTTGCCCTTGATCGGTTCCTTGCCGGCGGCCTTGCGCAGCCCGGCCAGCGGATCGCTGGTGATCCCGGGCAGGGCGTCGAAGGACAGCGGCTTGGCCGTGCCGGTGCGCATGTCGGCCAGCCATAGCGCCTGCGGCACCGGCGAATTGCGGCCGACCAGGGTGCGCGCTTCCTGGTCCTCGGCGTATCCGGACTCGGTGACGTAGTGCGCCACCTTGCCCGCGCGGCCGGCCTCGGCGCCTTTTTCCTGGGTGACGATGAGCAGCCACTGGCCGTCGGGCGACAGCGCAGTCTGTTCGATCTGGACCTTGCTGCCCAGGTACACCGGCGCCGGCGCGCGGCTGGGGTCGGCCTTGCGCCAGCGGTCTTCCTGGCGACGCAGCGCCTGGCGCATGTCGCGGTCGTGGGCCAGGGTGGACAGGGTGCGCAGCTGCTGTTCGCGCAGCAGGTCCTCGGACTTCGGCTTGTCCGGATCGTCCTCGGCCCTGGCCTGCGCGGCCTGGGCCACGGAGGTGCCGTTCCAGTGCCACCACTGGTTGCCCACGCGCCAGACCAGCGCGCCATCGCTGCCGAACTGTGGCGCGGTTTCTTCCTCCAGCGTGCGGGTCAGTTGGGTCAGTGCGCCGCTGCGCAGATTGCGCACGAACACATCGCCATTGCGCACGAAGGCCTGGTGCTGGCGTTTGCCATCAAACACCGCGCCGGGCGCGCCCAGGGTGTGGCGGGCATCGTCGGCCACGCGCGTGGCCGCACTGGCCGAGAGCTCCTGGCGGAAGGTGTCGCGGATCGGCGAGCCGTTGCGCTTGAGGGCGTATTCCACGGCGCGGCTGTCCCAGGTCCAGCGGGCGTCCTCGACCGGCGGGCCGATCCAGTCCAGGTCGGCCATCACCTGCTCGATGGTCAGCGGCGTGCTGGCGGGCGCCTGGGCGAAGGCGGCGGGCGACAGCATCAGGCAGGACAACACGGCAGCGGACAGGCGCATCGGCAGGATCAATCCGGGGAAGACAGGCAAGCGGGAAAGGGTAGCAGCCGCCCCGGGAGCGCCGCCCGGGCCCACGGTCACGGGCGAGCGGTAGGGCGGTAGGGCGGGTCTTGACCCGCCAACTCACTCCTTCAACCGACGTAGCGGTACCGGCATGGCAATGGCGGGTCAAGACCCGCCCTACACACCGCGGCTTGCCCGCCCGGCTTGCAACGGCCAAAGTACGACTGGACTTCCGGCATCGTTGCGCCGGATCGCAATGGGGAAGCAGGACCTTCTATCTATGTCAGCCGTCATCCACTCAGCGTCCGGCGCGCAAGGCATGTGCGCCCTGGGCGTGGGCCCGCTGGAGCGCGTCATCGCCCGCAGCGGCGGCCAGGCCATCGACCTGGCCACCTTCCACGGCCATGTACGTGCCCTGGCCGCGCAGCTGCCGGCCGCTCGCCACGCGGTCAACCTTTGCCAGGACCGCTACCGGTTTCTGGTCGCCTTCTGCGCAGTGGCGCTGCGCGGGCAGGTGACGCTGCTGCCGTCCTCGCGCGCACCGACGGTGGTGGCCGAGGTGATGGAGCGCCATGCCGAAACCTATGCGTTGGGCGATGCGGCGATCGACCCGCCACCGGCCGCCTACTGGCGCCTGCCGGCCGCGCTGGCCAGTGTCCAGGGCCCGGTGCCGCAAGTGTCCGAGGACGCGGTGGTGTGCATCGGCTTCACTTCCGGCAGCACCGGCGCCCCCAAGCCGTTTCCCAAGACGCTGGCGGCCTTCCGCACCAGCAATGCGCAGAACCTGAGCGCGGTGGCCGACCTGTGGGGCGATGCCACGCCCAGCATCGTGGCGACCGTGCCGCCGCAGCACATGTATGGCATGGAGATGTCGGTGGTGATGCCGCTGCTCGGCGATGCCTGCGTGCACGGCGGCAAGCCGTTCTTCCCCCAGGACGTGGCCGCCGCGCTAGCGCAGATGCCCGCCCCGCGCCTGCTGGTGACCACCCCCGTACACCTGCGCGCGCTGGTCGAATCGGACGTGACCCTGCCGCCGCTGGCCGGCTACGTCTCGGCCACCGCACCGCTGGAACAGACACTGGCGCAGGCGGCCGAGGCGCGCTTTGGCGGGCAGCTGCGCGAGACCTTCGGGTCCACCGAGACCTGCATCTTCGCCCGCCGCCGCACCGCGCTGGAAACCGCCTGGACGCCGTTGCCCGGGGTGTGGCTGCAGCCACAGCCCGATGGCACCCTGGTGCATGCCCCGCACCTGCCGCAGCCGGTGGCATTGGCCGACCTGATGGAGGTCCAGGCCGACGGCCGCTTCCACCTGCGCGGCCGCCAGGCCGACCTGCTGGAGATCGCCGGCAAGCGCGCCTCGCTGGCCGATCTCACCCGGCGCCTGCTGGCCGTGCCCGGTGTGCGCGACGGGGCGGTGCTGCAGCTGGAGCCGGACCAGATGGGCGTGCGCCGCATCGCCGCGCTGGTGGTTGCCCCCGGCATGAGCGAACAGCAGGTGCTGGCGCAGCTGCGCGAGGCGATGGACCCGGTGTTCCTGCCGCGGCGCATCCGCCTGGTCGCCGCGTTGCCGCGCGGGGAGACCGGCAAGCTGCCGCGCGATGCGGCGCTGCGCCTGCTGGAGTGCTGAGCACGGCGCGCCGGATCTTGCGTTGACCGAATGAGGAGTCCATCACCCATGTCGGCTGTCATCGAGCGCTCTTCCCGCCCGCCACGACCCTGCGCGCTGGGGATCGGGCCGCTGCAGCGGGTCATCGCCCGCAGCGGCGGCGGCGAGATCACCGTGGCCACCTTCCACGGCCATGTGCGCGCACTGGCCGCGCAGCTGCCGGCCGGCCAGCATGCGGTCAACCTGTGCCAGGACCGCTATCGCTTCCTGGTGGCGCTGTGCGCGGTGGCCCTGCGCGGACAGGTGACGCTGCTGCCGCCTTCGCGTGCCCCGGCGGTGGTGGCAGAGCTGCTGGCCCGCCAGGCGGGGAGCTATGCCTTGGGCGATCAGGCGCTGGAGACTGCGCCGTCCCCCTACTGGCGCCTGCCGGAACCACTCGGCCAGGCCGACGGGCCGGTGCCGGAAGTGGACCCCGATGCGGTGTTCGCCGTGGCCTTCACCTCCGGCAGCACCGGCGCGCCGAAGGCGTTTGCCAAGACCTTGAGCCAGTTCCGGGCCAGCACCGCGCAGCTGGTGGCGGCGATGGCCGACCTGTGGGACGGGCGCACGCCCAGCATCGTGGCCACGGTGCCGCCCCAGCACATGTTCGGCCTGGAGCAGTCGGTGATGGTGCCGCTGCTGAGCAATGCCACCCTGCACGCTGGCCGCCCGTTCTTCCCGCAGGACGTGGCGCGCGCGCTGGAGCAGGTGCCGGCGCCGCGCATGCTGATCAGCACCCCGATGCATCTGCGCGCGCTGGTGGACTCGGGCGTGGCGCTGCCGCCGATCGCCGGTTGCGTGTCGGCCACCGCGGTGCTGGAGCAGGCGCTGGCCCAGGCCTTCGAGGCACGCTTTGGCGGGCAGCTGCGCGAGATCTTCGGTTCCACCGAGACCTGCATCTTCGCCTGCCGCCGCACCGCGCTGGAAACCGCCTGGACGCCGCTGCCCGGGGTCTGGCTGCAGCCACAGCCGGACGGCACCCTGGTGCATGCCCCACACCTGGCCGGGCCGGTGGCGCTGGCCGACCTGATGCAAGTCCACGCCGATGGCCGCTTCCACCTGCGCGGGCGCCAGGCCGACCTGCTGGAGATCGCCGGCAAGCGTGCCTCGCTGGGCGAGCTCACCGGCCGCCTGCTGGCCGTGCCCGGCGTGCGTGACGCGGTGATGGTGCAGCTGGATCGGCCCGGCAAGGTGCGTCGTACCGCCGCCCTGGTCGTGGCCCGGGACCTGTCCGAAGGCGAGCTGCTGACCTGCCTGCGCGGGGTGATGGACCCGGTGTTCCTGCCGCGCCGGATCCGCTTCGTCGACGCCCTGCCGCGCACCGACACCGGCAAGCTGTCGCGGGCCCAGTTGCTGCGCCTGCTCGGGGAACCGACATGAAAGACCGCCGGCAACGAGCCGATGCGCGACAGGCCGCGCCGGCTTCGGCCCGCGGCGACTTCTTGCCCATGGCGGCACCCGGGTCATCGAATCGCATTCCCGCAGCGGGCAGGCGAACGGGTCGGGTCCGTTGGGCGAGGTGTGGGAGCCGCTACAGCGGCGATGAAGCCTTACCTAACGCCTTCGCCGCGAGGGGGCCAGTCACGAACCGTGCACACCGTCGATTTCGACCCGCAGGTCGCGGCGGCAGATCGCCGCGTGCAGCAGCACCCGCGGCACCTCGGCCGGCAGGGATGCCTCAAGCAGGCCGGCGACCAGCGGCAGTTCGGCTGCCTCACGCACGTAGACCTTCAGCCGGCTGCCGGCGTCGAACGCGGCCGGCAGCGCCGGTGCATGCCGGCGCGCGCTGGCGATCAGCGCCTGGAAATTGGCAAAGGTCTCTTCCAGCTGCGCCCGGGTGGATTGTGGATGCAGGGTCCGGTGGCCGACCACCGCCGCGGTGCCCGACAACAGCAGCGGCGCATCGACGCTGGCCGGCGGCAGCATCGCCCGGGCAAAGCTCGGCGGCTGCGGGCCGTACTGGCGCGGATAGCGATAGGCGCTGACCTGGCGCGGATTTTCCACCGGCGTGCCGGGCCGGTTGCACGCCAGCCAGTAGACCTGCAGCGTGCGCACCCCATCGACCCGGCCGATCGCGGTGGCGGCCGGCAGGTGGCGGGTGTCGAACTGGCCCAGCCCGCGCACGCGGCCCACGCAGAAGCGGCGATAGCGTTCCTGGTCGCCTTCGCCCTCGGTGATCGCATCCAGGGAGTTCCAGATCCGCAACAGGTGCGCGGTGGCGCTGCTGGCGACGAACCGGGTCAGCAGTGCATAGGCCTGCGCAGTGGCGTCCTCGATGTCGCCGTCGGTTTCGTCGATCTGGATCGCGCCGAACTGCAGGGTGCCGTCGCTGGCCCAGGCGATCGCGCCATCGCGGCCGCGCACCACCGGCCGGGTGCTGCGCCAGACTTCCAGCGGCGCGGCGCCCAGCGGGGTCAGCGGCACGCGCAGATAGCGCGGATCGTCGCTGCCGGGTGCCTCGGGCCCGAAGCCGAACACGGCCAGCAGGCGGTCATCGTCCAGCAGCGCCGGCAGCTGCTCGGCCGGCAGGTAATCCACGTGCAGTCGGGTCGCATCGACCGGTCGCGGCGCCTTGGTGGACTGCGGATGACTCATGCCTGGCCTGCCGGGTCCGGCTGCAGGGTCTCGCCGCGGAAGCCTTCGGCAGGCTGGCACCTGCGCCGACGCCAGGCCTTGAATGCCTGCGGCACCATCGACAACACGTGCGCGCCGTAGATCAGGCGAAAGAGGCGCAGGCGCCGCTTGACCCGCGGCGAATCGAACACATCGCCGGCCAGCATTGCCACCAGCGCCGATTCGACCTGCAGGAAGTCGCGCGGATTGGCGAACAGCAGGCGCATGGTCGGCGAGGTGAAGCGATAGATGAACCATTTGAACTCGCGCACCCCTGCGTCCTGGCGGCGTTGCAGGGCCCGGCGCAGGGCCGGGGCGCGGCGGGGCGCGCGCAGGGCGGCATCGACCATCGCCGCGCCGTGCTCGCCGCTGTGCATGGCCAGGTGCACCCCGGAGGAGAACATCGGATCGACAAAGGCATAGGCATCGCCCAGCAGCAGCCAGCGCGGGCCGCTCATCCGGGTCGAGTCGTAGGCATAGTTGCCGGTGGCGTGGACCGGCGCCACGCGCACCGCGCCGGCCATGCGTTCGGCCACCTCCGGGTTCAGCGCCAGGGTCTGGTGCAGGAAGGCCTCCAGCTCGCCGCTGCGGGTCTTGAGATAGTCGGGAAAGCACACCGCGCCCACGCTGGTCACATCGTTCGGCAGCGGGATCAGCCAGATCCAGCCGTGCCGGTGGCGGTAGATGCTGATGTTGCCGGCATCGGCGCCCGGGCGCCGGGCCACGCCGGTGAAATGGCTGAACACCGCCGCCGACTGGTGCTGCGCATTCTTGCGGCGCAGCTTGAGCCGGGTGCCCAGGAACGCATCGCGGCCCGAGGCATCAAGCAGCCATCGCGGGCGGATTTCCACGCGGTGCTCGCCCTGGCGCGCCCACACGATGGGCTGGTCGCCATCAAAGTCCACCGCGGTCACCTGGGTCTGCTCGTGCGCGTCGACCCCTTCGCTGCGGGCTTTCTCGAACAGGATCCGGTCAAACCTGTCGCGCGGCACCTGCAGCGCAAAGCCGCATCTGGCATCCAGCGCCTGGTCGAAACGGAAGGTGTTGTAGCCACCGTCCTCCCTGGAGAAGTCGGCCCCCAGCTTGAGCGTGCCGATCGCGCGCATGTCCTCCATCACGCCCAGTCTTTCCAGCAGCGGCATGGTCATGGGCAGCAGCGATTCGCCAATATGGAAGCGCGGGTGGCGGGACTTCTCCAGCACGGTGACCTTCCAGCCGGCGCGGGCCAGCTGGATCGCCGCGGTGCTGCCGGCCGGGCCGCCGCCGATGATCAGCACATCCGGGGTGGCCTGCGGTGCTGCGCCGGACGCGGGGCCCGGACCGGGTGGAAACGCAATGGCGTCTGCGGTGGCGGAAGTCATGCGTGCGAGGCCTGCGCGTGCGGCGATCCTGATCCAGCGATCATCATAGCCTGCACGCCGCGCGGCCCGCCGGTTGCACGGGCGCGTCCGATGCACCATCGTGTCGCCCCTTCACCCCCTGGAAGCACCCTCGCATGTCCGCGCAAACCGCCGAAGAACACGAGCTGGCCCAGCTGCTGGTCGAGAGCCTGAACCTGGAAGGCGTGGACCCCGGCCAGATCGACCCGGAAGCCCCGCTGTTCAACACCGGTCTGGGCCTGGATTCGATCGACGCGCTGGAGCTGGCCCTGGCCATCGGCAAGACCTACGGGGTCCAGCTGCGCTCGGACAACGACGACAACCAGCGCATCTTCGCCTCGCTGCGGGCGCTGTCGACACATGTCCAGGCCGCCAGGACCCCCTGAGGCTGGCGTGTCCGCGCCCGCGCCGCAGGCCGGTGCCCGGTGGGCAGTGGCGGCGGCGCTGCTGCTGGCCATCGCCTATCCACCACTTGCCCACTGGGCCAATGCCAAGGGCAGCAGCCAGCTGGCCGTGCTGGCCGGGGTGGCACTGGTCCTGCTGCTGCTGATCGAGCCGATGGCCCGTCTGCGCGGCTGGGCCTGGGGGCTGGCCGTGGTGCTGCTGGCCGCGCTGGTGCCGCTGTGGCATTCGCCGCATGCGCTGCTGCTGCTGGCCGCGCCGCCGGTGCTGTTCACCGGCTGGGTCGCCTGGTTCTTCGGCCGCAGCCTGGTGGGCGGCCGCACGCCGCTGATCACCCGCATCGTCTGCGGCCTGTACGCGCAGGCCGGGCACGTGGCCGGCCCGGCGGAGCTGACCTATACGCGCCGGCTGACCGGCTGCTGGGCTGGCCTGCTGGCGATGATGACGCTGGCCAACCTGTTGCTGGGGCTGTGGGAGGTACCGGGCGGTGTGCTGGCCCAGCTGGGCCGGGTGCCGCCGCTGGCCATTGCCGATGCGCAGGCCTCGTTGTTCGCCAACCTGCTGGGCTACGGGGTGGTCGGCGGGTTCTTCCTTGGCGAATACGCCCTGCGCGCGCGCTGGTTCCCGGTGCGGCCCTACCGCAACCTGGTCGATTTCCTGCGCCAGCTGGTCCGGCTGGGGCCGGCCTTCTGGCGCGACGTGCTGCGTTGAAGCTGCGCCCACGCGCCGGGCGCGGGCCAACAGCGCTTGCGCCAGTACCTGCATTCACTGTTAAAAAATCGCAAATCCGCGCCGCCCAAGCGGCCGGTGCCCGGGTATCCTGTCGCGCATGAGCCTTTCGACCGACAACATGGGCGTGCAGTCGTCGCGGGCCTGCGGCAACCTCGCCTGGAGCGTCCTCAACGCCCTGCAGCTGGCCTTTACCCTGGCCTGGACGGCCGGCTGGATCAGCCTGGCGCTGCTGCTGCGCGCCCTGGGCACCGGCCCGGAGGTGGTGTTGCGCATGGCCGCGCGCTGTTGGGCGCCGGGCCTGGTCCGCGGCGCCGGCGCGCAGCTGGTGGTGGAAGGCGGCCGGGACATCGACTGGTCCAGGCCGCACCTGCTGGTGTCCAACCACCAGTCGGTGATCGACATCTGCGTGCTGTACATGGCGGTGCCGGCGCCGCTGCGCTTCCTGCTCAAGGCCGAGATGCTCAAGGTCCCGTTCGTGAACTGGTACGCCAAGGCCACCGGCATGCTGTTCCTGGACCGCGACAGCCGCCGCGCCGGGGCCCTGGTCCGGCGCCAGGCCGCCGCGCTGCTGGGCCGGGGCCAGAACCTGTGCCTGTTCCCGGAAGGCACCCGCAGCCGCACCGGCGCGCTGGCGCCGTTCAAGGCCGGGTTGCTGCAGGCGGCCATCGACGCCGGGGTACCGGTGGTGCCGGTGGCCATCGACGGGTGTGGCAAGGTGCTGCCGGCGCAGGGCCTGTTCCGGGTGCGTCCGGGCCCCATCCGGGTGCGCATCGGCGCGCCGATCCCGGTGCGCGATGAAGCCGGCATGCTGCTGGACCGGCAAGCGCTCACCCGGCGTGCCCACGAGTCGGTGCGCACCCTGCTCGAACCGCGCCTTTGACAAGCGCATGGAATTTGCCGTCCCGCACGACCATCCCGCCCTGCCCGGACATTTCCCCGGCCACCCCATCGTGCCCGGCGTGGTGGTCCTGGACCATGTGCTGGATGCGATCCAGGCCCAGCACGGCCTGCTGCACGGCGGCCTGCGCCTGCCGCAGGTGAAGTTCGTCCAGCCGCTGCTGCCGGGCCAGCGCGCGCGCATCGTCCTGGAAGGCGCCGCGCCGCGCTGGAAGTTCCGCGTGCTGCGCGGCCAGACCCTGCTGGCCAGCGGCGAGATCGTGGCTGCCGGTGGCGCGCCATGAACAGCGCCTGGAAGCAGCGTCCGGAAGGCGGCACCCGGTTTGGCCTGCGCCTGATCCGCACCATCGCCTGCCACGGCGGCCGGCCGCTGGCGCGCGCGCTGCTGGTCCCGATCACCGCCTACTTCATGCTGGTGCGCGGCCCGGAGCGCCGCGCCTCGCGCGCCTATCTCGGCCGCGTGCTCGACCGGCCGGTGCGCTGGCTGGACGTGGCCCGCCACTTCCACACCTTCGCCTCGGTGATCCTGGACCGGGTGTTCCTGCTCAGCGGACGCATGGAGCAGTTTCATGTCCAGGTCAGCGGCCTGGAGCAGCTGCATGCGCAGATGGACAAGGGCCGCGGGGTGCTGATCTTCGGCTCGCACCTGGGCAGCTTCGATGCGCTGCGGGTGCTGGCCCAGGAGCGTCCCGACGTGCAGGTCCGGGTGGTGCTGGACAAGGCCCAGGCGCCGGCACTGACCGAGCTGCTGGGCGCGCTCAATCCGCAGCTGGCCGAGCGCATCATCGATGCCGGCATGGACAGCACCTCGATCGTCATGGCGATCAAGCAGGCCACCGACGCCGGCCACCTGGTGGCGCTGCTGGTCGATCGCACCCGCCCGGAAGACCCGTTCCTGCCGGCGCAGTTCCTGGGCGCACAGGCGCAGTTCCCGACCTCGCCCTGGCTGATCGCCGCGGTGCTCAAGGTGCCGGTGGTGCTGGCCTTCGGCCTGTACCACGGCGGCGCCCGCTACACGCTGGCGTTCGAGACCTACAGCGAGGGCCTGGAGGTCTCGCGCCGCAACCGCGCCGCCTGCCTGGGTGTGCTCATCCGGGGTTATGCCGAACGGCTCGAGCATTACGCCCGGCATGCGCCCTACAACTGGTTCAACTTCTATGATTTCTGGAACGCCAAGCATGACCAGGGCAAGCTCCACCTGGAGCCGGGTGCTGATGCTGATGCTGCTGTGCAGCGCCGGACCGCTGTGCGCCGCATCGCCTGAGCCGGCCGCCGACCCGCCCGACCCGGCCTGGATCCTGTCCAGGATCGCCCGGCCCGGCGCGATCACCACCCAGTTCGTCGAACTGCGCGACTCGGCCCTGCTGAACACCCCGCTGCGTCTGCAGGGCCGCTACATGCGCGATGCCGACGCCACCCTGGTGCGCGAGGTGACCGCGCCGTACCACGAGAAGATCACGCTCAGGGGCCAGACCGCCACGCTGGAACGCGACGGCAAGCAGCCGCGCACCTTCGCGCTGGCGCGCGCGCCGGAACTGCTCGGCCTGCAGCACGCCTTCGGTGCGCTGCTGTCCGGCGACGCCGCCCAGCTGCAGCAACACTACACGCTCAGCGCCGCCGGCACGCGCCAGGCCTGGCAGCTCAGGCTCGATCCCAGGCAGGCGGCCGCCGCCCAGGCGCCGGTGCGCCAGATCCAGCTCTACGGCCGCGGCGCCGAACTGCGTTGCATCGAGACCACCGATGACAAGGGCCAACACCAGCGCACGTTGCTGGCCGGCGCCGCGCAGGCGGCGGCCCAGGTCGAAGACGCCGATGCCCTGGCCGCGCTGTGCCGCGGCCAACCCGGGTGAGGCTGCCTGACCGCGCACGCACCGGGGTGGCGGTGCTGTGGCTGCTGGCACTGCTGGGCCTGGGGGCGTGGCTGGGCCATTCGCTCAAGCTCTCCGGCGACCTGCGCAAGTTCATGCCCGATGCGCGCACCCCGGCGCAGAAGCTGCTGCTGGACGAACTGGGCCAGGGCCCGGGTTCGCGCCTGTTGCTGATGGCCATCTCCGGCAGCGATCCGGCCACCCTGGCCAGGCAGTCGCAGGCGCTGCGCGCCAGGCTGGAGGCGGACAGGGACCTGTTCGCCATGATCAGCAACGGCGGGCAATCGCCCATCGATGCGATCCCGGGCAGCTGGCTGCCGTACCGGTTCCTGCTGACCGACCGCTACGACCAGCAGCGGCTGGATGCGCAGACCCTGCACGCGCAACTGGCCGAGCGCGTGCAGGACCTGGGCTCGCCGGCGGCCGGCATGATCGAGCCGCTGCTGCCGCGCGACCCGACCCTGGAACTTCTGTACGTGGCCCAGCGCCTGCAGCCGGCCCGGGCGCCGCAGCAGATCGAAGGGGTGTGGTTCGACAGGGCCGGCACGCGCGCGCTGCTGGTGGCCCAGACCATCGCCGGCGGCTTCGACCCGAGCGGCCAGCAGCAGGCCGTGGCCGCGATCGACGCCGCCTTCGAGGAGATCGCCAGGGGCACCGGAAGCACGCTGCTGCTGACCGGGCCGGGCGCGTTTTCGGTGGAGATCAGTACCCGCACCCAGAACGAGACCCGGTGGATCGGGGTGTTCGATACCGTCGGCCTGATCGTGCTGCTGCTGGTGGCCTATCGCAGCTGGAAGATCCCGCTGCTGGGCGTGCTGCCGCTGGCCAGCGCCGGCCTGGCCGGCATGGCCGCGGTGATGCTGTGCTTCGACCAGGTCCACGGCATCACCCTGGCGTTTGGCTTCACCCTGATCGGCGTGGTCCAGGACTATCCGATCCATCTGTTCAGCCATCAGCGTCCCGGCCTGGACCCGCGCGCCAATGCGCGCCGGCTGTGGCCGACCCTGGCCACCGGCGTGGTCTCCACCTGCATCGCCTACATCACCTTCTTTTTTTCCGGCGTGGAGGGCCTGCGCCAGCTGGCGGTGTTCACCATCACCGGCCTGGCCGTGGCCGCGCTGCTCACCCGCCTGGTGATGCCCGAACTGCTGGATCCGGCCACCGGCGATTTTGCCGATTCGAAACTGATGGGCCGCCTGGGTGATGCCATCGAACGCCTGCCGCGGCCGCGCTGGTCGCTGGCGCTGCTGGCGGTGATCGCCGCGGGGGTGATCGTGGCGGTGCCCACCCCGTTCTGGCAGCACGATCTGTCCAGGCTGACCCCGGTGCCGGTCGAATCGCTCAGGCACGATCAGGACCTGCGCCAGGAACTGGGCGCGCCCGATGTGACCTACGTGCTGGCCGTGCAGGCGCCCACCCGCGAAGCGGCGCTGGCCGCCTCCGAGGCGCTGCGCCCGCGCCTGGATGCGCAGGTGGCCAAGGGCGCGCTGGCCAGCTACGACATGGCCGCCCGCTACCTGCCCAGCGCAGGGCTGCAGCAGCATCGCCAGCAGCAGCTGCCCGAGCCGGCCGCGGCGCGGGCGATGCTGGACGCGGCGCTGGCCGGCTTGCCGTTCCGCAGCGAGGTGTTCGCCCCGTTTCTGGCCGATCTGGAACAGGCCCGCACCGCCAGGCCGCTGACCGAAGCCGAGCTGGCCGACACGCCGCTGGCCGCGCCCGTGCAGGGCCTGCTGCTGGACGGCGGCGACCACCTCACCGCGCTGGTCTCGATGAGCGGCATCGGCGATCCGCAGGCGCTGGCCGCCGCGCTCCGGGGCAGTGGCGCCCAGTGGATCGACCTGCGCGAAGCCTCGCGCACCCTGGTCGACACCTACCACCGCGTGCTGGTGGCGATGGGCGTGGCCGCGGTGCTGCTGGCCATCGTGGTGGCCATCGCCCTGCGCGAGCCTCGCCGGATCGTGCGGGTGCTGCTGCCGATGGGGCTGAGCGTGCTGCTGATCCTGGCGGTGCTGCGCGCACTGGGCGTGGAACTGAACCTGTTCCACCTGATCTCGATGATCCTTGGTGCCGGCCTGGGCCTGGACTACGCGCTGTTCTTCGACCATGCCGGCGACGATGCGGCCGACCAGCGCCGCACCCTGCATGCGCTGATCGTGTGCAGCCTGATGACCCTGCTGGTGTTCGTGCTGCTGGCCCTGTCCAGCATCCCGGTGCTGCGCGCGATCGGTGCGACCGTGGCGATGGGCGTGGTGTTCAACTTCGTCCTGGCGCTGCTGGTCTCGCGCCAGCCGCGCGCAAAACAGGTGACCGATGCACAGCCGTGAAGCGATCGCCGCGCTGGTCCCGCACCAGGGCCTGATGTGCCTGTGGCAGGAAGTCGTGCACTGGGACGCTGCGCGCATCGTGCTGCGCAGCCACGGGCATCTCGATGCAGCCCATCCGCTGCGCGCGCACGGCCGCCTGGGTGCCGTGCACCTGTGCGAATACGGCGCCCAGGCGATGGCCGTGCACGGCGGCCTGCTCGGTCAGGCCAATGGCGCACCGGTGCGCCCGGGCGTGCTGGTCGCGCTGCGCAACGTGGTCCTGCACGTGGACACCCTGGACCCGTTGCACGGACCCCTGCAAGGCCAGGCCGACGTGCTGATCCACGGCCAGGACAGCCAGCAATACGCCTTCCGCATCCACCACGCCGACACCCTGCTGGCCGAAGGCCGCGCCTCGGTGGTGCTGGGGCAGGCGTCATAGCGAACCGGTGCCTTCAGGTTTTCGCTTCGGTGGCGGCTCCCACCGCATCGGCGACGCCGTACATCTGCGTGACCTGTTTTTGCGACTGCTAGCATGCCGCGCATGACTTCAGGAACAACTCCCAAACCCCAACGCCGCGCGCTGGTGACTGGCGGCAGCGGTGATCTGGGTGGGGCGATCTGCACCGCGCTGGCGGCAGGCGGTTTCCAGGTGATCGTCCACGCCAACCGCGGCATCGACCGTGCCGAACGGGTGGTGCAGCAGATCATCCAGGCCGGCGGCAGCGCGCAGGCCATCGCCTTCGACGTGGTTGACCAGGCCGCCAGCGCCGCAGGCATCGCCGCGCTGCTGGAAGGCGGCCCGGTGCAGGTGGTGGTCAACAACGCCGGCATCCACGACGACGCGCCGATGGCGGGCATGACCGCCCGGCAATGGCATCGGGTGATCGACGTGTCGCTGCATGGTTTTTTCAACGTCACCCAGCCGTTGCTGCTGCCGATGGCGCGCACGCGCTGGGGCCGGGTGGTGTGCGTGTCCTCGGTGGCTGCGGTCACCGGCAATCGCGGGCAGACCAACTACGCGGCGGCCAAGTCGGCCCTGCACGGGGCAACCAGGTCGCTGGCGCGCGAGATGGCCAGCCGCGGCATCACCGCAAATGTGGTCGCCCCGGGGGTGATCGAAGGGGCGATGATCGGCGCGCAATTCCCGCCGGAGGTGCTCAAGCAACTGGTGCCCGCCGCCCGCGCCGGCAAGCCGGAGGAAGTCGCCGCGCTGGTGGCGTTCCTGTGCAGCGATGCGGCCGGCTACATCAATGGCCAGGTGATCGGGGTCAACGGGGGGATGGGCTGAACGCCTGGGCGTCGCCCATACGGCAACGGGCGTCCGCTATGCCGCGTCGGCGTACCACGCCGGATCCAGCGATTGCTCGCCTGCTGCCAGGCCGGCCAGCAATGGCTGCAGGCCATGGTCGTCGATGTCGGGGTGACGCAGCCGGGCGCGGGTGAGGATCTCCCCGGCCAGCCATTCCATGCGCGCCACGTTGGCCTGCAGGCGGGCGTTGAGCGCGTCGCTGTCCAGGGGGTCGTTGAGCGCGCGGTTCATTTCATGGAACCAGCCGATCACGCGCTGGTCGAGCATCCGGCCATCGGTCAATCCCGGCGGTGCGGCACGGTTGCGCCGGCCCCAGTCGGCCAGCAGCGCCTGCAGGCCCAGGTTGAGCGCGCGTCCGCGCAGCAGCAGTGGACGCAGCCGGCCCAGCAGCGAAACATCGGTCAGGCGCCCGGCGAAGAACAGCGGCGCCAGCAACGCCCAGTAGTAGGTGTAGTCCCAGATCACCTTGACCGGCATCACCTGGGCATCGCCGAACAGCGGGTACTGGCCCTGGTAGAGGGTCAGGGTGTTCTCGTAGAAGCTCTGGTACAGCTGGTCGAAGATGCTGGCGTAGGGGGCGAAGTTGCCGCCGGCGCGGTCGCGCGCGATCAGCTCGGCCACGTAGGTGTTGGAAATGGCGATGAAATCGCTGCCCGGCGAGTAGAACGGATCCAGGAACACCCCGGCCTCGCCGGTCAGCGCCCAGCGGTCGCCGGAAAACACCTGCTTGCAGCCATAGGAGAAGTGCTTGAGGAACAGGAAGTCGCGCAGGGTGTGCTCGCGCCTTTCCAGCGCGGTGGCCACCCGCGGCTGGTGTTCGCGCAGCCAGGCCATGGCCTTGTCGTGGGTGTTCATGGTGTCCAGCGGATGGATGTCCGCATCGCAGACGATGCCCAGCGAGTGCGCGCCGGAGGACAGCGGGATCAGCCAGAACCAGTAGCCCGGCCCGCACATGTGGTTGGTCGAACGCCAGCGCTCCGGTGGCGTGCAGCGCGCCAGCCAGGCCGGATCATCGGACCAGTCGTTGGGATCGACCAGGCCGTCCACCCGCCACCACACCGCATTGGCGTTGTGGTCGTTGGCCTGGGCCAGGCCGAGCTTGCGCTTGAGCAGGCCGGCGCGGCCGCTGGCATCGACCACCCAGCGCGCACTCAGCTGCGCGGCCTCACCGCTGCGCTGGTAACGCACCGCGTGGTCGTCCTGGCCGCCGGCCAGGTCCACGCCCCGCACACTGGCGCCATCGATGAAATCCACGCCCAGCGCACGCGCCTGTTGGCCCAGGAAATTCTCGAAGCGGCCGCGATCGATCTGCCATGACGGCGTCGGCAGCAGCTGGCTCACGCCCAGCTCGGTGCACTGGTCGATGTGCTGCTGGCCCTCGGAGAAGAAGAAGCGGAAGCCGAACTTGCGGATCTGTTCGCGCTCCAGATGGCCGCGCAGGCCCAGCACCTCGGCGAAGTAGTGCGCGCCGATCTCCACGGTCGATTCGCCGACCTTGAAGGCGGCCTCGCGCACCGGATGGGCGCGGCGCTCGATCACGCTCACCGCGAGCTGCCGGTCCTGGCGCTTGAGCTGCAGGGCCAGGGTCAGACCGGCCAGGCCACCGCCCAGGATCGCCACATCGGTACGAGCGCTCATCGAGCATCCATTGCGGTCAAGAGGTGGCCGGCACGGTAGCAAATTCGCCGTCCGGGTCGTAGATCACCGGCCGATGCCGGCGGGTGCTCCTGTACTGGCCCAGCACGTGGCCGTAGGACAGGATCTGGGCGGCCACATGCACGGTGATGCTGGCCAGGTCTCGGACCAGGCGGAAATGGCTCTTGCGGAACTGGCCGCCTTCCAGATGCAGGTAGCGTGTTTCCACCGGCACCGACACCAGGCGCGCGTTGGCCCGACGCGCGGCGCTGATCAGGATCTGCGCCTCGAACACGAAGCCTTCGCCGGCCACATCGGGCAGGGTGAACACGCTGCGCGGATAGAAGCGCTGGCCGCTTTGGGTATCGACCATGCGGAAGCCGCAGGCCCAGGCGATGCCCCAGTCGCCAAAATCGTTGCCGATCCGGCGGATGGTCGGCTGGCTGGCGCGCTTGCGCAGGCGTGCGCCGTTGACCACCCAGCCCGGATAGGCATTGGCCGCCTGCAGCAGGCGCGGCAGGTCGCTGGCCTTGTGCTGGCCGTCGCCGTCCATGGTCAGCACGCCCTGGACGCCCATGCGCGCGGCCTGGGCAAACCCGCTGCGCAAGGCGGCGCCCTTGCCCCTGCGCTGCCGATGGCGGATCAGCGTGATCGGCAGGTCGGCGATGCACGCGCTGGTGCCATCGTCGGAGCCGTCATCGACCACGATCACGTGCGGACACACTGCCAGCGCGTCGGTGACCACTTCGCGGATGCGCAGCCTTTCATTCAGCGCCGGGATCAGCACCGCCACGTCCTGCATGGTCAGCGCGGTCAACGCCCGATCTCCACCTGCAGCTGCGCGCCGTTGCCGGCATCGAGATGGCAGTGCGCCGCGCCGCTGGCCAGCGCGTCGAACAGCGGCAGCATAGGCGCCATCGCGTTGCCGGCGGCGTGGTGTTCCAGCCGGCCGGCCGGCGCGCGGGCATGGCCGCCGGTGCCCAGAGTGGCCCGCAGCAGCGGGCCATCGCCTTGGTGGGTCAGTACCAGCGCGCCGCCGAGCAGCCCCTGGCTGTGCGACACCCGCCCCAGCGGCCCGCTCGACTGGCTGTCGTAGCCGACCAGCAGCAGCGCCTCGGTGCCGGTGGCCAGCTGGGTCAGGGCTTCCAGCAACCCTTGTGCAAAGCTGCCGTGGAAGGCGCTCAGCGCGGTGGCCGGCGCGTGGGTCTGGGCGCCGATGGTCCAGTAGCCGGCCGCCGCGTTGTGCACCGAGTTGTGGAAGCGGATCGGCGAGAGCCCGGCCGGATCCTCGGCCAGCTGCCGGCACATGTAGTCGGTGATGGCCAGGTCGCCATGGGTGGAGGTGAACACCGACGGCAGCGTGCCCGGATCGCGCTGGGCGTCGGCGCACGCGGCCAGCGCCACTTCCAGCGCCACGGCCACCGTCTCCGGCGCGCGGCGGCGCTCGTTGGGCGCCAGCAGCTGTGGCGAAGGCCTGCCGGGGGCATCGGCCGGCAGCGCGCCGCCTTGCGCGTAGGCCTGTGCAGCGCTCCAGCTAGGCAAACCGCGGCACCAGAATCCGATCCCCGCGATGCGCGCGGTCAGGGTGGGTGAGCTCATGGGCGGGCAAACACCAGCGCGCAGTTGTTGCCGCCGAAGCCGAAGGAATTGTTCATCGCGTAGTGCAGCGCGCGCCGCTCGGGCGCCAGGCGGATCTGCGGACCGCAGACCGGGTCGGGGATCGTGGCATTGAGCGTGCCCGGCAGATGGCCGGTGTCCAGTGCAATCAGGGCGAACACCGATTCGACGATGCCGGCCGCGCCCAGCGTGTGTCCGGTCCAGGCCTTGGTCGAGGCCGCATGCAGCGCCTCGGGAAACAGCGCCGCCACGGCGATCGCCTCGACCGCGTCGTTGGCCGGGGTCGAGGTGCCGTGCAGGTTCAGATAATCCAGCTGCGCCGCCTCGATCCCGGCGCGGGCCAGCGCATCGCGCATGGCCAGCTGCGCGCCCAGGCCTTGCGGATGCGGCGCGGACATGTGGTGGGCATCGCTGGATTCGCCATAGCCGCGCAGCTGCAGGGGGTCGGTCTCGGTGGCCCGTTCGAGCAGGGCAAAGCCGCCGGCTTCACCCAGCGAAAGCCCATCGCGGCTGGCATCGAACGGCTTGCACTTGTCCCTGGACACCAGCTGCAGGGCGTTGAAGCCATACAGCACGCTGCCGCACAAGGTATCCACGCCGCCCACCAGCGCGGCATCGACCACGCCGGCCTGGATCAGGCGGGCGGCCTGGGCGAACACCTTGGCGCTGGACGAACAGGCGGTGGCCACGGTCACGCACGGCCCGGCCAGGCCAGTGGCGTGCTGGACGAAATCGCCGATCGAGTGGGGGGTGTGCACGATCGGGCGCTGCAGGTCGTCGGCGAAGCGCTCGCCGCCGGCATCGCGGTCCAGGCGCGTGTAGGCTTCCTCGCTGGCGCCGATGCTGGAGGTCGAGGTGCCCATCACCACCGCCACGCGCGCCGCGCCGTAACGCGCAGCCGCGGCACCAACCGCATCCAGCAGCCCGTCCTGCTGCAGCGCCAGCCAGGCCAGGCGGTTGTTGCGGCAGTCCCACCGGGCCAGTACCGGCGGCAGCTGCACCTCTTCCACGCCTTCGACCCGGCCGATCCAGCAGTCCAGGCGCGGGGCCGGTCCAAAGTCATTGGGGCGCAGTCCGCTGCGGCGCTGGTCCAGCGCCTCGGCCTGGGCCAGGCGGCCGGCGCCCAAGGCGGTGGTGGCGGTGTAGGCGGTGATCGCCAGCGGCGTCATGCGAGGCGGTGACGGCATCAGAACCGATGTATCAGCAGATGGCGGGCGAGTATAGCCAGTGCCCGTGAGCGCGCGCTGGGTCCGCCGCTGAACGTGACAGGTGCCAGGCGGTCTTCCGCGCGTGCGTCGGTTCCCCCCCTGCGGCATTTCCCGCACAATCGCCAAACTTCCTTCAGAACCCTTCCGCACGCAGCTGATGCATGCGTTCATCTACAAGAGCCTGCGCAAGGCAGAGACTTACGTGTACCTGGTGGCCCGCGATGATTTTGCGCGGCTGCCGCCGCCGTTGCGCGCGCAGCTGGGGACGCTGGTGTTCGTGCTGGAAGTGACCCTCACCCCCGGGCGCAAGCTGGCGCGCGAGGACGTGGCGGTGGTGCGGCGCAACCTAGCCACCCAGGGATTCCATCTCCAGTTTCCGCCCACCCAGCTGGATCCCTTGCCCGATGCCTGAGCACGCGCGTCGGCCGGTGCCTGCGGCATGGGGCGCGTTGGGGGTGGGCCTGGCGCTGGCGGCGCTGACCTGGTTCGGCGGCGGGGTCGCAGCGGCCGGCGCCGTGCTGGCCCAGCCGGCGCTGGCGCTGGCGGTGTCCTGGCAGGCGCGCACGCGCGCGCCGGCGCGGCGGGATTTTTTCAGGCGTGACCTGGCCGCACTGCTGGCGGTGTGGGCGCTGGGCTTTGTGGTGATCGCCGCACTGCTGGCCTGGCCGTTGCAGGCCGTGCGCGCCAGCGGCAGCCTGGGCGCGGCGCTGGGCCTGAGCGCGGCGGCCGGCACCTGCCTGATCGGGCTGTGGCGGACCTGGCCGTTGTGGCAGCGGGTGGAAGCCGAAGGCGGCGGCCTGGCCCAGCAGTGGCGGGCGATGGCCGGGCGCGATCCCGGCGACTGGCACGGTTTGGCCGTGGCCGCGGTGGTGGCGGTGGTGATTGGCTTGGGCCTGAGCCTGGCCTGGCCGGCGCTGTGGCCCGACACCCTGCGCGGCGCGGCGACCCTCGGCTATGTGCTCGCGCTGCCGCTGCTGCACTGGGGCCTGCAGCGGACCCCGCGTGCCGGTGGCCTGCCAGTGCTGGAAATGCCCGCGCGGCCGAGCGCGCCGAAGGTCGCGCCGACGCCCGCGCCCGCACCGGTCCCTGCCCCGACACCCGAACCCCTGCGCGCCACGCCGGCTGCCGGGCCGGCGCAGGACCCGGCCCTGTACGAGGCGGCCCGCAGCGGCCGGGTCGAACGCGCCCTGGAGTTGATCGGAGCCGGCGCCAATCCGCGTGCGCTGCCGCCGGCCGGGGCCCGTGACCAGCGCAGCCTGGCGGTGCTGGCCGCGGTGCTGCCCGACCTGCGCCTGCTGCGTCTGCTGATCGCCAAGGGGATCGACCTCAACCAGGCCCACGCCGGCATGACGCCACTGCTGGCCGCCACCCGCGACAGCTGGCACGGCCGCCCCGATGCGGTCACCACGCTGCTGACCAACGGCGCCGATCCGCGCCAGGCCGACCACGACGGCAATACCCCCTTGCACCACGCCGCGCGCAGTTCCGATCCCGGCGTGGCCGCGCTGCTGCGCGATGCGGCGGCCGACCTGGATGCCCGCAACGCCGAGGGCCTCACCCCGCTGGGCATCGCCTGCATGGCCGGCAACTGGCGCCTGGCCAGGTTCCTGCTGGAGCGCGGCGCCAAGGCCGAGCCGGCCGGCGCCCAGCCGGTGCTGCTGGCCGCGGCCGGCACCGAGGAGGACGATGCCGCGGGGGTGCAGCTGCTGCTCAGGCACAAGGCCAGGATCGACACCCGCGGCGCACACGGCCGCAGCGCCCTGCACGAAGCCGCGCGCGCCGGCCATGCCGAGATCCTGGCTGCGCTGCTGGGCGCCGGTGCCCCGGTCGAGGCCCGCGACCAGGCCGGCATCACGCCATGGCTGGATGTGGTCCGCAGCGGCAATGTCGCTGCGGTGGAGGTGCTGGCCGCGGCTGGCGCCGACCTGCACGCGCGCGATGCACAAGGCCGCAACGCGATCCTGCTGGCTTGCAGTGGCGAACAGGTCTGCCTGCCCCTGGTCAAGCGCCTGCTCGAACTGGGCCTGGACCCGGACCAGCCCGGCGCCGATGGCCGGCGCGCGGTCGAGCTCGCCGCCGCCGCCGGGCGTTGGGCACTGGTCTCGCTGCTGGATCCGGGCTACCTGCTGCCCAGTGCGGCCTCCAGCCTGGACAGCCAGCAGCCACCGCCGGACCAGGCCCCGCTGGGGCTGCTGCGCGAGGCGCTCGGGCGCGGCCAGGACCAGGGCCTGGCCGACCTGGCGCGGCTGTGTTCGCCGGCCGAGCTGGGCAGCCTCCTGCATGCCCCGGCCCTGTCCACCGCGCCGCGCGCGCTGGCCTGGCTGCTGCGCCACGACGCACTGGGCGAAGTCCGTGATGTGCACGGCGACGTGCCGCTGCTGGCCAGCCTGGCGCGCGGCCCGTCGGCACTGCCGGCCACGCGGGTGCTGCTCGATGCCGGCCTGGCCCCGGCTGGCGGCGCTGGCCTGGCCCGTTTCCTGGCCGCCTGCGTCCAGGCCCAGGCGCGCGCCGATCGCGCCGCCCAGGCGCTGGCCCTGGAACTGCTGGCGCGCGGCGCCGATCCCTTCGCCGCCACGGCCGCTGGCGACCGGCCACTCTCGCTGGCCGTGCGCCTGGACTGGAGCGCGCTGGTCGAGGCGCTGCTGGCGCTGGGCGTGGACCGCGAGGCCCGCGACGCGCGCGGCATGTCCGCCCTGCACCTGGCCACCGCGCTGGGCAACCTACCGATGGTGCGGCGCCTGATCGCCGGCGGCGCATCGCCCGATGCCCGTGCTGCCGATGGCCAGACCCCGCTCGGGGTGGCCCTGTCCAGCGGCCGCCGCGATCTGGCCGACTGGCTGGACTGGCGCGGCTGGGCCCTGCCGCAGCGGCCGCTGCGCGCCGGCGACCTGCCGCTGGCGGCGATCGCCGGCGACGTCGATGCCGTGCGCCGCCTGCTGGAACTGGGGTTCGCGGTCGATTCGCTCGACCCCCAGGGCTGCAGCGCGCTGCTGCGCGCGGCCGGTGGCGGCCACCTGGCGGTGGTCGACCTGCTGCTGGCGCGCGGCGCCGATCCGCAGTGCGCCGCGCGCACCGGGGCCACGCCGCTGTCGGCGGCGGTGAGCATGCGCCAGAGCGCCATCGTCAACGCCCTGCTGCAGGCTGGCGCCGACATCGAATACCGCCTGCCCGGCCAGGTCAGCGTGCTGATGCTCGGCGCCGCGCTGGGCCTGCCGGACATCGTCGCGCGCCTGCTCAGCGCCGGGGCCAACGTGCATGCGGTCGATGCCCAGGGCCTGACGGCGCTGCACTGCGCCGGGCTGTTCGGCTTCATCGCCGGCGACCGCGCGCGCCTGTTGGCGCTGCTGGACACCTTGCTGCTGGCCGGGGCCGAGCCCGACGCCGCCATGCCCGGCACGGTCACCCCGCTGCTGCTGTTGCTGGGCGCGCGCGCCGAGCCGGGCACGCGCTGCGACGAGGAGGTGATCCTGGCCGGCCTGGACCGGCTGCTGGACGAAGACATCGCCCTGGATGCGCGCGATCCGCGCGGCTTCGGCCCACTGCACCTGGCTGCGCTGCACGGCCTGCTGCGGGTGGTCCAGCGGCTGCTGCGCGCCGGCGCCGACCCGGACCTGCGCGACGCGCTCAACCGCAGCCCGCGCGAGATCGCGATCATGCGCGGCTTCGTCGATGTCGCCGGCGAACTGGCCCCCAGCGTCCTGCCCGGCCGCGGCGCGCCGATCGCCCGCTACCTGCGCGAACCGCGCTGACCGTTGACCCTCTGCGCGCACCCTGCACGAGCCCTGGCCATGTCCGACCGCGATGACCCCGACGCCCCGCTGACCTGGGCCGAATTCGAACGCGTGCAACTGGTGGCCGGCACGATCCTGCGGGTCGAGCCGTTTGCGCAGGCACGCAAGCCGGCCTACCAGGTCTGGGCCGATTTCGGCCCGTACGGCCAGCGCAAGACCAGCGCCCAGATCACCGAGCTCTACACCCCCGAGGATCTGGTGGGCAGGCAGATCGTGGCGGTCATCAACTTCCCGGAAAAACAGATCGGCCCGTTCCGCTCGCAGTTCCTGCTGACCGGTGCCTACACCGACGCCGGGGTGGTGCTGACCACGCTGGAACGACCGGTGCCCAACGGCGCGCGCCTGGGCTGAAGCGCGTGCGATTGCCGGCGCGGCCCAGCCCGGCCGGTCGTCGCGCCGTCACCTGAGCCGGTCGCAGGTGAGACAAGGCGGCCCGCGCCGCAGCGGATGCGCAGGCCACACGGGGTCACGATGGCCTCACAGGCGGCTCGGCCGACAGGCCGTCGCGGACGATGCCGTCGTCGCCGGAGATATCGGCGGCAAAGAGCCTCTCCAGGTCACGGCGTGCATCGCGGGTGCTCTGCAGCAGGGCTGCCTCGTCGTCATAGATCAGGTATTGCTCGCGCAAGAGTTTTTCGTCGTGCGCGCGGAACTGCCTGGCGTGCGCCGCCGCGGTGCTGGCGGAAATGCCCAGCGCGGTCAATGTCCGCTCGCCCATCTCCAGGCTGGAGCCGAAGGTCTCGCGGAACGGTTCGGCGCCCAGGTCCATCAGCCGCCAGGCGTGCTGGCGGTTGCGCGCGCGCGCCAGCACCTTGGCGGTGGGATACATGCGCCGGATCAGGCGCGTGGCCTTGATGTTGGTATCCGGGTCGTCGATGGCCACCACGAACACCTTGCAATGCTGCGCCCCGGCCGCGCGCAGCAGCTCCGGGCGGGTGGGATCGCCATAGAACAGCCGCGCGTTGCCGAACCGGCGCAGGGCGTCCACCGTCTCCGGGCTGTGTTCCAGGGCCACGAACGGCAGCCGTTGCGCAGTCAGCAGGCGCGCCACGATCTGGCCGAAGCGGCCCATGCCGGCGATCAGCACCTGCGGCTGCTGGTCGTCGACCTCGTCGAAGGCGCGGGTCTGCGCGGCCGCCGGTGCATGGTCCAGCCAGCGGCCGGCGGCGATCAGCAACAGCGGCGTGGCCGCCATCGACAGGCCCACCATCGCCACCAGCCGGTCATGGTGCCTGATGCTGAGCAGGTCGGCCTGCTGGGCCTGGTTGAACACCACGAAGGCGAATTCGCCGCCCAGCCACAGCACCCCGCCCAGCTTCAGCGCCGAACGCCAGCTCATCTTCTGTTGCCAGCGTCCCAGTGCGACCAGCACGCCCATCTTGACCAGCAGCAGTGCCACCACCCCGGCGGCGATGATCTGCGGCTCGGCGCGGATCCGGTCCAGGTCGATGCTCATGCCCACCGAGATGAAGAACAGGCCCAGCAGCAGGCTCTTGAACGGCTCGATCTGCGATTCCAGCTCGTGGCGGAATTCCGAATCGGACAGCAGCACCCCGGCCAGGAATGCGCCCAGCCCGGCGCTCAGACCGGCCAGCTGCAGGAACCACGCGCTTCCCAGCACCACCAGCAGCGCGGCGGCGGTGAACACCTCGGGCATGGCGGTGCGGGCCACCGCGCGGAACAGATGGTGCAACAGCAGCCGTCCACCCACGACCACGACCACGATCGCGCCCACGGCGTGCAGGGCCGCCGGCCAGGTCAGGGTCTGGTTCTTGGCCCCGCCCAGCAGCGGGATCGCCGCCAGCAGCGGGATCGCCGCCAGGTCCTGGAACAGCAGCACTGCAAAGCCGGCACGCCCGTAGTCGCTGGTCAGTTCCTTGCGCTCGGACAGCAGCTGCAGGCTGACCGCGGTGGAGGACAGCGCCAGGCCCATGCCCACCACCAGCGCGGTCCTCCAGGGCAGGCCCAGGCCCAGGCAGATCCCGCCCAGCAGCACGGTGCTCAGCAGCACCTGCAGCCCACCGGTGCCGAACACCGGCTTGCGCATCACCTTCAGGCGTGCCGGCGAGAGCTCCAGCCCGATCACGAACAGCAGCATCACCACGCCCACTTCCGACGCGTTGAGGATCCGCCCGGTATCGCGCACCAGGCCCAGGCCGTCGGGCCCCAGCACCGCCCCGGCCACCAGGTAGGCCAGCACCGCGCCCAGCCCGAAGCGCTTGAACGCCGGCACCGCGAGCACGCCGGCCAACAGGAACACCAGGGCAATTTCCAGACCGCCGCCGTGCATCGGACACTCCTCAGCCAGGCCGCATTATGCGGCCTCGGGCAAGCCGGGCCCGGCAGCGTGCTCGATCGAGGTCATCAGCGCACAAGCGCCGGTCGTGCTGAACCCGCATGACACCAAGCAAGAAGCTCCGCCATGAAAAACACCCCGGAGGTTGGATGGGCGTCCAACTTCCGGGGTGCAGTCCAGATTGCGGGGCTTGCCGGGTTTGCTGCAGAAAGCGGCTGCAGGCTTTACCGCTTCATCGAACTGAAGAACTCGTCGTTGGACTTGGTGTTCTTCATCTTGTCCAGCATGAACTCCATCGCGGCGATCTCGTCCATCGGGTGCAGCAGCTTGCGCAGGATCCAGATCTTCTGCAGCAGCTCCGGCTCGATCAGCAGGTCCTCGCGGCGGGTACCCGAGCGGTTGATGTCGATGGCCGGGTAGACGCGCTTTTCGGCGATGCGGCGGTTCAGGTGCACTTCGGAGTTGCCGGTGCCCTTGAACTCCTCGTAGATCACCTCGTCCATCTTGCTGCCGGTCTCCACCAGCGCGGTGGCGATGATGGTCAGGCTCCCCCCTTCCTCGACGTTGCGCGCAGCGCCAAAGAAGCGCTTGGGACGATGCAGCGCGTTGGCATCGACGCCGCCGGTCAGGACCTTGCCCGAGGACGGCACCACGTTGTTGTAGGCGCGGGCCAGGCGGGTGATCGAGTCGAGCAGGATCACCACGTCCTTCTTGTGCTCGACCAGGCGCTTGGCGCGCTCGATCACCATCTCGGCGACCTGCACGTGGCGCGCGGCCGGTTCGTCGAAGGTCGAGCTGATGACCTCGCCGCGCACGGTGCGCTGCATCTCGGTCACTTCTTCCGGACGCTCGTCGATCAGCAGCACGATCATGTGCACGTCGGGATGATTGGTGGTGATGGCGGTGGCCACCTGCTGCATCAGCATGGTCTTGCCGGCCTTGGGCGGGGACACGATCAGCGCGCGCTGACCCTTGCCCTGCGGCGCCATCAGGTCGAGGATGCGCCCGGAAATGTCCTCCGAGGAGCCATTGCCGCGCTCGAGCGTGAAGCGCTTGCGCGGGAACAGCGGGGTCAGGTTCTCGAACAGGACCTTGCCCTTGCTGGCCTCGATCGGCTCACCGTTGATGGTGTCCACGATCGACAGGGCGAAGTAGCGCTCGCCGTCCTTGGGGAAGCGGATGCGGCCGGAGAGGTGATCGCCGGTGCGCAGGTTGAAGCGGCGGATCTGGCTGGGCGAGATGTAGGTGTCATCCGGGCCGGCCAGATAGCTGGCCTCGGCCGCGCGCAGGAAGCCAAAGCCATCGGGCAGGATTTCCAGCACGCCGTCGGCGGCGACGCCTTCGCCATGGCGGGTCAGCACCTTGAGCAGGGCGAAGATCACGTCCTGCTTGCGGGCGCGGGCCACGCCTTCCTGGATCTGCAGCTGGTCGGCGATGTCCAGCAGCTTGAAGGCCGGCATGCGCTTGAGGTCGCTCAGCGAATACTGCGGGAAGCCTTCGGGCACCTGCGGATGCGGGCGCGGGACGAAGTTCTCGTTGGCGCCGTCGGCCGGAAAGCCGTCGCCGTTGCCGCCAAATCGCTCGCCGCGGTTGCCGCCGCCACTACCGCCGCCGCCGCCGCCACCACCGCGCTCACGGTCGCGGCGATTGCGGAAGCGCTCGCGGCGGTTGTTGTTCGGGTTCTGGCCCTGGCCCTGCGGCTGGCCGTTGTGCTGCTGCAGGCGCGGGTTGCTGCCTTCCTGGTTGCCGCCGCCAGGTTGCTGCGGCGGGTTGCCGTGGCCGGCCGGGCCGTTGTCGTTGCCGGCGTCATTGCGCGGCGCCTCCTGGCGCGGCGGCTGCGCTGCGGACGGAGAGGGGGCCGGGGGCGGGGCTGCGGCCGGGGCAGGCGCAGGCGCTGCGGGCGCGAAGCTTTCCGCTGCCGGCTTGGGCGCACGCGGTGTGGCGGGAGTGGAGTCGAGGGCCAGGTTGGCCTGCGGCGCGCCGGCATCGCCCTTGGCGGTGGCGGTCTTGGCGACGCGCGGCTTGCGCACGCGCTTCTCGGCGATTGCGGCGCCGGTTTCGTTACTGTCGGACAAAGTGCGATTCCTCACTGAGAGGTTGCGAGCGGCCGGCGACTCAAAGGGGCGGGCGGCTGGAGTGACTGGGAAGTGGTACTGCAGAAGGGTGCGGCGCGAGATCCCCGCGCGCCGGATGGCACTGACACTATCACTGTGCCGGAGCGGCTTCAAGCGCGCTCCGGCCAGGGGTTGCAACGGATTCAGACACGCCGGCGCGCCGCGCCGGCCTGCCCGGGCGGCGCTTTCAGGCGGCCGCGGCGCCGATGGTCTTGTCGATCAGCTGGGTCAGCTGGCCCTTGCCGACGGCGCCGACCTGGGTCGCCTGGACCTGGCCATCCTTGAACAGCAGCAACAGCGGGATATTGCGCACGTGGTACTTGATGGCCGTGGCGCGGTTCTCGTCCACGTTGAGTTTCACGATCTTCAGGCGACCGCTGTAGCTGTCGGCCAGCTCGTCCAGGACCGGAGCGATCATCTTGCACGGACCGCACCATTCGGCCCAGAAATCCACCAGGACGGGTTCATCGGACTGCAGGACGGCAGCGTCGAAATCGGCATCGCCGACGTGGGTCACCTTGTCGCTCATCTAAGGTCTCCGGGGGGTTTTCGCGGTGCGGGGCCGAAGATGGCCGCCGGATGCGGTAAAATGGGGTGTTTCGCGGCCTGATCAAAGCCCTGCATGCAAGGGCGAGGCCACGCCACTCGGCATCGAGTCGCCAGTTTGCGACCGGGTTGCCGGCGATGCAAGCGGACCTCTCCGCCCCTGACCCAGCCAGCCGCCGCCCCATTGCGGTGGCGCAAAGAGAATTCATGAGCGACAAACCCCTCACCGACATCACCTTCGACACCTTCGACCTGCATCCGACGCTGCTGGCCGGCCTGCAAGCGGCAGGGTTCTCCCGCTGCACCCCGATCCAGGCGCTGACCCTGCCGGTGGCCCTGGCCGGGCGCGATGTCGCCGGCCAGGCCCAGACCGGCACCGGCAAGACCCTGGCGTTCCTGGTGGCGGTGATGAACCGCCTGCTGACCCGGCCGGCGCTGGCCGATCGCAAGCCGGAAGACCCGCGTGCGCTGATCATGGCCCCGACCCGCGAGCTGGCCATCCAGATCCACAAGGACGCGATGAAGTTCGGCGACGCCCTGGGGCTGCGCTTTGCGCTGATCTATGGCGGGGTGGACTACGACAGGCAGCGCGAGCTGCTGCAGCAGGGCGTGGACGTGATCATCGCCACCCCGGGCCGCCTGATCGACTACGTCAAGCAGCACAAGGTCGTGTCCCTGCACGCCTGCGAGATCTGCGTGATGGATGAAGCCGACCGCATGTTCGACCTGGGGTTCATCAAGGACATCCGCTTCCTGCTGCGGCGCATGCCCGAGCGCACCACCCGCCAGACCCTGCTGTTCAGCGCCACCTTGAGCCACCGGGTGCTGGAGCTGGCCTACGAGCACATGAACGAGCCGGAAAAGCTGGTCGTGGAAACCGAGACCATCACCGCCGCGCGCGTGCGCCAGCGCCTGTACCTGCCGGCCGACGAGGAGAAGATCCCGCTGCTGATCGGCCTGCTCTCGCGCAGCGAAGGCGCGCGCACGATGGTGTTCGTCAACACCAAGGCCTTCGTCGAGCGGGTGGCCCGGGCGCTGGAGAAGGCCGGCTACCGGGTCGGCGTGCTGTCCGGCGATGTCCCGCAGAAAAAGCGCGAGACCCTGCTCAAGCAGTTCCAGGCCGGCCGGCTCGAGCTGCTGGTGGCCACCGACGTGGCCGCGCGCGGCCTGCACATCGATGGCGTCAGCCACGTCTACAACTTCGACCTGCCCTTCGATGCCGAAGACTACGTGCACCGCATCGGCCGCACCGCGCGCCTGGGCGCCGAGGGCGACGCGATCAGCTTTGCCTGTGAGCGCTATGCGATGAGCCTGCCGGACATCGAGGCCTACATCGAGCAGAAGATCCCGGTCGAACCGGTCACCGCCGAGCTGCTGACCCCGCTGCCGCGTCCCGAACGCGCGCCGCTGGCGCCGGCCGAAGCGGGCGAGGAGACCGAGAGCGTCAGCGCGATCTTCCGCCAGGCGCGCGAGCAGAAGGCCGCCGACGAGGCGCGTCGCGGCGGCGGGCGTTCGTCCGCAGGCGCGGGCGGTGGCCGCAGTGGCCCGCGCGAAGGCAGCCGCAGCGCGGGGCATGCGGGCGAGGCGGCGGGCAGCCGGCCCGCGCGTGCGCCGCGCCGTCCGCGCAGTGAGCCGGTGGCTGCCTCGGACACCCCGGCGCCGCCAGTGGCTGATCCGCCGGTCGTCGCCGGCAGCGAACCGATCGCCACACCAGCGCCTGCTGCGGGCGTGGTGGCCGATCCGCAGGCGCCGCAGGGTGACAAGCCGGCGCGCAAGCGTCGTCGTCGTCGCCATGGCCGCCCGCTCGAGGGCGAGGGTGCCACGCCCAAGGTCGCCAGCACCGGCAACGGCCAGGGCGATGCCACCGCGGCCGCGCATCCGCCGCGTGCCGTTGGGGCCGTGCCGCCGAAGGCGCGCCCGGACCAGGCCCCGGCCGTCCATCCCAACGACTCGTTCCTGACCCGCCTGGGCCGCAAGATCAAGTCGCTGGTCGGCGGCTGATCGACCGCCGCGATGGCCGCAGCGAGCCGGTCGCATCGGGCGGCCCGTTTTCGTTGCAGGCGCGCGGTGGGTTGGCCGGGTGCCGGCTGGATGGCGTCGAGGGTGGCCATCGCCGCCCACCGCTCACGAGGCGATAGGCATAATCGCCGCCCATGACCGTCCTGCGCTTCGAAAACGTCAGCAAGCAGTATCCCGGCGGCCACCAGGCCCTGTCCGAGGTGAGCTTCGAGGTGGCCGAAGGCGAGATGCTGTTCGTCACCGGCCACTCCGGCGCCGGCAAGAGCACCCTGCTCAAGCTGGTCCACCTGAGCGAGCGGCCCAGCCGCGGCGCGGTGGTGTTCGGCGGCCGCAACCTGCTCAAGGTGCGCGGCGGCAGGATCGCGCTGCATCGCCGGCATGTCGGCGCGGTCTACCAGGACCACCGCCTGCTCACCGATCGCACCGTGGCCGAAAACGTGGCCCTGCCGCTGATCCTGCGCGGCGAGCGCCGCGGCGAGATCGGCAAGCGCGTGCGCGAGGTGCTGACCCGCCTGGGACTGGGCCATCGCGAGCGCGCGCTGCCCACCCAGCTCTCGGCCGGCGAGCAGCAGCGGGTGGGCATCGCCCGGGCGATCGTGTCCGAGCCGCAGCTGCTGGTGGCCGACGAGCCGACCGGCAACCTGGACCCGACCCTGGCCGCGGAAATCATGTCGCTGTTCGCCTCGATGCCCGAGCGCGGCACCTCGGTGCTGGTGGTCAGCCACGACCTGGCCCTGATCAAGCGCATGCGCAAGCGCGTGCTGATCCTGGACCACGGCCGCCTGATGGACGACATCAACCCCGACGATCTGGCCGAATGACCGCCATGACCTGCGCCTCGACAGCGGCGTCCCACCCATGAGCGCGCCGGCCCCCGCTCCCAGGATCCAGACCAACCAGGCCGCGCCCGGCCCGCGCTCGGGCCTGGGGATCTGGCTGGACCAGCACCTGTACAGTTTCGTCTCCAGCCTGGGCCGCGCCTTGCGCCGGCCGTGGTCCACGGCGCTGACCATCGGGGTGATGGCGGTGGCCTTTGCCCTGCCGCTGGGACTGTGGCTGGCGCTGGTCAACGTGCAGCATTTGACCGGCACCGTGCAGGCCTCGCGCCAGATCGATGTGTTCCTGAAGACCGACACCTCGGCCGCGCGCGCCCAGGCTCTGGCCGCCCGGCTGCGCGGCCGCGGCGACGTGGCCAGCGTCCAGTTGCGCACGCCGGAACAAGGCCTGGCCGAGTTCCGCAAGCTCAGCGGCCTGGAGGCGGCCATCGATGCGCTGGAGGACAACCCGTTGCCGGCGCGCCTGATCGTGATCCCCAGCGGTGACGACGCCGCGCTGGCCGCCGAGCTGCAGCAGCTGCCCGAGGTCGATCTGGTCCAGCACGATGCGCTCTGGCGCCAGCGCCTGGACAGCTGGCTGCGCTTCGGCACGCGCCTGGTGTGGGTGCTGGCGGCGCTGTTCGGCCTGGGGGCGCTGCTGGTGGTCGGCAACACCGTGCGCCTGGACATCCAGTCCCGGCGCGAGGAAATCGGCGTGCTGCAGTTGCTGGGCGCCACCGATGGCTTCATCCGCCGGCCCTTCATCTACCTGGGCGCCTGGTACGGACTGGGCGCCGGGGTGCTGGCTTTGGCCCTGGTGCTGGGTGCCGGATTTGCCCTGCGCGCGCCGCTGGATGCGCTGGCCCGCAGCTATGGCAGCCGCTTCGCGCTCGACGGGCTGGACCCGGTGCGCGCCGGGCTGGTATTGGTGGCGGCCTTGCTCATCGGCTGGCTCGGGGCCTGGTGGGTCACCGGGCACTTCCTGCGCCAGACCCGCCCCACCGACACCTGACCTGAGCCCTGCGCCCGCCATGCCTCCACACGACCTGCGCCACCTGATCAGCCAGACGCCCCGGGTCATGGTCGTGGACGGCTCCAGGATGGTGCGCAAGCTGATCGGCGATGTGCTCAGGCGCGAGCTGCCGCAGGTCCAGGTGGTCGGTTGTGCCACCCTGGCCGAAGCGCGCAAGGCGCTGGCCGAAGGGGCGGTCGACCTGGTCACCACGGCGCTGTCGCTCAAGGACGGCACCGGCCTGGAAGTGGCCCGCGCAGTGCGCGAGACCGCCGGCCAGGCCTACGTGCCGGTGATCGTGGTCTCCGGCGAGGCGCAGTCGCATCTTGAGCAACGCCGCTTCACCGAGTTCGTCACCGACTATTTCGACAAGGCGCTGGGCCACGAGGCCCTGGCCGCCTTCATCCAGGGCTACGTGCAGCCCGAGGCCATGCCCGGGGCGACCGTGCTGTACGTGGAGGACAGCCGCGTGGTTGCCGAGACCACCCGGCGCATGCTCGAGCGCCATGACCTGAAAGTGGTGCACGTGCTGCGCGCCGAGGACGCCTTCGCCCTGCTCACGGCCGAATCGCTGGGCATGTCCACCCACCGCTTCGATCTGGTCCTGACCGATGTGACCCTGAAGGGTGAGCTGAGCGGGGTGGACATCGTCCAGCGCGTGCGCATCGATTTCGGCTACGGCAAGCGCCGCCTGCCGATCCTGGTGATGACCGGCGACAGCAACCGCGACAACCAGGCCGAGCTGTTGCAAAGCGGCGCCAACGACCTGGTGCTCAAGCCGATCGAGGAGCGCCTGCTGGTGACCAAGGTGCTGTTCCAGCTGCGCCTGGCGCGCATGGCCGGCCCGCGCGTGGACGACTGAGGTGGCGGCCGTGGCGGATGTGGTGTTCATCGATGGACTGCGGGTGCAGGCGCTGATCGGCGTCTACCAGGCCGAACGTGGCGCGGCCCAGCCGCTGCTGTTCGACGTGGAGATGACCCTCGACACGCGCAGCGCCGGCGGCAGCGACGCACTGGCCGACACGGTGGATTACGCGGTGGTGGCGCAGGCGATCCAGGCGACCTGTGCGCAATCCGGATTCGCCCTGGTCGAGGCATTGGCCGAGACCGTGGCCGCGCAGCTGCTGCGCGATTTCCCGATCCAGGCGGTGCTGCTGCGGGTGACCAAACCGCAGGCGGTGCCGGCCGCGCGCGGGGTGGGCGTGCGGATCGTGCGCACCAGGGACGCGGCATGACGACCCGGCGCTACGTGCTGCTGCTGGGCAGCAGCCTGGAATCACCGCAGGTGCTGCGCCTGGCCGCCGAGCTGCTGTCGGCGCAGGGCCTGGTCGAAGCGACCTCGCGCTGCGTGCAAGGCCCCAGCGTCAGCGCCGGCGATGCGCGCCACTTCCACAACCAGGCGCTGGTGTTGGCCTGCGGGCTGAGCCCCGATGCGCTGGTGCCCTGGCTGAAGGCGACCGAAGCCGAACTGGGCCGCGTGCCCGGCCAGGCGCAGTGCGTGATCGACATCGACCTGGCCTGCGAATGCGACGCACACGGCATCGTGCTGTGGCGCGACGATGCCAAGCTCCGGCATCCGCTGTTCGTCAGCCTGATGCAGGAGGTACTGGACCAGCTGCGCGGGCAGCCTGGATCGTAGGGCGGGTCTTGACCCGCCATTGCCATGCCGGACGAACCGGTCATGGCGGGTCAAGCGATGCCGGACGGGCCGGTCATGGCGGGTCAAGACCCGCCCTACACGAACGCCATTGCGATGCCGGACGGGCCGGTCATGGCGGGTCAAGACCCGCCCTACACGAACGCCATTGCGATGCCGGACGAACCGGTCATGGCGGGTCAAGCGATGCCGGACGAACCGGAAATGGCGGGTCAAGACCCGCCCTACGAACGCCATTGCCATGCCGGACGAACCGGTCATGGCGGGTCAAGACCCGCCCTACACGAACACCGAGCGGCCGCCGTCGATGGCGATGACCTGACCGTTGACATAGCCATTGCCATCCAGCAGCCAGCGCACGGCCGAGACGATGTCCGCCGGCGTGCCCTGGCGTTGCAGCGGCACCCGTTCGCGCAGCACCTGCCCGGTCTCGGCCTTGACCGGGTTTTCCGACCACAGGATGTTGCCCGGCGCGATCGCGTTGACCCGCACGTGCGGGCCCAGTTCGCGCGCCAGCGACTGGGTCATCATCACCAGCGCGGCCTTGGCCATGCAGTAGAGGGTGTGCTCGGGCAACGGCCGCTGCGCGAAGATGTCGGCGATGCTGACGATGGAGCCTGCGCTGTGCTTCAGATGCGGTGCGGCCGCCTGCGAGAGGAAGAACGGCGCGCGCGCATTGGAAGCGAACAGCGCGTCCCACTGCTGCGGGGTGGCCGTGCCCACCGGAGTGGCGTAGTAGGCCGAGGCGTTGTTGACCAGCGCATCGAGCCGGCCGAAGCGCTCGACAGTGCGCGCCACCAGCAGCGGCAGCCGCTCGACCTCGGCCAGCTCGGCCTGCAGCACCAGCGTGCTGCCGGGCCGTGCGGTTTCCAGTTCATCGGCCAGCGCCTGCATCTCCAGCGCCGAGTTGCGGTAGTGCAAGGCCAGCGCGTAGCCATCGGCGTGCAGGGCGCGGGCGATGGCCGCGCCAATCCGCTTGGCGGCACCGGTGACCAGGGCAACACGGGCAAGATCGGACATGGCGGCGAGCTGATGGGGAAATGGAACCGCGATTGTGGCATTGCCGCGCTATGCCGCCCCGGACTGCCGACAGAGCTGATGTGGGACTTCGCCCGGCAAGTGCCTTGCCGGGAAAGCCCCATCGCCGCTGAAGCGGCTCCCACGCAAAGCATGTTGCTGCCCGGCCAACGATGCGTCATGGGGTTTTGGATCGCTTGCTTGACGCCCATCATGGTTTGCGGGCATGTTGCCTGACATCCCCTTTTGCACCGCTTTCCGCTGGCTGCAAGGGTCGACGGAACGGAGCGAATGGACTGGGAGAAGTACCGCAGTTCCACCTTTGATGAGCTGATCCAGGCAGACGGCCAGCCGCGCCCCGCCGCCCGTCGCCTGGTCGAATATCTCGGCGGCCTGTCCGGCCGCGAGATCGCAGAACGGCAGCTTGCCGCCGATGTCGTGGCCCGGGTCATGGGCATCACCTTCACCGTGTACTCGGACGGTCGCAACGTCGACCGCACGCTGCCGTTCGACCTGATCCCGCGGGTGATCCCGCGCAAGGAATGGGAAGTCACCGAGGCCGGGTTGAAGCAGCGCATGCGCGCGCTGAACCTGTTCATCGGCGACATCTACGGCAAGCAGCAGATCGTCAAGGACAAGGTGTTCCCGGCGATGCTGCTCAAGGATTCGGTCAATTTCCGCCCGCAGTGCGTGGGCATCACCCCGCCGCTGGGCGTGTGGGCGCACATCTGCGGCTCGGACCTGGTCCGCGACGGCGACGGCACCCTGTACGCGCTGGAGGACAACCTGCGCATTCCCTCCGGGGTGAGCTACATGCTGGAAAACCGCATGGTCGCCAAGCGTGTGTTTCCGGAACTGTTCGAGACCAGCTCGATCCTGCCGGTGGACGAATACCCCAGCCAGCTCTACGACACCCTGGCCGCGCTGTCGCCGCGTCCGGGCGATGCGCCGGTGATCGCCCTGCTGACCCCGGGGGTGTTCAACAGTGCGTACTTCGAACATGCCTACCTGGCCCAGGCGATGGGCATCGAGCTGGTCGAAGGCTCGGACCTGTTCGTGGCCGACGACGACTGCACCTACATGCGCACCGTGTACGGCCCGCAGCGGGTGGATGTGATCTATCGGCGCGTGGATGACCTGTTCATCGATCCGGAAGTGTTCCATCCCGATTCGCTGCTGGGCGCGCCCGGCCTGATCCGCAGCTGGCGCGCCGGCAAGGTGGCGCTGGCCAACGCGCCCGGTGCGGGCGTGGCCGATGACAAGGTGGTGTTCGCCTACGTGCCGCAGATGATCAGGTACTACCTGGGCGAAGAGGCGATCCTGCCCAACGTGCCCAGCTTCCTGTGCCACGACGAAAAGGACCTCAGGCATGTGCTGGCCAACCTGGACAAGCTGGTGGTCAAGCCGGCCAACGAGTCCGGCGGCTACGGCATGCTGATCGGCCCGCGCGCCAGCCAGGCCGAGCGCGAGAAGTTCCGCGCGCTGATCCAGGCCGATCCGCGCAACTACATGGCCCAGCCGACCCTGAACCTGTCGACCGCGCCGATCATCACCGAGCAGGGTCCCTCGCCGCGGCACCTGGACCTGCGCCCGTTCATCCTCTCGCGCGAGGACACCTACGTCACCACCGGCGGGCTGACCCGGGTGGCGATGACGCCCGGCTCGCTGGTGGTCAATTCCTCGCAGGGCGGCGGCGCCAAGGACACCTGGGTGGTGGATGCCGATGACCAGGGGACGCACTGATGCTCTCGCGGGTGGCAGACAATCTGTACTGGTTCAGCCGCTACATCCGCCGCGCGGAAAACACCGCGCGCCTGGTCGGGGTCGGCAGCATGCTGCAGCTGGACCTGCCGCGCTCGGTGCGCTTCAGCTGGCGGCCGATGATCGACACGGTTGGCTCGGGCGAGATATTCACCGCGCTGCATCCGGATGCCGGCACCGACGTGGCCGATGCCGAGGTGGTGCGCTTTTTGCTGCTGGACGAGCAAAACCCTTCCTCGCTGACGGTTTCCATCAGCGGTGCGCGCGAGATCCTGCGCAGCATCCGCGACACCCTGCCGCAGGAGGTGTGGGAAGCGGTCAACGATCTGCACCTGTACCTGGGTGGCAGCGGCGAGCGCGCCCTGCAGCGGCGCTACCGGCTGGAATTCATCACCCGGGTGGTCGATGGCTGCCTGAAGGTCTCCGGCCTGCTGTCGGCCAATGTGAGCCGCGACATCGGCTACCAGTTCCTGCGCCTGGGCACCGGCATCGAGCAGGCCGACATGACCACCCGCATCATCGATGCCGGCGCCTCGGGCCTGATCACCCCGCGCAGCGAGGAAGATCGCGAGGCCTTTCGCAACATGCAGTGGATGGCGGTGCTGCGCTCGCTGGCCGCCTATCAGATGTACCGGCGCCACATCCGCCAGCGCGTCAGCGGCGAGCATGCGCTGCGCTTTTTGCTGCAGAACACCGAGTTTCCGCGCAGTGTCCAGTTCTGCCTGGCCCGCATCCAGCACGTGCTGCCGACCATGCCGCCGCGGCCGGGCGTGGACCGTCATCTCAACCGTGTGGTCGGCATGCTTCGCAATGCCGATCCGGTGTGGCTGGCGGCGCACGACCCGGCCGCGTTCATGGACGAGATCCAGGTGCACCTGAGCAACCTGCACGGCGCGGTGGTCGAAGGGTATTTCTATAACTGAGCAGGAGTGAGCCAAGAGGAGCGGGCAGTGGGCAAAGCGGCCGCCTTGCTCGCTGTTGCTCACGCCTCACTCCTCTCCACTCACTCCGTGCTTCACTGCTGGCCGGCCTCGTCGCCCGGGTCCTGGCGCGCGGCCATGCGCCGCGGTGGGGCGATCACCTGGGCCAGTGAGCGCTGGTCTTCCTCCTGGCCTTCGCGCGCCGGCTCCCACGGGAAGCGGGGCAGGGTGCGCACGGCGTTTTCCAGCTTGCGCGACCAGGTGTCGTGAATCTCCGCGTAGAGCGGGGTGTCCGCTTCCAGGCGCATCTGCTGGGTGATCCTCAGGTCGCCGGCGCGGATCAGGGCCAGATCCAGTGGCAGGCCCACCGACAGGTTGGAGCGGATGGTCGAATCCAGCGACACCAGCGCGCAGCGCGCGGCGTCTTCCAGGCTGGTGTCCGGCCGCAGGATGCGGTCCAGGATCGGCTTGCCGTACTTGGATTCGCCGATCTGCAGGTACGGGGTTTCCGGCGAGGTGGCAATGCAGTTGCCCAGCGGGTAGACCATGTACAGCCCGTGGCGCTCGCCGGCGATCTGGCCACCCAGCACCAGCGTGGACTGCACGCTGACCCCGCTGTGCTGGGCCTGGTCGTTGACCGCCGACTGGCTGGCCACCAGCACCTCGCCGACGTATTCGGCCACCTCGAACAGGTGCTTGAAGGTGCGCAGGCTGCGCGTGCAGGACGGGTCGTCCGCGTCGCGATTGAGCCGCGACATGGTCAGTTGGGTGGTGGCCAGGTTGCCTGCGGACAGGATCACGAACACCCGCTCGCCCGGGTACTCGAAGATGTGCATCTTGCGATAGACGCGCACGTCGTCGAACGAGGCGCTGGTCCGGGTATCCGCGGCGAAGACCAGGCCTTCGTCCACTTCGATGCCGACGCAGTAAGTCATGTCACAACCGGGGAAGAGTGCCCCGCGATCATAGGGGCGCCCTCCGGCGCTGGCTAGGGCCGGGCGGCGGTCGGTACAGGATATTCCGGCCGCACCGCCATTGCAGGCAGCGCGTGGAACCGGGTCGGCGGCATGAAACCCCCTCCCCGCGGCGTTTGCCCTGGCACCGGCACGGCGCCCCGGCCGGTTGCGCGATGGCGCCCTTGCGAGCTGCATTCAGGCGCCGCCCGGCCGGCTTGAATGGTCGCCTCGCACCGGCCTGCGCTGGATCCAGGCGCCTTTGCGCCTACGGTCGCAAACAGGCGCCCAGGTACCATGGCCACCCCTGCCGCCCTGCCCTGTTACAGATGACCGACCTGCCCCTTCCCGATGCCGACGCCCTGGCCCACAGCGACCAGCTCGGCGCCATGATCCGCGGCGAAATCGTCGCCTCCGGTGGAGCGGTGCCGTTCTCGCGCTTCATGGAGCGCTGCCTGTACACCCCGGGCCTGGGGTATTACAGCGCCGGGGCGACCAAGTTCGGTGGCGCCGGCGACTTTGTGACCGCCCCGGAGCTGGGGCCGCTGTTTGCCGGTACGGTGGCGCAGGCACTGGCGCCGGTGCTGCAGGAGCTGGGTCCGCAGGCCTGTTTCCTGGAGATCGGCGGCGGCAGCGGCGCATTGGCCGAAGTCATGCTCAAGCGCCTGCTGGCGCTGGATGCGATGCCGGCCAGGTACTGGATCCTGGAACCCAGCGCCGACCTGCGCCAGCGCCAGCGCCAGCGCCTGGGCCAGCACCTGCCCGGGCCGGTCCTGGACCGCGTGGAATGGCTGGATACCCCGCCGACCGGCGAATGGAACGGCGTGGTCTTCGCCAACGAGGTGATCGATGCACTGCCCACCCCGCGCTTCACCCTGCGCGGGGGGCAGGTATTCGAGGAGCACGTGGCGCTGGATGGCCAAGGCCGCTTCGTGGCCACCGATCGCCCGGCCGACCCGCTGCTGACCGCCGCCGTGCGCCACGTCGAGGGCGCGCGCGAGGCGCCTTTCCAGGACGGTTACCGCTCCGAGCTGCTGGCGCAGCTGCCCTACTGGGTGCAGGCGGTGATCGGCAGGCTGCAGGCCGGGGCGCTGCTGTTTTGCGACTACGGCTATCCGCGCAGGGAGTACTACCTGGACCAGCGTGACGGCGGCACCACCCGCGCCTTCTACCGGCACCGCATGCACCACGATGTGTATCGCTGGCCGGGGTTGCAGGACATCACCGCCTCGGTGGATTTCACTGCCCTGGCCGAAGCCGGCACCGGCGCGGGCTTCGACCTGGCCGGTTATGCAAGCCAGGCCGGCTTCCTGCTCGGCAACGGCCTGGCCGACCGGCTGGCCGAGGCCGAAACCGGTGCCGACGCCGCGGGTGTGCTGCGCCTGCGCAACGCGTTCAAGCAGCTCACCCTGCCCAGCCAGATGGGCGAGCGGTTCCAGTTCATGGGCTTTGCGCGCCAATGCAATTTCGAGGCGGCGTTCCTGTCCGGCGACCTGACATGGCGACTGTGAGCATCGGCGCGATCAAGCCGGTCCGCTGGCCGGCACTGTGGTTCGGTGGCTGGGTGCTGGCGATGGTGCTGGTGGTGACCACCTGCCTGCTGCCCGGCGAGGATCTGCCCAAGGTCGCCGAAGGCATGGACAAGCTCGAACACGCCGGTGCGTTCGCGGTGCTGGCGGCGTGGGCGGTGCAGTTGTTCGCCACCCGGCGTGCGCTGCTGCGGGCGGCGGCCTGGCTGGTGATCCTGGGCGTGCTGATCGAGTTGCTGCAGGGCTGGTTCACCGCCGATCGCACGCCCGATGCCATCGATGCGCTGGCCGATGCCAGCGGCGTGCTGCTGGGTTTGCTGGTGGCCCTGACACCCGCGCGCGACCTGCTGCTGCGCTGGTTTCCGCGCCGGAGCCACTGACCATCGCCCGGCAGGCTGCCGAGGACATCGCCAGGCACGCCGCGCACCCAGCCCGAAGGCACCGAGGCCGGCATGCCGGCGCTGGTCCAGGCGCTGCGCGGCGGTGGCGCCAGGCCGTCAGTGCGCTGGCCCTGGCGCGCGGGCACAATCCGGGCATGCCGCCGCACCTGCACAAGGTCACCGGGACCCCATGAGCCGCTTTGCCCTGGTCAACGCGCGGGTGCTGGCCGAGGCGGGCATCGTCGATGGCGGCGCGCTGGTGATCGAGGACGGCCGCATCATTGCCCTGACCGACGCCGCTGGCGCGCGCGCCCGGACCGACGACCTGCGCGACCTGGGCGGGGCGTGGCTGGCGCCGGGTTTCATCGACCTGCAGGTCAACGGAGGCGGCGGGGTGCTGTTCAACAACACGCCCACCGCCGCGGGCATCGCCGCCATCGGGCGCGCGCATCGCAGGTTCGGCACCACCGCATTCCTGCCCACGCTGATCAGCGATGGCGCCGACACCATGCGCCGGGCGATCGCCGCCACCGGCCAGGCCATCGCCAATGGCGTGGACGGGGTGCTGGGCATCCACCTGGAAGGCCCGTACCTGGCGCCGGCACGCAAGGGCACCCACGACGCGCGGCAGTTCCGCGCACCGGACGAGGATGAAATGGCCATGGCCACCGCGCTGGACAATGGCATCACCTTGATGACCGTCGCACCGGAACGGCTGGGGCCCGAACGCATCGCCGCGCTGGTCGCGCGCGGGGCGCTGGTGTTCGCCGGCCACACCGCCGGCAGCTACGAGCAGATCCGCGCCGGACTGGACGCGGGCCTGCGCGGGTTCACCCATCTGTTCAACGCCATGTCGCCGCTGCAAGGGCGCAGCCCCGGCGCGGTCGGCGCGGCGCTGGAAGATGAAGCAAGCTGGTGCGGGGTGATCGTCGATGGCGTGCACGTGCATCCGGGCGCGCTGCGCGTGGCGCTGGCGGCCAAGCGGCCGGGCAAGCTGCTGCTGGTGACCGATGCGATGCCGATGGTCGGTGCCGACAGCCCCAGTTTCGAGCTTTACGGCGAAACCATCACCGCGGTCGACGGGGTGGTGCGCAACGCCGCCGGTGCGCTGGCCGGCTCGGCGCTGGACATGGCCAGCGCAGTGCGCAACAGCGTGCGGCTGCTCGGCCTGCCGCTGCAAGAAGCCGTGCGCATGGCCGCGCTGTATCCGGCCCAGTGCCTGGGCCTGGCCCACGAGCGCGGCCGCATCGCCCCCGGCCTGCGTGCGGACCTGGTGGCACTGGACGATCGTCTGCAGGTCATCGAAACCTGGATCGGCGGACGCAGCGCGACCGGCTAGCCGGCCGTGGGCAACACCGCAGCCGGTCCGTTTCGCTCCCCGTCGATGTCTTGCCGGGCTCGGGACGTCGGCGTGGTGGGCGCATTTTTCAGGCCAGCAGGGCCAGCGCGGCGCGGTTGAGCAGATAGCCGCCCCCCAGCAACAGCACCCACAGGATCCAGGCCAGCAGCAGCGGCTTGGCGCCGGCCTGCTTGATCGAGCCCCAGTGGGTGCGCAGGCCCAGTGCGGCCATTGCCATCGCCAGCAGCAGGGTGTCCAGCATCAGGGTCGCATCGACCACGGGCTTGGGCAGCAGGTGCAGTGAGTTGAAGCCGGCGACCACCACGAACAGGATGGCGAACCACGGGATCGTCAGCGGCGCCGCTTCGCTCTGGGCGCCGTTGCTGCCGCGGCGCAGCCACGCGCCCAGCATCAATAGGAACGGCGCCAGCAGCATCACCCGCAGCATCTTCTCGATCACCGCCGCCGCGGCCGCCTGCGCGCTCACCGCGCGCCCGGCCACCACCACCTGTGCGACCTCATGGATGGTCGACCCGGCGTAGACGCCGTAGGCGTGCGCGTCCAGGCCCAGGGACGGATACATCCACGGGTACAGGAACATGCCCAGCGTGCCGAACACCACCACCGTGGCGATGGCGACCGACACCTTGTGGGCGGGTGCGCGAATCACCGGTTCGGCTGCCAATACCGCCGCGGCGCCGCAGATCGCGCTGCCTGCGCCAATCAGCATCGAGGTGTCGCGATCCAGCTTCAGCACGCGCGTGCCGATCCAGGTGGCCGCGCAGAACACGCCGGCCACCACGATCACGTCGATCACCACGCCAGCCAGGCCGACCCCCATCACATCCTGGAAAGTCACCCGCAAGCCGTACAGCACGATGCCGGCGCGCAGCAGCATGTCCTTGGCGTAGTCCACGCCGGTGCCGGTGCGTGGCGCGATGGCGGGAAAGGCGGTGTTGCCCAGCGCGATGCCGAGCACGATGGCCAGGGTCAGCGCGCTGAGTCCGGTCGTTTTGGCCCAGGGGATGTTGGACAGGCCAATGCCGGCCAGGGCGATGGCCAGCACCAGGATCAATCCCGGCCAGAAGCCTGGCCTGCGGATCATGGCGGGTCGTGAAAGCGTGGCCGCATCGGCCATGGCCCATCCGGATTTCAGGAAGATGCCGCCATGCTCCGCCGGTGGCTAGAATGCGTCCAATACATCATTCTCAACAAAGCATGACTTCAGCTCATGGCTTGAACCTGCACCTGCTGCGCGTGTTTGCCGCAGTGGTCGAGCACGCGGGCTTCTCGCGCGCGGCCCAGGCGCTGTTCGTCAGCCAGTCGGCGGTGTCCAAGGCAGTGCGTGAGCTGGAGTCGCAATTGGACCTGCCACTGATCGACCGTTCCGCAGGGCGCGGCGTGCATCTGACCGGCGCCGGCCAGGCGCTGTACCAGCACGCACGCGGCATCTTCGCGCTGGAACGGGCGGCACTGGAAGACGTGCGCGAACGGGTCGGCCTGCGCCGTGGCGGCCTGCGCATCGGCGCCAGCACCACGGTGGCGGCGTACTGGCTCGCCGAGGTCTTCGCCCGCCACGCGGCGCGCTACCCGCAACTGGACAGCGCGCTGGTGGTCGGCAACACCGGCGAGATCGCCGATGCGCTGGTGGACTGCCGCATCGATGCCGGCTTCGTCGAAGGCCCGGCGCATGACGAGCGCATCGTCGCCACGCGCTGGCGCGAGGAACCGCTGCAGGCGGTGGTGTCGGCATCGTCGTCGCTGGGCGCGCAGCGACGTGCCAGCGCAAGACAGCTGTCCGCGCAGCGCTGGCTGGTGCGCGAGCCCGGCTCGGGCACGCGCGAGGTCGCCCGGGACCTGCTCCAGGCCCGCGGCATCGAGCCTGCGCAGACGCTGGAAATCGGCAGCAACGAGGCCATCGCCCGCGCGGTGGCTGCCGGGGTCGGGGTGGCGATCCTGCCGGCCGCGGTGGTGGCCGATCTGATTGCGGTCGGCAAGCTGCGCACCCTGCGCCTGCCCGATGGCCCGCCGCTGCAGCGCCCGCTCTATCGGCTGGAGTTGGCCAACCGGCCGCGTTCACCGGCGCTGGAAGCATTCCTGGCCCAGCTTGCAGGCAGCGGCTGACCTCTCGACACCAGCCAGCTCTGCTCCCTCTGCCCCGCTTGCGGGCACTCCAAGCCACGCGCGCCAGCGGCGCGCAAGCTGTGCCTTCTCGCCCCGCAAGCGGGGAAGAGGGGGCGAACACGCAGCAGCGTGGGTGCTTCAGGGCATCCATGCCGTGCCTTGTCCGCATCCCGCTGGCGGGTGAGAAGGATCAAGCGCGGTTGTTTGCCGCCCGCGCCTGCGCGATCGCCGTGATGCGCGCGCTGCGCACGGCCTGGCCGATCTGCGGGCCGCTCAGGCCCTGTTGTGCGAGGTCGCGTGCGCTGACCGCACAGGCGGCGGCGTGCAGGCGGACCAGTTCGCGGCCCTGCGGGTAATCGTCCTCGGCGCTGCCGGCACGGCCGCGCATGTCGCATTCGCAGACCAGCGCCAGCTGGGCGATGCGCGCGGGTTTGCGAAAGCCATCGCAGCGCGCCAGCAGGTCGTGCACGGTGGCATCGCGCAGTTCGGCCAGGCGATGCACGTTGAGGTGCTCGCGGCAGGCCATCATCGCCAGCTCGCGGTGTTCGGCCGGCACTTTCAGGCGCTGGCACAGGTCCTGCAGCGGCCTCAGACCGGCCTGCTCGTGGCCGAGATGGCGCGGCAACAGCTCGGCCGGCGTCAGTGCCTTGCCCAGGTCATGGGTCAGTGCGGCAAAACCGATCAGATCATCGCCCGGCGCCAGCCGTGCGGCCATGTCGCACACCAGTTCCTGGTGCACGCCGGTGTCGATCTCGGGGTGGAACTGTGCGCGCTGCGGCACGCCGTACAGCGCGTCCACTTCCGGCAATACCTGGGCCAGCGCGCCGGTGTCATGCAGGGTGCGCAGGAAGGCGCTGGGCTGCGCGGCGGCCAGGGCACGGCGCAGTTCCTGCCAGACGCGCTCGGGCACCAGGGCCGACAGCTCGCCGCTGGCCGCCATCTGCCGCATCAGCACCAGCGTCTGCGGCGCCACGGTGAAGCCCAGGGGCGCCAGGCGCGCCATGAAGCGCGCCGCGCGCAGCACGCGCAGCGGATCCTCGCAGAAGGCCGGCCCGACATGGCGCAGTACGCGCGCCTGGATATCGCGCGCACCGCCGTAGGGATCGACCAGCATGCCGTCCTCGGTCTGGGCGATGGCGTTGATGGTGAAATCGCGGCGTTGCAGGTCCTGTTCCAGGGTCACGGAACGGTCGGCGTCCACCACGAAGCCGCGATAGCCGCGCCCGGACTTGCGCTCGGTGCGCGCCAGGGCGTATTCCTCCTGCGTGTGCGGATGCAGGAACACCGGGAAATCACGGCCCACCGCGCGAAAGCCGCGCGCTTCCATGTCCGCCTGGGTGGCGCCGACCACGACCCAGTCGCGATCGCCGGGCGGCAGGCCGAGCAGGGCATCGCGGACCGCGCCGCCGACCAGATAGGTCTTCATGGGGCAGGGGTGAGTGTTGAGAAGTGAGAAACGAGGGGCAGCATGATTGCTCCAGACACCGACGCCAGGATCATGCGCTGCTCCTCCCTCGTTTCTCACTCCTCATTTCTCGTTCCTGGCTGTTCCGCGCAGGCCAGACGCTTGCGCTGGCCGTCCAGGCGGCCGTGGATGCGGTCGGTCAGCGACAGCGCGTCATCATTCAGGCGCCAGTCGTAGATCACGCTGAAGGCCAGCACCCGGGCCACGTAGTCGCGCGTTTCCTTGTAGCTGATCGTCTCGATCCACACGTCCGGCTCCAGGCCCGGGCGCTGTGACTGCCAGCGCGCGGTCGGGACCGGGCCGGCGTTGTAGGCGGCGATGGTCACATACGGCGTGCCGTAGGTATCGAGCAGCTCGCGCAGGTAGGCGCTGCCGATGGCGATGTTGGTCTGCGGGTCATACAGGCTCTGCGCACCGCCATAGGCGATGCCGTTGCGCCGGGCCACCTCGGCGCCGGTGCCGGGCAGCACCTGCATCAGGCCCATTGCGTTGGCCGGCGAGCGCGCATTGGGGTTGAACACGCTTTCGGCGCGGATCTGGGCGGCCAGCCAGGCCGGGTCGATGGCGTTGTTCGATGCCTGGCGGCGGATGGCGCCCTGGTGCTGCAGCGGAAACCGCAGGCGGTACAGCTGCAGCTCCTCGGGCGTCCTGCCCAGGGCGAACACCGCGCGGTCGAACCAGCCGTTGTCGTGCGCCACCTCCACCGCGATCCGGCGCTGGTCGTCGTTGAAGCGGGTCAGCGCGTCGTTCCACTCGGCCGTGGCCCAGGCGGCGCGATCGAGTTTCCACAGCTCCATCGCCCGGATCAGGGCCGGATCGCGCGCCACGGCCGCCCTGGCCTGCGCACTGTCCTGCGGTTCGCGCGGGCACAGCGCGTAGGGCTGGCCGAGCCTGTCGGCGGCCAGGAAACCGTGGAAGGTCGCGGTCCGGGCCGCCTCGGCATACAGGCGCCTGGCCTGATCGGGCTGGCCGGCCTTGTCCAGCATGCGCGCCTGGAACCACTTCCAGCGCACCTGGCTGCGCTGGGCCGGGTCCATCGCCTGGATCGCCTTCAGCGCCGCCGGCCAGTCGCCGCGCGCCAGTGCCTCGCGGACCTGCCATTCGTGCAGGCGCGGGTCATAGGCACTGGCGGGGACCGCGGCCAGGCGCCGGGCCGAATCGGGCAGGTAGGACGCCACCGTCCACAGCGCGATCTGGTAGCGCACCTGGGCCTGCTGTTCGGCGCTCAGGCCCAGGGTCTGGGCGTACTGCGGCAGCAGCCGCTCGGCCGCGTCGGGATCCTTGCGCGCCAGCAGCGCCAGGCCGTTGCTGGCGATGCGCCGGCTGCGATCGGATTTCTCCCAGCCAAGCCCCTGCGCGGCCGGGGCATCGAGGAAGCCGGCATAGGCCACCGCCTGGGCGCGTTCGCCGCTGGACAGGCCATTGGCCGCCGCGCGCATCACCGCGCTCTGGCCGGCCGCGGCGGCCGCGTCGATGCGTTCCCAGCGCAGCGCATCGTCCAGCTGGCCCTGCGCGGTGAGCGCGGCGAACACCGGATCGCAGCCATCGGGCAACGGCCTGGCCGCGGCGCGCCACAGCTCCTGTGCCTGGCGCGTCCAGGCCGCATCGGCCTTGCCCTGCACCCATTGCGCCTGCAGGCGTGCGCAGCGCAAGCCGATGTTGTCGGTGGGCTGCCAGTTGGCCAGCAGCGCGTCCCAGTCCTTGCGCCGTGCCAGCGCCGGCAACCAGACGCTGCGGAACGCGGCAGCCACCGCCTGGCCGGCGTTGCGCTGCAGGAACTCCTGCGCCTGTGCGTTGCCGACACGGTCGATGTCGCGCTTGAGCTGGGCGAACTCGATCCAGCCACGCAGCGGATGATGGGCCAGCGTCGGGTCCTGCGATGGCGGGGCCTGGCCACGTTCGGCCGCCTCCAGTGCGCTGCGCACCAGCGGACGCTGGGCGTCCAGGTCCTGTGCGCCGGCCAACGCAGCCGCGGCGCACAGGGCGATCAAAACAGAGAGCAGGGCGGGGCGGATCATGCCACCGATGATAGGCAGGCCCGGATGAATCGGATTTTGCATGGCCCGGCGCCGCATCGCGGGGGCTTTTTGCCCCTCTCCCCCGCAAGCGGAGGAGAGGGGGCCGAACGCGTCGAGTAGACAGTTGCTCCTACGAAAAGCGGAATTTCACCAGAGATCAGGGTGTTTGTAGGAGCGGACCGCAGGGCCGCGAGGGGCCTTACCGGAAGAGCCCCATCGCGCCCCAAGGTGCGCTCCTACTGGCGCAGCGCTTCGGCCGGCACGTCGATCTCCAGCGCCAGGGCCAGATGGTCGGAAAACGCAGCCGGCAGCGCCCGCGCATTGGTCGGGACCAGGTGGTCGGTGACCAGGATATGATCGATCGCCCGCTGCGGGCGCCATGATGGGAAGGTCGGCACACAGAAGCCCGGCGGACGCAGGTGCGTGCGCGAATACAGCAGGTCCATCTCCGGCACGTCGGGCACGCAGTTGAAATCGCCCATCAGCACCGAATGCCGGTGCGCAGCCAGCAGCTCGGCGATGAAGCCCAGCTGCATGCGCCGCGAACCGTTGCCCAGCGACAGGTGCGCCACGGCCACCACCAGGCCGTCGTCGCCCTGGCCGAAATGGGCCAGCAGCACGCCACGCCCGGCGATGCGCCCGGGCAGCGGATGCATGGCCACCTTCACCGGTTCGAGCTTGCTCAGCAGGCCGTTGGCGCTGCCGGCCACGCGCGCCACGTTGCGGTTGGGCTGGTGGCTCCAGTACGCGAAGCCGGCGCGCCGGGCCACGTACTGGGTCTGGTTGGTGAAGCCCGAGCGCAGGCTGCCCGGATCGGCTTCCTGCAGGCCGACGATGTCATGTCCGCCGGCCAGTTCGGCGATCGCATCCAGGCTGGTGCGTTTGGCGCCCACCGGCAGCGCGTGCGACCAGCTGCGGGTGAAGTAGTCGCTGTAGCGGCGGGTGCTGGAGCCGGCCTGGATGTTGGCGCTCAACATCCGCAGCCGCTGCGGCACGGCAGGGACCTCGTCCATCGCCTTACCTGGTCGCCTGGCGCTCTTGGGCGATTAGGTGGTCGGTGATGCGCAACATGTCGGCCATGGTCCTGCCCTTGACCAGGTACTTGCCGGCCACGATCAAGGACGGGGTGCCACCGATCTGTGCCCGCACCAGGAACTGGTTGGCCTTGCTCAGCCTGGCGGCCACCGCAAAGCTGCCCATGGTCTGCAGGAACTGCTCGGCGCTCACGCCGTACTGGGTATAGAACTGCGCCACCTTGGCCGCATCGAAGGGCTCACCTTCGCCCGGCAGGGTCCTGTCCTGGTGGATCGCCTTGAACACCGCGTCATGGCTCTGCCTGTCGATGTTCAGTGCCTGGGCGGCGTAGTAGACCTTGGCGTACTCGCGGAAGTCCGGGCGGAACTGCGCCGGCACGTAGACCACCCGCACGTCGGCCGGCTGCCTGGCCTTCCACTGGTTGAACAGCGGCTCGAACTGCGCGCAGGCCGGGCAGATGTAGCTGAACGCCTCGACCACCTCGATCTTGCCGTCGGCCGGCTCGAATGGCTGGCCGTCGGCAATCACGGTGTAGTCGGTGCCCTCCACCGGGGCCGGGCCTTCCGGCGCCACCGGCGCATTGGTATTGGGCGCCTCGGCGGCGGCCTGGGCCGGGGCGGAGGCGGCAGGCGCGCCGGTGGCGGCCTCGGTGGCGGCCGGCGCGTTGGCGCTCGGCGTGCTGGCCACCGGGGCGGCGGCTTCTGGCTTGGAACAGGCGGCCAGCACGGACAGCAGGGCCAGCAGGGCCAGGACGAAACGGATCTTCATGGGCAACACACTCCTCAAGCTCGAACGATGGGCGGGACACAGGCCGACAGGATGCCGGCCTGCCTGTTCATTGCGGATGTGGATGGCTTACCTGGTCGCGGCCAGCTCGCGCTGGACCAGGAAGTCGGCCACCTTGAGCATCCCGTCCGGATCGGCCAGCTTGATCCGGTACTTGCCGTTGACCACCAGGGTCGGGGTGCCGGTGATGCCGGTGGCCATGCCGAAGGCGCGGGCCTTGTCCAGCTCGGCGGCCACCTGCGGTGCGTCCATGGTCGCGGCGAACTTGTCCGGATCAGCCCCGAAGCGCGCATAGAACGCGGCGATTTCCTGGCTGCTGGCGTTCTGGATCGGCAGTTGGTGGGTGTCGTGCAGGGCCTTGAACACCGCCGCGTGGCTCTGCCTGAGCACGCCCATCGACAGCGCCGCGTAATAGGCCTTGGCGTAGGGGATCCAGTACCCGCCGAACGCGGCCGGGACGGGGGTCACGCGCACCGTGGCCGGCTGCCGCTTCTGCCAGGCTGCGAACTGCGGCTCGAAACGCGCGCAGTGGATGCACACATAGCCGAACACCTCCACCACCTCGACCTTGTTGCCGCCAGTCAACGGGGCAAAGGGCTGGCCATTGGGGATCACCTCGTAATCCTGGCCCTCGACCGGATTGGCAGGCGAGGCGCAGGCCGCCAGCGGCAGCAGGGCGAGCAGGACAAACAGCAGCAGGCGGGGTTTCATGCGGGAGGCGTCCTTCCAAGGGGCGTGGGGATAAGGGATTGTCCGGCAAAAACGACAACGCCGGCCATGGCGGGCCGGCGTGCTGCAATGGCGGGGCTGACATCCGGACGCTGCCGGCAGGCCTTCGACCCTACGATTGCGGGGTAGGTTCCGCAGCCGCTGCAGGCGCCGCCGCTGCAGGCGTCGTCGGTGCCGATGCTGGTGCCGGCGCGGGGCCGGCCTTGGCCGCGGCGGCATCGGCCCTGCTGTCATGCAGGCCCTGGATGTAGCTGGCAAGCGAATGGATTTCCTGCTCGGTCAGCGGCTTGGCCACCTGCGCCATGATCTGGAAGTGCGCCGGGTCCGTGTAGGTGGTCGTGCCGGCCTGGTACTCCTGCAGGCGGCGGGCCACGTACTCCTGTGGCTGGCCGCCGATGTGCGGGTACGGCGGGCCCGGGTTGCCGGCGCCGCTGGGGCCGTGGCAGGACATGCAGGCCGGGATGCCGCGCTCGGCATCGCCACCGCGGAAGATCTGCTGGCCGGGCTCGTAGAACTTCATGCCCTTGTACGGGCCATCGGCGATGAGGCTGTCGTCGGCCACCCCGGCGCCGGCCTTCTGGGTGGCGAAGTAGGCCCCGACATCGCGCATGTCCTGCGGGTTCAGGCTCTGGGCGAAGGGCACCATCACCGCGGCCATGCCGGTGGTGCGCTGGCCGGTGGCGAACAACGCCAGCTGCCGGGCGATGTAGCGCTCGCTCTGTCCGGCCAGGCGCGGATAGATCGGTGCGGTCGAGTTGCCATCGGCGCCGTGGCAGGCCGCGCAGGCGGCGGCCTTGGCCTGACCGGCCGTGGGATCGCCCCACTGGGTCTTGGTCAGGTCGATCTCCAGTGGCTGCGCCTGCACCGGCGCGGCGTCCGGCAGCGCGGTCACGCTGGTCTGCGCATAGGCGAGGGCGCCCACCGCAAGGATGGCAAGGCTGGACAGTCCCAAGACACGAGCATGGCGCATTAGCTGGAGCTCCGTGGTTCCTTTTGGATCGCGTACTGCCGAATGGCGCTGGCGCGAAGCCGGCCGATTATCGGCATGGCGCGCTCAGGCGGTCAATGCGACCACGGTCCAAGCCGCGTCAAATCAGCCTTCCGCACGAAAATCGCAGGCGGATGCACGCACCCCGTGGCGCACTGCAGCACGCGTGGCGGTCGCCGGCCGCGCGCCCGTGCGATCCTATGCCCATGGCCGTCTCCAACTATCTCAATGCCGCCCATTACCTGCTGTCGGCCCACAACACCGGCCAGCTGCCGGTCGACGAAGGCTTCGAAGTGGCTTTTGCCGGCCGCTCCAACGCCGGCAAGTCCAGCGCGCTCAATGCGCTGGCCGGGCACAACGCGCTGGCCCGGGTGTCCAAGACCCCGGGCCGCACCCAGCAGCTGGTGTTCTTCGAGGTCAAGCCGCAGCGCTGCCTGGTCGACCTGCCCGGCTACGGCTACGCCAAGGTGCCCATGGACCTGCAGGCGCACTGGCAGGCGTTCATCGACCAGTACTTCGCCAGCCGCCAGGCGCTGCGCGGGCTGGTGGTGGTGATGGACATCCGCCATCCGCTCAAGGACTACGACCGGCAGATGCTCGGTTACGCCGTGCAGCGCGGCCTGCCGGCGCATGCGCTGCTGACCAAGGCCGACAAGCTCGGCCGCGGCCAGCAATTGCAGACCCTGGCTGCGGTGAAGAAAGAACTGCACGCGGCCTATGGCGACAGCGTGGGCGTGCAGGTGTTCTCAGCCGAATCCAGGCTGGGCGTGGACCAGGCGCGCGAGGTGGTGCAGCAGTGGCTGGGACTGCTGCCGACCGATCCCGCCGAAACCATGATGTAGGGCGGGTCTCGACCCGCCATTGCACACGTAGGGCGGGTCTCGACCCGCCATCGCAGCGTAGGGCGGGTCTCGACCCGCCATTGCAGCAGCCGTCAAGTCATGGAAGGCGGTCTCGACCCGCCATTGCACACGTAGGGCGGGTCTCGACCCGCCATTGCGGCAGCCATCAAGCCACGGAATGCAGTCCCGACCCGCCATTGCAGCGGTCATCAAGTCATGGAAGGCGGGTCAAGACCCGCCCTACACCCTGACGTTGAACAGCAGGCCGACCGCATGGGTGATGGCCATCGCCAGGGCCCCCCAGAACACCACCCGCAGCGCACCGCGCAGCATTGGCGCCCCGCCGGCCCAGGCGGCCAGGGCGCCTGACACCAGCAACGCGATCAGGGTGGCCGCGACCACCGCCACGGTGGCCTGCGCGGCGAACGCCCAGGCCACCAGCAGCGGCATCAGGGCGCCGACCGAGAACGCCCCGGCCGAGGCCAGCGCCGCCTGCACCGGACGGGCGCGAAAGGTGTCGGTGATGCCCAGTTCGTCGCGGGCGTGGGCCCCCAATGCGTCATGCGCGGTCAGCTGCTCGGCCACCTGATGGGCCAGGGCGGCGGTCAGGCCGCGGCGTTCGTAGATCAGGGCCAGCTCGGTCAGCTCGTTGTGCGGGTCCTCGGCCAGTTCCCGTTTCTCCAGGGTCAGGTCGGCGCGCTCGGTATCGGCCTGCGAGCTGACCGACACGTATTCGCCGGCGGCCATCGATATTGCGCCGGCGACCAGGCCGGCCACGCCGGTGGCCAGCAAGGCCTGCGCGCTCACGCCGCTGGCGGCCACGCCCACTAGCAGGCCGGCGGTCGAAACGATGCCGTCGTTGGCGCCCAGCACCGAGGCGCGCAGCCAGCCGGTACGGTCGCTGCGATGGATTTCGGGATGGCGGATGCGCATGCGGGTCAATGCGATGTCGAGGAAGTGCCAGCCTAGCCGGTGCCGGGCGGGAATGGCGAATTGCGATTCACCCGCGAATGCGGTGCGTCCGCTGGCCATTGGCCGCGGCGCGGGCCTGCAGCGGCGGCGCGCCCCGGCGATGGAATGCTGCAGGCCGTTCCAGGCCGGCGCGGCGGCCCGGTGGTGCCCGGTATAGTGCGGCCCTTGCGCGCCGCCGCGCTTTGGTTTCGCCGCGCCCTGCGCCACCCACGGTCATTGCGAGTTGCCCCTTGTCCAGTCCCAGCCTCACTGCCGATACGCCGATCACCGACCTGGCGCAGCTGGTGGAGTATTCCGCCGCCGGTTCGCGTCCGCGCGCGCAGTGGCGCATCGGCACCGAGCACGAGAAGTTCGGCTTCCGCACCGACGACCTGCGCCCGCCGCCCTTCGATGGCGAGCGCGGCATCGAGGCGCTGCTCAACGGGCTGACCCGGTTCGGCTGGGAAGCGGCGCCGGAAAACGGCCGCACACTCGCGCTGCTGCGCGCCGGCGCCTCGGTCACGCTGGAACCGGCCGGCCAGCTGGAACTGTCCGGCGCGCCGCTGGAAAGCATCCACCAGACCTGCCTGGAGGTGGGCAGCCACCTCGACGAGGTGCGCCAGGTCGCCGACGAGCTGCAGCTGGGCTTTTTGGGCATGGGCTTCCAGCCCAAGTGGCGCCGCGACCAGATGCCGTGGATGCCCAAGGGCCGCTACCGGATCATGCAGGCCTACATGCCCAAGGTCGGCCAGCTGGGCCTGGACATGATGACCCGCACCTGCACGGTCCAGGTCAACCTGGACTACGGCTCGGAAAGCGACATGGTCAAGAAGTTCCGCGTGTCGCTGGCGCTGCAGCCGGTCGCCACCGCGCTGTTCGCCGATTCGCCGTTCACCGAGGGCAAGCCCAACGGCTACCTGAGCTACCGCTCGCACATCTGGACCGACACCGACCCCGACCGCACCGGCATGCTGGATTTCGTGTTCGAGGATGGCTTTGGCTTCGAACGCTATGTCCACTACCTGCTCGATGTGCCGATGTATTTCTCCTACCGCGACGGCATCTACCACGACGCCTCGGGGCAGAGCTTCCGCGATTTCCTCAAGGGCAGGCTGCCGGCCCTGCCCGGCGCACTGCCGACCCTGCGCGACTGGTCCGATCACATGACCACCGCCTTCCCGGAAGTGCGGATGAAGAAGTTCCTGGAGATGCGCGGCGCCGATGCCGGGCAGCGCGATCGCCTGTGCGCGCTGCCGGCGTTCTGGGTCGGCCTGCTCTATGACGACGCGGCGCTGGATGCGGCCTGGGACCTGGTCAAGGACTTCACCCGCCAAGAGCGCCACGCGCTGCGTGATGGCGTGCCGCGCGATGCGCTCAAGCTGCCGTTCCGCGGCGCCAGCGTGCGCGAGCTGGCCGTGGAGGCGGTGAAGATCGCCCAGGCTGGCCTGCGCCGGCGCGCCTTCCTCAATGCCGATGGCGCCGACGAATCGGCATTCCTGGACGTGCTGGCCGAGATCGCCGAATCGGGCAAGACCCCGGCCGAGCGCAAGCTGGACCTGTTCCACGGCCGATGGAAGGGCCAGGTCGACCCGGTGTTTGCCGAGTTCGCCTACTGAAAGCCGACCGACCTGTCCGCGCCCTGGCGCCGACGGGCCGGCGTGCCCCCAGCGCCGCACTTGCGGCCCACGGCGGCCTGGCCCGATACTGCACCCCAGTATCGAGCCAGAGCCGTCCATGCCCCATTCGCCCGAGGAAAAAAAGCGCGTCCTGGCCCGCGTGCGTCGCATCCAGGGTCAGGCCGAGGCGCTGGCGCGCGCGCTGGAAGGCGGCGCCGACTGCGGACCGGTGCTGCAGCAGATCGCGGCCATCCGCGGCGCGGTCAACGGGCTGATGTCCGAGGTGATGGAAGCCCATATCCGCGAAACCTTCGGCCAGCCGGCAGGCGATGAGGCCCAGCGCGAAGCGCGCGTGGCGGAAATGACCGGGCTGGTGCGGTCCTATCTCAAATAAGGCGTACCCACGGCGCGCCTTCCGTTCCCTCAGTTCGCTATCAGGAGTTCCACACCATGAAATCCCGTGCCGCCGTTGCATTTGCTCCCGGCAAGCCGCTGGAAATCGTCGAGATCGACCTGGCTCCGCCCAAGGCCGGCGAAGTCCTGATCAGGATCACCCACACCGGCGTGTGCCACACCGATGCCTTCACCTTGAGCGGCGAGGATCCGGAAGGCGTCTTTCCGGCCGTGCTGGGCCATGAAGGTGCCGGCATCGTGGTCGAGGTGGGCCAGGGCGTGACCTCGGTCAAGCCGGGCGATCATGTGATCCCGCTGTACACCGCCGAGTGCGGCCAATGTCTGTTCTGCAAGTCCGGCAAGACCAACCTGTGCGTGGCCGTGCGCGCCACCCAGGGCAAGGGCCTGATGCCCGACGGCACCACCCGTTTTTCCTACAACGGTGAGCCGGTCTACCACTACATGGGCTGCTCGACCTTCAGCGAGTACACGGTCGTGGCCGAAGTCTCGCTGGCCAGGATCAACCCGCAGGCCAACCACGAGCAGGTCTGCCTGCTCGGCTGCGGGGTGACCACCGGCATCGGCGCGGTCCACAACACCGCCAAGGTGCAGGCGGGCGATTCGGTGGCCGTGTTCGGCCTGGGCGGCATCGGCCTGGCAGTGATCCAGGGCGCGCGCCAGGCCAAGGCCGGGCGGATCTTCGCCATCGACACCAATCCGTCCAAGTTCGACCTGGCCCGGCAGTTCGGCGCCACCGACTGCATCAATCCGGCCGATCACGACAAGCCGATCCAGCAGGTGATCGTGGAGATGACCACTTGGGGCGTGGACCACACCTTCGAATGCATCGGCAACGTCAACGTCATGCGCGCGGCGCTGGAATGCGCGCACCGCGGCTGGGGCCAGAGCGTGATCATCGGCGTGGCCGGCGCCGGCCAGGAAATCTCGACCCGCCCGTTCCAGCTGGTCACCGGCCGTCGCTGGCTGGGCAGTGCCTTCGGTGGCGTCAAGGGCCGCTCGCAGCTGCCGGGCATGGTCGAGGATGCCATGAAGGGCGAGATCGAGCTGGCGCCCTTCGTCACCCACACCATGGGCCTGGACCAGATCAACGAGGCCTTCGACCTGATGCACCAAGGCAAGTCGATCCGCTCAGTGGTGCACTTCTGATATCGGCGGGCCGGGCCCGGGCTCATCACCGGCGCGATGGCACGCGCCGTGCGTGCCACCCATCCACCTCCATCGAGGCAAGTCCATGCAACGGATTGAACACCGGGCCAGTTTCGGCGGCTGGCAGGACGTGTACCGGCACAGCTCGCAGGTGCTGGCCTGCGAGATGACCTTCGCGGTGTACCTGCCGCCGCAGGCCGCCACGCGCAGGCTGCCGGTGCTGTACTGGCTCAGCGGCCTGACCTGCACCGAGCAGAACTTCATCACCAAGGCCGGCGCCCAGCGCTACGCCGCCGAGCACGGCCTGATCCTCGTCGCCCCGGACACCAGCCCGCGCGGCGCGCAGGTGGCCGATGCCGAAGGCCATGACCTGGGCCAGGGCGCGGGCTTCTACCTCAACGCCACCCAGCCACCCTGGGCGGCGCACTACCGCATGTACGACTACGTCCTGGACGAACTGCCGGCGCTGATCGAAGCCAGTTTCCCGGCCACCGATGCGCGCGGGCTCAGCGGTCATTCGATGGGCGGCCATGGCGCGCTGGTGATCGCGCTGCGCAATCCCGGCCGCTATCGCAGCGTGTCGGCGTTCTCGCCGATCGTGGCGCCCACCCAGGTGCCGTGGGGGCAAAAGGCCTTCGCCGCGTATCTGGGCCAGGACCGCGCCGCGTGGACGGCGTGGGATGCCACCGAGCTGGTGAAGACCGCCACGCCCTCGCTGCCGCTGCTGATCGACCAGGGCGATGGCGATGAGTTCCTGCACAGCCAGCTCAGGCCGCAGCTGTTCGAGGCCGCCGCCGCCCAGGCCGGTTATCCGATCCGGTTGCGGATGCAGCCTGGCTACGACCACAGCTATTACTTCATCGCCAGCTTCATCGGCGAACACCTCGCCCACCACGCCCGTGCCCTGAATGGATAAGGCCGCGCGCCGCCCGGCCTGCGTCGAGGGCGCACCCAGCCGGCGGTGAGGTGGTCAACGCGACGACGTCGGCCTCATCGCGCTGGTGCAGCACGTGCAGCATCCAGGCCGAATCCCGGCCGGGAGGCTCTGCCGCCGCTTCCAGGCTCAGCGCACGTCGCGCAGCTGCCAGCCGCTGCCGGCCAGCAGGCGCAGGCGATGCTTGAGCACCTCGCCGGGGATGCTGGTCTGGGCCACCAGATCGATGTGCAGATCGTCCACCTGGCCGGTCACCACCGCGGCCGGGTCGACCGCGCCCAGCGCCGGATCGACCTCGTCCGGCTCGTCCTGGGCATCGCGCCAGCGTGCGAACAGCCAGTCGGTGCGCAGCGCATCCTGCAGCTGCTGGGCGAAGCCCTCGGCGCCGCTGGCGTTGAAGCTGTATTCGGCCTGCGGTCCGCGGGCCTTGTCCGGGTCGGGCAGGGCGATGTAGTAACGGGGCATGGGCGATCCTCCACGGGTGCTTGAAGGCGCCCACGCTAGGCTGGATGCTGTCAGCGGGCCGTGTTCATGCCCGAAAAGGTGTGCGGCCTTGCCGCAGCGCCCGCGCCCGGCGCGCCTAGCAGCCTGTCGGACTTTGGTCGGCCGGGCTGCGCCGGCGATATCTGGATGGCCGGCCTGCCTTGCGAGCCGGCCTTTGCACGGCCCGTTCATACCGACCGGCCAATGCTCCGGTGCGAGCAGACACTTTGAACCCCGGAGGATCCATGCGCCTGCCGGCTCATGCCGTGCCCATGTGCGCCCTGCCAGGCGCCTTCATCGCCACCGCCGGCCGGGAGGGCACTGCCCTGGCTGTCGCGCCGGGGTGGGCTGGCAGCGAGCGCAATGCAACGGCCATGCCGGCGGTGCCTGCATGACCATCAGGCCCGGCCGCAGCGTCCAGCAGGAGCTGCTGGCCTTCTGGCGCCAGGCCGGGCCTGCGCGCTGGTTCGCGCGCGATGACGCCTTCGACGCCCGCTTCGGCCAGCATTTCCTCCAGGATCATTGCGCCGCCGCGCGCGGCGAATACGCCCATTGGCTGGACACGGCCGATGACGCGCTGGCCCTGTTGTTGCTGCTGGACCAGTTTCCACGCAATTGCTTTCGGGACAGCGGCCATGCCTTTGCCACCGACGGCTTGGCCCTGGCCTGTGCAAAGCGCGCGCTGGAACGTGCCCACGACCAGGCCACCGAGCCGCTGCTGCGGCCGTTCTTCTACCTGCCGTTCGAGCATGCCGAAGACCTGACCGAGCAGGCCCGATCGCTCGCCCTGTTCCAGGCGCTGGGCGATGCGCAGGCGCTGGAATACGCCGTGGCCCATCATCAGGCAATCGCCCGCTTCGGCCGCTTCCCGCATCGCAACGCCGCCCTGGGCCGCACCAGCACGCCGGATGAACAGGCCTGGCTGGACGCCGGCGGAGGTTTCTAGTGTACTGTTCTATTCTTGATGGAACTTATATGAAATCCATCGTTCCAACACTCTACGAGGACGAAGTGTGGAGAGTGCAAGTGCGAGTTGCCCCTGAGATTGTGCTGAGCGACGAGGAGCGAGCGGAGTTGACGAGACTGGTTCGCTCCAAGCGCACGAGCGTGAGGCTGGCGCAGCGCGCCCGCATGGTGCTGCTGGCTGCGGACACCCACAAGCATCCCAATGTCCAGAAGTGGCTGGCCAAGCACCCGCGCTTCACCATGCACTTCACGCCTACCTCCGCGTCGTGGCTGAACATGGTTGAGCGCTTCTTCCGCGACATCACCACCGAGCGGCTGCGCCGCGGGGTGTTCACCAGCGTGCCCGAACTGATCGCCGCCATCCGACATCCTGCAGAAGGTGATCCGCGCCAATCAGCGCTTAAGTTCCAAACAGAATGGAACACTACACTAGGAGTCTGTCGGGCTTTGGCGGTCGAGGCGAAAATTCGGCTGCGCGAGGACAGATTTTTGGCGATTCGCCGCCCCATCGTGGTTCTACGGGGCAAGAAGCGACGGAAATATGGACCGCACAGCCGGATTTGCAGCCCGGCCGGCCAAAGTCCGACAGGCTCCTAGACCCCGGCGCCAGGCCCAGGCGCATCCGGGCCGGTTGCGGGCATGGTCACACGCTCAGTAGCGGGGGACGTTCGGGTCGACCTGGGTGGACCAGGCGTCGATGCCGCCGACCACGTTGTGGACGTTGCCAAAGCCCAGCGCGCGGAACTGTTCGGCGGCCTGCTGACTGCGCCCGCCGGCATGGCACAGGAACGCGAGCTGGGTGTCCTTGGGCAGCGCCTCCAGCACGGCGCGGCCGCTGCCGTCGAAGGTCCTGAACGGCACGTTGACCGAGGCGAGGGCGCGCTCCTCGGCCGGGCGCACGTCCACCAGCAGCAGCTCGCCGGATGCGACCCTGGCGGCCGCCTCGGTGACCGGCATCTGGTTGACCGGGCGCGGCGCATTGGGGTTGTCGATGGCCAGGCCCCTGCCGCGGATGTCGTCCACCCAGTCGATCGTGATCCCCTCGGCGCGGCGCGCGCTGGCCGGATCGAACTGGACGCGCACGCCATTGGATTCGGCGGCGATGGCCTTGCTGTCGAACGGGCCCAGCTGGAAGTCCGGCTGGTATTGCGCATCGATGGCCAGGATCAGGGCCGCGCCCGGGCCGGCGTCTTCCAGCGAATCGAGCAGCATCTCGGCCGCGGCCGGGGTGACGGTGATCGAGGGCGGGGTGCGGTCCGGCGCGGCCACGCCCAGCACCGCGGCCAGTTCACCGGAGCTGGCCAGCTGCTCGATGATGTCACTGCCGCCGACCAGTTCGCCGTCGATGTACAGCTGCGGGATGGTCGGCCAGTCGCCGTAGGCCTTGATGCCTTCGCGCAGCTCCTGGTCGGCCAGCACGTTGACGTGGGCGTAGTCCACGCCCAGCGAGGACAGCGCGCCGACCGCCTTGGCCGAGAAGCCGCACTGCGGCATGCTCGGCTGCCCCTTCATGAACAGCACCACGCGGTTGGATTGCAGCAGGGAATCGATGCGCGAACGCAGGGCGGGGTCGAGGGACATGGCGGTTACCGACAGGGAAGCGGATGGGAAATTTTACCTGCGTGGCATGATGGGCGGCATGAGAGGCCACGCAATGCAGCATCACGTGCCGCGCAGGCCTCTGCTCAGGTTGGGGCTGCTGGCGCTATCGCAAGTGGGGGTGCTCGCGCTGTGGTGGCTGGCCGGCTTCAAGCCCGGCCTGGCGGCGTTGGCGGCGAGCCACGGCGCGGTGCTGTGGTCCACGTTCAATCCGCGCTCGCAGCTGTTGTGCCCGGCGCTGGTGCGATTGCCGGGCGATGCGCCGCAGGTCTGGTTGACCATCGATGACGGCCCCTCCGAGGACACCATGCCGATCCTGGAGCTGCTGGACGCCCACGGCGCCCGGGCGACCTTCTTCCTGGTCGGTGAGCGCGCGCGGGCGCGGCCGGCGCTGGTGCGCGAGATCGTGCGCCGCGGCCACGGTATCGGCAACCACAGCGACAGTCACCCGCAAACCGCGTTCTGGCGGCTGGGGCCCGGCGCGCTGGAGGCGGAAATCGCCGCCAGCCAGCGCACCCTGGAAGAACTGTCCGGGACCGCGCCGCGCTGGTTCCGCTCGGTCGTGGGCCACACCAATCCCTTCATCGCACCGGTGCTGGCCCGCCACGGCCTGACCCGCGTGGCCTGGAGCGCGCGCGGCTTCGATGGCGTGCGCTGCACGCCCGACCAGGTGCTGGCGCGGATCGAACCAGGCTTGAAACCCGGCGCGATCGTGCTGCTGCACGAAGGCGCGGCGCATGGGCACAACGTGCAGATCCTGCGCCGGCTGCTGGAGGCGATGGAGCGCCGCGGCTTAAAGTCTGGCTTTTCCTAGCAGCCTGTCGGGCTTTGGTGGTCGAGGCGAGAATTCGGCTGTGCGAGGTCAGATTTTCGACGGTTCGCCGGCCCATAGTGGTGCTATGGGCCAAGAAGCGGCGGAAAGATGGACCGCACAGGCGGATTCGCAGCCCGGCCGACCAAAGTCCGACAGACTGCTAGTCCTCGGTCATGGCAGGGATGCGGACCAACGACCCGCTCTGTGCTTCAACAGGCCAGCTCTCCGATGAGGATCTCGCGCTGCTGTTGAAGGAGCTCCAGTCGCGGCGGCTGATCGTCGTCCAGGACGGGAAGATCGCCTACGCGCTGCCTCCGGCCTAGAACCGCTCGGCCACGATCAGCCAGTTGTTGAACGGCGTGTTGCCGTACAGCGGTGAGAACGTCGTGGTCAGGCCGGCGTTGGCCAGATGGCCTTGCAGGGTTTCGCGGGTCGGATAGCGCTTGGGCGCTTCCTGCATCCAGCCGGCGAAGTGCGCGAGCAGGTCGGTGACCTTGGTGGTGCGGCCGCGGCCGCTGTCATCGCCCAGCGCGCTGCGGATCACCAGCCTGGCGCCGGGGGCGAGCATGTGCGCCATGTGGGTCAGCAGGCCGCCCTGCACGTGGTCGGGCAGGTACTGCAGCACGTCCAGGATGGCGATGTTGCCGACGTGCTCGGGCCAGCGCGCGGCCAGGTCGAGCACTTCGAAATGCGCATCGGCCAGGCCGGTGCGGCGTGCGATCCGGCGGGCGCGCTGGATCTTGCCGGCGTCGATGTCCACGCCGTGATAGGTGCGCGACTGGCCATCGGCATGCAGCGCGTGGGCCAGCAGGCCCAGGCCGCACCCCAGGTCCAGCACCGGGCCGGGCGTGTCACGCAGCGCGGCCAGCACGCCCGGGTACAGCGGGTCGGTGCGCAGCTTGGCGCGGGTGTAGTAGTAGTCGTAGCGGTTGCCCCACGGCCGCCGGGGCAGGAACGCGCGCGCGATGGCCAGTGCCTGCTGCGCGGGCATGGGTCGGGGGGCGTCGCTCACCTCGTTCCTTCGGCGGTCGGCGGGAAGTGCTCAGGCTAGCGCATTGCGTGCCGCAGGAAGCGCCAATGCGGTCCACAACGCGTACATCGCCGGCGACGGGTGCAGGCCGTCGCCGGCCAGCATGTTGGCTTCACGGCCATGGGCCCGGCTGAGCGGGGTGATGTCGACGAAGGCCGCCCCGCGTGCCTGGCACAGCGCACGCGCGGCGGCGTTGAAGGCATCGATCTGCGCGGAAGTGGCCGCGCCGTCGCGCTGCTGGGCAATGGCGAACGGGGTCAGGCCCCAGTCGGGGATCGACAGCACCAGCACGCGCGCGGGGCGATTTCCGGCGAACCCGATCGCCCGCTCCAGCAGCGCGGCGAACTGCGCGCGATATTGATCGACATTGCGCCCGCGATACTGGTCATTGACGCCGATGCCCAGGCTGACCAGCGCGTAGTCGCCAGCCGGCGCGGCCGCGTCGATGCCGGCGGCCAGTTCCTCGCTGGTCCAGCCGGTGGTGGCGATGATTTGCGGCGACTGCAGCGCGATGCCCTGGGCGCGCAGCGCCTGGACCAGCTGCACCGGCCAGCGTCCGGCCTGCGGCACGCCTTCGCCGATGGTGTAGGAATCGCCCAGCGCCAGGTAGCGCAGGCCGTCGCCGTGCACCGGTCAGGCCGCGGCCGGGCGCGACCTGGGCTTGAGCGAGACGACCTTGGTGTTGGCCTCGGCCCGGCGCGCCAGGGCGCGGTCGATGCGGGCGAACACCTCGCGCATCGACACCGCGTCGGGCAGCAGGGTCACCCGGAAGTGGTTGCGGTAAGGCACGTTGAAGCTCGAGCCGGGCACGACCAGCACGCCTTCGTCTTCCATCAGTTCCAGTGCGAACTGGTAATCGTCAAAGCCCCTGGCGGCATCGCCGACCACCGCCGGGAAGGCGTACAGCGCACCGGCCGGGGCGCACAGCGCCAGGTGCTCGCTGGCGGCGCAGGCCTCGATCACTGCGCGGCGGGTTTCGTACAGGCGACCGTCGGCGGCGCACAGGGCGCTGATGGTGTCAGGACCGTTGAGCGCGGCTTCCACCGCGTACTGGCCGGGCACGTTGGCGCACAGGCGCAGCGCGCCCAGCAGGTCCATGGCGTGCTGCAGCGGGGTGATCAGCTCGGCGCTGCCGGACAGCAGCGCCCAGCCCACGCGCCAGCCGCAGGCCCGGTGCACCTTGGACAGCCCGGAGAAGGTGATGCACGGCACCTCGCCAGCCAGCGGTGCGAGCGGCTCGAAGGTGGCGCCGTCGTACAGGACCTGGTCGTAGATCTCATCGACCAGCAGCAGCAGGCGATGCTTGGCCGCGATCGCCACGATGCGCCTGAGCAGTTCGCGCGGATAGGTGGCGCCGGTGGGATTGTTCGGGTTGATCAGGACGATGGCGCGGGTGCGGCTGGAGACCAGGGTTTCCATCTCCGACGGATCTGGCAGGAAGCCGTTGCTGGCGCTGCACTGGTAGTACACCGGACGGCCGTCGTTGAGGATGGTCGCCGCCGACCACAGCGGGTAGTCGGGCGAAGGCACCAGCACTTCGTCGCCGGGATTGAGCAGGGCGCGCAGCGACAGGTCGATCAGTTCGGACACGCCGTTGCCGATGAACACCCGGTCCGGATGCGCATCGGGCGTATTGCGCGCGGCGTACCAGGCGGCCACCGCTTCGCGCGCGGCCGGCAGGCCCTGCTGGTGGGTGTAGGGATCGGTGCGGCCCATGTCGTCGGCGATCGCGCGCTGCAGGTGCTCGGGCGCGCGGAAGCCGAACGCGCCGGGGTTGCCGATGTTGAGCTTGATCAGCTTGCGGCCCTGGGCCTCCAGCTCGCGCGCTCGCCGGGCCAGCTCGCCGCGGATTTCGTAGCGGACTTCCGAGAGGCGTTCACGGACGGCAAGCGGCTTGCTGGGAGCGGAGGACATGGCGGCACGGGAAAGGGGTTGAAAAAACCGCCCCAGCATACGCCTGATGACCTGTCTTTTCGTGCAGACGTTGCAGCGGAAACCATCGCCCACGCGGCTTGCCAGGCCGAAAACCCGTCCGCCCGGTAGCGACCCGTAGAATCGCGGCCATGACCGATCAAGCCCCCGACTACGCCGCCCTGCGGGCCATTGGCTGGCCCTGGCCCGGCGCGCCGGAGGATGCCGCCTGGCAGGCGCTGTGCGCGGCCCATCCGCAGGCCGTTCCGGCCCGGGTCAGCGAGCAGCACCGCTCCGGTTACGTGGTGGCGCGCGGGCCTGAGGATGCGCTGCGCCCGGAGTCGCTGCCGGAATGGCAACGGCCGCGGTTTCCCGCCCACGCGCGTCCAGCGGTGGGCGACTGGGTGCTGGTGGAGGAGGGCAAGCGGATCGTGGCCCTGCTGCCGCGGCACACCGCGATCAAGCGCGCCGCCGCCGGCGAGCACTACCACCAGCAGGTGATCGCGGCCAACGTCGATACCGTGTTCATCGTCTGCGGCCTGGATGCGGACTTCAATCCGCGCCGGATCGAGCGCTACCTGATGCTGGTCGGCGGCGGTGGCGGGCAACCGGAGGCTCCGCAACCGGTGGTGGTGCTGACCAAGGCCGACCGGACCGAGTACGCCGATGATGCGCTGGAGGTGCTGGCCGACCTGGCCGCGCAGGACATCCCGCTGCGCACGGTCAACGCCAAGGATCCTGCCAGCGTGGCGCAGCTGCACGGCTGGCTCGGTCCCGGTCGCACCGTGGTCCTGGTCGGCTCCTCCGGTGCGGGCAAGTCCACGCTGACCAACACGCTGCTGGGCGTGCAGAAGATGAAGACCAACACGGTGCGCGAGAACGATTCGCGCGGCCGCCACACCACCACCTATCGCGCGCTGATCCCGCTGCCGTCCGGCGCCTGCCTGATCGACACGCCCGGCATGCGCGAGCTCAAGCCCACCGGCGAGGAAGACCTGGCCGAAGGCGGCTTCGCCGACATCCAGGCGCTGACCGCGCAGTGCCGCTTCCGCGACTGCGCCCACCAGGGCGAACCAGGCTGCGCGGTGCAGGCGGCCATTCAAGCCGGCGAGCTCGACCCCGCCCGCCTGGCCAACTACATGAAGCTGCAGGATGAGGTGGCCGCCGCCGCGGCCAAGCTGGCCAGGCGCGTGGCCGAGAACGCCGGCAAGGGCCCGGGGCGGCGGCCGGCCGGCCGCCCGGGACGGCGCTGACACTGCGCTTGGCGTCTGTCAGCGCTCCGAATGCCCCGGCTGGTCATGGTCGCGCGGATGGAACAGGTCCGGCCGGATCAGCGCGATGAAGGCCCGTGCCTGCGGCGACAGGTATTTGCCCTTGCGCACCACCACCCCGTAACTGCGCGAAGGGAAATACGCACTGAGCGAGCGCGCGGCCAGGCGGCCGCGGTCGGCATCGCCCAGGCAGATCGAGCTGACGATCGACAGGCCCATGCCCATGGCCACGTACTGCTTGATCACCTCCCAGCCGCCCACTTCCAGGGCCACTGTGTAAGGCACGCGCGCCTGCTGGAAGGTCAGATCCACCAGCCGATAGGTGATCTGCCGGCGCGGCGGCAGGATCAGCCCGTAGGGGGAAATGTCTTCCAGGGTGACCCTGGATTTGCTGGCCAAAGGATGGTCGTGCGGGGTGATCAGCATGGGCTCGAAGCGGTATACCGGCTCGTAGCTCAGGTCGGCCGGCACATCGAGCATCGAGCCGACCGCCAGATCCACCGCGTCCTCGCGCAGCAGGTCGGTGCCGTCGGCGCTGATCGCGTTGTGCAGGGTCAGGCGCACGTCCGGATGCGCGCGACGGAACGCGTCCACGATCCGCGGCAACAGGTACAGGATGGTCGAACTGTTGGCGGCGACGTTCAGTTCGCCCGCATCCAGGCCGCTGACCTTGTCCTTGAAGCTTGCCGCCAGCCCGTCCACCCCCTCGACCAGCGGCTGGGCCATCTCGAACAGCAGCTGACCTTCGCGGGTGGGCGACAGGCGCCGCCCGCTGCGCTCGAACAGGTGCGCGCCGTATTCGCGCTCCAGCGCCTGCAGCTGCAGCGAGATGGCCGGCTGGCTGACGAACAGGGCCTCGGCCGCGCGCGAAACCGAGCCCAGGCGCACCACCTGGCAGAACGCGCGCAGCGGCTTGAGCCGGTCGGATTTGTAGGAAAAACGCGGGCTTGGCGGGGCGGTCACAGGATTGTTCCCAAAGCTATAAGTTGTTCTTATGCATCAGATTGATAAAACTCAGTTGTCAAATAGTACTCCCGGGAGCACGGTGACGGCCCAGTCCACACGACAGGAATCCGCCATGTCCGCACCTGCCCATGCCTTGCCACCGCGTGATCCGGCCATCGCCGGGGCCACGCCGGGGCTGGCGCTGACCCGCCAGGACCCCGGCCAGGACGCGCTGCTGCCGCCGGCCCTGCTGGCGCTGCTGGTGAGCCTGCACCGGGCCATCGAGCCGGGCCGCCAGGCGCGGCTGGCCCAGCGCCAGCTCCGCCAGGCCGAGTTCGACAGCGGCGCCCTGCCGGACTTCCGCACCGACACCGCCGCCGTGCGCGAAGGCGACTGGACCGTCGCACCGATCCCGGCCGCATTGCTGGACCGCCGGGTGGAGATCACCGGCCCGACCGATCCGAAGATGGTGATCAATGCGCTCAACTCCGGCGCCAAGGTGTTCATGGCCGATTTCGAGGATTCGACCTCGCCGACCTGGAGCAACCTGCTGACCGGCCAGCGCGCGCTGATCGGCGCGGTCGCCGGCGACCTGCAGTTCGCAGCGCCAGCCACGGGCGGCAAGCCCGGCAAGCACTACACGCTGAAGCCATATGAACAACAGGCCGTGCTGATCGTGCGTCCGCGCGGCTGGCACCTGGACGAGAAGCACGTGCTCATCGATGGCGCGCCGATCGCCGCCGGCTTGTTCGACGTGGCGGTGTTCGCCTTCCACAACGCGCGCACGCTGCAGGCCAGGGATCGCGGCCCGTACTTCTACCTGCCCAAACTGCAGTCGATGGAAGAGGCCGCGCTGTGGGAGTCGGCGCTGTCGCATATCGAGGCGGTGCTGGGCCTGGCGCAGGGGCAGATGAAGGTGACCGTGCTGATCGAGACGCTGCCGGCGGTGTTCGAGATGCACGAGATCCTGCATGCGCTGCGCAGCCGCATCGTCGGCCTGAACTGCGGCCGCTGGGACTACATCTTTTCCTACATCAAGACCTTGCGCGCCCATCCGGACCGGGTGCTGCCCGAGCGCGGCCAGGTCACCATGACCCAGCCGTTCCTGAAGGCCTATTCGGAGCTGCTGATCCAGACCTGCCACCGGCGCGGCGCCCATGCGATGGGCGGCATGGCCGCGCAGATCCCGATCAACGACGACCCGGTCGCCAACGAACAGGCCATGGCCCGGGTGCGCGCCGACAAGCTGCGCGAGGTGAGCGCCGGCCACGACGGCACCTGGGTCGCGCACCCGGCGCTGATCCCGGTGGCGATGCAGATCTTCGACGAGCACATGCCGCAGCCCAACCAGCACGCGGTCACCCGCGCCGATGTGCACGTGAGCCGCGACGACCTGATCCGGCCCTCGCAGGGCACGATCAGCCGCGCCGGATTTGAAGGCAACGTCGAGGTCTGCGTGCGCTATCTGGCGGCATGGCTGGACGGCAACGGCTGCGTGCCCATTCACTGGCTGATGGAAGACGCGGCCACCGCGGAAATCTCGCGCGCCCAGCTGTGGCAATGGCTGCACACCGAGGGCCTGCACCTGGACGACGGCACCGCGATCGACGAGGCACTGCTGCAGGCCACGCTCACGCGGCTGCCTGCGCTGCTGGGCAACACCACGGCCATGCCCGGGGCGAGCAAGGTCGACCAGGCCATCGCCCTGCTGGATGAACTTTCGCGCAGCCAGACGCTGGCCGAGTTTCTCACCCTGCCGGCGTACGCATTGATCGACTGATCCAATTCCGTCGTTCCCGCGCAGGCGGGAACCCAGTGTCTTCCATCACGACTTAGTGGTCCGAACGAGAGTCGCTGGATTCCCGCCTTCGCGGGAATGACGACAAAGCGACACCTACAAGATCAAGACCGCTTTCCCCAGGCGGCCACGGGCCGCTGCACCCTTCAAACACCCATGCGCCACACGAGGACGCCACCATGAGCAAGCTGCGCACCGCCGACCAGATCCAGAAGGAGTGGGACACCGATCCGCGCTGGAAGGGCATCACCCGCAACTACACCGCCGCCGATGTGGTGCGCCTGCGCGGCACCATCCCGGTTGAGCACTCCCTCGCCAGGCTCGGTGCCCAGAAGCTGTGGACGTCGCTGCACAGCCAGGACTTCGTCAACGCCCTGGGCGCGCTGACCGGCAACCAGGCCATGCAGCAGGTCAAGGCCGGACTGAAGGCGATCTACCTGTCCGGCTGGCAGGTCGCCGCCGATGCCAACCTGGCCGGGCAGATGTATCCGGACCAGTCGCTGTATCCGGCCGACTCGGTGCCGGCGGTGGTCAAGCGCATCAACAACACCCTGCTGCGCGCCGACCAGCTGCAGCATGCGGAAAGAGAACCAGGATGCAGCGATGACAGCATCGACTTCCTGCAGCCGATCGTGGCCGATGCCGAGGCCGGTTTCGGCGGCGTGCTCAATGCCTTCGAGCTGATGAAGGCGATGATCGAGGCCGGCGCGGCCGGGGTGCACTTCGAGGACCAGCTGGCCTCGGTGAAAAAGTGCGGCCACATGGGCGGCAAGGTGCTGGTGCCCACCCGCGAGGCGGTGGAGAAGTTGAACGCCGCGCGCCTGGCCGCCGACGTCATGGGCGTGCCGACCCTGCTGATCGCGCGCACCGATGCCGAAGCCGCCGACCTTCTGACCAGCGACGTGGATCCCAACGATGCGCCGTTCACCACCGGCGAGCGCACCGTCGAAGGCTTCTACAAGACCCGCAAGGGCCTGGACCAGGCGATCAGCCGCGGCCTGGCCTACGCGCCCTATGCCGACCTGATCTGGTGCGAGACTGGCAAGCCGGACCTGGAGTTTGCCAGGGCCTTTGCCGATGCGATCCATGCCAGGTTCCCCGGTAAGCTGCTGGCCTACAACTGCTCGCCCAGCTTCAACTGGAGCAAGCACCTGGACGAGGCGACCATCGCCAGGTTCCAGAAGGAAATCGCAGGCTACGGCTACAAGTTCCAGTTCATCACCCTGGCCGGTTTCCATGCGCTGAACTACTCCATGTTCAACCTGGCCTATGGTTATGCGCGCGAGCAGATGAAGGCCTTCGTGGAGCTGCAGGAAGCCGAGTTCGCCGCCGCACCCAAGGGCTTCACCGCGGTCAAGCACCAGCGCGAAGTGGGCACCGGCTACTTCGATGCGGTCACCCAGGCGATCCAGCAGAACCAGTCCTCGACCACCGCCCTGACCGGCTCGACCGAAGAGGAACAGTTCACCACCCGGGCGGCCTGAAGCAGGGCGCGCCGGTTGCCTGCCGGCGGCGCGATCCACCCGCCGGCGGCGCGGCCCTCGCCGCTCAGGCGGCGTGGGCGGTGCTGCCCGGTTCCATGCGCCGGTAGCCCAGCGCTTCGCTCAGATGCACGGTGGCAATGTCCGCGGCGCCGGCCAGGTCGGCGATCGTGCGCGCCACCCGCAGCGTGCGTTGCATGGCCCGCGCCGACATTTGCAGCTTGTCGATTGCCCGTTCCAGCAGCGCCTGGTCCTGGGCGGACAGCCGACAGCAGGCAAAGGTCTGGGCGTGGCCCAACCGGGCGTTGAGCAGGCCGCTGCGTGCCAGCTGGCGCTGGCGCGCCGCTTCCACCCGCGCGCGCACCACGGCGCTGGGTTCACCTGCCGGCGCATCGCCACGCAGGTCCTGCGGCGGCACCCGCGGGACCTCGACCTGCAGGTCGATCCGGTCCAGCAGCGGCCCGGAAATCCGGTTGCGGTAGCGCGCCACCGCCTGCGCGCTGCAGTGGCAGCGCCCGCTGGCATCGCCGGCCCAGCCGCACGGGCAGGGATTCATCGCCGCCACCAGCTGGAAGCGCGCCGGGAATTCCGAGCTGCGCGCCGCGCGCGACACGACCACCGTGCCCGACTCCAGCGGCTCGCGCAAAACCTCCAGCGCGCGACGGTCCCATTCGGTCAGTTCATCGAGGAACAGCACCCCGTTGTGCGCCAGCGAAATCTCGCCGGGCCGTGGCTGCGAACCGCCACCGACCAGGGCCACCGCGCTGGCGGTGTGATGCGGCGCGCGGAATGGCCGCTGGCGCCAGCGGCTCGGGTCCAGGCCGCGTCCGCTGACCGAGGCGACGGCGGCGCTTTCCAAGGCCTCGGCTTCGCTGGCCAGCGGCAGGATGCCGGGCAGGCGCGAAGCCAGCAGGGTCTTGCCGCAGCCGGGACTTCCGACGAACAGCAGATGGTGGCCGCCGGCCGCGGCCACTTCCAGCGCGCGGCGTGCATGCAGCTGGCCACGCACGTCGGCCAGGTCGGGCATCGGCGCCTCGGCCGCGTCGCTGGCCTGTGCCGGCGTGGCCGGCCTGCTGCCGGAGAGCATCGCGCAGACCTCCAGCAAGGTGCGTGCGGTGCAGGCACCGCCGTCGCGCACCAGGGCCGCTTCGCCACCGTTGGCCAGCGGCACCACCAGTCGGCGGTCGTGGCGTGCGGCGGCCAGCACCGCCGGCAGCACCCCGTCGACCGGGCGCAGCTCGCCGGTCAGGCCCAGTTCGCCCAGGAATTCCCATTCGGCCAGCACCTGCCGGTCGATCTGGCCGCTGGCCGCCAGGATGCCCAGGGCGATCGGCAAGTCGAAGCGCCCGCCGTCCTTGGGCAGGTCGGCCGGGGCCAGGTTGACGGTGATGCGGCGGGCGGGGAACTCGAACTGCGCGCACAGGATGGCCGCGCGCACGCGGTCGCGGCTCTCTCGCACCGCCGCTTCGGGCAGGCCGACGATCTGGGTCGCGGGCAGGCCGCCGGACAGGTGCACTTCCACCTGGACACCCGGGGCATGCACGCCGGCGCGCGCACGGCTGTGCACCAGGGCAAGACTCATGGGACGCTCCTTGTCCGCCGTCGGGAGGCAGAAGCTAGCAGTCTGTCGGACTTTGGTCGGCCGGGCTGCGAATCCGCCTGTGCGGTCCATCTTTCCGCCGCTTCTTGGCCCATAGCACCACGATGGGCCGGCGAACCGTCGAAAATCTGACCTCGCACAGCCGAATTCTCGCCTCGACCACCAAAGCCCGACAGGCTGCTAGCTGCGCGGGGTGATGCGCGATTCCAGCGCGGCCAGCTCGCGTTCCAGCGCCTCGAGCTTCTCGCGGGTGCGCAGCAGCACCGCGCGCTGGACCTCGAATTCCTCGCGGGTCACCAGGTCCAGCCGCGACAGGCCCGACTGCAGCGCGCCCTTGAAGGTGCGCTGCAGGTCCTCGCGCGATTCGCGCAGCCCCGGCGGGACCAGCTCACTGAGCCGGCGCGCCAGCTCGTCGATGGGGTTCAGGTCGATCATGGGCAGTTCTCCGGTTGCTGAAGGCCAGGCTCGCACGCAGGGTCGGGGCGCGGCCATCGGCCAGTGCCGCACCGGCGCATCGGAAAACTCCGATGTGCCCCAGATGTGCAGGTCGGACTTCATTGGACAGGATCGGGCCGGCCGCGGGCAATGGCTGCGGCCGGCGCATGCGCCTGGGCTTTCAGGTCCTGCGACCGGCCTCTTGCAGCCGCACCGCTCCGACCGCGACATGCGTGCCTGCCGTCTGCCCCCCAGCCGGTGCTGACAGCGCGCCCGGGCCTCAGGGCGCGTGCCAGCCATCCACCGCGGCCCGGCCCAGCGCCGGGTCGTCGGTGAACAAGCCATCGATGCCGGCATCCAGGAAGGCGCGCATCTCGGCGATGCTGCCGGCCTCGTGGCGGGTGGTCGGCGCCTCGCCCTGGCGCTTGTCGCCGGGCAGGAAATAGTTCTCCGGACGGAAGGTGTAGGGCATGACCTTCAGGCCGGCGGCATGGGCATCGCCGACCAGGGACGAAGGCGTGCCCAGGTGCTGCTGCGCATCCAGGGCAATGATGCTGCGCAGGTTGGGCCCCAGGATCTGCGCGTAGCTCGCCACCTCACCCAGGCCGGCCGGCGTCAGCATGTCCGCGTAGGTCAGGGTGCCGCCGGCGGCCAGCACATCGCCGGGGCTTTCGTCCGGCGCGCCGATCAGTTGCAGCAGCTGGATGTTGCGATGGCCGCTGTCCAGCAGTGCATGCAGCTGCCTGAGGTTGGAGATTTCGAAGGACTGGATCACCACCGGCGCGCTGCGCGTGTAGGCGTGGGCCTGCAGCGTGGCCAGCACCTTGGCCTCCATCGCCTGGCCGCGCTGCTGGAAGTAGCTCGGATGCTTGATCTCGGGGATGAGGCCGATCACCCGGCCGCGCGCGGCCGCTTCGGCGGCGGTGAAGTCGATGATCTCCTCCAGGGTCACGATCTGGAATTGGCCGTCGAAGGCGGTGCCACGCAACTGCGGCAACCGCTCGCGGGCGCGCAGGGTCTTCAGCTCGGCCAGGGTGAAGTCTTCGCTGAACCAGCCGGTGATCGTCTGTCCGTCGATGGTCCGGGTGGCCTTGCGCGAGGCGAATTGCGGATGCGCGGCCACATCGGTGGTGCCGCCGATCTCGTTCTCGTGGCGCGAAATCAGCACGCCGTCCCTGGTCGGGACCAGGTCCGGTTCGATGAAATCGGCGCCGTCGGCGATCGCCTTGGCATAGGAGGCCAGGGTGTGCTCGGGCCGCAGGGCGCTGGCGCCGCGATGGCCGATCACCAGCGCCCTGTCGGCCGGCAGCGGAGCCAGCGCCTGGGCCGAGGTGGTGGAAGAAAACAACGCGCCCATGCAGGCGGCCAGGAACAAGGTCGAACGGATCATGCAGGTCTCCCCAAGGCCAGCGCCATCGGTCGATGGATGGCGGTGATGACCTTGCAGCCTGGCCCATGGCGGTGGCAAGGCCATGACATCGCCGGGGTGGCGCTGGGCGATGCAACCTGCACAAGCGCGGCGCGGCCTGGTTCAGGCAGGCGCAGGTCAGGTTTCGCCCAGTGCCCTGGCCACGAACGGCGGCGACACCAGCAGCCCGGTGTGCAGCGGTGCGGTGTAGTACAGGGTGTCAAAGCCCTTGGCGAGCGCATCTGCCTGGCGGAAGGCGAAATCGGCAGCGGCGTCCTTGGCGGCGATGGTCACGCTCCACCAGCCGGTCGGATAGCACGGCTGCGGGAACGGCAGGGTCTTGAACGCCTTGAAGCCGGCCTTGCCCATTTCCGCGCGCATGTCGCGGATCAGCTCCAGCAGGGCCAGCGGCGATTCGGACTGCTGCACCAGCAGGCCGTCGGGCTTGAGCGCCCTGAAGCAGCTTTCGAAGAACGCCTTGTTGAACAGGCCTTCGGCCGGGCCGACCGGATCGGTCGAATCGACGATCACCACATCCACGCTCCCGGCCGGGCAGTTGGCCATGTAGGCCAGGCCGTCGTCGAACAGCAGCTCGGCGCGCGCATCGTCGTTGGATTGGCACAGTTCCGGGAAATACTTCTCGGCCATGCGCGTGACCTGCTCGTCGATGTCGCACTGGGTGGCGCTTTCAACGCCCGGGTGCTTGAGCACCTCGCGCAGCGTGCCGCAGTCGCCGCCGCCGATGATCACCACCCGCCTGGGGTCGGGGTGGGTGAACAGCACCGGATGACTGATCATCTCGTGATAGAAGAAGTTGTCGCGGCTGGTCAGCATCATCGCCCCGTCGATCACCATCAGCTTGCCCCAGTCGGTGCTGTCATAGATCTCGATCTTCTGGAACGGCGATTGCACCTGATCCAGCTTGCCCTTCAGGCGGAAGCCGATGGCCGAGCCGGTGGGCTGGAAGTGTTCGATGAACCAGGCGTCGGTGGCGGTCATGGGCGTGTTCCTGAGTGGGCGGGTGTTGACCCTTCTCCCCTTGGGAGAAGCGCCTGTCCCGGCGGAAGCGGGGATGCCCCGGCGGGGGCGGACGAGGGTTCGGGCGCAGCTGCCAGGCTGTTGAAGCGACATCGCAGCTTCGCCTCGTCCCCCATTCCAACCCCTCTCCCGACAGGAGGGGGGCTCGACGGGGCGCGCATTGTAACCAAGCCCATCTCTCCCGGAAGTTACAATCCGCGGCCATTTTCCCTATAGACAGGGCTTGATCCCGATGAGCGAGTGGTCCATCGACCAGGCACGCAAGACCTACTCGATCCCGCACTGGGCCGACGGGTACTTCGACGTGGACGCGGCCGGGCGCATCATCGTGCGCCCGCAGGGCCAGGGCGGGCCGGTGGTGGCGTTGCCCGAGGTGGTCGATGCCGCGCGCGCCAACGGCGCCCGGCTGCCGATGCTGGTGCGCTTTCCGGACATCCTGGGCCAGCGCCTGGGCAAGTTGCAGGCCGCCTTCGCCCAGGCGCAGGCCGACTGGGACTACGCCGGCGGCTATACGGCCGTGTATCCGATCAAGGTCAACCAGCACCGCGGGGTGGCCGGCACCCTGGCCAGCCATCACGGCGAGGGGTTCGGCCTGGAAGCGGGCAGCAAGCCGGAGCTGATGGCGGTGCTGGCGCTGTCGCGCCCGGGCGGATTGATCGTCTGCAACGGCTACAAGGACCGCGAATACATCCGCCTGGCGTTGATCGGCCGCAAGCTGGGGCTTGAGACCTTCATCGTCATCGAAAAACCCTCCGAGCTGAAGCTGGTGCTGGAAGAAGCCCGCGCGCTGGAGGTCAAACCCGGTCTGGGCGTGCGCATGCGCCTGGCTTCGCTGGGCGCGGGCAAGTGGCAGAACAGCGGCGGCGACAAGGCCAAGTTCGGCCTGTCCCCGCGCCAGGTGCTGGACCTGTGGAAGGCGCTGCGCGATACCGAATTCGCCGATGCCTTGAGCCTGCTGCATTTCCACATGGGCTCGCAGATCTCCAACGTGCGCGACATCGCCAACGGCATGCGCGAGGCGGTGCGCTACTTCGTCGAGCTCTCGCGCCTGGGCGCGAAGATCAGCCATGTCGATGTCGGCGGCGGCCTGGGCATCGACTACGAAGGCACCCGCTCGCGCAGCTACTTCTCGATCAATTACGGGCTCAACGCCTACGCCGGCAACATCGTCCAGCCGCTGGCCGATGCCTGCGCCCAGCATGGTTTGCGTCCGCCGCGCATCGTCACCGAGTGCGGCCGGGCCATGACCGCCCACCACGCGGTGCTGATCGCCAACGTGGCCGAAGTGGAGCAGGCGCCCGAGGGACGCGTGCCCGACGCACACCAGGACGAGCCGGCCGCGGTGCGCCACCTGCGCCAGATTCATGAGGAGCTGGACGAGCGCCCGGCGGTGGAATTGTTCCAGGAAGCCCAGCATTTCCACGCCGAAGGCTTGAGCGCCTACGCGCTGGGCCAGATCGACCTCACCGCAAGGGCGCGCATCGACGACCTGTTCTACGCCATCGCCCACGGCGTGCGTGCGCGCCTGAGCCATGAGGAAAAGAGCCACCGCCCGATCCTGGACGAGCTAAACGACCGGCTGGTGGACAAGTACTTCGTCAACTTCAGCGTGTTCGAGTCGATCCCGGACGTGTGGGCGATCGACCAGGTGTTTCCGATCGTGCCGATCGAGCGCCTCGACGAGCGTCCGCAGCGGCGCGGCATCATCTGCGACATGACCTGCGACTCGGACGGCATGGTCAAGACCTACGTCGAGAACGAGAGCCTGGACAGCTCGTTGCCGCTGCACGCGCTCAACGCCGGCGAGCGCTACCGGATCGGTTTCTTCCTGGTCGGCGCCTACCAGGAAATCCTCGGCGACATCCACAACCTGTTCGGTGATACCGACGCGGTGGAAGTGCGCTGCGAAGGCGGTTCGACCCGCATCACCCAGCAGCGCCGCGGCGACACCACCGATGTGATGCTGGACTACGTGGGCTACGCGCTGGCCGACCTGCGCGCGGCCTATGCCCGGCGCGTGGCCGAGGCCAACCTGTCGCCCGAACGCGCGCAGGAACTGTCCGCGGCGCTGGAAGCCGGCCTGACCGGTTACACCTACCTGAGCGACGAGCCACTGGGGTAAGGGGGGTTGCTTGGTGATCCGCCCGCGCATACGATGTGTATGAACTCTTGTGAGCATACACATGCGTACCAATATCGTCATCGATGATGACCTCATGCGCGAAGCGCTTGAGGCAACTGGGCTCAAGACCAAGCGCGAGGCGGTGGAGCTTGGCCTGCGGACCCTGCTCCAACTGAGGCGGCAGCAGCAGATCAAGACCCTGCGTGGCAAGATCGACTGGCAGGGCGACCTGGAAAGGATGAGGACCGACAAGTGATCCTGGTCGACTCCAGCGTATGGATCGATTACCTGCGCGGGGTGGAGACCAGACAGACTGACCGGCTGCACGGCCTGCTCGGCGTGGAACCGCTGGCCGTGGGCGATCTGATCCTGACCGAAGTGCTGCAGGGCACCGGCACCGAAAGGGATTTCAACGAAGTCCTGCGGCTGCTCGATCGTCTGGACCTGGTGTCACTGGGCGGCCATGGCGTCGCCATCCAGGCGGCTCGCAACTTCCGCGTATTGCGCGAAAAGGGAATCACCGTTCGCAAGACCGTCGATTGCATCATCGCCACGCGCTGCATCATGGATGATCTGACGCTGTTGCACAGCGATCGGGATTTCGCTCCCTTCGTCGCGCACCTGGGCTTGAAGTCAACGTTCGAATGAGGCCTGACCGGATGGGAGGTACGTTACCCGCCAAATCCTTCCGTTGGCGCGCCAAGGCGTCGCACAGCCCGGGCCGTTATGGCGCCGCCTCGCTGTTGGCGGCGTCGGTGCTGCATCACGCGCTGGAGCGGCCGTTCCTGGCCCTGCGCGGGCGCTTGCTGGCTGCGCAGGCAGCAGGGCCGCCGTTGACCGGGCGCGCCTGATCGCAGGTCGCGGCAGCGGTGTGGCGAAGTGGAGGGTGCATCGGTCACGTTCCGGCCGCGCGCGGATGTGACAGCCTGATCGGCCACTGCCGCAAAGGTCTGCCGATCAGTCCGGGATTGCAGGCGGACCGTCCTGGAGGTCGAGTCCGGTGTCGCGCATCAGCCGCCGGTAGGTCGGGCCGGGCTGCCAGGCGAGCCGGCCATTGCCACGTTCGATGATGGGCAGTTGCAGTACTTCGTACACCGGCTGCCAGGACTGCTGGCCGTCGCTGCCGCGTACCCGCAGGCGCAGCGCGGGATTGGGCAGGTAGTGGCCGTTGCGGGTGCGCAGCCACAGCCTGCGCGCCGGCTGGTAGGCGCTGTCGACCTCGGCCCGGGCCAGCACCGCGTTGAAGTAGGTGCGCTTGCGGCGCTGCGCGGGCCACACCGCATCGGGGAAGTGCTCGATGTTGCGCATCAGATAGGCCGCGTCAAACCCATGCAGGCGGCGCACATCGTGTTTGGGCAAGTTGTAGAGCAGCGAGCCCAGCGTCTTCAGGCCGGTCAGCATCAGCTGCAGCAGCAGGTATTCCCCCTGCTGCCGATACAGCCGCAGCAGCCGGCCGTCCACTTCCACATCGAGCATGGGGGCGGCCACGCGCTGCCAGATTTCGCCGAACGCGCCGCCGGCGTAGTCGGCATCGCGTGCGGCGCGGGCCAGGGCGAAGGATTGCGCGGTGTGGCCGAACGGATCGCGCAGCTCCAGGTCGGCGCCGCGGTCCAGCAAGGTGTCCACCAGCGCCACGTTGCCGGCCTCGGCCGCCAGCATCAGCGGCGTGGCCCCGGTCACGGTGAGGTGGTCGACGCCGTACTGGTCGCAGTGCTGCAGGATCGGCTTGACGTTCTTCTTCTCGTAGCCGGAGGTATGGCGTGCGGCCAGGTTCGCGCGGGCCTGCTTCAGGCGCGCATGGTCGAAGTGCAGCGCGTGGAAGGGATCTTCCAGCAGCAGCCCGCGCATGCCCGGCCACGCCAGTTCGGTGTGCAGGGCCACCAGGTGGCCATCCAGGAAGTGCCACAGCGCCATGTCCGCCAGCAGCTGGCGCGGCTTGTTGGACACCTCGCGCGGATCGTAGGCGCGCTCGATGCTGGCCTGCAGCAGCGCCGCGTCCCACACCGGCCAGGGGACGGTGCGGGTCTTGAGCACCGACTGGCGGATCGCATCGGCCTGCTCTTGCTTGCCCTGCAAGGCCAGCCGGTGTGCTTCGCGCTCCCAATCCTCACGACTGGACTGGCTTGCGGGCACCTCGAGCTTGTCGTTGCGCTGGTGGATGCCAAGCAGTTGCAGCAGCGGATGGGTCAGATCGCTTTCGACCAGGTACAGGCGCTCCACCGCCCGGGTCATCGCCACGTACAGCGCATTGACGTAGAACTTCCACAACTCCAGCGAGCGGTCCTGCTTGTCCTTGGCGCGGCGGTAGTCCAGATCCTCGCGCGCCAGGTCCTGCGCGCTGACGCCTTCGCAGATCTCGGCGTAGGCCCGGCGCTGCCCGGAGACGAATCGGTAGAGGATGATGTTGGGATATTCCAGCCCCTTGGCCTCGTGCACCGAGAACACCAGCGGGGTGTGGAACACGGTGCGCGCCTGGGCCTTGTCCTCGTCGCGCAACACCAGCACGGCGAACTGGGTGGAGCCGCGTGTGCGCGCGTCCAGGTCGCGATTGACCGCCTCCTGGTCGGGCAGCAGGCGCACTTGGCCATCGCTGTCGCTGGCCGCGCGCACCAGGTGGTTGCTTTCGCGGTCGATGGAGCCGAAGCGGGCGTGCTTGATCTTGAGCAGGGCATTGGCCGCGGCGGTGATGGCCCGGGTGTTGCGATAGTTGACGCTCAGCACCGACAGGCGCTGGCGCTCGGCCAGCTCGGGGCTGCGCCAGAACAGGCTCTTGACCGCGGCCCACGAAAAGAAGTTCGGATGCACGATCTGGTTGGAATCGCCGCACAGCAGGAACTGTCCGGCGCTGCGCAGCGTGGCCAGGACCAGGGCCAGCTGGGCATTGGTCAGGTCCTGGACCTCGTCGACCACCACGAAGTCGTATTGCGGCTGGGCCAGGGGCTGCCAGGCATGGGCGACCAGGTTGCTGTCGTACAGGCCGCTGTCGGCCAGCCACTGCCGGTACTTGTCGAACAGCGCATGGATGGCCTGGCGCTGGTCGGGTTCGAAGATCGACTGGCGCGGTCCCAGGGCCAGATAGGCGTCGCGGTCGAGCACCCCTTCGGGCTGGCTGCCGATCACGCCGCGGAACTCCTCGAAGCACGGGTGCGCGTCGGTGAAGCGGTATTGCTGGCGGTGCCGTTCAAACCATGCGCGGAAATCGGCAAAGGTCACCTCCCGCCCGGCCGGGACCCGCAGGGTTTCCAGGAATTCGCGATAGGACAGGAACTGGACCTGCTGGTCGTCGTTCTGGTAGCCGTGCGCGTCGTAGAGCGCGCGGGCGTTCTGCGCCAGCCATGGCGACTGGGTGATGTACAGCACCTCGCCGCTGCACTGGCGCAGCTTCTCCAGGGTCAGCGCGGTCTTGCCGGACCCGGCCGAGCCAACCAGGATCAGCGGCGGCGGCATCCAGTAGACCGCCTCCTGTGCATCGTCGAAGGAGATCGGCTTGTCCAGCAGGTGGAACTCGCCCCGCCCCGGGTGCAGGTAGCGCACCGGCTCGGCGGTCCGTGCCACCTGCTCGGGGGTGGCATCCTCGATTCGCGAGGGGTCCACGTGCGCGCCGCGCAGGAAGCGCGACTTCTCATAGGCATGATGGGGCACGATCTCCAGGGCCAGGCACGCGGTGCGGTCGCCGTGGCGCACGAACTGCAGCAGCAGCCGGCTGGCATCGTCCAGCCGGGCGCGGTAATAGGGCGTGGGCGCGAGCTTCTTCAGGTCCACGCTGCGGAAATCGTTGCGCTCGATCGCCTGCACGACCTTGTCGTACTTGGCCTGGAATTTCCCGGGCAGCAGCCCGCTGTAGCGGAGCACCTGCATGGCGCGTCAGCCGCGCGCGACCTGGAACCCGGCAAAGGACTGGGTCACCGGCATGATCTCCAGCCGATTGATGTTCAGGTGCGCCGGCAGGGTGGCCACGTAGAAGATCTGCTCGGCGATGTCTTCGCTGGTCATCGGGTGGGCGTCGCCGTAGAGCGCATCCGATGCCGCCTGGTTGCCGCCGGTGCGCACCAGGGTGAACTCGGTTTGCGCCATGCCCGGTTCGATCGAGGTCACCCGCACGCCGGTGCCGTGCAGGTCGCTGCGCAGGCCCAGCGAGAACTGCTTGACGAACGCCTTGGTGCCGCCGTACACGTTGCCGCCGGTGTAGGGATAGGTGGCCGCCACCGAGCTGATGTTGATCACCGCGCCCTTGCGCGCAATCAACGTGGGCAGCACGCGGCGGGTCAGGGTGACCAGCGCGGTGATGTTGGTGTCGATCATCTGCTGCCACTGGGCCAGGTCGGCCTGCTGGGCCGGGGCGGTGCCCAGGGCCAGGCCGGCGTTGTTGACCAGCAGGTCGATCCCGGCGAAGTCGGCCGGCAGCGCATCGATGGCCGCGTTCAGCGCATCGCCGTCGCGGATGTCGAAGGCGGCGGTGTGGACCGCCTCGCTGCCGAACTCGTCAACGAACGGCGCCAGGCGCTCGGCGCGGCGGCCGGTGGCGATGACTTTCCAGCCGGCGGCGGCGAACCTGCGCACGGCGGCGGCGCCGAAACCGGAGGTGGCACCGGTGATCAGGGCGGTCTTGCTCATGGGGACTCCTGGATGGGCAGCGGGGGAAGGGGACGGCGCCGGTGCACGGCGGCACCGGCCAGGGCGCCGAGCGCGGCAGCCAGCAGCTGCAGGCCCAGGCCCGGCACATTGCCGGCCACCACCGAGGCGGCGGTCACGGACAGGGGGCGCTGCGGCATGGCGCCGTGGGCGATCTGCACCAGCAGCGCCAGCGCCATCAGCTGCAGCAACAACACCAGCGCCACGCCGATCGGCAGGAAGCGTCGGCCGCCGATCCAGCCGCCCAGCAACAGGCTGATCGCCAGCACCACGCAGGTCGCCGGCTGGATGAAGCCGTTGCCGTGCGCGGTGAAGGCCTGCAGTCGCGCCGGCAGCAGGCGTGCGGCGAGCAATCCCGGCGCAAAATCCAGCACGAACGCCACCGCCGCCGCCAGGATCAGGCGCTGCCGCGGGCTTGCCGGACCGATCACCGCGCCTTGATCGCCATGGCGGGCAGGCCGCCGCTGGCGAGCTTCTGCTTGGCCTCGGCCAGCTCGCCGGCGGTGCGATAGGGGCCCATGCGCACGCGATAGACGGTCTTGCCGCCCGAATCGCCGGACTCGACCCGGGCGCTCAGCCCCAGCATCGCAATCCTGGCCTTGACCGCCTCGGCGTCGCCGGAGGCGCTGAAGCTGCCGGCCTGCAGGAGGTAGTTCACGTCACCGGCGGCGCTGGCCACGGCATTGGAAGCGGCCGCGGCCGCCACGCTGGTCGGCGCAGGCGTGGCCGACGGGGTCTTGGTCATCTCGTCCAGCGCGGTGGGCTGCTGGCCGGCCAGGGCGGCGGCATCGGGATTGGCGGCCGGATTGGCGGCCGCATCCCTGGCGGCCTCGGCCTGCGCGGCGGCGGCTTCCCTGGCCTTGCGCGCTTGCTCGGCGCGCGCGCTGGCGGCCAGCTCGGCATCGGACATCTGCACTTCGCGGCCTGGCAGCAGCGTGTAGAAGTCGTACTGGGTCGGTTTTTCCGGCGCGGGCTCGCGGGCCGTGGCCGCAGGGGTGGCCGGTGTCGACGCGTCGCCGGCGGCCGGTGCGTCGTCGTCATCGCTGGCCACCGGCGCGGGGCGCGCATCGGGGTTGGGCCTGGGCCGCAGGAAGTTGTCGCCGTCCTTCTTCATCAGGTCCGGCACGATGAAGAACGCCGCCGCGCCCAGCACCAGGCCTGCGATCAGCCACACCCAGCCGGGCGTGCCGTTGCTGGTCGTGCGCCTGGCCTGTGATTTCCCGCGTCGTGCCGGCATCTGTCTACTGATCTCGTCGAAGTCGTCGTTACATGCGCTCGGGCGCGCCAATGCCCAGCAGGTCAAGTGCGTTGGCCAGGACCTGGCGCACGGCCATCGCCAGCGCCAGGCGCGCGTTGCGCGCATCGGCATCCTCGATGAGGATCGGTTCGCCGTCGTACCAAGCCTGGAAAGCATAGGCCAGTTCGCGCAGGTATTGGGCGATGGCGTGGGGCTCCAGCGCCAGGCCGGCCGCCTCGACCACTTCCGGATAGCGCGACAGCTCCACCATCAAGGTCAGTGAGGCCTCATCGGTCAGGGTCGGCAGCGCAGCGATGCCGGCGGCCTGGTCATAGGCCGCAAAGCCCTTCTCGGTGACCCGGCGCAGCAGGCTGCACACGCGCGCATGGGCGTACTGCACGTAGAAGACCGGGTTGTCCTTGCTCTGCTCGCGGGCCAGGTCGATGTCGAAGGTCAGCTGCGAATCGGGCTTGCGCGCGATCAGGAACCAGCGCGTGGCATCGGCGCCGGCTTCCTCGATCAGCTCGCGCAGGGTCAGGTAGCTGCCGGCGCGCTTGGAGAGCTTCACTTCCTCGCCGCCGCGCATCACCGTGACCATCTGGTGCAACACGTACTCGGGCCAGCCCTTGGGGATGCCGACATCCAGTGCCTGCAGGCCGGCGCGCACCCGCGCCAGCGAGCCGTGATGGTCCGCCCCCAGCTCGGTGATCGCGCGCTGGTAGCCGCGCTGCCACTTGGACAGGTGGTAGGCCACGTCCGGGACGAAGTAGGTGTAGGTGCCGTCGGACTTGCGCATCACCCGGTCCTTGTCGTCGCCGTAGTCGGTGGACTTCAGCCACAGCGCGCCGTCCTGCTCGTAGGTGTGGCCGGACCTGATCAGCAGCTCGACGGTCTCGGCGACCTTGCCGCTGGCATACAGCGAGCTTTCCAGGAAATAGACGTCGAATCCCACCCCGAACGCGGCCAGGTCGGCGTTCTGTTCGCGGCGCAGATAGGCCACCGAGAACCGGCGGATCGCGTCCAGGTCCTCGATGTCCCCGGCCGCGGTGACGGTGTGGCCTTCGACCTCCACGCACTCGCCGCGCCGGTAGGCGTCGGCCACCTCGATGATGTAGTCGCCGTTGTAGGCGGTCTGCGGCCACTGCGCGTCGCCGGGCTTGAGGCCGTGCAGGCGGGCAAAGGTGGAGCGGGCCAGGTTCTCGATCTGCACGCCGGCGTCGTTGTAATAGAACTCGCGGCGGGTGTTCCAGCCATTGGCCGCCAGCACCCGCACCAGGCAGTCGCCGATCACCGCCGCCCGTCCATGGCCCACGTGCAGCGGCCCGGTCGGGTTGGCCGACACGTATTCCACACCCACGGTCCGGCCGGCGCCGGAGGCGTTGCGGCCGTAACTGGCGCCCTGGGTGAGCGCGGTGACCACCTCGCGCTGGTAGGCGGCATTGGCCAGATGAAAGTTGATGAAGCCCGGGCCTGCGATCTCGACCCTGGCGATGTCGGTGCTGGCTGGCAGCGCCTGGACCAGCGCCTGGGCCAGGGCACGCGGATTGCTGCGCGCCGGCTTGGCCAGCAGCATCGCCGCATTGGTGGCGAAGTCGCCGTGTTCGCGCGTCTTGGGACGCTCGACGGTGAAGTCCGGGGTGGCGGCCGCGGCCGGCAGGGTGCCGGCCTGGCGCAGGGCGTCGATGCCCTGGGCGATGAGGGCGCGGAGGTCGGATTTCACGTGGACAGGTCTGCCTGGAGCCGGGAAACGCAGGATTTTAACCGACCCGGGCAGGCGGCGGCCCTGGCGGGGCAGGAGCCGGGACTCGGCAGAGCCGGGACTCGGGAAAGCCGGGACCCGGGACTCGGGACCCGGGACCCGCGAGAGCCGGGACCCGGGACTCGGGACCCGGGACCCGGGAGAGCCAGGGGCCAGGGGCCAGGGGCCAGGGGCCAGGGGCCAGGGGCCAGGACCCCAAGATCGATGGCGGGGCTAGCTCCTGCTCTTGATCCTTCCGGGTCCCGGGACCCGGAGAGCCAAGGCCAGGGCCAGGGCCAGGGCCAGGGCCCCAAGATCGATGGCGGGGCTAGCTCCTGCTCTTGATCTTTCCGGGTCCCGGGTCCCGGGTCCCGGCTCTCGCGGGTCCCGAGTCCCGACCCCTCACACCCAGCCGCGCGCGGCCAGCGACACCGGCGGCCCGTCGGCGATCACGAAATGATCCAGCAGACGCACCTCCACCAGCGCCAACGCCTGCTTCAGGCGTGCGGTCACGGCGCGGTCTGCGGCCGAAGGTTCCGGATTGCCGGAGGGGTGGTTGTGGCCTACGATGACCGCCGCGGCGTTGTGCGCCAGGGCGCGGCGCACCACCTCGCGCGGGTGGACTTCGGAGGAATCCACGCTGCCGGAAAACAGCTCCTCGTAGGCCAGTGCCCGGTGCCGGGTGTCCAGGAACAGCGCGGCGAACACCTCGCGCGACTGGCTGCGCAGCTTCAGTGCGAAATAGCGGCCGGCCGCGTGCGGGTCGGTCATCGCCTCGCCGCGTTCCAGACCGGCGGCCAGGTGGCGCTGGCCCAGTTCCAGCGCCGCGGCCAGCTGGCAGGCGCGGGCCGGGCCCAGTCCGGGCAGCTGGGCCATTGCCTTGGGCGTGCGATCGAGCAGGCCGCGCAGCGGGCCGTGGGCGCCCAGCAGCTCGCGCGCGGTCTGCACCGCATCGCGTCCGGGCAGGCCCGAGCCGAGGAAGATCGCCAGCAGCTCGGCATCGGACAGCGCGCCGGCGCCGCGGGCCAGCAGCTTCTCGCGGGGGCGTTCGTCGGCGGGCCAGTCGCGGATATGCATGGGGTGAGGCCAGGAAGAAGGAGGGAGCGCGGTGCGGAATTTCCGCCAGCCAAGTCAAGCCCGGCCGTCAGCCCGCGCCGCGCTTCATGGCCAGTCTTGCGCTGCTCATGCCTGGGCGATATCAGCCGGCACCGGCCCGTCGGGTAAGCTGTCGCCCCACTTCTGGTTCGGAAAAATCTGACGTGTCCCAGGCCCTGAAAGGACAACGCATCCTGCTCTGCGTCGGCGGCGGCATCGCCGCCTACAAGTCACTGGAGCTGGTGCGTCGCCTGCGCGATGCCGGTGCGCAGGTGCAGGTGGCCATGACCGCCGGTGCGCAGCAGTTCGTCACCGCGCTGAGCTTCCAGGCCCTGTCCGGCCAGCCCACGCGCACCAGCCTGTGGGACAGCGCGGCCGAGGCCGCGATGGGCCATATCGAACTGGCGCGCTGGGCCAGCCGGGTGCTGATCGCCCCGGCCACCGCCGACCTGCTGGCCCACCTGGCGCACGGCCTGGCCGACGATCTGGTGACCACCCTGGCCCTGGCCACCACTGCGCCGATCAGCGTGTGCCCGGCGATGAACCACATCATGTGGAAGCACCCGGCGACCCAGGCCAACCTGGCCACCCTGCGCGCCCGCGGCGTGCAGGTGATCGGCCCGGAAGACGGGCCGCTGGCCGAGGGCGAATCCGGCCCCGGGCGCCTTTCGCAACCGGACGCCATCGTCGCCGCGCTGGCCGGCGCCGTGCCGGCCGACGCGCCGGTGCAAGGTCCGCTGGCCGGGCTGCATGTGGTGGTCAGTGCCGGCCCGACCTACGAAGACCTGGATCCGGTGCGCTACCTGGGCAACCGCAGCAGCGGCAAGATGGGCTTTGCCGTGGCCCAGGCCGCCGCGCGCCGCGGCGCGGCGGTGACCCTGGTCGCAGGTCCGGTGACCCTGGAAACCCCACCAGGCGTGACCCGGGTGGACGTGCGCTCGGCCGCGCAGATGCGCGCGGCGGTGTTCGGCGCCTTTCCCGCCGATATCTACATCGGTGCGGCCGCGGTGGCCGACTACACCCCGCGGATGCCGGCGCCGAACAAGATCAAGAAGTCCAGCGAATCGCTGGCCCTGGACCTGGTGCGTACGCCGGACATCCTGGCCGAGGTCGCCGCCTCCGAGCAGCCGCTCAAGCTGGTGGTCGGCTTCGCGGCCGAAACCGAAAACGTGGCCGAGTACGCCCGCGGCAAGCTCATCGCCAAGCGCCTGGACCTGATCGTGGCCAACCGCGTGGGCATCCCCGACGGCGGTTTCGAAAGCGACCGCAACGCCATGACCGCCTTCTGGAAGGAGGGGCAGCGCGAGTTTCCGTGCGCGCCCAAGACCGAGCTGGCCGAGGCGCTGGTCGAACTGATCGGCGAGCGCCTGCGCGCATGAGCCTGCCGCTGCAAGTCAAGCTGCTGGATCCGCGCTTCGGCGACCGCTGGCCGCTGCCGGCCTATGCCACCGAATCCTCCGCCGGCCTGGACCTGCGCGCCGCGCTGGAGGCGCCGCTGACCCTGGGCGCGGGCCAATCGTCGCTGGTCCCCAGCGGCATCGCCATCCACCTGGCCGATCCCAACCTGTGCGCGCTGGTGCTGCCGCGTTCGGGCCTGGGCCATCGCCACGGCATCGTGCTGGGCAATGGCACCGGCCTGATCGACGCCGACTACCAGGGCCCGCTGCTGATCAGCCTGTGGAACCGCAGCGCCGAGGCGTTCGTGGTCCAGCCCGGCGACCGGGTCGCCCAGCTGGTGGTGTTGCCCATCGCCCGGGTTCAGTTGAAGATCGTGGATACTTTCATTGCAAGCGCACGTGGCGAAGGGGGCTTCGGCCACACCGGCGTTCGCTGAAAACAGGGGCAAGACCAGGCATGGCCGGATTCAAGATGGGGACAGGCAAGCAGGATTCGGGGAACAAGCTCCTGCTGCTGGCCGCATTGCTGGTCGTGTTGGCGGCCTGGTTTGCCTGGGGCGGCTGGGTGCAGCACCAGGAAGGCGCCCGCCGTCAGGCCCTGATCGGGGCGCGCGATGCCGCGGTGGACGGGGTGCTGCACAACATCCAGGTCCAGACCGCCAGGCTGGACCAGCGGGTGGCCGCGCCGGCCATGCAGGCCGCGGTCGCCGCCGATGACACCGCGGCGGTGGGCGCGGCGATCAAGACCGGCTGGCCGGAAGTGGAAAACGTGGAGCTGCTGCCGGTGGACCTGCAGCAGGCCTATGCCAATGCGGCCGGCTTTGGCTACAGCAAGCTGGCCCTGCTCGAGGCGGCGCAGCTTGCCGGAGGCGCGGTGGTGCGCGCGGTCCGCGACGGCAGGCAAACCGGCCTGGGCATGGCCGTGCCGGTGCAGTCGCGGCTGCTGTACGTGCGCCTGCCGATGCGCCTGCTGACCGGTCCGATCGACCAGGCGCATGTTTCCGGCGCATATCTGGGCCTGCGCCAGGGGGGCTACACCTTGCGCGAAGTGGGCGAGGCCTCGCTGTCGCGCAGCGCCGATGCGCTCTCGCGCCCGGTCGGTGACACCGGTCTGCGCGTGGTGGCGGGCGTGCCCGACGGCAGCGAAGGGCCAATCGGCCTGGGCAGCGGGCCGTGCCTGATCGTGGCGGTGCTGCTGCTGGGCCTGGCCGCGTCGTTGGCGCTGCTGTCGGTCGGTCGCCTCAAGCTGTCCAGCCTGCGCGGCAAGGGCGCCGGCGCAGGCGAAGACAGCGGCCTGACCCTGGGCCAGGCGCTGCGCGCCGGGCCCGCCGTGGCCGCGCAACCGCTGGCCGCAGACGGCGACGCATCGCCGGTGAACAACACCGAAGCCGCCGCGGTGGCCCAGGCCGCGCGCGAGGTCAGCGTCGATCCGGGCATCTTCCGCGCGTACGACATCCGCGGCGTGGTCGGCAAGACCCTGAGCGTGCCGGTGGCCGAGCTGATCGGCCAGGCGATCGGCTCGGTGATGGCCGAGCAGGGCCTGACCGAAGTGGTCGTGGCCCGCGACGGCCGCCTGTCCGGCCCGGAGATGACCTCGGGCCTGATCGAAGGCCTGCGCAAGGCCGGGCGCGATGTGATCGACATCGGCATGGTGCCCACACCGGTGGCGTACTTTGCCGCCGTCCACCTGCGCACCGGCACCTGCGTGGCGGTCACCGGCAGCCACAACCCGCCGGACTACAACGGCTTCAAGATCGTGATCGGCGGCGAGACCCTGTCCGGTGCGGCGATCACCGACCTCTACACCCGCATCAGCCAGTCGCGCCTGCACGAGGCCGAACGCGGCAGCCTGCAGCAGCGCGAGGTCGCCGGGGACTACATCCAGCGCATCTGCGACGACGTGCAGCTGGCGCGCCCGCTCAAGGTGGTGGTCGATGCCGGCAACGGCGTGGCTGGCGAGATCGGTCCACGGCTGCTGGAGGCCATCGGCGCCGAGGTGATCCCGCTGTACTGCGACATCGACGGCACCTTCCCCAACCACCATCCCGACCCCAGCGACCCGCACAACCTCAAGGACCTGGAGCAGACGGTCAAGCGCTTCGACGCCGACCTCGGCCTGGCCTTCGATGGCGACGGCGACCGCCTGGGCGTGGTCACCAGGGAAGGCCATGTCATCTTCCCCGACCGCCTGCTGATGCTGTTCGCCGCCGACGTGCTGGAGCGCAACCCGGGCGCGATGGTGATCTACGACGTCAAGTGCACCGGCAAGCTGCAGGGCTGGGTGTTGCGCAACGGCGGCACGCCGCTGATGTGGCAGACCGGGCATTCGCTGATCAAGGCCAAGATGCGCCAGACCGGCGCCGAGCTGGCCGGCGAGATGAGCGGCCATTTCTTCTTCCAGGAACGCTGGTACGGCTTCGACGACGGCCTCTATGCGGCCGCGCGCCTGCTGGAAATCCTGGCCGCCAGTGAGCAGACGCCCAGCGAAGTCCTCGACGCGCTGCCTGATGGCGTGTCCACGCCGGAGATCAAGGTCGAGGTGCCCAGCGGGCTGGCCCACGCCATCGTCGAGCAGTTCATCGAGATGGCGCGTTTCGATGGCGCGCGCATCTCCACCATCGACGGCCTGCGCGCGGACTGGGACGACGGCTGGGGTCTGCTGCGCGCATCCAACACCACCCCGGTGCTGGTGCTGCGCTTCGAGGCCGACGACCAGGCCGCATTGGACCGGGTGCGCGATGTGTTCCGCCGCCAGCTGCAGGCCGTGGCGCCGGAACTGAAGCTCACCTTCTGAGTTCGATGCGGGCGCCCTGTGCAGGTGCCGTGGCTCAACCGGGCGGCTGCGCGGCGCCCTTCAGGGTGCGGTAGCGCTGCAGGGTGTCTTGCACTTCGCTGCTGAGTTGGGCGCGTTGCTGCTCGAAGCTGTTCAACAGGCGCTGCTGACGGACCAGCTCGGCGTGGCGCTGGCCGATGTCCTGGGCCAGTTTGGCATCGACCTGGCGGCCGGACAGTTCGGCGTCACCGGCCTGCTGCAGCTTGGTGATCAGCGCGGCGCGCATGCTGGCCACGTTGTAGCGGGCGGTGTCCACGCTGTTGTCCACCAGGGTGCTGCGTTCGGTGAACACGCGCTTGAGGTCGTCCTCGCTGGCGTAGGACAGCAGCATGGCCTGTTCGGTGCGCTTACGGGTGTCGGCCGCGGCCTGGTCGGCGCGCGCCTGGATGGCGGCTGCGGCTGCATCGGCGCGCTGCTCGGCGGTCATTGCCGCATCGACCGCGCCCACCCGCGCGCCGCTGTTGACGCTGAATTCGTCGCGCGCGCTGTTGACCCGGTCAGGCGGCAGCGCATCGCTGCAGGTGCGCCCGCTGTCGGGGTCATTCCAGCAGTAGAGTTTCTTGGCTTTGGGCGGGTCCTGCGCCGCGGCGGTCAGGGCCGCGGCGGCGAGCGGAACCAGCAACAAATGAAGTGCGGACCTGGCCATGGACAGCCCCCTGCTGTCGGTTACCTCGCGGCCGAGCCGTAGCGGGCCCGATAGGCCAGCAACTGCTCGCGATGGCCGACAAGTTCGGCGTTTTCCCCGGCCAATGCAAGCAGGTCGTCCAGGCTGGCCACCGCGATCACCGGCACGCCGGCCTGCTCGGAAACGCGCTGGGCCGCCGACTGGCGCTGGCCGCCTTCGCCCAGCACTTCCTGGCGGTCCAGTGCCACCACGATCCCGGCCGGGCGGCCGCCGGCGGCGGCGATCAGGCCCAGCGCCTCACCGATGGCGGTGCCGGCGGTGATCACATCGTCCACGATCAGCACCCGGTGCCCGTCCAGCGGCGCGCCGATCAGGGTGCCGCCTTCGCCATGGTCCTTGGCTTCCTTGCGGTTGAAGGCCAGCGGCAGGTCGCGGCCGCGGCGGGCGAACTCCACCCCGATCGCTGTGGCCAGCGGGATGCCCTTGTAGGCCGGGCCGAACAACAGGTCGAACTGCACGCCCGACGCCTCGATCGCATCGGCATAGCAGCCGGCCAGCTCGGCCAGCGCCGCGCCGCTGTCAAAGCGCCCGGCGTTGAAGAAGTAGGGACTCAGGCGCCCGGACTTGAGCGTGAACTGGCCAAAGCGCAATGCACGGGCATGCAGGGCCAGCTGCAGGAAACGTGCGCGGTAGTCGGACATGGGCAGGCAATGGACCGGTGGGATGGCACAGGGTAACAGGCGGCGCAGGCCGGCCCTGGCGGTATGCTGCCCTCTTGTCTGGCTGCAAGACCCGCTCTTCGTCCATGCGCATCATCAGTTTCAACGCCAACGGCCTGCGCTCGGCCGCCTCCAAGGGATTTTTTTCGTGGTTCGCCGATCAGGACGCGGACCTGCTGTGCGTGCAGGAAACCAAGGCCCAGGAGCACCAGCTGGCCGGCCCGGATTTCCTCCCCGCCGGCTACAGGGCGTACTTCCGTGACGCCAGCACCAAAAAGGGTTATTCGGGCGTGGCGATCTACAGCAAGGTCGAACCCGACGAAATTCGCACCGCGCTGGGCAGGCCGGAATTCGACGAGGAAGGCCGCTATCTGGAGACCCGGTTCGGCAACCTGAGCGTGGTGTCGCTGTACATCCCGTCCGGCTCGTCGGGCCAGCTGCGCCAGGACTACAAGTTCCAGACCATGGCCTGGCTGCGGCCGATCCTGGACCAGTGGCTGGCCAGCGGCCGCGATTACGTGCTGTGCGGGGACTGGAACATCGTGCGCACCGCGCTGGACATCAGGAACTGGAAGTCCAACCAGAACAACTCCGGTTGCCTGCCGGCCGAGCGCGACTGGCTCAACGGCCTGTGCGCCGATGCGACTGGCGAGGCGGACATCGCCAGCGGCCGCGGGTGGGTCGACGCCTACCGCGTGCTGCATCCGACCGGCCAGGACTACACCTGGTGGTCCAACCGCGGCGCGGCGCGTGCCAACAATGTGGGCTGGCGCATCGACTATCAGTTGCTGACCCCGGGCCTGCGCGCGCGGCTGCAGGGGTGTTCGATCCATCGCGAGCGGCGCTTTTCCGACCACGCGCCCTTCATCGTGGACTACGCCGGATGAACCAGGCGGGCGAATCTGCAGAAAAGCTGTCCTACCGGGGCTGGCGCGGCATCCGTGCCGCCTTTGCCACGCCTTCGGCGCTGACCATGGCCCTGCTCGGATTCGGCAGCGGGCTGCCGTTCCTGCTGATCGCCTCGCAGACCCTGTCCACGCGTCTGCGCGACGTGGGCCTGCAGCTGGGCGAGATCGGCCTGATCAGCCTGGCCAGCTTCTTCTATCTGCTGAAATTCGTGTGGGCGCCGCTGATCGACCGCTCGGCGCTGCCGCTGCTGGCGTGGCTGGGACGCCGGCGCTCGTGGCTGCTGGCCGCGCAGGTGCTGGTGACCGTCAGCCTGTTCGCGCTGGGCAGCATGCGCCCGGAGCTGGGCGTGGCCGGGCTGGTCGGCTGGGTGCTGGTCGGCTCCTTCGCCGGTGCGACCCAGGATTCGGTGGTCGATGCCTACCGCATCGAGATCGCCCCGGAAAGCGCGCAGGCCGCGCTGGCCGCGACCTACATCCTGGGCTACCGCATCGCCCTGATCGTCGCTGGCGCTGGGGCGCTGTACCTGGCCCAGTTCCAATCCTGGACCGTTTCCTACTTCTGCATGGCAGCGCTGATGCTGGTGCCGATCGTGACCACCCTGCTCAGCCCCGAACCGGTCTGGCCGCAAGCCACGGTGGTGCGGCGGATCGACTTCCTCGGCGCGTTCTGGCAGCCGATCGTGAGTTTTTTCACCACCAATGGCTGGAAGCTGGCCTTGGGGCTGCTGCTGTTCGTGGGGCTGTTCAAGTTTCCCGACCAAGTGATCGGGGTGATGGCCGGGCCGTTCTATCTGGACTCGGGGTTCACCAAGGCCGATATCGCCACGGTGTCCAAGCTGTTTGGCATCTGGATGAGCATCCTGGGCGCCTTTGGCGGCGGGCTGGCCATTGCCGCATTCGGTTTCCGGCGCATGTTGCTGGTGGCGGCGCTGGCGGTGGCGCTGTCGAACCTGGCCTTCCTGCTGATGGCGCACAATCCCGGCCATCTGTGGGCGTTCTATGCAGCACTGAGCGCGGACAATGTCGCCCAGGGGTTTGCCGGGACGGTGCTGGTGGCCTTCATGTCCTCGCTGACCGACCGCAACTTCACCGCCACCCAGTACGGCCTGCTGGTGTCGCTGGCCAACCTGCCGGGCAAGTTCGCCGGTGGCGTGTCGGGCTACCTGGTCGAGGCGACCTCGTATTCCGCCTTTTTTACCCTGAGTGCACTGACGGTCGTGCCGACCCTGGGCTTGCTCGCCTGGCTGTGGCGTCGTATCAAGGAGCCCGTGCCCAGGACTGCTGGTTCAGCCCACGCCCATGACCGACCTGCTCATCCGTGATCTCGATTCGATCCTGACCGAGCGCATCCAGCGGCTCTCGGCGGCGCGCGGCTGGAGTATCGACGAAACCATTTCGCGGCTGATCGAGCACGGCCTGTTCGCGATGGAAGCCGAGGTGCGCGGCGGGTTCAGCGACCCGGAAGTGGACGCGTTGGCCGATGCCATCGCCGCGCTGCGCGCGGTGCCTCAGGGCGCCAGTTTCTGAACCCGGAGAAGCGGTCCGTGGCGCTGACGGCCCTGGGGATGGCTGCGGTAGATTGTCGCCCTGCCGTGCGCAGGGCACTGCAGGTACTTCCACACGAGGCCCCCATGACCTTCACCTCCGAACCGCACCCCGGCGTCAGGCCGCCACCGGCCGCCACCGACGGCTTTGTCCTCAACCACACGATGCTGCGGGTCAAGGATCCGGTGGTGTCGCTGGGCTTCTATACCCACGTGTTCGGCATGGTCCTGCTGCGCAAGCTCGACTTCCCGGAGATGCGCTTCTCGCTGTTCTTCCTGGCCAAGCTCAACGACACCGACCAGGTGCCCGAGGAGACCGGCGCGCGCACCGGCTGGACCTTTTCCCAACGCGGCATCCTGGAGCTGACCCACAATTGGGGCACCGAGGATCAGGCCGATTTTGCCTACCACGACGGCAACACCCAGCCGCAGGGCTTCGGCCATATCTGCTTTGCCGTGCCGGACCTGGTCAAGGCGGTCAAGTGGCTCGACGACAACGGCGTGGAATACGTCAAGCGCCCGGAGCAGGGCAAGATGAAGAACGTGGCCTTCGTGAAGGATCCGGATGGCTACTGGATCGAGATCGTGCAGCCTGAGCTCAATGCCAACCTGGGGCAACCCTCCCCTGATCAGGCTTGCTGATCGGCCCCGCATGGACGTCCCGCGCCGCATGTCTGTCTCGTTCGATCGTTCTGCCCTGCTGGAGACGCTGCGCGGGGTGGTCGGGCGGCGCCACCTGCTCACCGGCGATGGCCCCACCCGCCGGTTCCGCACTGGATTCCGCTTCGGCGGCGGGCCGGTGCTGGCAGTGGTGCGGCCCGGCTCGCTGGTCGAACAGTGGCGGGTACTGGTCGCCTGCGTGGCGGCCGATGTCATCGTCATCATGCAGGCGGCCAATACCGGCTTGACCGGTGGCTCGACCCCCGATGGCGCCGACTACGATCGGCCGGTGGTGATCATCAATACCCTGCGCATGCGCCAGGTGCAGCTGCTTGACGAAGGCCGCCAGGTGCTGTGCCTGCCTGGCGCCACCTTGCATCAGCTGGAACGGCTGCTGGCCCCGCTGGGGCGCGAGCCGCATTCGGTGATCGGCTCCTCGTGCCTGGGCGCCTCGGTGCTGGGCGGGATCTGCAACAACTCCGGCGGGGCGCTGATCCATCGCGGGCCGGCGTACACCGAGATGGCGCTGTTCGCGCGGGTCAACGCCCACGGCGCGCTGGAACTGGTCAACCACCTGGGCATCGTGCTGGGCGATGACCCGGAAATCGCGCTGTCCAGGCTGGAACGTGGCCACTACCATGCCCGCGATGTCACCCCCGGCGGCTGCGCCTCGGACCACGACTACGCCACCTACGTGCGTGACATCGAGGCCGACACGCCGGCGCGGTTCAACGCCGATGCGCGGCGCCTGCACGAGGCCGCCGGCTCGGCCGGACACCTGGCGGTGTTCGCCGTGCGCCTGGATACCTTCCCCCGCCACGACAGGACCGCGGTCTTCTACATCGGCAGCAACGACCCGGACGAGCTGACCCGGATCCGCCGCGACATCCTGTCCGGGTTCCAGTCCTTGCCGGTGGCCGGCGAATACCTGCACCGCGATGCCTTCGACATCGGCGATCGCTACGGCAAGGACACCTTCCTCGCCATCCGGACCCTCGGCACCCAGCGCCTGCCCAGCTTCTTCGCGGCCAAGTCGCGGCTGGACGCGCTTCTGGAGCGGCTGCGGGTTTTCCCCGAACACTTCAGCGACCGCGCGTTGCAGTGGCTGTCCGGACGCTTCCCCGATCACCTGCCCAGGCGCATGCGCGACTTCCGCCAGCGCTATGAACACCACCTGCTGCTGAGGATGTCCGGCACCGGGATCGATGAAGCGGCGGCCTATCTGAAACGCTTTTTTTCAGGCGCCAGCGGCGACTGGTTTGCCTGCACCCCGGGCGAGGGCGCCAGGGCCTTCCTGCTGCGCTTTGCCGTAGCCGGCGCCGCGGTGCGCTATCGCGCCGTGCATCCGGCCCAGGTCCAGGACATCGTTGCGCTGGATATCGCCTTGCGCCGCAACGAGCGCGACTGGTTCGAGCGCCTGCCGCCGGAGCTGGATGCGCCGGTACTGCACAAGCTCTACTACGGGCACTTTTTCTGCCACGTCCTGCACCAGGACTACATCGTCAAGGCCGGCACCGACTGCCATGCGCTGGAGCAGCAGATGCTGGCGGTACTCGATGCGCGCGGCGCGCGCTACCCGGCCGAACACAACGTCGGCCACCTGTATCACGCACCACAATCGCAGGTGGCGTTCTTTCGCCAGCTGGACCCGCACAACGCCTTCAATCCCGGCATCGGCAAGACCTCCAAGTTGCGTGACTGGGCCTGACGCCGCCGGGGCTTGATGAGGCGCCTCAAGCCGGATAAAGCGCGCCCAGCACGCGCAGGCCCTTGGCGCCGCTGACGCTGGGCAGGTTGCCGGGACGGCCGGCCAGGGTTTCGCGGGCCAGCCAGGCAAAGCCCATGGCTTCCACATAATCCGGATGCAGGCCGTGGACCTGGGTCGACTCGACCGTGATCCCGGACAGGTGCGTGGCCAGGCGCTGCATCAGCAGCGGATTGTGCACGCCGCCGCCGCAGACCATGACCCGCTTGGTGTCCGGCTGGGTGGCGCGCAGGGCGTCGGCCACGGTGACCGCGCTCAGCTCCAGCAGCGTGGCCTGCACGTCGGCCGCAGCGGCCCCGGATTTTCCCAGCTTGGCTTGTACCCAGGCCAGGTGGAACTGTTCGCGGCCGGTGCTCTTGGGCGGCGGCAGGGCGAACCACGGCTCGCCCAGCAGCGTGTCCAGCAGGGCGCCATCGACCTGGCCGCTGGCCGCGAACGCGCCGCCGGCATCGAAGGCCTGACCGGTATGGCGCTCGCACCAGGCATCCAGCAGTGCATTGGCCGGACCGGTGTCGAAGCCGCGCACCGCGCCACTGGCCGGCAGCAGGGTCAGGTTGCCGATCCCGCCCAGGTTGAGGACTGCCCGGTCCTCGGACGGGGCGTGCAGCATCGCCGCGTGGAAGGCCGGCATCAGCGGCGCACCCTGGCCACCGGCGGCGACATCGCGCCGACGGAAGTCGGCCACGGTGGCGATGCCGGTGCGCTCGGCGATGACGTTGCCATCGCCCATCTGCCAGGTGAACGGAAAGGTGCCATCGGGCCGGTGCCGCACGGTCTGGCCGTGCGAGCCGATCGCCCGCACCTGGGTCCGGTCCAGCCCGGACTGGGTGATCAGCCGGCCGGCGGCGTGGGCGAAGGCCTGGCCGACCTGCACGTCCAGTTCGCCCAGTTCGTCCAGCGAGGTCGCCTGGCCACCCTGGCCCAGCTCGATCAGCCGGTTGCGCAGCTGGTCGTCCCAGCGGTAGGTGCGGCCCAGCAGCAGCTGGGGCTCGGGATCGAAGCGCACCAGCGCCACGTCGATGCCGTCGGCACTGGTGCCGGAAATCATGCCCAGGTACAGGTCACCAAGCGCCGGCTTGCGCGCCAGCGGCCCGCCGGAACGGCGCCCGCCCGCCGGCGTCACTGCTTGCTGCTGGGCACGCGCGAGGCATCCAGCGCCTCGGCCAGCGTCATCTTGGCGCCAGCACGGGGGGCCGGGGCGGCGTCGGCGTAGATTGCACTCTCTACCGTGCGGATACGCGCCAGCGCGCTGGAGGTCTGGGTCTTGAACTGCGCCAGCACCGGCCCGCCCAGCGGCTCGGGCGGCGGCAGGGTTACCTGCAGCGGATTGCGATGCGCACCATTGACGCGGAATTCGTAGTGCAGGTGCGGCCCGGTGGCCATGCCGGTCGAACCGACGTAGCCGATCAGGGTGCCCTGGGCGATACGGTCACCGCGCTGGATCCTGGCAAAGCGCGACAGGTGCCCGTAAAGGGTGGTGCGGCCCTGCCCGTGGTCCAGGATCACCACGTTGCCGTAGCCATTCTGGCGGCCGACGAACTGCACCCGCGCGTCGCCGGCGGCCATGATCGGCGTGCCGGTCGCGGCGGCGTAATCCACGCCCTTGTGCATGCGCATCCTGCCCAGGATGGGGTGCTTGCGCGCGCCGAAGCGCGAGCTCAGGCGCGCGTACGGGATCGGCATGCGGATGAAGCTCTTCTTCAGTGGCTTGCCGGCGGCGGTGAAGTATTCCGCCCGCCCGCCCGGCCGGGCGAAGCGGAACCCCGAATGCAGCTTGCCATTGACGGTGAAGGTCGCCGCCTGCACCGGGCCGGTGGCCACCAGCTGGCCTTCGCGCCAGGTTTGTTCGACCACCACGCTGAAGCGATCATTCGGGCTCAGATCCGAATCGAAGTCGATGTCGTACTTGAAGATGTCGTCGGTCAGCGCGTTGATGTTGGCCGCGGTCAGGCCGGCCTTGCGCGCAGCGCGGTTGAGCGAGCTGCCGACCTTGCCGCTGAGCACCGCGGTGCGGATGCTGACGTCGCGCTTGATGAGCTTCTCACGGACACCGTCATCGGTGAGGTCCAGCTGGATGCGCGTGGCCATGTCGCGGTCATAGCGCAGGGCGCGCAACGCGCCGCCGTCGGGCAGGTCGAAGGCCAATTCGTCGCCGGGATGCAGTCTGTGCAGCGTGCGTGCGGCGTCCTTGTTCTGCAGGATGCGGTGCAGGGTGGCCGCCGGTACGCCCATCTCGGCGAACATCGCGCTCAGGGTCTGGCCCGGGCGCACATTGACCGTCCGCCAGTTGTCGACCGGGGCGCTGGTGAGCTTGTGCGCATCCTGTTGCGGCAGCATCAGCGGCACGGTGGCCAGCGGCTTGATCTGCGGCTGCAGGGCAGTGGAGAAACCCGGCACGATCGTGGCCACCATGATGCCGATGGTGGTGAACAGCGAAGCGTGGATCCACTGCCGCCGCGTCCAGCGCCCGCTGGGAAGGTGCTGCCTGACGTGGTGATGAAGCGCCGACTCTCGAAGAACGTCCAGTCGTTCGCGGAACCGTTGCTTGCGGCGGCCGCCATCCCCGTGTGTCTGCATCGATGTCTTCACCCTGAGGCCCAAGTGGAAGGCCCAATCGGGCTACCATAGTCAGGCATGTCGGGCAGGTCAAACCCTTGAGGCGTTTGATTTTTTTCTGCATCGCATCGTTAACCTTGCTTTAACCAGGCGTTCAACTTTGTCGTTGCACGTCTGTCGTATTCACCTTGAGTGGGAAGTCACGTGTCACAGGCGCAAGCACTGCAACTGATCGGCCGCGGTGCCGATGAAATCCTCAAGCGCGAAGAACTGCAGCAGCGCCTGCAGGCCGGGCGCCCGCTGCGGGTCAAGGCCGGCTTCGATCCGACCGCGCCGGACCTGCACATCGGCCACACCGTGCTGCTCAACAAGATGCGCCAGTTCCAGGACCTGGGCCACCAGGTGATCTTCCTGATCGGCGACTTCACCGGCATGATCGGCGACCCGACCGGCAAGAACGTCACCCGCAAGCCGCTGACCCGCGAGGACGTGCAGGCCAACGCCCGCACCTACGAGGAGCAGGTTTTCAAGGTGCTGGACCGTGACAGGACCGAAGTGCGCTTCAACAGCGAGTGGTTCGGCAAGATGGCCGCGGCCGACATGATCCGCCTGGCCGGTCAGCACACCGTGGCGCGCATGCTCGAGCGCGACGACTTCGCCAGGCGCTACGCTGCCCAGCAGCCCATCGCCATCCACGAGTTCCTGTATCCGCTGGTGCAGGGCTACGACTCGGTCGCGCTCAAGGCCGACCTCGAGCTGGGCGGCACCGACCAGAAGTTCAACCTGCTGATGGGGCGCAGCCTGCAGGAACATTACGGCCAGGCGCCGCAGGTCGTGCTGACCATGCCGCTGCTGGAAGGGCTGGATGGCGTCAACAAGATGTCCAAGTCGCTGGGCAACTACATCGGCATCAACGAGCCGGCCATCGACATGGTCACCAAGACCATGAAGATCGGTGATGCGCTGATGTGGCGCTGGATCGACCTGCTCAGCTTCGACATCGGCGTGGACCAGGCCCGGTCGCTGCGTGCCGAGGTCGAATCCGGCGCCTTGAATCCGCGCGATGTGAAGCTGCGTCTGGCGCGCGAATTGGCCACACGATTCCACGATGCCGCCCAGGCCGACGCGGCGATCGCCGGTTGGCACGCCGTGGTACGCGGGCAGGGCGATACTTCCTTGTTGCCGCTGCAGGACGTCATCGTCCCGGCCGAAGGCCTGCGTATCGGCGCGCTGCTCACCGCCGCCGGGGTCACGCCCAGCAATTCCGAAGCCGGGCGCAAGCTCAAGGAGCGTGCGGTCAAGGTCGATGGTGCGGTGGTGGAAGATCCGCAGCTGCAGTTTCAGCCCGGTTTCGAGGGCTTGCTGCAGGTTGGCAAGCGCAACTTTGCCCGGGTTCGGCTGCTGGCCGGCTGATTGCAATCCGCCCAAGGCCCGCCACGATGGGCATTGCGCATCCGTTGGGGCCGGCCTTCAAAAAAGTTGTCACCACCGCTTCACAAACGCACCGGGCGCATCCATAATTCGCCCCCCGCTTCTGCGGCACCGGCTCTGCTGGTGAGGCTGGAGGTGGATTGGTCAGCGGCTTTGAACGAAGTGCTTGACCGATGTTCGAAGGCCTGCATAATGGGCGGCTCGCTTCGGCGGTGACGGTTCAGCGGTTTGGGCCGGGCGGTCGAGGTGGTGGTACGAAGGACCTCCTAGGAAAGCAGGACAGGTGTAGTCACCACCCCAGCCGAACTTTGTGGCATGCAGCGATCTTGGGCGCGATCGACTCGCCCTGGCGTCCACAGCGATGGGGGCCGGCCGTGATGCTCCAGCGCCATGTGAACGACGCGCTGACGGATCTCCACGGGGAAATCTGTTCGACTTGTTCGTGGGCTCCCTCCTCTCGAGGGTTGCAGTCTCCACAGATCGCCGGGCGTCCCAACCTGTCGTTCGATGCCGATTTGGCGGTGTAACCTAGTGATCCGTCCTTGCGCCGGCGGCTGGCGATCGTAGCCATGCAGGCGATCCTAGATCGGCCTCGACGTGCAACCAAGGTCGCAATCCATGCCCGAAGTCCGCCGAAATCCACCGATCATGCGCGCAACTGAGCAACAGGGAGAAAAGAGTAACTTATTGGATTTGCGCGATGGATCGCGCGATGAGGCTTCCCCGAGGCTTTCTGTTGCCCCGATGATGGACTGGACCGACCGGCATTGCCGGGTGTTCCATCGCCTGTTGGCGCCGACCGCGCTGCTGTACACCGAGATGGTCCATGCCAACGCGGTGCTGGAGGGCGATCGCGAACGCCTGCTGGGCTTTGATGCGCTCGAGCATCCAGTCGCGCTGCAGCTGGGCGGCAGCGAACCTGAGCGGCTGGCCGCGGCCACGCGCGTGGGTGCCGCGTATGGCTACGATGAGGTCAACCTCAACGTTGGCTGCCCGTCCGATCGCGTGCAGGCCGGGCGCTTCGGTGCCTGTCTGATGAAGGAGCCGTTGCTGGTGGCCGAGTGCATCGCGGCCATGTGTGAAGCCGCGGCGATCCCGGTCACGGTGAAGTGCCGCCTAGGGGTGGACGAACTGGAGGACTACGCGCACTTCGCCGGCTTCATCGACACCGTCGCCGCCGCCGGTTGCGACACCTTCATCGTGCATGCGCGCAAGGCGTGGCTGGAGGGGCTCTCGCCCAAGGAAAACCGCGAGATTCCCCCATTGCGCTACGAGTGGGCGTACCGGCTCAAACGCGAGCGCCCGCAGCTGACGATCTGGCTCAATGGCGGCATCACCACGCTGGAGGCGATCGATGCGCACCTGGGTCAGGTCGACGCAGTGATGCTGGGCCGCAGCGCGTATCACGATCCGTATTTCCTGCACCGGGCCCATGCGCATCTGGCCGGCACGCCGGTGCGCTCGCGCGTGGAACTGCTGCGCGCGTTTGGTCCGTACGTGCAGGCCGCGCTGGATCGTGGCGTGGCGCTCAAGCACATGACCCGGCACGTGCTGGGGTTGTTCGCTGGGCAGCCGGGCGGGCGCCAGTTCCGCCAGGTGCTCAGCGAAGGCGCGCATCGCCCGGGCGCGGACTGGTCGCTGATCGAACGCGCGTTGGCGGCCACCGCCGGCGCGGCCAGCGCGGCGGCCTGAGCGCCACGGTGCGCCGTTGCTGATCACCCGCGATCCGCAGGCCTTCCTGGCGCTCACGCGCAGGCTGGCGCCCGATGCCGGGCCGGCGACCGCACGCGGCGTGTTCCTGGTCTCGCCGGACGGTTTCGCCCGCGCCGAGGAATCGGCCCGCGATAATGTCTACATGGCATCGACCGGCTTCGATGCGGGCGAGGCGCTGGCAGAACATCGTGCACTGCACCAGACGCTGTCGACCCAGCTGCCGGTGGTGGCCTTCGCCGGCGACGCCGCCACGCCCGATGCGCTGTTCCCCAACAACGTGTTCGCGACCGTGCCGGGGCGCGTGATCGTCGGGCGCATGCGCCATGCGGTACGCCAGCGCGAAGCGGCGCGTGCGGACATCCGCGGGTTCTTCACCGGCCTGCTGGGTTATGCCGAAACTGACCTGTCCAGCCAACCGCATCCGTGCGAGCTGACCGGCGCGCTGGTGATCGACCGCGCACGTGGGATCGGCTTCTGCGGGCTGTCCGAACGCTGCGATGCCCAAGGTGCGGCGCTGATGCATGCGGCCTTCGGACTGCGCGCGACCTTCGTGTTCGATCTGGCGCCGGGTGAATACCACAGCAACGTCGTGCTGGCGGTATTGGCCGGCCGCGCGGCGCTGGTCTGTCCGGATGGTCTGGCCGAGCCGGCGCCGTTGATCGCGTTGCTGCAGGCCTTGTACGGCCGGCACGTGGTCTTGCTTTCGCCTGCCGAAAAGCAGGCCTTCGCCGGCAATGCAATCAGCATCACGCCCGAAGCGGTGTGGATGAGCCAGGGCGCGGCCGATCGGCTGGAGCCGGGCAGCCAGGCGGCCCTGCGCCAGGCCGGCCTGGCCGTGCGCAGCGTGGCGCTGCCGGCAATCGAAGCGGCCGGCGGTTCGCTGCGGTGCTGCGTGGGCGAGATTTTCTGAGGCTTCATCGCGCTGAATCGCCTCATCAGGCTGTTCAGAAAGTTCAGAGCCAATTCACCGCGCGGTTCCAAGACTGGCCCTTCACTTACTGCCGAGGTGTCGGTAGCGGTTCACCCATCGGTTGGGCGTTGCCGTTACGATTCGGTTATGCCCAAGCTCTGCGCCTATCACCTGTTTCTAACTGCTGCGATCGCTGGCTGCCTCGCCGGTTCCGCGTGGGCGCAGTCAGGGCCTCAGCAACAGGATGATGACAGCCTCCAGGTGCCGCGCCGGGACGGCTTTGATCGCAATAGCCGCGGTGCGCGCAACGAGGCGGCCGATGCGGTACGTCGTGCGCAGGCCCGCAGCGGGGGCCGCGTGCTGGGCGCCGAGCGGGTCCAGTTCGACGGCCGCGACATCATGCGGGTCAAGGTGATGGATGAAAGTGGTCGGGTCCGCTACATGGACGATGATCCGTTCACCCGCGGCCAGGGCCATGGCGATGGAGCTGAACGGGAGCACATGTCCAGAGAACGTCCACGCGGGCCTAACCCCCGCAGGCCGTAATCTGAACGAGATGGCACCTTGTTCAGGTGCCCACCGTCCCACAAGACATCGACATATTCCAAGGGAGAGCCCATGCGCATTCTGCTGGTCGAAGACGAAGCACCCCTGCGCGAAACCCTCGCCGCGCGCCTGAAGCGCGAAGGTTTTGCCGTCGACGCCGCCCAGGATGGCGAAGAAGGCCTGTACATGGGCAGGGAAGTGCCCTTCGACGTGGGCATCATCGATCTGGGCCTGCCCAAGATGTCGGGCATGGAGCTGATCAAGGCCCTGCGCGACGAAGGCAAGAAATTCCCGGTGCTGATCCTGACCGCGCGTTCGAGTTGGCAGGACAAGGTCGAAGGGCTCAAGCAGGGCGCCGACGATTATCTGGTCAAGCCATTCCACGTCGAAGAGCTGCTGGCGCGCGTCAACGCGCTGCTGCGCCGTGCTGCCGGCTGGTCCAAGCCGACCCTGGAATGCGGCCCGGTCGCCCTGGACCTGGCTGCGCAGACGGTCAGCGTCAACGGCAGCAACGTCGATCTGACCAGCTACGAATACAAGGTGCTCGAGTACCTGATGATGCACGCCGGTGAGCTGGTCTCGAAGGCCGACCTGACCGAGCACATCTACCAGCAGGATTTCGATCGCGACTCCAACGTGCTGGAAGTCTTCATCGGCCGCCTGCGCAAGAAGCTCGATCCGGAGGGCGCGCTCAAGCCGATCGAAACCGTGCGTGGCCGCGGCTACCGCTTCGCGATTCCACGCAACGAGGGCTGATGCCCGAAGCCCCGTCACCGCCGCGGACGGCAGGCGGCCGCGAGCCGATCGTCAAGTGGCGTCCGCGCTCCCTGCGCGCGCGCCAGCTGCTGGCCGCCAGTATCGGCCTGGTGGCGTTCCTGGCGCTGGCCGGTTACGCGCTGGATCGGGCCTTTGTCACCACGGCCGAGGACAATCTGGAGCGGCGCCTGGAAGGCTACGCGTACTCGTACGCCAACAAGATCGACTTCGCGCGCGATGGCTCGCTGCTGGCGCCATCGGATAGCCAGATCGACCCCCGCTTCGCCCAGCCGGGCAGCGGCCTGTACGCCGAAATCGTGCTGCCCAACGGGCAGCGCGGCTGGGGCTCGGATTCGACCCTCGGCCCCTACCTGCCTGAAAGCAAACTGCTCATGCCGGGGCAGAAGATCTTCGAAGGCCCACTGCAGATGACCCAGCTCGATGGCAGCCAAGGCAGTGTCTATCGCTTCGGCCTGGGCACGATCTGGGGCGCGCGCGGGCCGCAGAGCGAGTTTTCCTATTCCATCTATGTGATGGAAGACACCGAGGTGCTGAACTCGCAGCTGCAGACCTTCCGACATGCGCTGTGGGTGTACCTGGGCAGTGCCGGGGTGGTGCTGCTGTTGCTGCAGGGCCTGATCCTCAACTGGAGCCTGCGCCCGCTGCAGCGGGTGATCGCCGAGCTCAAGCGCGTGCAGCGCGGCCAGGCCCAGGGCATGACCGAGAACCATCCGCGCGAACTCGAACCGCTGACCGAAAGCATCAATGCCTTCATCGAGTCCGAGCGCGAGAACCTGGAGCGCCAGCGCAACACCCTGGCCGACCTGGCCCATAGCCTGAAGACGCCGCTGGCGGTGCTGCGCGCGCAGCTGGACGACGGCGTGCCCACGGCGGCCCTGCGCGAAGAGCTGGACGTGCAGCTCAAGCGCATGAACGACCTGGTGTCCTATCAGCTGGCGCGCGCGGCTTCCACCGGCCATGCGCTGTTCGCCGCGCCGGTGGCGATCGAACCCTACGCCGAGGTGATCGTACGCGGGCTGGAGAAGGTCTACGCGCACAAGGGCGTGATCTGCGAATTCGAGATTGATCCCGAGGCGCGTTTCCATGGTGAGCCAGGCGACCTGCAGGAGCTGATGGGCAACCTGCTGGAGAACGCCTTCAAGTGGGCGCGCGCGCGCGTGTTGCTGACCGTCGCGCCGATCACCAGCGAAGGCAATCGCCGCGCCGGGCTGCTGCTGGCGGTGGACGACGACGGCCCGGGCATCGCCGAAGAAGACGTGGCCAAGGTGCTGCAGCGTGGCGTGCGCGGCGACGAGCGCGTGCAGGGCCATGGCATTGGCCTTGCGATCGTGCAGGACCTGGTGCGTGGCTATCGCGGCGAGCTCACCGTCAGCCGTTCGCAGGAACTGGGCGGCGCCCGCTTCGAAGTCCGGCTGCCGCCGGGATTGTGAGCGGCGCGCCAGGCGCAGGCCTGGCGCTCAGAACAGGCGTGGTGGCCGGCCGTAGAGCTTGTCCAGATGCATGGCCACCTCCGGCATTGCCTCGGCCAGCACGTCCGGTGCAGAGAAGTGATATTCGCTGACCACCGCGAAGAATTCCTCCGGCGACTGGGCCGCATAGCCATCGATGCGGGTGCGCTTGCCGGCCTCCACGCGCCGGCACAGCGCGTCATAGTGATGCTGGAAGTCGCGGGTCCACGCCCGCTGCCAGGCACCGGGCAGCGGCGGGCTGCCATCGACCTGGCCATTGAGCGCATCGAGCTTGTGCGCCATCTCGTGCACGGCCACGCAAAAGCCTGAAGCCGGATCGGCGATGTCGGCCTGCACGTCGGCCCAGGACAGGATCAGCGGCCCGCTGTCCCAGGCTTCGCCGGCCAGGGTGTCGTCCCACTCGTGCAGCACGCCGGCCGCATCGAGGTGGCTGCGGCGCACGCGGAAGGCGTCCGGATACACCAGCAGCTGCGACCAGCCGCGCAGCCCGCCGGCACCGAATTCCAGCAGCGGCAGGCAGCACAGCGCGGCCAGCTGCACGCGGGCGATGTCGTCCAGCACCAGTCCGCCCAGCGCGGTGATGGTCTTCTGGTGGAGGAAGCGGGCGGCCAGCGGCTGCAGCGTCCGTCGCTGGGCTTGGTCGAGGCCACGGACCCAGGGCAGCGCCTCGACGGCGCGGTACCAGCATTGGTCGTCGAGCGGGGGCGGCTGGCCGCGCAGCCAGCGCAACAGCGGCTGGATCAGCGGAACATCCCGGGCAGGAAGCTGTTCCACTTGGGCACGCGCATGCGCAGGACCGCGTCCTCGTCGCTGCCACCGCCGCCTTGGCTGGTGGCCGGTGTGGTCGGTCGGGCATAGCCACTGGCCGTCGCCGGCTTGCCCTGCGGCGCGCCGGCAGGGGCGCCGGCGCCGTGGTCGAGGGTGCCGGACGCGGGCACCTCACCGCGCCCATTCTGCGCGAGCACGGGCGAGACGGCACAGGTCAGCAGCACGAGGGCAAGGCAGGCGCGAAGCATCGGAACACTCCGGGGGGCGGGCACACAGCAGCGAACCGGCATCATAGCGTGGTTCTGGCCTCCGGACAGGTGCCCCATAATGGCCGCGATGAATCCCGTTCCTGTTCAGCCTGCCGCGCCAGCCGCGCGCGAACGCCAGCTGCTGCTGCGCCTGGCGCAGGGGCCGGTGTCGGGCGACCTGCTGGCCCGGGAAACCGGCCTGACCCGGGCTGCGATCTGGAAGCGGGTCCAGGCCCTGCGCGGGGCTGGCGTGGCCATCGTCGGCAGTGCCGGCCAGGGCTATGCACTGGACCAGCCACTGGACCTGCTCGATGCCCAGGCCCTGTGCGCCGCGTTGCCGGCCGCGGTGCGGCGACAGATCCAGGCATTGGACGTGGCCTGGAGCCTGGATTCGACCAATTCCGAACTGCTGCGCCAGGACACCCCGGTCAGCGGCTGCGCGGTGCTGCTGGCCGAACGCCAGACTGGCGGTCGTGGCCGGCGCGGGCGCAGCTGGGTCTCGCCGCTGGCCGCGCACGTCTATTTGTCAGTGGCGCGGCGCTTCGGCGGCGGGCTTGCGCGGCTGGGAGGCTTGAGCCTGGTGGCGGGCGTGGCGGTGGCCGAGGGCCTGCGCGAGCTGGGGCTGGCGCAGATCGGCCTGAAATGGCCCAACGACCTGGTCGTGGACGGCCGCAAGCTGGGCGGCCTGCTGGTCGAAGGCGGCGGCGAAGCCGGCGGCCCGGCGCGCGCGGTGATCGGGGTTGGGCTGAACGTGCGCATGCCCGCACAGCAGGCGGCCAGCATCGACCAGCCCTGGCTGGACCTGGCCCAGGCGTTGCCGCAGCCGGTGACGCGCACCGCGGTGGCGGCCGCAGTCTTGACCCGGCTGCTGCCGGCGCTGGAGGCGTTCGATGCCGAAGGGCTGGCGCCGTTCCGGCCGCGCTACGCCGCGCTGGATGCGCTGCACGGGCGCAAGGTGGTGGTGCACCTGGACAGCGGCGAGGTGTCCGGAACCGCCGAAGGAATCGCCGAGGACGGCGCCCTGCGCCTGCGCACGCCGCAGGGCCTGCGCGATTTCCACGCCGGCCAAGTCAGCGTGCGGGCGGGTTGAAGATGACCGGCACATCGCCCGAGCGCTGGCTGTTCGACCTGGGCAACACGCGCCTGAAATGCGCGCGGCTGCAGGCCGACGGCCGACCCGGCCCGATCCTGGCGCTGGGTCATGGCCAGGACGACCTGCTGCAGGGCCTGGCCGCGCAGCTGCCGCAAGCCGGGTTGTCGGCCTGCCTGGCCAGCGTCGCGGCGCCGGTGCTGACCGCGGCGGTGCTGGAGGTGCTGCAGGCGCGATTTCGGGTGGTCTCGCTGGCGCGGACGCAGGCCTCGCTGGCCGGGCTGCAGGTGGCCTACCGCGAACCGGCGCGGCTGGGGGTGGATCGGTTCCTGGCCATGCTGGGTGCCCGCACGCACGGGCCGGGGCCGTGGCTGATCGCCGGGATCGGCACGGCCCTGACCATCGACCTGCTCGCGGCCGACGGCCGCCATATGGGTGGGCGCATCGCCCCGTCGCCGCAGCTGATGCGCCAGGCCCTGCATCGCGCCGCGGCGCAGTTGCCGGCCGAGGGTGGAGCGTTCGACGAGTTCGCCCGCGACACGCCTGATGCCCTGGCCTCGGGCTGCGAAGGCGCCGCGCTGGCCCTGATCGAACGCAGCCTGGACCAGGCCGCTGCGCGGCTGGGTCAGGCACCGGCGCTGCTGCTGCACGGCGGGGGCATCGACCCGCTGCTGCCGCTGCTGCCGCAGGCCCGGCGGGTCGATGGGCTGGTCCTGGAAGGGCTGGCGGTCTGGTCGGCCGCGCCGGTCCAGGCCGCTGCGGACGGCCATTAGAATCGGCCCATGTTGATCCGTGCGCTGATCGTCCTGCTGGTCTTCCTCAACCTGGGCGTGGCCGCGTGGTGGCTGACGCGCCCGGCGCCGGACCTGCCGCCACCGGCGCAGATGCAGGGCGTGGCCGTGCTGGAACTGGCCGATGTCGCGCCCCGGCCAGCGCAACCCGAACCTGCACTGGCGCCGGCACCGACGGTGCCGGCGCCGCCGGCCGCGCAAGCCGCGCCGACACCGGCGGCCTCCACGCCGCCTGCCGGGCCCATCGCGGTCTCCACACCGGCGCCTGCGTCGGCGCCGGCCGCCGACACCACCCTGCAATGCCTGGCGCTGGGACCGTTCGACGACGCGGCGGCCGCGCGCAGTGCCCAGGCGCGCCTGGTTCCGGCGCCGCGCCGTGCCAGCGTGCGCAGCGAAACCCAGCCGGCCAAGGCCTACGCCGTGCTGCTGCCGCCGCTGGCCGACCGCGCCGCCGCGCAGGCGATGGTCGAACGCATCACCGCCGCCGGTTTCCACGACCTGCTGGTGATCAACAGTGGGCCGTTTGGCAACGGCGTGGCGCTGGGCCGCTACGGCAGCCGCGAGGCCGCGCAGCGCCGCCAGGCCGAACTGCAGGCCGGCGGCTTTGCGGCCCAGATCCAGCCAGTGGGCCAAACCGTGCGGTGGTGGCTGGACGTGAGCCTGGGTGCGGGCGAGGCGGCACTGGCGCGCCGGCAGACCCAGGCCGCGCGTGCCGTGCCGCGCGACTGCGGCTAGAATGCGGATCCGGCCGCGGCCGGCCCGTGCCGCTTTAGCTCAGTCGGTAGAGCAACTGATTTGTAATCAGTAGGTCGTCCGTTCGATTCGGACAAGCGGCACCATCGCTTTGCCTGCCCGCAGGCGCCGATGCCACCATTTCCAGAACGGATGCTGACCGCTGTTCAGGGAGTTCACGCTGTTTCCACGGCGTGCTCGTCAGCCTGCGTGCCAAGGTTTTCCGAAGGGGAAAACCGGGAAACCCAACTGGAGAATTCCAATGAAGCGCACGATTTTTCTGCTGATGCTGTCGGCATTCTTTGCCGGTTCCCTGGCGGCCTGCAACACCGTCAAGGGTGCCGGCCAGGACGTCCAGAAGGTGGGCGGCAAGATGGAAGAATCCGCCGAAAAGACCGGCGGCACCGGCACCAAGTGATCCCTTGCGCCGGGCCCGGCCCATCGCAGCGAAAAAGCCGGCGCAAGCCGGCTTTTTCGTGCGGGCCGCATCACCAGGTCGCAGCAGGAAACGGCGATCGGCTGAACGTATAACACCGCCTGCACGCGCGCCTCATCCCTGCGCAACGGGTCCTTGCCCACAGTGAAGATGCGACTGCAGGACACTCCCCAACAATCGATGAGGTGACGCATGAACAAGGACATCATTGCAGGCAACTGGAAACAGCTCAAAGGCAAGGCGCAGGCCAAATGGGGCGACTTGACCGACGACGTCTTCGACGTGGCCGAGGGTAATGCCGAATATCTGGCCGGCAAGCTGCAGGAACGCTACGGCTGGGACCGCGACCGTGCACATAAGGAAGTCACTGCCTTCCAGCGCGATCTGGAGAAGAAGCACTGATCCATCGCGGCTGGGTTGGGCAAAGACCACAACGGGCTTCGGCCCGTTGTGGTCTTTGCGCCTGCGGCTTTCAGGAGCCGGGGGCTGTGCAAATGTCTGAGGACGATCGCTGCAAGCCTCTACCCTTGTGAAGCAGCGGTATCTGGTTTCGGCCCACCCGCAGCCGCGCGCACCGACCCATTGCGCTGGCCCGGTATGCACAGAGCGCGGCATTGCTCCTTCACCGGCGCACGTTCGGCGAATGCCGCCGTGCCGATTACGCGACGTTCCCTCGCCTGGTACGCGCGGCGCGGCGGCGCGCGGATCGGTGAGCACGCGCTGCGCCAGCTCCGGCGGTGGCTTATGCCAGCCGGCCGCCTCCGGTGGCAAGACGCGGGCGGTTAAACTGGACGGCCTGCTTCCCTGCCTCCACTGCGCATGACCACCCGTGTCCTGACCGGCATCACCACTTCCGGCACACCCCATCTGGGCAACTACGTGGGTGCGGTGCGTCCGGCCATTGACGCCAGCCGGGCGGCCGACACCGAGAGTTTCTATTTCCTGGCCGACCTGCACAGCCTGATCAAGGCGCAGGACCCGGCCCGCACCCAGCGCTCGACCCTGGAAATCGCCGCCACCTGGCTGGCCGCCGGGCTTGAACCTGACAAGGTGTGGTTCTACCGGCAGAGCGACATTCCCGAGATTCCCGAGCTGACCTGGTTGCTCACCTGCGTGGCCGGCAAGGGCATCCTCAACCGCGCGCACGCCTACAAGGCGGCGGTGGACAGGAACCTCGCCGAGGGCCAGGACGCCGATGCCGGCATCACCGCCGGGCTGTTCATGTATCCGGTGCTGATGGCCGCCGACATCCTGCTCTTCAACGCGCATCAGGTCCCGGTGGGCCGCGACCAGATCCAGCACATCGAGATGGCCCGCGATTTCGGCCAGCGCTTCAACCATGTCTACGGGGGCGAGTACTTCACCCTGCCCGAGGCGCTGATCGACGACCACGTGGCCACGCTGCCCGGCCTGGACGGGCGCAAGATGAGCAAGAGCTACGGCAATACGATCCCGCTGTTCGCATCGCCGGCCGAGCTGAAGAAGCTGATCTTCTCCATCCTCACCGACTCGCGCGCGCCGGGGCAGGCCAAGGACACCGAAGGCTCGGCGCTGTTCCAGCTTTACCAGGCCTTTGCCACCGCGGAGCAAACCCAGGCCTTCGCCCGGGCCTATGCCGAGGGCATCGGCTGGGGCGATGCCAAGCAGCAGGTGTTCGAGCGCATCGAGCGCGAGATCGCGCCGCTGCGCGAGCGCTACCAGGCGCTGGTGGCCAGGCCAGCCGAGATCGAGGCGATCCTGCGCGATGGCGCCCAGCGCCTGCGGGCCAGGTACGCCACGCCGTTCCTGCGCCAGTTGCGCGATGCGGTAGGCCTGCGCGACCTGTCCTCGGTGACCACGGTCGCCGTGCAGGCCACGGCCAAGGCCGCGCTGCCGGTGTTCAAGCAGTATCGCCACACCGACGGGCGCTTCTACTTCAAGCTCTCCGATGCGCATGGCAAGGTGCTGGTGCAGAGCCAGGGGTTCGATTCGCCGCGCGATGCCGGCCAGCAGGTGGCCGTGCTGAAGAATGCCGACAGTCCCGAGCAGCTGCAGTCCAGTGCATGGGCGCTGCAGGTTCCCACCGATCAGGTGCTGGCTGCGCTGGCCGCGCTGCGCCAGGCTGCCACGCAGGTCTGAATGCGACCAAGGATGCATCGTGCGCTCACGGCGGGCTTCCTAGAATCGAAACGATCATCTTCGATGCGACACGCACCATGAGCCAGCACGGCATCCATACGGTTGATACCGGGTTCCAGCGCGAGCACTTCGACGCCTGCTATCTGATCGTCGAACAAGGCCGCGGGGCCTTTGTCGATTGCGGCACCAACCATTCTCTGCCGCGGCTGCTGGAGGCGATCGCCCACGCCGGGCTGACCCCGGCGCAGATCGACTGGGTCCTGGTCACCCACATCCACCTGGACCACGCCGGCGGCACCGGCCTGCTGCTGCAGCACCTGCCCAATGCCAAGGTCGTCGCCCATCCACGCGCGGCGCCGCACCTGATCGATCCGGCGCGCATCATCGCCGGAGCCACCGCCGTGTATGGCGAGGAAGAAATCGCGCGCAGCTATGGCCAGGTGCAGCCGGTGCCGGCGCCGCGCGTGGTCGTTGCCGACGACGGACACGTGGTCGACCACAACGGCCGCCCGCTGCTGTGCCTGGACACGCCGGGACACGCCAGGCATCACTACTGCGTGTGGGATGCACGCAGCGCGTGCTGGTTCACCGGCGATACCTTTGGATTGTCCTACCGCGAGTTGGACGGGCCGCAAGGGCCTTTCATCCTGCCGACCAGCTCGCCGGTGCAGTTCGAGCCAGAGCCGCTCAAGCAGTCGATCGCGCGCATGCTGGCCTATCGGCCGCAGGGCATGTACCTGACCCACTACGACCGCGTCGGCACCACTTACGCGCAGGTCGAGAAGCTGGCCCAGGACCTGTACGAGCAGATCAACGCGATGGAAAACCTCGGCCGCCAGGCCGATGGCACGCCCGACCGCCACGGCAGATTGCTCCAGGCGCTGACCGCGCTGTACCTGCAGCGCGCCCGCGATGCGCAGGTGCCGCTCAGCGACGCCGAGGTCGAACGGGTGCTGGCGATGGACATCGAACTCAACGCACAGGGCCTGGCCTGCTGGCTGGATCGCCCGCAGCGTTGAGCGAGGGCGCCACGGATGGCAACGCGATTCGCGCCGGCTGCCACTGGCCCCCACAATGGACGGCCATTCCGGACGATGTGCCATGAGAAAGACCTACCCGCTCAAGATTGAAGGCAAGCACCGCGACCGTCTGCTGGAGGCCAGCAAGCACGACATCCGCAAGTACATCGCGCGCGAACAGCGCAAGGCGCTGCCAGCGGGCGCGGAGGTGTGGCGCTTCCACGCGCGCTTGGGTCTGGACGCAGCCAGCGCCAGCGAGCTCTCCTCCGGTGAACTGATCCGCGCGATCGATGCGCTGGTGGCCGGCGGTGCCGAGCAGTTCTACGTCGAGCTCATCGCCAGGCCCGGCAAGCGCAACGCGCCGCCGGCCGACAAGGCCGCGCCGCTCCGCTCGGACGCGCCGGATTTCGAGCAAGGGGAGTAAACGCGTCCGGCTTGGCCGTGCGCCCGGCGCTGCAAAGGATCCGGACCAGGGCGAACCGGGCAGGGCGCGCGCGTCAGTCGGCCAGGGCCAGGTCGTCGATCAGGGCGCGCAGGAAGCGCGCGGCTTCGCCGCCGGTGCAGGCGCGGTGGTCGAAGGTGACCGACAGCGGGATCACCTTGCGCGATTCGAAACCGCCCATCACCGGGGTCATCTGGAAGCGCGCCCGGCCGGCGGCGACGATGGCCACGCACGGCGGGACCACGATCGGGGTGGCATAGCGGCCGGCGAACATGCCGAAGTTGGACAGCGAGATCGTGTAGCCGGTCAGTTCGCTGGCCGGCAGGCTGCGTTCGAGCACCTGCGTGCGCAGGCGGTTGACGCCTTCGCGCACCCCGCGCGCGTCAAGCAGGTCGGCATTGCGCAGCGCCGGCACGAACAGGCCCTCGTCGGTGTCCACGGCGATGCCGATGTCCACGTGCGGATGCAGGGTGCGGGTCAGCGCATCGCCGTCGAACCAGGCGTTCATCGCCGGCACCGCCGTGCAGGCGGCGACGATCCCGCGCACCAGGCGCGCGGTGACATCGCTGGCAGGCGTCCAGGCCTGCACGTCGGCGTCGTCGTTGAGGGTGGTGGCCACGACCTTGGCGTGGGCATCGGCCATGACCCGGGCCATGTTGCGGCGCACGCCCTTGAGCGGCTCGGGCTGGCCGCTTGCCACCACGCCGGGAGGCTGCGTGCGCATCGGTTTGCCGCTGGCCGACAGCGCGGTGCGGGCGGCGACGTGTCCGGCGGCCGCACCCTCACCCCCGGCCCCCGCTCCGCGCCCCGGCCCGCGCTCGTCGCGCGGGCGCTCCGATGCATGCGCGCCAGTGGCGCGCATGCCGTGCACCGTCGCCCCGGCGGGAGAGGGGAGCAACAGCGAACCGTCGGCGGCGGCCTGCTTCACATCGGCCATGGTCACCACGCCATCGGCGCCGGTGGCGCGCACCCGGGCCAGGTCCACGCCCAGCTTGCGCGCCATCGCGCGCACGGCCGGCATCGCCTTGACCCCGCCCACGGCCACCGCTGCCTGGACCTGCACCGCGTCGGAAGCCTGCATCGCCCCGACCACGGTGCCGGCATCGTCGCGTTCGTGGTCGAACGACTCCACCGCCGGCATCGGTGCCGGCGCCGGTGCCGGGCTGGCGGCAGCAGACGCAGGCTTGGGCGCGGCGTGCGAATGGCCGGTGTCCTGGCCATCGGCGCGCTGCGGGCGATTCGGGTCCAGTTCGAACTCGGCCAGCATCGCCCCGGTCGGCACCACCTCGCCGGCCGCACCGGCCAGCCTGAGCACCTTGCCCGACACCGGCGAGGGCACTTCGACCACGGCCTTGGCCGTCTCCATCGACACCAGCGGCGCGTCCAGGGCAACGGTGTCGCCTTCCCTGACGAACCACTCGACGATGGTTGCATCGGGCAGGCCCTCGCCCAGGTCGGGAAGGAGGAAGGTCTTGGTTTGGCTCATGGGTCAGGTCTCTTGAATGAGTTCAATCGAACGCGCGGGAATCCAGCCGCTGCGTCCGTGTGCATCGTGCGCCCACCACCAGCCGGCATGTTCGCGTTCGACGGTGAGCAGGTCGCCGGGTTCGGCGTCCAGTTCGCGCGTGTCGTAATCCTGCTGGGCGATGGCGGTGCCGACCTCGTCCATGTGGAAGATGTCGGGGCATCCAGCCACCCAGGCCCTGGGCCAGGGTGGCCCAGACGAACTCGGGCCATTGATCGTCTGCCGCGCCCAGCACCGCGCTCTGGCCGCGTGCGATGCGCACCGCCTCGCGCTCCGGTGCATGGTGGGCGGCAATCACGCGGGCGCGTTGCACGCGCTTTCAGCTGCCGGCGAGGGTGCGCCTGGCGGCGGCGACCACCCGCTCGGCGCTGGGCAGGTACTTCATCTCCAGCCGGAACAGCGGCATGTGCGTATCCGGGCCGGTGACCCGTTCGACCGGCGCCAGCAGGTCGTACATGCACTGCTCGGCCAGGCGCGCGGCGATTTCCGCGCCGAAGCCGGCGGTGCGCGGTGCCTCGTGCACGATCACGCAGCGACCGGTCTTGGCCACCGATTCGGCGATGGTGTCAAAGTCCAGCGGGGTCAGGGTGGCCACGTCGATGACCTCGGCGCTGATGCCTTCGGCGGCCAGCGTGTCGGCCGCTTCCAGCGCCTCCTTGACCTGCGCGCCCCAGCTGACCAGGGTCACGTCTGCGCCGTCGCGCAGCACGAAGCACACATCCAGCGGCAGCGCCTGCCCATCGTCGGGCACCAGCTCCTTGTACTGGCGATAGATGCGCTTGGGCTCGTAATAGATCACCGGGTCCGGGTCGCGGATCGCCGCCAGCAGCAGGCCGTAGGCGCGCTGCGGCGAGGACGGCATGACCACGCGCAGGCCGGGCACATTGGTGAACATCGATTCGTTGGCTTCGGAGTGGTGCTCCGGCGCGCGGATGCCGCCGCCCCACGGCACGCGCAGGACCATCGGGCAGTGCAGGCGTCCGCGGGTGCGGTAGCGCAGGCGCGCGGCATGGCTGACCAGGTGGTCGATCATCGGATAGACGAAGCCGTCGAACTGCGCCTCGGCCACAGGTTTCATGCCCTGCGCGGCCAGGCCCACGCTCAGCCCGGCGATGGTGGTCTCGTCCAGCGGCGTATCCAGGACGCGTTCGGAGCCAAAGCGCTTCTGCAGGCCGGCGGTGGCACGGAACACGCCGCCGTTGACGCCCACGTCCTCGCCCAGCACCAGCACCGCCGGATCGTGCGAGATCTCCCAGGCCAGCGCCTGGGTGATGGCTTCGATCAGGGTGATCGGGGTGGCGGTCGGGGTGTCGGGGGCGGTCATCGGCGCGGGCGCTGCAGCGGCCTCATGGCCGGCGCCGGGCGTGTGCTCATCCATGATGCTGCTCCTGGTCGCGGGCGATCCACTGCGCGCGCTGTCTGAGCAGCTCCGGCGGCGGATCGGCATAGAGATAATCGAACATCGCCTCCACCGGCTGCACCGGCGTGGACAGGTAGGCGTCGACCTCTTGGTCGACACGGTGGCCGCATTGTTCCTTCCACGCGGTTTCTTGTGCCTCGCTCCACAGACCCTGCGCGGTCAGCCAGGTACGCATGCGCGGGATCGGATCGCGTGCCCAGGCCTGCTCGACTTCGGCCTGGTCGCGGTAGCGGCGTGCGTCGTCGGCGGTGGTGTGGTCGGACAGGCGATAGGTGACCAACTCCAGCACGGTGCCGCCGTTGCCGCTGCGCGCGCGCTGCATGGCCTGGTCCATCGCATCGAGCACCGCGATCAGGTCGTTGCCGTCCACCTGCAGGCAGAACAGGCCACCGGCCAGACCCTTCTGCGCCAGGGTCTGCGCGCCGGTCTGCGCCGAGCGCGGCACCGAGATCGCCCAGCCGTTGTTGACTACGCCCAGGATCAGCGGCAGCCGGTAGGCGCCGGCCGAATTGAGCGCGGCATAGAAATCGGTCTTGGACGAACCGCCATCGCCACAGGTGCTCACTGCCACCCGATCCTCGCCGCGCAGCTTGAACGCCAGCGCCGCACCGGCCGCATGCAGGCACTGGGTGGAGATCGGCACCGACCAGGAAAAGTCATGGCGCGGCACCTGGAAATCGTTGCCGCGCTCGTCGCCGCCCCAGTACAGCAGGACCTCGCGCGGTTTGACGCCGCGCATGAACTGCGCGCCGTATTCGCGATAACTCGGCGCGAACACGTCTTCGGGCCGCATCGCCGCGCCGATGCCCACGTGCGTGGCCTCATGGCCCAGGCACGAGGCGTAGGTACCCAGCTTGCCGGTGCGCTGCAGGGCGATGGCCTTGGTGTCGAACACGCGCACGAACAGCATCTGCTTGAACAGCTCGACCAGCCGGCCGGTGTCGCGGGCCAGGGCGGGCAGGGGGCGCCCGTTGGAGGTGCCGTCCGGGCTCAGGTATTGCAGGTAGTCGATCTGGAAACTGGCTGCCAGGGGCATGGCATCTTCGGTGTTGCCGAATGTGGAGTTCATCATAGCCGCTCCATGGTAATGACCTGGGCCGGGTTTGCCTTCCTGCAGCGCAGCAGCCAGCGCCTGCGCAGCGGTAGCCGATGAAAAAAACGCGGCCCCTCAAGGGCCGCGCCGGAAAGGCCGGATTTTCGTCAAGCGCAGGCTGGTGTTACTGCACCACAGTGGAAAAGACCGCGTGATTGTTGCCGGCATTAACCTCGTCTGAGCTCGTGGACACCGTGGCTTCCACCACCACGGTGCTGCCGCGACGTGCGCTGCCGGTGCTGACCCAGACCGGGAAGCTGGCCTGGGCGCCGTTGGCCATCGGCATGTTGCCGGTGCAGCGGAACTGCATGCTGCGCAGGTTGCCCTGGCGGCTGCAGTTCCAGCCCGGGGGCGGGTTGATCAGCGACAGGATGTTCATCGTGTTGCCGCCGATCACCACCACCGGCCCGGCGGCCGGCTGGCCGGCGTTGCTGACGGCCACCACGTAGCGGGTCAGCAGCTGGAAGGCGTGGATGCTGGCCGGGCCGTCGACGGATGCGGCCAGGTCGGCGGTCGGCGGGGCTGTGACCTCGATGGCGGCCACGGCCTGGTTGTTGGCCGGATCCGGGTCGAAGGTCTGCGAGGTGGCGGCCATCGCCAGGGTTGCGGTGGCGCCGGACTGGGCGGCGATGGAGCTGGCGTGGATGGCGAAGCTGGCGCTGCCGGCGTTGTCGAGCGTGGCGCTGTTGCACGCCACCGAGGTCATCCCGTCGGCCACCTTGGCGGTGTCGCAGCTCCAGCCAGCCGCGCCGGTGACGGCCATGTCAGGCAGTTCGCCGGCCAGCGAAAAGCCCACCCCCGGCGCGCTGGCCGCGTCGGGCCCGGTGTTGGTGACCGTGGCGGTGTAGGCCAGCGGCTGGCCGGCGGTGACGCTGCCGGTGTCGGCCGAGGCGGTGACGGCCAGGTCGGCCCTGGGCGCCAGTTCGAAGTAGGCCACCACCGGATCATGGTCGGACAGGCGCGCCGGCGAGCCCGCATCGTTGCGCGCCACTTCCGGGAAGTCGGCGTTGATGCGCGCATGGTCCATGCCGAACCTGGTCGTGGCCAGCACCAGGGCATCGTTGACCAGCACGTGGTCCAGGGTCTGGGCGCTGCCGCCGAAGCTGTAGGAGTAGTTCTGTCCGGCCGGGAGCAGCTCGCCCAGGTTGGTCAGGTCCGGATCGACCAGGTCCGCACCGTCACCGGGCACCAGGGTCTGCGCGTCGGCCGTGGGCGTGCCCAGGATGGTGTTGATCGCATCGGCGTAGCCATCGTTGAACTGGAAGGCGTTGAAGTCGCCCAGCACCGCGATGCGGCGGTCCGGGTTCTCGGCCTGCATGTCCTGGATCAGGTTGGCCAGGAACTCGGCCTGGGCCTTGCGCTTGGCACGGACGCGCTCGCCGGACGCGTCCTGGGTCTCGGCGCCGTTGAGCGAACGCTGGTGCACGGCGATCACGGTGATCGGGAAGCTGCGGCCATCGGCCCAGTGCACCACCGCATCCAGCGCCAGCGGCGGGCGGTCGTTGAGCAGGCTGGTATTGCCCGAGGGCTCGGTCCATACGGTGTCCTTGCCGTACTGGGTGACGGCGGTCACGTCCACGCGCGCCAGGCCGGCGCCGACCGTGGCGGTCTTGACCAGGAAGCCCACGTCGATGCCGCCGACGTCGTTGCCCTCCTGCAGGTAGGGCACGTACTGCGGATCGGCCAGGCCTGCGGCGACCGCATCGGCGTTCACCTTGTCGGCGACCTGCTGCAGGGTGGACAGGTTCTCCATCTCCACCACGGCCAGGATGTCGGGCAGGTGGAGGAAGTCGCGGATCGCCGCCGAGGCCTTGGACAGGCGCGTGGTGAAGGCCGCCGTGGTCAGGGTCGGGGCGCCGTTGCCGTCGGCGGTGGTGTCGAAGAAGCGTTCCATGTTGTAGCCGGCGACGGTGAACTCGTCGCCGCTGGGCGCGCGCGCGGCGGTCGGGGTCGTGCCGGCGGTGGTGGCGACCGGCACGCCGGGATCGCGCACGATCACGTAGTGGCGGTAGCTGTAGTCCAGCGGCCCGGTCAGGCCGGTGATGACCGCGCCGGTGGACACATCCAGCGCGGTGCTGGGCCCACCCAGCGAGTCACTGTCGATGGTCAGCAGTTCCGGGTTGCCATCCCACTGCGGAATCTCGCCGCTGACCGGGGTCGGGGCCTCGATGCCGGGTTCGCGGAACGGACGGGCGGTGTCGCCGATCACCGCATGGAACAGGCCGTCGCTGGTGCCGCTGGCGTTGGCCTCGTTGGTGAAGCCGCCGGTGGGCGCGACCACGCGCAGGCTCGGCACGGTCACGCGCATGCCTTCGAGACGCTCCAGCTGGTCCAGCCCGCCCGCGGCGGTGAGCATCGCCGCATCCAGCGGGATCGGTGCCGGCAGCGGCTGGCCGCTGGCCAGCAGGGTCACGCCGACCCCGCCGCTGAGTTCGGTCAGCGGACGCTGGTGCGGATCGGCGCTGGGCACGTATTCCTGCACGGTGCCCGACACGCGCACGCGGTTGCCGGCCACGGCTGCGCTCGGCAGGGCGCTGCCGGTGTAGACGTACAGGCCTTCGGAGGTGGCCGGGTTGTCGTCCACTTCCGCATCCGGTGCCTGGATCCAGAAACCGGCCTTCTTGACCGCGGTGACGATGCCCGTGGTGTACACCAGTGTGCCGGCGAGCGGCGAGGCGATGCCTGCGCCCTGGATGTCGTGCAGGGCGGTCAGCGAGATGTCGTCGTTGACGATCGTGCCGGTGGCGTTGGCCGCGCCCAGCAGTGCCTGGCCGACCAGGTCGGACAAGGTGACCGTGAAGGTCTCGTCCGACTCGGTCAGGCTGTCGTCGATCAGGGCCACGGCGACCACGGTGCTGGTCTGGCCTTCGACCAGCGTGGCCGTGCCGCTGGCCGAGGCGTAGTCGCTGCCGGCGCTGGCGCTGCCGTCGGCGGTGCTCCAGGTCACCGTGATGCCGCCGGCCGGGGCCGGCTGGGTCAGGCGGATGATGAAGTCGAGCGCGCCGGCGCCTTCGTCACCGGAGGCATCGGCGATGGACAGCAGCGGGGTGCCGGCCGCACCGCAGACCGAACCGGCCGTGGCGCTGTTGCGCGGATTGGGCGCGCCGGTGGCGAAATCGGCGGCGTTGTCGTTGGTGTCGGTGCAGCCATCGGCGGCGCGCAGCACGGCCAGGGTGTTGCTGGGCGCGGCGGTGGCTGCGCTGCCTTCGAAGCAACTGGCGGTGGCGCCGAAACCGACCAGGTCGACCAGGCCGGTCGGGCAGGCACCGGACAGCGCGGTCTGCGCGGCCGACAGGGCGACCTTGCCGGCGCTGGCGGACATGGAGATCGTGCCGGACAGGTCCGGCGTGGGCAGGGCGGTGGTGCCGCCGCTGCCGTCGGCCTGCTTGACCAGGTAGTAGCTGCCCGGTGCGATGCTGCCGGCCAGCCGGGTCACCTGCCAGCTGGTGCCGGTGGCGCTGGCGTACTGCACGCTGTAGCTGGACAGGTCCACCGCGCTGGTGCCGGTGTTGTGCAGCTCGACGAAGTCGCTCTTCCAGGTGGCGCCGCTGTTGCCGCCCCCGCCGTAGACCTGGCTGATGACCACCTGCGCCTGCGCATTGGCCGCGCTGCCCAGTCCCAGGAATGCAAGCGCCACCAGGCGCGACCACCGTGTCGTCATCGACCGCTTCTCCATCGTGTGTCTCGGGGGATGCGCGCCGAGTCCTCGCGCGCGGATCGCCGACTATGAATCGATCCTGAGTAAATTTCATGACACGCCACCTCAGGTCCGGAGCGTGCGTGCCCGGCCCGCGCCGGTGCGACCGGCTACCATGCCCTCCCTCCGAGCGCTTGGCGATTTTCATGCAGATCCAGGACAACCAGCGGCCGCTGGAAGCAGGCATCCACACCGACCTGGCCGGCCGCACCACCTACGGCGGTTACCTGCAGCTGGACCGGCTGCTGTCGGCGCAGCAGCCGCTGACGGTGCCGGCCCATCACGACGAGATGCTGTTCATCATCCAGCACCAGGTGTCCGAGCTGTGGATGAAGCTGATGATCCACGAGCTGTGCGCCGCGCTGGGCCACCTGCAGCGCGACCAGGTCTGGCAGACCCGCAAGGTGCTGGCGCGGGCCAAGCAGGTGCTGCGCCAGCTGACCGAGCAGTGGTCGGTGCTGGAGACCCTGACGCCTTCGGAGTACATGGGCTTTCGCGACGTGCTGGGGCCTTCGTCGGGGTTCCAGTCGCTGCAGTACCGGCAGCTGGAATTCATGCTGGGCAACAAGAACGCGGCGATGCTCAAGGTGTTCTCGCACGATCCTGCCGGCCAGCAGGTGCTGCGCGGGGCGCTGGAGGCACCGAGCCTGTACGAGGAGTTCCTGCGCTACCTGGCCCGCTTCGGCCACGCCGTGCCGGCCCAGCACCTGCAGCGTGACTTCAGCCTGGCGCATGTGCGCGACGAGGCGCTGCTGCCGATGTTCGAACGCATCTACGGCGACACCGACCGCTACTGGCGCGAGTACGCGCTGTGCGAGGACCTGGTCGATCTGGAGACCCAGTTCCAGCTGTGGCGCTTTCGCCACATGCGCACGGTGATGCGGGTGATCGGCTTCAAGCGCGGCACCGGCGGCTCCTCGGGCGTGGGCTTCCTCAAGCAGGCGCTGGAGCTGGAGTTCTTCCCGGAACTGTTCCAGGTCCGCACGGTGGTGGGGCTCGAGCCGCCTGCCGGGTGAGGCGCTTACCAAGCCGGTCGGGGGAAAGCCTCATTCAGAGCCACGGACAGGCCCGCCGGCCAGGCGCGCTGGCGCCGGCAGGGCCACCCCTGTCAAGCCAGCGCAACACCGCCGGCGGGCCTGTCCGTGGCTCCCGCAGGACCGCTGAGTGAGGCTTTCCCTCCGACCGGCTTGGTAGGTCGGCGCGGGCCCCGCGCGGGCTGGTTTCCCTGAACGTGAGCTTGCGGTTAACGTACCGGATTCGAATGGCGGCCCGATGACGGGCGGCCAGGCCACTTCACGGAGCCCACCAGACGTGTCAGCCATCCAGCCTTCCAGTGCCGGGGAGAAAACCTTCCTCGGCCATCCGCGCGGCCTGTTCGTCCTGTTCTTTGCCGAGATGTGGGAACGGTTTTCCTACTACGGCATGCGCGCGCTGCTGATCTTCTACCTGGTCAAGCACTGGCTGTATTCGGACGGCGATGCCTCGCTGATCTATGGGGCCTACACGGCGCTGGTCTACATCACGCCGGTGATCGGGGGCTACCTGGCAGACCGTTACCTGGGCCAGCGCAAGGCCGTGGTGTTCGGGGCGATCCTGTTGACCATCGGACATGGGCTGATGGCCGTGGAGGGCGAGGGCGGACAGGGCAGCGCAGCCATCAATGTGTTCTGGCTGGCACTGTCGTTCATCATCGTGGGGACCGGCTTCCTCAAGGCCAACATCTCGGTGATCGTGGGCCAGCTGTATGCGCGCACGGACCGGCGCCGCGACCCGGCCTACACGATCTTCTACATGGGCATCAACCTGGGCGCGGCCCTGGGGGCGTTGATCGCCGGCTGGCTGGGACAGACCTACGGCTGGTCCTATGGGTTCGGCGCCGCCGGGGTGGGCATGGCGCTGGGCCTGGTGGTGTTCGTGCTTGGCAAGCCGTTGCTGCTGGGGCGCGGGGAGGCGCCCGATCCGGCACGCCTGGCCCGGCCCGTGGCCGGGGTGCCGTTCGAATGGCTGCTCTACGCTGGTAGCCTGGTCGGGATCGTGGTGGTCTGGTTCCTGATCCAGCATCAGTCGCTGGTCGGCGGAATCCTGGGCGCGGCAGGCGCGGCGCTGGTGCTGTATGTGCTGTTCACCGCGGTCTTCAAGCTGCCGCCACACGACCGCGATCGCATCTTGGCGGCGATCTACCTGATCTTAGGTTCGATCCTGTTCTGGGCGCTGTTCGAGCAGGCCGGATCGTCCCTGAACCTGTTCACCGACCGCTCCGTGGACCGCCACATCTTCGGCTGGGAAGTGCCCGCCTCGATGTTCCAGTCGATCAACTCGATCTACATCGTCGCCTTCGGCCCGGTGTTTGCCTGGCTGTGGACACTGCTGGGCAAGCGCGGCCTGGAACCGTCGGCGCCGGCCAAATTCGGCCTGGGGGTGATCCAGCTGGGCGCCGGCTTCCTGGTGCTGGTGGCCGGTGCGGCGGCCGCAGGGGCCGGACAGCTGACCCCGGTGGTCTTCATTTTCCTGATCTACCTGCTGCATACCACCGGCGAGCTGTGCCTGTCGCCGGTTGGCCTGTCGGCCATGAACCGGCTGTCGCCGGCGAACATGGCCAGCCTGATCATGGGCATGTGGTTTTTTGCCTCGGCCACCGGCAATTTCGCCGCCGGCCTGATTGCCGCAGCGACCGGCGCGGAAGGGGCCGACGGCGCCGATCCGCGCGAGGTGGTGATGGGCGTGTACTCGACCGTGGGCTGGACTGCGATCGTGGTCGGTGTGGTCATGCTGGTGATCGCCCCATTGATCGGGCGTCTGATGCACCTGGAGACATTGCGCGACGATCAGGTTGGCCTGGCCGGACAGGGTGAACTGGCAGGGCCCGATGCCGCTGGCACCGGGCTGCGCAGCGAAACGCGCGGCTGACCGGCCGGTCCTGGCCCGGTTCAGGCCTGCGGCGGATTGACCTGGGCCGAGGACACCGGGCTCATCGGCATGCCCTGCAGCCCGGACAGCAGCCGGTTCATGCCTTCGCCGCCCAGGCGCCCGATCAGTGCGTGCAGCTGGGCCAGTTCGTCTTCATCCAGGACCGAAAGCAGCCGCTGTTCGCAGGCCAGCACCAGGGGGGCCACCTGGTCGTGCATGGCCTGGCCCTTGGCCGACAGCGCCAGCACCGAGCGGCGGCGGTCGTCGCCGTGGATGTCGCGGCTGACCAGTTCGCGCTCCAGCAGGCGGGCGACCGCGCGGCTGACGGCGACCTTGTCCATGGCGGTCCGTTCGGCGACCTCGCTGGCCGACAGGCCCGGAAAGCGGCCCAGCACGCACATCGTGCGCCACTCGGTCATCACCAGGCCGAAGCGCCGGTAATACTCGGCCGAGATCGCCTGGCTGACGCGGTTGGACAGCACGCTCAGCTGATAGGGGATGAAGGTTTCCAGCTGCAGGGTCAGCGGCTGGGCTGGGGGGAGGGCGTCGGGCTGCTTCATGGTGCGCTGCGGCTTGTGTGCTTGTTTCATGTGAAACTATGCTGCCGCAAGTTCCTCTGCAAGGTGGGAGAAGTTTCCATGAGTGCCCAACGGTCCATGCAGGCCCCCGGAACGGATGTGAAAGATGCCACGTTCGACAACCCGATGGGGATCGACGGCTTCGAATTCGTCGAGTTTTCCGCGCCGGCCGGCCAGGGTGACCAGCTGCACGACTACTTGCGCAGGCTTGGCTTCACCCAGGTGGCCCGGCACCGGACCCGGGCGATCAGCACCTACCGGCAGAACGACTGCACCTTGCTGATCAACGAGGACCCGGATTCGTTCGCCGCCGACTTCGCCGCCCAGCACGGGCCCGGCGCCTGCGGCTTCGCCATCCGGGTCAACAAGCTGGCCGAGTGGGTACGCGTGCAGGCGCTGAAGAACGGCGCCGAACAGATCGGCGAGCGCGAGCTGACCAAGGCGGTGGCCGCACCGGTGATCAAGGGCATCGGTGGCTGCATGCTGTACATCGTCGACCGCTACGACAGCGCCGGCACCATCCACGATCCGGACTACCAATTCCTGGACGGCGTGGAGCGCATGCCGAAGGGCTTCGGCCTGACCTTCATCGACCATCTCACCCACAACCTCTATCCCGGCAACATGGCCCAGTGGGCCGATTACTACGCGCGACTGTTCAACTTCCGCGAGATCCGCTACTTCGACATCAAGGGCGCCAAGACCGGGCTGCTGTCCAAGGCGATGACCGCTCCCGATGGCATGGTCCGCATCCCGCTCAACGAATCGCACGATCCCAAGTCGCAGATCAACGAGTACCTGGATACGTACAGGGGTGAGGGCATCCAGCACATCGCCTGCTTCACCGAGGACATCTACACCACCGTCGAAGCGATGCGCGCGGCGGGGGTGGAATTCCTGGAGACCCCGGACACCTACTTCGAGGTGATCGAGCAGCGCATCCCCGACCACGGCGAGGACCTGGCGCGCCTGGCGCGCAACCGGATCCTGATCGATGCCGACGCCGAAACCGGCCAGCGCAAGCTGCTGCAGATCTTCACCCAGAACGCGATCGGGCCGATCTTCTTCGAGATCATCCAGCGCAAGGGCAACCAGGGTTTCGGCGAAGGCAACTTCACCGCGCTGTTCGAAAGCATCGAGCGCGACCAGATCAAGCGTGGCGTGCTGTAAGGCTTGAGCCCCTCTCCCGGTGGGAGAGGGGTTGGGGTGAGGGTCCGACGAAGTCCGGATGGTAACCAGCGCTATGCTCCACCCGATCCACCAGACAGGACGTCTGCCGATGCCGGATCACATCAAACCGCCGCTTCCTGCGCGCACCTTGGATCACGCAAGAACCCTGCGACGCGAAATGACCGATGCCGAGCGCTTGCTTTGGAATCACCTGCGCGGCAGTCGGCTGGAAGGTTTGAAGTTCCGTCGCCAGCATCCTGTTCCGCCATACATCGCTGATTTCTGTTGTATCGAACTCAAGCTCATCATCGAGCTTGATGGAAGCCAGCATTCTCAACAGGCCGATGAAACGCGGACCAAGTTTCTGGAATCTCAGGGTTGGACGGTGGTGCGCTTCTGGGACAACGAGGTATTGCTTCAGGTTGAAGCGGTCGTCGGGGCGATCTGGCATTGCGCCTGCGGTCGCACCCTCACCCCCACCCCTCTCCCGGTGGGAGAGGGGCTTTAGCGCATCGCGGGAACACGCATGGCGGGAAAGTCCATGGATTCGAATCAGTACATGACCGGCTTCGGCAATCACTTCGCCAGCGAGGCGATTGCCGGGGCATTGCCGGTTGGGCGCAATTCGCCGCAGCAGGTGGCCTTGGGGCTGTATGCCGAGCAACTGTCGGGCACCGCGTTCACTGCGCCGCGGGCCGACAACCGGCGCAGCTGGCTGTACCGGATCCGGCCGGCGGCGATACATGGCCCGTTCGCGGCTTTCGATGGCGCGGCGCGGTTCCACAACGTGTTCGGCGATGGGCCGGTGAGTCCGGACCAGCTGCGCTGGTCGCCGCTGCCGTTGCCGCAGGCGCCGGCCGATTTCATCGAAGGCCTGGTCGCCATGGCCGGCAATGGCTCGGCGGAAAGCCAGCACGGCGTGGGCATCCATCTGTACGCGGCCAACCGCGACATGGCCGGGCGCTGGTTCTACAACGCCGATGCCGAGCTGCTGATCGTGCCGCAGCTGGGCCGGCTGCGCATCGCCACCGAACTGGGCGTGCTCGAAGTCGAGCCGCAGCAGGTGGCGGTGATCCCGCGCGGCATCCGCCTTGCGGTGATGCTGCCCGATGGCCAGGCCCGCGGCTATCTGTGCGAGAACTTCGGCGCGCCGCTGCGCCTGCCGGAACTGGGGCCGATCGGTGCCAACGGCCTGGCCAATCCGCGCGATTTCCAAACACCGGTGGCGGCCTACGAAGACGTGGAAGGCGACTTCGAACTGATCGCCAAGTTCCAGGGCCACCTGTGGCGCGCCGACATCGGTCACAGCCCGCTGGATGTGGTGGCCTGGCACGGCAACTGCGCGCCGTATCGCTACGACCTGCGCCGCTTCAACACGATCGGCTCGATCAGCTTCGATCATCCCGATCCTTCGATCTTCACCGTCTTGACCTCGCCCAGCGACACGCCGGGCACGGCCAACCTGGATCTGGTGATCTTCCCGCCGCGCTGGCTGGTGGCGCAGGACACCTTCCGGCCGCCGTGGTTCCACCGCAACGTGGCCAGCGAGTTCATGGGCCTGGTGCACGGCGCCTACGACGCCAGGGCCGAAGGCTTCGCGCCGGGCGGGGCGTCGCTGCACAACGGCATGAGTGGGCACGGGCCGGATGCGGCCACCTTCGAGAGGGCCTCGCACGCCGACCTGTCCAGGCCCGATGTCATCACCGACACCATGGCCTTCATGTTCGAAACCCGTGCGGTGCTGCGCCCCACGCGCCAGGCGCTGCAGGCGCCCCATCGGCAGCGCGATTACCAGCAGTGCTGGGCCGGGCTGAAGCGCAATTTCCAGCCGCCGCGCTGAGCATCAGTCTTCCAGCGCCAGGCCAATGCGGGCCAGCGCCGGCAGATGTTCCTCGGGCAGGACTTCGCTCAGGCGGGTCTGCACACGCTGGGCATAGCCGGGCGAGGTGAGTTGTGGCAACAGGGTCAGCGCTTCGAGCATGACCTCGACCGCCGGGTATTCGTCGGTCGTGCGTTGCAATTGCTGATGCAGGCGCTGCGCGGCCGGATCACGCTGCAGTTCCAGCATGCCCAGCAGATAGAGTCGCGCGGCCACCAGCGAGCGCCGATGGGAAGCAGGCGCTGCCGGTGCCGGCGCCGGTGGCGGCGCTGCAGGCGCGGCCTGCGGGGTGGCCAGGGCCTCGTGAAGCGTGGGCTCGGCGTCCGCGGTCAAGTAGCCATCGCGGATCAGCGCGGCCACCTGCTGCGCGGTTTCCGGCCCGAGCAGCTGGCTGAGTTCGCCGAGCGAGCGCTGGCCGTCTGCCATGATCAGGACCCGGCGCTGGCGCATGTCCAGGCCTGCACGGTGGGTCTGCAGGGCGGCGTGGGCCAGGGCGGTCTTGCGCGGTTGCATGGCGGCGGCGAAGAGAGGCGTGCATCCAGCGTCACCGCTCCAGATGAAGCTGCCATGACAGTTGCGTGGCTTTGTGCACAGCCAGGCCGGCCAAAGTCCGACAGGCTGCTAGGTTTCTGCCTTGCGCGGAAACAGGTAGATCACCGTGCCCACCAGGGCTGCGGCGGCCACCGCCAGCAGGTTGGAGGCGCTGGCGCTGCCCAGCAGGCCCAGCGACAGCAGCAGGGCCAGGATCGGGATCAGTGGTCCGCCCGGCAGGCGCAGCGCATTGGGGTTGTCGCGCCGGCGATGGGCCAGCACCAGCACCGCCGCGGCGGTGCCGATGTAGGCCAGCAGGCGAGTGACCATCGACAGCAGCGCCAGCTTCTCGAACGAGCCGGACAGCGCCAGCGCCACCGACAGCACGCCCTGGACCAGGATCGCGGCGGCCGGCGTGCGGAAGCGCGGATGCACCCGGGCCAGGAACTTCGGCCCGAACCCGTCCCTGGCCAGCGCGAACAGGAAGCGCGGGCCCAGCATCACCGTGTTGCTGGTGGTGCCGAAGATCGACACCACCGCGCCGATGGTCAGCACCAGCGCCAGCCCCTCGCCGCCGAACCGGGCCGCCGCATCGGCCAGCGGCGTGGCCGATTGCGCCAGGCCCGGCAGGGTGCCCATCGCCACCACCTGGACCGCCGCGTAGATCAGCGTCACCAGGGCGATCATGGTGATCAGCGCGAACGGCACGTCGCGGCGCGGGTTGCGGAACTCGCCGGCGGCGGCCGGGATGTTCTCGAAGCCGGCATAGGCGAACAGCAGCAGCAACGCCGCCTGGCCCAGGTTGGGCAGGTCGCCCAGGTCGGGCGCGGTCCCGGCGAAGGCCAGCGACCAGTCCATGAAGAACAATCCGACCACCACGAACAACAGCAGCGGCACCAGCTTGGCGATCACCAGCACCACGCCGGTGCGCGCAGCCGAGCGCACCCCGATCACGTTGATGCCGGTCAGCAGCGCCAGCGAACCGACCACCACCAGCAGCCGCCACCCGCCCGCCCCCGCGGCCGGCCAGAAGCGCGAGACTGCATCGGCCAGGCCATTGCCCAGCGCCGCGGCCGAGCTGATGCGGGTCAGCCAGATCATCCAGCCGACCTGGAACCCGGCATAGCGGCCGAAGGCCTCGCGTGCATACAGATAGCTGCCGCCGGGCTGGTCGAAATAGCTGGCCGCCTGCGCGTAGCACAGCACCAGCAGGGTCACTGCCACCCCGGCCAGCAGCACCGCCCACAGGCTCAGCGGACCCAGCAGCGCGACCGTGGCCGCCGGCAGCAGGTAGATGCCGCTGCCGATCACGTCATTGATCGACAGGCCGACGATCTGCCAGCGGCTGACCGCGCGGACCAGCTCGCCCTGTTCCGGTGCCGGCGCGCTCACCGTTGCGATCCGGCGGTCAGCAGCGGCAGCGACCAGGCGTGCTGCAGGCGGATGTATTCGGCCCTGGGCAAGAGCACGAACAAGGGCTGCCTGGATGGATCCAGCCAGGCCAGCAGCGCTTCCATACTGGCCGGCGCCATCGCCGTGCAGCCGGCGGTGGCTTCGCCCGGGCTGCGCCACAGGTGGGCGAAGATGCAGCTGCCGCGCCCAGGGATGGCCTTGGGGTTGTGCTCGATCACCAGGCCCTGCCGGTAGCGGACATCGCCATTGTTGTGCAGGTCCAGGCGCATGTGCTCGCTGGCGCCTTCCACGGCGCGTGGGCCGACCTGCTTCTCGTCCACGATCTGGTTGTAGAACGGCGAATCGGGCACGTCGACACACCAACTGCCGGCCTGCATCTGCTGGTACTTCAACCGGGTATCGACCGAAGCGGCATAGCCGAAGGCCTCACCGATCCGGTAGATGCCGGCCGGGCTGCGGCCATCGCCCTCGCGCTTGTGCGGTCCGGCCTGCTGCGCCGGGAACAGTCCCTCGCCCCAGGCGCTGCCGTTCTTGCCGATTGCCACGGCGAAAGCCGGCGCCGCTGGCTTCCAGTCCTTGCCTTCGCGCACGTAGGTCTGCAGCCGGCCCTGGTTGTCGTCCCAGTCCGAGGTGGTGACCACCACCAGCTGCTGGGCCTGCTGCATCGGCGCCAGTGCCGGTGGTGATTTTTTCGCCAGGCCCGGCAGGGCGGCCAGGGCGGCGGCCAGCAGCAGCCAGCGCAGGCGGCGGAAGCGGGGAACAGGTGCGGTCTGCGACATGGGCACTCCGGCGTGCGGTCAGGAATCGAGCAGGCGCTGGACCCGCTCCAGGTTCACCGCCAGCTGGCGCTCGCGGTCGGGGTTGGTCTGGCACAGCAGCACGAACAAAAAATCCAGCAGGTACTGCAGCGAGGAACGGTACAGCAGTTGCTCGATGTGCGGCGCCGGGTCGTGCGCGGATACCACCAGCGCCGCATCGGCGTGGGCGCGCAGCGGGTTGGCGGTGTGGCGGGTGATGGACACCACTGCGCCACCGGCGTCCTGGAAGGTGCGCGAGAGCTGGGACAGCTGCGGCAGCTTGCCGAATTCGGAGAACACGATCATCAGGTCGCCCGGCCGCGCAGCCGAGATGTTGGTCATCATCAGGATCGCATCGGCGTGGTGCACGGTCAGCATGCCCAGCAGCGACAGGCGCATGGCGAACTCGCGCGCGAACAGGCCGTCATCGCCCAGCCCGCACACGAACACCTTCTGCGCCCGATCCAGCCGCGCCACGATTTGCTCGATGTGCGCGCGCGGATTGAGCAGGCGCGTTTCGTCCTCGGCCGCGGCCTTGCTGCGGCGCAGCGCATCCTGCAGCTGCTGGTAGCCATCGCCAGGGGCCGGCGCCGGGCCATTCGACGCCGGCTGCGGTCCGCCGCCGCGCGCCACCGCCTGGCCGACCGAATACTTCAGGTCCGGATAGCCCTTGAACCCGAGCTTCTGGCTGAACTTGACCACGCTGGACTGGCTGATGCCCAGCGCGCTGGCCAGCTGCTGGGAAGAGTAGTCGCGCAGCAGGTGGGCGTTGTCCAGGATGTAGTCGGCGATCCGGCGCTCGATCGCAGACATGTGGTCGCGCTCGGAGCGGATCCTGACCAGCGGCGGCATGGGCTCGTGATCTGCGCGGGGCATCAGACGTGGCGCCTGATGCTGCGGTGGCTGCGGCTGTGACTGTGGCTGTGGCTGTGGCTTTTGCCTTTGCTCTTGCTTTTGCTGCTGGCTTCACCGGGTCCCCATCCGCAGCGGCGGCGGCTGTGGCTGCGGCTGTGGCTTTTGCCCTTGCTCTTGCTGTTGGCTTCACCGGGCCCCCATCCGCAGCGGCGGCGCCGACGGGCCAAACCCCGCAGGGGCGACGCGCATGGATGCGCGTCGTTTTCGGCAGGGGCAGGAGGCCCCTTCCGAAAATTCCCGTCGGTGACGCGGACCCGGAGCGCCATCGGCGCGCAGGGCGCGAGGCCTGGGGCGTGCTTTCTTTGGGTTACCTTTCTTTGCACGAGCAAAGAAAGGTAACTCGCTCCCCGAAGGGGAGTGAAAGCCTTTGAATACGCTTCCAGCTCCGGCCGGCCAAGGCCAAGGCCAAGGCCGGAGCCAAGGCCGGAGCCAAGGCCGGAGCCAAGGCCGGAGCCAAGGCCGGAGCCAAGGCCGGAGCCAAGGCCGGAGCCAAGGCCGGAGCCAAGGCCGGAGCGTTTCACGCCCTGACGGGCGCGCGTCACTTTTCTTTGCTTGTGCAAAGAAAAGTAACCAAAAGAAAGCACACCCCGCCTGCGCGCCCTCCGCGCTGCGCGCTGCGGGTTTGCAGGTTCGGCCGGGATTCGCGGATGGGACATCCTGTCCCGTCCGCGAACGCCACGCATCCGTGCGTGGCGCCCGTCGGGTATTTCCCCGCCGAACCTGCCGCTGCGGAGGGGCCCCGGGTCAGCAAAGGCAGGATCAAGCGCAACGTCAACGTCAACGGCAGCAGCAAAAGCAGGGTCAAGAGCGGGATCAAGAGCAGGATCAAGAGCAGGACCAAGAGCAGGACCAAGAGCAGGACCAAGAGCAGGACCAAGAGCAGGACCAAGAGCAGGACCAAGAGCAGGACCAAGAGCAGGACCAAGAGCAGGACCAAGAGCAGGACCAAGAGCAGGACCAAGAGCAGGACCAAGAGCAGGACCAAGAGCAGGATTAGGATCAAGCTCAAGCTCAAGCTCAAGCTCAAGCTCAAGCTCAAGCTCAAGCTCAAGAGCAGGAGCCGTGGTAACCGCGCCCACCTCGCTCATGGCGACAGCATCTGCAGTCCGCGGATTTCCTGGATGCCAAGCCCAGGGGCATCGGGGATGCTGATTTCCGATTCGTTGAACAGCACCCCGCCCACCACCGGATTGAACTGGCCCAGCGAGGGGCCGTCCAGGTCGATCCTGGTGATGACATCGGCCTTGGCCACCGCCACGTGCACCGCGGCGGCCACGCTGATCGAGGACTCGATCATGCAGCCGATCATGCAGTCCACCCCGTACAGCGCGGCGATGTCGGCGATGCGGATCGCGTTGGAGATGCCGCCGGTCTTCATCAGCTTGATGTTGATGATGTCGGCGGCGCGACGCTGGATCAGGTCGAACACCTGCTGCGGGGCGAACACGCTTTCGTCGGCCATCACCGGGGTGTTGACCCGGTCGGTGACGTACTTGAGGCCCTCGATGTCGGCGGCCTTGACCGGCTGCTCCAGCAGCTCCAGGACCACCCCGGCTTCTTCCAGTTTGTGCATGGCGTACACGGCCTGCTTGGCGGTCCAGCCCTGGTTGGCGTCCAGGCGCAGCAGGGCGCGGCCCTCGACTGCGGCGTGGATCGCCTTGACCCGTTCAATGTCCAGGCCCAGGTCCTTGCCGACCTTGATCTTGAGCGATTCGAAGCCGCGCTCCAGCGCCGCGCGCGCGTCGGCCACCATCTTGTCGATGTAGTCCACGCTGATGGTGATGTCGGTGGTGATCACCGGGTCGCCGCCGCCCAGCAGCCGGTACAGCGGCGCACCGTAGAGCTGCGCCCACAGGTCGTACAGGGCGATTTCGACCGCGGCCTTGGCGCTGGTATTGCGCTCCAGTGCGGACTGCACCAGGGCGGTGAGCTGGTTGAGGTTGGCCACGTCCTGGCCGATCAGGCGCGGTTTGATGAAGCTGTCGATGGCGGTGATGATCGAGCCGAGCGTGTCGCCGGTGATGACCGCGGTGGCGGCTGCCTCGCCGTGGCCGGTGTGGCCGGTATCGGTGCGGATCAGCACCACCACGTCCTCCACGGTATCGACGATGCGCAGCGCGGTCTTGAACGGGGTCTTGAGCGGCACGCGCAGCATGCCCAGCTGGATATCGGTGATCTTCATTCGGCCTGCTTGGCGGTCGCCGGCCGGGGGCGCACGCGCTGGATGTTGGTGATGCGGTCGATGTAGCTGGCGGTGTCGCTGGCCAGCATCGGCTCGAGCGGGGTGACCGACACGCCGTTGAGCCGGGCGGCCACGCGCGCCCCGTCCGGCCCCAGCCAGCTGCCACCGGCCGTGTCGTGGATGACATAGGTCAGCGCGCCCACATGGCCCAGCACCACCATCACGTGGCCGGGGATGTAGACCATGTCGCCCACGGCCAGCTGGCGCACCGCACGGGTGCGTTTGGCATCCGGGTCGCCCTGGTTGAAGGCGATGCGGTCCAGCGCCGGACTCACGGCCTGCTGCGAGGTGTTGCGCGGCAGCAGCATGCCGAAGCTGCGGTAGATCTCCGAGGTGAAGCCGCTGCAGTCGCGCGCATCGTAGGCATGACCCCAGCCATAGCGTTCACCCAGGAACTTGAACCCCTGGGTGATGAGGTTGCGCGGGGTCAGTGGCAGGTAGTCGGCCGAGGTGTCGGCGGTGCGCGGCAGCAGTGCCGGCACAAGACGCAGGCTGCCGTCGTCATTTCGAATCGGCAGCTGGATCACCCAGCCAGTGTAGGGCAGCTGGCCGTTGACCGGCGCGGTTGGTTTCCAGTCGGCGATCACCGGCACGCGCACGCCCATGTCCAGCTGCAGCCGCGAGACCTGCGGCTGTTCCGGGGTGAAGACGGTGGTGGCGGTGGCGCCGGTGATCACCCGGTACGGCCCGTGCGCGCCGTAGCCGAACACCTGCTGCGCGCTGCCCAGCCCGACGTGGCGCTTCTCGATCCAGGCGCTGTAGCGCTCGCTGGTCACGAACAGCCATTGCCGGTCGCGGCTCTCGTGCAGCACCGCCACCGCATCGCCGGGGAACAGCGCGCTTTCCTGGAAGCGGTCGATGTCGTGGTTCTCGGTGGTGCTGAAGACGCGCCGGGTGGTGGGGAAGGTGCGCAGGTCGGCGCGCTGGGTGACCAGGCCGTAGCGCACCGCGACCCTGGCCGGCACCGCCTCCAGCGCCAGGCTGGCCTGCAGCGCATCCAGCGCGGCGGCGTCCAGGGCCTGGCCATGCATGTCGTAGAGCGTGCGCGTGGGCGCGGCGGACAGGGCCTGGATCTCCTTGCGCACCATCCCGGCCGGCATGCTGGCTGGCAGCGCGCGCAGGTCATGGATGGCCGGATCCTCGGCCCGCATCCGCGCGTTCTGCGCGGCGATGCCGGCGCGGTCCAGGAGCTGTTGGTCAGGCTGTGGCTGCCGGGCGATCCAGTACTCGGCCGTGAGCTTGGGCGGATCGACGCCCACCACGCCAGTGACCGGGTCGACCGGTACCTGCGGGGCGAGCACGCCGGCCACGGTCGGGGTGGCGACCAGCAAGGCCAGCCACAGCATCGACCAGGCGAGCGGGTGCGGCGGGCGCGTAGCACGTCGCCATGCGGAAGGCTGACCGGTCATGGCGTAGGGCTCCAACCAGGAAGTGCAGGAATAGTTATTCGGGAGCTCAAAAAAATCAAGAATAAATTATTGACCGAGCTCTGCGTCCCGTGTTACATCGATGTTGCCGGGCGCGTCACCGCGTCCGCACAGCGTGGCGGGGGATGCGCCATGCGACAGCGTGTTCTCCGGACCCGTGCGTCGCTGTGATCGGCGGTGAACGCATGGCGTGGGGTCGCGGCGGTACCGCACCAGGCCATCGACCGGTCCGTGCGCAGGGGGTCGACCCGAAGGAATCGGTGCGGACCATGGTCGGCTCCAGTGGCCGCATTCGGAAGGGGAGCTTCGAGCGCCGGTGCGGACGCGCAGCTGTTTTCAGGTATCCACCCATCGGCCCAGGAGAGAGTGACCATGTCCGTTGAAGTTTCCTGCCTGCCCCGCTGCAGCACACTCACCCTGGCGCTGCTGGCCTGGCTGTGCACGCCGCTGGTCGCCCTCGCGCAAGCCACGTCCGAGCCCGTCACCGAGGCCTCGCAGGCGACGACCCAGGAGCTGGACAAGGTCAGCGTCACCGGCTCGCGCATCAAGCGCACCGACATCGAGACCGCGCTGCCGATCACGGTCATCGGGAAGGCCGAGATCGACGCGCAGGGCATCAGTTCGGCCGAACAGCTGATGAGCTACCTAAACGTCTCCGGCAACGGCTCGGACAACCTGGCCAGCAACGTGGGCATCGTCACCGGCGTGGACCAGCGCGGCAACAACGGCGTGTCCGGCGCCAACCTGCGCGGCCAGGGCGCCGATGCCACGCTGGTGCTGCTCAACGGCCGCCGCGTGGCCGCGCACGGGCTCAAGGGCCGCGTGGTCGACCTCAACTCCATTCCCTTCGCCGCCATCGAGCGGGTGGAAGTGCTGCGCGATGGTGCCTCGGCGATCTACGGCACCGACGCCATCGGTGGGGTGATCAACTTCATCACCCGCAGCGATTACCGGGGCCTGACGCTGTCGGCGTTCACCGACACCACCGAGGAAGGCGGCGGCAACATCCATCGCGGCAACCTGCTGGTCGGCGGCGGCGACCTGGACACCGATGGCTGGAATGCCTTTGCCAGTTTCAGCTACAAGAAGAGCGAGATCCTGCGCGGCAATGACCGTGATTTCTCCAACGCCTTCCAGCCCGAGCGCGGCCTGTCGCCCGATACCCGCGGCACCCCGTACGCGACCGTCGCCAACCGCCCCGCCAGCACGCCCACCCTGATCGGCAACGGCCTGATCGATCCGGCCGACCGCTCGACCCAGCAGTACATCAACCCGCTTGACCTGCCCGGCGCAGCCGGCTGCGAAAGCGGCAGCGGCAACGGCCTGATGGGGCCCTACGACCACGTGCTGTGGGGCGTGGCCAGTGCGCGCTATGCATGCGCCTACGACTATCCGGCCGCGGCGGTGATGCAGCAGCCGGTGGAAAGCAAGGACATCATCGGCCGGGCGACCTTCAGGATTTCCGACCGGCACCGGATGTTCGTGGAATTCACCGGTTCGGAAGTGGACGTGGAGAAGACCTTCGAGCCCTACCAGATCTCGCCCGGCACCGTCTTCAATGCCAGCACGTTCTACCCCCGCACCGGCGCGGCCTACGACGAGGTCTACGACGCGCTGGCCGCGTACTTCGGCGCCGGCCAGCTGAACTACGGCGCGCCGATCGCCTACCGCTGGCGCTGCACCGCGTGCGGCCAGCGCCAGATCGCCACCAACACCAAGTCCTACCGCATCCTGCTGGGCTTCGAGGGGCAGATCGGCAGCTGGGACTACAACGCCGGCATCTCGCGGGCGTCGAGCAAATCCACCTCCACCCTGGGCGGCGGTTACTACGACACCGCCAAGCTGCGCCAGGTGCTGGGCAGTGGCCTGCTCAATCCGTTCCTGCTGCCGGGCCAGGCGCAGACGCCGGAAGCGATGGCCGCGCTGGCCGATGCCTCGGCCGATGGCACCGACCTGTACGGCGGCGAGTCGATCATGACCAGCATCGATGCCAGCGTCTCCGGCGGGCTGGGCTTCAGCCTGCCCGGCGGCGAAGTGCAGCTGGCCACCGGCATCGACCTGCGCCGCGAGGAATACGACTTCGGTGGCAACCAGCCAGGCGAGGGCGACCCCGACGATCCGTTCGACGGCATCTACCTGGCGCCATTCGACAACGGCAACATCCTGCGCAACGTCAGCCGCGACACCAAGGCGGTCTATGCCGAGCTGTACCTGCCGCTGCTGGATACGCTGGAACTGACCCTGGCCGAGCGCTACGACCACTACGAGGGCTTCGGTGGCACCGAAAACCCGAAGGTCTCCTTCAAGTACCAGCCGCTCGACGGGCTGGCCTTCCGCGGCGCCTACAGCACCGGCTTCAAGGTGCCCACTTTCAACCAGCTGTTCTACGGCGAGGCGCTCAGCCCCTACACCGGCCTGGACTTGGCCGATCCGGCGACCTGTCCCGGTGGCGTGGCCTCGCCGACCGTGCCGGGCTGCGAATCCATCCAGCCCGACCTGCTCACCGGCGGCAAGCAGGACCTGGACCCGGAAGAATCCAGGCAGAAGAGTCTGGGCGTGGTGATCGCGCCGGTGGACTGGTTCAACATGAGCGTGGACTGGTGGGAGATCAAGCGCGAGAAGACCATCCGCTCGGGCATCTCCATCGACACCCTGGTGGACAACTACGACACCTTCGCCTCCAACTTCATCCGCGACGGCAACGGCAACATCACCGCCATCGACCAGCGCTACATCAATTCCGGCGGCAGCCTGATGCGCGGCATCGAGACCGACATCAACCTGACCTTGGACGACGTGCTCGGCGGCGACTGGCGCGTGCACCTCAACGGCAGCTACCTGGACACCTACCGCACCAAGGACCTGGGCACCCTGCCCTATACCGACAACCTGGTCGGCGAGTACGTGCGCTACTACAGCCTGCCGATCCGCTGGAAACACACCCTGGGGGTGAGCTATCTGCGCGGCAACTGGACCCAGTCGCTGACCCAGATCTACCGCGGCGGCTACAAGGACGAGGAACCGGTCAGCGTGCGCAACGGCACCTTCATCCCGTCCAACTGGGATCCGGACGTGTCCAGCTACACCACCTACAACTACTCGGTGAGCTACAAGGGCCTGGACAAGCTGGGCATCACCTTGGGCATCAAGAACCTGCTTGACGAGGACCCGCCGTTCACCGCGCACATGAACGACTACGCCGCCGGTGCCGGCTGGGAACCGCGCGTGGCCGACCCGCGCGGTCGAGCCTATACGCTGGCCCTGGAGTACAAATTCTATTGAACGCGGTGGTCTGCATCGGGCCGTGCGTTGCGGCACGATGCAGGCCGGTTCGCTGCCCGGTTGCCCGCATGTTTCCAGTTCGCCGCAAGCTTTTCTTTTGGACCGCGCGCCGGCTGTGGCCGGCGCTGTGCGCGGCGCTGCTGGCGCTGCCGGCCGTGGCACAGACCCCTGCAGTCAGCCCGGCGCCGCAGGTCTTCGATGTGCTGTTCGACCAGGCCATGGCCCGCTACAGGCTGCCGGGCCTGGCCGTGGCGGTGGTGGAGGATGGCCGTGTCGTGTATTTGCGCACTGCTGGCGAAACACGCGCCGGCAGCGGCCAGCGGATCGATGCCGACACGCTGTTCAAGATCGCCTCCAACACCAAGGCCATGACCACCGGCGTGCTGGCGCGGCTGGTGGACCAGGGCAAGCTGCAGTGGGACGACCCGGTGACCCGCTACCTGCCGCAGTTCCGCATGGCCGATCCGTGGGTCACCGAGAACATGCAGGTGCGCGACCTGCTGATCCACAACAGCGGGCTGGGCCTTGGCGCAGGCGACCTGATGCTGTGGCCGGAGCCCAACGACTTCACCCGTGCCGACATCATCGCCGGGCTGGCGCACCTGCAGCCCACCCACAGCTTCCGCGCGCACTACGCCTACGACAACCTGATGTACGTGGTGGCCGGCGAAGTGGCGGCCGCCGCCGGTGGCAAGCCCTACGACCAACTGGTGCGCGAGCAGGTGTTTGGCCCACTGGGCATGACCCGTTGCCAGGTCGGTGCCTTCGACCGCGACGCGGTGGGCAACGTCGCCCAGCCGCACATGGTCCAAGACGGGCGCAACGTGGTGGTGCGCGAGGACCCCGCGCAGGTTCCGGACAATCCGTCGATGTCCGCCGGCGGGATCCGCTGCAGCGTGCGCGACATGGCCCGCTGGGTGCGCATGTGGCTGGACGATGGCAACCGGCAGCCGTGGCTCTCGGCGCAGCAGCGCAACGCGCTGTGGACCCTGCATACGCCGATGCCGATCGGCCGACAGCTGCGCGAATGGGATGGCACGCATCTGTACGGCTATGGCTATGGCTGGCGCCTGTCGGACGTGGACGGCCAGTGGCGGGTGGCGCACACCGGCACGCTTGCGGGCATGTATTCGTCGGTGACGCTGCTGCCGGATCGCCATGTCGGCTTCGTGGTGCTGATCAATGGCCAAGGGCAGGCCGCGCGCACCACCCTGACCGAGGCGCTGACCAAGCACTACACCCGCGGCGACACTGCGCTGGACGTGGACCACTACGCCGCGCTGCTTGAAGGCGACCGGGCCAAGGCCACCGCGACCTCGCCCGATGCGGTGCCGGACACTTCTGCGCGCACGCCGGTGCATGCCGACCAGGCGCGCAGCTGGCAGGGCGTGTACACCGATGCGTGGTTCGGCCAGGTCAGCCTCTGCCCGGCCGGCAACCAGACCGAATTCCGCGCGGCCAAGTCGCCGCGCATGCATGGCAAGGTGATGCGCGTGGGCCAGCGCCTGCTGGTGGACTGGGACGATGCCAGCGTCGATGCCGAGCCGTGGCTGAGCTTCGCCGGCACCGGTGATGCGGTCACCCTGACCCTGGCGGCGATCGATCCGGATGCCGACTTCAGCTACGACTACCGCGACCTGCACTTCCAGCGCAGCGGCGCGTGCCCGGCGCAATGACCGCGCGCACCTTGACCCTTCCCTGCAACGCCAATTCCTGATGACCATGACCCCGTGCAATCAACGTCCACGCCGCCACCTGGCCCTGCTCGGCGCGCTGCTGTGCGCCCTGGTGCTGGGCGGCTGCGCCAGCCTGCCGGACAGGAACCCGCTGGCGCAGTGGGAAAGATCGCCCAACCAGAACAAGCGCGGCCCGGTGCTGGTGGTCATCCACTACACCGACCAGGATTCGGTTGCGCAGAGCCTGAAGACACTCAAGACCGCCAACAGCAAGGGGCCGGTCAGCGCGCACTACCTGATCGGTGCCGACGGCAAGCGCTACCAGTTGGTCAGCGACGAGCGCCGCGCCTGGCACGCCGGTGCCGGCTACTGGGGCACCATCGGCGACGTCAACTCGGCCTCGATCGGGATCGAGCTGGACAACGACGGGAACAGCCCGTTCGCCCGCGCCCAGATCGACAGCCTGATCCTGCTGCTGGGCGATCTGTGCCAGCGCCACCACATTCCGCGCACGGCGATCATCGGCCACGAGGATCTGGCGCCGGGCCGCAAGGTCGATCCGGGCCCGCTGTTCCCGTGGAAGCAGCTGGCCGATGCAGGCTTTGGCCACTGGCCGCGCGCCGATGCGCCGCCGGCCCCGGCCGATTTCGATCCATGGCTGGCACTGGCCGCGCTGGGTTATCCGCTGGCCGATCGCGGCGCTGCGGTGCAGTCGTTCCACCACCACTTCCGCGGCATGGAAGGCAAGACGCTGGACGCGGAGGACCTGCGCATCCTGCACGATCTGACCTTGCCGCTGCCGCCGGCCGCGGGTGAAGAGGACGGCATGTGAGCGCACGCGCGCGCCGCATCGCCTGGGTGCTGTTAGCGCTGCTGGCCCTGGCGCCGGCGTTGGCACAGGCGCCGGTGACGATCTCGCCGGCGACCGACGCGGCGCAGGTCGACCTGGTGGACGTGGCCACGCTGATGCCACAGGTGCAGCGCGACATCCGCTACGCCGGATCGGACAACTTCATCGGTGCGCCGGTGGACGGCTACCAGGCCCCCAAGTGCCTGCTGCTGCGGCCGGTGGCGCGCGCGCTGGCGCAGGTGCAGGCCGACCTGCGCGCACAGGGCCTGGGCCTGAAGCTGTTCGACTGCTATCGCCCGGTGCGCGCGGTGCAGGCCTTCGTGCGCTGGGCCGACGACCTGTCCGACCAGAAGATGAAAGCCGAGTTCTACCCGGCCCTGGACAAGGCGCGGATCATCCCCGATGGCTACGTGGCACCCGTCTCCGGCCACAGCCGCGGCGCCACCGTCGATCTGACCCTGGTGCGCTGCACGGACGGTGGCTGCGATGCGCTGGACATGGGCACGCCGTTCGATTTCTTCGACCCGCGCGCGCATACCGATGCAGCGGACATCACCGCCGCGCAGCGCGAGAACCGCAGCTTGCTGCTGCAAGCGATGGCGCGCCGCGGTTTTGTCAACTATCCCAGGGAATGGTGGCATTACACCTTCCAGCCCGAACCCACGCCGCGCCTGGCCTACGACGTGCCGGTGCGTTGAGCGCCGATTGATCCAGGTCACTGCCTGCCATCCTCGCCCGGGCGTGCTTGCACGCGCGCGTGCGGCCCCTACCATCGAGCGCCATGCCTGACTCCTCCCACGCCCTGATCCAGAACGACATCGTCCTGTTCGGCCTGATCGCCGCCACCCTGGCGCTGGTGTTCTGGACCGCTTCGCTCAAGGGCTTCTGGCAGAAGTTCTACGGCGTGGTGCCGCCGCTGCTGCTGTGCTACTTCATCCCCGGCATCTTCAATTCCATCGGCCTGATCGATGGCACCGGCAGCCAGCTCTACAACCCGATCGCCAGCCGCGTGCTGCTGCCGGCGGCGCTGGTACTGCTGACCCTGACCATCGACCTGAAGGCGGTGATGGGCCTGGGCTGGAAGCTGCTGGCGATGTACTTCGGCGCCTCGTTGAGCATCATGCTCGGTGCCTTCGTCGCCTTCTGGGTGATGCAGCAGATGCATCCGCAAACCACCGCCGGCGACACCTGGGGCGGCATGGCCGCGCTGGCCGGCAGCTGGATCGGCGGCGGCGCCAACATGGTGGCGATGAAGGAGGTCTTCGAGGTCGATGAGACCACCTTCGGCCAGTTCGTGGTGCTGGACGTGGGCGTGGGCTACGTGTGGATGGCGGTGCTGATCTTCCTGGCCGGCCGGGCCAAGGCGATCGACGCGCGCGCCGGGGCCGACACCGCGGCGATCGAGACGCTCAAGCAGCGCCTGGCCGCCTACAACGCCCAGCACGCGCGCATCCCGACCCAGGCCGACTTCATGCTGATCATCGGGCTGGCCTTCGGCGTGGTCGGGCTGGCGCATGCGGTCTCGGTGCCGCTGGCCGGCTGGTTTGCGCCGTTGCCATGGGCGCATCGGATCAGCCTGGATTCGCCCTACGTGTGGGTGGTGCTGCTGGCCACCCTGGCCGGACTGGGCCTGAGCTTCACCCGCGCGCGCCAGCTCGACGGCGCCGGGGCCTCCAAGATCGGCACGCTGCTGCTGTACGTGCTGATCGCCTCCATCGGCATGCAGATGGACATCGGCGCGGTGCTGGCACGGCCGTGGTTGTTCGTGCTGGGGATCGTCTGGATCGCGGTGCACATCGTGCTGCTGTGGGGCCTGGGCCGGCTGCTCAAGGCGCCGCTGTTCTATTTCGCGATGGGCTCGCAGAGCAACATCGGTGGACCGGCCTCGGCACCGGTGGTGGCCGCGGTGTTCCACCCGGCACTGGCGCCGATCGGCGCGCTGCTGGGCACGCTGGGCTATGCCACCGGCACGGTGCTGGCCTACCTGGTCGGCATCGGCCTGCGCGCGATGGCCGGCGCGGGCTGAGGGCACGCAAGCCGGCGGCGGTCATGCAGCCCGGCGCCGGGCCCGGTTGAACCCCGTAACGCTGGACCGGCTTGGATCAATCGTCCCCGGGCGGCGGCGCGGGCTGGTGCCCGGGCAGCAACGCCAGCGCCGCCTTGCCGATCAGGTGCGCACTGATCGGCGCGGTGATGAACAGGAACACGGTGATCAGCAGCTCGCGCAGCTGCAGACCTTCGCCCTGCAGCAGGTGATAGCCCACCGAGGCCAGCAGCACGCAGCCCACGCCCAGGGTGCTGGACTTGGTGGGCGCGTGCAGGCGGGCGAACACGTCCGACAGTTTCACCAGGCCCAGTGCGCCGACCAGGATGAAGATGCTGCCGGCCACCAGCAGCGCGATCAGCACCAGGTCGATGGCTGCGTTCATTCGACGATGTCCCGGCGCAGCACGAATTTACTCAGCACCACGGTGCTGCCAAAGCCGAGCATGGCGATCACCAGCGCGGCCTCGAAGTACACGGTCGAATCCAGCTGCATGCCCCACAGCATCAGCACGGCGATTGCCGTGACCGAGAGCGTGTCCAGGGCCAGGATCCGGTCGCTGACGGTGGGCCCGAACACCAGCCGCCACAGGCACAGCAGCAGGGCCAGACAGGCCACGCCCAGCGCGCCGGTGACGGTCATGTCCAGCAGGGCGGTGGTATTCACGGGAAGACCTCCATCAGCGGGGTTTCGTAGCGGGTCTTGATCTGGCGCACCAGCGCGTCGGCATCGTCCAGGTGCAGCGCATGCACCAGCAGATGGCGGCGATCGTCGGTCAGCACCACCGACAGCGTGCCCGGGGTCAGGCTGATCATGCTGGCCAGCACGGTGATGCCGCGCAGGTTGCCGATGTCCAGCGGCACCCAGACGAACCCGGGCCGGATCCTGGACTCGGGGCCCAGCACCTGCGCGGCCACGATCAGGTTGGATCTGATGATGTCCCAGGCAAACACCACGGCCAGCCGGGGCACGCCGCGCAATGATCCGGTCGGGCAGTGCTCGTGGTCCATGCGCCGGGCCAGCAGCGGGATGGCCAGGGCCAACGCCGCGCCCAGCAGGACCTGCCCGGGCGAGGCGCTGTGGTTGAGCAGCAGCCAGAACACCAGCAGGGCCACGCTCAGCGACGGCGAGGGCAGCCAGCGGCGCATCAAGGCTGCCTCCTGGCCGGCGCCAGCCCGCGTAGATGGTCGACATAGCCGGCCGTGTCCTGCAGCTGGCGCGCGGTGGCATCGGTGTAGACCAGCAGGGGCTGGGCGAACACGCTCATGGCCACCACGTAGCCCAGCAGGACGGTGGCCGCGATGGTGGCCACCGGGCGCGCCGGCGCGGTCCTGACCGGGCCGGCCTCTTCGAGCCTGGCCGGGGCCTGCCAGAACAGGCGCACGCCGGCGCGGCTGACGCCGATGATCACCATCAGGCTGCTGACCAGCACCGTGCTCCAGACCAGACCCACCTGCGAAGGCGGGGTGGCCGCCAGCAGCGCGGCCTTGCCCAGGAAGCCGGTCAGCGGCGGCAAGCCGGCCACCGCCACACCCGCGATCAGGAACAGCACCCCCGGCCAGGTGCGCCCGGGCAGTGCCGCGGCCAGGGAATCGTCCTGGTCGGCGCTGCCGTGCCGGCGCCGGATCAGGCCGGCGATCAGGAACAAGGCCGCGGTGGTGAAGCAGCTATGGGCCAGGTAGTACAGGCCCGCGCCCACCGTGCCCGGCTCACCCAGGGCAAAGGCCACAAACAGGGTCGCGGCCGACCACACCACCAGGTAGCCGATCATCACCGGCAGCCGCGCCGAACCCAGCACGCCCAGTGCGGCCACGATCAGCGTCGCAGCGCCCAGCACCAGCAGCCAGGACTGCCCGTAGCCGGCCAGCGCGCCTGCGCCAGCGCCCAGCAGCAGCGTGGACACGCGCAGCACCGCATACAGGCCGACCTTGGTCATCACCGCAAACAGCGCCGCCACCGCCGCCGGTGCGCGTGCGTAGGTGTCCGGCAGCCACAGATACAGCGGCAACAGCGCGGCCTTGGCACAGAACACCACCAGCAGCAGGCCGATTGCGGCCTTGACCAGTGCCACGTTGGCCGCCGGCAGCTGGCTGATGCGCACTGCCAGCTCGGCCATGTTGAGGGTGCCCAGCAGGCCGTAGAGCAGGCCCAGCGCGATCAGGAACAGCGAGGAGGCGGTGACGTTGAACACCACGTAATGAAAGCCGTTGCGCATGCCCAGCCCGCGCCCGCCGGACAGCAGCAGGCCGTAGCTGGCGATCAGCATCACTTCGAAGAACACGAACAGATTGAACAGATCGCCGGTCAGGAACGCGCCGTTGAGGCCCATCAACTGGAACTGGAACAGCGCGTGGAAGTGCGGGGCGCGCCGGTCCCAGCCGCTGCAGGCGTACAGCAGGCTGGCCGCGGCCAGCAGCGTGGTCACCGCCACCATCCACACCGACAGCCGGTCGGCCACCAGGGCGATGCCCAGCCGCGCCGGCCAGTCGCCCAGCAGATACGTACCCACCTGGCCACGGGCGGCGTCGGCCACCAGCATCGCCACCACCGCGGCCAGGGCGGCCATCGACAGCCACGCCACCAGGCGGCGCACACCCGCGCCGAAGCGGCGGCGTTCGACCATCAGCGAGACGGCAGCGCCGGCCATCGGGATCAGCACCGGCAGGATCGGCAGATGGTTCACCGGCCGCCCCCACCCGGGTTGCTGCGCGCCTCCTCGGGCGCGGCGTCATGGGCATCGACGTGGTCGCCGCCGTTGTCGGCGCGGCTGCGCATGGCCAGCACGATGCTCACTGCGGTCATCGCAAAGGAGATCACGATCGCGGTCAACACCAGCGCCTGCGGCAATGGATCGGTGTAGTGGGCCAGATCGGCCGGCATGCCCTCGACGATGATCGGCGCCTTGCCCACCACCGGGCGGCCGCCGGCGAAGATCAGCAGGTTGGTGGCGTAGCTGAGAAAGGTCAGCCCCAGGATCACATCGAAGCTGCGCGCGCGCAGCATCAGGTAGACCGCCACCGCGGTCAGCACACCAATGGCGGTGGCCAAGGCCAGTTCCATCAGACCGGCTCCTCGCCAGTGAAGGCCGAGCGGCCCGAGCTGTCGACCACCCCACGCTGGGTCTTGCGGGTGCGCGAGCCCTTGATGGTGCCCATCATCGACAGCATCAGCATGGCCGCGCCGAACACCACCAGGTACACGCCGGTATCGAAGGCCATCGCACTGGGCAGTTCCAGTTCGCCGATCAGCGGCAGCTGCAGCTGCAGATGGCCGCTGGTCAAAAACGGCGCACCGAACAGCATCGAGGCCGCGCCGCTGGCCAGGGCCAGGACCACGCCAATGCCGATGGTGCGGATGAAGTCGAAACCCAGCCGCGACTCGACCGAACGCGCGCCTTGCAGCACGTACTGGATCAGCAATGGTACCGCCAGCACCAGCCCGGCAATGAAACCGCCGCCGGGCGCGTTGTGGCCGCGCAGGTACAGGTAGATCGAGGTGGCTGCCACCATTGGCGCCAGCACCTGCATCAGGTTGGCCGGCATCGACAGGTCCACCGGCGGGCCGTCGAAGTGGCGTTCCGGCGCCATCCGCGCGCGCCGCAACAGTGCATGCACCACCAGTCCGGCGATGGCGAACACGGTGATCTCGCCGAAGGTATCAAAGCCGCGGAAATCCACCAGGATCACATTGACCACGTTGTGGCCCCAGGCCTGCGGCAGCGAGCGCTGCAGCATCTCCACCGCGATGGTGTCGTGCGGGCGCAGCATCATCGCCCAGGCCAGCGCGCCGACCACGCTGCCGGCCACCAGCGCGATGGCGCCGTCGCGCAGGCGCCGTGGCAGGCCCGTCTCACGCGGCGACCGCTCGGGCAGGTAGTTCATCGCCAGCAGCAGCAGGACCAGGGTGACCATCTCCACCATCAGCTGGGTCAGGGCCAGGTCCGGCGCGGACAGGAACACGAAGCTCAGGCTGACGGCCAGGCCGGTGCCGCCGATGCAGGCCACCGCCAGCAGCCGGTGCCGGTACAGGCGCAGGGCGGTCAATGCCGGGACCAGCATCAGCAGCCACAGCACCCAGCCTGGCCACTGCATGGGCGTGCGCCAGCCGCCGTTCCAGGCCAGCGCCGTGCCCGGGTCCAGCAGCAGCGGCAGCGCCATGACCAGCAGCGCGCTGAGCACCAGCCACAGCAGGGTCCGCTGCAGACTGCCGTTGGCCAGGGCCCGGGTGATCCGGCTGCCGGCGACGAACAGCAGTTCCAGGTTGTAGGTAAACAGGTCGCGGCCGATGGCGCGGGTCACCACCGCGTGCAGGTTCAGCAGCCTGGCCAGGCCGAAGTACAGCAGCACCCCGCCCAGGATCCCGGCGATGCTCATCGCCAGCGGCCAGTTCAGGCCATGCCAGACTGCCAGGCTGTAGTCGGGCATGGCGCTGCCCAGGATCGCGCCGGCGCCGGCATGCAGAAACGGGGCCACGGTCAGGGCCGGGACGATGCCCACCGCCACGCACAGCACCACCAGCACCTCGACCGGGATCTTCATCCAGCGCGGCGGCTCATGCGGGAGGGTGTCCAGCCCGCGCGGGCCATCGCCGAAGAAGCTTTCGTAGACAAAGCGCAGGCTGTAGGCCACGCCCAGCACGCCGGCCAGCAGCGCGGTGATGCCGGTGAAGATGCGCATCGGCAGCGGCGCATCGGTTTCGATGGCCGCGGCGAAGAACATTTCCTTGGACAGAAAACCGTTGAGCAGCGGGATGCCGGCCATCGACAGCGAGGCGATGATCGCCAGGGCGCTGGTGAAAGGCATCAACCTGCGCAGGCCGCCCAGCTTGCGGATGTCGCGGGTGCCGGTCTCGTGGTCGATGATGCCGGCGGCCATGAACAGCGAACACTTGAAGATGGCGTGGTTGAGGATGTGGAACACGCCGGCCACCACCGCCATCGGCGTGCCCAGGCCGAACAGCATGGTGATCAGGCCCAGGTGCGAGATGGTCGAATACGCCAGCAGACCCTTGAGATCGTGCTCGAAGATCGCGTTCCACGCGCCAACCAGCAGGGTCAGCGCACCGATGGTGCACACGGTGTAGAAGAACAGGTCGGTCCCGGCCAGTGCCGGGTGCAGGCGCGCCAGCAGGAAGACCCCGGCCTTGACCATGGTGGCCGAGTGCAGGTAGGCCGACACCGGCGTCGGCGCGGCCATGGCCTGCGGCAGCCAGAAGTGCAACGGAAACTGCGCGCTCTTGGTGAAGATGCCGCCCAGCACCAGGGACAGGGCCCAGGGATACAGCGGGCTGGCACGCAGGGCGTCGCCGGCGGCCAGGACCGCATCCAGGTCGTAGCTGCCGACGATGCGGCCGATCAGCAGCACCCCGCCGAGCAGGGCCAGTCCACCGCCGCCGGTAATCACCAGGGCCATGCGCGCGCCTTCGCGGGCATCCTGGCGATGCGACCAGAAGCCGATCAGCAGGAACGAGGTCAGGCTGGTCAACTCCCAGAACACGCTCAGCAGCAGCAGGTTGCCGGAGATCACCACGCCCAGCATCGCACCCATGAACAGCAGCAGGAAGGCCAGCAGGCGCGGCAGCGAGTCGTTGCGGCTCAGGTAGTAGCGCGCATACATGATCACCAGCGCACCGATGGCCAGCACCAGCATGGCGAACATCCATGCAAATCCATCCAGCCGCAGGGTGAATTCCAGACCGATCCGCGGCAGCCACAGGTGGCGGCTGTGCAGCACCTGGCCGTCCAGGATCGCCGGTGTCATCGCGCCCAGCAGGACCAGCCCCAGCAATGGGGCCAGCGCGGCGATCCAGGCGATGACCGTGCGCGGCAGTCGATGGGCGGCAGCCACGGCCGCTGCCATCACAAAGGGCAGGGCCAGCAGCAGATCGAGGGTTTGCGGCATGCAGGCAATACAGCGATTCGCGAGCAACGCACGAGGATAACAGCCGCGGTGTGCAGGGGCCGCTGACCAGCCGGTCATGCCCGGCGGCGCAGTGCCGGTGGCCTATGCTGGTGCGATGCCAGAGACCGTCGATTCCACTGCCGCCTGTCACCGCCCGCCGCGCACCGCACTGCTGCTGGGCGGCACCGGTCAGATCGGCCAGGCGCTGCTGACGCGCCTGCGCGCGCAGGGCTGGCAGGTGTTGGCGATTTCGCGGCGGGCGCAGCCGGCGCGCGACGGGGTGGCGTGGCTGCACGGCGACCTGCAGCACATGCCGGTGCTGCCGGGCAGCGCCGATGCGATCTTCAGCGCCGGGCCGCTGGATGCGTTCGCGCACTGGTATGCGCGCGGCGCGGTGCACAGCCGGCGCGTGGTCGCCTTCGGCTCGACCAGCCTGGGCACCAAGCAGGCATCGGCCGATGCCCATGAGCGCGACCTGGCCGCGCGCCTGGCCGCGGCCGAGCAAGCGGTGTTCGCGCATGCAGCGGCGCACGGGGCGCAGGCCACCTTGTTGCGGCCGACGCTGGTCTACGGTGCCGGCCGCGATGCTTCGCTGACCCGGATCGCGGCGCTGGCTCGCCGCTTCGGCCTATTCCCGCTGCCACGCGGGGCCGACGGGCTGCGGCAGCCGGTGCACGTGGAGGATCTGGCCGATGCGGCCATCGCGGTGCTCGAGGTTGAAGCCACCTTCGGCCAGGCCTACGCGCTGCCCGGCGGCGAGACGCTGGCCTATCGCGAGATGGTCGCGCGCACGCTGGCGGCAATGTCCCCGCCGGCGCGCCTGCTGGAACTGCCGGCACCGCTGTTCAAGCTCGCCGTGGGCGTGGCCCAGCGGCTGGGGATCGCTCGCGCACTCAATGCCGCGGCCGTGGCGCGGATGGGCCAGGATCTGGTGTTCGATGCGTCGCCTGCTCACCGCCACTTCGGCTACGCCCCGCGCGGCTTTGCGCCGACCGCGGCGATGCTGGGGCAGGCGCCGGCCATGCCCGCGATGGGGCGTTCCCGGTAAAGCCTCTCGCGCCCATGCGGCCCCCCCCGACAAAGGGTCCGGCATCACCCAAGGACGCAGGAGGTGGCTAATACCGCCAACCCATGCTGCGATAGAACTTGGCCAGCACCCAGAGCGGGCCGATCAGCAGGTAGACGGTGTCGGTGAAGAAGCTCGGCTTGCGGCCTTCGATCCGATGGCCGATCAACTGCGCGATCCACGCCGGCACCAAGACGCCCACCGCGCTCCACAGCAACGCCTCGAGCCCCGCGCGCTGGACCACCAGCCGGCACAGGCAGCCCATGAAAAAGAACACCACGAACATGCCGTAGCCGAGCCGGCGCGAGAGACGGTTGTAGAAGCTCCACGCGGCAAACATCGCCAGCCCCGCCCACACCCCGTTGCGCAACCAGCTGGCCTGGGTGGGGATGCACCACAGCAAGGCCACCACCGACCACAGGATCGCCGGCACCGCCACCGCATGGATGGCCTGGTTGACCGGGTCGCGATGGTCACGCGAATAGCTGGCAAACCAGTCCTCGATCGTGCGGGCGGCAGGTGCGTTCATCGATCCCTCCCGAGGATGCGTTCGCATTCAAGCAGGTCGTTGGCGGGTGCCGGCATGGCGGTGCCTGCCCGATGCATCAGTCGATCGTGATGCCGGCCAGCTTGTGCAGGACTTCGGCGTAGCGGGCGCGGGTGCGCTCGATCACTTCGGCCGGCAGCACCGGGCCGGGCGCGGTCTTGTCCCAGTCCAGCGTCTCCAGGTAGTCGCGCACGATCTGCTTGTCGTAGCTGGGCGGGCTGCTGCCGACCCGGTATTGGTCGGCTGGCCAGTAGCGCGAGGAATCGGGTGTGAGCATCTCGTCCATGATGTACAGGCGGCCATCGGCATCGGTGCCGAACTCGAACTTGGTATCGGCCAGCAGGATCCCGCGCGCGGCCGCGTATTCGGCGGCGAAGGCATACAGGCGCAGGGTCGCATCGCGGACCCGCTCGGCCAGCTCGCCGCCGACGCTGCGGACCATCGCATCGAAGTCGATGTTCTGGTCGTGCTCGCCTACCGCGGCCTTGGTCGAGGGGGTGAAGATCGGTTCGGGCAGCTGCTGGGCCTGCTGCAGGCCATCGGGCAAGACGATCCCGCTGACCTTGCCGGTGCGCTGGTAATCCTTCCAGCCGCTGCCGATCAGGTAGCCGCGGGCGATGGCCTCCACCGGCACCGGCTTGAGCCGCTTGGCCACCACCGCGCGCCTGGCATACAGGGCCGGGTCCACGCCTTCGGGCAGGACGCTGGCCACCTCGATGCCGGTCAGGTGGTTGGGCATCAGGTGGGCGGTCCTGTCGAACCAGAAGTTGGAGATCTGGCACAGCATCTCGCCCTTGCCCGGGATCGGATCGGGCAGGACCACATCGAATGCGCTCAGGCGGTCGGTGGCCACGATCAGCAGGTAGTCCCCATTGGAGGCCGCGCCGGGCTGTGCGTCGGCGGGCAGGCGCCCGCGTGGGATCTCGAAGACGTCGCGGACCTTGCCGCGGTGGCGCAGGTTCAGACCGGGAAGATCGGCTTGCAACAGCGTGGTGGGCACTTGGCACTCCTGAGGTGACGCGCTGGCTCGCGATGGACCCGCGCGCGTGGCACGCCGGCACGCCGGCTGGCGGCGGCGGGCCGCGTAGTGTACGCGCCCGCGCGGGTTTGGGAGCGTGCCCGGGGCGGCCTGCGAAGGTGCCGTAAAATGCGCACACATCCCCCACCGCAGGCAGGCCGAATCCGATGAACCGCTGGTATGGAAAGCTGTTGGGCGGCATCGCCGGGGCGCTGCTGTTCCGGCCCAATCCGGTGTTCGGCGCCCTGGCCGGCCTGCTGCTGGGCCACGCCTTGGACCGCGACTGGTTCCGGCTGGCCAGGGACAACCCGTACCGGGCCTTCGACCTGACCCGCGACGCGTCCGATGCCGAAGTCGACCAGGCCTACCGCCGGCTCATTTCCCAGTACCACCCGGACCGCATGGACGGCGCTGCGCCCGAGTTGCGCGCCCGCGCCGAAACCCGCGCCCGCGAGCTCAATGCCGCCTACGACCGGATCAAGGCCCTGCGCCGCAAGCGCGCGGCCTGACCGTCCTTTCCCCTGACCCTCGAGCCCGCCCATGCCGAACTGCATCATTTCCCCGTCCATCCTGTCGGCCGACTTCGCCCGCCTGGGTGCCGAAGTGGACGCCGTGCTGGCCGCCGGCGCCGACTGGATCCACTTCGACGTGATGGACAACCACTACGTGCCCAACCTGACCATCGGCCCGATGGTCTGCCAGGCGCTGCGCAAGCACGGGGTGAGCGCGCCGATCGACGTGCACCTGATGGTCGAGCCGGTGGACCGGATCATTCCGGACTTCGCCCAGGCCGGCGCCAGCGTGATCAGCTTCCATCCCGAGGCCAGCCGCCACGTGCACCGCACCGTGCAGCTGATCAAGTCGCATGGCTGCAAGGCCGGGGTGGTGCTCAACCCGGCCACGCCGGTGGACATTTTGGATTGGGTCCTGGACCAGGTCGACCTGGTGCTGCTGATGTCGGTCAACCCGGGCTTCGGCGGCCAGGAGTTCATCTCCTCGGCGCTGGACAAGCTGCGCGTGGTGCGGCGCAAGATCGATGCGTCCGGGCGCCAGATCCACCTGGAAATCGACGGCGGGGTGAAGGTCGACAACATCGGCCAGATCGCCGCGGCCGGGGCCGACGCCTTCGTCGCAGGATCAGCGATCTTCAACGCGCCCGACTATGGCCGGGTGATTGCGGACATGCGCGCAGCCGTGGCCGGCGCCCGATGAGCCTGCAGATCCGCCCGGCCACCCGCGCCGATGTGCCGCTGCTGCGCGAGCTGATCCAGGCGCTGGCCGAGTACGAACGCGAGCCCGACGCGGTCAAGGCCAGCGAAGCCGACCTGGCCCGCAGCCTGTTTGACGAAGGTGCCACCGCGCACGCCGTGATCTGCGAGCAGGACGGGGTGGCGGTGGGCTTTGCGGTGTATTTCTTCAACTACTCGACCTGGCTGGGCCGCAACGGCCTCTATCTGGAAGATCTGTTCGTGCGCCCGCACGCGCGCGGCCAGGGCGCGGGCCTGGCGCTGCTGCGCTACCTGGCCCGGCTGGCGGTGGAGCAGGGTTGCGGCCGTTTCGAGTGGTCGGTGCTGGACTGGAATCAGCCGGCGATCGACTTCTATCGCGCCGCCGGTGCCAGGCCGATGGACCAATGGACGGTCTACCGCATGGACGGCCAGGCGCTGGCCGATTTCGCGCGCGGCTAGCAGCGGCGCGTGTTTGCGATCCACGGAGCGTGTGCATGCTGGATTTGTTCAAGTTCACGGCGCTGGCGATGACCGCCTTGCCGCTGGCCGCAAGCGCCGGCTCGGTCGACCTGCTGGTGGGCTCCTACACGCAAGGCGAGCGCCCGGGCCTGTACGCCTACAGGTTCGACACGGCCAGCGGCAGGCTCGATGCCAGGCCCTGGCAGCAGCTGCGCCTGGACAATCCGTCCTGGCTGGTGGTCTGCCCCGAGCAGAGCCACGTCTATGCGGTCAACGAGAACGGGCCCGGTGCGCGCGATCCGGTCGGCCGCGCCAGCGCGCTCAGCCTGGATGGACAGCACCGGCTGACGCTGCGCAACCAGGTCTCCACCCTGGGCCAGCATCCCACCCATGCCAGCCTCAGCCCGGACGGGCGCTACCTGCTGGTGGCCAACTACTCGGTCGCCGCCGATCCCGGTGGCACCCTGGCGGTGCTGCCCATCGCCAGCGATGGCGCGCTGCAACCGGTGACCCAGCTGTCCAGCTACCAGGCCAGCCATGTGGACAGGGAACGGCAGCGTTCGGCGCACATCCATTCGGTCAATTTCGCGCCCGATGGCAAGACCGCCTACGTCGCCGACCTGGGCGGCGATCGCGTCTATGCCTATCGCTATGCGCCGCAGGCTAACGCCGAGCAGCCGTTGCAGCCGGCCAAGACGCCGTTCCTGGCCCTGCCGCCGGGCAGCGGGCCGCGGCATCTGGTGTTCGATGTGGAGGGAAGGCATGCCTATCTGACCCTGGAAATGGCCGGGCAGGTGGCCGTGCTCGATGTCGCCACCGACGGCACCCTGGCGCTGCGCACGCTGGTGAATCTGTTCGCGCCCGGCTTTGCCGGTGACAACGGCGGCGGCGCGCTGCATCTGTCGGCCGATGGCCGGTTTCTCTATGCGATCAACCGCGGCACCGACAACCATCTGGTCGCCTTCGCGGTCACCGCCGATGGCGGCTTGAAGCCGCTCCAGCGCCGCGCCACCGAGGGCCGCCTGCCACGCGAGTTTGCCATCGACCCGACCGGTCGCTTCGTGCTGGTGGCCGCGCAGGGCGACGACCGGATCGTGGTGATCGCGCGCGATCCGGCCACCGGCCGGCTCGGCAAGACCCTGCAGACCGTCGAGGTGGCCGCGCCGTCGGACCTGAAGTTCCTGCGGCCATGAAAAAGGCCGCAACGGTGTCGATACCGGTGCGGCCCTGGATGAATGCTGGAGGCTGATCCTGCCTCCCTCCGTCGTCCCTGCTATGGCCTTCCACGCTACCTGTCCAATCTGACCAAAACATGACAGCGGCCGTCATCGGCAGCTGCTAGCCTGCCGCGCCCGGTCCTGCGCGAAGTCCATGTCCCAGCCTCACTGGCGCCTGATCCTCAACGGCAAGTCCGCCGGCAACGAAGCGGTGCGCGAAGCGGTGGCCGCCATGCGCAGGCAAGGCGTGCAGCTGGACGTGCGGGTGACCTGGGAGGGCGGCGATGCCGGCCGCTATGTGGCCGAGGCGATCGCCGATGGCGTGGACACCGTGATCGCCGGCGGTGGCGATGGCACCCTGAGCGAGGTGGCCAGCGCGCTGGCCGGGCGCGAGGAGGACGCCGATGCGCTGCCGACGCTGGCACTGCTGCCGCTGGGCACGGCCAATGATTTCGCCACCGCCGCGGGCCTGCCGCTGGCGCCCGATGCCGCGTTGGCCGTGGCCCGCGACGGCCAGCCGCGCCGCATCGACCTGCTCAAGGTCACCGCCGCGCACGGCCGGCACTGGTGCGCCAACCTGACCACCGGCGGCTTCGGCACCCAGGTCACGGTGGAGACCGACGAAGCCATGAAGCGTGTGCTCGGCGGCCTGGCCTACCTGGTCACCGGCCTGGCCCGGCTGGGCCGGGTGGAGCCGCAGCACGCGCGCTTCAGCGGGCCTGACTTCGGCTGGGAAGGCGCCTTCATCGCCCTGGGCCTGGGCAATGGCCGCCAGGCCGGCGGCGGCCAGGCGCTGTGCCCGGACGCGCAGATCGATGATGGCCTGCTGGACCTGACCATCATCCCCGAACTCACCGGCACGGTCGCCGCCACCCTGGGCGCGCTGATCACCGGCGGCAAGCGCGCCGCGCTGGAGCAGGTGGCCGTGCGTCGCCGGCTGCCGTGGGTGGAGATCCAGGCCGATCTGCCGATCACCCTGAACCTGGACGGCGAACCGACCACGGCGCACCAGTTCCGCATCGACTGCGTGCCCGGCCGCCTGCGCATGCACCTGCCGCCCGGCTGCCCGCTGTTGGGTTGAATCGACTCGGCGGCCTGCCGCTGGCCGTGGCCCACGGCGGCCAGGGGCGCCGTGGGGCGGTGGCCCTGCAGTGCCCACCACGCTGCGCGCGCTCGTCGTCGGCCGTGTCCAGCCAGGTCATGGTCAATCGATCGAAACGTGCCGGTCGGGCATGGAGGCGGCCGCTCGCGCGCCACGCGCGGCCTGCTTGCTTCCGGCGCGCCCGCCCCAGGGGCCGTCGTTGCGCCCCTGTCGGGTTGCGGTAAAGTACCGGCCGTGCCCGTCCCGACGACCCCGCTTAGCTCCCTTTCCGCTCGCCGCGCGTGGCGATGGTGGCCTGCCGCCGTCGTCCAAACCGCCGCCACCGAGTTCCGCAAGGGAAGCCGTCTTGATCACCGCAGAGCAGTTCCAGCGCCACGCCGCTGAAGGCCACACCCGCATCCCCGTCGTCCGTGAAGTGCTGTCCGACCTGGACACGCCGCTGTCGGTCTACCTGAAGCTCGCCGACGGTCCCTACACCTACCTGTTCGAATCAGTCGAAGGCGGCGAACGCTTCGGCCGCTATTCCATCATCGGCCTGCCGGCGCGGCGCATCTACAGCGTGCGCGGCCATACCCTGGAGGTGTGCGAGTACGGTCAGGTGGTGCAAACGCGCCAGCTGGAGGACCCGCTGGCCGAGGTCGAACGCCTGCGTGCCAGCTATTCGGTGCCCCGCTTCGAGGGGCTGCCCGGGTTCACCGGCGGGCTGGTGGGCTGGTTCGGCTTCGAGTGCATCGGCTACATCGAGCCGCGCCTGGCCGCCGGCGACAAGCCCGACGAACTGGGCACGCCGGACATCCTGCTGATGCTGTCCGAAGAGCTGGCGGTGTTCGACAACCTCAAGGGCCGGCTGTACCTGATCGTGCATGCCGATCCCGCGCAGCCGCAGGCCTGGGCCCGTGCCAACCGGCGCCTGGACGAGCTGGCCCACCGCCTGCGCCAGGGCGGGGTGGGCTACCCGCAGGCGCAGGTGTCCGATGCCATCGACGAGGCCGATTTCCATTCGTCCTTCACCCGTGAGCAGTACCACGCGGTGGTGCGCAAGGCGCAGGAATACGTGCGCGCCGGCGACATCTTCCAGGTCGTGCCCAGCCAGCGCCTGCGGGTGCCGTTCCGGGCCCGACCGATCGATGTATACCGCGCGCTGCGGGCGCTCAATCCCTCGCCATACATGTACTTCGTCGATGTCGGCGGCACCCAGGTGGTGGGTTCCTCGCCGGAGATCCTGGCGCGCCTGCAGGGCGGGGTGGTCACCGTGCGCCCGATCGCCGGCACCCGCCGCCGCGGCGCCACCCCGGAGGAAGACCTGGCCCTGGAAGCCGAATTGCTGGCCGATCCCAAGGAACGGGCCGAGCACGTGATGCTGATCGACCTGGGCCGCAACGACGTGGGCCGGGTGGCCGAGCCGGGCACGGTCGAAGTGGGCGAGCAGTTCGTGATCGAGCGCTACAGCCACGTCATGCACATCGTCAGCGAGGTCACCGGCAGGCTCAAGGCCGGGCTGAGCTATGCCGACGTGCTGCGTGCCACCTTCCCGGCCGGCACGGTCAGCGGCGCGCCCAAGATCCGCGCGCTGGAGATCATCGGCGAGCTGGAGCCGGTGCGGCGCAACGTGTATTCCGGGGCGGTGGGCTACATCGGCTGGCATGGCGATGCCGATACCGCCATCGCCATCCGCACCGCGGTGATCCAGGGTGGCTACCTGTACGTGCAGGCCGGCGGCGGCGTGGTCTACGATTCGGATCCGGACGCGGAGTGGGAGGAAACCATGAACAAGGGCCGCGCCCTGTTCCGCGCCGTGGCCCAGGCGGCCAGGGGCCTGTGATGGGCGCCGCTCCGATGCAGGCCCTGGCCTCCTTCCGCAACGACTACAGCGAAGGCGCGCATCCGCGCCTGCTGCAGGCGCTGGTGCGGGCCAGTGCCGCGCAGCACACCGGCTACGGCCTGGACGCGCACAGCGTGCGCGCGGCCGAATTGATCCTGGCGCGCTGCGGCCAGCCGCAGGCGCAGGTGCATCTGCTGGCCGGCGGAACCCAGACCAACCTGCTGGCGATCAGCGCCTTCCTGCGTCCCCACGAGGCGGTGATCGCGGCCAACAGCGGCCATATCGCCACCCACGAGACCGGCGCCATCGAGGCCACCGGGCACAAGGTGCTGGTCACCCCGCACGTGGATGGCAAGCTCACCCCCGATGGCGTGCGTGCGCTGCTGGCCGAAAACACCAGCGAACACATGGTCAAGCCGCGCCTGGTGTACGTGTCCAACACCACCGAGCTGGGCACCATCTACCGCAAGGCCGAACTGCAGGCCCTGCGCGCGCTGTGCGACCAGGCCGGCCTGCTGCTGTACCTGGACGGGGCGCGCATCGGCTGCGCGCTGACCGCCGCCGGCAACGACCTGAGCCTGGCCGATATCGCCGCGCTGACCCATGCCTTCTACATCGGCGGGACCAAGAACGGCGCGCTGCTGGGCGAGGCGCTGGTGGTCGTGGAACGATCGCTGCAGCCGGACCTGCGTTACCTGATCAAGCAGCGCGGGGCGATGCTGGCCAAGGGCATGGTGGTCGGTGCACAGTTCGAGGCGTTGTTCGAGGATGAGCTTTTCTTCGAACTGGCCGCCCATGCCAATGCCATGGCCCAGCGCCTGCAGGACGGGCTCAAGGCGGCCGGGGTGCCGCTGCTGATCGACTCGCCGAGCAACCAGGTGTTCCCGATCCTGACCCACGCCCAGATCCAGGCCTTGGCCGGTTTCACCAGCTTCGAGCGCTGGTCGCCTTACGACGACAGCGCTGCGGTGATCCGCCTGGTGTGCTCGTGGGCCACCGGCCAGGAGGCGGTGGACGGGTTGCTGTCCTGCATCACCGGGCTTTTCCGCCACGACCCGCCGCGATCGGCAACAGGATCCTGACCATGCTGCTGATGATCGATAACTACGACAGCTTCACCTACAACCTCGTGCAGTACCTGCAGGCGCTGGGGGCCGAGGTCGAGGTGGTGCGCAACGATGCGCTGAGCGTGGATGAGATCGCGCAGAAGGCGCCGCAGCGCATCGTGATCTCGCCCGGTCCGTGCACGCCCAACGAGGCCGGCGTGTCGCTGGAACTGATCCAGCGCCTGGGCGCGACCACGCCGATCCTGGGCGTGTGCCTGGGCCACCAGAGCATCGGCCAGGTCTATGGCGGCCAGGTGATCCGCGCCGGCCGCATCATGCACGGCAAGGTCTCGCCGATCCGGCATCAAGGCCGCGGTGTGTTCGCCGGCCTGCCGGACCGCTACGAAGCCACGCGCTACCACTCGCTGGTGGTGGACAAGGCCAGCCTGCCCGATGCATTGGAAGTCACCGCCTGGACCGAGCACGAGGACGGCTCGATGGAAGCGATCATGGGCCTGCGCCACCGCGAATTTCCGGTGGAAGGCGTGCAGTTCCATCCCGAATCCATCCTCACCCAGCACGGCCATGCGTTGCTGAAGAACTTCCTGGAAAAATAATTCCGCAGCAGCGCCCGACGGGCGCGAACTTTCACCCGAAGCATCAAAGGCGCGCGCCCCCGGGACGCTCCTACGAGAAGGCCCAGAACGTGTCCATCACCCCACAACAAGCCCTGCAGCGCACCATCGAACACCGCGAGATCTTCCACGACGAGATGGTCGAGCTGATGCGCCAGATCATGCGCGGCGAGATTTCTCCGGTCATGACCGCGGCCATCCTCACCGGGCTGCGGGTCAAGAAGGAAACCGTCGGCGAGATCGCCGGCGCGGCCAAGGTGATGCGCGAGTTCTCGCGCCCGGTGGAGGTGGCCGATCGCACCCACATGGTCGACATCGTCGGCACCGGTGGCGATGGGTCGCAGACCTTCAACATCTCCACCTGCGCGATGTTCGTGGCCGCCGCGGCCGGGGCGAAGGTGGCCAAGCACGGCAACCGCAGCGTCTCGTCCAGATCCGGCAGCGCCGATGCCTTGGAAGCCCTGGGCGCGAAGATCGAGCTGCAGCCCGAACAGGTGGCCGCGGCCCTGGCCAGCACCGGCATCGGCTTCATGTTCGCCCCGCTCCACCACCCGGCGATGAAGGTGGTCGCGCCGGTGCGGCGCGAGATGGGCGTGCGCACCCTCTTCAACATCCTCGGGCCGCTGACCAATCCGGCCGGTTCGCCGAACATCCTGATGGGCGTGTTCCATCCGGACCTGGTCGGCATCCAGGCGCGGGTGCTGCACGAACTCGGCGCGCAGCGGGCGCTGGTGGTCTGGGGCCGCGATGGCATGGACGAGCTGTCACTGGGCGCCGGCACCCTGGTCGGCGAACTGCGCGACGGCCAGGTCCGCGAATACGAACTGCATCCGGAGGATTTCGGCATCGCCATGTCGGCCAGCCGCAACCTCAAGGTCGAAAGCCCCGCGCAATCCATCGCGATCCTGCACGCGGTGCTGGCCGGCCAGCCAGGCCCTGCGCTGGATATCGTCGTCTTCAATGCCGGCGCCGCGCTGTACGTGGCCGGCATCAGCGACTCGATCGCCGCCGGCATCGCACGCGCGCGGGCGGTGATCGCCGACGGCAGCGCCGCGGCCAGGCTGCGCCAGTACGTGGATTTCACCCGCGCGCTGGCATGAGCGTGGGCCCCCGCTGCTGTTCCTGCCGGAAACACGCGGCGTTGAGCTCACCTGAGGACTGTCATGCCCATCATCCAGGTCACACTCGTCGAAGGGCGGGCCGAAGAAAAGATTCAGCAGTTCATCCGCCAAGTGGCGCGGGTCGCTTCGGAAACCCTCGACGCGCCAATACACACCGTACGGGTGATGGTGACTGAGGTCCCGCCAACCCGATTTGCTGTCGGAGAACGGCTCAAGAGCGATCCGCCAGGAGACTGACGAGCCAGGCTCGATTGAGGAGCACCAAAAAAAAGCCCGACCTGGGGAGAGGCCGGGCTTCACGCGCGGCGATGCGGGAGAGAGGCGCTTCGTCGGCTGTATTCGCGGAAGATCTCCAGCGAGTACGGGTTGAGTGTCCGCCCGCCCGTCGTAATCACGCGTGAATATTGTACTTAACGGTTTATTAATTCAGGTGGCAGTCCGGGAGCTCAAGAGCGCGTGTCCGCCATGGGTCAATCCCTGTCGGCACGGCGCCGTGCCGCGGTTCAGTGCGCGCCCATCAGCAGCTCGATGTCGCCGCCGGCCGCAGTGGTGTTGACCGTCACGCAGGTTTCGCTGCAGAAGCGCGGCAGGTAGTTCGGGCCGCCGGCCTTGGGACCGGTGCCGGACAGGCCGTGGCCACCGAAGGGCTGGACGCCGACCACCGCGCCGATCATGTTGCGGTTGACGTAGACGTTGCCGACCTCGGCCTGGGCGGCGATGGCCTGGGCGCGGCTGTCGATCCGGGTCTGCACGCCGAGCGTGAGGCCATAGCCGAGCGCGTTGATCTGCTCGACCAGGGCCTCGACCTCGCCCTTCCAGCGCAGCACCTGCAGCACCGGGCCGAACACTTCCTCGCGCACCTCATCCAGCGAGGCCACCTCGAAGGCCACCGGTGCGATGCTGTTGGCCGGCGCATCGCCCGGCAAGGGCGTGCGGGCGATCAGGCGCGCGCGGCCTTCCAGCGCCCTGATCTGGCCCTGCAGGGTTTCGAAGGCCTGGGTGTCGATCACCGGGCCCAGGTCACTGGCCAGCAGCGCCGGATCGCCGAGGTCCAGCAGCGCCATCGCCCCGGACAGCATCTGCATCAGCGTCTCGGCGATCTGCTCGTGCACGCACAGCACGCGCAGGGCCGAGCAGCGCTGGCCGGCGCTGCGGAAGGTGCTCTGCACCACCGCATCGACGACCTGCTCGGGCAGGGCGGTGGAGTCGACGATCATGGCGTTGAGGCCGCCGGTCTCGGCGATCAGCGGCACGATCGGACCGTCCTTGTCGGCCAGCGTGCGCGAAATCGCCTTGGCCACCGCGGTCGAACCGGTGAAGGCGACCCCGGCGATCCTTGGATGCGCGACCAGCGCCGCGCCGGTGTCGCCGGCGCCGTAGACGCCGATCAGGGCATCGGTGGGCACCCCGCACTGGTGCAGCAGGGCGATCATCGCCGCGGCCACGCCCGGGGTCTGTTCGGCCGGCTTGGCGGCCACGGCATTGCCGGTGACCAGCGCGGCGACGAGCTGGCCGGTGAAGATGGCCAGCGGGAAGTTCCAGGGCGAAATGCACGCCCACACGCCGCGGCCGCCCAGCGCATAGGTGTTGCGCTCGCCGGTCACGCCCGGCAGCAGCTGTGGGCGCATCAGGTCGCGCGCCTGCAGGGCGTAGTAGCGGCAGAAGTCGGCCGCCTCGCGCACTTCGGACACCGCGTCGCTCCAGGTGCGATGGCCTTCGCGCACGATCAGCGCGCACCACTGGGCCAGGTCGCGTTCGAGCACGGCGGCGGCCTGCTCCAGCGCGGCGGCGCGGGTCTGGACCGCAGTGGCATTCCAGGCCTTCTGGCCGCGCGCCAGGGTCCGCACGAGCGCATCGATCTGCGCGGCCGGTGTCAGCGCCGGGGTGGGCAGTGCGGTGGCCGGATAGGCCGCCAGCAGCAGCTGGGCCATCGGCTCGCAGGCGAGATCGGTGCCGGCGGTGTTGCGGCGCTCGCCCAGGATGTCCAGCGGCAGGGTCACCGCGCTGACCGGTTCGATGTGCAGCGGCGAGCGCAGCAGCGCGCTGGCCGGCACCGATGGGTCGGCCAGCTGGTGGACGAAGGAGGAATTGGCCCCGTTCTCCAGCAGCCGCCGCACCAGGTAGGCCAGCAGATCCCTGTGCGGACCCACCGGCGCGTACACGCGCAGGCCCACCTGCGGATACTGCCGATGCACGGCTTCATGCACCGCCTCGCCCATGCCGTGCAGGCGCTGCAGTTCGAACGGCACCCCGGCCGCGCGCGCCAGGTGCAGCGCCGCGGCGATCGTTGCGGCGTTGTGGCCGGCGATCTGCGGGTAGATCGCATCGGGCATGGCCAGCATCGCCTGCACGCAGGCCAGATAGGACAGGTCGGTGTGGTGCCTGTGGGTGAACACCGGAAACGCGGCCAGGCCCAGCTCCTGGGCGCGCTTGATCTCGTAATCCCAGTAGGCGCCCTTGACCAGGCGCACCATGAAGCGGACCTTCAATGACCGGGCGATGCGCGCCACTTCCTCGATCGTCTCCAGGGCGCGGGTCTGGTAGGCCTGCACCGCCAGGCCGAAGCCGTTCCACTGCGGGTACTTGGCGGCGGTGCGCGCGGCCACCGCTTCCAGCACGTCCAGCGACAGCTCCAGGCGCTCGCTTTCCTCGGCATCGATGGTCAGGTTGAGGTCGGCCTGGGCGGCAGCTTCGGCCAGTGCGCACACCCGCGGCACCAGGTGCGCCATCACCTGGTCGTGCTGCACCGCTTCGTAGCGCGCATCGATGGCCGAGAGCTTGATCGAGATGCCGTCGGCCTGTTCCACCGGCACGCTGCGCTCGCGCGCGGCGGCCAGCGCGGCGATGGCCGCCTGGTACCTGTGCATGTACTGGAGCGCGTCGGCCTCGGTGCGCGCACCTTCGCCCAGCATGTCGTAGGAAAAACGCAGACCGTCGCGCGCCTTGCGCTGCTTGCGCGCGTCATCCAGCGCCTCATCCAGGGTCTGGCCCATGACGAACTGCCTGCCCATCAGCTGCACCGCGCGCACGGTCGCAGCGACCACGGCCTTGGCGCCCACGCGCGCGAAGAACCCGGCCTTGTGGCCGTCCTCGCCCAGCATCTTCTTGGACAGGCTGATGGCCTGGTTGGACAGGGTGGCCAGCCACGACTGCGAGGCGCCGGAAAAATCGGCGCGGCTCAGCTGGTCGGCAGTCAGGGCCATGGCGGTGTCGGCGTCGGGCACGCGCAGCAGCGCCTCGGCCAGGCGCATCAGGGCCAGGCCTTCGGCGCTGGACAGGGGGAATTCGCGCAGCAGGGTTTCCATGGCGAACGCCGAGGGCTTGCCGGCGCGGACCTGGTCGATCCAGCCGATCGCATCGATGCTGGCCAGGGCCCAGTCCAGGCCGTGCAACCGCTGCAGCAGGGGCGCGAGCACCTCGGCCTCCGGACGGTAAGGGATTGGCAACCGCATCAATGACCACCTGGCGCTGCATGCACGGGAGATATGCCATTCTCATCCCGCGCGCGCCGGATTTTTATCCGTTCACGGGCCTATGATCGGGATATGAGCCAACTCCCCGCCGCCCTGGACCGCACCGACCGCAGAATCCTCGCCCTGCTGCAACGCGACGGCCGGATCACCAACCTCAAGCTGGCCGAGGCGGTGCACCTGTCGCCCACCGCCACCCTGGAGCGGGTCAAGCGGCTGACCGCCGAGGGCTACATCCTTGGCTACCGCGCCCGGCTCGATCCGCAGAAGCTTGGCGCCGGGATGCTGGTGTTCGTGGAGATCCTGCTGGACCGGACCACGCCCAACATCCTGGAGCAATTCCAGGCCGCGATCCGGGGCCAGCCGGAAGTCATGGAATGCCACCTGGTGGCCGGCGGCTTCGACTACCTGATCAAGCTGCGCGCGGCCGACATGGCCGACTACCGCGCGCTGGCCGGCAGGATCCTGTGGCAGCTGCCCGGCGTGCGCGAGACCCGCACCTATGCAGTCATGGAAGAGGTCAAGAACAGCGCCGACCTGTACCTGGGCGTGTGACCGGTGGGAGCCGCTACAGCGGCGATGGGGCTTGACGGCGAGGCCCTTGGCCGCCATGGCCGTGGGAGCCGCTACAGCGGCGATGGGCCTCGACGGGAAAGCCCTGCGCCGCCATGGCCGTGGGAGCCGCTACAGCGGCGATGGGCCTCGACGGGAAAGCCCTTCGCCGCCATGGCGGCTCCCACCAAGAACGCCGTTGTGGTGCCTGGCGCGACTGCCTGGATCAGACCAGGGTCAGCACCACATCGACATTGCCGCGGGTGGCGTTGGAGTACGGGCAGACCTGGTGGGCGGTGTCGACCAGCTTCTGGGCGGTTTCGCGGTCCATGCCGGGCAGTTCGATCTTCAGTTCGACGGCGATGGTGAAGGCGCTGCCGGCCGGGCCGATCCCGACGTGGCTCTCGATGGCCACATCGTCGGGCACCTTGATGTTCTCGCGCGCACCGACGGCGCGCATCGCGCCGATGAAGCAGGCCGCATAGCCGATCGCGAACAGCTGCTCGGGATTGGTGCCCGGGCCGCCGGCGCCGCCCAGTTCCTTGGGCGTGGACAGCTGCAGGTCCAGCGGACCGCCCGGGGTGATGCCGCGGCCGTCGCGGCCGCCCTTGGCGATGGCGGTGGCGGTATAGAGGATCTTGTCAGGTTGCATCTCATGGCTCCTTGGTTTGTCAGCGATTGAATCGCGCACGATTTTTATGACGTGGCGCGAGGTGGGGAAGTGCAGGGGGTGGCTCAGGCGACGCGGCCCAGGTGGTCGCGCAGGTCTTCCAGCTGCGACTTGAGCTGCAGCAACGCCTCCGGCGGACAGGCCAGGGCGCAGGACAGGGCCTGCGGCACGGCGCTGGCGCGGCCACGCAGCGCCCGGCCAGCCTCGGTCAGGCCGATCTCCACCTGGCGCTCGTCACCGGTGGCGCGGGTGCGGGTCACCAGACCAGCGGCCTGCAGGCGCTTGAGCAGCGGGGTCAGGGTGGCCGAGTCCAGGAACAGCTTCTGGCCGATGGCCGACACGGTCTGGCCTTCCTGCTCCCACAGCACCAGCATCACCAGATACTGCGGATAGGTCAGGCCCAGCCCGGCCAGCAGGCCGCGGTAGGCGCGGGTCAATGCCAGGTTGGCCGAATACAGGGCGAAGCACAGCTGCTGGTCCAGGTGCAGCAGGTCGCGGGCCGGGGCGTCTTGGTCGGGCATGGGCAGCAATTTAAATCGCACGCGATGTAATTGCAAGCGATCGTGTCAGCAGCGTTCAGGCGCCACCAGCAAAGCCCTGCTGGCGCCAGGCCTCGAACACCATGATCGCCACCGTGTTGGACAGGTTGAGGCTGCGGTTGTCCGGCCGCATCGGCAGGCGCAGGCGCTGCGCCGGCGCCACTGACTCGAGCACCTCGGCCGGCAGGCCGCGGGTTTCCGGGCCGAACAGCAAGGCGTCGCCCGGAGCGTATTGGACCGCGTCGTAGCGGCGGGTGCCGCGCGTGCTCAGCGCAAACAACCGGATGGGCGCGATCGCGGCCAGGGCCGCGGGCAGGTCGTCGTGGACCTGCACGGCGGCGTACTCGTGGTAGTCCAGCCCGGCGCGCCGCAGCTGGCGGTCTTCGAGCTGGAACCCGAGCGGGCCGATCAGGTGCAGGCGCGCGCCGGTGTTGGCGCACAGCCGGATCACGTTGCCGGTGTTGGGCGGGATCTGGGGCTGGTAGAGCAGCACATCCAGCTGGAACGGCGCACTCATGCGGCGCAGGCTTCGCTGGCGGTGGCGGCGCGCAGTGCGGGGGAACGGTGCGGGTGCATGTGGGCGAAGGCAGGTCCTGGGCCCGGCAAGTCTAGAGGCCTGGCCGCTCCTGTTCCGTTGGCGGCCGCGGCGCGGTGGGGCGGCGCATGCCGTGCCCGCGTGCGACATGGTCCTAGGAGCCTGTCGGACTTTGGCCGGCCGGGCTGCAAAACCGGCTGTGCGGTCCATATTTCCGTCGCTTCTTGCCCCATAGAACCACGATGGGGCGGCGAATCGCCGAAAATCTGTCCTCGCGCAGCCGAATTTTCGCCTCGACCGCCAAAGCCCGACAGACTCCTAGCGGGCGGCGACGTCGCCGACCAGGGACCCGGCACCGGCGGCGAGCCGTGCATCCATCCGCTGGGCCTGGACCGCGATCTGGCCGGCCTGTTGCGACAGGTACCAGGCCAGGTCGCCGGCGGCCGGCCGGACGCTGACGGTGGCCAGGTCGACGATGCGCTCGGCAGCGCGTGCCGCCTGAAAGTAGACCAGGTCTGCCATGTCCGGGGCTACCTTCACCGCCGGCAGGTCCACCACGCGCTGTGCCTGGGTGGCGTGGAAATGGGCCAGGTCGGCCGGATCGGGACGGACGCTGACGGTGGCCAGGCCGACCACGTGGTTGACGGTCGGCGCCTGGGCCACGCCAGTCTGCGTGCGGGCATGGCGGGACAGGAGCCCGGCGCACACGACAACAAGCGTGGCGGCGGTCAGGGAAAGCAGGACGCTGCGGTTCATGGCTTTTATCCGTAGTGATGTCGTTGTGCGGTGTTGTAGTAACGTATAACACCAAATCATGAGCGGTCAAGCACGGCTTGCGGGTCATCCGCTTGCGTTCAGCGTTTGTTCAACGTATGGATTGGTGGGACGGGGCTTGTCCCCCCCTCATGCGGGGCGCGTGTCTATCGCAACGCCCTGTTTTTACTAAGAAGGCTTGAAGCCGACACCAGCAAGGGACCAAAACCCCGCCTTGCCCGCCTCAATCGCCCGTTTTGCATGACGAGACCGACCGCAAGTGCCCGGCCATGGCTTGTGGCCTAGTGAAAATCGGCCGGCCGGGGCCTAGCATCGCCGGGTCGTCCCTTCACCCGCCGCGGCATGCGCCGCACGGACACCGTAAAAAACAAGGAGCTTCAATGCGCACTTCGCCGCGTCCCCAGATCCGCCTGCTTGCTCTTGCCCTGTCCACCGCCCTGCTCGGTGGCGTGGCGTCCACCGCCGCGGCCCAGGCGCCCACGGCCGCCGCCGCGCCAGCCACCGCCCCGGCCAGGGTCGACATTCCCTACGAGCAGTTCACCCTGCCCAACGGCCTGCGCGTGCTCGTGCACACCGACCGCAAGGCGCCGATCGTGGCGGTCAACCTGTGGTACCACGTGGGCAGCAAGGACGAGCCGGCCGGCCGCAGCGGCTTTGCGCACCTGTTCGAGCACCTGATGTTCAACGGCAGCGAGAACGCGCCGGGCGAGTTCTTCGCCCCGTTCGAGCAGGCCGGTGCGACCGACATGAACGGCACCACCAACACCGACCGCACCAACTATTTCGCGAACATCCCCACCACCGCGCTGGACATGGCGCTGTGGATGGAATCGGACCGCATGGGCCACCTGCTCGGGGCGATCGACCAGAAGACCCTGGACGAGCAGCGCGGGGTGGTCCAGAACGAAAAGCGCCAGGGCGAGAACCAGCCCTACGGCCAGCTGCGCCAAGTGATCGCGCGCACCATGTACCCGGTGGGCCACCCCTACCACCACACCACGATCGGCTCGATGAACGATCTCGATGCCGCCTCGCTGGACGACGTCAAGACCTGGTTCAAGACCTGGTACGGCCCCAACAACACGGTGCTGGTGCTGGCCGGCGACATCGACCTGGCCACGGCCAGGGACAAGGTCACCCGGTACTTCGGCGATATCCCGGCCACCCCGACCATGGCCCAGCCCAAGGTCGACATCGCCGTGCTCAAGCAGGACGGCCGCACCGAACTGCAAGACAAGGTCCCGCAGGTGCTGGTCCAGCGCCTGTGGAACGTGCCGCAGGCCGGGACCCGCGACGCCGACCTGCTGGATCTGGTGTCCGACGTGCTCGGCGGCAGCGCCAGCTCGCGCCTGGACGCGCGCCTGGTCCATCAGGACCAGCTGGTCGACAGCGTCAGCACCGCCAACTACAACGCGCAGCTCAGTGGCAGCTTCTCGATCCGGGCCATGGTCAAGCAGGGCGTGGACCAGGCCCGGGTCGAGGCAGTCATCAATGAGGAACTGGCTCGCCTGATCACCGACGGCCCGACCGCCGAGGAACTGGAACGGGCCAAGACCAACTACCGGGCCGGCTTCATCCGCGGCATCGAACGCATCGGCGGCTTCGGTGGCAAGGCCGATGTGCTGGCCTCGTGTGCGACCTTCACCGGCGATCCGGGCTGCTTCCGCCAGTCGCTGGCCAACGTCGAGGGCGCCACCGTCGCCCAGGTGCGCGAGGCGGCGGCCAAGTGGCTGGGCAACCCCAGCCACACCTTCGTGGTCAAGCCCGGCGTGCGCCAGCCGCTGGCCGAAGAGCCTTCGGTCGAGCCGGCTGCGTTCAACCCGCCCAAGCCCGACCCCAGGTACACCACCCTGGCCAGTACCGTGGATCGCAAGGCCGGTGTTCCCAGGGTCGAGACCTTCCCGGACCTGAAGTTCCCGGCCCTGCAGCGGGCCACGCTGAAGAACGGCAGCACCGTGATCCTGGCCGAGCGCCACGAGATCCCGGTGGTGAACATCAGCTACGCCTTCGACGGCGGCTACGCCAGCGACCACGGCGGCAAGCTGGGCACGGCCGGTTTTGCCAACGCCATGCTCGACGAAGGGGCCGGCGAGCTGGGCTCGCTGGCCTTCAAGTCGCGCGCCGAGGAACTGGGCGCGGCGCTGGAGGCCGGCGCCTCGCTGGACGGCGCCACCGCCTCGCTGTCGGCGTTGAAGGAAAACCTGGATGCATCCGTTGGCCTGTTCTCGACCATGCTGCGCGCGCCGCGCTTCGAGCCTGCGGAGATCAACCGGGTCAAGGCGCAGTGGATCGCCGGCATCGCCCAGGAGAAGGCGCGTCCGCAGACCGCCGCGCTGCGCGTGCTGCCGCCGCTGCTGTATGGCCAAGCCCATCCCTACGGCATTCCCTTCACCGGCACCGGCACCGAGCAGGCGATCGGCTCGCTGGATCGCCAGGACCTGCTGAACTACCAGCGCCAGTGGCTGCGTCCGGAGCAAGCCACGGTGATCGTGGTCGGCGACACCACCCTGTCCCAGGTCGTGCCGGTGCTGGACAAGTACTTCGGTGACTGGAAGGGCCAGGGCCAGGCCAAGGCCGGCGTGGCGATCCCCGAGGCCAGGCGCCCGGCCGCGCCGCGGGTGTTCCTGATCGACCAGCCCGGCGCGGTGCAGGCCAACATCTATGCCGGCCAGCTGGTGCCTTCCAGCAAGGACCCGGGCGCGGTCCAGCTGGAGATGAGCAACGAGGTGCTGGGCGGCTCGTTCACCTCGCGCATGAACATGAACCTGCGCGAGGACAAGCACTGGTCCTATGGCGCCCGTACGCTGCTCACCGGCGCGCTGGGCCAGCGTCCGTTCCTGTCGGTGGCCCCGGTCCAGATCGACAAGACCGCCGAATCGGTGGCCGAGATGCAGCGCGAGATCGGCGACTACGCCAGCGGCAGGAAGCCGGCCACCCAGGCCGAGATCGACAAGGTCGTGGCCAACGAACTGCGCAGCCAGCCCGGCGCCTATGAAACCGCCGCGGCGGTGATGAGCACCATCGGCGACATCGTGCGCTACGGCCGCCCGGACAACTGGGTGCAGGTCCGCAACGCGCAGGTCGAGGCCTTCACCCCCGAACAGGCCAACGCCGCCGCCAGGAGCATCGACCCCAACGCGCTGACCTGGGTGGTGGTGGGCGACCTGTCCAGGATCCAGGCCCCGATCGAAGCGTTGAAACTGGGGCAGGTGAAGGTGATCGACGCCGATGGCAAGCCGGTCGCCGCGGCCGCCACCGGTGCCAGGCCAGCCAAATAGCCTTCCCGCCGCCGCAACTGAAGGCCCCGGCCCGCCGCGCGCGTGCCGGGGCTTTTTCATGGACCGACCCGCGTGAGGGGGCCTTCCTCGTTCATCGGCACTGCGGCACCATGCGGGCCTTCCCGCCGCATCCCCTGCACCGGAGCCTTTCATGCGCCTGATCGTCCTTGCCGCCCTGCTGCCCGTCCTGTCCGCCTGCACCTGGGTGGAACTGTCTCCGCAGGCCAACGCGATCAAGGTCGTTCCGGCCGGCCGCCCCAGCAGCTGCCAGAAACTGGGCGAAGTGGCGGTCTCGGTGAAGGACAGGGTGGCCTTCTACCAGCGCAACGACGTCAAGGTGCGCGACGAGCTGGAAACCCTGGCCCGCAACGAGGCGCTGACCCTGCAGGCCGACACGATCCAGCCCATGGGCGAGCCGGTGGACGGCGAACAACGCTTCGGCGCCTACCGCTGCCGCTGAGCCGGTTGGCCGCATTTGGTCACGATGCTGGCCCGTAGCGCGACGTAGCCGGCGACCAGGCCGGCGTTGCGCGCCGCGTCAAAGATGCGGCGACCCCCGGAAACGGCTAACCTTGGTGCCCCTTCGCCTGAACCTGGGCACCCGTCCAATGCTTTTCCAGAACGTCTCCATCGCGGGACTGGCGCATGTCGATGCGCCGCACACGCTGACCTCCACCGAAATCAACGTCCGCCTGCAGCCGACCTTCGACCGGCTGGGAATCAAGACCGACGTGCTCAATGACGTCGCCGGCATCCATGCCCGTCGCCTGTGGGACGACGAGACCCAGGCTTCGGATGCGGCCACCATGGCCGCGCGCAAGGCGCTGGACGATGCCGGCATCACCATCGACAAGATCGGCCTGCTGATCAACACCTCGGTCAGCCGCGACTTCCTGGAGCCGTCCACCGCCTCGATCGTCTCGGGCAACCTGGGCGTGAGCGACCACTGCGTGGCCTTCGACGTGGCCAATGCGTGCCTGGCCTTCATCAATGGCATGGACATTGCCGCGCGCATGCTCGAGCACGGCGAGATCGACTACGCCCTGGTGGTCGATGGCGAGACCGCCAACCTGGTGTACGAAAAGACCCTGGAGCGCATGACCTCGCCCACCGTGACCGAGGCCGAGTTCCGCGGCGAGCTGGCCGCCCTGACCTTGGGCTGTGGCGCGGCGGCGATGGTGATGGCGCGCCGCGAGCTGGTGCCCAACGCGCCGGTCTACAAGGGCGGCGTGACCCGCTCGGCCACCGAGTGGAACAAGCTGTGCCGCGGCAACCTGGACCGCATGGTCACCGATACCAAGCTGCTGCTGATCGAGGGCATCAAGCTGGCGCAGAAGACCTTCGTGGCCGCCAGGCAGGCCATGGGCTGGGCGGTGGACGAGCTGGACCAGTTCGTGATCCACCAGGTCAGCCTGCCGCACACCGCCGCGTTCGTGAAGTCCTTCGGCATCGACCCGAAGAAGGTCATGACCATCTTCGGCGAGCACGGCAACATCGGCCCGGCCTCGGTGCCGATCGTGCTGAGCAAGCTCAAGGAACTGGGCCGCCTGAAGAAGGGCGACCGCATCGCCCTGCTGGGCATTGGCTCGGGCCTGAACTGCTCGATGGCCGAGGTGGTGTGGTGAGCGGTCTGCTTGAATCGGCGCCGGATTTTCCTTGCGCCGACTCAATCGCCCTTTAAGAAAAAGATGATGTATAAATTTCCTTACAGGCGCAATTGCGGACCGTAAGGAACATTCGATGTCCCGCCAGACCACTGGGCATTACGTCTCCGGCTCCCTTGCCGGAAGCCGCTACCGGGCCTTCATCCCCGATCCACTGCCGCCCCGGCCGCCCCTGGATTTCACCATGGCCGAGCTGCTCTCGCGCAAGGAGCGCGCCGACCAGGCCTTGGGCCGCCTGGATGGCATCACCCTGATGCTGCCCGACCCGGAGCTGTTTCTTTACCAGTACGTGCGCAAGGAAGCCTTGCTGTCCTCGCAGATCGAAGGCACCCAGTCCTCGCTCTCGGATCTGCTGCTGTTCGAGATGGACGCCGCGCCAGGGGTGCCCATCGACGATGTCGAGGAAGTGTCCAACTACGTCGCAGCGCTCAACCATGGCCTGCGCCGGATGCGCCAGGACGACTTCCCGCTGTCGTTGCGCCTGATCCGCGAGATGCATGCCCTGCTCCTGCAGGGCGGGCGCGGAGCCAGCAGGCAGCCGGGGCAATTCCGCAAGGGCCAGGTGTGGGTTGGCGGCGCATCGCCGGCGCTGGCGCACTTCGTGCCGCCGCCGCCCGATGCCCTGCCTGCCGCACTGTCTGCACTCGAGCAATTCCTGCACATGCCGCCTGGCCAGATGCCGTCCCTGGTCAAGGCTGCGCTGGCCCACGTGCAGTTTGAGACCCTCCATCCTTTCAGCGACGGCAATGGCCGGCTGGGGCGTTTGCTGATCACCTTGATCCTGTGCAACGAAGGCGTGCTGCGCGAGCCCAGCCTGTATCTGAGTCTCTACTTCAAGCGCCGCCGCGCCGACTACTACGAGCGCCTCGATGCAGTCCGGGTGAGCGGTGACTGGGAAGGGTGGCTGGGCTTTTTCCTGGATGGGGTGGCCGAAACCGCGCAGCAGGCGGTGGACACCGCACAGCGCCTGTTGTCGCTGTTGGCCCGCGACCGCGCCCGCATCGCGGCCCTGGGCCAGCGTGCCGGCAACGTTGGCCTGGTGTTCGAACAGTTCGCCCGGCGCGTGGTGCTGACGGTGCCGCAGATCGCCCCACATCTGGCGCTGAGCGCACCCACCATCCGCGCCGCGGTGCGCACCCTGGAAACGCTGGAAATCGTCAACGAACTCACCGGCCAGCAGCGCCACCGCGTGTTCGCCTACCAGGCCTACCTCGACATCCTCAGCGAAGGCGCGCAGCCACTGTGAAAAGGACTTCCGCATGCCGTTGAGCCTCAATGAAATCCGCGACCGCGCGCGTGCGTTCGCCACTGAATGGTCGGGTGAAACCAGCGAACGCGCCGAGGCGCAAAGCTTCTGGAACGACTTCTTCAACGTCTTCGGCATCAGGCGTCGCAGCGTGGCGATCTACGAACAGAAGGCCAGGCGCTTCACCGGCAGCCAGCACGGCCGCATCGACGTGTTCTGGCCCGGGGTCATGCTGGCCGAGCACAAGAGCGCCGGAGTCGATCTGGACGCGGCCTTCGACCAGGCCACCGATTACTTCGCCGGCCTTTCTGAGGCCGAAAAGCCGCAGTACGTGCTGGTCAGCGATTTCGCCCGTTTCCGCCTGCACGACCTGGAAGGCGATGCGGTGCCGGTGGAGTTTCCCCTGGCCGAGCTGCACCGGCACATCGGCCGGTTCGGGTTCATCAGCGGCTATCAGACCCGCAGCTACAAGGAAGAAGATCCGGTCAACGTGCAGGCCGCCGAGCGCATGGGCCGGCTGCACGACGCGCTCAAGGCCGCCGGCTATGACGGCCACGCGCTGGAATTGCTGCTGGTGCGGCTGCTGTTCTGCCTGTTCGCCGACGACACCGGCATCTTCGCGCGGCAGGCCTTTCACGACCTGATCTGGCAACGCACCAGTGCCGACGGCGCCGACCTGGGTCTGTGGCTCGGCCGCCTGTTCCAGGTCCTGGACACGCCGCCGGAAAAGCGCCAGCGCACCCTGGACGCACAACTGGCCGAGCTGCCCTACGTCAACGGCAAGCTGTTTGCCGAAGCCCTGCCGCTGGCCGACTTCGATGCCGCCATGCGCGGCCTGCTGCTGGATGCCAGCGCCCTGGACTGGAGCCGGATCAGCCCGGCCATCTTTGGCTCGATGTTCCAGTCGGTAATGGATGCCAAGGCCCGCCGCAACCTGGGCGCGCACTACACCAGCGAAAAGAACATCCTCAAGCTGATCGGACCGCTGTTCCTGGATGGCCTGAAGGACGAGCTGGCCAAGGCCGGGCACGACGAGAAGAAGCTCGCGCAGCTGCACCGCACCCTGGCCACGCTGACCTTCCTGGACCCGGCCTGCGGCTGCGGCAACTTCCTGGTGATTGCCTACCGCGAACTGCGCGCGCTGGAACTGGAGCTGCTCAAGCGCCAGTTTGCCCGCCAGCAATCGGTGCTGGCGCACGTGCAGGACCACGTGCTGGTGGACGTGGACCAGTTCCACGGCATCGAGATCGAGGAATTCCCGGCCCAGATCGCCCAGGTGGCGATGTGGCTGATGGACCACCAGATGAACCTGCGCGTGGCCGAGCAGTTCGGCGAAAACGTGGTGCGCCTGCCACTGAAGAAGTCGGCCACCATCGTGCACGGCAATGCGTTGCGGATGGACTGGAACGAGGTCGTGCCTGCCGGGAAGCTGGCCTACCTGCTGGGGAATCCGCCGTTTGTGGGCCATCATTACCAGAGCGATGCGCAGAAGGGCGACCAGGCCCATGTGATGTGGGAAATCCGTGCGCACGGGGTCCTGGATTTCGTGGCGAACTGGTACATCAAGGCGGCCGATTACATACAGGCCAATCCAGCGATCCGTTGTGCGTTCGTTTCGACCAATTCAATCACCCAGGGCGAACAGGTCGGGCTGCTGTGGCCGTTGCTGTTGTCGAAGGGGGTGCACATCCAGTTCGCGCATCGCACTTTCCAGTGGAACAACGAAGCTCGGGGCATCGCAGCCGTGCACTGCGTCATCATCGGGTTCGGATTGCGCGATCCTGCCAACAAGCGGATCTTTGATTATTCCGATATCCGCGGCGAGCCGCACGAGCTTTCAGCGGCGAACATCAATCCATATCTGGTCGATGCGCCAGATGTGGTCTTGGCCAATCGCAGCGATCCGATCAGCGATGCGCCGCGCATGTCGTGGGGAAACAAGCCCACAGATGGCGGTCATTTCATCCTGTCACCGGACGAAAAAGATCGGTTGCTGGAGAAGGAGCCAAACGCCGGCAAGTTCGTGCGCACCTACATGAGCGGTGGCGACTTCATCAATGGGGAGCAGCGCTATTGCCTGTGGCTGAAAGATGCCACGCCCCAGGAGCTGAAGGCGCTGCCGGAAGTGATGAAGCGAGTGGAAGCGGTGAAGCGCAGCCGGCTTGAAAGCAAGGCGGCATCGACGCGCGATTATGCCCGCTATCCCACCCGGTTCCGGCAGATCTCGCAGCCCGATTCTGATTATCTTGCCATCCCGGAAGTCTCTTCGGAGCGGCGCACGTACATTCCCATCGCGTTCCTGTCGAAGGATGTGATTTGCAGCAACAAGATCCAGTTCGTTCCAGATGCGACGTTATTCCACTTCGGCATATTGAGCTGCGCCATGCACATGGCTTGGGTCCGCGCCGTTTGTGGCCGTCTAAAAAGCGACTTCAGTTATTCAAACACCATCGTCTACAACAACTTCCCGTGGCCCGAGCTGGCCAGCCCTTCTCCCTCCGGGAGAAGGTGCCCCAAAGGGGCGGATGAGGGCGCTTTGCCCACCCGCAAGCGCCCACTTCCGGCCGAAACCATTGCCTTCGCCCGCGGCCTGCGCCGCGACGCCACCAATGCCGAACAGCGCATGTGGCAGCTGTTGCGCGACCGCCGCCTGGGCGGGTTCAAGTTCCGCCGCCAGCAGCCCTTTCCTCCTTACACGGTGGATTTCTATTGCGATGCCGCCCGGTTGTGCATCGAACTCGACGGCGGCCAGCATGCGGACGATGCGGCGCGCGACGCACGGCGCGATGCCTCCCTGCAAGCGCGCGGCCTGCGGGTGCTGCGGTTCTGGAACGATGCGGTCCTGCGCGAGACCGAGAGCGTGCTGGGTGTGGTGTGGGATGCGTTGCATGAAGAGCTGCCCTCATCCGGCGCTGCGGGGCACTTTCCCCCGGGAGGAGAAGGGCATCCCTCATCCGCCCCTTCGGGGCACCTTCTCCCGGGGGGAGAAGGGAACAGCGGGCTTCTCCCGGGGAGAGAAGGGAACAGCGGGCTTATGCCGGGGGGAGAAGGGAGCAGCGGGCTTATGCCGGGGGGAAAAGGGGACGGCAAATATCGCGTTGCCATCGAGGCGGCTGCGCAGGCCGTGCTCGATGCCCGTGCGCAGTTTCCGGATGCCACGCTGGCCGATCTCTACGACCCGCTGACCATGCCGCCGGCCTTGGTCAAGGCGCACCAGAAACTGGACAGGGCGGTGGACGCAGCTTACCTGGCCGCCGAAAAAGCCGCTGGCCGCAAGCCGCCGAAACTGGGCAGCGACGCCGAGCGGGTGGCATTCCTGTTTGAACGCTACCAGGCCCTGACCAGTCTGTTGCCTGCCGTCAAGCCCCGCTCCGCGCCACCCAGGCGCGCATCCCGAACAACGCCATGAATCTTCCCGGTTACCCCTTCACCCCCAAGCGCTTCGAGGTGCGTCCGGGCATTGCCATGTCCTACCTGGACCAAGGTCCGCGCGAAGGCGAGGTGGTGGTGATGCTGCACGGCAATCCGTCGTGGAGTTACTACTGGCGCAAGCTGGTCAGCGGCCTGTCCGACCGGTATCGCTGCATCGTGCCCGACCACGTGGGCATGGGCCTGTCGGACAAGCCCGACGATGGCGGCGGGCTGGCCCATCCGCACGGCCGCGCCGCGCCGGCCTACGACTACACGCTGGCCTGTCGGGTGGAGGACCTGCAGGCGCTGCTGCGCCATGCCGGGATTGACGACACCACGCCGGTGACCCTGGCGGTGCACGACTGGGGCGGCATGATCGGCTTCGGCTGGGCGCTGTCGCACGCATCACAGGTCAAGCGGCTGGTGATCACCAACACCGCGGCCTTTCCGCTGCCGGCGGCCAAGCCGATGCCCTGGCAGATCGCGCTGGGTCGTGATTCGCTGTTCGGGTCCTTCATCATCCGCGCGTTCAATGCCTTTTCCGGCGGCGCCTCGTACCTGGGCGTGGCGAAGAAGCTGCCGGCCGATGTGCGCCGCGCCTACGTCGCACCCTACGACAGCTGGGCGCACCGGATCTCCACGGTGCGCTTCATGCAGGACATTCCGCTCTCGCCCGCCGACCGTGCCTGGGCGTTGCTGGAAGCGGCGGGCCGGGCGCTGCCGGCGTTCGCCGATCGCCCAGCGTTCATCGGCTGGGGCCTGAAGGACTTCGTGTTCGACAGGCACTTCCTGGATGGCTTCCGCCGCGCGCTGCCCGCCGCCCAGGTCAGCGCCTTCGACGATGCCGGCCACTACGTGCTGGAAGACAAGGCAGCGGAACTGGTCCCTGCGATCCGCAGGTTTCTGGATGCCCATCCGCTGTGATCTGGCTAAGATGAACCGGCGCCAGGCGTGCCTCACCGACGATGTGTCGGGATTGTGGAGAACAGGTAGATGCTGATCACTCGACTCAGGCTGAAGAACTGGCGCAATTTCCGGGAATTCGATGCGCCGCTTGAGCTGCATGCCTTCGTGATTGGCGCCAACGCATCGGGTAAATCCAACCTTTTGGATGTCTTTCGTTTCCTGCGCACCGTGGCCCAAATCGATGGCGGTGGCTTGCAGAAGGCACTCAAGGAGCGGGGCGGCATCAGCAAGCTTCGCAGCCTTCACGCCCGCAAGGACCCCGAGATCAGCATCGAGGTCGAGTTGAGTGAGTCCTCGGATGAGGACGCTGCCAGGTGGACCTATGCCTTGTCCTTCAAGGCTGAAGGCAAGGGTGCACAGCGTGTTCTGATCACACGGGAAGTGGTGTCCCACAACGGCTTGGAAATCCTGAATCGCCCGGAAAAGGTTGATTTGGAGGATGAGGTGAGGCTGACCCAGACCCATCTCGAACAAATCAATAACAACGCCAGTTTCCGGCAACTGGCCGACTTTTTTTCCGCGACTACGTATCTGCATCTTGTCCCCCAGTTGCTGAAGTTCAGCGATGAAATCAGCGGCAGGGTGCTGGAAAGTGATCCTTTCGGACAGGGGCTCCTGCAGAGGATTGCGCGGACACCGCAGAAGACCCAGGCGGCGCGACTGAAGAGGATCGCTCAGGCGCTCGCTGTCGCTGTTCCGCTGTTTTCGGAGTTGCAGTTCAAGAAGGATGATGTCACCGGGGCGCCACATCTGGAGGCGCGTTTTACCCACTGGCGCGAACATGGCGCCTGGCAAAGAGAAGAGCAGCTTTCGGATGGCACACTGCGATTGATCGGCCTGCTCTGGGCGCTCCAGGAGGGCGACGGATTGCTTCTTTTGGAAGAGCCTGAGCTTTCTCTCAATGATGCGATTGTTGAATACATTCCATTGATGATCGAGCGTGTGCTGCGCAGCCGAAAAAAGGGTGAACGACAGGTCCTGGTCACGACGCACAGCGATAACCTGATTGCCGCGGTCAGTGATCCGAGCGCTGTTCTTCTTTTGGAGCCGGGCCAAAACGGCACCACGGCACGTGCGCCGAACGAGGAGGAGCTTGCAGCCATGGAGAATGGCCTGAACCCTGCCGAGGTCCTGCTTCCGAAGACTCGCCCAGCGCGTATCGAGCAAATGGGCTTGTTCTGATGGACCAGATGTATGTGATTGGCGAGGACGCGGTCAGTTGCGCGCTGGGTGCCTGTCTGGTCACAAAGGTGCTTGGAATGCGCCTGGCTCAGCCGGCGATCGACACCGGTGGTGTGACCAAACTGCAATCCAATCTTCACCGTTACTTTGGCCTGGTCAACCTGGCGCCGGTCCTGTGCATTGCAGACACCGATGGTGGCTGCGCGGTACAGCTGCTGCAACGATGGCTTCCGGCCAAGCCGCCTTCGGGGTTTTTTCTGAGACTGGCGATTCCAGAGGCAGAAAGCTGGCTGCTTGCAGACAGGGAAGGGGTGTCGATTTTTTTCGGGGTCGCACAGGCCAAGGTCCCGCCCCGGCCGGACGCACTGATAGACCCGAAGCGCGAAGTGTTGAAGATCGCACTTCGCTCGAAGCGGCGCATCTTCAGGCAAGAAATGGTCTCGCCCAGCGACCAGACCAAGCAGGGTGCTGGCTACAACCTTCATCTTTGCGACTTCGTCGCGCGCCACTGGGACCCTGAACGCTCCCTGCCCAATTCTCCCAGCCTTGCCCGTGCGGTGCAGCGCTTGGAACATTTGAGGCAGCGTTAGCGCAGTAATGTCGACCAGTCTTCGGGCGTCAGCAGCGGCAGGCCGTGGGCGGTGCGGGCCTTGTCGCATTGGGCGCTGGCCACGCCGTGTTCCCAGGACGCATCCACTTCGCGGCAGACGCTGGGCCGCAGCGGATGGATGGTGCAGCGCGAGCGGGTGCCGATGTCGGCATCCAGCGCGATGCAACGCGGCTGGCGTTCCCAGGTGCCGCGCATGGCCAGGCGGTGGGCGTCGAGCCTTTCGGTCAGCGCCTCCGGGACGCTGCCACCCAGCTCCGGATCGGCTTCGGACCAATGCAGGCTGACGCGGAAGGTGGCGCAGCAGGCGCCGCAGCGCAGGCAGGGATGCATGTGGGCAAGGACGAAGCGGTGGACGGTGGAAGCAAAGGGATCGCGGCGCCGATCATGCCCGAAGCCGGCCCGCGCGCAAGCCATTGGCCGCGCCGCCGGCCCAGCGGCGACAATAGGCCGATGACCACCGTCTGCAACATCGCCGCCCGTTTGCCGGAGCTGGCCCGCGAACGCCCCGACCAGATCGCGCTGCGCTGCCCGGGGCGCAAGGGCGCCTACGACATCCAGCTGAGCTACGCACAGCTGGACGCGCGCAGCGATGCCATTGCCGCGGGCCTGGGCCAGTACGGCATTGGCCGCGGCACCCGCAGCGTGGTGATGGTGCGGCCCTCGCCGGAATTCTTCCTGCTGATGTTCGCGCTGTTCAAGGCCGGCGCGGTACCGGTGCTGGTCGATCCGGGCATCGATCGGCGCGCGCTGAAGCAGTGCCTGGATGAGGCGCAGCCTGAGGCCTTCATCGGCATCCCGTTGGCGCAGGTGGCGCGCCTGGCGCTGGGCTGGGCGCGCAGCGCGAAGAAGATCGTCACGGCCGGCGCCAGACTCGGTTGGGGCGGCACCACGCTGGCACGGATCGAGCGCATCGGCACCGGCGCCGGTCCGCAACTGGCCGCCACCGGTGGCGAGGACCTCGCCGCGATCCTGTTCACCAGCGGCTCGACCGGCGTGCCCAAGGGGGTGGTCTACCGGCATCGCCATTTCGCAGGCCAGATCGAACTGCTGCGCAATGCCTTCGGCATGGTGCCCGGCGGGGTGGACCTGCCGACCTTCCCGCCGTTTGCCTTGTTCGATCCGGCCCTGGGCCTGACCAGCGTGATCCCGGACATGGATCCCACCCGCCCGGCGAATGCCGATCCGGCCAAGCTGCATGCGGCGATCAAGCGCTTCGGGGTGACCCAGCTGTTCGGTTCACCGGCGCTGATGCGGGTGCTGGCCGAATACGGCCATCCACTGCCGACAGTGAAGCAGGTGACCTCGGCCGGGGCGCCGGTGCCGCCGGAGATCGTGGAGAAGATCCGTAGCCTGCTGCCCGACGACGGCCAGTTCTGGACGCCCTACGGCGCCACCGAATGCCTGCCGGTGGCGGTGATCGAGGGCCGCGAACTGGAAGCCACGCGCGCGGCCACCGAAGCCGGCGCCGGCACCTGCGTCGGCCATGCGGTGGCGCCGAATGAAGTGCGCATCATCGCCATCGACGATGCCGCCATCGAGGACTGGTCCGGCACGCGCGAAGTGCCGCCGGGCGTGGTCGGCGAAATCACCGTGGCCGGACCGACCGCGACCGACAGCTACTTCAACCGCGACTCGGCGGCCAGACTCGCCAAGATCCGCCAGACGCTGGCCGATGGCAGCACCCGCATCGTCCATCGCATGGGCGATGTCGGCTATTTCGATGCGGCCGGGCGGCTGTGGTTCTGTGGGCGCAAGACCCAGCGCGTGGAAACCGCGCATGGCCCGCTGTACACCGAGCAGGTCGAGCCGGTGTTCAATGTCCATGGCCAGGTGCGGCGCACCGCGCTGGTGGGCGTGGGCGCGGCAGGGGCGCAGCGTCCGGTGCTGTGTTTCGAACTGCGGCCGGGCGTGCCGAGGATGCAGCGCCCGGCCGTCGAAGCCGAGCTGCGTGCCATCGCCGGCCGGCACCAGGCGCTGCGCGGCATCGACACCTTTCTGTGCCATCCGCGCTTCCCGGTGGACATCCGCCACAACGCCAAGATCGGCCGCGAGAAGCTGGCCGTCTGGGCGGCCCGACAACTGGAGCGCAGCGCATGAGGATCCTGGTCACCGGCGGCGGTGGGTTTTTGGGCCAGGCGCTGTGCCGTGGGCTGGTCGAACGCGGACATGCGGTCATCAGCTTCCAGCGCAGTCATTCGCCGGCGCTGGCTGCGCTGGGCGTGGACCAGCTCCAGGGCGACCTGGCCGATGCGCATGCGGTGACCGGCGCGGTGTCCGGCGTCGATGCGGTGTTCCACAACGCCGCCAAGGCCGGCGCCTGGGGCAGCTACGCCAGCTATCACAGCGCCAATGTCACCGGCACCGACAACGTGATCGCGGCCTGTCGCGCCAGCGGCGTGACCCGGCTGGTCTACACCTCCACGCCCAGCGTGACCCACCGCGCCACCCATCCGGTCGAAGGCCTGGGCGCCGATGAAGTGCCCTACGGCGAAAACTTGCAGGCGCCGTATGCGGCAACCAAGGCCATCGCGGAAAAGTCGGTGCTGGCCGCCAACGATGCGCAGCTGGCCACCATCGCGCTGCGTCCGCGCCTGATCTGGGGCCCGGGTGACCAGCAGATCCTGCCGCGCCTGGTCGAGCGCGCGCGCAGCGGGCGGCTGCGCCTGGTGGGCGACGGCAGCAACAAGGTGGACACCACGTATATCGACAACGCCGCGCAGGCGCACCTGGATGCGTTCGATCATCTGGCGCCGGGCGCGGCCTGCGCGGGCAAGGCGTACTTCATTTCCAACGGCGAGCCCTGGCCGATGCGCGAGGTGCTCAATGCGCTGCTGGCGGCGACCGGCACGCCGCCGGTGCACAAGACCCTCTCGTTCAGGGCCGCCTACCGCCTCGGCGCGGTCTGCGAGGCGGCCTGGCAGCTGCTGCCACTCAAGGGTGAGCCGCCGCTGACGCGTTTTCTGGCCGAACAGCTGTGCACCCCGCACTGGTACTCGATGGAACCGGCGCGGCGTGATTTCGGCTACGTCCCGCGCGTGTCGATGGCCGAAGGCCTGGTGCGCCTGAAAACCGCGTGGAAACAGCCGCGCTGATCCTCACGCCGCCGCGATGTCACAGACGACAGGCTGCGCGCACGCCGATCCGCGCGTACCTCAAGGGACCACCGACATGCTGCACTACGCCATCGTCTTCCTGGTCATCGCCCTGATCGCCGGGGTGCTGGGTTTCAGCGGGATCGCCGGCACTGCCTCCAATATCGCCTGGATCCTGTTCGTGGTGTTCCTGATCCTGGCGGTGGTCTCGTTCTTCCGCAAAAAGGTCTGACGCCAAGGCTTTTGTGTGGGCAGGCGGCACCGCCAACCGGCCCGCCGTGGGCAGGCCACGTTTGGCACTGCTGGGCGAAGCCGTGGAAGTCGATCGCGCTCGGCAGGGGATTGGCGCCGCGTCCTGCGCCTGGAGCTGGGCGCTGGTCTGCCCGGCGGCTGCGCTCGGCCCCCGGTTAGAATGCCGGCCATGCCGCCGACCCCCTTTGACGCCCTCAAACCGCTGGCCGGCCGCGCGCTGGAGGCTGCCCTCAACCGCGCCATCGCGCTGGACCCGGACACCCGCGACGCGCTGGCGCCGTTGGCCGGCCGCCGTATCCAGATCACCGTGGACTCGCCGCCGCTGGCCCTGGAGATTGCGGTCGAGGCCCAGCGCCTGCATGTCGGTCCGGTCGGGGCCGGCGAGGAGCCTGATCTGGCCGTGCGCAGCACCGTGGGCGGCCTGCTGGGCCAGCTGCCGGGTCTGTTGGGCAGCGCGTTCCGCAGGGATGACGCGCCTGCGCCGGTGGGCAAGTTGCACGTGTCCGGCGATGCCGATCTGGCGCGTCGCCTGCAGACCCTGGCCATGCGCTTCGATCCGGACTGGCAGCAGCCGTTGGTGACGCTGTTTGGCGAAGTGCTGGGCGTGCAGATCGCCCAGGGCGTGCGCGCCGCACTGCTCAGGCTGCACGAAACGGGCAGCGAGCTGGCCACCAGCGCGGCCGAATACGTCACCGAGGAGTCGCGCGACGTGGTCGCCCGCGCCGAGCTGGAAGCCTTCCACGACGACGTCGATGTCCTGCGCGATGATCTCGAGCGCCTGGCTGCGCGCCTGAGCCGCCTGGCTGCCCGCGCATGATGCTGCCGGGCATGAAGAGCGTGCGCGCGGCGCTGCGCGCCAACAGGATCGGCCGCGTGTTGATCCGCTATCGCCTGGATGCGCTGCTGGACGGCACCCCGGCCGAGCCGTGGCTGAAGCTGGCGCGGCCGTTCGTGCCACGCGCGCGCGAGGACATCGCCGCGCTGAGCCGCGGCGCGCGCCTGCGCATGGTCCTGCAGGAACTGGGGCCGATCTTCGTCAAGTTCGGCCAGATCCTGTCCACCCGCCGCGACCTGATGCCGCCGGACGTGGCCGAGGAACTGACCCTGCTGCAGGACCGGGTCAAGCCATTCGACGGCGACACCGCGCTGCGCATCGTCGAAAAAGCACTGGGCATTCCGATCGAGGTGGCGTTTGCCTCGTTCGACACCACGCCGCTGGCCTCGGCCTCGATCGCCCAGGTGCATGCGGCCACGTTGCATGACGGCCGCCAGGTGGTGGTCAAGGTGCTGCGTCCGGACATCGAGGTGCAGATCGCCGGCGACATCGCCCTGCTCAAGTCCGGCGCGGCCCTGCTCGACTACGCACACCCGTCGGCCGACAAGATCCGGCCGAAGGAAATCGTCGCCGAGATCGAAGGCACCCTGGCCGCCGAACTGGACCTGCAACGCGAAGGCGCCAACGCCAGCGTGATGCGCCGGTTCTGGGCCGATTCGCCGGACCTGTACGTGCCGGAGATCATCTGGAGTCACACCGCCGAGCGCGCGCTGACCATGGAGCGCGTCGACGGCATTCCCTCCGACGACATCGCCGCCCTGGATGCGGCCGGCATCGACCGCAAGGCGCTGGCGGCCAAGGGCGTGCGCGTGTTCTACACCCAGGTGTTCCGCGACAACTTCTTCCATGCCGATGCCCATGCCGGCAACATCTGGGTCGACACCGACCCGGCGCGCAAGGCCAACCCGCGGTTCATCGCGCTGGATTTCGGCATCGTCGGCCAGCTCTCGCAGCAGGACCAGTACTACCTGGCCGAGAACTTCATGGCCATCTTCAACAAGGATTACCGGCGCATCGCCGAGCTGCACGTGGAAGCGGGCTGGATGCCGGCCACGGTGCGCATCGACGAGCTGGAGGCCGCGGCACGGGCGGTGTGCGAGCCGTACTTCACCCGGCCGCTGAGCGAGATCTCGCTGGCGCAGGTGCTGATCAAGCTGTTCCGCACCGCGCAGAAGTACGAGCTGACCCTGCAGCCGCAGTTGATCCTGCTGCAGAAGACCCTGCTCAACATCGAAGGCGTCGGCCGCCAGCTCGATCCGCAGCTGGACATCTGGGCGGTGGCCAAGCCCGTGCTGGAGCGCATCCTGGTCGAGCGCTACAGCCCCAGGCGTGCGCTCGAGGAACTGCGCAAGCGGCTGCCGGAAATCCTGACCCACGCCCCGGACATGCCGCGCCTGGTGCACAGCTGGCTCAAGCAGCAGGTGGAGGGCAAGCACGAACTGGCCATGCGTTCGAAGGACCTGGCTGCGCTCAACCTGACATTGCAGCGCCTGCAGCGGCGCGTGGTCACCGCGATCGCCGGTGCCGGTCTGTTGGGCGCCGCTGCGGTGCTGCACGCCTTCGGCGTGGGCGGCCCGGTGTTGTTCCATGTGCCGCTGTGGACCTGGTTGAGCGGCGGCCTGGGCGCGATCGCGCTGCTGTCGGCGTGGTGGCGGCGCTGAACGGTGTGCTTCCTTCCTTCTCCCCTCGGGAGAATTTGTCCGAAGATCGGTTGTCCAAGCTGCTTCAAGCGGCCCGGCTCGATCGTCAGTGGCCCGCGGGGTTCGTGATTTCGTGCCGAAAACCTCGCCCAGGGCGGGAAAAGCGCGCAGGCGCCGTCATGCCCGCTGAGGCGCAGATCAGCGGGCCGACCTTAATGAACAGGGGAGCCTCACGCGTGGTTAGACTAAAGTACAACGAAAATTTAAGGAATGGGTTGTGCACGTCAGTGGCGGGGACCGTCGCGCTCATGGAGAATGGGTCCGTACTGCTGCGCATGGAGGCCGCGGCGCTGGGTTTGCAGCTGAAATGATGCGCAGGCCAAAAAATGGAAGGCTTTTTTCTTATTCAAATATTGGCAGTGATTGATAAAGGCGAGGGAACATCATGTTGACGAGCAAAAATGTGTTGGCGGTGGCTGTGGGTGCCGTCTGTGCGGCCGTGAGCGGGAGTGGATTTGCTGCGGCGCTGGATCGCTCCGGACAGTCCATTGCAGCATTTCTCAGGCCGGGTAATTATGCGGAGTACGGTGGCTCGTTCCTCAATCCCGCCGTGGAGGGCAAGGACAAGAGTGGCAATCCCACGGGAGACATGGCTGGTAGCTATAACTTCATCGGTGCAGCGATAAAGTTCCAGCCCACCGAGCGATTCTCTTTCGGGTTTATCTATGACGAACCTTTTGGGGCCTCTGCCGGGTACCGGGGCAACAACGATTTTGTCTCCAGGCCGACGGACGTGGTATTGGCCGGCTTGCCGGTCGTCACCGGGCCAAGCATTGTCAGTAATGGCCAGCTGGCTGCATTCGGCCTGAATACCGATCTCACCGGCAATACCGATGTCTCGGTGACCACCAAAAGTCTCTCGGCGATCGTTGGGTTCAAGCCCATGGAACGGTTGACCCTTTATGGCGGTGGCGTCTATCAGGAGCTTGAAGGGAACGTGCAGCTGCATGGCTCGACCTATTCGGCATTCAACGGCTATGGCGCTGAGCTGAGCACCGAGCGCGAGTGGGGCTGGCTGGCTGGCGTTGCGTACGAGATTCCCGAGATTGCGCTGAAGGTCTCGCTCACCTATCGATCCGAGATCGATTACGAGTTCGATGCAAAGGAATCGCTGCCGCTGGCCGATGCGCTGGGCGCCAACAGTGCACAGCTCGGTGGCCTGGTGCAGGGGCTGGTCGCGGCAGGAAGCATTCCCGCGCAGAACGGCCAGGCCATCATCGGCATGCTGAACGGGCTCAGCGGTGGCTTGCCAGGAGGCACCACCGACATCACCTCGCCGCAGTCGGTCAATCTCGATTTCCAGAGCGGGATCATGGCCGACACGATCGCCTTCGGTAACGTCCGCTGGGTGCAGTGGTCCACATTCGCCATTCGTCCTGCGCAGTTTGGTCAGCTCGCCGAGGCTCTTGGTCCCCTGATCGGCCAGCCGAATGGATTCAATCTGGTGGACTACTCCAAGGACCAGTGGTCGGCCAACCTGGGCCTGGGGCGCAAGCTCGGCGAACAGCTCGGCGGCTCGTTCTCGGTGGGTTGGGACAGTGGTGCCGGCAACCCGGTGACCACGCTGGGGCCGACCGAAGGCTATTGGAATGTGGGGCTTGCGCTTCGCTACAACCCCACGCCCAAGGTCGAGATTTCCGCCGGCATCAAGTATTTCTGGCTTGGCGATGCCGAGGCCCAGACCGGTGCCCACAGCTACGCGGGTGATTTCGAGAACAACAATGCGATAGCGGGCGGTGTGAAGTTCGGCCTGAATTTCTAAGGCTCGCGCACAAGCGCCGATCCTGACCGCACCTGCTGGCGCCCCCTTGGCCGCCAGTTTTTTTTGGGCTGGCCGGTATGGACGTTGCGGTGACCACGGGGATGGATAATCGCGGCTGCGAACCCTGCCGTGACCCAATGCCCGAATTGACCTCGATTGCCATCCTTTATCAGGACGATCTGCTTGCCGTGGTCGACAAGCCGGCCGGGCTGATGGTCCATGACAGTGGCCTGGCGCGTGGCCAGGACCAGTTCCTGGCCGAGCACCTGCGCGCGCAGCTGGGCAAGCCGATCTTACTGATCCATCGGCTGGACCGCGGCACCAGCGGTTGCCTGCTGGTGGCCTTCGACCGCGACACGGCCTCGGCGCTGGGCAAGGCCTTCATGTCGCGCGCCGTTGAGAAGGATTACCTGGCCGTCTGCCGCGGCTGGCCGGAGCAGCAGTTCACCATCGACCACGACCTGGATGGTGGGCCCGGCAGGCCGGCCAGGAAGCAGGCCATCACCGGTTTCGTGCGCCTGGCCACCGGCGAGCTGGACATCCCCTCAGGCGGCTTTGAGACCTCGCGCTATGCGTTGCTGCGCTGCCGCCCGCACACCGGGCGCTTCCGCCAGATCCGTCGGCATCTCAAGCATGCCTTCCATCACCTGATCGGCGATACCAGCCACGGCGAGGGCCGGCACAACCGCGCGTTCCGCATGCGCGGCGTACAGCGCATGCTGCTGCATGCGCGGCGGCTGTCGTTCCTGCATCCGGCCACCGGCGTGCGGATCGAGGCGCTGGCGCCGCTGGATGCCGAGTTCGCCAGGGCACTGGACCTGTTCGGCTGGGACCACCGGCTGCGTTAGGCGTGCAGGCTTACGCCACGCGCAGTGCGGCCATCACCAACAGCGCCAGGGTGCAGCCGAAACCGACAAACCACACCAGGCTGCGCAGGCCGGCGTGACCGGCGATATAGGCCAGGCCGTGGGCGACGCGCGCGGCCAGGATCACCAGGGCCAGTGTTGCCACGGTGTGGGCGCCGACATGGGCGGCCTGGGCCATCAGCACGCCAGCGGCAAACATCGGGAAGGCCTCGAAGCCGTTGAGCTGCGCCGCGTGCGCCCATTGCGAGCGCGGGTTGTCCTGCCGGGCCTGCCAGGCGCGCGGATTGCGGTTGTCGTAGCGGGCGCCGGCGCTGGCCTTGGCCACGCTGGTCCACAGGTAGGGCAGCAGCGCGACGATCAGCACGCACCAGTAGGCGACGGCGTAGGACATGGAAAGAGTTCCAGCGAAAGGGCGCGCGCAGCTTAGCGCCTGCGCCGATCGATGAAGCAAAAGGAAAGGCGCCTGGCGGCGCCTTTCCGATTTCTGCGTCCAAGCCGGCAGGTTATTTTCCTGCCGGCGCCTTCATCATCCTGTCGCGCGCGGCCTTGAACGGGTTGCCCTCGTACCAGTTGGGCCACTGGCCGTCGCTGGCCAGCGACTTGCCCACGCCGTAGACCAGCTCCAGGTCCTGCACGGTGCCGTCCAGTTTCCAGCTCGCCGGGTCGTATTCGTCGGCCGGGGAGTGGTAGCGGTGTTCGCCATAGTCCTTGGCATAGGCCTCGCCGGCGGCCTTGCCGCCTTCGACCAGGTCATCGCCGCCATCGGTGTACAGCGCCGGCACGCCGGCCTTGGCGAAATTGAAGTGGTCGGAGCGAAAGTAGAAACCGCTCTGCGGCGAGGATTCGGCATGCAGGGTCCGGCCCTGCATCTCGGCCAGCGGCTTGAGGATGTCCTCCAGCTGCGAGGCGCCGTAGCCGGTCACGGTCACATCGCGCGCCTTGCCCGCCACCGACATCGCATCGAGGTTGATCACTCCGGCGATCCTGTCGAGCGGGAAGGTCGGATGGGCCACGTAGTACTTGGAACCGAGCAGGCCCGATTCCTCCAGGGTCACCGCCAGAAACACCACCGAACGCTTCGGCTTGGGATCCTGGTGGGCGAACGCTTCGGCCACTTCCAGGATGCCGGCCACGCCGGTCGCGTTGTCGACCGCGCCGTTGTAGATGTTGTCGCCGTCCTCGCCCTCGTGCTTGCCCAGGTGGTCCCAGTGGGCCATGTACAGCACGGCCTGGTCCGGCTGCTCGCTGCCGGGCAGCACGCCGATCACGTTGCGCGATTGTTTTTCGGCGATGGTGCTGTTGAGGTCCAAGGACAGCCTGGCCTTGAGCGGCACCGGCTTGAAGCCGCGCCTGGAGGCATCCTTGTAGGCCTGGTCCAGGTCCAGCCCGGCCTTGGCGAACAGTGCGCGCGCCACGTCCTGGGTGATCCAGCCCTGCGCCGGCAGACGCGGCTCCGGATCGTCGCGGGCCGGCAGGTCGTACTGCGCGCCGGCCCAGGAATTCTTCACCACGTCCCAGCCATAGCTGGCGCCGAGCGGGTCGTGGATGATGATCGCCGCATCGGCGCCCTTGCGCGCGGCCTCTTCGAACTTGTAGGTCCAGCGGCCGTAGTAGGTCATCTTCTTGCCGTCGAACAGCGCCGCATCATCGGTGTGGAAGCCGGGGTCGTTGACCAGCATCACCACGGTCTTGCCCTCCCAGCGCTTGGCGCTGCCGTAGTCGTTCCACTTCTGCTCCGGCGCATCCACGCCGTAGCCGACGAACACCAGCTCGCTGTCCCTGATGCTGACCTGCGGCTTGCCGCTGCGCGTGCCGATCACCATCTGGTCGCCGAAGCTCAGCGTCTGGGTGCTGCCGTCGGCCTGGGTCACGGTCAGCGTGGTGGACGGATCGGCCGTGGTTTCCACCATCGGCACATCCTGGCTCCAACTGTCGCCGTTGCCGGGCTTCAGGCCGATGCGCTGCATCTGGGCGGCAATGTAGGCCACGGTCATGTCCTCGCCGGGCGAACCTGGGGCGCGGCCCTGGAAGGCATCGGAGGACAGGGTCTTGACCCGTTCGGCGAAATCTGCGGCGGTGATCTGCGGGGAGAAGGCATGCGGCGCGTCCGGCGCGGCGGCGGTCTGGACCGGCGGCGTGGAGGCGGCGGGCGCCGGATCGGGTTTCTTGCAGGCCGACAGCGCGGTCAGCGCGGCCAGGCCCAGCAGCAACGTGCGGGACATGCAGGTTCCTTGCAGGTGACGTCAGGAACGGGGGATTCTAGCCCGATGCGGGCGCCGGCAGCGCCGGGCCCGCCTGTCCGGGCCGACACGGTGCGGTCATTGGCCCGGGGCGGGTCGCTGCCGTTGGCCAGGGCCAAGGCCAGGCCGAGGGCGGCGCAGGGCAGCTGGCCGGTGCGGCCGGCCATGGTGGAGATTTCCTTTCGTGCTTGCCGGGACGGGATGCAGCCTGTGCACGGAAGGTTCAAAGCCGGGTCCTGCATCGAGACGGGGCGTTGCAGCGGGCGCCGCTACAATCGGCGCCCTGTCACCGCAAGGAAATCCCCGCCGTGTCCGAGTCCGTCCAGCGCCCCAAGCCCGTCGTCCTGCTGATCCTGGACGGCTGGGGTTACCGCGAAGACCCCACCGACAACGCCGTGGCCCAGGCCACGCTGCCCAACTGGCGACGGCTGCTCAAGACCTGCCCCACCACCCTGATCCACAGCGAGGGCCGCTATGTCGGCCTGCCGGACGGGCAGATGGGCAATTCGGAAGTGGGCCACATGAACCTGGGCGCCGGCCGGATCGTCTATCAGGACCTGACCCGGATCGATGCGGCCATCGAGGACGGCAGTTTCTTTCAGAATGCGCAGCTGAATGCGGCATGCGAGGCGGTCAAGGCCGACGGCGGCACCTTGCACCTGATGGGCCTGCTCTCCCCTGGCGGCGTGCATAGCCACGAACGGCACCTGTGGGCACTGCTGGACCTGGCCAGGCAGCGTGGCGTGGCCCGGGTCGCCGTGCATGCCTTCCTGGACGGGCGCGACATGCCGCCGCGTTCGGCCAAGGCCAGCCTGGAGAAGCTGCAGGCCAAGTGCGATGAGGTGGGCAACGCCCATGTGGCCTCGGTGTGCGGGCGCTATTTCGCCATGGACCGCGACAAGCGCTGGGACCGGCTGCGCAAGGCCTGGGATGCGATCGTGGAGGCCAAGGGCCAGTTCACCGCTGCCACCGGCGTTGAGGCGCTGGAAGCAGCCTATGCGCGCGGGGAGAACGACGAGTTCGTGCTGCCGACGGTGATCGTCGGCGACGGCCACCGGTCAGGCACCGGGCCGATGGCCGATGGCGATGCGGTGATCTTCTTCAACTACCGCGCCGACCGCGCCCGCCAGCTGACCGGCGCGTTCGTGCTGCCGCAGTTCGAGGGCTTCCAGGTGCGCAGGCCCAGGCTGGCGCGCTTTGTGTGCATGACCGAATACGACGCCAGGCTGCCGGCGGCGGTGGCCTTTGGCCCCGACGACCTGCGCAACACGCTGGGCGAGGTGGTGGCCGCCCATGGCCTGACCCAGCTGCGCATTGCCGAGACCGAAAAATACGCGCATGTGACCTTCTTTTTCAGCGGCGGGCGCGAGGACCCGTACCCCGGCGAGCAGCGCATCCTGGTGCCCAGTCCAAAGGTGGCCACCTATGACCTGCAGCCGGAGATGAGCGCCCCGGAAGTCACCGACAGGCTGGTCGCGGCGATCGCGGCCGACAGCTTCGATGTGATCATCTGCAACCTGGCCAACCCGGACATGGTCGGCCACAGCGGCATCCTGCAGGCGGCCATCAAGGCCGCCGAAGCGGTGGACGTGGCCATCGGCAAGATCGAGGCCGCCGTGCGGGCCGCCCACGGCGCGCTGGTGATCACCGCCGACCACGGCAACCTGGAAATGATGGCCGACCCCAAGACCGGCCAGCCGCACACCGCCCACACCGCCGCGCCGGTGCCGCTGGTGTACGTGGGCGAGCGCACCGATGTGCGCCTGCGCCAAGGCGGTGCGCTGCGCGATGTCGCCCCGACCCTCCTGGAGCTGCTCGGCCTGCCCAAGCCGGCCGAGATGACCGGCGAGAGCCTGATCGCCGGATGAAGCAGGCATCGCTGCGCTTTGGACGGCTGGGGCTGCTGCTCGCGCTGGCCACGGCCGGCTGTGGCCTCGCCCTGGCGCAGAGCCAGACCGAGGCGCAGAAGAAGCTCGAAGGCATCCGCAAGGAACTCAAGCGCGTGGCCGCCGAACGCCGCGAGCTGGAGGGCCAGCGTGGCCAGGCCTCGCGCCAGATGCGCGCGGCCGACGAGCAGGTCGGCACCAGCAGCCGCGAGCTGGCTGAAACCCGGTCCGCGCTGAAGAAGGAAGAAGCCGCCCTGGCGCAGCTGCAGGCCAGGCGTGACAGCATGCAGCAGCAGCTGTCCGGCGAGCGCGCCGCGCTGTCGCAGCTGGTGCGCGCGGCCTACATGACCGGCGCCAACGCGCCGCTGAAGGTGCTGCTGTCGCAGGACACGGTTGCCGAGGCAAACCGCGCGCTGGTCTACCACCGCTACGTGCAGGCCGATGTCGCCCGGCGCATCGACGCGCTTACCGCCCAGCTGGAAGCGCTGCGCACGCTGGAACAGGACATCCAGACCCGCCGCGCCGCGCTGCAGGCGGCGCACCAGGAACAACAGCGCCAGCTCGCCCAGCTCGAGCGTGATCGCAGCGAGCAGGCCAGGCTGGTCAGCCAGCTTGACCAGCGCTACGAAGACCGCAGCGACCGCGTCCAGGCCCTGGGCCGCGATGCCAAGGCGCTGGAAACCCTGCTGGCCAACTTGCGCGCCGCCGCCGCACGCGCCGAGGCCGAGCGCCGTGCTGCGGCCGAACGGGCGCGCCGTGAACAGGCCGCGCGCGAGGCCAGTGCCCGCGAACAGGCACAGAGGGAACGCGACACTGCCCTGGCCCAGGGCCGTCCCGCCCCACCGCCGCGTAAAACCCCGCCACCTCCGCCGCCGGCCAGGGTCGCCAGCGCACCGGCGCTCAAGGTCGGCGGCCTGGGTTGGCCGGCCTCGGGCAACCTGCTGGCCCGCTTCGGCGGCCAGCTGCCCGACGGCCATGCCAGCCAGGGCGTGCTGATCGGCGCGCCGCTGGGCAGCCCTGTCACCGCCGTGGCCGACGGCACGGTGGTCTTTGCCGAGTGGATGACCGGCTACGGCCTGATCCTGATCATCGACCACGGCAACGGCTACATGAGCCTGTACGCGCACAACGAGTCGCTGCTGCGCGATGCCGGCGACACGGTCAGCAAGGGCGATGCCATCGCCAGGGTCGGCCGCTCCGGCGGCTGGGGCAGCCCGGCGCTGTATTTCGAACTGCGCAAGGGCGGCGCGCCGGTGGATCCGTCCTCGTGGCTGCAGCGGCGCTGAGCAGGGCGGCCGAAACGAGCCGTGGGCGCGGCTTGGCGCATAATCCAGACCGCTTTTAACCTCCCCCCATGATCCGCCGGAGTTGCCGCATGCGCGTGTCCCTGTTGCTGACCTCCCTGCTGCTGGCGCTGGCGCCGGTGGCCCTGGCCCAGGAGGTCGTGCCCGCAGCGCAGGACACCCCGCAACAGCAGGCCCCCGCGCGGCCGGCCCAGGCCCAGGAGGACGATGAGGACCAGACCGGGCAGGTCGGTTCCAGCGACGACCCTTCAGCGGCCGAATCCACGCCCTCGGAGGTCCCGCTGGAGGAGATCCGCCGCTTCGTGGCGGTGTTCAACGCGGTCCGGCAGGCCTACGTCGAGCCGGTCGACGACAAGAAACTCATGCACTCGGCCATCCGCGGCCTGCTGTTGGACCTGGACCCGCACAGCGCCTACCTGGACAAGGAGGACGCGCAGAGCTTCGATGAGCAGGCCAATGGCGCCTACGACGGCATCGGCGTGGAACTGCTGGCCCAGCCGGACGGCACCTTGAAGGTGGTCGCCCCGATCGATGGCACCCCGGCCGCGCGCGCCGGCATCCAGTCCGGCGATGTGATCATCGCCATCGACGGCAAGCCGCTGGGCAGTGGGGAAGATTCGATGGGTCCGTTGCGTGGTGCGCCCGGCAGCAAGGTCACCCTGACCATCGTCCGCGACAAGACCGCCAGGCCGTTCGACAAGACCCTGACCCGCGAGACCATCCGCGTGGCCAGCGTGCGCTCGCGCCTGCTCGAGCCGGGCTATGGCTACATCCGCATCAGCGCCTTCCAGGCCGATACCGGCGCCGATTTCCAGAAGGCCGTCGATGGGCTCAAGGCCAAGGGCCCCCTCAAGGGCGTGGTGCTGGACCTGCGCAGCAATCCCGGCGGCCTGCTGACCTCGGCGGTGCAGGTTGCCGACGACCTGCTGGACAAGGGCACCATCGTCACCACCCGCGGCCGTATCGCGATCAGCGACACCAGGTTCGACGCCACCCCTGGCGATCGCCTCAGGGGCGTGCCGATGGTGGTGCTGGTCGATGCCGGTTCGGCCAGTGCGGCCGAGGTGCTGGCCGGCGCGCTGCGCGACAACGGCCGCGTGCGCATCATCGGTTCGCGGACCTTCGGCAAGGGCTCGGTGCAGACGGTGCTGCCGCTGGACAACGGCGACTCGGTCAAGCTGACCACCGCGCGTTACTTCACGCCCAGCGGCAAGTCGATCCAGGCCACCGGCATCGGGCCCGACGTGGTGCTCAAGCCCGACCAACCGGCTGACCAGGACCTCCCCGCCGCGCTGGCCGACTACAGCGAAGCCGCACTTCCCGGTCACCTGCAGGGTGATCAGGAAGGCAGCGAGGGCTACACCGCCGGCGAGGTGCTCAACGGCGACAAGCCGGTCGACCAGGCCCTGGCCGAGTTGAAGCAGCCGGGCTCGGTGGCCGCAGCGATGAAGGCCGCCGCAGCCAAGCCCAAGCCAGCGCCCAAGCCGGCGCCCAACCCAGCCGCGGTACCCGCCAGGCCTGCAGCCGCCAGGCCAACCGCGCCGGCCACCCAGGTGGCGCCGACGCCGGTCCCTGCGCCGGCCACCCCCGCCCCGCCACCTGCAGGCACCAACGGCAAGCGGTGATCCCGGCGCGCCGCGTTCACTGCTCGTCGTCGGCAATGACGACCAGCATCGGTCAGCGCGGTCGTGCGGGCATCGGAAACGGGGTGACGACCTTCTCGCCGCTGGCCGCGTCGCGGATCGCGCTGGCGCCCTTCTTCTCCACTTCCTCCACCCGCACGATGCTCTGCATCGGCAGGTGCAGCACGCGGGTGTTGCCGAACTCTTCGCGCAGGCGCTCCTCGGTCGGGTCGATGACCAGGCCCTCGTGCACGTCGAACACCAGTTCGCCAACCTCGGTGAAGCCCCACAGCGCGTTGGAGGAGGCCACCCGGTGCGCGTAGAGCTCGTACACCTTGCCGTGGTTGAGGAAGGTCACCTTGTAGAGGGGCTTGGACATGGCCTGGATCTGCGAAAAGGCAAAAGGATGCCGCACAACATGGAGGTGCTCACGCCGCTTTTCCACCGGCGCGGTCAGTAGCCGTGGCGTCGGCGCATCCGCCGGGCAATGGCCGCACGTACAAACAGTGCGAACACCACGCCGAACACGAATCCGGCCAGGTGCGCCGACCAGGCCACCGCGCCAAAGGCCGGCCCGATGTAGGCAAACAGCACCTGCAGCAGCGCCCACACCCCGATCAGGACCGAGGCCGGGGCCCTGACGAACTGCAGGAACAGGCCCAGCGGCACCACCACCCCGAGCTTGGCATTGGGAAACAGCGCCAGGTATGCGCCGATCACTGCCGACACCGCGCCGCTGGCGCCGATGATCACCCGGTCCGGCGCGCCGATCACCAGCACTGCGGCCAGGTTGGACAACGCCCCGCCCAGCAGGAACAGCAGCAGGAACCGCCACGGGCCCATCGCCCGCTCGGCCGGCAGCCCGAAAATCAGCAGGAACACCAGGTTGCCCAGCAGGTGGGCCCAGTCGGCGTGCAGGAACAGCGCGGTGAACAGGCGCAGCACCGAGCCATCGGTCAGGCCCTGCAGCCAGTCGCGCGGGGTTTCCAGCCCACTGGTCAGCGCGCCCCACTTCAGCAGCAGGTTGCCGTACAGGCCGGCCGGGCGGGTGACCGCCCACAGGAACGCCAGCCACAGCAGCGCGAACAGCACGGGGGTGGCCCAGCGCACGGAGGGCTTGCGGCGGGAAGGGGTGGCGATGAACACGGGTCGGGGCGGTCCAGGGGACGGGCGTGCCATTCCAGGCCTGAACCCGGCTGAATCTGTCTGAACCTTGCGGTTGGGTTAACTCGAGCCGGCATACTGGCACACCGCGTCGCATGTCGGGAGGGGCTTCCGTCAAGCAAGGTGCCTCAGCCGCATGCACCGGGCGCCTGGCTCACCATCGACCCTGGGTTCGGTCCAGCCGGACAACACCCGGCCCGTCAACGATCACGACACGACCGTCGGCCCGGCGGGTCGGTCGATGCGAAACAACCCCGCCTGCCGCGGGGTTTCCCCTGTCTGCCGCCTGCGCGTCGCTCAGGCCGCCTGGCGCAGTTCCACGCGGTTGCGGCCGCCGTGCTTGGCCGCATACAGCGCCTGGTCCGCCAGGGCCATCAGGTCCGAGACCGGCATGTTCCGTCCGCTGCAGGCCACCCCGACGCTGACTCCGACCTGCAGGCTCCGGTGCTGCGGCAGCTGCAGCTGCTCGGTGGCTGCGCGGATGCGCTCGGCCAGCTGGCCGGCCTGGTCGCAGTCCAGTCCGGCGCTGACCACGATGAATTCCTCGCCTCCCGTGCGCGCGAACAGGTCTTGCTGGCGGATGCAGCGGCGCACTGCGTCGGAAAACGCCTGCAGCACCTGGTCGCCGGCCTGATGGCCGTGCTCGTCGTTGATCGCCTTGAAGCGATCCAGGTCCAGGGCCAGCACGGCCAGGACTTCGCGCAGGCCGGCCGCATCCGGTGCGCGGCGCTGGTCCAGCCCGCGGCTCAGGCCGCGTCGGTTGAGTGCGCCGGTCAGCGGATCGATCAGCGCGCTGCGGCGCAGCGCTTCGGCCGCATGGAAGCTGGTCAGGGTCAACATGCAGAAGTTGAGCATGAACCACAGCGCCAGGTCGGTGCTGACCCAGATGTCGTCGATGCCGAACCGGCCGCGGAACCAGCCCGGCACCACGCTGGCGTAGATGCCGATCAACAGCGCGCACGAGGCCATCATCAGGCGCGCCGGTACCCGGTCGGGCGACTCACGCAGGGTGCGCAGCTGCCAGATCATCACCGTCAGGGCGAGCACCTCGACCACGGTCAGCGCCACGCCTTGCGAGGCCTGCGTGCCGGCGCTGCACCAGGCCGCCACCGGCAGCAGCAGCGCCAGCGGCATCCATATCAGTTCGCCGCGGCGCAGGCGCCGCTGCTGGACGAACTGCACCACCGCCCAGGCCAGCCCGGTCATGCCGGCGCAGGCGGCGATGCCACTCAGGTTGGTCGTCAGGCTGGCGCCCACGGGATGGCCACGTGCGCGCAGCGCTTCGGTGCCCAGGTCCATCAAGGCCGCGCCCAGGGTGTAGGCCAGGTGCGCCGCGCCCCAGGTGCCCACGCCATGCAGCGTGCGCGAGATCCGGCTCACGTAAAGAAACAGGAAGAACAACGCCAGCGACAGCGCGCAGTCGTTGATCAGGCTGAAGAACACCGAGTTGGCCATGGTCGTGCCCCCGTTGCGGACAGCGCCGCGCGGCATGGGTCGGGCCGCGTTGCTGTGACAGCACATCCAGCAAAGACCGTGCCAGCCTGTTCATCTTCGTTCGCCCGGCCGGGGGCATACACGTTTGGGCCGTCAACGACGGGGCGATGGCGGCCAGCTTTGTCCTGGGGCGGGCGGTCAGGACTGTTCCGGCCACGATCGGTCACCTCGGGCAGGCCTGGATGCACGCCCGGTCTGGTCCATTGGTGCAATGGCGCCGCGCGATTTTCCGTCACCGGCGTTGGCCCAAGCCCCTGTGAAACCGGCGGACTTCGTCGGCAGCGGAAGCGCGCCAGGCCCATGCGGCGCGGGAAAACGCTCCGGCGCAGGCAGAATCTGGCATCGGATTGCCGGCGTTTTTGGGGGGCGCTCATGTGCGTTCGCACAAACGCCGGCTTGGTTGCCCAAGGGGTCCTGCGGGGCTACCATTCAGACGTTTTCCGCAGCGCGCAGGGCCAGGGCCGTGATCGAAGTGGCGACACAGGGTTCGCAGGGACGGGACGCGCGGCTGACGCTGCGACCGCCCCGCGCCCTGACTGCCGCCCAGTTCATGTGGCTGTTTCTGGCCTGCACGGCCCTGATGTGGGCGGCGGCGGCGATGGGGTGGTGGGCCGGCAACGTGTTCGCTCCCCTGTTCGCGGTCCTGCACAGCCTGCTGGTCGGGCTGGCGCTGCGGGCGGTGTGGAAGTCCGGGCAACGCGATGAAGTGATCGCGATCGGCCCGGAGCTGGTGGAGGTGCGGCGCTCGACCCAGCCTGTACCCGCGTTCCGGGCCCATCCCTACTGGGTGCGGCTGGGTGTGGGCAGGGACGGTGAACGGGTCACGCTCTCTTCCAGTGGCAGGTACGTGGAAGTGGGAGCGCTTCTGGGGCCGGCCGAGCGAATGGAGTTGGCAACACAGTTACGCGCTTTACTGGCGGCCGCGCTGCGGCCGTGACCGATGGCACTGGGTGGGGTCTAGGCAATGACGCAACTGAAAGCTTGGTGCAGGCACGCGGGCATGCTGCTGGCGCTGGTGGCACTTCCCGGGATGGCCCTGGCACAGCAGGCCGATCCCAAGCAATGGCAGCTCAACATGGGCAAGGGCGTGACCCAGACCGCCCGGATGGCCTACGAGGCGCACATGGTGGTGCTGTGGGTGTGCGTGGTCATCGGCGTCATCGTGTTCGGCGCGATGGGCTATGCGATGTTCAAGTTCCGCAAGTCCAAGGGCGCGGTCGCCGCCCAGTTCAGCCACAACACCACCGCCGAACTGATCTGGACCATCGTGCCGGTGATCATCCTGGTCGTGATGGCCTGGCCGGCCACGGCCAAGCTGATCGCCATGTACGACACCCGTGATTCGGAGATGACCATCAAGGTCACCGGCTACCAGTGGATGTGGAAGTACGAGTACCTGGGCCAGGGCGTGGAGTTCACCAGTCGCCTGGACCGCGGCTCGGACCAGATGCGCCAGTCGGGCCAGGTCCCCACCGCCGCATCAAACCCGCACTACCTGCTGGACGTGGATCATCCGCTGGTGTTGCCGGTGGACACCAAGATCCGCTTCGTGATCACCGCCGATGACGTCATTCACTCGTGGTGGGTGCCGGCCCTGGGCTGGAAGCAGGACGCGATTCCCGGCCTGATCAACGAGGCCTGGACCAACATCGAGCAGCCCGGCGTCTATCGCGGCCAGTGCGCCGAACTGTGCGGCAAGGACCACGGCTTCATGCCGATCGTGGTGCGTGCACTGCCCAAGGCCGAGTTCCAGCAGTGGCTGGCCGCACGCAAGCCGGCCGCGCCGGTGCCCCCGGCGCCGGCCGAGGGCTCACCCGCGCCGGACATCACCCCGGAGCAGGCCGCGCCGGCCGCGACCAGTGCCAGCGCCCGGTCCGACGCCACGCAAGCTGCGCCTGCCCCGCAGGCCTGATCCTTCTTCGCCACATTCGCTGCTTTCGAGGAACACGCCCATGGCCCACTCCGCCGCAGAGCACCACAACGATCACCCCGGCGCCCACAGGCAGGGGTTCGTCGAGCGCTGGTTCTTTTCGACCAACCACAAGGACATCGGCACGCTCTACCTGATCTTCAGCTTCATCATGTTCGTGATCGGCGCGGCGATGAGCGTGGTCATCCGCGCCGAGCTGATGGAGCCGGGGCTGCAGTTCGTCAAGCCAGAGTTCTTCAACCAGATGACCACCGTGCATGCGCTGGTGATGATCTTCGGCGGGGTGATGCCGGCCTTCGTCGGCCTGGGCAACTGGATGATCCCGCTGCAGATCGGCGCGCCGGACATGGCCCTGCCGCGCATGAACAACTGGTCGTTCTGGCTGCTGCCGGTGGCCTTCACCATGTTGCTGCTGACCCTGTTCCTGCCCGGCGGCGCGCCGGCCGGCGGCTGGACGCTGTACCCGCCGCTCTCGCTCCAGGGCGGGGCCAGCGTGGCGTTTTCCGTATTTGCCATCCACGTGGCCGGGATCAGTTCGATCATGGGGGCGATCAACATCATCGCCACCATCCTCAACATGCGCGCGCCCGGCCTGGACCTGCTGAAGATGCCGATCTTCACCTGGACCTGGCTGATCACCGCCTTCCTGTTGATCGCGGTGATGCCGGTGCTGGCCGGCGCGGTGACCATGCTGCTGACCGACCGCTTCTTCGGCACCAGCTTCTTCAACGCGGCCGGCGGTGGCGACCCGGTGATGTACCAGCACATCTTCTGGTTCTTCGGGCATCCGGAGGTGTACATCATGATCCTGCCGGCCTTCGGCGTGGCCAGCGAGATCATCCCGACCTTCAGCCGCAAGCCGCTGTTCGGCTACCAGGCGATGGTCTACGCGACCGCCTCGATCGCCTTCCTGTCCTTCATCGTGTGGGCGCACCACATGTTCGCCGTGGGCATGCCGCTGGGCGGAGAGTTGTACTTCATGTACGCCACGATGCTCATCGCCATCCCGACCGGGGTGAAGGTGTTCAACTGGGTCTCCACGATGTGGAAGGGCTCGCTGAGCTTCGAGACGCCGATGCTGTGGGCGGTGGCCTTCGTGCTCCTGTTCACCATCGGCGGCTTTTCCGGGCTGATGCTGGCGATCGTGCCGGCCGACTTCCAGTACCACGACACCTATTTCGTGGTGGCCCATTTCCACTACGTGCTGGTCACCGGCGCGCTGTTCTCGATCATCGCGGCCACCTATTACTGGTGGCCCAAGTGGACCGGGCGCATGTACAGCCAGTTCTGGAGCAAGTTCCATTTCTGGTGGACGGTGGTGTTCGTCAACGTGCTGTTCTTCCCGCAGCACTTCCTGGGCCTGGCCGGGATGCCGCGCCGCATCCCCGATTACAACGTGGTGTTTGCCGACTGGAACTTCGTCAGTTCCATCGGCGCGTTCGGCATGTTCGCCACCCCCTTCATGATGGCCGCGATCCTGGGCTGGTCGCTGCGCAAGGGCGCGCGCGCCGAGGATCGTTCGTGGGAGGGTGCCAAGGGCCTGGAGTGGACCGTGCCCTCGCCGGCACCGGCGCATACCTTCACCACCCCGCCGGTGCTCAAGCCCGGTGACCTGGCCCATGAGGACATTGGTCACTGATGCCCGCGCCGCGCGCTCCCATCGATGCCGCTCCGCTGAGCGCTGAGCAACAGCAGCGCCGCCGCCGGGCCACGCGCATCACCGCACTGGTGGTGGGCGCGATCGCGGTGGCGATCTATGTGGCCTTCATCCTGTCCGGCGTGTTGCGCACATGACCCCGCATTCGGCAGACCACACGCCGCAGACCGACAGCCGGACCGCCGGCCTGCCGCGGCTGATCGGCGTGGTGGTGGCGGTGTTCATCCTGACCTTCTCGCTGGTGCCGCTGTACCGGTTGGCGTGCGAGAAGGTGTTCGGCATCCGCCTGGACAACCGGCCGGCGCAGTCGCAGCTCTCCGGCGCGCCGGCCAGTGCGCGGCTGGTGACGGTGGAGTTCGACGGCGGGGTCAATTCCAAGCTGCCGTGGGCCTTCCATCCGCAGGTCCAGCGCATGCAGGTCACGCCCGGCAAGCTCTATGATGCGCAGTTCTTCGCGCGCAACGAGGGCAAGCGTGCGATCGTCGGCAGCGCGGTGCCGTCGGTGGCACCGGCGCGCGCCTCGCAGTATTTCATCAAGACCGAATGCTTCTGCTTCACCGCCCAGACCCTGGATGCCGGCGAGAGTCGCGACATGCCGGTGCGCTTCATGCTCGACCCGGACCTGCCGGCGGACGTGTCCACCGTGACCCTGTCCTACACCTTCTTCAAGAACGATGCCCTGACCGCGCGGCTCAACGGCAGCGCGGGCAACTCCACGGCGCGCTCTGCGCCTTAAGTGACCCAAGGAACGCGTGATGGCGCAGACCCACTCCCCCGAGACCGATGTCTATTTCGTGCCGCAGCAGAGCAAGTGGCCTTTCGTCGGCTCCGTCGCGATGCTGGTGCTGATGGTCGGTGTGGCCAGCTGGCTCAACGATGCGGCCTGGGGCAGGTGGACCTTCTTCGCCGGCATTGCGATGCTGGCGGCAACCTTGTTCATGTGGTTTGGCGATGTGATCCGCGAGTCGGTGGCCGGCCGCTACAACAAGCAGGTCGACGTGTCCTTCCGCATGGGCATGGTGTGGTTCATCTTTTCCGAAGTGATGTTCTTTGGCGCGTTCTTCGCTGCGCTGTTCTACACCCGCACGCTGGCCCTGCCCTGGCTGAGCGGCATCGGCGATGGCGCGATGACCAATGCGCTGCTGTGGGAAGGCTATTCGGCCGGCTGGCCGACCAATGGGCCGGCGGCAATCGGCGGTCAGTTCCAGACCATCCCGGCCTGGGGCCTGCCGCTGCTCAACACCCTGATCCTGCTGACCTCGGGCGTGACCCTGACCATCGCCCATCACGCGCTCAAGGCCGCCCGCCGCGGCGCGGTGCTGCTGTGGCTGGGTCTGACCGTGGTCCTGGGCGCGACCTTCCTCTACTTTCAAGTCACCGAGTACGTGCATGCCTACCGCGAACTCAATCTGACTCTGGGTTCGGGCATCTACGGCTCGACGTTCTTCATGCTCACCGGCTTCCACGGCGCGCACGTGTTCCTGGGCACGCTGATGCTGGCGATCATGTGGCTGCGCACGCTCAAGGGGCATTTCACCAGGGACAACCACTTCGGCTTCGAGGCGGCTGCCTGGTACTGGCACTTCGTGGATGTGGTGTGGCTGGCGCTGTTCCTGTTCGTCTACGTGATCTAGCAGCCTGTCGGGCCGGTTGGGTCACGGGGTGATTCCATGCGGCTTGATCACGCCGCTCCAGATGCCCAGCACGATCAGTGCGAACAAGGTCACCGACAGGCCGATGCGCCAGCTCAGCGCGCGCACGGTGCGCTTGGTCTGGCCACGGTCGATGAGCAGGTAATACAGGCCGGCGCCGAGGTTCCACACGATCATGATCATGAAGGCGACGATCAACAGCGTTTTGAGCGAATCGTTCATGCAGGCCTCCGCGCGGCACGGGGCCGCATGAGGCGATTATCGCAGTCGTGCGCGGGGCCGGCGTGAGTCGGCGGCTGCCGACCTCGATCGGTTGGGTGCTGGCGATCGCGGTGGCGGCCGGGTTCTGCGCACTGGGAAGCTGGCAGCTCGGGCGCGCGCAGCACAAGCGCGCGATGCTGGCCCACGTTGCGCAGGTGCTGCGCGAACGCCAGCCGCTGCCGCTGGCTGCCGCGGCGCAGCACGAGCGCGCGCAGACCTTCGACTGGTCGGCCGGACGCGGCCGCTTCGCGGCCGGGGCGGCGGTGCTGCTGGACAACCAGGTCCGCGATGGCCAGCCCGGCGTGCGCGTCTATCGTCCGTTCCTTCCCGCCGATGGCGGTCCGGCGCTGCTGGTCGAACTGGGCTGGCAGCCGTTGCGAGGCGATCGCACGCTGCCGGTGGTTGCCCCTTTGCCGGGATCGCACCGCGTTGCCGGGCTGCTGGCGCCGCCGCCTTCACCTGGCCTGATCCGCGCCGCGCCGGCCATGCAGGCCGATGGCGATCTGCTCGCCGTCGCGCTGCAGCCGGCTGCGCTGGCGGCGCCGTTGAAGCTGCCAGGCCTTGCGCCACGGGTGTTGAAGCTGGATCCGGCGCTGCCGATCGGCTATCCGCGCGACCTGGACGTCCTGCCCAACACCCTGCCGCCGGAGCGGCACCTGGGCTATGCGGTGCAGTGGTTCGGGCTGGCGCTGGCGGTGCTGGCCACCGCGGCGGTGCTCACGCGGCGGCGCCGGGGCGCTGCGCGTGAGAAAATGGGGGCATGACGCTCCTTGATGTTCCTCCTGGCCGCGGCCGCGGCCGACTGATCCTGCTCGGCCTGTTCGTGCTGTTCTTCGGCAGCGTGCTGGGCGCGGGCGTGCTGCGCTTCTCCGGCTGGCAGCCGGACGGGATGAAGAACCATGGCCAGCTGCTGCATCCACCCGGCGACGTGCGCGCACTGAACCCGGCCCTGGCCGATGGCGGCACCTACCGCTGGCAGCAGCCGCAGCGCACCTGGCGCATCGCGCTGGCGCCGCCGGTCGCCTGCGTGGCGGACTGCGTGGCCCTGTCGCGGCAGCTGGACACGGTATGGCGGCTGTTCGGCCACAACGCCGACCAGGTGCACATCCTGTGGATCGGCACGCCGCCGCCGGGCGCGGCGCAGCCGTCCTCGCTGCGGGTGCTGGCGCGCGACCCGGCGCTGCTGGCCGCGCTGCCACGGGTGGACGACCCGGCCGGCGTGCCGGTGTACGTGATCGATCCCAATGGCTTCGTGGTGATGCGCTTCGCGCCGGGGTTCGATCCGGCCGAGCTGCGCGCCGACCTGGCCAAGCTGCTGAAGCTCATCTGACTTGCGAACCCCACCGTAATGCCTGCCTCCCTACGCCTGCCGTTCCGGCATTTCCACCGCATCGCCTGGCTGGCCGTGCTGATGACCGCCAGCACGATCGTGTTCGGTGGCTTCGTGCGCCTGTCCGATGCCGGCCTGAGCTGCCCGGACTGGCCCACCTGCTATGGCCGCGCCGCCTGGCCGCAGGCGCCGTCGGAGGTGGTCGACCACGCCGCCACCAGGATCCGCCCGCTGGAGACGCACAAGGCCTGGCGCGAGCAGGTGCACCGCTTCCTGGCCGGCATGCTCAGCATCGAGATCTTCGGCCTGGCGCTGATGGCGGTGCGCCGTCGCCGGCTCGGCGTGGCCGGGGTGATCGTGGCGGCGGTGCTGGTGGCCGCGGCGATCCCGCTGTACATGAAAGGCCTGCACGTGGCGGCCAGTGCGGTGGCGCTGGCCGGCGAGGGCCTGCTGCTGGTCGCGGCCTGGCGCTGGTCCTCGGCCTCTGCACCGGGCGGTGGGGGCGATCTGTCCCGGGTAGCCGTGCTGACCCTGGCGATGATCATCTTGCAGGCGCTGCTGGGCATGTGGACGGTGACCTGGCTGCTTAAACCCATCGTGGTGATGGGCCATCTGCTGGGCGGGCTGGCGACCTTCGCGCTGCTGGTGTGGATGGCCTGGCGCGCGACCCAACTGCCGATCCGGCTGGGCGAGGCCGACCTGCTCAAGCGCTGGCTGGGGATCGGGCTTGGCTTGCTGGTGGCGCAGATCGCGCTCGGCGGCTGGGTCAGTTCCAACTACGCGGCGCTGGCCTGTGGGGGCGGCAGCTGGCGGATGGAGAACTTCCCGCAGTGCGTGGGCCAGTGGTGGCCGCCGCACGACTTCCGCGAAGGTTTCACCCTGTGGCGCGGCATCGGCGTGGATTACGAAGGCGGCGTGCTCGATGGCGCTTCGCGCATCGCCATCCAGATGGCGCACCGGCTGATGGCGGTCGTGGTGTTCTGCTGGCTGCTGGCCTGCAGCCTGCGCCTGTGGCGCGTGCCGAGCATGCGCGGCTGGGCGGTGGGCCTGGTGCTGGCGCTGCTGGCCCAGGTGGCGCTGGGCGTGCTCAACGTCAAGCTGGCCCTGCCGCTGACAGTGGCGGTGCTGCACAACGCCGGCGCGGTGCTGCTGACCTTCCTGCTGGTGTCGCTGCTGGCGCGGCTGAAGGGGCCGGCATGAGCGCCTGGCGTTTCTCGTTTCGCGACTACTGGGACCTGACCAAGCCGCGGGTGGTGGCGCTGATCGTGTTCACCGCGTTCGTGGGCATGATCCTGGCCATCCCGGGCCTGCCCGATGCCACCCAGCTGCGGCATGGGCTGCTGGGCTTTCTGGGGATCTGGCTGGCGGCCTCGGCCGCGGCGGCGATCAACCAGCTGCTCGATGCGCGCATCGATGCGCAGATGGCGCGCACCGCGTGGCGGCCGCTGGTGGTGGGCAAGGTCAAGCCGTGGCAGGTGCTGGTGTTCGCGCTGGTGCTGACCGCGGCCTCGATGGCGATCCTGGTGCTGTGGGTCAACGTGGTCACCGCGGTGCTGACCTTCTGCTCGCTGATCGGCTATGCGGTGATCTACACGGTGTACCTCAAGCGCGCCACGCCGCAGAACATCGTCATCGGCGGCCTGGCCGGCGCCACCCCGCCGCTGCTGGGCTGGGCGGCGGTGACCGGCATGCAGGGCCCGTGGGACTGGGGCCACAGCCTGCTGCTGGTGCTGATCATCTTCGTCTGGACGCCGCCGCATTTCTGGGCGCTGGCGATCTTCCGCCGCGAGGACTACGCCAAGGCGCTGATCCCGATGCTGCCGGTCACCCACGGGGTGGTCTACACGCGCTGGCAGATCCTGTTCTACACCGTGCTGCTGGTGGAGGCGACCCTGCTGCCGGTGCTGTTCGGGCTGAGCGGGCTGTTCTACCTGGGCGGGGCGCTGGTGCTGGGCGCGCGCTTCCTGTGGTACGCATGGAAGCTGCTGGACCCGCCGGACGAGTTTTTCGCCATGCGCACCTTTCGCTATTCCATCGTCTACCTGATGGCGCTGTTTGCCTTCCTGCTGGTGGATCACTGGCTCGGGCCGCTGCTGCCCGGCATCGCCGGGCGCAGGCTGGGCTAGTATCGCCACCGGCCCTGCACCAGGCCCGCCGCGGCGCATGCACGTTGCATCGCGGCTGCGGCACCGGGCGATGTGCCGGGCAGCGCCGCGCCGGGCCACTGCAGGACCTTCCTTTCCGCCGATCCCGTTGCCATGAGCGCAGAGCGCCGCCGCACCAAACGCAGCCCCCGTTTCACCGAGATCGCGCTCGAGGCCGGGGTCAGCCCCAGCACCGTGGATCGCGTGCTCAACGAGCGCGGCAGCGTGTCCGAGAGCCTGCGCCGCAGGGTGGTCGAGGCGGCCAAGCGCCTGGGCACCAACCGGCTGCTGCCGGACGTGCGCCACGGCGTGCTGCATTTCGACGTGGTCCTGGTGCACAGCGAGGTGGCCCATTTCCGCCGCATCAACAACGCGCTGGAGCGCTATTCGGGCCTGATCGGTCCGCGCGTGACCGTGCATCGCAGCGCCTGGGGCGAGCGCGACGACGAGCGCCTGGCGCAGTTCCTGGAACAACCGCCGTATCCGCGCCACGGCCTGCTGATCGTGGCCCGCGACAGCGAGCGCATCCGCCAGGCCCTGCACGTGGTCAACGCGGCCGGCACGCCGGTGGTGACCCTGTCCTCGGACATCACCGGGGTCCAGCGGCTGGCCTACGTGGGCATCGACAACACCCTGGCCGGACGCACCGCCGGCTACCTGGCCGGGCGCTTCACCCGCAGCGCCGGCAAGGTCTGGATCGCGGTGAGCTCGATGGAATTCCGCGCCCACATCGAGCGGGTGGAAGGCTTCACCCAGATCGTGACCGAGCAGTTCCCGCACCTGGACCCGCTGCCGCCGGTGGAGATGTTCGACGATGTCGAACGCGCCTACGCCCAGCTGCACGATGCGCTGCGCCACCACCACGACATCGTGGCCATCTACAACACCGGTTCGGCCTCGGCCGGCATCCGCCGCGCGCTGCGCCGGCATCCGCTGGCCACCTCGCCGGTGTGGATCGGCCACGAGGCCACCCGCGAGCACGCCGACCTGCTGCGTGCCGGCGACATGGCCGCCACCCTGGACCAGGACCCGGAAGGCCAGGTGCTGTCCGGCCTGCAGCACCTGCTGCATGCCAACGAGGAGCTGGAGCAGGCGCCGGAAGGCCGCACCCGGTTCCGCCTGATCACACCGGAAAACCTGGGCCAGTTCGAACTGTTCGCGTAGGGCGGGTCTTGACCCGCCAGGCTCTTCGTTTAGGAGCGTAGGGCGGGTCTTGACCCGCCGCTGGTGGTTCGGCGGCATCGCGGTGGCGGGTCAAGACCCGCCAGGCATGGTTCAACGGGCATCGCGGTGGCGGGTCAAGACCCGCCCTACTGGCGCGCGTAGCGCTGGGCGACCACCGCGCACACGATCAGCTGGAGCTGGTGATAGATCATCACCGGCAGCACGATCGCGCCCAGCGCACTGCTGGCGAACATCACCTTGGCCATCGGCACGCCGGTGGCCAGGCTCTTCTTGGAGCCGCAGAACACGATGGCGATCTGGTCGGCGCGCTCGAAGCCCAGGCGCCGGGCCAGGAAGGCGACCAGCGTCATCGCCACGCCCAGCAGCAGCGCCGCCAGCACCACCACGGCCAGCAGCGACCGCAGCGGCGTGTCGCGCCACAGGCCTTCGCTCACCGCCGCGCTGAAGGCGGTGTAGACCACCAGCAGGATGGTGCCCTGGTCGGTGTAGCGCAGGATCGCGCGCCGCCGCGCCACCCAGCCGCCGATCCACGGCCGCAGCAGGTGACCGGCCACGAACGGCACCAGCAGTTGCAGCAGGATCTTGCCGATCGATTCCAGCGGGCTGCCCATCGGGCCCTGGCCACCGGCGATCAGGGCCAGGATCACCGGGGTCAGGAACACGCCCAGCAGGCTCGAGGCCGAGGCCGAGACCACCGCCGCCGGCACGTTGCCGCCGGCCATGGACGTGAAGGCGATCGAGGACTGCACCGTGGAAGGCAGCGCACACAGGAACAGCAATCCCAGCGCCAGTCCCGGCGTGAGCAGGTGGCTGGCCAGCGGATGCAGGGCCAGGCCCAGCAGCGGAAACAGCACGAAGGTGCACGCCAGGATCGTCACGTGCAGGCGCCAGTGCAGCGCCCCGGCCAGCACCGCCTCGCGCGACAGCCGCGCACCATGCAGGAAGAACAGCGCGGCGATGGCGATGTCGGTGATGTGGTCCATCCACACCGCCGCGGTGCCATGGACCGGCAGCAGCGAAGCCAGCAGCACGGTGCCCAGCAGGGTCAGGGTGAAAGGATCGATGCGCAGGCGCTTGAGCAGGTTCACGGCAGATCGCGTTGCAGATGCAGGAAGTGCAGCTTAACGGGGCGCCGCCGAATGCGCCTTGTCTGGTGGCATAGGCCATGTATGGCGCGCGTCTTGAGCTCCCTGGGCACCGCGGTCGCTTGAGCCCCTCTCCCACCGGGAGAGGGGTTGGGGTGAGGGTCTGACGGAGTCCGTGCAGGTGCAAACGTCGTTGGTTTCGCCGGACCCTCATCCGCCCCTACGGGGCACCTTCTCCCGAGGGGAGAAGGGAAGCGTCGTCACCATCATGCTCAATGCCCGCCGGCGCGAATCTTCAGCAGCTCGCGCAGCTCGTACTTGTCGGTTTCGTCCAGGCCCTGGGCGCGCTGCTTGGCCAGCAATTGGTCCAGGCGCTGCTGCAGGGTCTGCTTCTCCAACTGGATCACCGCATCGTGCAGCTCCTGGCGCCAGGCCGGTTCCTCGCCGGGCAGGTCCTGGATCATCAGCTGCTGCAGCGCAGGCAGTTCCTCGCGCTCGGCGAAGTGCTCCAGCAGCGCGCCGGGGGTGATGTCCGGGCGCGTGCGGATGATGTCCAGCAGCTCGATCAGCAGTTCCACCCCGGGCTGGCGCAGGCCGGCGAAGGTGTAGGGCGTGGGCACGTCCAGCGCCAGCGACGGCGCATGCAGCACGCGCACGATCGCGCTGCGCACCAGGCTGGGCCGCTGCTGCGGGCCACGGGCGGTGCTGCGCGGTGGCACGCGGCGCGGCGCCGGCGGCGGGTTGGCGCCCACCCCGGTGATCCGGGTCAGCTGCGCGCGCATCAGATCGCCGAACGCCCCGTCGGGAATCTGCGCCAGCAACGGCTTGGCCTTTTCCGCCAGGCGCGCCTTGCCGTCCAGCGTGCCCAGGTTGATCTCCTTGGACAGTTCGTCGAAGAAGAACTGCGACAGCGGCGTGGCCTGGGCCAGGCGCGCGGCGAAACCTTCGGCGCCTTCCTTGCGCACGATGCTGTCCGGGTCCTCGCCGTTGGGCAGGAACAGGAACAACGCCTGGCGCCCGTCCTTCATCCGCGGCAGCACCGATTCCAGCGCCCGCCAGCCGGCGCGCTGGCCGGCCGCGTCGCCATCGAAGCAGAAGTACACATCGGCGGCATTGCGGAACAGCAATTCGGCATGATCCGGCGTGGTCGCCGTGCCCAGGGTGGCCACCGCACAGGTGACGCCGAACTGGAACAGGCTGACCACATCCATGTAGCCCTCCACCACCACCAGCCTGTCGATCTTCTGGTTGACCTGGCGCACCTGCCACAGGCCGTACAGCTCGCGGCCCTTGTGGAACAGGGGGGTCTCGGGGCTGTTGAGGTACTTGGGGCCGTCTTGCTTGTCCAGCACGCGGCCGCCGAAGGCGATCGTGCGCCCGCGCCGGTCGGCGATCGGGAACATCACCCGGTCGCGGAACTTGTCATAGACATGGCCGCGCTCGTTCCTGGAGAACATGCCGCCGCGCTCGAGCAGCTGGATGCGGCGGGCATCGGACCCCAGCGCATCCTTCAGCGCCGAATAGCCGTCGGGCGCGTAGCCGATGCCGAACAGCGTGCGGGTGGCTTCATCCACGCCGCGCGCCTCCAGGTAGGCCCTGGCCTTGTCGCTGCCGGCGAGTTGGCGCTGAAAGAATCTGGCGCTGGCGTCAAGGACCGCATACAGGTCGCGGCTGTCCTGATTCTGCTGATGTTGGACCGCTTCGCGCGGCACCTCCATGCCGGCGCGCCTGGCCAGTTCATCGACCGCGTCCAGGAACTCCAGGCGGTCGTAATTGATCAGGAAGCTGATCGCCGTGCCATGCGCGCCGCAGCCGAAGCAGTGATAGAACTGCTTGGTCGGCGAGACGGTGAACGAAGCCGAACGCTCGTCGTGGAATGGGCAGCGCGCCGCGTATTCCTTGCCCTGTTTTTTCAACGGCACGCGCGCGCCGACCACCTCGACGATGTCGGTGCGGGCAAGCAGGTCATCGATGAATGCGTCGGGGATGCGGGCCATGGCAGGCAGCTAGGATGCCATGCCGGTCAAGCCACGCATGGGCCCAGGGACTTCAGGTGCGCGGCGCGGGATCGTGCTGCTGCGCGGGCATGCCTTGCGCCGGCAGGTCGTCCCGATCCGGATCCAACGCGGCCGGCGGGCCTTCGTGCTGCCCGCGCTCTGCGGCCAGCCGGGCCTGCTTGCGTGCGGCGTGGGCATCGACGCGCTCGTCGATCACCGCGGTGATCAGCGCGCCGACAAAGAACACCACCGTGGCGTAGTAGATCCACACCAGCATGATCACCAGCGCGCCCATCGAGCCGTACGCGCTGCCGGGTTCGGTCCGGACCAGGTACAGGCCAATCGCATAGCGGCCCAGGATGAACAGCCCGGCGGTGATCGCCCCGCCCAGCAACGCCTGGCGCCATTCCACGGTGCGATCGGGCAGATATCGGTACAGGAAGCCGAAGGCCAAGATGTACAGCGCCAACGTCACCGCGTTGCCCAGGACCGGCAGCAGCGAGGGCACGTTGGCGAAGAGCACCTGCACCGCGGTGCTGGCCAGCATCGACACCAGCAGCACGAAACCCAGCGCCAGCACCACGCCAAAGGAAAACACGCGCTTCTTCAGCCAGGCCAGCAGGCCGCCGCCCAGCTCCTGGGCATCGGTGGAAAAGATCAGGTTCAGCGCCGCCTGCAGCCGCGCGAACACCGCCGTGGCGCCGAAGAACAGCAGCAGCGTGCTCCAGATCCCGGCCAGCGAGCCGAGGCTGGGCCGCGCCTTGGCGTTGTCCAGCACCGCCTGGGCCACGCCGCGCGCCTCATTGCCCGCCAGCGCACCGATCTGCTTCATCAGTGCCTCCTGCGCCGAAGGGTAGGCCGAAGCAGTCAGCCACAGCAGCAGCACCAGCAGCGGCGCCAGCGACAACAGGGCATAGAACGCCAGCGCGGCAGCCTGGGTCATCAGGTCGCTATCGGAAAAACGCCTGGCCATCGCCACCGGCAGGCTCTGCTGCAGGCTGTTGAGGCGTCGCTGCAATTTGTCGGCGGAAGGCAGCTGCACGGATGCGCCATCGATGGAGAACACGCCCGAGCATGCCCCGGTGCGGCGTCACCATGCAGTGAGCGCGAAGTTCAGATTGCGTGTTGCCGCCTGCACCCTGCGACCATGCGCTGTTGCCTTGGAAACGCGCGTGCCGTGCTTGCTGCCGCCAGCAGCAGCGCGTCGGCCCGCGGCGAGGTGTCAGCCGGCCAGCTTCTGCTTGATCAGCCTGGACACCAGGCCCATGTCGGCCTGGCCGGCCAGCTGCGGCTTGAGCACGGCCATCAGCTTGCCGATGTCGGCCGGGCTGCTGGCGCCGGTCTGGGCGATGGCCGTCTCGATGGCCGTCTCGATCGCGGCCTGGTCCAGCTGAGCCGGCAGGTAGGTCTGGATCACCTCGATCTCGGCGCGTTCGATGGCGGCCAGGTCCTCGCGGCCGGCTGCTGCATACTGGCTGACCGAGTCCTTGCGCTGCTTGACCATCTTCTCCAGCACCGCCAGCACGGCCGCATCGTCCAGCTCGGTGCGCTCATCCACCTCGCGCTGCTTGATGGCCGCATTGATCAGGCGGATCACGCCCAGGCGCTGTTTCTCGCCGGCCTTCATGGCGATCTTCATGTCATCGGTGAGGCGTGCTTTGAGGCTCATGGGCTTTCCGGATAGAAAATGCACCGCGCGTGCGCGCCGTGCGTGGGAGTGCGGGGAACAATTTCCAGGAACATGAGGAACGACAAAAAGCCGGCGACGCTCGCGCGTGCCGGCTCCTGGTCGCAGCCCCCACCTGCTTGCTGCGCAGCGCAGCTACCGGTGGGGCGACCTGCCTGCGCTCAGTACAGGCGCTGGCGCTTGGTGACGTCGCGCGAGGAGCGACGCAGCTGGCGCTTCACCGCGGCGGCGGCCTTGCGCTTGCGTTCCTGGGTCGGCTTTTCGTAAAACTCGCGCTTGCGGGTTTCGGCCAGGACACCGGCCTTCTCGCAGGTGCGCTTGAAGCGACGGAGCGCAAATTCAAAAGGCTCGTTTTCGCGGACTTTGACGCTGGGCATGGATTCTCCGGACACAAAAGACCGGGCTTCGACCCGGTGAGCCGCGTATGATAGCCAGCCTCCCGCCCCACATGCAAGCCTGCTTCGGCCCGGCCTTTGCTCCTGCCCCCTCGGTTCTCACTTCTCCCCCCCACTCGTTCCTTAAGCTTTATGCGCGTGCTCGGCATCGAAACCTCCTGCGACGAAACCGGCGTGGCCGTCTACGACACGGCCCTGGCCGGCGCGGCCGGGCTGCGCGCCCACGCGGTGTACAGCCAGATCGCCCTGCACGCCCGCTACGGCGGGGTGGTGCCGGAACTGGCCAGTCGCGACCACGTGCGCAAGCTGCTGCCGTTGATCCGCCAGACCCTGGACCAGGCCGGTCTGCACGCGCGCGATCTGGACGGGGTGGCCTACACCGCAGGTCCCGGCCTGGTCGGGGCGCTGCTGGTCGGCGCAGGCGTGGCGCGGGCGCTGGCCTGGGCGCTGGACCTGCCGGCGCTGGGCGTGCACCACATGGAAGGCCACCTGCTGGCGCCGCTGATGGAGGACGACCCGCCGCAGGCGCCGTTCGTGGCGCTGCTGGTGTCCGGCGGCCACACCCAGCTGGTGGCCGTCGAGCAGATCGGCCGCTACCGGCTGCTGGGCCAGACCCTGGACGATGCGGCCGGCGAAGCCTTCGACAAGACCGCCAAGATGATGGGCCTGCCGTATCCGGGCGGTCCGCAGCTGGCATCGCTGGCCGAGCAGGGCACGCCGGGCCGGTACAGGTTCGCCCGCCCCATGACCGACCGGCCGGGGCTGGATTTCAGCTTTTCCGGGCTCAAGACCCAGGTGCTGCTGGCCTGGCGCGACAGCGACCAGTCCGATGCGACCCGCCGCGACATCGCCCGTGGCTTCGAGGATGCGGTGGTGGACACCCTGGTGATCAAGTGCCAGCGCGCGCTGGAGGCGGCCGGCAGCAAGGTGCTGGTGGTGGCCGGCGGCGTCGGTGCCAACCAGCGCCTGCGCGCCAGGCTGCACGAATCGGCCGCGCGCCACGGCGGCCGGGTGTGCTTCCCGCGCCCGGCGCTGTGCACCGACAACGGCGCGATGATCGCCTTCGCCGGCGCCCTGCGCCTGCAAGCCGGCCAGCACGACGACGCCCAGGTCAAGGTCACCCCGCGCTGGGACATGGCCACGCTGCAGGCGCTCGCGCCGGCGGCGTGAGTGAGCTGCTCCGGGGGGGGGGGGGGCGATCGGCGACAGGCTCTACCAGGGCAAGCGACGCGCTCGTGAGAGCGCGACCTCTGCGCACCGGCGATGCCGGCATGACAGTCGAGTTTCAATCCACGCGCTCGTGAGAGCGCGACGCGCGCCGCGCGGATCACTGCGCGGGAAAGCGCATGGTTTCAATCAACGCGCTCGTGAGAGCGCGACTCCCAGACACCAAAACTCCCGGAGCATCTGATGAGTTTCAATCCACGCGCTCGTGAGAGCGCGACGTTTACGGGCCGGCCCGAGAACCTATTCTCGCGTTGGTTTCAATCCACGCGCTCGTGAGAGCGCGACAGTCCACAAAGTCACCTTCCAAAGCGCTGTGCAGGTTTCAATCCACGCGCTCGTGAGAGCGCGACCTGACCGTCACGATGCATCGCACAGCGCCAGTTGTAGTTTCAATCCACGCGCTCGTGAGAGCGCGACTTGGTGCGTACAAGTCGGCCGAGGTTCACACGATGTTTCAATCCACGCGCTCGTGAGAGCGCGACTTGCATCGGCACGCATGTTGCAGTCAATACGCCACTGTTTCAATCCACGCGCTCGTGAGAGCGGGACGAAAGCGCAGATGTCGTCGAACACGCTGCGCTTGTTTCAATCCACGCGCTCGTGAGAGCGCGACATGTTCTGCTGGTGCGCGGAGGTGCCGCGCGTGCGGTTTCAATCCACGCGCTCGTGAGAGCGCGACCGGCGATGACCGTGGCCGAGGCCTTGGGCAGGACGTTTCAATCCACGCGCTCGTGAGAGCGCGACTGGATCCGATCAGCAGCACGTGGCCGCCGGCGGTGTTTCAATCCACGCGCTCGTGAGAGCGCGACCTGTGGGGCGAGGGCTGATCCCGGCCTGCTGGCAGTTTCAATCCACGCGCTCGTGAGAGCGCGACACGTTGCCGTCGCCGTCGACCTCAAACCGCACCTGTTTCAATCCACGCGCTCGTGAGAGCGCGACATGCGGTGGAGGCGTGACATGAGGGCAATGGGATGTTTCAATCCACGCGCTCGTGAGAGCGCGACCAACCGCTTGCGCATCGCCACGGCGAAGCTGCTGGCGTTTCAATCCACGCGCTCGTGAGAGCGCGACACCGCCCCACCCTCGCCCGCCTTCGATCAACCGAAGTTTCAATCCACGCGCTCGTGAGAGCGCGACACGGCAACTCGCTTGGCCGGCGGGCCAGGAACCGTTTCAATCCACGCGCTCGTGAGAGCGCGACCGCCGATGCCTGGGCCAGGCAGATGGGCACACAATGTCTCAATCCACGCGCTCGTGAGAGCGCGACTTGTCCAGGCACTGGACGGCCGTGTAACGAGCGTGGTTTCAATCCACGCGCTCGTGAGAGCGCGACGGTCCTCGAACGCCATCGTCGTGCCGACGAAGCGGTTTCAATCCACGCGCTCGTGAGAGCGCGACCTGGGCGCAACCGCGAGTGCTGAGGTGGCGGGAAATTGTTTCAATCCACGCGCTCGTGAGAGCGCGACCTGGTCGGCAAGTCGGCCAGGCTGCCGGATACGAAGTTTCAATCCACGCGCTCGTGAGAGCGCGACCCCTCTGTGATGTCAGATGCCGCTGCATCGTCGTAGTTTCAATCCACGCGCTCGTGAGAGCGCGACCGGTGGATGCAAGCTACGTCCTGGCCGTTGCAGGTTTCAATCCACGCGCTCGTGAGAGCGCGACCTGGCCGCCGTTCGAGACCGGTCAGAAGATCACGTTTCAATCCACGCGCTCGTGAGAGCGCGACGGCGCTGGTGGGCGAGCTGGGCGAGGGATTCGGGGAGTTTCAATCCACGCGCTCGTGAGAGCGCGACCGCGCAAGGTCGATCATGCCCCGGTAGCCGACGATGTTTCAATCCACGCGCTCGTGAGAGCGCGACACGACATCCTGGGGCCGATCACCTACCCGTGGAAGTTTCAATCCACGCGCTCGTGAGAGCGCGACGCAGGCTGGCGTGCGGTTCTACGACCTGGACGCGTTTCAATCCACGCGCTCGTGAGAGCGCGACGCGGATGCCGCTGGCCATCGACCCAGATCGGCGAGTTTCAATCCACGCGCTCGTGAGAGCGCGACGCGTGCGCCAGGCCTTGCGCAGCCTGGCCAAGGAGTTTCAATCCACGCGCTCGTGAGAGCGCGACGCTCTGCGCACCGGCGATGCCGGCATGACAGTCGAGTTTCAATCCACGCGCTCGTGAGAGCGCGACTTTCGCTGCGTGTAGTCGTGCTTCGGCTGCTTGTCGGTTTCAATCCACGCGCTCGTGAGAGCGCGACGTCGCCGTCCACGTCAAAGGTGACCGAGAGCGTCGTGTTTCAATCCACGCGCTCGTGAGAGCGCGACTGGCCTGCTGGGTCGCAGCCGCCGTGCTGAATGCGTTTCAATCCACGCGCTCGTGAGAGCGCGACCGACGATGCCGGCAAGCGTTGGACCAGCTTCGGCGTTTCAATCCACGCGCTCGTGAGAGCGCGACCGCGGATGTCGTACTGGCCGACGGCTGGAAAGGTGTTTCAATCCACGCGCTCGTGAGAGCGCGACGCGATACACGTGGGCAAGCTCAAGCGCGGCATTGCGTTTCAATCCACGCGCTCGTGAGAGCGCGACCAGACCGACGGCGGCGCAGACGGCCGCATGATGAAGTTTCAATCCACGCGCTCGTGAGAGCGCGACCACGCACAATCTGCGCGGGGAATCGGGCATAGTATGTTTCAATCCACGCGCTCGTGAGAGCGCGACGGGCGGCGAAGAACCGGCGCGTGCCGCCGCGGCAGTTTCAATCCACGCGCTCGTGAGAGCGCGACGCCACATCCCCATCCGCCGCCCAGCGGCATAGCACAGTTTCAATCCACGCGCTCGTGAGAGCGCGACCCGCGCCCTTGGCCGTCAGCCGGGCCGCATGCGGGTTTCAATCCACGCGCTCGTGAGAGCGCGACGCTTCATCGCGGGGCCCCTTAGAAGGACTTGAACAGGTTTCAATCCACGCGCTCGTGAGAGCGCGACCGCCTGGTCATGCGGCACAGAGAACATGGCCAGGCCGTTTCAATCCACGCGCTCGTGAGAGCGCGACAGTCAGGCAGCGTGGCCTGCCGCGCCCACGGAGTGTTTCAATCCACGCGCTCGTGAGAGCGCGACCATGGCCGCTACATCCCCAGCCTGTTGCCGTATGAGTTTCAATCCACGCGCTCGTGAGAGCGCGACTTGACGTCACGGCCAGTGGCGCGGCACCAGGCGATGTTTCAATCCACGCGCTCGTGAGAGCGCGACCGCGGCCGATCTCGCCGGGCCGGCCACCGGCGGTGTTTCAATCCACGCGCTCGTGAGAGCGCGACGTGATCTTCTCAATCGCTAGCACGCTGGAGCTGGTGTTTCAATCCACGCGCTCGTGAGAGCGCGACTCCCTCAGCATAAATGCTTGGCTGGACAGGGGAAAAGACTCAACAATGCGAACCGAGTTGACGGATGCGCATCTCGATCGGTTGCAGGGGCCACCACAGGGGTCCCATCCATGCGGATCAATGACTTAGCTGCGCGCGAACCGGCCCGGTTGTTTCCGGTTGCTTGGGGTTCGCATCAGAAGATAAGTGGACCCTTGAAGTTCACGCTGGGCTTGGCGCCGATGTGTTCAACGCGGCCCTCCCACTTCGCGCCCAGCTGATAAAAGCGCAGGCTGTCGCACTCAGGGTCGATCAGGTCACACAGTCGCTGCCTCAGCTGGACCCACTGCGCAGGTTCGACCTCGATCTCAAAGACCGAATACTGTACCCGCTGACCCACGTCGCGGCAGGCCTTGGCGACCCGGCGCAGTCGCTTTTCTCCGCCGGGGGCGATTGTGCTCACGTCATAGCTGACCAAGACCATCATCGCGCATGGCTCCGCGTCATTGCCACAGGAACGGCGGATAACCGTCCAAGTCTCCACGCAGGTGGCGTGCAAGCAGTTGAGCCTGCACAAAGGGCAGCAGTCCAATGTCTACCTTCTCGCCCAGGAACGCGTGTTGCAGCTGTTCGCGCTTGCGCTCCTGGTAGGCCACCAGCACGTTCTTGCGGGCCTCGTCCTTTAGTTGCACTGCGCCATTGTCGAAGACCTGAAAGTCGCGTTCATTCAGTTGTCGGCGGTTGATCAGGGACAACGCCAGGCGTTCGCCCAGCAGTGGCCTCAATTCTTCGGCCAGGTCAAGCGCCAAGCTGGGGCGTCCTGGTCGGTCGCGGTGCAGGAAGCCTACTGCAGGGTCCAGGCCAACGGTCTCCAATGCGGAGCGGCAGTCGTGCGTCAGCAAGGTGTAGAGGAAGGAGAGCAGGGCGTTCAAGGCGTCGCGCGGAGGGCGGCGGTTGCGGCCACCGAAGCGCAGCAGCGGCGATTCAGCGCGCACGAGCTGATCGAACACGCCGAAGTAGGCCTGCGCCGCTTCGCCTTCCAGCCCTCGCAGGATATCCACGTCGTTCTCCAGAAGAAGACGCTGCGGGATGCGTCGCAGCCGCTTGAGCGCGTGCTGAAAAGCGGGTGCGTCAGCCAGCCGGTCGCCGTGGTCGCGCCAGCCGCGCGCCAGCACGGCACGCTGGTTGTGGATCTTGCCGGCCAGCAGGTTACGAACGATGGCGGCGCAGCGGGAGGGGTCGTCGCTGCGCCGGTACTGCTCACGCCGAAGCAGTACGTTGCCCGATACTGGCCCCTCGACCCGTGCCAGGAAGCGGCCCTGTGGCGTCAGGTAGCAGATGCTGATGCCCTGTGCGCTGCAGAAGCCGAGCAACTGCGGAGATACCGCCACGCGGCCGATGCAGACCAGGCTCTCCAGCATGTGCACGGGTAGGCGCGCGCGCTCTTGGCGCTCAACTTCCAGCACGATGTTGGCGCCATCCTTGCGCAACCAGGCACCGTCAGTTGTGGCGTAAAGCGTGTTGAGCTGGCGGCGCATGGCTATTCTTCCTCGTGTTCGAGCTGGCGCTGGAGCCAGGCTTGGACGCTGCGGCGGCCGAGCAGCCGCGGCTGGCACAGGTCGAGCAGCGAGCAGGGGTCGCAGCGTTTTGCCTCGTAGCGGGCCGAGGGCGTTTTCCCCAACGCCAGCATGGCACGCGTGCCGGTGATGGTGGCCCGCGTCAGTGCACGCAGTTCCTGGTCGAAAGTCACGTCCTTGCGGCGCCGGGTCTGGCCGTAGAACAGGGCGCCGGCGTAGACGTGGGTGTCCAGCATCGCTTCCAGACATAACCCTTGGGCACACAGCTGCACCTCATCGGCTCGATGTGACTTGGGGCGCCCGCGCTTGTACTCGACGGGAAAGACGCGTTCGCCGGACTCGGTGTGGTGGAACTCGACCACGTCAGCCTTGCCGGTGATGCCCAGTTGCAGGTTCAGCAGGGGCATCGCGGTCACGGTGCGCACGCCGCGCCGACGTTCGGCCTGCGGAACGTCGGCGCGCTCGTGCAATAGACGGCCTTCGGCCGTCTGCCGGTTCTCTTTCCACTGCTGCTCCAGATGGATCAGTGCACACTGGCGCGGACAGTAAAGATAATGCTGGAGGGCGGAGAGCGGGATCAGGTCTTCGTCGTCCATGGCATCCGCTCTGCGCCGCACTTCAGAACACTTCGATCAGGGTCACGCCCACCGGCAGTTCGCGATCAATGTGGACCCGGTAATCAGCGAAACCGCGTGCCGGCGTTTCGGACTGGCCTTCCACACGCGTCACCTTGACCTTGTCGAACAGCGCGTGCGCCGGCGCGTTGCCCATCGGATGCTCATGCTCAAACGCGACCAGCTTGCGCGCAGCCATCTCGCCGCGTGCCGCCGACCGGTCGTGTTCGAACAGATTGGTCAGTGCGCGCCACAACAGCTGCAGATCGTCCTCGGAGAAACCGGTGCGTTCGGCCAGCTTGGCCGAGACGAAGCCGTGAGCGCGGTAAAGGCCGTAAGGGATGATGTGCTTGCGGCCCATCGTGCGATTGTCACCACTCTGGGCTTCGGATTCCTTCTCGGTGGTGACAGCCACACGTGTGATCGAAACTTCCAGAGGCAATACCGGTTCCACCGATGTTGCAAAGGCGAGCTGCACCGGGCCGCGCACCTGGCCGGCATTGACACCGGTGGTCATTACTGCGCCGAAGGTCCGGACGTCAAAAAAGTTTCCACACATCCATGCGGTCAGTTCGCGTGCTTTGGCTTCGTCCTTGGGCAGCTTCTTGAAGCCATCCTTGACATCGGGCGCAATTCCGAGTGCTTCCCAGGATTTCTGATGCTGCTGGTTGAGGATTGCCTTTTCCTGCATGTAGATCGCATAGCCGGCTTCATTTTCCTTTTCCAGCGCGACGTAATTGCGGATCTTTCGCTTGAGCGCCACGTCGGTGACCAGGCCGCGGTTGGTCTCCGGGTCCAGGCGTGGCAGGTTGCCGGCGTCCGGGTCGCCATTGGGGTTGCCATTGGTGACATCGAACAAGTAGACGAACTCATAGCGGTGGGCGATGGCACTCATGCGGTTTCTCCTTCGGAGTCGGTAAGGGGGGCGTCCTGGTTGCCGCTGCGGGCGAAACGCGCCTGGGTCTGGTGGTAATAGCCGATGGCGAAGCGGCCTTGCGCTTCGATCAGCAGGCTACGTGGAAGGCTCGGTGGCAAGGAATCGACGATCTGACCGATTTCCTTTTCAAGGCTCATCGCGAGCCCGGCCTTGTCCTTGCGCAATTTTCCAAAGTGGTTCTGCGCGTTGCGCAGCAGCACCGGGAAGATGCTTGCAGGCGTAGCCGAGGCAGCGCCGTAGTAACGGTCGCGGATGGTCGCGTTGACCTGCGCGCCCAGTGCGGCGCGCTGCAGGTTTTCAAGCGACGAGAACAGCCGCCCCAGCAGGTAGCCGGGGTCGGTATTGCTGGTATCAAGACTCACGGGTGGTTCCCCCTTGTTGGTTGACGTTCCATGGTGCATGCCCAGCCGCGCCTCGCGCGCCAGGACGGCCTTGCACAGTGCCACGCGCAGTGGACTGATCTGCCCGTCGGCGCGGAAGCGCATCACGATCGCGCCAAGGATGCTGCGCGGGTAGCGCATGCCGGTGAGGATGGCGCGCGTCAGTTCGCCGGCCAGAAGCGGCGGCACGTCCTCGGCCTTGGGCCTGCCGTTCTCTCCATAGACCGGTGCGGTCTGCAGGGCCAGATACTGCGGCGTTGGCGGGCGCCTCCAGGCCGATGGTTCCAGCGCGAGGTCTCGGTAGTGGTCGGCCAGGCGGTTGGCGAAGCTTGACAGCGATGTCGTTTCCCAGAATCGGATCGATAGCCGCGAGGCATTCGGCGCCAGGCCAAGCACGAAAATGCGCGTGTCCTCGTCCAGGCGGCTGTCCAGTTCGCGCAAGGGCCGCAACTGCCGTAGCTGTTCCAGCGCCTGGGCCAATCGCCGGGTTGCCTGGGCATCGTCCAGCCCTTCGCTGTCGGGTTGCTGTGTACCGAAGAAGGTGGCAACGAAATCCTCGGCAGCCTGGGCGCCTGCACCCTGTGCCCAGAACACCACGGTGGTGTCCCCCAGCTGCAGGCGCTGATGATTGTCCTCGGTGCGCCGCAGGAGATGGTTGAGCGCGGTGGTATAGGCGAAAGCAGCCTGTTCGGACACCGGTGCGTTCTCGCCCTGGCTCTTGCCGTAGGACGTGAACGCATCCAGGTTGAACGAAACGATGGAGGCACCGGAGCTCTGCGCGCCATTGACGCCTTTGATGGCTGGGTGCAGGCGGGCCATTGGCGCCTGTTGGCCAGTGACGAGACACATGCCGCGCACGCCGTCCGCGCCCAGTGCCTGCTGCCTGTTCCATGCATCGCGCGCGGCTTGTCGCTGGTGCAGGAACTGCTGCGTGCCGTCATCGAAGCGAAAGACGAGGTTGGCATCGAGCAAGGCCTCGCCATGGCGAGAGAAGAGAGGATTGTCTGCGAACTGGGCCGGCGTCCAGTCATCGAGGAACGCCAGCAGCGCCTTCAGCCCAGGGTCCTCACTGCCGGCCAGTGCCTGCCGGTGCAGGGTTTTGAAGGCGGCGTGGTCCTGCTGGGTCCGTGCCGTGTTTTTCCCGATCCCAAGCACATAGCTGGTTTTGTCCCAGAGGAAGTTCGACTTGACCGCGACTGTGCGTTTTTCAGGCTGAGGCACGCCAAGTAGGCGCGGCGCCGGCTTCTTGCCGCTGCTGTCACGCAGGTCCTGCACATCGACCACGCGGCCGTCCGCGTCCAGCACGATGGCGTAGCCGATCTTCTCTTGGCTGTAGCCTGGTGCGGCGATGCCGGACTCGCGGTCGTCCGACAGGCGCCGGTAGTATTCGTCGAGCGCGGACAGGATCATCCGTGCACTCCTTCGTCGCCTGGCGGCGGCACCTGGATCAGACCATCGACCATGCGCGCCCGGAAAAAACGCGGGGTCATGCCGTCGGCGAAGTCGATGTCGTGCAACATCCAGCCCAGGTCGCGCTCGCCCTGCAGCGAGGCATCCGCGATGGGGAGGTCGTAGCCGTTCTCGACCAGGGCGAAGCTGGCGGGAAATTCGCGCGTACCCAGGCACGGTGCCTGGAAGCATTGCCCGCGCCGGGCCCTCCGGTTGAAGATGTCCAGGTGCTTGCCGACGCTGTCCTCCGGCCCGGCCCGAGCGGTCAGCTCGAAATGCGCGGCGATCACATAGCCCACGTCGCGCAGCAGGGTCGCCGCCCGTTGCTGGCGGTCCTCCTCGACGTAGTTGACCAGTCCGTCTGTCCGTCCAGCCCTGATCGCCCTGCCAACGCTGGCGGCGGACAACTTGCCTCCGACCTCGTTGCGCCGGATCGATTCGAATCGCACGGGCCTGAGCACCTGGATGCCGTCCACCACCCAGCGGATGGCCGGCTTCCAATGGATCGCCTCCAGGATGCCGCGCGCAGCCGACGGCGTAATGACGTCATAGGAGACGCGCTCGACCTTCATCTCGGGCCTGGTGAACAGCGCGCGTTCGCCCCAGACGTGCAGCTTCACCCCGTAACTCATCTCTTGTCCCCCTGTTTCATCGAAATCTTCACCCGCCACAGTCGCAGGGATTGCGACAGGTGGGCATGTCGTATTTTTGGGTTGTCTCACACAATCCCATCGGAAAATCCGCTGATGCCTCGCAGACCTGCCACGAGCATGGCCGCGGCCGAGGTCTCATCTCCGCATCCGGTGCGGAAAGAAAAAAGAGGAGCGAATCATCCGACGAGCCCTTCCGCCGCCAAGAACTGGGGATTGTCGTCCCAATGCAGTCCGAATTTCGGGTGGTACAGGCGCGGGTTGACCAGCCGGACGAACTGCTCGCCATAGCGCTCCGGAGCCACCGGCTGGATCGCACCGGCATTCCACAGCGCGTCGTAGCCTTGCCGGGGCACCTGTACCAGGAATGGCTGCAGCTTGCGGGCCGCGCCCGGAGCGTATTCGAGATCGCGCAGCACGCTGGCCACGAAGGGGTCTTCCGCGCCGGTCTGCGGGTCGTAGGGCACGATCACTGGTCGCATGTTGGCTTCGATCATCCGGAACCGGGCTGCCAAGGTTTCCAGCGGCAGATCGTCGACGATGGCGCCATCGAACAACTGCAGCAGCATCTCGCCAAGCTGGCCGTCCCTGCGCCAGTACAGCTCGCGAAAGTAGTCGGTCACGGCTTCAAGCGACAACAGGTCGGCACGGTGCCGGCGTTCGATCATACGAAACGCCTCTGCGAACAACTTCAGCTCCTTCGGTGGCGCCCAATCCGGGCTTTCGAACACCAGGACCTGGCTGTCCTCCACCGCCCACTCCATGTTGCGATTGCAGCGGCCGGCAGCCTGGGCGATCGAGTCCAGGCCGGCCTCGGCGCGCAACACGGCCGGGAACGAAACGTCCACTCCCGCTTCGATCAGGCTGGTCGACACCAGCCGGCATGGTTGGCCTGCCTTCAACCGGGTCCGCAGGTCCTGCAGTACCTGGCTGCGGTGGCGCGCGTACATCAGCGTGGTCAGATGGCATGCACCTGGAAGGTCGGCGATGGCATCGAACAATGCGCGCGCGTGGCGGCGATTGTTGACGATGCAGAGGATCTGCTCCCGGCTGCGCAGGTGGCCGGCTAACGCGGCGTCGTCCAGCGGGCCGGCGTGCTGCACGCTTACCCGCTTGAGCTGCCGGTACAGCCCTGGTGGATCCGGCGCCAGTTCGCGCACGCCTTCCAGGCCGTCCTTGAAGCCATCGGCCTTGCCCAGCGCCGGCTGGGTCGCGGTGCAGAGCATCATGCTGACACGGTAGTTGAGCGCCAGTTCGTCCAGTGCCTGCATGCACGGGCGAAGCAGATGCAACGGCAAGGTCTGTGCCTCGTCCAGGATCACCACGCTTGCAGCGATGTTGTGCAGCTTGCGGCAGCGTGCGGGACGGTCGGCGAACAGGCTTTCGAAGAACTGCACGGCGGTGGTGACGATGATCGGCGCGTCCCAGTTCTCCATCGCCAGATGGCGTTTTTCCTTCGATTGCAGCTCCGACTTCGGATCGTCGAAGAAAGCGCTGTGGTGCTCCAGTACGGCATCCTCGCCCAGTTCACCAAACACGCTGCGGAACACGGCGGCGGTCTGCTCGATGATGCTTGTGAACGGCACCACGTAGATCACCCGGCGCAGGCCGTGGGCGATGGCGTGGTCCAAGGCGAAGGCGAGCGAGGCCAGGGTCTTGCCGCCGCCGGTGGGCACGGTCAGCGAGAATAGCCCGGGCTTGTGCGTGGCCTGGGCGCGGACGTGTTTCAGGATATCCGCCCGTAGCGGATTGATGCCGCCCTGTCGGGGCAGGCTGACCAGATGGGCATCCAGCTTTGCGCGCAGGACGTCCAGGGACGGGCCGGTGCGCTCTGGGCGGGGATCGCGGCCCTCGATGCGCCGGTAGAAGTTGTCGGTATCGACGAAGTCGGCATCCACCAGGCAGGAGAAGACCATACGCGCCAGCAGCGAGAACTGGAATGCCGGCCTGGTCGACACCGAACTGAACCGGGTGGGCAGCGCCAGCCGTTGCGGCAGCTCGAGCTCGTGTTCCCACTCCGGCAGCAACGGCGGCAATTCGCGGAGCAGGTAGTCCTCGGACAGCCGTTCGCGCAGACAGGACCGAGCTTCGCCAAGGGTGCCGTTGGCCAGGCCGGCATGATGGCCCGCGATGGCGTAGGCCATCAGTGTGCCCAGCCCCTTGTAGCGCTGCTGCGCGATTCGGGCACCCCAAGTGGCATGGTCCACGCGTGGGACCTCGCCTCTCAGCCGATCCTGGAATCGCCGGGTGTACTTGCCCAGATCATGCAGTGCACCCGCGATCCAGCCCAGTTCCTGTCCGCCGAATGGCGCAGCATTGGTCGAGGCCCGCTCCGCAACGCCCAACAAATGCGCCCGCAACCCCTGCCAATCCGAGCAGTCTTTCCGGTCGGTCGAATGCGCGTAGAACTCCATTTCCTTCCCCCTGTGGCGGGACCAACCCTGCTGTCCCGATGATGTGCAAGCTTATCTAGCCCGATCTCATGGAGTGAGAAGAGGTGACCACAGGACCCAGGTTGGGCATGCTGGCAGGCCGCCTGGACCCGTGAGCTCCCGCATGTCCGATCCCGAACCCCGCATCCAGCTTGAGCCGTCGTGGAAGGCGCGGGTGGGCGATTGGCTGCTGCGGCCGGAGATGCAGCAGCTGTCGGCGTTCCTGCGCCAGCGCAAGGCGGCCGGCGTGCACGTGTTTCCGCCGGGGCCGCAGATCTTCGCGGCCTTCGAGGCCACGCCCTTCGACAAGGTCAAGGTGGTGATCCTGGGCCAGGACCCCTACCACGGCGCCGGCCAGGCGCACGGGCTGTGCTTCTCGGTGCCGCCGGGCGTGCCGGTGCCGCCATCGCTGCAGAACATCTACAAGGAACTGGCCAGCGACGTCGGGGTTGCGCCACCCGACCACGGCTGCCTGGGCCCGTGGGCGCGGCGTGGCGTGCTGCTGCTCAACGCGGTGCTGACGGTCGAGGAAGGCCGCCCCGGCGCACACCGGGGCAAGGGCTGGGAGGGCTTCACCGACCAGGTGATCCAGGCCCTGGCGGCCGAGCGCGAACACCTGGTGTTCCTGTTGTGGGGCAGCTATGCGCAGGCCAAGGGCAGGGTCATCGACCCCGCCCGGCACCGGCTGCTCAAGGCGCCGCATCCCTCGCCGCTGTCGGCGCATCGCGGGTTCCTGGGCTGCCGGCATTTCTCCCAGGCCAACCAGTACCTGGAACGCCACGGGCTGGGCGCGGTGGACTGGACGCTGCCGCGGCGCGCGCAGCTGGAAGCCTGACCGCCGGTCAGGGCTCCTTCTGGGGGGTGGTCGTCTTGGTGGCCGTGCCTGACTTGCTGGACGAGGACTTCTTGCTGCTGGTGGACTTCTTCCTGGTGCTGCTGGTCGCCGGCTTCTTGCGCGCTTCCGGCGGCGATACCGGCGGGGCCGGGAGCGGCTCGGCCGAGACGGTCTTGACCTCGGCCTGCAGGGCTTCCAGCTGCGGGATCATCTTCTGCTGGATGGCCACCATCAGGGTCTGCATCATCACCGGGGTCCGGTCGAGCAGGTGCTGGCCGGCCCTGGACTCGTAGAACCTGGTCATCGCCTTGACGTCGTCGTCGTCGAAGGTCTTGCGATACACGTCCAGGTACACCGGGCGCATCGATTCCCAGGCCAGCGCCTGGCGCACGATGTTGGAGGTCTTCAGCTGGATCTGCTGGATCTCGGCCTGCTGTTCGGGGCTGAGGGTCTTGCCCTGGGTCAGCTGGGCGAACTGCTCGCGCTGCATGGCTTCCACCTGCGGCTGGATGCCCGCCAGCATGCTCTGCGCGCGCGAGGCGGTGAGCAGGCGCTCGATCTCCTCGTCGGTGGGTTCGCGGGCCAGCGCGGGCGGGGCGATCGCAGCCATCAGGGACATCAGCAGCAGGACAGGTGCGAATCGGGGATATGGCATGCGCAGCTCGAGCGTGAAGCGAGGCAGGCGATGGTGCCGAGGTGGCGCGTGCGCCGTGTAAAAATTTCACTAAATGGTCGCAGTGGTCAGCCGTGGGTAGCCACGCCGATCCCCTACAATGCCGGCCCATGGCCGCCGGCTCCCTGCAGATCACGCCTCACTTGACGATCCCCGACGACGAGCTGGTCGAGCGTTTCGTGCGCGCCAGCGGCGCGGGCGGACAGAACGTCAACAAGGTCGCCACCGCGGTGGAGCTGCGCTTCGACGTGGCCGGCTCGCCCTCGCTGCCCGAGCTGCTGCGCAGCCGCCTGCTGGCCCGGCGCGACCGCAGGCTCACCGATGAAGGCGTGCTGGTGATCGAGGCCCAGCGCTTCCGCACCCAGGACCGCAACCGCCAGGATGCACGCGAGCGGCTGGCGCAGATCATCGCCCAGGGCCTGTCGGTGCCCAAGCCGCGGGTCGCCACCCGGCCCACGCGGGCCTCCAGGCTGCGCCGGCTCGATGCCAAGAAGACCCGCAGCCAGGTCAAGCGCAACCGGAACACCCGTGACTGGGACTGAGCCCACGCCACGGCCGCCCGGCCAGATCCCGGTTGCCCCGCCCAACATGCCCCGGGTGAAGCCCAACCGCTTCACCCGCTGGTGCGGGCGCAGCCTGCTGCGCCTGTGCGGCTGGCGCATCGCCGGCGAGCTGCCCGACGTGCCCAAGCTGGTGATGATCGTGGCGCCGCACTCGTCCAACTGGGACGGGCTGTGGGGCATGGCGGTCAAGATCGCCTGCGGCTTCGAGGTCAAGGTGCTGGGCAAGGCCCAGCTGTTCTGGTGGCCGCTGGGACCGCTGCTGCGCCGGCTGGGCGCGATCCCGGTGGACCGCGCCAACGCCGGTGGCGTGGTGCGCCAGGCGGTGGACGCCATTCGCGCCGCCCCGCGCATCTGGTTCGTGGTCACCCCGGAAGGAACGCGCAAGCGCGTGGAGAAGTGGAAGAGCGGCTTCTACAAGATCGCCGTCAGCGCCCAGGTGCCGATCCTGCTGGCCTACTTCCACTACCCGGAGAAAGTCGTCGGGCTGGGGCCGTTGTTCCATCCCACCGGCGATGCCGAGGCCGACATGGCCGCGATCCGCGCCTGGTATGCCCCGTGGATGGGCAAACACCGCGGCAGCACCTGATCGGTTGCGCGGCGCGCGTTGCGCGTCTTCATGGCAGGCGCGCCCTCCGCTGCTGTGCACGAACAGGGCGCAAGCCTTGTTCCGCGCCTTGCCGCCTGGCGCACGCGCACGTAGATTTCCGGGTGCAGGCCGTGCAGCTCGTCAGCGCATGCCCGCACCATGGCCGCGGCGAAGGCCAGCAAGCCACCGCTGCCGGTGCAGCCCCCGGCCGGCCAAAGCCCGACAGGCTGCTAGGAGTTCCCCGCCGGGCCACGGGTCTTCACCAGCGCGACCCCGTCGGCCACCGAGATGTCGTCCGGCGAACCGAGCCAGGCACGGATCTGGATGTCGTCCACTTCCCGCTCAAGCTCCAGCTGCATCTCGATGCGGCCGGTCGGATCGGGCAGCGCCCAATGCTGGGCCAGCACCTTGCCCTGGCCATCCATCGCCTCGACCCAGAATGCGTGGCTGGGGCGATGGCGGGTGTTGAGGGTGACCTGGTAGCGCCCTGGCGCGGTCTGGCGCAGGGCCGATCCGACCATCACCGGCTGGCGCGGCTCCAGGCGCGTGCCGGCCAGGCGCTGCAATGGCGCGTCCACGCGCACGCCGTGGGCCAGCTCGCTGCTGCGGTACAGGCGCGCGTCGCGTGCGTTGTTGACCAGCAGCGCGCACCAGCCACTGTCGGGCGAATCGTTGTCGAACGCCGTGCAGCGGTCCACGTAGGCCAGGGTGTTTTCCGGGCTGGCCCTGCGGAACTGGCGCGGGGTGTCTTCCAGGGTGATGTTCTTCAGGTTCCACTGCGCGTCGTAGTCCAGCAGGACCGGCGGGCGCACTTCCTGCACGCCGACCACGATGCGCTCGTCGTGGATCCTGAGCGCGCGGGTTTGATGGCCGGTCCATAGCCCACGGGCGTAGGCCAGGTAGCGCGGATAGTCCGCGCCGTCCTGGCGCGCGTAGGCGGCGCTGGCGCTGGGGGCATTGTCGGGGTCCAGCAGCGAGCGGCCGAAGCCGATCGCCTTCAGCTTCGGATCCAGCAGTGACAGCAGGGTGGCGCCCGAATCCAACGTGCTGCCGCCCCTGGCCTGCACCTGGCGTGGTGCGATGTCCTTGCCCAGCATCAGCAGCAGGTTCTCGCGCGGCATCCGCTCGAGCGCGTCGGTCAGCTCGTTGGGCATGGCCAGGTGGTCGGAAGACACCACGATCACGGTGTCCTCGCCCCAGCGGCTGCTGCGGATCTTCTCCACCAGTTCGGAGATCAACCGGTCCGAACAGTGCAGCGCGCTCAGCAGCGCCACGTGCTTGAAGCCGCCGCCCTGGTAGTGCGTGTCCTTGCACGCCACCGGCAGGTGGCCGGCCGGATGATGGGTGTCCATGGTCAGCGCGCTGAGCATGAACGGCTGGCCGTTGCGGGCCAGCGCCTGGAACCGGTGCCACACCTGGTCCAGCATCACATCGTCATGCACGCCCCAGGCGGAGAAATGTTCCGGACCGATGTCCTGCTGCCGGAACCAGGCCAGGTCGCGCACGTCGTCGTAGCCATGGCTGGCCAGGAAGCTGGCCTTGCCCGCGAACGCGCCGTCGGCGCCGCCGATGAAATCGTTGCGATAGCCTTGGCTGCGCAGGTAGTCGCCCAGGCACTGCGCCTCGGGCAGGAAGCTGGCCATGCGGCCGAAGCTGTTTTCATCGCTGGGCGCGGCGGTCAGCGGCACGCCGCATTGCGAGGAGACCATGCCGGCGATGGTCCAGCCACCGCCGGCGGCCGAGGTGATGCCGCGGAAATCCAGGCCTTGGCCGGCCAGTTTGCGCAGGTGCGGCAGCAGGCCGGGAAAGGTCTTCTGATCGAAATAGGTGCGCTCCAGGCTTTCGCCGTAGAGCCACACGATGTTCCTGCGGTGCGGCAGCGCATCGCGCGGCACGCGGTATTCGGCGGCCACCGCATTGCCGTCGGCCGGACGGGTCTGCCGGTACAGGCGCAGGCCATCGCCTCGAAGCGGGCTGGCCAGCACCGCCACCAGCGCCGCGGCCATGAAGCCGGCGAACACGGTCCGTCCCTGCGCCAGCCTGCGGAAACGCGTGATCCGGCCCAGCACCAGCACCAACAGCGAGAGCAGCAACAGCGCCGCATAGACGGCGATGTCGGCGGTGAAGTCGGACACGCCGGCGCCTCCCATGCCGGCCTTCAGGTGATACAGCGTGGCCGCGTTGAGGCCATCGCCACTGAGCCGGTCGATGAACCACCAGCTGCTCAGCAGCACCGCCAGCAAGCACAGCACGCCGGCCTTCAGCCACGCCCAGCGGCCCGACGCCAGCAACAGGCCCACCATCATCAACATCGCGGCCGTCAACACGAACGGGTGCATGCAGCCCGGCTTCCATGGTCTTGGGGAGGCCGAGCGTAGCGACGAACGGTTCCGACCTACAACTTTTCCATGAACAAGTGATGACAAAACGCGATGGATCGCAGTGCCTGGTCGCTGTGACCGAAAGCCGCGTGCAACCGGGTGTTTGCCAAGGCGATGGTCTGTTTCCTGTTCTTTTCCACCCTGGCGCTGATCGTGGACATGGTGGTGGCGCACGTGGTCCAGCCAGCGGCGGGAATGAACGTCAAGGTGGCCGACCTGGACCGGAGCAAGGTCGATGAGCACGTCACCGCGACCCACCAGATGACCGTCACCGGCTTGCTGATGGACATCATCCCCAAGACCCTGGTCAGCCCGTCGGCTACCTCAAGGCCGAGCTGCTGCTGGTGCTGGGCACCTCCTCCTCCGCGTCGGCACTGCCTTCGCTGATGGAAAAAATGGAACGGGCCGGTTGCAGGAAGTCGGTGGTCGGCCTGGTGGTGCCGACCGGCTGCTCGTTCAACCTGGATGGCACCAACATCTACATGACCCTGGCGGCGCTGTTCATCGCCCAGGCGACCAACACCGAGCTGACCCTGGGCCAGCAGATCACCCTGCTGCGGGTGGCCATGCTCAGCTCCAAGGGCGCCGCCGGCGTCACCGGTGCGGACTTCATTACCCTGGCGGCCACCCTGTCGGTGGTGCCGGAAGTGCCGGTGGCCGGCATGGCGCTGATCCTGGGCGTGGACCGCTTCATGTCCGAGTGCCGCTCGCTGACCAACTTCACCGGCAACGCGGCGGCCACCATCGTGGTCTCGCGCTGGGAGAACGCGCTGGACCGCGACCGGCTCAAGGCGGCGCCGGACGGCAAGCTGGAAAGCGACCCGGACCGGCTGCCGATCCGGGGCTGAGCCATGGCCGACCACAGCCGACAAGCCCTGGCGGGTCGGTCGTGGGAACCGATACCGCGTCCGTGGGAGCCGCTTCAGCGGCGATGGGCTCCACCGGGAAGGCTCCATCGCCGCTGAAGCGGCTCCCACATCGCCTTTGTCGGCCGCGCCGCCAAATGGGAGATGCACCCCCGCTGCCGGTTCGGTCAGCGACGCGGGGCTAGAATCGACCCTCGCCAGCTTTCCAGGACGCCTCGCCGCCGATGTCCAAAGAAGAACTCAAGCAAGCCGCCCTGGACTATCACAGCCAGCATCCGCCGGGAAAGATCAAGGTCACCGCGACCAAGCCGATGATCACCCAGCGCGACCTGGCCCTGGCGTATTCGCCGGGGGTGGCCTTTGCCTGCGAGGAAATCGCCGCCGATCCCAAGGCCGCCAGCAGGTACACCGCGCGCGGCAACCTGGTGGCGGTGATCACCAACGGCACCGCGGTGCTGGGCCTGGGCGAGATCGGCGCGCTGGCGGCCAAGCCGGTGATGGAAGGCAAGGGCGTGCTATTCCAGAAGTTCGCCGGCATCGATGTGTTCGACATCGAGATCGACGAGAGGGACCCGCACAGGCTGGTCGAGATCATCGCCTCGCTGGAACCGTCCTTCGGCGGGATCAACCTGGAGGACATCAAGGCGCCGGAGTGCTTCATCGTCGAGCGCGCGCTGCGCGAGAAAATGAACATCCCGGTGTTCCATGACGACCAGCACGGCACCGCGATCATCGTCGGGGCGGCGGTGCTCAACGCCATGATCGTCACCGGCAAGAAGATCGAGGAGGTCAGGCTGGCCACCACCGGCATGGGCGCGGCCGGCATTTCCTGCGTCAACATGCTGGTTTCGCTGGGCCTGAAACCGGAGAACATCCTGGCCCTGGACCGCGACGGGGTGATCCACACCGGGCGCAGCGACCTGGACCCGGAAAAGCAGCGCTACGCGCGCGACACCGACAAGCGCACCCTGGCGCAGATCGTCCAAGGCGCGGACATCTTCCTGGGCCTGTCGGCGCCGGGCATCCTGACCCAGGACATGGTCCGCACGATGGCCGCCCGGCCGATCATCTTCGCCCTGGCCAATCCGAACCCGGAAATCCTGCCCGAGGATGCCAGGGCCGCGCGCCCGGACGCGATCATCGGCACCGGCCGTTCGGACTACCCGAACCAGATCAACAACGTGCTGTGCTTTCCGTACCTGTTCCGCGGCGCGCTGGACTGCGGTGCCACCGGCATCAACGAGGCGATGAAGGTCGCCTGCGTCAAGGCCATCGCCGGCCTGGCCCGGCGCGAGGCCTCCGACCTGGGCACGGCCTATGGCGGCGAAACCCCCAGCTTCGGCCCGGATTACCTGATCCCGCGCCCGCTCGATCCGCGCCTGCTGGTGGAGCTGTCCTCGGCCGTGGCCCAGGCGGCGATGGACTCGGGCATCGCCGAGCGCCCGATCGCCGACATGGGCGCCTACCGCGAGCGGCTGAGCCAGTTCGTCTATCGCACCGGCCTGATGATGAAGCCGGTCTACGACCGGGCGCGCAGCAAGCGCAAGCGCGTGGCCTATGCCGAAGGCGAGGAGGAAGTGGTGCTGCGCGCGGTGCAGACGGTGGTCGATGAAGGCCTGGCCTTTCCGATCCTGATCGGTCGCCCGGACATCATCGCCCAGCGCATCGCCCGGATGGGCCTGCGCCTGACCGCCGGCAAGGATTACGAAGTCACCAACATCCACGACGATCCGCGCTTCAACGAGTACTGGCAGACCTATCACGCACTGACCGAACGCAAGGGGGTCACCGTGGCGGCGGCCAAGAACCTGATGCGCTCGCGCCCGACCCTGATCGGCGCGGTGATGGTGGCCCGTGGCGAAGCCGATGCCATGCTCGCTGGCATCGTCGGCCGCTTCCACAAGAAGCTCGGCTATGCGCGCAGCGTGATCCCGCTGGAAAAGGGCTTGACCTCGACCTCGGCCATGACCGGGGTGATCAACCAGCAGGGCGCGTTCTTCTTCGTCGACACCCACGTGCAGGACGATCCCACGGCCGAGCAGCTGGCCGAAGCCACGCTGCAGGCGGCCTATCGCCTGAAGCTGTTCGGCATCGAGCCGAACATCGCACTGCTGTCGCACTCCAACTTCGGCAGCCACGACTCCAGGGACGCGTTGAAGATGCGCGCGGTGCGCGAGCTGCTGCTCAAGCGCAAGCCGGACCTCAACGTCGACGGCGAGATGCAGGGCGACACTGCCTGGGACGAGGCGCTGCGCCGGCAGATCATGCCCAACAGCACCCTGAAGGGGCGCGCCAACCTGTTCGTGCTGCCCAACCTGGAAGCGGCCAACATCGCCTACAACCTGGTGCGGGTGTTCACCGAGGGCGTGGCGATCGGCCCGATCCTGATGGGCATCTCCAAGCCGGTCCACATCCTCACCAGCAGCGCCACCCCGCGCCGGGTGCTGAACATGACCGCCATTGCCGCGGTCGACGCGCAGATCCGCGAGCAGCTGGCGGCGGAGAAGGGCGCCGGGTAGGGTGCGCTGCAGGATTGGCTGCCCTTTCCATATCCAGTTTGCAAAAAAATGACAATCGGACGTCCGCGCAGCAAACGGCTACGTTTTTGGGACAAGGTCATGGACCCGATCGCGCTCAGTCTCAACACGCGCCCGCGCGCACGACACCAGGTCCAATCGCCGCTCGAGGTCTACAACGCACAGCTACAATTTTCCGACACCTGTACCGGTATCACCACTAACTACTGTTGCGCCTCGACCTTGAAGCCGCCAAATGAATGCCGTTGACGAAAACATCAATCAACACAATGCAGGATGGTCGTTCGAGAACATCAGCGAGAGCTTTGATTCCCATATTCAGAAATCGATCCCCCTGTACGACAGCGGCCACCGGCTGATTTGTCACTACAGCGACTTCTTTCTGAAGCCGGACAGCACCGTTTACGATATCGGCTGTTCCACCGGCCAGATGCTGCTCAGGCTGGCGCAGCAACACCCGAAGAAAGAGGGGCTGAACCTGATCGGCATCGACACCGTGCAGGACATGGTTGAAAAGGCGGCAAGTCTTGCAAAGCATGATCCGCGGCTTTCCTTTGTCCATGCAAACGCGCTCGATATCGAACTGCAGCCTTGCGACATGGTGGTCGCCAATTACACCGTCCAGTTTATGCCACCAAGAGTCAGGCAGAAAATCATTGAAAATATATATCAGGCATTGAACTGGGGCGGCGCATTTTTCATGTTCGAGAAAGTGCGTGCTCCCGACGGCAGGTTCCAAGACTATGCCAATCAAGTCTACATTGAATTCAAGATCGATAACGGGTTCAGTGAAGCGGAAATCATCAACAAATCCCGGAGCATCAAGGGCGTCATGGAGCCCTTTTCGACCCAGGGCAACATCGACCTGCTCAAGCGGGCGGGATTTCAGGACATCATGACGATCCAGAAGTACGTGTGCTTCGAGGGCTTTCTGGCGATCAAGTAAACAGCCTTCAACCCCGACGCCCCTTCAGGGCCTGCGGGGGCAGGTCTGGATCACCCTCGCAGAGGAAATGGCGCATGACAAAGGAAATCGGAAAATTCCTGTTTCGCTATCGGAACATATTGGCGCCATTGCTGTTCATCCTGGCTGCCGTCATCGGCCGGCCTTCGTATCCGCTGGGCCGCGCTGACCTGAACATGGCGCTGGACATCATCGGCGTCCTCGTCGGCCTGAGCGGACAGGCGCTGCGTGTGGTCACGATCGGTTACGAGTACATCAAAAGGGGCGGCCAGGATCGCCAGGTCTACGCAGACAAGTTGATAGAAGGCGGCGTTTTTGCGCACTGTCGCAATCCGCTTTATGTCGGCAACATCCTGATGGCGGTGGGCCTGGCGCTGATCATGCACTCGCTTGCGTTCTATCTCATCTTCGTCCCGCTCATTATTTTTGCCTACGTCAGTATCGTGGCGGCAGAGGAGGATTTTTTGGGGGCGAAGTTCGGCCAGGAATACAATGCGTATTGTCGCCGTGTGAATCGATGGGTGCCGCGCTGGAAAGGCTGGAAACGCTCAACGGCAGCAATGACCTTCAACTGGCGGCGGGTCCTTCTCAAGGAATACAACACGTTTTTCGTGTTTATCGTCACCCTGGCCGCCGCGGAGATCTGGAGCCAGTACCGCGTCGCCGGGCCCAGCGCGTTGCCAAGCACCGGACTTGTCATCGCCGGATTGGCGCTGTGGCTCGCCCTGTATGTCCTGGTGCGTTCGCTGAAGAAAACCGGCTTGGTAAAGGTCTGAATATCCGATTTGCAGGAGTGATTTCAGAAGGAACGGATCGGTCGGACTGATCCACGATGCCTGCAATCCGGCGCCGACCTTCCTGGGCATGGGGCAAGGCGTTCAGGGTGCTGAACCAGAACAGCACGCGGTGATGGGGCAGGCCCGTCTGCGAGGCGGTCATCCTGGCCGCCCCTTCGAAGGCTCACTCCGGCTTCAGGTCTCGCCGAACCCGCGGCTGGATTGCGCGGCGGCGATCACCGGTTCGGGCGTGAATTCGGCCGAGCGGGTGCCAAGCAGCGCATCGCCGTGCGGCGGGGAGGCATCGCCGTAGTCGATTTCATAGTCAGTCATTGGCGCACGCGTCGGCTGGCGCTGTTTCCACAGCCTGTAGGCGATCACACCTGCCGCGCCCAGGGCCAACATTTGCAAAAGTTTCATCTGTATCTCCGCGGGTTGAGTCGGGGTTTCAGCATCGGCGTGGCGCGGTTAGGCAGGCGTGACCATGGCGGCACCCTGCGTTCAGGGCAGCGTGCCGACCCGCTCCAGCGCGGGCGAGGCCGCCATGTCGTTGGGGTTGGTGCCGGGCTGGTCCTGCGGCACGTCCATGCCCTTGTCGCGGTAGAAGGCAATCCAGTACGGCGAGATCTGGCCGGTCCGCGGATTCTGGAAGTTCATTGGCTGCAGCGCGAACACGTGATGCGCGCGGAAGGCGCGTTCGATGAAGTCCGAGCAGTAGTAGCTGTCCTCGGCCTGCACGTAGGTGAAGTTGTACGGCCGGCCGAGCATCGTGCGCGCCTGACGGATCGCAGTGGGGATGGCATCACGCGCTTGGCCCTTGAGGCGGTACAGCACCACCTGCCGGTGCCGGGCCCTGGCTTCATCCATGAACGCGGCAAGGGTCTGCCGGCGCGAACCTTCCTCGTCGGCATGCAGCACGATCGCCGTGCCCGGGTCGTGGGCGACCAGCGCCACGTGGTCGTAGCTGGCCTGGCCCTGCCTGCCGGTGGCATCGTCGATGGCGCCGCTCAGGCCGGCCTTGGCGGCGGTGACGAACAGCAGGTCGCCAGCGCGCGCCTGCAGCTCCGCCGCAGAGGCGGGCATGGCCGGAGCCAGCAGCAGACAGAGCAGGAGCAGGAACGTTCGCATGGGCAGGGTGCGGCGCCAGGAAGGACGCCTCATTATCGCCAGGCCCTGGCGCAGCCGGTGGGTGGCATCGGGCGGGAGCACGGCCACGGCCGAAGGACGCGCTGACCCGCGCCACGGGTCGATGGCCAGTTCGGCGAAAAGCGACCCCTCCCCGGCCCTCCCCTTTGCTGCGCAAAAGGGAGGGGGCGAAAAGCGGTCGCTTCGATGCTGCAGGGACAGGGCCTTGCCGAATCCCGGCAGCCTGCGCCAGGCCCAGCCTTGGATGATCCAGCTCCGCGCGCAGGGCGCCGGCGCGCTTGAGCGCTTCCAGGATCGCCACCGGCTCACCAGGCGCCGGCTCCACGGCCACTGCTCCGCCCCCCTCCCTTGCGCAGCAGGGGAGGGCTGGGGAGGGGTTGCTTGTGCTCTGGCTCTGCGCTGGAGGCACCTGCCAGGTGCAGGTGATGCAGTCGCAATCGTGCCTGTAACACTTCGGCTGGCTCTGCCGGCGGCATGTCTATCGGTGATGACGGCAAGGAGCATGTCCGTGGGCCCGATCGCGCCATTGACTTTTCATCGATGAGCATTGGCCAGGTGCTTGACCAGCAGGCGCTTGCGCGCGGTGATGCAAACCGCCTGTTTGCGGTCGGGCGCTACCAGGTCATCCCCAGCACGATGAATGCTGCGGTGATCAGCCTGGGCCTGGACCGCAATGCCGCATTCACCGATGCGGTGCAGGACCGGATCTTTTCGGACTACCTGATCACCCGCAAGCGGCCCTCCATCCGGAACTACATCACCGGTGCAGAAGGCGCGACGCTGCGGTCGGCGCAGTTGGCGCAGTTGGCGCTGTCGCAGGAGTGGGCCAGCATCGCCAACCCGAGCACGGGCAAGAGCTATTACGACGCCCCTGGCGGTGCCAACCATGCCTGGATTACCGCAGAGGAGACTGCAAACGCGTTGAACAAGATGCGCGATCAGTACCGCAAGGCGATCGCCGAGGGAAAGACACCCGATCAGGCCTGGGCACAGATCAACGCGCAGCCCGCGCAAACCGTCGCTCCAGACCCAGCCAGCGGCGACCCCATGGCCGATGGCATGCTGGTCCAGGGCGAGCAGGGTGAGGCGGTCAAGGCAATGCAGGAGAAGCTGGGCGCACTGGGATACCTCGGAGCCGATGGCAAGCCGCTGGTGGCTGACGGTGATTTCGGCAGGAACACGCGGGCGGCAGTGGAGCAATTCCAGCGTGACCGCGGATTGGAAGTGGACGGCAAGGCCGGCAAGCACACCCTGGAGGCATTGGGTGCGGCGCAGAAGGCCGCGGACCAGGCACCGCGGCGGCCGCGCGGTCGTCGCTCGTACGCACGCCGAGCCAGGCGCAGGAGACCTTGACGCTCGCCGATGTTGTCGGGCATCGGATCACCCCGGGCCACGGTCTGGCGGCGGAGAAGCCGCCACGGTCTGGCGGCGGAGAAGCTGCAAGGCCCCAAGCTACAGGCGGGGGGTGCCGCTGTCCGCAAGCAGGTGGAAGTGGAAAACCGGGTCGGGCGGGTGAGCTTCGAAAGCAGGGGTGCCGGCATGAGTGAGGTCAGCACGATCGGGGCTTGGTGCAGAGGGGAATGACCGAGTCCCCGCAGCCGCGGCGCCAGTACGCATGCTGCCCTGCAGACCAGGCTGGAATGATCCGGCGACACACTCGATTCCACCGCGCAGGGATGCGAACATCGGCCGCCGCGCCGCGCCGCGCGCCGCATTCCCTTGTCCTCTCGCCTTCGCCATGCCTGCCACCCCCGATCCATCGCCTGAGCCTGCAATGCGCGCGGCCGTTGCCGAGGCGCCGGGTCCGCTGCGCGCGGCCTGCCGTCGCCTGGCCAGGATCATCGCGATCCTGCTGGCCAGCGTGGTGCTGATGCCGTTGCAATGGCTGGTGATGCGCTTCACCCGCGGCCCGAATGCGTTCGTGGTGCCGCGCTGGTGGTTTGGTTGCCTGCGCCGGGCGATGGGGATCCAAGTGGAGATGATCGGCACGCCGCGCACCGGCGGCGGCACGCTGCTGGTCGGTAACCACCTTTCGCACTACGACATCGTGGTGCTGGGCAGCCTGCTGCCGGCGCGCTTCATCGCCAAGGACCAGATGCAAGGCTGGCCGGGCATGAAGTTTGTCGGCGAGCTGGCGCAGACGCTGTACATCAGCCGGCGCCAGCGCGATGCGGCCGCGGTGGCCGCGCAGCTGGGCGCGCAGCTGCGCGGCGACCATGACCTGGTGCTGTTTCCCGAAGGCACCACCTCCTCCGGCGAGCGGGTGGCGCCGTTCAAGTCCAGCCTGTTCGCGTTGTTCCTGCAGCGGCCGGCGGGCGCGCCAGGATGGACGCTGCAGCCGTTCACCCAGCAACTGCTGTCGGTGGATGGTGTGGCGCTGGACGCAGGCGGGGATCGCGCGGCCTATGCCTTCCATGGCGCGATGCGGGCCGGCCCGCACGTGAAGCATTTCCTGGGGCTGTCGGGTGCGCGCGTGCGGGTGACCTTCCATCCGCCCGTCACCATCGGCGACGGGGTCGATCGCAAGGCCCTGGCGCTGCGGCTGCATGCCATCGTGGCAGGCGCGCTGCCCACGCATGCCGAACCGGTGGGGGCCTGATCCTCGCGCCTGATCGCAATTGGCCTGCTCGGCCTGCGCAAGGACGGCACCGGCACGCCCGGTGCTGGCCGTGGATCCGGGGATCCGTTCGCGGCATCGCCGCCGTTGCCGAGCATGCGCGGGGAGCGGTTTTTCGCACCTCGGGCCTGCTGAAGCGCGCTTCAGTGCCTGCCGATGCATTGCAGCGCGCATCAGCGGCGCGTGGCCAGCACCCCATCCAGCGCCAGCCGGGCGCTGAAGCCGGCCTTCTCCAGGCGCCGGGCGACCTCGCCTGGCACGTCGCGGCCGCTGGTGAGCCGGTTGGGACTGCCGGTGTAGTGGAACAGCCGCCCGCCGCGCTTGAGCACGCGCGCCAGCTGGTCGTAAAAGGCCTGCGAATACAGCTCGCCGGCAATGCCGAAGCGCGGCGGGTCGTGCAGGATCGCATCGACCGAGGCATCGCCAAGCCCGGCGATCGCCTGCGACACGTCGCCGTGGGTCAGCTCCAGCCGTCCGCCGCTGGCGGGCGCGTCCGCATCGGGCGACCATGGGTTGAGCGTGCGCAGCCACAGCACGTCGGCGTTCTTCTCGAAGGAGATCACGCGCGCCGCGCCCGCCTCCAGGCAGCACGCGGCGAAGTAGCCCAGCCCGCCGCAGGTATCCAGGACCACCTTGCCGCGCGGGGCGACCAGGGCAACCTTGCGCCGCGCATCGTCCAGCGGCGATTCCTTCGAGGTGGGCAGCATCTTGATGCCGTCGATCTCGAAGGTCGGCACGTCCCACTCGGTCGGCACCAGCTTGATCAACGCGCCGCCGAAGTGCGACACCGGTGCGAAGTCCTCGCCGTCCCAGGAATAGACCGTGCGGTCCTTCAGCTTGCCCGGATAGGGATAGGCCTGGCCGCGCCAGGTCCAGGTGTCGGCGTGCAGCAGCGCCGTGCCGGTCGAACGGCCCAGGTCCAGCGAGCCGGTCCACTCGGACAGGCCCGCTTCGCGCGCGGCGACGATGGCGCGGGCGGTGGACAGGAGCAGCAGCGGCGCAGTCGGGTGGGGCACGGGAGGCGCGGCCAGCAGCGCGAGGTGGTTGGAAGACGGGCTGGCATCGTAGCCGAGCCGCTCGCGGCGCGGGTCCTTCCGGATCCAGGGAGGATCGGGACATCGCATCGTGCATCGGGTGGGATCACCCGGCTGCGTGCGTGCCAGTCGCGCCCTTCGGCCGCGCAAGGGATTCATGCGGCTCCGGCGCGGTGGACCATCAATTCCCGAAGCGTTCGGCCGCAGGTGATCGGCCCGCACATGGCGGTCCTGATCAGCGCTGCTTTTGCGTGGGCGCAAGCCACTGGCGCGTCCTCGAACAATCGCGCGACCTGCCTGCGCCAGGCCGCGCGTGTATCGCGCTGCAGGCGCCGATCAGTTTGGTTTCAGGAGGCCTGGTCAGGATGGCGGGCGCGCCAGGCCGCCAGCTGCTGGCGGTAGCGCGCCGCTTCCTCGTTGTAGAGGTCATAGACGCACCGATCGCAGCCGCTGTCGCAGCAGTCGCCGGGGAGCGGGGCCTCGGGCGCAACCGGCCGGGGGTCATCATGTTCGCGCATGCGGCGATTATCCGCACACGCGGCGGTGGCGACCACACCGCCGCGGCTCTCGGCCAGGGCCGGCGCCGGCGCAGGCACATCCCTTTTCTCCACAGAAGCACAGATGGACCTCCACAGAAGCACAGATGGACCTCCACAGAAGCACAGATGGACCTCCACAGAAGCACAGATGGACTGGTTGACTCACTCCACCGTGCTGGACAACAGCCTGCAGGCCTGGCTGACCGCCATCGGCATCATCGCCCCGATCCTGGCCGTATTGGCCGAGCATCGACAATGCCAACTACGACCGCTCGCACCTCAAGGCCTTCAGCATCATTCACTGCGCTGCTGGCCCCGTTGGCCGCAGATGAACAGGCGGCCTTGACGCCACGCTAGCGGCGATTTCATCCGGCGCAAGTGCGGGTGCAGCCAGCATGGTGCGCTCTTCCACGCGCCAAGGAACTGCCATGAGTGCCGTACCCGAAAAACCATCCAGCGATCGCGTCCGCCTGCATGTGGAAGACAGTGGCGGCGCGGGTCGCCCGGTCGTGCTCATCCACGGCTGGCCGCTGTCAGGCCAATCCTGGACGGCGCAGGTGGGTCCGCTGCGCGATGCCGGCTACCGCGTGGTGGTCTATGACCGCCGCGGATTCGGCCGCTCGGACAAGCCGTCCAGCGGGTTCGACTACGACCATCTGGCCGACGACCTGGCCGGTGTGATCCAAGACCTGGACCTGCGCGATGCCACGCTGGTCGGGTTCTCGATGGGCGGCGGCGAGGTGGCGCGCTACATCAGCCGCCACGGCCAGGGTCGCCTGCACAGCGTGGTGTTCGCCGCCGCGGTGACGCCGTACATGCTCAAGACGCCGGACAATCCCGAGGGCCCGCTCACCCAGGACAAGGCGCAGGCCATGGCGTCGGACCTGAAAGCCGATCGCGAGGCCTTCTTCGAAGGCTTCACCCGGGACTTCTTCAGCGCCCAGGGCGAACTGAAGGTCAGCCAGGCGCAATGCCAGCAGGCCATCGCGCTGTGCAGGCAGTCCGACCAGGCCGCGGTCCTGGGCTGCATGCAGGCCTTTGCGACCACCGACTTCCGCGGCGACCTCAGGCAGGTCAGCGTGCCCACGCTGGTGCTGCATGGCGATGCCGATGGCGTGGTGCCGCTGGAAGGTTCGGGCCGGCGCACCCGGCAGGCCATTGCCGGCAGCGAGCTTCAGGTGCTCAAGGGTGCCCCGCATGGCTGCAACGTCAGCCATGCCGACGCGTTCAACACGGCATTGCTGACCTTCCTGGCCAGGTAGGCGCGCTCCATCGCGTTGGAAAAAGGCGACCGGCGCAAGCCGGTCTCTCCATGTGCGCGCTGCACCGGCCTGCCACATCGGGGTTCGACTCCATCGCATCGCATGCGCGTCGCGGTCGCGCCGTACCATGACTTCAGACGTTGCTGGGCAATGGCGACGACTGCCCACTGTTGGCGATTCGCGAGCCGGCGGCTGAAAGGTCGAGGGCGCGATCCGGCCGTTTGCCGGGCGCCAGTAGCAGATGTCGCTGGCCTATCGCTGGTGAGGCCAGTGTTGGGTGGTCCGGCCATCACGGGTGGGCGACGCGGGGCGTCGTACATCTTTTTCCCCCTCGCCGATCCTGTCCCGTCGCATGAAGCCGTCCAATCCTCGCGCTTGCGCCTCGCTTCTTGCGCTGGCGATGTCGGCGCTGCTGGTCTCCTGCGCCAGTACCCCACAAGTTCAAACCCCGGTGGCAGCGCCTGCCGCTGCATCGCCGATGCGCGCGGTCGCATCGCCGGCCACGCCCGACCAGCTGTTTCCGCAGCTGTTCGAGGCGGTGCAGATGCAGGAGATATTCGAAGATCAGAAGCACTTCGTGGACATGATCCCCAGGCGTGAGCCGGCCCGGATCGAAGCCGATTACCTGGTCGCACGGACCCAGTCCGGCTTCGACCTGAAGGCGTTCGTGCTGCAGGACTTCGCCGAAGACCCGCCGATCCAGGTGCCGCCGATCCGTCAGGACACCGACCTGCGCACGCACATCAAGCAACTGTGGCCGGTGCTGACGCGCAGCTTTACCGAGGTGCCGGCGTACAGCAGCGCGCTGGCGCTGCCCGAGCCGACGGTGGTGCCGGGCGGGCGCTTCCGCGAGGTGTACTACTGGGATTCGTACTTCACCATGCTGGGCCTGGCCCAGAGCGGCCGCACCGACCTGGCGCGGCAGATGCTGGACAACTTCGCCTACCAGATCGACACCTATGGCCATATCCCCAACGGCACGCGCAGCTATTACCTGAGCCGGTCGCAGCCGCCATTCTTTGCCTGGATGGTCAGCGACGAGGCCGTGCGCAGCGGCCAGGCGGTGTATCGAACGTACCTGCCACAGCTGCAGGCCGAGTACGCCTACTGGATGCGCGGCAGCCGGGTGCTCAAGCCCGGTGATGCGGCCGCGCGGGTGGTCAGGCTCGCCGACGGCAGCGTGCTCAATCGCTACTGGGACGATCGCGACATCCCGCGCCAGGAAGCCTGGGCGCACGATGTCCGGACCGCCGCGCAGGTGCGCGACGCGCGCCCCGGTGAGGTCTATCGCGACCTGCGCGCGGCCGCCGAATCGGGCTGGGATTTTTCCAGCCGCTGGCTCGATGACCCGCAAAAGCTGTCCAGCATCCACACCACCCAGATCGTGCCGGTCGATCTCAACAGCCTGATGTACCACCTGGAAGCCACGCTGGCCGATGCCTGCAAGCTGCAGCCGCAGGCGTGCACGATCGACTATGCCGCCCGCGCACAGTCGCGCAAGCACGCCATTGAACGGCATCTGTGGAATCCGAAGGGCTATTACGCCGACTACGACCTGCGCACCGGCGCGCCGCGCATGCAGGTCACGGCGGCCGCCGTCTTCCCGCTGTTCGCCGGGATCGCCACGCCCGCGCGCGCCGCGCAGACGGCCAAGATCATCGAGGCGCAGCTGCTGCGCCCCGGTGGCATCGCGACGACGGCGGTGCGCAGCGGCCAGCAATGGGACGCGCCCAATGGCTGGGCGCCGCTGCAGTGGGTCGCCGTTGCCGGCCTGCGCCGCTATCGGCACGACGCGCTGGCCGAAAGGATTGGCCGCGGCTTCCTGGGCCGGGTGCAGGCGGTGTTCGCCGCCGGACACAAGCTGACCGAGAAGTACGACGTGGAGGCCACCGGCAACGCCGGCGGTGGCGAGTATCCCAACCAGGACGGCTTCGGCTGGACCAATGGCGTCACCCTCAAGTTGCTGGACCTGTACCCGCCGCCGGCCACCGTGCACTGAGCCGTGCGGCTGCCGCCAAAGGCAGGGGCGGGGGGCTGCGGCGCCTTTGCCGTCCCTTCTGCTTCCGTGCCGTGCCCGTGGCTCGCGCGCGCTGCCGGTGCGCGAGGCCGATGCAGGCTTTTCCTACCGGCCAGTGCGGCATGTCCCGATAGGCGCAGGCCTGCCTGTGGAAGACGCTGAGGGTCCCTCGTCCACGGAGCGGGCCGATGCGCGTCATGTTGCTGTCGCTGTTGCTGTCGCTGTTGCTGAACTGTCTGCTGCTGGGCGTGCCGGCGCATGCCGAGCCGCCGCGCCTGATGCTGGCCACCGGGTACCACGGCCACTTGGCGCTCGCCGATTACCTGGTCAGCGAAAAGCTCGATGGCGTGCGCGGCCGTTGGGATGGCCAGGCGCTGTGGACGCGTGGGGGCGCACGGATCGACGCGCCGGCCTGGTTCACCCGCGGCTGGCCGACGCAGCCGCTGGATGGCGAGCTGTGGCTCGGGCGTGGCCGGTTCGATGCGGCCAGCGCGCTGGTCCGCGCAGGCAACGCGGACGATCCGGCATGGCATGACCTGCACTTCATGCTGTTCGACCTGCCGGCCGATGCCGGGCCGTTCGAAGCGCGCGTGGCGCGGATGCAGGCGCTGGTCAAGGCCAGCGGCAATGCGCAGCTGCGCTTGGTGGAGCAGCGCCGGATCGACAATGTCGCCGCACTGGATGCGCAGTTCGCCCGGGTCGTGGCCGCTGGTGGCGAAGGCCTGATGCTTCACCGGCGTGATGCGCATTACTTGGTCGGGCGCAGCGATGCGCTGCTCAAGTACAAGCCCTACGACGATGCCGAGGCGCGGGTGGTCGCCCACCTCGGCGGCAAGGGCAAGTATGCAGGCCTGCTTGGCGCGCTGCTGGTGCAGCTGCCGGATGGGCGAAGCTTCCGTATCGGCAGCGGCTTCACCGATGCCCAGCGCGCCGCGCCGCCGCCGCTGGGCGCCTGGGTGACCTATCGCTACAACGGGCTGACCAGCAAGGGCCTGCCGCGCTTTGCCCGCTTCCTGCATGTGCGCGACGAACCACCGCCACCCGATCCGCAGCGCTGAGCCAGGCGCGGGCCGGTCTTGACCGGCGCTTTGCACCGGCGCGGCCACACTGCCACTTCGATTCGGGAGGAGCGCAGCATGATGCGCATCGCAGTGATGGTTGCCGTGCTGGCCGCAGCGGTCTGTGGATGCAAGCCGGCCGAGGCGCCGCAGGCGGCGACACCGGACACCGCAGCCACGCCATCGGCAAGCAGCACACCGGTCGATACGCCGCGCGTGGGTGCCAGTGATTTCGGCACGCTGCCTGATGGCCGTACCGTGCAGAAGTACACGCTGGACAACGGCCGGGGCCTGACCGCGGTGATCCTCACCTACGGCGGCATCATCCAGTCGCTGATCGTGCCCGACCGCGACGGCAAGCGCGATGACGTGGTGCTGGGCTACGACACGCTGGAGGATTATCTGAAGGACGGCGCGAGCATCAATACCAATTTCGGGGCGCTGATCGGCCGTTATGCCAACCGCATCGCCAAGGGCACCTTCAGCCTGGACGGCAAGACCTACCGGATTCCAACCAACAACAACGGCAATGCGCTGCACGGCGGTCCGCAAGGCTTCGCGACCCGGCTGTGGGAGGCCACGCCGGCCGCCGACGGCGCCCCTTCGGTGGCCCTGCACTACCGCTCGGTCGATGGCGAGATGGGGTTCCCCGGCAACCTGGACGTGACCGTGGTGTACACCCTGGAGACCGACGGCCTGAAGCTGGACTACCGGGCCACCACCGACAAGCCGACCGTGCTCAATCTGACCAGCCACGCCTATTTCAACCTGGCTGGTGCAGGCGCCGAATCGGTGCTTGACCACACCGTGCAGATCAACGCCAGCCAGTACACGCAGGTCGATGCCGAGTTGATCCCCACCGGCGAGCTGGTCGCGGTGGAAGGCACGCCGTTGGATTTCCGCACGCCCACCACGCTTGGTGCGCGCATCCACCAGGATTATCCGGCGCTCAAGTACGCCGAGCCCAGGCAGGGTGGCTATGACTTCAACTGGGTGCTGGACAAGGCCGGCGCCGACACACCCGCGGTGGTAGTGGAAGAACCGACCTCGGGCCGGACCATGTCGGTCTACACCACCGAGCCGGGCATGCAGCTGTACACCGCCAACTCGATCGATCGCATCGAAGGCGGCAAGGGCGGCAAGACCTACCTGCACTGGGGCGCGCTGGCACTGGAAGCCCAGCACTTCCCCGACAGCCCCAACCACCCGGACTTCCCCAGCACTCGCCTGGATCCGGGCCAGACCTATACCCAGACCACGGTGTATCGGTTCGGCGTCGCCAGGTAATGGCCGACCTTTCCTGAACGCTTTGCACACGCCGGTCACCCGGCATCACGCAACCGCAGCAACTGGCCGCAGCGACTCCCGCACACTTGACCATTGGCGTGGCGGAACGGTTGCAACACTTGGCGGCAGTGGTGAGACAGGGCTGGCGGGACGAGCTGGGGCTGCAGATTCCTGCGGCGCTGCTGACGATATTGATGATGGCGCTGTTCGCCATGGTGCTGTTGAAGACGCCGGTCGCGCGGCTGGGGCCGCTGCGCACCAGCGAAACCAGCGTCATGCGCCTGGAATTCCTGCAGCGCCAGGTCAGCCGGCCCACGCCTGCGCCGCCCCCGGACACCGCCCGGCCCGAGGCGTCCCGCGCCCCGGCCAGGACTGCCGCTGCCACGCCGGCCCAGGCCGAGCCACAGCCGGCGCAGCCGGCCGCGCCCAGGGCCCTGGTGGTGACCACGCCGACCAAGCCGCCCGCCAGGCCCGAATCCATCGCCAACGCCATCTACACCCGTGACGGCCAGGTGCGCCTGCCGCCGGGCGTGGCCGAAGCGCCGCCGTCCACGCCGCCCGGCACGCCGCCGGGCATGGCCAGCGCGCGCGATGCCGCCAAGGCCCGCAACGTGCTGGAAAAGCCCAACCCCATCGATTACCAGGAAACCCGCTTCGAGAAGGACTGGGCCGCCAAGGGCACCCTGGGCGATGCGGCTGCGCAGAAGATCAACGGCGTGATCAAGGACATGTTCAAGAGCGATCGCAGCAGCGCGGTGGCCCGTCCGCCGCCGGCCACCGGCTTCAACCCGGCGCTGGCGCAGAACCAGGCCGATCTGGGCAGCGAAGCCACCGGCGATGCCTACAAGGCCGCGCCGATCGGTTTCGAAAAAGCCCCGCAGCCCCCGGGCCAGGCCAGCAAGGCCATCCACGCCCAGCTCGATGCGTTGCAGGGCCGCGCCCTGATGTGCAAGGACCGGCAGAAGGACAAGTGGCTGGCCGACGTGCGCAAGCACCTGACCGAGCTGGAGCGCAACGAAACCGCGCTGACCCACGGTGCCGACGTGCAGCGCGCCCAGTACTACCTGCCGCAGGCCATCGACGCGGCCTACGACCTGTCGCGGCGCGCGCTGTGGTATGCCGACAGGCGGCTGTCGGCCTGCGGCGGGTAGGGGCGCCTGGACCCCGATGCCGTAGGGCGGGTCTCGACCCGCCACCGCGATGTCCGTAGGGCGGGTCTCGACCCGCCACTGCAATCCCGGTGGACCGCGCATGGCGGGTCAAGACCCGCCCTACGGCAGGCTTCAGGCAGCCGGAAACAGCCTGGCCAGCTGCGCCACGGCCGCATCGGTGCTGGCACGGTCGATGGTGGTGTCGGCGTTGTTGAAGTCGCCCGGCATCTGCGCCTGGACCAGGATGCCGTCGCGGCGCGGCACCACGTTGAGGTTGTGGCCGCGCCAGTACAGGCCGTAATCCACTTCCGGCTGCGGGATCAGGCGTGCGGTCTGGCCGCGCACCGGGATCACGCTCTCATCGCCCAGCAAGGCGCGCGCGCCGTAGCCGGTGCAGTTGATCAGGGTCTTCTCGCGCAGGTCGGCGAACTGGCGCGGGCTCTCGAACTCGCGCGCCTGGAAGCTGCCGCCGGCGTGCAGGAAGTCCTCCATCAGCATCCGGGCGTAGGCGCTGATGTTGAAGATCAGGCCCGGATAGCGCGCCGCGTACGGCACCGGGAATGGATGTTCGCCCGGATCGAGCTTCAGCCCATGCGGGCGCAGGCCGTGGAGCAGCTCCGATTCCAGCGACGGGTAGTCCGGCTCGTCGTCCTCGCCGCCGCCGCCGGCCGGCTGGTCCAGCGGCACCTCGGACAGCACGTAGCTGTCGCGCCATTCCACCGGCGCCCCGGCAAGCCCGAGCATGCGCTGGTATTGCTGGAATGAGGCGGTGGCCATCTGCGCCCACAACGCCTTGAAGGCCGGGCTGGCGTGTTCGGTGGTGCAGATGCGCGAGTCGGGTGACCACACGCCGGTGGCCAGGAACGAGCGGCTCGCCGGCAGGGTCTCCTTGGCATAGATGCGCACCTTGAGCCCGGCCTCCTGCGCCACCCGCGCGGTGGTGATGCCGATCGCGCCGCAGCCGATCACCGCGATCTCGCTGTCGCCGCCGGCCAGGGCCAGGCGCACGGCCTGCTGCGCCGAGCCCCAGGACAGCGACCAGCCACTGCCGCCGTGCCCGTACTGGTGCACCACCGTGCGCCGGCCGATGCGTTCGGCCTCGATCCGTGGCCCCTGCGCGCGGAACGGCCGCGTGCACACGGTCACGGCCACCACCCGGTCGGCGCGTGCCTTGATCGGCGCCAGCGGCTTTGCTGCCGCAAACGGCAACTGGCCCAGCGGCGCGGCTGCGGCATGCGGGGAAGGCGGCGGGGTCTGCGCCAGCAGCCGGCCGGAACCGGCGAGCGCGGCCAGCGCGCCGGCTTGGCGCAGGAAATGGCGACGTTGCATGCGCAGTCCTTGGTAAGGAGGGGAGGCATATCCTGGCCCAGGTCGGGCATCTGGGCGTGCTGGTGTCGGTGGCGGCGAGCAGGCCGAGCTCGGGCCGCCGGTAACGGTCCCGGCCAGCGCGCAGGCGCGGAAGGCGATGGGCCTGGCCCAGCTTCAACCCGGCGGCCGTTTTCCCGCCTCATGTCCGCGCCGGGCGCCATACCAGAAGTCCAGCCGCTCGCGCGAATGCAGCAGGCCGCGCCCATGTCGGGCCAGGGCGAGCAACAGCTTCACGTGCTCCCAAACGCTGAAGGTCTGCAGCTTGCGCGGTGAGGTCCACACCACGCCGCGCAGCAGCACGAACCGCCCCTGCCGGGCCAGCGCCCGGCTGATGACCACGTCTTCACCGGCATACAGGCGCGCGTCGAACCCGCCGACCTGCTCGAAGGCCTGGCGCGTGCAGAACAGAAAGCAGCCGGGCGCGATCCGCGCCAGCCGCAGCAGGCCGCCCAGCAGCGGCTCGCCCAGCCGCGCATGCCATGCGACCGGGCCCTGCAGCCGCACCCGTGCGCCGCCACCGGCCGCGCCGTCCTCCATCGCCTGCAGCGCCGCACGCAGGATCGCTGCATCCACATGCGTATCGGCATCGATGAAACACAGGTGGGTGCCGCGCGCATGGGCCGCGCCGGCATTGCGGGCGGCGGCGATGTGGCGTGCCTGGATCGGCAGCACCTGGACGCCGGCTGCGTGGGCCAGCGCGGCCGTGGCGTCGGTAGAGGCGTCATCGACCACGATGATCTCGTGGGCGATGGCCAGTTCACTTGCCGCGGTCTTGAGCACGGCCAGGGTCTGCGGCAGCAGCCGGGCCTCGTCGTGCGCGGGCAGGATGAAGGAGAGCATCGCGCGCATCGTGGCATGCGCCAGGTTGCAGGCGCGTGCGCCACCGCCCCAGTGTGCCGTCACCTCATTGACTGGACCGGCTCAATGCACCGTGCCAGGCTGGCCCGGGGTGGTTGCCAAGCCGGCGGCGCAGCCCGGCGTCAGCCGGCGTTGCCCAGCATGGTCAGCTCGCGTGCCAGTTCGGCATGGCGTCGCTGGCGTCCCATCTGGCGCATGATGCGGATGTCCTCGTGGCGCAACGGACGGCGGGCGACCACGCGCTGCTTGTACTCCAGCACTTCCGGATAGGCGCGGGCCAGTTCCAGCGCTTCTTGCAGCTGTTCGAGCGAATCGTGCTCGCCGCCGATCGGTTCGCGGCTGGCAAAGGCGGTGACCCAGCGCGACAGGCCGGCCTTCTGGTCGAACACCTGCGCGATCAGCCACAGCACGAACAACATGCCCACCCAGATCAGCAGCACCAAGATGATCTTGGGGAAGCTGGGGTTGTAACTGTGTTCCCACAGGTTGTCGGCAATGATCGCCAGCGCCGTGAGCGAAGCCAGCAGCCAGACCATCACCGAGCCGGCCAGCCACTGGCCCTTGGCGATGTCCAGCAGGTGGATCTCGTGCTCGATGCCGCGGTCGCTCTTGCTCAGCCAATAGGCAGCCTGCTGTTCCAGCGGCTTGCGGTGTAGCTCGTTGTCCGCAATCAGCAGGTTCAGGCCCTTGAAGAGTTGGCTCATGTGCATGTCCTCGGGTTGACAGTATTCGCGTTGCCGATCAGTGGGCGACTGCCTGAAGGCCAGCATAAGCCTGACGCGCGCGAAGTTGCCGTGAGACGAAAGTCGAAAATCGGCTAGCAGCCTGTCGGGCTTTGGTGGTCGAGGCGAGAATTCGGCTGTGCGAGGTCAGATTTTCGACGGTTCGCCGGCCCATAGTGGTGCTATGGGCCAAGAAGCGACGGAAAGATGGACCGCACAGGCGGATTCGCAGCCCGGCCGACCAAAGTCCGACAGACTGCTAGGGGAGGGAATGCTGCGGTGCAGCGTCCTTCACGCCGTTCTAAGCCGCCTGCCACGAAAGTCGAAGCTGTTTCCATCCCCCCACGGAAGCTCCCTCATGAATGCTCACTCCGAACGGCGTCAGGACACTGCCTGCATCATCGTCAGCATCGATCGCGAACGCAGTTTCTGGAAGAACCATTACACCGAGTTGCCCTGCCGCCAGGCGGGCCTTGGATTCGACGCGTGCTGGCCGCTGCTGGCGTGTGCCTACGACATCTACTTGCGTCATCCCAACGTGGGGCGCGATGTGGGTGCGGTGATGTATGCCAACGCGCCGGAAGTCGTTGCCCAGGCCGTGGAGTCCACTCTGGCCGGGCGCATCTTCAGCCGGGTGATGGATCGTATCCACCGCGCCACCACCCGCCTGGAATATCCGCACATCGTCCAAGCCTGAAGCCCGTGCGGACGGCGCCCGGACCGAGGTGAAGCCAGGCGTCGTGTGCCACGAGTCGCGCAGGTTATCGGAGAAAACGTGACGCCCGTCGCGGGCGCGGGCTGCTTTAACCGAAAATCCACGGGCTGATTGACCTTTTTGGAACAAGCGCGCTGCAAGCCTATGCGGGTGGGGCAAGACCCCCACTCCCCGAAACTTGGAGACGCGAATGACGTATCAGACCGAAGAGAACGCCCGCGCCACCCTCATCGACATCGAACGCGAGCGCGAATACTGGCGACAGCACTACGCGCGCATGCCGCGTGCCTCGCAGCATCGTTCCTTCGAGTTGTACTGGCCGGCGCTGTCCAGCGCCTACGATGTGTATCTCAACCATCCCCACACCGACGAAGACACCGGTTCGGCGCTGTATGCCAATTCCCAGGCGGTTCGCTCACGCGGGCTGAGCCTGGAAGAGGCCCGCGCGGTCTATGCCGAGGTCTGGCAGCGCATCAAGGGCTGACGCCCGCGCTGGGTCGGCTGGACCGCCAAGGGCGCCTGGACGCCTCTGGTCGTCGTGCGGCGGCCAGGCGCTCCCCCGGCGCGCAGAGGCGACAGGGGCTGCACGAGGCGTGTCCTGTCCCGTTACGATGCGCCATGCCCCTGAGCCGCATGCTTGCCCGCTGCGCCACATCGCCGATCCGCCGCTGGGTTCTGGACGCCTTTCCGCGCGGCCAGTCCGGGGTCGACTACGACCAGCCGGCCGGCGATGCCGGCCTGTTTGGTCCGGACAGCGTCACCTGGCGCATCCATGCCGATTTCCCGGGAATGCTGGCCGGCGGGCTGTCCTCGCTGATGCTGCAGGCGCTGCACCCGCGGGTGCTGGCGGGGGTCTATGACCATTCCAACTTCCGCCACGACCTGGTCGGCCGTCTGCGCCGGACCACGGCCTTCGTCGCCGGCACCACGTATGCAGCAACCGACCAGGCCCGGCACCTGATCGAACGGGTGCGTCGCATCCATCACCAGGTGCGCGGCACCACCGCCGACGGACTGGCCTACGCGGCCGATGATCCGGACCTGCTGACCTGGGTCCACGTGACCGAGGCGCACGGCTTCCTTCAGGGTTACCGGCACTACTGCCAGGCCGTGCCCGAAGCGCTGGCAGACCGCTACTACGATGAAGGACGACGGGTGGCCCAGGCACTGGGTGCGCGCCAGGTGCCCGCTTCGCAGGCCCAGGTGCAGGCTTATTTCGAGGCGATGCAGCCACAGCTGCGCTTCGACGCGCGCTCGCGCGAGGTGATGGCGGTGCTGGCCCGGATCCGGCTGCCGGTGCCGCTGGCCGGGCTTTCGCGCGACCTGTTCCTGGGCGCGGCGGCCGCGTTGCTGCCGGACTGGGCGCCGCCGCTGCTGGCCCTGGGCCGTGCCGATCGCGCCCGGGCGGCGGTGTCATCGGCCGCGCTGCGCACGATGGCGCCGCTGTTCCGCATGGCGTTGACCGATGGCGTCTGCGCCCGGGCGTGTGCGCGGATCCCGGTTCCGCTGGAGCAGCTGCATCGATGGCCAACGCAGGCGGAAGTGCCCTCGGCGTTCACCGCACCGGGTTGACCGGCAGCGCAGGTAATCCAGTCACGCCGCCGCTGCGCCCGGTCTGCCGGAGGTGGCCAGCACCGGCCTGCATCGGCGTATGCTCCCCCGCAGGCCGAGGTGTCTCGCAGGGCAGCGGGGACACCACGGCTTCTGGGCTTCCTTGCAAAGGGGGGGAAGCAGGAAACCCGACCAAGCGCACGCCTGCATGGAACGACCCGATTCACGCCATCACCCCCTCCAGCCGGTCGTGCAGGCCCGCACGGTGCTGGGCTTTGGCCTGTTGCTGGCCCTGGCCCTGGCCATCGGCCTGGGCTACTGGGTGGTCAGCGACCGTCGCCACCGCCTGGACGCTGCCGAGCGCCAGAGCCAGGCGCTGGCGGCCGGCGTGGGGCGGGTGATCAACCTCGAACTGCGCAACATCGAACGCGCCATGCACGGCATTGCCGGCGATGCGCAGCAGCTGCTGGAGACCGTGCCTGAGCAGGCATCGGCGCTGATTTCCGAATCCATCGCCGGGGTCGTCTCGCGCCATCGTGAAATCCACAGCATCGTGCTGGTCGCCGCCAACGGCGTGGCACTGACCGATGGGCCGGGCGAGCCGGGCTTCGGCGACTGGATCGGGCGGGCCCCGCACGGACCGGACACGCGCCTGCAGTTCGGGCCCGCGTACGCCCTGGCCGACGGCCGCTGGGTGCTGCCGCTGGCCCTGGCCATGCCCGCCGGCCGTGGCGCCGGGCAGCGCTGGATCCTGGCCCGTCTCCTTACCGATGAGCTGCAGTCCATGACCGCTGGCCTGGACAGCGGGCGCGATGGGGTGGTTAGCGTCATTGGCCCCGGCAACATCCTGCTGGCGCGCAGCCTGGACGGGACTGCCAGGCCCGAACTGGTCGGCCGCCAGGTGGCCGTGCCTTCGCCGCAGGAACTGCGCCAGCGGCCGGAAGTTGCCCAGCACGCCAGCCAGGTCGATGGCCTGCGCCGAGTGGTGGCCGGCCATGCGCTGGTCCACTATCCGCTCCAGGCCTGGGCGGGCCTGTCGACCCGCCAGGTCCTGCTGCCGTGGTACCGGTTCGTGGCCATCGCAGTGATGCTCTACCTGCTCTACTGGGCGCTGCTGCTGGTGATGCTGCGTGCCGTCGGCCGTGTCGACCGTGCTCAGCGCGACATCCTGGAACAGCTGCAGCGCAATACCGAACACCTGCGCCTGGCCCAGTACACCGGCAAGGTCGGTGCCTGGGCAATGGAGCAGCACACCCGCGAACTGGTCTGGGGTGGGGACATCAGCGCCATGTTCGGCCTGGGCCAGGCGCACAGTTCCTCGCTGCGGCTGTTCGGCCGCCACGTGCACCCCCACGACCGCAGGATGCTGGCGCGCCGTTTTGCCAGTGCCTGGCGAAGTCACAGCGCGTTCTCCAGCGAGTTCCGCCTGGTGGCCGACGATGGCACCGAGCGCTGGGTGGTCGGACGCGGCGGCGTGGTCCAGGACCAGGCCGGACGCCAGCGCATGACCGGCACCCTGGTGGACATCAGCGAGCGCATGGAAGCCATGTCGCGGGTGAGCGATGCCGAACGCCAGTTTCGCCTGATCTTCGACCGCAACCCGTTGCCGTTCTGGGTGCATGACGCGCACAGCCTGCGCTTCCTTGAGGTCAACCGTGCCGCCACCGTGCAGTACGGCTTCAGCCGCGAGGAATTGCTGACCATGGAGCTGGGTGACCTCTGCCCGGGCGGCTTGCCCGACGCCAGTGGCCTGGTGGAAGACCCGGCAGCCGGTTTCGACGCCGCGCACGTGTCCCAGCACCGGCGCAAGGATGGCTCGACCCTGCAGGTGCGCGTGTATGGCAGCGAGATTCGTTTCGGCGGCCGCGACGCCAGGCTGGTGCTGGCCGAGGACGTCTCCGAGCGCCTGGAGTACGAGAAGGAACTGGCCTATCGCGCGCGCCACGACCAGACCACCGGCCTGATCAACGTGCAGACCCTGAGCGATCGCCTGGACCAGGGCCAGCATCCGGGCTACCAGGTCGTGTACCTGCAGCTGCGCGGGCTGCAGCCGATCCGCGATTCGCTGGGACGGGAGACCGCCGACGACGTGCTGCGCACGCTGGCCGCGCGCCTGCAGCAGTGGGCCGACGACTTCGGCCTGGCCGCGCACCAGCCCGACGAGGACTTCGTCCTGGCCATCCTGCATCCGCAGCGCTCCAGCGCCGCGCTGGAGGCAGCGATCGAAGCGGTGCGCGAGCCGATCGGCCAGGGCGATGGCGCGATGCAGCGCCTGGACGCGCGCTTCGGCCTGGCCCAGGACGATGGCAGTGGCCAGCGCGCCGAGCGCATCATCGACAACGCCGCCCTGGCCGCCCACGCGCTGGAAACGGCGGCTTTCGAGATCTCGCGCTACGACGGCGCCCTGGCGCGCCGCTACAGTGAGCGCCTGCGCATGGCCGCGCGCCTGCGTGCGGCGATCGAGCAAGACGAATTCGAGCTGCACTTCCAGCCCATCCTGCGCCTGGCCGACGGCAGCGTGGCCGCATTGGAGGCGTTGGTGCGCTGGCCGCAGCGAGACGGCACCTACATCCCGCCCGGCGACTTCATCCCGCTGTGCGAGGACACCGGCCTGATCGTGCCGCTGGGCAACTGGATCCTGCGCCGCGCTGCGCAGGCGCAGGCGTGGCTGCAGCGCCAGGGCTGCCAGGACCTGCCGGTGGCGGTGAACGTTTCGGCGATCCAGATGCTGCAGGGCGACCTGCCAGGCGAACTGGAAGCGGCCTGTCTGCAGGCCGGCATCGCCCCACATGCGCTGCACATGGAGTTGACCGAAAGCGTGGTGATGAACCGCCCCGAGCAGGGCATGGCCGCGATGCAGCGCCTGCGCGAAGCAGGCGTGTGCATCTCGCTGGACGATTTCGGCACCGGCTTTTCGTCGATGTCCTACCTGCGCCACCTGCCGCTGAGTTCGATCAAGCTCGATCGTGCCTTCATATGCGACGTCGACCGCGACGAGCGCAACGCCAGCATCTGCAGCGCGCTGCTGATGCTGGGCCACAGCCTGGGACTGGTGATGATCGCCGAGGGCGTGGAGCGGCCGGAGGAGCTGGAATGGCTGCGCCGCCATGGTTGCGATCAGGTGCAGGGCTTCCTGCTGGGCCGCCCGCAGCCGCTGGAATCGGCCTTGCTGCGCGTGCGAGGCGTGGCCTCGCACTGACACCGCGCATGCACCTTTGCAACGGCGTTGCCGATCCGGTTGCGCGGCGTCCTGGGCCCGGGTTTGCGCGGGCGGATCGATGCGGCCATCTGATGTCCTGCTGCAGCTTCCGGGTCCTGGCGACCGACGGCTGCAGGCCGGCGCGCATCGATCCGCGGTGGAGCGTGTCGCCCCGGGGGCGCCCTCAGCCGGTGAGGATGCGGCGCCACACCTCACCGATGACCTGTCCGGCGCGGGCCCAGTCCAGTTGTTGGTGCAGGGGCAGCTGCGCGTAGCGGCGGCGGATGTCCGGCCACAGCGCATCCAGGTGCGCGTGCGGGTGCAGCAGGTAGGTGTCGTAGGCGAACTTCAACGTGGGTTCGGCCTGGCCATAGCTCGGCCGGCCGACCGGGTACTGGGCGTAGTGCTCGCGCCACCAGCGCAGCTCGTGGTTGATGTCCACCACGATGGCACGCGCCTGGGCGGTCTGCGACGTCGGCGTGATGGCATTCATGCGTGATTCCCTGCATCTTCGTCCCTGTGGCGCCCACTCTAGAAGCCGATCGGGTGAAGCAGCCGTCAAGCACGCCGTGCGCGCCGGACCGGTCAGGTCCTGATCTTCCGCCCGCAGCGACGCGCCGGTCTGCTAGGTTTCATGGAATGCATTCGATCGAAATCGTCCTGGCCATGCTGCTCGCGGTGGCCGCCAGTGGCTTCCTGGTTCGCGTCCTGCCCTTCTCGTTGCCGCTGCCGCTGGTGCAGATCGGCCTGGGCGCGGTCATCTCCAGCTTCAACCGCGGCGTGGCACTGGACCCGAAGCTGTTCTTCCTGCTGTTTCTGCCGCCGCTGCTGTTCTTGGACGGCTGGCGCATCCCCAAGCAGGGTCTGTTCCGCGACAAGGGCGTGATCCTGGAACTGGCGCTGGGCCTGGTGATGTTCACCGTGTTCGGCGCGGGCTTTCTGATTCACTGGATGATCCCGGCCGTACCGCTGCCGGTGGCCTTCGCGCTGGCGGCGATCCTCTCGCCCACCGACCCGATGGCGGTGTCCTCGATCGCCTCGCGCGCGCCCATCCCCAGGCGCCTGATGCATATCCTGGAAGGCGAATCCCTGCTCAACGACGCCTCGGGCCTGGTCTGCTTCCAGTTCGCCGTGGCTGCGGCACTGACCGGGACCTTCTCCATCGCCAATGCCTCGGTGACCTTCCTGTGGCTGGCCCTGGCCGGCGTGGCCTGCGGGGTCGGCGTGACCTATGCGGTCAACATCGTGCAGCGCTGGATCGCGCGCCACTTCGGCGAAGAAGGCGGTTCGCCGATCCTGGTCAGCCTGCTGATCCCGTTCGCGGCCTACCTGCTGGCCGAAGGCGTGCACGCCTCCGGGATCCTGGCCGCGGTCGCGGCCGGCATCACCATGAGCTACTTCGAGCTGTCCGGCCGGGCCGCGGCCAGCGTGCGCATCCAGCGCACGGCGGTGTGGGACATGGTCCAGTTCACCCTCAATGGCATCGTCTTCACCCTGCTCGGCGAGCAGCTGCCCGGCATCGTGCGCAACGCGATGCGCAGCGTCGAATCCGGCCACCTGGACCCATGGTGGCTGGCCGTGTATGTGGCGGCGATCAGCATCGGCCTGATGCTGCTGCGTTTGATCTGGGTGTGGCTGTCGCTGCGCTGGAGCATCCTGGCCGCGCGCGTGCGCGGCCAGCAGCGGGCAAGCCCCCACTGGCGGATCATCGTGGCCACCTCGTTGGCGGGCGTGCGCGGCGCGATCACCCTGGCTGGCGTGCTGACCTTGCCGCTGGCGCTGTCCGATGGCACGCCGTTCCCTGCGCGCGACCTGGCGATCTTCCTGGCCGCGGCGGTGATCATGGTCTTGCTGCTGGTGGCGGCCATCGCGTTGCCGCGCCTGCTCAGGAACCTGCAGGTGCCCGAGGAATCGGATCGGCAGCACCAGGAAGACCTGGCCCGAAAATCCGCCGCGCACGCTGCGCTGGCGGCGGTGGAAGCCGAGCGCCAGCGGCTGGCGGCAAGCGCAGATCTGGTCGAGGATGGCGAACTGCTCACCGCTTGCGCCGAGCGGGTCAGCCAGCTGTACCAGCGCCATGTGGACCGCCTGGGCGGCGAGGCCGACATCGCGCCCGAGCGGGCGCGCCGGATCGAACAGATCGAGCGTCAGATGCGCCTGGCCGGCCTGCGTGCCGAACGCGCCGAACTGTTCCGCCTGGCGCGCGAGCACAAGATCTCCGAGGAGGTCTCGCGCAAGCTGGTGCGCAACCTGGATCTGCTGGAAACGCGCCAGCGCTGAGCCTTGCCCGCGCGCGGCGCACAACGCTGGCGTGTGCGCGCCGCCGCCCTGCCTCAGGCCGCAGGTGCGGTCTTGAAGTACGGCTCGACGCGGCCCTTGATCTTCATCGTCATCGGCTGGCCGCGACGGTCCAGCGACTTGCCGACCTGGACCCGGATCCAGCCTTCGGACACGCTGTATTCCTCCACGTTGTCGCGCTCGGTGCCGTTGAAGCGCACGCCCACCCCGCGCTCCAGCGCGGCCTGGTCATGGAAGCGGCTGCCGGGATCGACGGCCAGGCGGTCGGGAGGGGTATCGCGCATGGTGACGGACCTGCCGGAAAATCGAGGGCGCACAGGATAAGCGGCGTCTGCCCGCGATGCATCCGGCGGCCGCGACGCAATCGGGCTGAACCGGGCCCGGCTCGGCGGCTTTGCAAGCGCGTCGGTGCGGGCCATGCTTGGCGCTCGTGCTGCTGCGCCCGCGTGTCCTTGCCATGTCCCTGCCCGACAACACCGCTGATTACGAAGACGACTTCGACCCGTTCGATCCTGAAGAAACCCAAGCCCCCGAGGTCCTGGCCTGGAACCTGCTGCTGCTGATCAATCCGGGCGATGAGGACAGCGCGCTGCGCCAGTTCGAGCTGTTGCGCGAGCGCCTGGCCGGCGGCGCCGACGCGCCGCTGCCGTGGCTGCTGCGCGACATCGTGGACTGGACCGCCGGATTCTTCGTCGCGCCCGACGACACCCAAGGGCTGACCGAGGCCATCGATGAACTGGCAGCGCGCTTCGGCCTGACCATCGACTGGGGCGGGGACCGCGACGACGAGGGATTCATGGATGACCACGACGTGCCCAGCCTGCTGTCGCTGGCCCACCACCGGCTGCGCGAGCATGGCTACACCCTGTGGTGCTGGAATGCCGATTCGGAAGGTTATGGCGGCTGGATGGCGCTGCGCCGCGACGACGATGGCATGCGCGCACTGGCCCAGGTCCTGCAATTCGAACTGCGCCCGGCCAGCGAGGCCGGCTGAGACCACTGCGGTGTCAGGGCGCCAGGCCGCGGCCCTGGGCCTTGGCCACGGCGATCACCGCGCGCACCCGCAGGCGGTCGCGATGGCGCGAGATCGCCACTGCGCCCAGGAGGATGGCCCGTTCACGACGCTGCGTATCGATGTCGTAGTGCGCGCCGCTGAGCTTGTCCTGGAAGGCGTGCCGCGGCAGCCCCAGGCGGGCGGCGAAGGCGTGCAGTTCATCCAGCGTATCGGCCATCAGGTGGGCCCAGCGCCGGCCGCGCCAGGGCATCACCGCATCGTCAACGTACACGGCCATCGCCGTCGCTCCACTGCACACCCAAGGTGAAGTATCGCCCATGCCCGACGCCGCGCGCAGGCCTTTACATGCTTCGTTCGAACCCTTGACGGTTGGGTAACCGGCAGCTGGCCATGGTGGGATGACAAGCGGCTTCTGCGCCGCGGGAGATCTCCCATGAACGTGCTTCGTTGCCTGGCCATCGCCCTGGGCCTGCTGTGCCCGATCGTCGCCCAAGCCGATGCGCTGCATGACCGTTTTCAGGGCATGGACGCCAACCACGATGGTCGCCTCGACCCGCGCGAGCATGCGGCTGCCGCGCAGGCCATGTTCAAGCAGCTCGACGCCGACCTGGACGGCAGCGTCAGCGTCGATGAGATGCGCCTGGCACGTCAGGCGATGGACGAGCCGGCCAGCCCTGGGCAGGTGCGCCAGGCCATTGCCACGATGGACGACAACGGCGACGGACAAGTCGATGCCGACGAACATCGGGCCATGGCCCAGGCGCGGTTTGCGCGCGCCGATGCCAACCACGACGGCGTTGTGACCGAAGCGGAGATGCGGCAGGCGCCAGGCCCGGCAGCCAGCTGAGCATCGGCCGCGCCAGGGCGCTTTTGCAGCGGCGGCATGCAGGCCGGTGGTGGTCCATCATGGCGGTCCCTTTCCCGCTTCGAGCGGCAGGTTTCCCGGATATGCCTTTCTCACGCCGCCGTGCCGTGCCGGCCTTGCTGCTGGTGCTGGGCACGGCCACCGCTGCGGCGCAGACAGGCTGGCTGGACCAGTTCGGCAAGCTGGATGGCAATGGCGACGGGATCATCGACCTGAACGAGTACCAGGCCGGCGCGCGTGCCGCATTCGCGCCACTGGATAGCGACAGGGACGGCTGGATCACACTGTACGAGATGCGCGCCTCACTGGACCCCAATACCGGCGGCGCTGGCGCCGACGGGCTGGCGCGCACGCGCATGGCAGCGATGGACCTCAACCATGACAACCTGATCAGCGAAGGCGAATACGTCGCCTTCGCCGACCAGTCGATCGAGACTTACGACAAGGACGGCGACGGCCGCCTGACCCGGCAGGATTTCCAGGCGCGCTGAGCGCGATGGTTAAGCGGCCTGGGCCAGCTGTGCCTCGGCGCCGCCTCGGTGCAGCGGGTCGGGCAGGGCCTGGCCGGCTTCGGTGAAGGCCAGCGACACCGAATTCAGGCAGTGGCGCTCGTAGGTCGGCGGCGGGCCGTCAGGGAACACGTGGCCCAGATGGCTGCCGCAGCGGGCGCAGGTGATCTCGGTGCGGACCATGCCGTAGCTGGTGTCGCGGACGGTCCTGATGTGGGCCGGATCGATCGGCTTGAAGAAGCTCGGCCAGCCGGTGCCGGACTCGAACTTGGCGCTGGAGGCGAACAGCGGCAGCCCGCACAGGCGGCAGGTGTAGACGCCCTCCAGCTTGTTGTCCAGGAACGCCCCGCAGAACGGCGCCTCGGTGCCGTGCTGCAGCAGCACGTGGCGCTCCTCGGCACTGAGGCCAGCGATCAGTGCGGCGCGCTGGCTGGCATCGGGGGGCGTAAGGTCGAACTGGCTCATGGCGGCGTCCTGGCAGGTCAGTTGGGATGCACAAAGGATCGGGGCGCGTCAGGCCGGGTTCAACGGTCCGGGCGTGCCCCGGATGCAGGCATTACGGATGGGCGCTGAGTTCGCGCTTGTCGCTGAACTCGCGGTGGATCCACTGGTTGATCATTCTCTTCTCGTAGCGCAACGGATCGTGCTCCATCGGCCGGGCGCCCACCAGGTAGCCCAGGTCGGTCAGCTTGCGCTGGCCCTGGTCTATGACCCGGCCGTCGGCATCGCGCAGGGTGAAGTCGAAGGTCAGCCGCGGCGGGTAGATGTCCTTCATGACCCGGATGTGGTCGGCCGAGGGCCCGTGCCAGGGCTCGTACTCGCCGGCGCGCTGGATGTCGGTGATGTGCACGTCCAGGGTCTGGCCCGGCTGGAGGGCCTTGCTGGCTTCCTTGCGCAGGTACTCGGCCAGGTCACGGACCCAGGTGCCGCGCGCGGCTTCCCACTTGTTGGGGCTGTAGCGGATGTCGGTGAACTGGGCCGGGTCGGCCCAGGACACCGAGACCGGCCCCTGCGCCGGCAGCTCGCGTGGCAGGTCGGGATCGGTGACGCGGGTGGCGGCGGCCATGGCCGGCAGCGTGGCCAGCGCCACGATGGCGGCCAGGGCGAAAGTGGTGAACTTCATGGCGGTTCCCCGTCGTTGAGGAGGATGGCGCCGATGCTACGCCGGCCCCGGTGAACGCCCACTGCCCGCCGCTGCGGCGTTTCAGCGCCATAGCCACGGGCCGGGAAGCGGCCGGTCTGCGCTAGGATGCGGTGTCATCTGTGCAAGCAAACACGTCTTCGATGCGTCCTCTTCCCCACGGCCTTGGTCGTGTCCTGTCGATGATTGCCTGCCTGGGCCTGGCGGCACAGGCAGGCGCCGCACCCAAGGAATCCTCCATGCACCACGCCACCGGCACGTTCGAAGTAAAAATTCAGCCCCAGGGCGAGGTCGGCCCGGCCGGCAGCGATGGCAACAGCCTGGGGCGCATGTCGCTGGACAAGACCTTCAGCGGCGACCTGGTGGGCACCGGCAGTGGCGAAATGCTGGCGGCGCGTTCGTCCGTGCCGAGCTCGGCGGCGTATGTGGCGATCGAGCGGGTGACCGGCGCGCTGGACGGCAAGGCCGGCACTTTCGTGCTGGTCCATCGCGGGGTGATGCACGGCGATACCCAGCAGCTGGAGGTGTTGATCTCGCCCGAATCGGGCACCGGTGCATTGGCCGGCATTGCCGGCAGCCTGAAGATCCGCATCGAAGGCGGCAAGCACTTCTACGACCTGGATTACACGCTGCCCGCCGCGCCGTAAGCGCGCGCCCGACGCGCCTTGCGCCCGTCACGGCCCGTCAACGCCGTGGCTTCGCACACTTTGGGCCTCAAGCGGCGCATCCCGCGCGGCACGTGCCAAGGGACCTGCCATGGCCCGCCCGATCTGGACCGGAACCCTGACCTTCGGCCTGCTCAATGTGCCGGTGTCGCTGATGCCCGGCGAGCGCAAGGTGGACCTGCACTTTCGCATGCTCGACTCGCGCGACAATTCGCCGATCCGCTTTGAGCGGGTCAATGCCGAGACCGGCGAGGAAGTGCCGTGGAAGGACATCGTCAAGGCCTTCGAGTACGACAAGGGCAACTACGTCGTGGTCGACGAAGCGGACATCAAGTCGGCCGCCCCGGACAGCCATGAGTCGGTGGAGGTGGAGACCTTCGTCGATGCCTCCGAGATCGACGTGCGCTACTACGAGAAACCCTACATCCTGGTGCCCGGCAAAAAGGCCGAGAAGGGCTATGTGCTGCTGCGCGAGACCCTGCGCGACACCGGCCGGGTCGGCATCGCCCGGGTGGTGATCCGCACCCGCCAGTACTTGTGCGCGGTGATGCCGCAGGGCGATGCGCTGGTGCTGATGCTGCTGCGCTATCCGCAGGAGTTGGTGGCACCGGACGACTACAAGCTGCCGGCCGGCAACGCCGGCGATTACCGGGTCACGCCCCGGGAGATGGAGATGGCGCGCAAGCTGATCCAGTCCATGAGCGGGACCTGGCAGCCGGAGGAATACCACGACGAGTTTCGCCAGCGCCTGCAGGAGATCATCACCCGGCGGATCAAGGACACCGGCGCCACCGCCACGGTGGACGAGCCAGGCCACGCGCGCCAGGGCGATGCCACCAACGTGGTGGACTTCATGTCGCTGCTGCAGAAATCCCTGGGCGAGAACAGGCGCACCCCGGCCAAGAAGACCGCGACCAGCGCGGTGGTCAAGAAGGCGCCCGCCAGGAAGGCGGCCAAGAAGGCCGCGAGCAAGGCGCCAGCCAAGAAAGCCGCGGCCAAGAAGCGCGCCGGCAGCAAGCCCGCCAGGAAGCCTGCGCTGCGCAAGGCAGGGTGAACCGTGTCGCTGCACGAATACGAGCGCAAGCGCCGCTTCGACCAGACCCCCGAGCCGCGCGGCGGACAGGCCGGCCGTGACGCTCGTCGCCCGATCTTCGTGGTGCAGTTGCACCACGCCTCCTCGCGCCATTACGACTTCCGCCTGGAAGCCGATGGCGTGCTCAAGAGCTGGGCCGTGCCCAAGGGCCCGTCCTTGCGCCCTGGCGAAAAACGCCTGGCGGTGGAAGTGGAAGACCACCCGCTGGACTACGCCAGTTTTGAAGGCGACATCCCGCAGGGCCACTACGGCGCCGGTCACGTGCAGGTGTTCGACCACGGCCACTGGACCTGCGAAGGCGACCCGCTGGAAGCCATCGCCGCCGGCAAGCTGGATTTCATCCTGTTCGGCGAGAAGCTCGGCGGTGCCTGGAAGCTGGTGCGCACCAACCTGCGCGGCAAGCAGCGCCAGTGGCTGCTGATCAAGCGTGACGACGAATTCGCCGCCGACCAGGAAGCAGACGATCTGGTCGCTGCGCCGGCCGCTTCGGCCGCCGCCACGGCGCGTTCGAAGCCTGCGCGCAGCAGGGCCACGACCAGCGAACAGGCCGCACCCGGGACGCCAGCCAGGGCGCCGGCCATGCCGCGCAAGCGTGGCAACAGCGAGGCAGCCTGGAAGCGCCGCGCGCTGGAACTGGACGGGGCCCGCGACACGCCGTATCCGCCCGGCTACCCGCCGCAGCTGTGCAAGCTGCGCGCGCTCGCGCCGGCCGGCGATGACTGGCTGCACGAGATCAAGTGGGACGGCTATCGGCTGCTGGCCGACCTGGTCCAAGGCGAGGTCAGGCTGCGCTCGCGCAACGGCCTGGACTGGAACGCCATGTTCCCGGAAGTGGTCGCCGCGGTGCGCGCGCTGCCGGTGCGCGATGCGCGCCTGGATGGTGAGCTGGTGGTGGTCGATGCTCAGGGCCGCAGTGATTTCTCGGCGCTGCAGCGGACCATCGACGGCACCGCCAAGGCGCAGCTGCGCTACCTGGTGTTCGACCTGCCGGGCGTGGCCGGGGTGGATATCAGCCGCGCGCCGCTGCGGCAACGCAAGGCGCTGCTCAAGACGCTGCTGGGCGATGGGCCCGGCCTGATCGCCTTCAGCGACCACGTGCTGGGCCATGGCCCGGAGGTCTTTGCCACCAGCGCCAGGGCCGGGCTGGAGGGCATCGTCAGCAAGCGTGTGGATTCGGCCTATGCCGGCGGGCGTTCGGAGGCCTGGGTCAAGGTCAAGCACGAGCAGACCGATGAATTCGTGGTGGTCGGCTACACCGCACCCAAGGGCACGCGCAGCGGCTTTGGATCGCTGCTGATGGCGCGCGTGGACAAGGGGGTGCTGGTGTACGCCGGGCGGGTGGGCACCGGCTACGACGATGCCATGCTCAAGTCGCTGCTGGCGCGGCTGCAACCGCTGCACAGCGACCGCGCCCCGGTGGAGCTGCCCGCGCATGTGCCGTTCAAGCCGCGCAGCGTGCATTGGGTCAAGCCGCAGCTGGTGGCCGAAGTGGCCTTCCGCGGCTGGGGCAAGGAGGGCCTGCTGCGCCAGGCCGCATTCAAGCGCTTGCGTGAGGACAAGGACATGGCTGCACTCCAGGCCGATGCCGGCGATGGCGCCGGCACGGTGACCATCACCCATCCCGAGCGGGTGGTGTACCCCGGGGACGGGATCACCAAGGGCCAGGTGGCCGACTACTACCGCCGTGTCGCGCCGCTGCTGCTGCCGGAGCTGGCCGGTCGGCCGCTGTCGCTGCTGCGCTGCCCGAACGGCGCCGGTGGTGAATGCTTCTTCCAGAAGCACTACGCGCCGTCGCTGGGCAAGGCCGTGCACGCGGTGCCGCTGAAGCAAAAAAGTGGCACCGAGGACTACCTGTACGTCGAGGACATCGACGGGGTGCTGGCGCTGGTGCAGATGAATACCCTGGAGCTGCACCCGTGGGGTTCGACCGTGGCTGCGCCGGAAAAGCCGGACCGGCTGGTGTTCGACCTGGATCCAGGCCCGGGCGTGTCCTGGCCGCAGGTCAAGGATGCCGCGCGGCAGGTCCGCGCCAACCTGCGCAAGACCGGGCTGGAGAGCTTTGTGCGCCTGTCCGGCGGCAAGGGCCTGCACGTGGTGGTGCCGATCGACCCGGGCCCCAGCTGGGACACGGTCAAGGAGTTCTGCGAGGCCTTCGCCAATGCTATGGCCCAGCAGCAGCCCGAGCGCTATATCGCCACGATGAGCAAGGCCAAGCGCGAGCAGAAGATCTTCATCGACTGGCTGCGCAACGGCCGCGGCAGCACCAGCGTGTGCAGCTGGTCGCTGCGTGCACGCGAACACGCCACCGTGGCCATGCCGCTGCGCTGGGAAGAGCTGGGCAAGGTCGACTCACCCGACCAGTTCACCCTGGACAAGGCCCTGCAGCGCGCCGCGCGCCTCAAGGGCGACCCGTGGAAGGACATCGCCACGCTCAGCCAGGCGCTGCCGCACGCCTGAGCGCGGCAGACAGCTTGCACCGCAACCCGGCGCCGATCACCGGCAGGCGCCGCCGGCACGGTGCATCCCAGCGGCATGCTTGAGTCGATGGGAGGTGCGCGCTGCAATGGCCATTCCCACCTCTTCCAGGACATCGCCATGCCCCAGCCAGAACCCGCCGTGCACGGCGCCGGCCAGCCGGTGCGGGTGGATTTCGTTTCCGACGTGGTGTGCCCCTGGTGCGCGATCGGCCTGAAGTCGCTGCTGGCGGCGGCCCAGCGCATCGATGGCCTGCAGCTGGAGCTGCATGTCCAGCCGTTCGAACTGGACCCGGAGCTGGCGCCGGGCGGCGAGGACCTGCGCCAGCGGCTGATGCGCAAGTACGGCATGAGCGCGGCCCAGTACGAGGCCAGCGGCCAGGCCATCCGCGAACGCGGCGCCGCGCTGGGTTTCACCTTCGACCTGGACAAGCGCACGCGCAGCTTCAATACCTTCGACGCCCATCGCCTGCTGCACTGGGCCGAGGAACAGGATGCCGGCAGCCAGCTGCGGCTCAAGCTGGCGCTGCTGGAGGCGTATTTCACCCACGGCCTGGATGTGTCCGATCACGCCATCCTGGCGCAGGTCGCCGCCCAGGCCGGCCTGGATGGCGCCCAAGCCCGGGCCGTGCTGGACAGCGACCGCCATGCCGAGGCGGTGCGGCGCGATCAGGCGCGCTGGCGCCAGGCCGGGATCAGCGCGGTGCCATCGGTGGTGTTCAACCAGCAACACCTGGTTCAGGGCGGCCAGCCGGTGGAGACCTTCGAGCAGGCGCTGCGCCAGCTCTCGGGACTGGCCGCCTGAGCGAAGCGGGGCGTTCAGCCGTGGCGGGAGACCAGCACGGCTTCGCGGCCGGCCATGTCCATGATCACCGCGCTGCGGATGCCATGCTGGATATGCAGGTTGGCCGCGATCACCGCGGCGGTGTGCAGCGCTTCGGCGCGGTCGTCGAACCAGAACCGGCCATGCTCGCCTTCGTAGAGTTGCCAGCCGCGCTCGTGTGCGGTCACGGTAAACAGGACCCGTTGCATGCTCGCGTTTCCCCGTGGATGTGGGCCTCCCCCCCGAAGGCAAGCGTGCCTGCGTGCGCGAGCCAAAGCGCTCGGGCGACACCGCGGCGGGCCGTAGGAAAAGTCCGGTTCCGGGGCGGCCCGCCTTGTCCGGGCACCGTCCTCGACGCGGCGTTACATGGCCGGGCGCGAGCATGGCGCCATCCGACTTTCCGCCCGAGAGCAGAGCCCATGAGCAAATACGCCGAGCGCGTCCACACCGACCGCAACAAGATCGCCGAGCTCGAAGCGCTGGTCACCCAGCTTCCCTCCGAGGCCAGGGTCGCGCTGCTGCTGGAAGATGGCCGGCAGCTGCGCGGCACCGTGCCGGTGCAGCCGACCGTTCAGATCTTCCGCGATGCCCAGGAGCAGGAAGGGGTCAATGCGCTCCTGCGCCTGGACGATCTTGCAGATCCCAGCCACCAGCATCATCTGTGGCTGGACCAGGTTCGCAAGGTGACGCCGCTGGGCTCGTTCTGATGCCTGATGCTCGATGCCACTATGGCTCGGCGCTGACAGCCTCGGCCTGGAACCGACGCGCATAGCCGCGCTCCTCGGCGACCCGCGCCACTTCCGCATCGGCCAGGTCCGGCGCTCCGTAGACCGCATAGACCACCTCGCCGTCGTGACGGCCCACCAGATGCAGCTTGTAGCGCGGGCGGCCGGTATGGCCGTTCTCGGGGTAGTGGACCGGCGGCTGCGCGCCATCCAGGTCCATCTCGCTGTTGTCCACGACGCCGCCAACGAACAGGGCACGCAACATGTCGATCTCCGGTGTGGGAAGGCCTGCCTGATCATGGTGACCGCCCTGTTCTCCACGCATGAAGCCGGCCTTGCCCAAACAGAAAGACCGCGTGGACAGGCGCGGGCTTTCGTTGATGCAGTTGGCAGATCGAGCGCGTTATTTCAGCAACGGCGCCAGCGCAGGCCAGACGAAGTCGCGGATCTGCGGCTGCACTTCGGTGGTGGGATGCAGGTTGTCGGCCTGGAAGTTGGCCCGGTCGCCGGCGATGGGCTGCAGGAAGAACGGGACGAACGCGGTGTGGTACTGCCGGGCCAGCGCGCTGTAGAGGCTGGCAAAGCCCTCGGTATAGGTCCGGCCCAGGTTGGGCGGCATCTGCATGCCCAACAGCAGCACCCGGGCGCCGGCGGCCTGCGAGGCGGTGATCATCTTCTCCAGGTTGGCCCGGGTCTGGTCCAGCGGCAGGCCGCGCAGGCCATCGTTGGCGCCCAGTTCGATCACCACCACGGCCGGCTTGAGCCGCTGCAGCTGGGCGCCGATGCGCGAGGCGCCACCGGCGCTGGTCTCGCCGCTGATGCTGGCGTTGACCACTTTCCAGCCGGGTTTTTCGCGGGCGATCCTGGCGGCGGTCAGCGGCACCCAGCCCTCATTCGGGCCCAGCCCGTAGCCGGCCGACAGCGAGTCGCCCATCACCAGCACGGTTTTGGTGGTCGCCGCGGTGGCGGCCCGGGGCGCTGGCTGGGCCAGCAGCGCTTGCATGAATGTCATCACCACCAGCGCCAGCCACCATTGCGCGCGGCGGCGCACGACCGCATAACCTGCCTGCATCTTCTTTCTTCCGGTATCCAAGAACTCCCCCATCATGGCCGACGCTCCCCTGCTGCACGCTGACACGCCCCTCGCTTCCTCCCAGGCCGCACCGGTGCTGCAGGTCGCCTCGCTCGGCAAGCAGGTCACCCTGCCGGGCAGCACCCTGACCATCCTGGACGGGGTGTCCTTCCAGATCGGGCGCGGCGATACGGTGGCCATCGTCGGCGCCTCCGGCTCGGGCAAGAGCACGCTGCTGTCGCTGCTGGCCGGGCTGGACACGCCCAGCAGCGGCACGGTGACCCTGGATGGCCAGGTACTCTCGGCGCTGGACGAAGACGGCCGGGCGCGGGTGCGTGGCGAGAAGGTCGGCTTCGTGTTCCAGAACTTCCAGCTGCTGCCTTCGCTGACCGCGCTGGAAAACGTGATGCTGCCGCTGGAGCTGCGCGGCGACGCCGATCCGCGCGCGCCGGCCGAGAAGATCCTGGCCGATGTCGGCCTGTCCGCGCGCCTGGCCCATTACCCGCGCCAGCTCTCCGGCGGCGAGCAACAGCGCGTGGCCCTGGCCCGTGCGTTCGTGACCCGGCCGGCGCTGCTGTTTGCCGACGAGCCGACCGGCAACCTGGACCAGCGCACCGGCCAGGCCATCGAGGAGCTGTTGTTCGCCCTCAACGCCCAGGCCGGCACCACCCTGGTGCTGGTCACTCACGACGAGGCCCTGGCCGGGCGCTGCACCCGCGTGCTGCGCCTGGACAGCGGCAAGTTGGTGGCCGGCGCATGAACACCCTGGCGCTGGCCTGGCGCCAGTTGCGGCGCGATCTGGCCGCCGGCGAAGTGCGCATCCTGCTGGCCGCGCTGGTGCTGGCGGTGGTGGCGGTGACCTCGGTGGGCCTGGTCACCGACCGCGCCGAGCGCGCCCTGGCGCTGCAGGCCAACCGTCTGCTCGGCGGTGACGTGGTGGTGCGCAGCGATGCGCCGATCGAAGGCGCCATTGCCCAGGCCGCCAAGGCCCCCGGCCTGCGCAGCACCGGCACGATCGAGCTCAACACCATGCTCCGGGTCGGCCAAGGCGAGGATGTGCAGCTGCGCCTGGGCGAGCTGCGCGCGCTGGGCCAGGGGTTTCCGCTGCGCGGCAGCTTCACCGTGATCGATGCCAACACCCCGGACGAACACCCGGCCAGCGGCATTCCCGCAGCGGGCACGCTGTGGATGACCCGGGCCGGCGCCGACACGCTGGGCGCGCGACTGGGCGAGAAGGTCAGCGTCGGCGATGCGACCCTGACCCTGGCCGCCCTGGTCACCCAGGAGCCGGACGCGGCGCTGGATTATTTCGACGTCGCGCCCAAGGTCTTCCTCAACGCCGCCGACCTGCCGGCCACCGGCCTGGTCCAGCTGGGCAGCCGCATCGGCTACCGGCTGGTGGTGGCCGGCGATGCCGGCGCGGTCGAGCGCTTCACCGCCACCGCGCGCCAGGCGCTGCAGCGCGGCCAGCGCCTGGAGACCATCCAGGACGCGCGCCCGGAAGTGCGCTCGGCGCTGGACCGCGCCGGGCGTTTCCTCGGCCTGGCCGCACTGGTCTCGGTGATCCTGGCCGCGGTGGCCGTGGCGATGGCCGCGCGCCGGCACAGCGAACGCCACCTGTCCGGCGTGGCGGTGATGCGCTGCCTGGGCGCCCAGCAGTGGCAGCTGGTGGGCATCCACGTGGGCGAGCTGATCCTGCTGGGCCTGATGGCCTGCACCGTCGGGGTGGCGATCGCCTTCGCGCTGCAGTGGGGGGTGGCCGGGTGGCTGGCCTCGGTGCTCAAGGTCGCCATTCCACCCGCGGGCTGGGGGCCGATCGCGCAAGGCTACGGCGTGGGCCTGATCGTGCTGCTGGCCTTCGGTGCGCCGCCGGTGCTGGCCCTGCGCCGGGTGCCGGCGCTGCGCGTGCTGCGCCGCGACCTGGACCCGACCGAACCTAGCGCCGTGCTGGTCGCGGTGACCGGCTTTGCCGGCCTGGCCGCGCTGTTGTGGTGGAAGGCCGGTTCGCCGGCGCTGGGCTTTGCCATGCTCGGTGGCATCGCGGCCACGCTGCTGGTGCTGGCCGGCCTTGCCTGGCTGCTGATCCTGGCCGTGCGCAGGCTGCGCTCGCGCCTGCGCGGGGCGCTGCGTTACGGGCTGGCCAATGTCAGTCGCCGCGCCGGCACCAGCGTGGCGCAGGTCTCGGCGCTGGGCCTGGGGCTGATGGCGCTGCTGCTGCTGACCTTCGTGCGCACCGACCTGCTGGATCGCTGGCAGCTGTCGCTGCAGGCCGATGCGCCCAACCGCTTCATCATCAACGTGCAGGACGATCAGGTGCAGCCGGTGACCCGGTTCATCGCCGGACAAGGGCTGGACGCACCGGTCCTGTTCCCGATGGTGCGTGGCCGCCTGCTCAGCCTCAACGGCAAGCCGGTCAGCGGCGCCGACTACACCGACGCTGAAGCCCGCCGCTTCGCCGAACGCGAGTTCAACCTCTCCACCACCAGCACCCGGCGCGAAGACAACCAGGTCACCGCCGGCAGGTTCTGGGGCCCGCAGCCCACACCCAGCCCGGAACTGTCAGTGGAAGAAGGCTTCGCCGAACAACTGGGCTGGAAGCTCGGCGACATCGTCGCCTTCGACATCGCCGGGCAAACGCTGAGCGGCAGGATCACCAGCCTGCGCAAGGTGGATTGGGAGAGCTTCAAGCCCAACTTCTTCGTGCTGGTCTCGCCCGGCGTGCTCAAGGACTACCCGGCCAGCCACATCACCGCCGTCCACGTGCCGGCCGACCATCCGCGCTTCACCGCGCAGCTGGTGCAGGCCTTTCCGAACCTGACGGTGATCGACATCGACCAGGTGCTCAAGCAGGTGCGCAGCACCGCCGACCAGGTCAGCACGGTGGTGCAGGTGGTGTTCTGGTTTTCGCTGGCCGCCGGCCTGCTGGTGCTGATGGCCGCGGTCAGCGCCAGCCAGGACGAGCGCCTGCTGGAAGGCGGGGTGATGCGCGTGCTCGGCGGCAGCCGGCGCCAGCTGCGCATGGCCCAGGCCTCCGAGTTTGCCGCGATCGGCCTGCTCTCGGGCCTGGTGGCGGCCATTGCCGCCTCGATCCTGTCCGGGGTGGTCGCGGTCAGGGTGTTCGACCTGCCATGGGAACCGAACTGGACCCTGGCCGCAGTCGGCGGCGCGGCCGGCGTGCTGGCGGCATTGGTGGCCGGCCTGTTCGCCACCCGCAAGGTGCTGGATGCACCGCCCTCGGTGACCCTGCGCGAACTGCAGGGCTGAAGCGGCGGGTCAGCGCGGCCCAGGCTTCACCGGCCTGTGATCCCAGCGTTCACACAATCCGCGCACCCACCCATCCGGACCCGCACCCATGACCCAAGACGGCCTGGCCGCCACCCAAGACCCTGCGCCGGCGCGCAGCGAGGGGGCGATGGAGCGGCGCAAGCAGATCATGAAGTTCCTGTTTCGTTACCGGAACTCGGGGGTGTTCTCCGGCCTGGGGCAGGACGCGCTGCGCGAGGAGGCGACCGTCGAGGACGGCACCCCGGCCCAATTCAGCCGTGACCTGGAAGCACTGGGGCCGACCTTCATCAAGCTCGGCCAGATGCTGTCCACCCGCCCGGACATCGTCCCGCCCAGCTACGCCACCGCGCTGGAGCGGATGCAGGAAGAGGTCTCGCCGGTGCCGGTGGAACAGATCCGCCAGGCGCTGGAAGCCGACCTGGGCGTGCGCCTGAGCAAGGTCTTCCAGACCTTCGACCCCGAGCCGCTGGGAACCGCATCGCTGGCCCAGGTGCACCGCGCGGTGCTGCGCGATGGCACGCCGGTGGCGGTCAAGGTGCAGAAGCCCGGGGTGGCCCAGCGGCTGCTGTCGGACCTGGCCATGCTGCGCTCGATCGCCGGGGCCGCCGATCGGCTGACCAAGGTCGGGCGCACCCTGCGCTTCAGCGACTGGCTGGACGAATTCACCCGCACCCTGATGGCCGAGCTGGACTACGTGGCCGAGGCCGAAAACCTGGAGCGCTTCGCCTTGCACCTGGAGGCCTACCCCGAGCTGGTGGTGCCACGCCCGGTGTGGGACCTGACCCGTCGCCGGGTGCTGACCATGGAGCTGATCGAAGGGGTGCGCGTGGACCAGGTGCCGGCGGTGCGCCGGATCGAGCAGCCCATGCTGCCGATGACCTCGGCGCTGCTGCGCGGCTACCTGGATCAGATCTTCATCTTTGGCGAGATCCACGCCGATCCGCATCCGGGCAACCTGCGGGTGACCGCCGACAACCGGCTGGCGATCTTCGACCTGGGGATGGTGGCCAATGTGCCGCCGGGCCAGCGCGAATGCCTGCTCAGGCTGCTGTTTGCGGCCGTGGATGGGCGCGGCGAGGCGGTGGCCCGCGAGATGCTGGCGCTGGGCACGCAGCTGGAGGAGTTCGACGGCGAGCGCTTCAGCCGCGAGACCGGCCAGCTGATCAGCCGCTATTCGGCGCACAGCGGCACCACCTCCGAGGGCCTGGTGGTGCTGGAGCTGGTCCGCACCGCGATGGCCTGCGGCCTGCGCACGCCGCCGGAGCTGTCACTGCTGGGCAAGGCCCTGCTGAACCTGGATACCGTCTGCCGCGCGCTCTCGCCCGAGCTCGATGCCAAGGCCGTGGTCGAAGGCCACCTGCAACACGTGATGCGCGCGCGCCTGCGCCAGTCGCTGTCCTCGCCCAACATGGCCAGCGAGCTGATGGACCTGCAGTCGCTGGCCCGCGAAGGCCCGCGCAAGCTGTCCGACATCCTCAGCCTGCTCTCCGAGAACAAGCTGCAGATCCGCGTTTCCGGGCTGGAGGAATCCCACCTGATGGAAAGCCTGCAGAAGATCGCCAACCGCGGCGCCGCCGGCGTGGTCACCGCCGCCCTGATCCTGGCTTCGGCCCTGATGATGCGCGTGCCCACCGCCAGCACCCTGTTCGGCTATCCCACCGTGGCCATGATCCTGTTGTTCATCGGCGCCATCCTGGGCGCCAGCATCGTCATCAGCGCCTTGCTCGGGGACCGCAAGGTCAAGAGCCGCTGATTCCATCGGATCTGAAGTCACTGCTGGCCCTGCGCATGTTCGCTTCTCGCATGACAGCCAAGCCGTGCGTTTGCCACATCGGCCGCGGCCCACGCAAGAGCCAGCGCGCGAAGCCGACGTAGATGCGCTCATGCTGCTCGAGCACCTGCTGGTTGCCGGGCAATCCATCAAAGGCCCTGAGCGGCGCCTTGACGCGGCTCGGCGCCCGGCCATGCGCGCCCTGACCTGGAGGGTAGAATGCAGCCGTAGCCCACGAGGTTCTTGCCATGACCACGCTCAGCCAGCAGGTGCACCAGATCGCCGAGCAGTTGCCGCCGGAGGCGACGTGGGATGAGGTGCGTTATCAGGTCGAGCTGCGTGCCTCGATCGAGCGGGGTCTGGCCGACGTCAAGGCCGGGCGTGTGGTGCCGGTGGAGGAGTTGCTGGCCGAGTTCGGCATGCTGGAATGAGGGTCGTCTGGTCGGCGGAAGCGACCCGCAGCCTGCGCCAGATCTTCACCTGCATCGCCCAGGACTCGCCGATGGCTGCCCGTACCTTCGACTACGGCAACCGGCTGCGGGACGTACCGGGCAAGGAGTCATATCGCTACGACGCCCAGGGTCGCCGCGTCCTGGGCCAACGCAATGGCGGCCTGATGCTCTCGCAATATTCCAGCGCCGGGCAGCTGATGTACGAAGAACGCAGCGGCAAGGGCAACTTCGAGCACATCTACCTGGGCGGCAGCCTGCTGGCCACGCGCAACAGTGGCGTGATCAAGTACCAACACACCGATGCGCTGGGCAGCCCGGTGGCCGTCACCGACACCGCCGCGCAGGTCATCGAGCGCACCCAGTACGAGCCCTACGGCGCGGCCATCGGCAAGACGGTCGATGGCGTGGGCTACACTGGCCATGTGATGGATGGCCCCACCGGGCTGACGTATATGCAGCAGCGCTATTACGATCCGAGCATTGGAAGGTTCCTTAGCGTTGATCCGGTAACGGCTTACAGCAACCCGGTTGGTGCGTTCAACCGCTACTGGTATGCAAATAACAACCCTTACAAGTTCACCGATCCGGATGGGCGATTCGTTCAAGCTCTTTGGGGTGCGCCCGTTGGTGCCATTGTCGAAATTGCGGCGCAGAAGATTGCCAATCCAGGCCAACCGATTAACTGGAGATCTGTCGGCGTTTCAGCCGCAGTCGGAGCGGTGTCTGGAGGCGTTGCGTCGGTCGCGCGTGTTGCAGCGATCAGAGGCACTGTTACTGTCGGCAAAGCAGTAACAGCAACAAATGCGGCTGTTGGTGCAGCAGGTTCAGCAATGGATAGCGCCGTCAATGGGGAATCCATTAGCGCTGGAAAGATGGCGCTTGCAGCAGCGACCAATGGCGGCCTCAGTCTTGCGGCTGGCCTAGCTGAAGCTAAAGGCGTTCTGGCAGAGAAGATGGCATCTGGCAGCCCGACATCCCCTCAAGGCATTGGCGATCACATTCTCAGGACTACTCAATCTGCAGGTGGGTCAACCGCCAGCACATCAGCCGTTCAAGGTGCAGCTTCGGCTGGTGGCCGTGTTGTTGATATAGCGAAAGAAACAGCAGTGTCTGCTGCGCAGAAGAAGGCGGAAGAGAGGATCAAATGACAAAGAAAAAAGTTCTATCCGCTGAGCTCCCCGCCTTGCTCGTTTCGTCTGGCTTAGGCGCCATCTTTTGGTTCTACCTCGGAATGCAGAAAGGCCTTTTATTGTTCTTAGCAGTTTTTTTGTTATTGCAGCTCTTCGTGCTGCCACCTGTTTTTAGGAAACGCAACTAAAGGGGACGGGGGTAATTAAGCTGACCCATGAAGCACAAGGCCCGCAGCGATGCGGGCCTTGTCGTTGGTGCGCCCGGCACGGGCGCACTCCTGGAGGTGCAAGTCCTCCCGCAAGTTGATCACGACGAGCGAAGCGAAGCGCAACTGCACGAGGGCGACCGAGTGTGGGAAGGAAGCGTGGAGCGCAGCTGCGAGCCGATGAACAAGAACCGGATAGAAGGCGCTGCCGAGCAGGGCGAGCGGGCGAGAAACCGCGAAGCTCTCGTGATCAAGGCGAGGTGGCGTAGATCCGGCGGTTGTGCAGCGAAGGAGTGCGTTCTTACTCGGGGAGATCTCGCCTTGCGCCTGACCAGCCCGAAGGGCGCAGGACAGCCGTCGGCTGGTCCTGAGCGTGGCGAAGGATGCGCGCAGCGCACAAAGGGCGACGGCCATGCCGGAGCGAGAAGTCAGCAGAGGCCGTAGTAGTCCGAGTCGGGGGCTGATGAAGCCGAACCAAAAGGACGAAGGTCCGAACGAGAGTGAGTGACCGAGGACACGTGTGATGTCAAAGGCCATGCGTCAGATGCCGCAGCGATGCGGGCGGGCGGGCGTAGCGCGCGGTGAAGCCGCGCGTGATCCTGTCAGCGACGAAGCCAGCGGCCCGCCGCGTGAGCACCCCCTACGTGTCAACGTGCGACGACTGCCTTTTTCTCGGGATTCAACGCCACTGCGTCGATGGGATCCCAATTTCGGGTTCGACCGCTCCAACCAGGGTTGACCTGGCGGGCCTGCCGGTACAGCGCATGGCGCGCCTGGAGCAGGGCCACATCCTGTCCGGCGTGGCGCTGCTGCGGGCTGACGTCGCCGATGCCGCTGCGGTACTCGACGTTGTACCAATGCACGAAGGCCGCCGCCCACTGGCGTGCACCGTGCAGGTCGGCAAAGCCCTTGGCCGGGAATTCCGGCCGGTACTTACGTGACGGTGCGGGACAGCGACTCGACGAAGGCATTGTCGTCGCTGACCCTGGGCGGTGCGTAGGGAGCCCGTTGACCTCGGCGTCGCTGGCTGGACGGCGAACGCATGATGAATGGCTGGGGTTTTTTTGGCCGCAATGCTGCCGCACAGTAGAATCGCGCGCCTTGATCCTGGTTTTGGTGGCCATCCGGTGGCGAGCTCCGACCTTCCCCTGGAAGCCCTGGTGCATGCGCTGCGCTCCGGCGCCATTGCCGGTGCCGACGGCGATGCCCTGTTCCTGCGTGCGCGCCCCGGGGCGGCCCTGCGCACGCTGCAGGGGCTGAGGCTGCGCTGCGAGCAGAGCTTCCGGCCGGCCTTCGATGCACTGCATCGGCAGGGCTACGAGGTGGAGCTGCAGTGCGATGCCACTGCGCAGTCGCCGCTGGTGCTGGCCCTGCCGCCGCGGCAGAAGGAGGAAACCCGCGCGCTGCTGGCGCGGATGGTGGCGCATTGCGCGCCGGGCGGTCGGATCGTGGCCAGCGTGGCCAATGACGAAGGCGCGCGTTCGGTGGAGAAGGACCTGGCCCAGCTCACCGGCCTGGGCGGCTCGATTGCCAAGCACCACTGCCGGGTGTTCTGGAGTCCGCCGCTGGACGGTCAGCACGATGCGCAGCTGGCCGCGCAGTGGGCGCAGCTGGATCGGGTGCGGCCGATCCTGGATGGGCGCTTCAAGAGCCGCCCCGGGGTGTTTGCCTGGGATCGGGTCGATGCGGCCTCGCAGCTGCTGGTGGGAGCCTTGCCGACCACGCTGCGCGGCGCCGCGGCCGATCTGGGTGCAGGCTGGGGCTTTCTGTCCGATGCACTGCTCAACCGCTGCGCGGGCATCAGCTCGCTGGACCTGTATGAAGCCGAGGCGCGCGCGCTGGAGCTGGCCCGCGAGAACCTGGCCGCGCATGCGCCGCGCGTTGCACTGGCGTTCCACTGGCACGACGTGGTCGCAGGACTGGGCAAGCGCTTTGATGTGATCGTCAGCAACCCACCGTTCCACGCGCTCAGTCGCGGTGAGCGCCCGGACATCGGCCGTCGCTTCATCGAGACTGCCGCCGCCTCGCTCAACCGCAACGGCCAGCTGTGGCTGGTGGCCAACAAGCACCTGCCCTACGAAGCCGCGCTGGACTCGCGCTTTGCCGAAGTGCGCGCGGTGGCCGAAGGCGGCGGCTTCAAGGTGATCGCCGCCACCGGCGCGCGCGCATGAAGATCGTGCGCCACATCGCCAACCTGGGCTATGGCAGCCGCAGGCAGGTGCAGGCGCTGTTCGGCCAGGGCCGGGTCACCGATGCGGCCGGCGCGGTGCTCTACACCGACGACCCGGTCGACCACGATGCGATCCGCATCGACGGCCAGCCGCTGGATCCGGCGCCGGGGCTGTGCGTGCTGCTGCACAAACCGGTCGGCTATACCTGTTCGACCCGGGACAGCGGCCGGCTGGTCTACGACCTGCTGCCGCCACGCTGGCGCCTGCGCGATCCGGTGCTGTCCACCGTCGGGCGGCTGGACCGCGACACCAGCGGCCTGCTGCTGCTGACCGACGATGGTGGCCTGCTGCACCGGATCATCTCGCCCAAGGCGCAGTTGCCCAAGGTCTACGAGGCCACCTTGGCGCAGCCGCTGCGCGGCGACGAGGCGGCAGCCTTCGCCAGCGGCACGCTGCTGCTGGACAACGAAACCAGGCCGCTGCTGCCGGCCGCGCTGGAAGTCATCGAACCGCGCCGGGTGCGTGTGACCCTGCACGAAGGTCGCTACCACCAGGTCCGGCGCATGTTCGCCGCGGTCGGCAACCATGTCAGCGCGTTGCATCGCAGCCGCATCGGCGGGCTGTCGCTGGAGGGGCTGGCCGAAGGCCAATGGCGGGTGCTGGATGCGGGCGGCCTGGCCCGGCTGTTCTCGTCGGACGCGCCATGAGCGATGCGGTGGAAGCGCTGGCGTTCACGCCCGATGCGGTGATCTTCGACATGGACGGGCTGATGCTGGACAGCGAGCGTGCCTCGCTGCGCAGCTGGAGCCGCGCCGCGCGCGAGCTGGGCCTTGAGATCGAGGACGAGCACTGGCTGCGCCTGGTCGGCCACAGCGCGGACGCCTGCCAGGTCATCCTGCGCGAGTGCCTGGCCCCGGCGCAGGTCCAGGCACTGCTGGCGCGCGCCCAGGCGCTTTACTAAGCCGGTCGGAGGGAAAGCCTCATTCAGAGCCACGGACAGGCCCGCCGGCTAGGCGCGCTGGCGCCGGCAGGGCCACCCCCTGTCAAGCCAGCGCAACACCGCCGGCGGGCCTGTCCGTGGCTCCCGCAGGGCGGTCCTGTCGCTGTCCGTGGCGGCGTTGCCGCTCGCTTATGTACGGTCAGTACACTGCGCTCGCGGCGCCTTGCCACGAACAGCGGCAGGACCGCTGAGTGAGGCTTTCCCTCCGACCGGCTTAGTATCACCAGCAAGTGCAGGCCGGCGTGCCGCTGCGGCCGGGCATCGGCGAACTGCTGCAGCTGCTGCAGGCGCATGGCGTCCCGTGTGGCGTGGCCACCTCCACGCATCGGCCGCTGGCCCCGCGCAAGCTGGAAATGGCCGGGCTGCTGGGATACTTCAAGGCGATCACCACCGGCAACGATGTGGCCCATCCCAAGCCGGCACCGGACATCTACCTGCTCGCGGCCCAGCGCATGGGGGTGCCAGCGGCGCGCTGCCTGGCGCTGGAGGATTCGCCGGCCGGCGTGAGCGCCGCGCTGGCTGCCGGCATGACCGTGATCCAGGTGCCGGACCTGGTGGTTCCCGACGAAGGGCTGCGCGCCCGCGGACACCGCATCGTCGCCTCGCTGCACCATGCGCGCGAACTGCTGCAGGCGCGCCTGCGCGCCGGCTGAGCGCGCCGTCTCGGGCAAGGCATGGGCGCCGCTGCGCCAACGCTTCAGACGTATTGCATCTTGCGGGTCATGCCGCCATCGACGATGAATTCCTGGCCGGTGACGAACCCGGACAGCGCCGGCGCCAGCAACTGCACCGCCAGCGCGCCGATATCCTCCGGCGTGCCCACGCGCCCGGCCGGGTGCTGGGCATGGTCGGCCCTGGAAAGCTTCGGCGCGCGCCGTCGCTGTGGCGCGCGCCAGGCATCGGTGGCGATCCAGCCCGGGCTGATGACGTTGACCCGGACCTGTGGGCCTTCGCTCAACGCCAGGGCATGGGTGAAGGCGACCAGCCCACCCTTGGCCGCCGCGTAGGCTTCGCTGTGTGGCTCGGACTGATGGGCGCGGGTCGAGGCAATGTTGACGATCGCCCCACGGTCCTGGCGCAGCGCCGGCAGCGCATGCTTGCTGCACAGGAAGGCGCCGTGCAGGCTGGACAGGCGCGCATTCCACTGTGCCAGGTCCAGGGTATCCAGCGGCGGGACATGCGGGCCCGGCGGCCCGGCGTTGTTGACCAGCCCGTGCAGCTGGCCGAAATGCTTCAGCGCCGCGGCCACGAACGCGGCCACGCTGCGCTCACGGCGCACATCCATGCGCTTGAAGAACGCATCGCCGCCGCGGTTCCACTCCGCAAGGCACGCCCTGCCGGCCTCGGCGTCCAGATCGCCGACGGCCACCTGGCCGCCTGCGCCCAACACCGCCTGGGCGATGCCGCGGCCGATGCCCTGGGCGCCGCCGGTGATCATCACCACCCGGCCCGCCAGCGGTGCGGGGTTCCAGGGGGTGATGGAGGGGATCAGCGGCATGCGCGGCTCCTGGAGGTTGCGGGCCGCAGAGTGTGGCCCGGCGCGCATCCAGATCGCGTGCAGCGTGTGCCTGCAGGACGCTCGGGGCGGGCCGCGTCAGTCCGCCATCAGCCGCCGCCAGCCTTCCACGCCCAGCTTGTCCAGGGTGTCGATGTTGCGCTGGACGATCACATCCGGATCGGGAAAGGCGGCCACCGCGCGTTCCACGCTGTCCTCGCGCAGCAGGTGCAGGGTGGGCCAGGGCGAACGGTTGGTGTAGTTGGAGACATCGTCCGGCGCGGTGCCGGCGAACTGGTAATCCGGATGGAAGCTGGCCACCTGGACGATGCCCTGCAGGTCCAGCGTCTCCACCGCCGCATCGGCGTTGTCCAGGAAGTCGTTGTATTCGATGAAGTCGCCCAGCACCTGCGGATGCACGATCAGGGTGGTGTCCACCACCTCGGCCGGAGTGTCGCGCAGGACCAGCAGCTCCTCGGCCAGCTGTTCCAGCAGCGCCTCGGGGGTGGTCGCATCGCTGAGCACCAGACGCACCTGCTGCTTGAGGTACACCGCCTTGGCGAACGGGCACAGGTTCAGGCCGATCACCGCCCGCTCCAGCCAGCGGCGGGTGTCGGCGATGGGATCGTGCCGCCCATCCCATGGCGCGGCTTCGGTGTCGATGGGGGGCATGGGTGCGGTGTCCTACGGCGTGGTCAGGCGATTGTGGGGGATGTCCAGCCACGGCGGGTTTTCCGCGTACATCTCGCAGATCAGCTGCCGGAGCAGGGCGATCAGCGCCGGGTCCTCGTTGCGGCGGTAGCTCATGACCACCGGCGAGGTGGCCTCCTGGTCATCGATCAGCCGGTAGCGCAGGTCCGAGCGCAGGAACCGGGCCGAAGCCGGGATCAGGCACACGCCGGTTTCGGCCGCGACCAGGCCCAGCGCCGTCTGCAGGTCACGCACCTCCTGTAGCTGCGGCGGGCGTACGCCATGGTGCCCCAGCAGCGAGAGCATCTGGTCGGCGAAGCTCGGCCGCGGCTCACTGGGATAGACCACCAGCTTCTGGCCCTTCAGCGCCGCTGGCTTCAGCGGCGCATCCTCGGCGGCCAGCGCAAAGGCCGGCGGGATCGCCACCACCAGGCGTTCCTCGCGCAGCACCTGGCGCTCCACGCTGGGATCGCTGCTGCGCATGCGGCCAAAGCCGACGTCGATGCGGCCGTTCTTGAGGCCTTCGACCTGGGGGCCGGACATCATCTCCACCAGACGCACGTCGGCATCGGGCCGCGCCTGGCGCAGCCGGCGCACCACGGTGGGCAGGCCCGCGTACAGGGTGGAGGCAACGAAGCCGATGCTGATCACCCGCCGCTGGCCATGGCCGATGCGGCGTGCGGCGTCCTTCATCTGCTCCACGCGTCCGAGCACCTGCTGGGCCTCCTCATAGAACAGGCGCCCGGCGTCGGTAAGCCGGATCGGCCGGCTGCTGCGCACCAGCAGCTGTACGCCAAGTTCTTGCTCCATCTGCTGGATCTGCCGGCTCAGTGGCGGTTGGGCGATGTGCAGCTGCTCGGCGGCACGGGTGAAATTGCGCTCGCGCGCGACGGCGACGAAGTACCTGAGCTGGCGCAGATCCATGAGGCTTAGACCAAAGTCTTAACTATACCGGCGGAACATGGTGCGGTGCATCAAAGCGAGCAATACAAGGCTTTGCGGCGGCAAGAATACCATAAAAGTATTGTTAAAAGACCAAAGACGTGTTGGACTCCATCGCGCATCGGTTCCAAGAATCGGCATCCAGCGCGCCTTTCCTCCGGTCAGCCACCCGGCCCCGACGATCGAACGCGTCGGGGCCGTCTTGCCGCACCTGCGCCAACCCGCACGCCGTCCCCTCGCCATCGTTCCGCCGCGCGCCTTGCGCGCAACAGCAACCGCACCGGAAGCCTCGCATGTCCGCCATCATCGAAAACAAGACCGACCTGGAGCAGCTGCTGGCCACCGCGGTGCAGGACGATCCAGTGGCCGGCCTCTACCGCTGCCGCCGCGACATCTTCACCGACCCCGACCTGTTCGAGCTGGAGATCAAGCACCTGTTCGAATCCAACTGGGTCTATCTGGCGCACGAGAGCCAGATCCCGAACAACAACGACTACTTCACCACCTACATCGGCCGCCAGCCGGTGGTGATCACCCGCGACAAGGCCGGCGAGCTCCATGCGCTGATCAACGCCTGCGCGCACCGCGGCGCAATGCTGTGCCGGCGCAAGCACGGCAACAAGGGCAGCTTCACCTGTCCCTTTCATGGCTGGACCTTCAGCAACACCGGCAAGCTGCTCAAGGTCAAGGATGAAAAGACCACCCAGTATCCGCCGCAGTTCGGCGAGCACGGCTCGCATGACCTCAAGCGCGTGGCGCGCTTGCAAAGCTATCGCGGTTTCCTGTTCGGAAGCCTGAGCGAGCAGGTCGCCCCGCTGGAGGACTTTTTGGGTGAGACCAGGATCATCATCGACCAGATCGTCGACCAGGCACCGGATGGCCTGGAAGTGCTGCGCGGCAGTTCTTCCTACATCTACGACGGCAACTGGAAACTGCAGATGGAAAACGGCTGCGACGGCTACCACGTCAGTTCCGTGCACTGGAACTATGCGGCCACCATGGGCCGGCGCAAGCAGACCGGCACCAAGGCGGTGGACGCCAACGGCTGGAGCAAGAGCGTCGGCGGCGTGTACGGCTTTGACAATGGCCACATCCTGCTGTGGACCAACTCGCTCAACCCGGAAGTGCGCCCGGTGTGGAACCGCCGCGAGGAACTCGCCGCGCGCCTGGGCGCGGCCAAGGCCGAGTTCATCACCCGCCAGACCCGCAACCTGTGCCTGTACCCCAACGTGTACCTGATGGACCAGTTCTCCACCCAGATCCGGGTCACCCGCCCGATCGCGGTGGACAAGACCGAGGTCACCATCTACTGCTTCGGCATCAAGGGCGAGAGCGCGCAGGACCGCGCCACCCGCATCCGCCAGTACGAGGATTTCTTCAATGTCTCGGGCATGGGCACGGCCGATGACCTGGAGGAATTCCGCGCCTGCCAGAACGGCTACGCCGGTACCGCCGCGGCTTGGAACGACCTCAGCCGCGGCGCGCCGCTGTGGGTGCAGGGTGCCGACGAGAACGCGCGGAAGATGGGCATCAAGCCGCTGCTCAGCGGCAACCGCAGCGAGGACGAGGGCCTGTTCGTGCGTCAGCATGAGTACTGGGCCAGGGCCATGCGCCAGGCACTGGCGCGTGAAGCGACCGGAGACGCGGCTTGAACCAGGACCTGCCCGCCATCGCTGCTTTCCTCTACCGCGAGGCACGCCTGCTCGACGACCGCCAGTGGGACGCGTGGCTGGAGCTGTACGCCAGCGACGTCACCTACTGGATGCCGACCTGGGACGACGACGACCAGCTCACCGAGGACCCGCACTCGCAGATCTCGCTGATCTTCTATCCCAGCCGCGACGGGCTGGAGGACCGCGTGTTCCGGATCAAGACCGAGCGCTCGGGCGCCTCCACGCCCGAGCCGCGCACCAGCCACAACGTCAACAACATCGAGCTGCTGGACACGCGCGGCGATGAGCTTGACGTCCGCTACAATTTTCATACGCTCAGCCACCGCTACAAGGTCACCGACCAGTTCTTCGGCACGTGTTTCGTGACCCTGCGCCGGCAAGGTGAGAGCCTGCTGATCAGCAACAAGAAGATCGTGCTGAAGAACGACTACATCCGCCAGGTCATCGACATCTATCATGTCTGATCAGCCTGGCCGAAGGATTCCCATGCACTACCGCATCGCCCTGAATTTCGAAGACGGCGTCACCCGCTTCATCGACTGCAACGCAGGCGAGAAGGTGCTGGACGCGGCCTACCGCAACAAGGTCAACCTGCCGATGGATTGTGCCGACGGCGTGTGCGGCGCCTGCAAGTGCCGCGCCGAGGCTGGCGCCTATGACCTGGGTGAGGACTACATCGACGATGCGCTGACCGAGGAAGAGGCGCGGGCCGGCCTGGTGCTGACCTGTCAGATGGTGCCGTCCAGCGACTGTGCCATCGCCGTGCCGGTCACTTCCACCGCCTGCAAGACCGGCGCCAGCACCTTCAAGGCGACGGTGGCGCAGGTGCTGCCGCACGCCGATGCCGCGCTGGAGCTCAAGCTGGAAGTCGCAGGCGATGCGCCTGATTTCCTGCCCGGCCAGTACGTCAACATCGCCGTGCCCGGCAGTGGCCAGAGCCGCGCGTATTCCTTCAGTTCCAAGCCCGGTTCGCACGCGCTCTCATTCCTGATCAAGCGCGTGCCCGGTGGCCTGATGAGCCGCTATCTGGACAGCGCCAGCCCGGGCCAGGTGCTGGAGCTGACCGGCCCGCTGGGCAGCTTCTACCTGCGCCAGGTCAAGCGCCCGGTGCTGATGCTGGCCGGGGGCACTGGGCTGGCGCCGTTCCTGTCGATGCTGGCCTGGCTGGAAGACAGCGGCAGCGACCATCCGGTGCACCTGGTGTACGGTGTGACCCGCGGCGCCGACCTGGTGCTGGTGCCGGAGTTGCAGCGCTTGGCCGATCGACTGCCCTTCTTCAGCTTCGACACCTGCGTGGTCCAAGCCGAATCCGGACACCCCAGGATCGGCTACGTCACCGAGCACCTGCTGCCCGAAGCGCTGCACCAGGGCGCGGTGGACGTGTATCTGTGCGGTCCGCCGGCCATGGTTGATGCGGTGCGCAACCACTTTGCCCAGATCAAGGTCGAGCCGGCCGGCTTCTACTACGAGAAGTTCACCCCCAATGCGACGGCCGGCACGGTGCAGGAGCTGGCCGCATGAGCCGCTTTTCCGGCAAGGTGATGGTGGTGACCGGGGCCGCGCAGGGCATCGGACGTGGTGTCGCGCTGCGGGCCGCGGCCGAGGGTGCACAGGTGCTGCTGGTGGACCGCGCCGAGTTCGTCGCGGAAGTCGCAGGCGAGGCGGGAAACGGTGCGGCGTTCTTCATCACCGACCTGGAAACCCATGCCGGCGCGCAGGCGGCAATGGACTTTGCCGCACGGACCTTTGGCGGGATCGACATCCTGGTCAACAACGTCGGCGGTGCGATCCGCATGCGGCCGTTTGCCGAGTTCGAGCCTGAGCAGATCGACGCGGAGATCCGCCGCTCGCTGATGCCCACCCTGTACGGTTGCCACGCGGTGCTGCCGCACCTGATCGCGCGCGGCGCAGGCGCCATCGTCAACGTTTCCTCCGTCGCCACCCGCGGCATCTACCGGATGCCCTATTCGGCGGCCAAGGGCGGGGTCAATGCCATCACCCAGTCGCTGGCGATGGAATACGCCCATCGCAACATCCGCGTGGTGGCCACCGCGCCGGGCGGGACCAGCGCGCCGCCGCGCCGGGTCCCGCGCAATGCCAGCGGCGATACCGCGCAGGAACAGGCCTGGATGGGCGAGGTGGTCGAGCAGTCCACCGCCTCGGCATTGCTCAGGCGCTACGGAACCATCGACGAACAGGTCGCGCCGATCCTGTTCCTGGCCTCGGACGAGGCCTCCTACATCACCGGTTCGATCCTGCCCGTGGCCGGAGGCGATACCGGCTGAAACACGCCCCGCGCCTTGCGCGCAGCGGCTTTGATTCTTCATGTCACACAGATCCCAGAGACGGACCATGCAACGCTTGGACACTTCATCAATACGCTACGCCATCGCCCCGGAGCACAGGTCGTGAGCCGCGCGCCGTTGCGGATCGGCATCGTCGGCGGCGGCATTGCCGGCGTGGGCCTGGCCCTGGGCCTGAGCCGCCATGATCACCTGGACGTGCAGCTGTTTGAATCCGCTGCGGCCTTTGGCGAGATCGGCGCCGGCGTGTCCTTTGGCCCCAATGCGGTGCGCGCGCTGGCCGGGCTGGGCATGGGCGAGACCTATGTCGAGCTGGCCGACCGCACGCCTGCGCCATGGCAGGACCTGTGGTTCCAGTGGCGCCGCGGCGAGGACGCGCGCCTGATCGGTGAAACCTACGCACCTGGCGTCGGTCAGTCCACGGTGCATCGCGCCGATTTTCTTGATGCACTGGCGCGGCTGTTGCCGGACGGGCTGGCACGCTTCGGCAAGCGCGCCGTGGCCGTGCGCCAGGACGCGCAGGGCATCCAGGTGGAGTTCACCGACGGCACGCAGTATCACGGCGACGTGCTGATCGCCGCCGACGGCATCAAGTCGGCCATGCGCGATGAGGTGCTCAAGGGCCTGGGCCAGCCGCCGGTGGCGCCGCGCTTCACAGGCACCTGTGCATATCGCGGCCTGATCGACAGCGAACGACTGCGTGCGGCCTACCTCGCCCGCGGCGTGGACACCGCGCTGATCGACATGCCGCAGGTGCTGCTGGGCCTGGATGCGCACATCCTCACCTTTCCGGTCAAGCACGGGCGCCTGATCAACGTCGTGGCATTCTTCTCCGACCGCAGCACGCCCGATCCGCAGTGGCCCGCGCAGCAGCCCTGGGTGCGCGAGGCCAGCCGCCGCGAAATGCTCGATGCCTTCGCGCATTGGGGCGTGGCAGCACAGACCATACTGGAGTGCATCGACGCGCCCACGCACTGGGCGCTGCACGACCTGGCCCAGCTTCCCGGCTACGTGGATGGCCGGCTGGCGCTCATCGGCGATGCCGCCCACGCGATGCTGCCGCATCAGGGTGCCGGCGCAGGGCAGGGGCTGGAGGACGCCCACCTGCTCGCCCATCTGCTGGCCGAGCCGGGCCTGACCGGCGCCCAGCTGCCCGAGGTATTGCAGGTCTATGACCAGCTGCGCCGTCCGCGCGCCTGTCGCGTGCAGCAGACCTCGTGGGAGACCGGCGAGCTGTATGAAATGCGCGATCCACGCGTCGGTGACGACGATGCGCGGCTGGGGGCAACGCTGGCCACCCGCTACGACTGGATCTGGAACTACGACCTGGCCGACGAGCTGGCCCGCGCGCGCAGCGCGCTGGGCTGGCCCGCCGCCGCGGCCAGCGCCCAGAAACAGGCCCTGGCCATGCGCTGAGGCCGATCACGCCGAACAGGTTCAAGGGCGCCCTCGCCGAGGACCGCCTTCCAACGCAGTGCACATCCTGGGAGGGAGGTCATGCGCAGCATCGATGTGAGCGAGGCGATCGACCAGGATCGCTTCAGCAGGTTCCAGTGCTCGGTGGTCATCGTGTGCGGGTTGTTGCTGATCGTCCACGGCTACGACGTGTTCGTCGCCGGCACGGTGCTGCCGACCTTGATCAAGGAGTGGGGGCTGAGCAAGCCGCAGGCCGGCATCCTGCAGGCCTGGGCGCTGTTGGGGATGATGTTCGGCGCGCTGGTGCTGGGGCCGCTGGCCGACAGGATCGGCCGCAGGAAGGGGGTGGCGGTGAGCTTCTTGCTGTTCACCGTGGCCACGCTGTGCACCGGTTTTGCCACCAGCCCGGACCAGCTCCATGCCAGCGTTGCCCAGCTGTACACCATGTCGGTAAGTTCGACCGGACTGGGCTGGGCCTCGGGCGTGGGCCGGGTCGGGGCGATCGTCGGGCCGACCCGGGGCGGGGTGGTCTTTGCGATCTCCACCCAGCGTGCGCTCACCGCGCCGCAGCTGGTGGTCGCAGACAGCGTGCCATGAGCCGATGACCGCGCTGGGCCAGCTGATCCGCGATGCCTCGCTGCCGGCCGTGCTGGCCGGGGTGGTCGCCACGCTGATCTCGTTTGCCGGTCCGCTGGTGATCGTGTTCCAGGCCGCGTCCGGATTGCCCGCGCCCCTGCTGGCCTCGTGGGTGTGGGCGATCGCAATCGGCAGCGGCGTGCTGGGGCTGGGCCTGAGCCTGTTCTACCGCGTGCCGGTGGTGATCGCCTGGTCGATTCCCGGCTCGGTGCTGCTGGTCAGCCTGCTGCCGACGGTGGACTTCGCGGTGGCCGTCGGGGCCTACCTGGTGGCCAGCGCGGTCATGCTGGCGGTGGGCCTGTCCGGCGCGTTCGACCGCATCGTGGCGTGGCTGCCGCCGGCGATCACCGCGGCGATGCTGGCCGGCATCCTGTTCGGCTTTGCCACCAAGCTGTTCGTGGGCATGGCCGCGCAGCTGCCGCTGGTGCTGGCGATGTTTGTCGCCTTCTTCATTGGCCGGCGCTGGTTTGCGCGCTATGCGGTGGTGGCGGTGCTGCTGAGCGGGGTGGCCGTGGCGCTGGCCACCGGGCAGGTGCATGGACCGCTGCCTGCGCTGGCGCTCACCCGGCCGCTGTGGGTCAGCCCGCAGTTCGACTGGCAGGCGATCGTCGGCATCAGCATTCCGCTGGTGGTGGTCGCACTGACCGGGCAGTTCATGCCCGGCATCGCGGTGCTGCGGACCAGCGGCTACCCGCGCCCGGCAGCCGGACCGCTGCTGGCCTGGTCGGCGGCCGGGTCGGCGCTGCTGGCACCATTCGGCTGCCACGGCCTGAATCCGGCCGCGGTCACCGCCGCGATCTGCACCGGCGCCGAAGCGCATCCGGATCCGCAGCGCCGGTACGTGGCCGGTGCGGCCGGCGCCATCGCCTACCTGGTGCTGGGTTGCTTTGCTGGCACCGTGTTGGCGCTGTTGGCGACCTTGCCCAAGGAGCTGATCGCCACCCTGGCCGGACTGGCGCTGTTCCCCAGCATCGCCACCTCGCTGACCGCGGCAGTGGCCGACGCGCGTGACCGCGATGCGGCGCTGGTGACGTTCATCGTCTGCGCCTCGGGGATGTCGCTGTTCGGCCTGGGTGCAGCGTTCTGGAGCCTGGTGTTCGGCGTGGCCACGCACCTGCTGATGCGGGGCCGCGCCCGCGTGGCGGTGCCTGCGGGAGGTGCCTTGCGCTGACGCGGCTGTTGCGAGGGGGGCCGGCGCGCCTGCATCGCGCGACGGAAAGTTGCACCGCTACACCGCCACTGCATCGGGATCGCCGGGCAGGGCATCGATCAAGGTCATTCCTGGGAGGGAATACATGGATCCACCCATCACTGCCACTCGGTGCGCCTGCCCTGCGGGGCCATCACCGGCGTCATCGTTCGCGCCGGGCATCGCCCTGGAGCGGTGGCCAGAGATGCCACCCGGCACCAGCGCGGATGCCATCTGGAAGGCGAAGTACTGGTGCCGTGGCAGAGAAACATCGAACAGCAGCAGGTTGCAGCGGGTAAATGCCGAACCCACGCTGCGCGAAGCGATGGAGAAGGAAGGCGAAGGATTCAAGTCAAATGCTGCACTTGATCATTGAAGCGTCCTTTCTTTTGGCGGTTAAAAAAACAGCGTTTTTTGATTAAAACGGGAGAGATAATCGATGATTGATCATAAAAGAACCAATGGCTTGCCAATGAGGAAAACCACGCTGTGCGTGGCGATGCTGGTTGCCCAGGCGTTTTCAGCAGCACCGGCATTTGCTCAGGCATCCGATACAGAGGTTCGGGAGCTGAGGGCGATGGTCGAACAGCTCTAGAAGAAGATCGAAGAAATCGAGGCGGCGCAGAAGGCGGCGGCTCCGGCAGTGGCCTCGAGTGCCACGCCAGCGGCGCCGGCAACGGCCTCGACGCCCACGCCGGCAGCCACGGTCAGGTCTGGCAATCTTCTGCCGGAAGGGTTGACGATTTACGGGACGCTGGACAGCGGCGTGGAAAACGTGACCAATGTCGGCCCGGACAAGGGCACGGTGACCCGTGTTCCTTCCACGACAGGCTCGGTCCCCAGCAATGTGGGCCTGGATCTTCGTCATCGTGTGAACGACTCGATTGCCGTGGTGGGCAAGGCCGAAATGGGGATTTACCTGGATAGCGGAAGCTCCGGCCAGGGCAGCCGGCTGTTCGGTCGCCAGATCTATATCGGCCTTGATTCGGGCCGCTTTGGTAGTCTCACTGTCGGTCGCCAGTATTCGATGCTGCTGTATGCCCTCGTGGGCGGCGATATCCTGGGCCCCAATATCCAGGGCATCGGCTCGTTCGACGCGTATATTCCCAACGCCAGGCACGATAATTCGGTCGTGTGGCGTACCAAGTTCGACAAGCTGTCGCTCGGTGCCCACTATTCGTTCGGCCGCGACGCGTCTGCCACATCATCGGTCTCGGTGCCTGGTTCCGGTATCTGCGGAGGCGAAGATCCAGGCGATGCCTCGCGTTGCCGTAGCTGGTCGGCCATGGCCAGGTACGACGATCCTCGCTTTGGCATTGCGGCCGCCATCGATAATCAAAGCGGCGGCAGCGCAACGACCCAGGCCAATCTATTCAACGGGGCATCGCTCATCCCGATGCCCTCGTCCAGCGACGAAGACCGCCGCATCACCGCCAACGGCTACGTGCGCTTCGGCGCCCTGAAGCTGGCCGGCGGCTGGCTGGGGCGCAAGGTCAGCACGACCAGTCGTGATGTGACGCAGGATATGGCCTGGCTGCAGGGTGAATATGCAATTACGCCGAAGGTGGTCGTCGATGGCGGCTTCTTCCATATCAAGAACGACGATCAGGACACCAAGGCCAACCTTTACGTGATCCGTGGAACCTACAGATTCGACGACCGGCTCAGTACCTATCTGTCGCTGGGCTTCGTGGATAACAGTGAGGAGGCCGCCTATGGCGTATCCACTGGCGGCGGCGGGGCTTCGCCGGCCCCGGGAAATTCCCAGCTCGGATCGATGGCCGGTGTCCGCTATCGTTTTTGACCAAAAACAGAACGGAACACGACGCAGGCTTGGCGGAATGGCGAATCCTTTGCACCGGCAGCCTGCGTAGCGCCCTTGCTCCGGTGATGTGCCTGTTAACAGAAATTCTCCAGCGCAACGAGGTCATTCATTTTATGGGAAGCGAAGCGAAGACTCTGGATTGGCAGCGGGTCGCCAGTATCTGCGACTTCGGTGAGGAGGACGTGCTGTGTGTCCAGGCGGGCAGCCGTCGATTGGCTCTGTACAACGTGAACGGCGAGTTCCACGCCACCGACGACATGTGCAGCCACGGCAAGGCGAGCCTGTGCGAGGGCTTTCTTGAGGGCTACCTGATCGAGTGCCCGCTGCATCAGGGGCTTTTCGACGTACGCGATGGCAGCCCAGCAGGTACGCCGGTGACGGAGGGCATCAACAGTTATCTCGTGCAAGTCGATGGCGAGGAGATACTGGTAAGGGCGTAACGCGTAGTCGAGCCATAGGTCCCGGTCTGTTTCGAGGCCGATAATCCTGGCCTCTTTCGAGGCCGATAATTAAAAAGGAGAAGCAGATGAATTTTTTCAACGCACTGGCAAAACGCTTTGCACTGGCTGCAGCCGCTGCTGCACTCATGACGGTTACAATGACGGGTGCAGCATCGACGCAGAAGAAGGTCAAGATCGGCCTGCTGCTTCCCTACTCAGGTACATACGGAATGCTCGGCACCAGCGTGGACCGAGGCATACGCCTGGCGATCGAACAACGCGGGAGCAAGCTTGGGGGGCGCGACGTCGAATTTGTCGTGGTCAACAGCGAGGCCAACCCGGGCAAGGCCGTGAGCAACATGCAAAAGCTCATCTCCGCCGAGAAGGTCGACTTCGTGGTCGGCCCGATCCACTCCGGCGTCGCCATGGCTGCGCTCAAGGTGGCGCGCCAGACCGGCACCATCCTGGTGATCCCCAACGCCGGCCTGAACGTGGCCACGCGTGAGCTGTGCGCGCCCAATATTTTCCGCACTTCGTTCTCGAACTGGCAGCCCAACTACGCGATGGCCAAGCCGGCCTATGATCAGGGCTATCGCCGCATCGTGACCATATCCTGGCGCTATGCGGCTGGTACCGAGCATCTGGGCGGTTTCGAAGAAGAATTCAAGCGCCACGGCGGCCAGATCGTCAAGCAGATTCTGGTTCCCTTCCCAAGCGTCGACTTTCAGACCTACCTCACCGAGATCGCATCGATCAAGCCCGACGCCGTTTATACGTTCTTCGGTGGCGGCGGTGCGGTGAAGTTCATCCAGGACTACGCCGACGCCGGCCTCAAGGGCAAGATTCCACTGCTCTCCACCGGCTTCCTGACCGAGAGCCTTGAGGGCCTGGGCAACCGCGCGGACGGCATTCGCACCACCCTGCATTACGCCGATGATCTGGACAACAAGTACAACATTGCGTTCCGCAAGGCGTTCAAGGATCGCTACAACGACGAAGCCGGCGTCTATGCGGTGCAGGGTTACGACTCCGGCCTATTGCTCATTCGCGCTATGGAGGCTGTCAAGGGCGACACCTCCAATCAGGCAGCGCTGATCGAGGCGATGCGCAAGGTGAAGTTCCAAGACAGCCCGCGCGGCCCCTGGACCATGTCCAAGGCGCACAACCCGATCCAGAACATCTACATGAGCGAAGTGCGCGGCGGCAAGAACGTGATGGTCGGCACCGCGGCAAAGGCCCTGGACGACCCGGCAACCGGCTGCAAGATGGCCAAGTAGCGCAGGTGGCGGCCGGCCCATACCGGCCGCCCTTTACATAGCTGGGAGGAGCTGTCGATGGACCTGTCCACTTTTTTCATACAGATGCTCAACGGCATTCAGCAGGGCTTGCTGCTGTTCTTGATTGCCAGCGGCCTGACCCTGGTTTTCGGCATCATGCACATCATCAACCTCGCACATGGCGCGCTATATATGATCGGCGCCTATATGGCGTTCTGGTTGACCTCGGTTCTGGGCAACTTTTGGCTGGCCGCCCTCGCCGCGCTTCCAATCGCGCTGCTGCTGGGGATCACGCTGGAGAAGTTGTTGATTCAGCGCATCTACAAGCGTGACCACCTCGACCAGGTGTTGCTCACTTTTGGACTCATCCTCGTCTTCGATGCCATGCAAAGCATCCTGTGGGGAAATGACGTGCACAGCGTGCCCATCCCTGAGTCCCTGCGCGGCGCAATCGTGCTCACCGAGAATCTCGAGTATCCCGTTTACCGCCTGTTCCTCTCGGGCATCTGCGTGGCCATCGCCATCGCCATGTACGTGATCCTGCAAAGGACGCGGCTGGGCATGATTATCCGCGGCGGCACCAGCAACCGCGAGATGGTGCAGGCCCTGGGGATTAATATTTCCTGGACGCATACATTGGTGTTCGCCGTCGGTACCACTCTGGCCGCTTTCGCCGGCGTGCTGGCCGCCCCGATCTCCTCGGTGTATCCGGGCATGGGCAATGAGGTCCTGATCATCTGTTTCGTGGTGGTGGTCATCGGCGGCATCGGCTCAATCAAGGGCGCCTTCCTCGGCGCGCTGATGGTAGGGCTGACCTCCACCTGGGGCGCCGTACTGGTCCCTCACTTCGCAGGCGCAGTGGTATATACCCTGATGGCGGTCATCGTTCTGTGGAAACCCCGCGGCCTCTTTGCATAGGAATTTCTCGATGCGCTCTCTGCCTCGCTCAATAAAGATCATGTTATTGGTACTTACGGTTCTGCTTGCCCTTTACCCCGTGTTTGGCGAAGCGCTGGCCGGTAGCAAGCATGACTATTTCACGCAAAAGGTTACCACGATCATGATTCTGGCCATTATGGCCCTGAGCCTGGATCTGCTGGTCGGGGTGGGGGGCATGGTCAGCGTTGCACAGGCTGTCTTCTTTGGCATCGCCGGCTACACCCTGGCACTGACCGCACCGGAGTTCGCACCGGCCAATATCTGGGTCGCCCTGCCAATGAGCCTGCTTCTCGCGGCTTCGGCTTCTCTGATCATTGGCGCGCTGATCATCCGCACTTCGGGCATCTTCTTCATCATCGCCACGATCGCCTTTTCGCAGATGTTCTTCTATCTGTTCCACGACGCCCCGTTCGCGGGCGGCTCCGACGGAATTTACCTGATGTTCAAGCCCGAGGTGAGCATTGCTGGCGTACAGCTGCTTGATCTGGAAAACAGCACCACGCTTTTTTACGTGGTGTTTTCCTCGATGCTGGTAGTCTATCTGCTGCTGCGTACGCTGCTACGTTCGCCCTTCGGACGGGTACTGTCCGGCATTAAGGAGAACGAAATCCGTGTCAGCGCGCTGGGCTATAACCCGGTGATCTACAAGCTCGTTGCCTTCGTTATCGCCGGTACCCTTTCGGGCTACGCGGGCTTTCTTTCGGCCACGCAGTATGGTTTTGTGAATCCGGGCGACGTCAGCTGGATGCTTTCGGCGCACGCGCTGATCATGGTAATCCTCGGCGGCATGGGTACCTTGTTTGGCCCTATCCTCGGCGCCTTCGCGTTCGAAGGGCTGCAATATTGGTACTCGACGATCACCCCGCACTGGGAGCTGCCCATGGGTTTTACCGTGATCGCGCTGGTGCTGCTGCTGCCCGGCGGGATCGGCGGACTGCTGTTGAAATGGGCTGATCGCAGGAACAAGCCCATCGTCCAGCCCGCTGGGCCGGACACCGACAAGGCCGCCCCAGTGAATGAAGGAGCCGATTTGTGAGCGAAAATATTCTCGAAACGCACGGGCTCACGCGCCACTTCGGTGGGCTCACCGCCGTCTGCGATGTCTCGCTGAGCGTGGGCCCGCGCCAGGTGCACGCGATCATTGGCCCCAACGGGGCCGGAAAAAGCACGATGGTGAACCTGCTCACCGGGCATCTGGCGCCCAGCGAAGGTCAGGTGCTCTTCCACGGCCGTGATATTTCTGGGTTGTCGCCCAATGCGATCTCGCAGCTGGGTATCGGTCGCAGCTTTCAGCGCACCAATATCTTTCCAAGTTTTACCTGCCTGGAAAACTGCTGGCTGGCCGCGCAGTCGCGCCTTCCACATTCGATGCGCTTCTTCCGCCGCGCCGAGACCTACCGTGCGGTGCGTGCCCGCGCCGAGCGTGGGCTGGAGCTGTGTGGCCTGAACCACCGTGCCGAGATGCCGGCCTATGCCATGAGCTATGGGGAACAGCGTCAGCTAGAAATCGGCATGGTGCTGGCCACCGAGCCCACCTGTCTTGTACTTGACGAGCCAATGGCCGGCATGGGCCAGGAGGAGTCGGCGCAGTTGGCCACACTGCTCAGGCAGCTGGCTGAGGACTATCCCCTGGTACTGGTCGAGCACGACATGGATGCGGTATTTAGCATCGCCGACGTGCTCACGGTCATGGTCAACGGCCGGGTCCTGGCCAGCGGGCCGGTGGATCAGATTCGCGCCGATGCTGCAGTGCAGGAAGCGTATTTGGGCGACGGCGAGGAGGCCTACTGATGGCAGAAGCAATGCAAAGCGCGCCCGATTTGTTGGTGCAGGCGAGTCATCTGCATACCTACTACGGCAACAGCCATGTGCTGCATGGAGTGGATTTGAATATCGCCCGCGGCGAGAGCGTGTGCCTGCTCGGACGCAACGGAATGGGCAAGACCACCACCATCCGCTCAATCCTGGGTCTGACCCCGCCACGAGAAGGTCGCGTACTGATCAATGGGCGCGACGTAAGCCGCGCGGCGACCCACGAAATCATCCGCCAAGGCATCGGCTACGTGCCCGAGGGGCGCGGAATGTTCCCAAACCTGACCGTGCGCGAGAGCCTGGTCATGGCTGCCCGCGCTGGACGCGACGGACGCAACGAGTGGGATCTTGCCCGAGTTCTGAAGACGTTCCCGCGGCTTGCCGAGCGCATCGATCACCTTGCTGGCAATCTCTCCGGCGGCGAACAGCAGATGGTGGCGATCGGTCGTGCCCTCATGCTCAACCCCGACCTGCTGATCCTCGACGAGGCCACCGAAGGCCTGGCGCCGCTGATCAGAAAGGAGATATGGCAGGTGGTGCGCACCATCAAGGATTCCGGCATCGCCACCCTGATCGTCGACAAAAACCTCAACGTGCTGCTCGGCTTTACCGACCGCAGCATGATTCTGGTTAAGGGCCGCATCGTTTACGACGGTCCAAGCCTGGCCCTGCAGGGCCAGCCGGAACTGCTTCAAAAACACATCGGCATATGAATGCCGCAAAGAGTCATTTCCGAATCGGAGGAAGACATGCAAGTGGAGACACTATCGGCGATGGAGCTCCAGTACCACGTGGAGCAATTGCTAACCCGCTATGTCCAATGCATCGATGATGATCGGCTGGAAGCATGGCCGGACTTGTTCGTGGACGATTGCAGCTATCGGATCATTCCGCGCGAGAATGCCGATCGCGGCATGTCGATCGGCATCATGGATTGCGACAGCCGCGGCATGTTGCATGACCGCGTCGTCTCGCTACGCAATGCCAACGTCTATCCCGAGCACTTTTACCGGCACCTGGTGAGCAGCGTCCATATCGCAGGCATCGACAATGGCGAGATCAGCGTCCAGAGCAACTACGCGGTGCTGCAAACCCGCAACGACGGCACTACCAAGCTCTACAGTGCCGGCCGCTACATGGACCGCATCGTCGCGGTCGGCGACGCCCTGCGCTTCAAGGAAAAACTGGTGATCTTGGACACTTATCGCATCGACACTCTGCTCGCGCGCCCTCTTTAGGGCGAACGTCGCGCAGACTCTGAACAGAGGAGAACACACAATGAATGTCGCATCTGAGCAGGCCCAGGCACGGGTCCAGTTGACGGAGGAAGGCCACCGCGTTCCGTACAAGGTCTTCACCGAGCGCAAGTACTTCGATCTGGAGCAGGAGCGGCTGTTTCGTGGCAATAGCTGGTCCTTCGTCGCACTGGAGGCCGAGATCCCCAGCGCGGGCGACTACAAGGCCACTTTCGTGGGGCAGATCCCAGTGATCGTCACCCGCGCCGAAGACGGCAGTGTGCACGTGATGCAGAACCGCTGCGCCCACCGCGGCGCGCGCGTGTGCCGCAGCCTGCGCGGCAACACCCCTAATCTGGAGTGCGTGTATCACCAGTGGGCCTATGATCTCAAAGGCAACCTGATCGGCGTGCCGTTCCGCCGAGGCATCAAGCGCAAGGGCGGCATGCCTGAGTCGTTCGACATGAGCAGGCACAGCCTCACGCAGCTGCGCGTGGAGACGTTGCACGGCGTGGTCTTCGCCACCTTCTCCGAAGAGGTCGAACCGCTGCAGGAGTATCTGGGCGAGCGGACGGTTAATGCGATAGCACGTATTTTCAATCGCCCGATCAAGGTCCTGGGCGATCAGCGACAGTACATTCACGGGAACTGGAAGCTCTACGCGGAAAACACGCGTGACCCCTATCACGCCAGTCTTCTGCACTTGTTCCATGCCACCTTCGGCCTGTACCGCTCCTCACAGACAGGGGGCTCGCTGCTCGGTGGCCGCCAGGGCCGTCACTCGATGTTGTATTCGCAGAGCAGCTCGAACAACGACGAGCTCGACAAAGAGATATTCAAGGACGCGCGCTCCTTCGACTCCAACTTCAGGCTGCAGGATCCTTCCCTGCTGGCCGGACGCAAGGAGTTCGACGATCCGGTAACGCTGATGATCCTGGCGGTCTTCCCAAACCTGGTGTTACAGCAGATCGCCAACACGCTGGCGGTACGACAGATCGTCACCTACTCCGAGAACGAGTTCGAACTGGTGTGGACGCAGTTCGGCTATGCCGACGACGACCAGGAGATGCAGTCCATCCGCCGCAAACAGAGTAACTTGATCGGGCCGGCCGGGCTGATTTCGATGGAGGACGGCGAGGCGGTAGAGCTGGTGCACGGCGCGGTGGTGCGCGATCAGGAGCAGGCTTCCTACATCGGGATGGGCGGCGGCAAGGCTGAGGACGCCGAGCACTTGGTCACCGAGGGCGCCATAGTCGGCTTTTGGGACGCCTATCGCGACATCCTGGGCCTGGGCAAGCAATATCAATTGGGGACCGAATAAGTCTTCGTAGGTTGGCATGAGCCAGTTTGAGGTTGAAATACTCGACCCTGCCGAGCACTCATCCTGAGGCGAGCAGCGCGGCGTGCTTTCTGCCGTGGCCGCTTTCCTCCATGTCAAAAAGGGTGATCGGAGCACCAGGGCCAACCTCTACGTGATCCGCGGAACCAGCTCGGATCGATGGTCGGCATAACCTATCATTTCTGACCGAAAACAGAATGGACGGCGACGCAGGCCTGGCGGCATGGCGAGACCGCTGCACCGCCAGCCTGCGCAGCACCCTGGCGCTTTCAGCCTCCTCTCCACCGATGAGCCGGCGGTGGGCCTGCTGCACTACGGAGGCACCTTGGGCTTGGCCGTTGCCGCGCCTGGAGGGGCGCCGAGCTGAGCTGGGCCGGGCGCGCGAGCTGGCCCACGATGCCCAGGGCGACCCCCTCGCCCGCAGACCACGGTCGGGTACACGTTCTGGCCACGCGCCGGGCAACCGTCACATTGTCCAGATTCTGGACAATGTGACGGCCAGCGCCTCGCAGCGACAAGGGGTTGCGGGATTGAGCCAAAGGTGGATGGCCTGCGCATGCGGGCACGCGCAGGCTGCGGCGACGGTTTTCCATCGAGGTACTTTCCATGTCAAAAGACGATTTCCTGCCTGCCAGCCTGTGGGCCGGCAAGGTGTTCACCGGCCAGTGGAGCGCCACCGGCGCCACCCAGCCGGTGATCGAACCGGCCAGCGGCGACACCCTGGGCAGCATCGGCATGGCCGACGCCGCGCAGATCGGGCGCAGTGCTGCGGCCGCGCGGGCCGCACAGCAGGCCTGGGCAGCGGCGCCCTACGAGGAGCGTGCCCAGGTGCTGCGCAAGGCTGCCCAGCTGGCCGAGCAGTACACCCCGCAGATCATGGAATGGATCGTGCGCGAAAGCGGCTCGACCCAGCCCAAGGCCGGCTTCGAGGCTTCCATCAACGCCAAGGGGCTGCATGAAGCCGCCGCGCTGCCCTCGCGCGCGGTCGGCGAAGTGCTGCCCTCGGTGCCGGGCCGCCTGAGCCTGGCCCGACGCCGCCCGCTGGGCGTGGTCGGGGTGATCTCGCCATTCAACTTCCCGCTGTACCTGGCCATGCGCGCGGTCGCCCCGGCGCTGGCCCTGGGCAACGCGGTGGTGCTCAAGCCCGATCCGCGCACGGCCGTGTGCGGTGGCTTCGTGATTGCGCGCCTGTTCGAACTGGCCGGCCTGCCCGCGGGCCTGCTGCACGTGCTGCCGGGCGATGGCGCGGCCGGCGCGGCGCTGACCGCCGACCCCAACATCGCCATGATCCAGTTCACCGGTTCGACCGCCGCCGGCCGCAAGGTCGGCGAAGCGGCAGGCAAGCATCTGAAGAAGGTCTCGCTGGAACTGGGCGGCAAGAACTCGCTGATCGTGCTGGACGACGCCGACCTGGACCTGGCCATTGCCAACACCGCATGGGGCGTCTACCTGCACCAGGGCCAGATCTGCATGGCCGCCGGCCGGGTGCTGGTCCAGCGCGGCATCTACGATGCCTTCCTGGAAAAGCTCAACGCCAAGGCCAGCTCGATGGTGGTGGGTGATCCGTCCAAGGGCCAGGTACACCTGGGGCCGATGATCAACACCGCCCAGCGCGACCACACCGCCAAGGCCGTGGCCGATGCCACCGCCGCCGGTGCCAAGGTCGAGACCGGAGGCGGGTACGAAGGCCTGTTCTTCCAGGCCACCGTGCTCAGCGGCGTGACCCGTGACAACCCGGCCTTCAACGATGAGATCTTCGGGCCGGTGGCAGTGGTGGTGCCGTTCGACACCGATGAGGAAGCCATCGCCCTGGCCAACGACACCGAGTACGGCCTGTCGATGGCGGTGCTGTCATCGAACGTGGGGCGCGCGCTCAAGCTCGGCGAACAGTTGCGCACCGGGCTGCTGCACATCAACGACCAGACCATCAACGACGAGGTCATCAATCCGTTTGGCGGCGTCGGTGCCTCGGGCAACGGCACCAGCATCGGGGGGGCGGCCAACTGGGAGGAGTTCACCCAGTGGCAGTGGCTGACCGTCAAGGGCGATGCGCCCGCCTATCCGCTCTGATCCGAAGGACCATACCCATGAACGCAGAAGTGAACATCCGCGAGATTACCGCCGCCGTCGTCCGCTCGCAGGGCGCGCCGTTCACCATCGAACAGGCCCGGCTGCGCGCGCCGCAGGGTGATGAGGTGCTGGTGCGCGTGGTCGCCACCGGCCTGTGCCACACCGACCTGATCGTGCGCGACCAGTACTACCCGGTGCCGCTGCCGGCGGTGCTGGGCCACGAAGGCGCCGGCGTGGTCGAGGCACTTGGCCCCAACGTCAAGGATCTCAAGGTCGGTGACCATGTCGTGCTCACCTATGGCGCCTGCGGTCATTGCCATCATTGCGACAGCGGCCATGGCGCGTACTGCAAGGATTTCTTCGGCCTGAACTTCGGCGGCAGCGACCTACAGGGCAACACCGCCATCACCGATCCGGCCGGCGCGCCGCTGCACGATCATTTCTTCGCCCAGTCCTCGTTTGCCAGCTATGCCCTGAGCCGCGAGAACAACGCGGTCAAGGTCCCGGCCGATGCGCCGCTGGAACTGCTCGGGCCGCTGGGCTGCGGGATCCAGACCGGTGCCGGCGCGGTGATCAATTCGCTGAAAGTCGGCCCGGGCAGCAGTTTCGTCAGCCTCGGTGCCGGCGCGGTGGGTCTGAGCGCGGTGCTGGCCGCGCGCGTGGCCGGCGCGACCACGATCATCGCGGTGGACGTGGTGGCCTCGCGCCTGGAGCTGGCCACCGAGCTGGGCGCCACCCACGTGATCAACAGCGGCGAGCAGGACATCGTGGAAACCGTGCGCGCCATCTGCGGCGGTGCGGATTTCGCGCTTGAATCCACCGGCCGCCCGGAAGTGCTGGCGCAGGGCATCGAGGCGCTGGGCTCGCTGGGCAGCATCGGGGTGGTCGGCGCGCCCAAGCTGGGGACCAAGGCCGAGTTCGACGTCAACAACCTGTTGCTGGGCGGACGCAGCATCCGCGGCATTGTCGAAGGCGACAGCGTGCCGCAGGTGTTCATCCCGCAGCTGGTGCAGCTGTACCAGCAGGGCCGGTTTCCATTCGACAAGCTGGTCAAGTTCTATCCGCTGGACCAGATCAACCAGGCCGCAGAAGACAGCACCAAGGGCCTTACCCTCAAGGCGGTGCTGCGTATGCCGCAGTGACGCGGGCATGCACTTTCGAGGTGACCTGGTGCGAATTCGAATCTGCAATCCTTTCGGTCGACGCGTGTAACGGACGCTGAAAACCCCGCGAAATCCTATGTAGCCGCGCCATCCTCCAAATATTCGACTGAATAAATCGAGATCTAGGGGCACATGCAACAACAAGACTTTGTGAAACTGATCGCGTGCAGCCAGCTGGAGGACGATTTCGGCGCGAAGCTCGAGTTGAGTGAGGTTCCTCCATTGGCGGTGCTCTGATTGAGCGACGAGTTCTTTGTCATCGATGATACGTGCACGCATGGTGATGCATCTCTATCGGACGGAGAGTTATTTTCGAATGGAGAGGTGAGTTGTCCGTTCCATGGCGGGACATTTGACGTCAGAAGTGGCGCCGCATGCAAATATCCTTGTGTGGTGCCGATCAAAACCTACAGGACCAGGATTATAAATAATTCGGTCTGGATTGATTTAAGTTGATTTTGTGCGGTTTTTGTGTTGCAGGTGGCGGGGGTTTTGCACTTGAACGCGCTTCAACTCATTGATAATGGAGTAGACAAATGAACATGTTGGAAAAGACGATCCCTTTCCTGGATCAAGCTGAATCCGGGCCACGACGGGTCAGTCGTGAGATATTCACGAGCCCCGAGCTTTTCGAGCTTGAGTTTCCCAGGATTTGGGAAAAGGTCTGGGTCTATGGCGCCCACGAGAGCGAGATCGCCAAGCCTCGCTCGTTCGTTACCCGGTGGGTCGGCCGCGTGCCGGTCATTATCAACCGCAACAAGGCCGGCGAAATCAATGCGTTCGTAAATGTATGTACGCACAGAGGCGCAACGCTGTGCCGCGTTTCCAAGGGAACGCGTGCAAATTTTGTCTGCCCGTTTCACGGCTGGGCATTTGACGATAACGGTTCCTTGATCGCCCCGATGAATGAGCAAGACGCCGGCTACCCCGATGGCTTCGAAAAGAAGGCCCTCTTATCACGTTGCGGCCACTCATGCAAACTATGTTCAGACCCTAAAAAACCGGGCGAGTTCCACCACCAAGGGTCAGAAGACGAAGGCCATGAATGTGGGAGACCTCCCGAATGCCCGGGGTGGTTATTATGACTTGAAGAACGGTCATACCCTTATCTGGTCGGACTGGACAAATCCTCAGGATAGGCCTCTGTTTCCTGTGAAGGACGAGCTCAAGTCGCGCATGGGCGAGGCAAAGGCGGAGTGGGCTGTCGGCAGGTTGAGAAATCTGCTCATTTATCCCAACGTGTTTTTCATGGACCAGACCAGCAGTCAGATCAGGGTATTTCGTCCCTTGGCGGTGGATAAGACGGAAGTGACGATCTACTGTTTTGCCCCCAAGGGGGAGGCGCCAGCGGCTCGGGCGCATCGGATCAGGCAGTATGAGGATTTCTTCAATGCCAGTGGCATGGCAACTCCCGATGACCTGACGGAGTTTTCCGAGGTCCAGAAGGGTTCGCGGGCGCATGATGTGGTTCGCTGGAGCGACATGTCCAGAGGCATGAGTCATGAAATCTTGGGCCCCGACGATCTCGCAAAAGAATTGGGCATCAGTCCGGCGAGTAGTGGTGCAAAAATCGAAGATGAAGGGATCTTCCTGGCGCAGCACGCCAGGTGGCTGGAACTCATGGGGCTTGAAGGAGAGCAGTAATGGCTGTTGCGTTGGAAGCGCGGATGCGCGTGCAGGATTTTATTTCTGCAGAGATACGTTATCTGGATGACCGGGACTGGGATAAGTGGCTGTCGCTGTTTGATGAGGGGGTGGAGAAACCACGACGTTTTACGGAACCTACCATTACCATCTTATCGAAGATGGAAGCGAGTTCCGTATCGGGGCCAAGAAAGTCATTGTGATGAATGATTTGATTCCCACTGTGCTTGATATCTATAACATTTGACCTTTGGGCGGGTGGCGCGATGTTGGCGACAAGAAAAATTACCGCCGGGCATGGGAGTCTGTCTGTAGACGATGTGCCTGCGCCAAAGGAGGCCCGCGGCAGCGACGTATTGGTGAAGGTCGAGGCAGCTGGAATCTGCGGTACTGACCTGCTGATCTACACGTGGGGCGACTTTGCGAAGTCTTCGCTTGTTTCGCATCGCGTGGCCCTTTCCGATGCACAGGATGCGTTTGAAATGGCGTTGAATGGAAAGTCGTTAAAAATCCTGTTTGAGCCCAATGGCGCATGTGCCTGATCATGAACGTGAGGAAAGCGAGGGCAATGATTGGGGGGGGGAGATGCTAACCTCTCCGCTCCTTCAACAAATTTTAGTTCCATGAGCGTTGGCTGACTCGCAGGCATTCGTACTGATGAATTGCATCAGCCTCAATGGATTAGCCTGGTTGAAAGTTGACTGGTTTAATCATCTGAATAGGTAGAATAGGGAGAGACGCGTGGATACACTTCGTTATTATCTGATTCCCCTGGTTACTGCGTGTGGGATGTTCGGTTTTTACGCCGGTGGCGGGTGGGTCTGGCTCGGCGCTGCGACCTTCCCAGCACTATTGGTTTTTGATGTCCTTCTGCCCAAGGATTACGCAGTCAGAAGGGCCAACCCGTTTTTTGCGGATCTCACGCAGTATTTGCAGCTGCCATTGATGATCGGCCTGTATGGACTGCTTGTTTTTGGGGTCAGGGACGGGAGGATCGACCTTAGTGAACCAAGCCAAGTCATAGGGTGCATTCTTTCCTTGGCCTGGTTGAGTGGTGTGCCCACTCTTCCGGTTTCGCATGAACTGATGCATCGGAGGCATTGGTTGCCGCGGAGAATTGCTCAGCTGTTGGCGACGTTTTATGGTGACCCAAACCGTGACATTGCTCATGTTACGACGCATCACCTCGAACTCGATACCCCGCTAGATAGTGATACGCCGTACCGCGGCCAGACAATTTATAGTTTCGCGGTGACCGCGACGATTGGTTCTGTCAAGGATGCGGTCAAGATCGAGGCTGAAACCTTGCGGAGAAAAGGCAAGTCGCCATGGAATTTGTCTAACCGCGTTTACCAGTATGTGGTGCTTCTGATCGCCTTGCCCGGTACAGTGGCTTTCTTTGGAGGAGCGGCAGCCGGGTTGGTGACCATTGCTGCGATGATCATTGCGAAAACGATTGTCGAGGGTTTCAATTACTTCCAGCACTATGGTCTGGTGCGCGAAATCGGCCAGCCTATCCGCCTCCACCATGCCTGGAACCATATGGGGCCGATCGTGCGCCCGCTGGGTTGCGAGATCACGAACCATATCAATCATCACATTGACGGCTATACCAGGTTCTACGAATTGCGTCCGGAAAGGGAAGCCCCGCAGATGCCTTCGCTGTTCGTGTGTTTCCTTCTTGGGCTGGTTCCGCCTCTGTGGTTCAATCTGATTGCAAAGCCAAAATTGAAGGACTGGGACCAACGATATGCGTCGCCAGGTGAGCGCGAGCTCGCAATGGCAGCCAATAAAAAGACCGGGTGGCCCGTTTGGGTTGAACAGGGCGCTCGCTGATTGAAGTGGGCCGAAGCTCGTGAATGTGGGCGACCGGGGAGTGAGTTAGCGAACGGTGCGCTAACTCCTCCTGCAAGTGCTCACGCGGGAGTACATAAATAGTTTTTTAGGCAAGCGACCGAGTACGAGCTTAATTACGGGTCTTTCTAATGAATTTGTATAAGAAAATCACTGGGCTCTTTTCCCCTGCTCCGGCATCGAAGGTTTTGGTGAGGGGCCAGCATATTGAATTCACCGTGCCGCGAGGTCAAACGATCCTCGAAAGCGCCCTGCGTGAAGGAATAGGGTTTCCACACGATTGCAAAGTGGGTACCTGTGGTACGTGCAGGTATAAATTGGTCTCCGGAAAGATAGGCGAGCTTGCATCCTCTGCCATGGGACTGAGTGGTGACTTGTATCAATCCGGATATCGCTTGGGTTGCCAATCCATTCCCAAGGGGGATCTGGAAATTGAGCTGGATACACAGCTGGGCGGGGCAATCGCGCCCAAAGAAACGAGTGCGGTGATTAGCGGACAGAGAAAGCTTGCGCACGACGTAATCGAGTTAACCCTCGTGCCGGAGAACGAGATCTTTTTCAAGCCGGGGCAGTATGCGGATATTGAATGCCGGGAGTTGTCTGTTGTAAGGAGTTATTCATTTTCCTCGCCTTTCCAGGCTGGAGGTTCCCTGAGTTTCCATGTTCGTCTCGTTCCGGGCGGCGTCTTCAGTGGTTGGTTGTTCGGTGCTGATCGAATCGGCACCACGGTGACATTGCGGGGGCCTTATGGACAGTTTGGGCTACATGAAAGCGATGCGGTGATGGTTTGCGTGGCGGGCGGAACGGGCCTGGCGCCAATCAAGTGCGTTTTGCAGGGAATGAGCCAGGCTCAGCGTAGGCGCGACGTGCTGCTGTTTTTCGGGGCTCGTCAAGAGCGTGATCTCTATTGCCTTGATGAGATAAGGGCGCTGCAGAAGATCTGGGGCGGACGTTTTGAGATTATTCCTGTTTTATCTGAAGAGCCGGTTGCGTCTGCGTGGCAGGGAAAGCGAGGCATGGTGACTGAATATTTCGAGGAGTTCCTGCGGGGGCAGTCGTGTGAGGGATACCTTTGCGGACCGCCCCCGATGGTGGATGCGGCGGAGTTGGTGCTTCTCCGACTTGGCGTGGCGCGCGAATGCATATATGCCGATAGATTTTTCAATCGAATCCCAGGATGAGCTTCCGAAGCTGAGAGCTGGATTTCAGTCAGCGCGGCAGACGTGCTCGTTCAAGTCTCCCACGAGCGCATTGGTCGGCGCTCGCCCAAGACTTGCTGGCCTGAAGTCGAAAGTGGCCCTGGTCGTGATCAGGTGCGAGCAGATGCTGGCCGATTGGGTGAAGCGTTCAGAGTTCAGCCCGACCAGATTGCCATGCGGAAGGATCAGTTCGCTTGCCCGTGCAGCGAATATATTCGGGCAGGAATCACCCTGAGGGACCGTCGCAGCGACGGCCTGTGCAATTTAGCAGAAGCGCACTTGCTCGCGCTCAGGTCACTGAACCGAGGGCCCGCCAATGGAGCACGATGAAGATGCTCGGCATCGTGTTGTAGCAGGGCGGATGAGGCGGTGCGCAAGCCGCGCCGTTGAGCTGCCCCGCGCCCGAAGCTCGATGCCGACCCATCATGCGGATGTGGGTGGATGACAGCTCCGCTGGCGAACTCAACGGTGGATGCTGCGATCACCATCCAGCAGCGACAGGCCCCGTAGGTGCGGGGCCGGCGTCGGCAGGGACGGGAAGTGCATCGGCTTCATGGTGCGGTGCAAGATATGCTGCGAGGTAGGAAATGATACTTAACTGATTTGGCTGCAGCCGATTCGTCGCGCTCCGGGCGGCGGTCCGTCATTGGTTCCTCCAGGTGGAGTTGCGGCGTATCCTTCGCAGTCGGTGAAACGGCGGAGGGCCGGTGTCGATGTCGATGTTCCCGGTGATGCAGCAACAGCAGCTCGATGTGGCCCGTACCCGGTTTGCGCAGGGCGAACCGCTGCCGGAGGCCCTGCTTCCCGATGGCCTGGCGCGCTCCTGGGAGCGTTCGCGCCGGGCCGGCGTGCAGCCCTGGCAGGCGCCGCAATACGACATCGCGCAGCGCCCGCACAACGTGCGTGAGCAGCCGGACGACCGTCGTCTTTACCAATCCGTGCATGAGGAAATCGAGCAGCTGTGGAGCGCCTTTGGTGGCCCGGCGTGGACCATCTTCTGCGCCAATCCCCAGGGTGTGATCGTGCACGCCCGGCACAGCCCGTCCTGCGATGACGCGGTCCTGCGACCGATCGTCACTGGTCGGCGCATGGCCGAACGCGACATCGGCACCACTGCGCCCAGCTGTGTGCTCAGCGATGGTTGCGAGGCAACCGTGCAGGGCAACCAGCACTACCTGCGTGCATTCGCGCAGATCTTCTGCCTGTCGGTGCCGTTGTGGGGCACCGAAGGCCAGGTCATCGGCGCGCTCGACATCACCGGGCGCGGGCAGCGCGATGCCGGGCTGCTGCAGGAGCACTTCCGCCAGGCCGCGCTGTCGGCCGAACATCGGCTGTTTGCCACGCTGCGCCATTGCCATCTGCTGGCAGTCCAGCACGATCCACGCTGGCTGGCCACGCCGCTGGCCGGGATGCTGGCGGTCGACGAGGACGGCGGCCTGCGGGCCGCCAGCCGGGTGGCGCGACGCATGCTGGGCCTGCCTGTGCAGGGCGCGGTGTCCACCTGGACGCTGGAGCAGCTCTTCGAGGACGCCTTGCCCGCGCAGCAGCGTCGCCTGCTGCAGCCGGCGCATCACGCGCAGCGGCTGGCTCGCGCCGACGGCAGTCACCTGTGGGTGCAGCACCTGCGCGCGCCGCTGCGCGGCGTGGCCGCGGCTGCGCGCCTGCAGGCGCATCCGGGTGTGCCCGCGCCAGCGCGCGCGGTCGGACCGGCGCCCGGCGACGGCGATCTGCAGGAACACACGCTGCGGGCCATCGTCCAGGCGCTGGGCGAGCGCGACGGCAACATCGCCGCCACCGCACGCCAGCTGGGCATCTCGCGCACCACGCTCTACGCCAAGCTGCGCCGGGCGCGTGACGCAGGCCTGCTGCCCGGCTGACTCCGCCAGCCTCCCGCGGCTTTCAGTCGCGGAAGTTGTCGAACTGCAGCGGCTGTTCGAACTGCTGCTTCTTCAACAGCGCGATGGCGTCCTGCAGGTCGTCGCGCTTCTTGCCGTTGACCCGCAGCTTGTCGCCGTTGATCTGGGTGTCGACCTTGAGCTTGGCCTGCTTGATCGTGGCGGCGATCTGCTTGGCCAGCTTCTGTTCGATGCCCTGCTTGACCGTGATCTTCTGGCGGGCGCCGGCCAGGTTGGTTTCGACCTCGCCAAATTCCAGGCAGCGCGCATCGATGCCGCGGGCGATCAGGCGCGCACGCAGGATGTCCTCCATCTGCTTGAGCTGGAAATCGCTGGGCGCGGACTGATTGATGGTGTCCTCTTCCAGCACGAACCTGGCGTCCACGCCCTTGAAGTCGAAGCGGGTGGACAGCTCGCGGTTGGCCTGGTCCACCGCATTGGTGAGTTCGTGGCGGTTGACCTCGGAAACGACGTCGAAGGACGGCATGGCGTGCACCGGAAACTGGAAAAAAGAAGTGCAAGGGTAGCGCAGCCGCTGCAAGGCGCCAGTCGTGGCGGCGAGCGGGCCATCGTCACCGCGCACAGGTGCCGCCATGATCCGATGCGGGCCCTTGCTCGCGCGGGGAGCTCCACGCCATGCCGCTGCTGATCGTGTTGGGGTCCTCATGCTGGTGCTGGTGGCCTGGGTGCTGCTGCTGCCGCTGTGGCTGTCCCTGCGCTCGCGCCAGGGCAGGGCTCGTCGCCGGCTGGTGCGGCTCAACGCCTGGGTCCTGGGTGATGCTGGGGTCGGCCGGGGTGTTGGTGGCCAGCATGGCGCTGACCGGGCACTGGTGGCCCGACGCCCTGGCGCATGCGCTCTGCGGCCTGGTTGCGGGTCTGTGCACCGGCACGCTGGCCGTGCTGCTGGGACGGCCTGCTGCTGGGCCATGGCCTGGCCACGGCCTGGGGCTTGCGCTGGCGGCTGCCGCGCAGGCCTTGAGCGATCAGATCTGGTCGTCTTGGTCGTTGAGGATCTCGATCGCGCTGTCAGTGGCGCGGGCGATGCGCTCGACCACCTCGTGCACGCGGCGCACGCCTTCCTCGTTGGGCGCCTCGACCTCGATTACCGAAAAGCCCGGCGCAGCATCATCGCTGAGGCCGGCCGAACTGGAATCGTCGTCGTCCATGTGCGGCATCAGGTCCTCGATCTCCTCGACGTGCTCGATGCCTTCGATGGCTTCCAGCGCGTGGGTCAATGCCAGGGTGGCGTCGTCGGTGCCGGTGACGCGCAGGCGGACGGTGGGCATGCGGTACTCCCGATGAAGTGTTGGGCCACGATGCTGACCACGCCGGTGCGAAGGTGCGGTGAGCACAACGGGTTGCGGCGCTTGCTGCATGCATGAAAAAAGCGACGGACCGGCAAGGTCCGTCGCTTCGATCAGGCATGGCCACCGATGCATGGCCGCGCCGCGGGCGCTTCGTTTAGAAGCGGGCGCCGATGCCCACGCCCACGGTCCACGGACTCAGGTCCAACTCCTCGCCGGTGCCGCTGCCGTTGACGGTCAGCTCCGGCGACCCATCCAGGTAGCGCGCATCGACACGGGCGAACCAGGTCGGGTTGATGTTCATGTCCAGGCCCACGGTGCCGATGGCGCCCTTGGCGTCCTCCACCCCGACGTGTGCGCCCGGCACACTGCCCAGCGTTTCGTTACTGAAATTGGACTGGTAATAGCCCAAGCCCACGAACGGACGGAACACCTGGTCCGGCGTGCCGAAGTGATACTGACCGCTGATCGCCAGCGGCAGCTGGTCGACACGGCCGACCTTGCCGGCGTTGTCGCTGACGTCGTGCTTGAACTTGTCGGCCGCGCCCCACAGCTCCACCGCGATGTTGGGCGTGGCGTACCAGCTGGCGCTGATGGTCGGGGCGGTGTCGCCGTCCACGTCCAGGCTCGAGCCATCCAACGGGCGCGAGGACGGCTGCAGCACCGTGGCACTGCCAACCACGGCCCAGCGCTTGTAGGCGGCATCGGCGTCGCCGCCGGTGGTGCTGTTGGTGGCTACCCCGCGCGGGCTGCCATCGTTGTCGGTCGCCGCGGCGACGGCGTCCTGTGCAAACACGGGGGGAGCGGCGAGCAGCGGCACCAGGGCCAGGCCAAACAGGCGAATCTTCATGGGTGTACCTCTTCGTTCTTGTGAGTTGCGGCCCGCCTCGATGGCGGGACGGCGCACACCATAGGAAGCGGAAGATGAACACTTGCCCGCGCCCCGGTCAGCATTCAGGCTGATCCACAGCCGCGCTTCATCTTGTTGCAGGCGGTGCCCGGCGCATCGCCAATGGCGACGTAGGGAAACGTTAAATCCTGGCGGATTTCTTCACGCTGACGCGGTCGGGTTGTGGCCGTGGCGAATTCATCTTTGCGCCATGTCGGCGTTGTCATTCGCGCACATGATGCATCGGTTGTCAGGCGATGGAAGCCGGCGCATGTGGCGCGGCGGGCGGGCGGGAAAATCCTGGCGGGACAGTTGCAGCAAGCCTGCGGTCACACCGCTTCCAGCGCCTTGAGGTAGTTCTGTCGCCACTTGGCGATGTCGTGTTTTTGCAGGTGCTCGAACATCGCCCGCCAGCGCTCGATGCGCTGCGGCCTGGGCATCGCCGCGGCGGTGGCGATGGCGTCGGCCACCCCATCCAGGTCGTGCGGGTTGACGATCAGGGCCTGGGTCAATTCGCTGGCCGCACCGGCCAGCAGCGAGAGCACCAGCACGCCCGGGTCTTCCGGATCCTGGGCGGCGATGTATTCCTTGGCGACCAGGTTCATGCCGTCGCGCAGGGGCGTGACCAGGCCGATGCTGGCGGCGCGGAAGAAGCCGGTGAGCGTGGCGTGGGTGTAGTTCTGGTTGACGTAGCGGATCGGGGTCCAGTCGGCTTCGGCGTAGGTGCCGTTGACGTGGCCGGCGATCTGCTCCAGCTGGCTGCGCAACATCTGGTATTCGGCCACCTCGCCGCGCGAGACCGGCGCGATCTGCAGGAGGGTCAGGCTGCCGCGCTGCTCCTTGTACCGCTTGAGATAACGCTCGAAGCCGGCAAAGCGCTCGGGCAGGCCCTTTGAATAATCCAGCCGGTCCACGCCGATGGCCAGCTGCCGCCCGCGCAGGCTCTGGCGCAGCTCGCGCACGGCCGGCTTGTTGATCGCGGCCCTGGCTTGCTGGGCGATGAAGCCGGTATCGATGCTGATCGGGAAATCGCCGGTCTGCACGCGGCGTCCGCCCGGTGCCTCGACCAGGTCGCCACCGAGCACCTTGCCGCCGCCATACAGGCGCACATAGGCCTGGAAGCGCTCCACATCGCGTCGGGTGTGGAAGCCGATCAGGTCGTAGGCATACATCGTGCTGAAGAATCGCTGATGGTCCGGCAGCGCGGCCAGCAGGTCGGCCGAGGGCATCGGGGTGTGCAGGAAGAAACCGATCCTGCAGCCGATCCCGCGTTCGCGCAGTCGTGCGCCCAGCGGGATCAGGTGGTAGTCATGGATCCAGACCGTATCGCTGTCCTTCAGCAGCGGCGCCAGCTTGTCGGCAAACAGGGCATTGACCCGGTGGTAGCCCTCGCGCTTGCTGCGGTCGTAGTCCACCAGATCAAGACGGAAATGCAGCAGTGGCCACAGCGCGCGGTTGGCGAAGCCGGTGTAGTAGGCATCGTGGTCGGCGCGGTTGAGGTCCATGGTGACGAAGGTGATCTGGCCGTCGACCTGCTCGTGCAGGGTGCCGCTGTCCTGGCGGGTGACCTTGCCGCTCCAGCCGAACCACAGCCCGCCGCGTTCCTTCAATGCCGCGCGCAGGCCGGTGGCCAGACCGCCGGTCTGCGGCTGGCCGGGCAGGGCGACCCGGTTGGAGACGACCACCAGGCGGCTCATGAGGCCTCCTGCCAGGAGCGCGACAGGCGCATGGCGGCGATGATCAGGCCCACGTGCGAGTAGGTCTGCGGGAAGTTGCCCCAGGCCTCGCCATCGTCGAAGGCCAGGTCCTCCGAGAGCAGACCCAGGTGATTGCGGCGCGCCAGGATGCGTTCGAACATGCCGCGCGCCTCCTCGGTGCGGCCGATGGCGGCCAGCGCATCGATGTACCAGAAGGTGCAGATGGTGAAGCTGGTTTCCGGCTCGCCAAAGTCATCGGGCGCCACGTAGCGGAACAGCGCATCGCCCTTCTTCAACGTGTTGCCGATGGCCTCGACGGTGGCGATGAACTTGGGATCGTCGGCGGCGACCAAGCCGATGTCGGCCAGCAGCAGCAACGAGGCATCCAGGTAGTCGCTCTGGAATGAGGCGCTGAAGTAACCCAGCTCCTGGCGCCAGGCGCGTGCGACCGTGTGGCTGCGGATGGCGTCGGCACGCTCGCGCCAGCGCGCGGCGCGTTCGCCCAGGTCAAGGCGCGCGGCGATCTTGGCCAGGCGGTCGCAGGCGGCCCAGCACATCGCCGCGGTGTAGGTATGGACTTCGGCGCGGCCGCGGAATTCCCACAGGCCCGCGTCGGGCACGTCGTAGAGGGCGAAGGCGCGCTCGCCCAGGGGTTCCAGCCGCTCGAAGGTGTGCACATCGCCGGGATCGACCAGCCGCTGGTCGAAGAACAACTGGGTCGAGGCCAGCACCACGCTGCCGTACACGTCGTGCTGCTTCTGGATCCAGGCCAGGTTGCCGCGCCGCACCGGGCCCATGCCGCGGTAGCCGGCCAGGCTGGGGATCTCATCCTCGTGCAGCTCCACGGCAAAGTTGATGCCGTACATCGGCTGCAGCGAGCCGTCATGGGTGGCGATGTTGAAGATGTAGGCCAGGAACTGCTCCATGGTGCGGGTGGCGCCCAGCCGGTTGAGCGCGCGCACCACGAAGGCCGCATCGCGCAGCCAGCAGTAGCGGTAGTCCCAGTTGCGCGGAGTGTTGGCCGCTTCCGGGATCGAGGTGGTCATCGCCGCGATGATCCCGCCGGAGTCCTCGTACTGGCACAGCTTGAGCGTGATCGCGCTGCGGATCACCGCGTCCTGCCAGTCCAGCGGGACCGACAGGTAGCGCACCCACTCGGTCCAGTACAGGCGGGTGTTTTCCTCGGCCTCGCGCACGTAACCGGCCAGCGAGCGGCGCAGTGATTCGTCCACGCCCAGCACCAGGTGTAGCTGATGGTTCAGGACGAACGAGGTTTCCTCGCGGACCAGGCGCACCGGCACGTCGGTGGTCAGGCGCAGGGTGAACTCGGGCAGGACCCAGCGAATATGGTTGCTGCCCCAGGTCGAATCGGGCTTGCGCGCGCCCCAGTCGGCCAGCGGTCGGGCGCGCACGCGGATACGCGGGTTGCCGGTGAGCGGGCGCACCTGGCGAATGATGCTGACCGGCCGGTAGAAGCGCTGGTTCTCGCGCCAGCGCGGGGCGAAGTCGATGATCTCCAGCGCATTGCCATGCGTGTCGCGCAGCACGGTGCGCAGGATCGCGGTGTTGGTGATGTAGTGCTGCTCGCTGGATTGAAAGTCTTCCAGCTCCACCGCGAAGTCGCCACCTGCCTGGTCCCTGGGCGAGAGCAGGCTGCAGAAGGCCGGGTCGCCATCGAAGGCCGGCATGCAGCTCCAGACCACGCGCGCCTGCTTGTCGATGAGGGCACCGAAACTGCCGTTGCCAATGACGCCCATGTCCAGATTCGGGTGGCTCATGCGTGCTCCAGGGTTGTCGCGGCGGGGGCGGGGGGAAGGGGAGAGTGGCGGGACCGGGGACTCGGGACCGGGGACCGGGGACCCGGGACTCGGGACTCGGGACCCGGGAGGAGCAAGAGCAGGTGCAACATCAATATCAACAGCAACAGCAGGGTTCACAGTTTGAACCCTCCGCGTCTCCGCTTTTCCAGGACCCGGGTCCCGAACACTAAAGGTTCGACTGCAGCCAGGCGTGCACCGCGGTGACGTCGGGCAGGGCATACATCGCATGGCTGTTGGGGCGCCGGCCGACCAGCACGCTCCAGCCGCCGAGCGCATTGGCCGCCTCGAAGCCGTATTCGTCGGTGAGGTCGTCGCCGACGAATACCGGGGTGCGCCCGGCAAATGGCGGGTGTTCCATCAGCCTGCGCACCGCGCGACCCTTGTCCACGTCGGCCGGGACCAGTTCCAGCACCTGGTCGCCGGGCTGGATGCGGTAGCCATCCAGCCGCGGGGCAAAGCGCGCGGCCAGTGCCTGCAACGCATCGGCAGCCTGCGGTGCGGCGCGCCAGTGCAGGGCGACGGCACCACCCTTGTCCTCCACCCGCACGCCCGGATAGCGGTGGGCCAGCACGGTGGCTTGGCGATGCAGCTCGGCCAGCGCGTCAGGGACCTCCCGTGGAGCCTCCGGTGCGCCGCGCAACTGCTGGCCGTGCATGCCGGCGGCGGGCAACAGGAGCGGAGTGAAGACCTGGTCCAGCGTCGCCAGTGGCCGGCCGCTGACCACGGCCAGGGCGCCGCCCAGCCGATCGGCCAGCCTTGCGAGCGTGTCCAGCCCGCCGCTGGGGAGCGCCACGGTGCCGGGATCGTCCTGGAATTCCAGCAGGGTGCCGTCCACATCCAGGAACAGCGCGCAGCGCTCGGGCAACGCCGGTGGCGGCGGAAATCGGTTCGGGGGGCTGACGGTCATGGCCGCGGTCTTCGACAGGCAAACATTCGGTGGCCGGCATTCTTGTCACATGCCGGTGAACACCCGGTGTTCATCATGAAGCAACGGCTGGAACCGGCGCGGAGACGAAATATCGTCTTTGAGTGACGCGTTTTCGCCCTGCGACCATCCGCCAAGGTTGGCCGGCCGCCGGGCGGACGTACAATGGCCCGCCCGCCCCACATGCAATCCAAAACCGGAGTTCCCCAAGATGGCTCAAGCCCAGGAAGCACGCGTTCCCGACATCGGTGACTACCGCGACGTGCCCGTGATCGAGGTGCTGGTCTCCGTCGGGGACACGGTGAAGAAGGATCAAGGGTTGATCACCCTGGAGTCGGACAAGGCCACCCTGGAAGTGCCGGCCGCGTTCGGCGGTGTGGTCAAGGAACTCAAGGTCAAGGTCGGCGATACCCTGTCCGCAGGCGACGTGGTCGCCTTGATCGAGCCGCAAGGCGAAAGCCAGGCCGCCGCGGCCAAGGCCGAACAGGAAGCCGAGGCGGCGCCGGCGAAGGCCGTCGCGCCGTCGCCGGCCAGGCCGGTCGAACCCGACGCGCCGGTCGAGCCGGTCGACACCAGCCCCACGCCCGACAAGCTGACCCAGCGCGAGATCGCGATGTCGCAGTCGCGCACCGCCTCGGGCGCGACCTCCGGCCAGGCCGAACCGCCATCGCCGCCGACCAGCACCCCGCCGGTGAGCTTCGACGCCGCGCGGGTGATGCCTGACAAGGTGCCGCACGCCAGCCCGGCCGTGCGCCTGTTTGCCCGCGAGCTGGGCGTGGACCTGCGCCAGGTCACCGGCAGCGCCCGCCATGGGCGCATCACCAGGGAAGACGTGCAGGGATTCGTCAAGCAGGCCCTGGCCGGTGGCGGCGCGAGCGCCGCCGGGGGTGGCAACGGCCTGAGCCCCGGATCAGGTCCCGGGCAGGCGCTGCTGCCGTGGCCGAAGGTGGACTTCAGCAAGTTCGGCCAGACCGAGGTCAAGCCGCTCAGCCGCATCCAGAAGATCTCCGGCGCCAACCTGGCCCGCAACTGGGCCATGATCCCGCACGTCACCCAGTTCGATGCGGCCGACATCACCGAGCTGGAAGACCTGCGCGTGGCGCTCAACCAGGAAGCGGAAAAGTCCAGGTCCGGCGTCAAGCTGACCCTGCTCGCCTTCCTGATCAAGGCCAGCGCCGCGCTGCTGAAGAAGTACCCGACCTTCAATGCCTCGCTGGATGCCTCCGGCGAGAACCTCACCCTGAAGCAGTACTTCCACATCGGCTTTGCCGCCGACACCCCCAATGGGCTGGTCGTGCCGGTGATCCGTGACGTGGACCGCAAGGGCATCAACGAGATCGCCGCCGAGACCGGCGAGCTGGCCGGCAAGGCCCGCGAGGGCAAGCTCGGCCCGGCGCAGATGAGTGGCGGCTGCTTCTCGATCTCCTCGCTGGGCGGCATCGGCGGCACCGCATTCACGCCGATCATCAACGCGCCGGAAGTGGCGATCCTGGGCGTGTCCAGGTCGTCGATCCAGCCGGTGTGGGACGGCAAGGCCTTCCAGCCGCGCCTGATGCTGCCGCTGTCGCTGAGCTACGACCATCGGGTCATCGACGGCGCGCTTGCCGCGCGCTTCACCGCCGATCTGGCCAGGGTCCTGGGCGACATGCGCCGGGTCCTGCTGTAAGGCCAGCGACGATGGGGCCTTGCGCGGCGATGCTGCGCAGCCGGGGTGAGCGCACGACCATGGAGGGTCGGGCCGTCTCTCCGGGGCCGCTGAACACACGCCAGGGATGGCACCTGCCCAATTCCTACGAGGCTGCGCATGGCAAACACCATTGAAGTGAAGGTTCCGGACATCGGCGATTTCTCCGACGTGCCGGTGATCGAGGTGCTGGTCTCCGTTGGCGACACCGTCGCCAAGGAACAGGGCCTGATCACCCTGGAATCGGACAAGGCCACCCTGGAAGTGCCGTCTCCGGCTGCCGGTGTGGTCAAGGAGGTCAAGGTCAAGGTTGGCGACACGCTCAGCCAGGGCGATCTGGTGGTCGTGCTCGAAGGTGAGGACCAAGCGGCTGCACCAGCAGCGGCCAAGCCCGCCGCGCCGGCCAAAGCCGCGCCCGAAGCCCCCAAGCCCGAAACCCCCAAGCCTGAAGCCAGCAAGCCTGAAGCCAGCAAGCCTGAAGCCAGCAAGCCTGAAGCCACCAAGCCTGAAGCCAGCAAGCCTGAAGCCGCCAGGCCCGCTACCGGCGGCCCGATCGAAGTGCGGGTGCCCGACATCGGCGATTTCTCCGACGTGCCGGTGATCGAGGTGCTGGTCTCCGTCGGCGACACCGTCGCCAAGGAACAGGGTCTGGTCACCCTGGAATCGGACAAGGCCACCCTGGAAGTGCCGTCTCCGGCCGCCGGTGTGGTCAAGGAGGTCAAGGTCAAGGTCGGTGACCCGCTCAGCCAGGGCGACCTGGTCGCGATCCTGGAAGGCGAGGGCGGCGATGTTGCCGCCGCGCCGGCGGCCGCCGAAGCGGCGCGCGCCGCGCCGCCGGTGACCCCTTCCCCCGCCCGGCCCGATGCCATCGCAGCACCCAGGGCCGCCGCCGGCACCGGCAGCAAAGCCGACATCCAATGCCGCCTGGTGGTGCTCGGTTCCGGCCCCGGCGGCTACACCGCCGCCTTCCGCGCCGCCGACCTGGGCCTGGACACGGTCCTGATCGAGCGTTACCCCGCCCTGGGCGGGGTCTGCCTCAACGTCGGCTGCATCCCGTCCAAGGCGCTGCTGCACTCGGCCAATGTCATCGACGAGGCGGCCCACGCGAGCGAATGCGGAGTCGAATTCGCCGCGCCCAGGATCAACCTGGACAAGCTGCGCGAGTACAAGGACAAGGTGGTCGGCAAGCTCACCGGCGGCTTGGCCGCCATGGCCAGGCAGCGCAAGGTGCAGGTGGTGCAGGGCACCGGCGTGTTCGTCTCGCCCAACGAGATCCAGATCACCGGCGAGGATGGCAAGCCCCAGCTGCTGCGCTTCGAGCAGTGCATCATCGCCGCCGGCTCGCAGGCGGTGAAGCTGCCCAACTTCCCCTGGGACGATGCGCGGGTGATGGACTCCACCGACGCGCTGGAACTGGCCGAGGTGCCGAAGAAGCTGCTGGTCGTCGGCGGCGGCATCATCGGCCTGGAAATGGCCACCGTGTACGGCGCCCTGGGCAGTGAGGTGACGGTGGTGGAGTTCATGGACCAGCTGATGCCCGGCGCCGACAAGGACCTGGTCAAGCCGCTGGCCGACCGTCTGAACAAGCAAGGCGTCAGCGTCCACCTCAAGACCCGGGCGGCCGGGGTCAAGGCCGAGAAGAAGGGCATCACCGTCACCTTCGAAGCGGCGACCGAGGGCGAAAAGCCGGCGCTGGAATCAGGCACCTGGGATCGGGTGCTGGTCGCGGTGGGACGCTCGCCCAATGGCAGGAAGATCGACGCCGAGAAGGCCGGCGTGCAGGTGACCGAGCGCGGCTTCATTCCGGTCGACCCGCAGATGCGCACCAATGTGCCGCACATCTTTGCCATTGGCGACATCGTCGGCAACCCGATGCTGGCCCACAAGGCCAGCCACGAAGGCAAACTCGCCGCCGAAGTCGCCGCGGGGGAAAAGAAGGAATGGGTCGCCCGGGTGATCCCCTCGGTCGCCTACACCAACCCGGAAATCGCCTGGGTTGGCGTCACCGAAACCGAGGCCAGGGCCAAGGGACTCAAGGTCGGCGTGGCGAAATTCCCGTGGGCCGCCAGCGGCCGCGCCCTCGGCATCGGCCGCACCGAAGGTTTCACCAAGCTGATCTTCGATGAAGCCACCCACCGCATCGTCGGCGGCGCCATCGTCGGCGTGCATGCCGGAGACCTGCTGGCCGAGATCGGCCTGGCCATCGAAATGGGCGCAGAAGCCGAAGACATCGGCCACACCATCCACGCCCACCCGACCCTGAGCGAGTCGGTCGGCATGGCCGCCGAGGTCTACGACGGCACGATCACCGACCTGTACATCCCGAAGAAAAAGTAAGCAACGCCGCCGCTTTCGGCCCCGCAAGCAGCACGTAGGGCGGGTCTCGACCCGCCGCTCCGGCTGCAGCCGCCAAGCGAAAGGGCCGCGATCTGCATCGCGGCCCTTGCTCGTCCCTGTGGTGGTGCGTGTCTTCAGAACGCGAAGGTCAAACCGGCCACCGGTCCCTTGAATTCCAGTTCCAGACCGGCACGGCCTGTCACATCGCCGGAAGAGTAGTTCTCGTTGTAATCGATGTCGAACCAGTCATAGCCTGCATAGACCCCGAAGTTGGGCGTGAACTTGTATTCCACGGCCGCATTGGCGCGCTTGATCTTGCCGGTGTAGTCGAAGTTGCCCCACTCGGCGTCCAGATACTGGCCCTGCACATTGATCATCCAGTGCTCACCGGGAATGGCGGTGAAGCGCAGACCCACCACCGGCGCGATGCCGTCTTCCTCTACCGACTCGCGGAAACTGCCAAGTTCGCCCGCATCTCCGCTCACGGTCGCGTCGATCTTGGCCCACTCCGCGCCCAGCTCCAGTCCCAGCGATACGTTTTCGGTTTCGATCACGGCGAAATCATAGATCAGGCTTGCCAGCTGGAACTTGGTCTCCAGTTTGACCGAGCTGTCCGCCGGCACCGAATAGCCGCCGAAGGAAACGTCCTGTCCAATGGTCTGGGTGTTGTCCTTGTCGTAGCTGAAGTAATCGAAGATCAGCCGGTTGCGATCGCTGATTTTCCAGACGCCATCCACGCGCGGCGAGACTTCGGAGCTTCCGAAATCGAAATCCTCACTGCCACTGAAGCTCTGGTCCACGGTATTGGCGCTGCCTTTCAGGGTTGCATCGCCGTCGGCGCTCATCGCGCCGATGCGCAGGGTGAAGGCGCTGTCGCCTTGGGCCTGCGCAGCGGCCGGGGCGGCAAAGGCAGCCAGCGCCGCAGTGGTCAGGCCAGCCAAGGTCAGGGAAGAAAGGGCTTTCATCAAAATTGCTCCTGCAAAAATAGGTCACCGGCGGGCGCCAGCGAGGGCACAAGCTGCACCGGCTCTCGTGCAGGATCGGTGAAGAATTGGAAGTTGAAGATTCAAATATGGAACGCGGACAAGGCACCTTTCGAGGTGGGTCTTGTGCGCCGGCGGCATCGTGTGCCGGCGGCGCAGCTGGCGCACGCTGCGGCGATGGGCGCGCGCTGCCTGCGCAGGCCAGCGATCCCGTTGGCGAGGGCACGCGATGCGCCTGCCCGGCAGCGAACGAGGGCCACAAACAAGAGAAGCCCCGGCACTGGCCGGGGCTTCGAAGGTCCGCGCGGCGCATCGACGAGGAAGTGGGCGCGGGCCTTGTGGTCATCGACCGCACCCTGCCGGGAAAGTTCCTGTGCCCCTGGACAGGAGAAGGTACCCGGGTAACCGATTCCACACCGATTGCGCCGCACGCCCTGCGAATCGGCGCCTTTTACAGGGCAAATCAGGCATCTGCCGGTTGTGGCCAAATTCACCGCACTGCTATACTTCGTTGGCTTGACGGGCCCACCCGCACGCCCGTCCCCGCAACCCTGCAAGGCCATCGCAACGTGCTGAACTCCGTACATACGGGTCGGCAACTGGCGCAGCGGGCGACAGCCTGGCAGGCTGCCGCCTCGGTGCTGGTCGCGCTGGCTTGGCTGGCAACCTCGCCGATCCATGCCCTGGGGGCACTGGTCGGCGGCCTGGGCATCACCGCTGGCTCCTGGGCCGCCGCGAAAGTGGCGCTGGGCGGCGGAGTCGCCCCGGCCGGTGCCGCGTTCGCGCGGTTGATGATGGGCGTGGCGATCAAGTGGGTGGTCGTGGTGTTGGTGCTGGTGGCTGCGCTGGCCGGGTTCGGACTTCCGGGCCTGGCGGTGGTCACCGGGGTTCTGGGGGCCACGCTGGGTATGGTGCTGGCCAATGTGATTCGACGGAAAGGTGCTGTTTCGTGAGTGAATCCAACAGTTCGGGCGGTCTGACCGAGTACATCAACCATCACCTGACGCACAACAGCGTGCAGCTGGTGGGCGATGGCGCGCTGGGTCGTTTCAATCTCGACAGCTGGCTCATCGCACTGGGGCTGGGCCTGGCCTTCGTGGCGTGGTTCTCGTTCTTCGCCCGCCGGGCCACGGCCGGGGTGCCCAGCAAGGGCCAGGCCTTCGTCGAGCTGGTGATGGAATTCGTCGATGGTCAGGTCAAGGACACCTTCCACGGCGACCGCCGTTCGGTAACCCCGCTGGCGCTGACCATCTTCATGTGGGTGGTCTTCATGAACGCCATGGACCTGCTGCCACTGGATCTGCCGGGCTGGCTGATCAAGACCTTCGCCGGTGAGGAGGCCATGCACCACACCTATGCGCGTCTGGTGCCGACCGCAGATCTGATGACCCCTGCGGCGCTGTCGGTCACCGTGTTCTTCATCCTGCTGGGCCATGCGATCTCGGCCAAGGGGGGATGGGGTTTCGGCAAGGAGCTGCTGAGCGCACCGTTCCACGCGCACGGCCCACTGGCCATCGTGCTGGCGCCTGTCAATCTTGTCATGAACATCATCGAGTGGCTGGTGAGGCCGATCTCGCTGGCGATGCGGTTGTTCGGCAACATGTATGGCGGCGAGCTGGTCTTCATGCTGATCGCCGGCCTGATGACCAGCTGGGTGACCCTGGTGCCCGGCGTCATCGCCAATGCCGCCTGGGGCATCTTCCACATGCTGATCATCCTGCTGCAGGCCTTCATCTTCATGATCCTCACCGTGGTCTACATCGCCGGTGCGCGTGAGAGTCACTGAATTCGCATTGCCCGTTTTTTTGCTTCACCCCTTCGTTCCAACCAACCAATCGCTGGAGAGATTTCAATGGAATTCATCGCACACGTGCAGGGCCTGACCGCCATCGCCATCGGCCTCATCATCGGCCTGGGCGCCCTGGGTGCCTGCCTGGGCATCGCCATCATGGGTTCCAAGTTTCTGGAATCTGCCGCCCGCCAGCCGGAATTGATCCCGGTGCTGCAGGGTCGCATGTTCCTGCTGGCCGGCCTGATCGACGCGGCCTTCATTATCGGTCTGGCCATCGCGCTGTTCTTCGGCATCGCCAACCCGCTGCTGTCGGCCCTGCAGTCGGCAGGCTAAGCCGTCGCGCGCGGACCGCCCCAGAGGCGGGCCGCGATGCACTGCCCGCCATGCACCCACGCATGGCGGGACGAAACGAAACCCGTTGAGGACACGTCATGAACATCAACATGACCTTCTTCGGCCAGATGCTCTCCTTCGTGATCCTGATCGTGTTCACGATGAAGTTCATCTGGCCGCCGCTGAACGCGGCGCTTGAAGAACGGCAGAAGAAGATCGCCGAAGGCCTGGCTGCTGCCGACCGCAGCCAGCGCGACCTGGCCCAGGCGCAGGAGAAGGCCAACGAGGCCCTCAAGGACGCGCGCGTCAAGGCCAACGAGATCATCGACCAGGCCCATGCCCGCGCCAACCAGATCGTGGAGGCAGCCCGCAACGAAGCCGTCGCCGAAGCGAACCGGCAGAAGGACCTGGCCCAGGAAGAGATCGCCGCCGCCGCCAACCGTGCCCGCGAGGAGCTGCGCAAGCAGGTGTCCGCGCTGGCGGTGAGTGGTGCCGAGAAGCTGCTGCACCGCGAGATCGATCCGGCCGCCCACAGGGCGCTGCTGGACGAGCTGGCGGCGCAGATCTGAATCGGATGATCCACCCATGAGCCAGTCCATCACGCTTGCCCGCCCCTACGCCCGTGCCGCGTTCGGTGCGGCCAGCGACGAACAGCAGCTGCCGGCGTGGTCGCAGGCCCTGGGCTTTTCCGCCCAGGTCGCTGCCGATCCAAGGGTTGCCGCGCTGCTGCTGAACCCGCAGCTGAGCCGCGAGCAGGCGGTGATGCTGTTGTCGCCCGACGGCGCCGGCCAAGCATATGTGCGCTTCCTCGGCGTGCTGGCCGATGCGCGTCGCCTGACCCTGTTGCCGGAGATCGCCACGCTGTTCGAACAGCTGCGCGCCGAGGCCGAGCGCGTCGTGCTGGCCACGGTCACCTCGGCCGCGGAGCTGCCGGAAGGCGAGCTGGACACGATCAAGGCAGCACTGGCCAGGCGGTTCGGCCGTGACGTGCAGGTCAGCACGGCGGTAGATGCCTCGCTGATCGGCGGCGCGATCATCAACGCCGGCGATGTGGTCATCGACGGTTCGCTCAAGGGCAAGCTGGCGCGTCTGCAGGCGGCGCTGGCGAACTGACCGGAATACGTAGGGCGGGTCTTGACCCGCCGAATGGTGGGGTCTTTACCCGCCGAATGGCAGGTCAAGACCCGCCGAATGGCAGGTCAAGGCTCCGAATGACGGGTCAAGACTCCGAATGACGGGTCAAGGCCCGCCGAACGATCACGATGGCGGGTCAAGACCCGCCCTACAGGAAAACCATCATGGCCACCACGCTCAACCCCTCTGAAATCAGCGACCTCATCAAGACCCGCATCGAGCAGGTCAAGCTGGCCGCCGAAGCGCGCAACGAAGGTACGGTCACCAGTGTGGCCGACGGCATCGTGCGCATCTTCGGCCTGGCCGACGTGATGCAGGGCGAAATGATCGAGCTGCCGGGCAACACCTTCGCCCTGGCCCTGAACCTGGAGCGCGACTCGGTCGGCGCCGTGGTCCTGGGCGATTACGAGGACCTGCGCGAGGGTGACGTGGCCAAGACCACCGGCCGCATCCTGGAAGTGCCGGTGGGTCCGGAATTGCTTGGCCGGGTGGTCAATGCGCTGGGCGAGCCGATCGATGGCAAGGGCCCGATCAGTACCGCGCAGACCGCGCCGGTGGAGCGCGTGGCACCGGGCGTGATCTGGCGCAAGTCGGTCGACGAGCCGGTGCAGACCGGCTACAAGTCGGTCGACGCGATGATCCCGATCGGCCGCGGCCAGCGCGAGCTGATCATCGGCGACCGCCAGACCGGCAAGACCGCGCTGGCCATCGACGCGGTGATCAACCAGAAGGATTCGGGCATCAAGTGCGTGTATGTGGCCATCGGCCAGAAGGCCTCGACGGTGGCCAACATCGTGCGCAAGCTGGAAGAGAACGGCGCCCTGGCCCACACCATCGTGGTGGCCGCCACCGCGTCCGAGTCGGCGGCGATGCAGTACATCAGCGCCTATTCGGGCTGCACCATGGGCGAGTACTTCCTGGACCGCGGCCAGGACGCGCTGATCGTGTACGACGACCTGTCCAAGCAGGCCGTGGCCTATCGCCAGATCTCGCTGCTGCTCAAGCGTCCGCCGGGCCGCGAAGCCTACCCGGGCGACGTGTTCTACCTGCACTCGCGCCTGCTGGAGCGCGCCTGCCGGGTGTCCGAGGACTACGTGCAGAAGTTCACCGAGGGCAAGGTCACCGGCAAGACCGGTTCGCTGACCGCGCTGCCGATCATCGAAACCCAGGCCGGCGACGTCTCCGCGTTCGTGCCGACCAACGTGATCTCGATCACCGACGGTCAGATCTTCCTGGAAACCGACCTGTTCAACGCCGGCATCCGCCCGGCCGTGAACGCCGGCATCTCGGTGTCGCGCGTCGGTGGCGCCGCCCAGACCAAGATCATCAAGAAGCTCTCCGGCGGCATCCGCATCTCGCTGGCCCAGTACCGTGAACTGGCCGCGTTCGCGCAGTTCGCCTCGGACCTGGACGAAGCCACCCGCAGGCAGCTCGAGCGCGGCCAGCGCGTGACCGAGCTGATGAAGCAGAAGCAGTACGCGCCGATGGGCATCTGCCTGCAGGCGCTGAGCATCTATGCGGTCAACGAGGGCTACCTGGACGAGGTGCCGGTCAACAAGCTGCTGTCCTTCGAAGAAGGCCTGCATGCGCACTTCGAGAACACCGCCGGCGAGCTGGTGGCCAGGGTCAACGACAGCGGCGACTGGAACGGCGAGATCGAAGCGGCCTTCAAGAAGGGCATCGAAGAGTTCAAGCAGACCGGCAGCTGGTAAAGGCGTAGGGCGGGTTTCAACCCGCCGTTGGTAAAGGCGGGGCGGGTCTCGACCCGCCTTCGGTATACATCGCAATGGCGGGTCCAGACCCGCCCTACCGAGAAAAAAAAATGGCAGGCGGCAGAGAAATCAAAAACAAGATCAAGAGCGTGCAGAACACCCGCAAGGTGACCCGCGCGCTGGAGATGGTGTCGGCCGCCAAGATCCGCCGTGCGCAGGAGCGCATGAAGGTCTCGCGCCCCTACGCCCGCGCCATGCGCCAGTTGATCGGCCACCTGGCCCAGGCCAACACCGACTTCCAGCATCCCTACCTGGTCGAGCGCGAGAAGGTCGAGCGGGTCGGCTATGTGGTGATCTCTTCCGACCGCGGCCTGGCCGGCGGCCTGAACAACAACCTGTTCCGCAAGACCCTGGGCGAGATGCGCAAGTGGCAGGAGCAGGGTGCACAGATCGACGTGGTCACCATCGGCCAGAAGGCCTCGGTGTTCTTCCGCCGGCTCAAGGTCGACATGATCGGCAGCGTCAGCCACCTGGGCGATGCGCCGCATGTCGAGCAGCTGATCGGCGTGGTCAAGGTGATGCTGGACGCCTACGAGTCGGGCAAGGTCGACCGGGTGTTTCTGGTCTACAACCAGTTCGTCAACACGATGTCGCAGAAGGCCGCCTTCGACCAGCTGCTGCCGTTGCCAAAAGCCGACGAAAGCGTCGCCCAGCACGACTGGGACTACATCTACGAGCCTGACGCCAGGACCGTGCTCGAGCACGTGCTGGCGCGCTACATCGAGTCGCTGGTCTACCAGGCCGTGCTCGAAAACGTTGCATCCGAGCACGCCGCGCGCATGGTTGCCATGAAGGCGGCCAGCGACAACGCAAGCAAGCTGATCGGCACCTTGCAGTTGTCCTACAACAAGGCGCGCCAGGCGGCGATCACCCAGGAAATTTCCGAAATCGTCGGCGGCGCGGCAGCAGTCTGAGACATCCCGTAGGAGCGGCCGATGGCCGCGACCTGCAATCGCGCCCAAGCGGCGCTCCTACAACGCGATATTGAGAGTTCAGAGGACATCAACATGAGTCAGGGCAAGATCGTTCAGATCATCGGCGCCGTCGTCGACGTCGAATTCCCGCGCGGTGACGTGCCAAAGGTGTACGACGCGCTCAAGGTCGACAACACCGAAATCACCCTGGAAGTGCAGCAGCAGCTGGGCGATGGCATCGTCCGCACCATTGCGCTGGGCTCCACCGACGGGCTCAAGCGCAACCTGGTGGCCACCAACACCGGCAAGGCGATCTCCGTGCCGGTCGGCAAGGCCACGCTGGGCCGGATCATGGACGTGCTCGGCCGCCCGATCGACGAGGCCGGTCCGGTCGAAGGCACCGATACCTGGGAAATCCACCGCGCCGCGCCCTCCTACGAAGACCAGTCGTCTTCGACCGAGCTGCTGGAAACCGGCATCAAGGTGATCGACCTGATGTGCCCGTTCGCCAAGGGCGGCAAGGTCGGCCTGTTCGGCGGCGCCGGGGTCGGCAAGACCGTCAACATGATGGAACTGATCAACAACATCGCCAAGGCGCACGAAGGCCTGTCGGTGTTTGCCGGCGTGGGCGAGCGCACCCGCGAAGGCAACGACTTCTACCACGAGATGAAGGACTCCAACGTCCTGGACAAGGTGGCGATGGTCTACGGCCAGATGAACGAGCCGCCGGGCAACCGCCTGCGCGTGGCGTTGACCGGCCTGACCATGGCCGAGTACTTCCGCGACGAGAAGGACGAGAGCGGCAAGGGCCGCGACGTGCTGTTCTTCGTCGACAACATCTACCGCTACACCCTGGCCGGCACCGAAGTGTCGGCGCTGCTGGGCCGGATGCCCTCGGCGGTGGGTTACCAGCCCACGCTGGCCGAGGAGATGGGCGTGCTGCAGGAGCGCATCACCTCGACCAAGACCGGTTCGATCACCTCGATTCAGGCCGTGTACGTGCCCGCCGACGACCTGACCGACCCCTCGCCGGCGACCACCTTCGCCCACCTGGACTCCACGGTGACCCTGAGCCGCAGCATCGCCTCGCTGGGCATCTATCCGGCGGTCGATCCGCTGGATTCCACCAGCCGCCAGCTGGATCCGCTGGTGATCGGCAACGAGCACTACGACACCGCGCGCCGGGTGCAGGCCACGCTGCAGAAATACAAGGAACTGAAGGACATCATCGCGATCCTGGGCATGGACGAGCTGTCCGAAGAGGACAAGCAGGCCGTCTCGCGCGCGCGCAAGATCGAGCGCTTCTTCAGCCAGCCCTTCCACGTGGCCGAAGTGTTCACCGGCGCCCCGGGCAAGTACGTGTCGCTGAAGGACACCATCCGTGGCTTCAAGGGCATCCTGGACGGTGAGTTCGACCACCTGCCCGAGCAGGCCTTCTACATGGTCGGCAGCATCGACGAGGCCGTGGAAAAGGCCAAGACACTGGCCGCCAAGGCGTAAGTTGTAGGGCGGGTCTCGACCCGCCGCTGCATCATCAATCGGCGGGTCAAGACCCGCCCTACGTCACCAATCGGCGGGGCTTGACCTGCCATTGCGTTACCAATCGGCGGGTCAAGACCCGCCCTACGTGGGAATGAGTCGACCATGGCAAGCACCATCCGTTGCGACATCGTCAGTGCCGAGCAGGAGATCTACCACGGTGAGGCGACCCTGGTGGTGGCCACCGGCGAGCTGGGCGAGCTGGGCATCGCGCCCAGGCATGCGCCACTGATCACCCGGCTCAAGGCCGGCAAGGTCGTGGTGACCACACCTAGCGGCGAGCAGCTGGACTTCGCCATCTCCGGCGGCATCCTGGAAGTGCAGCCGCAGGTGGTGACCGTGCTGACTGACACCGCGATTCGCGCGCAGGACATCGACGAGGCCGCGGTCAAGGCCGCCAAGGAAGAGGCCGAGCGTGTCATTGCCAACCGCGGCGAGACCGAGGACCTGGAGGCGGCCCAGCGCAAGCTGATGGAAGCCATCGTCCAGCTGCAGGCGCTGGAGCGCCTGCGCAGGACGCTCAAGCACTGAGGGCCGCGCCCGGCGGTGCCTGGCCGCCAAGCGGGAACACGACGACGCCGGCGTCGTTCGCTTGGGAAGCGACTGCAAGCGGGCATCTTCCCGCGTCCGGCTTTGCCCCCTCTCCCCCACGTGTGGGGGAGAGGGGGCAACAAGCCTCGTTAACGGCTCGACCGGGTCACCGGTAGATCACGTAGCGCCCGGCCAGGAAGGTCAATACCGCCAGCCCGCCTTCGACCAGCGGCTTGGCCAGCCAGGCCAGGCGCAGGCCCAGGTGATGCTCGACCAGCACGATCAGCCAGGTGCTGAGCAGGGTCGCGGGGAGCCAGACCGCAAGGAATTTCCAGAACCGCGGCCAGCCCAGCCTCGCGCCGTCCTCGCGCGAGGCGAAGGTATAACGGCCGTTGAGCCAGAACCCCAGCATCGCCCCGGCCACCCGGCCGCACAGGTTGGCCGGCACCGCGTCCACGCCCAGCGCGCTCAAGGCCACGAACACGCTCCAGTCCAGCAGCAGCTGCAGGCCGCCGACGATGACGAAGGCACGGCTTTGGCGGATCAGGGACATGGGCGCTGCGGCGATGGCATGCGCGCCATGCTACCGGGCGTGGCGTCGGCATGATGGTTGGATGCGTGCGGTGCTCTAAACTTCCGCGGTCCTCATGCCGCCGGTTCCCCGCCATGTCCCTGCCCCTGCACGTGATCATCCTTGCCGCCGGCGAAGGCAAGCGGATGAAGTCCGCGCGGCCCAAGGTGCTTCAGCCGATCGCCGGGCGGCCGATGCTGGCGCACGTGCTCCAGGCCGCGCGCGCCCTGGGTCCGGCTGCCATCCACGTGGTCTACGGCCATGGCGGCCAGCAGGTGCGCGAGGCCTTTGCCGACCAGCCCGACCTGATCTGGGCCGAGCAGGCCCAGCGCCTGGGCACCGGCCACGCGGTCCAGCAGGCGATGGAGAACATCCCCGATGCGGCCACCGTGCTGGTGTTGTACGGCGACGTGCCGCTGATCCGTCCGCAGACCTTGCTGCGGCTGCTGCATGCGCCCGGCCGCCTGGCCGTGCTGGTCGCCGAGCCCGACGATCCGAGCGGCTACGGCCGGGTGCTGCGCGATGCGGCCGGCAAGGTCGGCGCCATCGTCGAGCACAAGGACGCCGACGATGAGCAGCGCCACATCCACACCATCAACACCGGCATCATCACCGCCGAGTCGACCGCGCTGCGTCGCTGGCTGGCGCAGCTGTCCAGCGACAACGTGCAGGGCGAGTACTACCTGACCGACATCTTCGCCATGGCCGCGGCCGAATTCAGCCCGGCCGAGATGGTGCTGGTCGCCGATCCACTGGAGGCCGAGGGCGCCAACGATCCGTGGCAGCTGGCCCAGCTGGAGCGCACCTGGCAACTGCGCCAGGCCAGGGCGCTGTGCGCGGCCGGTGCGCGTTTGATCGACCCGGCGCGGGTGGACCAGCGCGGCAGCGTGCGCGTGGGCCAGGACGTGCAGATCGACGTCGACGTCGTACTTGAAGGTCAGGTCGAACTGGGCGACGGGGTCCAGATCGGCCCGTTCGTGCGCCTGAAGGACGTCAAGCTTGGTCCCGGAACCGAGGTGCGCGCCCATTGCGACCTGGACGGCGTAGTCACCGAGGGCGCGGTACAGATCGGCCCGTTTGCGCGCCTGCGCCCGGGCACGGTGCTGGCCGACGGCGTGCACATCGGCAATTTCGTGGAGACCAAGAACGCGGTGCTGGGCGTGGGCACCAAGGCCAATCACCTGAGCTATCTGGGCGATGCGGTGATCGGCAGCCGCACCAACATCGGCGCCGGCACCATCACCTGCAACTACGACGGGGTGAACAAGTTCACCACCACCATCGGCGACAACGTGTTCGTCGGCAGCAATGCATCGCTGGTGGCGCCGGTGACCATCGGCGATGGCGCCACCCTGGGGGCCGGTTCGGTGATCACCCGCAATGCGCCGGCCGGCGAGTTGACCCTGGCGCGGGCGCGTCAGGTCACCCTGGAAGACTGGCAGCGGCCTTCGAAGGCAGGCGTCAAGCACGAGAAGTGACCGCGCTTTTGCTGTTGCCCGTGCGCATCTGACCTGTCCTCCACCGGTTTCTCGCTTCAGCTCCCCGGCAGGTGCAGGGTCACGCACAGGCCGCCGCCTTCGCGGTTGTGCAGGGCGATGCGGCCATCGTGGGCCTCGATGATCTCGCGGGTCAGTGCCAGGCCCAGGCCGGTGCCGTTGCGCTTGGTCGAATAGAACGGCACCAGCGCGTTCTGCAGCACGGCCTGGTTCATGCCGGCGCCGCGGTCGAGCACCTCGATGCGCACCTGGCCGTGCAGGGGCAGCACCCTGACCGTGACCTGCGCCGGGTCGCCGCCGGATTCGTGCGCGTTCTTGACCAGGTTCAGCAGCGCCTGGCCGAACTGCGCCGGGTCGATGCGGCTGTGCGTGTCCTGGGCCTGGCCTTCGATGGTGAAGCCGATCTGCTGCTGCAGCCCGCGCAGGAACCCGGCCCACTCGACGGCCTGCTTCTGCGGCTGCGGCAGCTTGGCAAAGCGCGCATAGCCGCGGATGAACTCCTCCAGGTGGCGTGCGCGTTCCTCGATGGTGGCAAACACGTGCTCGAGCGGGTCGTGGCGCCCGCGCCGGACCAGTTCGCCGCCGGAATGGGCCAGTGAGGCGATCGGCGCCAGCGCGTTGTTGAGCTCGTGGCTGATCACCCGGATGACCTTCTTCCAGGTCTGCACTTCCTGGCGGCGCAGCTCGCTGGTCAGTCGCCACAGCTGCAGCAGCTCCTGCGGGCGGCCGTTGAGCTGGAAGCGCCGCCGCGCCAGGTGGTAGATCTGTTCCTCGCCACCTTCCTCGCTGGCGGGCACCACGAACAGGCTGTCGCCACCGCGCTCCAGCGCCTCCACCAGCTCGGGCTGGGCCTGCTGCAGCAGCGATTCCAAGCGCTGGCCGTCCATGCGCTTGCCGCCGTGGAGCAAGGCACGTGCGGCCAGGTTGGCGAACACCACGCGCAGGCCGCCATCGCCGCCGGGCGCCAGCAGCAGCATCGCCACCGGCGAGTGCTGGACCATGCTGTCCAGCAGCAGTTCGCGCTGGGCCAGGCCCTGGCGCTGGTCGCGCAGCACCTGGCCCAGCTGTTCGTGGGAGACCACCAGATCGTGCAATTCGTCGTTGCCGTCCCAGTGCACGCCGAAGTTGAACTCGCCGTCGCGATAGCTGTTGACCGCCCCGGACAGGGCACGGAACAGCGAGTTCAGCGGCGCCAGCGCCTGGCGCAGCACCCACACCGCCAGCGGCAGCAGGATCGCCGCGGCGATCACCCCGGACAGCCAGACATCGGCCAGCCAGGCCTGCAGCGCCAGCGGCAGGGCGATGGCGACCACGCCCAGCGGCGCCAGCCACAGCAGCAGGCGGCCGGCAAGCGAGCGCTTCAACGCGGCGTGCCGTGGGCGTTCATGCCGCAGATGTCGACGGGGCCGCCGTCCGCATGCTTTGCTTCTCCTCCGCCCGTGGGGGCGATGGGGGCGAAATGCCTTGCTCCCTCTCCTCCGCCCGTGGGGCGACGAGGGCGAAATGCCTTGCTCCCTCTCCTCCCGCTTGCGGGGGAGAGGGCCGGGGTGAGGGGGGCGAGCGAAGCGAGCGCGGCAAGCCACCAAGCCCCGGCCTGCGCGGAAGGGCCGGGGACCGCAAATGCCTCAAACGGCAATGCGCCGGCGGGTTCATGACGACTTGATCCCGTGCCGATCCATGCGCCGGTACAGCGCCTGGCGGCTCAGGCCCAGCTCGGCCGCGGCCTGGGCGATGACGCCGCCGGCGCGGGCCAGGGCTGCTTCGATCTGCACCCGGTCCGGCTCCTGCAGCGGCGCGTGCATGCGCAAGGCGGGCGCGCTGGCCGGCAACTGCAGGTCGGCGGCCTCGATGTGCGCCCCGCTGCCGAGCAGGCCGGCGCGCTGGATCACGTTGCGCAGTTCGCGCACGTTGCCCGGCCAGCCGTGGCGCAGCAGCGCGGCGCGCGCACTTTCGGCGATCGGCTTGTCGGCAAAGTGCGCGGCCAGCGGCAGGATGTCGCCCGGGCGTTCGGCCAGCGGCGGCAAGGCCAGTTCGATCGCATTGAGGCGGTAGTAGAGGTCTTCGCGAAAGCTGCCTTCGCGGATCATCGTGGCCAAGTCGGCATTGGTGGCGCTGATCACCCGCACCTGCACGCTGCGCTCGCGGTTGGAGCCCAGGCGCTGGAACCGGCCGGTCTCCAGCACGCGCAGCAGTTTCATCTGCCCGGCCAGCGGCAGGTTGCCGATCTCGTCCAGGAACAGCGTGCCGCCATCGGCCGCCTCGAACTTGCCCTCGCGCGCCTTGTTGGCGCCGGTGTAGGCCCCGGCGTCGGCGCCGAACAGCTCGGCTTCAATCAGCTCGCTGGGCAGCGCCCCGCAGTTGAGCGTGACGAACGCGCCGTGGCGCACCGAGGAATTCGCCTGCACGATCTGCGCGATCTTCTCCTTGCCGCTGCCGTTGGGCCCGGTGATCAGCACCGGCAGGTCGCTGCGCGCGACCTGGCAGGCCAGGGCCAGCACCCGTTCGCTGGCCGGGTCGTCGAACACCACCCCGCGCAGGTCGTACCTGGCCTCCAGCTGGCTGCGCTGCAGCCGGTCGCGCGCGCGCCGGCGATCCAGCTCCGCACGCGCTTCGGACAGCTCCAGCAGCGTGTTGACCGTGGCCAGCAGGCGGCGGTCATCCCACGGCTTGCCCAGGTAATCGGCCGCGCCGGCCTTGACCAGCTCCACCGCCGCTTCCAGGTGCGTCCAGGCGGTCAGCAGCACCACCGGCAGGTCCGGATGGCGCGCCCGGATCTGCGCAAACAGCGCCCGGCCTTCGGCGCCGCTGGTGGTGTCGGCGGAGAAGTTCATGTCCTGGATCACCAGGTCGATGCCGCCGCGGTCCAGCATCGCCAATCCGGCCTCCGGGTCGGCCGCGTGCACGGTGTCGATCTCGTGCAGCGAGAACAGCACGTCCAGCGCCGTGGCGACCGCAGGGTTGTCGTCGATGATCAGCAGGGTGGGCATGGCAATGGGCGTGTGCCGGTTACTGGTGGATGGCCTTGGCGGTGGCGCCGCCCTGGGTGAGCAGCAGATGGCTGACCCGGTCGGCCGCGTCGAACACGAATTCCACGTGCCCCTGCATGCCGCGCAGGTGGAAGGTGGTCTCCGAATCGGGCACCAGCTCGGCCGCGGCGCCGCCTTCGGGCTGCAGCTTCAACACCGTGCCTTCGCGCCAGACCTTGAAGGCCAGGCCGTCGACGGTGAGATAGCGGCCCGCGTAGCCATCCAGGGTCTCCTGCGAGACCAGCACACCATCGGCCGCCTGCCAGGCCAGCGCGCAGGGCGCGGACGCGGCCAGCGACACGGCCAGGGCAAGCAACAGGCGTTTCGGATCGGCAAGCATGAGGGGGAGACCTTCAGGATTCATGGAAGCGGTTGGAACAGCATAGCGGTCTGGCCTGGGGCGTCATGCCGGCACCGGCGTGCCCGGGAGCGCCCACGCCGCTGGCGTGGGCCGGGGTGCGAAGCAGTCCGTAGGGCGGGTCTTGACCCGCCATTGCTTTCCGATGATCCATATGGCGGGTCAAGACCCGCCCTACGGGACTCGCTCATCCGAAAGCCATGGCGGGTCAAGACCCGCCCTACGCGCCGCGCGTGGCGATGGCCGGTTCGATTGCCGCGGCGCGGCGGGCGGGCCAGAACACGGCGAACTGGCCCAGGGCCCACAGCAGGGCAGCGCCGATGGGCAGATAGCCAAGCGGAAGGCGGGGCAGGGCGTAGTGCGCCATCAGCAGCTGGTTGGTGCCATAGGCCAGGCCCATGCCCAGCACCAGCCCGGCGCTGACCAGCAGGAAATTCTCCAGCAGGAAGTCGCGCAGGATCTGCCCGCGCGTGGCGCCCAATGCGCGGCGCACGCCGATCTGGCGGGTGCGTTGGGCGATCCAGTAACCGGTCAGGCTGGCGATGCCAATGGCGGTGATCGTGGCGACCACCAGGTTGACCACCGCCAGCAGCCAGACGCTGGCGCGGCGGCTTTTGAAGCCCATCTCGCGCAGGTCTTCGTAAGTTGCGACCGCCGGTTCGATGCCGCGCATGATGCGCTGTCCAAAACTGCGCTTGAGCACGTCGGGAATGGCTTGCTTCACCGACTCGCGTCGGTCTGGGTCGGTGCGCAGCACGTAGCTCAGGATCGGCGTGCCCGCATCGTGCGTGGGAACCAGCATCGAATACTCGGATTTTCCATCGTCCAACTCGCTCATCTGATAACGCAGCAGATGGCGCACGATGCCCACGACCCGATAGCCAGAGCTGTCGCCGTCTGGATCGGACAGCACGCTGCCCAGCGCGCCCCCGTCGGGAAACAGCCTGTCGGCCAGGGCGCGGGTCATGATCACCGGCATGGGCGGCGCGTTGTCCTTGTCGCCGCCGAAGATGTCCACTGCATCCTCCGCTGTGAAATCGCGACCCGCCTCCAGCTGCAGGCCGAGCGCCTGGATCAGATGGTCGCCTGCGAAGCCGCTGGCGATCAACGAAACACCTGTGGGCCCTTTCAGCGAAAACGCCAGGTTGAAGGTCTGCCGCATCGGCACGCCCAGCGACTGCGACACCACGCGAACGCCGGGGATGGACGCCAGGGCCATGCGAGCTGCGCGCACGTCGGTGGATTTCCAGTTGCCTTCGGTGCTCACGACCTGGTCGACCACCAGCACCTCATCGCGCACGATGCCGTCAGGCACCAGCATCGGCGCCAGGCGCTGGCCGAGCAGGAACAGGGTGTTGCCCAGGATCGCGCAGGTCAGCGCGACCTGGGCGATGAGCAGGATCGGCATCATGCGCTGGCGGCGCACGCTGGAGGCGATGTGCTTGATCGACATCCGGGTCTCCTTAAAGGGTCTTGACCTGCAGCGCAGGCTGCATGCGTGTGGCGCGCCAGGCGGGAACCAACCCGACCACGATGCCGGTGCACAGCGCCAGCAGCACCAGCACGGCGAACAGGCCGGGTTTGAACTGCGCCATCGACGCGTACTGCTGCGCCTGCTGGCGCACCAGCCACAGGCCGCCCAGGGTGAGTGGCAGCGCGAGCACGCCGCCGAGCAGGCCGGCGGCACTGGATTCGACCAGGCAGGCAATGAAGATGGCCCGGCGCGGCGCGCCCAGCACGCGCCGCACACCCAGTTCGGTCGAGCGACCCAGAAAACGCGCCGCCAGCAAGCCGGCGACGTTGACCAGGCACAGCGCCAGCAGACCCAATGCCAGCCATAGGTTCAGGCGCACGTCGGGCGGCACCACGCGGTTGGCTTCCAGCCAGTCCTGCACGCTGTACAGATCCGTGTGCGCCGGCCGCGGGAACGCACCGGCCGCATGGCGATCCTGCGCGTAATGCAGCAGGGCGGTGCGATAGTCCTGGACCTGGTGCGGGGTCTGCAGCTCGGCCCACAGCGCCAGCCAACGGCAGGCGTTCTGGTCGACGGAGTTGAACTGATAGCCGTCGGTGGCGCCCTGGTCACAGCTGCGCTCGCTGATCAGCGGGGTCTTGGCCTCCAGCACGGCCTGCGCAGGCACCAGCACTTCCTCGCCGACCGCGCTCCAGCCCGGGTTGCCGGGCTGCATGAAGTAGAAGCGCGGGCGTGGCTGCCAGGGGGCGAGGACGCCGATCACGTGGAACAGGTCCTGCCCCAGCCGCACCTGCCTGCCGACGGCATCCTCGGTGTCGAACAGGCGCAGGCTGGTCTTGCGGCCCAGCACGATCACCCGCGCGCGGCTGCGTTCTTCCTGCGGGGTCCAGAACCGGCCGTGCAGCAGCGGCGCGCCGAACATCGCGCCGAACGGCCCGATCGCCGCGATGCCGTTGACCGAGTCGACGCTCTTGCGCCCGTCTGCGCCGGCCAGGCTGAAGAACGAGGTGACCACTGCTGTTTGCCTGATCTGGGGCCGTGCGGCGATCAACGCCTCCACATCGCGGGTTTTCCAAAGATATTCGGGATCTCCCGCGCTCGGGTCCGCCGTGCCTTTCGCCGCCTCGCGCGAATCCACCCAGCCCAGGTACAACTGCTGGCTCAAGCCCGGCAGCGGATCGGCCGCGAGCATCGCCAGCAGGCTGAGCATGGTCATCACCGAGGCCAGGCCCAGGGCCAGGGTGAGAATCGACAGGACCATGGTGCGGGGGTGGCGGCGCAGGCCGCGCAGTCCGGTTTCGAGGGCGTAGTTCATCGGGTGTTCGTAGGGCGGGTCTCGACCCGCCATGGCTGTACCGTAGGGCGGGTCTCGACCCGCCTTGTGACTCATCCGAAAGCCATGGCGGGTCAAGACCCGCCCTACGCAGACCGCGTGGCGATCGCCGGTGGCACGTTCGCGGCGCGGCGCGCGGGCCACAGCACCGCGATCTGGCCCAGCGCCCACAGCAGCACCGCGCCCACCGGCAGATACACCAGCGGCAGGCGCGGCAGTTCGTACCGGCTCATCAGCAGCTGGTTGATGGCATAGGCCAGGCCCATGCCCAGCACGATCCCGGCGCTGACCAACAGGAAGTTCTCGGTCTGGAAGTAGCGCAGGATCTGGCCGCGCGTGGCCCCCAGGGCGCGGCGCACGCCGATCTGGCGGGTGCGCTGGGCCACCCAGAAACTGGCCAGACCGATGATGCCCAGCGCGGTCACCAGCAGCAGCGCCAGGCACAGGGTGATCAGCAGACCCATCATGTCGCGGTCGTTGCTGAAGTAGTCGCTGCGCCAGTCGTCGAAGGTCTTCTGGGCCATGACCAGGCGGTTGGGATCGACCCGGTTCAGCGCATCGACCGCATCGTGCAGGACCCGCCCGCGTTGGGCGGGGTCGCCGACGCGCAGGACGTAGAAGCCGCCGTTGGTGTAGTTCTGACGCAACGGCATCAGCATCGAATAGCTGGTGTCGCCGTCAAAGCTATTGGGACGACGCAGCCGTTGGACCACACCGACAATGGTCAGCGGGATGTTGGCCATGTACACCGGTTTGCCCACGGCCGACTGACCGGGGTACAGCTTCTGGGCCGCTTCGCGACTGACGATCAGCGCCATGGTGCGCAGCGGCACGTTGCTGTTGCCGTTCAACTGGGTTATCAGTTCGGACCAGTTGAGGTATTCATCGGGCTGGAAGTCGCGGCCGGCGATCACGTTGAGGCCCAGCGTGCGCACCGTACCTTCGTCACCGGTGTACATCGCCGCGCTCAGGGTCGGGATCTTCTGGTCGGGCATGATTGTCAGCGATGAATTATTGGACCCGCGCCGGAATGGCAGCTGGTTGACCATCGCCACGTTGGTCACACCCGGTACGGCGCGCAGGGCGGCCAGGTCTTCCTGGGTGATGACATCGGGATTGGTCTGCTTGCCCACGCCGCTCAGGGAAACGGTGACCAGCTCGTGCTCGGCGACGCCGCTGGTCTCCTGGAGATTTTCCCAGCGCTGGGACACGATGAACAGCGCGTTGCAGATGATCGCGCAGGCCAGCGCGATCTCCACGACGATCAGCGCCGCAGCGGTCTTGTGGCGTCGCAGGGTGGACAGGATCGGACGGATTTCCATGGGCAACTCCGTGAAGCTTTGAGCCCCTCGTCCTTGAGAGGCGTTGGGGTACGGGTTCGGCACCGAAGTGGTGGGTCGGATGGAGCAAGCCAGCTTTTGCTCCCTCCCTTTGGCCATCGGCCAAGGGGAGGGCTGGGGAGGGGTTGCTTCTGGCATGCCCTGGCCTGCACAGCCAAACGCACCCCCTCCCGACCTCCCCCTTCGCGCTGCGCGCGAAAGGGGAGGGGAATGTCACTGCGTTTTCAGTTGCACCGCCGGAGTGATCTGCATGGCGCGCCACGCCGGCAGCAGGCCGGCCAGCAGGCTGGCGCACACCGCCAGCACGAAGGTCATCAACAGCATCGAGCCATCCAGCTGCGCCAGCGCCGCGTAACCGGTGGGGCGATGGCGCACGGCCCACAGGCCGAGCTCAGCCAGTCCCAGGCCCAGCACGCCGCCGGCCAGGCCGATGCTGCCGGCTTCGACCAGGCACTGCTTGAAGATTTCGGCGCGGCTGGCGCCCAGCGCGCGGCGCACGCCGATCTCGCCGCTGCGGCGCAGGAACTTGGCCAGCAGCAGGCCGACCGTGTTGACCAGGCACACCAGCAAAAAGCCCATCGCCAGCCACAGCTGCAGGCGCACGTCGCCGGGCACCGCGTCGTTGTATTCCAGCCAGTCCATGACGTTGCGCAGGCGCGTGTTGGGCGGGCGCTGGTAGCGACCGGCCTCTTTCTGCTGCTGCGAATAGCGATCCAGGTAGGCCTTGTAGTCGCCGGCCCTGGACGCACTGTCCAGCTCTACCCAGTACTGGGCCCAGGCGCATGGCGCTTCACGGGCAGTGCCGTCGACGGTGGCGGTGGCGCCGTAGCAGTTCATGCTGCCGTTGCGTTCCTGTTCCAGGCCGATGGCGGTCTGGAACGGCTCGAACACCTGCTCCTCGGTGTCGTAGGTGCCGATGTCGGGATCATAGAACAGCGGCTTGGGCTTCCAGTCGTTGATCACGCCCACGATCTGGAAATCATGGCCATCGATGCGCAGGGTCCTGCCGGTGCTGTCGGCGCCGTTGAACAGCTTGTCGTTGAGCGTCCTGGCGATCACCGCCACGCGTGCCTGGCCGGCATCTTCGTTGGCCGACCAACCGTGGCCGAACAGGAAGGGCACCTCGAACATCGCGAAGAAATCGGCCGAGGTGTAGCGCGCATCCAGCATGAAAGGCCGCAGTGCGCCGCCGGCCGGTTCGACCGTGACGCTGCCGCCGCTCATCAGCGCCTGGCGCTTGCCCTGCTTCTGCAGCAGCAGGGTCTCGCCGTCGTAGCGGTTAAGGTCCCGCTGCGGCTCCTCGCCGGGTGTATAGCCGTCGATCCCTTCCGGATCCAGCTGCACGCGGAACAGCCGCTCGCTCTTGGCCGGGATCGGATCGCCCGACAGCACGTGGAACACCGTCAGCGTGGTCATCGAGGCGCCGATGCCCAGCGCGATGGCCAGCACCATCAGCGCGGTCAGCACCTTGTTGCGTTTGAAGCTGCGTAACGCAAGGTTGCAGTAGTAGGTGAACATGGCGATCTCGTAGGGCGGGTCTCGACCCGCCGGGGGGCTGGCGTGGCGCGGTGCACGAGGCGGGGCGAGATTCCCGGATGGCGGGTCGAGGGCGAAAGGCGGGTCGAGACCCGCCCTACGCCTGTGCGGAGAGGTCTGGTGCAGCCGAGGCCATCAACCCCGCTTCGCGCACCAGGTCGGTGGCCTGGCCGTCGACGATGTGCACGTTGCGCTGGGCGCGGGCGGCCAGTTCCGGGTCGTGGGTGACCATGACGATGGTGCTGCCGGCGGCGTTGATCTCCTCCAGCAGTTCCAGCACGCCGCGGGCCATCTGGGTGTCCAGGTTGCCGGTCGGTTCGTCGGCCAGCAGCAGGCGCGGGCTGCCGGCCAGGGCACGGGCGATGGCCGCGCGCTGCTGCTGGCCGCCGGACAGTTCGGCCGGGTAGTGCTTCATGCGCGAGCCCAGGCCCACGCGCTCCAGCGATTGGGTGATGCGGGCCTTGCGCTCGGCCGCGGCCATGCCGCGGTAGCGCAGCGGCACATCGACGTTGTCGAACAGGTTCAGGTCCGGGATCAGGTTGAAGCTCTGGAAGATGAAGCCGATCTTCTGGTTGCGCAGCTTGCTGCGGGCGTTGTCCGACAGGTGCGACACGTCCTCGCCATCGAGCCTGTAGGTGCCCGAGGTGAAGGTCTCCAGCAGTCCTGCGATGTTGAGGAAGGTGGTCTTGCCCGAGCCGGAGGGGCCGGTGACGGCGACGAACTCGCCTTCGGCCACATGCAGGTCCAGCGAGCGCAGGGCGTGGGTCTGCACCTGCTCGGTGCGGTAGACCTTGGAGACGGCGTGCATGTCGAGCATGGCGGGTTCCTTGTCAGTCAACGGATGTGGTGTTGTGGTGTTGTATGTGTGGGAGCCGCTACAGCGGCGATGGAACCCCACCGATAAAGCCCCTCGCCGCTGTAGCGGCTCCCACGACCCGGGGATGGATCAGTGGACGGTCACCCGTGGCGCGTCGCCGAACTGGTCGGCGCCGGAGACCACTACCCGGTCACCTTCGTTCAAACCGGACAGCACTTCGGTTTCCGACAGGCTCGACACGCCCAGCTGCACCGGCTGGCGCTGGGCGCTGGAGCCGGCCATGACGTAGGCGTAGCGGCCGCCGGACTGCTCGACGAACGGGCCGCGCTCGACCTTGAGCACGTTCGAGCGCGTGTCCAGCAGGATCCGCGCGCTCATGCGCTGGCTCTGGCGCAGGCCCGGTGGCTGTTTGCCGTCGAAGCGCACGCGTGCGGTGACTTCGCCGGACACCACCTCGGGCGACACGGCGGAAATCTTGCCGGGGTAGGGTTCGCCGCTGCCGGAGGTCAGCTGCGCCGGCACGCCGATGGCCAGGTCGCGGGCGAAGCTCTCGGGCACCTTGATCTCGACCTCGAACTTGCTCAGGTCCACCACGCTCAGGATCGGTGCGTTGATCGCCACGTTGGTGCCCTGGGCGACCTGCACCTGGCCGACCTGGCCGTCGAACGGCGCGCGCAGGGTCAGCGCGTCGACCTGGCGTTGCAGTTCCTCGACCACCGCGTTCTGGCGCTGGGCCAGCAGCGCCTTGTTGCGGGCATCCAGCTGCGCACCCTGCTGCTTGAGCGAAGCATCCTGCCGGGCGTGCTGCAGTTCGATCTCGGATTTCTTCAGGGTGTCCTGCGACTTGGCCAGTTCCACCTGCGGCAGCGCGCCGCCGTCGAAGGCGCGCTGGTAGCGCTCGACATCGCGCTCGGCGGCCTGGCGGTCGATCCTGGCCTGGTCGATGGTCTTGCTGGCCTCGGCCCTGGCCCGGGTCACGTCCAGGGTGGCGCGGCTGGCCTCGGCCTGCAGCCCGGCCAGGGTGGATTGCTCCTGGACCAGCCTGCTGCGCAGGGCCGGGCTGTCGATCACCGCCAGCGCGTCGCCCTTTTTGACCACATCGCCGGCCACCACCTGCAGGGTGACCGTGCCGCCGTCGATGGCGTACAGGGTCGGGCTGTTGGCGGTGATGACTCGGCCGTCGGCGGCCAGGTCGCGAACCAGGTCGCCGCGGGTCACCGTGGCGATGCGCACGCGGCTGGCGTCGAACGAGCGCCCGCCCGCGGCCCAGCCCATCACCACCCAGGCCAGCGCGGCGGCCAGCACGACCACCCCGCCGCCGACCAGGCCCCAACGCTTCCAGCGCGCGCCCTTGCTGGCCAGGACCACGGTGTCCTGGGCAGCGGTGTTACGGATGCGGAAAGGGTTGGCGGTCTGCATGAGCTTGGATGGCATCGGCGGCTGAGTCGTCCGTGCTTGCCAAGCATGGCGCGTGCCAACGGCAACTCATTGAATCGAAAGGAAGCGCACGGCCGGACAGTGTCCGCGCGGACACTGGCGGCGTCCGCGCGGACAGTCGTGGCGGCGGCGGTCTTCATCAGCGCACGGATGTCGCCCCCTCTCCCCCGCTTGCGGGGGAGAGGGCTGGGGTGAGGGGGGCTTTTTGCTTGGATCCCGGCAGACCATAGCCGGCTCCGGAGTGTCGATAGCCATCGTCAGCATGCCTGTCACCCCGGGCCCCCCTCACCCCGACCCTCTCCCCGCTTGCGGGGGAGAGGGGGCAAGGCTGCGCGGTCGTAAGCCGGCTCCGGACCATCTCCAGGTGCATCGCACGCTCTAAACTGCGCGGATCATTTTCAATGTTCGAAGGATGTCATCCATGTGCGGCATCGTTGGCGCGATCGCGGATCGCGATGTGGTCCCGGTCCTGATCGAGGGCCTCAAGCGCCTGGAATACCGTGGCTATGACTCGGCCGGGATTGCCATGGTCGTGGGCGATGAGGTGCGCCGCGTGCGCCGCACCGGCCGCGTCGCCGAGATGGAAGCGGCCGCGCAGGCCGAGCACTTCAGCGCCACCCTGGGGATCGGCCATACCCGCTGGGCCACCCACGGCGGGGTGACCGAGGCCAACGCCCATCCGCACATCAGCCACGGCGCGCTGGCCCTGGTCCACAACGGCATCATCGAAAACCACGAGGCGCAGCGCGAGAAGCTGGCCGCGCTGGGCTACGTGTTCGAATCGCAGACCGATACCGAGGTCATCGCCCACCTGATCCACCACCATCAGCAGCAGGGCCTGGACCTGCTGGCCGCGTTGCAGGCGGCGGTCAAGGAACTGACCGGCGCCTATGCGCTGGCCGTGGTGTCCAAGGCCGAGCCGCAGCACCTGGTCGCCGCGCGCATGGGCTGCCCGCTGCTGGTCGGGCTGGGCATCGGCGAGAACTTCGTCGCCTCGGACGTGTCGGCGATCCTGCAGGCCACCCGCCGGGTGATCTTCCTGGAAGAGGGCGACACGGTCGATGTGACCCGCACCGGCGTCACCGTCTTCGATGCCACCGACAGCCGCGTGGAGCGCAAGGTGCATGTCTCGGACGTGTCGCTGGCCTCGCTGGAGCTGGGCCCGTACCGCCACTTCATGCAGAAGGAAATCCACGAGCAGCCGCGCGCCATCGCCGACACCATCGAGGCGGCGGTCGATGCGGGCGGCTTTCCGGCCACGCTGTTCGGAAAAAACGCCGAAAGCATCCTGCGCCAGATCACCGGGGTGCAGATCCTGGCCTGCGGCACCAGCTACTACGCCGGCCTGACCGCGCGCTACTGGATCGAGGCCATCACCGGCCTGCCGTGCAGCGTGGAGATCGCCAGCGAATACCGCTACCGCGCCGCCTACGCCAACCCCAAGCACCTGGTGGTGACCATTTCCCAGTCCGGCGAAACCCTGGACACGATGGAGGCGCTCAAGTACGCCAGGTCGCTGGGCCACCTGCACACGCTGTCGATCTGCAACGTGCCCGAGAGCGCGATCCCGCGTGCCAGCGAACTGGTCTGCTACACCCGCGCCGGCGCCGAGATCGGGGTGGCCTCGACCAAGGCCTTCACCACCCAGCTGGCGGCGCTGTTCCAGCTGACTGTGGTCCTGGGCAGGCTGCATGGCAAGGTCAGCGACCAAGAAGAAGCGCAATACCTGGAAGAGCTGCGCCACCTGCCCGGCAGCGTGCAGCACGCGCTCAACCTGGAACCGCAGATCGCGGCCTGGGCCGAGCGTTTCGCGCTCAAGCAAAACGCGCTGTTCCTGGGCCGCGGCCTGAGCTATCCGATCGCGCTGGAAGGTGCGCTCAAGCTCAAGGAAATCTCCTACATCCATGCCGAGGCCTATCCGGCCGGCGAGTTGAAGCACGGCCCGCTGGCGCTGGTGGACGCCACCATGCCGGTGGTGTTCATCGCCCCCAACGACCGCCTGCTGGAAAAGGTCAAGTCCAACATGCAGGAAGTGCGCGCGCGCGGCGGGGAGCTGTTCGTGTTCGCCGACCAGGACAGCCACTTCAGCGAGTCCGCCGGCGTGCACGTGATCCGCACCCCGCGCCACACCGGCGTGCTCTCGCCGGTGGTGCACACCATCCCGGTGCAGCTGCTGGCCTACCACACCGCCCTGGCGCGCGGCACCGACGTGGACAAGCCGCGCAACCTGGCCAAGGCGGTCACGGTCGAATGATCGGGTGCCGCCCGTTGCCAGGTACGGCTACAGATCGAACTTGATGCCCTGGGCCAGCGGCAGAGCATCGGAATAGTTGATCGTGTTGGTCTGGCGGCGCATGTAGGCCTTCCACGCATCCGAGCCGGATTCGCGGCCACCGCCGGTGTCCTTTTCGCCGCCGAACGCGCCGCCGATCTCCGCACCGCTGGTGCCGATGTTGACGTTGGCGATGCCGCAGTCGCTGCCGGCGGCGGACAGGAACTTCTCGGCGCTCTTGAGGCTGTTGGTGAAGATCGCCGAGGACAGGCCCTGCGGCACGCCGTTCTGCAGGTCGATGGCCTGGTCCAGCGTTTCGTACCGCATCACGTACAGGATCGGGGCGAAGGTCTCGTGCTGGACGATGGGATCGCTGTTGTCCAGGCCGGTGATGATGGTCGGCAGGACGAAGTTGCCCTCGCGCGCCAGTGCGCTGCCGCCGGTTTCCACGATGCCGCCAGCGGCCTTGGCCTGTTCGACGGAGGCCAGGAACGCATCGACCGCCGACCTGCTGTTGAGCGGGCCCATCAGGTTGGCCGGATCCAGCGGGTCGCCGATCTTGCCTTCGACCTGCCGATAGGCCTTGACCAGCGCCGCCAGCACGGTGTCGTGGATCGAAGCATGCACGATCAGGCGGCGGGTGGTGGTGCAGCGCTGGCCGGCGGTGCCCACCGCGCCAAAGACGATGCCCGGCACGGCCAGCTTCAGGTCGGCGGTTTGGTCCAGGATGATCGCGTTGTTGCCGCCCAGCTCCAGCAGGCTGCGGCCCAGGCGGCGGGCCACGCGCTCGGCGACCGTGCGGCCGACTTCGGTCGAGCCGGTGAAGCTGATCAGGGCAACGCGGCTGTCATCGACGAACTGCCGGGCCAGCTCGGTGCCGGCATCGTTGATCAGGAAGAACAGGTCCGGAAAGCCGGCATCGGCCAGCGCCGCATTGCAGATCTTGTGGGTGGCGATGGCGGTCAGCGGAGTCTTGCTGGACGGCTTCCAGATGCAGATGTCGCCACAGATCGCGGCCAGGAAGGCATTCCACGACCACACCGCGACCGGAAAGTTGAACGCGCTGATGATCCCGACCAGCCCGATCGGGTGGTACTGCTCGTACATGCGGTGGCCGGGGCGCTCCGAATGCATGGTGTAGCCGTAGAGCATGCGGCTCTGGCCCAGGGCGAAATCGGCGATGTCGATCATCTCCTGCACTTCGCCGTCGCCCTCGGGCTTGGACTTGCCCATCTCCAGGGCGACCAGCGACCCGAGCAGGTCCTTGTTGGCGCGCAGGGCGTTGCCGCACAGGCGCACCGCTTCGCCGCGGCGCGGGGCCGGGGTGGTGCGCCACACCTTGAACGCGGCCTGGGCGCGCGCGATCACCGTGTCGTAGTCGGCCTGGCTGCTGGCCTGGACCTGGGCGATGACGGCGTTGGTGGTCGGGTTGACCGACTCCAGCACGCCGGCATCGGTGGCCTGGGACCACTGGCCATGGCCGAGGTAGGTGCCGGAATTGGTGTGCCTGAGGCCCAGGGCCTTGAGCAGGTCAGCGGACATGGTGACTCCTTGGGGTGTGGAAGCCGGGTGGCGCGGGCGCGAGCGCCCCGCCGTGCTGCGCGGATGCACCGATTATCCGGGGATGTCTCGGCCAAACCCAGCGCGCATTTGCGCCGATCGCCGATGACATTCGTCGCAAGCACGAGCCGTTTCGGCGCAATCACCAGTCCTGCTGCAGGTGATCAAACTGTGCATCCGATCCCGCCGCCGGGCATGAATGGTCCCTGGCGATGGGCGAAGATGGCGGGTGACCCCGTTGCGCATGCGGCCGGGGCCGCCAACGTGCAGAGAATGCGAGATGGATGCAAAGGGCTTGGAAACCGACGACGAACGCGAGCGCCTGCAGCGGCTGCTGGACCTGCGTCTGCTGGATACCCCGCCAGAACCGCTGTTCGACGCGCTGACCCGTGCCGCGGCCGAGCTTACTGGCTCGCCGGTGGCCCTGGTCACCCTGATCGACCAGCAGCGCCAGTGGTTCAAGTCCAACTATGGCTTGCCCGGCGTCGAATCGACCGCGCGCAGCACCGCCATCTGTGATTACGCGATCCGCGGTGAGGAGCTGATGGAGGTGCGCGATGCGCGCGGCGACGTGCGCTTCTCGCGCTTTGACATCGTGGTGGGCGAGCCGCACGTGCGCTTTTACGCCGGCGCGCCGTTGACCCTGTCCAGCGGCCATCGCGTTGGCACGCTGTGCGTGTTGGATACCGTGCCGCGCGCGCTGAGCGAGCAGCAGCGCAGCGCCCTGCAGCAGCTGGCCAAGGCCACGGTGGCGGCGATCGAGCTGCGCGAGCAGCTGATGAAAAACCAGGAAGCACTGACCGACAACGCGCTGGAACTGTCGGCCCAGGTGCAGCGCGGCGCGGCGCTGGAACGGCAACTGCGCGCCAGCGAGGCGTTCCTGGAACGCACCGGCAGGACCGCCGGCGTGGGCGGCTACGAGGCCGACCTGGAGAGCGGCCAGATCCTGTGGTCCGACGAAACCTGCCGGATCCACGAGGTACCGCCGGGCTTCACCCCGGCCAGCTACGAGCAGGCCTTGTCCTTCTATCCCGAGCCGGCGCGCGAGGTGGTCAACGCCGCGGTGCAGCGCAGCGTGGAGACCGGCGAAGGATGGGATCTGGAGCTGCCACTGGTCACCCGCGGCGGCCGCGCGATCTGGGTGCGCACCGTGGGGCGCATGGACGTGGTGGACGGCCGGCGCAAGCTGCTGGGCGCCTTCCAGGACGTGACCATGCGCCACCGCGCAGTGCAGGCGATGGAGGCCAGCGAGCGCCGGTTCCGCAAGATCTTCGAGTTCAGCCTGGGCCTGATCTGCACCCATGATGCGCATGGCGTGCTGCTGAACATCAACCCGGCCGCCGCGCGTTCGCTAGGGATGGACGTGTCGGCGCTGCTGGGGCGTGAGCTCACCGACTTCATGCAGCCCGAGCGCCGTGCCTGGTTCGGCGACTATCTGGCCGAGATCTACCGCGAAGGCAATGCCTCGGGCACCATCGAGCTGGTCGCGCGCGACGGCACCCTGCGCTACTGGAACTTCCATAACGTGCTGGACGAGGACGACGGAGAGCGTTACGTGCTGGCCCACGCCCAGGACGTCACCAGCCAGTACTGGCAGGAGCGGCGGCTGCGCGAACTCTCCCGGCGCGATCCGCTGACCAACTGCTTCAACCGCCGCTACCTGCTGGAGCTGGAAACGCTGTGGGCCGACATGCCGGCCGCGTGCGTGGCCTTCGACCTGGACCATTTCAAGCAGGTCAACGACACCCATGGCCACCAGCGCGGCGACCAGGTGCTGGTGAGCTTTGCCGATTTCCTGCGGCGCCATACCCCCGAGCCCGGCGTGGTGGTGCGACTGGGCGGCGACGAATTCGCGGTGCTGCTGGCCCACGCCGACGCCGAAGGCCTGGCCCAATGGATGGCCCAGCTGCGCGCCGATGCGGACCAGTCGCCGATCGGCTTCTCCAAGGGCGCTGCGCTGCGCATCGCCGGGCAAACGCTGGAGCAGACCCTGGCCCATGCCGACCAGGAGCTCTATCGCAAGCGCCGCCGGCATCGCAGCAGGCGCGCCGGCGACTGAAGTTCACCGGACCTGCCAGGGGCTGGCCTGGCGACGGTCCGCCGGTCAGATCCATGCCCGGCCGCGTTAGCACTGTGGCCGGCCGCCTGCCAACACCGCGCTGGGCACACGCGGTAGCGTCAAGCCAGGTCAACCAAAGAGGCAGGTGCATGGTGATGAAGGCATGGCGGGATGGGGCGGCGATGGAACTGTGGCAGGCACTGGTGCATGAGGCAGCCGGCGAGCAGGGGCAAACGCTGGACCAGGCGCAGGAGGCGTACCTGGTCTTCGTGCTGCTGCGCTACCAGCGCGAACGCGACCTGCTGGCCCGCACCCAGGCACTGGAATGGCTGCATGCGCAGCAGCAGACCGGCCAGCTGCGCGCCGATGCGCTGCGCGATGTGGGCGATCGTTGCCTGCTGATCGCCGGACTGTTCCCCGGGCTGGCGCAGCGGCGCCGGGTGAGCGAGGACTACTTCATCGACCTGGGCCGCGGCGCCTATGCCGAGGTGGCCGACAGCGGCCGCAGCGCCACGGCCGAGCTGTTCGCGCAGCTGGCCGCCGGCTACATCAGCCTGGTGGTGACGCTGCGCGCGATGCGTGCGCCGGGCGCGGTGCTGTTGTCGCGGTGAAGGTGCGCGGCAGGGGCTCACCGATCAGGGGCTGCAGCCAGGGCGCGATATGACCGCTGTGCAGGGTGGGTCTGGTCCGCGTCGCTGGCCCGGCCCGCCGCTGCGGCGGCAACGGGATGATGCCCCGGCCGGGCGCCGGCGGCGCGGCGGCCCTAGAATGGGCGGCACACCTTGTCTTCGAAGCTCACCCCGATGTCGCAGCGCGACTGGGTGGCCGCCGCCATCCACAAGATCGAAGCCGACTTCAACCGCTCGGCCGACACCCACCTGATCCCGCTGCCGCTGCCCGGCTATCCGGGCATCGACGTGTACCTGAAGGACGAATCCAGCCATCCCACCGGCAGCCTCAAGCACCGCCTGGCGCGCTCGCTGTTCCTGTATGCGCTGGCCAACGGCTGGCTGCGCCAGGACGCGCCGGTGATCGAGGCCTCCAGCGGTTCGACCGCGGTGTCCGAAGCCTATTTCGCGCGCCTGCTGGGCTTGCCGTTCATCGCGGTGATGCCGGCCAGCACCTCGCCGGAGAAGATCGCCGCGATCACCTTCTACGGCGGCCAGTGCCATCTGGTCGAACAGCCCGGCGCGATCAATGCCGAGTCCGAGCGCCTGGCGCGGGCGCATGGCGGCCATTTCATGGACCAGTTCACCTACGCCGAGCGGGCCACCGACTGGCGGGCCAACAACAACATCGCCGAATCGATCTTCAAGCAGATGGCGGCCGAGCCGCACCCGATCCCCGAATGGATCGTCTGCAGCCCCGGCACCGGCGGCACCGCCGCCACCCTGGGCCGTTACGTGCGCTACCGGCGCCATCGCACCCGCATCCTGTGCGCCGATCCGGAGCATTCGGTGTTCTTCCACTACTACTGCCAGGCGCTGGCAGGCCAGGCCGATGCCGGGTGCCTGCACCACTGCGGCTCGCGCATCGAGGGCATCGGCCGGCCGCGGGTGGAGGCCAGCTTCGTGCCGAGCTGCATCGATGCGATGCTCAAGGTGCCCGATGCGCTGAGCCTGGCGGCGATGCGCTGGACCAGCACGGCGCTGGGCCGGCGCGTGGGCGGCTCGACCGGCACCAACCTGGTCGGCGTGCTGCACGCGGCCCAGGCGATGCAGGCCGCCGGGCGCAGCGGCTCGATCGTCTCCATCCTGTGCGACAGCGGCGAGCGCTATGCCCACAGCTATTACGATCCGGCCTGGTACGTGCGCTGCGGGATCGAAACCCGACTCAGTGACGCGGCCACGGCCGCCGCGGTGGCCGGCGCGGCCCTGCCTGAACTACAGACCGCCCGCCACGACGGCTGAGCGCCGGCGCGCTTGGATGTGTCCGCCACGCGCCCTATCTTGAAATGCCCTTTCCCAGGAATTCACCGATGAACCCGCTGCTCGATTTTTCCGGCCTGCCCCGTTTCGATGCCATCGGCCCCGAGCATGTCGGCCCGGCCATCGACACGCTGCTGGCCGATGCCGAGGCGGCGGTGAAACGGGCCCAGTCCGTCAGCCCGGTCACCTGGGACAGCTTCGTGGTGCCGCTGGACGATGCCACCGAAAAACTCTGGCGCGCCTGGGGCCAGGTCAACCATCTGCAGGGCGTGCTCAACTCGCCCGAGCTGCGCAAGGCCTACAACGACAACCTGCCCAAGGTGACCCGCTTCGCCAGCGCGCTGGCACAGAACCAGGCACTGTTCGCCCAGTACCGGGCGCTGGCCGAAACGACCGACCCGGCCGCGCTGGATCCGGCCCGCGCCAGGACCTTGGACAACGCGCTGCGCGATTTCCGCCTCGGCGGCGCCGAGCTGGCCGACGAGGCCAAGGCACGCTTCGCCCAGATCCGCGAGGAGCTGGCCAGCGTCCAGGCCAGGTTTTCCGAGAACGTGCTCGATGCCACCGACGAATACGCGTTCTGGATCAAGGACAGGCAGCACCTGTCCGGCCTGCCGGACGAGGTGATCGCCGCCAGCCGCGCCGCGGCCAGGGCCGAGGGCGAGCCGGGCTGGAAGTTCACCCTGCAGATGCCGTGCTACCTGCCGGTGCAGACCTATGCCGACGACCGCGCCCTGCGCCAGACGCTGTACCAGGCCTATGCGGTGCGCGCCTCGGAGGCCGGCGATGAGAAGCTGGACAACTCGCCGCTGATCCAGAAGATCCTGGCCCTGCGCGCCGAGCTGGCGCAGCTGCTGGGCTTTGCCTCCTATGGCGAATACTCGCTGGCCACCAAGATGGCGGGCAGCCCGGCCCAGGTGCTGGAGTTCCTGCGCGAGCTGGGCGCACGCGCGCTGCCCTACGCCCGGCAGGACCGGGCCGAGCTGGAAGCCTTCGCCCGCGAGGCGCTGGGCCTTCAGACGCTGGAGCCGTGGGACATCGCCTACGTCAGCGAGAAGCTCAAGCAGGCACGCTACAGCTTCTCGGCGCAGGAGGTGAAGCAGTACTTCACCGAGGAGGCGGTGCTGGGCGGCCTGTTCGACCTGATCAAGTCGCTCTATGGCGTGGAGGTGGTGGCCGACACCGCGCCGGTCTGGCATCCGGACGTGCGCTTCTACCGCCTGCAGGATGCCGACGGCAGCCTGGTCGGCCAGTTCTACCTGGACCTGTACGCGCGCGAGGGCAAGCGCGGCGGGGCGTGGATGGACGACTGCCGCAACCGCCGTCAGCGCGCCGACCGCGTGCAGACCCCGCTGGTCTACCTGGTGTGCAACTTCGGCAAGGGCGTGGACGGGCAGCCGGCGACCTTGACCCACGACGAGGTGATCACCCTGTTCCACGAGATGGGCCACGGCCTGCATGCGCTGCTGACCGCGGTCGGCGAGCTGAGCGTGTCGGGCATCAACGGCGTGGAATGGGACGCGGTGGAACTGCCCAGCCAGTTCATGGAGAACTTCTGCTGGGAATGGACGCGCCTGCAGGGCATGACCCGGCACGTGCAGACCGGCGAGCCGCTGCCGCGGGCGCTGTTCGACAGGATGATCGCGGCCAGGCATTTCCTCAGCGGCATGCAGACCGTGCGCCAGCTGGAGTTCGCCCTGTTCGACATGGCCCTGCATACCGAGTTCGACCCGGTGCAGGACAGCGTGATGGACCTGCTGGAGCGCGTGCGCGACGAAGTGGCGGTGAACCGCCCGCCGAGCTGGCACCGCTTCCCGCACAGCTTCAGCCACATCTTCGCCGGCGGCTACGGCGCGGGCTATTACAGCTACAAGTGGGCCGAGGTGCTCAGTGCCGATGCCTATGCCGCCTTCGAGGAGGCCCCGGACCAGCTGGCCGATACCGGCGCACGCTTCCGCGCCGAGATCCTCTCGCGCGGCGGCAGCCGCAGCGCGCTGGAGAACTTCACCGCCTTCCGCGGCCGCGCGCCCAGCATCGATGCGCTGCTGCGCCACAACGGCATGGCAGCCTGAGGCCGTAGGGCGGGTCTTGACCCGCCACCGCGGTACGGCCTGGATTGCGATTGCGATTGCGGTGCGACCACGGCGGGTCAAGACCCGCCCTACGCGGCTCTCATGAGTTTCCAAGGCCGGCGCGCCATGCCTGGCCGGTATCCTGTGTGCCTTCTTCCCGACGCATACATCGCCCTTGTCCGCTCCCGTCCCCGCTGCACCCCATTACAAGACCGCCGCCGCCCGCCGCGCCGACCTGATCGTGCACCTTGCCGGCCTGGTGCTGGCGATTTTCGGCGGGGCGGTGCTGGTGTGGCGTGCGCTTGCCAACGAGGCGCTGCTGGTGGCCACCTGCGTCTACGCGCTGGGACTGCTGGTGATGTTTGCCTGTTCGGCCGCCTACAACTTCGCCCCCGCCGCGCGCCAGCCCTTGCTGCGCAAGCTGGACCACGCCGGCATCTTCGTGATGATCGCCGGCTCCTACACGCCCTTGCTGGTGCTGGGCCTGTCCGGGGCGTGGGCCTGGGCGATGATCCTGGGGGTGTGGGCCGTGGCGCTGTTTGGCGTGGTCGGCAAGCTGTTCCTGCCCGGGGTGGGCAAGGGCTTCTGGGTGGCGATCTACCTGCTGCTGGGCTGGGCCTCGGTGATCGCCATCAAGCCGCTGATGGCCGGGCTGGACAGTGCGGTGCTGTGGCTGATCGCCGCAGGCGGGCTGATCTACACCGTGGGCGTAGGGTTCTACGTGCGCAAGTCGCTGGTCTACAACCGTGCGCTGTGGCACGCCCACGTGCTGGGCGGTGCGGCGGCGCACTGGGCTGCGATCTGGCTGTGCCTGCGGCCGCTGCCGGGGTGAGGCGCGCGGCCTGAGTGCCCGGACCCGCGCCGGCCTCAGCTGGCGATGAGTTCGCGGATGCGCCCGGCCAGCTCGTCCAGCGAGAACGGTTTGGTCAGCACGTGCATGCCCGGTTCCAGGTGACCGTGGCTGAGGACCGCGTTTTCGGCATAGCCGGTGATGAAGAGCACCTTGAGGCCCGGACGCTGCACCCGCGCCGCGTCGGCCATCTGCCGGCCGTTCATGCCGCCGGGCAGGCCCACGTCGGTGACCAGCAGGTCCACGCGCGCGTCGGAATTGAGGATGCGCAGCCCGCTGGCGCCGTCCTCGGCCTCCAGCGGCGCATAGCCCAGGTCACCCAGCACTTCGGTCACCAGCACCCGCACCGCGGCTTCGTCGTCGACCACCAGCACGGTCTCGCCCTGCAGGCTGCGCGGGGCATCGCCGCAGGCCTGTGCCTCGCCGGGCTGGTCGGCCTCGCCCAGGTAGCGCGGCAGGTAGATGGACACCGTCGAGCCCTTGTCCGGCTCGGAGTAGATGCTGACCGCGCCGCCGGACTGGCGGGCAAAGCCGTAGATCATCGACAGCCCCAGCCCGGTGCCCAGGCCAAGCGGCTTGGTGGTGAAGAACGGGTCGAAGGCCTTGGCAATCACCTCCGGCGGCATGCCGGTGCCGGTATCGGACACGCTCAGCGAGATGTATTGGCCGGGAGCGATGCCGCGCTCGCTGGCGGTGCGCCGGTCCATCCAGCGGTTGCCGGTCTCGATGGTGATCCTGCCGCCATCGGGCATCGCATCGCGGGCATTGATGCACAGGTTGAGCACCGCGTTTTCCAGCTGGCTCGGATCGATCAGCGAGGGCCACAGCCCGGCCGCGTTGACGGTCTCCACCGTGATCGATGGGCCCACGGTGCGCTGGATCAATTCCTCGATCCCGTTGACCAGCTGCTTGACGTCGGTCGGCTTGGGCGAGAGCGTCTGCCGGCGTGAGAAGGCCAGCAGGCGATGGGTCAGGCTGGCTGCGCGCCCGGCGGCGCTGGCGGCGATGTTGATGTAGCGGTCCAGGTCGGTGGTGCGGCCCTGGGCCAGGCGCATCTTCAGCAGTTCCAGGCCACCGGTGATGGCGGTCAGCAGATTGTTGAAGTCGTGCGCCAGACCACCGGTGAGCTGGCCCACCGCTTCCATTTTCTGCGCCTGGTGCAGGGCCGCCTCGGTGTCCATCAGCTCGCGGGTGCGCTGCTCCACGCGCTGCTCCAGCGTCTCGTTGGCATGGCGCAGGGCTGCCTCGCCGTGCAGCCGCTGTTCGGCGGTGCGCAGGCGCTCGGCGAACTCGCGCACCAGCGCGATTTCCTGCTCGTCCCAGTGGCGCACCTGGCTTTCATGGACGTAGAGGATGGCCACCAGCCGGCCCTGTTCGATGACCGGCACGTTGATCAGGGCGCGCACCTGCCTGCTTTCCAGCGGCGCGGCCATGGACTGGGTCAGGGGGTGGTCGCAGACGTCTTCGACGGCCACCAGCTCGCCGGTCTCCAGCATGCTGCCCAGCGCGCCGTAGCGCAGGTCCAGCATCGGGTCCAGGGGTTCGATGCCGGCGGCGCGCCATTCACAGGTCACCTGCAGGACCTGGCTGCTCTCGATGGCATGCGCATAGCCGACCCGGCCGGCGGCCAGCGCACGGCCCAGGATGGCGCTGGCCAGCAGGCCCAGCTGCGCCGGCTCGCGGGCATCGCGGATCGCGTCGGTCAGGGCAACCAGGGCCTCGCGGGCCGATTCGGCGCGGGCGCGGTCGGTGACATCCACGCCCTCGATGAAGATGCCGATGGGCTGGCCCTGTTCGTCCTTGATCGGCTGGAACACGAAATCCACCACCCGTCGCACCGGCGCTGCTTGCCGATGGACCTGCATCGCATAGGGCGCGCCCTGTGCCGCGTACACCTGGCCGTCGGCGAACACCCGGTCCAGCAGGGCCAGGTAGCCCTGGTCCACGGCGTCGGGCAGCACCTGGGGCAGGGTGCTGCCGATCACCGCGCGATCGCCCACCAGCCGGCGAAAGGCCGGGTTGGCCAGCTCGAAGCGATGCTCGGGCCCGCGCACCACCGCCATGAACGAGGGCGCCTGTTCGAACAGCTGCGCCAGGCGCTCGCGCTCGGCGGCGATGGTGCGCTGGGCCAGGACCCGCTCGGTGGTTTCCACCACGATGGCGAACACGCCGATGGGGGTGCCGGTCTGGTCCAGCACCGGCGAGTAGTCCAGATCCACCCACAGGGTCCTCAACTGGCCGTCGCGGTTCAGGGCCAGCTCCATGTCCTTGTAGGACAGCGGCTGGTTGCCCAGCAGCACGTGGCTCACCACGTTGTCGTTGAAGCTGGCGATCTCGCCCCAGCCTTCGCGGACGTTGGAGCCCAGCAGCGACGGATGCCGCTCGCCGGCGAACCTGGAATAGGCATCGTTGTAGATCATCACCCCTTCGCGGCCCCACAGGGTCACGATCGGCACCGGCGATTGCAGCATCAGGGCGACGGCGGTGCGCAACGCGTCCGGCCAGTCGTCGATCGGACCCAGGCTGGTCGATGCCCAGTCGTGTTGCGCGATCAGCCGTCCCAGCTGGCCGCCATCCATCAGGAATGAATGCTTCAACGTGGCACCCCTGCGCGGCCGCGACGGACCTTCCGCCATGGGCCCGGCGAAGGCCAGGCGATCACATTGTGATGAACTCGGCTGTGAAATGGCAGTTGACTGCCGCTGCCGTGGGCGCCGAGCGCCGCGGGAGGGGCTGCGGCTCCCGGGTGCTGGCCAGCGTCATGTCTGCTCCAACACAAGGGGGGACACCTCACCAGTACGCGCGCAAGTTCATCGGCTGGGCGATGGCCCCTGAACATGTCAGCCGAGCTGGTATGCACCGCCGCCCAGACGGTCAGGTAACGGCCGGTCGCGACTGCACATTCCGTCGGAAGCTGCCGAGTTCCGTACTCACACAACCCATGGAGGGGGCGGAAGCAGGCGCAGCATATTTTCGCCTAATGGCGTTGGCAGCGCGTTCCGGGACGGCACGCTTGAGTCTGCAGATGCCATCAACGGTGGCGACCACATTTCCCGCGCAATCCGGATAGAGCCGGTGCGCGCTGCGTAAAGTGGATAGTGGAGTGATCACGGCAGACGTAATCATTCAAGCAGCATAGTGCAGAGGCCAAGCCATGAACGAGAATTCGATGATCGCCACACCGCTAGCGGTCTTTCCGCACACCGACGGGTCACGCGTGCCCTACAAGGTGTTCAGCAGCCAAGAGATCTATGATAGAGAGCAGGAGCAAATTTACCGCGGCACGACTTGGAGCTTTTTAGGGCTCGAAGCCGAGATCCCCAACCCAGGTGACTACAAGAGTACGTTCGTCGGCGACACGCCAGTGGTGATGACCCGGGCCGATGACGGCACACTGCACGCTTGGGTCAATCGCTGTGCCCACCGAGGAGCCGTGATATGTCGGGCACCACGTGGTAACGCGTTGTCGCATAGCTGCGTCTACCACCAGTGGAATTTCGGAGCGAAGGGCAACCTGCAGGGCGTGCCGTTCCGGCGCGGCCAGAAGGGCCAGACTGGCATGCCCCGGGACTTCGACCCGGCCAAGCACAACCTGCAGACCTTGCGTTGCGATAGCTACGCGGGCTTGGTGTTCGCCTCGTTCAGCGACGATGCGCCGCCCCTTTCCGACTACATCGGGCCGCAGATGCGGCCTTTCGTGGATCGCATCTTCAACCGGCCTATCGAATACTTAGGTTGCACCCGGCAATACTCCGACAGCAACTGGAAGCTGTATATGGAGAACGTGAAGGACCCCTATCACGCCAGCCTGCTGCACCTTTTCCACACCACGTTCAACATCTTCCGCGTCGGCATGAAGGCGACCTGCCGGCCAGACGAGGCGCAGGGGTTGCACAGCATCATACTTGCGGTGAAGAACGAAGAGGACACGACCTCCGCCGACTACGCCGCACAGAACATCCGCTCCTACGACGAGGGTTTCAAACTCGAAGACGACAGCATCCTGGCGATGGTACCCGAGTTCGCGGAGCTCTCGACCAACCATATCCAGGCGATCTTTCCGCAGCTGGTGATCCAGCAGATCCACAACACGCTGGTGGCCCGACAGCTCCTGCCGAAGGGGCCGAACCATTTCGAGCTTATTTTTCATTTCTTCGGATATGCAGACGACACACCTGAGATGCGCAAGCTACGCATTAAGCAGGCCAACTTGGTCGGCCCGGCCGGATATATCTCCATGGAAGATACCGAAGCCACGGAGCTGGTACAGCGCGGCACAATACGGGATGGCGATAAGACGTCGTTTATCGAGATGTCCCGCGATGCACCAGAGCAGCAGGACACGCTGATTACTGAAAGCCTCATTCGACGCTTTTGGGTGGGCTACCAGGGCCTCATGGACTTCGACGACATGCAGTTGGAGGCGGCCCGCCCATGAATGCTTTCGCAAATGCTAGGGTAGACCGGCTGCTGATGCGCCTGGAGCTCCAGGAGGTATTCGACCAGTATGCCGACGTGCTCGATAACGACCGGCTGGAGGAGTGGCCCAGCCTGTTCACCGAGGACTGCCTCTACGAGATCATCCCGAAGGAGAACGAGGATGCGGGTCTGCCGGCGCCGGTGATCCACTGCGACAATGCGCGCATGCTGCGCGACCGGGTGATCTCTTTGCGAGAGGCGAACATCTACGAGAAACCGGTTTATCGGCATTTCACATCTGGCCTGCAATGGAAGGCGATCGACGCCGACACGGTCGAAGCGAGCAGCAGCTACATGGTGCTGAACACTGGGCAGGACGGCGCCACGGAAATCTATCAGGCTGGTCGCTACCAGGACCGACTGGTGAGGACCGACGCTGGCTGGCGTTTCCAGCAACGTCGTGTGATTTACGACACGCTCCGGGTGCATACGTTGCTGGCGGTACCGATCTGATGCCGCGCGAACCGGACTGGTATGACGTCGGGGCTGCTGACGCCCTCCAGGACGATGGGGTGGTCGCCGGCGTCGCGGGTGGAATACAGGTTGCGGTGTTCCGTGTGGGCAACAGCCTCCATGCGCTCCATGACCTGTGTTCACACGGGCAGGCGAGGCTCTCGGACGGTTTCGTCGAAAATGGCTGCGTCGAATGCCCGCTGCACCAAGGGCTGGTGGAGATCGCGACTGGGTTGCCAAGGTCGTCGCCGATCGTTAATCCCGTACAGACTTACCGAGTTCGGGTCGTAGGCGGCCGGATTGAGGTCTCGGTCCGTTGATTTTAGTGGGCCTTTGCGGAATCGTGTGGGCGCTTTCGGCGAGTCGAAGTGGTCTTTAGTCTTGGAAGCAAGCACTTTTCGGCCATTTGCGTCGCGCGTGCTTGCTGGCCAGTTGTGCGCGCGCAGCCGTTTTGAGCGTCCATAGATCCAGGGCGATTCAGAATCTGCGCAACGTTGCCTGGCCCCGCTTGCTGGGCTCTGACTGATGGCGTTATCCAGTCGGTCCGCGGCGTCGAGGTCAATGGAGGCCCCGAGCTAGGCGAGTGGCGGAGCACAGGGAAAAGCACCGGATGCAGCGCGATGGCCCGCCATAGAGAGTTCCGTGAATGTTTCTTGACATTACAAGCCCATGATGATCGGATACGAACATACGTTGCTGGATACGTTGCGTGCGCGAGGTTCTTAAGCTCAACCCGACCCCCGTTCTTCGGACCCACCGATTGTTCGATTCGGCGGACGTGGATGAAACGCGCGAGCGCATCTCCGGAATCATGCAACCTCACCGGCTCACGCCGGCATGGCAAGCGGGACCGTTCCGTGCCCATATGGACTTCGTCCGGCTGGATCGTATCGGTTTCGGCACGATTGGCTTCGGCGCGATGGAGGTTGAGACGCAGTCGCTTGCAGACTACCACCTGCTCATCTTCTGCCTTCGGGGTCGCGCGCAAGCGGTCTTGCCACGCGGCGAAGTCGCGATCGAGCAAACCCGCGGGGTCGCCCTAAACCCAGGCGACCGCTTGTTGGTCCGGTTCTCGGAAGATTCCGAGCAGTTTGTCGTGCGGATCGACCGTCGCCTCCTTCATCCGGGCAAGGGAGGATACCGGCTGCGATCGGCGATCGACGTCGGAAGACCGGAAATGGGTCCCTTTTTCCGCCAGGTGCAATCGCTTCTGGCTGACCCAGATATGGTGGCGCTGGCGCGCAGCGACCCTCGGCTGGCACTGGACTGCGAACGCTTCCTGGTCTCCCTGCTCACGCGGGGTCAGGGGGACGTGGCCAGCCGAGCCCCGTCACTCGCCCCAGGGGCCGTGCGCCTGGCAGAGTCTTACATTGAGGCACATCTGCACGAGTCCATTACGCTGGACGACATTGCCAAGTCGGTCGGCGTACCGGTGCGCACCTTGCAGGAAAGCTTTCGTCGTTTTCGCGGTAGCAGTCCGACTCAAGCGCTCCGCGAGTTTCGTCTCGACGCGGTTCGCAAGCGACTATTGTCCGGAGAGGGAGAGCGCGGGATTTCGATGGTGGCGATGGATTGCGGCTTCAATCATCTCGGTCGTTTTGCCGCCGCTTACCGTGCCAGGTTTCTGGAAAGGCCGTCCGAAACCGCGGCGTGTCGCCCCAAGAATTTTCGTCACCGGTAGCGCAGGCACCCGCTCACGGGGCGAAGAACTCATCTCCCATGGTGAGCACGAGGTTCGCGGTGCCGCGAACATGCGCCCGCATCGCGTCCTGCGCTCGATCGGCGTCGCCCTCAATTGCAGCATCTATGATCGCAAGGTGATCGACCATGGACTGCTCCGAGATCCGAGGCGAGAAGAAGCAAAAGAACGCTGCCCGAAATTGTGGAAACTGCAGTTGCGGCACCAGATGCTGCAGCACCTCGTTTCCTGAGAGCTCCAGAACGGCAGTGTGGAACTCCTTGTTGGCCGCCATGAAGGCTAGCGCGTCAGCTTTCAGGTCGAGGGCTGCCTCGATCGCCCGAATATGGCGAAGTCTGGCGATCGCCTGCGGACTGCCGGGCGCCTTCTCGGCCATCTCGCGTGCGGCCTGGCCTTCTAGCAGCTCTCGCACCGCGAACATCTGCCGCATTGCCTGGCGGCTCGTGCGCCGAACCCAGGCGCCACGGTTCGGCTCGATCTGGACCAGACCCTCGGCGACGAGCCTGTTCAACGCCTCCCGAATGGTGCTTCGGCTGACATTGAGGGCGCTGGTTAGCTCCGACTCGACCAAGCGGTGGCCTGGCGTCATCCGCCCCTCGAAGATGTCGGCGCGGATGCGATTGACCACATTGACGACGCTGCCGCGAGGGCGCCGAACGCGCTCGGAGCGGATGATGGCTTCGCCTTTATGCGGGTCTGATGCGGGGCAAGGTTGCTCAAGCATTGTGGTTCTTATGGCATTGCCTGTTGACATGGTCTGAGTCTTAATTGGCCCTGAGGATCAAGGCACCGGATGCGGGATTGTCTCAAAGCGCTTATTCTGCACTGGCCAAGATAATTGGGGAGTCCCTTGGTGGCAATTCCGTGGAGATCTAGGACATTTCTTCACTGTAGCCCATCATCATAGCCAGTCACGCGCGGCGAGTGCTGGTCCCCTTCCATCAGAGATCCTCGGGGTTGACGGGCTTGCCACCTCTCTTGCGAGCCTGACGCTGCATCGCGCTTACTTCCTGCCCTTGGATGCTTCCAGGATAAGCGTGTCGCCGCCTTCGAAGCTCTGTGCAAGGCATGGCGTTTGCCTTGAACCATAAAAAAAACCTGTGCCGCCATCCAAACCCCCCAGCTCCGCGTCAGGCGTACCGTTTTGTAACCTGCTGCGTATGGTCAGGGGCCCGCGTTGCCTGGACCATTTTCTTCTTGTGTTGCAGGCGCGCCAGCGGCGTTTCCGCCCGCGCGTTGAACGTGCTCCGGCAGGCCTTGCAGTCATGGCGTGGCGCGTCTGCAGCTGACCTTGGTGCAGGACGTCGCGGTCGCAAAAGTGGCATGCAACCAATGTTGCCCACGCGCCGCAGGCAACCCGTGCGAACTGGCGTTTGCCGGGCGTTGGTCGGCACTCGTCCTCATCGCCCCCAAATTTGTGTTGACTAACTTCTGTCCAGATGGTATCAACGCGTGAAGGAAAAATTTCATTCAAGATTGTCCGATAATTATGAATTTTCGGTAGGGGCTTAGGTTCAGGTTCACCATCCTCAAGCTCTGTTGACAGTCCTAACGGAATCTGGTATCAAGACACGAGAAATTTTCATTCAAGATTGTCCGATAATGTTGTTGATCGAGTGGGGCGCAACAACGCTGCTCGCCAGCGTGAAGCCCTGTTGACTACCTGCACGAAAGGCGTCACACCGCACGCAAGACCATGCCTTATTCACTATTGTCCGATAATTTGGAGTCTCTATCATGACAGCATTGGTTTCCCCCGAAGTGCTCAGCCAAGTCAAGGGCTGGGCTCGCTATGTCGAGGCAAAGCTGGGTTTCCGCAATCATTGGTATCCCATCCGCTTTGCCCATGAGGTCCTGGAGCAGACACCCGTCCCTATCAAGCTGCTGGGTGAAAAGATCTTGCTGAACCGGATCGACGGTAAGGTCTACGCGATCAAGGACCGGTGCTTGCACCGTGGAGTTGCCTTCTCGGACAAACTCGAATGTCTGACGAAAGATACCATAAGCTGCTGGTATCACGGCTGGACCTACCGTTGGGACACCGGCAAGCTGGTCGATATCCTCACCAATCCCCAGAGCATCCAGATCGGACGGCACAACGTTCGCTCCTATCCAGTGCAGGAGGTGAAGGGCATTGTGTTCGTCTACGTCGGTGATCGGGAACCGACCGATCTGTCTGAAGACGTCCCTCCGGGATTTCTTGATGCAGACCGGACGGTGTTCGGGTTGCACCGTGAGGTGGCATCCAACTGGCGTATTGCAGCGGAGAACGGGTTCGACGCAGGACACGTTTACATCCACAAGGATTCGATCCTGCTGAAGGGGAACGACATTGCCCTTCCGCTGGGCTTTGCGCCTGGCAGCTCCGCCCAGCTTACTCGGTCAGAGATCGAGCCGGGACGCCCCAAAGGTGTCTTCGACTTGATCGGCGAGCATTCGGTGCCAGTGTTCGAAGGAACGATCGAGGGTGAGGTGAAGATTCGCGGCAACATGGGCAGCAAGCGAGTCGCCGAAAACATCTCGATGTGGCTTCCGTGCGTGCTACGGGTCGAGCCCTTCCCCAATCCGGGACTCACGCAATACGAGTGGTACGTGCCGATTGACGAGGACAATCACTTGTATTTCCAGACCATCGGAAAACTGTGTCCGACCGAGGCTGAGACGGACGAGTTCAAGCAAGAGTTCGACGAAAAGTGGGTGTCGATGGCGCTGCACGGCTTCAACGACGACGACGTCATGGCCCGCCTTTCGACCCAGCGGTTCTACCAGGATGACCGTGGCTGGATCAATGAGATTCTCTATGAGCCGGATAAGTCGATCATTGAGTGGCGCCGTCTGGCATCCGAGCACAACCGGGGCATCCAGTCGCGCGAGCACCTCTGATGGACTGCTACGCCGTGAATCGGTTGGTTCAGGAGTTGTTCAGCACGCCAGGCAACCTGGCCCTGCTGCAGGAAGACCGGTCGGCCCTGTATGACCGCTACGGTCTCGATGCGAAGCAGCGGGCGGCCCTCGACGCCGGCGACAGGAATGCGCTGGCCGGGGCAGGGGTGCATCCGATCCTGCAGATGCACTACGCGATGGCGGTAAATCCCGAGATGACGAAGATGATCAGCGTACGTAGGTTCTTGGAAGATGATCAGCGTGCGTAGGTTTCTGAAGGAGAAGGCGTAATGGCCAACATAGTTGGTGTGTTCGTTACCTCGCACGTCCTATTCGGTGATAAGTCGTCGGACCCGCAGGCGGGCCGCGTGTTCGCCGGACTTCAGGAATTGGGCCGGAAGGCGCAGGAGTGCAAGCCAGATCTGATCGTGGCGATTAGCAGCGATCACATGTTCAACATTAACTTGCGCCTGCAACCGCCCTTTACCGTGGGCCTGTCGGATAGCTTCACCCCGTTCGGCGACATGGACATCCCGCAGACTCCGCGGCCCGGCCATCGTGCTCTTGCCATGCAATTCTGTCGCGATGCCGCCGCAGCCGGGTTCGACCTGACTCAGGCTGAGGAGTATCGGCCGGATCATGGCATAGCCATCCCGCTCATGTTCCTGGACCCTTCCAGCTCGATCCCGATCCTGCCGCTACTGGTGAACATCAACATGGATCCGGCGCCAACGCCGGGCCGATGTCTCGCGCTTGCCCAAGTCTTGCGCAGGACGCTGTCTGCTTTACCAGGCGATCAGCGGATCGTGGTCATTGGCACCGGGGGATTGTCACACTGGATCAATATCCCGGGCCACGGCAAGGTGAACAGCGTGTTTGACCAGGCCGTGATGGATGCCTTGGCCAATGGCGCGCCTGAGCTGTTGGCGGACCTATCTGTCGAAGAGATTTTGCGTGATGGCGGGAATGGTGGGCTCGAAATCGTCAACTGGATGATGGCAGCGTCCATGCTGCCCGGCGCAAAGGCGGTACCGGTCTACTACGAGGCCATGCCGCAATGGATGACGGGAATGGCCGGCATGGCAATCGCTGCCTAGCCCGTTCGTTACCACTATTGACAACACCTACGCGCCGGAGGCCCCTCCGGCGTATATCAGGAGATTTGCGTGTGATTAATCTAGACGTACATGGCCACAACATCATGGTGGATGGCGTGTCGACTTTTTTCATCGACGTCGGTGCTGGCAAGCCCATCGTGCTGATCCACGGTGGCGGCGCTGGCGCGGATAGCTGGGGCAACTGGAAGGACGTCATTCCGGCACTGGGTGACGGTTTCAGGGTGATCGCCGTTGACATGCTTGGCTTCGGTCACACGGGCAAGCCCAATGGCGATTTCGTCTACTCTCAACAGGCCCGCATCCGGCACATGGCCGCGTTCCTGAAAGCCCTGGACCTGGACGCGCCGCTTGTCGTCGGCAACTCCATGGGCGGCGCCACCGCCTTGGGTATCGCGGTCGAGCATCCGGAATTGATTGGAAAGCTCATACTCATGGGCAGTGCCGGGCTCAACACGCAGGTGCACGAGGACCTCAAGCCCGTCATCCATTACGATTTCACGCGCGATGGAATGGTCCGCCTGGTCCGCGCCCTGACGACAGACGCGTTCGTCATTGATGATGCGCTCATCGACTATCGCTTCTCCCTGGCAACCGACCCAGATACGCGCCGGGCTTACGCGGCAGCCATGGCATGGATCCGTGAACAGAATGGCCTCTTTTACCCCGAGGCCTATATTCGACAGAACCGTGTACCAACTTTGGTCGTCAACGGTAAGAACGATAAAGTTGTTCCAGTTTCAAATGCCTACAAATTCCTGGATTTAATCGAGCAATCATCCGGCTATATCATGCCCTATTGCGGTCACTGGGCGATGATCGAGCATCCCGTTGCGTTTGCGCGCATCACCCGTGACTTCGCATTGACGGCCGCATGACTGCCGCTGTTACCGTGCCGCTGACCGGTGCGCCTGCGTCATGGGCTGCGTATCCACTCATCGCCCAACGACCCGCCAGTATCAGCGATCCCGTGGGGGTTGCCTGCAAGGTTCAGCTGGAAACCCTTCGCGCGCCATTGGCCGAAGATCGCCTATTGGTCGCTCGTAAGAGCGGCCTCAGTTCGGCTTCCATCCAGTACCAGCTTAATCTCGACCGTTCCATCAAGCAGCGGCACGAGACCATGGCCGATGTATCTCAACCACGATCCTCGCGCTGTCGGTCATTGCGATTTGCGGCAGCCAGTTGGCGGGTTGGCTTTTTGGACAGCAGCACGGCCGATGCGTCAGTTGGTACCTTCGTGCGCGGAGGTTTACCGCGGCGCCCGAATAGTTTTCAGGAGCGCGCCTTACGGACGTGCATGAGTCGTAACGGCGAGCTTGTATCCGAGGAGGGCGGCGATGGCTTTGAGTCTGATATCCCCAAACCTGAGAATGTCGCATTCACGATGGGCTGCGCACATGCGTGAGGGGCTGGATCGTTCAGTGGGCGTAATTGGCGCTGGACATGCGGCGGGCGCGTTTGTCATCGGCCTTCGTGAGGCCGGATGGCGCGGCCCCATTACTGTGTTCGGTAACGAGACCGCGTTACCTTACCAACGGCCACCGCTGTCCAAACGTTGGCCGGCGCCGGCCTGTGACGAGCTTGAGCTACGTCCCGCCCCTGCCTACTCAACCGCAGGGATCAATCTCCGGCTCGGGTCAGCAGTGACAGCGATGGACCCCGTTGCCCGCACGGTCAGCACGGACGATGGAACCTGCCAAGGGTTCGACGTGCTTGTGATGGCTACCGGTGCACGGCCTCGTGTGCTTGATATCCCCGGGTCTACTCTGGACGGCGTCGGCGCGCTACGCACATTAGCCGACGCTGTCGCACTTGGTGCCGCAAGTCCGCCTGGCGCCCGCCTCGTGATCCTCGGCGGCGGGACGATCGGCCTCGAAGTCGCCGCCTCCCTCCGCGCCGCAGGCGTGACGGTGACTGTTGTCGAGCGGGCGCACCGTTTGCTCGCCCGCACCGCGAGCGAAACCATGGCTGCCTGGTTGCGTACTCGGCACGAGGCCCAGGGCGTGGTTTTTCATCTCGGGCGCACCGCAGTCGAGATCGAAGGAAAGGATCGCAAGGTGTCAGCGGTCCTGCTCGATGACGGCACTCGGATCGCATGCGATGCCGTTCTGTCCTGTGTGGGCGTGGAGCCGGATACCGGGTTGGCTGTGCAGGCCGGACTACTCCACCACGGTCCTATCAAAGTTGATTCAGCCGCGCGGGTCTGTCCTGGTCTCTACGCGATCGGCGACTGCACGAGCAGGCCTGTCACCGGCCATGAGGGCAATGTTCGTCTCGAGAGTGTGCCAAGCGCCTTAGAGCAGGGGCGCCAGGTCATTGCGGATCTTTGCGGCAGCGCGCCACCACCTCTAGAAGTCCCTTGGTTCTGGTCCGATCAGTATGCTTACAAACTGCAGACTGCGGGCCTAGTGCCCCAGGGGGCGGCGCTCGTTGTCAGAACACGTCCGGGATCCGACCGAATCACAGTCGCGCATCTCACGCCTTCAGGGCATCTGCTCGCTGTCGAAGCGGTCGGTGCGCCGGGCGATTTTCTAGCGGCCCGGCAGGTTATGGGCCGCGCTGGAATTCTCGATCCAGATCTGCTGAGCGATCCCGCGATACCGTTTCGCGCCGCTTGCGTCGGGATGGTGGCGCGATGATCGCCGTGACCTTTCTGAGCGAGGACGGCACTTCGCAGGTCCGGAGTGCAGCGCTTGGCACGACCCTCATGCGTATTGCTGTCCAGTCGGGAGTTCAGGGAATCTTGGCCGAATGCGGTGGGGCCTGCGCCTGCGCGACCTGCCACGTGATTGTGGACGCAAGTTGGGTCGCCGCAGCCGGGCCGGCGAACGATCTGGAAAACGAGATGCTTGACTACGCAGTCAACCGTCAGCCCGGCTCTCGCCTTGCCTGTCAGATCGAGCTAACTGAAAGCATGAACGGGCTCATCGTGCGTATACCAAAAACTCAGAAATGAAAATCCACACTCAAGGAGCAAGGATAATGTCTAAATGCTGTCGCTGGAGTCGGATCATCGGATTCGGAGCGGTCATGCTTGGCCTCGGATCGCAATCGGCCGTCGCAACTGAGGCAGGGGGAGGGAATTATCCAAATGGGGCGGAGAGCTATCTTGTCACGCCCCCGCCACCGGGTATTTATACCGTCGTCTATGCCAATCATTACTCGGCAGACCGTTTCAATGACAGGAACGGGAAGAGTTCCATTCCCAACTTTAGTATCGAAGCAAACTCGATAGATCCCCGCGTCCTCGTCGTCAGCCCGGAGCTTTGGGGGGGGCAGAGGTTCGGGATGATGGTGTTGATTCCAGTTGTCAACCTGACGGTCCACACGCCCGCCTTGCGGCAGGAGCGGACCGGTTTGGGCAACCTCGATCTCACGCTGTTCGCGACATCCGACCCGCTTCCAAATTTTCATTTGGCCTATGGCATCGACATTTTCTTCAACACAGGGAAGTATGACCCGCGCGCGGTCGCCAACCCAAGTCCTGGCTTCGGCACTTATGAACTGGTCTTCGCAGCTTCCTATTCAAAACCGAATGGTCCGCAGTTGGATTTGAAGCTTATGTACGACTTCAACGAGAAGAACGACGACACGAACTATAAGTCCGGACAAGTGTTTCACGCCGACTACGCTGCTGGTTGGAACGCTGGACCATTGACGGCCGGCATCGGAGGGTACGTGTTGCGGCAAACGACAGATGACCGAGTTGGCGGCATGCGCGTCGGTTCGGACGGCTTTCGAGGTCGTGTTTTCGCCGTAGGTCCAGAGCTCAAGTATAACTTCGATCCCATCCAAGTGTGGTTCCAATACCAGCGAGAATTTTCAGCGCGTAATCGGCCGCAGGGTGACAATTTCTGGCTTAAGACAGTCATTCGTTTCTAAGAGAGTGCTTTGAAATAAAAGTGGATTTATTAGTAAAGCCTTATACTTCGCAAGCAGGCTAATGGAATGAAAAAAATCCATTGACCTGCGCAGCTTCAGTCATCAGGCGCTGGAGCAGATTCGGATGTCGGCAGTCACGCGCATTGACGCTGGTGAAAGCCCTGAGGCCGTGGCCCAGGGGATTGGCATCAGTTGGCGGCAGATTTATCGGTGGCTTCTGGCGTATCACTACGGTGGCCTGGACGCACTGAAGGCCAAGCCGATCGCCGGTGCACCTCCAAAGCTCGGACCCAAGCAGGTGGCCAAGCTGCTGCGCATGATCCAAAGCAAGTCTCCGCTGCAGTGCCAGTTCGAGTTTGCGGTGTGGACCTTGTCGATGATCCGGGAGTTGATCCGCCGTGAGTTCGCGGTCTCGCTGAGCGAAGTCTCGGTGGGCCGACTGATGAAGCGTAAGCGTCCGCTGATCACACCTTCCCCTCAGCGATTCACTCCGGCAGTTCTCAGCCGGCCGGTTGCCAGCTATGCGGTAGCAGGGTGGCGATGTCGCTGTTCCTGGTGACGGGAAGTCGCTCGAGCACGTCGCTCAGCCACGCATGCGGGTCGTGGCCGTTTGCCTTGGCGGTCGCCAGCAGGCTCATGATCGCGCAGGCGCGCCGGCCGGCCGGCCCGGAGCCGGCGAACAGCCAGTTCTTGCGACCCAATGCGATCGGACGGATGGCATTTTCGATCGGGTTGTTGTCGATCGGATAGCGGCCGTCGTCCAAGTAACACACCAGTGCCGGCCAGCGTTTGAGGGTGTAGGCGATGGCGCGGTCGGTGCCGCTGCTGCCCAGCACCTTGGGGTGCAACTCACGCAGCCATTCGTGCAGGGCCGCCACGATCGGCGCCGCGTGCTGCTGCCGGTAGGCGTGACGCGTGTGCGGATCGGCGCCCCGCACCTCGTGTTCAATGCGATAGAGCGCCGCGATGCGGTGTAGCGCTTCGGGGGCAATCGCGCTGCCGCTGGCTTTTTCCAGATCGACGAACTTGCGGCGCGCATGCGCCCAGCAGCCCAGTTCGGTAACGCCGTCGGCGAACAGCGCCTTGTAGCCGGCGAAGTCGTCGACCATCAGCGCCCCGCGCCATTCACCCAAGAACCGCTGTGCATGCACACCGCTGCGGCTGGCGCAGTAGTCGAACACGATCAGCGGTCGCTCGCTGTCGCTGCGGTAGGCGAACAAGTAGGCGCGCCGGGTCTGGCCTCGGCCGGGCTCCAGCTGCGCGACCGGGGTTTCGTCGGCGTGCAGCACCGGACACGACAGCAGCGCCTGGCGGGTGGCATCCACCAGCGGCTGCAGGGCGACACCGACCGCGCCGATCCACTCGGCCAGGGTCGAGCGCGACAACGGCACGCCGCTGCGTGCGTAGATCGCTTCCTGCCGGTACAGCGGCAGATGATCGACGTACTTGGCGACCGCCACCCCCGCCTTCGCGGGGGCAGGCTCTGCGCCAGCAGGCTCGGTGCGGCTTGGCTGCGATCCAGGATCGCCGGCGGCACCGGCGTGGCGACAACGCGCTCGCACGGACGGCAGGCATATTGCGCAAACACCTGGCGCTGCACGAAGAACTCGATCGGCTTGCAGGCCAGCCGCTCGCGCACGTGTTCGCCGATCTTCACCAGTGCGCCGCCGCAGCGTTCGCAACCCTGGCAGTCGGGCTCGTGCACGGTGGTCACGCGCGGCAGTTCCGGCGGCAGCGGGCGGCGCTTGGGCCGATTGCGCGGCGCTGCCGGTTCGGACATGTCGGTGGGCTGCCGCAGCGCTTCCAGCGCCGCTTCGGCCGCGGCCAGGTCGGCGTCCATGCTCTCGTCGAACAGGGCGCGCTGCTCCGGATTCATGCGTTCGGAGCGAGCCGCGAACTGCACGCGCCGAAGGCGTGCGATCTCGTGCGTCAATGCTTCGATGTGGATGTCGCGGTTGCGGATGGTTTCATCGCGCGTGGCCAGCGTCTGCTGGTGCTTGGCGATTTCGCCGATCTTTTCAACGACCAGTTCGCGCAGCACGTCCGCATCGGTGATGGTCGAAAGCTGCGCCAAATCCATGCCGCGAAGGCTATCGGATCAGAGCATCTTTGCAAGCGTTTTCGGCACGGAAAGTCGACGCCAGTCGACGCCTGCGCAGAGCCACTCGAACTGCTCGGCCGACAGCTCGCACAGTTCGTCGTCTTCGCGCGGCCAGACGAAGCTGCCCGACTGCAGGCGGCGCACGCACAGCCACACGCCGGTGGCATCGCCCAGCAGCAGCTTGATGCGCGTACCACTGCGATTGCGGAACACATAGGCCGATCCATCGAACGCATCGCGACCGAAAGCCGACTGCACCATCGTGAGCAGACGATCCATGCCGCAGCGCAGATCGACCGGCGCCACCGCCATGAACCAACGCGACGCGCGCATCAGCGCAGCGCCCGCAGAAGCGATGCGAGCCATGTCGGATCGACATCGGCGGGCAATGTGAGATCAACCTCTCCAAGGCGAAGGTGCAGCACGGAAGCGGCGGTCGCTGCGACCACGGCGACAGACCCGGCGCGGGCCTGCACGGGCACGAACGCCGGTGCGGGCTCCATGCGAGCGCGCCGCCGCCAATAGTCCAGCGTTGCTGGCGCCAGACAGTGCCGATCGCAATACTGCCGCCGAGTCAGACCGCTTGCATCGAAGCGCGCCACATGCCCCACCCAGAATCGCCGCCGTTCCATTTGCATCGCCACGTTCTTCGCTCCCGGTTGATCGGGCGCGAGCGTGGCGAGCTGGGACGCGTTCTGGTAGGTGTGATGGGCGGACGCTTACGATGAAGCGCCTGGGCTACTCGCCGCAGCGCCCGCTGTACCGAGCCTGGCAACAGGATCCGCTACTGGTTGCGCAGTGGCACGCCAAGCAGTACCCGAAGATCGTCGCCCGGGCCAAGCGCGAAGGCGCCCTGGTGTTCTTTGCCGATGAATCAGGCATCCGTTCGGACCATCATGCCGGAACCACCTGGGCACCGGTTGGACAGACCCCGGTGGTCAAGGCCACCGGGGCGCGCTTTGGTTTCAACATACTCTCGGCGGTCAACGCGCGCGGCCATTTCCGCTTCATGAGCGTCGAGGGCAGCGTCAATGGCCAGGTGTTCAAGCAATTCCTGCAGCGCCTGATTGCCGGCCAGACGCAGAAGATCTTCCTGATCGTCGGCGGCCACCCTTCGTACAAGGCCAGGCTAGTGAAGCTTTTTGTCGAAGAACACGCCGATCGCATCGAATTGTTCTTCCTGCCCCCCGTACTCAGCTGACCTCAACCCTGACGAGTTGGTCTGGAACCACGTCAAGGCACGCGTTGCCAAAGCCACCGTGCAGACCAAGGGCCACAATGAAGGCCGCCGTCAGTCGTGCCCTGCGCCGACTCCAGAAGCTCCCGCATATCGTTGCTGGATTCTTCCGCACGCCTACATGCGCCTGTGCCGCGGCATGAGGCTTACTAACGCTTGGCTTAGTATAGGACAGCGGCTGGTTGCCCAGCAGCACGTGGCTCACCACGTTGTCGTTGAAGCTGGCGATCTCGCCCCAGCCTTCGCGGACGTTGGAGCCCAGCAGCGACGGATGCCGCTCTCCGACGAACCTGGAATAGGCATCGTTGTAGATCATCACCCCTTCGCGGCCCCACAGGGTCACGATCGGCACCGGCGATTGCAGCATCAGGGCGACGGCGGTGCGCAACGCGTCCGGCCAGTCGTCGATCGGACCCAGGCTGGTCGATGCCCAGTCGTGTTGCGCGATCAGCCGTCCCAGCTGGCCGTCATCCATCAGGAATGAATGCTTCAACGTGGCACCCCTGCGCGGCCGCGACGGACCTTCCGCCATGGGCCCGGCGAAGGCCAGGCGGTCACATTGTGATGAACTCGGCTGTGAAATGGCAGTTGACTGCGTGGCCGACGCAACCCCGAGCGGGACCTCTGGCAGGGGAAGCCGGGACGCGGCGGCGGTACGATCGGCCGTTCGCAAACGCGCTGGTCCACGCCGGCGTGCTCCGTCTTCGCCTGGGATCCACATGCACCTGACATCCACTGCCCCGCGCCTGTTTGGCGCCTTGGTCCTGGCCGCGCTGTCGGCCGGCCTTTGCGCGCAGACCCCGACCGTGACCTACGCCGACTATGCCCGGGCCGACAAGCTGCTGTTCGCCCAGCCGCTGGTCGACCACGCCGTGACCCGTGTGACCTGGCTGGACGCCACCCACTTCGTCTACACCGACCACGACGCCACTGGCGACCGCCTGCTGCAGACCGACGTGGCCACCGGCAGGACCGCGCCGCTGTTCGACGCCCAGGCGCTGGCGGCTGCGCTGAACACCCTGCTGGCCACAGGCGACAAGCCGATCAAGGCCGAGAAGCTGGGCCTGGGCAAGATCGCGCTGACCGCCGATCGCCGTTACCGCTTCGCCGTGCGTGACACCCAGGTGGTCTGCGATGCCAACGCCCGCTGCGCCAAGGTCTACGCCAAGGCCGATCCGGAGCCCGGCGCGCTGTCCACGGACAAGCGGTCCGAGGCGTTCGTTCGCGACTGGAACCTGTGGGTGCGCGAGCTGGCCACCGGCAAGGAGACCCAGCTGACCACCGACGGGGTCGAGGATTACGGCTACGCCACCGACAACGCCGGCTGGAAGCACACCGATAAGGCGATCGTGGAGTGGTCGCCGGATTCGAACAGGATCGCCACCTTCCAGCAGGACCAGCGCAAGACCGGGCAGATGTATCTGGTCAACACCCAGGTGGGCCACCCGAAGCTGGAGTCATGGAAATATCCGTTGCCCGGCGACAAGGAGGTGACCATGATCGAGCGCGTGGTGATCGAGGTGCCCACCAGAAAGGTCACCCGCCTGAAGATGGCCCCGGACCAGCATCGTTCCACGCTGTGCGATGACATCAGTTGCGGCCCGGACGGCGGCTGGGACGATGTGAAGTGGGCACCGGACAGCAAGGCGCTGGCCTTCGTCTCCACCTCGCGTTTCCACAAGGATGCGTGGTTCCGGATCGCCGATGTGGCCACCGGTCAGGTGCGCACGGTGTTCTCCGAGCACGTCAAGACCCAGTACGAAAGCGGCAACGGCACGGCCAGCTGGGCCTACCTGCCGCAGACCAACGAGGCGGTCTGGTTTTCCGAGCGCTCCGACTGGGGCCAGCTCTACCTGTACGACCTGACCACCGGCCAGCTCAAGCACGCCATCACCACCGGCGAAGGCAACGTCACCGAGTTGCTCAAGGTCGATCCGGTTTCGCGCACCGTGTGGTTCCGCGGCGTCGGCCGCACCCCCGGCATCAACCCGTACTACCAGCAGTTGTGGAAGGCCAGCCTGGACGGTGGCGCGCCGATCCTGCTCACGCCTGAACCCAGTGACCACACCGTGTCGCTGTCGCCGGACGGCAAGCTGTTCGTCGATGCCTATTCGACCACCACCGTGCCGCCGGTGACGCTGCTGCGCAGCGCGGCCGACGGGACCGAGGTCTCCGAAGTCGCCCGCGCCGACATCACCCGCCTCAAGGCTGCCGGCTGGGTGCCGCCGGTGCCGTTCACGGTCAAGGCGCGCGACGGCAGGACCGAGCTGTACGGGGTGATGTTCAAGCCCTCCAACTTCGATCCGTCCAAAAAGTACCCGATCGTCAACTACATCTACCCCGGCCCGCAGACCGGCTCGGTGCGCGGCCGCAGCTTTTTGGCCACCCATGTCGACAATCAGTCGCTGGCCGAACTGGGCTTCATCGTGGTGGCCATTGACGGCATGGGTACGCCGTGGCGCTCCAAGTCCTTCCACGATGCCTGGTATGGCGACATGGCCGACAACACGCTGCCCGACCAGGTGGCGGGTATGAAGGAACTGGCCGCGCGCCATCCGTGGATCGACCTCTCACGCGCCGGCATCTGGGGCCACTCCGGCGGCGGCAATGCCTCCACCGCGGCCATCCTGCGCTATCCGGAGTTCTTCAAGGTGGCCTGGTCGGAAAGCGGCAACCACGACAACCGCGGCTACGAGGATGACTGGGCCGAGCGCTACCAGGGCGAACTGATCGAAAAGGACGGCAAGAGCAACTACGACAGCCAGGCCAACCAGTCCCTGGCCGGCAACCTCAAGGGCCACCTGATGCTGGTCCACGGCACCCTGGACGATAACGTGCCGCCGTACCTGTCGCTGCTGGTGGCCGAGGCGCTGATCAAGGCCAACAAGGACTTCGACATGCTGATGATCCCCAATGCGCGCCACGGCTATGGCTCGCTGACTGCCTACGTGGCGCGCCGTCGCTGGGACTATTTCGTGCGCCACCTGGCAGGTGGGACGCCGCCGGCCCAGTACGATCTGAAGATGCCGCAGGATTGATGGCCCTCGGCTGACGGCGGTCATGCCTGCAACGCCGGGCCCGCTGTGGGCCCGGCTGTTTGCCCCGCTTGTGGCCCGACCCAAGCAACCCGCACCCGTTGGGTGCCTGCCGATCGAGCAGGCAAACGCGCGGCCACCGGGGTTCAGCGCAAAGGCGCAGGCCCGGTATCAGAAGGGGTAGACGACGTGCCGCGGCAGAATCCGGGTGAACTGCACTTGGAAGTTGAGTCTGCCAGTTCCCCACCGGACATTCCAAAATCTGGCGGCGCGGACACCTAAACAAGACTTTCCGCCGGCAGCTTGCCAATCAATAGCACAACGGCGTATAGTTACTGAACGTTCGTTAAGTTCATTGTTGGAGCCTGTCCATGGGCAGTCAGATGATTAAAGGCATCCCCAAAAGGAAAACGCGGGAAGAGATTCTCGAGCTATCGGCGCCTCTATTTGCCCAGTACGGCTATGACGGCGTTTCGATGCGCGATGTCGCTGCCGTCGCCGGCCTCACCCAAGCGGCGCTTTACTACTACTTCTCCGACAAGGATCAGCTCTATCTGGATGCGGTCGGCTGTGCCTTTGAAGAAAAAATGGAGCCCTTGAAGGCCCTTTTTGACGGCGCAGGAAATCCTTGGGACCGGCTCGAATCCTTCGTTTTCCAGTTCGCGCGCCTGCTCGCCAAGGAAGAGAACTTTAGACGCCTGATCCAGTGGGTACTGCTGGACAGCGATGAGCGGCGCCTGCAAAGCCTGGCCGATCAAGTCTTTCGAGACTTATTCAGCGCACTGCGTCATCTCGCCGTTGAGGTCGCTCCAGGCCATGACCCCCAGTCTTTCGTCATTTCACTGATCGGTCTGGTGATCTATCCCTTTGAAACCCGGTCGGTGCGACGTTTCCTGCCGGGCTACCAGCGACAGCATGAAGACCCAGAGGCCATTGCGCGGCATGTCGTGGGCTTGATGCGTAACGGTCTTGGCACAAACAGCGAGGGAAAATCACAACAAACCCCCGGCCCAGGGCAAACGTGCGGAGCAGACGTCTCTGCTCCATGACTGCAAGGAGAAGCAATGATGAAATGGAAAACATGGTTGATCCTGTCAGCGCTGGTCGTGGGCACAAGTGCACAGGCTGCGCAAGAACCCGCGGCAAAGACGGGCGAGACGGCCAAGGCGCCCATGCTTCAGAACGCGGAGGAAGGCGCGAAGAAAGCGGCCGAGGAAGCCAGGGAAGCGACGCACAAGGCTGCAGAGGCCGCCAAGCGGGCTGCAGAGAAGGCTGAACAAGCCGTCAGTGAAGCCTCGCAGGAAACCGCCGAAGCAGCCCATCAGGCCGCGCAAGATGCTGATCAAGCTGCCAAATTGGCAGCCCGCAAGACTGCGCAAGCCACCCGGAAAGCGACCCCAGCGACCAAGCAGGCTGCACAGAAGGCCGAGGAAGCCGCCAAAAAGGCCGCCGCAGCGACCAAGGAAGCCGCTCAGAAGGCCGGGGAAGCGGCGGAAAAGGCGGCCAGATCTGGCAAAGAGGCTGCGCAGAAAGCGGCCGAAGCCGCCAGAGACGCCGCACAGAAAGCCACGCAAGCCACCCAAGAGGCAGCCGACAAAGCGCTTGAGGTAACCAAGGAAACGGTCAAAGACGTCAAAGATGCCATGACGAAGTAACCCTTGGCAGGCGGCTGCTTCGAACGGGTTAGGCCGCCGTGAGCGTGCTTACCGACCTGAGAATTGTTACACCGATATTTTTTTCTTAATCACTGATGGAGGTTTTCCATGTCTGAATCCAACGGTTCTATGAACAAAGAAAAACTGATCGCCGACATGAAGCAGATTGTTGCCGATGCCGATGCGCTTTTGCAGGCCACTGCCGACCAAACCAGCGAGAAGATCGCCGGCTTGCGCACCCGTCTTCAGGATAACCTGAAGACGGCCCGGAGCCGGCTGGCCGAGGCTGAAACAACGCTGGTCGACAAAACCGCGCAAGCCACCCGGGACGCGCTGCAAAAAATCTCGGACGCGGCCGATCAAGCAGCGGATGCCGCCAGCGATGCGGCGCAGAAGGCCGAGGAATCGGTCAAAAACGCGGCCGAATCCGGTAAGGAAGCGGCCCAGCGTGCAGCAGAAGTCGCCAGGGATGCTGCCAACAAGGCTCTGGATGCAATAACGGAAATGGCCCGGAAGGCCAAAGACGCCATCAGCAAGTCGTTTTAGGCCACGCTGAACAAGCCCCCAGCGTGTGTGCTGCATCCCGCAACGGCGGGTCTGCGGCGTTGCATCCGTGCCATGGCTTGGGCTGTGGCGCGGTTTGTGCCTTGCACCCTATCGCCGATGCGGAGCACAGCCCATCGCCAGAACTTGTTGAGCATCACCTGAGGCAAGCATGGCCCGCGGTCGCATTGGCGGCGGATCGTGCGGATGGCATGTGCCCTGAAGGCGCTTTCCAGGCCTTGCTGTTCGTGCGTACACGGATGGTGGCAATGATGCGCCTGATTGCGCGGCAACTGTGGCTATATTTGCAACAAACCGCTTGATTCATGATCAAAAGGCTACGAATCTCTTCCATGAGGGGGAAATGGCAATGCACAGCGATCAACGTGCAACAGATTTGCGCTGGCATCTGGAAGATATCGATTTCTCCTCCATCGACACCGCGCGCATGCGCATGCGCGACGACATCTTTCTTCTGGTGTGCAGCGCCTCGTTCGTCGAAAGTGGCGCAGAAACCTACGCTCATAACCTGGCGGACTATTTCACGGGCGATACGGAGGTCGGAGAATGGCTGAACGAGCACTGGAAAGTCGAGGAACTGCAGCACGGCCGCGCGCTGAAGACCTATGTGCAGCATGTCTGGCCTGAGTTCGACTGGGACAGCGCTTATGGCGACTTTTTCGCGGAATATGTCAAGCTATGCACCTGCGACGAACTGGAACCCACGCGGGGTCAGGAGTTGGTGGCGCGCTGCATCGTCGAAATGGGCACGACCACCTATTATCAGGCGATCAATGCCATGTTCGATGAGCCTGTGCTGCGGGATATCACCTGGCGCATCCGCACCGACGAGGTGCTGCATTACAAGCATTTCTACAAATACTTTCTCCGGTATCGGCAGCAGGAAAATCTACGCAGGTGGCATGTAATCGCCACACTTTGGCGTCGCATGGCTGAACTGCGCAAGAGCGACGCCGACATCGCGCTGCGACATGCCGTGGCCTGGCGCTTTCGGGGGAGGGGCGGTGAAGCACCTGCGTACGCGGTCATCCACAAGCAGGTGTGCGAACTGATGATTAAACAGTACCCCATGGATATGGTTGTGCGCATGGCGCTCAAACCTTTGCAATTAAACGCACGGCTGCAGCGCTGGGCAGAGCGCCCAATCGCTTCGCTGGCACGACGGGTCTTGCTGCGTTGACGAGCCAGTTTGCGGCCAGGAAATTGCGGCCTTGGTTGCCGTAAGACAGTCACCAGGGTCTCTGGGCGCGGTGACGGCAATCGTGCGCAACGCCATGGGCCGCGAGCTCGACCCCGACTTCGACATGGCCGGCGAGGCCATGCCCTTGCTGGAGCAGGCGCTGCGCGCGCGTCATGCACCCTCGGTCCTCCTCCAGCGCGGCTGGCGCGGGGTCAGCGAGGCGCTGTCGCTGGTGGCCGGTCTTCCCCAGGATCTCTCCCGGCTGCTGCGTGCCGCGCGGCGTGGGCGGCTGGAAATCCACATCGATGTCACGCACCTGAAGCGCGTCGGCAACCAGCTCGACAGTGCCGCCGACCGGCGGGTGATCGGCATCGTCGTCGCCGCCCTCATCGTCGGCTCGTCCATCGTCATGACCGTGCCCGGCGGCCCCACCTTGCCGGGGCTGCCCTTCTTTGGCCTGCTCGGCTTCGTCGGTGCCGTCATCGGCAGTCTCTGGCTGCTGCTGTCGATCTGGCGCAGCGGGGGCAAGGAATGAGCGGACCGCAGACCTGGGGCATGGACCCGCTCATCGCGCTGGCGCTGGTGTTCGCATTCACCCTGCTGGCGGCCCTGGCATGGCGGGCGCTGGTGCGGCGACGCAACCGGGTGCGGCAACTGGCTGCGCACCCGCCGGCGGCGGGCGATGCCGGGGCCGCCCAGAGCCGAAAGATCGTCATTTTTTATTCGTCCATCGGCCATGGCCACATCAGCGCCGCGCAGGCCATCGAGCAGGAGATCGGCCGGCTGGCGCCGGGCGCGCGCGTGGTGCTGCAGGACATCCGCGAGTTCATGCACCCGCTCTGGCGCTGGGTGGACGAGCGGCTCTACTGGTTCATCGCCGGCAATCTCCCGGAAAGCTTCGACGCGCTGTTCCATGCCCTGCAGGCGCGCGGCAAGCGGGTGCCTTCGCTGGCATGGCTGTCCAACGACTACCCGGAAGACAAGGTGCGCAGCTTCCTGGAGGCACAGGCCCCCGACACGGTGCTCGCCACGCATTACGGATCGGCGCAGGTGCTCGGGACCCTGCGCGAGCGCGGGCTGCTGGCGCAGGTGAACATCGGCTGGCTGCACACGGACTTCTTCGAGGGCTATTTTCCGCGCATCTCGAAACGCATCGACCGCACTTTTCTCGCCCACCCCGAGCTGGAATCGCGCTGGCTGGCGGCGGGTGTTCCGCCCGACAAGGTCACCACCAGCGGCATGCCGGTGCGCGCCCCGGCCGCCGACGGCGCAACCCGGGAGACGGCGCTCATGGCGCTGGGTCTGGCCGCGGATGCGCCCACCGTGCTCATCACCTCCGGCAAGGAGGGCATCGGCGACTACGCGCTCGTGGTGGAGAGCCTCGCGCGCCACCACGCCGGCCCGCTGCAGATCATTGCCGTCTGCGGCGCCAACGCCCGGCAGCAGGCGCAGCTGACAGCACTGCAAAAGCGCCTGCCCGAGGCGGTGGCGCTGAAGGTCTGCGGCCTGGTGCCGCACGCCGACCTGCTGGCCTGGATGGGCGCGGCGGACCTGCTGATCACCAAGGCCGGAGGGATGACGCCGGCCGAGGCCTTTGCCATCGGCATTCCGACCCTCTTGCTCGATGTGGTGAGCGGCCATGAACGGGAAAATGCCGCCTTGTTCGTGCGGCTGGGGGTGGCCGATCTGGCTGACACCCTGGCGCAGGCGGGCGAGCTGGCGGCCGCGGTGCTGGCCAGCCCGCAGCGGCAGGCGGCAATGCGCCGCGCCCAGCTCGCCTTTCACGACCGTGCCGGCCTCGGGCGCATCGCCCGCTTCGCGCTCGACCCGGCCCTGCCTGCGCCGGGTCTGCCAGTGGACTTCGGCGCCGAGCACGGCAGCGCCGTCGCCGACATCGACGCGGCGCTGGCGCGGCTCCAGGCCGAGGTGCCCTGCGACATCGAACTGCTGCTGTCCTACTCGACCGCCAAAACACCGCAGCGCGTGGTGCTGGAAAACCCGTTCGGGCACATTGCCATTCGCGTGGACGACACCGTCTACAGCGCCAACCATGTGGCCGTGCCGGGACAGGACCCCAACCTGTTGCAGCATGTGACGCTGGCCGACTACCTGTACGGCGTGCAGCCGCCGTCGCCGTCGCAGGTGCATACCAACACCTACGGCATGGCCTATGGCCGCGAAACGCTTGGCTTGCGGGTGGCGGGCGTGGCGGCAGGGCGCAAGGCGGCCATGGTGGCCGAGGCGCACCGGATCGAGGCGGCGTTTCGGCAAGGCCGCCTGCTGTGGGACCGCAGCGAGTTCAATTGCGCCGATGTGGTGGTGCGCATCCTGCGCGCGGGCGGCTATGACCGCTCGCCACCGCTGGCGCGGCAGTGGCTGCCGGCCATGCCGCTCGATATTTTTGAAGAAGCCCGGCAGGTTTGCGAGGAAGACGCTTCCCTGCGCATGGAACTGGTGGCCTACCGGCAGGTGCCGGGCGCCCACGCGGTCTATCGCTTTTCGCGTTTTCCGCTGTCGCTCGGGCAACCGCTGCGCTCAGTGGCGCGGGCGCTGCGCGAGGCGCCGCGGGAGCCTCTCGAAGCGGCCGCGACCAAGCAGCTGACCGGCTATTTCGGCGACCACCAGCTTTATTTTGAGGACCTGCGTGGCCACGGGGCTGGCGCCCTGGCCGACGATGCGGCGCATTTCAGCCGCGTGCAGCGCAGCCTGGCCAGCGCCCTGGCGACCGACCTGCGGCGCTTGCTGGCGGCCCAGGCCAGACGGCCTCTGCGGGAGATCGGGCGCTTGGGTGATCTTGACGGCGCACAGGACATCCGGCGCCTGCTGGAGCGCAGCCTGGCGCTGGCGCGCATCGCCACCGAGCGTGCCGACGAGGTGCTGCAAGACCGGGGGGCGCGGCGCATGCGGGTGCTGTTCACCGAACTCGTGGCCGAGTATGGCCGGATCGACGCTTGGCGCCTGCGGCGCCAGGAGATCGAGGCCTATCTCAAGCGCTTTCAGGTGTTCGAGGCCGCCGTGGGGCGTGAATTCCCGGCCCGCCAGGGCGCGCGACCCGCGCGGGCCACGATGCTGCGGCGCTCATTGCGCGAAGGTATCCGGCGTCTGCGCCGGCGCGCCGGTGGGCGCCACCGGCCTGCGGGGCAGGGGCCGGACAAGGGAGAAAGCCAATGAACGCGCCACCAGCCAAGCAGGCCCCGGCGGCGGGCCTGACGCCGCCCAGGCGGCCCGCATCGGCTTGGCGCTGGGTAGCGGTTCGGCGCGCGGTCTGGCGCACATCGGCGTGCTGCGTGCCGGCATCATGGTCGACGTGGTCGCCGGCACCAGCATGGGGGCGGTCATCGGTGCCGTCTTTGCCTCGGGCAGACCGTAAGCGTCCGGCGAGGTCACCTTGTCGACTCAGCCGTGCCTGCGCCGTCGCTGGGACTATTTCGTGCGCCACCCGGCAGGTGGGACGCCGCCGGCCCAGTACGAGCTGAAGATGCCGCAGGATTGATGGCCCTCGGCTGACGGCGGTCATGCCTGCAACGCCGGGCCTGCTGTGGGCCCGGCTGTTTGCCCTGCTTGTGGCCCGACCCAAGCAACCCGCACCCGTTGGGTGCCTGCCGATCGAGCAGGCAAACGCGGCGCGGCCACCGGGGTTCAGCGCAAAGGCGCAGGCCCGGTATCAGAAGGGGTAGACGACGTACCGCGGCAGAATCCGGGTGTCGTAGATGGCGCGTTTTTCCCGGAACACTGCCTTGCCATCCTCCAGGGCCACAAGGTCGTGGTAACGCCCGGTCGCCAGCACAGAGCTCGAACCCATCTCCGGGGAAATCATGATGGAGAAGTTGCCAACCTGACGATACGTGTCCGCGGCGATCTTCTCCACGCCCAGGCGCTGCACGAAATGGGTCGTGTGGTACGGCTCGAAGGTCCCCGCCCAGATCTTGGTCACGAACGAGACCCGGTCCTTGATCCGCTCGCGGCAGTCGTCCAGCATCAACGCGATCGGCAGGCCTCGCTTCTCGTTTTCGTCGGAGATGCAGACATACGAGGCCTGCTCCTGCGAGAAGCAATTGAGCCAGTCCTCCATGTTCGCCGAGTCCAGCGCCTGCACGTAGGCCTGCTGCAACGAATCAATCTGCTCCAGCACCTCAAAACGCTCCAATGCAGCGCTCATGCTTGCGGCCTCCTTTCGAAGTCCATGACCTTTCGGTAGTGCTCCCATTTCAGCAGAAAGCTGGCCTCGTCATTCTGCTTGAAATCGGACCAGAACTCGTCAGTGCGCTTGACACCCTTCTGGAACTCCACGTTGCCCGGCGTAAAGGTCCCAAGATGAACGCGCTGAAAGATGGAAGCATCCTCCATCGAGATCATGCCGCACGGGCCCAGCAGATTCGAACTCTGCCGCACGCGATGGCGAAGCATCTCCTCCGAATCCGACTCCAGGCCGAAGTAGGCGTAATGCACCTCTGTCGCGTCCACGCTACGCGGGATCGCAAACCGCAGGTTGATCGTGTCCAGGTGCTTGGTGGCCACGGTCAAGGGGAAAAGCTGCACCACCCGTGAGCCCTGCCTGGGGTCGGCCCCCTTGAACTCGATCAGCGAAGGATCATTCAAGAAGCGGTTGCCCTTCGGCAGCGAAAGTTCTGCCTCGATCGCGTTATGTCCGCTCTGCGTCGCAATCTGGCGGCCCTTTCCTCCCTGCCAGTTCAGCATGCGGAAGGCGCTGTGCAGCAAAGGCGCGTGATAGCCGTCGTTGTCGTTGTACGCCTTCCAGTTCGAGGCGTAAATCACCTTGTGGTAGCCCAGCAGCCTGAGTTTCCCGTCCCCGCCCAGGATGTCCGTCAGCGGCGCTGCGATCTCCCCCAGCCACTCTTCCAATGGCGGCGCTTCGCTGGAAGAAGTCACAAAGATCAATCCAAGAAATTGCTCCATGCGCAACTCCCGCAGGCCGTAGTTCGCCTTGTCGAAGCCTGGAGTGAATTCCTTTTCTCCCGGACAGCCAACGAGCGCGCCCTCGGTGTTGAAACTCCATTGATGGTAGGGGCACTCGAAACTCTTCCGATTGCCGCAGGTCGAAGTTTCGACCTGGGTGCCACGATGCGTGCACGCGTTGTAAAAAATTCGTACCCGGTCGTCCTCGCCTCGCGCGATCAGAATCGGACGCCGACCCAGGTCGAATGTCTTGAAATCGCCCTTGTTCGGCAACTCCGACACATGCCCTACCAGATGCCACTCCGGACCGTAGAAGATCCGCTCGAGCTCCATTTCGAAAATTGCCGGATCCCCGAAGATTTCCTTGGGAATCTTGTTTATGTGATTTGGCCACATCAACTCTTTGGAGATCGTTCCGCCACTTTTCGCGTTCATGTCGTCCCTCCCGGGGATTCGCCTCGCTGTTTCGACCTTACAGCCGGGCGATCATTCAGGTCAAACGGATCTGCGGAGTCTGAACGGCGGCGGCGCGGCAGGCAAAGGGTGATGCCTCTTCACCGGGAGTTCGGGCGACGCGTGGCCTCATGACGACCTCTTACAAGCGAGGTGCGCCATGAACATCAAGGCAAGCAAATGGGTGCTGTGCGCCGGCCTGCTGACGATCGCGTCTGCCGCTTCTGCCCAGCATGGTTACGGGCCGGAGGATGAGGGCCGCCGTTTCGACGACGGGACCCGCGTGGTCTGCGAGAACGTCGAGGTCCAGAGGAACAGCAAGGATCCCAATCGCATCGCCGGCACCGCGACGGGCGCGGTGGTCGGCGGCCTGCTGGGCAACCAGATCGGTGGCGGCACAGGCAAGAAGCTGGCCACAGTGGGCGGTGCGGTGGCGGGCGGCGCCGCAGGTCGGGCGATCCAGGGCAACCACCAGGTCGACAACGGCGACCGGGTGGTGGAGAAGCGGTGCGTGCGTCGCTGAAGCTTCAACATATTGCGCAGCCACGTGAAAAAGCCAGGTCTGTGCCTGGCTTTTCCAGTGTTGAAGGGCCGGGGTCTGGCGCCCGCGAGGTCGGCTGCGCCGTTGGTCCGGTACGCCGGATCATGATGTGGTGCGGCGCAGCGGCGTGCAGCGGCGTGCCGCGGCGTTGCTGTCCGCTCTGTCATGCACAGACCGGGCTGATACGCCGCTGATGGCGCAAACGGGCGCGGTGTCGCCATCTCGTGGCGACATCGGCCGTGCACAATGGGGCCTTCCATTCATCAGGACCTATCACCGCATGGCCGGAGCCAGCCTGTTCACCCTGCTTGACGATATTGCCAGCCTGCTCGACGACGTGGCGGCGATGACCAAGGTTGCCGCCACGAAGACCGCCGGTGTGCTGGGCGATGACCTGGCCCTCAATGCCCAGCAGGTCACCGGCGTCAAGGCCGACCGCGAGCTGCCGGTGGTGTGGGGCGTGGCCAAGGGCTCGCTGGTCAACAAGGCGATCCTGGTGCCGGCCGCGCTGGTGATCAGTGTCTGGCTGCCGGTCGCCATCCCTTACCTGATGATGATCGGCGGGGCCTACCTGTGCTTCGAGGGGGTGGAGAAGCTGGCGCACAAGTTCCTGCATTCCAGTGAAGAGGACGCCGCGCGCCATGCGGCGCAGGTGCGGGCGCTGTCGGACGAGCGCGTGGACGTGGTCGCCTTCGAGAAGGACAAGATCAAGGGCGCCATTCGCACCGACTTCATCCTGTCGGCCGAGATCATCGTGCTGTCGCTGGGCGTGTTCGGCCCGGATACCCCTCTCACCCAGAAAGTAATGGTCATGGTGGCCATCGCGCTGGCGATGACCGTCGGCGTCTACGGGTTGGTCGGGGCGATCGTGAAGATGGATGATCTGGGCCTGGTGCTGACCAGGAAGGGTGCCAGTCTGGCCCTGATCGGCCGCGGGTTGCTGCAGGCCGCGCCGCTGTTGATGAGGTTCCTGTCCATCGCCGGCACCATCGCGATGTTCTTGGTCGGTGGCGGGATCCTGGTCCACAACATCGGGCCACTGCACCACTTCATCGAAGGCGTCCTGCCGCAGGGCATGGTCGGCACCATCGCCGGTGGACTGTTCAATGCGGTGGTGGGCATGGCCGCCGGCGCGCTGGTGCTGGGCGTGGTGACCCTGGTGAACAAGTTGCGCAGCACGCCGGCTGCCCATTGAAGTCGTTGTAGCGGGAGGCTGGCGCCTCCGTCGGAGGGCGCACGCCTGGGCAGATGCTGTTCGACGCCTCCGCGCGTCTGCACAACTTTGGTGGACGCCGGAGGACTTCAAGAAGCCTGGGATGCCGCCAGCGCCGGTGGCCCGGTTCGGCCCGTACAAGCCATTCGACGATCCGGCCGACACCGGCAAGCTGACCGTGGGCGAGAACCTGCTGACGTGGCCGGCCCGGCCGCTATCGCGCGCTGACCGTGCGCAGCCTGGGTGTCTGGTCTGCGGCCTTCGAGGTGAAGCACGGACAGGTGCGGTATCTGGCGCCCGCCAAGCGGGTCAGGGTCTGACCGACCGGCGCCGCGGGCGCGCTGCTTGTCCTGGTCCCTCCACACGGTGCCGCGGCCCACGTCCGCTGCGCTTCCAGCTGCCGGCGGCCCCATTGGTCTGCTTTTGGCCTGTTCAGTTTCGTCACTACGCGGCACGGGCTTGCGAGGCGTCACGGGAATGTTGTAAGCGTTTCACATGTTTTTTATTGAGGCGTTCGTAGATTCGATTGGAGAGGCGCCGCCGGAACGCTCCAATCCACGCGCATCACCCCTCTGCCAGCGTCACGTCGCCTGCCTTCGCGCCAGGCGGTGGTTTGTGCTCCGCGTCGTTCCGCTTTTTGCTGTTCCGTCCTTCCCGCCGCTGACGGATAACCCCTGCCATGATCGCGCCCGCGAGCCCCGATGTTGTTGTCCCGACGCCTGCACAGGGCGCATCGATGGCATCGCCCCTTCTCCTTCCCCTGCCGACGGCCAGGGCGCGCGATGCACGTGGTCCTTTTGCGCCAGCGGCGGCGAACGATCCGGACACCCTGCGCGTCGGCACCACGCCACGCCGGACTTCGTTGTTCGTCACCTCGGAGATGGCCGATTTCATCAAGGCCGGCGGCCTGGGCGATGTCGCTGCTGCGCTGCCGCGTGCCCTGCGCAGCCGCTATGACGCGCGCGTACTGATCCCCGGCTATCGCGCGGTGCTGGCACGCACCGGCGTGCTTGAGATCGTCGGCCACATTCCCGCCCGTGCCGGCCTGCCGGCGTGCCAACTGGGCTATACCACCCTGGCCGATGGCCTGCCGGTCTACGTGCTGGTGTGCCCGGAGCTGTTCGAACGCGAGGGTTCGCCCTACGTCTCCAGCGTGGGCGCCGAATGGGAAGACAACGCGATCCGCTTCGCCACGCTGTCCCATGCCGCGGCGGAAATCGCCGGCGGCCGTGCCGGCCTGGCCTGGACGCCGGACCTGCTGCATCTCAACGACTGGCCGTGCGCGCTGGCTTCGGCCTACGTCAAGTGGTCCGGTGGCACCACGCCGTGCCTGCTGACCATCCACAACCTGGCCTACCAGGGGCTGTTCCCGCATGCGGTGGCTCCGCTGCTGGGCATCCCCGAAGCCGGCCGCGAAGACCTGGAGTTCTACGGTCAGATGTCCTTCCTGCGCGGCGGCATCATCCACGCCGCGCACGTGAATACCGTCAGCGTCAGCTATGCCGCGCAGATCACCCTGCCGGCGCTGGGCTGCGGCCTGGACCGCCTGCTGGCGCGCCGCGCCGCGGCCGGCGACCTGACCGGCATCCTCAATGGCATCGACGCCAGCTGGGACCCGCGCACCGACCGTCACCTGCAGGCGCATTTCAGCGTCAACGACTGGGCCGGCCGCAATGCCAATGCACACCAGGTGCGTCGCGAGTTTGGCCTGCCCGAGCGCGAGGGCCCGCTGTTTGCGGTGGTCTCGCGCCTGGTCCACCAGAAGGGCCTGGACCTGATCTGCGAGGTCGCCCCGCAGATCGTGGCTGCCGGCGGCCAGATCGTGATCATCGGTGGCGGCGAGCCGCAGATCGAACAGGCCGTGGCGCGCCTGACCCACCGCTATCCGGGTCATGTCGGCGCCTATATCGGGTTCGAGGAACAGCTGGCGCGGCGCATGTTCGCCGGCTCGGATTTCCTGTTGATGCCTTCGCGCTTCGAACCTTGCGGCCTGAGTCAGATGTATGCGCAGCGCTTCGGCAGCCTGCCGATCGCGCACGCCACCGGCGGACTGATCGATACCGTGGACGATGGCGTGACCGGCTTTCTGTTCCAGGATCCATCGGCCGATGCGCTGCGCCGTTGCCTGCAGCGGGCGTTCCGCACCTTCCAGTTGCCCGGCCTGATGCATGCGATGCGGCGTGCAGCCATGCTCAAGCCCAGCGGCTGGGATGTGGCTGGAAGTAAATACCTGGCGCTGTACGACCGGACCACGGCGCTGGCATGAATGAAACGACGTCAACGACGCAGGCGATGAGTCAGGCCACGGGAGCACAGGAAACGAACGACCAGTACGAGACGGTGCCAGCGGATCCGATGCTGGAGGCGCTGGTCCATGGACACGGCGGTGATCCCTTCGCATTGCTGGGCCCACATGCCACCGAGCAGGGGACCGTGCGAGTGCGCGCGATGGCGCAGGGTGCCGAAGCCATGGCCCTGCTCAATGCCGAGGGCAGGGTGGTAGCACTGATGCGCTGCCTGGATCCGGCCGGGTTGTTCGAGGCCGAACTCGGTGCGGCCATGCCCTACCGCCTGCGCATCGCCTGGCCGGGCGCCATACAGGAAATGCAGGATCCGTACGCGTTCGGCCCGGTCCTGGAGGACGCCTGGCTGCAGGGCATCCTGTCCGGCGACGGCGAAGCGGCGCGGCTGGCCCTGGGCGCGCATCGGATGACCCACGAAGGCGTCGATGGTGTGCGTTTTGCCGTGTGGGCGCCCAATGCGCGCCGCGTGTCGCTGGTGGGCGATTTCAACAGCTGGGACGGGCGTCGCAATCCGATGCGCCTGCGCCACAACGGTGGGGTATGGGAATTGTTTGTCCCCGGCATCGGCGCCGGCATGCGCTACAAGTTCGAGATCACCGCCTTCGATGGCCAGCGCCTGCCGCACAAGGCCGATCCGATGGCCCGCCAGTGCGAGCTGCCGCCGGCCACCGCCTCGGTGGTGCCGCAGGCCGAGCAATTCGCCTGGACCGACGCGCAGTGGATGGCCCGGCGCAGCGCACGTGCGAGCACACCCGAGCCGATCTCCATCTATGAGTTGCACGCCGGTTCCTGGCGTCGCACCGCCAGCGGCGGACTGATGGACTGGCACCAGCTGGCGGCCGAGCTGATTCCCTACGTGCGCTGGCTGGGGTTCACTCACATCGAACTGATGCCGATCACCGAATATCCGTTTGGCGGTTCGTGGGGCTACCAGCCACTGGGCATGTATGCGCCGACCGCGCGGCACGGCACGCCGGAAGGCTTTGCCCGCTTCGTCGATGCCTGCCACGAGGCCGGCATCGGCGTGATTCTGGACTGGGTCAGCGCGCACTTTCCCAATGACGAACATGGCCTGCAGCGCTTCGACGGCACCGCGCTGTACGAGCACGCCGACCCGAAGGAAGGTTTCCACCGCGACTGGAACACGCTCATCTACAACTATGGCCGGCATGAAGTGTCGGCCTACCTGGTGGGCAGCGCGCTGGAGTGGATCGAGCGTTACCACATCGATGGGCTGCGGGTGGACGCGGTGGCCTCGATGCTCTACCGCGACTACAGCCGCAGCGAAGGCGAGTGGGTGCCCAACCAGCACGGCGGACGCGAGAACCTGGAGGCGGTGGCCTTCCTCAAGCGGCTCAACAGCGAAGTCGGTCACCGCTTCCCCGGGGTGATGATGATCGCCGAGGAGTCCACCGCCTGGGGCGGGGTGACGCTGCCGCCGGAACATGGCGGCCTGGGTTTCACCCACAAGTGGAACATGGGCTGGATGCACGACACGCTGGAGTACATGAAGCGTGACCCCGTGCATCGCAGGTACCACCACAGCGAAATGACCTTCGGCATGTTGTACGCGTTCTCCGAGCGCTTCGTGCTGCCGCTCTCGCATGATGAAGTGGTGCACGGCAAGGGCTCGCTGCTGGCCAAGATGCCGGGCGATGCCTGGCAGAAACTGGCCAACCTGCGTGCGTACTTCGGCTTCATGTGGGCGCACCCGGGACGCAAGCTGCTGTTCATGGGTGGCGAGTTCGGACAGCTGGGCGAGTGGAACCACGACGCGACGCTGGAATGGCCGCTGATGCAGCAACACGAGCACCACGGCCTGGCGCAGCTGGTGGGCGACCTCAACGCACGCCTGAAGCAAGAGCCGGCGCTGTATCGCAACGACCATACCAGCGAGGGCTTCGAATGGTCGGTGGGCGATGACTCCGCCAACAGCGTGTTCGCCTTCGTCCGCCATGACCGCGACACTGGCGCCGCGCCGGTGCTGGCGGTGAGCAACTTCACCCCGATGCCGCGCTACGACTATCGCGTCGGCGTGCCGCGCGCCGGCCAGTGGCATGAGATCCTCAATACCGACAGCAGCCACTACGGCGGCTCCAACGTGGGCAATGCCGGTGTGGTCAGCACCCAGCCGGTGCCGATGCACGGCCATGCGCAATCGGTGGCCCTGACCTTGCCGCCGCTGGCGACGATCTGGCTGAAACCGGACTGATGGCCGCCCTTGGGGAGTTGGCCGGTCGCCCGTGGTTGGGCGCGATGCCGGACGCGCAGGAGCGCACGCGCTTCCGCATCTGGGCACCGGACGCGCAGGAAGTCCTGCTGGAACTGGCCCAGGGCGGGCCCCATCGCATGCACCGGCATGACGATGGCAGCTTTGACCTGATCCTCCCGGTGGCGCCGGGCGCGCGCTACCGCTACCGCATCGACGGCCGCGACCCGGTGCCCGATCCTGCCTCGCGCTGGCAGCCCGATGGCGTGCACGGCGACAGCGTGGTGGTCGATCCCCACGCCTACGCCTGGCAGCATACCGCCTGGCACGGCCGGCCCTGGCGCGAGGCGGTGATCTACGAACTGCACGTGGGCCTCTGCGGCGGCTATCCGGGCACCATCGCGCAACTGCCACGGCTGGTGGAACTGGGCATCACCGCCATCGAGCTGATGCCGCTGGGCGAATTTCCCGGACGCCGCAACTGGGGCTACGACGGGGTGCTGCCCTATGCTCCGGAATCGGCCTACGGCACCCCCGAACAGCTCAAGGCGCTGATCGACGCCGCCCACGGCCACGGCCTGATGGTGCTGCTGGACGTGGTGTACAACCACTTCGGCCCGGAAGGCAATTACCTGCACCAGTACGCGGAGAGCTTCTTCAACGCCGATGCGCCCACCCCGTGGGGCCCGGCCATCGATTTCCGCCAGCCGCCGGTACAGCGCTATTTCATCGACAACGCGCTGATGTGGCTGCATGAGTACCGCTTCGATGGCCTGCGTCTGGATGCGGTGCACGCGATCGTGCCCAATGATTTCTTGGAGACCTTGCGAACGGCGATCGTCGACAGCCTGCCCGACGAGCGCCACGTGCACCTGGTGCTGGAGAACGAGGCCAACCAGGCCTCGCGCCTGGCCGACGGCTACACCGGGCAGTGGGACGACGACTTCCACAACGCACTGCACGTGCTGCTGACCGGCGAGGACGAAGGCTATTACGCCGGTTTCGCCGACGACCCGACCGCGCATCTGGCGCGCGTGCTGGCCGAGGGCTTTGCCTACCAGGGCCAGGCCGACCATCGCGGCCATCGCCGCGGCGAGCCGTCCGCACACCTGCCGCCGACCAGGTTCGTGGTGTTCGCGCAGAACCATGACCAGATCGGCAACCGCGCCAAGGGCGATCGGCTCGCCGCGCTGGTCTCGCCAGAAGCATTGCGCGCGGCGCTGGCATTGACCGCGCTGACGCCGATGATTCCGCTGTTCTTCATGGGCGAACCGTGGGGCGCGCGCCAGCCGTTCCTGTTCTTCACCGACTACGCGCCACCGCTGGACGAGGCGGTGCGCGAGGGCCGGCGCAGGGAATTTGCGCACTTTGCCGCATTCGCCGACGAGGCCGCGCGCGCCAGCATTCCCGATCCCAACCAGCCGGGCACCTTCGAGGCATCCAAGGTCGACATCGCCGATTCCACCCGCGGTGAAGGCGCGGTGTTTGCGCAGTGGTTTGCCGCGCTGCTGGCGGTGCGCCAGGCACACCTGGCGCCGCACCTGGACCAGGCGCGTGCGCTTGGCGCGCAGGTGCTGGCACCAGGCGCGATCGCCGCGCGCTGGTCGCTCGGACCGCGGGTGCTGCATGTGGAATTCAACTTCGGCCGCGCTGCGGTCCGTGCGCCAGCGGCGTCGGGCGTGCTGCTGCATGCGGAAAATGCGCAGGCCGACCAGGAGACCCTGGCATCGAACGCATTGCGCGTATGGCTGCGGGATGCAGCCGCATGAGTTCGCCTGCGCTCAATGCGCTGGCCGATGCGGCGGGCCTGCTGGTGGACTGGGTCGACATGTCCGGCCGCCCTCAGACCGTGGCGCCTGCCACGCTGGGCGCAGTGCTCGAGGCGATGGGGTTGCCCTGCGCCAGCGATGCCCAGTGTCGCCAGAGCCAGGACCGGCTCGCCTGGCTGCATCGGGCGCCGGCGATGATCACCGCCACGATCGGCGAGCCGCTGGCGGTCAACGCCACGCCAGGCCTGCGGTACCAGCTGCTGGATGAAACCGGCCGCGCGTGTGAGGGCACGTTCGATGCCCAGGGCCGCGCCGCAGGTGTGTCGGCGCCGGGTTATTACCAGTTGCTGCAGGCTGGCGCGGGCGAGCAGGTGCTGCAGGTGGCGGTCGCGCCTGCGCGCTGCTGGTCGGTGGGCGATGCGTGCGACGATCCGGCCGCGCGTGCCTGGGGCGTGGGCCTGCAGGTGTATTCGGCGCCGAGCCGGCACGATGCATCCATCGGCGATGCCGACGGCGTGCTGGACTGGGTGCGGCGGGTGGCCGCCGCCGGTGGTGATGCGCTGGCGCTGAGCCCGGTGCACGCGGCGCGGCCGGTGGGGCGCCATTACAGCCCGTATTCGCCCAGCGACCGGCGCTATTTCGACCCGCTGCATGCCGCGCCCGTGCAGGTGCTGGGCCAGGCCGCGGCCGATGCCGCATTGCAGGCGGCCGGACTGGCGCAGCGCTTCGCCCAGCTGCATGCCGCGGCGCTGGTCGACTGGCCCGGCGGCGCGCAGGCAAAGTGGGCCTGGCTGCGCAGACTGCATCAGGACCTGCGCGACGATGCGCATCGGAGCGACCTGGACGCCTTCGTGCGCGAAGGCGGCGACGCGCTGGCGGCCTATGCAGCCTTTGCCGCGCGCGATGCAGGCGATGACGATGTGGCATTCCAGCTGTTCGCCCAGTGGCTGGCCGCGCGCAGCTGGTCGAACGTGCAGCAGTGTGCGCGTGACGGTGGCATGCGGATCGGCCTGATCAGCGACCTGGCGGTGGGCTTCGATCCACACGGTGCCGAAGCGGCCGCCTGGCCCGATGCGGTGCTGCCCGGACTGGTGCTGGGTGCGCCCCCGGATGCCTTCAATGCCGACGGCCAGGCCTGGGGCATCAGCAGCTATTCTCCGACCGCCTTGAAGGCGACTGGGTTTGCGCCGTTCATCGGGCTACTGCGCGCGGTGATGCACGGCCGCGGCGGGGTGCGCATCGACCATATCCTGGGCCTGCTGCGGCTGTGGGTGCTGCCCGCTGGCGGCAGCGCCGGTGACGGGGTGTACCTGCGTTATCCCTTCGACGACCTGCTGCGGCTGCTGGCGCTGGAGTCCTGGCGCAACCGCTGCATCGTGATCGGGGAGGACCTGGGCGTGGTGCCCGACGGCCTGCGCGAACGGCTCGCCGCGCGCGGGGTGCTGGGCATCGATGTGCTGATGTTCACCCGCGATGCCGATGGGGCGTTCCTGCCACCGGCGCGCTGGCGCACCTCGGCCGTGGCCACCACCACCACCCACGACCTGCCGACGCTGGCCGGGTGGAAATGCGGCCGCGACCTGGACTGGCGCCAGCGCCTGGGCACGGGCGGGCAGATCGATCGCCAGGCTGAAGATGCACGACGTGCCGAGGATGTTGCGCGCCTGGCCGCGCAGGTACAGGCAGACGGCGGCGACGGCGCGCAGCTGCAGGACTGGCTGGCCTTCGTCGCGCACAGTCCTGCGCCGCTGGCCCTGCTGCCGGCCGAGGACGCACTGGGGCTGGAGGAACAACCCAACCTGCCGGGCGTGGTGGAGGGCCATCCCAACTGGCGTCGGCGCCTGCCTGCGGCCGCGCCCGGCTTGGAGTCCACCCTGGCCGGGTTCGCCCAGGCCCGTCAACGGCGCACCCCGGCATGACCGAACTGCGCGCCACCGCCCGCCTGCAGCTGCATGCCGGCTTCACCCTGGGCGATGCCGCCGCGCAGGTGCCGTACTTCGCCCGGCTCGGGGTGAGCCATCTGTATCTCTCGCCGATCGGCACTGCAGTGCCGGGCTCGACCCACGGCTACGACGTCACCGATCCGGGCCAGGTCAATCCCGAACTCGGCGGCGAGGCGGCGCTGATGGACTTGCACGCGGCGGCGCAGGCGCGCGGCATGGGCCTGATCCTGGACATCGTGCCCAACCACATGGCCGCCCACGCGCACAACCCGTGGTGGTGGGACGTGCTCAGGCACGGCCGCCGCAGCAGGCACGCGGACTGGTTCGACATCGACTGGCGCAGTCCGGGCCATGACGGAAAACTGTGGCTGCCGGTGCTGGACCGTCCCTACGCGCAGGCGCTGGCCGAAGGCGCGCTGAAGCTGGGCCTGAGCGAGGCCGGCGAACTGCAGCTGGAACACCACCAGGCCTGTTTCCCGGTGCGCGTGGATGGGGCCTCGCTGCCGCAGGACCTCGAGCTGCGTCGCGACTGGGCGCGCCAGATCAGCCAGGGCGCGGTGCGCGGCGAAGACACCCTGCATCGACTGCTGGAGCGCCAGGCCTACCGGTTGGCGTGGTGGCGGGTCGGCAACGACATGGTCAACTACCGCCGCTTCTTCGACATCACCTCGCTGGCGGCCATCCGCGTCGAGCGGCCAGACGTATTCAACGCCGTGCACGCCCTGCCGCTGCGGCTGATCGGCGAGGGCGTGCTCGATGGGCTGCGCCTGGACCACGTGGACGGCCTGGCCGATCCGCGCGGCTACCTGCGCCGGCTGCGTGCGCAGGTGGACCGGGCCGGACGCAGGCGCGGTCTGCGTCCGGGCACGGTGGTGCTGCTGGTCGAAAAGATCCTGGCTCCCGGCGAGCGCCTGCCACGCGACTGGCCGGTGCAGGGCACGACCGGCTACGACTTCATGGACCAGGTCTCCGGGGTGCTGCACGACCCGCACGGACAGGCCCCGCTGACCCGGCTGTGGGTGGCGCACAGCGGTCGCAGTGGCGATTTTTCGCAGGAAGAATTCCAGGCCCGCGGCGAGCTGCTGGAAGGCTCGCTGCAGGCCGAGTTCAACCGCGCCCTGCAGGCTGCCACCGCCACCGCGCGCCTGGACCTGGCCTGCCGCGAGTTCAGCCCGCAGATGCTGGCTGCGGCGCTGGCCGCGGTGATGCGGCGCTTCCCGGTCTACCGCACCTATGCCGGCAACGATGGCCTGGATGCGCGGGACGCGGACTTGTTCGACACTGCCGCCCAGGCCGCGCGCGAAGGCGCCCACCCGGGCGTGCAGGCCGCCATCGACGCGCTGCGGCGCTGGATGCGCGACGCCCCCCAGACGCCCACCGTCCAGCGCAGCCTGCGCCGGGTGCTGCGCCGGCGCATGGAGCAGCTCTCGGCGCCGCTCAACGCCAAGTCGGTGGAGGACACCAGCTTCTATCGCCATGGCGTGCTGCTCTCGCGCAACGAAGTCGGCTCGCATCCGCTCCACCTGGCCCTGGATACCCATGCCTTCCATCGGGCCTGCCAGGCGCGCGCCGCCGGCCACCAGCGGGCGATGCTGGCCACCGCCACCCACGACCACAAGCGTGGCGAGGACCTGCGCATGCGCCTGGCCGTGCTCAGCGCGCAGCCGGCGTGGTGGGTGCAGCAGGTGGAGGCCTTCACCACGCTGGCCAGGCAGCTGGGACTGGCGCCTGGTGCTGGCGGTCCCGATGCCGGCGATGCACTGATGCTGTGGCAGATGCTGGTTGGCGCGTGGCCACTGGCCCTGGAACCGGACGACGCGCACGGCCTTGCCGCGTTCGCCGAGCGCATGGCCGGCTGGCAGGCCAAGGCCCTGCGCGAGGCGAAACTGCGCAGCACCTGGACCGAGCCGGACGAGCGCTACGAAGCGGCCGCGCGCGCGCTGCTGGACGCCGCGCTCGTCCAGGACGCCGGCAAGACCTTGCGCCATGCCGTGCACGCCGCCGCGCAGGCGCTGGGGCCGCTGGGTGCGATCAACGGCCTGGCCCAGGCCACGTTGCGCCTGACTACGCCAGGGGTGCCCGACCTGTACCAGGGCACCGAAGGCTGGGACCTGTCGCTGGTCGATCCGGACAACCGCCGCCCCGTGGATTTCGCCCTGCGCCAGCAGTGGCTGGACGATCCGGCGCCCTGGCCGGCGCTGTTGCAACAATGGCGCAGCGGCCAGTGCAAGGCGCGGCTGGTGGCCCAGCTGCTGCAGCTGCGGGCAAGCGTGCCCGAGCTGTTCGCGCGCGGCGACTACAAGCCGCTGCGCGCCGAGGGCCACGCCTGCGCCCAGGTGCTGGCCTTTCGTCGCCAGCACGGCGACACCGCGCTGGTGGTGGCCGTGCCACGCCTGCTGGGTGGCGTCGACATCGCCGTGCCATCGCTGCCGGCAGACTATTGGCAGGACGGTGCGCTGGTCCTGCCCGATGGCCGTTATCGCCACCTGCCCGATGGGCGCGTGCTGGAGGTCCAGGGCAGACACATGGCGCTGGCCGAGCTGTTCCTCCATTCCCCAGTGGCCGTGCTGGCCACCTTGCAGTGAATTTCGCCATGGACCCGACCGCGCGCACCCGACGCATCGAACAGCTGGCCCATGAAATCTGGGAAGCCGAGGGCCGGCCCGATGGCCAGTCCGCCCGGCACTGGGCCATGGCCGAGCGCCTGGTCGATGCCGAACTGCGCGCAGCCGCACAATCCGAGGGCAGCGGCACCCCCCCATTCCCCCATCAGGAGCAGGATCCGTCGTGACGTCCCCCCCGCCCAAGCCACGCCCGCCGCGCACGCCACCCCCTTCGCGCCGACTTGTCCGCCGCTCGCGCATCCGCGAGGGCCGGCCATTTCCGCTGGGCGCCACCTGGGATGGCCTGGGGGTGAACTTCGCCCTGTACTCGGCCAATGCCACCCAGGTGGAGCTGTGCCTGTTCGACGAGCGCGGCCGCGAGACCGAGCGGATCGCCCTGCCCGAATACACCGACGAGGTCTTTCACGGCTACCTGCCCGATGCGCGCCCCGGCCAGCTCTATGGCTACCGCGTGCATGGCCCGTACGCGCCTGACGCCGGGCACCGTTTCAACCCCAACAAGCTGCTGCTGGATCCGTACGCCAAGCGGATCGTGGGCGAACCCAAATGGGCGCCGCACCTGTTTGGCTACACCGTCGGCCACAAGGACAAGGATCTATCCTTCGACAAGCGCGACAGCGCCGGCTACATGCCCAAGTGCGCGGTGATCGATCCGGCCTTCACCTGGGGCAACGACAAGCGCCTGCTGACCCCGTTGCAGCGCACGGTGATCTACGAGGCGCACGTGCGCGGCCTGAGCATGACCCACCCCGGCGTGCCCGAGAACCTGCGCGGCACCTTCTCGGGCCTGAAGAGCGATGAGCTGGTCGAGCACATCCGCGGCCTGGGCGTGACCGCGGTCGAGCTGCTGCCCATCCACGCCTACGCCGATGACCAGCACCTGTTGGAGCAGGACCTGTCCAACTACTGGGGCTACAACACCCTGGCGTTCTTCGCGCCGCATTCGCGCTACATGGCCACCGGTTCGGTGTCCGAGTTCAAGCAGCTGGTCGCGCGCCTGCACCACAGCGGGCTGGAAGTGATCCTGGACGTGGTCTACAACCACACCGCCGAAGGCAACGAGCTCGGTCCGACGTTCTCGTTCAGGGGCATCGACAACGCCAGCTACTACCGCCTGGCCGACGATCGCCGTTTCTACATCAACGACACTGGCACCGGCAACACCTTCGACCTGACCAATGCCGGCGCCCTGCGCATGGTGATGGACTCGCTGCGCTACTGGGTGGCCGAGATGCACGTGGACGGGTTCCGTTTCGACCTGGCCACCATCCTGGGGCGCGAAGGCCATGGTTTCGATCCCTCGGGCGGCTTCCTGGACGCGTGTCGGCAGGACCCACTGCTGAGCCAGGTCAAGCTGATTGCCGAGCCATGGGACGTCGGCCCGGGCGGCTATCAGGTCGGCAATTTCCCGCCGGGCTGGCTGGAGTGGAACGACAAGTTCCGCGACACCGTGCGCGCATTCTGGCGCGGCGACGAAGGCAAGCTCCCGGAACTGGCCACCCGCCTGACCGGCAGCGCGGATCTGTTCAATCGCCGCGGCCGCCGGCCCAGCGCCTCGGTCAACTTCGTCACCGCCCACGATGGCTTCACCCTGCGCGACCTGGTCAGCTACGACCACAAGCACAACGAGGCCAACGGCGAGGACAACCGCGACGGCACCGACAACAACATCTCCTACAACCATGGTGTCGAAGGCCCGACCGATGACCCGGGCATCAATGCACTGCGCGCGCGCCAGCAGCGCAACCTGCTGGCCACCCTGTTGCTGTCGCAGGGCACGCCCATGCTGCAGGCCGGCGACGAATTCGGCCGCACCCAGCACGGCAACAACAACGCCTACTGCCAGGACAATGCGCTGAGCTGGCTGGACTGGGAGGCGGCCGCGCAGCCGGAAGGCAGCGAGCTGACCCGCTTCGTCCAGCGTCTGACCGCGCTGCGTCAGCGCTATCCGCTGCTGCAACGCGCGCGCTTCTTCGACGGCAAGTTTGATGAGGAGCTGGGCATCAAGGACGTCACCTGGCTCTCGCCGACCGGCGAGGAGATGACCGAAGAGGACTGGCACAACCCGCAGGCGCGCGCGCTGATGATGCGCCTCGATGGCCGTGCCCCGGCCAGCGGCCTGCGCCAGGCCGGCGCCAGCGTGACCCTGCTGATGCTGCTCAATGCCAGTGCCGACGAAGTGGTGTTCCAGCTGCCAGCGGTCGAAGGCGAGCACTGGCACGTGCAGATCGACACTGCCGAGCGCCACGCCGAACGCGCGGTACCTGCTGGCGCTCAATGGACGGCCGTGGGCCGCTCTCTGGCGTTGATGGCGGTCGAGCAGGACCGCATGTCAACCTGAGCGACCCCGGAACGTTGCCGCCGTGGCGCGCCTCCTCCGGGTGACACGCCACTGGGCGGCCAACCGATGCAGGGTGCGTCGGGCTGGCAGCGCTTGCCACCGCCGTTGCGACGTGGGGCTCGGCCGCTCCATCGGCAACGTCCAGCGCGTGCAATCGCTGGCCCGAGGATCCGCCTTCGCCGTTTGCCCGCCGCCGCAGCGACGGGCCCAGCGGCCCTCAGGCCTGGGACTGGAGGATCTGCGCCAGCGCGCCGTCGATGTCCGGATACAGGAACTGGAAGCCCTGGCCCTGCGCGCGCGCCGGGATCACCCGCTGGCCCTCGATCAGCATCTGGGCCATTTCGCCGAATGCGGCCTTCAACGCGAGCCCGGGCGTGGGCATGAGCGCCGGACGGTGCAGGGCGCGGCCCAGCGCGGCGGCAAAGTCCTTCTGTCGTACCGGTTCGGGCGCGGTGCCGTTGACCGGGCCGTCCAGCGTGCTCTGGTCCAGCAACCAGATCACCAACCGGACGAGGTCGTCCCGATGGATCCAGCTGAACCACTGTTGGCCATCGCCGATCGGCCCGCCCAGGCCCATGCGGTAGGGCGTAAGCAGCTGCTGCAGGGCGCCACCGCCGGCACCCAGCACCACCCCGGTGCGCAGCAAGAGGGTGCGCACGCCCAGCGCGCGGGCGGGCAGGGCGGCCGCCTCCCAATCCGCGGCCAGCCGCGCGGCGAAGTCATCGCCCGCTGGTGCGGTCTCGGCCAGTGGGGTGTCGTCGCTGGGCCCGTAGTAGCCGATGGCCGAACCGGAAATCAGCACGGCCGGGCGCACGGTCAGGCTTTCCATCCAAGCCAGCAGCGCTTCGGTGGTGCGCAATCGGGACTCGCGCAGGGTCTGCTTGTACGCCGCGTTCCAGCGGCGCCCGGCCAGCGGTGCGCCGGCCAGGTTGATCACCGCATCGGCGCCGCCGGCGCCGTCGATGTCGGCCAGCACCCGGACCGCCGCGGGCAGCTTGCGCGCGGCGGCCCGGGTGTCGCGCGAGACCACCGAAACCTGCCAGCCAGCGGCCAGCAGCGCCGGGCACAGGGCCTGGCCGATGAAGCCGCTGCCGCCGGTGATCAGTACCTGCATGGGAGGCTCGTTCCGCAGAGGAAAGGGCAGCCTAGGCGCCGGTCCGTGATGGTGCCGTGGGCCGAAGCGTGCGCTGCGTTCATCGAATTGCCAGTTCAGCCAGAACAAAAACTGAGCAGCCTGCGGAGGTCGGTGAAACCGTTTTCGTGGCACGGGTTATGCTTTCGAGGTTCCCGCTCCGTTAGCGCCATTCTCCATGCGAATCTCCCTGTTGCGCTGTGCTCCCCTGGCCGCGGCCGCGGTCCTTTTGTCCGGCTGCAGCCACTCGTCCTTTTCCAAGAAGGGCGAAATGCTGGCAGCGGAGACCTTTGACTCCGATGGCACCTACTCGCGCACCTTCGACCGCGCCCCGGACCAGGTGTGCGAGGCCTCGCGCCGCGCACTGCTGAGCCAGGGCTATGTGGTCAGCCGTTCGGATGCGGCGATGGTGGAAGCCAACAAGAATTTCCAGCCCGAGCCGGAAGTCCACGAGCAGGTCGCCATTCGGGTGTCCTGCGTGGGCCGGGCTTCGGGCGAGGCCTGGGTGTTCGCCAGCGCCACCCAGGACCGTTACAACCTGCGCAAGTCCAATACCTCGGCCAGCGTCGGCACCGCGCTGGGATCGCTGTCGCTGCCCTTCGGCAGCAGCGATGACTCGCTGGTGCGGGTGGCCAGCCTGACCGTGCAGGACCCCGACTTCTACCGCTCGTTCTTCCGCCTGGTCGACCGCTATCTGCCACCGCAGGTCAAGAAGCCCGTGCTGGCACCCAAGCGGGCCGAGGAAGCCATGGCGCCGCCGGCGCCTGCACCGCTGCAGCCGCACCCGGCAGGGGAAGCCGTGCCGATGCCGGTGGAAAGCCCGGCCGCCGGCACCCTCGTGCCCGCACCCGCACCCGCACCCGCACCGGACGCGGCACCGGCACCGGCACCCACACCGGCACCCACACCGGCACCCACACCGGCACCCACACCGGCACCGGACCCGGCCGCGCCCAGGGACGATGCCGGCAGCACCGACACGCCCTGACTCCACGCGTTCCAAAGGCATGCAAGAAGCTGGACCGGCAGGGCCGGCCTCCTGGTTCGGTTTCGTGGGGCCTTGCCCCGAGACCGTTTTTCAGCGCCTCGACGGCCGCGGCGGCGGTCGCTTCCGGCCCTGGCCGGGCACCACGCCCAGCGCGACCGGTGAGGTGGCGTCAGCGCTCCCACCGGCTAGGGCGAGGCGCTGCCCTCGTCCGCGCCGGCCTCGCCCATTGGCAGGCAGACATCGTCCAGCTCGCAATGGAACGGCCGGGCAGTGGCGCGTGCAGGTGGTTTTAATGTCTCTGCACCTAGGCTTGGCGCCACATTCGCAGCCTCGCGAGGGACATCACGATGGAAACCCGCTACTTCGTTGCCCAGGACAGCACTGGCGAGCGTCGCCGGGTGCGGATCCTGCCCTCTGACCACGATGCCGGCGCGGCTGGCCACCCCGCACATCTGTATGCGCTGGATGACGGCACCCCGGTACGCCGGGTGGACAACGACACCTTTCAGATCGTCAGCAGTGGCGCCTATGTCACCCTGGTGCGCGACTGAGGGCACCGGCATGGGTCGTCGGGTAATGCGACACCGATCGGGTCAGGCCCACCACTGCCCGCTCACGCCGCTTGCGTGAAGCTTGCCGGTGCGCAATTGGCGCGCGTCAGAGGAGCCGGATGATGGAACTGGGCATGGTGGGGCTGGGGCGGATGGGCGCGAACATGGCCCAGCGCCTGTCGCAGGGCGGCCATGCGGTCACCGGATTCGATCCTTCGGCGCAGGCGCGCCAGCATGCCGCCGACCACGGCATCACCCCGGCCGGCTCGCTGGCCGCGCTGGTGTCCGAACTGTCCGCCCCGCGCGCGGTCTGGCTGATGGTGCCGGCCGGCACCATCGTCGATGACACGCTCGACGCACTGCTGCCGCTGCTGTCGCCGGGCGACATCGTCATCGATGGCGGCAATTCGTACTACAAGGACAGCATCCGCCGCGGCGCGCGGCTGGAGCAGGCCGGCATCGCCCTCGTCGACTGCGGCACCAGCGGCGGCGTGTGGGGCCTGACCGAGGGCTACAGCATGATGGTCGGCGGCAGCGATGCCGCCCTGGCGCAGCTGAAGCCGGTGTTCGAGACCCTGGCGCCATCGCCGACCACCGGCTGGGGCCACGTGGGTCCCGTGGGCGCGGGCCACTTCACCAAGATGGTCCACAACGGCATCGAGTACGGAATGATGCAGGCCTACGCCGAGGGCTTTGCGATCCTGGAGCGCAAGGCCGACTTCAAGCTCGATCTGCACCAGGTGGCGCGGGTGTGGCAGCACGGCAGCGTGGTGCGCTCGTGGCTGCTGGACATCGCCACCGATGCGCTGAAGGAAAATCCCACCCTGGCCGGCATCGCGCCGTATGTGGAGGATTCGGGCGAAGGTCGCTGGACGGTGGCCGAATCGCTGGACCTCAACGTGTCCGCGCCGGTGATCACCCTGTCGCTGCTCGAACGCCTGCGCTCGCGCGAGAAGGATTCCTACGCCGACAAGCTGCTGGCGGCGATGCGCAATGGCTTCGGCGGGCACAGGATCACCAGGGAATGAGCGTCACCCTGCAAGCGTCGGACATGCCCATGCCGGAAAACAACAGGCGTCGTTGGAGCCGGATGGCGATGGGCAGTGTGCCGCTGCCCCGGTCGATGCCGAGCCTGGCATGCCGCCCAACCGCGGTCAGGCTGCCGGCGTGAGCCTGAGCAGGCGGCCGCCGCCGTCCTTGCCGTCTTCCAGCAACCACAGCGCACCGTCCGGGCCCTGTTCGACCTCGCGGATGCGCTGGCCCATGTCGTAGCGGGCCGCTTCCTTTGCGTTGCTTCCGTCAAACTCGATCCGCACCAGGCTGCGCGAGGACAACCCGCCGATGAAGGCGTTGCCCTTCCAGTCCGGGAACAGGCTGCCCGAATAGATCATCAGTCCCGCCGGGGAGATCACCGGGTTCCAGCTGACCTTGGGCGCGGCGAACTGCGGGCCGGTGGCATGGTCGGGGATGTCGCGGCCGTCGTAATGGTCGCCGTTGGAGACGATGGGCCAACCATAGTTGGCGCCGCGCTCGATCAGGTTGAGTTCGTCGCCGCCCCTGGGACCCATCTCCTGCGCCCACAACCGGCCCTGTGCATCGAAGGCAATGCCCAGCACGTTGCGATGGCCGAGCGACCAGATCTGGCTGGCGACCCCGCCTCGGGCTGCAAACGGGTTGTCGGCCGGCACGCTGCCATCGTCGTTGAGCCGCACGATCTTGCCCAGGTTGCTGGTCATGTCCTGGGCCGGATCGAACTTCTGCCGTTCGCTCGAGCTGATCCACAGCTTGCCGGCGCGGTCGAAGGCGATGCGATGGCCGTAATGGCCCTGCCCGCTGACCTTGGGCGCCTGTCGCCAGATCACCTTCAGGTCCTGCAGCGCGCCGCCACCGGCGGCGTTCAGGGCCAGCGTCGCGCGGGCCACGGCAGCACCGCGCCTGTCGCCGTCGCCCGGCTCGGCATAGCTGAGGTACACCACCTTGTTGTTGGCGAAATCCGGATGCAGGACCACATCGCCCAATCCGCCCTGGCCGCCATAGGCGACGGCCGGCACGCCGGCGATCTCGGTGGCCTTGCCGGCCCTGAGGTCGTACAGCTGCAGCTGGCCACGCTTCTCGGTGACCAGCAGGCGTCCATCGGGCAGGAAGGTCATCGCCCAAGGCTCGGTGAAGGCATGCACCGGGGTCACCGCGAATGGCCGGCCGGCTTCGGCTGCGGGCGCGGAAGCCGAGGCGGACGCGGAGGCAGACGTCGTGGCGTCCTGCGGCGCAGCCGCACCGCTGCAGGCGGCTGCCGACAGCAGCGCCGGCAACACGGCGACGAGCAGAGGGCGATGGGGATGCGGCATGGAAGGCTCCTGGTGCGGGCCGCCTGGGAACGCGGCGTCGTGTGGCGTTGTACTCGCTGGCGCGGCGTCAGTTGTTCAGGGCGCGTCGGTGATAACCGCGTCGTCAGCGGTCCATCCCCGGTACCCCGGCCCTGGAAGGTCAACTGCGGTGCCCTGGCATCTTGTACGCGGACCGGCGCGGTTTCGCTGTGCGCCTGTCGCCTGCCTGCGAGCGCCAAGTCCACCCGCGTGGCTGTGCCTGTCCGTGCCTGGGCCCTGGCGATGGACCAAGTGCCGGTCAGGTGAGCGCGCTGGGCTGTTCGTAGGGCAGCAGGCGCGCGCCGGTGGCCTGGACCGCGGCATCGGCGCGGCGCAGGGATTGTTCCTCGGCATCGACCACCACCAGCACGCGCCCTGCCTGGATCTCCTCCTCGAACGTGCGGCGCACCGTATCGGGCACCGACGAACCGACCAGCGCCGCCGACCAGGTGCCGACCGCGGCGCCGGCCAAGGCCAGCGCGCCTGCACCGGCCAGGGTCAGGCCCAGCGGCGGCACCGCCACGCCGACGATGCCGGCCACCAGGCCCGCCGCGCCGCCGCCCAGCGCACCGCGCAGCGCGGCCGGTTTGAAGTCGGTCTGCGCTTCCTTCAGGCCGTCTGGGATCTGCTCCATCTCCACTTCGCCCTTGGCGATCAGCGAGACATCGTTGCGGTCGATCCCGGCCCGGGCGGTGGCAGCGTGCACGGCGGCGCGTGCGCCGGCCAGGTCGGTGGTGGCATACACATGTCGGGTCTTCATGGCGTGCTCCCTTGGGGATGCACGCAGGCTCGACGTGGCCCGGTTATCGGGATGTGACCGTCCCGTCACGGTGGCGCGGCGATGCTTGAACGCATGCTTGATTTCCGCACTATCCATTGTCCCTACTGCGGCCAGGCGCTGGACATCGCCGTGGACGTCTCGGCCGGCGACCAGGACTACATCGAGGACTGCCAGGTGTGCTGTCGTCCGATCAGCATCGCGCTGGCGGTGGACGACCAAGGCCGGGCGCATCTGTCGGCACGCGCGGAAAACGATGCCTGAGCGCCTCGCGCACGCTGTTACAGTAGCCAGCTTCTTCCCCTGCCAACGGCACGCCCCGCGTGCCCGGACCCCATGAATCTTCCGTTGCACTTCGGCCTGCTCGGCGCACTGGAAGCCGGCGCGATCGCGCTGCTGATCGGCCTGCTGGTGTACGCGGTGTGGCATTGGATCGCCGCGCGTGCCGGCCTGCACCATTCCCATGCCATCGGCTGGAGCTGCGTGATGGCCGTGGTCATCGGCGCAGGCATTGATGGCTGGCACCTGTTCTACCTGGGCGTGGTCAAGCTGGAGTCGCCGGTCTATGCACGCATGGCCCTGCAGAAAATCCACGATCCGGATTCCCTGGGCGCGCGCGTGGCCCTGGAAGCCATCGGCGCAGTGGTGGGTGTGGTGCTGTCAAGGCTTGCATTCAGCGCCCGTTCCCGGGATGACGACGCCACGCCGCCAGCGGTATCGCCGGATCGCGAGCACTGAAACCGGCCAGTGCGTCACGGCCAAAACGTATTGCTGACAAACGCGCCACGCGCCGCTCACGGCGGCGCTAGCCGGTCTGGTGTGCCAGCGGGTTAAAGCCCTGTTCAAAGCAATGCTGCGCAGGCGCGGGGGTTCAGATGCGCACGTCCAAGGTGCTGTCGTGCGCTGACTTTCGCGCATTGACCCCGCACGGACCCCACAGGAGCAGACACCCATGAAGACCTCCCGTCGCAAGCCATTGCTGGGCTTGATTGCCCTTGGTGCGGCGTTCTCCGCGCCGGCCTTCGCCCAGCAGGCGCAGCACCACGCGCAGGACGCGGCCGTGCAGGAACAGCAGCACCTTCAGGCGCAGTCCGCGGCCGCCGCGGACGCTCAGCCGCAGGCGGCCGATCCGTCCGACCAAAGCCAGCAGGGGTGGAACAGCCTGGATACTGACAAGGACGGCGCGATCAGCAAGGTCGAGTCCAGCGCCAATCCGGGGCTTTCGCAGATCTTTGGCCAGGCCGACGGCGACAGTGACGGCACCCTGACCCAGGAGGAATACAAGGCCTTCGTGGTCAAGCACTATGGCGGTGGCGCAGGCCAGGCGTCCGGGCAGTAGGCAGGTGCGACTGCCGGGACGCGGCAAGACCGCGGCGGGGCCGATCCCTGATCCATGCCTCACTTGACCGCGACCCCAGGACATCGTTACATGCGGACAGGGCATGCCGGTTGCGGTGCCTTGCGTTGCGACCACCCACGGCAATATTCCATGTCACCTCTGCGCCTTTGGGCGCTGACCACCCATAACAGGAGCATCTGAATGAAGATTCGCAGCACGTTGATGGCGCCGGCCACCCTGGCCGTCGTTCTGGCTGGCTCGCTGATGTTGTCGGCTTGCGGCCCGAAGGCCGACGAAACCGCAGCTCCAGCCGACAGCACCCCGCCGGAATCTTCGGCGCCGGCCGAGTCGACCCCGCCGCCGGCCGACACCATGCCGCCGGAATCGACTCCGCCGGCGGACACCATGCCGACCGAGTCCACCCCGCCGTCGATGGAAACCCCGCCGGAATCTTCGACTCCGGCCGAGTCCACCCCGCCGGCCCAGTCCTAATCGGCTTGCCAGGACGGCACCGCTACGGGCCTGTCCCGTGGCGGTGGCAGGAAACTAAAACGGGCGGCCTTCGGGCTGCCCGTTCTTTTTTGCACCGCGGCGCTGTCGGTATGCTGGGCAGCGGGTGAGAAGCAGGACGGGCCATGGCACAGATCGAGTGGGTGGGCTTCGACGGCGATGACACGCTGTGGAAGAGCGAGGACTACTACCGCGCCGCCGAGGCTGCGTTCGAACAGATCGTGGGCCACTACATCGACCTGTCCGACCGCCGCACCCTGGCGCACCTGCTGGCGGTGGAACGGCGCAACCTGCGCATCTTCGGCTATGGCGCCAAGGGCATGATGCTGTCGATGATCGAGTCGGCCATCGAGCTGACCGGCGAGCGCATCAGCGCCCGCCACGTGCAGGAGATTATCGCCATCGGCCGGGCGACCCTGGACCATCCGGTCGAACTGATCGAGGGCATCGTCGCGGCGGTGCAGGCCATCGCCGCCGACCACCGCATCGTGCTGATCACCAAGGGCGACCTGTTCCACCAGGAGGCCAAGATCGTGCAGTCCGGCTTGTCCGACCTGTTCCACCGGATCGAGGTCGTCTCGGAAAAGGACGCGCCCACCTACCAGCGGGTGCTGCGCGAGCTGGACGTGGCGCCCGGGCGCTTTGCCATGATCGGCAATTCGCTGCGCTCGGACATCGCGCCGGTCGTGGGCCTGGGCGGCTGGGGCATCCACATGCCCTATCACCTGACCTGGGCACACGAGGCCGAACACGACCTGGCCGAGGACACCCCGCGCTTGCTGCAGGTCGATGCCGCCTGGGCGCTGCCGCAGGCGCTGGCCCGGATCGAAGCGACGGTGGCGGAGCCGTGAGCCGGCATGCGCACGGCGCGATGGCGCTGGCCGTGCTGCTGGCACTGGCCGCACCGGCGCATGCGCAGGCCCCGGCGCCGGCAAGCTCCACACCTGCCGCGCCTGCGCCGCCGCCTTACGACGCCGACACCGGCGATGCCTGGATCGATGCGCGCCTGGAGGACCTCAACGCCTATGCACTGCGCTACCCGGATGCGTTCGCCGATGAGATCGCGCGCTATCTGGACGTTCCGCGCGGCTACGTGGTCGCGCTGGGTCAGCAGCCGGGCTGGGCGCCGGGTGATGTGTACTTCGCTTGTGCGCTGGGTAAGGTGCTCGCGCAACCCTGCCGTGCCGTGGTACGGGCGCGTGCGCGTGATGCCGACGGCGGCTGGCAGGGCGTGGCCAGGCGCGTGGCCGGCGCCGGCAAGCCGGTGCCGACCCGGGCCTTGCGTGAGTTGCTGCGAAGCAGCTATGCGCATTGGGAGCGGCCGCTGGACTGAGCGCGCACGCGGCGCGATGGGGCATGCGCGCAGGACCTGTGCAGCCACGGACTCGGCTTGAACCGCGGTGGGCACCCACCGGCTCGCACGCCTGCAGAAGTTCGGCGCGTCGTGCGAAAGATCAACCTTGTCTGGAAAGGCAAGCTCCGGCAGACCCACCACGAACAGGCGCCGTCTCGCGCGAGCAGACCTGCGCGCGCGATACTGCAGCTGCGATGCGCAAGATCCTCCACATCGACATGGACGCCTTCTATGCGTCGGTCGAGCAACGTGACGACCCGGCGCTGCGCGGCAAGCCGGTCGTGGTCGGCGGCAGCGCGCCGCGTGGCGTGGTCTGTGCGGCCAGCTACGAGGCGCGCAAGTACGGGGTGCGCTCGGCCATGCCCGGGGTGACGGCACGGCGGCTGTGCCCGCAGGCGATTTTCGTGGCGCCGGATTTTGCGCGCTACCGCGCCGTGTCGCGGCAGATCCGCGAGATCTTCCTGGCCCACACCGACCTGGTCGAGCCGCTGTCGCTGGACGAGGCCTATCTGGACGTGACCGCGCCCAGGATCGCCTCGTCCAGCGCCACGGCCACCGCCCAGGCGATCCGCGCGCAGATCTTCGAGACGACCGGACTCACCGCCTCGGCCGGGATCGCGCCCAACAAGTTCCTGGCCAAGATCGCCTCGGACTGGAACAAGCCCAACGGCCAGTACGTGATCAAGCCGGCCCAGGTCGAGGCCTTCCTCACCCCGCTCAAGGTCGGCCGCATCCCCGGCGTGGGCAAGGTGGCCGAACGCAAACTTGCCGAACTGGGCGTGGCCACCGTCGGCGACCTGCGCCGCTTCACCCTGGACGAGCTGCAGCTGCGCTTCGGCCGCTTCGGTGCGGCGCTGTACCGGCGCGCGCGCGGCATCGACGAGCGCCCGGTCCAACCAGACCAGCAGGTGCAGTCGATCTCGGCCGAGGACACCTTCGAGGTGGACCTGCCGCTGGCCGAGCTGGGCCCGGCCATCGCGCGCATGGCCGACAAGGCCTGGCGGGCGACCGGCAAGACCGCGCGGATCGGCCACACCGTGGTGCTCAAGCTCAAGACCGCGCAGTTCCGCATCCTCACCCGCAGCTTTACCCCGGAAGCGCCACCGTCCTCGCTGGCCCAGTTCACCGCCATCGCGCTGGCCCTGCGCGATCGGGTGGACCTGCCGGTCGATACGCGCTATCGGCTGGTGGGCGTGGGCCTGGCCGGGTTCCGCGAGCGCGAGGAGATGGCCGTGCAGGGCGCACTTTTCGGTGGGGACAGGCCAGCGGGCGGTCATGAGGCGTCAGGCGCGTGATGGTTCCAGCGCGCGCATTGGCATCGCGCCCGGCTCGCGCCGGTGCGGCGCCGGCGCAACAGGACGGACGGGAGCCGACGCTAGAATGCCGGCCCCGATGCTGCCTGGAGTGCGCCGTTGTCCTTCCCCTATCCGCTGGTGATCTTCGACCTGGACGGCACCCTGGTCGATAGCGCGCCGGCCATCGCACGGGCGGTCAACCGCACCCTCACCGACTGGAAGCTGCGCAACTACGATCTGGCCCAGATCACCGGCTGGATCGGCGAAGGCTCGCGCCAGCTGATTACCTACGCCATGCGCGCCGCCGGCAGCGAGGTGGACATCGACGCGGTGATGCCCGGCTTCCTCAAGCACTACGGTGAGACCGCGCCGGAGGGCCAGGCCTATCCCGGGGTGGAAGACACGCTGGCCACGCTGCACGGGCAGGGCGTCCAGCTGGCGGTGTGCACCAACAAGCCCGAGCAGTTCGTGCGCCCGCTGCTGCAGGCGCGCGGGCTGCTGCAGTACTTCGACGGCATCGTCGGCGGCAATACGCTGTCCGAGCGCAAGCCCAGTGGCGTGCCGCTGCTGCACCTGTGTGCGCAGGCCGGCGTGGAGCCAAGGGGCGCGCTGATGGTGGGTGATTCGGAAATCGACGCCCTGTCGGCGCACAACGCCGGCGTGCCGCTGGTGCTGGTGCGCTACGGCTATCACAAGTCGCTGGACCTGGATGCGGTCGGGGCAGTGGCGGTGATCGGGACAATGCCGGAGTTGCTGCAGCTGCATTGACCTGGGCCTGGTTTCAGTCGCCCCGGCAAGGAGCGTGCATGGTCCAGGGGAAAGCGCAGCCCCAGCGCTGGCGCTCGAGGCCGGCTTTTTTTCACCCAGCAAGGACCCTACTGCCGCCTGGCCTGCCAGCGGATGCTGACGGTGTATTCGCGGCCCGGCTGGTTGTACCACTGGATGGTTTGGTAGTCCCTGTCGAACACGTTGGCGGCCTTGGCCTGCAGGGTCCAGTCGCCGGACAGCGCGTATTCCAGGCGCACGTCCAGGGTGCCGTAGCCGGCCAGGCGCGCGGTGTTGGCCGCGTCATCGTAGCGATGGCCGTAGCCGTTGCCGGTCAGCCCCAGGCGGAAGTCACCGATGGCGTAGTCCAGGTCCAGGCGGGCGGTGTCGCGTGCGCGGCGGGCCAGCCAGTTGTCGTGATTGATGCTGCCATCGCTGTCGTTGCGCGGTTCGGTGTGGCTGATCTGCGCGTTGATGTCCAGGCCATGCAGCGTCATGAAACCGGTGAGTTCGGCGCCGCGGATCCTGGCCTTGTCCACGTTGACCAGGTTGAAGGCGGTGTCGTAACCGATCAGGTCCTCGATGCGGGTTTCATGCGCATTGAAGGTCCAGTTCCAGCCCTGGCCGTACTGGGCCAGGCCCAGGTTGAGCGACTTGCTCTTCTCCGGCTTGAGGTCCGGATTGCCGAAGCCGCCCGGGTAGTACAGGTCGTTGAAGGTCGGTGCCTTGAAGCCGGTGCCGGCGCTGGCGGTGAACCTGAAGCCGTTGCCGAAGCCGAACCCATAGCCCAGGCTGCCGGTGGCGTGCGAGCCGAACTGTTCGTTGTCGTCATTGCGCACCGAGGCCTGCAGCGAATGCGCGGAGAAGCGGCCCTGGTACTGGGCGAACACGCCGGTGTTGTCGCGGCTGTCCACGTCGAACGGGGTATTGCTGGTGACCTGATCGTCCTGCCAGTCGCCGCCGAGGGTGACGATCTGGCCCGGCGCGAAGGTGTAATCGGCCTGTGCCGATGCGGTGTCGCGACGGGTGTCGAAGGTGCTGACGTAGCTGCGCGTGCCGGCGTCGGCATCGACGTAGTCGTTGTCGGACTGGTCCTCGGCGCGGCCGGCCTGCACGGTCAGGGTGAGGGCATCGGACGGCGTCCAGCGCAGGGTGCCGCCGGCCACGCGCTGCAGGTTGTCCGCTTCGTTGCCACCAAAGGCGCTGCCGTCGTATTGGTTGCGGCTGTCGGCGTTGAGGAAGGTGCCTTCCAGGCTGAGTGTGTCGGTGACATTGATGCCGCCGCGCACCCCGATGGAGGTGTTGCGGTAGCCGTCGCGGTCGGGTTGGTCGACATAGCAGCCGGCGCCAAACGGCGCCTGGGCATTGCCGGCGGTCCCGCGGCAGGCGTTGATGCCGTCGGTTTGCTGGTAGCCGGCGTTGGCCGAGAGCCAGCCGCGCGCGCCGCGGTAGCTGAAGCCGGCACTGTGGTTGCGCAGGTCGTGGCTGCCGAATCCGGCCTGGGCATGGGTGGTCAGGCCCTGGCCGCCGGTGCGGGTGAAGATCTGGATGACCCCGCCGATGGCTTCCGAGCCGTACAGGCTCGAGCGCGGGCCGCGCACGATTTCGATGCGCTCGATCTGCGCCACCGGCAGGTCCTGGAACGCGGCCAGGCCGGCGCTGGCCGAGCCGATGCGCACACCGTCGAGCAGCACCAGGACCTGGTCGGACTCGGTGCCGCGGATGTTGAGCGTGGTGTTCTTGCCCGGGCCGCCCTGGTTGCTGAAGCCAATGCCGGCACGCCCGGCCAGCAGGTCGGTCAGCGAGCTGGCCTGGCTGCGGTCGATCTCTTCGCGCGAGATGACCTGCACCGGCACCAGGCTGTCCTGAAGGGCCACTTGCGTGCGGGTGGCGGTGACCGTGACCTGGTCCAGGACGGTGGCATCCTCGCCGGTCTGGGCCGAGCCGATGGTGGGAAGCCCCAGCGCGATGGCCAGGGAAAGCAGGGTGGATTTCATGGGCAAGACTCCGTCGCGCGCCCCGCGCGCATGCAAGGCAAGGAAGCCGCGGACGGAGGTAATGCAGGCGGACAGCGCACGCGAAACACGCGCGGCGCGGCACGCGCGACGCCCTCCGCATCGCAACCGGTGATGGATTCGTGGCGAATCCGCGCTCCAGGCCGGTCTCCGGGCTTGCGAGTTGGAAGTGCCGGCACTTCCGCCGCCGCGCCTTCCCGTGCGTGTCGCGCACAGTGGCCGATGCGTTGGCATGACTCGCTTACCGTTGCGGGGGCAGCGCCGGAATCGCCTGGTTCAAGGCTCACCAGCTTCCCGTTTCAACCCGCCGCGCGTGCAGCTGCGCGTGGGGTCACCTGAAAGCGGCGCAGAGTGTACGCGATCAGGCGCTGGGCCGTGACCGCTGCGCGTGGGAGCCGCTTCAGCGGCGAAAGCTTCCCGGTACAGCCCATCGCCGCTGAAGCGGCTCCCACAGGCCCTCGCAGGTTCAGTCGTCGTCGCGACCGGGACTGTCGAGGAAATCGAATGACGGCCCATGTCCGCCTTCGTCGCTGCCGTGGTTGGTGGTGGTCACCGGCGCGGCGGCCGGGCGTCCGCGCGGCGGCGGCAGGGCGGCCGCGGCCGCTTCCACCGCGGCCACCATCTCCTGGCGGCGCGCCTGGCTCACCTCCTGCCAGTGGCAGCCCTGCAGCGCGCCTTCCAGCGCATAGAGCAGGTTGAGGCTGGGCCGGAAACCGGCGCGTTTGACCCGCATGAAGGCTTCGACCGAGCCGGCCGCGCGCAGGTCTTCCTCGGTGCGCAGACCGACCTGGCGCAGCCACGCAGCGGACTTGGGACCGATGTTGCGCAGCTGCGTGGTGCTCATTGCAGGGCCTGGACCCAGGCCGCGGCGATGGCTTCGATGCCGCGCTGGTCGTCCTCGTCGAAGCGGCCGACCCGCGGACTGTCGATATCCAGCACGCCGATCAGCGCGCCGTCCTTCACCAATGGCACCACCAGTTCCGAGCGCGAAGCCGCGTCGCAGGCGATGTGGCCGGGGAAGGCCTCCACGTCATGCACGCGCTGGGTCTGGCGGGTACTGGCCGCGGCGCCGCAGACGCCCTTGTCCAGCTTGATCCGCACGCAGGCCGGCAAGCCCTGGAACGGGCCGACCACCAGCTCGGTTCCATCAAAGAAATAGAATCCGGCCCAGTTGCAGTCCGGCAGGGCGTTGAACAGCAGCGCCGAGAGGTTGGCCGCGTTGGCGATGCGGTCGGTTTCCCCTTGCATCAGGCCGCGCGCCTGTTCCAGCAGCTGCGCATACTGCTCGGACTTGGTCCCGGAAAGGGTCTGGCTGGCAAATGACATGGGCCGATTCTACGTGCACATGCGGGGCCGGCGCCGGGGCGGGCGGCGCCGGCAGCGTTTGACAAAAAAAAAGCCCGACAGGGGGAGGGACCTGTCGGGCCAGATTTGTGTGGGGGGAGGGACCCACACAAACGAGGGAGCGTGGCGCAAGGCGCCGGCGCGATGTGCTGTGCTGTGCCACCAATTTCCGCGAAACCAGCATTACGGGTTGATGTTGCGACGCAGCATACCCCCGGTTTTGTGGCAATGCAAGGCCAGCGCAGGGCGACCGACGAACGGTTGCTGAAACACTCAGGTCCAGGAATGAAAAGCGCCTTGCGGCTCCCGTTGCAGTGTTTTTCTCAGCCTCTCAGCCTGCGGCAGGCCCGCGGTAGCGGCTGCCGGCGGTGCAGGTCTCGTGCACCACCACCTGGCTCAGCAGCGGCAGCGCGGGCTTGAGGTGATCCCAGATCCACTCGGCGATGCGCTCGCTGGTGGGGTTGTCCAGGCCCTGGATGTCGTTGAGGTAGTGGTGGTCCAGGCGCTGGAAGATCGGCCTGAAGGCTGCCTTGACTTCGGCGAAGTCCATCACCCAGCCAGTGTGCGGATCCAGCGGGCCAGACAGGTGGATCTCGATGCGGAACGAGTGTCCGTGCAGGCGGGCGCACTTGTGCCCATCGGGCACGTTGGGCAGCCGGTGCGCGGCTTCGATGCTGAAGACCTTGAAGATATCCATGGCGCAATCTTCGGCGGCCGGCGCGGGGCGTGCAAACCCCGCGCCGGCAACCTGTGCCCCTCAGTCGGCGCGACGCGGCTGGCTGGAGCGCTGGCCACCGGCACCGCCGCCACCTGCGCGACGCCCGTTGCCGCTGCCGCCCGGACGCGGCGCGCCGTGCTGCCTGGGGCCGGCGTGGGCGCGGCGCGGGGCTTCGCCATGCGGACGGCGGTCGTGGCGACGCGGCGGGCGCTCGCCGCCCGGCAGGTCGGCCCGGCCCGGTGCGCTGTTGCCCCAGCGGATCGGGGTCTGCGGCACGAAGCCCGGCACGTCCTTGATCTCCAGGTCGCGGTCGAGCAGGCGCACGATTGCGCGCAGCAGCTTGGCATCTTCCTGCGAGACCAGCGACACGGCCTGGCCGGTGGAACCGTTGCGGCCGGTGCGGCCGATGCGGTGCACGTAGTCCTCGGCCACCATCGGCAGGTCGAAGTTGATGACCTTGGGCAGCTGGTCGATGTCGATGCCGCGCGCGGCGATGTCGGTGGCCACCAGCACGGTGACCTTGCCGGCCTTGAAGTCACGCAGCGCGCGCAGGCGCTGGGATTGGCTCTTGTTGCCGTGGATCGCGGCGGTCTGGATGCCGGCCTTCTCCAGGAACAGCGCCAGCTTGTCGCTGCCGTGCTTGGTCTTGGCGAACACCAGGGTCTGCTCGCGCGAGTCCTCGGCCAGCAGGTGCAGCAGCAGGTCGCGCTTGCGGGCGCTGTCGACCGGATGCACGCGGTGGGTGATGTTCTCGTGCACGGTGTTCTTGGGCGTGGCCTGGATCTCCAGCGGATCGTGCATGAACTCGCGCGCCAGCAACTTGATGTTGTCGTCGAAGGTGGCCGAGAACAGCAGGGTCTGGCGGTTCTGCTTGGGCAGCTTGGCCAGGATCCGCTTGATCGACGGCAAAAAGCCCATGTCCAGCATGCGGTCGGCCTCGTCCAGGACCAGCACCTCGATGCCCGACAGGTCGACGCTGCGACGCTCCAGGTGGTCGATCAGGCGGCCCGGACAGGCGATTACCAGGTCCACGCCACGACGCAGCGTGTCCAGCTGCGGGCCCATGCCCACGCCGCCGTAGATGGTGGCCGACGGAATGCGCAGGTACTTGCTGTAGTCGCGCAGGCTCTCGTGCACCTGGGTGGCCAGCTCGCGGGTCGGGGTCAGGACCAGGGCGCGCGGACGACGCGGGCCACGGGTGACTGCCTGCGGGTGGGTGCCCAGGTGCTGCAGCAGCGGCAGGCCGAACGCAGCGGTCTTGCCGGTGCCGGTCTGTGCGCCGGCCATCAGGTCGCGGCCGGCCAGGGCCAGCGGGATGGCCTGTTCCTGGATCGGGGTCGGGGTTTCATAGCCCTGCTCGGCCAGCGCACGCAGCAGGAACGGGGCAAGCCCCAGGGTTTCAAATGACATTGGTAAAGCTCCGGATGCACGCCCGGTTCGCGCGGAAAACGCCACACGCGCAGCGCAAACAAGCGCTACGTGCCACGAAAGCCGTTGGAAGAGCGTGTGTTGCCCGAAGCGTTCCCTAACCGCGCTGCGAGTAACTGTTGGGCGACCATGCCGACAGTGGTAGGGCCGTCTTTGCGAAGCGAGAAGGCGTCGGAGGATGGGGGGCGAAGCGGGCCGATAGCCCATTCAACGCCGGTGTCCCTTCAGGGGAAACACGACTGCCGCTAAAGCGAAGCCCGCGTATGGTACCCGATCTGCGCCGTCCACGCCGGCCGGTGCGGCGACGGTTTACCTGCGGACCGGGCGTATCATGGCCTGGTCACGCGCACAGGAGGCGCACACCGATGAGCAGCCTGCGTATCCACCGCAATACCTCCGAGCCGCCAGCGGACGATGTGGGCGAGGAGCGCGAGCCGGTTGCCGGCCACGGCTGCCGGGTCTGCCTGGTGCGCCACCTGGCGGTGTGCTCTGCGCTGCCAGCCGAACAGGCCAGGGCCCTGGAGCAACTCACTGGTGATCTGCAGCTGCGTGCCGGCGAGCTGCTGGCCCGCGAAGGCGAGCAGCGCCGCTACGTGTTCACCGTGCAGACCGGCGCCCTGCGCCGCACCCGGACCCTGGCCGACGGCCGCCGGCTGGTGGCCGGCTTCCTGATGCCGGGCGACTACATCGGCTTCAGTGGCTCGGATCATTACCGGTACACCATCGAGGCGATCACCGACAGCACCCTGTGCGCGGTCCCCCACCAAGGCATGCGCACCCTGTGCCGGACCCACCCCGGTCTGGAACACGAGCTGATGCAGCGCGCCTGCATCGAGCTGGACGCCACCCGCGACAAGCTGATGGCACTGGCCCGGATGACACCACCGGAGCGTCTGGCTGGCTTCCTGCAGGACATGGCCCAGCGCCGCGCCCGCCAGGGGCTGGACCCTGTGGTCATCGCCCTGCCGATGACCCGCACCGACATCGCCGACTACCTGGGCCTGACCATCGAGACGGTGAGCCGCTGCTTTACCAAGCTGCGCGGTGAAGGCCTGATCGCCACCCCCGATCCGCACACGGTGCGCCTGCTGGACCGCCGCAGGCTGGATCTTCTGGCCGCCGCGGGCGGGTGATGCGGGACTGCAAGCCAACAGCCCGCTGCGGTGGTGGTCGCGTGACCCGGCCGGGTGGCGCAGGTCGACAAGGATGCAGCTGGCGTGGATTGGAAATCGGCGAGCGGTATCGCGCCGGCGAAGTTGGGTGGGCCGACAAACCAGCCTGCCCAGCACCGGCGCCCGCTGAAGACGCGCGCAACAGCTAGGCACTGGTCGCTTCCTGCAGGCGACCATCGGCCAGATGCCAGGTCGCTTCGGCCCAGCCGACGGGCAGTGCGTCATGGGTGATCACGATGACGGTGCGGCCCTGGCTGGCCTCGGCCAGGTCGGCCAGCAGTGCCTGGGCGGTGTCCACGTCCAGGCCTTCGGTGGGTTCGTCCAGCAGCAGGATCGAGGCATTGCGCAGCAGGGCGCGGGCCAGGGCGATGCGGCGGGCCTGGCCGGCGGAGAGCGTGCGGCCGTGTTCGCCGATCCAGGCATCGAGCTGGCCGGGCAGGCCGCGCACCAGCGCGTCCAGCCGCACCTGTTCGAGCACCTGCCACAGGCGCATGTCATTGGCCTGCGCATCGCCCAGGCGCAGGTTGTCGCGCACGCTGCCGGCGAACACCGGCGCCTCCTGCGGCAGCCAGGCGATCTGGGCGTGCCAGTCGTCCTGGGCGAAGCGGCGCAGGTCGATGCCGGCGTAGCGCACGCTGCCCGCATCCGGATCGCACAGGCGCAGCAGCAGCGCCAGCAGCGAGCTCTTGCCGGCGCCGCTGTCGCCGGTGATGGCGATGCGCTGGCCGGGGGCGATGCGCAGGCTGGCACCGTCCAGCACCGGCTGGCTGCTGCCGGCCCAGTGGAAACCGACCTGCACCAGTTCCAGGCTGCCCTGCGCGGGCACGGGGCTGGGCGTTGCCGGATCGCGCACCGGCGGGGCGGCGCTGACGGTGCCCTGCAGGCGCTGCCAGGCGCCGCGCGCGGCATGCAGTTCGCGCCAGGCCAGGGCCGCGCCGGCGCAGGCCTCCAGCGTGGCCACGGTCATGAAGAACAGGCCCGCCGCGGCCGGCGCCGACACCGCACCGGTCGATGCGGCCGCCAGGACAAGCCCCAGCATCGCGGTCAGCGCGATCGCCGTGATCGCGCCGTGGCCGAAGGTAGCCAAGGCCAGTCGTTGCTTGCGCCGGCGTTCGCAGCGCGCCAGCGCCTGGCTGGCCGCCTCGATCCGGGCCAGCCAGCCGTCGCCGGCCTGCAGCGCGGCCAGGTCGGTGGCGCCCTGCACGGCATCGAGCACGTCGGCACGCACGGTGGCGCGGGCTTGTTCGCGCGCAGCCTCGTGCGTGCGCGCGCCACGCGCAGCCGCCCATGGCAGCACCACGCCCAGCAGCAGGCAGGTCACCAGCAGCACCAGCCCGGCCAGCGGCAAGGCGATCGCGGCGACCGCGCAGGCCACCAGCACCAGCAGGCCCAACGCCAGCAGCGGGCCGAACGCGCGCACCAGCCCGCCTTCGACCCGTTCGATGTCGGCGATCAGCTGGCTGAGCAAATCCCCGGTGCGCAGCCGTCCCAGGCCCAGCGGTGCCAACGGCAGCGCGCGGCGGAAGAAGTCCAGCCGCAGGTCGCGGCCGATCCGCAGGGTGACATCGTGGCCGACCAGTTTTTCGCCGTAGCGCGAGAGGATGCGCACGAAGGTCAGGCCGCGGATGCCGGCCGAGGGGCCGAACAGGTTGAACCCGAGCGCGCCCGTCCCGGCCAGCGCTGCGGCGGTGAGAAAGTGCCCGGCGACCCCCAGCAGCGCGGTACCGGCCAGCAGGGTCAGGCTGAGCAGCGCCAGGGTCAGCGCAATGCCGCGGCGATGGGCGGCGAACGGGTTCACGCGGCCTTCCGCAAGCGGCGCATCTGCCCGTCCGGCAGCCACAGCACCTGGCCAAGACGTTCCATCACCGCCTCGCTGTGGGTGGCGATGACCAGGGTACGGTCGCGGGCGAACTGCAGCAGCGCCTCGAGCAGGCGCGCTTCGGTCTGCGCATCCAGGAACGCGGTCGGCTCGTCCAGTAGCAACAGCTGCGGATCCTGCAGCAGCACACGCGCCAGGGCGACGCGGCGGGCCTGGCCGCCGGACAGGCCGAAGCCGCCTTCACCGATGCGCGTGTCCAGCCCCTGCGGCAGCTGCCGGACGAAGTCCATCACCTGCGCCGCGTCGGCCGCCGCGTGCAGCTGCGCCTGACTGGCCTGCGGCGCGGCAATGCGCAGGTTGTCGGCGATCGAGCCACAGAACAGGTGCGGCCGCTGCGCCGCGTAGCCGATGCGCAGGTGTTGGCTGCGCAGCAACTGGCCGGCATCGGCCGGCAGCCAGCCGGCGAGGGCTTCCAGCAAGGTGCTCTTGCCGCAGCCGCTGGGCCCGGCCAGCGCGATGTGCTGACCGCTGTGCAGATCGAAGGACAGCTGCTCCAGGACCGGATGCGAGGCGCCGGCGTGGCGCAGGCTCAGGTCGCGCACCTGCACGCAGACCTGGGGTGGCAATGTCCCTGCGGCATCGGCCCCGGGCGCCACCTCGCGGGGGGCCTGCTCGGCTTGATCCAGCGCCGCATCGATCCGGGTGATTGCGGCCAGCGCGTTGGCGCGATCGTGGTAGTGCGCGGCCAGCCGGCGCAGCGGCGCGTAGACCTCCGGGGCCAGCAGCAGGCAGAACAGTCCCGAAGCCAGGTCCAGCGGCGCGCTGCGGATGTGCAGCATGCCCAGGTAGGTCAGGCCCAGATACAGCGCCACCATCGCCACCCCCATCGAGGCGAAGAACTCCAGCACCGCCGAGGACAGGAAGGCGATGCGCAGTACCTTCAGGCTGCCTTCGCGCACCGCGTCTGCGGCCGCGCGCACGCCTTCCAGTTCGCTCTGCGCGCGGCCGTACAGGCGGATCAGGCCCAGCCCACGCAGGCGGTCGGCAAAATGCGCGCCCATCCGGGTCAGCGCATCGAGCTGGCGTTCGCTGGCGGCCTGTGCACCCCAGCCCACCAGGGCCATGAACACCGGGATCAGCGGCAGGGTCAGCAGCAGGATGCCGCCGACCACCGGATCGACCCAGAACACCGCCACCAGCAGCACCAGCGGCACCCAGGTGACTTCCATCCGTGCCAGCAGGAAGCCGCCGACGTAGCCGTCCAGCGCATCGACATGGGCGCCGGGCAGTTCGGCCAGGGCGCCGGCGCGCTGGTGGCGCAGCCACAGCGGCCCGCGTGCCTGCAGGCGCCGTACCACGGAAAGACGCAGCTGGTGGCGCAGGGTTTCCACCGCCGCATCGGCGCAATGGCGCGCAGACCAAGCCAGGCCGGCGCGGACCAGGCCGACCGCGCACAGCGCCAGCAGCAGCGGCAGCACCTGGTCCAGCGGCAGGTGCTGGACCAGCACCCGCTGCGCGGCCAGCGCGATCAGCCCGGCCTGGGCCGCCAGTCCCACGCCGGCCAGCACCGTGGCCACGCCTGCCACGCGCAACCGCCCGCGCACCGGCGCGGTAAGGGCCTGCAGCTGCTGGCGGGCATCGGGCGAAGGCTGGGGCATGACCGGTGGCGAGCAACGAAGGCCTGATTGTGCACCCTGGCCGCCTGTCGGGACGTTGATGCAGATCAAGGCCGGCAGCCCGATTGCAGGGCATCCTGCAGGCAACTCCAAGGGGCCACAGCTGCCATGCCGGACATGACCATCGTCGAACTCAGTCGTCTGCAGTTCGCGCTCACTGCGCTCTATCACTTCCTGTTCGTCCCGCTGACGCTGGGCCTGTCCTTCCTCCTGGCCATCATGGAAAGCGTCTACGTGATGACCGGTCGCGATGTGTGGCGACGCATGACCCTGTTCTGGGGCTCGCTGTTCGGCCTGAACTTCGCCATGGGCGTGGGCACCGGGGTGGTCATGGAGTTCCAGTTCGGCACCAACTGGTCCTATTACAGCCAATATGTCGGTGACATCTTCGGCGCGCCGCTGGCGATCGAAGGGCTGATGGCGTTCTTCCTGGAAGCCAGCTTCATCGGCCTGTTCTTCTTCGGCTGGAACAAGCTGAGCAGGGTCCAGCACCTGATGGTGACCTGGCTGGTGGCGCTGGGCTCCAACCTGTCGGCGCTGTGGATCCTGATCGCCAATGGCTGGATGCAGTTCCCGACCGGTGCCAGCTTCAACCCGGACACCATGCGCATGGAGGTGACCGACTTCGCCGCGGTGCTGTTCAACCCGGTGGCGCAGGCCAAGTTCGTGCATACGGTCAGTGCCGGCTACGTGTGCGGCGCGGTGTTCGTGGCCGCGATCAGTGCGCTGTACCTGCTGCGCGGCAAGCATGTCGAGCTGGCCAAGCGCTCGCTGGCGGTGGCCGCCAGTTTCGGGCTGGCCGCCTCGCTGAGCGTGGTGGTGCTCGGTGACGAGAGCGGCTACACGGTCGGCGAGAACCAGAAGATGAAGCTGGCGGTGATGGAAGGCATGTGGGAAACCGAGCCTGCCCCGGCCGGGTTTAACCTGTTCGCCATCCCCGACCAGGCCAACCAGCGCAATCGGGCCGAAGTCCACATTCCCTGGGTCATGGGCCTGATCGGCACCCGTTCGCTTAACACCCAGATGCCGGGCATCAAGGACCTGGTCGCCCGCGCCGAGCAGCGTATCCGCAACGGCCAGGATGCCTACGCCGCGCTGCAGGCGCTGCGCGCCGACCGCGGCGATGCGCAGGCCCGGTCGACCTTCGAGGCCAAGTGGCAGGACATGGGCCATGCCCTGCTGCTGAAGAAGTACCGCGACGACATCGGCAACGCCACCGATGGCGAGATCGCCAGGGCAGCCCTGGACACGGTGCCCAACGTGCTGCCGATGTTCTGGGCCTTCCGCATCATGGTGGCCCTGGGCCTGTACTTCATCGGGTTCTTCGCAGTGGCCTTCTGGTACGTGACCACCAACAAGATCGAGCAAAAACGTGGCTTCCTGAAACTGGCGCTATGGAGCCTGCTGCTGCCCTGGGTGGCCATCGAGCTCGGCTGGATCATCGCCGAATACGGCCGCCAGCCGTGGATCATCGATGGCGTCCTGCCGACCTTCTTCGCCGCCTCGGGCCTGAAGCTCTACGAGGTCGTGCTCTCGCTGTGCGGTTTCGCGGCGCTTTACACCACCCTGGCGGTGGTCGAGATCTGGCTGATGCGCAAGTTGATCAGGAAGGGCCCGACCGACTACATCGGCGGCGGCGCCCCCTCCCAACCCTCCGCCAGTGCGCTGGCCACCTCGCCCACCGTCTGACGGCCACGGAGCACGCAACATGCACGCCATTCCCCTCGACTACGACACCCTGCGCCTGATCTGGTGGCTGCTGCTGGGCATTTTGCTGATCGGCTTTGCCATCGCCGACGGCTTCGACCTGGGCGTGGGCACGCTGCTGCCCGCCGTGGCACGCACCGATGCCGAGCGCCGCCTGACCCTCAACGTGATCGGCCCGGTCTGGGAGGGCAACCAGGTGTGGCTGATCACCGGCGGTGGTGCGATCTTCGCTGCGTTCCCGATCCTCTACGCGGTCAGCTTCTCCGGCTTCTACCTGGCCATGTTCCTGATCCTGGTGGCGCTGATCCTGCGTCCGGTGGGCTTCAAGTTTCGCAGCAAGGTCGAAAATCCGACCTGGCGCGCGGTCTGGGACTGGGCGTTGTTCGTGGGCGGCTTCGTGCCGGCACTGGTGTTCGGGGTGGCCATGGGCAACGTCGTGGTCGGCGTGCCGTTCCATTTCGACGACGGCCTGCGGGTGATCTACGAAGGCAACCTGTTCGGCCTGCTGATGCCGTTCCAGCTGGTCTGCGGCCTGGTCAGTGTGACCATGCTGGCCGCGCACGGCGCCGGCATGCTGGTGCTCAAGACCGATGGCCCGGTTGCAGTGCGCGCGGGCAAGCTCGGTGCACTGGCCGCCTTTGCCGCAGCGGTGCTGTTCGTGCTGGCCGGGGTGTGGATGGCCCTGGGCGTCGACGGCTACCGGGTGACCAGCGGCCTGGACCTCACCGGCGCGTCCAACCCTGCGCTCAAGCAGGTGGCGCATGCCTCCTGGATGGCCAGCTACCAGGCCATGCCGTGGACCTGGATCTTCCCGGTGCTGGGGGTGGCGGGCATGTTGCTCAGTGGCGTGCTGCTGCTGCGCGGCAAGGGGGGGCGAGCGTTCCTGGCCTCCAGCCTGGGCATCGCCAGCATCATCCTGACCGAGGGCCTGGCGGTGTTCCCCTTCCTGCTGCCGTCCTCCTCCGACCCGAACCACGGCCTGACCCTGTGGGATGCGTCCTCCAGCCACACCACGCTGTTCATCATGCTGATCGCGGTGGTGCTGTTGCTGCCGATCGTGTTGCTCTACACCGCCTGGGTCTACCGTGTGCTGCGCGGCAAGGTCGGCGCCGACAGCATCGGCCAGAACCCGAACGCCTACTGACATAGGAGCTGCACCATGTGGTACTTCGCTTGGATCCTGGGCGTGAGCCTTGCCTGCTTCTTCGCCATCCTCAACGGCATGTGGTTCGAAATGCGCCAGGACGCGCGCAAGGGCGTCGCGCCGGACCCGCAGACGCAGGGCAATCCGCCGCCTGACGCCGCGCCTGACGAACTGTAGTTGGATCCTTGCCAGGTCTGCCGCCCATTTGCCGTGCCAGCGGACGAGGTGCAGGGTGGCGTGCCTCGGAAGGTCCGTATCCCGGATACGGAAAAGCCCGCTCAGGAAGCGGGCCTTTTTGCCTGTACTGCAGGTTCGCGCGAAGTGGTGGCTATGGGTGGACTCGAACCACCGACCCCAGCATTATGAGTGCTGTGCTCTAACCGGCTGAGCTACATAGCCGCGCGAGAACCGGCAATTCTGGATATCTGAAGGGCGTCTGTCAATCTTCTGATTGTCTGGTTGAGGCGCCGGCGCAGGCATGGCACATTCGGCTCCAGTAGATTCTCAGGAGTCCGCGTCGTGATCGATCCGGACGGTTACCGACCCAACGTCGGCATCGTGTTGATGCATCCGCAAGGGAAAGTGTTCTGGGCGCGCCGGGTGCGCCGGGATGGCTGGCAGTTCCCGCAGGGCGGAATGAACACGGACGAGACCCCGGTCGAGGCCATGTACCGCGAACTGCGCGAGGAAACCGGCCTGCTGCCCGAGCACGTCGAGTTACTGGGCGCGACCCCGGGCTGGCTGCGCTATCGGCTGCCGCAACGCGCCGTGCGCCGCCACGAACGCCATGTGTGCATCGGCCAGAAGCAGGTCTGGTTCCTGCTGCGAATGGTCTGCGAGGAGCACCACGTGCGTCTGGACCTGACCGAGACCCCCGAGTTCGACCATTGGCGCTGGGTGGATTTCTGGTATCCGATGGAGCACGTGGTGATGTTCAAGCGCGGCGTCTACGCCCGTGCACTGGACCATCTGGCGCCGTTGGCACGGCTGGCGGCCGGGCTGCAGGCGGTGCCGCAGCCGCGCCAGGACCGGGGCGTCATCGAGTCCGCGGCGGCGCGCGGCGCCCAGCGCCCACGCATCCGCTCCGGTGGTCGGCGGAAGGGTTCAGATCCACTGCCTTCTGGAAATTGACAACCATTCGCATTCGCGTTTGAATAGGCCCGGGCCATTCCGGTCCGTCGCGCCCAGCCACTGCCGTGTACGTCTGTCTCTGCAACGGGGTCACCCACCTCCAGATCCGCGAAGCCGCCGCCAACGGCTGCAAGACTGTTTCCGAACTGACCATGCGCACCGGCTGCGGCAGCACCTGCGGCAGTTGTCTGGACATGGCCGCCGGTCTGCTGGCCGAACAGCACGCCAGGATGGCCCTTCCGCTGCCGGTCGTGAGTGACGCGGCGGCCGCCTGAGCCTGGCGCGGCGCCGGGCGCACGCACAGGCGATCACGATCGGGGTTTCAGCATCGTCCGGCCTGGCACGGTATCCTGCGGCGCATTCCACCACCTGCATAGGCCATGACGATGAAGGGCGACGCCAAGGTCATCGAGTTCCTCAACAAGGTCCTCTACAACGAGCTGACTGCCATCAACCAGTATTTCCTGCACGCCAAGATGCTGAAGAACTGGGGCCTGAAGGAACTGGCCGAGCACGAGTACAACGAGTCCATCGACGAGATGAAGCATGCGGACAAGCTGGCCGACCGCATCCTGTTCCTCGAAGGGCTTCCCAATTTCCAGGCGTTGGGCAAGCTGCGCGTGGGTGAAAACCCGCGCGAGCTGCTCGAGTGCGACCTGGCGCTGGAGATGGACGCGCTGCCGGTGCTGCGCGAAGGGGTGGCCTACTGCGAGACGGTCGGCGACTACGTCAGCCGCCAGCTGCTGGTGGAGATCCTCGATTCGGAGGAAGAACACGTGGACTGGCTGGAAACCCAGCTGGACCTGATCGGCCGGATCGGCGAGCCGAACTACTTGTTGAGCAAGCTCGACGGCTAAGTCGCCGCGCCGGCGTCCTGCAGGCGCACCAGATATCCCTGCAGCGCGACCCGGGCCCGGGCAAATTCCGCGATCACCAGCGCCACCGCCACGGCCGGGCGATCCAGGCGCTGTTCGCGTGCGCCCAGTTCGATGCGCCTGGCCGCCGCCGACAGGGCCAGGGCGCCCATGTTGGCGCTGGAGGACTTGAGCGAATGGGCCGCCGCGCGCATGGCGTCCAGGTCGGGCACGGTCGAGGCGGTTTCCAGTTCGCGGATCAGGCGCGGGGCATCTTCCAGGAATACCTGGATGATGCTGGCCAGGCCCGGTCCGGTGACTTCTGCCAGCTCGTCCAGGACGCTGGTGTCCAGCGCGGCCACGGCGCCATCGATGGCCGAAGCACCCGGGGGCGGCATGGTTTCTTCCACGAACGGCCACGGCTCGGCCGGTGCAGGTTGTACAACCGGGACCGCGGCCGTGGGCCCGGTCGCCACGCTGGCCTGCGCGCCGGTGCCGTCGTCCAGCGGTGGCAACCATCGGTGCAGGCATTTTTCCAGTTGGGTGCGCGAAACCGGTTTGGACAGGTAATCGTCCATGCCGGCATCCAGACAGCGCTGGCGGTCGCCGGCCATCGCATTGGCGGTCATGGCCACGATCGGCAGCCGCGCTTGGCCGCGCTCGGCCTCGCGTTCGCGCCAGCGGCGGGTGGCGGTGTAGCCGTCCAGCAGCGGCATCTGGCAGTCCATCAGCACCAGCGGATAGCGGGTGCGGCCCATCTTCTCCAGCGCCACCACGCCGTTGCCTGCGTGATCGGCAGTAAAGCCCAGTGATTCGAGCATCTTCTCGGCCACGGCCAGGTTGACCGGGTTGTCCTCGACCAGCAGCAGCCGGCGTCCGTCCACGGCCGCCGGCTGGGCCGGCGGCGGTTCGGCGCCGGGGACCGTGACAGATGGTGAAGTGAAGAACTGTTCTGGTTCGGACAGGGGCAGCGGCTGGACGGTCGGGCCCGGCCTGGCCGTGTCGGGCGCGCGCGGGACCACGCTGAGCAGGGCGCGCAGGTCTGATTCGTGGGCCAGCCGTGGCAGCAGGGTCGCGCCGGCGCGCTGTTCGTCCGGCACCGGCTCATCGCCGTAGAGCCACACCAGCTGGGTGCCGAACTCGCTAGTGGCCCGGCCCACGGCGCGGTGCAAGGCGCGGGCACTGCTGCGCAGGCGGCTGATGTCGGCCACCACGGTGGTGAAGCCAGCACTGGAGCTGCGCAGGCGCTCCAGCGCTTCCTGGGTGTTTTCCACGCACTGCAGCGACACGCTCCACTGGGTCATCAGGCTGGACAGGCGCGAGCGCAGCAACGGATCGGGGGTGACCAGCAGGACCCGTGCCTGGCCAGGCACGGTGTCGGGCGTGGGCAGGTCGCCCAAAGCCTTGAGCAGCGGAATCTCGAACCAGAACGTCGATCCGCGGCCGGCTTCGGACACCACCGCGATGCGCCCGCCCATCAGCTCGACGATGCGCTTGCAGATGGCCAGGCCCAGGCCGGTGCCACCGAACAGGCGCGTGGTCGAGGCATCGGCCTGGCTGAAGGACTGGAACAGCCGCGCCTGCGCATCGGCATCGATGCCGATGCCGGTATCGCGCACCTCGAAGCGCAGCAGGTGCTGGGCGCTGGTCTCGCCCAGGCGGCGCGCGACCAGGGTGACCGAGCCGCGCTCGGTGAACTTGATCGCGTTGCCGATCAGGTTGGTCAGCACCTGGCGCAGGCGCAGCGGATCGCCGCGCACCGACAGGCGCACGGTGGGGTCCAGTTGCAGGCCCAGGTGCAGGCCGCGGTTCTCGGCCGGGCGCTGCATCAGGTGCATCACCTGCTCGAGCACGTCGCGCAGGTTGAAGGCGGTGGTCTCCAGCTCGAGCTTGTTCGCCTCCAGTTTGGAGTAGTCCAGGATGTCATCGACGATCCGCAGCAGGGCCTGCGAGGAGCTGGCCGCCGCCTCCACCAGCTGGCGCTGGTCCGGTGCCAGGGCCGAGCGCGCAAGCAGGTCCAGCATCGGCACGATGCCGTTGAGCGGGGTGCGGATCTCGTGGCTCATCGTGGCCAGGAACTCGCCCTTGGCCAGCACTGCCGATTCGGCCGCCTGCCTGGCCTGGGTGATCTCGGTTTCCATCCGGCCCAGGCGTTCGACCTCGCGCTGGGTCATCTGGCGCTCGGATTCGGCGATGGCTGCACGCGCCTCGGCGGCCTCGGCATGGCGGGCCACGCCGTGCAACACCACCAGCGTGGCCACCGTGGCCAGCAGCGTGGCCACCCCGGAGGAAAAGGCCACCAGCAGCCATGGGCCGGGGACCATCGACAGGTCCAGCCACAGCGCCACCAGCACGACCGCCGCTGCGGCCGCGGCCAGCCCCGACATCAACGCCGCACGTCCCGGTGCGGACACGATCAGAGGACCGCGTTGTGGAAATCGAAGCCCAGGTCTTCGCCGACGCCCTGCACCAGGTTGCCCTGGATGAAGTCCACGCCGCCCATCCACATCGCCGCCGCCGCCTGCGGGTCCTCGATCTGCTGGCCGATCACCAGCAGGTTCTGGCGATGGGCCAGGTCGATGGTGGTGCGCAGCTGGCCGCGCAGGGCGGCGTCGGTGTGCGCGCCAGCGAAGCGGCTGGACACGCGCAGGTAACTCAGCGGCAGCAGTGACAGCAGCGCCTCGGCTTCGGCGCCGGGCTCGAACTGGCTCAGGCAGAACTGCACCCCGGCCTGCATCGGCGCCTGGGCGAAGTCGCGCAGGGCCATGGTGTGGATCAAGGCGTCTGACAGGCGGATGTCGATCACCAGCGAGGAGGGCTCGATCCCGCGCCGGCTGATCTGGCCCAGCAGCCAGTCGGCCGCGTCCGGGCGGGTCAGGGTGCGCGGGGACTGGGACACGAACAGCCGCAGGCCGCCGGCACCTTCGACCTGGCGCCGAGCGATCAGGTCCAGCGCACGGCCGACGATCTGGCGATCCAGGTCGATGATGTCCCCGGACAGCTCGGCCGCCGGGACCACCTGCGCGGCCGACAGCAGCGTGCCATCGGCCTGGCGCAGGCGCATCAGCACCTGGAACTGGGCCTGGTCGCCGCCGGCCACCGACACGATCGGCTGGAACAGCAGCTCCAGCGTGGTCCCGTCCAGCGCGGCGCGGGCCTGTTCGCTGGCCGAAGGTGCCGGCACGTGCGCGGCGACGTGGCCGGGCAGGCTGCGCGCGCGGATCGTGGCCTGTTCGGCCGCCTCGATGGCCGCCTCGCGACTGGCGAAGCCCAGGTTGAGTTCGGTGTAGCCGATGATCGCGCGCAACTGGATGGTCTCGGTGCCGCGCACCGGCAGCAGGACCTTGGCCAGTTGGTCGTGCAGCAGGCGGGCGAAGCCTTCCAGCGCCTCGCGCGGCAGGCCGCGGGCCACGACCAGGAAGCTGTTGTCGTTCAATCGCGCCAGCGGCTGCGGCGCGGCCAAGGCCGACAGCTGGCGCGCGGCCTGGACCAGAAGCTGTTCGTAGTTGGCGTAGCCGTAACGCTCGCGCAGGCCCAGCGCGCCGGCGATCTCGATGAAGAACAGGCCGCCCTCGGCGTGTTCCTCCAGGGCCGAGGCCAGCTGCTGCTGCACATAGCTGCGGGTGTGCAGGCCGGTGTCGGTGTTGAGGTCCTGCGGGGTCTGCACCGCGTCGGGCGCGGTGCTGGCGATCACCTGCACCGGGCTGCGCTGGCGCATGCGGCGGATGCGGTTGGACACCGCGGCGATCAGGTGGCGTGGGCGGACCGGCTTGCTCAGGAAATCATCGGCACCGTTGTCGAGCACCTCGTACTGCTTCTCCGGATCCGGATCACCGGTCAGGAACACGATCGGCAGGTCCAGGTATTCAGGCCGCTCGCGGATGGCCTTGGTCAGCGCCATGCCATCGCGCCCGGGCAGGTGCAGGTCCATCAGCAGCAGGTCCGGGACGAAGCGCTGGATGCTGTCGATGACCTTTTCCGCGTCCATCTCCACCTCGGCCAGCATACCGGCGCCGTGCAGGACGCTCTGCGCGAACAGGGCCTGCGGCCGGTCGTCCTCGACGATCAGCACCCGGTAGGGCGATTCCAGCGGGGGCTGGTCGCTGCCGCTGCCGGGTGCGGCCGGGGCACCCGGCGCACCGGGCGAAGGGGGCGGCGCCGGTGGGTCGCCTTCAAGCGTGCTGGCTGCCTGCAGGTCCGGTGCATCTTCGGTCCAGCGACGCCAGTAATGCGGCGGCGGGGTCTCGGCGCGCAGCACCGGGCGCGCGGGCGAGGAGGACGAGGGGTGGGGCGGCAGCGGTGCGGACATCGGGCTTCCCGGCTTGACTTGGCCCATTATGCGACGGGCGGCAACATTGCGGTCGGTGCGGTCTTCAGGAGCGTGGCACGGCCGCCCGGTCCGGGCCGGGCCGCAAGCGCCGCCAGAGCGCACGTGCGATCCACACCAGCAGCAACGTCATGGCCAGGCTCAGCAGGACGACCACCGCCAGCGCCAGCCAGGGGTGCACCAGCGCCAGGGCCAGACCGCCGGTGACCAGGGCGTCCTCGGTCAGCGAGGCGGTCCAGTTGCTGACCGGTTCGGGCGAGGTATTGAGCAGGGCGCGTGCGCCGGACTTGAGCAGGTGGCTGGTCAGGGCCACGCCGGCACCGGCGGCCAGCGCGCCGGTGCCCAGTTGGCCATCGGGCGAAAGCGTGGCCGCAGCCAGGAACGCGCCGGCCGGCACCCGCGCCAGGGTCTGCAGCAGGTCCCAGATCGAATCCACGCCGGGGATCTTGTCGGCGAAGAATTCGGTCAGCGCCAGTGCCCCGGAGGTGCCCAGCACCCACCAGGACTGCGTGGCCTGCAGGGCGGGCGGCAGTTCGACCCAGCCCAGCAGCCCGGCCAGGCCAACGCCGAACACGGTCAGGTACACGCGGATGCCGGCCATCCAGGCCAGCAGGATGCCGATGACGAACAGGTGCGCTTCGGTCACGGTGCCAGATCCCTGAACTCGGGGGGCGACGGGAAACAGCAGAGGGCCCCCCAACGAGCCGCCAGTATAGGCGTGGCCGTCTTCCCGCCGGCGCGGCAATCGGCGGCAGCGTGTGCACCTGGGCCCTCTTGCGCAAGGCCCCAGCCGTGCCGAAGCGCCAGGGCCGGGCGGCTGAACGCGCGTGCGGCGTTCAGAACGCCCTCAAGTGGCGCTGGCTATGCTGCGCCGATGTCCCCGACCGAGCCTGCCGACCCCTCCAAACCTGGCGCTCCCCACCTGCTGCCGGTGAGCCGCGGTGCGCGCGCAGTGGTGCATGCGCTGGGCGGGGTGTGCGTGCTGGCGCTGGTGTTCGGCCTGTGGGGTGCCTGGAAGGTGTTTGCGCCGGCCGCCAGTGTCCCGAGCACGGCCCAGTGGCGCCAGGCCCAGGCGCGCATCCAGCAGCTGGAACAGCGGGTAGCCACGCTTTCGCGCTCGGACCAGATCAGTCGCCAGGCCAATGGCGACCTGCAGAACGCGCTGGGCGAGCGCGATGAAGAGATTTCCGGCCTGCGCGCGGACGTGGCGTTCTACGAGCGCTTCGTCGGCGCCACCGCCCAGCGCCGCGGCCTGGCCGTGCATGAGCTGAAGCTGCAGCCACGGACCGACCAGGCCTGGCACTTCACCGCCACCCTCACCCAGAACCTCAACCGCGGCGCGGTCAACCGCGGTCGCCTGCAGCTGAGCGTGGAAGGTACCCGCGAGGGCCGCCTGGAAACCCTGGACTGGCCGCGCCTGCGCCAGCAGCCCAATGCCGACGGCATGGCATTCTCGTTCAAGTACTTCCAGCAGCTGGAAGGCGAGGTGGTGCTGCCGCCGCAGTTCAAGCCGCTGCGGGTGACGGCCCGGCTGCAGCCCGATGACGGCAGCCGCGTGGACCAGTCCTTCACCTGGGCCGAAGCCACCGCCACCGGGCCGGCGGTCGCGCCCGCGGCCGCCGGCGGCGCGGGTTGAACTGGCAGCGCCCTGGCCCCATCCTGCACCCATGAGCACCCTCGTCTCCCTGCCTACTGCTGCCCCGGCGCCGGACTACCAGTCGTTGGACCGGCCGCTCACCTTCACCCACGCCGCCGCCGCCAAGGTGCGCGCACTGATCACCGAGGAAGGCAATGCTGACCTGGCGCTGCGGGTCTACATCGAGGGCGGCGGCTGTTCTGGTTTTCAGTACGGCTTCGAGTTCGACGAGAATCGCGCCGAGGACGACCTGGCCGTGCGCACCGATGAAGTCACCCTGCTGGTCGATCCGCTGAGCCTGCAGTACCTGATGGGTGCCGAGGTCGACTACACCGAGAGCCTGCACGGTGCCCAGTTCGTGATCCGCAATCCCAACGCCAAGACCACCTGCGGTTGCGGCAGCAGTTTCAGCATGTGATGCCGGCCGACGCGCATCGAACTCCCACGCCGTACCCGATCGAAACCGGACCCTTGTCCGGTTTTTCGTTCGTGGCCGAACCACTGGACCGCGCCGATGCCTTGCGCGACGACCCCCAGGCGCTGGCCGCGCTGTGGCCGCAGGCGCGGGTCCTGGTCATCGATGCCGAGGGGCTGTGCTTCGTCGATGCCGATGGCAATCTGCTGGCGCCGACCGGCGAGGAGATCGGTGGCGGGCCGGGCAGTGCGATCTTCCTCGGGCTGCGCGGCGCGGTGGCCTGGTTTGTCGTGTCATCGGATGTGATCGCGCTGGAGGTGCCCGGGCGCATGGAGCTGCGCCAGGCCGCCTTCCAATGGGCCCATGCCGATTCCACCGCCTTCGCCCAGGCGCGCGCGCTGCTGCACTGGCAGCGCAGCACGCGCCACTGCAGCGTGTGCGGGGGCAAGCTGGACTTCCACCGCGCCGGCTACACCGGGCGCTGCAGCCAGTGCCGCACCGAGCATTACCCGCGGGTGGACCCGGCGGTGATCGTGGCGGTCAGCGACGGGTCGCGGCTGCTGCTGGGGCGCCAGGCCGCGTGGCCGCAGCACCGCTATTCGGTGGTGGCCGGCTTCGTTGAACCCGGCGAGACGCTGGAGCAGACCGTGGCCCGCGAAGTGATGGAGGAAACCCGGGTGCGGGTGCGTTCGGCCCGCTACCTGGGCGCGCAGCCGTGGCCGTTTCCCGGCGCGCTGATGCTGGGCTTCGAGGCCGATGCCGAGGCAGACACGCCCACGGTCAACGGCGAGCTGGAACACGCGCGCTGGTTCACCGCGGACGAGGTCGGCGCCAGCCTGCGCGGCGAAGGCACGCTGCTGCTGTCGCCGGCGCTGTCGATCGCGCGGGCGCTGATCGAACACTGGTACCGGAAGATGACCGCATGACCCAGGCCTGCGCCAACACATCCCCGGGCCGGCCCTAGACGGCCGGCGGAGAACCTCCATGTCGATCACTCTGGTCGCGGTCGTGGTGACGGTGCTGCTGGGCCAGCTGGCTCCGCGTGCGGTGGCCGCCTGGCGCCGCCATGACCTGTTCGCGCGCTGGCAGCTGTGGCTGGACCGGCATCTGCATGAGCAGCCGCTGTGGACCGGCGTGGCCGGGGCAGGCGTGGCGATCGTGCCGTGGCTGGTGCCGGTGGCGCTGCTGCAAGGGTGGCTGCACGGGCCGCTGGCGGGCGTGCTGGGACTGGTGTTTGGCATCGCGGTGCTGGTCTGGGCCTGGGGCCCGCGCGACCTGGATGCCGACGTGCGCGCGGTGCTCGATGCCGAAGACGGGGTCAGCCAGCGCATTGCGATCTCGCAGCTGGGGGCGCAAACCGGCAGCGGCGGTGGCCAGGGGCCGGTCCTGGTTGAAGCGGTCTTCCGCAGCGCGCTGACCCGCTGGTTCTCGGTGGTGTTCTGGTTTCTGCTGCTGGGCCCGGCCGGCGCGGTGCTGTACCGGCTGTGCGCGTTGTCGGCAGTCGGGGTCACCGCCGCGCGCCTGCCCCTGGCCCATCGCGCCGGTGCGCAGCGCCTGCTGGCGCTGATGGAGTGGCCGGTGGCGCAGCTGCTGATCCTGTCAATGGCGCTGATGAGCAATTTCGACGCGGTGTTCAACGCCTGGCGCGCGGCCGGTGGAATGCGGCTGCAGCTGGAGACCGATTTTCTCGGCGCCGCCGCGCGCGCCAGCGTCAACGCCGAACTGGCCGAGCACGTACAGGACTACGTTGCCGATGGCCTGGCCCCGCCGCTGCAGGACATGCCCGAACTGCGCGATGCGATGAGCCTGGTCTGGCGCATCCTGCTGCTGTGGCTGGCGTTGATGGCCTTGTTTGTGATTGCCGGGTGGGTGAGCTAGTTGAAACAGGTGCGCAGCGCGCAACGCGCGGTGTGCCTTGCGCCGGCGCCACTGCGTGGCTGCTGCCTCAACCCGCCGGCGGCGCCAGCAACGTGAACGGAAACCACGGCAGGTTGCGCAGGATCCAGTAGGCGGGCAGCGCGATCAGCCACAGCTTCGGTTCGGACACCCAGCGGGCCAGCGGCTGCAGCCAGCGCGGCGGCACCCAGCCACGCGAAACCGCCAGCAGCAGCGGCAGGGTCGGCAGCGCCAGCATGGCCAGCGGATTCATCGACAAGGCCGCCAGCAGCTGGCCGTGGACCAGGGCATGCATCGCGCGGGTCATGCCGCAGCCGATGCACCAGTAACCAGTCAGCTCATGAAAGAGGCAGCCCGGGAACGGGTTGTTGGCGGCGTTGGGATCGAACCTGCGCAGCGCCCAGACCCCGGCCGATGCCGCGACCGCGGCACCGGCCAGGGCCAGCCTGTCCAGGGCGCCCAGCCGGATCACAGGCTTTGCGAATGCCACAGCTGCTGGATCTGCTGGTACTGGATCTGGCTGCGGCCGCTGATCAGGCCATAGCTGATCCACAACAGGCCGATGATCGCCAGCGCGGTGGCGACCCAGCACCAGGTCTTGGCGGTGGCCGAAGCACGCTGGGCGCCGGCGAAGTCGCCTGCGGCCAGCAACGTGTTGACCCGCGCGGCATAGACGATGCCGACGATGCCCAGCAGTCCCAGCGGACAGCACAGACACGTTCCCAGGATGGTGGCGATGATCGCCCACGCCAGATGGTTGGGCACGGGACCCGGCGCGGCGGCCATCGGCGGCGGCATGTACGGCGGCGGCTCGGGCGGCGGCACCGGCGAGCCGGGTGGCGGCGGAATGGTGTTCATGCAGTTTTTCTCCCAGCGTCCAGATGCAGTGAGGACTAGCAGCCTGTCGGGCTTTGGTGGTCGAGGCGAGAATTCGGCTGTGCGAGGTCAGATTTTCGACGGTTCGCCGGCCCATAGTGGTGCTATGGGCCAAGAAGCGGCGGAAAGATGGACCGCACAGGCGGATTCGCAGCCCGGCCGACCAAAGTCCGACAGACTGCTAGCGCATGCCCCCTGAAGCCAGCGATCCCAGCGTTGCCAGGCCGCCGAAGAACACAAACCACAGGATGATCAATACCGGCAGCGAGATGGCCGAATAGATGGCCCACATCTTCGCCTTGTGGGACAGCTCGCGGGCGCCGTTCAGATCACCGGCCAGACGACGGCCATCGACCTGGGTCGCATAGACAATCGACACGATGCCCAGAGGCAGGCAGCAGAACAGCGTGGACAGGATTGCCCACACCAGATAGTTCGGTACGTGTTCGGCACTTGCATTCATGGCCTTCCCCAGAGCGATCGTAATCCCCGCCGACGCGGGCCCCTGCAAAAGATTAACAGCAAGTGAGCGCGAATCCTCAGGCCGCCTCGCCGCGCAGCGCGCGCACCCTGGCCTCGAGCTGCGCGGCGCTGCTGTCGGCGGGCATCGGCGCGCCGGCGAGCACTTCGATGTGGGCGCGGAACCTGCGCGGCACGCGCATGCGGCCCAGGCGCGAGTCGCGTCTGGACCACATGCTGGACCACATGCCCTTGAGCGCCATCGGCACCACCGGCACCGGGCGACGGGCCAGGATCTTCTCAACACCGGACTTGAACGCGCCGATAGTGCCGTCGCGGGTCAGCGCGCCTTCGGGGAAGATGCACACCAGCTCGCCCTCGGCCAGCGCCCGATCGACTGCCTCGAAGGCCGCGCGCATCAGCGCAGGATCTTCGCGCGCACCGGCGATGGGAATCGCCCTGGCGGTGCGGAAGATCCAGCGCATCACCGGGATGTTGAAGATCCTGTAGTACATGACAAAGCGCACCGGCCGCGGGATCGTCGCCGACAGGATCAGCGCATCCATGTAGCTGACGTGGTTGCAGACGATCAGTGCCGGGCCCTCGTCGGGCACGTTGTCCTCGATGCCGTGCAGGCGCAGGCGGTACAGCGCACGCACCATCACCCAGCTGAGGAAACGCATCAGGAATTCGGGGACGATGGTGAAGATCCAGATCGCCACCAGCGCATTGGCGATGGCCAGCGCCAGGAACACCTGCGGAATGGTCCAGCCCAGCAGGCGCTGGGCGAGCAGGCCGAGCACGGCCGCAGCGACGATGAAGCCGGAGTTCTGGATGTTCAGCGCGGCGAACACGCGCGACATCTGCGATTTGGGCGTGCGGCTCTGGATCAGCGCGAACAGCGGCACCACGAAGAACCCGGCGAACAGGCCGATGCCGAGCAGGTCGATGATGATGCGCACGCTGCCGGCCTGGTGTACGAACTCGGTCACCGACAGGCCCTGGGCGCTGGCCTCTCCAGCGCGTGCGAAGTACAGGTCCAGCAGGAACGCGGTCATGCCGAAGGCGCCCAGCGGCACCAGGCCGATCTCCACCGTGCGTGCCGACAGTTTTTCGCACAGCAGCGAACCGACGCCGGTGCCCACCGAGAACAGCGCCAGCGCGAAGATGTACAGGGTGGGTTCGCCGCCGAGGTTGGTGAGCGCATAGGAGGGCAGCTGCGCGGTCAGCATGGTGCCCACGAACCAGAACCAGGACACGCCGAGGATGGCGTTTCGCACCGCTGTCTGCTCCCTGGCCATGCGCAGCACGGCCAGCGATTCGGGCAGCGGATTCCAGTTGATCTTCAGTTCCGGCGCGCCTGCACCCACCCGCGGCACCAGCCGCGCGATGGTGTTGCCGGCCACCGCCAGCACGATCACGGCCGCGGCCGCGGCGATCGGGCCGTGGCTGCCGGCCAGCTGGAAGATCAGCCCGCCGAAGATCATGCCGACCAGGATCGAGATGGAGGTGCCCATCTCCACCAGGCCGTTGCCGCCGGTGAGTTCCTCCGGCCTGAGCACCGAGGGCAGGATCGAGTACTTCACCGGCCCGAACAGGGTGGACTGGACGCCGGTGCAGAACAGTGCGATCAGCAGGATCGTCATGTTCTGGCTCAAAAAGCCGACTGCGGCCAGGGTCATGATCGCGATCTCCATCGCGGTGGTGATCACGATCAGCCGCTGCTTCTCCAGCTTCTCGGCGATCTGCCCGGCGATGGAGGAGAACAGGAAGTACGGCAGGATGAACAGCGCCGGCGCCAGGTTGGTGTAGAGCGTGCGTTCGGCATCGCTGACGCCCAGGAAGAACAGCAGGCCGATGATCGCCTGGCGATAGACGTTGTCGTTGAGGGCGCCCAGGCACTGGACGGCGAAAAATGGCAGGAAGCGACGCTGCTTGAGCAGGGCGAACTGGCTATGGCGGGGCATGCGCGATCCTTCGACCAGCGCGCAGCCTAGCAAATCCGTTTCGGAGGTGACCGGATGGGCCGGTTCGATGCGCCGTTGCAGGAGTGATCGACGCCGCGAAGGGTTCCCGATGAAGCCTCATCGCCGCTTGCGCGGTTCCTGCGCCATGGCGCACCCCATGGCGATCAGGCCTCGCGCAGGCGCATGTCGCCGCGCGCGAAGGCGAAGCGTTTTTCTCCCAGCTGCGAGCCGATCGCCTCCGGCGCGTCGTAGTGGCGCTGGCGGCAGACACTGTCGGGCAGTTCCAGGAAGCGGGCCTGCGCATGTTCGCCGTCCAGCCGCAGCAGGCCCACGCCGTGGCGGCGGGTCTGCGCATAGCGCAGCGACGGGTTGCCGTCGATGACCAGTGCATCCAGCGCTGCGGCGACGCGGGCGGTGGCCTGCTGCTGGGCGCCTTCACCCTCGCCGCTGCGGGCCAGGATGCTGCCGAGGGTCTCGGAGGAAACGGCGGGCGTGGTGAATTCCACCGTGGCCGCACTGTGCTGGGTGGCGAAGCCTGCGTGGATGTCGCCGGAGAGCACGATGACCCCGCCGGCGCGGTCGAACACCTGGCCGATCAGGCGGCGGCGTTCGGCCGGGAAGCCGTCCCACTGGTCCAGGTTGAGGTAGAAGCGCCGCCGCATCGGTTCCGGCGCCTGCAACTCGGGACGCGACAGGTCCAGCACCAGCGAGGTGAAGGACACCGAGCTGGCGACCACCTTGAAGCGCGCATCGCTGTCCAGCAACGCCTGCTCCAGCCATTGCCGCTGCGCCGGCGCGTACGGCGAGGGCGCCCCGTCGAGCGCACCCAGCGCGGCGAACAGGTCGAAACCCTCCTTGACCGCGACATAGCGCGCGCCGATCTCGCCGAACAGCGTGGTCTTGCCCAGCGCCAGCCACGGCAGGCCGCGCGCCAGCCCGGCCGCATCCGGCACCGCGACCTGCGCGCTGGCCGGGGCCGCGGCGTTCCAGGCCTGCAGGAACTGCGCCAGTACCGGCAGTGCGATCGCACTGGCGGTGGCCTGCGTGGCGCGGCGTTCGGCTTGGGCCGGTGATTGCCCGGCGGCCAGATACGCCTGGGCGATGGCGTGCTGCGCGGCCCGGCGTTGCGCCTGCAACATGGGGGCGGCGAGGTCGACATAGGGGATCAGCGTGGGCAGCACCGCCGCCGGCTCCAGGCCTAGGCGCGGCAGCAGCGCTTGCAGTTGCGGCTGGTCGTAAGCCAGTGCACCGGGGAAGGCGTCCTCGGGGATGGCGTGGTCCGGGCGTTGGCTGCGGTAGTCGGTCAGCAGCAGGTCCAGCGCCTTGCCGAAGCGCAACCGCCGCCACAGCTGCACGTTGGGGAACAGCCGCTCGCGCTGCACCGGCAGCTGCGCGGCCTGCCCGGCGCCGGTGGCGTCGGCCAGCTCCAGGTCGACCGGCAGGTATTCGAAATAGGCCTGCTCGGCGTTGCGGCGGCGCTGGCGGTCGCGCTCGTCGGCGGCGCCGTCGTGATAGGTGCCCACGTCCTGCCAGCAGTCATCGGAGAACTCGTGGTCGTCCCAGATCGCCACCAGGGGTGTGCGCTCCAGCAGCGCCTGCAGCACCGGATCGCTGCGGAAAGTGCGATGCAGCTGGCGATAGTTGGCCAGGCTGCGCGCAGCGTAATAGCGCTGGCCGCCGCGCTCCAGGGCGATGGCGCCGTCGATGTCGTCCAAGGCGATGGTGCGCTCGCCGGCCTGGTCCTGGAACTGCGGGTCGCCGGTGGTCTCGTAGATGAAGTCTCCCAGGTGCAGCACCAGGTCCAGCTCGCGTTCCAGCAGCGGCAGCAGCGTGTTGTACCAGCGCCCGCCGTAGTCCTGGCAGCTGACGAAGGCCAGTTCCACCGGCGCGTCGGTGTCCGCCGCCGGCGCGGTGCGGGTGCGGCCGATGGGCGAGGAGACCTGGCCGCCGTGGCCGTCGTCGAGCAGGAAGCGGTAGTGGTAGGCGGTGGCCGGTTGCAGGTTCTCCACGCGCACCTTGAGGCAGCCGTCGCTGTCGCGCGGCGGTTGCAGCATGCGGTCCACACGCAGGCGCGCGAAGCCTGTGTCCTCGGCCACTTGCAGGCGCAGCTGCGCGGCCGGAGCGGCCAGCCGCGTCCACAGCAGCACCCGGTCCGGGCGCGGGTCGCCGGAAGCCACCGACTGCGGGAAGTGCGCGCGCGAGACCGGCACCGAGCCGGAGGCGGCGCCGGCCGGGCGCAAGGGCAGGACCCCGGCTGCGGCGGCCACGGCGATGGTCGACAGGAAGCGGCGACGTGCGGGCGAATGCATCTTGGCGGGTCTCTTTGCGGCTCGTGGAAAGCAGGCCCGTCACGCTAGAGGCGGCCGATGACGGTTCGTGGTCAGGCGCGCGCCGTCATCGGCCGGTCATCGGGACTTCACCGCGCTGCAACGGCACTGCAACGGCACTGCAACGGCGCGCGCCGAGCCTGCGGGCACGTCCACGCCCCAGGGGAAGCCTGCGCATGTCCTGTCGTTTCCACCCGCTGGTCCTGGCGCTGCACGCCGGCCTGGCCGCCGCGTTGGCGCCGCTCGCCTCGGCCCAGACCGCCCAAGCCGACCCGGAGCAGCTGGACACCATCGTGGTCACCGCGCAGAAGCGCGAACAACAGGTCTCCGAGGTCCCGATCGCGATCAGCGCCTACTCCGGCCAGTTCCTCAGGGACTATGGCGTCAACGACTTTTCCGACATCGGCAACCTGGTGCCGGGCCTGGAAGTGCAGGAGCAAAGCCCGAACAACCCTGGCTTCGTGATCCGCGGCATCACCTCCGACAGCGGCGAGGCGAACGTCGAGCCGCGCGTGTCGGTGTTCCAGGACGGGGTGTCGATCTCCAAGTCGCGCGGCTCGGTGGTGCAGCCCTTCGACCTGGAGCGGGTGGAGGTGCTGCGCGGCCCGCAGGGCACGCTGTTCGGGCGCGGCGCGCAGATCGGGGCGATCCACCTGATCCAGAACAAGGCCTGGAACGGCACCGAGTCTGGCTTCACCGTGGGCGCGGGCAATTATGGAGAACACCTGCTCACCGGCTACTTCAACACGCCGCTGGCGGCCGAGGTGCTGTCCGCGCGCGTGGCGGTGTTCGATCAGAAGCGCGACGGCTTCGTGGACAACCTCTCCGGCGGCGACCTCAACGGCAAGGACACCCGCGCGGTGCGCGCCAGCCTGCATCTGGACCTGCGCCAGACCGATTCGCTGGACCTGATCCTCAACTGGCAGAAGGACACCCCGCCGGGCACTGCCTTCCGCACCAATACCATCCCCACCCGCACCGGCAGCACCGACGTGTTCGACCGCACCGCCGACCTCAACCGGGGCACCGAGCTGGGCCTGGACCGCACCGTGCGCGGGGCGACCCTGCTGGGCAGCTTCGCCCTGGGACCGGCGTGGACGCTTTCGAGCATCAGCGGCTGGCGCGACTTCGACTCGCACGAGGAATTCGACGCCGACGGCTCGCAGCTGTACGCGGCCGAGTTTGCCGAGATCTCCAAGGGCCGCCAGGTCAGCCAGGAATTGCGGTTCAACTACGATGACGGCGGCCGTTTCACCGGCTTTGCCGGGGTGTCCTACTTCCACGAGTCCGGCACCCAGACGGTGCCCTTTTCCACCAACGAGCGCAGCCTGATCACGCTGCCGGCGGTCGGCCTGGGCATCCCGCCGCTGCTGCCGGACGGCAGCCCGAACACGCTGGTGACCGCGCTGCCGATCGCCCCGGGGGTGGTGCTGCCGCTCAAGCCCTTCCATCAGGAGCAGTACGCCAACTCCGGGCGCACCACCGCCTGGGAGCTGTTCGCCGACGGCACCCTGGCGCTGAGCGAGCGCCTGGACCTGACCCTGGGCCTGCGCGGCACCCACGAGAAGGCCGAGGGCGGCTATCGCTCGGACTTCTTCGGGGTGCCCAGCGCGCTGGGCGTGCTCGGCCTGGGCGGCAGCCCGGACCCGTCCAGGCCGACCAACATCCTGTTCGCCCCGACCGATGGCTGGCGCACGCGCGAGGAATCCTTCGACAGCGCGGTCGGCCGGGCGGTGCTGGGCTACCACTTCAACACCCACCACAATGGCTACGTGTCGGTCTCGCGCGGACGGCGGCCGGCGGTGGTGCAGGTCGACGCCGATTCGTCCCAGGTGGTGCCGGCGGAGCTGGTGTGGAGCTACGAGATCGGCCTGAAGGGCGACTTCGGCGGCGGCCGGCTGGTCTACGACCTGGCCGCTTACCACTACGACTACAGCGACTTCCAGACCACCATCCAGGACCCGGACACGCTGCGTTACATCGCCGGCAACGGCGGCAATGCCAGCGCCGACGGCGCCGAGCTGTCGCTGACTTGGCGCCCGAACCGCGACTTCTCCGGCTTCCTGACCTACGGCTTCATCGATGCCGGCTTCGATGAGCACGATGACGATGGCAACCGGCAGGAACTGGCCGGCAACCGCTTCCGGCTCACGCCCAAGCACAGCGCCTCGGCCGGCTTCGACCTGGGCCGGGATGTCTCCGGCGGTGCGCGGATCTATCTGCGGCCGAGCTGGAACTGGCGCTCGCAGGTGTACTTCGAGGACGACAACACCCCGGGCATCGAGCAGGCCGGCTACGCGCTGTACAACCTGCGGCTGGGCTTCACCCTGGAGGGCGGGCGCTGGGATTTTGGCCTGTACGGCAACAACCTGACCGACAAGGACTACCTGATCGACGCCGGCAACACCGGTCGCCTGTTCGGTACGCCGACCTTCATCCAGGGCCTGCCGCGCACCTACGGCGTCAGCGTCAGCGGCAGGTTCTGACCACAGGCGCGTGGGTGGCTGGCGCCGGCACGAGGTTCAAACGATGTCGTCGATCACCCCGCCATCCACGCGCAGCGCCGCGCCGGAGGTGGCCGAGGCCTGCGGCGAGCAGACGTAGACCACCAGGTTGGCGACCTCATCGACACTGGCCATGCGCTGGATCACCGAGGAGGCCCGGTGGGCCATGACGAATTCCTTGCCGAGGGCTTCCAGCGACTTGCCGGTGCGCTTGACCTCCTCGGCCATCATCGTGGCAAAGCCGTCGGACAGGGTGGGCCCGGGCAGCACCGCGTTGACGGTCACGCCACTGCCGGCCACGCGCTTGGCCAGGCCGCGCGAGAGCGCCAGCTGGGCGGTCTTGGAGACCCCGTAATGGATCATGTCGGCCGGGATGTTGCGCGCCGACTCGGACGAGATGAACACCACCCGGCCCCAGCCCCGCTCGACCATGCCCGGCAGCAGCGCGCGGGACAGGCGCACGCCGGAGAGCACGTTGGTCTGCCAGTAGTGGTCCCACTGGGCATCGTCGGTCTGGAAGAAATCGACCAGGCCGAAGATGCCGGCGTTGTTGACCAGGATGTCGATGGCCGGGAGCGCATCGACCAGCGCCTGGGTCTGTGCCGGATCGGACAGGTCGGCCGGAATGCCGGTGAAGCGCGCGGTCGGCAGCTGTCTGGCCAGCGCGTCCAGGGCCTTGTCCACGCTGGCCTGGCTGCGGCCATTGATCACCACGTGCGCGCCGGCGCCGGCCAGGCCACGGGCGATGGCGTGGCCGATGCCAGCGGTCGAGGCGGTCACCAGCGCGGTCTTGCCGGACAGATCGATCTTCATGGACAGCTCCTTGGAAATGGACAAGGGAAGGGCTGGCGAACACGCGCAGCCGCAGCCACGCAGTGTGCGCGCCAGCCTGTTGCGATCCGGTACAGCGCCCGGACCGGGTGGCGGAAAACGAGGTTTCAGCCGGCGCCGGCGGGTGAGGGGGCAAGGGTGGGGGCATCGTGGGCCGGGCCTGCGATCACTTCATCGGCCGCCGCGCGCAGCCTGGGCAGCAGGCGCAGCAGCAGCGCCAGCTGGGTGCGCAGCAGGCGCTGCTTGTCGTCGATCCGGTCGGGCACCTGTTCCAGCGTGTCGGCCAGTGCGCCGACGCCGGCGTCCAGCTCCGGCGGCAGCGGCTTGCGCGCCGCGAGCGCCTGCGCGATCGCCTGCAGCGCCGCGCGCAGGCGCGTGCCGGCCTGGTCCACCAGGGCATCGTCTGCATGCGCCGGCAGCGGCGCCCGATGCGCGCCCAGCGCGGACAGATACCCCAGCAGGGTGTTGGACAAGGCCAGGAAGCGAAACCCCGCCTCCAGGTTGCGGCGCAGGAATCCCGGCTCGCGCATCATGTTGCCCAGGGCTGCCGACAGTGCCGCGTCGGCGTTGTGCATGTCGCGCCGGGCGATGCGGTAGCTGAGGTCGTCGCCGCCGCGAGCGCGGTAATGATCGAGCACTTCGTCCAGATAGCGTGCGCAGGCCTGAACCACCGTGGCCATCACCAGGTGCAGGCGCCGGCCCTGCCAGTCGGGCAGGATCAGCAAGGAGGCAGCGGCGGCGATCGCGCAGCCGATCAGGGTGTCCAACAGGCGCGGCCACAGCAGCACGAAGCCGTTGCCCAGCAGGTTGAGGCACAGCAGGGCCATCACCGTGATTGCCGCGGTGGCCACCAGGTAGCGGTCGGTGCGGGTGATGAAGAACGCCAGCGCGGCGGCCAGGGCGATCAGCAGCTGCAGCTCAGTGGCCGGGAACAGCTGCATCAGCGCCCAGGCCAGGCCCAGCCCGACCAGGGTGCCGGCGATGCGCTGGACCAGCCGCAGGCGCGTGGCGCCGTAGCTGGGCCGGCACACGAACGCGGTGGTCAGCAGGATCCAGTAACCCTGTTCGGGATGGACCAGGCGCAGCACCCCATAGCCCACCGCCAGGGCGATGGCCATGCGCAGGCCGTGACGGAACAGCAGCGACTTGGGAGTCAGCTGGGCCCGCAGGCGCGTGGCCATCTCGCCCAGGGTGTGCGGCGCCGAATCGCGCAGGCGCGTGTCCAGCCCCTCGCTGGTGGTGTCCGAGAGCGCGATTTCGCTCAGCTGGCGCTCGATGGCCTGCAGGTTGGTGGCCAGCAGTTCCAGCGAGCCCAGCAGCCGGTTCCAGCGCTGGTTGTGCTGGTCGCGCAGGAAATCCAGCGACTGGCGCAGGTCGGCGGTGGCGATCCGGGTCTGCTCGCCGTATTCGAACGGCGTGCGCATGCCGATGGCCTGGCCCAGCGCCGCGCAGGCCTTGCCCTGCAGGGCAAGCAGGCGCATGCAGCGGTACAGCACGTCGCTGTGGAAGAACGCTTCGGTCAGCGCCTCGTACGGGTAGTGCGAGGAGCTGGCGCGCTCGTGCAGGTCCTGGGCCATGTAGTACAGGCGGAAGTACAGGCCCGACTGCACCCCGGGCCGGCCGGAACGGCCGAAGCGCGCCAGGATCGCGGTCTTGGCTGCGTTCAGTGCCTCGACCACGCGTGCGTTCTGCTGGGCCAGCGCCAGCCGGCGCGTGTGCTGGTCGAGCTGGCGTACCGGCTCGAACAGCTCGGCCTTCAGGCGCAGGAACCTGCCCAATTCCCAGAACAGCCGCGCCAGCCGCTCGCGCACCGGGCGGTTGGCGAACAGCGCCGTCCACAGGATCGACAGCGCTCCGTACCAGGCCGCCCCCAGCAACAGCAGGCCGGTGTCGCGCCAGCTGTCCACGGTCCCCGGCGCGGCACTGCCGGTGCCGTGCTCCATGCCGATCATCGCGTAGATCGACAAGCTGATCGTGCCGGTGGCGATGGAGGCATAGCGCTCGCCCAGCGCCCCCAGCAGGGTCAGGCAGAAGGTCGCCAGCGCCAGACTGCACACGAACACCAGCGGGGTGGCAAACAGCAGCTTCACCGCGACGGCGGCCAGGGCAAAGCACAGCAGCGACAGCAGCACCGACTTGGTCCGGCCCAGCCAGTTGTCGTCGGTCTCGGCCAGCGCGCTGGCGATGATGCCCAGGAACAGGGTCGGGATCGCCGGCAGCGCGTTGCGATGCCAGCACAGGCCCATCACCACGGCCAGGGCGATGAACACCCGCAGGCCGTAGCTGGCCTTCTCGTGGGCCCAGAGCCGGCTCAGGCGGGATTCGAACGCGGACGACATGCGCGGGGCGATGGGAGCTGCGGAAAGCCGGTGCCAGTGTGCCGCAACCCCATGCAGGCCGGTGTCGCCGGGCCTGGTTTCCAGGTGGATCGGGCCGGCGCCAATGGAACGCTGCTCAGCGTCCCGGCCGTCGCTCACCGGCCCTGCTCGCGGGCGATGGCGCGCCAGCCGATGTCGCGGCGGTGGAAGGCGTGTTTCCAGGCGATCACATCGACCCCGGCGTAGGCGTTGGCCTGCGCCTGGGCCACGCTGTCGCCCAGCGCCGTCACGCACAGCACGCGACCGCCGGCGCTGATGACCTCGCCGCGGGCGTTCAAGGCCGTGCCGGCGTGGAAGACCTTGGCCGTCTCCGGGACCTGGTCCAGGCCGGTGATGACCTCGCCGGTGACCGGCGTGTCCGGGTATGGCGCCGCGGCGATCACCACGCCCAGCGCCGGACGCGGATCCCACCGGGCCTGTACCGCGTCGAGCCTGCCGTCGATCGCCGCCTCGAGCAGCTCGACCAGGTCCGACTGCAGGCGCAGCATCACCGGCTGGGTCTCCGGATCGCCGAAGCGCACGTTGAACTCGATCACCTTCGGCGCGCCGCTGGCATCGATCATCAGCCCGGCGTAGAGGAAGCCGGTGAACGGCACGCCATCGGCCAGCATGCCCTGCACGGTCGGATCGACCACCTCGCGCATGATCCGCGCATGCACCTCGGGGCTGACCACCGGCGCCGGCGAATAGGCGCCCATGCCGCCGGTGTTGGGTCCGGTGTCGCCATCGCCAACGCGCTTGTGGTCCTGGCTGGTGGCCATCGGCAGCGCGTGGTGGCCATCGACCATCGAGATGAAGCTGGCTTCCTCGCCTTGCAGGAATTGCTCGATCACCACCCGCGCGCCGGCATCGCCGAAGGCGTTGCCCGAGAGCATGTCGCGCACCGCCGCTTCGGCTTCGGCCAGGGTCATCGCCACGATCACGCCCTTGCCCGCGGCCAGGCCGTCGGCCTTGACCACGATCGGCGCGCCCTTGTCGCGAAGGTAGGCCAGCGCGGCATCGACCTCGGTGTGGACCTGGTAGAACGCGGTCGGGATGCGGTGGCGGCTGAGGAACTCCTTGGCGAAGGCCTTGCTGCCTTCCAGCCGTGCCGCGGCGGCGCTCGGTCCGAAGATGCGCAGGCCGGCGGCGCGAAAGGCATCGACCACGCCCAGTACCAGCGGCACTTCCGGGCCGACCACGGTCAGCTCCACGCCTTCGTCCTGGGCAAGCTTGAGCAGTCCGGCAATGTCGGTGACCTGGACCGGGACGTTGCGGCAGTTCGCCTCGGTCGCGGTACCGGCATTGCCGGGCGCGACCAGCACTTCGGTCACGCGCTGGGACTGGGCCAGCTTCCAGGCCAGCGCGTGCTCGCGGCCGCCGGCACCGATGACGAGGATTTTCAAAGGATCGCTTCCGCCGAGGTGGCTGATGATTCTAGCGGCCGCCGGCCGCACCGGACCGCCAAGGGTGCCGACTCCTAGCGCCGGCCTGCACGACGTTCTGCGCGCAGCGCGCGAATGGCCGCCAGGCCAAGGGTCAGCGCGGTCAGCGCGGTCAGCGGCACCACGAACAGCATCATGACGCTGCTGAGGGCCGGCAGCGCCGGGTGCCCGGTCGCGCTCAGCACCAGGAAGGCGATGTAGGCGACGTAGTAACCCAGAAACAGCGCGCCCTCGCGGCGGCCGATGCGGTGGCCGGTAAAGAAAATCGGCAGGCATGCTACGGCCACCGCGGTCATCACCGGCAGGTCGAAATGCACTGCAGCGCCGCTGACGGCAAAGCCCCCCGGAGAGATCGCCACCGCGCTTCCCAGGACCAGCATGAGATTGAACAGGTTGCTGCCGACGATGTTGCCGACCGCCATGTCGCTTTGGCCGCGCCGCACCGCGAGCAGGGTGGTCGCGATCTCCGGTAGTGAGGTGCCCACTGCCACCACGGTCAAGCCGATCACCAGTTCACTCACGCCCAGGGCCTGGGCGATGCTCACCGCGCCATCCACCAGCCACTGCGCCCCCAGCGCCAGCAGACAAAGCCCCAGCAGCAGCCACAGGACATTGCGCCAGCGCGGCGAAGACGCCGGTTCGGGGGCCTCGACGGACCGGGCCATGGCCGCTCCTTCACGGCGTCCCAGCACGACCTGCAGGCAGGTATAGGTCAGGCTTCCCAGCAGCAGCGCGGCGCCCAGCCACCGCTCCAGATGTCCATCCAGCGCCAGCAGCGTGACCAGCAGCGATAGCGCCACCATGACCGGGACATCCAGCCATACCAGCCGGCGGGTCACCACCAGCGGCGCGACCAGCGCCGCCAGCCCCAGGATCAGCAGCACGTTGGCGATGTTGCTGCCCATGACGTTGCCGAGCACGATGTCCGGCTGACCATCCAGCGCCGCGCCGATACCGATGGCCAGCTCCGGCGCGCTGGTACCGTAGGACACCACGGTCAGGCCGACCACCAGCGGCGAGATCCCCAGGGACACGGCCAGCTGCGAGGCGCCCCTCACCAGCAATTCGGCACCGGCCAGCAGCAGGACCAGGCCGGCGATCAGCAGCACCAAGGTCATCGGGACCGCCGATCAGTGGCGGAAATGACGCACGCCGGTGAACACCATCGCAATGCCGTGCTCGTCCGCAGCAGCGATCACCTCGCCGTCGCGCATCGAGCCGCCCGGCTGGATCACCGCGGTGATGCCGGCCGCAGCCGCCGCATCGATGCCATCGCGGAACGGGAAGAACGCATCGGAGGCCATCACCGAACCGGGCACCTGCAGGTGCGCGTCGGCGGCCTTGATCCCGGCGATGCGGGCCGAGTACACCCGGCTCATCTGGCCGGCGCCCACCCCGATCGTGCGGTTGTCCTTGGCGTAGACGATCGCGTTGGACTTGACGAACTTGGCCACCTTCCAGGCGAACAGCAGATCGGTGAACTGCGCTTCGGTTGGCGCCAGCTTCGTGGTGACCTTCAGTTCCTCGCGCGTGACCACGCGGTCATCGGCGGTCTGCATCAGCAGGCCCGAGTTGATGCGCTTGCTGTCGATGAAATGCGGTGAGGGCGGCGCCAGCGGGATACGCAGCACGCGCACGTTGGCCTTCTTCGTCGCGTATTGGAGCGCGCCTTGTTCATAGTCCGGGGCGATCAGCACCTCGACGAACTGGCGATCCAGGATCACCTTGGCCGTGGCCGCATCCAGGGTGCGGTTGAAGGCGATGATGCCGCCGAAGGCGCTGGTCGGATCGGTCGCATACGCCAGCTCATAGGCATCGCCGCAGGCCACCGCGACCGCCACCCCGCACGGATTGGCGTGCTTGACGATCACGCAGGCCGGCGCCTCGAACTGGCGCACGCATTCCCAGGCTGCATCGGCGTCGGCGATGTTGTTGTAGCTCAGTTCCTTGCCCTGCAGCTGGGTGAAGGTGGCCAGCGAACCGGGGGCGGGGTGGAGGTCTCGGTAGAACGCGGCCTGCTGGTGCGGGTTCTCGCCATAGCGCAGGTCCATGACCTTGATGAAGCTGCCGTTGGCCTGCGCCGGGAACGTGCTGCGTACCGGTACGCCTTGCGTGGTGTCGATCACCGCCGACAGGTAGTTGCTGATCGCCGCGTCGTACTGGGCTACGCGGTTGAAGGCAGCCACCGACAGCGCAAAGCGGCTGGCCGCCGAGAGCTGGCCGTCGTTGGCGTCCAGTTCGGCCAGCAGTGCAGGGTACTGGTCCGGCGAGGTGGCCACCGCCACCCGGGCGAAGTTCTTGGCCGCGCTGCGCAGCATCGCCGGGCCACCGATGTCGATGTTTTCCACGGCGTCTTCCAGCGTGCAGTCGGCCCTGGCGGTGACCGACTCGAACGGATACAGGTTCAGCACCAGCAGGTCGATCGGGGCGATGCCGTGCCGGGCCATCACCGCATCATCGGTGCCGGCGCGGCCGAGCAGGCCGCCGTGCACCAGCGGATGCAGGGTCTTGACCCGGCCATCCATCATTTCCGGGAAGCCGGTGAGCTCGGAGACGTCCTTCACCGCCAGGCCCGCCTCGCGAATCGCCCTGGCGGTGCCGCCGGTGGAGAGCAGTTCGACGTTGCGGGCGGCCAGGGCGCGGGCCAGGTCGATCAGGCCGGTCTTGTCGGAAACGGACAGCAGAGCCCGGCGCACGGGCAGAAAGTCGGAGGACATCGGTGTGGGCTGGCTGGGAAGCGACGCGGGGGCGGTATTGTAGGCCCCAGTGCCCGCAAGACGGGCTGGAGAGGTTGCAGCGAGCCGATCAGCGCATTGGAAGGGGTCGGCGCGCGCTGCCGCGCCCGGCCCTGCGCAAGCGTTGTCGGGTGAGACCGGGCTGCTGCGTGGGTGATGCGACGCCGATGTGGGCCGGTGATGCGAGGTGCCGGCCGCTGATGGCCGAACGCAGGCTCAGACCAGCCCGTAATCCTTGAGCTTCTTGCGCAGGGTGGCGCGATGGATCCCCAGCAGGGCCGCGGCGCGGCTCTGGTTGCCTTCGCAGTGGTTCAACACTTCGACGAACAAGGGGATTTCCATCTCGCGCAGGACGATCTCGTACACGTCATTGGTAGCGCAGCCGTTGAGGTCGCGCAGATAGCGGCGCACGGACTGGGCAACGTGTTCGCGCAGCGGCGACTTGGGCGTACCACGACTGGCGTCCTGGCGGGTCGATGCTGCGTTCAAGGCGTCCCCGGGGTGTCGATGCGGCGAGAAGAAGCCCCCGGCCGCTGATCGAACGCGCGGGGGCCGATCGTGGCGGGGGGGAGCGAGTCTAGCGCGTGGCAGGCAGCCGCGCATCCTCCGAAGGCAGATGCGCCGCGTTCAGCGAAACTCGAAGGCGAATGCCACCGCCCCGCCCGGCGGCTCGCGCACCTGCACCGTCATCTGTGCGCTCTGGCCCGGCGCCAGGGTGGTCTGGCGCAGGTCAGGTTCCAGATAGTCCTTTGGCAGCAGCACGCGCGCACCCAGGGTGCGGCCATCGGCATCGGACAGGGACACCGCGATCGCCGGCCACTGCTGCGGCCACCGCGCATCATTGCGGAAGCTGGCGTGCACCTGCAGCACGCCGGCCGCGCCCGGCAGCGGGCGCACCTCGCGCGCCAGCATCGTGTAGGCCTGCGGCTGGTGCCATGCCGGCAGGCTGCAGCGCAGCACTGCGCAGGTGCGTTCCAGCAGCGGGCGCCAGCGTGCATCCTGGGCCAGGCGCGCGCGATCGGCGACGAGCATCTGCACGCCCAGCGCGGCCACCAGCAGCGCCAGCACGGTCCACTGCCAGCCCGGCACGCGCCGTGCCTGCGGCCTTGGCACGACGCCGATGAAGCTGGGCGTGCGGTCTTCGGCGTATGGGTCGAGGTCGGCTTCGGTCGATGCGGCCGCCCGGGCATCGGCAGCGGCGTGCGCGGCTTGACCCGGCACGGTCGCTGCAGACGATGCACCTGCATCGTGCAGGACGTGCGTGCCGTCGGTGCGTGCCGGCGCGGCGGCATCGCCTGGCGGTGGCAGTGCCGGCGCCTGCGACCGGTCCGGTTCCAGCGTCGAAGTGGTCTGTGGCACACAAGCCCCGTTGGCTGTCTTGGGTTGCGCCTGCGGCCCGGGGGACGCCGCAGCAGGGTCGATCAATATCGGGTTGTAACGGGCCGCTGGCGCCGCCTGGCTTGCGCCCGGCGCGCCGGGCCGCAGGAAACTGGCCAGGCTCGGTCCGCCCGGGCGGGGATCGCCGCTGGCCGCGCCGCAATGCGGACACCGCGCCGGGGGCAACCCGCTGGCCGGGTCGCTCGGCAGCGCATGCTGGCAATGCGGGCAGTCGGGCATCGGCGTATTCAAGCATGAACGCGCACGTGCGCGCTGCCGGCCGCGGCCGATTCAGTCGGCGCGGCGCACGCCGTCGATCCGGACCCAGTCCTCCTGGCCGGTGGCAACCAGTTCATCGAACCAGGCCGCGTAGCGTTGCAGAAGCGCGTCTTCCTGCCCGTGCAGGATGCCGCTCAGGGCGATGCGTCCGCCCGGGGCCACGCGCGCGGCCAGGGTCTGGGCCAGCGCATCCAGGGCCGAGGCCAGGATGTTGGCCACCACCACTGGATAGGTGCGCACTGGCTCGGCGGCCGGCAGGAACACCTGCAGGCGGTCTTCCACGCCATTGCGCGCGGCGTTGTCGCTGGTGGCCAGCAACGCCTGCGGATCGTTGTCCACGCCAACCGCCTGCGCCGCGCCCAGCTTCAGTGCAGCCAGGGCCAGGATCCCCGAGCCGCAGCCGAAATCCAGCACGGCTTGGCCTTGCAGAACGCCGGTTTCGGCCAGGCCGTCCAGCCAGGTCAGGCACAGGGCGGTGGTCGGATGGGTGCCCGAGCCGAACGCCAGGCCCGGGTCCAGCCGCACCACCGCCGCCTGCGCGGTCCGGGCCTCGGCCGGGATGTCGTGGTTCCAGGGCACGATGAAGGTGCGCGCGCCGAACCGCATCGGTGCGAACTGGTCGATCCAGGCCCGTTCCCAGTCCTGGTCCTGCACGCCGCGGAAGCTCGCGCCGGTCCAGTCCAGCTCCGGGTCGAAGGCCTCCAGCGCGGCCAGCAATACCAGCGCATCGGCCTGGGCCGGGAACAGCGCGCTCAGCACCAGCGCGTTCCACAACGGGGTCTGGCCCACGCCCGGCTCCAGGATCGCGCGTTCGTTGCTGCTCTGGGCATCGGCATCGACCAGGGTCACCGCCAGCGCGCCGACGTCCTCCAGCGCGTGTTCGTAGCGCGGCTGCTGGGCCTGGCTGCAGGCAATGGACAGTTCAAGGAAGGGCATGGCGCACTCGGGCCCGGCAGGAACATCGCCGGCATCAGGGCGCGCCACCTTACTCAAAGCCTTGCCGCCCTGCCAGCGCAAGTCGCTGCCGGATTGCGCGCGGAATTGGCGGCGCCGCGATAGCGGCCCATCGATTCGACGCGCCGCGCCATGCAGCCTGCACGCAGACGACGCTCCGGGCCGGGTGTGGTGACGGGCGCTGATGGCAGGCCCTGTCCGCAAGCAGTTCTCTGGTATCTGCCCGGTGAACATCGACAACTCTCCAGCCTTCACGCGCGTGCGAGCCCGAGCGCCGAGCGCAGCGCAGGCCGGGTCTTGCCCACCAGCCGGCGGTGGATGGAAACCGGCGCTGTACGCTCACGCTCCTGTTGGTGGCAGCGCTGGGGCCGCTGGCCGCTGGCCGCTGGCGCGGCGCTGGCTGCCGATGGGCAGCCGCGCGATTTCTTTCCCGCCCCGGCGGGGACACATGTGGGGATGCTCTACTATCTCCACGGTTCGTCCGACACCTTTGTGGACTCCAACGGCGACAAGGTTCCCGGATCCGGGCTTGAGACCAATATCGGCATCGCTCGTTACGTTTATTTTTTTCGATGTCGGGGACACGCGCGCGGACATCAACGTGGTGCAGCCCTTCGGCGGTCTCAGCAACATGTCGATCGGAGGCCAGCGCCTTGCCAGCGATGACTTCAGTCTGGGCGATACCTCGATCGTCGCCACGTTCTGGCCGATCAACGATCCGGAGCGCAACCGCTACTTCGCGGTGGCCACTTGGCTGACGCTGCCCACCGGCCATGACGACGCCAACGTCTCCGGCCTGGGCACAAACCGCTGGTCGGTGTCGGTGCAGCCTGCCTACTACTTCAACCTCGCCCCGCGATGGTATTTGTGGATCCCCGAAATCTAATATTGGGTGCGAGGGGCGCGGTGGATTACACCCAGCCAACAGGAGGCAGCAATGCTTGAACAAGAGACAGCAAGCCACGAAAGACATGGCGGCAGGATTGCCGTGGTGACGGCGGCAAGCTCGGGCATCGGGCTCGGCGCCGCCCGTGCCCTGGCCGCACGCGGTTGGTCGCTGGTGCTGATGTCGCGTTCGGAGAAGATCGAGGCGGTGGCGGCGGAACTGGGTGCGACTGGGCTGCGCGGTGACGTGACGAGCGAGAACGACCTGGCGCGGCTGGTGGCAACGGCGCTGGAGCGCCACGGCCGGATCGATGGCGCAGTGATCAACACCGGCCATCCGCCCAAGGGCGAGATCCTTGAGATTGTCGATGAGGACTGGCACAAGGCGATGGAGATCATCCTGATGCCCACGGTCAGGGCGATGCGGTGCCTCGCGCCGGTTTTTGCCCGCCAGAAGTCGGGCGCGGCCGTGTCGATATCGACCTACGCAGCGCGCGAGCCCGAACTGACCTATCCGTTGTCGGCGGTGTTTCGGGCGGCACTGTCCGCTTTTCTCAAGCTCTGCGTGGCCCGCCACGGCGGCGAGGGCTGGCGAATCAATGCGGTGCTTCCCGGCTTCGTGGACAACTATCCGGCCAGTCCCGAAGTGCTGGCGAGGATTCCCCTGGGCCGTTACGCAGCAGTCGAGGCCGAGCTGGGCGCCACGATCGCGTTCCTGCTCTCCGAAGAAGCCGGATACATCACCGGCCAGGGCCTGCTTGTGGATGGCGGCCTGGTGCGGGCGCTCTGACAGGCACGGTGCGGTGGATGTCGCGAGCAACGCCGACAGACAGACCGCTATCGCGCCGGAATTGCCGAGGTGACTCGATGAGCACAATGATGAAAACTGCCTTGCCTGGACCTGCCAGAGTGCGAGCGCGTCCCGCCCACCACGCTTGACCGGGTGAAGGACGCGATCGCGGCGATCGCGCGGGGCGAGATGGTGATCGTGGTGGACGACGCCGACCGCGAGAACGAGGGGTGACCTGATCATGGCCGCTGACGCGGTCACTCCGGCCGACATCAACTTCATGGCCACGCAGGGGCGCGGGCTGGTCTGCGTATCGCTCTCGGCCGAGAGGCTGGAGCGGCTGGACCTGCCTCAGATGGTTCCCGGGAACACCGAGTACAGTGTGGACGATGACCCCGGCGGAGCGCCAAGCCTGCTCGCTGGCCTTCCGTCAACGCTTTACCCCGGCTGGCGATCCAGCTTCCGGTACGGTACGCTACCGTACAAGGAGGCCCGACATGACTGCCATTGCCGACCGTCTCGACCTGCGCCTGAGCGTGGAGGACAAGAACCGCCTGCGCCGCGCCGCCGAGCTGCACGGCCTGCCGGTGGCCACCTTTGTCCGCGAAGCCGCCCTGCGCGAGGCCGAGGCCACCATCGCCCATCCGCCCAAGGCCCGCCGAGGCAGCCTGGCTTCCCGTCTGCGCGGACGCGCGACGGCGCAGATGGGCACCGACGAGATCATGAAGCTGACCCGTGGCGCCTGATGCGCCCGCCGCGACGCCGGCCGCAGGCAGGCGCGTACTGGTGGACGCCAATGTCCTGCTGGACGTGCTGACGGACGATCCGGACTGGTACGAATGGTCGGCGGCGCAGCTCGATGCCTGCGCCGACGGGGCCGAGCTGTGCATCAACCCCATCATCTACGCCGAGGTTTCGGTCGGCTTCGAGCGCATCGAGGAGCTGGACGCCGCCCTGCCGGCCGATGCCTTCACCCGGCTGGAGCTGCCATGGGAAGCCGGCTTCCTTGCCGGCAAGGTCTTCCTGCAATACCGCCGCGCCAAGGGCGCACGGAGCTCGCCGCTGCCTGATTTCTACATCGGTGCGCATGCCGCCATCGAGGGCATGGCGCTGCTGACGCGGGACGCGAAGCGGTATCGCACCTACTATTCCAAGCTGGAAATTATCTGCCCGTGAGCCGGCTACCACGTCGCGCCACCGCACCAGGAATGAACCCGTGACCGATTTAAGCAAGCCCGAACGCAATTCGTCGAGCTGATGGCCGACCTGTTCCAGCTCGACGAGGCGATTGACCTCCTTAATTGCAACAAGCTAACGCTAGTTATTGACCTGCAAGTAAAACCTGCTGACAAAGGCTAGCGCCAGCTTTCCTTGTTAATCAGCAGGGTATTGATTCAAAAGGGAACTTTCTCATTGCCACTCCGGGCCCGGCACTGCTGGCTGATCGTACCTGCCGCCGAGCGAGGCGGCGCCGGTCGGCCAGCGCGAGGCCTTCGGAACGCAATCGGACTTGTACCACGATGCGCTGCAGCTCAGGCCGGCCGCCAGGGCGGCTCTGCCCAGGCCAGCTGGCTGCTCAGTCGCGTTTACCACTATTGCGCCGGCGACGCGCTGGACCCGGCCGGCTACCAGGCTGACGACCTGCTGATCGGCCACAGCGATTCCCCAGGCGTGCGCGCCATGCTGGCCGCCCGCCAGCGCGTGGGCCGGTGCTGCGCGGGTTTTCCCGGAAGCGATGGCCTGGACGCTTAGGTCATCACCCTGCAGCGGCGGCTGCGCCCGGCCGAGGCCGGAAGCCTGGCGGCCGAAGCGCCCCTGGCGGCCCAGGGCAGGCCGCTGAGGACTCGCCGGCCTATCGCCGCGAACGGGTCCAGCGCGTGCTGGCTTCGCGCGATCCGGAGGCCGACCTGGCACTGTCGCCGGCCATGGGCGTGGCCACCAGTGGCGATGTGGCCTATCGCGGTTACTTAAGTGGCCGGTAGCCTGATCAGCCAGCTGGCCTGGCTGGCGGCCCGCCGGCTGGGGCTGGATGCCGCGCCGGCAGCGCGCTGATGACCAGCTACTGCGCCAACGGCGGCATCTGCTCGCAAGGTGCCTCGCAGGATTTCGCAACCTTCGAGCTTGATGCCGCCATCCCGCGACAGGGAGCCAGGCAAGTCGATGACATGGTGGCTGCTGGTCAAGGGCTCGGGAGCAAGCACATGAAATACCGTCGCTGGATGCATGGCGCCAAGTTCTGGCTGGGCGCGCTGTTGTCGGTGGCCTACCCGGCCCTGGCCGTGGGCATCGTGATCGTCGATGCGCGCGATGCGCGCGATGCGCAGCTGCGCAATCTCTCCCAGGCGCAGCTGACCACCGTGGCCAGCGGCCGCGCCCAGCGCAGCGCAGCGCCAGCGCCGCGCAGGTGGCGGCGGTCTACCGCGTGCAGGGCGACATGCCGTTTTCCACGCTGCCGGCCGGCTCGTCCTTCCAGATCGTCTGGCCCGCTGGCCCGACCGAGACCCTGCGGATCGTCGATCCCACCTCCACCGTCGGCGCCCAGCCGATGCGCGGCACCCAGGTCATGGTGCCCAGGTGTAACCCCGGGCGGACATGCCGGACACGAGGAGGTGGGGAGTTCCCCGCCTTTTCTTCTTCAACGCCCCTGACGCTTTGGGGACGTCAGCTCAGCGAGATGGCCTTGATCTTGCGTTCGGCCAGGCGCTTTTCCAGGTAATGGATGTTCTGGCCGCCGGCCTGGAAGCCCTTGTCGCGCATGATGCGCTGCTGCAGCGGCACGTTGGTCTTGATGCCTTCGATCACCGTCTCGTTGAGCGCCACCTGCATGCGCGCGATCGCCGTTGCCCGGTCCGGGCCGTGCACGATCAGCTTGCCGATCATCGAGTCGTAGTTCGGTGGTACCCGATAGCCTTCGTAGATGTGGGTATCCACGCGCACGCCGGGGCCGCCCGGCGGGTGGAAGTGCTGGATCAGGCCCGGATGCGGCATGAAGGTCTCCGGATCCTCGGCGTTGATGCGGCACTCGATCGCGTGGCCGGTCAGCACGATGTCGCGCTGTTTGATAGACAGCTTCTGGCCGGCGGCGATCCGCAGCTGCTCGCAGACCAGGTCGATGCCGGTCACCAGCTCGGTCACCGGGTGCTCGACCTGGATGCGGGTGTTCATTTCGATGAAGTAGAAGCGGCCGGCTTCGTAGAGGAACTCGAAGGTGCCCGCACCGCGGTAGCCGATGCGCAGGCAGGCCTCCACGCAGACCTTGCCGATCTCGTTGCGCTGCTCGATGGTGATGCCCGGGGCCGGGGCTTCCTCGACCACCTTCTGGTGGCGGCGCTGCATCGAGCAGTCGCGCTCGCCCAGGTGGATGGCGTTGCCCTGGCCGTCGGCCAGGACCTGGATCTCCACGTGGCGCGGGTTCTCCAGGAATTTCTCCATGTAGACCTGGTCGTTGCCGAAAGCGGCCTTGGCCTCGGACTTGGTGGTCTCGATGGCGGCCTTGAGCGCACCTTCGGCGTGGACCACGCGCATGCCGCGCCCGCCACCGCCGCCAGCGGCCTTGATGATCACCGGATAGCCGATCTCGCGGGCGATCTTGGTGTTGGTGACGATCTCATCGCCCAATGGGCCGCCCGAGCCGGGTACGCACGGCACCCCGGCCGCGCTCATCGCGCGGATGGCCTCGACCTTGTCGCCCATCAGACGGATGGTCTCGGCCCTGGGGCCGATGAAGATGAAACCGGATTCCTCCACGCGCTCGGCGAAGTCGGCGTTTTCCGACAGGAAGCCGTAACCGGGGTGGATGGCCTGGGCGTCGGTGACCTCGGCCGCGGCGATCAGTGCCGGGATGTTGAGGTAGCTCCCGCTCGAGGGGGCCGGGCCGATGCAGACCGACTCGTCGGCCATGGCCACGTGCTTGAGATTGCGGTCGACGGTGGAATGCACCGCGACCGTGCGGATGCCCAGGGTCTGGCACGCGCGCAGGATGCGCAGCGCGATCTCGCCGCGGTTGGCGATGACAACTTTATCTAGCATGGGGAGGTTCCGAGGCACGGGGTGTTTTCGGGACCCGGGACCCGGGACCGGGGACCCGGAAAAGAAAAGGCCGAAAAAGCGCTTGCGCCTGGCCTCTGCTCTTCCGGGTCCCCGGTCCCGGGTCCCGGGTCCCCGCTTTCAGCCGATCACGAACAGCGGCTGGTCGAACTCGACCGGCTGCCCGGTTTCGGCCAGGATCGCCACGATCGTGCCGGAGGCGTCGGCTTCGATCGGGTTGAACATCTTCATCGCCTCGATGATGGCCAGGGTGTCGCCGGCCTTGACCTGCTGGCCGATGGTGACGAACACCGGCTTGTCCGGCGCCGGCGCCGTGTAGAACGTGCCGACCATCGGCGAACGCACCACGTGGCCGTCGGGCAGCGCCTGCCCCGGACTTGATCCGGGGGCGTTGCCTGGCCTGGCGCTGCCGCCGGTGGAGGCTTCGGTGGGCGAGCCCATCGGCATCGGCCTGGGCTCGGCGGGCGCGGCAGCGGGCAGGGCGTGCTGCACCGGCGCGGCCGCGGCGGCGTAGTGGCCCTGCGGCACGCGTGCCAGGCGGACCGACTCTTCGCCTTCCTTGATCTCGATCTCGGCGAGATTGGATTCTTCCAGCAGGTCGATGAGCTTCTTGATCTTGCGCAGGTCCATGAAAGGCCTCTGGGGTTGCGTCAGTGACAAAGGGAAAGGGGCGGCCGGGGCGCGTCAGCGGGTGGCGGTGCCAGTGACGGCCGGCGCGATGATGCGGGCGGCACGCCGGCGCGGCGGGCTGACGGCCAGGACAGGAGCCAGCGGCGCGTTCGGCTGCAGCAGGTTGGCCATCGGGCGCTCCACGGCGAAGGCGGCAGTCTGGAGGAAGCCGGCAATGCTGTCCAGTTCGCCGAACTTTCAGGTGATTTAATCGCGCGTTTGAATTCCGGCCGGTGCCGCGACCGGTGCCTCGGCCCAGCCGTCGATTTCGTCCGGCGCGAACGGGCCGGTCTTCTGCCGCAGCACGCGCCCGTCGGCCCCGACCAGCACGCTGTAGGGCAGCACGCCGGCGCGGTTGCCCAGCCGGACGCTGGCATCGGACGGCCCGGGCTGTTCCAGCACCAGCCGATAGCGCACCGGGGTGCGTTGGAGGAAGGCGCGCACGCCTTCGGGCGTGTCCAGGGCCAGGCCAAGCACCTGCACGCCTTCGGCGCCCTGCGCGGCGGCAAAGCGATCCAGCGCCGGCATTTCCTCCACGCACGGCCCGCACCAGCTGGCCCAGACGTTGATCAGCAGCGGGCGGCCCTGGGCCAGGCTGCGCAGGTTGACGGGGTTGCCCTCCAGATCGGGCAGGGTCAGTGCCGGCAGCAGGTCGCCAGGCGCGGCCGGCGTCACGCCACTGGGAACCGGTGGGTCTGGCGCGGTGATGGCTTCGACTGCGGGCATGTGGCCAGGCCGTGCTTGCCACCACAGGCCCGCCAGCACCCCGAGCACGCCGGCGGCCAGTGCGGCCAACAGCAAGGCGATGCCGCTGCGGTTCATTGCCGGGCGGCGCGCTGCAGGGCGTCGCTGACCATCTGCTGGGTCAGGATCGTGGGTAGCACCTCACCTTCGCCGCCACTGCCGGGAAACACCACGTACAGCGGCACGCCGACCGCGTTGTAGCGGGTCAGGAAGGCGGTGATGGTCGGGTCGACATTGGTCCAGTCGCCGCGCATGCGCACGGCATTGGCGCTGCGCAGCGCGGCGCGAAACGCCTCGCGGTCCAGGACTGCGTTCTCGTTGGCCTTGCACGACACGCACCAGGCCGCGCCCATGTCCACGAACACCACCCGGCCCTGCTTGCGCAGCTGCGCCAGGCGCGCAGGCGAGTAGGGCTCGCTGCCGTCGGCCGGGGCGGTCGTCGCGGCAACGGAAGGCGCCGGCAATCGCGGCAGCAGGACCAGTGGCACGATCGACAACACCAGCAGCGCCAGCGCCAGCGTGCGGCGCAGCGGCGCGGCCTGGAACCGCACCCGCTGCAGGGCCCACAGCCCCAGCGCCAGCACCACCAGCCCGGCCAGGGCCAGCGCGACCGCATCGATGCCGCGCTGCTTGCCCAGCACCCACAGCAGCCACACCGCGGTCAGGTACATCGGGAAGGCCAGCACCTGCTTGAGCGTGTCCATCCACGCGCCCGGGCGCGGCAGGCGCCTGGCCAGCCCCGGCACCAGCCCGATCAGCAGGAACGGCAGCGCCATGCCCACCCCGAGCAGGGCGAACACCGCCAGTGCCAATGGCAGCGGCGCGGCGAAGGCAAACGCCAGCGCGGTGCCCATGAACGGCGTCGTGCACGGCGCGGCCACCACCACCGCCAGCACGCCGGTGAAGAAGTCGCCGCTCAGGCCGCCGCGTGCGGCCAGCCCGCGGCCGGCTCCGGCCAGCCCATAGCCGACCGCGAACACGCCCGACAGGCTCAGGCCCACGGCGAACATCACGTACACCAGCGCCGCGACCATCAATGGCTGCTGCAGCTGGAAGCCCCAGCCCAGTGCCTGCCCGGTCGCACGAAGCCCCAGCGCAACGGCACCGACCACCAGGAAGCTCAGCATCACCCCGGCCGCATAGGACAGCGCACTGGCGCGCGCGTGTTGGCTGCCGCGCCCGCCTTCGGCCAACGACAGCGCCTTGAGCGAGAGCACCGGCAGCACGCACGGCATCACGTTGAGGATCAGTCCGCCCAGCAGCGCGCCCAGCAGCGCCAGCAGCCAAGTCCCGCCGCCGCTGCGCTGCGCGCGGGCCAGCAGCTCCGGCGGCGGGGTCGAGCGCGGCACCTGCGCCGCTGCGCTGGCAGCGGCCGACGGCACGGCGCGGTCGTTCTCCAGCGCGATCGGCGCGGCGGCCTGCGCAGCGGCGGCGACACGCTCGGCTGCAGGCGTGCGCGTGCCGGCGGGAATGGACAGCGCCACCTCACGGGTCATCGGCGGATAGCAGATGCCATCGGTCTGGCAGCCCTGGAAGGTCACCTGCAGGGTCGCCCTGGCTGCTTCGGGACGGTCACGCAGCACCGGCACCGGCACCTCGACCTGGTCGAAGTACACCGTGACCTCGCCGAAATGCGCGTCGCGATGGGACTGGCCCGGCGGCCACTGCGGATTGCCCAGCGACAGCCCGTCGGCCCCGGTCAGGGTCATGTGGGTGCGATCGCGGTACAGGTAGTAGCCCCTGGCCGGGGTGAAGCGCAGCAGCAGCTGGTTGCCGTGGCCGGCAATGGCCTCGAAGCCGAACGCCTGCTCCTGCGCCAGCGGCACAGCATCGGTCGTGCCGGCGCCGGTGGCTGGCGGGCCGAACAAGGCCAGGCCGCTGCGCGCGGCCGGGGCAACGCCCAGGCCGCCGGGCGACGTTGCGCTGGCCGGTGCCGCGGCCACCGCCACCTGCAGGGTCCGACTTTGCGGCGGGTAGCACACGCCCGCGTCGGCACAGCCCTGGTAACGCACCTTCAACGTGACCTGGCCGGCAGCGGCGGCCGTGCCTGGCAACAGCGCGTCCAGGCGGCCGCGGTAGGTTTCCACCGGGCCAAAATACGGGTCGGTGTGCTTTTCCCCGTCCGGCATCTGCAGCTCGCCCGCCTTGAAACCGGCGCCTTCGGCGGTCACCGCGGTGCGGTGCCGGTACAGGTAATAGCCGTCGGCAATCTTCCAGCGCAGGGCGATGCCCTGGCCGGTGGCCTCGGCGGTCGGCACGAAGGCCTGGTCCACCGGCAGCAGGCCGGATTCATCGACGGCTGCGGCGGGCAGGGCAAGGCAGAGCAGGACCAGCACACTGGCCAGACGGGCGATCAGCGACATGGCGCATAGCTTAGCCGAACCCCTCGTTCGACCGGTCCGGGCAGGTCCATGTGCGCTTCCGGTAGCGGACTTCCCCCGCAGGCCGAGTCCGCCGGCGTCAGCTGCGGCGGGACCCGGTCGTCCGCGCAGTACCGTGCGGGCGGGTCCGCCCGGTGCGCTGGGAAGCCAGGGTCTCCATCACTTCCAGCAGCGACAGCCGCGCCTTCAGCGGCGCCTCCCTGAATGCGCGGACCAGGCGGAACTCCAGCGGATCCTCGACCAGGATCGCCTCGGCGGTGGCGATCGAATCCAGCTCCGCGTCGCGCGAAAGCGTCATCGCCCCGCGCCCGGTGGCAAGCCATTCGAACTGGGTGCCGGTCGCCAGGGCGACCTCGCGCAGGTGCGACACGCTGGGGCTTTTGCCCTTCGGTGACTCCCAGTGACTGACCGCGCTTCGTTGCACCCCAACCGCTTCTGCCAACTGACTTTGCGAAAGACCCGCCAGGCGTCGTGCCATGCGGACTCGCTCGGGTGCATCCATCAAACCTCTCCGTGGCGACCGCCATGCTGAACTTCTGTGACCATAGCCAAACATTCCACGGAGCGGAATGGAAAGCGACACCATTACTAACGTGTTGACCGAAAATAGGCAGAGATTGCCCGCTTTTGGTAACTGATTTGCTGAGAGTTCAGGGCAGGCATGATTTTTTCAAGGCGCAGGTTACCTGTGCTCACTGTGTTTCCATTATTTTGGAGCAGTTCAGGCTTTGCCTCGCCGCTGCTTCGCTGGTATCCCTGTGCCCGTTGGCAGGGACGTCGACAGACAGGACGTCGCCGGGGAGTTGGCGCAGGTCACGGCTCACGGATCAGGACTTCTTCACCATCCCCTGGAGGGCACGCATGCCGCACATGCGTGCTCTTCTTTTTTATGTGCTTTCTGCAGCGCCGCGGCCCGCGCGCGCTATCGTGTCGGGGCAAAAAATGTCGCGGCCGCCCTTGAAAGCCCGCCCCGTGCCCCCATCTGCCGTGTCAGCCCACCGCATCTTGCGATGCACGGGTTCTTTGTCGCCGCCGCGCTGGCACTCGTCATGGGCGAGTGCTAACATGGCCGGCCCTTTCCCAGTACAATCAATCACTTAAGAGGATTGACATGAGCAATATCAAGCCGCTGTTCGACCGCGTGGTCATCAAGCGTATGGAAGAAGAAAAGCTGTCCGCGGGCGGCATCGTGATCCCCGACTCGGCTGCTGAGAAGCCGATCAAGGGCGAAGTCGTCGCCGTGGGTCCCGGCAAGGTCCTGGACAACGGCACCGTACGCGCTCCGCAGGTCAAGGTTGGCGACAAGGTCCTGTTCGGCAAGTACAGCGGCACGGAAGTGAAGCTGGACGGCACCGACTACCTGGTGGTGAAGGAAGAGGACATCTTCGCGACGCTCTGAGCCCGCGCGGTGTCTGTCTGACTTCTTCATTCCCTACACATCAAGACAACTGAGGTAATACCCAATGGCTGCCAAGGACATTCGTTTCGGTGAAGACGCCCGCGCCCGCATGGTGCGCGGTGTCAACGTACTCGCCAATGCCGTCAAGGCCACCCTCGGCCCGAAGGGCCGCAACGTCGTGCTCGAGAAGAGCTACGGCGCCCCGACCATCACCAAGGATGGCGTCTCGGTCGCCAAGGAAATCGAGCTGGCCGATAAGTTCGAGAACATGGGCGCGCAGATGGTCAAGGAAGTCGCCTCGCGCACCTCCGACAATGCCGGTGACGGCACCACCACCGCGACCGTGCTGGCCCAGGCCTTCATCCGCGAAGGCATGAAGGCCGTCGCTGCCGGCATGAACCCGATGGATCTCAAGCGTGGCATCGACAAGGCCGTGACCGCTGCGGTGGCCGAGCTGAAGAACATCTCCAAGCCCACCGCCGACGACAAGGCCATCGCCCAGGTCGGCACGATCTCGGCCAACTCGGACGAGTCGATCGGCAACATCATTGCCGAGGCCATGAAGAAGGTCGGCAAGGAAGGCGTGATCACCGTCGAGGAAGGTTCGGGCCTGGACAACGAGCTGGACGTGGTGGAGGGCATGCAGTTCGACCGCGGCTACCTCTCGCCGTACTTCATCAACAACCAGCAGAGCCAGTCGGCCGACCTGGAAGACCCGTTCATCCTGCTGCACGACAAGAAGATCTCCAATGTCCGTGACCTGCTGCCCGTGCTGGAAGGCGTGGCCAAGGCCGGCAAGCCGCTGCTGATCGTGGCCGAGGAAGTCGAAGGCGAAGCACTGGCCACGTTGGTGGTCAACACCATCCGCGGCATCGTCAAGGTCGTGGCCGTCAAGGCCCCGGGCTTCGGCGACCGTCGCAAGGCGATGCTGGAAGACATGGCCGTGCTGACCGGCGGCACCGTGATCTCCGAAGAAGTGGGCCTGTCGCTGGAGAAGGCCACCATCAAGGATCTGGGCCGGGCCAAGAAGGTGCAGGTCTCCAAGGAGAACACCACCATCATCGATGGCGCCGGCGATACCGGCAGCATCGAGTCGCGGATCAAGCAGATCAAGGCGCAGATCGAGGAGACCTCTTCGGACTACGACCGCGAGAAGCTGCAGGAACGCGTGGCCAAGCTGGCCGGCGGCGTGGCGGTGATCAAGGTCGGGGCCTCCACCGAGATCGAGATGAAGGAAAAGAAGGCCCGCGTCGAAGACGCCCTGCACGCCACCCGCGCGGCAGTGGAAGAAGGCGTGGTCCCGGGCGGTGGCGTTGCGCTGATCCGCGCCAAGGCCAACCTGGGCCAGATCCGGGGCATCAACGAAGACCAGAACCACGGCATCGAGATCGCCCTGCGCGCGATGGAAGCCCCGCTGCGTGAGATCGTGACCAACGCCGGTGAAGAGCCGTCGGTGATCCTCAACCGGGTCAAGGAAGGCACGGGCAACTTCGGCTACAACGCCGCTACCGGTGAGTTTGGCGACATGGTCCAGTTCGGCATCCTGGATCCGACCAAGGTCACCCGCACTGCGCTGCAGAACGCCGCGTCGATTGCCGGCCTGATGATCACCACCGAGGCGATGGTGGCCGAGTCGCCGAAGAAGGACGAGCCGGCGATGCCGGCCGGCGGTGGCATGGGCGACATGGGCGGCATGGGCTTCTAAGCCAGCCACACACGCGCTACCCGAGTCAGGAGAACCCCGCCGCATGGCGGGGTTCTCTGTTGTGGGCCTGTGCATCGCACGGGTTGCACATGAAACATTCGCAAGCTCGCAAAAGTCGTGTTATCAATTGCCGCTCAATGAACACCGACCGCGCCCGCTATTACTTTTGGTTTCCAAAGCCCACGGCGGAGGAAGGAGCGCGTTCACCCTGAAGAAACCCTTCAGACGCATCCGGAAAGCCGCCAGCGACCCTGGCGGCTTTTTTTGTAGCTGGCCATCCCTGGCCGCCACTGTTCGGCCCTTCGCTGCGCGACGTCAAAAAATGCCTCCCTGCAATCTTTTGTTGCCAGCCTGCTTCAACTTCCACTCAAAGACACCAGAGACTCTCAAGATGGCCCCGCTGACCTCAGACCTGCGCATCCGCAAGATCGAACCGCTCACCACACCGGCCGAGCTGATCGAGGAGTTCCCCTGCGACGAGGCGGTCTCCGCCACCGTCTCCCAAGCGCGCAGCGCGCTGCACCGGATCCTGCACGGGCGCGATGACCGCCTCGCGGTGGTGATCGGCCCGTGCTCGATCCACGACCCCGAGGCCGCGATCGAATACGCCCGGCGCCTGCGCCCGCTGCGCGATGTCCTCGGCGGCGAGCTGGAAATCATCATGCGCGTGTACTTCGAAAAGCCGCGCACCACCGTGGGCTGGAAGGGCCTGATCAACGACCCGCACCTGGACGGTAGCTTCCGTATCAACGAGGGCCTGGCGCTGGCGCGCGGGCTGCTGCGCGACATCAACGCGCTGGGCCTGCCGGCCGGCTGCGAGTACCTGGACGTGATCTCGCCGCAGTACATCTCCGACCTGGTGGCCTGGGGCGCGATCGGCGCGCGTACCACCGAGAGCCAGATCCATCGCGAGATGGCCAGTGGCCTGTCGTGCCCGGTGGGCTTCAAGAACGGCACCAGCGGCGATGTCAAGATTGCAGTGGACGCAGTCGGGGCGGCTTCGCACCCGCATCATTTCCTGGCCGTCACCAAGGACGGCCAGTCGGCGATTGCCTCGACCACCGGCAACCCGGACTGCCACGTGATCCTGCGTGGCGGCAAGACGCCCAATTTCGACGCGGCCAGCGTCCAGGCGGCCAGCGAAGTGCTGGAAAAAAATGGCCTGACGCCACGGCTGATGGTCGACGCCAGCCACGCCAACAGCAGCAAGAAGCCGGAAAACCAGCCGGCCGTGATCGAGGACATCGCCACCCAGCTGGAGGCCGGCCAGTCGCGCATCATGGGGGTGATGGTCGAAAGCCATCTGGTCGCCGGTCGCCAGGACCTGGTTCAGGGCCAGCCGCTGACCTATGGCCAGAGCATCACCGACGGTTGCCTTGGCTGGGACGCATCGGTGGCCGTGCTTGAGCGTCTGGCCGCGGCGGTACGCGCCCGTCGTCTGCGCGCGGTGTCGCAGGCGGCCTGATTCATCGACCGGGACCGGATCGCCAGGCAGGTCAGGTCCCGGTCAGGTCTCGGTCACACGCCCTGATCACCCCGATCGGGCATGCTGGTGCGGATGGAGGACGCCACTTCGCAACCGGCCCGACCCGCGCGCCTGTCGCCGCGACATCGTCGTTGGCTGCGCCGTACCGCCTGGACGTTGCTGGCCTGCTACCTGGGCTACCTGGCGCTGGGCAATGTGTACCTCAACACCGCCCTGGGGCCGTGGAGCATCAACCGCAAGCCCGAGAAGTTCACCATGCAATGGGGGCGCGGGTTGACCTGGTGGCCGGGCGAAGTGGTGCTGTGGGATGTGTCGATGCGCGGCCACGTCGGACGCACGGTGTGGTCGCTGCAGTCCAGGCGCACCAGCGGACACATTTCGGTGTTCGGGGTGCTGGGCAAGCAGCTCTATGTGCCGCGCGTGCGTGCCACCGATGTCACAGGCAGCGTTGAACGGGTTGCCGATGAGATTCCGCCACCGCCACAGCGCCCCGGCGGCTGGCTGCTGAACTTCCCTTCGATCACCAGCGACAGCGTGCGTGGGGGACGTTTCAACAGGCTGGTGCTGACCGGGCAGGGCAAGGCCAGGGTCGGCTTCAGCAAGCGCCTGCGCGGCGGACCGGCGGAACTGCTGGAATCGACCGCCCACTTCGATGCGGCGCGCCTGGCCCAGGGTGACACCGCTTTTTTGCAGGATGCGGCGCTGGACGCGCGGTTTGCGATGACGCCGGTCACCTATGCCCAGGCCAGGGGCGTGGAGAAACTGCGCTACATGCGCATCGGCGTTACCGTTGACGGTGACACGCCCGCGCTGTCGGCACGCCAGGATGATTCTGGCGAGCTGCAGCTGCAGCTGCAGCCCGGCCAGGGGCATGTGCAGGGCACGCTGGCGATGGAGCGCGCGGCACTGAAGTCCGGCGGCGCGCTGTCGTGGCGGATGCCGGTGACCATCACCGATCGCGGTGGCCAGCTCCACCGCAGCACGCTGGCCGCGCAGCTCGCGGTCGACCAGGATCTGCATCTGAAGGCGGACATGCCGGCCCAGGTCGAGGGGGTGCTGGCGCTGAGCGCCGACGTGCACGCAGACGGCACCGGGATCCCGTTGAAGAACATGCGTTCGCTGTTGCCCCGCACCTCGGGCCGGGTGGCCGGGCAGTGGCAGTTCTCGTCGCTGAAATGGGTCACGGCGCTGTTCGTGCATGTGCCCTGGCTGACCCTGGACGGGTCCGGCCGGGTGGAGGGCGACATCACCCTGGACCACGGCGTGCTGCAACCGGGCAGTCGCCTGGCTGTGCCGCGGGTGCAGGCCCGGGCCGATGTCCTGGGCCAGCGCGTGACCGGCAGCGGCAGGGCCCACGCCCAGCTGGAAGCGGACAAGGCCGGGCGCGCACGTTCGCGGGTGGACGTGGCCCTGAGCCAATACAGCGTGGCCGCACTGGACGATCTCAAGCGTCCCTACATCCGCGGCAACGACCTGCGCCTGTACACCAGGACCGACCCGGACCTGGCCAAGGCCCGGATGTCGCTGCAGGCCCAGGCCGAGTTCACCGACGCCCAGGTGCCGGACCTGCGCGCCTACAACCGCTTCCTGCCCAATGATCATCTGCGCTTCGACGGCGGCGCCGGCACGTTGTCCGGGCAACTTGCGCTGGACGCGGCAGGCAACGCGGGCAATGGCCGGGTGCGCATCGCCGGCCGCGGGGCGCAGGTGCATGCTGCGGGCCTGGCCCTGCGCAGCGATGTGGACATCGACCTGAAACTGCAGCGCGCCGACCTGCAGCGCCAGCGCTTTCACATCGGTGGCAGCAAGCTGGCGCTGAGCAATGTCAGTTTTGCCCAGCCCGGCAATGCCGGCAGCGGCTGGTGGGCCCAGGCAAGCCTGCCGCGCGCGCAGCTGGACGTGACCGACCAGCGCCTGGCGGTGGACGGCCGGGTCAGCACCCGGATGAAGGACGTGGGTTTTCTGCTGGACCTGTTTTCCCAGGACAGCGACTACCCGCAGTGGATGGTCAAGCTGGTGGACGTGGGCACCGTGCAGGCCTCGGCCCGGGTGCGCTGGCAGCGCAAGGACCTGGTAGTGGAAGACATCGACGCCAGCAACGACCGCTTCGACCTGGTCGGGCGCTTCCGGTTGCGTGGCGATGACAAGGCCCAAGGTGACCTGTATGCCCGTTGGGGTGTGCTGGGCGCGGCGGTGGAATTGCGCCAGGGCGAGCATCAGTTCCACCTGCTGGGCGCCAAGCGCTGGTACCAGGCCCAGCCGCCGTATCTGGAGTGAGGCCTGTCCGGCTTGCCAGCGCGGCTTTTTGCAGTGCAGCGTGCAAAGCCGAAAAAGCAGGCGCAAGATCGCCCTGCATCCCGACGTGGGGGAGGGAGCAGGGCCCGTAACTGGCGCAAGCCGTTACGGGCTTTTTAGTGTCTGGGGGTGGGAGCCCTGGCCTGTCGCGTGACGCGGTTGCGGACAGCGCTTGCGACGACGGTGACGGTGGAATAGGCTCGCCGAGTGTGATGTTCAGCCCATATTTATCCCGTCATCCTTCATGAGATCCCCCGTCATGCAGAAGATTTCCCTGGCCATCGCCGTGGCCATGTCCCTGGCAACCGCCGCCACTGCGCACGCGACGAGTTACGTGGTGACCGCAAAGAGCAAGACCTTCGACAGCAAGTTCGAGCACAGGCTCCAGGCGGCCGGCGCCACCATCACCGCGCGCCTGCCGCAGATCGGGGTGGCCATCGTCGAGGCCGACGCCGATTTCGGCAGCCGCGCCTCCAGGCTCAGCGGGGTGCGTTCGGCAGTGCCGGATGTGGTGATCCAGTTCGATCTGGAGGGTGGCCGCGAGGAACTCGACGCCGACTACGCCAATCCTCCCTATTCCGGCGATGACGACGCCTTCTTCGACCTGCAATGGGGCCATGCGGCCATCGACGCGGCCGGCGCCTGGAATGCCGGGTACCGAGGGGCCGGCGCCACCGTGGCGGTGCTGGACTCGGGCATCTATTGCCAGCACCTGGACATCACCCCCAACCTGCTGGCGCCACTGTCAGCCTCCTTCGTCCCCGGCGAGGCCTACTGCAACACCTCCGGCAGCAGCCATGGCACCCACACCTCGGGCACCGTGCTGGCCGCCGACAACGGCATCGGCACCATTGGCGTGGCGCCGGAAGCCAAGCTGATCGCGGTCAAGGTGCTCAGCGCGGCCAGCGGCAGCGGCAGCTTCGGCGGCATCATCCAGGGCATCGTCTACGCGGCCGACGCCGGCGCCGATGTCATCAACATGAGCCTGGGCGTGGGCGGTGGGCTGCCGGTGGGCGGCAAGGAGGTGGCCGAACTGATCAACGCCACCGCCCGCGCCACCCGCTATGCCTATGCCAAGGACGTCACCGTGGTGGCCTCGGCCGGCAACGATGGCCGTGACCTGGACCACGACAGCGGCAAGGTCTGCGATACCGACGGGGTCTGCACCACCGACAACCTGCGCGCGTTCCCGGCGCAGCTGCCGGGGGTGCTCGCGGTCAGTGCGCTTGGCCCGGTGGGCTGGCTGAAGGATCCGGCCAACCCGGATTTCGACATCCTTGCCAGCTACAGCAATTATGGGCAGTCGGCGATCGACTTCGCCGCGCCGGGCGGAAATTTCGACTACCCGGGCGAGGAGAACTGCACGCTGAAGGGCATCACCCGCCCGTGCTGGGTGTTCGACATGGTGATCAGCTCAACCTCCGGTATCGCCAGCTATGGCTGGTCGGCAGGTACCAGCATGGCCGCGCCGCACGTGTCCGGCGTGGCCGCGCTGATCATCGGCAAGCACGGCGGCTCCCTGGCCCCGAGCGAGGTGGAGCGCATCCTGCGTGCCTCCGCCGACGACCTGGGCAAGCCGGGCAACGACGATGCCTACGGCGCCGGTCGGGTGAACGCGGCGCGTGCCGTGCAGTACTGAGCGTCCCATCGCTGCAACCAGGGCCGCCTGTTCACCGGCGGCCTTTTTTGTCTTCCCTGGCCAGGCACGCAGCAGGTGCCGGGCAGGCGGTAGAATGGGGCCATGCCTGATTCCCGCGCCATCCAGATCCAAGTCGTGAGCTCTGCGCCGCAGCCCGGTGCCAAGCAGCTGGGCAATGACAAGATTGCTCGTTCCCCGGTCCAGTTCGCCAAGGCGCCCGTGTTGCGCAAGCCGTCCTGGATCCGGGTGCGCATTCCGTCCGGCAACGCGGTGGCCAACCTCAAGGCCAAGCTGCGCGAGAACCGCCTGGTCACGGTATGCGAGGAAGCCAGCTGCCCGAACATCCACGAATGCTTCGGCCACGGCACGGCGACCTTCATGATCCTGGGCGAGGTGTGCACGCGGCGCTGCTCGTTCTGTGACGTGGCCCATGGCCGGCCCAAGCCGCCCGAGCCTGGCGAGCCGCTGAGCCTGGCCACCACCGTGGCCGAGATGGGCCTGAAATACGTGGTGGTGACCAGCGTGGACCGCGACGACCTGCGCGACGGCGGCGCCCAGCATTTCGCCGATTGCATCAGCGCCATCCGCAGCCATTCGCCCGGCACCCGGGTGGAAATCCTGACCCCGGACTTCCGCGGCAAGGGCCGCATGGACCGCGCGCTGGAGATCCTGGCGACCAGCCCGCCAGACGTGTTCAACCACAACATCGAGACCGTGCCGGACCTGTATCCAAACGTCCGTCCGGGCGCCGACTACCAGTGGTCGCTGACCCTGCTGCAGAAGTTCAAGGCCCAGCATCCGGCCCTGCCGACCAAGTCCGGGATCATGCTCGGCCTGGGCGAGACCCTGGAGCAGGTGCAGGGCACGCTGCGCGATCTGCGTGCGCATGATGTGGACATGGTCACCATCGGCCAGTACCTGCAGCCCACCGCGCACCACCATCCGGTGCTGCGCTACTGGACCCCGGAGGAATTTGCCGAGCTGGAGCGCTACGGCCTGGCCCTGGGCTTCAGCCATGTCGCCTCCGGCCCGATGGTGCGCTCGTCCTACCATGCCGATCGTCAGGCGCTCCAGGCCGGTGTTGCCGGCTGAGCACGCTTGGCGCGCATCGATCCGTTCACGCGCCGTCTGGCCGAAGGCCCGGCGGCGTCGTTGTATCCGGGTCCTGCGTTCACATTGCGATACCGGCGCGCCGCTAGGCTGAAATGCACATGACAGCCTGCGCAACTTTCGACACTGTGATGCGGTCCATGTGCCTCGCCAACATCCCCCTCCACACGCCTTAGGCGGCCCTGCCGGCCGCGAGCCCATCCAATGAAAGCCAAGCGCTCCTACCTCCTTTTGGCCCTGGCCTTGCTGGCCCCCATTGCATTGCTGGCGCGGCCGGACGGAGACCGGGTGGCCACCCGCGCCGACGCGGGCGTGGTGCCGATGGGGCCGACCGCCGATCAGTCCACGGCCGCCAAACTGGTCTACGGGATCCTCTCGGACAGCCGCTATGCCTATCGGCCGCTGCCCTTGGACGATGCGCTGTCGCAGGACGTCTACAAGCACTACCTGGATGCGCTGGACCCGAGCAAGCAGTTCTTCACGGCCAAGGACATCGAAGGCTTCATGCCGCTGGCCACGCGCCTGGACGAGGCGATCAAGAGCGGCCAGCTGACTCCGGCGTATGACATCTTCTCGGTCTACCGCAAGCGCGTCGGCGAGCGGGTGGCCCATGCCCGCAGCCTGGTGAAGGACGACCATTTCGACTTCACCACCGATGAGCGCTGGGAATACGATCGCGAGCAGGCGCCCTGGGCCAAGGACAGCGGCGAGCTCGATGAGCTGTGGCGCAAGTCGGTGATGAACGACTGGCTGCGCCTGAAGATGGCCGGCAAGAAGCCCGAGGCGATCGTCCAGACCCTGGACAAGCGCTATGCCAACCTGCAGCGCAGCGTGGAGGAGCTGGACAGCGAGGACGTCTTCCAGACCTTTCTCAATGCCTACACCTCGGCGGTGGATCCGCACACCGATTACTTCACCCCCAAGACCGCCGAGCAGTTCAATCAGCAAATGTCCCTGTCGCTGGAAGGCATCGGCGCGGTTCTGCAGCGCCAGGACGACATGGTGGTGATCCGCGAGATCGTGCCCGGCGGCCCGGCCGACCTGTCCAGGAAGCTGCAGCCCGGGGCGCGCATCGTGGGCGTGGCCCAGGGCGATGGCGCCCTTACCGACGTGGTCGGCTGGCGCATCGACGATGTGGTCGAGCTGATCCGCGGCAAGAAGGGCACGCGGGTGCGGATTGAATTCATTCCGCCGGAAGGCGGGGTGGATGGCCCACCCAGCACCGTGACCATCGTGCGCGACAAGGTCCAGCTGGCCGAGCAGGCCGCCAAGAGCGAGATCATGACCTTGCCGGCCAGCGGCCGCGAACCCGAGCGCAGGATCGGGGTGATCAAGCTGCCAACCTTCTACCAGGATTTCGAAGGTCGCCGCCGCAACCCCAACGACTACACCTCGGCCACGCGCGACGTGCGTCGCCTGCTGGACGGATTCAAGACCCAGAACATCGATGGCGTGGTGATGGACCTGCGCGCCAATGGCGGCGGTTCGCTGGACGAGGCGGTCGATCTGACCGGCCTGTTCATCGATCAGGGCCCGGTGGTGCAGGTACGCGAATCCGGGGGGCGGGTCTCGGTCAGTGGTGACACCGCCCAGGGGGTGTCCTGGGATGGCCCCCTGGCGGTGCTGATCAACCGCGCTTCGGCTTCGGCCTCGGAGATCTTCGCCGGCGCCATTCAGGACTATGGCCGCGGCCTGGTGATCGGCGAGAACAGTTTCGGCAAGGGGACCGTGCAGAACCTGGTCGACCTGGACCGCTGGCCGGCCAACGAAGGCAGGCGGCGCTTCGGCCAGCTCAAGTTGACCATCGCCCAGTTCTTCCGCGTGGCCGGCGGCAGCACCCAGCACAAGGGTGTGGTGCCGGACATTGCCTTTCCCGCCAGCATCGATGCCACCGAGTACGGCGAGGACACCTATCCCAACGCGCTGCCATGGACCAGGATCGCCGGGGTCTCGCATACCCAGTACGGCAACTTCGCCCCGCTGCTGCCCAGGCTGGAGACGCTGCACCAGGCGCGGGCCAGGACCGACAAGGAATTTCAGTGGTGGTTGGAGGATGTGGCCTATTTCCGGGATCAGGCGGCCAAGAAGTACGTGTCGCTCAATGAGGCCGAGCGCCGCGCTGAACGTGACCGGCAGGAGACCCTGCGCAAGCAGCGCCAGGAGGAGCGCAAGCGCCTGGGCCTGCCGCTGGACCCGCTGGCCGCCGACCTGTCCGACGACGGACTGGGTGCCAGCGAGCGCGACATCATCAAGGACGTCGCGCGCGAGAAGCTGGCCGAAAAGCGTCCCGATCCGCTGCTGCGCGAATCGGCCGCGATCCTCGGCGATGCGATCACTGTCTTGAGCCAGGACAAGACGCTCTCGGCCCAGGTGCTGCCCGAGTCGACCACGCCCAGCAGCTGGGCCGACTGATGAGGGCTCGGCCCCGATGATCCGAACGGGCGCCCTGCAGGCGTCCGTCTTGTTTTGCATGGCGCAGACCGGCCACGGACGTGGAACGGTCAGAAGCTGCAGCGCCGGTTTCCATCCGCGCGCGGCGGTGCTCGCCTAGACTGTGCGGCCTTTTGTGCAGGTGTCTGGCTCCATGGCCTCGTCCACGCCCACTCCGTCTTCGCCCAAAGCCCTGGCGGTCCTGACCGCGTTGCTGGCGGTGTACGTGGTGTGGGGCTCGACCTATCTGGGTATCCGCATCGCCCTGGATCACGGCATGCCGCCGCTGCTGGTGATCTCGGGCCTGCGCTTCGTGGTGGCCGGCGCCCTGATGTTCGCGGTGCTGCGGCTGAAGGGCGTTGCCGCGCCCTCGCGCGCGCAGTGGAAGACGCTGGCGGTGATGGGGGCGTTGCTGCTGGGGTTGGGCAACGGCCTGGTGGTGCTGGCCGAAACCACGGTGTCCTCCGGCCTGGCCGCGGTGGCGGTGGCCTCGATGCCGGTGTGGATGGGCCTGTTCGGCATGCTGCGCGGGCAACGCGCCACGCACGGGGAATGGCTTGGCATCGTGCTGGGCTTTGCCGGCGTGGTCTGGCTCAATGCCGGCGGCACCCTGACCGGTAGCCCGATGGGACTGCTGTACCTGCTGCTGTCGCCGCTGGCCTGGGCATTCGGCTCGGTGTGGTCGCGTGGCCGCGACCTGCCTTCGCCGTTCATGGCCGCCGCGGCGCAGATGCTCTGCGGCGGCGTGCTGCTGGTGGTCGCCGGCATGCTGCATGGCGAGCGCATCAACGCCTGGCCGCGGTGGGAAGGCGTGCTGGCGGTGGCCTACCTGGCGATGTTCGGTTCGGTCGTCGCGTTCACCGCCTATGTATGGCTGCTGCAGCACGTGCGCCCGGCGCTGGCCGCCAGCTATGCCTATGTCAATCCAGTCATCGCCGTGGCGCTGGGCGCATGGCTGGCACACGAGCGCTTCACGGTCCACGACCTGGGTGCGATGGCGCTGATCCTGGCCGGCGTGGTGGTGATCAACCTGGCGCGGTTGCGGACCAGGTGAACATGGTGGCCTCGATGCCGGGTCGACACGGCGCGGCGGCCACGGTCGGCGTGCTCGTGGCGTGGGACCCGTTGCCGGTGTTCCGGCGGCTGCTGGCGCTGCAGATCAGCGCCCGGCGCCTGGGCATCACGAGCTTCTGAAGCGGCGCCAGGCATCATCGGCCCATGCAAGACGATCTGGCCCCCACGCTGCAGCAGGCCGAGGTCCATCGCGGTGTCATGGACGCCAGCGCGCGCGCGGTCCATGCCCACGTCGCCCTGGCGCTGGTGGTCCAGACCGAGGGCTCGACCTACGTGCGCAGTGGCGCGATGGCGCTGTTCGACGGGCCCGATGCGCAGGTCGGCTGGCTCAGCGGCGGCTGCCTGGAGCCGGAGATCGAAGTCCGGGCCCTGGCCGCCGCGCGTGCCGGCCAGCTGGACTGGATGGAGGTGGACACCCGCGACGACGAGGATCTGCTGTCTGGTTCGGCCGTGGGCTGTCGGGGGCGACTGGTCCTGGCGCTGCTGCCGCTCGCGCGCCTGCCCGGCTGGGACCAGGCGGTGCGTGCGTGGCGAAGCGGCACAGACCTGACCTTGACCTTGCAGCCCCTGGGCGAGGGCGCGCTGGCGCTGGCCTTGGGCGATCGGCAGTGGAAGCTGCCGGCCACCGCTGCGCCTGCGGGCGTGCAGCGCACGATCGCCCTGCTGTTCAAGGCGCCGCCGAAGGTGGTGCTGTTCGGCGCCGGTCCCGAACTGCCGCACCTGTTGCCGCTGCTGCGCGATGGCGGCTGGATGACCACCCTGGTGGAGCGTCGCCCGCGCTGGTCGCCTTCGCCCGAACGCCCGTTGCCGGCCGACGACTGGCAGGCCATCGCGCCGGCCACCGCGGCGATGCTGCCGGCCCTGGCCGACGCCGATGTGGCGCTGGTCATGCACCACAATTTCGAACTGGACCGCGAGGCGCTGGAAGCGCTGGCGGCCACCGACATCCCCTTCATCGGCCTGCTCGGTCCGCATCGGCGGCGTGAGGACCTGTTCCGCCTGCTGCCGCCTGCTGCCGTCGATGCGCTGGGCAAGCGGCTGCGTTCGCCGGTGGGCCTGGACCTGGGCGGCCGTGGCGAACAGGCCATCGCCCTGAGCATCGCCGCGCAATTGCAGGCCTGGCGCCACGGGCGCACGGGGTGAGCGGCCACGTGGCCGTGGTCCTGGCCGCCGGCGGCAGCCGTCGACTGGGCGGACGACCCAAGCAACTGATCGAGCGCGACGGCGAAACCCTGGTGCAGCGCGCGCTGCGCCTGGCGCGCGAGACCGCGCCTGCGCGCCTGCTGCTGGTGGTCGGCGCCCACGCAGACCAGATCGCCGCCGCTGGCCGCGCCGACGACGTGCAAGTGGTGCTCAATGGCCACTGGCGCCAGGGCCTGGGTTCCAGCGTGCGCGCCGCGTGCGAGGTCCTGGCCGTGGACGCCGCCGGGGCCAGCCGCTGCCTGCTGCTGGCCTGCGATCAGCCGGCGCTGCAGCGCGCGCACCTTGAGGCGTTGTTGCAGGCCGCCGACGGCGCTGCTTCCGGTTGTGCGGGCAGCGTGCACGGCACGCGCATGGGCGTGCCGGCGGTGGTGGCGATGGCGCGCCTGCTCACGGCCCGGCCGCAGGGCGATGCGGGCCTGCGCGAGCTGCTCAACGCCCTGCCGCCCGCGCAGGTCGGGCGGGTGCAGGCGCCCGAGCTGGCATTGGACCTGGATACCCCGGCGGACCTGGCCGATGCCGCGCGCCGCGGCTGGATCGACCCGCCAATCTGAGCCGCTAACGCGCGGCGGCGACCAGCGGCGCGTGCGGCTGCGGCGCCAGTGCGCGCGCGGCCGGGCAGGTGGCACCGGGTGTAGCGGTTTCGGCGAACCACTGGTCCACGCTCGGCCCCAGCCGCTCCAGTTGCATCGGCAGGCTCAGGTGGGTTTCGCCGGGCACTTCCAGGTAGGCATCGCGCGGTGCGGCCGCGGCCAGCATGCGGCCATGCGCGACCGGGATATGGCGATCGTTGCTGCCATGGACCAGCAGCACGCACGCCGGGGTGGTGCGCAGGGCTGCAGCCACGTCGACCTGGTCCAGGTTGAGCCCCAGCTGCGCGTCGGCCGCGGCGATCACCGCGTCCAGGTTCTGGCGGCCATAGGTGGCCTGCGCGATCAGGGTCGCGGCCGCGCTCTTCCAGGTGTCCGGCGGGCTTGAGAGCATGTGCGGGACCATGTCGCGGATGGCGCGGCCGGCGTTGTCGAAGGACTCCATCGCCACCACCCCGGCGACCTGCTGGCCCAGCTCGTGCGCGGCGAAGATCGCCGTGGCCGCGCCATAGGACACGCCGAACAGGTACAGCGGCCCGGCGATCTCGCCGCGGGCGCGCAGTTCGCCCACCACCCGCGCCACGTCCTGGCCTTCGCGCGTGCCGTAGCCGGACCGGCCGCTGCCCGAGCGCCCGTGGTTGCGCAGGTCCAGGCTGATGGTGCGGTAGCCGGCCTGGGCCAGCCGCAGCGCCCAGGGCATCAGCGAATCGCCGTCCATCATCCAGCCGTGCAGCAGCACGACCGTGCCGCGCGGCGCCGCGGTCGCCGTGGGCCTGGTGAAGGTCACATCGAAGGCCACCTGCTGCAGCGCCGTGCCGTCCGGGTCGCCGGTGTAGCGGTAGTCCAGCTGGTAATCGCCCGGATCCAGCGCCTGCCAGAAGATCGGCACGCCGCCCTCGCCGGGCAGCCGGCCGCTGCGCGCGGGCAGGCGCGCCATCAACGATTCCACATGCGCGCTGTCCAGCAGCGGCGAGACGCCGCCAGGCGCGACCAGGCGGGTGCTCAGCGATGTGGAGGTGGGGGGAATGCAGGCGACCAGCAGTAGGCAGCACAGGCAGACCAGCAGGAACAGGCGGGACATCGGCGTTGGGACGAAATGATGCGGCCGCGCAGCCTAGCGTGGCCACCCCTGGCGGTGCTATCGCACCAGCATGACAACGCGATGACAGCGCCGATGGGCGGAAGGACCCAGGGCGCCTTTCGCCCGGCGCTGGCGCAGGCCTTACACCTCGCGCAGGGCCACGGTGATCGGCAGGCGCGCGGCGCGCAGGGCCGGGAACAGGCCGCCGACCAGGCCGATCCCCAGCGCCCACTTCAGGCCGCTCCACAGCAGTTCCGGCGAGACCCTGAACTGGAACACCACCTGGCTGAAGTTGGCGCCCAGCGTGGACACGGCGTAGTTGTTGAACACCGCCCAGGCGATCAGCCCGCCCAGCACCCCGCCCAGCAGCGCCAGCAGCATGGTTTCCAGCATCACCGCCACCACCACCGGCAGGCCGCCAAAGCCGATCGCGCGCATGGTGGCGATCTCGCGGGCGCGGGTGGCCACCGCGGCGTACATGGTGTTGAGCGCGCCGAAGACCGCGCCCACCGCCATGATCGCGCCAATCACCGTGCCCAGGATCCGGATGATGGTGGCCAGCTGGCCGGACTGCTTGGCGTAGTAGGCGCGGGTGGTTTCCACGTCCAGCTTGAGCTGCGGGTTTTCGGCCATGGCGGCCTTGAACCGGGCGAAGCCATCGGTGCCATCGGTGCGCACGGTCAGCGACTGGAAGGCGCGCCGGTTGTAGGTGCTGGCCAGGGTCTCCACGTCGGTCCACAGCTCCGACTCATGCGCGTCACCGGAGGCGAAGGTGCCCACCACCGTCCACTGCTGCTTGCCCAGATCCAGCGTATTGCCGAGCTTGAGCCCGCGGAACTGGCCCTGCGCGCCCTTGCCGACCACCACTTCGCGCAGGCCGGGCCTGAACGGGCGGCCTTGGACGATCTTCACCGACGGATGTACCGCCCAGCCGGCGTCGCCGATGCCGCGGAACTGCACGTTGGTGTCGGTGCCGTCGGCCATCGAAGGCAGGTTGACCACCTGCGACAGCTCGGCCGAGATCAGCGGCTTGCCGTCCGCGCCCCTGGCCACGCCGGGCAGGGTGCTGACCAGCGGCACCTGGTTGCGGGTGATGACCGAGTTGGTCTCGGCCTGCGAGCCGCCGCGCAGCACCAGCGCGGTGCTGTCATCGCCGGTGCCGTTGAGGGTGGCCTTGAAGCCTTCGCCCATCGCCAGCATCGCCACCAGCACGCCGACCACCCCGGCGATGCCCACGATGATCACCGACGAGGCGCCCCAGCGCTGCGGCAGGCTGGCGATGCCGATGCGCGCGGCCGCCAGCGCCAGCCTGCCGCTGCGGGTCAGCACCAGCCACAGGGCCAGCACCACCGCCACGGCCAGCACGCCTTGCCAGGGCAGGGCGATCCACGCGCCCAGCGCCACGATCAGCAGCACGGTGCTCAACAGGTTCCAGAGTCTGGTTTTCATCAGGGCCTCCCCTTAGCGTCCGGCCAGTGCGTCGACGATCTTCAGGCGCCGCGCGCGCAGCGCCGGCAGCACGCCGACCACCACGCCGATCACCACCATCAGGCCCAGCCCGATCAGCCAGGTCTGCGCCGGCACGCCGCCGCCGGGCAACATGCCGCCGCTGGCCTTGCCCAGGATCGGCATGACCACCGAGGCCAGGCCCATGCCGATCAGGCCGCCCAGCACGATCAGCAGCACCGATTCGATCATCACCAGGGTCAGCACGGTGGAGTCCTGGAAGCCCAGCGTCTTGAGCGTGGCCAGCTCCGGGATGCGCTCGCGCACCGCCTGGGCCATGGTGTTGCCGGTAAGCAGCAGCAGGGTGAAGAACACCGCCCCCATGATCGCGGTGACGATCAGGCCGATATCGGCGAACTGCTTGACGAAGGCCTGCTGGAATGCCGATTCGGTCTGGGACTTGGTTTCGTGGTCGGAGTTGGCCGACAGCGCGTCGATCGCATTGGCTACGCGCGAGGCGTTGTCCGGGTTGGCCAGCTTGACGGTGAACCAGCTGACCTGGCTCTTGATGTAGTCGTTGGACTCATCGAAGTACTTCCAGTGCATCATCAGCTGGTTTTCCTCGTTGGCCGCCGCGGCGCGGTCCCTGGAACGGAAGATCCCGGACACCTGCAGCGGCCAGTCGTTGCTGCCGCCGCGCGGGAAGATGGTGGCCTGCAGCGGGATGGTGTCGCCGACCTTCCAGCCGAATTTCCTGGCCAGGCTCTCGCCGACGATCGCGCCGGTCTGGTTGGCGGCGAAGGCCTTGCGCTGGTCGGCCGGTAATTCGTAGTTGGTGTAGACGTCGAAGAAGTTCGGCGCGACCGAGAAGTTGGGGAAGAAGTCCTTTGGATCGCGATAGATGCCGCCGAACCACATCGCATAGGTCACATCGCGCACCCCGGCCACGTTGCGGATCTGCGACTGCAGGCTGACCGGCAGCGACTGGGTGATGGACAGGCGCGAGGCCACCACCAGCCGGTTGGCCCCATCGACGCTGCCACCGGAGCTGAATGCCACGCGGACCGAATCGAGCATGCCGAACAGCAGGAATGCCGCGACCACCGATAGCAGGGTCAGCGCGGTGCGGGTCTTGCTGCGAAACAGCTGCGCCCAGACGAGCGAGAAGTATTTCATGGCCGTGCTCCCTCAGTGAGCTGCTTCGGTGGCCAGCTCGCCCTTGTCCAGGTGCACGGTGTGGGTGGCGTATTCGGCCGCCTTCGGATCGTGGGTGACCATGATGATGGTCTTGCCGTGCTCGCGGTTGAGCTGCTGCAGCAGGCCCAGGACGTCCTCGGCCGACTGCCGGTCCAGGTCGCCGGTCGGTTCGTCGCAGATCAGGAAAGTCGGGTCGGACACGATCGCCCGGGCGATCGCCACGCGCTGCTGCTGGCCGCCGGACAGTTCGCTGGGGCGATGGTCGCGACGCTCGGCCAGGCCCACCAGGGTCAGGGCGATCTGCGCGTTGCGCTTGCGCTGGGCCGCGTTGAGGTGGGTCAGCAGCAGCGGCAGCTCCACGTTCTTCTGCGCGGTGAGCATCGGCATCAGGTTGTAGAACTGGAACACGAAGCCGACGTGGTGGCTGCGCCAGGTCGCCAGCTGGGCGCCGCTCATGCGGTCGATGCGCTCGCCTTCGATCTCGATCTGCCCGGAGCTGGGCCAATCCAGGCCGCCGATCAAGTTGAGCAGGGTGGTCTTGCCCGAGCCGGACGGGCCCATCAGCGCGACGAAATCGCCGCGGGCGATGTCCAGGTCGATGCCGTGCAGCACTTTGACCTGCTCCGGGCCGCGCTGGTAGGTCTTGGTGATGTTGCGCAGGGTGACGAGGGTGGACATGGGCGTGGTCTCTCTGGGCTGGTTTATAGCCCTCCCCTGCGCGCAGGGGAGGGTTGGGAGGGGTGCTCGTGCCTTGCTCTTCTCATGTCCGATCGCACTGGCTCACTTGGCCTCGCTGCCGGCTTCGATCACCCGGGTGCCTTCCTTCAGTTCCGGTGTCGGATCCAGTACCACCGTCTCGCCGGCGCTCAGGCCGCTCAGCACCTGGCGGTCCTGGGCCAGGGCGATGCCGGGCTGGATGGCGCGCTGGCGCACGGTGTTGTCGTCGCTGACGGCGAAGGCCACCGGTTTGCCGTCGCGCTCGGTGATGGCCGCGTTGGGCACGCGCACGCCCTTGGGCTGCTGCGCCTGGGTGGGTGGTTCCTTCTCCAGGAAGCTCACCCGCACGCCCATGTCCGGGACGATGCGCGGGTCCTTGAGCTTGAGCGCGATGCGCACCTTGACCGTGGCCTTGCCGCGGTCGGCGGCGGGGATGATGGCAATCACCTCGGCCGGGATCTTCCAGTCCGGGTAGGCGTTGAGGGTGGCCTGCACCGGCATCTTCGGCTGCACCCGGCCGATGTAGGCCTCGCCGACATCCACTTCCACTTCCAGCGAATCCATGTCGACGATGGTGCCAATGCCGGTGCGGGTGAAGCCGCCGCCGGCCGACAGCGGCGAAACGATCTCGCCGGGCTGGGCGGACTTGGCGGTGACGATCCCGGCGAACGGCGCGCGCACCACGGTGTAGTCCCTGCCGATGCCGGAGATCCTCAGCTGGTCGCGGGCGACCTGCACGTTGCGGCGCGCGGTTTCCAGCTGCGCGCGCAGCGCGTCGCGGTCGGCCACCTGCTGGTCGTACTGCGAGCGCGAGACCAGCTGCTGGGCCACCAGCGCATCCAGGCGCCCGGCCTCGGCTTCGGCCCGGGTCAGCTGGGCCTGCACGTTGTTGACCTGGCTCTGCGCCGAGGCCAGCTGCGACTGCGACAGGCTGCGCTCGGCATCGGCACTGATCGGATCCAGCCGCGCCAGCACCTGGCCCTGCTCGACCCGCTGGCCTTCCTCGATCATCACTTCCTCCACCCGGCCGGTGATCTGCGCCGACACCGTGGCGATGCGCCGGGCGACCACGTAGCCGGTTGCATCCAGCACCGAGGCGCCGGCGCCGGCACTGTCCATCGACACCACCGGCGCGGTGCGCACTTCCACCGGCCTGGCCCTGCCCAGGAAAAACCAGGCGCCGCCGGCCAGCGCCAGCAGCACGATCACGGCCAGCACGATCCACAGCCAGCGCCGCTGCGGCGCCGGCGGCGGGGCCTTGCGGTCGATACGCAGTTCCTTGAGCAGTTCGGCAGAGGCGTTCATGGATCCATCAGTGGCGTCGTCGGGCCGCAAGTGTGACCAACCCGGTGCTTGGCACCAAGCCGGCGGAAGTCACCAGCAAAGTCGGGCCGCGCCTTCGGTGGGCCGCAGCATGGGCTGGCAGGGCGCGCGCAGCCAGTGGCAGCTGTCACCTGCATGGCCTGATGACGGCCACTGCCGCAGCCCCTTGCGCCCGGCGCAGGCTGAGCGCAATCCAGGCAATGGCACAGACACCCCCGATGCAACCGCGCTTTTCCCCGGCCGTGCCAGCGCAGCTGGCGCAGGTCCACAAGCGCTACGGCGCGCTGACCGCGCTGGAGGGCGTGGATCTGGCCCTGCAGCCCGGCCGCGTGCTGGCGCTGCTGGGTCCCAATGGCGCAGGCAAGAGCACGGCGGTGTCGCTGCTGCTGGGCCTGCAGCGCACCGATGCGGGCCACGCCTTGCTGTTTGGCCAGTCGCCCCAAGCGCTGGACGCGCGGCGCCGGATCGGGGTGATGCTGCAGCACGCGGCCTTGCCTGACACCCTGCGGGTGGGCGAGCTGATCGCGCAGACCCGCGGTTATTACCCCGATGCGCTGAGCGTGGCCGAGTGTGTGACCATCGCCGGCCTGCAGGGCCTGCTCGCCCGTCCCTACGGCAGGCTCTCCGGCGGGCAGCAGCGCCGGGTGCAGTTCGCCCTGGCCATCTGCGGGCGCCCGCAGGTGCTGTTCCTGGACGAGCCCACCACCGGCATGGACATCCAGGCGCGCCGCCAGCTGTGGGCGGCCATCGGCGAACGCGCCGCCGCCGGTTGCGCGGTGCTGCTGACCACACATTATCTGGAAGAGGCCGAAGCGCTGGCCGACGACGTGGCGGTGCTGCAGGCCGGCCGGATCGTGGCACGCGGCAGCGTTGCCCAGATCCGCGCCAGCGTGCTGCAGCGCTGCATTCGCGCGCAGACCGAGCTCAGTGCCGAAGCGATCGCGCAGTGGCCCGGCGTGCGCAGCGCCCGGCGCGATGGCGCGGTGCTGGAGATCCAGGCCGAGCCGGCCGAGCCCATCGTCGCGCGCCTGCTGCAGGCCGATCCGCAGCTGCACGGCCTGGAAGTCCGCCGCGCCGGCCTGGCCGACGCGTTCCTTGCCATCACCGATTCGCAGGAGGCTGCATGAATACCTTCACTGCGTCCGCGCCGCGCGCGCCGGCACTGCTGGGCGTGTACGCCCGCGAGGCGCGCTATGAATTCATCCGCCTGTTGCGCACGCCCTCGTTTGCACTGCCGACGATGATCTTCCCACTGATGTTCTACCTGCTGTTCGGCGTGCTGCTCCACCACGGCAATCCTGGCGCCAGTCAGTACCTGATGGCCAGCTACAGCGTGTTCGGGGTGATGGGACCGGGCCTGTTCGGCTTCGGGGTGAGCCTGGCGCTGGACCGCGAGCGCGGCCTGCTCACACTCAAGCGCGCGCTGCCGGTCCCGGCCGGCGCACCGCTGGTGGCCAAGATGGTGATGGCGATGGTGTTCGCCGTGTGCATCGGGGTGCTGCTGATCCTGGCCGGGCGCCTGCTCGGCGGCGTGCCGCTGACGCTGGCGCAGATGGGCACGCTGCTGCTGGTCGATGTGCTGGGCGTGCTGCCGTTCTGCGCGCTGGGCCTGCTGATCGGCACCCTGGTCAGCGGCAGCGGCGCGCCGGCGGTGGTCAACCTGGTCTACCTGCCGCTGGCGCTGCTCTCTGGCCTGTGGCTGCCGCTGTCGATGCTGCCGCCATTGTTCGCCCAGATCGCACCGCTGTGGCCGGCCTGGCACCTGGCCCAGCTGGCGTTGAAGGTGGTGGGCCAGGACAGCGGCCACGCGCTCTGGCTGCATGTGTCGGTGTTGGGGGCGGTGACCGTGGCCTGCTTCGCGCTGGCCCAGCGCCGGTTGCGTCGCGGGTGAACCCGCCCCGCCGGTGGCAAGATCATGGCGTGAACAAGGATCTGCCGACATGAGGTTGTCCCTGCCCGCATGGTTGCGCCCTGCGCCCGGTTCGGAGGCCGCCGAGCGCCTGCGACAGGGCAAGTCGCCCTGGACCGAGGCGGTGCACCTGGTGTGGTCGGTGTGGGTGTTCGTGGTGCCGGTGTTCACTCCGCAGGGCTACGACCGCACCTGGCTGCTGTGGACGCTGGCGTCCTATCCGCCGTTCGTGCTGCTGTACGCGCGGACCATGCTGGCGCCACGGCACCTGGCAAACCGCTACGCGCTGGGCATGATCGTGTTGGCCACCGCGCTGCTGCCGGTGTTTCCGTCCGGCATCAGCTACTTCGTGTTCGGCTGCCTGACCCTGCGTACCGAAGGTCGCCACGCACTGCGGCGCTACCTGCTGTGGCTGCTGGCCTTGAACGCGGCGTTCCTGGGTTTCTCGCTGGCATTGGGTTATCCGTGGCAGATGCTGGTCTGGCTGCCGGTCTCGACCCTGGGCACCGGGCTGGCCATCGCGGTGCAGCGGCTGAATCGGCACAAGGACGCCGCCCTGCGCCTGAGCCACGACGAAGTCCGGCGCCTGGCGGCGGTAGCCGAACGCGAACGCATCGGCCGCGACCTGCACGACCTGCTCGGGCATACGCTGTCGCTGGTGGCGTTGAAATCCGATCTGGCCCGGCGGCTGGTCGAGCGCGATCCGGCCGCCGCGCATCGCGAAATGGACGAGGTCAGCCGCGTGGCGCGCCAGGCGCTGGCGCAGGTGCGGCGCGCGGTCAGCGGGATCCGTTCGGCGCAGCTGGCCGCCGAGCTGGCAGCGGGCAAGCTGCTGCTGGAAACCGACGGTATCGCGCTGCACTACCAGGTCGATGACGTGCCGCTGCCGCCGGCGGTGGAAACCGCCTTCGCCCTGATCCTGCGCGAGGCCATCACCAACGTGCAGCGGCATGCGCGGGCCCGCCAGGTGCACGTGCAGGTCAGCGCCGGGACCGCGGCGCTGCAGCTGCGCATCGACGACGATGGGCGCGGCGGCGATCTGGTGCCTGGCAACGGCCTGGAGGGCATGCGCGCACGGCTGCAGGCGGTGGACGGCGTGCTGCAGCTGGACTCGGCGCGTGGTCGCGGCACCAGCGTGATCGCAAGCGCGCCGTGGCCGGCCTGCCTCGACCAGGCCGATGCACTTGCAGCGCTCGCGGCGTCGGCCGCACTGGAATGATCGCCATGACCACTGCACCGGCCCGTCCGTGATCCGGGTCCTGCTGGCCGAAGACCAGGCCATGGTCCGCGGCGCGCTGGCCGCGCTGCTGGGCCTGGAGGACGACATCGACGTGCTGGGCGCGGCGGCCGATGGCGAAGCGGCCTGGCGCGAGCTGCAGCGGCTGCGGCCGGACGTGCTGGTCACCGACATCGAGATGCCCGGCCTGTCCGGCCTGGAACTGGCCCAGCGCGTGCAGCGCCAGCAACTGCCCACCCGGGTGGTGATCGTGACCACCTTCGCCCGGCCCGGCTTCCTGCGCCGGGCGCTGGAGGCCGGCGTGGCCGGCTATCTGCTCAAGGATGCGCCGCCCGAACACCTGGCCCAGGCGCTGCGCAGCGTGCACCGCGGCGGCCGCGCGATCGCACCGGAACTGGCCCTGGAGGCCTGGTCCGAACCGGATCCACTCAACGAACGCGAGCGCCAGGTCCTGCGCCTGGCCGGCGATGGCGCCACCGCGGCAGAGATCGCCAGGCAGCTGCACCTGTCGCACGGGACGGTGCGCAACTACCTCTCCGAGGCGATCAGCAAGCTGGGCGTGGGCAACCGGATCGAGGCCCACCGCCTGGCCAGGCAGAAGGGCTGGCTGTAGCCGCGCGGCGGAACCCCAGGGCCGGGCCCTGCGTTGCTGCGGCGTGCCCGGTCCGGCAAGACGCTACCATGGCACACAGCTTGCATTGACGTTACCCATGCTCACCACACGACGCATCGCCAACCAGATCGGCCCGCTGCTTGCGGCGCTGATCTTCGTCGCCATCGGCGTCGGCGTCCTGCAGGGCACCGACCGCTTCGCCACCGATGCGCGTTGGGTGTCGCACACCAACGAGGTGATTGCCCGGATCGAAGAGATCGAGGCGCGCCTGCGCGATGCCGAATCGGCCCAGCGCGGCTACCTGCTGACCGGCCAGGTCGACTACCTGGCCTCCTATCAGGCCGGCAAGACCCAGCTGCCGGAGCTGTTTGCCGAACTGGACAACCTGGTCCGGGACAACCCCGGCCAGAAGCAGCGCATCGTGCAGCTGCGCACGCTGATCGACCACCGCCTGCGCCAGGCCGACAACACCCTGCGCATCTACGACGCCCAGGGGCTGGCCGCCGCGCAGGCGGCAATCGGTGACGATGCGCGCATCACCTCCGATGCCATCCGTCGCCAGGCGGGGCTGATGGGCGATACCGAGCGGACGCTGCTGGTCCAGCGCGCTGCCTCCAGCGACCGCAGCGCGAACCTGCTCAAGGCGCTGGCGGTGGCCGGCATCCCGTTCGGCATCGCCGTGATCGCCATGGTCTACGTGCTGATGCTGCGCGAGATCCGCGGGCGCAGCGCCGCCGAGCGCCAGACCCTGGCTGCCAACGCGCGCCTGCAAGCCTCGGTGGCCGAGCTGGAGCACACCGGCGCGGACCTGCGCGAGCTGAGCCATTTCGCCAGCATGCTGCAGAGCTGCGTGCAGGCCGAGGAAGCGCTGGCCCTGACTACCCAGCTGATGCAGCGCCTGCTGCCCGGCACCGGCGGCAGCGTGTACCGGATCCGCGCCTCGAACGATTACACCGAGGCCATGGCGCACTGGGGCGTGCCGCCGGTGCGCAGCGCGCAGCTGCTGCCGCCGGACCAGTGCTGGGCGCTGCGCCGTGGCAAGCCGCAACTGGTGCACGGGCCGGGCGAGGCGGTGCGTTGCCGTCATCTGGAAAGCGGCAGCGGGGCCACCGCGTGCATTCCGCTCAGCGCCCAGGGCCACCAGCTGGGTTTTTTGTACGTGTCGGCGGCCGATGACGGGTTCCTGGCGCGCGTGCAGCTGATCGAGACCGCCGCCGAGCAGCTGGCCATGGCCCTGTCCAACCTGCAGCTGCAGGAGCGCCTGCGCATCCAGTCCATCCGCGAGCCGCTGACCGGGCTGTTCAACCGCCGCTATCTGGAAGAGTCGCTGGCGCGCGAACTGTCGCGCTGCGAACGCCGCGGCCTGCCGCTGGCGCTGATGATGCTGGATCTGGACCACTTCAAGCGCTTCAACGACACCCACGGCCATCCCGGCGGCGATGCGCTGCTGGCCGGCCTGGGCAAGCTGCTGCAGGGCCTGTCGCGCCCGGAAGACATCGCCTGCCGCTATGGCGGTGAGGAGTTCACCCTGATCCTGCCCGAAGCCACCGCCGAACTGGCCCTGGAACGCGCCGAACAGATCCGCGCCGCGGTCCAGGCCATGCGCGTCCAGCACATGGGCAAGGACCTGCCGCCGGTCACCGTGTCGATCGGCGTGGCGGTGGCCCCGCATGACGGGACCGATCCGGAATCGCTGTTGGGCCACGCCGACCGCGCCCTGTACCGGGCCAAGGCGCGCGGCCGCAACCGGGTCGAAAGCGGCCACGCCGTGCACGCGCTGCCGGGCGCGCAGCGGCATGGCCGCGGCGCCGATCAGCCGGGATAGCGGCTGCGCAGCATCTGAAAGGCCGCGCGCAGCGCCATCGCCTCGCCACCGGCCGGACGGCCCGGGCGATCGCTGTCGTTCCAGGCGTACACGTCCAGGTGCGCCCACCGCGTGCCGGCCGGCACGAAGCGCTCCAGGTACAGCGCGGCGGTGATCGCCCCGGCCATGCGCGAGCCGGAGTTGGCCAGGTCGGCCACCGTGCTGGTCAGGTAGCGCAGGTACGGGCGCCAGAGCGGCAGCCGCCACAGCGGGTCGCGGGTGCGTTCGCCGGCTTCCAGCCAGGCATTGGCCAGCGCGTCGTCATTGGCAAACAGCACCGGCACCTCCGGCCCCAGCGCGATGCGCGCCGCGCCGGTGAGCGTGGCGAAATCCAGCAGCACCTCGGGTGCATCCTCGCCGGCGTAGGCCAGCGCATCGCCCAGCACCACCCGGCCTTCGGCGTCGGTGTTGTCGATCTCCACGCTCACCCCGCTGCGGGTGGCGATCACCTCGCCCGGGCGGAACGCATCCGGGCCGATCGCGTTTTCCACCGCCGGCACCAGCAGGGTCAGGCGCACCGGCAGCCGCTGGCGCATGACCAGCTCGGCCAGCGCGATCGCATGCGCCGCCCCGCCCATGTCCTTTTTCATGTTGCGCATGCCGTCGGCCGGCTTGAGGTCCAGGCCGCCGCTGTCGAAGCACACGCCCTTGCCCACCAGCGACACCTTCGGCGCATCCTGCGCGCCCCAGCGCAGCGCAATCAGGCGCGGCGCCCGGTGCGAAGCGCGGCCCACGGCGTGGATGGCGGGGAAGTTGTGTTCAAGCAGCGCATCGCCTGCAAACACCTCGACCTGCGCGCCGTGGTCGTCGCCGATCTGCCGGACCACCGCTTCCAGCTCGGCCGGGCCCAGGTGTTCGGCCGGTGTGTTGACCAGGTCGCGCACGCGCAGGCAGGCGTCCAGCAGTGCCGCAGCCTGGGCATCTGCCGCCTCCAGCAGCAGCCGGGCCGGCGCGCGCGAGGGCGTCTTGTAACGGTCGAAGCGGTACGCGCCCAGGCCCCAGCCCAGCTGCAGCGCGGCGCGCGCCTCGGCCGACAACCCGCCTTCGGCGCGCCAGCTGGTGCCGGCGGGCAGGCCGGTCGGCGCGTGGCCGTAGCTGAGCGGATCGGCCGCATCGCCGATGCCGATCACCGCCCCGGCGATGCCCTCATCGCCGGGCAGCAGCACCAGCGAACCGGGCGTGGCCGCAAAGCCCTGCGCCTGCAGCCACGCCCGCACCGGCGCCGGCTGCTGCGCGCTCCAGTCGGCGAACTGTTCGCGCTGCAGCACGTGCAAGGGCCGGGTGCTGGCATCGGCGGTGTCGAGAAAGGCGGGCAGGTTCATGCGGCAGCGGTGTCCTTGGTGTCCAGGTGCGTGTCCAGCCAGTCGGCCAGGGCCGTGAGGTCGGCAAATTCCAGGTCCGGCCGGGCCTGGTCCAGCGGCCAGGCCAGGCCCTGGCGATTGAGCCAGCAGGCGCGCAGGCCCGCGCCCATCGCACCGGCCGCATCCATCAGCGGATGGTCGCCCACGTGCAGCACCTGCGCCGGTGGCAGTGCCAGGCGCGCGCAGGCGGCGTGGAAGATGCTGGCCTGCGGCTTGGCCGCGCCGTGTTCGCGCGCACCGAGTTGGAACACGAAGTGCGCGTCCAGCCCGCAGCGCGCCAGATCGGCATTGCCGTTGGTCAGCGCTGCCACCGGCACGCGCGCGGCGATGCGGGTCAGCGCGTCGAGCGCGTCGGGATAGCATTCGACCTTGTTGCGTTCGGCATGGAAGATCTCCAGCGCCGGATCGAGCAGCGCCAGGTCCGCGTCGCTTTCGCGCAGGGCGTGTTCCAGGGTCAGCCTGCGCAACGCGGAGAGGTCGTGGACCAGGTGCGGGTTGGCAGCGAAGGCCTGCTCGCGCAGGGTGCGCATGACGGCGATCGGAAACCGCGCCGCGGTGGCCGGGCTGTGCTGTTCCAGCCAGGCATGGATCTTCTGTTCGATCCGGGCGCCGATCGGCGCGAACGGCCATAGGGTGTCATCCAGGTCCAGGGTGACGGCGCGGATGTCGAAATTCATCCAGGTATTTTAGCGCGCCTGCCCGAACCGGGCTTCCGCCGTTGCCGTTGCCGTTGCCGTTGCTGTTGGCTTGGCTGTTGGTGTTGCCTTGGCTGTGGCTGTGGCTGTGGCTCTGGCTCTGGCTCTGGCTCTGGCTCTGGCTCTGGCTGTGGCTGTGGCTGTGGCTGTGGCTGTGGCTGTGGCTGTGGCTCTGGCTCTGGCTCTGGCTTTGCTTTCGCTTTCCTGTCTGAGCCGTAAAGCGAGCCGAGCATCGCAGGAAGTCCGGGCCGAAGAGGCGCCCTTGTCTGAGCGTAGCGAGTTTGGGCGCCGTGCCCGGACTTCCGAGAAGCGCAGGGGACCGCCGCGCAGCGGCGGATCGCGTCCGGCGAGTAGCGGTTTTGGCTACTTTTGTCAAGACAAAAGTAGCTCGCGTCGCGAAGCGACGTGAAAGCTCTTGATCCTGCCTGTGATCCACTGGTGCAGCCAAGAAAATCTTGAATCAAGAGCAAAGCTTTCGTGCTTGCAGCACGACTTCCTTCTGTCAGCGGCGCGAAAGCTCTTGATCCTGCCTGTGATCCACTGGTCCAGCCAAGAAAATCTTGAATCGAGAGCAAAGCTTTCGTGCTTGCAGCACGACTTCCTTCTGTCAGCGGCGCGAAAGCTCTTGATCCTGCCTGTGATCCACTGGTCCAGCCAAGAAAATCTTGAATCAAGAGCAAAGCTTTCGCGCTTGCAGCGCGACTTCCTTTTGTCTTGGCAAAAGGAAGCAAAACCGCTTCTCGCCGGACGCACGCCGATGCTGCGCATCGGTCCCCTGCGCTCCTCGCCTGCTCGGGCACGGCGCCCAAACTCGCTTCGCTCAGACAGGGCGCCTCTTCGGCCCGACCAGGCTCCGGTGCTCGGCGTGCTTTACGGCTCGGTCAGAGGGGCAAAGGCAAAAGCGACTGCAACGGCAACAGCACAAGCGACAGCGACAGCACGAGCGACAGCAACAGCACGAGCGACAGCAACAGCAGGAGCGACAGCAACAGCGAGAGCAACAGCACAAGCGAGAGCGAAGGAGTGCACAGCGATGGATCACTCCATCAACCGCGCCCAGCCCTCCATCCCCTGCACCTGCACCAGGATCAGCTTGATGCACACCAGCATCGGCACTGCCAGCAGCAGCCCGATGATCCCCCACAGCGAGCCGAACACCATCAGCGCCAGGATCAGGATCAGTGGCGAGAGCCGCATCTGCCGGCCCAGGATGATCGGGGTCACCACCTGGCCTTCGAGGGTGTGCAGGCCCAGGTAGAGCGCCGCCGGCAGCAGTGGCTTGAATCCGTCGTCGAAAGCGGTCAGGCCGACCACCAGCATCATCACCATGCCGATCAGCGGGCCCACGTACGGGGCGAAGTTCAGCAGCGCCACCACCGTGCCCCACAGCAGCGCGTCGGCCAGCGGGAAGGCCAGCAGGAAAAGCGCCCCGGCGAACAGCAGCCCCACCAGCACGTTGATGCTGCTGATGGTCAGCACGTAGCGCGAAACCGAGCGCTCGATTGATTGCAGGATGCCGACGGTGAGCTTCTGCTGCTGCCGGCGCGGCAGCAGGGCGATGGCGTGCCGCTGCAGCGTGGCCCCATAGACCATGAAGAAGAACGTCAGCAGCACCACCGCCAGCACCGAGGCGACCATGCGCGGGGTGGTGGTCAGCGCGCGGAACGGATCGTCGGCCGTGCGCATGGCCTGCGGCCGGCGCCCGGTATCGCCGGCGGCGGCGCGGGCGAAGTTCTCCGCGGCCTCGTTGGCGTCATGGACCGGCTTGGTCAGCGCCCGCAGCTTGGGCGCCAGCTGGCGCAGCTCGCGCGGCGCGGCCTTGGCCCAGGCCGCGGCCGGTGGCACCAGCTGGTAGGTCAGCGTGGCAGCGGCCGCCAATCCAACGATCAGGACCAGCGCCGCGCCCAGGAAGCGCGGCAGGTGGAATTTCTGCAGGCCACGGATCAGCGGATTGCCCACCAGCGCCAGGAAACCGGCCAGCAGCACCGGCAGGATCACCGCCTGCGCCGCCCACAGGGTGTAGCCGCAGGCCAGCAAGGCCAGGATCACCAGCGATAACGGTCCACGCGGACGCGGCGCGATCGGCGCGACCGCAGCGGCGTCCGGCGCGGCGGACAGGTCAGGAACCGGCTGGCTCATGGAAACAGCGTCTCAGCGTTCGGAAACGTCGGTTGCTGCTTCGGCCGGGCGCGGCGGATGCGCCGCCCAGGGTTCGGTTTCGCCGCGCGCTTCCGAAGCGCGCGGATAGGATGACCCGTGTGGGCCGTGGCCGCCATCGCCGGCGGTGGCCATCCCGGCCGCCCGCGCGGTGGCGGCATGGCGCGCGGCCTGTGCGGCGTCGTGATCTTCGGTCGTGCCGGCAGCCTCGCGCGCCGCAGCCGCGGCGTGGTGGGTGGCCCCGGCAGCGGCCTGGGCGCTGTCAGCGGCCTGGTCGGCTTTATCCGCGGCCTGATCGGCCTGCCATGCGGCCACGGCCGCCTGCAGCGAGGTGAACATGCCCGACACCGTGCTGACCACACGCAGCCACTTGGTCGCGCCGATGGCATGGGTCGGCCGGGTCCGACCGACCACCAAGCCCAGTCCCAAGCCGACGGCGACGATGCGCCACGGGGTCCAGCCCTGCTTCCAGTGGCGGACCAGTGCGCCGGCGTGTTCGACGGTCTGCTGGCGACGGCCTTCGACCAGCATTTCGGCCCGACCCACCCGATGCTGGAGTTGCTGGAACTTCATCGGTCCGCACCCTCGGCCAATGGCGCCGGCGTCGGTGCCGTTGGCATGTCCGGTTCGGCGGCCTCTTCCTCTTCGCCAAACCCCATCGCCTTGAGCTGGCGGCGAGTGGCTTCCATCCGGGTGAACTCGAAATAGTGCAGCGTGCGCCATACGCCGAGCGCAGTGATGGCCAGGCTCAGGCCGGCAGCGACGGACAGCGAGGACAGCCAGGACAGGCCGACCACCCGTTGCAGCAGCGCGATCAGCGCGCCCATCAGCAGTAGCCAACTGGAAACCCCAAACACGGCCGCCACCGACAGCCACACCATCGCCCGAGCCAGGGCCCCGCGGGCCAGCGCGAAGTCGGCCACCATGAGCATGCGCAGGGCACGCGCAGTGGCAACGGCCGAAGCAAACCCGTCCTTGCCGCTCTTGCCAACCCGGCGCAGGCTTTCTTCCAGCGATGGCGGCGGCTGCGGCGCGGGCCGGTCGGTGTTGGCGTCGTCGCGCACGCGTTGCCCCGCGCAGACTGCGGCTTATTCGCCGCTGCTGCGGCCCAGCTTGGCGATCACCCAGCCGGCCGCCAGGGCGATGCCGAAGGAGGCCAGCGGGCGCTCGCGGATCAGCTCGGAGGCGCTGTCGATCAGGTCGCGGCCCTTGTCCATCAGCGCATCCATCTGCTCACGGGCGGCCTCGCTACCGAGCTCGGCGGCACTCCTGCCGGCCTGGACGCTCTCGGACAGCTCCGATTTGACCTGGGCCCTGCCGGCCTTGAGCTCTTCGCCGGCCACGCCTGCGGCGCCGCGTACGGCCTCGGTGGCGGCGGTCGCAGCCGATTTCAGGTGGTCACCCGCCTCACCCAGGGTGCTCTTCAGGTTGTCTGCAGCAGTTGGCATGGTCATGGGGTATCTCCTGGGAAATGGATCGATTGGACTGGGCGACCTTATCCCAGGTGGGCATGAACGCCCTGTTAGTTTGCGCGGGCCGATCAGGGCCGAGTCACCTCAGCGCATCAGCAACCGGATCTCGCCGACGCCCTCTCGCCAGATGACCAGCACCAGCTGCGCCGGGCGCTTGCCGAAACTGGAGCGGAAGCCGGCCAGATCGGAGAAGTTGCCGTTGCTGCCGGCAAACACGATGTCGCCCGGGCGCAGCCCGGCGGCCCATGCGCGGCTGCCGTACCTGACCTCGCCGACCTGCACGCCGCCGGCGGCGCCGTTGGCACGCAGGGTCTGGCGGGTGGCCTCGTCCAGCTCCTCGAAGGTCGCCCCGTCCAGGCGCGGGTCCAGCCCGCCGCCATCCACCTGGCGCAACTGTTCCTTCAGGGTGGCGGTGAGCTTGAGCGGCTTGCCGGCCCGCCGCACATCCAGCGTCACCTTGCTGCCCACGCCCTGCAGGCCTTCGAAGTTGTGCAGCGCCGCGCCGTTGTCGATGCGCTGGCCGTTGGCCTGCAGGATCACATCGCCCGGTTGCAGGCCGGCGGCCGCGCCGGCCGAGCCCGGATACACGCCGGTGACCAGCGCCCCGCGCGGGGCGTCCAGGCCCAGGCCCTCGGCCAGGCGCTCGGTCACGTCCTGGGTGGCCACCCCCAGGGTGCCGCGCCTGACCACGCCCTTGTTGGTGTACAGCTGCTCGGCGATGTTGCGCGCCAGGTCGATCGGGATGGCGAAGCCCAGGCCAATGTTGCCCGCCATCGAGCCGGACGGATTGAAACTGGCCGTGTTGATGCCCACCAGCTGGCCCTGCAGGTTGACCAGCGCGCCACCGGAATTGCCAGGGTTGATCGAGGCATCGGTTTGGATGAAGTTCTGGAAGCTGGCGACCGGGATGCCGGTACGGCCCACCGCCGAGACGATGCCCGAGGTCACGGTCTGCCCCAGCCCGTACGGGTTGCCCACGGCCACCACGAAATCGCCGACCTGCAGCTGCTTGCTGTCGCCCAGCGGGATCTGGGTCAGGTCCTTGGCCGGGATCCGGATCAGGGCCACGTCGGTGTCCGGGTCCGAACCCAGGAATTCGGCTTCGAGCGTGCGCCCGTCGGCCAGGCTGACCGACACCCCGTCGGCGTTCTCGACCACGTGGTGGTTGGTCAGCACCAGGCCGCGCTGGGCGTCGATGATCACCCCCGACCCGAGCGCGCGTTCGACCCGCTCCTGGGGGATGTCCGGGATCCCGAACAGGCGCCGGAACATCGGGTCGTTGGCAAACGGCCCCAGCGGACTGGCCACGCGCACGGTCCGGCGGCTGTAGACGCTGACCACCGCCGGGGTGACGCGCTTTAGCATTGGCGCCAGCGACGGCACCGGTTGACCGGCCGCTGCCGGCAGCGCCGCGCCCGCGGTCGCCGACAGGACTGCGCTGGTCGGCGGCACGTCTTCGCGTGCCTGGGCCGGCTGGTCCAGTCCCTGGAACAGGCCAAGGGCGACAAATCCGCCAAAGGCGGCGGCAGCGGTCAGGGCTAGCAGGGTCGGCAAGGGGCGCATGGCGGGCATCGGGCGATGGGCAAGACAAGAGAGTAAGTGACCGGCAACCGGTGCGGCACCGCGCCAAATACGCGCGACCGTCGGCGGAACAAAGCTGAACGAGTGTGCTCAAACGTGCCTAAACCCGTGGTGAAACCGGCACCCAGAGCCCCATCTGGGCTCCATCCGCGGGGTCCGGCCGGGTTCTACGCAGAACCGGAAATCCGCTGTTGACAGCGCCCGGGGCCAAGGCTAACTTCGTCCACCTGGCCCCAAGATCTAGCGACGGGGCTGCGTGACGGCCCCAAGCCATAGGGTTTGGCTTGGGAACACAGGCGCCCCAGGGGAACCGGCGCATGCAGCAGGTCGTGATTGCCGGGCCGGTCCCGGGCACACAATCGGCATCACCTTCGCAGCCCCTCACATCCGGCCCGGCGCGCGGCGACCACGCACGCGCCGCCGGCCCGGCAAAACCCACTTTCGCTCCCGTGCCCTTGCGGCGCGGCGGCATCATTTTCACTAGGGAGAGCTTCAACCCATGAGCACGGTGCGCCTTGAGGCGGTCAAGAAAGAAGAACCGGCACGTGTCATTCCGATGCAGCCGGCGTCCCAGGACATCTGGGACAAGAAGTACCGCCTGAAGAGCAAGGCGGGCGTGGCCATCGACGCCGACATCGACGGCACCTACCAGCGCGTGGCCCGGGCCCTGGCCGATGCCGAGCCCACGGCCGAAAAGCGCAGCTACTGGTACGAGCGCTTCCTGTGGGCGCTGCGCCGCGGCGCGATCCCGGCCGGCCGCATCACCTCCAACGCCGGTGCGCTGGAACACAAGCCGGCCACCAGCACGATCAACTGCACCGTCTCGGGCACCATCACCGACTCGATGGACGGCATCCTGGAAAAGGTCCACGAAGCCGGCCTGACCCTCAAGGCCGGCTGCGGCATCGGCTATGAATTCAGCACCCTGCGGCCCAAGGGCGCCTTCGTCGCCGGTGCCGGCGCATACACCTCCGGCCCGATGTCCTTCATGGATATCTTCGACAAGATGTGCTTCACCGTGTCCTCGGCCGGTGGCCGCCGCGGCGCGCAGATGGGCACCTTCGATGTGTCGCACCCGGACGTGAAGGACTTCATCCGCGCCAAGCGCGAGGACGGCCGCCTGCGCCAGTTCAACCTGTCGCTGCTGATCACCGACGGTTTCATGCAAGCGGTCGACAGCGATGCCGAGTGGCCGCTGGTATTCCCGCTGAGCAGGAAGGAGGAAGCCGAGTTCGACCTGACCGACCCGGCCAAGGTCGTCTGGCGCGAATGGCCCAATGCCGACCAGTACATCAGCCGCGACGACGGCCTGGTCGCCTGCAAGGTGTACGGGCAGATCCGCGCCCGCCACCTGTGGGACATGATCATGGTCTCCACCTACGACTTCGCCGAGCCGGGCTTCATCCTGATCGACCGGGTCAACGAGATGAACAACAACTGGTGGTGCGAGAACATCCGCGCGACGAATCCTTGCGGCGAGCAGCCCTTGCCGCCGTACGGCGCCTGCCTGCTGGGCTCGGTCAATCTGACCACCTTCGTGCGCGATCCGTTCACCGACCAGGCGCGCTTTGACTGGGAGGAATACAAGGAAGTGGTGCGCGTGTTCACCCGCATGCTCGACAACGTGGTCGAGATCAACGGCCTGCCGCTGGAACAGCAGCGCAACGAGATCCTGCGCAAGCGTCGCCACGGCATGGGCTTCCTCGGCCTGGGCTCGGCCATGACCATGCTGCGCATGAAGTACGGCAGCGCGCCGTCGTGCGCATTCACCGAAGCGGTCGCCCGCGACATGGCCGTGGCCGGCTGGGAAACCGGCCTGGCCCTGGCCCGGGAAAAGGGCGCCGCCCCGATCATGGAAGAGCGCTTCGAGGTGACCGCGGCCATGCTGCGCCAGCGCCCGGAGATGGAAAAGGACGGCTGGCGCATCGGTCAGCAGATCGAAGGCAAGGTGCTGCACGCCAGGTACAGCCGCTACATGCAGCGCATCGCCACCGTGGCTCCGGACCTGGTCGAGGAACTGGCCGAGGTCGGTGCGCGCTTCACCCACCACAGCTCCATCGCCCCGACCGGCACCATCTCGCTGAGCCTGGCCAACAACGCCTCCAACGGCATCGAGCCCAGCTTTGCCCACCACTACAGCCGCAACGTGATCCGCGAAGGCAAGAAGTCCAAGGAAAAGGTCGACGTGTTCTCCTTCGAGCTGCTGGCCTACCGTGAGCTGGTCAACGCCCGCGCCATGCCGTTTGCCGAGGACCCCGACGCCGCACTGCCGGAATACTTCATCGCCGCCGACGACATCCATCCCAAGGAACACGTGGATGTCCAGGCCGCCGCGCAGAAATGGGTCGACAGCTCCATCTCCAAGACCGCCAATGTCCCCACCGACTACCCGTACGAGCAGTTCAAGGACATCTACCGCTACGCCCACCAGCAGGGTCTGAAGGGCTGCACCACCTTCCGCTTCAACCCGGCCGCCTTCCAGGGCGTGCTGGTCAAGGAAGCCGACCTTGAGAACACCACCTATCGCTTCGAGCTGGAGGACGGCTCCTTCGTCGAAGCCAGGGGCAACGAGCAGATCGAATACGACGGCGAGATGCACACCGCCGCCAACCTGTTCGATGCCTTGAAGGAAGGGTATTACGGCAAGTTCTGACAACCCGCGCCGCCGGCCCCTTTCAGTTTCTTCGCATCATCCAAAGCATTCAGGACACCAGGCCATGGCCATCAAGATCGACCAGAAAATCAAGGGCTACGCAGTGCTAAGCCCAGAAGACAAGGCGCGGGATGCCGCGCCCCAGGTGCCTGCCGAGTCGGTCAGCCGCACCGCCGCCGAGGCCGAGCTGCCGAAGGCCGAAGTCATCCAGATGCACGAGCGCATCGAGCGCCCGGACGTGCTGATCGGCAGCACCTACAAGATCAAGTCGCCCATGGTGGAGCACGCCTTCTACGTGACCATCAACGACATCGTGCTCAACGCCGGCACCGAGCACGAGCACCGCCGCCCGTTCGAGATCTTCATCAACTCCAAGTCCATGGAGCACTTCCAGTGGATCGTGGCCCTGACCCGCATCATGTCGGCCGTGTTCCGCAAGGGCGGCGATGTGACCTTCGTGGTCGATGAGATGAAGGCCGTGTTCGACCCGCGCGGCGGCTACTTCAAGGCCGGCGGCGTGTACATGCCCTCACTGGTGGCCGAACTGGGCGCCATCGTCGAGGAACACATGAAGTCCATCGGCCTGCTGCACGACCCGGAAATGAGCGACCACACCCGCGCCATGCTGGCCGAAAAGCGCAAGCAGTACGAAGACCGCTCAAAAAAAAACCCTGAAGTAACAGCAGTCCCCGGCAACGCCGCGGCTGCCCCCTCCCTTTCACGCAGCGAAGGGGAGGGCCGGGGAGGGGTCGCTCCTGCGCCCGCGCCCCTCCCCAACAGCACCGCCGACCACGAAGAGGACATCGCCGTCACCGGCGAAGGCGCCAGCTTCCCGCCCAGCGCCACCATGTGCCACAAGTGCAATACCAAGGCGCTGGTGATCATGGATGGGTGTGCGACGTGTCTGAATTGTGGGTATTCGAAGTGCGGGTAATTCGGAGTTCAATGGACGTAATTTCGAAATTGTCCAAGCTGAAATTCTTTGAGAATTGATCTGGAACGAAATGGGGCTGACAAGATGAAATATTTCAAGGGGTCAAAACTAAATGCTCGCCGATCCTTGCTTGAAAATCCCTATGCTCATTTAGAGCAACTGGAAGATCCCATTCCAATGTACTCGACGGAGGCTGATGTGGTCTCCGCTAGTCGTAGGTCGCCCAAAAACCAGTATGCACAGTTGGACGGCGATGGTCGCTTGTCTGCGACAAGTCCATTCGCTGGTGAGGCGAGGCGTTCTGTGGACTCATTTGAGAACGTTGAGCGCATTGCGATAGACCTTCAGCGGAATATTTGGCATGAGCGTAATCGCCTTTGGCCGAACGGCGTACCGAAATCCGCAATGGCAATGTTAGATCCATCCAAAGCCTCCGCATTTCTTGGTTACGAATTTGAAGTTGCAGATACACTTGGTGTTTACTCAGATCGTCCGGGCAAGATCGCTGTTGCGGGTCAGATCGATAGGATTAAGAGGCAGATCCGAATTTCTGCAGAGTTCGACACGCCTGTTCAGATGTTTACGGCAGCTCATGAGGTTGGACACCTGTTGCTCCATCCTCACCTTAATCATCTGCATCGTGATCGTGGCTTAAATGGCTTTGGTGTGGCGCGCGATAGGGTCGAGTTAGAGGCCGATAAATTCGCTGTTTATTTCCTGCTTCCAGAGAAGTTGGTGAGGAAAGAGTTCGAATCAAGCTTTATCACGAACGCATTTTTCTTGACTGAAGAAACTGCATATGCGTTGTTGGGAAAGCCTTCTCATGAATTTGGGAAGCTCCTGGGGAATCGGCGGAAGTTGTCTCGATATTTGGCATCGGCAAAATCCTACAACGGTTTAAATTTTTACTCGATGGCGGAGCGCTTTAGCGTAACCGTTGAAACGATGGCGATTCGGCTGGAGGAGCTCGGAATCGTCTAGGGTAGGGGCGGGGTGTGAACCGATTTAAAGACCAGAGTTCTGCAAAACCGAGGCAGAGTCTGAGGTATCCCACGTTTTCATGAGGGCCCAACCATCTGATCAAGCACATGTTCCGGGAGTTCTCGCAGCCGCAGTGGTCACTGCAAAGCCGGTTCCGTGGGGCGACGTCGGCCGGCGCTTGGCGGCGCGCGCAGGGGTAGGTACAGCTTGCTTCCCCATTCGGGTGGGTTCCCCACCCCGAAACCGGTCCCTCGCAGCCCGGCCAGCCATTCACCATCGCTGGCCGGGGCACTGAAACGCCAAACAGCGCGCTCAGTGCAGGCTCAAGCCTCCGGAGACGCTGATCGTTTGCCCGGTGACGAAGCTGGCGTCCTCGGAGGCGAGCCAGGCCGCCGTTCCCGCCAGATCCTGGGGGTGTTCGAGCCTTGGGATGGCCGACACCTTTGCCAGCTCCTCGCTCATCTGCTTGAAGTCGTGCTCCTGAACCGTTTCGCTTTGGGTCAGACCAGGAGAGATTGCATTCACTGTCACGCCGAATCGGCCCACTTCAAAGGCAAGGGCCCTGGTAAGACCCACGACGGCGGCTTTGGAGGTCACGTACTGCAGGCCGTTGCCGCGCCCCATGTATACCGTGTCTGACGAGATATTGATGATGCGGCCCCAGTTCTGCGAACGCATGTCCGGGAAGACCTCACGGGCGCACATCCACATTCCCTTGACGTTGACGGACATGACCTTGTCCCAGTCCGCTTCGTCCAGTTCGTAAAACGGACGCGCGGCCCGTTCCAGCCCGATGTGCCGCAACATGATGCCGGCGTTATTGACCAGAATATCGACCTTGCCGAAACGTTCCCGCGCCTTGCCCACCATCTCTTTTATCTGGCTGGCATTGGAGACATCGCACACGATCGGCATCACCTGGCGATCTTCGGTTGCAATTTCTTCAGCCGCCTGCCTCAGCACGTCCTCGGACGTACCACAGATGACCACGTTGGCGCCTTCCTGATAAAGGCGCTGTGCAATGGCCTTGCCGATCCCTCGGCCGCCTCCGGTGACAAGGGCGACATGCTCCTTCAATCTCTCACAGCTCATTTTCGATGCTCCTTTCAGTGATATATCTGGAGTCAGATTAAGCCGTACGTGGTTCTTCAGGATGTGAAGCGGATGCCCCACGACCGGGTGATTTCCGCGAGTGCCGCATGTCAAGCCGGTTGTCGCATGATTGATGCGGCTTTTTGAGCTTCGGTCGCTCGTCGCGACGACTGCTTTTCTCTGTCGGGATTCAACGCCACCGCGTGATGCGACGTCAGTTACGGGTTCGAACGCTCCAACGTGTCGGGCTGACCTGACCTGCTTGCTGGGTACAGCGCCTGGGCGAGCCTGGAGGAGAGCCGCATCCCGCCAGCCTGGCGCTGTTGCGGGCTTATGTGGCCGATGTCGCTGTGGTGGTGCTGGATGCCGTGCGATCAATGCAGGGCGGCGGCACGCCCGCTGGCGTGCTCCCTGCACGCCGGGCGAGGCCTCGATCATCCGCGGTTCATGCTCCCGCGGTCACCCGCCGGCTGCTGCGCCGTCCGGCCTTTGCGGGAGGCGCTTGCGTGGTGGACCGGCGGAGTGGACCCGCGACTGGCGCGCATCCCCATCGAGCGCGCGTTGGGTCCACATCCCCCCGGCAGGCGATCCCCCCGGCGGGCGGTACGGCTCTGCCGGGGCTGGCCACCTGCAGTTCGATCCCGGCCGCCCGGATCGGGCCGGGGGCCGATATCACCAGGCCTGGGCTGATCGTGCGTGCCGACGCGGCAGCTGGTCTGCCAGCCAGGCCCGAAGCGCTCGGAACATAGCCGGCATGCGGCGCTGGCTGCTCGATCGGGCCATTCAGCGGGCGCCGGGCAACGGGTCTGCCGACCCTGCGGTTGCTCTTGACTCACCCCGGATTTCGTGATTGACTAATTTGACCAAGCGGTTGCTTGGTAAATTTAGATTACATCTGGAGAACGTCATGTCATTACCAATTCCCGCGATCAATGTTGACGAGGTGCCCAACTATCGTGATCTGATCCGCAGGGATCGCGTGCACGGTTCCCTCTACACCAGCGCGGCGGTTTACCGAGACGAGCTGGAGCGGATTTTTTACGGCGGTTGGGTGTACGTTGGCCACGAATCGGAAATTCCCGAAAAGGGCAGTTTCGTGCGGCGCAATATCGGCGAAGAGCCGGTCTTGCTGGTGCGTGGCAAGAGTGGCGAGCTGATGGTGCTGAAGAACCGCTGTGCCCATCGTGGCAACCTGGTGTGCAGTGAGCAGACGGGCAAGGCGAAGAACTTCATGTGCCCCTACCACGGCTGGATATACGGCCTGGACGGCAGCCTGCTCGATGTGCCGTACCCGAAAGGCTTTACCAAGGACCGCGAGAGCTTCGGCCTGCAGGCCTTGCCATTGGTCGAGAGCTACCGGGGTTTTGTCTTCGCAAGCTTCAATCCCGATGCCGGCACCCTGGCTGATCACCTCGGCAACGCGACAGACGCCCTTGACCGCGCCGTCGAGATGTCGCCCTCCGGCGACCTGCGGCTGACTGCGGGCTGGGTGAAGCACAAGTTTGCCGCCAACTGGAAAATGTTGCCCGAAAACGATACCGACGGCTACCACGTCAACTACGTGCACGCCTCCTTCGCCAAGGTCATTCGTTCGCAGTATGACGAAGCCACGATGATCGCCGAGGACGACGTCAAGTCCCAAACCATCGACTGGGGCAATGGTCACACCGAGCTTAATTTTGCGCCGAGCTACACCAGCGAGTGCCAATGGCTGGGTCTTCCCAACGCCTCCCGCTTCCCAGACTACGTAAAGCAGCTGGAGGATGCCTATGGGCATGAGCGCGCACACGAAATCCTGCGCGCAGGTCCGCCGCATGCGGTGATCTTTCCGAACCTGTTCCTGGGTGAAATGAATATCGTGATTTTTCAGCCCGCCGGCCCCAACGAATGCGTGCAATGGCACACGCCTCTGTTGCTCGGTGATGTCTCTGACGCGCTCAATGACCGCATTTTGCGTCAGTCAGAAGCGGCGATGGGGCCTTCGGCGTTCTTGCTGGCCGATGACGGGGTTATCGCTGAGCGGCAGCAGATGGCGCTGGCCGATGGTCGGGCCTGGCTGGATTTGAGCCGCGGTGAAGAGCGCGAACAAGCACGTGAGGACGGCTCGATCATCGGACACATTACCGACGAAACGACCAATCGGGGCTTTTGGCGTCACTACCAGAGCGTCATGAGTCGTTAAGGGCGATGAATCGTCCGAACAGAGAGTCCAAGAAGGAGCCGAAATGCAATTAGTGTCAAATGATGAGCAGCGTCAGATTGAGGCCTTCCTCTATCGCGAGGCGCGGTTGGCCGATGAATCACGCTATGAGGCATGGGAAGCCCTGGTCGATGACGACATGTACTACTGGGTGCCCACGGGCGACAATAAAGAGGGAGGTGGTTTTCAGGTCTCTGTGACCGCTGACAACCGTCAGCGCCTGGCGACCCGCATCGCTCAGCTCAAGACCGGAATGCGTCACTCCCAGCTGCCAGTTTCCCCCATGCGTCGGGTGCTGTCGAATATCGAGATTGAGGCGGTCGAAGATCCCGTCAAATCAGGCGCTCGTGAGTACCGGGTGGGTGCCAACTTCGTACTCTATGAGCTTCGTGCCCAGTCCACTCACAAAATGGAGGTCTGGCCCGGAAGGGTAGAGTACGGCCTGCGGGCGGGCGACGCCGGCGACTTCAAGATGTTCTCCAAGAAGGTCATGTTGGTTCACGCGTCCGAGCCGCTTTCCACGTTGGGCTTCATAATTTAAAATAAAGTCGTAGTGGGGTCGACCTGAGCCGCTAGCGCTCTGGTCGGCCGGAGTTTTGTGCTGAAAGCAGCTTGGGGGGAGGTAATGGGGAAACAAGGGAGTGCCAAGTCGGCGATCGTCGGGCTGGGGCTCAGTGAGCTCTCTCGCGAATCGATCGGTAGTTCCCGGAAACTGGCTGCCGACGCGGTTCGCGATGCCATGGCTGACGCTGGGCTGCGTCCTTGCGATGTTGATGGCCTGTTGATCAACCGGAGTCCGTTGGCCGATCCGGACAGCATGCCCTTGACCTTGCAGGACGACCTTCAGCTGGCGAACCTGCGCCTTCTTTCGGGTATCGAAGGGCAGGGCTCTTCTGCGGTGCAGATGATTCAATATGCTACCGGTGCCATTGAAGCCGGGATGGCTGCTACCGTGGTGTGTGTGTTTGCCGACACGCCCGTCCAGTCACAGGGAGGGGGGCAGGCCTTTGCAGCGCCGCTGGCAATCAGCGGCATTCCGGGGTGGGAGGCGCGGTGCGGTCTCTATGGGGCGCCTGGTGCTTATGCTCTGGCTGCCGATGAGTACCTTTCCCATTACGGCCTGGACCGAGACTGCCTGGGTGCGGTGGCTGTGGCCGATCGGGCATGGGCGATGCGCAACCCCCAGGCGTTCTTGCGCAAGCCTCTGGATCTTCTGCAGTATCGGGCATCTCCCTGGGTGGTGGAGCCATTTCGGGTTCTGGATTGCGCCTATCCGGTCAATGGTGCCGTCGCAGTGGTGGTTACTTCGGCTCGACGTGCCCCGGACCTCACCGAGCGGCCCGCCTACGTTCACGGTATGGGCCAGGGGCACGCGGGCAGCGCGGCGCAGGCCGAGGCGCAGGGTGGCTTGCCGCCCTTGGGTGCCAGGCTTGCTGGTCAGATTGCCTACCACATGGCTGGAGTAGAGCCTGGGGATATTGCGGCCTGCCAGTTCTACGAGGCTTTCTCGATCACGACGCTGCTTGGCTTGGAAGCGTACGGCTTCTGTGAGCCAGGTACTGCGGGGGCCTTCGTCAAGGCGGGCGAGACTTCACCCGGCGGTCGATTGCCCTGTAATACAGGTGGCGGGCATCTGTCAGGCTACTACCTGCAGGGGATGACGCCATTGGCTGAAGCCCTGATCCAGATTCGACGCCAGGGCGGGGAACGCCAACTCGATAATGTGGCTTTGCAACTGGTGACGGGCAACGGCGGTTGCCTCGACTATCACGCCGCTTTGCTGCTCGGGTCGGAGCCGCGCCTGTGAAGCTGGCCCGCCGGAGATAATGTTATGAGCGTTGAAAGCTTGCTGGTCAAGGATCATCCCTTCTATCAGGGATTGCACCGGGGCAGGTTGCTGTATCTGCGCTGTGACACTTGCGCTCGGGCCTTGCCGTACGGCGCGGGTCTGTGCCCGCACTGTCCGGAGTCCACCATCGGCTGGGAGCCCAGTGCCGGCCGCGGAGAGGTGCGGGCACGGGCGACCTACCATCGTAGTTACCGCGAGGACCTGCCCGCGCCCTACAACGTAGTGATTGTGCAGCTGGACGAGGGCCCCAGGTTGCTAGGTCGTTTGTCGGTGGAGGCCGACTCGATCATGGCAGGGGCGCGGGTACGGGCGCAGATCGATAATGAGGAACTGTTGTTCGTCGCCGAATAATAAACAGCCAGCGACGACGCTGGCGGAGGCGGGCCCCTTTAAGGCCCGTGACATCATGGGAGGGTAGCAATGTTGCCTCGCGACTTGCTTGTACGTTGTGCGCAGAATTTTCCGAACAAGGTCGCCTATCATTGCGGCGACCGTTCGGCGACCTGGTCGCAGATCAACCGTCGCGCCGATCAGCTTACCGCCGCGCTGCAGCAATTGGGTGTCGGTCAGGGCGATACGATTGCCATTCTGACCCACGAGACCATCGAGGTCTACGAGCATTTCTTCGCCTGCATGAAGATGGGTGCAGTGCGAGTTGGCCTCAACTGGCGCTACGCTGCGGAGGAGATGCGCCACGTTCTCAAGGACAGCAACGCAAGGGCGGTGATCGTCCAAGCCAGCTGCAGGGAGATGATCGAGCCGTTGTTGCCGGACCTTGCCAGGGCAGGCGTTCTGGTGATCGGCTTTGGCGGCGATCACGGGCTGGAGCTGGATTACGAAGCCGTGATCGAGCGAGGTGTCAATGATGTGCCGCAGTATCCGGCTATCGCTGCCGCTGACGCCCTGCTCGTAAGCTATACCTCCGGCACCAGCGGTCTCCCAAAGGGCGTGGTGCTTACCCATCATGGATTACATGACGCCATCATACAGGACGTGGTATCCACCGGATTTACCACGGATGATGTCTTCTACGTTCCCGGTGCTTCCGCCTGGATCGTGGTTGTATTGAACCTGTGGGGGCTGGCCAACGGCATGACCCATGTGCTGCCCGATGGTGACTTCAATCTTGCGGAGTTCTTGCAGGATATTCCGCGCTATCGTGTCACAAACGTATTCATGGTCCCCACCATGATGCGTTGGGTCGCCCGGGAATATGCCACCGGTAATTACGATTTCTCGTCGGTAAGGTTGATTTTGTTTGGTTCCTCGCCAGCCAGCCCAGCGTTGATCCGCGAGGCCAGCGAGACCTTCGATTGTGACCTCATGCAGTCCTACACATTGACCGAGGCTGGCGGTGTCTGGATCACGATCATGACTCCGAAGGACTACCGCCAGGCGCTGGCGGATCATCCTGAGCGGCTGAAGTCCGTCGGTCGTTGTCGGGTGCATTTTGAGCTAAGCATCCGCAGCGATGATGGGATGGAACTGGCGGCTAACGAGCCGGGTGAGCTGTGGGTGCGTGGCCCGGTCATGAAGGAGTATCTCAACCTGCCAGAGAAGACCGCGGAGGTGTTTCCGGGTGATGGTTGGCTGCGGACAAACGACATCGCACGAAGGGACGAAGACGGCTATATCTACCTGCTTGACCGACAGAGCTTTTTGATCATCACTGGTGCAGTGAATGTTTTTCCATCCAGTGTCGAAGCGGTATTGAGTCTGCATGAAGATATCGAGGAAGTTGCCGTGGTTGGCGTGCCACATCCCGAATGGGGCGAGGCTGTGGTGGCGGTGGTCAGGGCGCGCGAGGGCGCGGATTTGACGCAAGCGGGTGTCCTAAAGGTGTGCGAGCGACGGCTGGGAAAGCCGGAAATTCCAAAGCTCGTGCTGTTCGTCGACGAACCTTTGCCCAAGACCCTCTCCTCGAAGCTGCGCAAGAAGGATATTCGCAGTTGGGTTCTGGATAACCCGAGCCTTGTCCCTTGGACGATGGAAGAGGCCTGAGCCTGATTGCGGAACAGTCATGAGACACCCATTACTGGTGGATATGGATTCGGGGGTCGTCGTCCCCTGTAATGGAGATCTTGGCCTGGAGCTCCTGGAAGCGGAGAACGGTATTGCTCGGTTCATTTGGTTACCCCGCGAGCGTGCACTCAACGGTAATGGCGTCGTGCAGGGCGGCTATATTGCAGCAGCCTGTGACGCAGCCATGAGCTATGCCCTCGCGTCCCGCCTGGAGAACGCTGAAGGCTTTACTTCGGTGAGTCTGTCTGTGACATACCACCGCCCGCTCCATCTGGAGACCGCGGAGGCGCGCGCGGAAGTGGTGCGGGTCGGTCGACGGACGGCCTATCTGGAAGCATCCCTGAAGGTGGAGGGGAGGCTTTTGGCCAGCGCAGTCAGCACATTGTTGATTTTCTAGCGTTGAGGAGACAAGGAAACGAAGCGCCTGGTTCAGGGACGAACGTCAAACATCGGTGATGTACGCCTCGAGCTACATGCGAGCGTTCTCCTAAAGACGATTGACCTTAAAAAGGCAATAATAATGAACCTACTGGAATCTCTAACGAAACTGGCCAAACGGGCTGGCAGTGCCTCTTTAGTCGTAGTCGCGGCCTTGGGTTTCATCGCGATGCCCGCCATTGCCAAGGATCCCATCCGCATAGGGGCGGTGACGTCGGCCACCGGCCCCGGATCCTTCCTCGGGGACCCTGGGTCGAAGGCCCTGAAACTGATGATCGAACAGGTCAACCAGCAAGGTGGTGTCCTTGGACGCCAGCTGGAGCTGGTGCTCTATGATGACGCCAGCAACCCGGAGCGAGCCCGGAGCATGATGCAGCGGCTGCTTACCCAGGATCGGGTGAGCGTGGTGATCGGCAGTAGCCTCACCGCCAATTCCATGGTAATGGAAACCCTGGCGGCCCGCCACGGCGTACCACAGGTCGCCCTGGCTGGGGGAGGCGTGCTCACGAATCCGGTAAAAAAATGGTTGTTCACCATCCCCGAAAGCGACGTGATTGCTGCTCATGTGTCTTATGAGGGCATGAAGAAAAGTGGAATCAGCAAGATTGCCTTGCTTTCCAGTGCTGCAGGTGTTGGTCGTGCATCACGAGAGACTTACATAGAGCAGGCAAAAAAATACAACATCAAAGTTGTCATGGACGAAACCTATGCAGCGGGCGACTCGGACATGAGTGCACAGCTCACCCGCATTCGCGGCAATCGGGACGTCCAGGCCATTATCAATCTCGATGCCGGTAATCAGCCGGCGATCGTGGCTCGAAATTACGCTGCCCTGGGGATTAAATTGCCACTCTATACCCTGCATTCCCAGGCTGCTGCCGAGTTCCCGGAACTGGCTGGACGGGCCTCCGAGGGTATTCGGGTTCCCGGACCGGCCATGGTTGTTGCCGAGCAACTGCCGCAGGGATCGAAGGTTCGCGACATGGGAATGACGTTTCGGAGCCTCTATCAGAAGCGTTATGGCCGGGTACCGAACATGCACGCAGGCTATGGCCACGATGCCGTAACGGTTGTGGTAGACGCGATTCGCCGGGCGGGCAGCACTGATCCCGCCGCAATTCGTGATGCGATTGAGCAGACCCGCGATCTGGTGGGTGTGACCAGTACCTTCACCTACGGTCCCAATAGCCACGGCGGCATTTTCAAGAATCGAGGGATGCGTCTGCTTGAGATTCGGGACGGCGGCTTCGTTCTCGTAGACTGAATGGAAGCAGCGGTCACGTTGGCATTAGAGAAATCCCAGCAGAAAATCCCTAGTCATGCCAGCATGCGCCGGTCGCGCTGCCCTGTTACCCGGGCATGGCGCATAAAGTAACCATGCCTGCAACGAGACGATGGCAAGCAGTCGGCGGACATGCCAAAGTTGGTCCAAGAAGTCAAGATTTGATAACCGCAATTACCGCAAAGCATGCAAATCCGACGCTTTGGGAAGGTCCCGGCAATTAAGCTATTTCTCGGTGGTCCCGAGAACATCGCGGAGGTTTTCCCAGGCTGGCAGTGGGCTTGGTTATGGCGCGCGACGGGCTCTGGCTTACGCAGGCGAAGTTGCTAGAGATATGAGATGGATGCTTTGCGAGCCACAAGTCCAGCGATTGGTGCCCATGTCGGAGGGCGCGACCAAGATCTACCACGGGCTGCTCCACAGGAGGCCACTTTGTAACGTAAATGAGTCGTTTGATCGCGGGGAGGATAAGGCACCGATGTGGCGGTGCTGACATGCACGCAAGCTGTCTACTTGAAGACAATGACCTTAAGGGAGGATAGGAATGAAACTGCTACTTCAATCTTTGATGGACCTGGCCAAAGGGGCCAGATATGTGACATTAGCTATCGTCGCGGTTTTGGGTTTCACCGCGATACCGGCCACGGCCAAGGATGCGATCCGAATAGGGGCGGTCACGTCGGTTACCGGGCCCGCCTCCTATCTCGGCGAGCCCGAGAAGAATGCGCTCGAGTTCATGGTAGGAGAAGTCAACAAGAAAGGTGGTGTGCTCGGGCGCCCGCTGGAGTTGGTGCTTTACGACGACGCCAGCAACGCTGAGCGAGCCAGGACAATGATGCAGCGGCTCCTTACCCAGGACCGTGTGAGTGCGGTGATGGGCAGCAGCATCACTGCCAGTTCCTTGGCGATGGAGGCGCTGGCTGCCCGTCACGGCGTGCCCCAGATCACGATGGCGGGAGCGCGCATCCTCACCGATCCGGTAAAAAAATGGCTTTTCTCCGTCACCGAGAGCGACGTGATGTCCGCCAGGGTGATCTACAAGCATATGAATGAGAAAGGCATTGCAAAGCTTGCGCTGCTTTCCAGCACCACAGGTTATGGGCGCGCCGCGCGAGAAATATTCATCGAGGAGGCGCAAAAATTCAAGATCAAGATCGTCATGGACGAAACCTATGCTGTCGGGGACTCTGACATGACCGCGCAGCTGACCCGCATTCGCGGTAACAAGGAGGTGCAGGCCATCATCAACCTGGACGCAGGAAATCAACCGGCCATTGTGGCCCGCAATCGCGTTGCTTTGGGGATCAAGGTGCCGCTATACATGAGCCATTCGATGGCAGCTCCCGAATTTCCAAGCCTGGCGGGACGCTCCGCCGAGGGTATACGTATGAATGCGCCGACCATGCTCGTAGCGGAACAGATGCCGCAGGGTTCGAAGGAGCGTGAGCTGGGCATGGCATTCCGAAAGCTCTACCAAGATCGTTATGGCCGGGTGCCTAATACCTTTGCCGGCTATGGCCACGATGCGTTGGTTCTGCTGGCGGACGCCATCCGTCGTGCGGGAAGTACCGATCCTGCCGCGATCCGCGATGCCCTGGAGAAGACCCGCGGCCTGGTAGGCGTGACCAGCACCCTTACGTTTGCTCCCAATAACCACGGAGGTGTGTTTGAGCAAAGCAGTCTACGAATGGTTGAGATCCGCAACGGTGGTTTCGTCCTCATTGACTGACTGGCAGCGGTCTCGGTTAGGCGGCGGAGGGCCGCAAGTAAAGCAGGGGATAAGTAAGTGGCTAAGCGGTATATGAATCACTTAACCAATAGATAGGGAGGGGAAATTTATGTTTATGTCTAGAATTTTTGCAGCTGGCGTTTCAGCAGCGAGTTGTGCGGGAGTGCTCGCTTCGGCCCCGCTGATGGCGCAGGAGAACGGCTTCAAGATGGGAAACACGACCATCACGATGGACGGTTTCATCAAGCTTGATACGATTGCGGTCCGAACAAGCGATGGCAATTTCCCGGCAGAAGAGCTGCGGGACTTTTATGTCCCTAGCGCTACGCCGATAGGGGATCGGGACTCTGAGGAGAGCCTGACCATGCATGCAAAAGAGTCGCGCTTTTCATTCCGGACAGATACCGACGTAGGCACGGGAACGCCGTTAAAGGGACTGATAGAGATGGATTTTGGCCCGGGTCGGGCGGTGTTGAACGGGACCAGCACCACCAACAACCAGGGGGTAAACATGCGTCATGCTTACTTCCAGTACGGCTCATGGGGTTTTGGGCAGACCTGGAGCACAGGGCTATTTGGACCGGCCATTTTGGAGTCGCTGAATTTCTTTGCTCTTAGCGAGGGTATGTTCACGCCGCGTCAGCCGCAAATCCGTTATACGAGTGGGCCATTTGCCATCTCCCTGGAGCGCCCTACAACGACCGCTCAGGTCAGCGGCTCTGATACATCGCTGGCCAGCCTGAAGAGCGAATACACTAATGGGGTGGTCCCCGATCTCGTGGCCCGTTATTCGTTCAACGCGGGTAAAGCCCAATTCGCGGTCACGGGGATTTTGCGGCGGCTCGAGGTGGATGGAAGGGTGGCGAATTTTGGTGCAACGGCCACGCCGACTCTGAGCGGGGAGACCGCAACAGGTTACGGCATTGGTGTGGCCGGTAATGTGCCGCTAGGCGACGCTACCAGCCTGAAATTCATGGCCCTGGCTGGTAGCGGGGTAGGTCGTTACACCGGACTGGCGTTTGCGCCAGATGTGGAGGTCGCGGACGACGGCTCCAAAATCGACGCTGTGAAGCATGTGTCGCTCAATGCGGGCATCGCACACCGTTTCAGTCCCCAGTGGAGAACGAATTTCGGTTTTGGCATGGAAAACGCAGATCTTGACGGTGAAAGGCTCTCTGAGAAGTCCTGGAGCGCCTTGGTCAATCTCCTGTACTCACCGACGAAGGCTGTCACGGTCGGCGCTGAGGTCAAGCATGGTGCGCGGGAGCTCGTCGATGGCGCAGGAGGAAATCAGACGCGGCTTCAGTTCTCTGCCAGGTATGACTTCGGGGGCTGATCTTTGTATGTGGGACCGGCTTCGGCGATCGTTGCCGGGGCCGGTCCAAACTTGGTGCTACGGAGCGGTGATCGGGTCTAGTCGCTGTGACGGCTGGAGATTCCAGCGGCAGCGAAATCACGCAGGAAGTTATATCTATGTCTGAGTTCTTTCAGTATTTGATTACTGGCTTGACCATTGGTTCCATGTACGGCCTGATTGGCCTGGGCATCGTGCTTGTCCACAACGCGAGTCATGTGGTGAACTTTGCCCAAGGGGATTTGCAGATGCTCGGTGGCATGTCGGCCGTCGCCTGTCTGGGCGCTGGCCTGCCGCTGCCGCTGGCATTGTCACTCGGGGTCCTCGCCGGCGGGCTGGTGGGATTGCTGATGTTCAAGTTCACCATTGAGCCGGCCCGCAAAGCCGGACCGCTGGGGCTGGTGATCATCACGCTGGGTGTCGGCTTGGTGTTACGCGGCGCTGCTGAGTTGGTGTGGGGCAAGGGCTTTTATTCGTTGCCATCGTTTAGCGGTGACGAGGTCATACGGCTGGGAGGCGTCACGGTCGTTCCGCAGAGCCTATGGGTGATCGGATCGACCGCAGTGGTGGTCGTGCTGTTGGCGTATTTTTTTAGCCGCAGCCTGACGGGGAAGGCGATCGTTGCGACTTCGCTGGATCGCGACGCGGCCACCCTGATGGGCATCAACACTGGACGAATGCAACTGTTCACTTTTGGCCTGGCCGGGCTGTTGGGAGCTGTGGCGGGGGTGCTGATCGCGCCAATCGCGTTCACCCATTCAGCTGCGGGCCTGGTATTGGGTTTGAAGGGGTTCGTGGCAGCTGTGCTGGGCGGGCTGGGCAGTTTTCGCGGTGCCTTGCTCGGCGGTCTGGCCCTGGGCGTGGCTGAGTCCATGATGGCGGGTTACGGCTCCTCGGATTATAAGGACGCAATAGCCTATTTATTGATTATATTGATTCTGATCTTTATGCCCCGCGGTCTTTTTGGTGGCATTGCTCGGGCTGGGGAGCGTGTTTGATGACGCAGGTAAAGGTAAAACGAAATGTCGCCTCCACTGGCGGGAAAAATGAAAACCAACGCAGTACTGCTGGGATATTTCTACGGCGGCCGGTCGTCAATGTTGCGGTCCTGGCTATTTTTCTGGCTCTCCTGCCACTGGCGCTAGAGTCGGGGTTTCACTATCACGTGGCAGTGATGATTTGCATCAATGCCACTATCGCGATAAGCCTGAATTTGCTTATGGGTTACGCCGGACAAATCAGTCTGGGCCATGCAGGGTTCGTCGCACTGGGCGCATACGGGACAGCCATCCTGTCGTCGCGTTATGGCTGGCCGGTCCCTTTGGCACTGCTGGGTAGCGCGGCCGGCGCCGCGTTCATCGCTTTTATAGTGGGACGGCCAATCCTGCGTCTGAAGGGCTATTATCTTGCACTCGCGACGTTGGCGCTCAGTATGATTATCTATCTGGTGATCAGCAACGAAGTTTGGCTCACCGGTGGGCCTGAAGGCATGGCAGTTCCTGGATTGGAGCTGTTTGCCGTCACCCTGACCGACCCCGCACATTGGTACTGGCTGGTTGCCATTCTGCTGCTTCTGGTTTTCTGGCTGTCGACCAACTTGATCAATTCCCCGTTGGGGCGAGCGTTGCGTGCCTTGGAGGGCCCGGATGCGGTCGCTGGCTCGGTGGGAATAAATGTCGCCTGGAGTAAACTTCTTGTGTTTACCCTGTCGGCCTTGGTGGCTGCATTGATGGGCGGGTTTCTTGCACTGTATGCAGGGTTCATTTCGCCATCGCTTGCTGACTTCATGCATTCCATTGAACTGGTGCTGATGGTGTTGGTCGGCGGTCTGGGTTCTGTGGTGGGCGCGATCATCGGCGCCGCTCTCATTACTCTTCTGCCGCAGGTGCTGACTGTCGTTGAGGAATACGAGACGCTGGTTTTTGGCCTCATCCTCATCGGTGTGATGATGTTCATGCCGCGAGGCTTGCAGCCTTCGTTGGTGAATATCTGGCGGAGGATCAAGCGTTGAACGCGCTGGAAGTTGTTTCTCTGAGCAAGGAGTTTGGAGGCGTGCGTGCCATTGACGGTTTGTCTTTTGGGATCACGCAAGGTTCCATACACTCCATTATTGGCCCCAATGGTGCGGGAAAAACGACCCTTTTGAATCTGATTACCGGAATCTATCAGCCGACACACGGCGAGGTCCGCTTCTTTGGAGACAACCTGATAGGTAAGCCGGTCCAGGCCCGGGTTAGTGCGGGTCTGGGGCGCACCTTCCAGACCCCGCAGGTCTGCATGAACATGAGCGCGGTGGAGAACGTCATGTTGGGCCGGCATCTCAAGTTGGAAAGTCGGCTGTTGCCGTCGGTGTTGCGGTTGCCGCGCATCCGCGACGGCGAGCGGGAGGCGCGCGACAGGGCCGCCGAGCTGATGGAATACGTGGGCCTGCAGGGCTATATAAACGACCACCCCGGCTCGATGCCGTATGGCGCGCTCAAACGTCTGGAGGTTGCTCGAGCGCTGGCCTGCGAACCGAAGCTGCTCTTGCTCGATGAGCCGGCCGCCGGTCTGGGGGCATCGGAGAAGGCGGATTTAACCAGCCTGATCGAGAAGCTGTGCGGAGACGGTCTGACCATAATATTGGTTGAACACGACATGAAGCTGGTGATGAGAATCTCTCAGCATATCTTGGTGATCAACTATGGCAAGAAGCTCGCCGAGGGGAAGCCGGCTGAGGTGCGGTGCAATCCGGATGTCGTGGCAGCCTATCTGGGCAGCGCCATATAACCAGCAAGCCGAATGGGTTGGGCAAGCGATGATGATTAAGGCATTGGAAAAGATTCAGGCGGAACATCGCGGTATGTGGCAGATCCTTAATGTCCTGGAGGAATCTGCACGCGCAGCGCGTGAAAGTGGCGTGCTACAACGAGGCCTGGTGGAGCTGGAATTGGATTACTTGGAGAGCTATATCGACCAGGTGCACCACCCGAAGGAGGACAGATACCTGTTTACGGCGCTGCTCGCGCGCACTGATGACGCGCGCACCCTGATCGCTGATCTCCAGCAGCAGCACCAGCAAGAGGCGCAGCGGCTGGGTCGCCTGCGGGCCGCGCTGTCTGATGGGAACCTGGATCTGGGCACGTACGCCAAGTTGGCTGATGATTACATTGGTTTTCAGCGCGCGCATATGCGCCAGGAGGAGGACCAATTGTTTCGGTTGGCACGCGAGCATCTGACAGGGTCGGACTGGCAGGCCATCGACGATGCCTTCGCCAATAACAAGGATCCCTTGTTTGGCGAACAGGCGCACGAGAAGTACGCCCTTTTGCGTTCGCATATTACGGCCCAGGCCCAACCACCGCTGGGTTTGGGAGGTACTTCGGTCACACGCATCAAAGCCGATGCGCAACCTCTGTTGGAGTTGCGGGGTGTGAGTGCCCACTATGGGCGTATCGCCGCCTTGCGGAATGTGTCCATTCAGGTCGGCAAGGGCCAACTGGTGGCCCTCGTAGGCAGCAATGGAGCCGGGAAGACGACCTTGCTGCGGACCATCTCCGGATTGCAGGCGCCCAGTGGCGGGGAGATGATTTTTGAGGGCCGCGACCTGTGTCGAATCAAGCCGGCGCAACGGGTCGCCGACGGCATCGCGCACGTTCCGGAGGGTCGTCAAGTGTTTGCGCCGTTGAGCGTTGAGGACAATCTTGTGCTGGGCGCATATAGCCGGACCGAAAAAGGGTCCGCCGTTCGCCGTGAAATTGACCACATCTACGACATATTCCCGGTGCTGCGGGACAAGCGTAAAGTGCCGGCCGGGACATTGTCTGGCGGACAGCAACAGATGCTGGCCATCGGTCGTGCCATGATGGCCAAACCCAGACTGATGCTGCTGGACGAACCGAGCATGGGGCTCTCACCGCTCCTGGTCTCGGAGGTCTTCGAAGTCATCAAGCGCCTCCAGCACGAGGGGATCACCATCCTGATCGTGGAGCAGAACGCGGCCGCGGTGCTGGCTCTGGCGGACATCGGGTACGTACTGGAGTCCGGGGAAATCACCCACTCCGGGGAAGGCTGGGCACTGCGCGACAATGAAGAAGTTAAGCGGGCATACCTTGGTATCTAGCTGGGTTTGCCTTCAAGAATACCTGGCATAAACAATGCTTCTGCGCGCGCCATTCCTCAGAAGATGGCGCGATGCAAAACCCGAGGCGCTCCTCGAACGCGCGGATGCCGAAGCTGCGCAGTTGCAGGGGTTCGTGCGGCGTCGCGCGTTACCGGCGGGTGGGGCAATGCGCGGTGCAAGCACAATCCATCCCTGGACGTGCAGCGGTTGATCACGCCGGGCAGCGTCGCTCCTGCAGCAGCCACCGCCTCGCGCAGTGCGTTGTCCTGTTTCAGCTCGATCGGTGCATCGCGCAGGGCCAGCAGCGCCGGCGACACCGGTGCCAGCTGCAACTTGGCCACGTAGTGGCCATAGCGCAGCGGCAGCTGGGTGTAGAAGGTTTCGCCCAGGATGTGGTGTGCCGGCTCGCCGCCCATCGCCTTGAGCGTGGCGCTTTGGCCGCCGACGGCTTCAAGGGCGCGCTCGGTGCCGCGCAGGAGCGCCTAGCCCAGCTCCTTGGCGCGCTCGGCCCGGTCGGTGGTCATGGCCAGCAGCTTGAGACTGCGCAGGAATGCCTGGCCATCGCGCGCGTTGAACCGCGGGCCGTTGACCATGATGAAGTCCTGACCGCGCTGCGCTTCAGAATCTTCCAGGCGCTCGCCCGGCACCTCAAGCACACGCAGCGCCACGCCGCGTGGAGTGGAGACCCGGTCAGGCAGCAGGTCCCCTGGCGTGGTGGACAGGCGCAGCACCGCCTCGAAGCGGCCGGGCCGGGCAAACAACCCCTGGCGCAGCGGCTCGGGCAGGTCGGGCAAGACTTCAAGGTGCGCCTGCAGCAGGCCATGACGCTTGGCATGCACGCTGCGCAGCGCGTGGTGGCCGTCGCGCCAGGTCTGCTCGGAGATGGACAGCAGCGCCTCGGCCAGTTCCTGCGCGACCTGCGCCTCGTGCGGGCCGGGCACGGCCATGGCCTGCAGATATGGCTGGTAGCGCAGGTCCGGCGGGTGGTCGGTCATGGTGATCCTGCCTGGAAACGGAAGGGCCCAAGATGCGCACCGGTGGATCAATGCACGGTGAGGTCCTGCCGGCCACAGCCTTCACGCTGCGCGCAGAACCGCTCACCCACCTTGGTGGGGGACTGCGAGGAGCACGTCATGCCGGCCAGGCTGTTGAAGATCGCCACCTACAACGTGAACGGGATCGGCGCGCGCCTGCCGCACCTGCTGGCATGGCTGCAGCGCGAGCAGCCGGACATCGTCGGCCTGCAGGAACTCAAGTGCAGCCAGGACGCCTTTCCCCAGGCAGCCATCGCCCAGGCCGGCTACGGCGCGATCTGGCAGGGCCAGCGTGCCTGGAACGGGGTGGCCCTGCTGGCGCGCGGCCAGGATCCGGTGGAAAGCCGGCGCGGGCTGCCCGGGGACCCGGGCGATGGGCAAAGCCGCTACATCGAAGCGGCGATCCACGGCATCGTGGTCGGCTGCCTGTACGCGCCCAACGGCAATCCGCAGCCGGGACCGAAGTTCGACTACAAGCTGCAGTGGATGGCGCGACTGGCGCGCCATGCCAGGACCCTGGTGGAGCTGCCGCATCCAGTGGCGCTGATCGGCGATTACAACGTGGTGCCCACCGACGCGGACATCTACGATCCCAAGGGCTGGCGCCGCGACGCGCTGCTGCAGCCGCAGAGTCGACAGGCCTTCGCCGAGCTGCTGGCCCAGGGCTGGACCGACGCGCTGCGGCAGGTCCATGGCGATGCCCGCATCTACACGTTCTGGGACTATTTCCGCCAGCACTGGCCGCGCGACCGCGGCCTGCGCATCGACCACCTGCTGCTCAATCCGGTGCTGGCCGCGGCCCTGCGCGATGCAGGCGTGGACCGCTGGGTGCGCGACCTGGAAAAAGCCAGTGACCACGCCCCCACCTGGGTGCAGGTCCAGGCGCCGTCCAGAACCGGCAAGTAGGCGCCCGCCGGGACCGCGGAACGTTCATGCCGCGTGCACGGGGGCAGCGCGTGCAGTTCACCTGCTTCTGTCCGCAGGGCCGGCACGCTTTTGCCTTTCTCCCTGGAGTCATGCCCATGCCGATTCCCGACTACCCGCGTCCTCCATTCAAGCCGCAGCAGCAGCCCTTCCCCGGCAAGAGTGCCAGGACCGATCCGGTGCCCGATATCGGCAAGGACAGCTACGTCGGCCACGGGCTCCTGGAAGGCAAGCGCGCGCTCATCACCGGGGGCGACAGCGGCATCGGTGCGGCAGTGGCCATTGCCTTTGCCCGGGAAGGCGCCAGCGTGGCCATCGCGCACCTGCCCGAGGAGCAGGACGATGCAGTCGACATCCTTGCGCAGATCAAGGCCGCCGGCGTCCAGGGGCATTCGTTTCCCTGCGACCTGCGTGACCCGGCGCAGATCCAAACCCTGGCCGCCGGCGTGCTGGAAGCGTTCGGCGGGCTGGATGTGCTGGTCAACAACGCGGCCTATCAGCGCTATTTCCAGTCCTTCGAGGAGATCACCCTGGACGAGTGGACCCGGACCTTTGCCACCAACGTCCATGCCCCGTTCTACCTGATCAAGCAACTGGTGCCGCACTTGCAGCCAGGGGCCTCGATCATCAACACCGCCTCGGTCAATGCCAAGGATCCAACGCCCAACATCCTGCCGTACTCCACCACCAAGGGTGCGGTGGCCAACATGACCCTGGGCCTGGCCTCGCTGCTGGCCGAGCGCGGCATCCGCGTCAATGCGGTGTTGCCCGGGCCGATCTGGACCCCGTTCATTCCTGCCGGCATGGCCGAGGAAAAGGTGAAGACCTTCGGCTCGCAGACGCCGTTCGGGCGTCCGGGCCAGCCGGCCGAGCTGGCCTCGGCGTACGTGATGCTGGCCACCGACACGGCCAGCTACACTTCTGGCGCACTGATCACCATCGCCGGCGCGCAGGCGGTGCTGTGAATCGATTGAATCAAGGGAGTGCATACGATGGATAACGGCAAGCACGGCCCGCAGCCGCAAGGGCCGGTGGGCGGGTGGGGTTCGCTGCGGGGCATGGCCCTGGTTGCGCTGCACGATCATGCCTCGCCGGGGGCGCTGCAGACGCTGGCCAAACAGAACAAGCCTGGTGGCTTCATGTGCAGCTCCTGTGCCTGGGGCAAGCCGGCCAAGCCGCACGTGTTCGAGTTCTGCGAAAACGGCGCCAAGTCGACCCTGTGGGAACTCACCCGCGATCGCTGCACGCCAGCATTCTTCGAGCAGCACACCCTGGCCGAACTGCGCCAGTGGCAGGACTACGACCTGGAGATCCAGGGGCGGCTGACCGAACCGCTGCGCTACGACCCGGCCAGCGACCGCTACCTGCGCTGCAGCTGGGATGAGGCCTTCACCGGCATTGCCGCTGAACTCAAGCAGCTCGACCCAAAGTCGGTGGTGTTCTATGCCTCGGGCAAGGCCAGCCTGGAAACCTCGTATCTGTATGGCCTGTTCGCGCGCATGTATGGGCACAACAACCTGCCCGACAGCTCCAACATGTGCCACGAGACCACCTCGGTGGGGCTGAAGAAGGTGATCGGCTCGCCAGTGGGCACCTGCACGCTGGAGGACTTCGAGCACTGCGATGCGATCTTCTACTTCGGCCAGAACCCGGGCACCAACAGCCCGCGCTTCCTGCACCCGCTGCAGGAGGCGGTCAAGCGTGGCTGCAAGATCGTGGTGTTCAATCCGGTCCGCGAGCAGGGGCTGGTGCGCTTCATCGATCCGCAGAACCCGGCGCAGGTGCTGACCGGCCATACCACCGAACTGGCGCACCAATACCTGCAGGTGCGCCCGGGCGGAGACATCGCCGCCTTGATGGGCCTGTGCAAGCACGTGCTGGCGGTGGACGATGCACGCCGCGCCGAGGGCTCGGCCGGGGTGCTGGACGCGACTTCATTGCACAACACACCCACGACTTCGAGACCTTTGCCGCCTGTGCGCGGGCCGCCGACTGGAGCACGATCGAGCAGGCCAGCGGCCTGGCCCGGGCCGAGCTGGAAGCGGCCGCCGAGGTCTATCTGGCGGCCGAGCGGGTGATCGGCGTGTACGGCATGGGCCTGACCCAGCATGTGCGTGGTTCGCAGAGCGTGGCCATGCTGGTCAACCTGCTGCTGATGCGCGGCAACATCGGCCGGCCCGGCGCCGGCGTGTCGCCGGTGCGCGGACATTCCAACGTGCAGGGCCAGCGCACGGTCGGCATCACCGAAAAGCCCGAGCTGGTGCCGCTGGACCGGCTCAGGCAGCTGTTCGACTTCGAGCCACCGCGCGAGACCGGCATGACCACGGTCGAGGTGTGCAAGGCGTGTGCGAAGGCACGGTCCGCGCCTTCGTCAGCCTGGGCGGCAACTTCGTGCGCGCCATTCCCGATCGCGATGTGATGGAACCGGCCTGGGCCGGGCAGGCACTGACGGTCTACATCGCCACCAAGCTCAACCGCAGCCACCTGGTGCATGGCCGCGCCTCCTACCTGCTGCCGTGCCTGGCGCGTTCGGAACAGGATCTGCAGGCCGGCGCGGCGCAGTCGGTCTCGATGGAGGACAGCTTCAGCCATATCTACGGCTCGATCGGGCGGCGCAAGCCAGCCAGTGAGCATCTGCGCTCGGAGCTGGCGATCGTTGCGGGCCTGGCCAAGGCGACCCTGCCGGCGCATCCGAAATGGCAGTGGGATGCCTGGACTGCCGACTACGGCCGGGTGCGCGACCTGATCGAACAGACCTGGCCGGAGATGTTCGGCCACTACAACGCACGCATGTTCCAGCCCGGTGGCTTCTATCGCGGCAACCCGGCCCGTGAGCGGGTGTGGAAGACCGATAGCGGCAAGGCGCAGTTCACCACCCCGACGGTGCTCTCGGCGCTGGGAGTGGGCGATGCGCCGGGCCGCTTCCACCTGATCACCATGCGCTCCAACGACCAGTTCAACACCACCATCTACGGGTTCAGCGACCGCCTGCGCGGGCTGGAGGGCGCGCGCGCCATCTTGTTGATCAACCCTGCCGACATGCAGTGCCAGGGCCTGCGCGAAGGCCAGCTGGTGGATCTGCTCGGTGATGCCGACGATGGTGCCACGCGGGTGGTGGCCGGGCTGACGGTCACCCCGTTCAATCTGCCCGATGGCTGTGTGGGCGGCTATTACCCGGAGATGAATGCGCTGGTGCCGCTGTGGTACCACGACCAGGCCTCCAAGACGCCGGCCTCCAAGGGCGTGCCGGTGCGGATCCGCGCGCATGCCGATGCGCAGCCGGCCTGAAGCGTGAGCCGGGCGCCGAGGTCCGCCCTGTGCATCCCATCGGCCCACTCAGCGGCTTCACGTGGGCATGAGTGGGCCCTGTGCACGCTGATGCTTCATGAATTTCTGCGTCCGCGAGCACTCCATGGAGATGAAGTCGTATCTGTTTCGCACCTGTGGTGTATCGGCGCCAGGTGAGGGCAGCGCGCTGTTCAACAACGTCGTGGCCGCGCTCAATGAGCTGGCCGGAGGCGGCCACAAGCTGGAGATGTTCCAGCTGGCCGCCACGGTGGCCGACGATCGCGATGGGCCGATGGTGATCATGCCAATGAAGGCGCCCTCCGGCTGGTACCACCATGTACAGCCGGTGCTGCAGCGCCATGGCCTGGACTGCCGCGAGTACTGGTAAACCCGGGTGCCCGCCAAGTGGCCGGCCCGGGCGCATGTGATCGAGCCGTGCACGCAAGAGCGACGCATCGGCAACATTCGCCTTGCGATAAAAGAACCCACGCAAGCGGACGGGCTTGCCCCATGCCAGCGGAGAACACCATGGACTTCATCATCAACGGCGCGCCGGTCCAGGCCGAATTCGACCCACGCACTTCGCTGCTGGACCTGCTGCGCGAACACCTGCACCTGACCGGCACCAAGAAAGGCTGCGACCAGGGTGCCTGCGGCGCCTGCACCGTGCTGGTCGATGGCATGCGCATCAACAGCTGCCTGGCCCTGGCGGTGCAGTACCAGGGCCGGTCGATCACCACGGTGGAGGGCCTGGCCGATGCGGACGCGCTGCATCCGCTGCAGCAGGCCTTCATTGCCCACGATGGCTTCCAGTGCGGCTACTGCACCCCGGGCCAGTTGTGTTCGGCGGTGGCGATGGGCGATGAGCTGGCGCGGGGCGAGCCCAGCCATGTCACCGCCGACCTGTGCAGTGCGCCGATCGCGCCCAGCGATGAGGAGCTGCGCGAACGCATGAGCGGCAATCTGTGCCGTTGCGGTGCCTACAACGGGATCGTCGATGCGATCCGCCACACCCTGGAGGCCCAATCGGCATGAACCCCTTCAGCTATACCTTGGCCGCCGATCCACAGGCGGCCATCCGTGGTGCGGCCCTGGCCGGCGCCCGTTACCTGGGCGGCGGCACCAACCTGGTCGACCTGATGCGCGAAGGCGTGGAGCAGGCCGACGCGCTGGTCGATGTGACCGCGCTGTCGGCCGACATCCGCCTGGGCGCTGACGGCAGCCTGTCGCTGGGCGCGGCGGCCAAGAACACCGCCGTGGCCGTCGATCCGACGGTGCGCCGGCATGCGCCGTTGCTGTCACGCGCGATCCTGGCCGGTGCCTCGGCGCAGATCCGCAACATGGCCACCGTCGGCGGCAACCTGCTGCAGCGCACGCGCTGCACGTACTTCTACGACCAGGCCGCGCGCTGCAACAAGCGCACCCCAGGCGCGGGCTGCGATGCGCGCGAAGGCTTCAACCGCATGCACGCCATCCTCGGCGCCTCGCCGGCGTGCGTGGCGACACACCCGTCGGACATGTGTGTGGCCCTGGCCGCCCTGGACGCGGTGGTGCACTGCCAGGGCCCGCAAGGCGCGCGCGCGATCCCGCTGGTGGAGTTCCATCGCCTGCCCGGGCAGGCGCCGCAACAGGACACGGTGCTGACCGCCGGTGAGTTGATCACCGCGGTCACCGTGCCGGCACTGGCCGAGGGCATGCGCTCGAGCTACCGCAAGGTGCGTGATCGTGCCAGCTATGCCTTCGCGCTGGTGTCGGTGGCCGCGGCGGTGCAGCTTGATGAGGCCGGCCGCATCGCCGACCTGCGCCTGGCCTGGGGCGGGGTGGCGCACAAGCCCTGGCGCGCATCAAAGGCCGAGGCCGCCCTGCGCGGGCAGCGGCCGGACGCGGCCGCGATCGCGCATGCCCTGGACCTGGAACTGGCCCAGGCGCAGCCGCTGCGCGACAACGCCTTCAAGATCGACCTGGTCCGCCGGACCACCACGGCCGTGCTGGCCGAACTGGCTGGAGCGGCCCCATGACCATGCAGGAATTGATGAAGACCGTGATCCGGCACGTCCCGGCCAGGGTGCTGCCCGGCACCGAGCCGCAACAGCTGGATGGCAGGCGGACCCACATCGGAGCGGCCACGCCGCGCCTGGACGGGCCGTTGAAGGTGCAGGGCAAGGCGCGCTTTGCCGCCGAGGTCGCGCTTGACGGGCTGCTCTACGCCTGCATCGTCCACAGCACCATCGCACGCGGCCGGATCACGGTGTTGGGCACCAGCGCCGCCGAGGCCGCGCCGGGCGTGGTCCAGGTCATGACCTATCGCAATGCCCCGCGCATGAAGACACCCGGCGCATTTGGCGAGGGCGATGAAGTGGCCGGCAGCGCCCTGCCGGTGATGCAGGACGAGCGCATCCACTGGAATGGTGAAGCGGTGGCCGTGGTCCTGGCCCAGACCCAGGAGCAGGCCGACTTTGCCGCCGGGCGGGTCCAGGTGGAGTACGCGCTTGCGGCCGATGCCGTCACTGACTTCCAGCAGGCCAAGCAACACGCGCACCATCCGGACACGGTGCTGGGCGAATCGACAGTCGTGGACAAAGGCGATGCGCACGCTGCGCTGGCCAAGGCGCCGTTCAAGGTCGACCAGCGCTACAGCACCCCGCGCCACAACCACAACGCGATCGAACTGCATGCGGTCACGGTGCATTGGGACCAGGGCACGCTGGTCGTGCACGACGCCACCCAGATGCTCAACGGCACGGCCAAGACCCTGGCCAAGGTGTTCGACCTCAAGCCCGAACAGGTGCGCGTGCTGTCGCCGTTCGTCGGCGGCGGCTTTGGTGGCAAGGGCCTGTGGACCCCCCAGATGCTGGCCGCGGCCGCAGCGCGGCTGGTGGGCCGGCCGGTGCGCCTGACGCTCACGCGCGAGGGGGTGTTCCGGTTGATTGGCGGGCGCACCCTGACCGAACAGCGCGTGGCACTGGGGGCCAACGCCGACGGCACGCTGACCGCGCTGATCCACACCGGCGTGGTGGCCATGACCGCGCACAACAACGTGCCGGAGCAGTTCACCTTTCCGGCGCGCCATCTGTACGCCGCCGACAACTTTTACCTGGAGCAGCAGGTCGCCGAGATGGACATGCTGGCCAACACCTACATGCGTGCCCCGGGTGAATCGGTGGGCACCTTTGCCTTGGAAAGTGCCCTGGACGAACTGGCCGAACAGCTGCAGCTCGATCCGATCGAATTGCGTCGGCGGATCGAGCCGGACAAGGACCCCACCAGCGGCAGCGCGTTTTCCTCGCGCCACCTGCTCAAGGCCTACGCCGATGGAGCCAGGGCGTTCGGCTGGGACCAGCGTTCGCCCACCCCGCGTGCGCGTCGCGACGGCGAGTGGCTGATCGGCATGGGCGTGGCCACCGCGACCTACCCCTACTACCGCATGCCCGGCAGCGCCGCGCGCGTGCGCATCGACGCCGACGGCAGTGCAACGGTCTCCACCGCCGGCCACGAGATGGGCATGGGCACGGCGACCGTGCAGGCCCAGCACGCAGCGGACCGGCTCGGTCTGGCGCTGGAGCAGGTGGCATTTGAGTACGGCGACACTTCATTGCCTGCCGGCGCGATGGCGGGCGGTTCCTCGCAGACCGCCGGCACCCTGGCCGCGGTCGAGGCAGCCAGCCAGGCGCTGGTCAAGGCGCTGTTGAAGCTGGCGCCCAAGGATTCGCCGCTGCATGGCCTCAAGCCCGATCAGGTGGAACTGCGCGATGGCGGGCTGGCCGGGGTCGACCGCGACGACGCCTACGAGAGCTTCGTCGACCTGCTGCGCGGTGCCGGCCAGGCGCACGTGGAAGCGGAAGCCAGCGCACCGCCGCCGATGGAGATGATGAAGTACTCCATGCATTCCTACGGCGCGCAGTTCTGCGAGGTGCGGGTGAGCGAGGTCACCGGCGAGGTGCGCGTGAGCCGCTTCCTGGGTTCGTTCGACACCGGTCGGATCCTCAATCCGCAGACCGCAGCCAGCCAGTTCCGCGGCGGCATCGTCATGGGCCTGGGCCTGGCGCTGAGCGAGGACACCTGGTTCGACCCGCGCACCGGGCGGATCATGAATCCCACCATGGCCGAGTACCACGTGCCGGTGCAGCTGGACGTGCCGCGCATCGAGATCATGTGGACGGATGCGCCCGATCCGCATTCGCCGCTGGGCGCACATGGGGTGGGCGAGATCGGCATCACCGGCACCGCCGCGGCCGTGGCCAACGCCATCTACAACGCTACCGGCAAGCGCATCCGCGACCTGCCGATCACCCTGGACAAGCTGCTTTAGGCCGGACAGCGGCGCGGCACTGGTCTTGCGATGCTGCGTCCAGTCAGTTGAAGTGTTCTTTCGCGTGAATGCGGCGCGTCCAGGCGTGGTGTGCGCAGAACGCCCGCCCGATCTGCGTCCTGACCCACTTCAGGACCGGCTTTTCGTAGACCAGGTGATAGCAGATGCCTGCGGCGATCGACAGCACCAGTCCGGCCAGGATGCTGACGTGGTAGGTGGCCAGCGGGCCTGCATGCCCGACCACCCGTGCGATCACCGACAGCAGCGGGAAATGCACCAGGTAAATGGCGTAGGACGCATTGCCCAGCACCATCAGCCAGCGCCCCACCCGCACATGGCCGCTCCACTCGGCCCGGATCATCGGCACCAGGGCCAAGGCCAGTGCCAGGCCGAACAGCGGTGAATAGACCCGGTCGAATTCCAGCGCCGCCGCGCCGGCCAAGCAGGCCAGCGCGCCGAGCCACAGCCATGCATTGCGGCCTCGCCCGTGCAGCGCCAGGTGCGCGGCGAACATGCCGAAGACGAACTCCAGGTTGATCGGGTTCAGCAGGATGGACGCAGGCGAAAGATCAAACGGCGTCTCGAAGGCCGGCTGGGTCAGCTGACGCACTACGATCAGGCAGGCCCACAGGAACGCACACAGCAGCGGCCGTCCGGATCGCAGGAACAGCATTGCCAACGCGTAGAAGCACAGTTCGAAGGACAGGCTCCAGGCGACGCCGAGCGTGGAGTGCGGCCCGTTGGGCAGCAGGGTCAGCGTGCTCCACCAGGACCAGGGCACGCCCGCATTGCCGACTCCCGGCGCCAGCGTGTAGAACACCCCCAGCGCCACCGCCACCGGCAGGTACGGCAGGTAGATGCGGGTGACGCGGCTTTCCACATAGGTCCCCAGCCAGCCGCGTTTGCCGATGATGTCCTGGTTGATGTAGTAGATGATGAAGCCGGACAGTACGAAGAAGAAATCAACGCCCAGGTATCCCTTCGCAAGCACCGCCCGGAGTGGGCCGGGCACCTGCGCAACGAAGGTGTCGGTGGCCGGCAGGGTGTGGCTTGCCACCACGGCGAGTGCCGCGATGGCACGTCCTGCTTGAAGGATGCGGATGGTGGATCGCGAGTGCGGCACGGCAGTTGCCGCGCGTGGGTGCGGTGAAACGTTCATGGCGTGAGCTCCTTGCGGGCACGGCAACCCCCGGCGAGGCCGGGCATGGGCACGATCGCGGGTTGCTATCAGGGTGGCGTGGCCAGTCCCATGTGCCTTGTCCTGTAAAAGAAAGACCGAATCGACGCAGGAAGCGATGCGTGCCTTGACGGCGTGTCCTGGTACCAACGCAGGTGTCCGGGAAAACCGGACGAAGCCGAATCCGGGCTGGGAAGGCGCTTGCTTCTCGGCTAAAATCCGAGCAAGCCGTCTGCCATCTTTGGTCTCTCCTTGGTCACTCTCCCACCCTGAACCTGCACCCTGGGCCGCATCGCGCGATGTGGTCAGGTTCTGTCCTTGCGTTTTTCTCTGTGATCGCGCCAGCCAGGTCGTGTGCTGGGCCCAGGAGTTCCTCCCTATGCAGTTCGATACGCCGCTACGTCAGCAGTGGCTCGGCAACGTGCGTGCCGACATCCTCTCAGGCGTTGTCGTGGCACTTGCCCTCATTCCTGAAGCCATCGCTTTTTCCCTCATCGCCGGCGTAGACCCGAAGGTCGGGCTGTACGCTTCCTTTTGCATCTGCATGGTCATTGCCTTTGCGGGCGGGCGCCCGGCGATGATCTCGGCGGCCACCGGTGCCATGGCGCTGCTGATGGTCGATCTGGTCCGCGACCACGGCCTCCAGTACCTGTTGGCGGCAACGCTTTTGACTGGCGTGCTCCAGATCTTCGCGGGCCTGCTGAAACTGGGCTCGCTCATGCGGTTCGTGTCCCGGTCAGTGATCACCGGCTTCGTGAACGCCTTGGCCATCCTGATCTTTCTCGCACAGCTGCCCGAACTGATCCATGTGCCTTGGGCGGTGTATCCGCTGTTCCTGGGGGCCCTGGCCATCATTTACGGCCTGCCACGGGTCACCAAGGTGGTTCCGGCGCCGTTGGTGGCCATTGCCGTCATCACCGCAATGGCCATGTGGCTGCGGATCGACGTGCCGACGGTGGGCGACAAGGGACAGCTTCCGGACAGCCTGCCGAGGTTCCTGTTTCCCGAGGTCCCGTTGACCTGGGACACCTTGCGCTTGCTCCTGCCGGTCTCGGCGACCCTGGCCGTGGTCGGACTGCTCGAGACTCTATTGACCACCCAGATCGTGGAAGACATGACGGACACCCCGAGCCAGCGCAACCGCGAATGCGCCGGCCAGGGGCTTGCAAACATCGCATCGGGTCTGATCGGTGGGATGGCAGGCTGCGCGATGATCGGGCAGTCGGTGATCAACGTGAAGTCCGGCGGGCGCGGGCGATTGTCCACCCTGGTCGCCGGCGTGGTCCTGCTGCTGCTGGTCGTCTACGGCGCAGCGCTGGTCAGGCAGATTCCGATGGCGGCGCTGGTGGCGGTGATGGTCATGGTGTCGATCGGCACGTTCAGCTGGGCTTCGATCGCCAACCTGCGTGTTCACCCGAAGAGCTCTTCGGTGGTCATGATTGGCACGGTGGTGGTGACCGTGGCCAGCCATGACCTGGCCAAGGGCGTTCTGACCGGCGTGCTGCTCTCGGCGGTCTTCTTCACCAGAAAGGTGGGGCGCATGCTGCAGGTGGAGATCATCGAACGCGACGGCACCCGCTTTTACCTGGTCTCCGGACAGGTCTTCTTTGCCTCGGCCGCGCAGTTTTTCAGCGGCTTCGATTTCGCCCACGCGCCAGGGCGGGTCGTGATCGACGTGACCGCCGCTCACTTCTGGGACATCAGCGCGGTCGCTGCACTGGACAGGGTGGTGCTCAAATTCAGGGCACATGGCAGTTCAGTGGAGGTTCGCGGGCTCAATGCCGCGAGCGCGACGATCGTCGACGCGCATGGCACCCATCAGGAAGGACGGATCGCCGCCGCGGGTGGTCACTGAGTCTCCCCGGGTGGGGCTTTGCCCGCCGCGTCAGCTTGTCCGGCGCTGCGCAGGCCGGGCTGCACAGCGGCCAGGGCAGGGCATGCCGCAGCTGGCGGCAAAAGTACCGGGGAACCAGGCCCGCCACTGGACCTGCGTGGGCATCGCGGCGACCATAGACGCATCGACACCATCACCAACGAACAATTCCGCAACGCCATGTCGCGCCTGGCCGCAGCGGTGAATGTGATCACCACCGACGGCCCTGCCGGGCGGCATGGCATGACCGCCACGGCGGTATGCAGCGTCACCGACAGCCCGCCGACGCTGCTGGTGTGCATGAACCGGCGTTCCGGCTCACACCGGCGCTTCCGCGACAACGGGGTGTTGTGCGTGAACGTGCTCGCAGGTCACCACCAGGCGCTGTCCAGGCGGTTTGCGACCTCGACCGATGCGGCCACGCGCTTCGGCCACGATGCCTGGACCACCCTGGTGACCGGCGCGCCGGTGCTGGCCGATGCCAGCGCGGCACTGGATTGCCGCATCACCCAGGTCAGCGATGTGGGCACGCACAGCGTGTTCTTCTGCGAAGTGGTCGGCGCGTCGATGGCCGCCCAGGCCGGTGGCCTGGTGTGGTTCGACCGCAGCTATCACGTCCTGGGCGCAGGCTGAAACCCCAGGTGGGGCCCGGCGCCCGGCGGGGCCGGCGCCAGCGCACACGTACACGCGGCAGGCCGCGCCGATCAGGGCTGCCTCTGCCTGCCCTTGCGCGGCGCGCGTCGTGCGGGCCTGCGCGCGCGCGTGGCCGGCGGCGCGTCCTGGGTGGCCAGGATGCCTTGGTGCTGCAGCTGTTCCATCCACGCCAGCGCATCGACATAGGCCAGAAAGTGCTGCAGGTAGCCCGGTGCGGCCTGGGCCATCAGCCGGATCGCCCGGTGCACCAGCACGCTGGAGTGGAGCGGACCGGCCTGTTCGGGGACAGCGGCCGGCCACTGGCGCAGCTGGCTGTCGGTGCGCACCCTGGCCCAGATCCGGCGAAACTGCTCCAGTGCCGGCAGCACCGGGAACGCGCCAGGCGGCCCGGTGCTGGCGAGCGGGCCGGCATGGGCTTGGCCGTGCCCGGCCAGTTGCTGCAGCAGGCCGCCCAGCGGGCTGTGCGCCGGGGTCTGCGGCCTGGCGCGGGCGCGCCCGCCGCGTTCGATGGGCGTGGCTGCAGGCGCCTGCGCATCCAGCAGCGCGGCCAGGCGCGCCTCCAGCAGCGCACGGGTCTGGCCGGCATGCGCTTCGGTGCGCGTGGCCAGGGCTTCGATCACGTGCAATCCAATCGGCAGCGGCTGTCCGGCGTGCCCGGTGCGCCAGGCCGCCAGCAGCGCGCGTGCACGCAGGACCTCATCGGGCATGGATGGCATCGGACGGCTGCGGCCGTGGGATCGGCGCGATCTCCACGCGCCGGTTCCTGGCCCGGCCTGCGCCATCGGCATTGGAACTGACCGGCTGCTGGGAACCGAACGCGGCGGCGAACACCGACGGCGCCGGCACGCCCTCGGCGATCAGGGTGCGGGTCACGGTCAGCGCGCGCTGGGCCGACAGTTCCCAGTTGTCGGAAAACCGGCCGTTGCCCTCGCGCACCTGGCGATCGTCGGTGAAGCCGCTGACCATCAGGATCTCCTGGCGCGCGTGCAGGTATTGCGCCAGCGGCGCGGCCAGGCTCTTGAGCACCTGGCGCCCCTCCGGCTGCAGTTGGTCCGAGGCCGGCGCGAACAGCACGCTGCCGCGGATGCCGATGCGGCCGTCGACCAGGGTGATGCGCCCTGCGGCCAGCGGCGCGGCCAGGGCCTGCTCGAGCGTCCTGCGGCGCTGGGCTTCGACCTGCTGTTGCCTGAGCGCCTCGTCGAGCCTGCTCGACAGCTGCAGCTGCACGCCGATCACCCCGACCAGGATCAGCACGAACGCGCCCAGCAGCACCGACATCAGGTCGCCGAAGGCGGCCCAGATCGAGGTGCTGGCGTCGTTTTCGAACTCGACCTGGTCGCTCATGCCGCTGCGCTGCCGGTGCTGGCCTGGCGGCCGGCGAGCTGATGCAGCTCCTCGATGATCTGCTTCTGCGACAGCACGCTCAGGTCGACCACCTCGCGGGCCTGGGCCACGTAGTAGGCCAGCTGCTGGTCACTGCGCGAGAGCGAGCTGTCCAGCGCGCCGGCGATCTGCTGCAGGCGCTCGATCAGCACTTGGTTGGAGTTGCCGTACTGCTGCACGGCCGCGCCGAAGGCATCGCCCAGGCTGGCCACTTCCACCGCGCTGGCGCTGACCTGCGCGGCCACGGTTTCCAGCTTGCCGGTCTGGGCCTGGACCTGGGTGGTGAAGCGGGTGCCGACCCGCTCGAGCAGGTCGGCCGAGGTGCTCACCAGGGCATCGACCGCGCTGCGCTGCTGGCTGGAGGCGTGGTTGACCGCCTCGAGCAGGGTGTCCAGCGTGGCCAGCAGGCGGCTGCGTTCTTCCAGCATGGCGGTGTCGCGGACCATGCTGTCGGAGAGCTTCTGGCGCAGCTCGGCCATCACTTCGGCCGCAGCGCTGGGGGCTTGGCAGGCCACCTGCACCAGGCGCGAGAGCTCGGCGATGGTGTCGCCGGCGTGGCGCTGGGCCTGCGCGGTGATGTCGTTGGCGGTGCGCGCCAGGGTGTCGCAGATCTGCTGCTGGCCGCTGGCCACCTCATCGCCGATCCGTTGCCACTGCGCGTGCAGGGCCTCGGTCACGCGGGCAAGGTGCGCGCTCCACAGGGTCAGGCGCTGCTCGTCGCGCGTCTCCAGCGCGGTCTGCAGGTCGGCGTGCGACTGCTGCAGCGTGCCGACCAGGGCGCCTGCGTGCGATTGGAAGGTGGCCGCGGCCGTTTCCAGCGCCTGCTGGTGGTGGCCGGCCAGCCGGATGTGGGCGTCATGCTGGCGCGCCAGCGCCTGGTTCCAGGCGCGCGTGGTGGCCTCGGCGCTGGCCTCCAGGCGTGCGGCGATCGCATCGACCAGTTCGGCCGAACGCTGGTCGTAGCGGGCGGCAAAGCCTTCCAGCGTGCCGCGCAGGTCCCGGGTGAGCGCATCGTTGGCTTGCTGCTGGCTGGCCAGCGCGGTGTCCCAGCTCCGTGCGGTGCGGGCGCTGAGCGTGTCCAGGCCGGCCGCCAGGCCTTCGAGCTGACCCTGCACGGCCTGCTGGATGCGCGCGTGCAGCGCGCTGGTTTCGCCCGCGACGCCGGCCATGGTCGCTTCCACGATCGGCTGCAGGGTCGCCCCGAGGGTGCGTGCGCTGGCGGCCACGCCGGCGGTGAGGGACTGCTCCAGCGAGGCGGCCAGGCGCGTGTAGGCCGCTTCGGTGCGGGCGTGGAAGTGCTCCTGCCGCGCGGCCAGCTGGGTCTCGGCGCTGGCGCTGCGGGTTTCCAGGGTGGCCATCATCGCCTGCAGGCGCTCGACCAGGGTCGGCATCAAGGCGGTCTGCTGCTGCAGCAGCCTGAAGGCTTCGGCGCGCTGGTGCGCGGCCGAATGGGCATGCAGGCTGGTGGCGATCTGCAGGTCGAGCCGTTGCACCGCCTCGAGCCGCTCGCGCCGGCACAGCGCCGAAAGCAGGCCGAGCATCGCTGAGCTTGCCACCCCGGCGATCGAGGTGCCGAAGGCGAAGGCCAGGCCCTTGACCGGCGCGGCCAGCGCGCCGCGGATCGCCTGCAGGTCGCTGGCGCTTTCCAGGGCCAGGCCGGTGCCGCGCAGGGTGGCCATCATGCCCAGCAGGGTGCCGAGCATGCCCAGCAGCACCAGCAGGCCGACCAGGTACGGCGTCAGCGCCGGCGCCGGCAGGGCGAGGCGCTCGCCTTCGATGCGCAGGCGCACCGCGTTGCGCAGGCTCGGATGCACGCCGCCCAGCCACGCGCCCAGGTCGGACCGGGCCGGCGCCAGGTCGGCCAGGGCGCGCTCGAGCGTGGCGGTGGCCTGGCGATAGCGGTACAGCTCCAGCGCGCCGGCCAGGTAGCAGGCGCCGATCAGCAGCGCGATCGCCGCGCCCAGCGGGTTTGAGCCGAGGGAGCCGATGCCGACCCAGCACACGGCCAGCAGGCCCAGGAGGAAGACGATGGGGTTGAGCAGGCTCTTCATGAAGTCCCAGTTGGCGGGGGCGGCAGCGCTGCAAGCAGGGCGTCGATGGGATGGAAGCGCACGTCCAGTTCGGCCAGCAGCAGTTGCTGCATGTCGTGGCGGAACAGGTCCAGCCAGGCGTTGCACGCAGGCGCGGCCTGGCGCAGGCGCTGGAAATGTTCGCCCAGCAGGGTGGGCACGGCGGCCAGTAGCGTGTGTTCGCGCGGGCCCAGGGTCAGTTCCATGACCGCATCGACCTCGGCCAGGCGGGCCAGGGCAGGCGAGCAAGTGGCCAGCTGTTCGCGCAGGCGTCCGCGCAGCATGCCGGTGGCGGTTTGCATGGCCTGCTGGCGGGCCAGGTAGCGCTTGTGGAACAGCGCATAGTCCGGCGGTGCAGGGCGCGGCTCTTCGATATCGGAGGTGGCGGCCAGTTCCGGCATGTCCACGATGGCTCGGGTCAACGCGCCGCGCAGGCGCGCGGCTTCGGCGGCTTCGGCCTGGGGGTCCGAGGTGGCGGCGACCGGGCTGGCGGGGCTGGCGTCCAGTGCCCTGGACAGCGCCACGGCGCGGTTCCAGTCCAGCCACTGGCTCAGCCGTTCAGGCAGGCTGTGTGGCGAGGGCGGCACGTCAACGTCGGTCAGCCGGGCAAGCAGGCGGATGAACGCCGGGCCCGGCAGAAGCGTCCGTTGAGGGGGTGTGCGCATGGGGAAGGCTAAAAACGTCATTTTACACGGCATCGCCGCCGGCCTTGTGCCCGGTCCATGGAGGGCAGGCCGATGCCGGCCAAGACGAGGGAATCCTCCGGGGAGGCAGGCGTGCCTTGAGGCGCACAAGCCCGGTTCTTTTCGGCCATCGGCGCGGCTTTGCCCCGCCCGCTGCCGTCGCAGCGCCCTGCGGCCAATCCACGCCAGAACTGAAGGTTTCAATCCGGCCGGCGAAAAATTCCGCCAATCCGTCAGGGCGGATCGGGTAAGGTTTTGCAGGGCCGCGGTGGCCTTTGGCAGTCAGGTGAGACAGTGCGCGTTCTGGTCATGGGCAGCGGTGTGATCGGCACCACCACGGCGTGGTACCTGGCCAGGGCCGGGTTCGAGGTCACGGTGGTGGACCGCCAGCCGGGGCCGGCGCTGGAGACCAGTTTTGCCAATGCCGGCCAGGTCTCGCCGGGCTACGCCTCGCCGTGGGCCGCGCCGGGCGTGCCGCTGAAGGCGTTCAAGTGGCTGTTCCAGCAGCACGCGCCGCTGGCGATCAGGCCGGGCCTGGACCCACGCCAGTACACCTGGCTGCTGCGGATGCTGGCCAACTGCACCAGCGCGCGCTACGCACGCAACAAGGCGCGCATGGTGCGCCTGTCCGAGTACAGCCGCGACTGCCTGGACGAACTGGTCCAGGCCACCGGGATCGCCTACGAAGGCCGCCGCCTGGGCACGGTCCAGTTGTTCCGCAGCCAGGCCCAGCTCGATGGAGCGGCCAAGGACGTGGCGGTGCTGGATCAATATGGGGTGCCCTACCAACTGCTGGATCCGGCCGGTATCGCCCGCTACGAGCCGGCGCTGGCCCAGGCGCCGGTGCAGCTGGTCGGCGCGCTGCGCCTGCCCAACGACCAGACCGGCGACTGCAACCTGTTCACCCAGCGCCTGGAAGCGATGGCACGCCAGGCCGGCGTCGAGTTCCGCTACAACACCCGCGTGGAGGCGATCGAAGGCGATGGCCACCGCGTCAGCGGCGTGCGCCTCAATGGCAAGCTCGAGAAGGCCGACCGCTACGTGCTGGCCTTGGGCAGCTATTCCCCGCAGCTGGTCGCGCCGCTGGGCCTGGACCTGCCGGTGTATCCGCTCAAGGGCTATTCGCTGACCCTGCCGATCACCGATGCGGCGATGGCGCCGGTGTCCACGGTCCTGGACGAAAGCTACAAGGTCGCCATCACCCGTTTCGATGCGCGCATCCGCGTTGGCGGCATGGCCGAAGTGGCCGGCTACGACCTGTCGCTCAACCCGCGCCGGCGCCAGACCCTGGAACGGGTGGTGGGCGACCTGTATCCGGAGGGCGGCGCGCTGGAGGCGGCCCAGTTCTGGACCGGCCTGCGCCCGGCCACGCCCGATGGCACGCCCATCGTCGGCGCCACGCCGCTGTCCAACCTCTACACCAACACCGGCCACGGCACGCTGGGCTGGACCATGGCCTGCGGCTCGGGCCGCTACCTGGCCGACCTGATGGCGGGCCAGGCGCCGGCGATCGATCCTGAAGGGCTGGACATGTTCCGCTACCGGAGCGCTGCACCGGCCGCACAGGAGGCCACGCAATGCGCCCAGCCCGCGCGCTGATCGACCTGGGCGCGCTGCAGGACAACTACCTGCTGGCGCGGCGCCTGGGCGGTGGCAAGGCCGTGGCGGTGATCAAGGCCGACGCCTACGGCCACGGCGCGGTCCGTTGCGCACGTGCGCTGGAGCCGATCGCCGACGCCTTCGGGGTGGCCTGCATCGAGGAAGCGCTCGAACTGCGCCAGGCCGGCATCCGCGCCCCGATCCTGCTGCTGGAAGGTTTCCTGGAAGCCGACGAACTGCCGCTGATCGACCGTCACCGGCTGTGGACCGTGCTGGCCTCGCCCTGGCAGCTGGACGCGCTGGCGCGCTACCGGCCGGCCGCGCCGTTGCAGGTGTGGCTGAAGCTGGACAGCGGCATGCATCGGCTGGGCCTGTCGCCGGACGATTTCGCCCGCGCGCTGCAGCAGCTGTCGGCCGACCCGAGGATCGCTTCGATCGTGGCGATGAGCCACCTGGCCCGCGCCGACGAGCTGGACAGCGACTTCACCGACATCCAGCGCGCCGTGTTCGAAGCGGCCACGCGCGATTTTCACGGCCCGACCAGCTTGGGCAACTCGCCGGCGCTGCTGGGCTGGCCGGGCATCCGCAGCGACTGGGTGCGCCCGGGGCTGATGCTGTACGGGGCAAGCCCTTTTCCGCTGGAGGCGCCGATCCGGCATGTGCTGCGGCCAGTGATGCAGCTGGAGTCCAGGCTGATCGCGGTGCGCGCGCTGGCGGCCGGCGAGGCGGTCGGCTATGGCGCCCGCTTCACCGCGCCGGTGCCGATGCGGATCGGGGTGGTGGCGCTGGGCTATGCCGACGGCTATCCGCAGCTGGCGCCCAACGGCACCCCGGTGGTGGTCGATGGCGTGACCACGCGCCTGGTCGGCCGGGTGTCGATGGACATGCTGACGGTGGATATCACCGAACTGCCGCAGGCCGGCGTCGGCAGCCAGGTCGTGCTCTGGGGCCCTCAACCCCTGCCGACACCGTCGCAGATCGCCCAGGCCTGTGGCACCAGCGGCTATGCGCTGCTGTGCGGGATCAAGCGCGTGCGGCGTGAATACCTCGGCGCTGCGGGCGCTGCGACCATCGGGCAGACCGCCTCGGCCTCATTGCCGGGCTGATGGCCGAGGCGTGAGCCGCGGCAGGCGTGCCGCGCAGCTTCAATCCATCCAGCTCGGCTCGAACATCTCCAGCACATCGTGCACGCCGCGGCGTACGGCCGAGCGATCAGGCGGGGCCAGGTCGCGGGTGGCGGCCAGCAGCAGGGCGGCGGCCCAGGCAGTGCGATCGGCGTGGTCGTCGCTGGCGTGGCAGGCCAGACGCACGGCCACGCCGGAAATACGTTCCTGGACAAGTTCCTTGTGGATGTGCGACATGTGTTCCCGGCCGCCTGACGGCGCCGCTCCCCCAGCGGCTTGACCTGCAAGCTTAGCTGTCTTCGGCGCCTGGCAGATCACCGTACATCGGCTGCAATCCGCCGAACTGCGCAAGCGCGGCATGGGAGCGAATTTGGTCGCACTCCCGTGCAGGCGCCGCCCTGGTGCCGCCGGTCGAGGCTGGCAAACGGCCCCGCGTCAGCATTGCGGCATGCGAGTGTGTGATGACTCGCCGGCGGCGGTCATCGGCTGTGCTGCACACGCTCCGTTTCGCGCAATGACATGGCGCAGCGCAGCGGACCAGAGCGGGCGTGCGACGCCATTGCGCAGCAGCCGTCCGCAGACGCGCGCCAGAACCTTCAGGAACCGTTATCTGGCCAACCCGACGGTCACCCGGGTTCGCTATCAGCAAGTGCGTGCACCGCGCACCTTGCGGCGCAGCATGTAAACGCTTGCAAGTCCTGCTACGGTGCCGCCCGCCAAAAGAGGCAGGGTGCCTTGGGAGGGGCTTTCCAGTGCCGCAAGCCGGACACCATTCGCCGATGTCGCGCAAGGCGGCACCGGTCCATCGCCGTACCGGCGACCAACAGCGCGTGCCGTTGGCAGCGGCGCTTCCTGTGCCCGGGCACGGCTCAAGGACCTCGCAATGAACGTCACGATCAAGGATGTCGCCCGCGTGGCCGAAGTGTCCGCGGCCACGGTGTCGCGCGCGCTCAATGGCCGTCAATACGTGGCCGAAGAGGTGCGCGCGCGGATCGTCAGGGTCGCCAGCGAATTGCGCTACAGCCCGCACCACGCCGCGCGTGCGCTGAGCAGCCGCCGCACCCACACCATCGGCGTGGTGCTGCCGGACCTGCACGGCGAGTTCTTCTCCGAGCTGATGCGCGGCATCGACCATGCCGCCCGTGAGCGCGGCCTGCACCTGCTGGTGTCCAGCTGCCACGGCAGCCTGGCCGAACAGCGCGATGCGCTGCGCGCCACCCCCGGCCGCGTCGACGGCGTGCTGGTGATGTCGCCGTTCCTGGGCAGCGAGGAGGCGCTGGACCAGGTCCTGGCGCCCGAGGTGCCGGCGGTGCTGATGAACTGCGCCGGCAGCCCGCGCGCCACCGTGCTCAACGTGGACAACTACGGCGGCGCCCATGCCATGACCCGCCACCTGCTGGAGGTGGGCCACCGCCGGATTGCCTTTGTCTGCGGGCCGGCCGACAACTTCGATGCCTGCGAGCGCCTGCGCGGCTATCGCGACGCGCTGGCCACCGTGGCCGATGCCGGGCCGGAATGGACCATGGCAGGCGCCTTCGACGAGGCCTCCGGCTACGCGGCCGGGGAAACCTTCGCCACCGGGCAGCGGCCCGATGCGGTGTTCGCCGCCAACGACATGATGGCGCTGGGCTGCCTGTTCGCGCTGCGCAGGGCCGGCCTGCGCGTGCCCGAGGACATCGCCGTGGCCGGCTTCGACGACGTGCCGATGGCGCGCTACGTCAATCCGGCCCTGACCACCATGCGCGTGGACATCGCCAGCCTGGGTGCACGCGCGCTGCAGCTGCTGCTCCAACACCCGGGGCTTGGTGGCGATGCCGCCGCAGTCGTGGATACCACGGCCCTGGTGCCGCATCTGGTCGTGCGCGATTCCAGCGCCATGCCGGAGCGTCGCACGGGCTGAGCCTCCGCCTGCTGCCGGATCACGCAGTACCGCACTTTCGAAGTTCCCGATTTTCGCAACGACGTCCCAAGTCAGTGTTCCGACGGCCCCAAGGAGGGCAGAGTCATGAAGAGCAAGCGTTCATTCCGTCCCACCCCGTCGCGCAGCGTGCTGGCCATGGCCCTGGCTGGCTGCATGGCCGCTTCGGTGCCGAGCTTTGCCCAGACCTCCACCGCCATCCTGCGCGGCACCGTGACCTCGGCCGAGGCCGGCCAGGAAGTGACCGTCACCAACAAGGCCACCGGTGCGGTGCGCCGCGCGATCATCAGCCAGAACGGCACCTACACCATCGTCGGCCTGCAGCCTGGCACCTACACGGTCCAGGCCGGTGGCGTGGCCCGCGATGTCACCCTGCAGGTGGCCTCCTCCTCGACCGTGGACCTGGAGGCGCCAACCTCCGCGCCGGCCGGCGATGCCACCACGCTGGGCGCGGTGCGCGTGACCGCGCCGCTGACCCGGGACGTCAAGACCTCGGAGGTCGGCAACATCGTCTCGCTGCGCCAGATCCAGCAGCTGCCGCAGGCCACGCGCAACTTCCTGGAGTTTGCCGACACCGTGCCGGGCATGGTGTTCAACGTCGACGCCCAGGGCCACACCACCCTGCGCGGTGGCGCCTCCAACTCCAGCGCCGGCAACCTGTACATCGACGGCGTCAGCCAGAAGAGCTACGTGGCCAAGGGTGGCATTGCCGGTCAGCAGGACAGCCAGGGCAATCCATTTCCGCAGCTGGCCATCGGCGAATACAAGGTCATCACCTCCAACTACAAGGCCGAGTTCGGCCAGGTCAGCGGCGCGGCCATCACCGCGGCAACCAAGTCGGGCACCAACGAGTTCCACGGCGAGCTGTTCTACCGCTACACCGATGAGTCGCTGCGCGAAGAGCGGCCCGACGAGGGCAATGGCAAGGTCGATTCGCAGGTCAAGGAATATGGGTTTGCCCTCGGCGGCCCGATCATCCAGGACCGCATGCACTTCTTCTTTGCCTACGAGGGCAAGGAAAACGTCGTGCCACGCAGCATCCAGCCCAGCGCCGATGCCGCGCCCTACGTCGGCTTGCTGCCGTCCGACCTGGCATCGCAGTACGGTGCAGCCAACCTGCCGTTCACCGAGGACCTGTACTTCGGCAAGCTGGACTGGGAAATCACCGACAACGACCGCATCGAGCTGTCGGGCCAGTATCGCGATGAAACCCAGGTGGACAACGTGGGCGGGCAGAACGCCACCGACCACGGCACCGACAAGATCAACAAGGACAGGCGTGTCGCGTTGCGTTGGCAGCACAGCGCCGATGCCTGGTACAACGAGCTGATCGTGTCCAAGGAGAAGTCCGAGAACAACCCGCGACCGATGGGTATCGGCCCGGGCGCCATCTACAACTATCTGAACTACCGACCGGCGCCGTCCACCGATATCGATGAGTGGACCTTCCTGGCGACCGGGCCTGCCGGTGGTTCCAGCCTGCAGCGCCGTAGCCAGGATGGCTGGAGCCTGCAGGACGATCTGACCTTCACCAGCTTCGACTGGCATGGCGAGCACACCATCAAGATGGGCGTGAACTACAAGGACATCACCCTGACCGCACAGGACGCGGCCTCGTTGAATCCCCAGTTCAGCTATCAGGTCGACGCCAATGGCGTGGCGGCCACGCCCTATCGCGTGGACTTCTATTCGCCCTTTGCCACCCCGGGTCAAAAGGCGCTGGTGGAGACCGACGCCAAGCAGTACGGCATCTACATCCAGGATGACTGGGCGGTCACCGACAAGTTGCTGCTGAACATCGGCGTGCGCTGGGATTACGAGGACAACCCGGCCTACACCGACTTCGTCACCGCACCGGGCTTCGTCGCCGCGCTGAATGCGGATGACCCGGCCAATCCCGGCCAGCCCTGGGGCAATCGCCTGGCCGCCAGTGGCCTGGACTACCACGACTACATCTCCAACGGGCATAACCGCGAGAACTTCAAGGACGCCTGGCAGCCGCGCCTGGGCTTCGCCTATGACTTCTTCGGCGATGAGAGCATGGTGCTGCACGGCGGCGCCGGCCGTTCCTACGACCGCAATCTGTTCGAGCAGCTGGCCTATGAAACCAGCAAGGCCGCGCTGTCGCCGGTGGCAGTGTTCTTCAAGGGCAACTACGGAACCGCCAACGGCTGCTATCGCCAGGATCGGCTGTGCATCGACTACGACCCCAGGTACCAGAACATCGACGAGCTCAATGCCATCGCCGACGTCAAGGGCAGCGGTGAGTTGTTCGTCTTCAACAATCACCTCAAGACCCCCTATAGCGACCAGTACAGCATCGGTGTGAGCAATCTGGTCGGCGACTGGCTGACCGACGTGACCGTGCAGCGCAACCTGAGCTACGACGGCTTTGCGATGACCCTGATCAACCGCTACCCCAATGGCGATTATTTCCAGAATGGCAGTGCGCCGTGGGGCCATCCGGTGCCCGGCTACAACAACACCATCATGGGCAACAACGGCCTGGAGTCACGCAGCACCCAGATCCTGATGTCGGCCGAAAAGCCCTACACCAGGGAGTCGGGCTGGGGCCTGACCCTGGCCTACACCCATACCAGCGCGCGTCAGAATCGCAACATCGACGAGCCGTTCGCGTTCGACCAGGCCACCATCGAGGACTATCCGTTCGTCAAGTCCGATGCCGTGGCCGCGCACCGCTTCGTCGCCTCCGGTTCGATCGATGGTTTCTGGGGCATGACCTTCGGCGCCAAGCTGGTCCTGGCCACGCCCGAGCCGATCAACACCATCGCCTGCTACGGCTATACCGACAGCCACGGCGCGACCTGCCAGCAGGTGGGTGCCACGCCGCCCGGTGCGGGCAAGTTCCTGTTCGGTGGCGACATCTGGGGCTACCGCACGGTGGACTTCCAGGCCAGCAAGGACTTCACCGTCTACAAGGACTTCAAGCTGTCCGCGCGCATCAACCTGCTCAATGCGTTCGACTTCAAGAACTACTCGGCGTACTCGTACAACGGCTTTGGCAGCAACGGCCAGTTCGACCCGGACATCTCGATCAACAAGACCGGCGACATCAACTACTTCCCGCGCACGGTGACCTTCGAAATCGGTGCCAAGTTCTGATCCCACGAAGTACCGTGCGGGCCGGCGCTCCCGTCGGCCCGCGCGGGTCGATTCGGACGGGGTCCTGTGGCTCCGTTTCGTCTTTGAAGTGGCAAGCTGCGCGGCAGCGCCAGGCAAGGATTTCAGGATGAGCGTCTGTTCCATCCGCAGCATCGTCATCGTCGGCGGCGGCACCGCCGGCTGGATGGCCGCTGCCGCGCTCGCGCGCGTGCTCGGACCGACCTACAAGGTCACGCTGGTCGAGTCCGAGCAGATCGGCACGGTCGGCGTGGGCGAGGCTACCGTCCCGCACATCAAGGCCTTCAACAACCTGCTGGGTCTCAACGAGGCCGAGTTCGTCCGCCAGACCCAGGGCACCTTCAAGCTGGGCATCGAATTCGTCGACTGGCGCCGCAAGGGCGCCTCGTACCTGCATGGCTTCGGCACCGAGATCGGCCATCGGCTCGGGCTGCTGCCGTTCCACCAGTACTGGATCAAGGCTCACCGCGCCGGCTGGGCCAAGCCACTGGGCGCCTATACGCTCAATACCGTGGCCGCGCCGATGAACCGCTTCATGACCTCAGCCAGGGACGTGCCGGCGCAATCGCCGCTGGCCAACATCGCCTACGCCTACCACTTCGATGCGGCGCTGTATGCGCGCTTGCTGCGGACCTATTCCGAACAGCGCGGCGTGCGCCGGATCGAGGGCATCGTCGAGCAGGTCAGCCAGCATCCCGAATCGGGGGATGTCCAGTCGCTGCGCCTGCAGGACGGCACGGTGATCGCCGGTGACCTGTTCATCGACTGCTCCGGCTTCCGCGGTCTGCTGATCGAGCAGACCCTGCACACCGGCTACCACGATTACACGCACTGGCTGCCGTGCGACCGCGCGCTGGCCGTGCCCTGCGAGAAGGTCGGCCCACCCACGCCGTATACCCGCGCCACCGCGCGCCAGGCCGGTTGGCAGTGGCGCATCGCGCTGCAGCACCGCACCGGCAATGGCTATGTGTATTCCAGCGCGCACATCAGCGAGGACCAAGCCGCCGCCACGCTGCTGGCCAACCTGGATGGCAAGGCGCTGGGCGATCCGCGCCCGCTGCGCTTCACCACCGGCCGGCGCAAGCTGTGCTGGAACAAGAACGTGGTCGCGCTTGGCCTGGCCAGCGGCTTCATGGAGCCACTGGAATCGACCAGCATCCACCTGATCCAGTCCGGCATCTCCAAGCTGCTGGAGCTGTTCCCGCGCGAGGGCATCAGCCAGGTGCTGGTACAGCGCTACAACGACCGGCTGGCGTTCGAGTTCGAACGCATCCGCGACTTTCTGGTGCTGCATTACCACGCCACCGAGCGTGACGACACCGGTTTCTGGCGGCAATGCCGCGACATGGCGATCCCGGCCGAGCTGCAGTCCACGCTGGAGCTGTTCGGCGACAGCGGGCGCTTCTATCGCAATGGCGATGAGATGTTCGCCGAGATCAGCTGGGTGCAGGTGATGGTGGGACAGGGGATCATGCCGGCCAGTTACCACCCGCTGGTCGACCAGGTGCCCGAAGCCGACCTGAAGGCGTTCCTGGCCAGTGTCGAGAAGACCATCGACCATTGCGCCCAGGCCATGCCCGGCCACCAGCAGTTCATCGACCGCTACTGCGCCGCGCCGCCGTTGGGCACGGCCGCCGCCTGAGCGCCAGCACAGCCTGTACCGCGGCTTGCGTGCATGGGCAGCACGAGGGGCTGTTCAATCGAACGACCAGCGCCCGCCCGCATCGCGCGGCAGCACCTGGATCGGCGTGGCGGTGCAGATTGTCGAAGCGCCACGCGATCTGCGATCCAGGACAGCATCCTCAAAGCAAGCCCGAGCTGCGCTCAGCTCCGCACTGCGGCACGGTTGCGGCCGCCGGCCTTTGCGTCATACAGCGCCAGGTCGGCCAGTTTGACCAGGCTGGCCGGGCCTTCTTCGGCGCCCATGCGGGCCGGCCACAGCGAGGCGCCACCGACACTGATGGTGACCACCGGCGCGGTGTAGCTCTCCGCGTGCGGGATGCCCAGCGCGCGCACGTTGCGGCAGACCGCCTCGGCCAGCTCGCGCACGGTATTGCTGTCGCAGCCGGGCAGCACCAGGGCCAGTTCTTCGCCGCCATAGCGGGCGGCCATGTCGCCGTGCCGACGCGCGCAGTGCTTGACTGCCTCGGCCACCTGACGCAGGCAGGCATCGCCGGCCTGGTGGCCGTAGGTGTCGTTGAACGCCTTGAAGTGGTCGATGTCCACCAGCAGCAGGCCCAGCGGCGCGCTTTCGCGCAATGCCCGTGGCCAGGCGTCGGCCAGGTATTCATCCAGCGCACGGCGGTTGGCCAGGCCGGTCAGGCTGTCGGTCCGGGCCAGGGCTTCGAGCTGGTCCTGCACCGCCTGGCGTGCGAGCAGCTGCCGCCGCAGCCATTCGCCCAGCACCGCCAGCAGCGCGATGGTGACCAGGGTCAGGAGCGCGTGGGTGCGCATCGAGCGCCGCCAGGCAGCCAGCGCTTCGTATTCGGACAGCGCGGCCACGGCGATCAGTGGAAAGTGGTCGGCGTGGTGGAAGCCGCTGATCCGGCGCATCTGGTCCACCGGCGAGACATAGGTGAGCGTCCCGCTGCGGGCGGCCTTGATGTCGGCGAACAGCGTCGTGTTGGATAGGTCGCGGCCAACATTGGCTTCATCGTCTGGCGCCCGGGCACAGACGATGCCCGCCTCGTTGACCAGCGCCACGGCGCCTTCCCTGCCGAGTTCGAAGCCGCGGTAATAATCGGAAAAATAGCGCGAGCGGATGCTGGCCAGGACCACGCCGCCGAATCGGCCCCGGGCATCGTTGTAGCGGCGGGTAAGCGTGATGATCCAGCTGTTGTCGGTGCGACTGCGCACCGGTGGCCCCAGCCATGACAAGCCATCGTCCACCTCCCGATGATGGCGGAAGTAGGCGCGGTCACTGTTGTTCTTGCTCGCCGGTAGCGTCGCCAGTGAGGAGGCGATCCAGTTGCCGCTGGCGTCGTAGACGTACAGCGCATGGATGCGTGGAGACCGCGCCGCTTCCCGGCGCATGTACCGGCTCAGCGATTCCAGGTTGCCTGGCCCGGTGCCGTAGACGTGCAGCCGTTCGGCAATGCCCGACAAGGTGGCGTCGGCCAGCTGGAAGGAGTCCTCGGCATGCTGGCTGACCGCGCGGGCCAGGTTGGCGGCATCGAGCTGGATCTGGGCACGGGCTTCCGCGCGGGTCTCCAGGCCATGCCAGTATTCGGCACCGGCAAACACCAGGCACACCGTCAGCACAAAACCACGCAGCAGATTGGGCAGCAGCAGGCGCCGGCGCGCCGGGTCAACCGTCATCATCCAGATCATCCCCCTCCTGGCGCCGGGAGCGTAGACGTTTGCGCCGGCGCCGTCATGGGCGCCGGGCCTCGCCCTGCCTTGTTGCCTGTCAGGCCGACAGGTGCTGGCGCATCGCGCCCAGCAGTGCCTGACGGTTGTAGGGCTTGGCCAGGAATGCGGCGTTGGTGGGGAAGTCGCGGAAGCTGTTGAGCGAATGCCCCGAGGTCAGGACCACTGGGAGCTGGCCAGCCAGATCGGCGATGCGGCGCGCCAACTGGATGCCATCCATGCCACCGGGCATGTTGATGTCGCTGAAGATCAGGTCCACCTGTTCGCTGCCGGAGAGCAGGTCCAGGGCCTGCATGCCGCCATTGGCGGCCAGCACGCGGTAACCCTCGGCTTCCAGGATCATGGCGGCGATCTCCCTGGCGCCCTGATCGTCCTCGACGACGAGGATCATGGGCATGGTGGCGGTGGACATGGGAGTACCGGAGACAAAGGACAGCCCGAGCCTGCCAGCGGCGGCGTGAAATCGGAGTGACCCGTGCGTGTCTGTCATCGCTTGCCCCTACAATGGCGTCAGATGTCACCGGGCGACCACTACCGCCAGATCATCGAGCTCTCCGAGGACTGCATCCTGGAGCTGGACGCGACCGGCCGGATTGCCTCGGTCAACCGCCATGGCCTGGACCTGCTGCAGGCCTTCGAGCGCAGCGATGTACTGCACCGGGCCTGGCAGGACTTCTGGCCACCGGCCCTGCATCCGGTGGTGCACCAGGCCCTGCGGCGCGGGCTGGAAGGCCAGTCCAGCCAATACACGGGAACCCTGACCACGCTGCGTGGGGCCCAGCGCCAGTGGTCGGTGTCCATCGCCCCGCTCAGCGACGCCGCCGGGCGGGTCGAGTCGCTGGTGGTGGTCGGTCGCGACATCACCGAAATGCGCCGTGTCGAGCAGGCCCTGCGCACGCTCAACGCCAGCCTGTCTTCGCAGCTGCAGGGTGCCGAAAGCCAGGTCATGGCCGCCAGCCAGCACAACCAATACCTGGAAGCCACCCTGACCCAGGCCCAGGTCATCAGCGAGCGCCGCCGTCACCTGGAGCTGGCCGCGCTGCAACAACGCGACATTGCCGAGGCCGCCCGGGCCATGGCCGAACACACCGCCATGCAGGCGCAGAAGGGCGAGGCGGTGGGCCAGCTGGTGGCCGGGATCGCCCACGATTTCAACAACATGCTGCAGACCGCGGTGGCCGCCATCAGCATGGTCACCGACGCTCCGGAGACCTTGACTCCGATCCAGCGCAAGCTGCTTGGGCGCGGCAACGAGGCGCTGGGGCATGCGACTGCGGTGGCCAAGCGGCTGCTCGGCTTCGCCCGCCAGCATCCAGTGCGCGCCGAGCCGATGGATCTGCAGGAGGTGGCGCTGGAAATGGCCGAGCTGATGCAGCAGAGCCTGGCGCCGGACCTGCAACTGGTGGTCGAACGGCAGTCGCAGCCATTCCCGGTGATCGCCGACCGGCACAGCGTCGGCCAGGCGGTGATGAACCTGTGCATCAACGCCCGCGACGCCTGCGGGGGCACTGGCCGCATCACCCTGCGCTGCGACCAGGGCCAGGTCAGCCAGGACTGGGCGACCCACCTGCGCGCGGCCGGCGACTATGTGACCCTGTCGGTGGCCGACACCGGCAGCGGCATGGACCAGGCCGCGATGTCGCGGCTGTTCGAGCCCTATTTCACCACCAAGCCCGAAGGCCGCGGTACCGGGCTGGGCCTGGCCCAGGTCTACGCACTGATGCGCCAGGCTGGCGGTTTCATCGATGTGGACAGCGCGGTGGGCGTGGGCACGGTGATGACCCTGTGGTTCCCGCGCGCCCATGTCAGCCTGGGCGAAGCCGAGGTTCCGCCGGCGCTTCCCGCAGCCAGTGGCAGCGACCTGTCGGCCTGACCTGTGCGCCCTGCGCGGGAGCGCAAAAAAACAGCTGCTTCAAGCGGGGTGCTTTCGTCTGCGGCTCGACGGCCCGCTACTGCGCGCGTGGGGTGCCGATGGCCTGCATGTCGGTGCTGTTCAGGCGGGCATTGGCATCGGCGCTGAGCAGGGCGTTGACGTCGCGCAGGTCGGCTGCGTCCAGGGTGCCGGCGGCGGCTTCCAGCAGCAGGCGGTTCTGCAGGAAGTTGTACTTGGCCAGCGAGTACTGCTGCTGGGCCGAGACCAGGTTGTTCTGGTTGGTCAGCACGTCCAGGACGGTGCGGGTCCCCACTTCCAGGCCAACCTGCGAGGCGTCGTAGGCGCTGCGGGCCGAGATCAGGGCGGAGCGGCGAGCCTCGATCTCGCTGATGCCCGCTTCCAGCACCTGGTAGGCGTTGCGGGTGTTGCGTACCACCGCGCGGCGCTGCTGCTCGTAGGCATCCTGGGCCGAATCGCGCTGGGCGATGGCCTGGCGCACCTGCGACTGGACCGCGCCGCCGGAGAAGATCGGCACGTTCAGCGACAGGCTCACCGCGCGCGAGTCATATTCGCCGCGGCGGTTGGTGCCGTCCAGACTGGTGTCGGTGTCGCCGCCCCAGCTGGCGCTGCGACCGTAGCTGCCGTTGAGGCTCAGGGTCGGCAGGTGACCGGCGCGGGCGCCGGCGACGCCGGCTTCGGCCGACTGGACCTGCAGCTGCAGGGACTTCAGCGATGGGTTCTGGGCGACGGCGGTATCGACCCAGCCGTCGGCGCCGTATTCGGACGGCAGCTGTGGCTTGAAGTCGTCCGGCAGGCCGCGCAGGTTGGCAACCGGCTGGCCGGTGATCTCGGCCAGCGCTTCGTAGGCGTCCTTGAGCGCGTTGCGCTGGGTGATGACCGTGGCGCGCGCGCTGTCGTAGGAGGCGCGGGCTTCGTGCACGTCGGTGATCGGGGCCAGGCCCACGTCCAGACGCTTTTGCGCGTAATCGAATTGCTTCTGGAAGGCCGCTTCGGCCGCTTCGGCCGAGGCCAGCGTTTCGATCGCGATCAGCACGTTGAAGTAGGCCGCCGAGGTGCGGGTGATCAGCGAGTCATTGGCCGATTCCAGATCGAAATCCGCCGACTGGCTCAGCGCGCGCTGGGCGCGGACGGTGGCGTAGGAGCCGAAGTTCACCAGGGTCTGGCTGACGCCGACGCTGTAGTCGCGCGAACGCGGGCTGTCGATCCAGTCGCCGCCATCGGTGACCTTGGCGCTGGAGCGCCCCAGCGAGGCGGTCCCGCTGACCTGCGGCAGCAGGGTGGCACGGGCCTGGACCACACCTTCCTTCTGCGCCAGCCGGCCGGCCTCTGCCTGGGCCAGGGTCGGGTCGCCGTTGCGGGCCATTTCGTAGGTCTGCATCAGGTCGGCCGCCGAGGCGGTCGATGGCAGCGCCAACGCGATTGCGAGAACGAGGGGAAGACGGATCATCTAGGGGCTTTCCTTGAAGGGTTACAATGCTTAAAAAACGAATTTCGCGACCGGTTCGGCGCCGACCAGATAGGCCAGGTCGGTTTCGAACAGCGACTGGAAGTGCGGGCCGGACGCCTGGTTGTGCACCAGCATCGCTTCCATCACCGGCGAGCGGCCGCACACCACGAACAGGCGCCCGCCCGGGCGCAGCCACTGCAGGAAGCCGGGCGGCAGGCTGTCGACCGCGCCGGTGACGCAGACCACGTCGAACTGGCGCTGCGCCGTCCAGGTCATCGCATCGGCGGTCTCGATCCGCACGTTGCTGCCCAGGCCGGTGCTGTCCAGGTTGGCGCGCGCCTGCGCAGCCAGCTCCGGGTACAGCTCCAGGCTGACCACCTCGCGGCCCATCTCGGCCAGGCAGGCGGTCAGGAAGCCGCTGCCGGTGCCGATTTCCAGCACGTCCTCGCCTGGCTGCACTTCCAGCGCCTGCAGGGCGCGGCCTTCGACCACCGGCTTCATCATGTGCTGACCATGGCCCAGCGGCAGCTCCAGGTCGGCATAGGCCAGCGCGCGGTAGGCGGCAGGCACGAACGCCTCGCGCGGCAGGGTCGCCAGGGTTTCCAGGACACGGTTGTCCAGCACGTCCCACGGGCGGATCTGCTGTTCGACCATGTTCTCGCGGGCTTGGGCGTAATCAATCGTCATGGGTGTGCTTCGAAGGGGGGTGTTGGGAGCGCAGCGCCGGGCATTCTAGCCATGCCAGGCGGGTCGGGCATGGGCAGGATGGTGCCGCACCGCGCGACGGGCGCAGTGCCGGAAGTCATCGGACCGCAGGCCATGGCCAGGCCGAGGTTCAGGCACGCGGTCATGTCAGCGCGGGGCATAGGCGCGCAGGAACATCTCGACGGTGGCATCCAGGTGGGCGGCCACTTCGTCGGCATCGGGCTGGTCGCAGACCCCGCACATCATCCGGCTGTACAGCTCGCCCTTGAGCAGGGTGAAGAACTGCTTGGCCGCGCAGTCGAGGTCGTCGATCTCCAGGTGCCCTTCATCCACGGCCGTGCGCAGGAACGCGACAAAACTGTCGTGGGTGCGCTTGGGGCCGGCTTCCCAGAAGATCCGGCGCAGGCTCTGGTCGGCCTGGCCCGGGGTCACCATGATCCGGTGGGTGCGGATGGCCTCATCGCTGACGATCAGGTCAAAAAAGCCTTCGGCGATGTGGCGCAGCTGGCCGCGCAGGGTGCCATCGGCCTGCACCTTGAAGAATTCGTCCGGCAGCATGTCCTCGCACAGGATGCGCACCGACTCGGAAAACAGCGATTCCTTGTCGCCGAAATGGCTGTAGACGGTCAGCTTGGACACGCCGGCCTCGGCGGCGATGCGGTCCATGCTGACCCCGGCAAAGCCTTCGCGGGCGAACAGGGCCTTGGCTGCCTGCAGGATGGCGGCGCGCTTGGCCAGATCCTTGGGACGGCCGGGGCCGGACGGCGCACGGGCGGTGCGGTCCGGATCGGCGGTCCTGGAATCGGGGGCGTGCTCAGCCATGGGTCAATACTAGACTAGGCGGTTCGATATTTACAGCCTCACGCCCCCGGCTGGCGCGCCCGTCATCGCCCTGTCAGCTTGTCCCCCAGGCGCCGGCGGCCTGGCCGCCGGCGGCCGGGTCAATCGCGCAGCTCGGCCACGAAGCAGGAAGTCTCCAGCTGTTCCAGCACGACCTCCACGGCCTGCGCGGTGGACAGGGCCTTGCCTGTGCCGGCCAGGTCGGCGGTGAAGGCGTGGGCATCCAGCGCGGCATCGACGGCGCGCTCGATGCACTGGGCCTCCGCTTCCAGCCCCAGCGAATGACGCAGCAGCATCGCCGCCGACAGGAGGGTGGCGTAGGGGTTGGCAATGCCCTTGCCGGCGATGTCCGGGGCCGAACCATGGATCGGCTCGTAGATGCCCATCCGCAGTTTCCTGCTGCTGTCCGTGGCGCGGCTTGCGTCGCTTGAAGAGACCCCGGCCCGGCCATCCATGGCCGGGCGCCCGGCGGCACGCGCACCGTCGATAGGACGGTGCGCAAGCGTGCCATCGGGCCCCAGCGAGGCCGACGGCAGCAGGCCCAGCGAGCCGGCCAGCATCGAGGCCTCGTCGGTGAGGATGTCGCCGAACATGTTTTCGGTCACGATCACGTCGTACTCGCGCGGCTTGGCCAGCAGGTGCATGGCCATCGAGTCGACCAGCTGGTGTTCCAGTTCGACCTCGGCAAATTCCTCGCGGCCGATGCGCGTGGCCACCTCGCGCCACAGGCGCGAGGTTTCCAGCACGTTGGCCTTGTCCACCGAAGTGAGCTTGCCGCGGCGGGCCCTGGCCAGGGCGAAGGCGCTGCGCAGCACGCGCTCGATCTCGGCCACCGAGTAGCTGCACAGGTCGCTGGCCGCCTCGGCGGTGCGGGTCTTTTCGCCGAAGTAGATGCCGCCGGTGAGCTCGCGCACCACCATGATGTCCACCCCGGTCAGCAGGTGCGGCTTGATCGGCGAGGCATCCAGCGCGGCGGCGTGCGGACGCACCGGGCGCAGGTTGGCGAACAGCCCCAGCGCCTTGCGGATCGCCAGCAGGCCCTGCTCGGGCCGCACCCTGGCGCCTGGATCGGACCACTTGGGCCCGCCGACCGCGCCCAGCAGCACCGCGTCGGCCTGCTGACAGGCGGCGGTGGTGGACTCGGGCAGCGGCACGCCATGGCGATCAATGGCGATGCCGCCGATGTCGTGCTCGGTAAAGGTGAAGCTGTGGCCGTAGCGGCTGGCCACGGCCTTGAGGACGGTGACCGCGGCGGCGGCCACTTCCGGGCCGATGCCGTCACCGGGCAGGACGACGATGTCAGCGTGCATGGGTTGCCTCGTAGCGTGCGATGTCGGGGGCGCGGGCCAGCAGGTAGCCGAGCTGGTCGACGCCTTCCAGCAGGCAGGTCTGCGAAAACCCGTCCAGCGGGAAGGTGTAGATGCGGCCATCGGGCGTGCGCAGCTCGCGTGCGGCCACGTCGATGGTCAGTTCATCGTCCGGTCGCTGCATCAGTGTCTGCACGTCGGCCTCGTCCAGGACCACTGGCAGCAGGCCGTTCTTGAGGCTGTTGCCGCGGAAGATGTCGGCGATCTCGCTGGAGACCACCGCCTTCAGGCCCAGGTCGGTCAGCGCCCAGGGCGCGTGTTCGCGCGAGGAACCGCAGCCGAAATTGCGCCCGGCCAGCAGGATCTGGCGGCCGGCGTTTTCCGGCCGGTTGAAGGCAAATTCCGGGTTCGGCACGCCCTCGGAGATCCAGCGCCAGTCGTTGAACGCAAACCGGCCCAGGCCGGCGCGCTCGGTGGTGGACAGAAAGCGCGCGGGGATGATCTGGTCGGTATCGATGTTGGTCGAGCGCAGGACCACCGACCGCGAGCTGATCTGAACGGTCCGGGCCTGGATGGCCGGGTTCTGCGACAGGGATGGCGACAGGGTGGTCATCACGCCGCCTCCTCGCCGTCGTCCAGCGCGAACTCGGCCGGGACGTCGGTGACTTCCGCAGTGGGCAGCGCCTGGGGCGCGCACTCGGCGCGCGGACGCAGCGGGGTGTCGCGGATGCTGCGGGCCAGGGCGCTGGCCACGGTGGCGGTGAAGGCCATGCTGGCGGCCTGGCTGGTTTCGGGGCTGGGCATCAGGCCACTTCCTTCTGCGGGGTTGCTGCAAAGAATTCACGGACATCGGCCACCCGGCCCTGGACCGCCGACCACGCCGCGCTCAGCGGCGAGGCCAGCACGGTGCGCGAGCCCGGGCCCTGGCGGCCTTCGAAATTGCGGTTGGAGGTGGACACGGCCAGCTCGCCCGGCGCGACCAGATCGCCGTTCATGGCGATGCACATCGAGCAGCCCGGCTCGCGCCACTGCGCACCGGCGGCGCGCACGATGGCATCGATGCCCTCGGCCTCGGCCTGGCGCTTGACGATTTCCGACCCTGGCACCACCAGCATGCGCACGCCGTCGGCGACCTTGCGTCCGGCCAGCACGCGCGCGACATCGCGCATGTCGCGCAGGCGGCCGTTGGTGCAGGAGCCGACAAAGACCACATCGACCCTGGCGCCGGCCACGGGGTGGCCTGCATCGAAGCCCATGTAGGCCAGGCCCTTGCGCGCGGCGGCATCGTGGGCGGCCGGGATCGGCGCGTCGATCGCGATCGCCGTGCCCGGATGGGTGCCCCAGGTCAGGGTCGGGCGGATGTCGCTGGCATCGATCGCCACCTGCGCATCGAAGTGCGCGCCGTCATCGCTGCGCAGGGTCTTCCAGCAGGCGACCGCGGCATCGAAGTCGGCGCCCTTGGGCCCGCGCGGGGTGGCCGCCATGTAGTCGAAGGTCACCTGGTCCGGGGCCACCATGCCGGCGCGCGCGCCGGCTTCAATGGACATGTTGCACAGGGTCATGCGCTGCTCCATGTCCATCGCCTCGATGGTGGAGCCGCGGAATTCCAGCACGTGGCCGGTGCCGCCGTTGACCCCGATCGTGCCGATGATGTGCAGCGCCACGTCCTTGGCGCCCACGCCGGGGGCCAGCGGCCCCTCGACGGTGATCGACATGGTCCTGGGCTTGCGCTGCAGCAGGCACTGGGTGGCCAGTACATGGCCGACTTCGCTGGTGCCGATGCCGAAGGCCAGCGCGCCGAACGCGCCATGGGTGGAGGTGTGGCTGTCGCCGCAGACGATGGTCATGCCCGGCTGGGTGAAGCCCTGTTCCGGCGCGATCACGTGGACGATGCCACGGTTGTCCGAGCCCATGTCGAACAGCTCGATGCCGTACTGGGCGCAGTTGGCTTCCAGTGTCTGGACCTGCTTCTCGGCGGCGGCGCTGGAGTAGGGCAGGCGGCCATCGGCGTCGCGCGGCAGGGTCGGTGTGGAATGGTCCATCGTCGCCTTGGTCCGGTCCGGACGGCGCGGCGCGATGCCGCGCGCGCGCAGTTCGGTGAAGGCCTGCGGCGAGGTGACTTCGTGGATCAGGTGCAGGTCGATGTACAGCACCGCAGGTGCGCTGTCGCTTTCGGGCACGACGACGTGCGCGTCCCACAGTTTGTCAAAAAGTGTACGGGGAGCTGGGGCTGGGCTCATTGCGGATGGCCTTGCTTGGAATCGGAAATGGCCGGGCGCGCGACCAGGCGCACGCTCGGGGACTGGCTGGCACTGAACGTGGTCGATCCGGCGCGGGCGGTCATGCGCGTGGCGGGCTCAGGCGGCGGCGGTTTCGGACCGCGCGGGGCTGGCCTGGCGCTGGCGCAGCAGGCGGTTGGCCACGTCCAGCCAGGCCAGCGCGCTGGCTTCGATGATGTCCGCCGCGGTGCCGGTGCCCTCGTACTCCACGCCTTCGGCGCGCACCGACAGGCTGGCTTCGCCGCGCGCATCGGTGCCGATGCCCACGCTGTGCACCTGGTAGCTGTCCAGGGTCATCTGCACGCCGGTGGCCGAGGACAGCGCGCCGAACAGGGCGTCGACCGGGCCGTTGCCCTGCGCGGTTTCTGACACGCGCTTGCCTTCCGGATCGGACAGCTCCACCAGGGCGTTGGCGCGGCCGCCGACATCGGAAATGGTCATCGACGCCAGCCGATAGCCCTGGCTCACGCTGGCATCCTGCATCAGGGTCTGCAGGTCCGAATCGTTGACCACCCGCTGCTTTTCGCACAGTGCCTTGAACTGCTCGAACACCAGCTTCAGCTCGTCTTCCTCCAGCAGGTAGCCCAGCGCGCGCAGGCGTGCCTCGACCGCGGCACGGCCGCTGTGACGGCCCAGCACCATCTGCGTGTCCGGCCAGCCCACGTCCTGCGGACGCATGATCTCGTAGGTACCGCTGTGGCGCAGCATGCCGTGCTGGTGGATGCCGGACTCGTGCGCGAACGCGTTGGCGCCGACGATCGCCTTGTTGCGCTGGACCGGCATGCCGACCAGGCGCTGCAGCAGCTGCGAGGTGGGCACGATGCGGCGCGTATCCACGCGCGTGTCCAGCCGGTAGAAAGCGTTGCGTACCTTCAGCGCCATCACCAGTTCCTCGATGGCGCAGTTGCCGGCGCGCTCGCCGATGCCGTTGATCGAGCCTTCCACCTGGCGCGCGCCGCCCTCGATGGCGGCCAGCGAGTTGGCCACGGCCAGCCCCAGGTCGTTGTGGCAGTGGGTGCTGAAGACCACGTCCCTGGCGCCCGGGACGGTGGCGATCAGGCGCGAGAACATGCCGCGGATCTCCTCCGGCGTGGTGAAGCCCACCGTGTCGGGCAGGTTGATCGTGGTGGCGCCGGCGGCGATGGCGATCTTGACCACTTCGGCCAGGAAGTCCTCCTCGGTGCGGGTGGCGTCCTCGGGCGAGAACTCGACATCGTCAACGCTGGCCCGGCCCAGGCGCACGTGCCGGTCCACCGATTCCAGCACCTGCTCGCGGGTCATGCGCAGCTTGTGGTCGCGATGCAGCGGGCTGGTGGACAGGAACAGGTGCAGGCGCGGCCGGGCGGCGGCCTCCAGTGTGCGCAGCGAGGCCTCGATGTCGCCAGGCAGGCAGCGCGAGAGCACCGCCAGGGTCGGGCTGCGGATTTCGCGCGCGATCAGGGCCATGGCTTCGCGGTCGGACTGCGAGCTGGCCGGGAAGCCGGTCTCGATGATGTCCACACCCAGCTCGGCCAGGGCGCGGGCCATGACCAGCTTCTGCTGCGGCGACATGCTGCAACCGGGGGACTGCTCGCCGTCGCGCAGGGTGGTGTCGAAAATGCGTACGTTGTCTGTGTTGGTGGTCATGCGATGGATTCCTCTACGGCTTCGGCCGTCCTGACGGCGGCGGGGCGGCGTGGTGTCTGGTGCGGGGCGGTGATGTCGGGAGGACGCCGGGTGCATGCCTGGCGGGGGCCGTGGCGGGCGATGATGCCGCATCGCGACCGATGTGTCGGCGCTGGCCACGGCATGGCGGGCCGCGGCGCGGTCACGGCCGCATCGGTGCGATCTCGGTGCAACCGGGTGTCGGCGGCGCGGCGCGCGCATGCCGGTGCGGCCGGCATGGCGGCCACGGCCACCGGGAGGGCACCGGCTACGTCCGGTTCCTGCGCGGGGCGCGGCGCGTCAGACACGACGGCCGGACCGGCGAGCGGGAACGGGAGCGCCACGGCAGAGGCGGACGAGCACCCTGCGCGCGTTGCGGGACCGGCTGCGCCGGGATGGCGCCGCTGTGGGTCGAAGAAGACGCCTCCGACGCGACGTGAGCGCTTTTACGGGTCCCGGGTCCCGAGTCCCCGGTCCCGGCTTGACCGCGTTCATGCCGCCGCCCCGGTGACCGCCTGCTCCGGCGCATCCACGCCGACGCTGACCGATTCGCAGTCGTAGACCTTTTCCAGCTGGTGGCGCAGGGTTTCGATCGAGCGCGGGCTTTCCACCAGCAGCTGCAGGCGCCAGCGTCCATCGGCGTGCGGCACGGCCTGCACGCCGCGCGGGACGAAGCCGCGACGCTCGACCATGCCGATCACGCGCACCAGGGCGCCTTCGGCCGGTTTCACGATCAGGTCAAGCCGGTATTGCATGGGACGTGGGCTCCGTGACGGCCTTGGCCGGATTGGCTTCCAGCATCGCGCTGTTGGCGTGGTTGGGCGGGACCAGCGGCCAGACGTTGGCCTTGATGTCGATGGCCACGTGCAGCAGCGCCGGGCCGGGCGTGGCCAGCAGTTCGGCCAGGGCGTCATCGACCTGGTCGCGCAGCTCGATGCGGCGTGCGGGAATGCCGAACACCTTGGCCAGCGCGGCAAAGTCCGGGTTGTCGGACAGGTCGATCTCGCTGTAGCGCTCGGCGAAGAACAGCTCCTGCCACTGACGGACCATGCCCAGCGCCGAGTTGTCCAGCAGCACGATCTTCACCGGCATGCGGGTGCGGGCGATGGTCGTCAGCTCCTGCACATTCATCATGAAACTGCCGTCGCCGGAGACCAGCACCACGGTGCGGTCCGGGCAGGCGAACTGCGCGCCCATCGCCGCCGGCAGGCCGAAGCCCATCGTGCCCAGCGCGCCGCTGGTCAGGTGGTTGCGCGGATGGTTGAACTTGCAGTGCTGGGCCACCCACATCTGATGCTGGCCGACATCGCAGGCGATGATGGTGTCGGCCGGCGCCACCTCGCTCAGGCGCTTGAGCAGGGCCGGGGCGTAGATGTCGGTGCCCGGGGCGTCGTAGCGAAAGCCGAACCGCTCGCGGTTGCTGGCGCAGCGCGCCTTCCACGCATAGCAGGTGCTGCGCGCGCCGGTCAGGGCCTGCAGGCCGGTGGCCACATCGCCGGGGATGGCGATGTCGGCCGTGCGCAGCTTGGAGATCTCGTAGGCGTCGGCATCCAGGTGGATGACCCGGGCGAACGGGGCGAATTCGGCCAGCTTGCCGGTGGCGCGGTCGTCGAAACGCGCGCCGACCACGATCAGCAGGTCGCTGTCCTGCACCGCCATGTTGGCCGCGCGGGTGCCGTGCATGCCCAGCATGCCCAGGTAGTTGCCGTGGTTGGCAGGCAGCGCGCCCAGCCCGCGCAGGGTCAGCACGGTCGGGATGCCGCTGGCCTCCACGAACTGGCGGAACGCGTCCACCGCGCCGGCCAGGGCGATGCCGCCGCCGCCGTAGACCACCGGCTTCTCGGCGCCGGCGATGGCGGCCAGGGCCTCGGCGATGGCCGCCGCGGACGGGGCCGGTGGCGGCTGCACCGCGGCCGGCACGTGATCGGGCAGGTGCGAGGCATCGTTGACCTGCACGTCCTTGGGCAGGTCGATCAGGACCGGGCCGGGACGGCCTTCGCGGGCAATGCGGAAGGCCTCGGACAGCACGTGCGGCAGGTCTTCGACCCTGCGCACCAGGAAGCTGTGCTTGACGATCGGCATGGTCATGCCGAACACGTCCAGCTCCTGGAAGGCATCGGTGCCGATCAGGGACGTGGCGACCTGGCCGGTCAGGCACACCATCGGCACCGAATCGAGCATCGCATCGGCGATGCCGGTGACCAGGTTCGACGCGCCCGGGCCGGAGGTGGCCACGCACACCCCGACCTTGCCCGATGCGCGCGCGTAGCCGTTGGCGGCCAGCGCGGCGCCCTGTTCGTGGCGCACCAGGATGTGTTTGAGTTTTGAATCCACCAGCGCGTCATAGAACGGCATGATGGTGCCGCCCGGGTAGCCGAAGATCGTCTGGACCCCTTCGGCTTCCAGGGCGTGGGCGATCCAGCGGGCGCCATTGCGTGGGGCAGTGGCGGTGGTGGCGTTCATGCGGCGGCGGCCTGTTGGGAGGTGGGCTTGGGTGCGTTTTCGGCCAGCCACACCATCTTGGATCGCAGCTGCTTGCCGACCACTTCGATCGGGTGCTCCATGTCGGCCTGCTTGAACTTCTTGTAGTTCGGCAGGCCCGCTTCGTATTCGGCGACCCAGTTCTTGGTGAAGGTGCCGTCCTGGATGTCGGTCAGGATGTCCTTCATGCGTGCCTTGGTGGCCGCGTCGATCACGCGCGGGCCGCTGACGTAGTCGCCGTACTGGGCGGTCTCGGAGATGAATTCCAGCATCCGGGTGATGCCGCCTTCGTAGAACAGGTCCACGATCAGCTTCAGCTCGTGCAGCACTTCGTAATAGGCGATTTCCGGCTGATAACCGGCTTCGACCAGGGTTTCGAAGCCGGCCTGGACCAGCGAGGAGGCGCCGCCGCACAGCACCGCCTGCTCGCCGAACAGGTCGGTCTCGGTTTCTTCCTTGAAAGTGGTCTTGATGAGGTTGGCGCGGGCCCCGCCCAGGCCGGCGGCGTAGCTCAGCGCAAACTGCTCGGCCTTGCCGCTGCGGTCCTGATGGACCGCATAGATGCACGGCACGCCGCGGCCGATCTCGTATTCGCGACGCACCAGCGCGCCAGGACCCTTGGGTGCGACCAGGACCACGTCCAGGTCTTCGCGCGGCTCGATCAGGCCGAAATGCACGTTCAGGCCGTGGGCGAACAGCAACACCGCGCCCTGTTTCATGTTCGGCGCCAGCACGTCGTAGTACAGGGTCTTCTGGACCATGTCCGGGGTCAGCACCGCGACCAGGTCGGCGTCCTTGACCGCCTCGGCCGGCGACTTGACCAGGAAGCCATCGGCCTTGGCCTTGGCTTCGGTCGGGCCGCCCGGACGCAGGCCGACCGTCACATCAAAGCCCGACTCGCGCAGGTTCAGCGCGTGCGCGCGACCCTGGCTGCCGTAACCGACGATGGTGATGGTGGGCTGGGGGAGATTGGGGGTCGAAGCAGTCATCTGTGGCAGTCCTGTGGATTTGAAGGTTGGGGGTGAAACTTTTCGCAGGGGCTGAAAGCACGAAACCCCGCACTTCGCAGTGCGGGGTTTCGTAGGATTCTCGTGTGGTTGCTGCTTACACGGCCGTACGTCCCGCACCTGCTGGCGAGGTGATAAGTACGAGCACAAGCGCGGCGGCCGCGTGCGGCGCGGTCTGCAGTCGGGTGGTCGAGGGACGGGAGGTATCCATGAGGCCGGCAGGAAAACACGCCCGCGCACGCCGTGTCAAGCACGGATTTTGTTTCTTTGGCAAGCATCGTCCTGTGCCGGCGCAGCGTTGCCATCGGGCCGTTCCCGATGCTGGATCGCGGGCGTGCCGGTGCCGGCGATCCTGAAGCCGTGCCGCGCACGTGAGCGGCGAGCCCTGCTGCAGCAATGAGCAGGCGCAAAAAAGGCGCCGCAATGGGCGCCTGTTCTTCCACGTCCTGCGCAAACCTACTGCTGACTCTGCTGCGCGTCGCGCTCGATGGCTTCCAGCAGGAGCTTCTTGGCCTCCTCGGCGCCGCCCCAGCCATCGAGCTTGACCCACTTTCCCTTCTCCAGGTCCTTGTAGTGCTCGAAGAAATGGCCGATGCGCTCCAGCCAGTGGCCGCTGACCTGGGCGATGTCATTGATGTGGGCGTAGCCGCTGAAGACCTTGTCCACCGGCACGGCCAGCAGCTTCTCGTCGCTGCCGGCTTCGTCGCTCATGCGCAGCACCCCGACCGGGCGGCAGCGGATGACCGAACCGGGCACCAGCGGCAGCGGCAGTACCACCAGCACGTCGGCCGGGTCGCCATCGCCGCACAGGGTGTGCGGCACGTAGCCGTAATTGCAGGGATAGCGCATGGGCGTGGACAGGATGCGGTCGACGAAGATCGCGCCGGACTGCTTGTCCACTTCGTACTTCACCGGCTCGGAATCCTTCGGGATTTCGATGACCACGTTGATTTCTTCCGGCGGATTCTTGCCGGTGGGGACGCTGCCAAGGCCCATGTACTGCTCCAGTGTCGATGCGTGAAAGTGGCCGGCATTCTAGCCCAGGGCTGTTGCGGGGCAGCAGTGGAGGCCGCCGGGAACCGGTCAGGAAACCGGTTCCCGCGCGGTCCTGCGCGCACCCGGCCGCCGGCAGCACCAGCGGCAGGGCGATCAATGCTCATGATCTTGATCATCTCCCGGGCTGGCGGTGTCATCGCGAATCGGGAATGGAGCATGACAGCTTGCGCTCAGCCGGCGCCGGCCGCCGGCAGCAGCGGCACCAGCAGCAGGGCCACGATGTTGATGATCTTGATCAGCGGGTTGATCGCAGGCCCGGCCGTGTCCTTGTACGGGTCGCCGACCGTATCGCCGGTGACCGCGGCCTTGTGCGCCTCGCTGCCCTTGCCGCCGAAATGCCCGTCCTCGATGTACTTCTTGGCGTTGTCCCAGGCGCCGCCGCCGGTGGTCATCGAGATGGCCACGAACAACCCGGTGACGATCGTGCCGATCAACAGCCCGCCCAGCGCCTGCGCGCCCAGCACCAGGCCAACCACCACCGGCACCACCACCGGCAGCAGCGAGGGCACGACCATTTCGCGGATCGCCGCGCGGGTCAGCAGGTCCACCGCGGTGTGGTACTGCGGCTTGCCGCTGCCGTCCATGATCCCGGGGATCTCGCGGAACTGGCGGCGCACTTCCTCCACCACGCTGCCGGCCGCGCGCCCGACCGCTTCCATGGCCATCGCCCCGAACAGGTACGGGATCAGGCCGCCGATCAGCAGGCCGATGATCACCCGGTGGTCGGACAGGTCGAAGGTGTAGACCGAACCCGGATGGGCGGCGGCCAGGTTGTGGGTGTAGTCGGCAAACAGTACCAGCGCGGCCAGCGCGGCCGAGCCGATCGCATAGCCCTTGGTCACCGCCTTGGTGGTGTTGCCGACCGCGTCCAGCGGATCGGTGACCGCGCGCACTTCCGGCGGCAGTTCGGCCATCTCGGCAATGCCACCGGCGTTGTCGGTGATCGGCCCATAGGCGTCCAGGGCGACGATCATGCCGGCCATCGACAGCATCGCCGTGGCGGCGATGGCGATGCCGTACAGCCCGCCCAGCGCATGCGCGCCCCAGATCGCGGCGCAGACCGCGATCACCGGCATGGCGGTGGATTTCATCGAGACCCCCAGGCCGGCGATGATGTTGGTGCCGTGGCCGGTGGTCGAGGCCGAGGCCACGTGCTGCACCGGCTTGTACTGGGTGCCGGTGTAGTACTCGGTGATCCACACGATCGCGCCGGTGAGCAGCAGCCCGATCAGCGCGCAGCCATAGAGCCGGAGCGCGCCGATGGCCGAGTCGCCCATCAGCGCGGTGGTGACCGGATAGAAGGCGATGGCCGCCAGCACCGCCGAGACGATCACGCCCTTGTACAGCGCGCCCATGATCGAGCCGCCCGGCTTCACCTTGACGAACAGTGCGCCGATGATCGAGGCGATGATCGACACCCCGCCCAGCACCAGCGGATAGAGGATCGCGTTCGGGCCGGCCTGGCTGGCCATCAGTGCGCCCAGCAGCATCGTGGCGATCACGGTGACCGCGTAGGTCTCGAACAGGTCGGCGGCCATGCCGGCGCAGTCGCCCACGTTGTCACCGACGTTGTCGGCGATCACCGCCGGATTGCGCGGGTCGTCCTCGGGAATGCCGGCCTCGACCTTGCCGACCAGGTCGGCGCCGACATCGGCGCCCTTGGTGAAGATGCCGCCGCCCAGGCGGGCGAAGATCGAGATCAGCGAGGCGCCGAACGCCAGCCCGACCAGCGCGTGCAGCGCCGATTCGCGGGCCACGCCCAGGTGGTAGGTCAGCACCGCCCAGTACCCGGCCACGCCGAACAGTCCCAGCCCGACCACCAGCATCCCGGTGATCGCCCCGCCACGGAAGGCCACGTCCATCGCCGCGCTGATGCCGTGGCGCGCGGCCTCGGCGGTGCGCACGTTGGCGCGTACCGAGACATTCATGCCGATGTAGCCGGCCGCGCCGGACAGCACCGCGCCCAGCGCGAAGCCGATCGCCGTCAGCCAGCTCAGGAACACCCCGACCAGCACGAACAGCACCGCGCCGACGATGGCGATGGTCAGGTATTGCCGGTTGAGGTAGGCGCGCGCGCCTTCCTGCACTGCGGCGGCGATTTCCTGCATGCGTGCATTGCCCGCCGGGCGCGAGAGCACCCAGCGCGCCGACACGATCCCGTACACGATGGCAATGGCCGCGCACGCCAGTGCCAGCGCAAGTCCGTAATGTTGCAGCATGACCCCTCCCAAGGCTGATGAATGTGGCCGGTGCGGATGAAGATCCGCACCGCGCGATCGGCATCCATCGCCAGGCCCGCGGGACGTCTGCCGGCCCTGAGTGTAGGCCGATGCCGGCCAGGTGCATGACGCAGTGCCGCGCGCGGCCACGCCCCGGGGCGGGGGAGCAGGCAAACGCAGATGGACCGGCATCAGGGGGCCGGTCCATCTGCCACTGCCTTCGACGTTGCCCGGATCAGGCGCCGGCGGTCATGCCCAGTTCCGGCGCAAGCGACGGCGTCGATAGCGCAGGTGCGGGCAGCCCGACCCCGCTGGTCGCCGGCGACGCCATCGCAAGGGCCAGCATCTTCTGGGTCACGCCCTGCCAGCTGAGCACATCGCTGTTGTCGATGCTGGTGCGGTCGTACTGCAGTGCACGGTCCACGGCGGCCGCGATGGTGTGCGCCGCCCCGGGCGTGTAGACCGACACGTGATCGCCGTTGGCGGCGAATGCCGGCGCCACGATCGGCAGGCGGCTGTAGGTGTACTGCATCATCTTCATGCTCGACTGGCTGAGGTAATCGGCATTGGGCGCGGGGCGGTAGGGGGCCACGCCGGCGTCGGCGTGCTGGATGTACGGCACGATCGTCGCGAACGGCCGTTCGCCATGGGTTACCACGTTGGGCAGCGCCGTCTCCAGGCAGGCCTTGCGGCCGAACAGGTGGAAGGTCGCTGCAGGCGAGGACTGGGCCATGCAGGTGACGGCGTGGGCGTCGAACAGCATGTCGCCGACGCTGACCACGTTGCACGTGTTGGGCGGGTAGGGCGATACGCTGGCTTCATCGAACAGTGCCTTGTCCAGTCCGTGCGCGATGTACTGCACGTTGCGAGCGTCGGGATAGTCGGCCACCATCACCTCGGCCGGGACGCGGACCAGGTCGAAGAACGGCATCGCCGCCCGTTCGGCCTCCAGGATGATCGGGTGATAGTGGAGCGTGGCGATGCGGTCGCACACGCTGTAGATGAAACGCGCCCTGGGAAACTTGCGCGCCAGGGTCGGCACCAGGCACAGGCCGGCGCCGTTCTCGACGATGAACATGTCCACGTCCGATATTCCGTCGAGCAGGTTGTGCGACAGCAGCGACGGATACAGCGCGAACAACGGCTTGGTCAGTGCATCGATCGCGGCCTTGCCCAGCGAAAGCGGGTGGAACAGCGGCCGCCACAGGTACTTGCGCACCCGCGGCGCGACTTCGGTCCAGGTATTGAACGGCCCCTGGAACTGGCGGGCCTGGGGCTTGAGCCGGGTCAGCGGGCTCATGCCGATGGTGACGAAGTCGACCTGGTTCCCCGCTTGGGCCAGCACCTCGGCCCAGAAATGGAAGTCCACCTTGCGGGCCGATGTGGCCTCGTGCACCGTCAACATTACGATCTTCACTGCGCACCGCCTGCCTGGAGTCTTGAGGGATTCAACCGGGCTCGGCTCCGGCAGCGTTTGCGCGCCGGGGCCGCCCTGTTTGTCCCTGTTACGCAGGATTCATCTGCAACCGGTCACAAAAAAAACGGCAGTACAGTGTGATTTTCGCGTTCACGGCTTGCGCGCTGACCAACGGCGCAGGCGGCCGGTTCAGCAAGAAAGTGGCACCCTCCCGCCCGTCTTCAGCCGCCAGGAAATCGCCATGTGCGTCAATGTCGCCCGTCTTGCCCTCGCCTGCCTGGTCTGGTTGCCGTTGGCGGCGCTGGCCCAGCAACAGCCCGAGATCCAGCGCCCGGTGGGCATCGCCCAGGCAGTGGGCGTGGTGCACACGCTGCGGCAGATTCCCGAGGCCTGCACCCGGCTGGAAGGCACCTTCACCGGCGATCCGGCCAAGCCCTATGACATGAAGCCGGTGCGGACCAGCCCCAGCTGCCCGGCGCGGGCGGTGTTCATGGCTGACGCCAAAATCCAGCCGAGCGCGGCGATGGGCTGGAAGCTCAACGACATCATCCGCGTGCCTTCGGCCAGCTGCAGTGGTCAGCAGGCGATCGTGCACGTGTGGCGCAAGCCGGCCGGAGCGGCCATGCAGCGCGATGGCCAGGACCGGGCCCGCATCTATCTGGAAGATGCCAGGCAGCAGGCCGCCGCCGGCAGGCTGGCGGCACTGCCTGCCTATGCGGCGGTGCTGGAAGTGGAAGGCAACGCCTGCCGCTGAGCTGACGCTGCAGGGCAGGCACGATCGCGCCTGCGCCCTTGGCGTGAAGCTGTTCAGTCTTCCCAGGCCGGAAGCTTCTTCTTGACCGCCACGTTCTTGAGCGTCACATATCTGGGCAGGCCGTCGGCGCCGTAGGGCAGCGGCGCTTCGCCCTTGATCAACGGGGCCAGGTACTTGCGCGCGTTGGCGGTGATGCCGAAGCCGTCCTTGCGGATGAAGCTGGCCGGCATGGTCTTCTCGTGGTTGGCGACCTTGGACAGCGGCGCCGGCGCGATCTTCCAGCGGTACGGCGCGTCGGCGCTGCGCACGATCACCGGCATCACCGCGTTCATGCCCTTCAGCGCGTACTGCACCGCGGCCTTGCCCACGGCCTGGGCCTGGGCCCAGTCGGTCTTGGAGGCGATGTGCCGTGCCGAGCGCTGCAGGTAGTCCGGCAGCGCCCAGTGCACCTTGTAGCCCAGCGAAGCCTTGACCGTGCCGGCCAGAGACGCCGCCACGCCGCCCAACTGGGCATGGCCGAAGGCGTCGGCGGCACCCCCGGCATCGGCCACGAAAGTGCCATCGGCGTTGCGGATGCCTTCGCTGGCGACCACCACGCAGTAGCCGACCTGCTTGACCACCTTGTCGACCTGGGCCAGGAACGCGGCCTGGTCATAGGCACGCTCGGGAAACAGGATGATGTGCGGGGCCTCATCGGCCGCTGCGCCCGCCAGGCCGGCGGCAGCGGCCAGCCAGCCGGCGTGGCGGCCCATGGCCTCGTAGACGAACACCTTGGTCGAGGTCTGCGCCATCGCCGCCACGTCCAGCGCGCATTCGCGCACCGACACGGCCGTGTACTTGGCCGCCGAACCGAAGCCCGGACAGGTATCGGTCACCGCCAGGTCGTTGTCGATGGTCTTGGGCACGCCCACGCAGGTCAGCGGATAGTCGAAGGCCTGGGCCAGCTGCGAGACCTTCCACGCCGTGTCGGCCGAATCGTTGCCGCCGTTGTAGAGGAACCAGCGCACGTTGTGCGCCTTGAAGACCTCCAGCAGGCGCGCATAGCGGTCGCGGTCGGCTTCCAGCGACTTGAGCTTGACCCGGCACGAACCAAACGCACCGCCCGGGGTGTGGGCCAGCGCCCTGATCGCGGAGATGGACTCCCTGGAGGTATCGATCAGTTCCTCGCGCAGCGCGCCGAGGATGCCGTTGCGGGCGGCCAGGACCTTGACCTTGCGGCGCCTCGCCTCGCTGATCACGGCAGAAGCGGTGGCATTGATCACGGCGGTGACGCCGCCGGACTGGGCATACAGAAGCGTGGATTGCACCATCGTCTCGCCTTGGGGTCTGGACCGGATGGGGTAAGCTTCCCATATCGATGCGATGGCCGCGTCGGCGCCGCCGTCAGGCTGGCAGCCCGGCCCGCTCCCCACGGTTTCCTCATTGAATGCTTTGGAGTGACACGATGCGACTGGTACTTCTGGGACCGCCCGGCTCGGGCAAGGGCACGCAGGCCACCCGGCTGAAGGACTTCCTCAAGGTCCCGCACATCTCCACCGGCGACCTGCTGCGTGGCGAAGTGGCCGCCGGCACGGAGCTGGGCAAGCAGGCCAAGGCGGTGATGGATGCCGGCAACCTGGTGTCCGATGAAATCCTGCTGGGCATGCTGGAATCGCGCCTGGCGCAGGCCGATGTCGCCAATGGCTTCATCCTGGACGGCTATCCGCGCAACCTGGCCCAGGCCGACGCGCTGGGCCAGCTGCTGCAGCGCATTGGCCAGCCGATGGACGCGGCCGTGCAGCTGGAGGTGCCGACTGAGCTGCTGGTTGAACGCATCGCCGGCCGGGCCAAGGCCGAGGGCCGCGCCGACGACAATCCCGAGTCGGTGCGCAAGCGCCTGCAGGTGTACGAAGACAGCACCGCGCCGGTGATCAACTTCTACAAGCAGCAGGGCCGCCTGACCGTGGTCGACGGGGTGGGCGAGCTGGACGAGGTCACCGATCGCCTGATCAAGGCCCTGGCCCCGGCCAAGGCCTGAGCTGCCGTGCCAGGCGGTGACCGAGCAAGGCGCCTGCGGGCGCCTTGTTCGTGTCTGCCGGTCGTGTGCGGCGGCGTGATCGGCGACAATCTGCGCCCATGAGCAAACTGCATATCCTGGGCATCGCCGGCACCTTCATGGGCGGGGTGGCCGCCCTGGCCCGCGAGCTGGGCCACACCGTCGAAGGCAGCGACCAGGCCATCTATCCGCCCATGTCCATCCAGCTCGAGCAGCTGGGCATCGCCCTGGCGCAGGGCTACCTGCCGCAGAATATTTCGCCCGACTGCGATGCGGTGATCATCGGCAATGCGCTCTCGCGTGGCAACGCGGCGGTGGAAGCGGTCCTGAGCGACGGCCGCCGCTATACCTCCGGGGCGCAGTGGCTGAGCGATGCCGTGCTGCCCGGGCGGACCACGCTGGCGGTGGCCGGCACCCACGGCAAGACCACCACCACCACGATCCTGACCTATCTGCTGCAAGCCGCTGGCCGTGCGCCAGGCTTTTTGATCGGCGGGGTGGCCGAGGATTTCGGCGTCTCGGCGCGGCTGGGACAGGGTGCCGAATTTGTGGTCGAGGCCGACGAATACGACACCGCGTTCTTCGACAAGCGCAGCAAGTTCGTGCATTACCGCCCGAGCGTGGCGATCCTCAACAATCTCGAATACGACCACGCCGACATCTTTCCGGACGTGGCCGCGATCCAGCGCCAGTTCCATCATCTGGTGCGCACCGTGCCCGGCAATGGCCGGCTGATCGTCAACGGTGCCGATCCGCGCCTGGAGGAAGTGCTGGCGATGGGCTGCTGGACGCCGGTGGAGCGCTTTGGTTTCGATGCGTCGCTGGACTGGAGTGCGCGCCTGCTCAGCGCCGATGGCAGTGCATTTGCAGTGCGCAAAAAAGGGGTTGAGCTAGGTCAAGTGCACTGGCCGCTGGTCGGCCGGCACAACGTGCTCAACGGCCTGGCCGCACTGGCCGCGGCCAATGCGGTCGGCGTGGAGATCGCCAGCGTGATGCCCGCGCTTGCGCACTTCCGCAGCGTCAAGCGCCGGCTGGAAGTGATCGGCACCCGTCGGGGGATCACGGTGTACGACGACTTCGCCCATCACCCCACCGCAATCGCGACCACGCTGGAAGGCTTGCGCGCCAAGGTGGGCGATGCGCGAATCGTGGTGGCGATGGAGCCGCGCAGCAATTCGATGCGCCTGGGCGCACACGCCGACGCGCTGGCGCCGTCGCTGGCCGGCGCCGATGCGGTGGTGTTCCTGCATCGCCCGGAACTGGCCTGGGATGCGGGCAAGGTGATCGCGCAGGTGCGTGGCGATGCGCGCGCGGTGGCCGACACCGATGCGCTGATCGCGGCGCTGCGGGCGCTGGTGCGCAGCGGCGACCAGGTGGTCTTCATGTCCAACGGCGGCTTCGACGGCGCGCCGCGGCGCTTCCTGGCGGCGCTGCAGGACTGACCGCAAGACGTGTAAATCGTGTGCAGGCCCGCCCGCACGGCCGTGTTTACACTGCCGCCATGCCCGCTTCCGAAACCCTGCCGCTGTTCCCGCTGCACACCGTGCTGTTGCCCGGTGCCGGCCTGGGCCTGCGTGTATTCGAACGCCGTTACCTGGACCTGATCCGCGAATGCGGCCGCAGCGGCGGCGGCTTCGGCGTGTGCCTGATCCTGGAAGGCGAGGAAAGCGGCCGGCCGGCCACGCCCGCGGCCTACGGCACCGAGGCGACCATCGAGGATTTCGCCACCGGCGAGGACGGCCTGCTCAACCTGCGCCTGCGCGGCGGTCGCCGCTTCCACGTGCAGCGCACGCGCGTGCGCGACAACGGCGTGGTGATGGGCGAGGTGGACTGGTGCCCACCCGAGCAAGACGACGAACTGCGCCCCGAGCACAGCCTGCTGGCCACGGTGCTGGAGAAGATCTTCGAGAAGGCCGGTGCGACCCCGCCCGGCATGCGCAGCAGTGACCTGGACAGTGCGTCCTGGGTTGGCTGGCGCCTGGCCGAACTGCTGCCGCTCAGCGACGCCCAGCGCCTGGCGGTGCTGCAGGAAGACGACCCGCATGCGCGCCTGGATCGCCTGCTGGCCATGATGGCCTGACCTCGGGCCTGCGCGCCGGCCGCAGCGGCGGCTTGCCTGCGGGGGCCATGCAGCCCCACTCGATTCGGCGCAGTGCCCACCGGCGACTTCGCCCAACGCCTGGACGTCGCCGATCAGGGCGAGGGCGGCGAAGACGGCGGCCTCACCGGCATCACGCGCTGCGGTTCCGGCGCCAGCACGCCCTGGTCGGTGCGCAGGCGCAGCACCGGCAGGCCGGTGGCTGGATGCGGACTCAGCGCCTGCGGCAGGTCGCCCGCGCCGGCCCGGACCACGTCGAGCGAGGCGTCGGCATCGGCAAGCGGTCGCCAGATCCCGATCAGGCCAAACAGGCTCTGGTGGCGCAGGGTCTGCGCACCGCCGATCCACAGTGGCGTCTGGTTGGGCTGCAGCAGCAGCGGGGTGGCCCACAGGCGCAAGGCGTACTGCTGGTCGGGGCGGGGTCCGGGCTTGAGCATCAACAGGCTCTCGGCGCGCGTGTCCAGGGTGGCCGGCAGCACCGGATGTTGCTGCGGCGGCACCCCCGCATCGAGCAGCCGCAGGGCGCGTTCCCAGCCGGCCTGGGGCTGCAGGCGCCAGCCATCGGCCTGGAGCCTGCGGACCAGCGGCTGCAGCGGGCCGGCCAGCTGCACATCCAGCGGCCAGCGCTGTTTGTCGTCGAATTCGTTGCGGGTGGCCGGCAGCAGGCGCCAGGTTTCGTTCCACCACGCGTCCAGAGGTTGCGAGGCGCTGGAAATGGGCGCCTCGAACTGCGACAGCATGCGGTCCACTGCGCGCGGCCCATGCCACAGCGCGGCCAGGGCAAACACGCCATAGAACATCCATCCCAGCGGCTTGACCCACATCGAGCGCGCGCTGCGCCGGCGATAGGCCACGCCCAGGATCAGCAGCCAGACCACGCCCAGCAAGGTCCCGCCGACCACATCGCTCAGCCAGTGCGCGCCCAGGTAGACGCGGGCAAAGCCGATCACCGCCACTACCGCGCCGGCCACCAGGTATGGCCAGGCCCGGTCGCGTCCCGGCAGCTCGCGCGCGATCAGCACTGCGAAGAAGCCGAAGATGATCGTGGTCATGGTCACCGCGATCGAGGGAAAGCCGAAGCCGCTTGCGACCGTGGGCGGCTTGGGAATGTCGATCACCGCGCCCAGCCAGGCGGTCAGGGCCAGGCCGAAGGCGATCGCCGCAAGCCAGTGGCCGGCGGCCAGCCAGCGCCTGCGCCAGGCCAGGTAGCCCAGCACCGCCAGTGTGGCCGGGGTGAGCACCTGGGCGTCGCCGATCGCGGCCAGCGCGGCCAGCGGGCGATCGGCCAGCGGGTTGCGCAGGCTGTGCATCAGTTCGAACAGCCACAGGTCCAGCGCCAGCGGCTGGCCATGACCCACCACCAGCGCCAGGAAGCCGAACAGCACCCAGGCCAGCACCAGCAAGACCGCCGCCAGCAGGGCAAGCGGGACGGTTTCCCGGCGGTTGGGGTCGAAGATGGCCACCGAATGCCGGCCCAGCACCGGATGCGCACGCGACCAGGCCAGCGCGCGGGCCAGCAGCGCATCGGCATGGGCGGCGAACCAGCGATAGCTGTACAGCACCACCGCCCAGATCAGCGCCAGCACCAGCAGCAGCAGTGCCAGCACGATCAACAGGCGCCCGGCCACCGCGGCCACCGCGTCATAGGCCTGGCCCAGCGCCCAGCCCGGCAGCAGGAACAGCACCGCCCAGGACAGGGCCGCTGCGGCGCTGGCCGGCAGATAGCGCCGCAGCGGCATGTGCAGCATCCCGGCCACGGCCGGCACGAACGGCCGGATCGGCCCGACGTAGCGGGCCACGAAGATGGCCTTGACGCTGTCGCGCCGGAACAGCCGCTCGCCGCGCTCCAGCAGTTGCGGATAACGGCTGAAGGGCCAGTGCCCGCGCAGCTGGCTGCCCCAGCGCCGGCCGACCCAGAAGCTCACCCCGTCACCGACGAAGGCCCCCAGCGCCGCGCAGGCGACCGCGTAGGGGCCGGACAGTTGGCCCAGGCCGATCAGCACGCCCACGCCGATCAGCAGCGGCAGCGCCGGCACGATCGCCCCGACCAGGATCAACGCGTCGGACAATGCGATCAGGAACACCACCGCGCCGGCGGCAACCGGATGGGCGGTGAACCAGTCCAGCAGGCCATCGAACCAGGAATTCATCGCCGGCATTATAGGAACCGGCGCCTGTCTGGCCGTTAGACTTCCAGCCCCTGCGGCCAAACCCCGCGCCCGCGCTACCAGGCACGCCCCATGACGACCTTGTCAGGCAAGACCCTCTTCATCACTGGCGCCTCGCGCGGCATCGGCCTGGCCATCGCCCTGCGCGCGGCGCGCGACGGCGCCAACGTGGCCATCGCCGCCAAGTCGGCCGTGCCCAACCCCAAGCTGCCGGGGACCATCCACACCGCCGCCCGCGCGGTGACCGAGGCCGGTGGCCAGGGCCTGGCCCTGCAATGCGACATTCGCGAGGAAGACCAGGTGCGTGCCGCCGTGGCCGCCACCGTGGACACCTTTGGCGGCATCGACATCCTGGTCAACAACGCCAGCGCGATCTGGCTGCGCGGCACCCTGGACACGCCGATCAAGCGCTTCGACCTGATGCAGCAGGTCAACGCCCGCGGCAGCTTCCTGTGCGCGCAGGCCTGCCTGCCGCACCTGCTGCAGGCGCCCAACCCGCACATCCTCACCCTGTGCCCGCCGCCGTCGCTGGACCCCAAGTGGTGGGGTCCGCACCTGGGCTACACACTGGCCAAGATGGGGATGAGCCTGGTGACACTGGGGCTGGCGGCCGAGTTCGGCCCGCAGGGCGTGGCGGTCAACGGGCTGTGGCCGCGCACCCTGATCGCCACCGACGCCCTGAACATGATCCCCGGCGTGTCCATGGCCAACGGCCGCAAGCCGGAGGTGATGGCCGATGCGGCGCACGCGGTGCTGGTGCGCCAGGCGGCCGGCTTCAGTGGACAGTTCCTGATCGATGACCAGGTCCTGGCGCAGGCCGGCATCACCGACCTGTCCGGCTATGCCATCGAGCCTTCGCAGCCGCTTCTGCCGGACCTGTTCCTGGACTGAGAGGCTGAGAAAAAATCGCCCGCCTACTGCGACCGTCGCCAAACGCCCGTGCCGGCGGCGCGCTGCGGGCAAATCCGGGTCATTTGGCTCACCAAACTCCCCGGATTTGCCCCCAACGCACCTTGTCACGAACGCTTGGCGGCGCTCTCGCTACGGCGGTCGAATTTTTCTCAGCCTCTGAGCGGAGCCGGCGCGCGTGTGCAATGTCCGATCCGGCGCGGCCACATCGCGCCTGCAATCGGCACCGGCAGCAGGTGAAGCTGGCGCGGCTGCCGTCAGGGTATCGGTGCGTGCAGGACATGGCCGCAGCCGCGGCAGTGGCTGGCGTCGGGTTCGTGGCCTTCCAGGCGGCATTGCGGACAGGCGCGCTGGTCGTGGGGGTTGCCGGCCTCGCGCAGGCCGGCAGCCAGCTCGGCGGTATAGATGCCGGTGGGCACGGCGATGATGCTGTAGCCGATCAGGATCAGCAGCGAGGTGATGGCGCGTCCCAGCGTGGTTTGCGGGGCGATGTCGCCAAAGCCGACAGTGGCCATGGTGACGATGGCCCAGTACATGCTGGTGGGGATGCTGGTGAAGCCGTGCTCGGGGCCTTCCACCAGGTACATCAGCGCGCCGAAGATCACCACCAGGGTCAGCACCGTGGTGATGAACACCAGGACCTTGCGTCGGCTGCGCCACAGCGCGCTCATCAGCACCCCGGACTCTTCCACGTACCGGGTCAGCTTGAGGATGCGGAACAGACGCAGGATACGCAGCACCCGCACCACCAGCAGGCTCTGCGCCCCGGGCACCAGCAGCGAGACATAGCTGGGCAGGATCGACAGCAGGTCGATCACCCCCCAGATGCTCGTTGCATAGCGCAGCGGCCGGCGCACCACCGCCAGCCGCAGCAGGTATTCGGCGGTGAACAGCGCGGTAAACACCCACTCCATCACGTACAGCGTCTGGGCGTGGCGGCGATGCAGGTCCTGCACGCTGTCGAGCATGATCACCACCACGCTGGCGATGATGGCCACCACCAGCAGCAGGTCGAAGTTGCGCGAAGGCGCATCATCGTGGCGGTAGATGATGTCGAACCAGCGCCTGCGCCAGCCGGCGTCGCAGGCGGGATTGAGCTGGGGATTGGAGAGCAGTCGCATCCGGGCATTGTGGCGCGAGGGAAGTGGAGGCGTCACCTCACACCGGCTTGATCCATCCAGCCTGGAATCCCGGCACATGCCCGCCCGCCCTGGACGCGGGCCAAGGCCGGCGGCAGGACGCGGCCAGGGTGATGCCACCCACCGGCCGCGGCAATGGGCGACAATGCAAGGCTCGCCTGCCACCCAGGGTTTGCCCTCATGACCGCCGCTTCCGAGCTCATCGCCTGTGCCAAGCGCTACACATTGTCGGTGTACCGCCAGCGCGAACTGGTGCTGGAGCGAGGCCAGGGCGTGCGCGTGTGGGACACCGAAGGACGCCAGTACGTGGACCTGTCGGCCGGCATCGCCGTGTGCAGCCTGGGCCACAACGATCCGGACCTGGTCGCCGCGCTGGTCGAACAGGCCGGCAAGCTGTGGCACACCAGCAATATCTTCTACAGCGAACCGCCGCTGCGCCTGGCGCAGGAACTGGTGGAATCCTCGCGCTTTGCCAGCCGCGCGTTCCTGTGCAACTCCGGCGCCGAGGCCAACGAGGCGGCGATCAAGCTGGTGCGCAAGTGGGCCGCCGACCAGGGCCGCAGCGCGGACAACCGCGTGATCGTCACCTTTCGCGGCAGCTTCCACGGCCGCACCCTGGCCACGGTCACCGCCACCGCCCAGCCCAAGTACCAGGAAGGCTATGAGCCGCTGCCCGGCGGTTTCCGCTACGTCGACTTCAACGACATTGCCGCGCTGGAAGCGGCGATGGCGGCCGGCGACGTGGCCGCGGTGATGATCGAGCCGGTGCAGGGCGAGGGCGGGGTGGTGCCGGCCGCGCCGGGGTACCTGCAGGCCATCCAGGCGCTGTGCCGCAAGCACGATGCGCTGCTGGTGCTGGACGAGATCCAGTGCGGCATGGGCCGCACCGGCACACTGTTTGCCCATTGGCAGGACGGGGTGAGCCCGGACATCGTGACCCTGGCCAAGGCGCTGGGCGGCGGCATGCCGATCGGGGCGATGCTGGCCGGCCCGCGCGTGGCCGAGGTCATGCAGTTCGGCGCGCACGGCACCACCTTCGGCGGCAATCCGCTGGCCGCGGCCGTGGCCCGCGTGGCCCTGGCCAAGCTGGGCTCGGAGGCGATCGCCGAAAACGTCCAGCGCCAGGCCGCGGCCCTGCGTGCGGCGCTGGCCCGGCTGGATGCCGAACTGGGCCTGTTTTCCGAGCTGCGCGGGCGCGGCCTGATGCTGGGCGCGGTGCTGCGTCCGCAATACGCCGGCCAGGCCGGCGTGATCCTGGACCAGTGCGCTGCCCATGGCCTGCTGCTGCTGCAGGCCGGCCCGGACGTGCTGCGCTTCGTGCCGGCCCTGAACATCACCGGCGAGGAGCTGGCCGAAGGCCTCTGGCGCCTGGAGCAGGCCTTGCGCGCCTGGCTGGCCGCGCGCTGATCGGCAAGGCGGGGCCGCCACGGCGGCCAAGGGCGTTTTCGTGGCGTGCCACATCGACATCGCCGCCATGGCGGCGCCCACGTGCCCCGGGGTCGGGACGCGTGGACACAGGCGCGTGGATGCTTAGAACGGGCGGGTGTGGCTGTTAGACTTGCGCGCTCCCACGGTCTGCGTGCATCCACCGCCATGAGCCAAATCGCCACCGCGCCGGCCAATGCCGAAAAGCGCTACACCGTCACCCGCGCCGACCTGCCGCTGAGCTGCCCGCTGCCGTCGATGGCGCTGTGGAACTCGCATCCGCGGGTCTACCTGCCCATCGAAGACGAGCCCAACGGCGAGGCCGACTGCCCGTACTGCGGCGCGCACTTCGTCCTTGCCGACTGAGCAGTCCGCGGCAGTGCATCGCCGGCTGACGGTGGTGCAACTGCTGCCGGCGCTGCAGTCCGGCGGCGTCGAGCGTTCCACCCTGGAGATCGCCGCGGCGCTGGTCGCGGCCGGACACCGGGCCATCGTGGTCTCGGCCGGTGGGCGGCTGGTGCCGACCCTGGAAGCCTGCGGCGCGGTCCATGTGACCCTGGACATCGGCCGCAAGTCGCCGCGCACGCTCGGCCAGCTGCTGCCGCTGCGCCGGCTGTTGCAACGCGAGCGGCCGGACATCGTCCATGCGCGTTCGCGGCTGCCGGCCTGGCTGGGCTGGGCCGCGCTGCGCAGCCTGCCCGCGCAGGCGCGGCCGCACTGGGTCACCACCGTGCACGGGCTCAATTCGCCGGGGCGCTACAGCGCCATCATGACCGGCGGCGAGCGGGTGATCTGCGTGTCCGAGACCGTGCGCCGGCATGTGCTCGAGCATTATCCCGGGACCGATCCGGCACGCCTGCGGGTGATTGCGCGCGGGCTGGATCCCACCCAATTCCCACGCAGGCCGTGGCCTGATCCGGGCATGCGCAGCCAGGTTGCCGAACGATTCCCGCAACTCGATGGCGCCGGCCCGCTGCTGCTGCTGCCGGGCCGCGGCACGCGCCTGAAAGGCCATGCCGATGGCCTGCGCTTGCTTGCGGCCCTGCGCGGCGATGGCCTGGATGCGCGCCTGTGGCTGCCCGGCGCGCGCCAGCCCGGGCGCGAAGCCTACATCGCCGAGCTCCAGGCGCTGGCCGCCGGCCTGGGCATCGCCGATGCGGTGGCCTTCACCGCGCCGACCGCGCAGATGGTCCAGGCCTATGCCGCCAGCGATCTGGTCCTGCAGCTCTCGCGCAAGCCCGAGTCGTTCGGCCGCACCGTGATCGAGGCCTTGTCGGTGGGCCGGCCGGTGCTGGGCTGGGCCCATGGCGGGGTCGGCGAACTGCTGGCGCAGCTGCAGCCGTGCGGCGCGGTGGCCCCGTTCGATGAAGTCGCGCTGGCCGGCACCGCCCGCGCGCTGCTGGCCGCCCCGCCCGCCCCGCCGGCTACCATGCCCTACACGCTGGCGGCCATGCAGGCCGCCACGCTGTCGCTCTACCAGGAACTTGCCCGCCCATGAGCCTGCCTGCTGCCGAATTCCGCCCTGCACCGCGCGCCGAAGGCTGGCGCTGGGCACCGGCGTGGATCCTGCTGTTCGTGGCGCTGTGGCCGGCGCCGGGCTATGCCGAAGGGGTGCTGGCGCTGGGCGCGCTGGCGGCGTTGTTCCAGCTGGTCCTGCGCCGGTTCCGCGGTGGCGAGCAGCTGCTCAGCAACCAGGCCTGGGCCCTGACCAGCGTGATGTTCTTCGCCTACTGGATGCCGGAACTGATCTCGGCCTTCGATGCGCTCGACCATGGCCGGGCCTGGGGCGAGGCCGCCACCGACCTGCGCTACCTGCCGTTTCTGTGGCTGGTCGCCTCGGCGGTGGCCAACGAACGCGGCCGCCGGGTCACCTTCGGCGGCCTGGCGATCATCGTGGCGGTGTGGACGCTCGACGCCCTGGCCCAGGCGGTGTCAGGCACCAGCCCGCTGTTCTTCGGCATCGACATGCTCAAGCAGGCCATCAGCGGCCACTCGATGTGTTCGGCCGCAGAAGCGGCCTCGGTCGATCGGCTCAGCGGCTTTCTGGGGCCGTGCAACCTCAAGCTCGGCCTGGTGCTGGCGAGTCTGTCGCCGTTCGGGTTGTTCTCCGCCGGGCGCCGCTTCGGCCTGGTCGGTTGGTTGCTCGCCGCCGCTGCGATCGGGATCGTGATCCTGCTGGCCGGCGCGCGCGCGGCCTGGCTCACCTATGCGCTGGTGCTGGTGTTTTCCGGCTGGCGCCTGCTGGGCTGGAAACAGCTGTTGGGCGTGTTCGCCAGCGCCGCGATCCTGCTGGTCGGCCTGGCGCTGGCCTCGCCGCAGCTGGCCAGGCGCGTGCAGCTGACCACCGTGGCGATGGCCGCCGACGAGGCCGGCCTGGATGTCGCCCTGTCCGGGCGCGCGCGCATCTGGCAGGCCGCCGGCTGCATGATCGGCAAGCACCCCATCAACGGGGTGGGGGTGCGCAATTTCCGCGACGTGTTTCCCCAGTGCGATCCCACCCCGGCCGTCGCCCCGGCCTGGGGCCACGGCCCGGCGCTGCATGCGCACCAGATCGTGCTGGAGATCCTGGCCGAGACCGGCGTGGTCGGCCTGCTGCTGTGGCTGGCCGGCGCGGCGCTGGCCTGGCGCGCCTGGCGCTATGCGTCGCCGCAAGCGCGCGAGCGTGCGCGGCCGGCGATGCTGGCGCTGGCAGTGACGGTGTTCCCGTTCAACACCCATCTGGCTTTCTATTCCACGTTCTGGGGCGGGCTGACCCTGCTGCTGGCCGCGCTCTATTCCGGCAGCCTGCTGGCCCGCCACGATGCCCTCGCCCCCTGAGCCAGGCTGCTGGTTGGCCGCGCCGCTGCGCTGGGCCTGCGCGCGCATCGCCCGGCTGCCGCAGCGACGGTTGCTGGCACTGGGCGCGGCGCTGGCCTGGCTGCTGACGCCGCTGCTGGCCAGTCGCCGGCGCATCGCCCGCATCAACCTGGCGCTGTGCTTCCCGGAACTGGACGCTACGGCGCGCCAGGCCCTGGTCCGCGCCAACACCCGCGCCAGCGTCATCGGCCTGCTGGAGATGGCCCGGGCCTGGTACGCACCTTCCCCGGCGCTGGCCGGGCTGGCCGAGATCGAAGGCCTGGACCATCTGCGCGCAGCCCAGGCGCAGGGCCGGGGCGTGCTGCTGCTCACCGCGCACTTTCCGCACATGGACCTGGGCGCGCGCCTGCTGGGCCAGGCGCTGGGCCAGCCGCTGTCGTGCATGGTCCGGCGCGTGGGCGGCAACTGCGGCGAGCGGTTCATGCAGGCCGGCCGGCGGCGGGTGTTTGCCGAGGTGATCGGCAAGAAGGACGTGCGCGGCCTGCTGCGCGCGCTGTCGCGCGGCCGCCTGGTGGTCTACCTGGCCGACCAGAACTTCACCTACAACAGCGCCTTCGTGCCGTTCTTCGGGGTCCAGGCAGCCACCCTGACCACGCCGCCGGAGCTGGCGCGCCGGGCCGGCGTGGCGATCGTGCCGTACTGGTGCCAGCGCCTGGCCGATGGCCGTTACCGCGTGCGCGTGGAGGCGCCGTGGCCGGAGTCCAGTGGCCAGGACCCGGCCGCCTTCGCCGCGCGCTACATGCGCGAACTGGAAGCGGCGATCCGCCAGGCGCCTGCGCAGTACCTGTGGTGGCACCGGCGCTTCAAGACCCGCCCTGAAGGCCAGGTTTCGCCATATCTGCGTTAGACCTCCATGCCCACTCGACTGGCACCAGTTCCTTTGGCAGGTATAGCGGATGGCCTGGATGACCGTCTTTCGTCAGGCGTAGGTAGTGCAATTGCGGCAACATCATCCGAACCCACCACGCGCGATCCTTGTGGGTTCCATGCCGACCCCATGCAGCGATCACTATGCCCGCGCGGCTCGCCCGTTCTTTCAACACATAGTCGTTCTGCGGCCCTATGGGATCAGCTGCTCGCTTCATGTCCCCTGGGTTTGTTGTCCGAAACGCGAACAAGTTGGTCATGCAGAGCCCGGCGTATCCCCAAGATTTGGCAAACGCAATGCAACGCCTGATTGTTGGGTCATCCTGCGTTTCATCGGCTGTGCTTGGGTTAAGGCCCACAAACATTGCATAGCCATTCCCTCCGATCCATGTGCGCCACAGGTCGTAGCGGTAGGTTCGGCATGGTGACAATGTGGCTCCGTTTTTCATGGCGTCCTCAGGCTCGATGGGGACCTACCAATTCCTTCAAGCCGACCTGGCTTCGCCGGTCGGCTAAATTTAAACGTTAGCCGGCGCGCGGCGACGATGCCGTTTTTTCGGAGCGGTTGACCTCCGGCAGGTGACCACTTCCAGGTGGCTACTTGTATAGCTGTCCTCGCCCCTCGGGCTGGCGTTTGAAGCGCCGGTGGATCCACAGGTACTGCGCCGGGACCGCGCGCACCATCGCCTCGATCGCCGCCATCACCCGCGCGGTGTCGGCGGTGGCGTCATTGGACGGGAAATCCTCCAGCGCCGGCGACAGCCGCAGGGTGTAGCCGCCATCGGGTCGGCGCTCGTGGGCGAAGGTGACCACCGCCGCGCCGGACAACCGCGCCAGCTGGTGGGTGGAGGTCAGGCTGTAGGCCGGCCGGCCGAAGAACGGGACGAACACGCTCTCCCCGCGGCGCGTGTCCTGGTCGGGTGCGAACCACAGCAGCCCGCCCTGCTTGAGGTGCTTGAGCGCCGGGCGCAGTTCGTCGCGGCCGAACATCGCCGTGGCATAGCGCAGCCGGCCGCGCTTGACCGCCCATTCCATCGCGCTGGTCGCATGCGGGCGGTACATGCCGGCCAGCGGCGCGTAATCGCACATCAGCCGTGCCGACAGCTCCAGGGTGGTGAAGTGGCCGGAGATCACGATCACCCCGCGTCCGCCCGCCTGCGCCGCTTTCAGGTGCTCCAGGCCTTCCACGCGCAGGCCCTTGCGCATCGGCGCCACATCGCCCCACCAGGCGCGGGCGAACTCGAACAGCGCCACGCCCAGCGCGGTGAAGGCCTGGTCCAGCAGGCGTGCACGCTCGGCGGTGGACATGTCCGGGAAACACAGCGCCAGGTTGCGCGCAGCCACCTTACGGCGCGTGCCCAGCACCACTTTGAGCACCGCGCCAAGTGGCCGGCCCAGCGCGCGTTGGGCCGACCACGGCAGGCGCGCGGCCAGCGCGGCAACGCCCACGCCCAGCCAGACCGGCCAGGTCGAGGGCTGGATCGGCGCAGGGCCGGGATCGAAGGGCGTGGCCTGGCGCGCAGCGGCCCGTGCGGGGCGATCGGTCATGCCGGCATTGTAGGGCGTGTCACCACATCACCGGCCGCTCGCATCAGGCCTTCAGGTCCAACCCGCGACCCTGCCGGGAGCGATGCCATGCCCTTGGCAGCCGCCTTTTTCGTATCCTTGCGCGCAATGCGTCGTGACCTGACTGAAACCTGGTTGCGTGCCCTGTATTCGGCCGTGCTCTACGTGCTGACGCCGGCCACGGTCTACCACCTGATCTGGCGCGGCTTCCGCGTACCGGGCTATTTCCAGCGTTGGGGCGAGCGCTACGCGGCCTGGCGCGGTGCGCCGCACCAGGTGGATGTGTGGGTGCATGCGGTGTCGGTGGGCGAGGTCAATGCCGCCGCGCCGGTGGTCGATGCGCTGCGCCGCGACCATCCGCACCTGCAGCTGCTGATCACCACCATCACCCCCACCGGTTCGGACCGCGTGCGCGCGTTGTGGGGTGATTCGCTGCTGCACGTGTATGCGCCCTATGACCTGCCTGGCGCGGTCGGGCGATTCCTGGACCATTTCCGCCCCGGGGTGGCGCTGGTGATGGAAACCGAGCTGTGGCCCAACCTGCTGCTGGGCTGCAAGGCGCGCGGCATCCGCAGCTATCTCCTCAACGCGCGGCTGTCGGCGCGCTCGCTGCGCGGCTACCGGGTGCTGGCGCCGCTGATCCGGCGCGTGGTGGCCAGCGTGCACCGGATCGGTGCCCAGTCGGTGGCCGACGGCGAGCGCTTCGTGCAACTGGGGGCGGCGCCGGAGGCGATCGTGGACACCGGCAACCTGAAGTTCGACATCGCCGTGCCCGCCGGACTGGAGGCGCTGGTCGCACAGTTTCGCCGACACGTCGGCTCGCGCCCGGTGTGGATCGCGGCCAGCACCCATCCGGACGAGGAAGCGCTGGTGGTGGAGATCCACCAGCGGCTGCTGGCGCGCTTTCCCGACCTGCTGATGGTGTGGGCGCCGCGCCACCCCGAGCGCTTCGGCCGCGTGGTGGAACTGGCCAGGTCCACCGGCTGGCAGGTGGGACGGCGCAGCAGCGCCGGCTGGCCGCAAGCCGGCGATGCGGTGTTCGTGCTCGATACGCTGGGCGAACTGATGCCCTTCTACGCCTGCGCGGAGGTGGCCTTCGTCGGCGGCAGCCTGCAGGCCATCGGCGGACACAACCTGCTCGAGCCGGCCGCGGTGGGCACGGCGATGGTCACCGGTCCGCACCTGCACAATTTCGTCGAAATCGCGCGCCGCCTGCGCGAGGCCGGGGCGCTGGAGATCGGCCGCAACGCCGACGAGGTGGGCACGATGATCCAGGCGCTGCTGGCCGACCGCGCGCGCCGCGCGCACATGGCCGCAGAAGGCCGGCTGCTGGTCGAACGCGGCCGTGGTGCGCTGGCCCGCACGATGGCGATGCTGGCGCAGGACCTGCGGCCGGCAACGCAGGGCCCGGCCAGGCGCTGAAGTTCAGTGCGTGTGGGTGCGGCCCAGGTTGAGCCCGATCAGGGACTGGCGCATGGCTTCGGCGTCGGCGGCCCTGGGCGCCAGGTGCAGGTAGCGCGACAGGTCGGCCAGCGCGCCCCGGCGGTAGTCGATCTTCAGGTAGGCCAGGCCGCGGTCGCGCAGCGCATCGGGCTGGTCGGGCACCAGCTTGAGCACCCGGTCGGCGCTGCGTGCGGCACGGTCCCATTCCTCGCGCTCGGCGTAGACGCCGTACAGGTTGCGCAGCACGCGCACCAGGATCGCGCGGTGCGGGGCCGGATCGAGGATCTGCAGCAGGGCGTTGTCGTCGGGCACATCGCCACCCAGGTGCGGCTTGACCCGTTCGCGCAGTTCGTCGGCACCCAGCGGGCGACCGCCGTTGAACGGATCCATCACCAGGATCCCGTCATCCACCGGCAGGCGCACCAGGAAGTGTCCGGGAAAAGACACCCCGTCCAGCGGAACGCCCAGCCGGCGCGCGACTTCGATCTGCACCACCGCCAGCGAAATGGGATTGCCCAGGCGCCGCTCGAAGACCTCGTTGAGGTAGCTGTTGCGCGGGTCGTAGTACTGGTCGTGGTCGCCGGCGTAGCCCAGCTCCTCGAACAGATGCCGGTTGATGGCCGCCATCTTCAGCGGCCAGGCGTCGATCCGGTCGGTCTCCTGGCGCAGGTGCTCGACATGACCCTGCACCAGCGCCTCGTACAGGTCCGCATCCAGCTCGGGATACTCATCGCGCGCGATCAGCAACGCGGTGCCCAGCAGCGGCACGGCCTCGTCGGCCTGGCTGGCCAACTCGCTCCACGCCGGCAATGTCAGTCGCGCCCCCATGACCCAAGACTGCAGGGATTCGGGCGCCCGATCAAGCCCTGGCGCGCTACGGCGCCTTGGCCTTCAACGCGACCTTGGGATCTACCTTCAGCGCATCGCCGGTTTCCACGCCGAGCGCGGCCGCCTGGCCGGCGTTGAGTTCCAGCACGTACAGCGCCGGGGCGTTGCTGGGGTAGCTGGGACATGCATCACCGGCAGTGCACGGCGGCACGTCGCGCTGCTGCGAGACCAGCTTCAGGTCGTGGTCGAAATACAGGATGTCCAGCGGGATGCGGGTGTTCTTCATCCAGTACGCCAGCGGTTCTTCCTGCTCGTGGATGAACAGCATGCCGTGGTCGGCGGCCATCTGCTCGCGGAACATCAGCCCGCGCTGGCGCTCGGCTTGCTCGTCGGCGATCTCGATGCTGTAGCGGTGGCCGTCCAGCTCCACCCACGGCGTGCGTGCGCAGGCGCTGGCACTGACCAGCAGCAGGGCGGTGAGGGCAAGGCAGCGTGCGGACATGGACGTTTCCTTCAATGGCGGCGCGTGGAGGGACCGAAGCCGGTTACAGCACCTGGATCGTGTCGCCGCCGACGATCACCACGTCGGCCGGGCGACGGGCGAACAGGCCCACGGTGACCACGCCGGGGATCTGGTTGAGCGCGGTTTCCATCGCCACCGGATCGGTGATGGTCAGGTTGTGCACGTCCAGGATCAGGTTGCCGTTGTCGGTGGTCACCCCGTCGCGCCAGACCGGCTGCCCGCCGGTCAGCGTCAGGATCTCGCGCGCCACCAGGCTGCGCGCCATCGGAATCACTTCCACCGGCAGCGGGAACTTGCCCAGCACCGGCACCTGCTTGCTGGCATCGATGATGCACACGAACTGCCGGCTGGCCTGGGCGATGATCTTCTCGCGGGTGAGCGCCGCGCCACCGCCCTTGATCAGGCGCTTGTGCGGGTCGCACTCATCGGCCCCGTCCACATACAGCGACAGGGTGCCGGCGTAGTTGAGGTCCAGCACCTCGATGCCGTGCGACTTCAGCCGCTGGGTGCTCTGCTCGGAGCTGGACACCGCGCCCTTGATGCGCCCCGGTTCGCGGCCCAGCGCATCGATGAACCAGGCCACGGTCGAGCCGGTGCCCACTCCGACGATCATGCCGTCTTCGAGGTAATCCATGGCTTTCTCGGCGGCCAGGCGCTTGTGTTCGTTCTGGGGCATGGACATCGTTCTCGGTTGGGTAGGAGCAACTGTCTTCTCAGGCGCCTGTCATTCTCCATTCAGTTTGGTCTCTGGCCATGGCGTTGAGGCGGGTGAGCAGCACCCGCATGCAGGCGGTGATGGCGACCTTGGCGCACTTGCCCCGTTGGCGCAGGGGCTTTCCTGGCAGAGCCCCATCGCGCCCCTGCGGTGCGCTCCTACGGGGTCTCAAGCGACAGCAGCAGCTTCCATTGCGCCGCGCTCACCGGCAGCACCGACAGGCGCGTGCCCTTGCGGATCAGGGCGAAGTCCTCGCCCAGCTGCTCGGCATGCTGGCGGATGGTGTCCAGCGCGATGCCGCCAGCGAGCTTGCGCTCGAAGGCCACGTCCACCAGGAACCAGCGTGGCTGCTCGGGCGTGGCCTTGGGGTCGAAGTACTTGGAGGTCTTCTGGAACTGGGTCGGGTCCGGATACGGCGTGCTGGCCACCCGCGCGATGCCGTAGATGCCTGGGACCTGCGTGTTGGAGTGGTAGAACAGCACGCCATCGCCGACCTGCATGCCGTCCTTCATGAAGTTGCGCGCCTGGTAGTTGCGCACGCCGGTCCACGGCTCGGTGCCCACGCGCGCCAGGTCGTCGATGGAGAAGTCGCCAGGCTCGGACTTCATCAACCAGTAGCGGGTGCGCGTGCTCATCGAAGGTATGCCAGCAAGGTGTCCGATTCGGTGCAGATCGCATCGGGGCGCACGTCCCAGTCCTGGACGTCCAGGGCACTGGTGCGCTGGACCTCGAAGCCCACCCCCACCAGCCAGGGCGGCGCGGGCGCGGCGATGCGCCAGGCGAAGCTGCGATCGTACCAGCCGCCGCCCATGCCCAGCCTGTGTCCCTGGTCATCGAAGCCCACCAGCGGCATCACCACCAGCGCCATCTGTTCCGGCGCCAGCGCCGAGGACGGCGCCACGTCGGGTTCGGGAATGCCGAAGCGGTTGGTGACCAGGCCATCGCCGGCGCGCCAGGGTGCAAAGCGCAGTTCCTCGCCATGCAGCACCGGCAGGCAGTACACCAGCCCGGCCGGCAGCCTGAGCTGGAAGACGTGCAGGCCGATCTCGCCATCCATCGCCCAGTAGCCGGCCACATGGCCGCTGGCGGGCAGGAACGGCAGGGCGAGCAGGCGTTGGGCCAGGGCCTCGGCCGCGGCGATGCGCTGGGCAGCCGGCAATGCGCGGCGGCGCTGGCGCAGGTCGCGGCGCAGGCCTGCGCGGGCGTCGTTTTCGCTCATGAAAAAAACAATGCCGCGTCCTGGTGCAGGGCGCGGCATTCTAGAAGATACAAGACATCCTCCGCCAATGGCGATGCTTCGAAACGACCTTGAACCCGGGGTTCAAGTGGGACACCTTGGGGGCCATCGGGCTTCCCGCTGCGAGGCGGACTTGCGCTCCCGGCTTCCGTTGATGCCCCGTAGTCGTCATTAAGGGACAAGGCGAATGTTTTGACGCTGTCGCACACAGCAGAGGATGTGCGGCCAGTATAGCCCTGGCTCTTTTCTTGCCTAGCCCGTCTGTCGGCGCGGTTCAGTGCGCGGTGGTGAAAACGAGGATGGCGTGCACGGGTTCGCCGCCGTAGGAGCAACTGTCTGCTCGACGCATTCGGGGCCCCCTCTCTCCCGTTTGCGGGGGAGAGGGGGCAAAATCCTCGCGATGCGGCCGCTCCGACCGGGGGATCGCTAGCCCAGCCAGCCGTCGAGCCGGCGATGCAGATCGCCCAGCGTGCGCGCGAGCTCGCTGTCCTGCGCGGCCTGCTGGTCGCGCAGCTGCTGCAGCTCGTGGGCCAGGTTGAGCGCGGCCAGGACCGCGATGCGATCGGCCGAGGCCATGCGGTGCGCGCCGCGTACTGCGCGCATGCGGGTGTCCAGCAGCTTGGCGGCGGCCATCAGGCTGCCGCGTTCGCCCGGTTCCACGCCGATGGTGTATTCGCGGTCCAGGATGTGGACGTTGACCGGTTCACTGCTGCTCACGTGTGCTGCTCCAGCGAGCGCAGTCGGGTGATCATGGCTTCCACGCGCGAGCGGGCCAGTTCGTTCTTGGCCAGCAGCTGCGAGCGCTCGCTGGCCAGCTGTTCCTGCTGCACGCGCAGGCTGCGGTTCTCCTCGGACAGCCGTTGGCAGCGATCGCCCAGTTCCTGCAGGCGTGCGGCCAGGGCGCGTAGCTGTTCGATCGAGGACGGGTCCATGAGCGGCACGATAGGCACGCGCCCGGCGGCCGGTCAAGCGCGGCGCAAGGGCCGGCCGGGGGTGCCGGTTCAGGCCTTGGCCAGGGTGGCCGGCCGCGGGTCGAAATCGCGGATGAAGGCCATGCACTGCGCAGGCTCCAGCGCACGCGAGACATGATGGCCCTGCACCTCCTCGCAGCCGCGCTGGCGCAGGAAGGCCAGCTGCGCGGAGGTCTCCACGCCTTCGGCGACCACCTTGAGGTCCAGCGACCGGGCCATGGCGATGATGGCGCTGGTGATGGCCTCGTCCTCGAGGTCGTGGTCGATGTCGCGGACGAATGCCTGGTCGATCTTCAGCGTGTTCAGCGGCAGCCGCTTGAGGTAGGCCAGCGAGGAATAGCCGGTGCCGAAGTCGTCGATCGCGATCGACACCCCCAGCGCGCGGCAGTCGCGCAGCACGCCGCTGGCGTGGTCGGGGTTGGCCATCAGCACGCTTTCGGTCAGTTCCAGTTCCAGCAGCGAAGCGTCGATCCCGGTCTCGGCCAGCACCCGCGCGACCACGTCGGCCAGGTCGCCGCGCTGCAGCTGCAACGAGGAGACGTTGACCGCTACGTTCAGGTGATCCAGCCCGGCCGCGTGCCACTGGCGCAGCGTCTGGCAGGCCTGGCGCAGGGTCCAGATGCCGATATCCACGATCAGGCCGCTTTCCTCGGCCAGCGGGATGAACTGGGCGGGCGAGATCTCGCCCAGCTCGTGGCTGTCCCAGCGCAGCAGCGCCTCGGTGCCGGTGATCCGGTTGTTGGCCAGCGACAGGCGGGGCTGGTAGACCACGCGCAGTTCGTCGCGCTCCAGGGCCCGGCGCAGGGCGCTGGCCAGGATCGCGCGATGGCGGGTCTTTTCGTCCATTGCTTCGGAATACACCGCCCAGGTGTGACGCCCGGCGGCCTTGGCCTGGTACATGGCCGTGTCGGCGTGCTTGAGCAGTTCGGTCGGGACCTGGGCATGGTCGGGATACAGGCTGATGCCGATCGAAGGCGATACCGCCAGTTCCAGCCGGTCGCCGAAGGACAGCGGCTGGGTGAAGGCCTGGATGATGCGTTCGGCCACCCGCTCGGCATCGGCCGGCGAGGCGATGCCTTCGAGCACCACGGTGAATTCATCGCCGCTCAGCCGTGCCACGGTGTGCTGGGTGCCCACGGTCTGCTGCACGCGCGCGGCGGCCGCGCGCAGGATCCGGTCACCGGTGGCATGGCCCAGCGAGTCATTGATGTCCTTGAAGCGGTCCAGGTCGATGAACAGCACCGCCACGCGGCTGCGTTCGCGACGCGCACGCACCACCGCGCGTGCCAGGCGCTCGAACAGCAGCGAGCGATTGGGCAGGCTGGTCAGGGTGTCGTAGTTGGCCAGGTAGCGCAGCTCCTGCTCGACGCGCTTGTGCTCGGTAATGTCGTTGAGCACCAGCACCACCATCAGCCGCTGCTCGCTGGCATCGGGCACCATATTGGCCTCGATCCGGCAGAGGATTTCCTCGCCGTCCTTGCGCACCTTCCAGGCTTCGCCCGACCAGCGGCCCTCGCGCTGCAGCTGGGCGCTCATGCCCGCGGCGCCGTCGCCGGGGTGCTGACGGCCGTCCAGCAGCGACAGCGGCTGGCCGGCCACTTCGGCGCCGTCGTAGCCGGTCATGCGGCTGAAGGAAGGGTTGACGGTGATGAAGCGGTATTCCGAATCCAGCACCGCCACCGCCTCGCTCATGCTGCGCATGACCTGGCTGGCCACGCGGTGCTCGTACTCGGCGTTGCGGCTGGCGGTGATGTCGCGCGCGGTGCCGGCCAGGCGCAGGGCGCGGCCGCTGGCGTCGGATTCGACCACCCGCCCGCGTGCGCGCACCCACGACCAGGTGCCGTCGCCGGCCATGTCCATGCGGTGTTCGGAGGTGAACTGGGGCGCATCGCCGCGCAGGTGGCTGCGCAGGCGCTGGACCACCAGCGGCAGGTCCTGCGGATGGATCGCCGGCATTTGCCCCACGCCAGTGAGCATGGTGATGGCGTTGCTCGACGGCGACTGCTCGTCGGCGCGCATCTGGTGCATGCGCCGGCCGATCAGGTCATAGTCCCAGAACACTTCGCCCGAGCCCCACAGCGCCAGTTTGAGGTGGTCGTCGGCTTCGCGCACCGGCGCGGCGCGCGGCAGGCGCCGGCGCAGCAGCGGCAGCCAGTGACGGCGCAAGGCGGCCACCACCACCCCGGCCAGGACCACGCCGGCCACGGCGAGCAGCGCCAGGCGCATGCTGGGCGGTATCTGCACGGCGCCCAGCAGCAGGGAAGGGGGGAACGTTGGCATGACTGTCGGAACGGCTCCGCCCCGTTCGCCAGCGTCGGGAATGCGCCCGAGTGTAGGCGTGCCAAGCGTCACCCAACAAGCGGTTGCACGGCTTTCGTTCTACAATTTTGGCCATGCACCCTGATGCCTTTGACCGCCCGCAGGCCGCCTGGCGATGACCTTGCCGACCCCCGAAGACGTCGACCAGGCCGCGCGCGGCCTGGGCCTTGGCGCCACGCCCTTCGAACTCCATGGCGGCCTGTGTGGCTGGCTGGCCGGCGGTGGCGAGAATGTCACCGACTGGCCCGCGCGGGTGCTGGCCGATCGGGCGGCGGCCACGCCTGCCGCCGACAGCCCGCTGGAGCAGCTGCGCAGCGCCACTTCCGCGCAGCTGGAGGACCGTGGCTTCGGCTTCGACCTGCTGCTGCCGCAGGGCGATGCCGGCCTGGATGAGCGCGCCCAGGGCCTGTTCGACTGGTGCCGGGCGTTCCTGGGCGGCTTCGGTCTGGCCGCCGGCGCAAGCCCGCCGCTGTCCGAGGATGGCCAGGAAGCCCTGGCCGACCTGGCCAGGCTGGCCCAGGCCAGCCCGGAGCTGAGCGAGGGCGAGGAGGACGAAGACGCCCTGGCCGAGATCGAGGAATTCGTGCGCGTGGCCGTGCTGCTGCTGCATGGCGACTGCGTGCTGGGCCCCAGACACCGCAAGAGCCTGAACTGATGCGGGCGGCGAGCGGGATCAGCGCCGCCGAGTTCGCACGCCGGCGCAAGCAGCTCATGCGCATGGCCGGCGAGGACGCCATCCTGGTGTTGCGCGCCGCACCCGAGCGCGTGCGCAGCAACGACACGCACTACCCCTACCGGCAGGACTCGGATTTCTGGTACCTGAGCGGGTTCCCCGAGCCCGATGCGGTGCTGGTGCTGATCCCGGGCCGCCGCCATGGCGAGGCGATCCTGTTCAACCGCGATCGCGACCCGGCGCGCGAGGTCTACGACGGCCCGCGTGCAGGCCAGCAGGGCGCGGTGGACCACTACGGCATGGACGATGCCTATCCGATCGAGGACATGGACGAGATCCTGCCGGGAATGCTGGAAGGCCGCTCGCGGGTCTACTACCACTTCGGCCGCGATACCGAGTTCGACCTCAAGCTGATCGGCTGGGTGAACCAGGTCCGCGCGCAGGTGCGCAGCGGCGCGCAGGCGCCGCACGAGTTCCTGGAACTGGGCCATCTGCTGCACGAGCAGCGCCTGTTCAAGTCCAGGGACGAGCTCAAGCTGATGCAGCGCGCGGCCGACATCAGCGTCCAGGCGCATCTGGCCGCCATGCGTGGCGTGCGCGCCGGCATGCACGAATACCAGCTGCAGGCGTTGATGGAATGGGTGTTCCGCAGCCAGGATGCGTGGCCGGCCTACGGCAGCATCGTCGGTGCCGGCGCCAATGCGGTGACCCTGCACTACGTGGCCAACAATGCCCAGGCCCGGGCCGGCGAGCTGGTACTGATCGATGCCGGTGCCGAATACCGCAACTATGCCGCCGACATCACCCGCACCTTTCCGGTCGATGGCCGCTTCAGTCCGGCCCAGCGCGCGCTGCACGACCTGGTCGGCGCAGCGCAGGCTGCGGCCATGGCGCAGACGCGCCCGGGCCTGGCATACGAAGCCGGCCATGACGCCGCGGTGGAAACCCTGACCGAGGGCCTGCTGCGGCTGGGCCTGCTCAAGGGCAAGCTGGAGGCGCGGATCGCCGATGGCAGCTACAGGCGCTTCTATCGGCACAAGACCGGCCACTGGCTGGGCCTGGACGTGCACGATGTGGGCGACTACCGCATCGATGGCCAGTCGCGCCTGCTCGAGCCGGGCATGGTGTTCACCATCGAACCGGGCCTGTACATCGGCGCCGATGACACCAGCGTGGACGCCAGGTGGCGCGGCATCGGCATCCGCACCGAGGACAACGTGGTGATCACCGCCGAGGGCCATCGGGTGCTGACCGGGGCGCTGGCGCGCAGTGCCGACGAGATCGAAGCGGTGATGTCGGCAAACGGCTGAACGCGCAGGTGTGTCGATCACCTCGGCGGCGACGGTGGCTGTTGGGTGCGGGTGGCGGGCTGCGCAGATGCGGGAACCCTCATGTTGGCGCGCTGCATGGCCATCCGGCCCGCGCGTGGCGCTACATGTTCGCGCAGCGTCAATGCGGCCGACACGCGGTGTTCGCAGGCTTGGTGCTTGGGTAGTGGCCCAGAGCCATCGAGGCGGAGGCGCGTAATGAGTACAGTCAGGGCAGGAACGCTCCTGCATCCCCGGCTCCGGAATACCGGGAGCGATGGGCGCATGCACGGCCGTGGCCGCCAGTACGTGCGCGGCCGCAGCTCCCGCTGCCCGGCACGCGCCGCGGCAGGCCAGCAGTGAGCGCCATGCGGATCTGCCGGTTGCACCAGGACGGCGCCGGCCCACTGGACGGGCTGCAGGCGCGCTGCGCTGCGGCGCGCGAGGCCGGCTGCAACTACGTGTTGATCGCGCCGCCGTTCGCGCGCGACAGCGAGGATCGCCTGCTGGAGCCGCCCAGCGGCAGCGACGAGCAGGTCCAGCGCCTGCGTCAACAGGTGCAGGCCGCACAGCAGGCGGGGCTGAAGCTGTTGATCGACCTGCGCCTGGACGAAATCGGCGGCGCCAGCCCGGTGGCGCAGGACAATCCGCACTGGTTCCGCGCGCGCAGTTCAGCGGTGCCCGATCCGCGCATGCCGCGCGCCACCGGCGAGGTGGCCCAGGCGCGGTTTGCCTACGCGCAGGAAGGCGCGGCGCTGGTGCAATGGTGGGCCGGGCGCCTGCTTGAATGGGCCGCGCTGGGCGTGGCCGGCTTTCGCATCCTGCAGCCGCAGCAGGTGCCGGCACCGCGCTGGCGCGAGCTGATCGCGCGGGTGCATGCCCAGGCACCGGGCACGGTGTTCGCGGCCTGGACCCCGGGTGTGGGCCGTGAGGGGCTGCACGGGCTGGCCGGCGCTGGGTTTGATGCTGCGTTCTCCTCGCTGGCATGGTGGGACGGCCAGGCCAGCTGGTTCTTCGACGAGGATGCGGCGCTGCGTTCGCTGGCCCAGCGCGTGGTGGCGGTGGTCGATGCCGACGAGGGTGCCACCGCGCCGCGGCCCGGGCACTGGAGGCTGGCAGTGGCACTGGGCGATGCCTGGCTGGTCGGGGAACGACAGCTTGGTGGGGTGCCCGGCGGCCTGCGCCAGGCCGCCCCCGACCAGGCCGAGGCCGGCCTGCTGCGCATGCGGCCGCTGCTGCGCGAGGCCACCGGGCTGACCGCGCTGGCGATCGAGCCGGTGGCAGGTCCCGCCTCGCTGGTGTTGATCAACAGCAATGCCGATCACGTGGTGCCGGTTCCGGCCACCGACCTGTTGCGGCTGCTCGGTGATGCCGAGGCGCTGATCGACGAGGACGGGCAGCAGCTGCTGCCCGGCGCCGCGTTCGAGTCGCTGGACCCGGGCCAGGTGCGGACGTATCGGGCCGTGCCGGCGCGCCACGTGCTCACCGCGCCGCGGATGCGCGTGCGTGCGGCGAGCGCGGCCGCCTGGCCACGGGTGTGCATCGAGTCGGTGAGCCCGGCGGTGGACAACGGCCGCTTCCCGGTCAAGCGCACGGTGGGCGAGCGCGTGTGCGTGGAGGCCGACGCGTTCTGCGACGGCCACGACCGCATCGCGATGGCGGTGCTGTGGCGTGCGGCCGATACCCGCGACTGGTCCAGCGCGCCAATGCGGGCGCTGGGCAATGACCGCTGGCGGGCCGAGTTCCCGCTTGAGCGGATCGGCACCTACCAGTTCCGCATCGAGGCCTGGCGCGACGTGTTCGCCACCCTGCACGAGGACCTGGAAAAGAAGCGCGCCGCCGACACGGTGGTGCCGGTGGACGTACAGGAGGCGCTCGCCCTGATCGAGCGCGCGCAGGCGCGCAGCCAGGGCGAGCTGCGCGAACGGCTGCAGGCGCTGCTGGCGCGCATCGACGCGCACACCGACCCGCTGCAGCGACTGGCCGTGGTGCTGGAACCGGACACTGCGCAGGTGATGGCGCTGGCCGATGACAAGCCATTTCGGTCCGAGTATCCGGTGACCTTCCGGGTCGAGTCCGAGCGCCGCGCGGCGCATTTTGCCAGCTGGTACGAGCTGTTCCCGCGCTCGCAGAGCCCTGATCCGCAGCGCCATGGCACCTTCGACGACGTCGTTGGCCGGCTGCCGCACATCCGCGCGATGGGCTTTGACGTGCTGTACATGCCGCCGATCCACCCGATCGGGCACCGCAACCGCAAGGGCCGCAACAACGCGGTCGCTGCCACCGAGGGCGAGCCGGGCAGCCCGTATGCAATCGGTGGGCCCGAGGGCGGTCACACCACGGTCCACCCCGAGCTGGGCGGGCTGGAGGCGTTCCGCCGGCTGGTCCGTGCCGCCCGCGATCAGGGCCTGGAGGTGGCGCTGGACTTTGCGATCCAGTGCGCGCCCGACCACCCGTGGCTGCGCGAGCATCCGGACTGGTTCACCTGGCGCGCCGATGGTTCGATCCCCTACGCCGAGAACCCGCCGAAGAAGTACCAGGACATCGTCAACGTCGACTTCTACGCCAGCGGCGCGGTGCCCGACCTGTGGATCGCGCTGCGCGACGTGGTGCTGTTCTGGGTCGCCGAGGGGGTGAGCCTGTTCCGCGTGGACAATCCGCACACCAAGCCGTTCCCGTTCTGGGAGTGGATGATCGCCGAGGTGCGTGGACGTCGTCCGGACGTGGTGTTCCTGTCCGAGGCCTTCACCCGGCCGAAGATGATGTATCGCCTGGCCAAGTGCGGCTTTTCCCAGTCCTACACCTACTTCACCTGGCGCAACCACAAGGCCGAGCTGCAGGCCTATGTCGAGGAGCTCAACCAGGGTGTGCCGCGCGAGTGCTTCCGCCCGCACTTCTTCGTCAACACCCCGGACATCAATCCGCCGTTCCTGCAGACCGGCGGGCGCAACGGGCACCTGATCCGCGCCGCGCTGGCCACCACCCTGTCCGGGCTGTGGGGCATGTACCAGGGCTTCGAGCTGTGCGAGGCCACCGCGCTGCAGCCGGGCAAGGAGGAATACCTGGATTCGGACAAATACCAGCTGCGCAGCTGGCCCGAACGTGCACCGGGCGACATCGTCGACGAGATCACCCGGCTCAACCAGCTGCGCCGCCTGCACCCGGAGCTGCAGTCGCACCTGGGCACGCGCTTTTATCTGGCGCACAACGACCAGGTGCTGTACTTCGGCAAGCTGCTCGATGCCGGCTATCTGGCGCGCAGCCGCAGCATGGTGCTGGTGGCGATCAACCTGGACCCGCATGCGCCGCAGGAAGCGGACGTGGAGATCCCGTTGTGGGAGCTGGGCCTGCCCGACCACGCGGCGGTGGCGGCAGAGGATTTGTGGGACGGGCACAGCTTCCACTGGCACGGAAAATTCCAGCGCATCCGGCTCGAGGCTGCGCGGCCCTTCGCGATATGGCGCATCCGCGCCGGAGACCAGGCATGAACGCGGTTCGCTCCCTTGCGCCCGAGGCGGAGACTTCCGCGCTCGTGGCCGATGCGCTCTGGTACAAGGACGCGATCATCTACCAGGTGCACGTCAAGTCGTTCTTCGACTCCAACGACGATGGCATCGGCGATTTTCCCGGGCTGATCTCCAAGCTGGACTACATCGCCGAATTGGGCGTGGACACGGTCTGGCTGCTGCCGTTCTATCCCAGCCCGCGTCGCGATGACGGCTACGACATTGCCGAGTACATGGCGGTGCACCCCGACTACGGCGGCATCGCCGACTTCCAGCGCTTCGTCGAGCAGGCGCACGCGCGCGGGATCCGCGTGGTCACCGAACTGGTGATCAACCACACCTCCGACCAGCATCCCTGGTTCCAGCGCGCGCGCAATGCGCCGGCGGGATCGCCGGAGCGCGCCTTCTACGTGTGGTCGGACACCGACCAGGAATACGCCGGCACCCGGATCATCTTCTGCGATACCGAGAAGTCCAACTGGACCTGGGATCCGGTCGCCGGGCAGTACTTCTGGCACCGTTTCTATTCGCACCAGCCGGACCTGAACTTCGACAACCCGGCAGTGCTGGAAGCAGTGCTGGAGGTGATGCGCTTCTGGCTGGACATGGGCGTGGACGGGCTGCGCCTGGACGCGGTGCCGTACCTGATCGAGCGCCCCGGCACCTCCAACGAGAACCTGCCTGAAACCCACGCGATCCTGCGTCGGATCCGTGCCACCGTGGACGCCGAATATCCCGACCGCATGCTGCTGGCCGAGGCCAACATGTGGCCGGAGGACACCCAGCAGTATTTCGGCGCCAATGGTGACGAATGCCACATGGCGTTCCACTTCCCGCTGATGCCGCGCATGTACATGGCCATCGCGCGCGAGGACCGCTTCCCGATCACCGACATCATGCGCCAGACGCCGGAAATCCCGGAGTCCTGCCAGTGGGCGATCTTCCTGCGCAACCACGACGAGCTGACCCTGGAGATGGTCACCGACTCCGAGCGCGACTACCTGTGGCAGACCTACGCCTCGGATCGTCGCGCCCGCATCAACCTGGGCATCCGCCGGCGCCTGGCCCCGCTGCTGGAGCGTGACCGCCGCCGCATCGAACTGATGACCTCGCTGCTGCTGACCATGCCCGGCACCCCGGTGCTGTACTACGGCGATGAGATCGGGATGGGCGACAACATCCACCTGGGCGACCGCGACGGCGTGCGCACGCCGATGCAGTGGTCGATCGACCGCAACGGTGGCTTCTCGCGCGCCGACCCGGCGGCGCTGGTGCTGCCGCCGATCATGGATCCGCTGTACGGCTTCCAGGCGGTCAATGTCGAGGCGCAGATGCGCGACCAGCATTCGCTGCTGACCTGGACCCGGCGGGTGCTCAGCGTGCGCAAGCGCTACCACGCCTTCGGCCGCGGTTCGCTGCGATTCCTCTACCCGGGCAACCGCCGCATGCTGGCCTATCTGCGCTGTTACCAGGACGAGATCGTGCTGTGCGTGGCCAGCCTCTCGCACACGCTGCAGGCGGTCGAGCTGGACCTGTCCGAATTCGAGGGTCGGGTGCCGGTGGACCTCGTCGGTGGTGGCAGTTTCCCGCCGATCGGGCGGCTCACCTATCTGCTCACCGTGCCCGCATTTGGCTTCTACGCATTTCAACTGGTCAGCGAGGGCGCCATGCCTGACTGGCACGTGCCCAGCCCGGTGCCGCTGCCGGACTACCGCACCCTGGTGCTGCGCAGCGGCGTGGACGAAAGCAGCGCGCTGCTGCCGCACCTGGCGACCCTGGAACGGGAGATCCTGCCGGCCTGGCTGGCTGCGCGACGCTGGTTCTCGGCCAAGGACCGGGCGGTCAAGCGGGTGCGGGTGTGGCGACGCACGCCGTTGCCAGGCGATGAGCCGATCACCCTGCTGGAGCTGGATGTGGAGCTGGAGGACGGCCATCACGAGTGCTACATGCTGCCGGTGGGCATCGTCTGGGAGCGCGAGCAGCCCAGCACGCTGGCCGAGCAGCTGGCGCTGGCGCGGGTGCGGCAGGGCCGCGAGGTCGGCTACCTGACCGATGCATTCGCGCTCAAGGCAATGGTGCGCGGGATCATCGCGGCGCTGCGGCAGAACGCCGTGCTGGAGGTCCAGGGCGAGCAGGATGCCGCGTCGCAGGGGCAGATCCGCTTCGAGGCGACCGCGGCGCTGGCGGCGGTGGAGATCGCCGACGATCCGGAGGTGCGCTGGCTGTCGGCCGAGCAGAGCAACAGTTCGCTGGTGGTCGCCGACAAGGCCGTGTTCAAGCTGCTGCGGCGCGCGGTCTCCGGGATCAATCCGGAAATCGAGATCGGCCGGCGCCTGACCGAGGCCGGCTACGCCAATGCCGCACCGCTGCTGGGCAGCGTCAGCCACGTCGATGCCCAAGGCAACGTCACCACGATCGCGCTGCTGCAAGGCTTCGTGCGCAACCAGGGCGATGCCTGGCGCTGGACCCTGGACCACCTGGCGCGCAGCTTCGATGAGTTCGCCACCGCCCCAAGCGACCAGGCCCGCGCCGAGAGCGTGGACGGTTATGGCACCTTCGCCGCTGTGGTCGGCAAGCGCCTGGCCGAGCTGCACGAGGTGCTGTCGGGTCCAACCGACGATCCCGACTTCGCGCCACAGCAGGTCGAGCCGGCCACCGCCAGGGCGGTGGCCCAGGCGGTGGCGCGGCAGGTGGAGGAGACGTGGGCGACGCTGTCGGCGCGGCTGCAAAGCAGCGAGGACGCCGCCGAGCGCACTGCGCTGGAGGCCCTGCTGGCCGGGCGCGCACAGCTGGATGCGCTGTTGGCGCATGCGCCCGAAGCGCTCACCGGCTCGCTGCTGACCCGCGTGCACGGCGACTTCCACCTGGGCCAGATCCTGGTGGCGTTCGATGACGTGGTGCTGATCGACTTCGAGGGCGAACCGGCCAAGCCGCTGGCCGAACGTCGCGCCAAGGCCAGTCCGCTGCGCGACGTGGCCGGTTTCCTGCGCTCGCTCGACTACGCCAGCGTGGTGGCCGCGCGCGGCGAGGAAGGCACCGCCGCGCGCTCGGGCGTGGGCGTGGATGCGCACCTGGAGGAGTTCCTGGCGCGGTTCCGTCGCCGTGCCACCGCCGCGTTCCTCGACGCCTACCGCAAGGTGCTCCAGGCCAGCGCCCATCCGTGGATCGCGCCGGCGGCGCTGGACGCGGCGATCCTGCTGTTCCTGGTCGAGAAGGCCTGCTACGAGGTGCGCTACGAAGCGGCCAACCGGCCGACCTGGTTGCTGGTGCCCGTCCAGGGCCTGCTGCGCCTCTTGCAGGGTTCGGACACCGAAGCAGGGGATGGATGATGAACGAAGCGGTGAATGCGGTGACCAGTCGATGGGATCCCGGCGCGGTACGTGCCCTGGTGGAGGCGCGCCACGGCGATCCGTTCGCCCTGCTCGGTCCGCACCCGATGGAAGGCGGGCGCCTGCTGCGCAGCTATCAGCCAGGCGCCAGCGCGGTGAGCGCGGTGCTCGAGGACGGGCGCGAGATCGCGCTGGAGCCGGGCCCGGAACCGGGCCTGTTCGCCGCGATGCTGCCGGCCACCGGTGGCTACCGGCTGCGCATCCACTGGCCCGGCGGGGTGCAGGAAACCGCGGACCCGTACGCTTTCGGGCCGCTGCTGAGCGACTTCGACCTGCACCTGATCGCCGAGGGCCATCACCTGCAGCTGGCCGATGCGCTGGGCGCAAATCCCATGGAAATCGACGGGGTGGGTGGCACCCGCTTCGCGGTATGGGCGCCCAACGCCGCGCGCGTGGCGGTGATCGGCGACTTCAACAGCTGGGATGGGCGCCGCCACCCGATGCGGCTGCGCCACCAGGCCGGGGTGTGGGAGATCTTCATCCCCGACGTTGCGCCGGGTGCGCGCTACAAGTACGCGCTGCGCGGGCCACATGGCCAGGAGTTGCCGGCCAAGGCCGATCCGGTGGCGCGCCAAGCCGAGCTGGCGCCTGGCACCGCCTCCATCGTCGCCGACCCGACGCCGTACAGGTGGAACGACGATGGCTGGATGACCATGCGCGCGCGGCGCCAGGCCACCGACGCGCCGATGAGCATCTACGAGGTCCACGCCGGCTCCTGGCTGCGCGAGGACGGCGTGCACCTGGACTGGGATGGGCTGGCCGAGCGGCTGATCCCGTACGTGGTCGACATGGGCTTTACCCACGTGGAGCTGCTGCCGATCGCCGAGCACCCGTTCGGCGGCTCCTGGGGCTACCAGCCACTGGGGCTGTTCGCGCCGACCGCGCGCTTCGGTGCGCCGGAGGGTTTTGCCCGCTTCGTCGACCGCTGCCACCGCGAAGGCATCGGCGTCATCGTCGACTGGGTGCCGGCGCATTTCCCCACCGACGCACACGGGCTGGCGCACTTCGACGGCACCGCCCTGTACGAGCATGCCGACCCGCGCGAAGGCTTCCATCGCGACTGGAACACGCTGGTCTACAACCACGGCCGGCGCGAAGTGTCCGGCTTCCTGATCGCCAGCGCACTGGAACTGCTGCAGCGCTATCACGTCGATGGGCTGCGCGTGGATGCGGTGGCCTCGATGCTGTACCGCGACTACAGCCGCAATGCCGGCGAATGGGTGCCCAACATTCATGGCGGCCGGGAGAACTACGAGAGCATCGCCTTCCTGCGCCGGCTCAACCAGGTGGTGCGTGAGCACTCCGTTGGTGCGGTCACCCTCGCCGAGGAATCCACTGCCTGGCCGGGCGTCACCGCCGATGTGGCCCATGGCGGGCTGGGCTTCCACTACAAGTGGAACATGGGCTGGATGCACGACACCCTGCACTACATCGCGCTGGACCCGATCTATCGCCGCTACCACCACGGCGAACTGACCTTCAGCATGATCTATGCGTATTCGGAGCGCTTCGTGCTGCCGATCTCGCACGACGAGGTGGTGCACGGCAAGGGTTCGCTGCTCGGGCGCATGCCCGGCGATGAGTGGCAGCGCTTCGCCAACCTGCGCGCCTACCTGGGTTTCATGTTCACCCATCCGGGACGCAAGCTGCTGTTCATGGGCTGCGAGATCGGCCAGCCCAGCGAGTGGAACCATGACATCGGCATCCCCTGGCACCTGCTCGATGCGCCCGCGCACCGGGGCGTGCAGCGCCTGGTGCGCGACCTCAATCGGCTGTACACCGAATACCCGGCACTGCACGCGCACGACGACGATCCCTCCGGCTTTTCCTGGGTGATCGGCGATGCCGCCGCGCAGAGCGTGGTGGCGTACCTGCGCAAGGGCGGCGGCGATGATGCGCCGCTGCTGGTGCTGATCAATTTCACCCCGGTGGTGTACCGCGACTATCGCGTCGGCGTGCCGCGGGCCGGACTGTGGCGCGAACTGTTCAACAGCGATGCAGCGTGCTACGGCGGCTCCAACGTCGGCAATGGCGGCGCGGTGATGGCCGAGCCGCAGGCGCTGCATGGCCAATCGACGTCATTGCCGCTGGTGCTGCCACCGCTGGGGGTGCTGGTGCTGGCGCCCCAGGACTGACCCGGGGCCGCTGCCATGCGCGCAGCGGTGGACCTTCAGCCCGGGCGCGAGCAGCAGCCGCTCACGCCGCTGCGAACGCCGGACGGGTCAGGTTGTCGGCGCCGTCGTTGGTGCACAGCACGTTGTCCTCGATGCGGATGCCGCCGAAGGGCCTGAACTGCGCCACCCGGTCCCAGTCGATGGCGGCGCCGTGACCGTTTGCCCTGGCCTGGTCCAGCAGCATGTCGATGAAGTACAGGCCCGGCTCGATGGTCACCACCATCCCCGGTTCCAGCACGCGGGTCATGCGCAGGTAGGGATGTCCGGCCGGGCGCGGGATCCGGCCGCCGCGGTCCGATTCGGCCAAGCCGGCCACATCGTGCACCTGCAGGCCCAGCAGATGGCCCAGGCCGTGCGGGAAGAACGCGGCCGACACGCCGCTTTCCAGGGCCGCTTCGGGCGAGACGGTGATCAGGCCGAAGTCCCTGAGGATGCCCATCAGCGCCAGGTGTGCATCCAGGTGCAGCTGCCTGTAGTCCACGCCGGGGGCCACGGCCTGCGCCATCGCGATCTGGGCCGCATCGACCGCCTCGATCATCGCCTGGAACTCGCTGCCGACCTCGGCCGCATGGGTGCGGGTGATGTCGCTGGCATAGCCGGCCGCGCTGGCACCGGCGTCGATCAACAGGCTGCGCCGCTGCGCCGGCGCGCTGCGCTCCAGCTCGGTGTAGTGCAGCACCGCGGCGTGTTGGTTGAGGCCGACGATGTTGGCGTAGGGCAGCTGGCTGGCATCCTGGCCGGCCGCGCCGCAGTAGGCCAGGTGGATGTCGAATTCGCTGGCACCGCCTTGGAAGGCGGCCTCGGCTGCGCGATGGCCGCGCACCGCCCGCGCCTGTGCCTGGCGCATCAGGGCGATTTCGTAGGGGGTCTTGTACGAGCGCTGCCAGGCCAGGTAATCGATCACCGCTTCTGGATTGTTGGGGGCATATTCGCCCAGCGCGCTGTGTGCCTCGCCCAGGATTGCGCACAGGCGGGCCGGCTTGGGCAGCAGGGCCAGGGCCTGATCGGGCGTGCGGATGATGTGGATGTCGAAGTGCTCGAGCCACCAGCCGCCGGGCGCGTCCGGCACCGCGTGCCAGTAGTCGCGCGGCTGCAGGAAGATCAGCTGCGGGCGCTTCCCCGGCGTGTACGCGATCCAGCTGTCCGGCACCCGGGTCAGCGGCAGCCAGGCCTTGAACTGCGGGCTGACCTGGAACGGATAGGCCTGGTCGTCGAAGGCCTGGTAGTGCAGGCGGCCGCTGGGGATGACCAGGTGATCCAGGCCGCCACGGGCCAGGGCCTGGTCCGCGTGCGCCTTCAACCCGGCCAGGTGGGCGGCATACAACGCGGCGGGATCGGGCAGGGAGGTCATGGCGAAGGCTCGTAGTGAGGATGAGCCTGCAATCTTGCCGCAATCGCCATGCTGGCGTTGGTCTGGTGCCGGCCTGCGCGCGCCGTGCAGGCCCCTCGGTGCCACGAACGAGGCGATGAGGGCTTCGGGCGCTGCGCTTCGTCGAAGGATCGCTTGTGCAGCGCTGGATCAGCGCCCCAACCAGTCCCGCAACGCGGCCAAGTGTGCCGGCGAAATGGTGAGGAAGCGCAGCCCGGCCAGTGATTGCCCGGGGGTGTGCGCCGCGCCGGTCCACAGCAGGTGCGCGCCGACGTCGATGCTGGCCTCGCGCGTGCTGCTGCTGCCGGGCAGGGTGAACTGCAACTGGTACAGCGCGTCCTCGCGCAGGTGCTCGCTGGCCACCAGCAGCATGCCGGTCTCGGAGACGTTGCCGATCCGGCCGATCACCTGCGCGGTCATCACGTCGCTGACGACGATGACCCCGGTCGGATTGCGCCGCTGGGCGCGGCGGGCGTCGGTGATGCTCATGCCATCCCCGCCATCTCGCGCAGCCGGCCCACCGTGGCCTGCCAGGCGCGGTCGATCAGGCGCCCGCGGTCCTCGGTGAGCACCCGTGCCTGGTCGCGCGCCATCAGCCGGGCCACGCTGTCCAGGGTGTGCTCGCCGACCTTCTGGCCACGCTGGTTGACGAACAGGGCATGGTCGCTGGTCGGGTTGAACCAGGACAGGCGCAGCCGGCGCACGTCGCCCTGCTGGTTGTGGACGAATTCGAACCAGGTGCCGAATGGCTGCTTGCGCAGGGTGTCGTAGCTGGCCTGTTCGGCAAGGGTGCGTGGCGGCAGCGCCACCTTGACCGAGGCTTCGGCCGCGGCGGTCCTGGCGCGGGCCTGCAGGCGCGCGGCCAGGTCGGCGGCGCCGGGCGGTTCGACATCGGCACCGGACAGGCGCTGGGCGATCACCGCCGCCTCGTCGCCGTGGTAGCCCAGCTGCACCAGCGCCCGTTCGATCCGTGGCGAGAGCGCCGGTTCGGGCGTGGCGTCGGCGCCGCCGATGGCCTGCGCGATCCGGCCGGTGATGCTGGCCACTTCCTGCCATTGGGCCGAGTCCTGGCCATTGCGCAGGTGGGTCAGGGTGAGCACATCGGCCCAGGCCTGGGTCAGCAGGGCCTGCACGAACGGCGCCGGCTGGCGTCCGTCCAGGGTGCTGGCGATCAGATCCGTGGCGCTGCGCTTGGCCAGCTCCAGCCGGTCGCGGCCACGGGCGGCCTCCACGTGTCGGCGTTCGGCGACCTCGGCCTTGCGCGCGGCCACCTGGAAGTGGTCCTGGACCTCGCGCTGGGCCTGCTCGAACACGGCCTCCTCGCCGGTATATTCGGCCAGCACCTTGGCCACCGCCGCGCGCAGCTTGTGCAGCAGGACCGGATCGATCTCGTCCTCGCCCAGCCAGCTGGCCCCGGATTCGGCCACCGCGTTGAGCAGTTCGCGCGCCGGATGCTGTGGACGCAGGAAGAATTCGCGGTCCTTCAACGCGGCCTGGACCACCGGCACCTGCAGCTGGCCGAGCAGGTCCGAGGCCGGCCCCTTGCGCACCTCGCGGCCGATCTCGTGGTAGAGCAGGTCCAGCAGTTCGAAGGTGTCTTGGTCCTCGCGCGTCAGGGCCGCATCGGGGCCGTGAGCGCGGCGCAGGCCGGCCAGGGTGCGCTCGCGCACCTCCGCCAGCGAGGTCGGTGCTAGCGGCACCTGGCCCTGGGCGACCTGCAGCTGCAGCACCTGCAAGGTGTCGAGCAGCTTGCCGGTGGGCAGTGGCGTGGCGTGCGCGCCGACGGCACCGGGGCTGGCCCCCGGCCCGGCTGCGCCCGGTGCCGGCGAAGCCGAGCCCGGTCCGGCTGCCGGATGCGCGCCGCCGACAGGCGCCGATGCGGGAAAAGCAGCGGCAGGCCCGGTCCTGGCCGGATCAGCCGGCCACCCGGGAATGCTGCCATCGGCCTGTCCCTGCGAGTTCCCCCGGGCCCGCGCGTGCCCGGCCGAGAGCAGGCGCTGCAGCGAGGCAAAGGTGGCAGGGGCCTGCTGCGGGCGCGCCGGCGCAGGCGGACGCGCCCAGCTGGGCGTGCTGTCCTGTCCCGGCGGCGGCCGGGTGGGGGGCGCCTGCGATGCGGCCACTTCCGGCGACTGGGTGTCGCGGGTCACCGGCACGCGGCCGGACGGCGTGCGGGCACGCTGCGGCGCGAACACCAGGCCGGGCAGCACGCCCTGCTGGCCGAGCAGATCGTTCAGCTCCTCCAGCATCCGGCCGTAGCTGGCCATGCCGCGCTGTTCGAAGTTGCGATACAGCTGCAGCTGGGTCGGCAGGTCCAGGTCCAGTTCGGCCGAGGCCGCCCGCAGGGCACGGCACAGCGACTGCGGCGACAGCGGCTGCAGGGTTTCCTCCAGCGCCGGGCTCCCGGCCAGCACGCCCAGGCGCTGCGAGAACAGGTGCAGCGCCTGGTGGTGGCGGTTTTCGAGGCGGCGGGCGATGTCCTGCAGGACGATGTCCTGGTCGATGTCCTCGTCGGCCACCAGGGTCAGCATCGAGGGAATCCCGGCCGGCTCCTGCGGCGCCTGGCGCGGGCTGCGCAGGTTGGCCAGCTCGCTCTCCAGCACCGCCGCCATGCGCGGCAGCAGGCGCGCGCGGTGCTTGCGCAGCTGCTGCAGGTTGGCCATGTGGGTGCCCTGCAGCTCGTTGCTGCGGGCGCGTTCGGCCTGCGCGAACAATTCCTGCTCCAAGGCATCGGCCGTCGCTTCCAGACGCGTGGCCAGATGCGGCTGCAGCCGGGCCAGCAGGCTCTCCAGGATGTGGCGCACGCGCGCCGGCAGCGACGACGCGGCCAGCGTATCGGTGGTGGTGTCGATGGGTGAAGCAGCCCCTGAAGCAGCCATTGGATTCCGTTTCGGCCTTGATGCTCTGCCACCGATTTCTAACACACTTGTCAATTGCACCGAGGTGCAGCACCGGCGTGGTGGCGCGCTCACGCGTCCAGGAACAGCTCCATCACGTCGTTGGCAAAACGTAATCCCAGCGCGGTGGGGGTCACCTGGCGGTCGGTGACTTGCAGCCAGCCGCGTTCGGCGGCCTGCTCCAGCGTCGGGGCGATGTGCGCGGCTGGCACGCCGGTGCGCACCTGGAAATCGCGCAGGGCAAAGCCTTCGCGCAGCCGCAGCAGGTTGAGCATGTACTCGAACGGGCGCCGCTGCGGGGCGATCAGCTCGTCACCCCCGATGCTGGCCGCGGTGCCGGCGCTGGCCAGGTAGCGGGTCGGGTGCTTGACCTTCCAGCGGCGCAGGATGGTCTGCTCGCCGCCGGAGGTGATCTTGCCGTGGGCGCCGGCGCCCAGGCCCAGGTAGTCGCCGTAGCGCCAGTAACCCAGGTTGTGCGCGCACTGGCGGCCCGGCTTGGCGTAGGCGCTGACTTCGTAGTGGCCATAGCCAGCCTGGGCCAGGCGCGCCTGGCAGGCTTCCTGGATGTCCCAGGCGGCGTCTTGGTCAGGCAGGCCCTGCGGTGGGCGGGCGAAGAACACCGTGTTCGGTTCCAGGGTGAGCTGGTAGTGCGAAATGTGCGCCGGTTGCAGGGCCAGGGCGCGCTCCAGATCGGCCAGGGCCATGTCCAGGTCCTGGCCGGGCAGGGCGTACATCAGGTCCAGGTTGAGGTTGTCCAGACCGGCGTCCTGGGCCAGCTTGACCGCGGCCTGCGCCTGGGCGCTGTCGTGGATCCGGCCCAGCCGCTTGAGGCAACCATCATCGAAACTCTGGATGCCGAAGCTCAGCCGGTTCACGCCGGCCGCGCGATAGCCATCGAAGCGCCCGTGCTCGGCGGTGCCAGGATTGGTCTCCAGGGTGATCTCGCAGCCGGGCGCGAAGCGCAGCCGCGCGCTGGCCGCCTGCAGGAAGCGGTCGATCTGGTCGGCCGGGAACAGGCTGGGCGTGCCGCCACCGAAGAACACGCTGTGCACGCTGCGGCCCCAGACCAGCGGCAGGTCCTGGTCCAGGTCGCGGATCAGCGCATCCACGTACTCATCGAAAGGCAGCGGACCCTTGGCTTCATGCGAGTTGAAGTCGCAGTACGGGCACTTGCGCACGCACCAGGGCAGGTGCACGTACAGCGATAAAGGAGGCGGGATGAGGGCGACGGACATGAGGGGCTGTGGCGGCGTGACCGCCTGGCGGTTCAGGCGTGGGCGAACAGCGCCGCCAGCGAATCCCTGAGCGTTGCCAGGGCACGCGCGCGGTGGCTCAGGCGGTTCTTCAGCGCGGTGTCCATCTGCGCCGCGGTCAGGCCGTAGTCGGGGTCCAGGAACAACGGGTCGTAGCCGAAGCCGACATCGCCACGCAGTTCGCGCAGGAGCTGGCCTTCCCAGACGCCTTGGGCGATCAGCGGCTGCGGATCTTCGCGGTGGCGCAGCAGCACGATCACCGCGTAGAAGCGCGCGTGGCGCTGGCCATCGGGCACATCGCGCATCGCCTCGAGCAGCCTGGCGTTGTTGGCTGCATCGTCGCCGGGTTGGCCGGCATAGCGTGCGCTGTACAGGCCCGGCGCGCCGTTCAGGGCATCGACGATCAGGCCCGAATCGTCGGCCAGCGCCGGCAATCCGGTCACCGTGCAGGCGTGGCGCGCCTTGATCAGCGCGTTCTCGACGAAGCTCAGGCCGGTCTCGGCCACCTCTTCAACGCCGAGGGTGCTCTGCGCGAGGATTTCACAGTGCAGATGGGCGAGCAGGGCGTTGAATTCGGCCAGCTTGCCGGCGTTGCCGCTGGCCAGGACAAGACGTTTCATCTCCCGGGCTCCAGCAGGTCCCACTGGTTTGCGTAGGCATCGCCGAACACCGCGAGCGCGGCGCAGCATGCATGGCGCGGTGCCTGCTCGGTCTGCACGCCGCGTGCGGGGTGATCGGCAAAGGTGCGTCTGATCGCCAGCATGCCCAAGGCTTCAGTCAGCCAGTGCGTCGCGCTGGGCCTGCACCAGCTGGTCGATGCCGGCCTGGGCCAGGCCCAGCAGCGCGTCCATTTCCTCGCGGCGGAAGGCGTGCCCTTCGGCGGTGCCCTGGACCTCGATGAAGCCGCCGCCATCGTTCATGACCACGTTCATGTCGGTGTCGCAGTCGCTGTCTTCGGCATAGTCCAGATCCAGCACCGGCACGCCCTTGTAGATGCCCACCGACACCGCGGCGATCGCGCCGAAGATCGGATCGCGCTTGATCTCGCGGCGGGCCTTGAGGCCGTTGACCGCATCGGCCAGGGCCACATAGGCGCCGGTGATCGCGGCGGTGCGGGTGCCGCCATCGGCCTGCAGCACGTCGCAGTCCAGGGTGATGGTGCGTTCGCCCAGGGCGCCGCGATCCACGCAGGCGCGCAGCGAGCGGCCGATCAGGCGCTGGATCTCCAGGGTGCGCCCGCCCTGCTTGCCGCGCGCGGCTTCGCGGTCGCTGCGGGTATGGGTCGAGCGCGGCAGCATGCCGTACTCGGCCGTCACCCAGCCCTCGCCCTTGCCGCGCAGGAAGGCCGGCACGCGGTTTTCCACGCTGGCCGTGCACAGCACGCGGGTCTCGCCGAAGCACACCAGCACCGAGCCCTCGGCATGGCGGGTGAAACCGCGCTGGATCGACACGGGACGAAGCTGGTCGGCAGCGCGACCGCTGGGACGGGAAAAGGTCATGGAGGATCGCTTGCAGGAGTGGGTCGCGTCGGCGTGAGGTGCCGGTCCGACAGGCTCCTAGGGTACCATCCACGCCCCTTTTTCCCCCGGAAAGCCGCCCGCCGTGATCCGCAGCATGACCGCCTACGCCACCGTCGAGCGCCCGATCGAAGGCGGCGCGCTCAGCGCCGAACTGCGCGCGGTCAACCACCGCTTCCTGGAACTGGGCCTGCGCCTGCCCGATGAACTGCGCGCCCTGGAACCGGCGCTGCGCGAGCGGGTCGCCGCCCGGGTGGCGCGCGGCAAGCTGGAGCTGGTGGTGCGCCTGCGCGCGGCCGAAGGCGAGGGCGGATTGCATCTGGACCAGGCGATGGTCGAGCAACTTGCGCAAGTCAATGCCGGCCTGGCCGCGCGCTTTCCCGGCCTGTCCACCAGCCTGACCGAACTGCTGCAGTTCCCCGGCGTGTTGCGCAGCCGCGACATCGATCCGCAGGTGCTGCAGGCCCAGGCGCTGGTGTTGCTGGAGGCGCTGCTGGACCAGTTCACCGCTGCCCGCGAACGCGAAGGCAGCAAGCTGGCCGAAGCCATTGCCGAGCGCGTGGACGCCATCGAGGCCTGCGCCGCGCAGGCGCGCGAACTGATTCCGCAGATCCGCAGCAGCCAGCGCCAGAAGTTGGAAGCGCGCCTGGCCGAGCTGGCCCAGCCGGCCGACCCGGGCCGGCTGGAACAGGAGCTGGTGCTGTCGCTGCAAAAACTCGATGTGGACGAGGAACTGGACCGCCTGGGCAGCCACATCAAGGAGATCCGCCGCGCCCTGAAGCAGGACGGTGCAGTCGGCCGGCGCCTGGACTTCCTGCTGCAGGAGTTCAACCGCGAGGCCAACACCCTGGGCTCCAAGTCGGTGGACATCCGCACCACCAACATTGCGGTGGAGCTGAAGGTGCTGATCGACCAGATCCGCGAGCAGGTCCAGAACCTGGAGTAGTGCTTCACGGGGGCGCATGCCATCCGGAATACACGAGAAAAATCCTTTTTTACAGTGGCTTTTTATCTCGTCATGTAGCAGGCGATCCCAGCGTCGGGCAGGCCTGCTTGAGCTTTGTCCACCGCCGCCCACCTTGTGAGTGGCGCCAGGCGGGGGAAGGCTTTCCCCCTGCTCGTTGGCCCTGCTGCGCAGCAGCCCATGCATTGCCTGCAGCCTGCTGCGGTCCTGCGCGGCCCGATGCTGTTGCGCGTTGGCTACGCGCGAGCGGCCAGGCGCCGGAACAGCGCTGCGCGCGCCTGGTTGAGTGCCTGGGCCGCCTCCACGTCGCTGTGCGCTCGGGCGAGCTGCTGCAGGTCTTGGAGCGTGACGCCCGTGCGCAGGAACTTGGCCGCCTCGGGCATGCTTGAGGGCTTGTCCAGCGGCGTCATCGCGTCCCGGGGCCGGTAGGCGCGCCTTGGCAGGCGGAGGGCGTGGTGAGATTTATGCGCCAAAGCCTATAAAGTACATTCATCGAGGATGGCGCATGAGAAAGAAATATGTGCCAAATTCCATATTGACCGATTATAAGAATTGGCGCATATTCGTCGGCGAGGAGATAGTCATGCATGACCTTGCCCGCACGCCCAAGCAGATCGGCACCATTATCCGCCGCAACCGCAAGCGCCTGGGCATGAGCCAGAGCGAGCTGGGCGATCGCGTCGGCTTGCGACAGGAAACGATCTCGTTGATCGAAACCGGCAATCCGGCAACCCGGCTGGACACGATGCTGTCGGTGTTGGCTGCTCTTGAGCTGGAATTCCAGATCGCCGCCCGCAGCCGCGGTTCCGATCCCCAGGACCTGATCTGATCATGGCCAGGACGCGTCGACATCCGCCGCTGCGCGTGTACCAGAATGATCGGTTGGTCGGGCATCTGCTGAAGGAGCGCAGCGGTGCGATCGAGTTCCGTTACGACCGCCAGTGGCTGGAGCGCAGCAGGGCGTTTCCGGTGTCGCTGTCGCTTCCGCTGCGCGAGGAACCCTGGCGGGGCGAGCCGGTCGTCGCGGTCTTCGAGAACCTGTTGCCGGACTCGGATGACCTGCGAAAACGCGTGGCCGAGAAGGTCGGCGCGGCCGGCGCCGACGCCTACAGCTTGTTGGCTGCCATTGGCAGGGACTGCATCGGTGCCTTGCAATTCATCGCCGGCGATGCGGCGCCGGAAGGCACGTCGACTCTCTCCGGAGAGCCGGTCGACGACGAGGCCATCGAACGACTGCTCAAATCGCTGGCCCAGGCCCCGCTGGGCTTGAGCCGGGACGACGACTTCAGGATTTCGATCGCAGGTGCTCAGGAAAAGACCGCGTTGCTCTGGCTGGACGGCCAATGGCTCAAGCCACATGGCACGACCCCGACAACGCATTTGTTCAAACCGCAGATCGGCAAATTGCCCAACGGCATCGACCTCTCCAACAGCGTCGAGAACGAGTTCTATTGCCTGCAACTGCTGAGGCACCTCGGCCTGCCAGTGAACCACGCCGAGATCGCGACGTTCGGCCAGGCCAAGGTGCTGGTCGTGGAGCGCTTCGACCGGGTCTGGAGCAATGGCCGTTTGATCCGCCTGCCGCAGGAGGATTGCTGCCAAGCGTTGTCCGTGCCGCCGGCGCGCAAGTACCAGAGCCACGGCGGCCCCGGCATTCGGGAAATCGCGGAACTTCTCAAGGGTGCCGACTCGCCCGCCGACGATCACCGCACATTGCTCCGGGCGCAAGTGGTCTTCTGGCTGATCGGCGCGGCCGATGGACATGCCAAGAACTTCAGCGTCTTCCTGCATCCTGGTGGAGGCTACGCGCTGACGCCGCTGTACGATGTGCTGAGCGCGCAGCCCAGCCTCGATGCACGCCAGATCGAACGAAAAAAAATGAAGCTTGCCATGTCGGTCGGCAACAACAATCACTATCGCATCGATGAAATTCAGACCCGGCACTTCTTCCAGACAGGTGAAGCAGCGGGCCTTCCGCCTTCGCTGGTCAGGGGCGCCATCGAGGACATCGCTGCCCGCATGGAGGGTGCATTGGCATCGCTCGAAGGCCAGTTGCCAGCGGGGTTCCCACCAGCGTTGCATGAATCCGTCAACGCAGGCGTCCAGCGCCGAATGCGGGTATTGCAGGCAGGCCTGGAATCCTGACGCCGGCACATTCCAATGAATGCGTGATGCGGAAACCATCTGACAGGTGAGACCGGCGCCATGACTACATTCTCGACAAGGCATGGACTCTCTCGGCCCGACGCGGAAATTACCATCCGGCAGGACGCCCCAAGCGAGATGCGAGACGCGCTCGTCTGCGTTGCCTATCAATGCGGTTTTAAGCCCCTCAAGGCAGGGTCACGGCCGCCAGGGAGTTGCATGAGGCCGCCATCTGCAAGGGGGCAAGGCGCAGGAGTTCGAAGAGGCGGAACCGATGGTGGGCATCAGCGGCGTGCCATGCCGCTATCTTGTCCGACGTAAAACCGGCCGCAGCTAAGGCGAGATGGAAATGATGGGCGCCGCTGCGATCGACTCAATGTCGGCACGGCCATAGAGCAGGCATCGGAGCGAGAGGTGCTGGCCGTGCCCATCGAGCACCTGTCGAATATCGGCGGCTGGGCAGCCATCTTTGCCAACATCCACATCGGTGGCCGCCAGATTGATTTTCTGGTCGCCACCGATTCCCCCGACGTTGGTTATCGAAGCAAAGTATTTCTCGCGTCGTGTCCGCGGCAAGGTCAATGGCCTCTGGCAGATACACGTGTCGGAGAGCGCCTGAAAGAATGTCGGGAACCCCTGCGTTCAGGCGCTGCGATGCAACGCACGCACTGAAGGATCACCTCCGGGCCTCTCACGGCGAAAATCTCGGCTATCGGACTACGTGTGTCGTCATCGCCCCGAAGGTGCCGGTGGGGTCCGACGTGCTCTGTGAAGTGTCGGCTCACCAATCAATCTGCCTTGGTTTGCTTTCACGGCAGGCGTAATTAAAACAGTCGAACTCTTGGGGGCATGTGCGTCTTGCGGGAGTGGGGGCTGGCGGCCCGGTGCGGCTTTGCTAGACTTGCCCGCCTTTTTCCGCAACCGCCGCTTTCGCGCGGCGATGCCAAGGCCACCTTCGTCCATGCGCGGCACCCTCTATATCGTCGCGGCCCCTTCGGGCGCCGGCAAGAGCAGCATCGTCAACGCCACCCTGGCGCGCGATCCGCGCATCAGCCTGTCGATCTCGTTCACCTCGCGCCCGGCACGTCCGGGCGAGCGCCACGCCCAGCACTATCACTTCGTCAGCGCGCAGGAGTTTCGGCGCATGATCGAGGCGGGCGATTTCTTCGAGTACGCGCTCGTCCACGGCGACTGGAAAGGCACCGCCGGCCAGTCGGTGGAACCGCAGCTGGCCGCCGGCCAGGACGTGCTGCTGGAGATCGACTGGCAGGGCGCGCGCCAGGTGCGCGAGAAGGTGCCCGATGCGGTCAGCGTGTTCATCCTGCCGCCCTCGCGCCAGGCGCTGGAGCAGCGCATGCGCAAGCGCGGCCAGGACAGCGAGGAGGTCATCGCCCGGCGCCTGGCCGCCGCGCGCGAGGAGATGTCCCATTACGACGAGTTCGACTACCTGATCGTCAACGAGGTGTTCGATACGGCCGTGGATGAGATGTGCGCGATCTTCACCGCCAGCCGCCTGCGCCGTGAGCGGCAGGCGGCCGAGCATCGCGACCTGATCCAGGCGCTGCTGGACGATTGAAGCCGACCCACCGGCCCCACGCGTTGAACGTTGCTGTCCGTCTGCATCGGGCTTGGCCGTCGAACCGCTTGTGCCCATGCCGCGTTACCAGCGGGGGGCAGATGGGCGCCCGGCCTGCTTAACCGGTTGATTTCAAAGGAACGGATTGCAAGCTGGCCAGCACAGGCCTACAATCGCCGGTCCCTTTCGCTAGTCGTGCGGCCCACCTTGCCGGTGGCAGTCCGCCTGGAGCCCCACATGGCCCGCATCACCGTAGAAGATTGCCTGCAAGTCGTCGACAACCGTTTCGAGCTGGTCATGATGGCCGCCAAGCGCGCCCGCCAGCTGGCCAACGGCGTCGAACCGACCATCGAGAACGACACCGACGACAAGCCCACCGTGCTGGCGCTGCGCGAGATTGCCGCCCGCAAGATCGACAACGCGCTGATCGACCGCGTCGAGAAGGCCGAGCGTGAGCGCGCCGAACGCGAAGCGCTGGAATGGGCCGCCGCCGAAGTGGTCGCCGACGATGACATGTCCAAGGGCGACGACTGATCGCTGGCGGACCCTTCCGCGCTGCCTGAGCCGACGGCCCGCCTTGTGCGGGCCGTTTGCGTTGGTGCGCCCGGGACCGGGTGCATCCGTGGGCAGGTTTGCAGCACACTGCCCATGCCGGCATCTGCCCACCTGTCAAGAACATCGCCGACAATGGCCCGAAGAGGGCAACCGGCTGGACGAGGATCCAGTGCGGCCGGACCGGCAGCCCGGCCCGGCATCCGTCCCCTCCCTACATGAGCGATCCGCATGGCCCACGTTCCAGGCAGCAACTTCGACGACATCAGCCTGTGCCTGCGTGAGTTGGCCGGCGACTTGTCCATTCACTGGACCGGTGCCAACGACGGCATCTGGCGCACCCTGGACCAGCAGCTGTGGCGACTCACGCGCAATCCTACCCTGGTGTTGAACACCATTTCGGCATCGGCGTTGCGGGTGCAATGCGAGGTTCCCGAATTCCGCGCCCTGGTCCAGGCCATGATGGCCGGGCGCCAGCGCGCGCTGGCGGCGCCATCCTGGTTGCAGGGGCTGCCGGCGGCCCCGGCGCTGCGGTCGGTGGCCTACTTCTCGATGGAGTACATGCTCGGCGAGTCGCTGCCGATCTATTCGGGCGGCCTGGGCAATGTCGCCGGCGACCAGCTCAAGGCCGCCAGCGAACTGGGCGTCCCGGTGACCGCGGTGGGGATCCTCTGGCAGCAGGGCTATTTCCGCCAGGAGATCGACGGCGAGGGTCGCCAGCACGCCCTGTATCCGGTCAACGATGCGCACGAGATGGCGGTCGAGCCATTGCTGGATGCCAACGGCAACCGGGTGCGCCTGACCATGCACCTGCGCGGCCTGGACATCTGGATCCGCGGCTGGCAGGCCCGGGTCGGTCGCACCCGGCTGTTGCTGCTGGATACCAACGACCCGGCCAATCCGGTGCCGATCCGTCTGACCACCGGCCAGCTGTACGGCGGCGACAGCGAGATGCGCCTGCGCCAGGAACTGGTCCTGGGGATTGGCGGTTGGCGGATGCTCCTGGCGGCCGGCGTGGAGCCGGACATCTGCCACCTCAACGATGGCCATGCGGCGCTGGCGGTGCTCGAACGCGCCCGCAGCTACATGCAGGCCCACGACGTGTCCTTCCAGGTGGCCCTGGCCGCGACCCGGCCCGGCAACCTGTTCACCACCCATACCCCGGTGGCGGCCGGCTTCGACCGGTTCGCGCCGGCGTTGATCGCCCGTTACCTGGGCGGCTACGCCGAGCAGGAACTGGGCCTGTCGCTGCCGGCATTGCTGGCGTTGGGCCGCCAGCACGCCGAGGCCGACGCCGAGCCGTTCAACATGGCCTATCTGGCGGTGCGCTGCGCCGGGGCGGTCAATGCGGTCAGCAGCCTGCACGGGCAGACCAGCCGGGATATCTTCCAGGGTCTGTTCCCGCGCTGGCCGACGCCGGAAGTCCCGGTGGGCCATGTCACCAACGGTGTCCACCTGCCGATGTGGATGTCCTGGCGGATGCGCGCCGCGCTGTCCCCCGGGGCGCAGGCCGAGGACTGCATCGGGGACGGGGCGGTGGATGTCCCCAATGCCGTGGCGCAGGCCAGCGACGGGCGGCTCTGGGACCTGCGCAACCAGGCGCGGACCCGGCTGATCGTGTTCGCCCGGGCCCATCAGGCCCGGAGCCGGGCCGCACACGGCGACACGCCCGAACGCATTGCCTCGGCCGGGCAGGGGCTGGATCCGCATCGCCTGACCGTCGGCTTTGCCCGCCGCTTTGCCAGCTACAAGCGGCCCAACCTGCTGCTGTCCGATCCGGAGCGCCTGCTGCGCCTGCTCAACCACCCCAAGCGTCCGCTGCAACTGCTGGTGGCGGGCAAGGCCCACCCGGCAGATCTCGAAGGTCAGCAGATGCTGCAGCGTTGGCATGCATTCACCCGTCAGGCCCAGACCCAGGGTCGGGTCGTGTTGCTGCAGGATTACGAGGTGCGCCTGGCCCGGCATCTGATCCAGGGCGTGGACCTGTGGCTGAACACGCCGCGCCGGCCCTGGGAGGCCAGCGGGACCAGCGGCATGAAGGTCCTGGCCAATGGCGGGCTCAACCTGTCCCAGCGCGATGGCTGGTGGGCCGAGGCCTGCGAAGGAGAAGTCGGCTGGAGCATCGGCGACGGCGAGGAGCACGACGCTTCCCACGACGCCATCGATGCCGAGCAGCTCTATACGGTGCTGGAGGAGGAGGTCGTCCCGGCCTTCTACCAGCGCGATGCCGAGGGCCTGCCGCAGGCATGGTTGCGACGGATGCGCCACAGCATGTCCGAACTGGTCCCACGCTTCACCGCCGAACGCGCGGTGCGCGACTACACCGAGCGCTATTACCTGCCCGGGGCCAGCGCCTATCTCGCCCGGACCAGGCTCGATCCCGGGCGGGCCGGCCGGCTGGCACAGGTGTCCGAGCAGCTGCGCCAGCACTGGCCGCAGATCCGGTTCGGATCGGTGCAGGTGCAGCCGGGCGCCTCGGCCCACCAGGTCGAACTGTCGCTCGAGACCGGCGCAATCGCGCCGGAGTGGCTGCAGGTGCAGATGTATGCGGACGGCATCGCCGGGCAGCCGGCACGGGTGCTGGCGCTGGAGGCGGTGCCGGGCGGCCAGGCCGGTGCGCCGACGCGCTACCGCGGCAGCATCCCCGGCGACCGCCCTGTGGAGCACTACACCGCGCGGGTCATCCCGTCCGACGCCTGCGGGCTGGCGGTGCCGCTGGAGCTGCCTCTGATCGCCTGGCAGCGCTAGCCGCGGGCGTTCGCGGCTGGGCAGGCCACGCCACCGTGGCGTTGCCGCGTTGCCGCAATCACGCCACTGGCATAGGCTTCGACAATGAACCCCGGGCGTTCCCGCAAGGCCATCCGCACCCCGCCGCCACAGGACGAGGTGCCAGAGTACGTGCGCCGTTTCGAGGCCGCTGCCAGCTACCTGCCTGCCGACCAGCGGCCTTTGCTGCGCCGGGCCTGGGAAGTCGGCGCGGCCGCGCACGCAGGCCAGACCCGCAAGTCGGGCGAGCCCTACATCACCCATCCGGTGGCCGTGGCCCAGGTGCTGGCCGAGCTGGGCATGGACGTGGAGACGCTGATCGCCGCGGTCCTGCATGACACCATGGAAGACACCCCGCTGACCCGCGAGGAGATCGCCGGCGCATTCGGCGAGGCGGTGGCCGAGCTGGTCGATGGCGTCACCAAGCTGGACAAGCTCAAGTTCCGCGACCGCAAGGAAGCGGCGGCCGAATCGTTCCGCAAGATGCTGCTGGCCATGTCGCGCGACCTGCGCGTGATCATGATCAAGCTGGCCGACCGCCTGCACAACATGCGCACCCTGGGTGCGCAGAGTCCGGAGGCGCGCGCGCGCATCGCCCGCGAGACGCTGGACATCTACGCGCCCATTGCCCAGCGCCTCGGGATGAGCCTGGTTAAGTCCGAACTGCAGGACCTGAGCTTCGCCGCGATGTATCCGTGGCGCCATGCGGTCATCCGCAAGCACATCCAGAGCCAGCCGGTGATGCGCCGCGAGGCGCTGGCCCAGATCGAGACCGAGCTGTCCCAGCGCCTGAACCGCGAGGGCATCCCCCACCGCCTGGTCGGCCGGGTCAAGACCGCCTGGAGCATCTACACCAAGATGCGCAGCGAGGGGAAAAGCTTCGACCAGGTGATGGACATGTTCGGCTTTCGGGTGGTGGTGGCTTCGGTGCCGGAGGCATATCACGCCCTGGGCGCCGTGCACGCGCAGTACAAGCCGCTGGACGGGCGCTTCCGCGATTTCATCGCCATCCCCAAGGCCAACGGCTACCAGTCGCTGCACACGGTGTTGTTTGGTCCCTATGGCTCGCCGATCGAGGTGCAGATCCGCACCGAGGAGATGGACCTGGTGGCCGAACGCGGCATCGCCGCACACTGGACCTACAAGTTCGGCACGCAGATGCCCAGCAGCGCGCAGAGCAAGGCCCACGCGTGGATTTCCGAACTGATCGAAAACCAGCGATCGGCCGGCTCGTCGCTGGAATTCCTGGACAACGTCAAGATCGACCTGTTCCCCGACGAGGTCTACCTGTTCACGCCCAAGGGCAAGATCCTCTCGCTGCCGCGCAATTCCACCGCGCTGGATTTTGCCTACGCGGTGCATACCGACGTGGGCAACCAGGCCGTGGCCTCACGCGTGGACAAGAAATTGGTGCCGCTGCGCACCAAGCTCAGCAGTGGCCAGAGCGTGGAGATCATCACCGCCAAGTCGGCCGCACCCAAGCCGCAGTGGCTGGAATTTGTGGTCACCAGCAAGGCGCGCACCGCCATCCGCCACCAGCTCAAACAGCTCGGCCACGAAGATGCGGTGCAGCTGGGCCATCGCATGCTCGACCGCGCGCTGGAAGAGCTCGACAGCTCGCTGGACGGCATGCCGGCACAGCGCATGGAGGCGTTCCTGAGCGAACACAAATACCCGCGCCTTGAGGCCCTGCTGGAAGACGTGGCGCTGGGCAACTGGATGCCGGCCCAGGCCGCGCAGGCGATGATGGCCTTCGCCGAGCTGCGCGGCGGCGGTCATTCCAAACACTCGCAGGAAAAGATCCTGATCACCGGCGGCGAGCGCGGCGTGATCAGCTTCGCCAACTGCTGCCAGCCGATTCCGGGCGATGAGATCATGGGCTTCCACACCGCCGGCAAGGGCATCGTGGTGCACCGGCTGGACTGTCCCAACGTGGTCGAGTTCCGCAAGTCGCCCGATCGCTGGGTGCCGATCGACTGGGATTCCAGCGTCAGCGGCGACTACGACGCCAGCCTGCTGATCGAAGTGGAAAACCGCCCCGGCGCGCTGGCCCAGGTGGCCGCGGCCGTTGCGCAGGCCCAGTCCAATATCGAGCGGGTGGAATACCTGGAGCGCGACATCAACGCGGCGGTGATGCGCTTCAACATCCAGGTGCGCGACCGCAGCCATCTGGCCGCGGTGATGCGTCGCCTGCGCCGCCTGCCGGCGGTGCTGGGGGTACGACGGGCGTAGGGCGGGTCTTGACCCGCCATTGCCATGGTCTTCGGCACGGCCATGCCTGGCGGGACAGGAACATAGGCAGGTCCAAGCCCGCCGCGCCGGTCCAGCCGGCGTCGCAATGGCGGGTCAAGACCCGCCCTACAATGCACGGCCATTTCCCTTACCCGGAGCCTCAATGTCCCGCCAGATCATCCACACCACCCAGGCACCAGCCGCGATCGGCCCGTATTCGCAGGCCGTGCGCGCCGGCAACACCGTGTATTTTTCCGGCCAGATCCCGCTGGACCCGGCCACCGGCAATCTGGTCGAAGGCGACATCAGTGCGCAGGCGCGCCGCTCGTTCGACAACCTCAAGGCGGTGGCCGAAGCCGCCGGTGGTTCGCTGGGCGAGATCGTGCGTCTGGGCCTGTACCTGACCGACCTGGGCCAGTTCGCCGCGGTCAACGCGGTGATGCAGGAATACTTCATCGCCCCGTTCCCGGCCCGTTCCACCATCGAGGTCTCCGGCCTGCCCAAGGGCGCGCTGTTCGAGGTCGATGCGGTGATGGTGCTGGGCTGAGCCTGGGCCACGGCCGACGTGCGCGGTGTCTCTCATCAGGCACCCGCATGCAGTGAAGCCCGGGCTCAGTCGCGTCGGCACTCCGCGCGCGAACCGGGCGCGGGCATCTGGCCATATTCATCCTGGGCCAGTTCGCAGCGGGCCTGTCGAATTGCTTCGATGTGGTCTTCATAGCGCACCAGGAACCGGCACCACGCCGAATCCAGCTGGGCCGCATCGGCAACGGTGAGTTGGCCCAGCGCATCGAGCATCCGCCTGCGGAAGTCATCCACGATGACCAGGAGCCTGGCCGGCATGGGTTCGCGCGCGTTGGCGTGGCCGAGCCGATTGGCGCTGCTGCGCAGTGCCGCCTGCATGGTGGAAGCCCGTTGCGCGGCGCAGGCCGCGTGCCGAATCAGATCCGTGCGTCCAGTACCGATCATGGTCCTCTCCTGGGATTGGGCAATGCCATGGTCAGGATCCCCGGCCGACAGTGTCGGGGCGCGCGCGCCGGCCGGCCTTGATCAGGATCAATGAAATCGACGTCGGTCCTTGCCTGCCGATCCCGCGGGCCGGCGGAGCGATCGAGCCGCGAGCGAGGCCGTGCGCGGTGTTTTCCGACAACCACATGCGCTGGATTGAGTGGCAAAGCCGCGGCACGGCCGGCATCCTAGTACCGTAGCCCGGAGATAACGGAACATGGTGAAAGTGATGGATTCAAGTCCAGGGCAAGGCGCAAGCTGCCGCCAAGGCTGGCCGCCTTGGCAAGGCTTGCAACGCCGCCCTGGGCTTGAAGCCGCGCTTTCACGTTTCGATATCTTCGGGTTGCGGTACTAGTGGCATGCCCGCGCTCGTCCGCAGCCTGCAATCCACCTTCGGTCAGCCCATCACCAGCCTGTCCGGGGTGGGCCCGAAGATTGCCGAAAAACTCGCCGCGCGCGGCCTTTCGACCCTGCAGGACCTGTGGCTGCAGTTGCCGCTGCGCTACCGGGACCGCACCTGGCTCACGCCCATCGCCCAGCTGCGGCCCGGCGTGGCGGCGCAGGTGGAAGGCACGATCGAGGCGGTCGAGCGTGGCTTCCGCTATCGGCCGGTGTTGCGCGTGGCCATCGGCGATGACGCGCGCGGCACGCTGGTGCTGCGCTTCTTCCATTTCCGCCCCGCGCAGGTCGGGCAGTTCACGCCGGGCGCGCGGATCCGCGTCTACGGCACGCCGCGGCCAGGGCAGCAGGGCCTGGAGATCGTCCATCCGGACTACAAGCTGATCGGCGCCGCTGGCCAGGCGCCGCTGGCCGACACGCTGGAGCCGGTCTATCCGGCGATCGAAGGCGTGCCTGCGGCGATCCTGCGCAAGCTGATTGCCCAGGCGCTGGATCGGCTGCCCGACCAGGCCACGCTGGAGCTGCTGCCCGAGCACCTGCTGCGCGCGCTGCAGCTGCCGACCCTGCGCGAGGCGCTGCTCACCATGCATCGGCCCGCGCGCGATGCCGATGTCGCCGCGCTCGCGGCCGGCACCCATCCGGCGCAGCGGCGTCTGGCGCTGGAGGAACTGCTGGCCCATCACCTGAGCCTGCGTCGCCAGCGCATCGCCCTGCAGCAGCACGGCGCCCATGCCCTGGCCGGGCCGGGCAGGCTGGTGGCGCAACTGCTGCAGGCGCTGCCATTCCAGCTCACCGGCGCCCAGCAGAAGGTCTTCGCCCAGATCCGCGCCGACCTGGCCCGGCCGCGGCCGATGCTGCGGCTGGTGCAGGGCGATGTGGGCAGTGGCAAGACCGTGGTCGCCGCGCTGGCCGCGATGCTGGCGGTGGAAGCCGGCAAGCAGGTGGCACTTGCCGCACCCACCGAGCTGCTGGCCGAGCAGCACCTGGTCACCCTGCGCGGCTGGCTGGAACCGCTGGGCGTGCGCGTGGCCTGGCTGGCCGGCAAGGTCACCGGCAAGGCCCGGGCCAGGGTGCTGGAGGAAGTGGCCTGCGGTCATGCCCAGGTGGTGGTCGGCACCCATGCGCTGATGCAGGAATCGGTCGCCTTTCACGACCTGGCCCTGGTGATCGTCGACGAGCAGCACCGCTTCGGCGTGCACCAGCGCCTGGCGCTGCGCGACAAGGGTCGGGCGGAGCCGCAGGCACCGTCCGGGCGAGCCATGGATGGCGAGCGGCCATGCACCACGGAAGGTTTGGCACGCGATGCGTCGACTTCAGCACCGGGTGCCATGGAGGGCGAGCGGCCATGCACCACGGAGGGTTTGGCAGGCAATGCGTCGACTTCAGCACCGAGTGCCATGGATGGCGAGCGGCAATGCACCACGGAAGGTTTGGCACGCGATGCGTCGACTTCAGCACCGAGCGCCATGGAAGGCGAGCGGCCATGCCCCACAGAAGGTTTGGCAGGCGGTGCGTCGACTTCAGCACCGGGTGCCATGGAGGGCGAGCGACAAAGCGCCGGGGACGGTGATCAAGCATCCGTTCGGCGTCTGTTTCCGCACCAGCTGGTGATGACCGCCACCCCGATTCCGCGCACCCTGGCGATGGCCGCCTACGCCGACCTGGATGTCTCGGCGATCGACGAACTGCCACCGGGCCGCACGCCGGTACAGACCATCGCGCTCAGCGCCGAGCGCCGGCCCGAGCTGATCGAGCGCATCCGCGCCGCCTGCGCCGAAGGCCGCCAGGTCTACTGGGTCTGCACCCTGATCGAAGAAGCCGAGGACGACCCCAAGGCCGCACCCGCTACGCGCGGTGGTCCTGCGATGCGGATCGAAGCCCAGGCCGCGCAGACCACCTTCGAGCAGCTCACCCAGGCGCTGCCGCAGGCGCGCGTGGCGCTGGTGCACGGGCGCATGAAGCCGGCCGAGAAGCAGGCCGTGATGCGCGCCTTCAAGGACGGTCGGGCCGATCTGCTGGTGGCCACCACCGTCATCGAGGTCGGCGTGGACGTGCCCAACGCCTCGCTGATGGTGGTGGAAAACGCCGAGCGTCTGGGCCTGGCCCAGCTGCACCAGCTGCGCGGCCGGGTCGGGCGCGGTGCGGCGGCTTCCTCGTGCGTGCTGCTCTACCAGGGGCCGCTGTCTGCGCTGGCCCGTCAGCGCCTGGACACCATGCGCCAGACCAACGACGGCTTCGTCATCGCCGAAAAGGACCTGGAACTGCGCGGCCCCGGCGAGCTGCTCGGCACCCGCCAGACCGGCCTGGCAGCGTTCCGTGTCGCCGACCTGGCACGGGATGCGGACCTGTTGCCGCAGGTGCACGCGCTGGCCGACACGCTGCTGGCTTCATCACCTGCCCTGGCCGAGCGCATCAGCGAGCGCTGGACCGGCGGCGCCGCGCGTTATGCCAGCGCCTGAGCCGGGGCCGACCCGCCCATGCCTCACTGGCCGCGGCCAAGCGCCAGTTGCCGCCCTGGCGGCGCATGCCCGCGGCGTTGGACAGTGGTGGCGCGTGACCGGCGATAATGGGCAATGACCGAAAAGATTCCGCTGTTGATCGATACCGACCCAGGCGTGGATGACGCGCTCGCCCTGCTGATGGCCTTCAACGACACCGCGCACGAAGTGGTGGGCCTGACCGTGGCCGCCGGCAACGTCGGCCTGGGCCGCACCGTGCGCAATGCCTTGAAGCTGTGCGAAGTTGCCGGCCGCAGCGACGTGCCGGTCTACGCCGGCTGTCCCGGCCCGCTGCTGCATCCCTCCCCGGATGCGGCCGACGTGCACGGGCGCGACGGTTTTGGCGATGTCGGCTACGCGCCGGCCGCCCATGGCACCCAGGCCGAGCATGCGGCGCTGGCGATCCTGCGCCTCTCGCACGTGCACGCCGGCAGGCTGCTGCTGGTGACCCTGGGTCCGCTGACCAATCTGGCGCTTGCGCTGAAGCTGGACCCGACCCTGCCCCATCGCGTGGCACGGCTGGTGGTGATGGGCGGGGCGGTGTCGGCGCACGGCAACCTGACCCCGGCGGCCGAGTTCAACGTGGCCTTCGATCCGGAGGCGGCGCACCTGGTCTTCGATGCCTTTCCCACATTCGACGTGGTCGATTGGGAGGCGACCCTGGCCCACGGCCTGCCCCATGCCAGCGTCGAGCAGTGGCTGGCTGCGCCCTCACCGCGGGCGGCCTTCTACGAGCAGATCTCGCGCCAGACCCGGCTGTGGTCGGCCGACCGCCGCGGCGACCACTGGCACAGCGCCGATGCATTGGCCATGGCGCTGGCCCTGCACCCGGAAGGCGCGAGCTCGCTGGCCGAGCGCCCGCTGGCGGTGGAACTGGCCGGCATCTTGACCCGCGGCGCCACCGTCACCGACTGGAATCGCCAGACCGGACGTCCGGACAACGCGCGGCTGCTGCTGGCCTACGATCGCAGGCGCTTCGAGGCGCTGGTCCAGGCGGCCCTGGCCGCGACCTGAGCGTTGGCTTTGGCTTGCACGGGCTCGGCCAGGCCGCTAGAATGCCCGGCTCGAATTTTCCATCTTCCTGGTGCCGCATGAAAGCCGACATCCATCCGCAGTACCGTGACGTCGTCTTCCACGATGTCACTTCCGACTTCAAGATCCTGACCCGCTCGACCCTTGCCAGCAAGGACACCATCAAGTGGGAAGACGGCAACGAATACCCGCTGGTCAAGGTTGAAGTGTCCTCCGCCTCGCACCCGTTCTACACCGGCAAGCACAAGGTCATGGACACTGGCGGGCGCATCGACAAGTTCCAGAAGCGCTACGCGCGCTGAGCGAACGGTTCATTCCCGCAGTCCGGACCACGGCTGCGTCCCCTTGGGGCGCGGCCGTTTTCGTTTGCCCATCGTGGCCGGAACGTCATCGGGGGGCTTGCTGCCGGTCTTTCAAGACAGGCATCGCTGCGGGGCCGTATGCGATAATTCTCGGACTCCGTAGCGGCTGTTGCTGCGGATCCTGTCCTGTGCCACGGCCGACAGGCTTTGGCGCTTCCCCACGAAGGAGTGCACTGTGTCCGAACTTGACCAGGTCACGCTGACCGCCGGCGAAAAAGCGGTGGCCCTGCCTGTACTGAAACCCACCCTTGGCAACGACTGTGTCGATATTTCCAAGCTGACCAAGGAAACGGGGCTGTTTACCTACGACCCCGGTTTTGGCGCGACCGCCAGCTGCAAATCGGCCATCACCTATATCGACGGCGACCAGGGTGTGCTGCTGTATCGCGGCTATCCCATCGACCAGCTGGCCGCCAGGTCGAGCTTCACCGAGGTGTCCTACCTGCTCATGCACGGCGAGCTGCCCAGCGCAGCGGAGCTGGGCAAGTTCGAAGACGAAGTGACCCATCACACGATGATGCACGAGTCGCTCAAGAGCTTCCTGCAGGGCTTCCGCCACGATGCGCATCCGATGGCCATGCTGGCCGCCTCGGTCGCCTCGCTCTCGGCGTTCTACCACGACACGCTCGACCTGAACGATCCCGAGCAGCGCCGCCTGGCCGCGATCCGCCTGATCGCCAAGATGCCGACCCTGGCCGCCGCCGCGCACCGCTATACCGCCGGTCAGCCGATCCGCTATCCGCGCAACAGCCTGGGCTACGTCGAGCGCTTCCTGCACATGATGTTCGAGGTGCCGAGCGAGGAGCTGGAGCTGAGCCCGGTGGTGGCCAAGGCCATGGACCTGTTGTTCATCCTGCACGCCGATCACGAGCAGAACGCCTCGACCTCGACCGTGCGCCTGGTCGGGTCCACCGGCGCCAACCCGTACGCCTCGGTCGCCGCCGGGATCACCGCGCTGTGGGGCCCGGCCCATGGCGGCGCCAACGAGGCCGTGCTCAAGCAGCTGGCCGAGATCGGCGATGCCAGGCACGTGGCCAAGGCGGTCGAGCGCGCCAAGGACAAGAACGACCCGTTCCGCCTGATGGGTTTCGGCCATCGGGTGTACAAGAACTTCGACCCGCGCGCCAAGATCATCCGCGAGATGACCCACAAGGTGCTGGGCGAGCTGGGCGTCAACGATCCGCTGCTGGAAGTGGCGATGAAGCTGGAAGAAGCCGCGCTGCAGGACGATTACTTCGTCCAGCGCAAGCTCTACCCGAACGTGGATTTCTACAGCGGCATCATCTACAAGGCGCTGAAGATCCCGACCGAGATGTTCACGGTGATGTTTGCCATCGGCCGCACCCCGGGCTGGGTGGCGCACTGGCTGGAACAGCAGACCGATCCGGAAGCGCGCATCGGCCGTCCGCGCCAGATCTACACCGGCTCGCCGAGCCGCGACTACACCAGGGGCTGATCGCAGCCTGGCTGGGTGGGAGCAACTTTCTGCTCGACGCGTTCGGGGGCTCCCTCTCTCCCGCTTGCGGGGGAGAGGGCTGGGGTGAGGGGGGCTTTTGCTTGAAGCCCAGCAAACCGCAGCCGGCTCCGGAACGTTGATGTGTCGTCGTCGGCATCGCCGTCACCCCTATCCCCCTCACCCCGACCCTCTGCTTCGCACCCCGGCCCGCGCCAGCGGCGCGGGCGCTCCAAGGCTTGCGCGCCAGTGGCGCGCAAGCCGTGCCTTCTCGCCCCGCGAGCGGGGGAGAGGGGGCAAATCCCAGCGATGCGGCCGTGGGCCGCTCCTGCGGGGCTGGTCGAAGCTTGCGATGAAAGAAGTGAAGGGGCTCGACCGCTCCACGAGGTTGCTCCTGACAGGCGGTCAGTCCGCCTTGGTGCCGCTGGTGCTCCTGTCTGCCGGATGCACGCTGACCGAGACGGTCATGCCGGCGGCCAGGACCATGTCCTGGGGGATGCTGGCCGGGTCAATCCGGACCCGCACCGGTACCCGCTGGGCCAGGCGGATCCAGTTGAAGGTCGGGCTGACCGAGGCCAGCAGGTCATCGCTGCTGGTGGGGTTGTCGGCATCGGTGATGCCACGGGCGATGCCTTCCACCACCCCGTGCAGCGCGCGGCCACCGCTCATCAGGCGCACCTCGGCCGCGTCGCCGGTGTGGATCCGCGGCAGCTTGGTTTCCTCGAAGTAGCCGTAGACCCACAGGCTGTCGCTGCGCACCAACGCCAGGCGCGCGCTGCCGGCGCTGGCGTAGTCACCCACGCGCAGGTTCAAGTTGGTGATATAGCCCGGTGCGCTGGCGCGCACGGTGGCGCGCTCCAGGTTGAGCTTGGCCAGCTCCAGTGCGGCCTGGGCCTGTTCGACTGCCGCCAGGGCCTGGGCCTGCGAAGCGGTGGCGGCATCGCGGTTGGCGCGGGCACGCTCGACCGCGGCCTGGGCTGCACGCGCGGTGGCCACGGCATCGGCGCGGGCCTCGGCGGAGATCACCGAGGCCGCGCGCTCGCGGCGTTCGGCCTGGGCCCGGTATTTCTCGTAGTCGGCCTGACTGGCAGCGGTGCCGGCACTGGCGGCGAAGATGCTGGCGCCAGCGGCGCGTGCGGCGGCCTGCGCCGCACCGAGGTCGGCCTCGGCACGGGCCAGGGCCAGCTGGAACCGGCGCGGGTCTATGCGGAACAGCACCTGGCCGGCCTTCACCAGCTGGTTGTCATGCACCTGGACCTCCGCCACCAGGCCGGAGACATCCGGTGCCACGTGCACGATTTCGGCGCGCACGCGGCCATCACGGGTCCAGGGCGAATACATGTAGTGCTTCCACAGCGCATAGCCGATCAGGGCGGCGGCGGCCACCACGACCGTGGTCAGTGCAATGCGGATCAGGGACTGGGGGTTCATGGTCATCGTTCAGTTGAGCAGGGTCAGGCCAAGCAGCCCGAACACGCAGACATACAGGGCCAGGCGGAAAAGGGGGGGATGCCAGGCGTGGCGGTACAGGCCGATGTGGCCGGCGATGCCGTCCAGGATCCAGAACAGGACGAACACCGCGATGGCCAGGATCAGCAGGCCCGGCGCGTAGACGCCGCCGATGGAAATTTCAGGAGGCAGCATGCGATGGCTCCGCGGGGAGATGAATGTCGCCGCCGGCAGCGACGGCCAGGACCGAGTCGGCATCGCGCAGTGCGCTGCGCAGCAGGTGCAGGTGCTGGCGCACGGCGCGCAGCGCCGCCGGCACCGCGCCCTGGACGAGCGTGTCGGCCAGGGCCGCGTCCAGGTGCGACAGCGCTGCTTCGTGGTCGGCGGGATCCAGGTGCTCGTAGAGGCGGGCGATCGCCGAAACCGCCGCGTCGATGTGCGCCTCGATCGCGCGCGGCACTGCGGCGTCGATGCTGTCGTGGCGCAGTTCGATCAGGGTCCGGCCGATTTCGTGCACGGCCAGCGCCCAGGCCAGCAGGGTGCGTGATTCGGCGCTGCCCGGCGGGGTGTGGTTGACCACCTGCAGGAACAGGTCGCGGCTGACACTCTCAAAGCGCGGTGCCAGGCCGTCCAGCGGCGCGCGCGCGGCCAGGGCCACCTGGTGGCGCAGTTCGGTGAGCAGGCGACGGCGCTGGCCCAGCGTGCCGATCACCGAGGGGATCAGCTGGAAGGCCACCAGCGCCAGCACCGCGCCGACCAGGAACGCCACGCCGTTGTTGAGAAAGGCAGCCACGTCGAAATTGGGCTCCAGCCCCACCCCCAGCGGGACCAGCGTGCCCAGGCACATTCCCAGGCTGAGGCCGAACAGCGGCGGACGCGTGGACAGGTACACCGACAGCATCAGGAACGGCGCAGTGCCCAGCACCAGCATCGGATAGCTGTCGATGCGCGGCATCACCAGGGTCAGGCACAGGAAGGCGAAGACCAGGCCGATCGAAAAGCCCTTGGCGATCTGTGCAGCGGTCACGTGGGGGTTTGGCACCGCCGCCAGGATCGCGGTCAAGGCGATGACGTTGGCCATCGCGTTGGCGCCGCTGGCCCAGCCGCTCTGGATCCACGCCAGGCCCAGGATCAGCGACACCAGGAAGCTGCGCAGCACGGTCACGCCCACCGAAAAGTAGTCGGTGGCATAGCTGAAGCGCACCTTCTCGCTGGCCCGCGCCAACGGGCCACTCAGTCCCGGGCGCCGCAATGCGGCGGCGGTATGGGTCATGTCGCGCAGTTCGCTGGTAAAACGCAGCAGCAGCGAGGCGCCGGTCTCGAAGTCGTCCAGACGCACCGCCGGCAGCGTCGCGCGCAGCGCCGCCGCCCGTGCCGGCTGGGCGGCGAGCACCGCGTCCAGGCGTACGGTCACATCGTCGTGGTCGCCGGCCTGGCGCGCGGCCAGGGCATCACCCAGTGGCCGGTACAGCTGCATCAGTGCGCCGGCCACGGCATCATCCGGATCGCCGCGCAGCAGGCGGTTGATCAGGTGGTGCAGTGACTGGAAGCGGGTCGAGGCGGCCATGAAGCGCTGGTTGAGCAGACGCATGCGCCGGCTGCGCACCCGTGCCTCCGGGTCTTCGAACACCACCGACGCGCGCAGGTCCTCCAGCGCCATCGACCCACGCACGAAGCGCAGGTGCGCCTGCTCCATCTTCTCGCGCGGCAGCGCACCGCGCGTGCCGTCACGGACGAAATCCAGGAAGCCTGCGATCAGGCCTTCGGTGGTCGTGCGCAGGCTGTTGCGCAGGCGCGCCGGGAACACCACGTCGAACACCGCCGCACTGACCAACAGACCCAGCAGCACCTCGGTCAGGCGCGAGACGGCAAGGTCGAACACCTCGGTGGGTTGGTTGACCGCGGGCAGGGCGATGATGGCCACCGTGTAGCCGGACAGCACGAAGCCATACGAGAGGAAATTGCGGAACATCAGCGCCCCGCCGGCGCACAGGCCCACCCAGATCGATGTGGCCAGCAGCAGCAACACCGGCTGCTGCGGGAACAGCGCGGTAATGACCACCGCCGCGATGCTGCCCACGATGGTGCCAAGGATGCGATAGAACGCCTTGGCCAGGACCATGCCGCTTTGCCGGTTCATCACCACGATCACCGTGATCATCGCGGTGGACGGCGAGGAGAAGCCCATGCGCATGGCGATCATCCCGGCCAGGTAGATCGACAGCAGCACCTTGAACACGAACATCCACGCCGCGCCTTCGCCGCGCAGGGCCTGGCGCACCTGGTCAGGCCAGGACACGCGCGCGGCCGCGGCGGCCTGCGGGCTGGTGGCATTCACAGCGGCTCCTCCATGCCACGCAGCAGCTTGAGCATCAGGGCCTGTAGCTGGGCCTGTTCACTGGGGTCCAGGTGCCGGGTGTAGTGGCGCAGCTGGCGGCTGACCTGGGGCAGGAACGCGGCGATCAGCGAATGGCCGGCCGGGGTGAGCCGCAGCAGCGACATCCGCCGGTCGTGCGCGCTGGCCGCGCGCGCGAGCAGGCCCTTGTCGACGAGCTGGTTGGTCAGGCGGGTGACGTTGGCGAATTTTTCGCCGGCGGCCTCGGCGATCAGTGACGGACTCAGCGCGCCGTCCGGGCTGGCATCGATCATCATCAGCACGTTGTATTCGGGGTAGCCCAGCCCGTGTGCGCGCAGCAGCTCGTTGCCATGGTCCACGGCGAGCCGGTGCAGGAGTTTGACCAACCGCACCAGCGTGGCCGCCGGCCTGGGAAAGTTGCGGTGCTTGCGGCAGGTGGCCTGCAGGCGCAATTGGGTCGCATCGAAGCGGCTGGCGGCAGGGGCGGGTCGATTCACCGGCCGATATTACACTTGTGTAATAAATTTCGCAGCTGGCAATCGCAACAAGATGCCGGCCGGCCTGCGATCTGCGGGCCAACTCAGCGCGGCAAGTGCAGGGTGCCCAACGGCCCGCGCAGCTGGAACGGCACCGACACCAGGCGCATCCCTGCATTGATCTGGACCACGAAGTGCAGGTGCGGCGCGCTGGAAAACCCGGTGTTGCCCGAGCGGCCAATGCGCTCGCCGGCGCGCACCGACTGGCCCGGGCGGACCAGCACCCCGTCGGGCTGCAGGTGGGCATAGAGCGCCATGCTGCCGTCACCGTGCAGGATGCGGATAAAGTTGCTGCGCCCGCCGAACGCTTCCCGGTCCAGGCCGGCCTGGTTGAAGTCGCCTTCGACCTGCAGTACCACGCCATCGCGCGCGGCCAGCACCGGCGTGCCTTCGGCCAGGGCGAAATCGACCGCGTCCCGGTTCTGCGCATCGTCGTGGCTGAAATGCCCGCCCGGCCCCTGGTCCACCCGCACCGGCGCGGCAAACGGCAGCTGGTAGCGCACCCCCAGCGGCTTGGCGCCGGGCTCGCCGGGCACGGCGTCGAGCTGCAGCTGGAAGTCGCTGGCGGCGCGTGGATCGGCCAGGATCAGCGTGGCCAGCAGCACGCTGCCGCGCGCCGGCACCCGTGTGCGCACCGGCAGCGCCGGCGAGGCCACCACGCCGCTGCTGCGCATGGCGCGCAGTTCGACCTGGACCGGACCGGGCAGCGGGTTGTCGGCCCAGGCCCGGTAGCGGGTCGGGGTCTTCTCCAGACGCAGCCGCACCAGCGCGCCGGCGGCGGATGGAAACGCGATGGCATCGCCGGCCCTGCCGGGCTGGCGCGCAGGCGGGCCTGCGGCCTGCCGGGCCGGCTTCCACCGCTCAAGCCACTGGGCCTGCGCGCCGGACATCCCGGCCATCAGCAGCAGCGCGCCCAGCGCCAGCGCGGCGGCCGCGCGTGGAGTCACGGCAGGCAGTGGCCGTGCAGCTGCAGGGCGCGGGCCACATCGCGCAGGTCGAAGGCGGCCACGGCCCGATCGTCGTGCTGGGCGAACAGCGCCCCGGCGGGAAACCGCGGCGTGCCCGCGGCGTAAAGCACGATCCCATCGGTCTGGCTGACCCGCTCGCCGGTGAAGGTGCCCAGCGGCGCCAGGCTGACCCGGTCGTAGACCCGGAACAGGGTCGGGGTCAGCTGATCCACCGCGATCCACCAGCCGCTGTCCATGTCGCAGTCCCACAGCGCGACCCCTTCGGCATCGGCGCTGAAGACCGGCAGGCTGCCGCCGCGGAAGCGCCCGGCCAGGGTGTAGTCGCGCAGGGTCGAGCCGACCCGCCGGTCTTCGTCGGCAATCAGCAGGCGGTCGTGGGCCGGGTCGCCGCCGATCGATTCGACCAGGCGCAACATGCCCGCCTCGCCGGTGTCGCCGAAGCTGCCCGCGTCGGTGCCGGTGATCGACCCGTCCTGGTCCAGCTGCACCTTGAAGCGGCGCACGCGCTGGTCCATCTGCGCGCGCGGCGGCAGCACGCCGGCCTGGACATCGGTCATGAAGCTGTCGGTGACCAGCAGTTCCAGTTCGCCCGGCGCGGTCTCCTGCAGCCACAGGCCATAGGGCACCCTGAGCGTGTCGGCGCCAATGAAGCCGCGCGGGCGCAAGTCGGGCAGCCCAAGTACCTGCACGCGGTGGTTGTCGCGCTCGACCACGAACGCCAGGTCGCCCCACACCGCGATCCCGTTGGGCCGCCTGAACTGCCCGGGCTGCTCGCCTGGCCCACCGACGGTGCGCAGATGCTGGCCGGTGTCGGCGTCGAACACGACCAGCTGGTCGGCAGCCTTGGCCGTGGCGATCAGCCAGGCACCGCCGTCCTCGGTCGGCCAGACCGCCAGCGAGTCCAGCCCGGCGTCCGGGATCTGCTCGGAGATCCAGGCCTCCTCGACCACCGCGTCGGCGCGCGCAGCGGGCAGGGCGGGACCGGCAACCGGCGCGGCGGCCGGTGGGGCGAGGCTGGCGCAGCCGGCCAGCAGCAGGAGCGCGGCGGCGGTGCTGAACGAGGAAAGGCGGATCATGGAACACGATTATGCGCGTGCCATGTCGCCGCCAAGTGCACCTGGCACGGGCCTGACAGCGGTTTCTGCAGCAACCATCGCTCCATCTTGATGGAGCGATTGACATCACCCCCGGAGGCTGGCAACCTTGCGCCACCATCGAGACCGGCAGAGGGACAGGCCCTTTGAAGCCGGGGCAGCCAGCGACCCAGTCCAGCGTGTCGTGTCGGTGCCAAATCCTGCGGCGACGCGTTTGCGTTTTGACCGAAAGATGGTTCGTCCCGCGCAGCAGTGGATTGCCTGCACGACGAACGCGAGCTTCCCCGCGAAGGCTCGATGGCCGTTCCTCCCGGATCCGCCATGCGCCTCGTGAACACCGCCACCGCCACTGCCCCCCGCTTCGATGAAGCCGCGTCGCCGACGCCGGCCAGCCGTGCCCGCGCGATGCGCGGCGAGCTGCCGGTGGCGCTGGCGCTGCGCCATGCCGGCGTGCACACGCTGACCCTGCGCTACGAGCTGCAGGGGCCGGGCGATGCGCCGGTGGTGTTCCTGGCCGGCGGCATCTCCGCCCATCGCCATGCCGCCGCCAGCGTCGAGTTCCCCGAAGCCGGCTGGGCCAACGCGCTGGTCGGCGCCGGCCGCACCCTGGACCCGGCGCGCGTGCGCGTGCTGGCGTTCGATTTCATCGGCGCCGACGGGACCCTGGATGCACCGATCGATCCGGCCGACCAGGCCGACGCGATCGCCGCCCTGCTCGATGCGCTGGACATCCCGCGGCTGCGCGCCTTCGTCGGTTACTCCTACGGTGCGTTGGTCGGCCAGCACCTGGCCGCGCGCCATCGGCAGCGCCTGGAGCGCCTGGTCGCAGTCAGCGGCGCACATCGCCCGCATCCGTTCGCTTCGGCCTGGCGCGCGCTGCAGCGCCACGCGGTGGCGCTGGGCCAGCTCCAGTGCGCCGAGCAGCAGGGCCTGTCGCTGGCGCGCCAGTTCGCAATGCTCAGCTACCGCACCCCGGAAGAATTCGGCGAGCGCTTCGACGCCGCGCCGGAACTGGTCAACGGCCGGGTGCGCGTGGCCGCCGAGGATTATCTGGATGCCGCCGGCGCGCAGTACGTGGCGCGCACCCCGGTCACCGCCTTTTTGCGCCTGTCCGAATCGATCGACCTGCACCGCATCGACCCGGCCACGATTGCCGTGCCCACCACCGTGGTGGCCGTCGAAGGCGACCGGCTGGTGCCGCTGGCCGACCTGGTCACGCTGGTCGAAGGCCTGGGGCCCAACGGCCACCTGCGCGTGCTGCGCTCGCCGTACGGCCACGACGCCTTCCTGAAAGAAACCGATCGCATCGACGCGATCCTCGCCACTGCCCTTCGCTCCACCGGAGACACCGCATGAGCCGTTCCAGCCACCACGACATCCCCTGCAGCGCTGCCACCACCGCGGTGCGCGCGGGCATCGACTGCGATCCCGCCTACGGCGCGGTCACCCCGCCGATCGTGCTGTCGTCCAACTTCTCCTTCGACGGCTTCAACAACAAGCGCCAGTACGACTACACGCGCAGCGGCAATCCCACCCGCGACCTGCTGGGTGAGGCGCTGGCGCAGCTGGAAGGCGGCGCTGGCGGGGTGATCACCGCCACCGGCATGGGCGCGATCAACCTGGTACTCAACGCGCTGCTGCAGCCGGGCCAGAAGCTGGTGGTGCCGCACGATGCCTATGGCGGCAGCTGGCGCCTGTTCAACGCGCTGGCAGACAAGGGCCACTTCGAACTGATCACCGCCGACCTGACCGATCCGCGCTCGCTGGCTGATGCGCTGGCCGCCTCGCCCAGGCTGGTGCTGATCGAAACCCCGTCCAACCCGCTGCTGCGCATCACCGACCTGCGCTTTGTCATCGAGGCCGCGCACAAGGTCGGCGCACTGGTGGTGGTGGACAACACTTTCCTGTCGCCGGCGCTGCAGCGGCCGATCGAATTCGGTGCCGACCTGGTGCTGCACTCGACCACCAAGTACGTCAACGGCCACAGCGACGTGGTCGGCGGCGCGGTGATCGCGCGCGATGCCGGGCTGCACGAGCAGCTGGTGTGGTGGGCCAATGCATTGGGCCTGACCGGATCGCCGTTCGATGCGTTCCTGACCCTGCGTGGCCTGCGCACGCTGGATGCGCGCCTGCGCGTGCACCAGGAAAACGCCGCGGCCATCGTCTCGCTGCTGGACGGCCATGAAGCGGTGTCGCAGGTCTACTACCCCGGTCTGGCCGCGCATCCGGGCCACGCCGTGGCCGCGCGCCAGCAGCGTGGCTTCGGCGCGATGATCTCCTTCGAGCTGGACGGCGGCCAGGCGGCCGTGCGCGCCTTTGTCGATGGCCTGAAGTACTTCACCCTGGCCGAGTCGCTGGGCGGCGTGGAAAGCCTGGTCGCCCACCCGGCCACCATGACCCACGCGGCGATGAGTGCCCAGGCGCGCGCCAAGGCCGGCATCGGCGATGGCTTGCTGCGCCTGTCGGTGGGCATCGAGCACACCTCCGATTTGGTCGCCGATCTGCAGGCCGGCCTGGCCCGCGCGCGCGCGGTGCAGGTCCAGGGGCAGCGGAAGCTGGTCGATGCATGAAGCGCGTGGTCCGGCTCGATGCGGGACGGCAACGGTGTGGAATTGACAGCCGTCCTGTTCAGTCGAGCGGCAGCCGGCCGGACCGGTTGCGCGCCGGCGGCGCAATGTGGCTGCGCTGCAGCTGGCGCAGCAGTTTTTCCTCGTACTTGGGCGCCCAGCCGGCGGCATTGGCCTGGAAACACGGCGTGCAGACGACGACGCCGTAGCGTTCGATGACCTGCCCGGCGTCAGAATCTGGCGTGAAATGCAGTTTTGTGTCGCAGCAGAAGCATGCGGCGGTCAGTGATTCGGGTTGCATGACGGGTGTTTCCCTGGAATTGCAGATGCCTGCAATACCCTGGCGCATGGTGCGTGCCAAATCCGCCTGTGAAACTGTGACCTCGCCTGAAAAATCGTCCGTGACGCCGTGACAGCCACGGTTTGGCGCGGCGTGGGCCCACGCCGCGCCCGCCGTCACGGCGTGGCCAGCGCCTGCAGCAGGGCGGCGTTGAACCGCGCCGGGTCCTGGACCTGCGGCGAGTGGCCCAGCTCGGCGAACTCGACCAGCCGCGCGCCCGGGATCGCCCGGGCCGCACGCTTGCCCAGCACCGGATAGTTGCCCAGCGTGGGCCGGATCTGGGCCGGCGCGGCGGCCTTGCCGATGGCGGTACGGTCCAGCTGCCCGATCAACAGCGTGGTGGGCACCGCGATCCGGGGGAACTCGTAGACCACCGGCTGGCTGTAGACCATGTCGTCGGTCAGCGCCTGGTCCCAGGCATTGACCTGCTTGCCGGCACCGGCGTACAGCCCGGCCTGCATGCGCGCCCAGCGTTCGAATTCCGGCCTCCAGGTGCCGGCGTAGTAGACGTCCATCTGGTACTGCCTGATGCGCTCGAAGCTGGTCTTCAGCTCGCTGGCGTACCACTGGTCCACGCTCTGGTAGGGCACCCCGACTGATTTCCAGTCTTCCAGTCCAATCGGGTTGACCAGCGCCAGGTGCTGCACCTCCTGCGGGAACATCAGCGCGTAGCGGATCGCCAGCATGCCGCCCATCGAATGGCCGATGACCACCGGCTTGTCGATGCCCAGCGCCTTCAGCAGCGCATGGGTGTTGTCGGCCAGCCCCGCCAGCGAGAACTGGTAATGGGCAGGCTTGGAGGACTTGCAGAAGCCGACCTGGTCCGGCGCGATCACCCGGTAGCCGGCCCCGGCCAGCGCGGTGATGGTGTCCTTCCAGGTGGCCGCGCAGAAGTTCTTGCCGTGCAGCAGCAGCGCGGTGCGGCCATTGGCCGGACCGGTCGGGGCGATGTCCATGTAGGCCATTTCCAGGTCCTGCCGCTGCGAGCTGAACGCATGGGTCCTGACCGGATGCGGATAGTCGAAGCCTTCCAGGCGCGGACCATAGGCGGGCTGTTCGGCGGCGGAGGCGGGCAGGGCGATGGCCAGTGCCAGGGCGGTGAGGATCGGACGCACGGGGATTCCTTGCAACGGCGGAGGGCCTTCAGGCTAGCGGCGTCGGCGCCGAGCTCGGGTGAGGCCACGGTCAGGGAGGAGTGTCTTGCGGGCGTCATGTTGAACATGTCTAATCGCGCGATTGCAACGGACCGCATTGCGGGGGCGGGATGCCCCGGGCCTGAAACATCCCCCGGCCAGGTCGGCGCGTTTCCTCTACCTGCCTGGAACCTGCAATGCCTGCCTCTGCCTGCCCTCGCGCGAAGTTGTTCGCGCCATTCAACGATGTCCTGTTCGCTGCCCATGCCATGGGCGGAGGTCGCCGTGCTTGAGCTGCAGACCACCGCGTCGCCGCTGGAACCGGGCGCGCAGGCATTCGGCATGGTGTTCCAGCCGATCGTGCGCCTGGACAGCCAGCGGGTGATTGCGCATGAAGCCCTGATGCGGCCGCACGATGGCCAGTCGCCGCTGGCGCTGCTGGATGCGGCGCGCGATGTCGGCCGCCTGGGTGAGCTGGAAACCCTGGCGGTGCGCCGGGCGACGTCCTGTTTCGATTTCGCCCACGGCGGGCTGCTGTTCCTGAACCTCAGTGCGCACGCCGTGCTGCACAGTCCACGTCGCCCGCAGCAGGTGCTGGAAAGCCTGCAGTCCTGCGGCTACGACCTGCGCCGGTTCGTCATCGAGATCACCGAGCGCGACATCGTCGAGGATTCGGCCCGGCTGGCGCATGCGCTGGGGTTCCTGCGCGCGGCCGGCGTGCGCATCGCGCTGGATGATTTCGGCAACGGACATTCCAACTTCGAGCTGTGGCACGAGCTGGCGCCGGAATTCGTCAAGCTCGATCGCTACCTGGTCCATCGCATCCACGAAAGCGCCGGCCGCCTGAGCATCGTCAAGGCGCTGGTCCAGGTCGCCGAAAGCCTGGGCACCGAGCTGGTGGCCGAAGGGGTGGAAGACGTGCAGGACCTGCGCATCCTCCAGGACCTGGGGATTCCCTACGCGCAGGGCTATCTGCTCGGCCGCCCGCACGTGCAGGTGGCTACCCAGGTCAGCAGTGGCGCCTTCGATACCGAGGGCGGCAAGCTGCCGGTGCTGCCGCGCAGTACGCGCAACAGCAGTTTCCGCCGGATCACCGCCGAGCACCTGATGATCGAGGCGCCATACCTGCTGCACGATGCGTGCAATGCCGAGGCCGAGCAGCTGTTTCGCAACAACCCGCAGCTGCCGGCGCTACCGGTCGTGGACAGCCAGGGCATCCCGCTGGGCCTGCTCAACCGGCGCGTGTTCAACGAGCGCATGGCGATGCCCTTCGCCCGCGAGCTGAGCGGGCGCAAGCCCTGCACGATGTACATGCATAGCGCGCCAGTGGTGTGCGATATCGGCCAGAGCATCGATGCGATGTCCGAGATCCTGCTGGGCGAGGACCAGCGTTACCTGTCCGACGGTTTCATCATCGTCGAGGACGGCAGGTACCGGGGCGTGGGCGCGTCCGAGGCACTGGTGCGCCGGGTCACCGAGCTGCGCATCGAGGCGGCGCGCTACGCCAATCCGCTGACCCTGCTGCCGGGCAACATCCCGATCACCGAGCACATCGGCCGGCTGCTGGAGAGCGGGCAGAGTTTTGCCGCGGCCTACTGCGACCTCAACAGCTTCAAGCCGTTCAACGACCAGTACGGCTATTTCCGTGGCGACCGCATGATCCAGCTGGTCGCCACGACCCTGGCCCGGCACACTGACCCGCGCTGGGATTTCGTCGGCCATGTGGGTGGCGATGATTTCGTGGTGCTGCTGCAGAGCGAGGACTGGCAGGTGCGCTGCGAGCGCATCGTGGCCGAGTTCAACGCCGCGGCCATAGCGCTGTTCGACCCGGAAGATGCCGCGCGCGGTTCGCTGGAAGGCGAGGACCGCAGCGGCCGCTATGCGACCTTTGCCCTGACCACGCTGGCCATCGGCGTGGTGTATCCACTGCCGGGGCAATTCACCAGTGCAGAGGAGATCGCCTCGCTGGCGGCCAGCGCCAAGCGCCAGGCCAAGCGCCAGCAGCGCGGGGTGTTCGTGCTGTCGCAGTGAGCCGACTCAGCCTCTCAGGCCGGGCACTTGCCGGTTTCACGCCGGGGCGGCACGTCGCCGGGTGGGTCGACATCGCCGGTCTGTGCGCGCAACTGGGTGATGCGCTGTTTGAGTTGGGCGACCAGCTCGGCGTGCTGGGGTTCGTCGACCACGTTGTGGAATTCGCCCGGATCGGCGTGCAGGTCGTACAGCGCCCATTCCTCCGGCGTTTCCCAGAAGTGGATCAGCTTCCAGCGCTGGGTGCGCACACCACGGTGCTTGCGTGCGCAGTGCACGGCCGGGTACTTGAACCACTCGTACAGGAAATCCTGGCGCCAGCCGGCGTTGCCCTGGTCCAGGGCGATCTTCTGCCAGCTGCGGCCCTGCATCCAGTCCGGCGGCGTCAGCCCGGCCATGTCCAGCAGGGTGGGAGCCACGTCGATGTTGAGCACCATGTCCTGGTCATTGACCCGGCCAGGATGAATCCGGGCCGGCCAGCGCACCAGCATCGGCACGCGGATCGAGGGCTCCAGCATCATCCGCTTGTCGTAGAAGCCGTGCTCGCCCAGGAACATGCCGTTGTCGGAGGTGTAGATCACGATGGTGTTCTCGGCCAGCCCGTTCTGGTCCAGGAAATCCAGGACCCGGCCGACGTTCTCGTCCACGCCCAGCAGCACCCGGTAGTAGTTGCGCAGGAAGGCCTGCAGCACCGCGTGGTCGCGCTCGGGGCGCGGCAGGTTCTGGTCCACCTGCGGCGGCCTGCGCTCGGCCTTGTGGAAGAAGTCGCGCATGTTGGGGATGACCTGCTGGGTGGTCCTGGAAAAGGCCTCCGGGGCGCCTTCGGGCTGCGGCTGGCCGAAGCCCGGCGGGATCGGCATCTGCACGTCCTTGAAGGCATCGTAGAAGCGCGCGTCCGGCTCCCACGGCCCGTGCGGGGCCTTGAACTGGTAGCACAGGCAGAACGGCCGGTCGGTGGGGCGTTGCTGCAGATAGGCCATGGCCTGGTCGCCGATCACATCGTCGGTGTGACCGCGGAAGCGCACCGGCGCACCGTTGACGATGAACTGCGGGTCGAAGTAGCTGCCCTGGCCCTGGAGGATGGCCCAATGGTCGAAGCCGGTCGGCATCGACTTGATGTGCCACTTGCCCACCATCGCGGTGTGATAGCCGGCCCGGCGCAGCAGCATGGGGTAGGTGATCTGGTCGTGGCGCAGGCCCATCTGCTGGTACCAGCCCGGCTCCTCGCCGTTGCTGGTCACCCCGTGGCTGTGGGCGTACAGCCCGGTCAGGTAGGAGGCGCGGCTGGGCGCGCACACCGAGGTGGTGACGAAGGCCCGGTTGAAGCGGATGCCCTCGCGGCCGATCCGGTCCATGTTCGGCGTCTTGAGGATGGGATTGCCATAGATGCCCAGCGCGTCCTGCGCCTGGTCGTCGGTCATGATGAAGATGATGTTCGGCGCGCCCTTGGGCGCGCTACGCCGCGGCGCGTCGTCGGCCGGCGTGCCGGCGGCCAGACGCGCGGCCAGCGGCAGGACGGTGCCGGCGCCGAGCAGCTGCAGGGCGGTGCGACGGTTGAAGCGTGAAGGCATGGGCGGCTCCCGGGTGTGGGCGCGGCCGTCGGCGTGACCGCGCGGGGGGCTGTCCATCCTAGGTGTACTGTTCTATTCTTGATGGAACTTATATGAAATCCATCGTTCCAACACTCTACGAGGGCGAAGTGTGGAGAGTGCAAGTGCGAGTTGCCCCTGAGATTGTGCTGAGCGACGAGGAGCGAGCGGAGTTGACGAGACTGGTTCGCTCCAAGCGCACGAGCGTGAGGCTGGCGCAGCGCGCCCGCATGGTGCTGCTGGCTGCGGACGGCATGCAGAACAAGGAGATCGCCGAGCAAGTAGGGGTGGGGCGCGTACAGGTCTCGCGCTGGCGCGCGCGATATGCGCAGTCGCGGATGGCCGGGATCGAGCGCGACTTGCCGCGCGGAGCGCCGCCGGCCAAGGTCGACGCGGCGCGGCTGGTGGAGTTGACCACGCAGAGCCAGCCGGCGGCGGCCACGCACTGGAGTACGCGCAAGATGGCCGCCGAGCTGGGCGTGAGCCAAGCACCCGCGCTTCACCATGCACTTCACGCCCACCTCCGCCTCGTGGCTGAACATGGTTGAGCGCTTCTTCCGCGACATCACCACCGAGCGGCTGCGCCGCGGGGTGTTCACCAGCGTGCCCGAACTGATCGCCGCCATCGATGAGTACCTGGCGCATCACAACACCAAACCCAAGCCGTTCATCTGGACCAGAAGCGCCCGCGACATCCTGCAGAAGGTGATCCGCGCCAATCAGCGCTTAAGTTCCAAACAGAATGGAACACTACACTAGCGGCGATTGGAAGCGGTTACACGCCGCGCTGCGCAACGCAGGCTGCGCCGTGCATGGGCGCAGCGGCGGGCGGCTTGATCCCGCCGATGGCTAACTTGGCGGGGCTGCTTGGTCCACCTGCGGGCTGGACCCGACCAGCACCAGCTGCCCGGTTTCAACCAGCTGCGCGGGATTGCCATTGCACGCTTCAATGCCGGCCTGGGTGGCGTGCGGGGCGCGCCGATACGCGGCCCAGCCGTTGCGGCCATGCGTCTTGACGTGGTAGAGCGCGCGGTCGGCCAGGGTGACCATCTGTTCCCAGCCCAGCAGGTGCGGCGCCTCGGGGAAGGGCGGGTACTCCATCAGCCCCAGTGACACGGTGACCTGCAGCGTCCGGCCCTGGCCGATCGCGAAGGGCTTTTGCGCGATGGCCTGGCAGACCCGTTCGCCCAGCGCATGCAGCTGCGCGCGCGGCATCGGCCGGAACACCAGCAGGAATTCCTCGCCGCCCCAGCGCACCACGTAGTCGCCCTCGCGGGTGAGCTGGCGCAGGCACTGGGCCGCCTGCTGCAGGACCCGGTCGCCGGCGTCGTGGCCGAAGCGGTCGTTGATCTGCTTGAAGTGGTCCAGGTCCAGAAGGCCGAACATCAGCGCGTCGCGCTGCATGTCCACGCCGGTGTCGCGCTCGTAGAAGGCCAGGTCCAGCGGGATCTGCCGCCCCAGGTAGCGGCGGTTGTGCAGGCCGGTCAGCGGGTCGGTGACGGTCAGCGCCTCCAGTCGCTGGTTTGCATCCTGCAGGGCCTGGGTACGCCGCTGGACCAGGGCTTCCAGCACCGCGCGCTGGCGCGCGTGGCGGCGCGAGAGCCAGCCGTAGCCCAGCGCGATCAGCAGCAGCACGCCCAGCCCGGCGCCCAGGCCGAACCAGAGCTGCTCGTAGAAGAACGGCTGGATCCGGAAGGCCAGCTGCGCCGGCTGCAGGCTCTGCACCCCGCTGTTGTTCACGCCGATCACTTCGAACACGTACTGCCCGGCCGGCAGGTTGGTGTAGTTGACGCTGCGCTGGGCGATGTTCTCCAGGGTCATCCACTGCGCGTCGTAGCCGCGCAGGCGGTAGCGGATGTCGATGTGCTCGGGCGCCTGGAAGCTCAGCGCGGTGAACTGGAAGCGCAGGTCGCGGGCCTGCGCCGGCAGGGTCCAGTCGCCGCCGGCTTCCACATCGCGCCACTGGCCCTGCACCTGCACGCGCTCCACGCGCGGCGTCGGCGGCACCGGGTTGCTGTGGTCCCGGGCCGTCTCCATGGCCAGCAGGCCATCGCGCGTGGGCAGCCAGAACGCGCCATCGCGCAGCAGGCCGCGGGCGTTGCCGGCGCCGTTGCAGCAGTCGCCCTTCTGGCCGCCGTGGCGGTCGCCGCGTTCGTTGAGCAGCTGCCGGATCTGCAGGCTGGCGCTGGGCGAGGCCTGGACCCTGGCGATCTCGCTCAACGGGAAGCGGTAGATGCCGCGCAGGCCGGCCAGCCACAGCTGGCCGCGCGCATCGGCGGCGATGGCGAACACCGGATTGGCCGGCACGCCGCGCTCGCGGCCCAGCTCGATCCAGCGCCGGCCGTCGAACAGCAGCAGCGTTTCGCGCGAGAGGTTGCCGACCAGCAGCTGGTGGTTGGGCAGCTCGTACAGGGCGGTGACGTGGGTCTGGGCCGGAAAGCCGGTGTCGCGCCCCAGCGGCACCAGGCGCTCGTCGCGCCACTGGTACAGGCCGCTGTAGGTGCCGACCAGCAGGCGCCCGTCGCCGGTGACATGGAGCACCCGCACGCGCGGGTCGGCCAGGCCCTGGGCGATGCCGTAGCGGGTCAGGGCCTGGCCCCTGAGCCGGAACAGCCCGTTGGAGGTGGCAAACCACAGCGTGCCCCGGCCGTCGCGAATGATGCCGTTGATCTGCGCGCCGTCCATCGGGGTCAGCTCGGCAGGGCGCTGGACCACGCCCTGGCGCAGCACCGCCACCCCGGCGCGGGTGCCGATCCAGGTGCGCTCGCTTTCCACCAGCAGCGTGTAGGCGGCCGGATGTGGCAGCTGGCGGCCGGTGACCAGGGTGCGGAAGCGGCCCTGGTCAAACAGCGACACGCCATCGTTGCTGCCCACCCAGATCTGACCATCGCGGCCGGGTGCAACCGACCACAGCAGCGGGTCGCTCAGCCCGTCGCTGCGCGAATAGCGGCGCGTGGTGCCATTCCACACCCGGGTGGCGCCAGAGGTGAGGGTGCCGATCCACAGGTTGCCCTCGCGGTCCTGCATCAGGCTGCGCGCGGCCAGGCGCACATCGCCGGTGATCCGTTCGACCACCTGGCCTGCGCGCAGGCGCATCAGGTGATCGGCCGTGCCGATCCACAGGTTGTCGTCGCGGTCCAGCAGCATGGCCTCCACCGGCGCGCGCCGCAGCAGCGGATCGGCCGTATACGGCTGCCAGCGCCCGGCCTGCAGGACATACAACCCGGCGCTGGTGCCGGCCCACAGCCGGTCCTGCGCGCGCTGCAGCAGGTGCACCGAGGCCGTGGTGGCCGGATCGGGCAGGGCCAGGGTGGTGCGCTGGCCCTGCGCGTCGATCCGCTGGACCTGACCGACTCCGCCGACCCACAGCGTGCCGGTCTCGTGCAACAGGGCGGTGGCGGGTTTTTCCAGGCCGGGCAGGCGGGTGAGGTGGTCGCCGTCGACCCGGTACACGCCCTGGTTGGAGGCCACCAGCACCCGGCCCTGCGGGTCGTGGGACAGGGCGGTGACTTCGAACGGGCCGCCCGGCGCCGGCTGCGGATCGAGCTGGCGGAAGCGGGCCTGTGCGAACACCGCCAGCCCCCGGCTGGTGCCGACCCACAGCCGGCCATCGGCCTCGGGCAGCAGCGCGCGGATGTCGCCGCTGTTCAGGCCCGGCCAGGCGTGGCCGTCGTAGCTGGTGAACTGGATGCCGTCGAAACGCGCCAGTCCGGCCTGGGTGCCCATCCACACATAGCCGGTGCTGTCCTGGGCCAGCGCGGTGACGCTCAGCTGCGGCAGGCCCTGTTCGACCGACCAGTTGCTGGTGACGTAGTCCTGGAAGCGCTTGTCCGGCTGCAGCGCGTGCCCGGGCAGGGCGCAGGCGGCCAACGCGCACAGCAAGCTGCGCCGCAGCCAGTGGCCGCCGCGCGTGCGCTGATGCAATCCCGGAACCGCCTCGCCCATGCTGACGTCGCCTTTTCCCCTGATCCGGTTAACGGCGGCGATGTCAGTGGCTGAAGCGACTCAGCATTCGATGACGTTGACCGCCAAGCCTCCCCGGCTGGTTTCCTTGTATTTGTCACGCATATCGCGGCCGGTGTCACGCATGGTGCGGATCACCTTGTCCAGGGAAACCTTGTGCTTGCCGTCGCCGCGCATGGCCATGCGACTGGCGTTGATGGCCTTCACCGAACCCATGGCGTTGCGCTCGATGCACGGGATCTGCACCAGCCCGCCGATCGGGTCGCAGGTCAGACCCAGGTTGTGCTCCATGCCGATCTCGGCGGCGTTCTCGATCTGGCTGGTGCTGCCGCCCAGGGCGGCGGTCAGGCCGGCGGCGGCCATCGAACAGGCCACGCCGACCTCGCCCTGGCAGCCGACCTCGGCGCCGGAGATGCTGGCGTTCTCCTTGTACAGGATGCCCACCGCCGCGGCGGTCAGCAGGAAATCGAAGATCCTCTGCTCGTCGCTGCCGGCGCAGAACCGGTCGAAGTAATGCAGCACCGCGGGAATGATTCCGGCCGCGCCGTTGGTGGGGGCGGTGACCACGCGCCCGCCGGCGGCGTTTTCCTCGTTCACCGCCAGCGCGTACAGGTTGACCCAGTCCAGGGTGGTCAGCGGGTCGCGCATGGCCGCCTCGGGCTTGGCCGACAGTTCGCGATGCAGCGCCGGGGCGCGCCGCGACACCTGCAGGCCGCCGGGCAGGGTGCCCTCCTGGACGATGCCGCGGGCCACGCAGGCCTGCATCGCAGTCCAGATCTGGCGCAGGCCGGCGCGGATCTGCGCCTCGCTGCGCCAGCTCTTTTCGTTCTCGAACATCAGCTGGGCGATCGACAGGCCGCTGTGCGCGCTGCGTGCGATCAATTGATCGCCACTGTGGAATGGATACGGCAGCGGCGTCTGGTCGGCGACGATGCGGTCATCGGCGGCTTCATCGGCATTGACCACGAAGCCGCCGCCAACCGAGTAGTAGTCGCGCGTGGCGATCACCTGGTCGGCTGCATCGAAGGCGGTAAAGCGCATGCCGTTGCTGTGGAAGGGCAGCTTCTGGCGCTTGTTCATCACCAGGTCGCGCTTTTCCTCGAAGGCGATGGCGTGGCTGCCGCCCAGCATGAGGCGCTGTTCACCGCGCACGCGCGCCAGCGTGGCCGGGATGATGTCCGGATCGATCAGCTGCGGCAGGTGCCCTTCCAGGCCCATCAGCACGGCCTTGTCGGTGCCGTGGCCGCGGCCGGTCAGCGCCAGCGAGCCGTAGACTTCGGCGCGGATCCGGGCCACCTCGGGCAGGCGCCCGGGCTCGCCCAGCCAGCGCGAGACAAAACGCGCCGCGGCCCGCATCGGGCCGACCGTGTGCGAAGAACTGGGCCCGATGCCGATCTTGAACAAATCAAAGGTGCTGACCGCCATGGGCCTATTCTAGCCGCGCCCGTCAGGCTTGCTGCGCGGCGCAACAGACCGGTTTTCGTGCAGGCTTGCCGCATGTCCCTGATCCTCTACCAGCGCGATGACTGCCACCTGTGCGACCTGGCGCTGGAGGTGCTGGCCACGGCACGCGCGCCGGCATTGGAGAGTGTGTTCATCGACGAGGACCCCACCCTGGAAGCGCGCTATGGCACGCGTGTCCCGGTGCTGTGCGATCCACGCAGCGGCCGTGAGCTGGACTGGCCGTTCGATGTGCAGGCGGTGGCCGCGTTCCTGGGCCGCTGAGCGGCCGTGCGCGAGTGTCGCGCGCCCGGCGCCTGCGCACGATCCCGGATCAGCGCGGCAATCAGCTGGCTGGCTTCAGGATGACCCTGGTGCTCACTGCCACCGCATCGGGGATGGTGTCGGTGTCTTTCCAGTCGCCGCCACCCACGCCGAAGTCCAGGCGCTTGAGCGCGGCCTTGCCGGCCAGCGTCGGCTGCGGGCCGGGCGTCCACAGGAAGGTCAGCGTCACCGGCCTGGACACCCCGCGCAGGGTCAGGGTGCCGTCGGTGCTGTAGCGATTGCCGCCGAGCGCCTTGAAGCCCTTGGCCCTGTAGGTGGCCTGGGCGAACCTGGCCACGTCGAAGAAGTCCGCGCCGGCCAGGGTCGCGTCGCGGTCACCGTTGCCGGTATTGGTGCTGGCCAGGCCGATGGTGACCTCGATCGAGCCCTGGTCCGGGCGCATCGGGTCGAAACTGACCGTGGTGTCGAACTTGCCGAACGTGCCGGTGAAGGCCTCGCCGTCGTAGCTGCTGGCGAATGCCAGGGTCGAGCCCGGCGCCTGCACGTAGTCGGCGGCCCTGGCCGCAGCGGTGCAGAACATCACCACCAGCGCGGCAGCGGTCAGCGCGGGGGAGAGCAACTTGCCGGACATGGTCAGGGCTCCTTGCCCGGCGCCGCGGGAGCGGACGCGCGCAGCCAGCCGCGCGGCAGCATGCGGGCGAGGGTGGCATCGCCCAGGAACAGGTGGTGGTACAGCGCGGCGCCGGCATGCACCATCACCAGCACGATCAGCACGTACAGGCCCCATTCGTGGATCTCGTGGGCGGTCGCGGCGATGGCCTCATCGGGCGCGACCAGCTTGGGCATCTCCAACAGGCCGAACAGCTTGAACGGACGCAGCCCGCTGGCCGAGTCGTACAGCCAGCCCGACAGCGGCATGGCGAACATGACCGCGTACAGCAGCACGTGGGTGACCACGGCGGTGGCGTGCTGCCAGCCGGGCGTGCCCGGCACCGGCCGCGGCGCACCGGCGTACAGGCGCCAGGCCAGGCGCACCAGCACCAGCGCCAGCACGGTGATGCCCATCGACTTGTGCGCGGTGTACACCCAGAAGTAGCTCGGCGTCCTGGGCAGCTCGTCCAGGGTCAGGCCGACCACCGCCAGCCCGAAGATCATCAGCACGATGAGCCAGTGCAGGGCCTGGCTGACGGCGCCCCAGCGTTCGGCGTTGGGTCTGGTCATGGCGTGGAATCCTGTGGCGTGGACTGTGCTGGCTGTGAGTCTACGCCGGGTTCGGCGGCAGCGGTGGCCGGCATCTGCGTGGCATCGGGCATCGGCGTGTCCAGGTCCTGGCCGGTGCGGGTGGCCTCGGCCTGGATAATCAGCTGCACGGTGTCGCCGATCACCGATTTCCATGCGGTGATGCCGAAGTCGGCGCGGCTGATCGTGGCGGTGGCCGAAAACCCGGCGGTGCGCCGGAATGGCGGCAGCGGATGGCGCTTGAGCTGGTTGAAGACCACCTCCAGGGTGACCGGCCGGGTCACCCCGCGCAGGGTCAGGTTGCCGGTGACCTGCGCGCGCCTGGCATCGTGGGCGACCACCCCGGTGGAGACGAAGCGCGCCTGCCGATGGTCGTCGCTGTCGAGCAGGTTGCCGGCGGCCACGGCCTTGTTCCAGGCCGCATCGCCCAGGTCGGCGCGGTCCAGTGGCACGGCCACTTCCACCCGCGCGCTGGACCAGTCGTCCGGGTCGAATTCCAGCACGCCGGTGCTGCCCGAGATCGTGCCCATCGCTTGCGAGAACCCCGCATGGGGGACGGCGAACAGCACCCGGGTATGGACCGGATCGAGCTGGTAGGCCGCAGGCGTCGCCCAGGCCGGGCCGCAGGGCAACAGCGCGGCCCACAGCCAGGCGGCGGGAATCAGGCGCAGCAGGGTGGCGGATCGAGGCATGGCGCGGATTGTAGACACCTGCCAGCCCTGCCCGCTGGCGCTGCCGAAGCTGCACACGGTCCACGCCCACGGCGGCGTGCCGCGGTCGCCGGCGCGGGGTTCGCACACGCCATGCAACGGTTGCCAGGCCTCCATGCTTGCTTGCACGATGGCGCTGCGCACAGGCCGCACGCCCCGGACGGCCGCAGCCGTGCATGCGCCAATGCCATGAGGGCAACAGCAGATGTGGGCACGACGATTGTTCCTGTGGAGCCTGCTGGGCTGGACCGGCCTGGCCGCGGCGGCCGTGCCGCTGACCCCGCAGCCCCGCCAGATGGGCGTGGCCGACGGTCTGCCCAGCGGCCGGGTCAACGCCTTTGCCGAAGACAGGTTGGGGTATCTATGGATGGCCACTTACGATGGCCTGGCCCGCTATGACGGCCGCGGGTTCCGGATCTGGCGGACCGAAGATGGTCTGCGCGACAACCTGACCTGGGCGCTGTACGTGGATGCGGACAACCGGCTGTGGGTTGGCACGGAGAACGCCGGCGTCGCGGTGATGGACGCCAACCGCAAGAGCTTTACCTTCTACAACCGCCGCAACACGCCGGCGCTGGGCAGCGACACGATCTGGTCGATCGCCGCCACGGCCGACGGCAGCCTGTGGTTTGGCACCGCCGGCGGCGGCCTGACCCGGCGGTTTGCTGACGGGCATTTCCAGCGCTACATGCCCATCGCAGGCGATCCGCGCAGCCTGCCCAACAGCAGCGTGGTGCACATGGCCACCACCGCCGACGGCAGCCTGTGGATCGGCACCAAGCGTGGGCTCGCGCGCTGGACCGGCCATGACTTCGAACGGGCGCCCAACCAGGCCCTGCAGCGCGTCGACGTCAACCGGCTCACGCCCGAACCCGATGGCGGCCTGTGGATTGCCACCAACCTGGGCGTGGTGTTGCGCAAGCCCGATGGCAGCTTCGTCAACCAGCCCTGGCGCAGCGCCTCTGCGATCCCGGTGCTGCAGACCCTGCTGCACGACAGCGCCGGCACCTACTGGCTCGACACCGCCTCGGGCCTGGGCTACCAGGACCAGGCCACTGTCCGCAATGTGCCGCTGTACAGCGTCTCGGCCCATGGCCTGGTCAAGCCCAACTGGGTCACCGCCTACCAGGATCGCGACGGCGGACTGTGGTTTGCCAGCATGAACGCCAACCTGTGGCACCTGCCTGCCAACTGGCGGCAGTTCGCGGTGCTGAGCAACGACGACAGCGACCCGGCCACGATGCGCAACCCCTACGTGCTGGCCACCGCTCCTTCCAGCCAGGGCGGCCTGTGGCTGACCGGCACCCGCGGTGCGCTGGACTGGCTGGACCCGGCCACCGGCCAGGTCAAGCACCACCTCAAGGTGATCGACCCCGTGTTCTGGCCGCAGAGCATGACCGAGGACGACCAGGGCCGGGTCTGGATCGGGCTCAACGGCCTGCTCTACCGCTACGACCCGGCCAATGGCCAGCTCCAGCGCTGGAGCGAGAAGGATGCGGTCGATGCGGTCGATCCGGGCGGCGTGTCTCTGGCCAGGGCCTGTGGCGCGCAGCTGTGGCTCTACGTGCGCACCGTGGGCCTGCAGGTGCGCGACCTGGACGGCCACGTGGTGCGGCGCGTGCCGGCAGGTTCTCCGGCCTTTCCCCGAGACGTCTTCGTGCAGGATCTGCAGTGTGGTCCGGACGGACAGCCATGGCTGGTGACCGACCGCGGGTTGATGCGGTGGCGCGAACAGGAGCAACGGGTCGAACCCATCCCGGGCGCTTCGGGCGATGCGTTGTTCTCGATGGCCTTCGATGGTGACCATGGCCTCTGGCTGGGCGCGATGGGCCAGCTCCGGCATTACCGCTGGGATGGCCAGCGTCTGCGCCTGCTGCAGCGGATCGGTGCCGATCAGGATTTCCCTGCCACGGCGCCCACCAGTCTGTTGGTCGACCGTCAGGGCATCGTCTGGACCGGCTCCTCGCGCGGCCTGACGCGCACCGATCCCAAAAGCCGGCAGCTGCGCCAGTATGGCGTGCGTGATGGCCTGCCAAGCCCGGAGATCCGCGAGCACAGCCTGGTCCAGGCCAGCACCGGGCAGATCTCCGGCGCCACCCCCGACGGACTGGTGCTGTTCGACCCGGGGCTGCTGACGCCGTCCAGGCGGCAACCGGCGCTGCAGATCGAATTTGTCGGCGTGCGTCGCGGCGACGATGGCCTGGACCTGACCCACCTTGCAGAGCCGGTGCTGGACAGCCAGGACCGCGACCTGCACGTGGCGGCGCGGCTGCTGTCATTTTCCGGCGCGGACGACAGCAGTTATCGCTTCCGACTGGGCGGCTACGACCCGGACTGGGTGGAGGTGGGCGTGAGCGGCGAGCGGTTGTTCTCGCGCCTGCCGGCCGGACGCTACGCACTGGAGGTCCAGGGCCGCAGCAGCGACGGGGTGTGGTCGCCGGTCAAGACCCTGCACTTTCGCGTGTTGCCACCGTGGTGGCGCAGCCCCTGGGGGCTGGCGTCGTGGGCGTTGCTGGCATTGCTGCTGACCGGTGGATCGCTGCACCTGTACCGCCTGCGGCTGCGCCGCCGCAGCGCCTGGCAGCTGGCCCAGCACAAGCGCGAGTTGGCCGAACAGGCCTCGCAGGCCAAGACCCACTTCCTGGCCACGCTCGGCCACGAGGTGCGCACGCCGATGACCGGCGTGCTGGGCATGAGCGAACTGCTGCTGGCCACGCCGCTGGACGAGCGCCAGCGCCGCTACACCCGCGCGATCCAGAACGCCGGCAGCCACCTGCTGCGGCTGGTCAACGATGCCCTGGACCTGGCCCGCATCGAGGCTGGCCGACTTGAAATGGACGCGCAGGACTTCGATCTGCGCGAGCTGCTCGATGGCGTGGCCGCGCTGATCGCGCCGAGTGCGCAGCAGCGCGGGCTGGCGTTCTCGTGCCACGTCGCCGACGGCGTGCCGCCTGCCCTGCGTGGCGACCCGCTGCGGATCCGTCAGATCGTGCTCAATCTGTTGGGCAACGCGGTCAAGTTCACCGAGCGCGGCGCGGTGCGCCTGCAGGCGCTGCCGCTGGCCGAGGCAGGCGTGATGCTGGTGGTCAGCGACACCGGCCCGGGCATGAATGCCGAGCAGCAGGCAAGGCTGTTCCAGCGCTTCGAGCAGGCCGAAGGTGCACGCACCGCCTCGCGTTATGGCGGCAGCGGCCTGGGCCTGGCGATCTGCCAGGAACTGGCCGTGGCCATGGGCGGCACGATCAGCGTGGAAAGCACCCCGGGGCAGGGCACGCGCTTTCTGGTATCGCTGCCGTTGCCGGCCGGCAACGGCGCCGTTCCAGCGTTGCCGAGCGCGCCGGCCCCAGGCGAAGGCTCGCCCCTGTCGGTGCTGCTGGTGGAGGACGATGCCACCATCGCCGAGGTGGTGACCGGCCTGCTGCAGGCACGCGGACATGCGGTGCAGGCGGTGTCGCACGGGCTGGCCGCGCTGACGGCCCTGGCATTGGAACACTTCGACATCGCCCTGCTGGACCTGGACCTGCCGGGCATCGATGGCCTGGCGCTGGCCCGCCAGCTGCGCGCCCAGGGCCTGACCTTGCCGATGCTTGCGGTGACCGCCCGCGCCGATGGCGATGCCGAGGCGCTGGCGCAGGCGGCCGGCTTCGACGGCTTCCTGCGCAAGCCGGTCACCGGCCAGATGCTGGCCGAGGCGATCACCGCGGCGATCGCCGCCGCGCAACAGCGCCAGGCCTGAAACGCGGCGCCGGCCCAAAGGCCTGCGCATGCCGCTGGAGCACGCGTGTTTCGACGCTCAGCGCGCGCTGTGGCGATGCACCGCCTCGACCAGCGCGGCGACGTGGTCCGGATCCATGTCCGGCGACATTCCGTGGCCCAGGTTGAACACGTGTCCCTCGCGGCTGCCACCGGTGCCACAGGCGTAGCTGTCCAGCACCTGCCTGACCTGCGCATCGACGGCCGCCGGCGAGCCGTACAGCACCGCCGGATCCAGGTTGCCCTGCAGGGCAACCTTGCCGCCGGTGCGGCGCGCGGCATCGGACAGCTCCACCAGCCAGTCCACGCCGACCGCGTCGGTGCCGGTGGCGGCCAGGGCTTCCAGGTGCGCCGCGTTGCCCTTGCCGAACAGGATCAGCGGCGTGCGATCGTCGCCTTCGCCGCGCTCCAGCTCGGCGGCGATGCGCTGCAGGTAGGGCAACGAGAAGGCGCGGTACATCGCCGGGCTCAGCACGCCGCCCCAGGTGTCGAACACCTGCAGCGCCTGCGCGCCGGCGGCGCGCTGCGCCGACAGGTACGCGATCACCGCGTCGGTGTTGACCTTCAGCAGCGCGTGCAGTGTGTCCGGATCGTTGAGCGCCATCGCCTTGATCCGGGCGAAGTCCTTGCTGCCGCCGCCTTCGACCATGTAGCAGGCCAGGGTCCACGGGCTGCCGGAAAAGCCGATCAGCGGCACGCTGCCGTCCAGCTCGCGGCGGATCAGGCGCACCGCGTCCATCACATAGCGCAGCTCGGTTTCCATGTCCGGCACCGCCAGCCTGGCCGCCTCGGCCGCGCTGCGCACGGTGTGGCGGAACCTGGGGCCTTCCCCATCGACGAAATACAGCCCCAGGCCCATCGCATCGGGGATGGTCAGGATGTCGGAGAACAGGATCGCCGCATCCAGCGGGAAGCGCGCCAGCGGCTGCAGGGTCACCTCGCAGGCGATTTCGGGGTTCTTGGCCATGCCCAGGAAGCTGCCGGCCCTGGCTCGGGTGGCGCGGTACTCGGGCAGGTAGCGGCCAGCCTGGCGCATCAGCCATACCGGCGTGCGGTCGGTGGGCTGGCGGCGCAGCGCGCGCAGCAGGCGATCGTTCTTGAGCGCAGTCATGGCAGGTTTCGAGGGTAAGGAAGGGGAAGCGCGCAGCTCAGCGCGGGGCGTCGGCGCCGCGCACGAACATCACCTGGAAGCCGCGCTTGAGGTGCGCGTCGCGGACTTTCTCGAATGCCGCGGTCGCCTCGGGCTGGGCCGGGTACTGCTCGCGGCGCAGCTGGCCGCGGCCGCCGATCTGGCCGGTCTCGCGCAGCAGCTCCCAACCGCCGAACAGGTCCGGTTGCAGGGTCAGCTGCAGGTAGCGGGGCGGTTCGCCGGCGCTGGGATGTTGTTGCAGGAACAGGCGCATGGCCGGAAGTTTATCCCAGCCCGGTGTGGCGCCCGCGTCCCGCCCATGCGCTCAGGGCATATCGGCCAGTACCTGCAGCACCTGCGCTTCATCCACGTCGGGCACCACTTCGGCCTGGCCGATGCCGCGCCACAGCACCAGGCGCAGGCGGCCGGCGAGGTTCTTCTTGTCCAGGCGCATGCGCCCCAACAGGGCATGCGGCGACAGGCCGGCGGGCAGTTGCGTGGGCAGGCCGCAGGCGTCCAGCAGGTCGATCAGGCGCTGGGTGTCCTGCGCCGCGCTCAGGCCCAGGCGCGCGGACAGCCGCGCGGCCAGGACCATGCCCACGGCCACCGCTTCACCGTGGTTGAGGTTGTCATTGGCCACCGCGGCATAGCCCTGTTCGGTCTCGATGGCGTGGCCGAAGGTATGGCCGAAGTTGAGCAGGGCGCGTTCGCCCTTTTCCAGCGGATCGCGGGCGACGATGGCGGCCTTGGCCTCGCAGCTGCGGGCGATGGCCGTGGTCAGGGCGTGCGCGTCGCCGGCCAGCAGCGGCTGGTGCTGGGTTTGGAGCCACTCGAAGAACAGCCGGTCACCCAGCGCGCCGTACTTGATCACCTCGGCCAGCCCGGCGCGCAGCTCGCGCGGCGGCAGCGTGGCCAGCACCGCGGTATCGGCGAACACCGCGCGCGGCGGGTGGAACGCGCCGACCAGGTTCTTGCCCTGCGGGATGTCCACTGCGGTCTTGCCGCCGACCGAGGAATCGACCATCGACAGCAGCGTGGTCGGCAGCTGCACCACATCCACCCCGCGCATCCAGCAGGCCGCGGCGAAACCGGCCAGGTCACCGACCACGCCACCGCCCAGGGCGAACACGCAGGCATCGCGGCTGGCGCCCAGCGTGGCCAGCGCCTCGATCGCGGCGCCGAAGCTGGCCAGGGTCTTGGACTGCTCGCCGGCCGGCAGCACCAGGCGCGCCAGCTCGATCTGCGGCCTGGCCGCGCGCAGCGCCTGCTCGACCGTGTCGGCGTAGAGCGGGGCGACATGCGCATCGCTGACCAGCAGCACGTGGCGGCCGCGCACGTGCGCGGCCAGCGCCGCGCCATCGCCGAGCAGGCCGGCGCCGATGCGGATCTGGTAGGGGGTGTCGCCGCCAACATGGACGGTCTGCATCGCTTGGCTCATGCCGCGCTGACCCCGCTGCGCTGCCATTGCCGGGCCAGCCGGCCGACCAGCGCGGCGGTGGCCTCGCCCGGGGTCAGCTCATCGGCTTGCAGGACCAGGTCGGCCACCTCCAGGTACAGGGGCTCGCGCACCTCCATCAGCTCGGTCAGGACCTGGCGGCGGTCGCCGGTCAGCAGCAGCGGACGGTTGCGGTCGCGGGCCACCCGTCTGAGCTGGGTCTCCACGTCCACCTTCAGGTAGATCACAAAGCCGCGTGCCTTCATCAGCGCACGGCTGTCGGCATCGAGCACCGCGCCGCCGCCGCTGGCCACCACCTGGCCCTGGCCGGCCAGCAGCGTGGCCAGCGCGGCGCGCTCGCGTTCGCGGAACCCGGCCTGGCCGACCTGCTCGAAAATGGCCGGAATGCTGATCCCGCAGGTCTGGACCACCGCCTGGTCGACATCGGCGAACTTCAGGCTGAAGCGCTCGGCGATGCGGCGGCCGATGGAGGTCTTGCCGGCGCCCATCGGGCCGACCATCACGAGATTGGGGGCGGGATTCATCGCCGCCGATGATAGCCGTGCGCGCTCGCACGCCGCCAACGCGGTTGCAGGCGCAACGGCCCGCAGCACGCTGGCACGCCAGGGGTTTGCCGTGGCCTGGCAGCAGGCGGCGGCGCAAGCGTTCAGGGTGTCGGGCGCTGCTGGCCGGCGATCAGGGTGGCCGGGGTTGGCGCAGGCGCGGCTGGTTGCGGTTCCAGGCCGGCCAGGGCCTGCAGGCGGCGCAGCTGGTCCGCAGGTTCGGTGCCGGAGGTGGCCAGGCGGGGAAGTGCTTGGCGCAGCAGGGCGCGGCCCGGTTCGACCTGTCCGGACAGCACCAGGACCCGGCCTCTGAGTGCGCGGATGCGGTCGGACCAGGCGGGCGAGGAATCCCCTGCCACCAGTGCCGCCAGGTCCAGGCCATCGACCATGTCCAGGGCCTGCCGGTAGCGGCCCTGGTCGGCCAGCGCCCCGGCCAGGGCATAGCGGAAACTGTGCGCGGCCACGTTGCCCTGGCCATAGCGCGCCCGCAGTTCGCGCTCGGCCTGCTGCAGGTAGGCCAGGCCAGCGGCGCGGTCGCCGCAGTCGTATTCCTTCAGCCCCAGGTTGCCGGTTTCCACCAGGGTGAACTGGCGCTCGGCGCCGTAACGAGCGGCCATGCGCGCGCGCACCGTGCGCATGGTAGCCAGCGAACCGGCGCAGTCGCCGGCCAGGTCCTGGATGCTGGCCACGATCGAGAGCCGGGTGAGCGTGAGGTAATCGTCCTGGCCCAGCACGCGCGCGCTGGTGGCCACGGCTTGCTGCGCCAGGGGTAGTGCCTGGGCGTAGCGCGCATCGTTGCGCAGGGCGCGGGCCAACGTTGCCTGGTAGCCTGCCACGGTTGCTTCGCCGATCCGGGCGGGCGCCAGCAGTGGATCGGCCAGCAGGGCCTTCAGCTGGCCGATGCCCTGCTGGACTTTGCCCTGGCGCAGGGTGGCATCGGCGATGCTGGCGCGGATGACCCCGGCCATCTGTCCGTCCTGCGGCCGCCAGCGGCGCTGCAGGCGGTCGGCTTGGGCAAAGGCCTGCAGCGCCGGCGCGATCTGCAGCTGCTGGAAATGGAACTGGCCCCGGGCGATGGCCGCATACAGGGCGATCTCGTCCTCGGCCTGCAGGTGCGCGGCCGCGGCCCTGTCGGTGGCATCAATCAGGCGCGCAGCTTCCTGGAAGGCATCGGCGCTGCCGGCGTAGGCCAGGCTGCGGACCAGGCTGTAGCGGGTCTTGAGCGTCAGCGGGTCGTCGGCGCCGAAGGCGCGTGTGTCCTCGGCCACGGCCCGGCGCAGATGGAAGGTGGCGCGGTCGTACTGGCCCAGCGTGCGCCAGGCGCTTCCCAATGCCGCCTCGACGCTGCCGCGGGTGGCCGGATCGTCGCCGAAGCGCGCGTCTAGGTGTTCGGAGGCGTACTGGAGCATGTCGCGGATGCTGGGGTTGCGCTCGAAGCCACCGCCGCCCGGGCTCAGCCCGCCGATCAGGTCGTCACTGAGGAACCGCACCACCGCCTCGGCCCGCGCAGCCTGGCGCAGGGCGGCCTGCCGCTGGTGCTCGCTGCGGTACCACAGGCCTGCGCAGGCCACCGCGCCGCAAGCCAGCACCGCGACGGCGGCGATCATCCAGGGGCGGCGGGCCTGGGCGCGGTCCAGCGATCGGTGCAGTGCCGCCGTGGCCCGTTCGGCCGCCTGGCGTTCGGCCAGCGCCGCGCGGCGTGCCTGCAGGCTGCGCAGGCGCGTGGCCAGCTCGCCGGCGGTGGCCAGGCGCCGCGCCGGATCGGTGTCGGTGGCCAGGGCGATGTCCTCGCACAGCAGCGGGTCGCCCACCTCGCGCTCCCAGCCCGGTGCGAGCGGACGTTGCAGGTCGCCCACCAGCAGCTGGTACAGCAGCAGGCCCAGCGCATACAGGTCGCTGCGCACGGTGGAGGCATGCCCAGCCAGCAGTTCCGGCGCCAGGTACAGCAGCGTGCCGGCGCTGTCGGCCGTCTGGTCTGGTCGGGTGAAGCCAAGCAGACTGATGTCCGGGGCTGCCAGCTGTTCGGGCTGCAGCAGGCGGCTACTGCCGAAGTCGGTCAGGCGGACCTGCCAGCCATCGGCCCGCGCCGACAGCAGGATGTTGGAGGGCTTCAAGTCGCGATGCAGCACGCCCACGCCGTGCGCTGCGTCCACCACGTCGGCCACCTGCAGGAACAGGTCGATCCGGGCCGCGCGGTCGAGCCGCTCCAGCGCCGCGGCGGCCCATGCGGGCATCGCCTGGCCGCCGTATTCGCATTCCAGGAAGAACGGCGCCGATTCGAAGTTCCAGTCGGTCACCCGGACCAAGTCGGGGCGTTCGCCCAGGCTGTCGCGCAGCACCCGCGACAAGGTGGCCTCGCGCTTGATCGCCGCCACGCAGTCGCTGTCCAGGGCAAACTTGAACACCCGCACCTGGCCGCTGCGCGGATGCCGGGCCAGCCATACCTCGCTGCCCAGGGTGCGCCCGAGCTGCTGTTCGAGCAGCATCCGGGGGCGCCCAGGCACCGGCTGCCCCGGCTTCAGCGCCAGCCGATGGTCGTCAAGGCCGCCGGCCGCGCTGCGTTCGACCGGTCCGTCGAAGCGGTAGCCCAGCCGGGGCACGGTGACGATCCGGCTTTCCCCGGCCGCGTCCAGGGCCTTGCGCAGCTTGCCCACGGCGGTGGCCAGGACGTGGTCCACGGTGATCCGTCCGGCCCAGACCTGGTCGAACAGCTGCTGCTTGGTCACCACCTGGCCGGCGTGGCGCAGCAGCAGCGAGAGCACATCCAGCGGCCGGTTCTCCACCTCCACCACCAGCCCGGCCACGCGCAGTTCGCGCCGGGCTTCGTTGTACTCGACCAGACCAAAACGCCAGCGATAAAGGGGCAGGCTCATGCCGGTGACATGCGGGGTGTGGGCCTGAATCATAGGTCAGGACACCTCGCAGCAGCCTGTGCGTCGCAGCGACCGCCGGCCGTGGATGATCCTTGAAGGTTTCTTGAGCATTCGGTGAGGACCTTCACTGCCGCCCCGGCCATGCTGACAGCGATTCAAGCCGCGCCAGCAGGCGCGGCGGTCCCTTCATTCCCACCAGGAGTCCGCAATGCTGACCGTCACCCACGACTTCGTCATCGGCCAGCTCAAGGCCTTGGCCAGCCAGGACCCGCAGGTCCTGGAATCGCGCCGCCAGCAACTGATCCAGCAACAACAGCCGCTCAAGCTGGGCTCGCTGGCCTTCCTGGTCATCGGGGCGATCATGACCATCTCAGTGATCGGCGCGTTCGTCGGGTTGCCGATGCTGGCCATCGCCGGCTGGGTGCAGTGGAAAGCGCGCGCCAACCTCAAGGTGATCGACGGTGCCTACCGGGAGTTCACCTCCGGTGGGGCATCACTGGTGGTGCCGGGCTGATGCGTGCTGTTGGCCTGCGCCTGCTGCTGGTGCTGGCGTTGCCGGCAGCGGCTGGTGCCGGTGCGGTGACCCTGACGGGCATGAGCGAGTTTCCCGCGCTGTTTGGGACCTACGCGCCGGGCGGGCAATGCGCGCGCCATCCGCAGTTCACCGTGGACCGGGCGGGGATGCGTTTCGAGCTGCCCGGCGGCCCCCTGCTGGCCGACCGCCCCGAATATGGCGCCAGCTACTTCGGTGACGGCTACAGCGGCATCGCGGTGTGGTTCGCGCCCTGGTTCCAGGGCCAGGGCCAGGATCCGATCTCGGTGGTCTTCAATGCCGACGAAAAACCCGGCGAGGTCACCATCCAGGCCCACGATTACGACTATCGCGGCGGGCCGAGGCTGCCTGCGCAGTACCGCGCGCTGGTCGACGGCTCGCCGTATCGCAAGTGCCGCTGAAACCGGCTTCAATCTGCCAGCAGCCGACGCTGCGCATCCACGCGCACCACCCGGTCGGCCAGCGCGGGCAGGGTCCGCAGCGCCTGGCGGCTGACCCGTTCGTAGTGCTGGACGAAGCGCTCCAGCTGCGGCCAGCTCATGCCGGTGCGGCCGGGATGGGCGGCCTGGAGCTGCTGCTCGGCCTGCCAGCGCCAGGCCAGCACGTTCGCGAACCCCGGCGGCTGGATGAACCACAGTGCGTGGCAGGTGTTCCACAGCGCGGGGTAGTCGCGCGCCAGCGCGTCATTGCAGAAGGTGCGCCAGGTGCCGTCGGGGTCTTCCTCGCGCTCCAGCGTGTTGATCGGCAGTGCCAGCTCGCCCGGCTCCTGGGCCGGTGTGCCCAGGCACCAGCCCTCGAAGATCACCAGCCGCGCCGGCGCGTCCAGCGTGGGCCACTGCGACTCGGGCACGCGCTCGTCGGCCAGCTTGTCAAAGCGCGGCAGCTTGACCGGTTCACCCGCACCCAGTGCATCCAGCGTCGCCAGTGCCAATGGCAGGTCATGGGTGCCGGGCGGGCCGCGGGTTTCCAGCAGCGGATGCACCTGCCGGGCCAGCGTTCGGCGCGCATCGCCGGTCAGGTAGAAATCGTCCAGCGACAACACCGCCGCAGGCAGCCCGGCGTCCTGCGCGGCCTGGGCCAGCTGCGCGGCGAAGGTGGACTTGCCGGTGCCCTGCAGCGCCGACAGGCCCCACACCGGCACCGCCTGCGGCAGCGCGCGGGCGCAGGCCAGCGCCTCCTGGACCAGGGTGTGCGGAAAGCCGGGGCGCGGTTGCTGCGCGGGTGTGCCCATCGGGCGACAATAGCGCACCGCCCGCGGGCGCCTTGCGCATCCACCGATGATGACCGACGTCGATCTGTACGCCGAAGCCCTGGCCACCTTCTCCGCGCTGTACGAGGAAGCCAGCCGCAGCACGGCCGAGCCCGAATACAACGCGATGAACCTGGCCACCGCGACCCTGGCCGGCCATCCTTCGCTGCGCACGGTGCTGCTGAAGTCGCATGACGCCCGCGGCCTGGTCTTCTACAGCCACCTGGACAGCCAGAAGGGCCGCGAGTTGCAGGCCAATCCGCGCGCGGCCTTGCTGCTGCTGTGGCGCACCTTGCGCGAGGCCGGTGTCCAGGTGCGGGTCGAAGGCGCGGTGCAGCAGGTCAGCGACGCCGAGGCCGATGCCTACTTCGCCACCCGGCCGCGCGAAAGCCAGCTCGGCACCTGGGCCTCGGCGCAGTCGCACACGCTGGAGCACATCGAGGATTTCCACAAGCGCCTGGCCCAGGTCGAGGCCGAGTTCGCCGGCATGCAGGTGCCGCGCCCGGACGGCTGGACCGGATTTCGCGTGGTGCCGGACAGTTTCGAGTTCTGGTACGGCGCCAGGTTCCGCCTGCACCAGCGCTGGCGCTACGAACGCGCCCCGGACGGCGCCTGGTCCAAGCGGATGCTGTTTCCCTAGGAGTCTGTCGGGCTTTGGCGGTCGAGGCGAAAATTCGGCTGTGCGAGGACAGATTTTCGCCGATTCGCCGCCCCATAGTGGTTCTATGGGGCAAGAAGCGACGGAAATATGGACCGCACAGCCGAATTTGCAGCCCGGCCGGCCAAAGTCCGACAGGCTCCTAGGCGCCGGCGCCGAGCCGGCTCCCCACGCACCCACGGATCGAAGCCAGCGAAAACGGTGCCCCGGGCGTGGCGACGGTTCGGTATGGCCGCACTGCCGCGTGCAACGGCGTCGACACGGGATCCCACCCCACCTCGCAGGAAAACCATAGGGCGGGTCTTGACCCGCCATCGCGGTACATCACCGCGCGCGTATGGACTGAACACCCGACCAGCAGCACCCGGATGGCAAGCGCGGCGGGCCACCCGCCCATGCGCCATCGCACGCGGCCATGGCCTCAATCGTTGGCCGCCGACAGCGCCCTGCCGCGGGCGGTGGCCGCGGCGATGGCCGCAGCGGTGAGCGTTTCGAAACCGCCGGCCTGGAACACCTCGATCGCGGCCTGGGTGGTGCCGCCCGGCGAGGTGACCTGGCGGCGCAGTTCGGCCGGGGCCTGGCCCGATTCGGTCAGCATCCGCGCCGCGCCGAGCACCGTCTGCAGGGTCAGGGCGCGCGCGGCTTCGGCCGGCAGGCCCTGGGCGATGCCGGCCGCCTCCATCGCCTCGGCCAGCAGGAACACGTAGGCCGGGCCACTGCCGGACACGGCGGTGACCGCGTCCATCTGTGCCTCCTGCTCGATCCATACCGTCTCGCCGACGCTGGACAGCAGCGCCTCGGTGCGCGCACGGCCGGCCTGGTCCACCTGCGCGGTGGCGAACAGCCCGGTCACACCCGCGCCCAGCATGGCCGGCGTATTGGGCATGGCCCGCACCACCGCCGCCTGGCCGCCCAGCCAGCGCGTGAGCTGGGCGGCGGTGATCCCGGCGGCGATCGACACCAGCAGCGGCCTGTCCTGCGAGGCTGCCCAAGCCAGCGCCTGGCACACCGCGCGCATCACCTGCGGCTTGACCGCGAACAGCCACAGCCCCGCGCCTTGCACCGCCTCGGCCGCCGCATCGAACACCTGCACGCCGAACTGGCCGGCCAGTGCCTGGCGCAGCTCGGCCACCGGTTCGGCCACCCGGATCGTGGCCGGGTCGGTGCCGCGCGCGATCAGTCCGCCGATCAGGCTGCGGGCCATGTTGCCGCCGCCGATGAAGGCGATCGTGGATTCGGACGTGGGGACCGGGGATGGGGGACTCGGGGCGGTCATGGCGATCTGCAGCGGCTAAAGGGTGGGCAAAAATAGCAGGCGCCAGCGGGTCATCCGGCCTTGGCCCGGTCCCGGCTCCCCGGCGCCGGGCGGCTTCCGAACAACGCCGTGCCGATGCGGACCATCGTCGCGCCTTCGGCCACGGCCAGGGCGAAGTCCCCGCTCATGCCCATCGACAAGGTGTCCACGCCCGGATGCGCGGCCGCCAGCGCGTCGAACAGCGCCTTCATGCGGGCAAAGGCCGCGCGCCGCAGCGCCGGATCTGCATGCGGGGCGGGAATGGCCATCAGCCCGCGCAGGGCCAGGGTCGGTCGGGCCGCCACCCATGCCGCCAGCGCCTGGACCTGCTCCGGCGCGCAGCCGTGCTTGCCGGCTTCGTCATCGATGTTGACCTGGAGCAGCACGTTCAGCGGTGCGCGCCCGGGCGGGCGGGCCGCGGCCAGCGCGTCCACCAGCTTGGTCCGGTCCACGCTTTGCACCCAGTCGAACAGCTCGGCCGCCAGCGCGGCCTTGTTGGACTGCAGGTGGCCGATCAGGTGCCACTCCAGTCCCGGCCTGTCCAGTTCGGCCCGCTTGGCCTGCGCTTCCTGGACGTAGTTCTCTCCGAACGCCCGCTGGCCGGCGTCGGCCAGCTCGGCCACGGCCGCGGCCGGCTGGAACTTGGACACCGCCACCAGCGTGGGCATGGGCCGGCCGGCCGCGGCGGCGGCCTTGCGCAGTGCGTTGCGGAGCTCGGCAAGACGCTGGGAAAGCACGTAAACAGGGCCGTTGGCTGCTGCGGGAAGGAGGCTATACTGCCTTTTGGGGATGTACGGTTCCAGTTGGCAGCACCTTTCAGGGGGAATACCCAGCGCATGGATATCGCCGAACTACTGGCCTTCTCGGTCAAGAACAAGGCCTCGGACCTGCATCTGTCCGCCGGCCTGCCACCGATGATCCGGGTGGACGGCGACGTTCGCCGCATCAACATCCCCGCGCTGGACCACAAGCAGGTCCACGCCCTTGTCTACGACATCATGTCCGACAAGCAGCGCCGCGATTATGAAGAGTTCCTCGAGGTCGACTTCTCCTTCGAGATTCCCTCGCTGGCCCGCTTCCGGGTCAACGCGTTCAACCAGAACCGCGGCGCCGGCGCGGTGTTCCGGACCATCCCCTCCGAGGTGCTGAGCCTGGAGGACTTGGGCTGCCCGCCGCTGTTCCGCGAGATGATCCAGCAGCCGCAGGGCCTGATCCTGGTCACCGGCCCGACCGGTTCGGGCAAGTCGACCACCCTGGCGGCGATGATCGACTTCATCAACAAGAACGAATACGGCCACATCCTCACCGTCGAGGACCCGATCGAATTCGTCCACACCTCGCAGAAGTGCCTGATCAACCAGCGCGAGGTGCACCGCGACACCCACGGCTTCAACGAGGCGCTGCGCTCGGCCCTGCGCGAGGACCCCGACTACATCCTGGTCGGCGAGCTGCGCGACCTGGAGACCATCCGCCTGGCGCTGACCGCCGCCGAAACCGGCCACCTGGTGTTCGGCACCTTGCACACCTCGTCGGCGGCCAAGACCATCGACCGCATCATCGACGTCTTTCCTGCCGGCGAAAAGCCGATGGTCCGCTCGATGCTGTCCGAGTCGCTGCGCTCGGTGATCTCCCAGGCGCTGCTGAAGAAGGTCGGCGGCGGCCGCACCGCGGCCTGGGAGATCATGGTCGGCACCCCGGCGATCCGTAACCTGATCCGCGAGGACAAGGTGGCGCAGATGTATTCGGCGATCCAGACCGGCCAGCAGTACGGCATGATGACCCTGGACCAGCACCTGCAGGACCTGGTCAAGCGCAGCCAAGTCACCCGCAACCAGGCCAGGGAATACGCCAAGGACAAGCGGTTGTTCGAGTGAGGCCGGGCGTGGACCTGCGACCGGCAAAGGCGACCAACGGATTTTTGCGAGATTTCCCACACGACAGGGACGAGGATGATCCCGGATCCGAGAGCGGTGTCAGCTGTGGCTGAGCCGGGTCCCGGGTCCCGGGTCCCGGGTCCCGGAGACTCCCAGATGAGCACCATCGACTTCACCTCGTTCCTCAAGCTGATGGCGCACCAGAAGGCGTCGGACCTGTTCATCACCTCGGGCATGCCGCCCTCGATCAAGGTGCACGGCAAGCTCTCGCCGATCACCCAGACGCCGCTGACCCCGCAGCAGTCGCGCGACCTGGTGCTCAACGTGATGACCCCGGCCCAGCGCGAGGAGTTCGAAAAGACCCACGAGTGCAACTTCGCCATCGGCGTGGCCGGCGTCGGCCGCTTCCGCGTCAGCTGCTTCTACCAGCGCAACCAGGTCGGCATGGTGCTGCGCCGGATCGAGACCAGGATCCCCAGCATCGACGAGCTGAACCTGCCGCCGGTGGTCAAGACCCTGGCCATGACCAAGCGCGGCATCATCCTGTTCGTGGGCGCCACCGGCACCGGCAAGTCGACCTCGCTGGCGGCGATGATCGGCTACCGCAACCAGAACTCGACCGGCCACATCATCACCATCGAGGACCCGATCGAATTCGTGCACAAGCACGAGGGCTGCATCATCACCCAGCGCGAGGTCGGCATCGATACCGACAGCTGGGAGAACGCGCTGAAGAACACCCTGCGCCAGGCGCCGGACGTGATCATGATCGGCGAGGTGCGCACCCGCGAAGGCATGGACCATGCGATCTCCTTCGCCGAAACCGGCCACCTGGTGCTGTGCACGCTGCATGCCAACAACGCCAACCAGGCGATGGACCGGATCATCAATTTCTTCCCCGAAGACCGCCGCAACCAGCTGCTGATGGACCTGTCGCTGAACCTCAAGGGCGTGGTCGCCCAGCAGCTGGTGCCCACGCCGGACGGCAAGGGCCGCCGGGTGGCGATGGAGATCATGCTGGGCACGCCGCTGATCCAGGACTACATCCGCGAAGGGGAGATCCACAAGCTCAAGGAGGTCATGAAGGAATCGACCAACTTGGGCATGAAGACCTTCGACCAGAGCCTGTTCGAGCTCTACCAGGCCGGCGAGATCTCCTACGAGGACGCGCTGCGCCATGCCGACTCGCAGAACGAGGTGCGCCTGCGCATCAAGCTGGCCCAGGGCGGCGATGCCCGCACCCTGGCGCAGGGCCTGGACGGGGTCGAAGTGGCCGAAATGCGCTGATCGAGCGCCGCATCGTCAGGTCCAGACAAAAGCCGCCGACCGGCGGCGCGCGCGGGGCGGACCGGCATCTTGCCGGGACCGTTGCGGCCGCGATTCCCCGGCCTTGCCGGCGATGCCCGCATCGCCTGGGCAGTGCATCGGCTCCCAGGCGTGCTCCCTGCTGCGGCGCTGGGCCGACGACACGCACATGGCGCCGCGGTCTTCGGCGCCGGGTGCGGTGGTGCCGGGTCTGGTGTCGATGTTCAACCATCGGCCGCACCGGTACCGGGGGGAGTGACTCCCCGGTTGCCGATGGTTCTGGGACTTGGTGCCGCCGGCGCCAGTGTGCGTTACCTGCGCGGTGGCCGACGGAGTAGAGTATGCGCATGCCCACCGGATCCGTCCTGCTGCGACTGTTCCTGATCCTTGCCCTGGTCTTCAACGGGGCGGGGTCGGCGGCGGCGTTGGTCCATGCGACGGGTCAGGAGATGGCGGCCATGGACGGGCAGCCAATGGCCGCCGCCGCTGATGCCTCCTGCCATGAGGCGATGGCATCCATGCATGGCGCGGGCAGCGAACCCGGCGCTGCCGTGCCGCAGGCGCCGGACAAGGACAAAGCCGCGGACGGCGCCGATTGCTGCAAGTCCGGTGCCTGCCACTGCGGCTGCGCGCAAGGCCCTTGTGCCGCCTTGCCGCTGCGGTCCCAGGCTCCGGTGGTGGGGCTGCTTGCGCCCGGCATCGGCGCCCTGGCGGTCGGGCATCCCAACCCGGCCGTGCCGCATCTGATTCGACCTCCCATCGGCTAAGCGTCCCCATCGGCGTCCCTGCGATGCCGATCTTCCCGTGCCCGACCAACGGCCTTGGCCGTGTCAGGGCATCGGCCAGGGCCGGCATCCTTGCGCCGGCCGTTGTTGACGCTTTCAATGGAGTTTGCATGTCATCCGATTCCTTCGGCTTCGGCGCCCCGGGCGGGCTGTCGCGACGCCGTTTCGTGCAGGGCCTGGCCGCCGGCGGTACGGCGCTGGGTCTGGGGCTGTGGCCCAGGCCCAGTTGGGCGCTGAAGGGCCCCGGCAACGCCAACGTCCTGGCCGGGACCGAGTTCGACCTGGTCATCGGCCAAACCCCGGTGAATTTCACTGGCCGCACCCGGCCTGCGATCACCGTCAACGGCTCGCTGCCGGCGCCGATCCTGCGCTGGCGCGAAGGCAGCACGGTCAACCTTCGCGTCTCCAACGCGCTGCCGGCCGGTTCGATCCATGGCGCGGAGACCTCGATCCACTGGCATGGCGTGTTGCTGCCGGCCAACATGGACGGCGTGCCGGGGATGAGCTTCAACGGCATCGGCCGTGGCGAGCGTTATCTGTACCGCTTCCACGTCCGCCAGGCCGGCACCTACTGGTACCACAGCCACTCCGGGTTCCAGGAGCAGGACGGGCTGTACGGGGCGCTGATCATCGATCCGATCGAGCCCGAGCCGTTCGCCTACGACCGCGACTACGTGGTGCAGCTCTCGGACTGGACCGATCTGAGCGGCCAGGCGCTGTTTGCGCGGCTGAAGAAGATGTCCAGCCATGACAACTACTACAAGCGTACCGTCGGTGACTTCCTTCAGGACGTGCGCGAGGACGGCCTGAAGGCGACCCTGGCCGACCGCCGGATGTGGGGTGCGATGCGGATGTCGCCAACCGACCTGTCCGACGTCAACGCCCACACCTACACCTACCTGATCAATGGCACGACCGCGCTGGGCAACTGGACCGCGCTGTTCAGGCCGGGCGAGAAGCTGCGCCTGCGCTTCATCAACAGTGCCGCCATGACCTACTTCGATGTCCGCATCCCCGGCCTGAAGATGACCGTGGTCGCCGTCGATGGCCAGTACGTGCATCCGGTGACGGTCGAGGAGTTCCGGATTGCGGTCGCCGAAACCTTCGATGTGGTCGTTCAGCCGTCGGGGCAGGACGCCTTCACCCTCTTCGCCCAGGACGCCGCGCGCACCGGCTACGTCAGTGGCACGCTGGCGGTGCGCGAGGGACTGCGCGCGCCGGTTCCGCCGGTCGATCCGCGGCCCATCCTGACCATGGCCGACATGGGCATGGACCAAGGCCAGCCCGGCAGCGGCCATGACGGCCATGACGCCGGCCCGGTCCAGGGCACGGCCGGGATGGAGCACGGCCAGCCGGCCGACGGACATGCCGGCCACGAGATGCCGGGCATGGGCATGCCCGGCATGGACGCCGGCGGCGGCATGCAGGCGCACCCGGCCAGCGAACGGGGCAATCCCCTGGTGGACAACCAGGCGATGTCACCGCGCTCGCGGCTGGACGACCCGGGCAACGGCCTGCGCGGCAACGGCCGCCAGGTGCTCAGCTATTCGATGCTGCGCAACCTGTTCGAGGATCCGGACGGGCGCGATCCTTCCCGCGACCTGGAGCTGCACCTGACCGGGCACATGGAGAAGTTCGCCTGGTCATTCAATGGCGTGAAGTTCTCCGCGGCCGAACCGATCCGGCTCAGCTACGGCGAGCGCGTGCGCATCGTGCTGGTCAACGACACGATGATGGCCCATCCGATCCATCTGCACGGCATGTGGAGCGACCTGGAAGACGACCACGGCCGCTTCATGCTGCGCAAGCACACGCTGGACATGCCGCCGGGCAGCAGGCGCAGCTATCGGGTGCGCGCCGATGCGCTGGGCCGCTGGGCCTACCACTGCCACCTGTTGATGCACATGGAAGCCGGGATGATGCGGGCGGTGCAGGTCGAGGAGGGCAAGTCATGAGCATGAGCGTCCTGCCGGTGCGGATCGGGATGCTGGCCCTGGCATTGGGTTCGGCCCTGCCCGTGGCGATGGCACAGCAAATGGACCATTCGAAGATGTCCATGTCGATGGACATGCCGCCGCCCGGGGCGCAGACGCCTGCGGTGGAAACGCCCACCGACGCCAGGCCCGCCGCGGCCAAGGAACAGGCCGGGCCAGCGGCGACACCTTCGCATGCCGGACACCAGCGGCCTGCAGGATCAGGATCGTCCGCGCCAGCGGTTGACCACGCCGCCATGGGCCACGATGCGCCGATGCAGGGCATGGACCATTCGGCGATGGGACACGACATGGGCACCGTGCCCGGTCGCGCGCCGCAGCCGATGGCAGGCAGCGACCACCCGCAGCCCGGCCACGCCGGCATGTCGATGGCGCCCGCCGCGCCGCGCACGCCGATCCCGGCGCTGACCGAGGCCGATCGCGCCGCCGCCGTGCCGCCTTCGATGGTCCATGCCACCACCGACAATGCGATCCACAGCTACAGCTTGCTCAACCGCCTGGAAGCCTGGGATGCCGATCCCGGCACGGCGCTGGCGTGGGAGGGCGAAGGCTGGATCGGGACCGACCTGGACCGCTTCTGGTGGCGTACCGAGGGCGAGCGCAGCGATGGGCGCACCGAAAGTGCCGATCTGGAGCTGCTCTACGGCCGCAGCGTGAGCAGGTGGTGGGACCTGGTCGGCGGGCTGCGCCACGACTTCAAGCCCGGCCAGTCGCAGAACTTTGCCGCCATCGGCGTGCAGGGCCTGGCGCCGCAGAAGTTCGAGGTGCGGGCCACGGCCTATCTTGGCGAACGGGGCCAGAGCGCGGCCCGGGCGGAGGGCGAGTACGAGCTATTGTTCAGCAACCGGCTGATCCTGCAGCCGCGCCTGGAAGTCACTGCCTGGGGCAAGGGCGATGCCTCCCGCGGCATCGGCTCGGGCCTGGCCACGGCCGAGCTGGGCCTGCGCCTGCGCTACGAATTCACCCGCAGGTTTGCCCCCTACGTTGGCCTGGTCCACGAGCGCGCCTTCGGCAATACCGCCGAGCTGCGTCGCGACGCAGCCGAACCGCGCGATGACACCCGCATCGTCGTCGGCCTGCGCACCTGGTTCTGAGGAAGCACTGATGGCAACCCCGATCCTGCGTCCAATCGTGTTTTTCGGCCTGCTATGGCTGCCGCTGGCTTCGCAGGGACAGGCTCCGGCGCCGCCTGCCGGGGCAGCTGCCCCTGCCGTCGCGGTTGCAGCCCAGCCGGCCGTCGATGCCGTCGATGCCTTTTCCGCTGCGCTGCAGGCCGGCGACCTGAGCGCTGCCGGTCGCTGGTTGGCCGATGACGTGCTGGTCCTGGAAAGCGGCGGCGCCGAGCGCTCCAGGGCCCAATACCTGCAAGGCCACGCCAGGCACGACGCGCAGTTCCTCAAGGACGCGCAGGTCCAGCCGAAGCAGCGCACGGCCCGTGCATCGGGCGATCTGGCCTGGGTTGGCAGCGAGAGCGAGGTCCACGTGAGCCGGGACGGCAAGCCGCTGACCCTGCTGGCCACCGAAACCATGGTGCTGCGACGCACCGCGGACGGCTGGCGCATCGTCCACATCCACTGGTCATCCAGACCCAGGCGGTGAAGGAGGCCGCCAGCTCGACCGGCTGCCGCCGGCCAGGCAGCAACCGGGGAATGCGTCAGCCACGCCGGATCGCCGAGTCGGTGACTGGTTCAACTTCAATCCTTGAGAGGACCTACATCATGAAATTCCTTCATTCCCTCGTCCTGGCTTCGACCGCCGCCCTCACCGGCGCCACCGCCTGGGCCGCCCAGCCGGCCGCGCAAGCCAATCCCGCTCCCACCCAGACGACCCCGGCCAACGCCACCCCCGACTCCGGCGCCGCGACGGCCGGGGACAACAGCCAGCGCATGGACGCGCAGATCGCGGCCATGCGCCAGATGCACCAGAAGATGATGGACGCCAAGACACCCGAAGCGCGCCAGGCGCTCATGGCCGAACACATGAAAACCATGCAGGACGGCATGGCGATGATGAGCAGCATGAGCGGCATGGCTGGCATGGGCAGCATGGGTGGAGCCGGCAAGGGCGGCATGGCTGGCATGGGCAGCATGGGTGGAGCCGGCAAGGGCGGCATGAACGGCAAGATGCCCTCGGACATGGCGGCCCATCACCAGATGATGGCCAAGCGCATGGAGATGATGGAAACCATGATGCAGATGATGATGGACCGCCTGCCGGCCACACCAGCCAAGTGAAGGCAGCGACGTAAACCCTGACCACGGGCCGGGCAGGCGCGGCGGCGGCGACCATCATCGGCGCCGCCGCGGCGGATAAGGCCCGGTTGGCATGCGCGAGCGCAACGGCGAAGAGTGTGCCGGTTTGCGCATCGCCAATGTCATGCCTGCCCCCAAGCATTCGGAGATAGACCATGCATCAGCCACCGGCAACACCGTCCGCACCGGATCAGCCCCGGCAGCCAGCGCCAGCATCGGGCGACGATCATGACCGGCACGGGCAGGCCCCGGCCGCGCCGGCCGGCGCCGCGCTGACCGATCCGGTCTGCGGCATGCGGGTCGGCCCGGACGCGGCGCACCGGGCCTCCTACCAGGGGCGGACCTATGCGTTCTGCAGCGCAGGCTGCAAGGCCAGGTTCGAGGCCGACCCGGCCCGCTACGCGAGTGCCGAGTCGGCCGGGCCGCAGGCTTCGGCCGGCCCTGTCTACAGCTGCCCGATGCATCCGGAAATCCGCCAGGATCACCCGGGGCGCTGTCCCAAGTGCAACATGGCACTCGAGCCGGTGCCCGCGGGGCAGACGCACGACCAGGCATCGGCCGGCGGCGGCACAGTGCCCGGCCACGACCAGCACCAGGGGCACGACCACGGGCAGACCGAGTCGGCAGCGGCGGCGAGCCCGGCCCAGGCCGCGCCCGCCGGCACGATCTACACCTGCCCGATGCATCCGGAAATCCGCCAGGATCACCCCGGCAGCTGTCCCAAGTGCGGCATGAGCCTGGAGCCGCTGCTGCCGGACCTGGAGGAAGACAACCCGGAACTGCGCGACTTCACCCGGCGGTTCTGGTGGACCTTGCCGCTGACCCTGGTGGTGCTCGCCCTGGCCATGTTCGGTGAACGCCTGCAACTGATGGACATGGCCACCCAGAGCTGGGTGGAGCTGGTGCTGTCCCTGCCGATCGTGCTGTGGGCCGGCTGGCCGTTCTTCGTGCGCGGCTGGCGCTCGCTGCTGCACCGCAGTCCGAACATGTGGACGCTGATCAGCCTGGGCACCGGCGCGGCTTTTGTCTACAGCGTGGTGGCGACCGTCGCGCCGGGGGTGTTTCCCGCCTCGTTCGTGTCGATGGGCCGGGTTGGCGTCTACTTCGAGGCCGCCGCGGTCATCATCTCGCTGACCCTGCTGGGGCAATTGCTGGAACTCAAGGCGCGTTCGCAGACCTCGGCGGCGATCAAGTCACTGCTGGGCCTGGCGCCCAAGACCGCCCGCCGCATCCGCGCCGACGGTGGCGAGGAAGACGTGCCGCTGACCCATGTCCACGTCGGCGACCTGCTGCGCATCCGCCCGGGCGAAAAAGTGCCGGTCGACGGGGTGGTGGTCGAGGGCACAAGCTCGGTGGACGAGTCGATGCTGACCGGCGAGCCGCTGCCGGTCGGCAAGCGCGAGGGCGACAAGGTCATCGGCGCCACGCTCAACACCAGCGGCGCGCTGGTCATGCGCTCCGAGCGCATCGGCGCGGACACCGTGCTCTCGCAGATCGTGCAGATGGTGGTCCAGGCCCAGCGTTCCAAGGCCCCCATGCAGCGCATGGCCGACGTGGTGGCGGGTTATTTCGTGATCATCGTGGTCGCCATCGCGATCGCCAGTTTCCTTGCCTGGGGCCTGTTCGGGCCGGCGCCCTCCTGGGTCTACGGCCTGATCAACGCCGTGTCGGTGCTGATCATCGCCTGCCCGTGCGCGCTGGGGCTGGCCACGCCGATGTCGATCATGGTCGCCACCGGCCGCGGGGCGACCTTGGGCGTGCTGTTCCGTGACGCGGCGGCGATCGAGAACCTGCGCAAGGTCGATACCCTGGTGATCGACAAGACCGGGACGCTGACCGAAGGACGGCCGACGTTCGAGCGCGCAGTGCCGGTCGCAGGCTTCAGTGAGGCCGATGTGCTGCGCCTGGCGGCCAGCCTGGACCAGGGCAGCGAACATCCGCTGGCCGATGCCATCGTGCAGGCCGCGCGCGCCCAGGGGCTGGCGCTGGACAAGCCGGAGAACTTCGAGTCCGGCTCCGGCGTCGGCGTGCGCGGGCAGGTGGCCGGCCACCAGCTGGCCCTGGGCAACACCGCCTTGATGGAACAGGCAGGGGTCACGGTCCAGCCGCTGGTGGCGCAGGCCGAGTCCCTGCGCGGCCAAGGGGCAAGCGTGATGTACCTGGCGGTGGACGGCCAACTGGCCGGCCTGCTGGCGGTCTCCGACCCGGTGAAGGCGAGCACGCCCGAGGCGCTGGCCGCGCTCAAGGCCGCCGGCCTGCGCGTGATCATGGCCACCGGCGATGGCCTGACCACCGCCCAGGCGGTGGGCACGCGGCTGGGCATCGACGAGGTCCACGGCGAGGTCAAACCGGCCGACAAGCTGGCCCTGATCGAGCGCCTGCAGCGCGAAGGGCGGGTGGTGGCCATGGCCGGCGATGGCATCAACGACGCCCCGGCGCTGGCCCGGGCCGATGTCGGCATCGCCATGGGCACCGGCACCGACGTGGCCATGAACAGCGCCCAGATCACCCTGGTCAAGGGCGACCTGCGCGGTATTGCCACCGCGCGCGCGCTGTCGGTGGGGACGGTCCGCAACATGAAGCAGAACCTGATGTTCGCCTTCCTCTACAACGGGCTGGGCATCCCCCTGGCCGCCGGGGTGCTGTACCCGTTCACCGGCTGGCTGCTCTCGCCGATGATCGCGGCACTGGCCATGAGCCTGAGCTCGGCCTCGGTGGTCGGCAATTCGCTGCGCCTGCGGCGCAGCCGGGTCTGAAGGCGGGTGCCGGCGGGCAGCGCGGCCGGACGGAGGCGTCAGCGCGCCTGCATCCAGGCCGGCTGCCGGCATGCGACCAGGGCGAACGCAGGACACCCTTGATGATGCGCCCCCGGCAGATAGCCCAGGCTCATCAGGAACTCGCCGGTGATCTGACCGCCGGTGAAGCGGAAGGTTTGCTTGAACAGCTTCACCCAGTCGGCCTTTTCCAGCGGATGGTGCGCATCCAGCCACCCGGCGAAGCCGCCGTGCGAGGCGCGCAGGGTCTGGATGACCTGGGCGTTGTGGATCGCCGCCAGCACCTTGAGCCGGTTGCGGATGATGCCGGCATCGCCCATCAGCCGGGCGATGTCGGCCTGGCCGTAGCCGGCGACGGTGTCCACCTCGAAGCCGCCGTATGCGGCGCGCAAACCTTCGCGCTTTTTCAGGATGGTTTCCCAGCTCAGCCCGGCCTGGTTGATCTCCAGCAGCAGGCGTTCGAACAACACCGCTTCCTCGCGCTGCGGGAAGCCGTATTCGGTGTCGTGGTAAGGGCCGTGGACCGGGTGGCCGGGGGCGATGGCGCAGTAGCCGCTCAAGCGTCAGCTCCGGAAAGGGTGGGGTTCAAAACAGTCCGGCCGCTTGCTCAACCCGCCTGGCGGACCACGTCCAGCAGCGCCGGGCCGTAGCGCTCCAGCTTGCTGCCGCCGACGCCGCCGACCCTGGCCAGGGCGCGCAGGTCGGCCGGGCGCTGCTGGGCGATGTTGCGCAGGGTGGCATCGTGGAAGATCACGTAGGCCGGCACGTTCTGTTCCTTGGCCAGTTGTGCGCGCAGCTGGCGCAGGGCCTGGAACAGCGGCAGGTCGAGCTCGGCCACTTCCGCCGCGGCCGGGCTGCCGCCACGTTCGCGCTGGCGCAGCCGGGGCGAATCCTTGCGCAGCATGACCGTCTGCTGGCCCTGCAGGATCGGCTTGGCTGAAGCGGTCAGGCGCAGGCCGCCGTAGCCTTCGGCATCGACCTCCAGCACGCTGGCGGCGACCAGCTGGCGGAACACGCCGCGCCACATCGCCGCGTCCAGGTCCGCGCCGATGCCGTAGGTGGAGAGCTTGTCGTGGCCGAGCTGGCGGATGCGCTCGGTGTCGGCGCCGCGCAGCACATCGATCAGGTGCGCGGCACCGAAACGCTGGCCGCTGCGATAGACGCAGCTGAGCGCCTTGCGCGCCGCATCGGTCGCATCCCAGCTGGCCGCTGGAGTCAGGCAGTTGTCGCAGTTGCCGCACGGCTTTGGATAGTTCTCGCCGAACCCGGCCAGCAGCACCTGGCGCCGGCATTGCATCGATTCGCAGTAGCCCAGCAGCTGGTCGAGCTTGCGCCGTTCCAGGCGCTTGCGCTCCTCGGACGCCTCGCCCTGTTCGATCATCTGCTTGAGCAGGACCACATCGCCCAGGCCGTAGGCCAGCCAGGCCTGCGCGGGTTCGCCATCGCGGCCGGCGCGGCCGGTTTCCTGGTAGTAGCCCTCCAGCGACTTGGGCAGGTCGGTATGGGCCACGAAGCGCACGTCCGGCTTGTCGATGCCCATGCCGAAGGCGATCGTGGCGCACATGACGATGCCGTCCTCGCGCAGGAACCGGCGCTGGTTGCTGGCCCGCACCTGCGCGTCCAGGCCGGCGTGATAGGGCAGGGCATTGAAGCCCTTCTCGCACAGGAACTGGGCGGTCTGCTCGACCTTCCTGCGCGACATGCAGTAGACGATGCCGGCCGAACCCTTGTGGTCCTGCAGGAAGTCCTGCAGCTGGCGGCGGCCGTTGTCCTTCTGGACCACGGTGTAGCGGATGTTGGGCCGGTCGAAGGAACTGACGAAGCGGCGCGCGCCCTGCAGCTGCAGGCGTTCGGCGATCTCGGCCTGGGTCGGCGGATCGGCGGTGGCGGTCAGGGCGATGCGCGGGATGTTGGGCCAGCGCTCGTGCAGCACGGTCAGCTGGCGGTATTCGGGGCGGAAGTCGTGGCCCCACTGCGACACGCAGTGCGCCTCGTCGATGGCGAACAGGGCGATCCGGGCGCGGTCCAGCAGCGACAGCAAGCGCGGCGTGAGCAGGCGCTCGGGCGCCACGTAGAGCAGGTCGATCTGCCCGGCCAGCAGTTCGCGCTCCACCCGCGCCGCCTCCCCCGATTCGAGCGAGGAGTTGAGGAATTCGGCGCGCACGCCGAGCTGGCGCAGCGCCTCGACCTGGTCCTGCATCAGCGCGATCAGCGGCGAGACCACGATCGCGGTGCCTTCGCGCAGCAGCGCCGGGACCTGGTAGCACAGCGACTTGCCGCCGCCGGTGGGCATCAGCACCAGGGCGTCGTGGCCGCTGGCGACATGCTCGACGATGGCGGCCTGTTCACCGCGAAAACCCGGGTGTCCAAAGACCCGGTGCAGGATTTCCAACGCACGTGCTTGCATGCGCACAGGATACCGGGCCATCGGCAAGGCCGCCGGACCCGGTAGGGTGGGTCTTGACCCACCATCGCTGGACCCACCATCGCGGCACGCGCGAAAAGCCCCCCTCATCTGCCCTGCGGGCATCTTCTCCCCCGCAGGCGGGGGAGAAGGGGCACGGCAGCGCCCCCGCCGCGCCGAAGCCTACTGCAGCAGCGAGCGCAGCATCCAGGCGTACTTTTCGTGGGTGTTCAGGCGCTGGGTCATCAGGTCCACGGTCGGGTCGTCGCTGCCGTTGTCGGCGGTCTTGAGCGTGGCCCGGGCGGTGCGGCACACCGCCTCGTTGCCAACCACCAGCTGGCGGACCATTTCCTTCCAGTCGGCGCTGTCGGACAGGCCAGGCTCTTCCGGGATCGAGGTCAGGGCGACGAACTCGCGGTACGAGCCCGGCGCGTTGAAACCCAGCGCGCGGATGCGCTCGGCCACCTCGTCCAGGGCGCCCCACTGCTCGGTGTACTGGGTCTCGAACATCAGGTGCAGCGAGTTGAACATCGGCCCGGTGACGTTCCAGTGGAAGTTGTGGGTCTTCAGGTACAGCGTGTAGGCGTCGGCCAGAAAGTGCGACAGGGCCTGGGCGATCTCCTTGCGGGCGCCGGCGGTGATGCCGATATCCACGTTCGGCGCACTGGCAGCAGCCGCGGCCAGCGGGGTGGACTGCTTCTTGGACGGGGTCTTGGTCTTGGTCTTGGCCATGTCGGGCTCCTGGTCAGTGGCGATGGGTCACAATAAACGCTGTGGATGAAGTTTGGTAATCAAAAGACTCCGTTCAATCGATTCATGCATCCAATCGCAGCGATCCCCCAACATCCTGACGCCGCCCGGCGTGCCATCGATGGCGCGCTGAGCCGCGACCGTGGCCGCCTGCATGGCCTGTGGGCGCGCTGGAAGGCCAGGCCCGACGATGCCCAGCTGCGCGAACGCTTCGGCCAGGCGCTGCAGGCCTCGGTCCAGGCCTTCGAGCAGCGCGCCGCTTCGCTGCCCGCGATCACGCTGGACGACTCGCTTCCCATCGCCCGCGAGGGCGGGCGGATCGTCGAACTGATCCGTAGCCACCAGGTGGTGGTGATCGCCGGCGAAACCGGCTCGGGCAAGACCACCCAGCTGCCCAAGCTGTGCCTGGCGGCCGGGCGCGGGGTGGCCGGGATGATCGGCTGCACCCAGCCGCGCCGGATCGCCGCGCGTGCGGTGGCCAGGCGCGTGGCCGAGGAACTGGCCGTGCCGATGGGCGGGGCAGTCGGTTATCAGGTGCGCTTCAACGACAACCTCGGCCCGGACACCCGCATCAAGTTCATGACCGACGGCATCCTGCTGGCGGAAATCGCCAGTGACCGCTGGCTGTCCAACTACGACACGATCATCGTCGACGAGGCCCACGAACGCAGCCTCAACATCGACTTCCTGCTGGGCTACCTGAAGCAGCTGCTGGCCAGGCGCCAGGACCTGAAGGTGATCGTCACCTCGGCCACCATCGACACCGCCCGCTTTGCCGCGCATTTCGGCGATGCCCCGGTGGTCAGCGTGGAAGGGCGCACCTATCCGGTGGAAGTGCGGTACCGGCCGTTGGAACCGGGACCCGGGACCCGGGACTCGGGACTCGGAACAGCAGAAAGCGAGGAATTTTCGGATTCTCGCGCTTCTTCGGGTCCCCAGTCCCGAGTCCCCGGTCCTGGCCTGACGACCAACGAGGCCATCGTCGCGGCCGTGGACGAAATCACCGGCGAGGACCCGCGCGGCGACGTGCTGATCTTCCTGCCCGGCGAACGCGAGATCCGCGATGCGCACCAGGCGCTGGAGCGGCGCAAGTATCGCCACACCGAGGTGCTGCCGCTGTACGCGCGGCTCTCGGCCAGCGACCAGGACGCGGTGTTCAATCCCGGTTCGCAGCGCCGGATCGTGCTGGCCACCAATGTCGCCGAGACCTCGCTGACCGTGCCGCGGATCCGCTACGTGATCGACCCGGGCCTGGCCCGGGTCAAGCGCTACAGCCCGCGGCAGAAGCTGGACCGCCTGCACATCGAGCCGATCAGCCAGGCCAGCGCCAACCAGCGCATGGGCCGCTGCGGGCGCGTGGCCGCAGGTGTCTGCATCCGGCTGTTTTCGCAGGCCGATTTCCAGGCGCGCCCGCGCTATACCGATCCGGAAATCCGGCGTTCGTCGCTGGCCGGGGTGATCCTGCGGATGCTGCAGCTGGGGCTGGGGCGGATCGAAGACTTCCCCTTTCTGGAAGCCCCCGACGAGCGCGCGGTGGCCGACGGCTGGCAGCAGCTGGTCGAACTGGGCGCGGTCACCGAGGCCGACCGCCATGGCCTGCGCCAGCTGACCGAAGTGGGCCGCAGGATGGCGCGGCTGCCGGTGGATGTGAAGCTGGCGCGGATGCTGGTGGCCGCGCAGGCGCACGGCTGTTTGCGGCCGATGCTGGTGATCGCCGCGTTCCTGGGGGTCCAGGATCCGCGCGAGCGCCCGCCGGAAGCGCGTGCGGCGGCCGACAACGCGCACGCCAGGTTCGCCGATGCGCGTTCGGAATTCGTCGGCATCCTGCGGCTGTGGGACGGCTACCGAGTGGCGCACGAGGAGCTAACCCAATCCAGGCTACGCGACTGGTGCCAGCGGCATTTCCTGAGCTTCCTGCGCATGCGCGAGTGGCGCGAGCTGCATCGCCAGTTGCGCCTGCTGTGCGAGGAGCTGGGCTGGGCCGAAGAGCCGGCGCCAGCGTCGATGGAGCCGCTGCTGGCCGGCTCGCCGGCGGCGCCGGTCGGCCACCAAGGCAAGCCGTCCGCGCGGCCCACGCGCGGCGAACTGCACCGTGCCGCGCGCCTGGCGCGCGAAGTAAAAGCAAAACCGGGGTCAGAGTCGACTTTCCCGTGCAGCGCCGCCGGGCCCGGTGTAGGCGTGGGGAAAGTCGACTCTGACCCCGGTTTTGCTTCACGCCAACGCAGCGCCGCCTACCAGTCGCTGCATCGGGCGCTGATCGCCGGCCTGCCTACGCAGGTGGGCCATCGCACCGAGAAGGGCGACTTCCTGGCCGCGCGCCAGCGTCGCTTTCAGCTGTTTCCCGGTTCGGTGCTGGCCAGCAAGCCGCCGGCCTGGGTGCTGGCCGCCACCCTGCTGGAGACCCAGCGCGTGTGGGGCCTGACCAATGCCGCGATCGAGCCGGATTGGGTCATCGCCGAGGTGCCGCAGCTGCTGGCGCGCAAGCATTTCGATCCGCACTGGTCGCGCGCGCAGGGCCAGGTGCTGGCCTACGAGCAGATCAGCCTGTTCGGCCTGGTGCTGGCGGCGAGGAAACCGGTGCATTACGGCCGCATCGCACCCGGTGAGGCGCATGAGCTGTTCGTGCGCCAGGGCCTGGTGCCGGGCGAGATCAACACCCGCGCCGCGTTCGTGGCCGACAACGGCAAGGTGCTGGCCCGCGCGCACGAGGAAGAGGCCAAGCTGCGCCGCGCCGGCATCGTCGCCGACGAGGATTGGCAGGCACGCTGGTACCTGGACCGCATCCCCGCGCAGATCCACTCGGCCGCCGGCCTGGATGGGTGGTGGAAGACCCTGGCCGAAGACAAGCGCCAGGCCCTGCGCTGGTCGCTGGCCGACCTGTTGCCCGGCGAAGGCAGCCAGGCCGACCGCTATCCGAAGTATTTCGCGCTGGGCGATGCGCGCCTGCCGCTGCACTACAAGTTCGAGCCCGGTGCCGAAGATGACGGGGTGACCCTGGACATCCCGCTGCACCTGCTCAACGCGCTGGATCCGGCGCGGCTGTCGTGGCTGGCTCCGGGCTTTGTCGCCGACAAGGCCGCCGCCCTGATTCGCACGCTGCCCAAGGCGCAGCGTCGCAACTTCGTGCCGGCGCCGGATTTCGGGCGTGCGTTCTACGAGGCGTTTTCCACGCCTTCGGCCGATGACCTGCGCGGCGAGCTGGCGCGGTTCCTGACCAAGGCCACCGGGGTGGCGGTGAGTGCGCTGGATTTCGACGAGGCCGCGCTGGAACCGCACCTGCGCATGCACCTGCGCCTGCGCGCCGAGGACGGCAAGGTGCTGGCATCTTCGCGCAATCTGGATGACCTGCGCGAACGCTTCGGCACGCGCGCCGGTCATGCCTTCGCCGCCCGTGCCGGGCGCGCACTGACCAGCGAAGGCCTGCACAGCTTCCCGCACGATCCGATCCCGTTGCAGGTCCCGGGCGAAGCCGGCGTGCCCGCCTATCCGGCGCTGGTGGACGAAGGCGACAGCGCGGCGCTGCGGATCTTCGCCGATCCCGCCCAGGCCGCCTGCGCCCATCCCACCGGCGTGCGCCGGCTGCTGGAGATCGCCCTGGCCGACAAGGTCAAGCAGGCGCGCAAGCAGCTGCCGGTCTCGCCCAGGACCGGCCTGCTGTACGCGGCGCTGCACGAGTTTGATGCTGGCCTGGAGGCCAAGGCCTTCAGGCGGCAGGACCGCCTGCGCGGGGACATCGTCGATGCCGCATTGAATGCGGTGCTGGCCGAAGGCCTTGGCGAGATCCGCGACCCGGGCCGCTTCGCCCAGCGTCGTGAGGCGGCCGGCAAGGCCCTGTTTGGCGAGGCGATGGAGCGGCTCAAGCTGGCCGAGGCCATTGTTGGCGCGGTCGCCGAACTCAAGCCGGAGCTGGAAGCGCCGCTGATGGGCTGGGCGCGCGCCAACCTGGACGACCTGCACGCGCAGCTGGCCGCGCTGGTGCATCCGGGCTTCCTGCGTGAAACGCCAGCCCAGGCCCTGGCCCAGTTTCCGCGCTACCTCAAGGCGATGAAGCTGCGCGCCGAACGGGCCAAGCGCGATCCCACCCGCGACCAGCAACGCATGCTGGAACTGGCGCCGTTCGTGCAGGCGCTGGAGGAGGCCAAGGCGCTGGGCCAGGGGCACTCAGAGGATTGGCAGGCGCTGCGCTGGGATATCGAGGAACTGCGCGTGTCGCTGTTCGCCCAGGAGCTGGGTGCGCGCCCGGGGGTGAGTCCGAAGAAGCTGGCCCAGCGGCTGGCGACCCTGCGCCGCTGAGCTGCGCGTGGCCGGCTACTTGACCCGCTTGACCTTGGCCGAGGTGTTGAACCCGTCGATGCGCAGGTACCAGCTTTCGCCCACCATGCCCGGCTTGATGCTGACCTTCGGCTCGGTCCGGTTGACCCCGGCCAGGGTGGCATCGTCGGTCTGCTCCCACACCTGGCCATTGGCCAGGGTGTAACGCCTGCCCTTGCCGAAGCCGCGGAAGGTGCCCTGGATGCTGGACACGATCGGTTCGGAAGAACCAAAGTCCAGGAACCCGCGGTTCTTCTCCACCACTTCCTTGCGGCCTTCCTCGCGTGCCTGTTCGCGCACCTGGGCGGCGACCTTGGCCGTTTCCACGCCCACGGCGCGGTTGAGCCATGCGTTCAAGGCGGCCAGTTCAGCGGCGCTGAGCTTGTCCAAGCCGGCGGCCTTGAACTCGCCCGCGCTCATCTGCTGCTCAAGCTTGACCGGCGCGGCGGTGCCCTGCGCCAGCGCCGACAGCGGCATGGCCAGGGCCACGACGAGCAATGCGGCACGAAGGTGGATCATGTGGTTGTTCCCAGGGTGCACGGGCCGTTAGTGTAGTCGCAGCCCGGCCGCACCGATCGGCCCATCGTGTCCATGACCTCCCCGGATTCACCCGCCACCCTGCTCGAGCGTGCACACCAGGCCGGACTGCCCGAGGACCTGTATGTGGCGCTCGAGCCGGCCGCAGCCGCGCCCTGCGCGCTGGATGGCGCGCCCGATCCGCTGCCGGTGGTGGCCGAAACGCTGGAGATCCTGGCCGGCCTGGCCGCCGATGGCGAAACCAACGCCGCCGTGCTGCTATTCGGCCTGCCTGCCCTGCAGGCCGCGGCCGCGCCGGCGTTGGCCAGGCACCCGGGCATCGCCGCCCTGCTGGACGGGCAGAACGCGGCCGCGCAGGTGTGGGCCCTGCATGCCGAGCAGGGCAGCAGCCGCAACACCGAAGGCCTGCGCCGGCTGCTGCTGGCCATCGTCCATGACCTGCGCGTGGTGCCGATCCTGCTGGCCCGCCAGCTGGCCCGCATGCGCGCGGCCAGCGCGTTGCCGGAAGACCAGCGCCGCGCCCTGGCCCTGCTGACCCGCGACATCCACGCGCCCCTGGCCAACCGGCTGGGCATTTGGCAGCTGAAGTGGGAGCTGGAGGACCTGGCGTTCCGCTATCTGCAGCCGGACACCTACCGCGCCATCGCCGCCCAGCTGGACGACAACCGCGCCGGCCGCGAGCGCTACATCGAGAAGGTCAAGGCCACCTTGCGCGCCACCCTGGCCGAGCACCACATCGCCGCCGAGGTCAGTGGCCGGCCCAAGCACATCTACAGCATCTGGAAAAAGATGCAGCGCAAGCAGGTCGCGCTGGATGAATTGTTCGACCTGCGTGCGGTGCGCATCACGGTCAGCGACGTGGCCCAGTGCTATGCCGCGCTGGGCGTGGTCCATGCGCTGTGGACGCCGATCCCCTCCGAGTTCGACGACTACATCGCCCGGCCCAAGGCCAATGGCTACCGCTCGCTGCACACCGCCGTGGTCGGCCCGCAAGGGCGCGCGCTGGAGGTGCAGATCCGCACCTACGAGATGCATGCCCAGGCCGAACTGGGCGTGGCCGCGCACTGGCGCTACAAGGAAGGCGGCGGCGATGCCGCCTTCGATCGCAAGGTCGCCTGGATGCGCCAGCTGCTTGAGAACACCGCCGAGGGCGAAAGCCTCAGCGGCGAATTTTCCGCAGAACTGGCCGAGGACCGGATCTACACGCTCACGCCCAAGGGCGAGGTGATCGACCTGCCGCGTGGCGGCACGGTGCTGGATTTTGCCTACCACGTGCACACCATGGTCGGGCACCGCACCCGCGGGGCCAAGGTCAACGGCCGGATCGTGCCACTGAGCCACGTGCTGCGCAGCGGCGACCGGGTGGAGATCCTGACCGCCAGGACCGGCGCGCCCAGGCGCGACTGGCTGCAGGCATCCAACGGCTTTCTGGCCAGTGCGCGCTCGCGCGACAAGGTGCGTGCGTATTTCCACAAGCTCGACCGGGTCGGCAACATCGCCGCCGGCAAGGAGCTGCTGGAACGCGAACTCAAGCGTCTGCACCTGCACCAGCTGGACCTGGGGCCGGCGCTGAAGAAGTTCCGGGCCGAGTCGGCCGAGGAGCTGTACATCCAGGTTGCACTCGGCGACATCGGCCCCAGCCAGGTCGCCCGCGTCCTGCAGGAAGACCAGCGTGCCCAGTCCGGCGATGCGCCGCTGCCGCTGCAGAACCCGATCCGCCGCCCGGTGCAGCGCGCGCCGGGTGCGGAAAAGTCGCACTTCACCGTGCAGGGCGTGGGCAACCTGCTGGTCCAGCTGGGCAGATGCTGCCAGCCGGTGGCCGGCGAGCCGATCGCCGGCTATCTCACCCGCGGCCGCGGGGTCACCGTGCACCGGCGCGACTGCGCCGCGCTGCAGCGGCTGGCCGCCCAGCATCCGCAGCGCGTGCTGCCGGTGGAATGGGGCGTGGCCGGGGGTGGTTACGAGGTCGATGCACTGATCGAGGCCATCGACCGCAGGTGGCTGCTCAAGGACATCATGACCCTGATCGCCCAGGAAGACGCGCACGTGCTGGACATCCACAGCGACAGCGGCCGCGCCGGCCGGGTGCGCCTGCGGCTGCGGCTGAAGGTCTCCGACTACGGCCAGCTGTCCACCCTGCTGGGCAAGCTGGACGCATTGCCCGGCGTGCAGGACGCGCGTCGCGCCGGCTAGGAGTCTGTCGGGCCAAAGTCCGACAGGCGGCTAGCCCCGCGCGCCGCCTCCACGCGTTCAGCCACCGCACCGGCTTGTCACCTGCGCTGGCGGATACTGCGGCGCGTGAATCCCAGGCCCGACCAGCTGCCCGACGGCAGGATCGAACCGCACATCGACTGGCACAGCGGGCCAGGCGAGGATCAACAGCGCGCGCGTGCCGTGCCTGCGCGCGCCACACCGCCACGCTGGCCGTGGCTGCTGGGCCTGGTGGCGGTGGCCGGCCTGGCGACCGCCATCATGCTGCGCAAGCCGATCGCCGACCGGATGTGGCAGGGCACCCGGGTCCAGGCACTGCTGGACCAGGGCGAGGAAGCGATCGCCCAGGGCAAGCTCACCGCGGCCGATGGCAGCGGTGCGCGGCAGCGGTTCGAAGCCGCCCTGGCCCTGGACAACGACCGCAGCGAGGCCCGCCAGGGCCTGGCCCGGGTCGGCGCGGCCGCCATCGCCCAGGCCCGGGCCGCGCTGAACGCCAACGATCTCGATGCCGCGCGCCAGGCGCTGCTGCTGGCGCGCCAGCTGCAGGTGCCACGGGCGCAGTCCGATGCGGTCGCCGCCGACCTGCGCAAGCGCCAGGCCACTGCCGCCGGGGTCGGCGCCCTGATCGCCCGGGCCGTGGCCGCACGCGATGCCGGTCGTCTCGATGGCGATCCCGACGCGGCGCTGCCACTGTTCCAGCGTGTGCTGGCATTGCAGCCGGACAACACCATCGCCCTGGAAGCCCGCGAGGACCTGCTCTCCGACCAGCTGGCGCAGGCCCGCCGGGCACTGCAGGCCGGGCAGCTGGCCGACGGCGCCCGGCGCATCGGGCGGGTGCGCGAACTGGACCCCGGCCACTACGACCTGCCCGACGCCACGGCCGAACTGGCGCGCGCGCTGGATCGCCAGCGCAGGCTGGCCGACGCCGAGCTGCGCCGCGGTCGCCTGGAGCGCGCCGTGGCCAGCTACCAAGCCGTGCTGGCCGCCGCGCCGGGCGATGCGGCCGCGACCCTGGGCCTGCAGAACGTCGCCACGCAGTACGCGCAGCGCGCCCGACGCGCGGCCGGGGATTTCGATTTCGACGCGGCCAGCGCCGACCTTGCGCAGGCGCGCGCGCTGGCGCCGCAGTCCCGTGCGGTCAGCGAGGCCAGCGGCGCCATCGCGCGTGCGCACCGCAGCCAGGCGCGGCTGGAGGCGGCGGCGCCGGCCTCCGCGCAGCGCCAGCGCCGCATCCAGGCGCTGCTGGCCGATGCCCAGCGCGCCCAGGCGCGCGGCCAATGGATCGAACCGCCCGGCGAAAGCGCCTTCGACAAACTGCGCGCGGCCCAGGCCCTGGCGCCGGACGAGCCGACGGTGCGCCGCGCCGCCCAGCGCCTGGTGCCGCAGGTGCAGCGCTGCGTGAGTGAGGAACTGTCGGCCAACCGGGTGCGTGCCGCGCAGGCCTGCCTGGATGCCTGGCAGGCGCTGGCGCCGGGCGACTCCGACCTGCGCACTGCGCGCCGGCAGCTGGCGATGCGCTGGATCGATATCGGCAACGAACGCCTGGGCGCCGGCGAGCTGGGCGCAGCCAACGAGGCCCTGCAGCGCGCGCGTGGGCTGGATCGCAGTGCGCCGGGACTGGACGCGTTCGCCGCCCGGGTGGTGCATGCGCGCACCGGGGGAGGCTGACCCATGGCCACCGGCGACCGCCGCGCCACCCCGCCGCCGCTGGCCGGCGAACTGATTCGCGCCGGCAGCGTGCACACGCTCGGCCCGCAGGACCTGGAACTGCTGCGCCAGGCGGTGCAGCGGCTGGAACATCCCAGCTTCGGCGCACGCCTGGCCAGCCTGGCCGGCACGCCGGTGGAGAAGCTGATCCGGTTCCTGCCGCGCCGGGCCAACGCGGTGATCGGCTTTGCCGCGCGCAAGGCCATCGGTGCGGCGTTGCGGGTCGCGCTGACCACCCTGGACTCGCGCACCAGGCCCGAGGGCGTGCGCAAGTCCTCGGACTGGTGGCACCTGGGCGCCACCGCGGCCACCGGTGCGCTCGGCGGCGCGTTCGGCCTGACCGCGCTGGCGCTGGAACTGCCGCTGACCACCACGATCATGCTGCGCTCCATCGCCGACATCGCCCGCAGCGAAGGCGCGGATCTGAGCGATCCGGCGGTGCGCCTGGAATGCGTGCGGGTGCTGGCCCTGGGCGGCAACGCCGCCAGCGACGACGCGGCCGAAGTGGGCTACTACGCCGCGCGCGAGGCCATGAGCCGGATGGTGTCCGACGCGACCACCCATCTGGCGCGCCACGGCCTGCACAAGGAAGGCGCGCCGGTGCTGGTCGGCCTGGTCAAGGCGATCGCCGAGCGCTATTCGATCCAGGTCAGCGAAAAGGCCGCCGCGCAGTGGATGCCGGTGCTGGGCGCGCTGGGCGGGGCGACGGTCAACTCGGTGTTCATGGACCACTTCCAGAGCATGGCGCGCGGGCACTTCATCGTGCGCCGGCTCGAGGCCGTGCACGGCCAGGACACCGTGCGCCGCGCCTACCAGGCGCTGGCAAGGCTGCTGGCAGAATGAGGCCCAGGCGCGCGGCGCGATGGGGGCAAGGGCGGCGATTGCCCTGCGGTCGCCCGGGCCAGCCGCGATGACGGGATTTGGGGGTCATGTGTGCCGGTCCATGGCCATGACATCGCCGCCAGCCTGTCAGTCCAGCACGTGCACCGCATCGGCCAGCTGCTGCACTTCGTCGGGCTGGTGGCTGACGTAGAGCATCGGCAGGCCGGTTTCGGTGCAGACCCGGCGCAGGTAGGGGATCAGCTCGCCGCGGCGCCCGGCATCCAGCGCCGACAGCGGTTCGTCCAGCAGCAACAGCGCCGGTTGCGAGAGCAGCGCGCGGCCGATCGCCACGCGCTGGGCTTCACCGCCGGAGAGATTGCGCGGCCGGCGCTGCAACAGCGGCGCGATGCCCAGCAGCGCCACCACCGCATCGAAGCCGAACTGCGCCTGGCCGCCGCGCCCGTGGCGGCCATAGACCAGGTTGCCGCGCACGTCCAGGTGCGGGAACAGGCGCGCTTCCTGGAACACGTAGCCGATGCGGCGCCGGTGCGGCGGCAGGTCGATGCGCCGGGCGCTGTCGAACAGCACCTGGCCATCGATGGCGATGCGCCCGGATTGCGGCCGCAGCAGGCCGGCGATTGCATTGAGCACGCTGGTCTTGCCGGCCCCGGACGGGCCGGTCAGCGCCAGCACCCGGGCCTGGCTTTCGATCCGCACCTGGCGGGTGAAGCGGCCGCGCTGCAACTGCACGTCCAGCGCCAGCATCACAGCACCTCGGCCTCGCGCCCGCGCTGGCGGCGCACCAGCCATTCGGACAACACCAGCGCGCCCAGCGAGATGCCCAGCGAGACGGCGGCCAGGCGCCAGATGCCGTGCTCGCCGCCGGGCACCTGCAGCAGGCTGTAGATCGCCGCGGACATGGTCTGGGTCTGGCCGGGGATGTTGGAGACGAAGGTGATGGTGGCGCCGAATTCGCCCAGCGCCTTGGCGAAGGCCAGCACCGCGCCGGCGACCAGGCCCGGCCAGGCCAGCGGCAGGGTGATGGTCAGGAACACCTTCCACGGCGGCGCGCCCAGGGTGGCGGCGGCGTGTTCCAGGCGGCGGTCGACCTGCTCGATCGACAGGCGGATCGCGCGCACCATCAGCGGAAAGCCCATCACCGCGCAGGCCAGCGCCGCGCCGCTCCAGCGAAAGGCAAGGCGGATGCCCCACTGCTCCAGCAGCCAGGCGCCGACCACCCCGCGGGTGCCCATCGTCACCAGCAGTGCATAGCCGATCACCACCGGCGGCAGCACCAGCGGCAGGTGGACGAGGGCATCGAGCAGGGTGCGCCCGAAAAAGCGCCGGCGCGCCAGCAGCCAGGCCACCGCGATGGCCGGCAGCAGGCTGGCGATGGCGGCCACCGCGGCCACTTTCACGCTCAGGCCGATGGCGGTGAGCTCGTCAGGCGAGAAATGCAGCATGCGTTACTCGAGCACGGCAAAGCCGCGCTTTTCGAAGATCGCCCTGGCCGGCGCGCTGCCCAGCCACTGCACGAAGGCCGCGCGCGCGGGCGAAGTGCCGGTGCGGACCGTGGCCACCGGATAGACGATCGGCCGATGGCTCCACTCGGGGAATGTATCGACCACGCGCACGCCGGGGTCGGCCGCCGCGTCGGAGCCATAGACGATGCCCAGCGGCGCCTCGCCGCGCGAGACCAGCAGCAGTGCCGAACGCACGCTGTCCGATTCGGCCAGCCGGTCCTGCACCGGCTCCCACAGCTTCAGCGACTGCAGCGCAGCCTTGGCATATTTGCCGGCCGGCACCGCGTTGACCTGGCCCACCGCCAGGCGCCCCTCGCCCAGGGCCCTGGCCAGCGTGTCGGGCTGGCTGAGCGTGACCCTGGCCGTGCTGGCCGCGGGCGCGATCAGCACCAGCGTGTTGCCAAGCAGGTTGCGGCGGCTGGCCCGGTCGATCAGGGCGCGCGCCTGCAGCGCATCCATCCACTCCAGGTCGGCGGACATGAAGACATCGGCCGGCGCGCCGTGTTCGATCTGCTTGGCCAGGGTGGAACTGGCCGCGTAGGAGACGACCACCGGCGTGCCGGTGGTCTTGTGGTACAGCGCGGCGATCTGGTCCATCGATTCCTTGAGGCTGGCGGCGGCGAACACGGTGACCGGCGCAGGCTCGGCCGCCTGCGCGGCGAAAACGGCCGCAGCCGCCAGCAGCAACGCCCCGATGCGCAGCAGGCGCGAAACGAAACCTGTCATTGGAAGGACTTCCTGAAGTCGGCGAAGGTGCTGCTTTCGGTCGTGGCGGCCTGTCGGCATTGCGCACGGCACGGCAGCAGCCAGCAGGCAAGGGTGCATGACGGCTCCGGACAAGCGTTCGCGGGTAGCTTAGCCGAGCGCCGGCGTCGGGGCGGCCTGCCCACCGGATCGCCCCTGGCTGCACGCGCAGGCAACGAAGGGCAGGCGTACGCTGGCAGCATCACCCACCCACGAGATTTCCATGGCCATCCAAGACCCGATCACCGTCCTGCTCGAGCAGGAACAGGACTTCTCCTTCCGCATCCGCTTCCAGGGGCTGGACGTGCCCGACGTGCTCACCGACGAGGCCGCGCCGCTGGGCCACGATGCCGGTCCCAATCCCTTGCGGTTGCTGCTGGCCGGCATCGCCAACTGCCTGGCGGCCAGCCTGCTGTTTGCCCTGCGCAAGCACAGGAACACGCCCGGCAAGCTGCGCGCTTCGATCACCGCCATCCCGGTGCGCAATGCCGAAGGTCGCTGGCGCGTGCCCCGGGTGGAGGTGGCCCTGCAGTTGCCCGAGGCCAACGCCGCCTACCAGAACCTGGAGCGGGTCCTGGACACCTTCGAGGAGTATTGCCTGGTCACCCAGAGCGTGCGCGAAGGCATCGATGTCCAGGTCAGCGTCACCGACGCCGCCGGCCATGTGCTGCGTGGCGACAAGAGCATCGAGGCCGGTGCATGAGCGAGCCGCTGCTGATCGCCTGCCCGCATTGCCATGCACGCAACCGCGTGCCGGAACAGCGCCTGGGCCAGGGCCCGGCCTGTGGCCGCTGTCACCAGGCCCTGTTCACTGCGCATCCGCTGGCCCTGGACGCTGCCCATTTCGACACCCATGCCCGCGACAGCGACCTGCCGTTGCTGGTGGATTTCTGGGCGCCGTGGTGCGGGCCGTGCAAGATGATGGCGCCTCATTTCGAGGCCGCCGCCGCCCAGCTGGAGCCGCAGCTGCGCCTGGCCAAGGTCGATACCGAGGCCCACCCGGCACTGGGCGCGCGCTTCGGCATCCGCAGCATTCCGACCATGGCCGTGTTCCTGCACGGGCGTGAGCTGGGGCGCCAATCCGGCGCAATGCAGCAGGCCGACATCGTGCGCTGGGCGCGCGCCACCGCGGGCCTGTGATCGCTTCAAATCCCAGGGGCGCGATCCTTGCGTGCCGCAGCGTCCGCCCGACTCAGGAATTGTCCAGCGCTGCGTTCAGGACCTGGGCCAGGCGTGCGCCGGCCAGGCGCAACTGGCGTTGCGCAACCGGGGTCCAGGTGTCGAAATAAGCCTGGTCGATCTTCGCGCCAGGCGGATACAGCCCCGGCGCCAACGCGATACGACATGCCGCCTGCGCCCACGCGGCCGCAGGCGGCGGCACGGGCATGGGCTGTTCGGCCTCTGCCGGCGCCGGCAGCGCGCGGATCTGCGCCAGCAGCGCATCCTCGTCCAGGCCGGTGCGGCGCAGCAGGCCGCTGTCCCACAGCGCATGCAGGTTGCTGCCCTTGCCGTCCACGTTGACCTGCCGGTCGTTGCCGCCCTTGTCGCCGGCGTAACCGGCATGCAGCGGCTGGTGGGCGTCGCCGACCAGATGCACGACGAACTTCAATGCCTGCAGGCGCTGGGCATCAGGCAGCGAACGGTCGGCCAGGATCGCCGTCTGGGTCTTGATCGCTCCCACGTTGCAGTCGCCGTTGCGGCAGTCGCGCGGCGGGTCGTAGTGGCAATCCGATTCGCCCAGGTTGACGTAGTGCCACCTGGCGCTGCGCTTGCCCAGCTCGGCATCCTGCTTGCGCAGCTCGTCGGCCCAGGTGGCGATCCCGGGCAGGGTGGCGCCGGGTTCGCTGGCCAGCAGCCTGTCCAGCTGCACGCGCGTGGCGGGGGTCAGATCGGGTTCGGCCAGTTCGGCCACCAGCCTGTGGCCGGTCAGGCCCCAGGCCAGCGCCTGGGGAATGTGCAAAAGCAGCGCCAGCGCAGCCAGCGATGCCAAAACGGCGGTTCTGTTCATCGCCGCGATTCTAGCAAGCCGCGGGTGGTCACTTCGCCGCACGCGGCCGCGTCACCGATTGCCGGCTGACGCGAGCCGCATCAGCGGTCACGCGCGTTGCCGCGCGCCCGGTCAGAACTTGAGGACGTAGGCCAGGCCGTACACCAGCGGATCGATCTCGGCACTGCCCAGCTCGGCGCCGTTGACCTTGACATCGGTGTCGATGTCGGCCCAGCGCAGGTCCACCCGCACCGCACTGGTGTCGTTGATCGCATAGTCCAGGCCGACGTGCGCGGCCACGCCCCAGGAATCATCCAGGTCCAGGTTGGTGCCGGCCAGCGCGCCCTTGGCGTCGGTGCTGAAGAACGTGGTGTAGTTCACGCCCAGGCCGATGAACGGGGTGGCCTTGGTGTCGTTGACGAAGTGGTACTGCAGCGAGACCACCGGCGGCAGCTGCTTGGTTTCACCGACCTTGCCAACGCCCTTGATGCTGATCTCGTGCTTGAACGGCAGCGCGGCCAGCACTTCCACACCGATGTTGTCGGCCACGAAGTATTCGAAGGTGACGGTCGGCTTGGTGTCGCTGTCCACTTCGGTCGGCAGCTTGCCCAAGCCCAGCGCGGCGCCATTGAGGTCGCCGGCGTCGGACTTGGGATCGACCACGCCCACGCCCAGACCCAGGGTCCAGTCGCCCTTGGACTGGGCCATCGCCGGGGCAGCGGCGGAAAGCGCCGCAGCCAGGGTGCACAGCAGGAGAGCAGATGTCTTGCGCATGAGGGTTCTCGGTATCGATGGAATGGGCGCAGTCTTTCGCCTCTTCGACGCAGCCGCCTTGATCCGGATCAATGCGCCCCCGCGGCGGCATACCGCGCACCGCGCGCTCCAGTCACCGGTCACTCACCGGGCCCCGGCCGGGCCCCCTGCTAGAATCCAGGCCCCTTTCCACTGGCCGCCCCGCGGGGCTGCAGGAGCTTGTGAACATGGCAATCAAGGTCGGCATCAACGGGTTCGGGCGCATCGGCCGCAACGTCTTGCGTTCGGCGGTGCAGAATTTCGACGGCGACATCGAGATCGTCGCCATCAACGATCTGCTGGAGCCGGACTACCTGGCCTACATGCTCCAGTACGACTCGGTGCACGGCGGCTTCAAGGGCAGCATCGAAGTGGACGGCAGCACCCTGATCGTCAATGGCAACAAGATCCGCCTGACCGCCGAGCGCGACCCGGCTGCATTGAAGTGGGGCGAGGTCGGCGCCGAAGTGGTGATCGAATCCACCGGCATCTTCCTGACCAAGGAAGGCGCGCAGAAGCACCTGGACGCCGGCGCCAGCAAGGTGATCCTGTCGGCCCCGTCCAAGGACGACACGCCGATGTTCGTGTTCGGCGTCAACCACAAGACCTACAAGGGCGAGGCGATCATCTCCAACGCCTCGTGCACCACCAACTGCCTGGCCCCGCTGGCCAAGGTCGTCCACGACAAGTGGGGCATCAAGCGTGGCCTGATGACCACCGTGCACGCGGCCACCGCCACCCAGAAGACCGTCGATGGCCCGTCCCACAAGGACTGGCGCGGCGGGCGCGGCATCCTGGAGAACATCATTCCCTCCTCCACCGGCGCGGCCAAGGCCGTGGGCGTGGTGATCCCGGAACTCAACAAGAAGCTCACCGGCATGAGCTTTCGGGTGCCGACTTCGGACGTGTCGGTCGTCGACCTGACCTGCGAGCTGGAAAAGCCGGCCACCTACGCCGAGATCTGCGCCGAGATGAAGGCCCAGAGCGAAGGCGCGCTCAAGGGCGTGCTGGGCTACACCGAGGACAAGGTGGTGGCCACCGACTTCCGCGGCGAGACCCGCACCTCGGTGTTCGACGCCGACGCCGGCATCGCCCTGGATGCGACCTTCGTCAAGCTGGTGTCCTGGTACGACAACGAGTGGGGCTATTCCAACAAGTGCCTGGAAATGGTGCGCGTGGTGGCGGCGAAGTAAGCCGCCGGATCGGCTTGAAACAGGGCGCCGCGCAGGCGCCCTTGTTCGTGGCGTGCAGCGCAAGGCGGCGGCGTGCACGCAGGACCAGGGAACAGGGCGCCGCCGGCGTGGATGAACGCCAAAGACGAGCGCACCGATTCTTCAAGGCGCCGACCCGCATCGACCCACGGGCCCGGCTGAGGCAACCCGGGGCATGCACTGCACTGCAGGCTGGTCGAGGCGCCGGCCGCACCGTGTCGCGATGCCCGGCTTGGGCTGGCGCCAGGCACCGCGACTGGTGCAGGCGCCACTCCGGTAGCATGCGTGCACGGCGGCGGGGCGGCCGGTGACGCTGGCAGGGAGTGGGCATTTGCAGGCATTGATCGTGCTGTTGGGGCTGGTCGTGCTGGCGGTGCCGGTGCTGCTGGTGGTGGCACTGGTGTCGATCCGGGGACTGCGCAGGCGGATCGAGCAGCTGGAGCAGGATCTGGCCTCGGTCTGGCGCCCGGCGCGCGGCGCCACGCCGTGGGCGACCGAGCGCGACAGCGTGCGGCCGCAGGCCGATGCCGGCCCGGCACCGGCGCCGGTTGCGCAGGCACCCAGGGCGGCCGCCGCCACGCCGCCGCGTACGCCTGAAGATGCCGCGCCACCGCCGCGCGCGCCTGAAACCGCCGCGCCGCCATCGCCGGGGCCGTCCACGCCTCCGCCACTGCCCGAATCGCCGCCGAGGCCTGCGTTCCAGCCCGCGCCCGCGCCTCCGCGTCCGGACCCGATCATCACCCTGCTGGCTGCGGCCAGGCGCTGGTTCACCGAAGGCAACGTGCCGGTCAAGGTCGGCATGCTGGTGCTGCTGGCCGGGGTGGCGGCATTGTTGAAATACGCGGGCGACCAGGGCTGGTTGCGCCTGCCGATCGAGTTGCGTTACGCGGGCATCGCGGCGGCGGCGCTGGGCGGGCTGGTGTTCGGCTGGCGCCAGCGCGCGCGGCGTCGCGGCTTTGCGCTGGCCCTGCAGGGCGGCGCGATCGGGGTGCTGCTGCTGACCGTGTTCGCGGCATTCAAGGTGTCGGGATTGATCCCGGCCGCTGCGGCGTTTGCGCTCAGCGTGGTGCTGGTGGCCGGCATGTGCGTGCTGGCGGTGCTGCAGGAATCGCGCACGCTGGCGGTGCTGGCCACGCTGGCCGGATTCCTGGCGCCGATCTGGCTGTCCACCGGCAGCGGCAACCACGTGGCGCTGTTTTCCTACTACGCGCTGCTCAATGCCGGCGTGTTCGCCATCGCCTGGGTGCGGTCGTGGCGGGTGCTGAACCTGCTTGGATTTGTCTTCACCTTCGGCATCGGCACGGTCTGGGGCGTGCTGGATTACCGGCCGGACAAGTTCGCCAGCACCGAGCCGTTCCTGCTGCTGTTCTTCGCCTTCTACCTGCTGATCCCGGTGCTGCATGCGCGGCGCGGCGACGATCGGGCCAGGGTGGTCGATGGCAGCCTGTTGTTCGGCACGCCACTGGTGGCCTTCTGCCTGCAGGCCGGGTTGCTGCAGGGCGACGGCCTGCCGCTGGCGCTGTGCGCACTGGCGCTTGCGGCGCTCTATGCCGGCCTGGCCGCCTGGCTGTTGCGCGATGCGCGCACCGCTTTGCTGGGGTACGGCCATGCGCTGCTGGCGGTGGGCTTTGCCACCCTGGCGGTGCCGCTGGCGTTGTCGGCACGCGCCACGGCCAGCGTGTTCGCGCTGGAAGGCGCCGGCCTGGTCTGGCTGGGCCTGCGCCAGCAGCGCCGGCTGCCGGTGGTCAGCGGCGTGCTGCTGCAGCTGGCCGCGGCGGTGGCGTTCGTGATCGGCCTGGAGGCCACTTCGCGCGATGCAACGGTGCTGGCCAATCCGACCTGCATGAGCGCGCTGCTGATCGCGCTGGGCGGCTTTGCCAGCGCCTGGGCGCTGCGGGTGCAACGGCGTGTGCTGGCGCTGCTGTCTTACCTGTGGGCGCTGGGCTGGTGGAGCGGCGCGGGGCTGCACGAGATCCTGCGTTTCGCCTCCGCGCCACATCAGCCGGACCTGGTGCTGGCGGGGCTGGCGCTGACCGCCTGGCTTGCCGCCGAAGTGCAGCGGCGCCATCCCGATGCCGCGCTGGCCTGGACCACGACGGGTGGCTTCGCCCTGGCCATGCCGGTGACGCTGTGGCAGGTGGCTGCGCATGCGCAGCCCTTCGCTGGCGCAGGCGCCGCGGCATGGGCGGTCTTCGCGGTGCTGGGCGTGCGCGCCCGGTGCTGCCTGCGCGGCGCCGAAGGGCGCGCTGCGCAGGCAGCGCAATTGATCTGGTGGCTGGTGTGGCCGTGGCTGCTGTCGCTGGCAGGCCGGTGGCTGGCCGGCGAATTGCACCTGGCCGAAGGCTGGGGCTGGGCGCTGCTGGCCTGGCCGTGGCTGTTTCTGGCCGCGCTGTCGCTGCAGCGCTGGCATTGGCTGGCCTGGCCGCGCGGCGCGGCGCTGGATCCTGGCCGGTTGGCGCTGCAGGGCACGGTCTTCGCCGTGCTGACGGTGGGCTGGGTGGCGAGCTTGTTCGCCCGGCTCGGCGCTGCACCGCTGCCGTGGCTGCCCTTGTTCAATCCGGCGGAACTGGCCCAGCTGGCGGTGATCGTGCTGCTCGCGCACTGGCTGTGGCGCGGCGCCGTGCCTGCTGCCTGGGCGCCGCGTCGCGGCATGCTGATGGCCGGTGCCGGGCTGGTGCTGGCGACCAGCTCCACCCTGCATACCGTGCATCACTGGGCGCAGGTGCCGTGGGACGCAGGGTTGTGGTCCACCGGCATCGCCCAGACCAGCCTGACCGTGGTCTGGAGCGTGCTGGGCGTGATCGGCTGGGTGATGGGATCGCGGCGTGGCCAGCGTGGGCTGTGGCTCGGCGGTGCGCTGCTGATGGGCCTGGTGCTGGCCAAGCTGATGCTGATCGATCGCCAGCACCTGGGCAACCTGCTGGGCATCGGCTCGTTCATCGCCTACGGCTTGCTGTGCACGGTGGTGGGATATTTCGCGCCGGCGCCGCCGCGCGCCGTTGCCGCGGACCTGGAGGTGGACGCATGAAGTGCCTGGCCCTGTTGTTGCTGGTGCCGATCGCCGCACATGCGGCCGGACCGCGCGAGGATTACGTGCAGCAATGGCCGCTGCAGCTGTCCACGGCGGAGGCCGGCGCGTATCGGGTGACGCTGAGCGAGGCGGTCTATCGCGGCGCGCAGTCGCCAACGCTGGGCGATGTCCAGCCGCTCGATGCCGATGGCCAGCCCTTGCCTGCCAGTCTGCTCGGTCCTGATGCGCCGCTGGCCGGGCCGCCGCGGCGCCAGGCGTTGCCGCTCTTCCAGTTGCCGCCGATGCCGCCCGACGCCTCCGGTGACCTGCAGCTGATCGCCGAGCGCGATGCGCAAGGTGCGGTGACGCGCGTGGAAACCCGGCTGCCCGCCGATGCCAATGCAGGCCACCGGCAAGGCGGCTGGCTGCTCGATGCCAGCGCGCTGGAAGCGCCGCTGCAGGCGTTGTGGCTGCAGTGGCAGGACCCGCCGCAGCTGCAGGCCGAACTGCGGCTGGAGGGCAGCGACGACCTGCGTGGCTGGTTCGTCATCGATCCGCAGGTCACCGTGGTCGAACTGGACAACGGCCGCCAGCGCCTGGCCCGGCGTCGCATCGCCCTGACCGCCGGGGCGCGCTACCTGCGGCTGCTGCCGCGCGCCGGTGCGCTGCCGGCGCTGCAGTCGGTCGAGGCCGAAATTGCCGTGCCGGCCGCGCCGCCGGCGTGGCAGACGCTGCGGCTGGACGGCAAGGCGGTCGATGGCGGATTCCAGTTCGTGTCTCCCGGCCGCTTTCCGGTCGCGCAGGTCGACGTGGTGGCCAGCGGCAACCAGGCCGTCACCTGGAGCGTGCAAAGCCGCGACGCGGCCGATGCGCCCTGGATCCATCGCGCCGGCCCCTGGCTGGCCTACCAGGTCGGCGCCGAGCCGCAGCGCTCGCCGCCGCAGGCGCTGGCGCAGACCAGCCGCGACCGCTACTGGCGCCTGCTGGCCAGCGCCGGCAGCGCCGGCAGCGTCGAAGGCCTCGCGCCGCCGCAGTTGCAGCTGGGCTACCGGCCCGAGGTGCTGGTGTTCCTGGCCCAGGGCGCGCCGCCGTACGCGCTGGCCGTGGGCAGCGCGCGTGCGCATCGCCAGCAAGCGCCGCTGCCCGCGATGATCGCCGCATTGCGCCAGCAGCGCGGCGCGCAATGGCAACCGGCCACCGCCACCCTGGGCACCGATGCGCAGGTCCTGGCCGGCGAGCACGCGCTGCAGCCGGCCGCGCGCGACTGGAAGCAGCTGCTGCTGTGGGCCCTGCTCGTCTGCGGGGCGCTTGCGGTCGGCGGCTTCGCCTTCAGCCTGCTGCGCGACAGGCGCGCGACCCAGGCCCCCTGATTGCCCCTCGCCTGGCCGCGGTTTGCGGCATCGGCGGCCAGCCCGGACAATGGGCGCCCGTCCTGATCGAAGCAACGCCGCATGCCGCACCTGCGTCGCAGCCAGCCGGTTCCCATCAGGCGGGACGGCATCTCCCCGCTCCGGCCGCCTTTCAACCCGCCTTGCGTGGCGGTGTGCTGCCATCGGCGGCATGCAGGGGCGAGCGTCTTTTCCGGCCTTGCGCCCTGTGCCCCATGGCCCGGGCCGTTGTTCCTTCCCCTGACCCCACGAGCTGAAGCCCCATGACCATCATCCGCATGACCGATCTGGACCTCTCCGGCAAGCGCGTGCTGATCCGCCAGGATCTGAACGTGCCGATCGACAACGGCCGGATCACCTCCGAGCAGCGCATCATCGCCTCCTTGCCGACCCTGAAGATGGCCCTGGAGCAGGGCGCGGCGGTGATGGTGATCTCGCACCTGGGGCGCCCGGAGGAAGGCGTCTGGAGCGAGGAGCATTCCCTGCAGCCGGTGGCCAAGCGCCTGTCCGAACTGCTGCACGTGCCGGTGCCGCTGGTGCGCGACTGGGTCGACGGCGTGCAGGTCGAGCCGGGCCAGATCGCGCTGCTGGAGAACTGCCGCATGAACGTGGGCGAGGGCAAGGATGACGAGACACTTGCCAGGAAATACGCCGCGCTGTGCGATGTGTTCGTCATGGATGCCTTCGGCACCGCGCACCGCGCCCAGGCCTCCACCCACGGCGTGATCAGGTTTGCCCCGGTCGCCGCCGGCGGCCCGCTGCTGATGGCCGAGCTGGACGCCCTGCACAAGGCCTTGGCCGCGCCGGCGCGGCCACTGCTGGCCATCGTCGCCGGCAGCAAGGTCTCGACCAAGCTAGAGCTGCTCTCGAGCCTGGTGGGCAAGGTCGACCAGCTCATCGTCGGCGGCGGCATCGCCAACACCTTCATCGCCGCCGCTGGCCACCGCGTGGGCAAGTCGCTGTGCGAGCCGGACCTGCTGGACACCGCGCGCAGGATCGTGGCCGATGCCAGGGCGCGCGGTGCCGAGATCCCGCTGCCCACCGATGTGGTGGTGGCCAAGCAGTTCCTGCCCGATGCGCCGGCCGCGGTGAAGAAGGTCGATGCGGTGGACGCAGATGACCTGATCCTGGACATCGGCCCGGACACGGCGGCGGCCTACGCCGCGCGCATCGCCAAGGCCGGCACCGTGGTCTGGAACGGGCCGGTCGGGGTGTTCGAGTTTGAGGCCTTCAGCAAGGGCACCGAGACCCTGGCGCGGGCGATCGCCGCCTCGCCGGCGTTCTCCATCGCCGGCGGCGGCGACACCCTGGCGGCGGTGGACAAGTACGGGATCGCCGACAAGCTGAGCTACATCTCCACCGGCGGCGGCGCGTTCCTGGAATTCCTGGAAGGCAAGACCCTGCCAGCCGTGGCCGCCCTGGAAGCGCGCGCTTCGTGAACCAGGCCACGTTGTTCTTTGATCTGGACGGCACCCTGATCGATTCGGAGCCGGGCATCGTCAACAGCATCGGGCACGTGTTTGCGGCGATGGCCCAGCCGCTGCCCGATGCCGCCGCATTGCGGGCCTGGATCGGGCCGCCGATGCGCGAGAGCTTCCAGTCCGTGTTTCCTGAAGAAGACCGCCTGGCCCAGGCGCTGGCGCTGTACCGCCAGCGCTATGACACCATTGGCTGGACCGAGTTGACCGTGTACCCGGGCATTGCCGAGCTGGTGACCGATCTGCATGCCGGCGGCCGCCGGCTGGCGGTGGTGACCTCCAAGAACGAGCGCTCGGCCCGGCAGATCCTGGCCGGCCTGCCCTTCGGGGCGTGTTTCGAACAGATCGTCGGCGCCAGCGACGATGGCAGCCGCCGGTTCAAGCCCGACCTGATCACCGAGGCGCTGCGGCGCCTGTCGGCGCAGGCCGGCCACTGCGTGATGATCGGCGACCGGCGCATGGACATCGAAGGTGCCGTCCACCACCACATGCGCAGCATCGGCGTGCTGTGGGGCTTCGGCGACCGCGCCGAACTGGTCACCGCCGGTGCCGGTGAAGTGGTCGCCTCACCCGAGGCACTGCGGGCCATCCTGGCCTGATGTCCCGCGCGGCCGTCTGCGCATGGAGATACCAGTAAAATACCAGTTTCCGGCGCAGTGTCCGACCCACGGCACTGAATGGATTTGTTATGAATCAACAGGTTGGGTGGATTCTTCCGCCGCAGGCGCGCCCCAGCCCCAGGCTGGGTGGCATCGCACAAGCGGACCACCACCATGCCTGTGGTAGCGTTTGCAGCTTCGGAGGAGTCCATGACCAGCACCCATCAGCGCCGTACCAAGATCATTGCCACGTTGGGCCCGGCGACCGATCCGCCGGGTGTCCTGGAGGCGCTGATCCGCGCCGGCGTGAACGTGGTCCGGCTCAACTTTTCGCATGGTTCGCCCGATGGCCAGCGCCAGCGCGCCCTGGCCGTGCGTGCGGCCGCCGCCAGACTCGGGGCCGAAGTGGGCATCCTGGCCGACCTGCCCGGCCCGAAGATCCGCATCGAGCGCTTCGCCGCCGGCAAGGTGCAGCTCAAGGCCGGCGCGCGCTTCGACCTGGTCGCCGAGGACGATGCGCCGCCGGGCGACGCGCACCAGGTCGCGGTCAGCTACCTGGGCCTGCCGGGGGACGTGGCGCCGGGCGACACGTTGCTGCTGGACGATGGCATGCTGCAGCTGCGCGTGGCCCAGGTCCAGGGCCAGCGCATCATCACCGAGGTCCTCAACGACGCCACCCTGAGCGACCGCAAGGGCCTGAACAAACAGGGCGGCGGCCTGTCGCTGGGCGCGCTCACCCCGTACGACCATGCGTTGATCGAAGTGGCCGCCAGCATCGGCGTGGACTTCATCGCCGTCTCGTTCTGCCGCAATGCGGCGGACATGGAGGAGGCCCGCGCCAGCGCCCGCAAGCACGGATGCCAGGCCTACCTGGTGTCCAAGATCGAGCGCTCCGAGGCCATCGCCAACCTCAAGGAAATCGTCGCCGCCAGCGACGTGGTCATGGTCGCCCGCGGCGACCTGGGGGTGGAAGTGGGCGATGCCGAACTGCCCGGCCTTCAGAAGCAGATCATTCGCGAGTCCATCGAGCAGAACAGGATCGTCATCACTGCCACCCAGATGCTGCAGTCGATGGTCGACAGCCCGCTGCCCACCCGCGCCGAGGTCATGGACGTGGCCAACGCGGTGATCGACGGCACCGATGCGGTGATGCTGTCCGGCGAAACCGCGGCCGGCCATTACCCGGTGCGCGCGGTCGAGGCGATGGCCCGCATCTGCGTCGGCGCCGAGCGCTCGTTCGGCATGGAGACCGATTTCGAAGCCGCCCAGCGCAACCTGCAGCGCGCCGACCATGCCATCGCCATGGCGACCATGTTCCTGTCCGAGCACATCAGCCTGGGCGGGGTGGTGGCGCTGACCGAATCGGGCGGCACTGCCGGCTTTCTCTCGCGCTTCCGCTCCTCGGTGCCGGTGTACGCGTTCTCGCGCGATGACGGCGCCCGCCGGCGCATGGCGATGATGCGCGGGGTGACTCCGGTGGCCTTCGACAGCCGCGGCATGGCCGCGCGCGAAGCGGCCCGCGCCAGCATCCAGATGCTGGTCCAGGCCGAAATGCTCAAGCCGGGCGACCGGGTGGTGTTCACCAGCGGCGAGCACATGGAACAGCACGGCGCCACCAACACCCTGCGCCTGCTGGAAGTGGGTCAGGACGGCCGCGCCAGCGGCCTGGGCGAGCTGTAACGGCCCGGCCGCCGGCGCGCACCGGCGGCGCAAGGCCGCCGCGCGCTTGCGGCATGACCGGCAAGGGGCAGGGCGGCGCCGGCTATAATTCCCGGTTCCGCCGTCCGCCCCCCGAGTCCACATGAGCATCGAACAGCTCGCCGAAACCGCGCAGGCCCTGGTCGCCCCCGGCAAGGGCATCATCGCCATCGACGAATCCATCGCCACCATCGGCAAGCGTTTTGCCGGGGTGGGCCTCGACAACACCGAAGAACATCGTCGCCGCTACCGCGAGCTGCTGATCACCACGCCCCGGCTGGCCAACCACATCTCCGGCGCGATCCTCCACGAGGAGACCATCGGCCAGAAGACCCGGGACGCGGTGCCGTTCCCCAAGTACATGACCGACCACGGCATGATCCCGGGCATCAAGGTTGATCTTGGCACCCAGCCGCTGGCCGGCTGCCCCGGCGAGCTGGTGACCGAGGGCCTGGACGGCCTGCGCACGCGGCTGCAGGCCTACTACAAGCTGGGCGCGCGCTTTGCCAAGTGGCGCGCGGTGATCAACATCGGCGAGGACATCCCCTCCGGCACCTGCATCGAGGTCAACGCCCACGCGCTGGCCCGCTACGCCGCGCTGTGCCAGGAGCAGGGCATCGTGCCGATCATCGAGCCGGAGGTGCTGATGGAGGGCGACCACGACATCCAGACCTGCTACGAGGTGACCGAGGCGACCCTGCGCTCGGTGTTCGGCGCCCTGTACGAGCAGAACGTCCTGCTGGAAGGCACCATCCTCAAGGCCTCGATGGTCCTGCCGGGCAGCCGCTGCGCCGACCAGGTCGATGTGGAAGAAGTGGCCGAATCCACCGTGATGTGCCTCAAGACCGCCGTGCCGGCGATCCTGCCGGGCATCGTGTTCCTGTCCGGCGGCCAGTCCGACGAGGATGCCACCGCCCACCTGGATGCCATGAACCGCCTGGGCAACCTGCCCTGGCCGCTGAGCTTCTCCTACGGCCGGGCCATGCAGCAGGCCGCGCTGGCGCACTGGGCCAAGGACCCGGACCGCAATTTCGCCAAGGCCCAGTCGATCGTGTTCGAGCGCGCCCGCGCCAACAGCCTGGCAGCGCTGGGGCAGTGGGAGGGCTAGGCCCGTGTGTAGGAGCAACTGTCTGCTCGACGCGTTCGTGCCCCCTCTCCCTCGCGTGCGGGGGAGAGGGCTGGGGTGAGGGGGGCTTTTGCTTTAAGGCCAGTAAACCGCAGCCGGCTCCGGAACGTTGATGTGTCGTCGTCGGCATGGCCGTCACCCCTATCCCCCTCACCCCGACCCCCTGCTTCGCACCCCGGCCCGCGCCAGCGGCGCGGGCGCTCCAAGGCACGCGCGCCAGTGGCGCGCAAGCCGTGCCTTCTCGCCCCCCCGCGAGCGGGGGATAGGGGGCAAAATCCCAGGGATGTGGCCGTAGGGCCATGGCCGCGATGGGCTTTCCCGTAGGAGCGCCCCGAAGGGGCGCGATGCTCTCCCTTGGCATCTCGGCGCGCCCGATCATCGCGCCCCTGCGATGCGCTCCTACAGCCAGACCGCGTTCCAGTACGGATAATCGCCAACGCGCTGGACAAGCCCTGCGCGCAGCGGATTGGCCACGATGTACCGGGCGATCTGCTGCAGGTCCTGCGCCCGCCGCAAGGCATGATCGTGGTAAGCCCGTGCCCAGACCGGACCCGTGCGCCCGGTCGCCAGATTCGCCTCGCGTGCGCTGAAGGACTTGAGCCATTCCACCACCTTGGCCAACGGCTTGTCCTGGCCCAGTGCCAGCAACCAATGCGCGTGATCGGGCATCAGCACCCAGGCGAGCAGACGGGCATCGCCCAGGCATCGGCGTGAGATGAAGGACCGGCACGCCGCCTGCGCAGCGCGGGGATCGGCGAACAGTGGCCGGCGGTGCAGCGTCGTTGCCGTCAAGAGGCTTTTATTGGTCGCGAGAATTTCAGGCCAGCCGATCGGCGATGGTCTTGCGCAGGGACTTGAGATCCTCGGCGAAGACGCGGATGCCGTCGGCCAGTTTTTCTCTGGCCATTGGGTCGGCTTGGACGTCGGCCTTGAACCGGGCCGCGTCCACCGGCGGGTGGCTGCCGACCTGCGCCTGGGCCGGAAACAACTTGCGCGGCAGCGGGCCATGGTCGGCATCGAGCTGGTCGAGCAGGTCCGGCGAGATGGTCAGGCGGTCACATCCGGCCAGCGCTTCGATCTGCGCGGTGGAGCGGAACGAGGCGCCCATCACCACGGTCTTGATGCCGCGGCGCTTGAAGGTGTCGTAGACGCCGCGCACGAACTTCACGCCCTGGTCCTGGTCGATGCTGGCCGGGGCTTGGCCGTGGGCCTTGTACCAGTCGAGGATGCGACCCACGAACGGCGAGATCAAAAACGCGCCGGCCTCGGCACAGGCCAGGGCCTGGGTCGGGTTGAAGATCAGCGTGCAGTTGCAGTCGATGCCTTCGGCCTGCAGCTGGCGGCAGGCTTCCACACCTTCCCAGGTCGCGGCGACCTTGATCAGGATGCGCTCCCTGGGCACGCCCTGTTCGGCGTACATGGCGATGAACTTCCTGGCCTTGGCCACGGTGGCGGCGGTGTCATGGGCCAGGTCGGCATCGACTTCGGTGGACACGCGGCCCTGGATCAGGCCGGCCAGCCTGGTGCCCACGCCGATGGTCAGGCGGTCGACGACTTCGGCCAACCGTTCCTCGTTCACCTTGCCCTGGGCCCTGGCCCAGGCGGTCTGCTCATCGATCAGGTCGGCGTAGACCGGCAGGTCCAGCGCCTTCTTTACCAGGGTGGGATTGGTGGTGCAGTCGACTGGCTTGAGCCGCTTGATCGCCTCGACATCGCCGGTGTCGGCCACGATCACGGACAGCTCGCGCAGTTGCTGGAGTTTGCTTGGGGAGGTCATGGCATTTGATCCGTTTCGTTGTGCGTGTCGGCTAGGAGTCTGTCGGGCTTTGGCGGTCGAGGCAGCCTGGCCGGCCAAAGTCCGACAGGCTCCTAGGCCGAAAGCCTCTCACGCGCGCCGTTGCCAGGCGGTGGAAGCCTTCTTGCGGACAGGCACTGGCAGGCCAAGCGTGGCGGGGTCGAGCAGGTCGGCGGGCAGCTCGGCGAACACCTGCGCCAGCTGGATCAAGAACGCGTCCATGGCCGAGCTTTTGCGCCAGACCATGGCGATGCGCCGGCTGGGATGGGAGTCGCTGAAGCCCAGCAGGTGAATGTTCTCCGAGCGCGCCACCGGCGGCTGGACCGCCAGCAGCGGCAGCAGGGTCATGCCGACCTCGGCGGCGACCATCTGGCGCAGGGTTTCCAGGCTGGTGGCGCGGAATTCGGATTTTTCGTTGGCGCCGGACAGGCGGCAGACCTCCAGCGCCTGTTCGCGCAGGCAGTGGCCGTCTTCCAGCAGCAGCAGCTTCTGGTCGTTCAATTCGGCCAGGGTCAGGCCGGTGCGCTTGGCCAGCGGATGGTGCTCGGGCGCGGCCAACACGAAGGGTTCCTCGAACAGGAATTCCACATGCATCTGCTCCTCGTCCACCGGCAGTGCCAGCAGGCTGGCGTCCAGCTTGCCTTCGCGCAGGCGCTGCAGCAGTACATCGCTCTTTTCCTCCACCAGCAGCAGTTCCAGTCGCGGGAAGCGCGTGCGGATCGCCGGTACCACATGCGGCAACAGGTACGGGCCCAGGGTGGGGAAGATGCCCAGCTTGACCGTGCCGGCTTCCGGGTCCTGGCTGCGACGGGCGGCTTCCTTCAGCTGTTCGACCTCGGCCACGATCCGGCGCGCCCGTTCGGCTGCCTCGCGCCCGGCCGGGGTCAGCATCACCTTGCGCGGGGCACGTTCGACCAGCGGCACGCCCAGCTCGTCCTCGAGCTTCTTGATCTGGGTGGACAGGGTGGGCTGGCTGACGAAGCTGGCCGCCGCGGCCCGGCCGAAGTGCATGTGATCGGCCAGAGCGACCAGGTATTTGAGGTCACGCAGGTTCACGTGCGCGGATCCGCCTGCAGGTTGTGGGTCATCGGGGCCCTCGATGCATTCAACGCCCCTTGCGCCGGCGCATCAATCGACAAAGGTCGGCGTCCGGAAAAAACGCCCGCCGGGGACACCGACGGGCGTGGATCGACATCGTGGAAGAGGCCGGCGATGGATCAGGCCGCTTGCGCCTCGGCCACCGGCGCCTGGGCCGGCGCACTGTGGCGGATCAGGTGGTCGAAGGCGCTCAGCGCAGCCTTGGCGCCTTCGCCCATGGCGATCACGATCTGCTTGTAGGGCACCGTGGTGGCATCGCCGGCAGCGAACACACCCGGGACCGAAGTCTGACCGCGCTCGTCGATCACGATCTCCCCACGTGGGGACAGTTCAACCGTGCCCTTGAGCCATTCGGTGTTGGGCAGCAGGCCGATCTGCACGAAGATGCCTTCCAGCTCGATGGTGTGGCCGGTGTCGTTGGTGCGGTCGGTATAGGACAGGCCGGTGACCTTGCTGCCGTCGCCATGCACCTGCGTGCTCAACGCCGACAGGAGGATGGTCACGTTGGGCAGGCTGCGCAGCTTGCGTTGCAGGACCTCGTCGGCGCGCAGCTTGTGATCGAACTCGATCAGGGTGACGTGCCTGACCACGCCGGCAAGATCGATGGCCGCTTCCACGCCCGAATTGCCGCCGCCGATCACCGCCACGCGCTTGCCCTTGAACAGCGGACCGTCGCAATGCGGGCAGTAGGCCACGCCCTTGTTCCGGTACTGGTCCTCGCCGGGCACGTTCATCTGCCGCCAGCGCGCGCCAGTGGACAGGATCACGGTCTTGCCCTTGAGCGTGGCGCCGTTGGCCAGCTCGATCGAGATCAGGCCGTCGTCACCGGCCGGCACCAGCTTTTCGGCGCGCTGCAGGTTCATGATGTCCACCTCGTACTGGCGCACGTGGGCTTCCAGTGCCGCGGCCATCTTCGGCCCTTCGGTCTCCTGGACCGAGATGAAGTTCTCGATCGCCATGGTGTCCAGGACCTGGCCGCCGAAGCGCTCGGCCACCACCCCGGTGCGGATGCCCTTGCGCGCGGCGTAGATCGCCGCGGCCGCGCCAGCCGGGCCGCCGCCGACCACCAGCACCTCGAAAGGATCCTTGGCCGAGAGCTTCTTGGCCTCGCGCCTGGCCGCACCAGCGTCCAGCCGCCCGACGATCTCTTCCAGGGTCATGCGGCCCTGACCGAAGACCTCGCCGTTGAGGTAGACGGTGGGCACCGACATCACCTGGCGCTGCTCGACCTCTTCCGGGAACACCGCCCCGTCGATGGCCACGTGCTGGATGCGTGGATTCAGGACCGCCATCAGGTTCAGGGCCTGGACCACGTCCGGGCAGTTCTGGCAGCTCTGCGAGAAATAGGTCTCGAACCGGTAGTCGCCGTCCAGGCCCTGGATCTGCTCGATCGTGTCCGGCGCGGCCTTGGACGGATAACCGCCGACCTGCAGCAGGGCCAGCACCAGCGAGGTGAACTCGTGGCCCATCGGCAGGCCGGCAAAGCGCAGGTGGATGTCCTGGCCCGGCGAATTCAGTGCGAACGAAGGCGTGTGCGGATCGGCATTGCGCTGCTGGACCAGTGAGACCTGGTCGGACAGCTGCAAGATGTCCTCCAGCAGTTCCAGCATTTCCCTGGAGGTGGCCGAATCGTCCACCGAGGCCACGATTTCCACTGGTCGGGTCACGCGCTGCAGATAGGTCTTGAGCTGGGTCTTGAGGGTGTCGTCCAACATGTGGCGTCTCCTGATTTCGGGAACAGACAGGCCTGCCCGATGGGCAGAACGATGCGAGAAGCAAACCGCAAGCCACTTGGGCGTGCGCGAACGAAGCGGATTCCGGTTTGCCGCCGCTGCCTTCCCCGCACGCGGCGGGGAAGGCGGTCGGGCAGTGGATTAGATCTTGCCGACCAGGTCCAGCGAGGGCGCCAGGGTCTTGGCACCTTCCTTCCACTTGGCCGGGCACACCTCACCCGGATGGGAGGCCACGTACAGCGCGGCCTTGACCTTGCGCAGCGTCTCGGACGCATCGCGGCCAATGCCCTCGGCGGTGATTTCCACACCCTGGATCACGCCCTGCGGGTCGATGATGAAGGTGCCACGGTCGGCCAGCCCGGCCGGCCGCAGGACGTCGAAGTTCTTCGAGATCTGATGGGTCGGATCACCGATCATGGCGTACTTGATCTTGCCGATCGCCGCGGAGGTGTCGTGCCAGGCCTTGTGCGAAAAGTGGGTGTCGGTGGAGACCGAATAGACCTCCACGCCAAGCTTCTGGAATTCGGCGTAATGGTCGGCCAGGTCCTCAAGTTCGGTCGGGCAGACGAAGGTGAAGTCGGCCGGGTAGAAGGCGACCACGGACCACTTGCCCTTCAGGTCGGCATCGGAGACCTCGATGAACTCGCCATTCTTGTAGGCAGTGGCCTTGAACGGCAGGATTTCGGTGTTGATCACGGACATCGGTTCTTCCTCTTGGTGGATGGGTGGAGCGTTGGCGACCAGCCTAAGCAGCCATCGCTGATTACTCAAATCGATTAAAGAAATGGAGTGTATAGCGACAGGCTATCAATGGCCGGCTTGGCGCAATGCTAATGCAGCGCCTGTTGCGAGAACATCACGGGCCATTGCCAAGGCCCAGTCTTGATCACGCCGGGCCGGGCGCGGCCGCGCAACCGCTACCATGGACCGATGGAAACGCAGCCACCCCCGCGTCTGGATGCGCTGCTGCGCCAGGGCGCAGCGCAGCTGTCCACGCCGGAAGCGCGCCTGGAGGCCGAGCACCTGCTGCTGCATGCGTTGGGGCGCCAGCGCGCCTGGCTGTTCGCCCACGGCGCCGATCCGGCCGAGGCCGCCGTGCAGGCCGGGTTCGCGGCGCTGCTGGAGCGGCGCCGGCGCGGCGAACCGCTGGCCTACATCACCGGCCGGCGCGGCTTCTGGACGCTGGATCTGCAGGTCACGCCGGCCACGCTGATCCCGCGGGCCGACACCGAGCGCCTGGTCGAACTGGCGCTGGAGCGGCTGCCGCCTGGGCGTGCGCTGCAGGTGGCCGACCTGGGCACCGGCACTGGCGCGATCGCCCTGGCCATCGCCAGCGAACGCCCGCAGGCGCAGGTGCTGGCCACCGATGCCAGCGCCCAGGCGCTGGCCGTTGCCCGGGCCAACGCCAGGGCGCACGCGCTGGAGAACGTGGACTTTGTCTGCGGTGACTGGTTGGCGCCGCTGCAAGGCCGGCGCTTCGACCTCATCGCCAGCAATCCGCCCTACATCGCCGCCGGCGATGTGCATCTGGCGCAGGGCGATCTGCGCTTCGAGCCGGCCACGGCATTGGTGGCCGGCGGCGATGGCCTGGATGACATCCGCCGAATCATTGCACAGGCCCCGGCGCATCTGCTGCCAGGCGGCTGGCTGCTGCTGGAGCACGGCTTGGAGCAGGGCCAGGCGGTACGTGCACTGCTGATGCAGGCCGGCTTCGATGCGGTCCACACTGCGCAGGACATCGAACAGCGCGATCGGGTGACGCTGGCACGCATCGCCTGAGGTCGGTGAGGGGCCGGGTTAGACTGGCCGCTCGTCCCTCACCGTCAGCTTTCATGCGCACCCTGTATCCCGCCATCGAACCCTTCGACGCCGGCCACCTGCGGGTCGATGACCGCCACGTGCTGTATTACGAGCAGTGCGGCAACCCGGACGGCAAGCCGGTGGTGATGCTGCATGGCGGACCGGGCGCGGGCTGCAGCCCGAAGATGCGCTGCTTCCATGATCCGGCCAAATACCGGATCGTGCTGTTCGACCAGCGTGGCTCGGGGCGCTCGCGTCCACACGCCGACCTGGTCGACAACACCACCTGGCACCTGGTGGCCGATATCGAAACGTTGCGCGCGCATCTGGGCATCCATGCTTGGCAGGTCTTCGGCGGCAGCTGGGGCTCGACCCTGGCCTTGGCCTACGCCCAGACCCATCCGCGCCGTGTCACCGAGCTGGTCCTGCGCGGCATCTTCATGCTGCGTCGTTGGGAGCTGGAATGGTTCTACCAGGAAGGCGCCAGCCGCCTGTTCCCCGACGCGTGGGAGCATTACATCCATGCAATCCCGCAGGTGGAGCGGGCGGACCTGATCTCGGCCTTCCACCGCCGCCTGACCAGCAATGATGCGCAGACCCGGCTGGCCGCGGCGCGCGCGTGGTCGGTGTGGGAAGGGGCGACCAGCTTCCTGCGGGTGGACGAGAACTTCGTCAGCGGTCACGAGGATGCGGAATTTGCGCTGGCCTTCGCCCGCATCGAAAACCACTACTTCGTCAATGGCGGCTTCTTCGAAGTGGAGGACCAGCTGCTGCGCGATGCACCCAGGATCGCCGACATCCCCGGCGTGATCGTGCACGGTCGCTACGATGTGGTGTGCCCGGTTGCCAACGCCTGGGACCTGCACAAGGCCTGGCCGAAGGCGCGGCTGCAGATCAGCCCGACCTCGGGGCATTCGGCGTTCGAGCTTGAAAACATCGATGCGCTGGTCCGCGCCACCGACGCGTTCGCCTGAGCGCAGCGATCCAGGCCGGCGCGCCAGCTCGGCATGGCCTGCCTCAGGCCAGCGGCGACAGCGACCCGGCGGGCGTGGCCTGCGGCCGCGGTGAGAGGGTCGGGTCGTCGGTCTGGTCGGTCCACACCAGGAACTTCTCCAGGGTGTGGGCGCCGAAGCTGTTGCTGATCGCCGCGTCGGCCGCATCGCGGCCGCGGGCGATCAGGACCCGGCCGATGCGCGGGACATTGTGGCGCGCATCGAAGGTGTACCACTGGCCGTCCAGGTAGGCTTCGAACCAGGCCGAGAAGTCCATCGGCGCATTCACTGGCGGTACCCCGATGTCGCCCAGGTAGCCGGTGCAGTAGCGCGCCGGGATGTTCATGCAGCGGCACAGGGCGATGGCCGAATGGGCGAAGTCGCGGCACACCCCGCGGCCTTCGCGCAGGGCCTGGACCGCGCCCTTGGTCGGGTTGGCGTGGTGGTAGCCGAACTCGATCTGCGAATGCACGTAGTCGCAGATCGCCTGGACCCGGTTCCAGCCGTTTGGCGCGCTGCCGAACAGGTCCCAGGCCATGCCCACCAGCTGGTCGGTCTCGCAATAGCGGCTGCCCAGCAGGAACACCAGGGCCTGGTCCGGCAGCTGATCCACCGGCACCTCGCGCGCCAGTGGCATGGTCAGGTCCTGCACCCCGCTGTCCTCCACCACGGCATCGGTGTACAGGGTGAACACGCCCGTGGGGGCGGTCAGGCGCGTGCAGGTGTTGCCGAAGCTGTCGCGGTACTGGCGCATCGGCACCCCCGGCAGGGCGCGCAGTTCCTGGCCGATGACGATGTCGGTGCGGCGCGAATCGTGGATGTTCAGGGTCACCAGCATCGGCGTGGGCTGCGGCAGCCGGAAGGCGATCTCGTAACCCAGGCGGATCAACATGGTCTCGCCACGGTGCGGGAAGGTGCCACCGGTATACCACCCGGCAAACCTAGCGCTGCGTGAAGTGCGGCGCCAGTTGCGTGAACAGGGTGGCCAGGCGCTGCGCCCAGGCGCTCTGGCCGGCGTCGTCGGCGATCAGGTCCTGGCGGATTTCCAGCTCCAGGTGAGGCAGGCCGCGGGCCTCGCCGTGAACCGGGATCGCGTAGTCGGTGGCGTCACTGACCGAGTAGGGTTCGTTGTCGCCCACGGTCAGGCCATCGGCCTCCAGCAGCGGCTTGAGCGCCATCGCCAGACGGTTGTCGTGCTGGTACAGCACCCCGGCGTGCCAGGGCCGCGCGGTTCCGGCGAACGCCGGGGTGAAGCTGTGCAGGGCGATCAGCAGCGTGGGTTGGCCGCGCGCGGCGCGCGCATCGAGCTGGGCGCCGATCGCCTCGTGGTACGGGGCGAAGATCTCCGCCACGCGCTGCGCGCGCTGGGCGGCGCTTGCGGCCACGTTCGCCGCGATCTCGGTGCCGTCGCTGACCGCGGCGATCGAGCTGGGCGCGGTCAAGGGCCGGTTGCAGTCGATCACCAGGCGCGAATAGGTCTGCAGCACGGCGGTGGCATCCAGCAGCGCGGCCAGCTTGCGCGTGGTGCCGGCAACGCCGATGTCCCAGCCGATGTGGCGGTCCAGCTCGGCCTGGGTCAGGCCCAGCCGGTCCAGTGCGGCGGGCACGGCCTGGCCGGCGTGGTCGGCGATCAGCAGGAACGGCGAAGGCGCGCCAGGGCCGATCAGGGTGAACGGGGCCGGATCGTCCGGCCCCAGCAGCCGTCGTGTTTCAGACACGTGGGGTCCCGTCCAGGTGGTGCTCGATCATCCACAGGCCCGCCCACAGCTTGGCGTCGAGCTGATAGCCCTCGCCCAGCTTTTGCACCAGCCATGCCGCGGCCTTGGCGCGCGGGACTTCGTGCACGGTGATGTCCTCATCGCCATCGCCGCCGCCCTGGCCGACCTTGGTCAGGCCGGTGACCCGCACGAAGGCCACCCGCTCGCTGCTCGAGCCAGAGGACACCGGCCCGATCAGCAGCACTTCGGCGTGCTCGGCGGTCCAGCCGGTTTCTTCCTCCAGCTCGCGGACCGCCGACAGCTCGATCGATTCGTCCGCGTGGATGTCGCCGACCAGCCCGGCTGGCATCTCGATGGTGTTGGCCTGCAGCGGCACGCGGAACTGCTCGACGAAGACGATGTTGTCCTGCGGGGTGACTGCCAGGATGATCGCCGCCAGGCCGCCGGCATGGGCGCGCTCGGTGTATTCCCAGGTGCCGCGGCGGATCATGCGCAGGTACTTGCCGTCGTACATGACTTCAACGGGTTCGGTCTTGGAGCTCATGGGATCAGGCCGGTTGGTAGGAAGGGAAATGCGGCGCGTCGTCGTCCTGCGGCGGGGCCCAGGGTTGTTCCAGCCCGGCCGCGGTGCGCAGGCGCCGGCGCAGCGTGGGGCCCAGGCGCACCGCTTCGGCCAATGCATCGAGCATGTCGCCATCGGCCGGCGCGCGGGCGAAGCCCGGCACGCTGCCATCCAGCGGCGCATCCAGGGCGATGGTGGTCAGCTGGCGCCACAGCAGCGCGTGTTCGCGCTGTTCGCGCAGGCGCCTGGCCACCTGCGCCGCCCCGCGCATGCGCAGGAACGCGACTTCATCGCAGCGCGCCAGCAGGGCATCCAGGCTGCCGAAATGGGCCAGCAGGATCGCCGCGGTCTTGGCGCCGATGCCGGTGATGCCGGGGATGTTGTCGATCGCATCGCCGCACAGCGCCAGGTAGTCGGCGATCTGGTGCGCCTCCACGCCGTGCCGGCCCTTGACCCCGGTCATGCCCCAGCGCACGCCGCGGGCGAAATCCCACTGCTCGTCGTGTTCCCACAACAGCTGCGAGAGATCCTTGTCGGCCGAGACGATCACCCCGCGCAGGCCCAGCGGCCGCGCCGCATGCAGCGCGCTGCCGATCAGGTCGTCGGCTTCGTAATGCCGGTGGCCCAGCACGTTGAAGCCCAGTGCCGCGCACAGCGCCTTGCAATGGGTGAACTGGCGCCGCAGCTCGGCTGGCGCCGGCTCGCGGTTGCCCTTGTAGGCCGGGTAGAGCGTGTGACGGAAGCAGCTGTCCAGCGCCTCGTCGAAGGCCACCACGATGTGGCTGGGACGCTCGCGCTCGGCCAGCTCCACCAGGAACCGGGCAAAGCCGTGCACCGCGTTGGTCGGCCAGCCCTGGGCGTCGTGGAACTGGTCGGGCATCGAGTGCCAGGCGCGGAACACGTACAGGCTGGCATCCACCAGATAGAGGTCCTTCATGGCCTGTGCCGACCGCCGCCGGTGGGTGTCACGCCACGCCCTGAAGGCACGCTGGGTTGGCTCCTGCGCCGCTCCCGATTGCCATCGCGCCTAGGCACCGCCACCCACCCAGTCGCTCAGCAGCGCGGCCGGATCCGGGCGCTCGCGCTCGGGCATCTGCATCGCCGCGGTACCGATGTGGATGAAGCCGGCGATGCGTTCGTCCGGCCCCAGGCCCAGTTCGGTGCACACCACCGGGTCGGTGGCGGCCCAGCCGGTCAGCCACTGCGCACCGAAGCCGCAGGCCTGCGCAGCCTGGAGCAGGGCGAAGCACACGCTGCCAACAGTGAGCCATTGCTCTTCCAGCGGCACCTTGTGGCCTGGCTGCAGGCGCGCGACCACGGCGACGATGACCGGTGCGCTGGCAAAGCGGCCGCGCTCCTTCTCCACGGCCGAAGCCGACGCGGACGGATCCTTCTGCAGGGTGCGCCTGGCCAGCAGCTCACCCATCGCCGCGCGGGCCTCGCCCTGGATGCGGATGAACCGGAACGGCACCAGCCTGCCGTGGTCCGGCACCCGGCTGGCGCTGCGCAGCATCTGCAGCAGGGTGGAGGTGTCCGGGCCTGGCTCGCGCAGCTGCCTGGAGGGCACCGAACGACGCTGGTCGAGGGCTTGCAGCAAGGTGGGGGTGGGCATGCCCCGCAGTTTAGCTGCTTGGCACATCATTTGAGGCCGTCACGCTGGGCACGCAGGCTCGGGATCATGCCGCTACGCGCGCAGGCGCCGTGCGCAGCGCTGCCACTGTGGCGTTGCGAGGCTCAAGCTGGCGTGGTGGTCCAGCCAGCCAGCGCGATATCCCTATGATGAGCGCTCGCACGGAACGTTCACCCGCGTTGTTTCGGCCAGGCGAGGGGGACTGCCAATTTCGTCACGGTTCATGGACCGCGCGATTCACTACGATGAATCCGCGGAACCCAGGGGCCGCCTTTCCCCGTTTGAACAGTCACGGACGCGCGCGCCGGTATGTCCTCATTCGTCGATCTCCAGCGCGGCCAGGGCCGCAATCTGCGCCTGCTCGAACAGGCCCGCAGCACCGTGCTGCCTGCGCTGGTCACCGCGTTCGGCGATGCGCTGGGCAGGTTCGACGACGCGCTGTTCGAACGTGTCGAGCGCGCGGGTCCGGCCCAGACGGCGTTTCTTGACGGCATGCGCGAATTGCGCCGCCAGCGTGAGCCGGCGATTGCGCGCTTCCGTCAGCACCTGGAAAAGGCCTGGCGCGCGCTGGAAGAGGGCACGCCGCTATCGGTGGACACCGCGCTGACCGATCCCAACGTCACCGGCCTGAGCCTGTTGTCGGAAGCCGAGCTGGAATCGCGCCTGGCCGCGCGCAACCTGGCCAGCGTGGTCGGCCGCGACTGCCGCCAGGTGCTGGGCCACCTTGACCGCCGGCTGGGCATCATCGCCGCGGTGGGCGACCTGGATGCCGACCACAACCCGATTGGTCCCGAGCACGTCGGCGTGGCCATGCATGAGGCGTTCTCCGGCTGCGACTTCACCCTGGAAGTGCGCCTGACGGTGATCAAGCTGGGTGAGCGCGAGCTGGTGCCGCAGCTGGCGCGCATCTACGAAAGCCTGGATCGGATGCTGGTCCAGGCCGGGGTGATCGGCGAATTGCCGGCCGCGCGCCGGGTGGTGCCGCAGCGACCGAGCGCACCGCCGGCACAGATCCCCGGTCTGGAAGCGGTCGAAAGCCGACGCGCGCCGGACATGGGTCTGCCGGCCGGCAACGACGAGACCGGCATGCCGGCCTGGATGGCGCGCTTCGCCGAGCGCCTGGGCGGCAACGCCTGGCAGGGCAACGCCGATGCCGGTGGCTATGCGGGCGCCGGCTACGATCCTGCGCTGGGCGCCAACGCCCAGGGCGTGCTGCTTGAAGCGCTCCATCACCTGCTGCAGGAATCGCGCGGCCATCGCGGCGAACCGGCCGGCGGCTACGGCGAAGGCCAGGATCGCGGCGGCGGGCAGGGCGATGCGCGTTCGCTGTCAAAGCGCGAGATGCTCTCGGTGCTGTCGATGCTGCAGGCCACGCCCAGCGCCACCCTGCAGCGCGCCGCGGTGGGCAGCAGCGACGAATCCCTGGCCCAGCGCCTGAAGAGCGAAGTGCTCAACAGCGCCGGCCAGCTGGGCATGGAGCCGGGTACCACCAGGCTCTCGCCGGTGGACGAGGACGCCATCGACCTGGTCGGCATGTTGTTTGATGTGATGCTCGACGAGCGCGATCTTGAAATGCATTCGCGCGAGTTGATGGGCAAGCTGGTGGTGCCCTTCGTCAAGGTCGCGCTGCTGGACCGGCGCATGTTCGTGCAGAAGACCCATCCGGCGCGGCGCCTGCTCAACGTGCTGGCCGAGGCGTGCGAGGGCAACACCGGCGAAAGTGCGGCCGAGCGCGTGCTGATGGCCAAGGTCGAGGAAGTCGTCGACCGGCTGGTGGCCGAGTTCAACGAGAACCTGGCGATCTTCCTGACCCTGGAGGAGGAATTCCGGGATTTCCTCAACCAGCACAAGCGCCGCATCGAGATCGCCGAACGCCGCGCCACCGAGCTGCAGCGCGGCCAGGAGCGGCTGGAGGCGGCCCGCGCACGCGCCGCGGTCGAGCTGTCCAGGCGCCTGGAAGGGCGGCGCGTGCCGCAGACCATCGAGGATTTCCTGCGCCAGCCCTGGGCCCACCACCTGACCATGGCGCTGCTGCGCGAAGGCGAGGACAGCCAGATGGCGGCCAGCGCACTGGCCCTGGCCGATGGCGTGCTGCAGGAGCTGGCCGAGGCGCAGCGGCAGATCGTGGGCAAGCCGTGGCTGCAGGAATGGCGGCACGGCCTGATCAAGGTCTTCAGCAGCGTCGGGATGGGCGGCGAGGCCGCCGGTGCGGCGATCGACGCGCTGCACGACACCCTGCAGGCGGTGTCGGTTTCGCGACCGGACCTGGAACGCGCGCTTCCGGATTTGCCGCCGGTGGCCGAACCGGCCGCCCGGGCCGCCGCCGCGCAGGCGCCGAACCTGGAACTGATCGGCGGCACCGATGCGCTGGATTTCGACAGCGCCGATGCCGAGCATTTCCGCACGCTGCCGATCGGCACCTGGCTGGATTTCGTGGACAAGGACAACAAGGTCCAGGCCGGCAAGCTGTCGTGGGTGAGCCCGATCTCCTCGCGGCTGCTGTTCGTCAACCGGCGCGGCGTGCGCTTCTGCGTGGCCTCGGCCGAGGAGCTGGCGGTCATGGTGCGGCTGGGCCGACTGCGCCGGCATCGGCACGAGGACGCCTTCGACAGCGCCATGCAGGGCGTCATCGATCGCCTGGACGGGATCAACCGGCCGCCGGCCACGCCGTTGTCGGACGGGTGAAGGGTTCTCGTCATCGCGCGTGCGGCGCCGCCGGCCGCGGTGGGCCCGGCGGCCGGTTCTGTTTGCTAGCATCGCCGCTGTTTGGGCAGCAGGCGGATCGGGCATGACGGTCGAGGTACGGGTGGTGCGGGAAACGGCAGCAGGCGAGCGCCGCGTGGCCGCCGTTCCGGAAACCGTGAAAAAGCTCATGGCTGCCGGTGCCGCCGTCCAGGTGGAAGCCGGGGCGGGCGCCGCGGCCGGCTTCACCGACCAGGCCTATCTGGATGCCGGTGCCAGCATCGTCGCGCCGGCCACGCCGGTGGCCGGTGGCCTGGTGTTGTGCGTGCAGTGCCCACCCGCCGCAGCGTTGGCCGGGTACCCGGCCGGCACCGTGCTGGTCGGCAGCCTGCATCCGCAGGCCGACGCCGCCCGCGCGCAGGCACTGACCGCGGCCGGGGTGGTGGCCTTTCCACTGGAACGCCTGCCGCGCACGACCCGGGCGCAGGCGATGGACGTGCTCAGCTCGCAGGCCGCCATGACCGGTTACAAGGCGGTACTAATCGCCGCCGAACTGACCCCGCGGTTCTTTCCGATGCTGACCACCGCGGCCGGTACCATCCGTCCGTCCAGGGTGTTGATCGTCGGCGCCGGCGTGGCCGGCCTGCAGGCGGTGGCCACGGCCAAGCGCCTGGGCGCGCAGGTCGAGGGCTTCGACGTGCGCCCGGAGACGCGCGAGCAGATCGAATCGCTGGGCGGCAGGTTCCTGGACCTGGGCGTGAGCGCGGTGGGCGAGGGCGGCTATGCGCGCGCCCTGACCGAGGATGAGCGTGCCGAACAGCAGCGGCGTCTGGCCGAGCACCTCAAGGGCGTGGACACCATCGTCTGCACCGCCGCGGTACCGGGCCGGCCGGCACCGAAGATCATCACCGCCGCGATGGTGGCCGGGATGAAGCCCGGCAGCGTGATCGTGGACCTGGCCGCCGAAACCGGCGGCAACTGCGAACTGACCCAGCCGGGCCAGACCATCACCTCGGCCAACGGCGTCACCCTGGCCGGTCCGCTCAATCTGGCCAGCATGGGCGCGGTCCACGCCAGCGAGATGTTCGCGCGCAACGTCTACAACTTCGTCGTGCTGTTCCTCAAGGACGGCGCGCTGTCCTTCGACTGGGAAGACGAACTGCTGGCCAGGACCCGCTGGCAGGCCGACGCCGCCGCCTGATCCGGCAGCGCGGCCCGGGGTTCAATCCGGGTCGTCGTCCTTCATCGGCGGGTGCGTGCGCACCCACTCCTGGCGCTGCTGCGGGGTCATGTTCTTCCAGGCATCGCGCAGCTGCTTGCGCTGCGACGGCGGCAGCGTGTGCATGTGGTCGAACAAGGCGCGGGCTTGCTGGCGCTGTTGCGGGCTCATGCCCTGGTAGCGGTGCACGCCCTGGCGGGCCTGCGTGCGTTGCTGCGGGGTCATCTCATGCCAGCGCTGGGCGTGCTCCATGATCCGTGCACGCTGGCCGGGATCGGCGTTCCAGCGCTCGCGCAACGGGGCCACCAGCAGCTCGCGCTGCGCGGGGCTGAGCTGATCCCACGCCGGCCACTGCGCTTGCCGGTCGGGCACTTGTGGCGGTGCTTGCGGACGCTGCTGCTGCGCCCACGCGGGCCAGGCCAGGGCGGCGAGCAGCACCGGCACGATCAGTCGGCAAGAGGCGCGCATGGGGGTCATTCCATCGCCAGCCAGGCATCCGAGCCCAGCCAGAGGTAAAGGTCGGGGTTCTGGTCCAGCACCTCGGCGGTGCTGACGAAGGCATCGGCCTCATCGGCGCGCGGCAGCGCGGCGATGGTCGGCATCTGGCCTGCCGGCGCGCCGTGCTGGCGCGGCGGCAGCAGCTGGCTGGCGGCCAGCACCGCCAGCAGCATGGTGCAGGCCGTCGCGCCCAGCCAGGTCAAGCTGCGGCTGCGGCGCGCGCCCTGGCCCGAGGCCTGGCGCGCATTGCGCAGCCGCGCCAGGGTCTGCGGCGAGAGCGAGGCCAGCGATGCCGCGTGCAGCTGGCGGGCGTGGCGGTCGAAATCGGATGGGGAGCTCACCGGAAATCCTCCAGCTGTTTTTGCAGGGCATCGCGCGCGCGCGAAAGATGGGTCTTGACCGAGCCTTGCGAACAGCCCATCGCCAGAGCGGTCTGGGCCACGTCCAGCTCCTCCAGCACGCGCAAGCTAAAGGCCTCGCGCTGGCGGGCGGGCAGGCCGCGCAGGGCCTGGACCAGCTTGCCGTAGGCTTCGCGCTGGTCGTGGCGGCCGGACGGGCCCGGCGCGGTATCGGCCCAGTCGAGCAGGCTGTCCTGGTTGCGTTCGCCGGCTTGCAGCATCCAGCGCAGCCGGAAATTGCCGCGCCGTTGCAGGTCGATGATCCGCCGGCGCAGGATGCGCCAGAACAGCGGCGTCCACTCCGCGGCCGGTTTGCCGGCATAGCCCAGCATCCTGATCATCGCGTCCTGGACCGCATCCAGTGCATCTTCGCGGCTGCGCAGGCCAGCTTCGGCGAAGCGGAATGCGCGCGTGGAGACACCGGCCAGGAACGCCTCCATCGACGCGGGCACGGCGGCGGCAGTGGTGTCGGGGTCATGCGGCGGATCAGGCAGGAGCGGACTCACCAGCACAGCTTAGCCATGACAAAGGGGAAGACTGCTGCAAACGCACCAGTGGAGCCACGGTTGACCCCGGTCTCAAGCCAGTCAGGCCGCGGTTATGATGCCGCCCCGGGTCCGCACCGGCTTTGCACAGGGAAACAGGTCCATGAACGACGGCTTCGTTGCGCTGTATATCTTCATGCTGGCGGCCATCGCCGGCCACGTCATCATCTCGCGGGTGCCGGTGATCCTGCATACGCCACTGATGTCCGGTTCCAATTTCATCCACGGCATCGTGCTGATCGGTGCGATGGTGGTGCTTGGCCATGCCGACACGACGGTGGAAAAGGCCCTGGGCTTCATCGCGGTGCTGCTGGGCGCCGGCAACGCCGCCGGCGGCTACGTGGTGACCGAGCGGATGCTGGAGATGTTCAAGTCCAGCAAGAAGCCGGAGGCACACAAGTGAACCTGACCACCGTGCAACTGCTGGATTGGCTGGTCAGCGCCAGCTACCTGGTGGCTGCCACGCTGTTCCTGCTGGGCCTGCAGCGCATGGCCTCGCCCAGGACCGCGCGCAGCGGCATCGGCTGGGCCGGCACCGGCATGCTGGTGGCGACCGTGGCCACCTTCTTCCTGCCGGGGCTGGACAACATCGCGCTGATTCTGGTGGCCATCGTGATCGGCGTCGGCGCGGCCTGGGTGTCGGCCAGGCGGGTTGCCATCACCGACATGCCGCAGATGGTGGCCCTGTACAACGGCATGGGCGGCGGCTCGGCCGCGGCGATTGGCGCGGTGGAACTGCTGCGGTTGTCGTTCCTGCTCAATCGCGACACCAGCAACTGGAGCCAGGCCGCGATCGCCGCCCTGGCCGCGCGCCATCCCGGCGCGATCACCCTGGCGCTGGCGGTGATCGGCTCGGCCATCGGCGCGGTGTCGCTGTCCGGCTCGGTGATCGCCTGGGCCAAGCTGGACGGGCGCCTGGACAGGCGGGTGACCTTCCCCGGCCAGCAGCTGTTCAACCTGGCTGTGGCGGCGGCGTTGGTCGTGCTGGGCATCTGGGCGGCGGTGTCGCTTGACCCGGTGGCGATCGTGGCGTTCTTCGTCGTGGCGCTGGCCCTGGGCGTGCTGATGACCCTGCCGATCGGGGGTGCGGACATGCCGGTGGTGATCTCGCTGTACAACGCCTTCACCGGCCTGGCGGTGTCCTTCGAAGGCTACGTGCTGGGCAACCAGGCGCTGATCATCGCCGGCATGATGGTCGGCGCGGCCGGCATCCTGCTGACCCGGCTGATGGCCAAGGCGATGAACCGCCCGGTCAGCGGCGTGCTGTTCTCCAACTTCGGCGGTGGCGGCACCGCGGCGCAGATCAGCGGGTCGCAGAAGCCGATCGAGGCCGGCGATGCGGCTGCGATGATGGCCTATGCCGAGCGCGTGGTGATCGTGCCCGGCTACGGCATGGCCGTGGCCCAGGCCCAGCACAAGATCTGGGAGCTGGCCCAGCGCCTGATCGAGCGCGGGGTCAAGGTGAAGTTTGCCATTCACCCGGTCGCCGGGCGCATGCCCGGCCACATGAACGTGCTGCTGGCCGAAGCGGGCGTGCCGTACGACCTGATCGCCGACATGGACGACATCAATCCTGAGTTTGCCAACACCGACGTGTCGCTGGTGATCGGCGCCAACGATGTGGTCAACCCGGTCGCCAGGACCGACCCGGGTAGCCCGATCTACGGCATGCCGATCCTGGACGTTGTGAACAGCAAGAACACCATCGTGATCAAGCGTGGCAAGGGCACCGGTTTTGCCGGCATTGAAAACGCCCTGTTCTACGCCGACAACACCCACATGCTGTACGGCGACGGGGCCGAGATGGCCGGCGCGCTGGTCAGCGAACTCAAGGCCCTGGACGCAGCATAGGGCGGGTCTCGACCCGCCCGATGCGACCTTCGTTCATGGCGCAACCGTCGTTCGACGGCAACGGTCACTGAACGATCGCAGCAGCGTTGGCCGGCCTTGGTAGGGCGGGTCTTGACCCGCCACCTGCGACCTTCAGCGCGCAGCAATGGCCGCGACAACCAACCCAAGCGCCAGCAGCACGTAGTCCAGCGGCGCGGTGGCCAGGCCGAGCAGGGTCAGAGCCAGGTGGGCGCCCAGCTTCACCGCTGATTCCTGCGGCGTCACACCCATGGTGGCGCCCATCTGCAGCACCACGACCCCCCAGTTGGCCCAAGCCACGCCGATGGCGGTGAACGCCACGGCCCACAGCATGCGGGCGGTGCCGCGGGCCATGCCGCCCAGGCGCAGCGACAGTGCCGCCGTCACCCCCAGCACCAGCGCCATCCACGCGCACTGCGAGCCCAGATAAAAGGCCAGCCCGATCCAGATCAGGGACTGCAGCAGGCCCAGCAGGACGAACAGGGACAGCGCGCTGAGGGGGGGGAATCGGGGGGAGGTCGCGGGCATCGGCGGCAAACGGGGGACAATCGGACAAGGATACCGCCCCAGGCCGGGCGCATTGGTGCCCAGGTCATGTCGCAGCGCCCACTGCAACGCTGTGGGGCGCTGCATGGGCGGCGGCGGGCCGGTGGGCCCGGTAGAATGCGCGCTTGCCTTGCCTCCGCGCGTCCCCATCTCTTGCCCATGTACTCAAGCAGCAGCGAACCGGTCCAGTTCGAGCGTGATTGCGCCGCCGTCATGGTGCCCGCCGGTGTCAGCGTGAACCTGCCGGCCGGCACTTACGGCTACATCACCCAGGCCCTGGGCGGCAGCTACACCGTGTTCGTGGAAGGCAACCTGTTCCGGATCGCGGGCAAGGATGCCGATGCCCTGGGCAAGGAGCCGGCCGAGCCGCTGGCGCTGGACGAGAACGCCAGCGATGCACAGGTCGAGGAGCTGGTCTGGCAACAGCTGCGCACCTGCTTCGATCCGGAGATCCCGTTCAACATCGTCGATCTGGGCCTGGTGTACGAGGTGGACATGGACCACCGCGACGACGGCCAGCGCCGGGTGGGGGTGAAGATGACACTGACCGCGCCGGGCTGCGGCATGGGCGAGATCCTGGTCGATGACGTGCGCAGCAAGCTGGAGATGATCCCCACCATCGCCCAGGCCGACGTCGAGCTGGTGTTCGATCCGCCATGGAGCCCGCGCATGATGTCCGAAGCGGCGCGTCTGGAAACGGGCATGCTCTGAAAGCTGCAGGCCCCGCCGATGCGCCACGTGCGCACAGGCGCGCGCTACGCCGCGGTCGAACTGGGTGAACCGCACGCCGCTGGGCGCTATCCTTGCCGGGTTTTGTCATTCATGCAGGTATGCGGCCCATGTCCTCCTCGTCCTTGGTTTTCACCGTCCAGCCCTCCGGCAATCCCCGCAGCAGCGCCGAACGCGAACAGATCCTCTCCGCGCCGGGGTTCGGCACGCGCTTCACCGACCACATGGTGGCCATCACCTGGGACCGCGACCATGGCTGGCACGACGCCCAGGTCCGGCCCTATGGCCCGCTGCAGCTGGACCCGGCCGCGGCCGTCCTGCACTACGGCCAGGAGGTCTTCGAAGGGATCAAGGCCTACCGCCACGAGGATGGCTCGATCTGGACCTTCCGCCCCCAAGCCAATGGCGCGCGCCTGCAGCGTTCGGCCAGGCGCCTGGCGCTGCCGGAGCTGCCGGTGGCGCTGTTCGTCGAATCGCTGCGCCAGCTGATCGCCGTGGATGGCCCCTGGGTGCCCTCGGCGCCGGAGACCAGCCTGTACTTGCGCCCGTTCATGATTGCCGATGAGGCCTTCCTGGGCGTGCGCGCGGCGCAGAAGGCCTCGTACTACGTGATCGCCAGCCCGGCCGGCCCGTACTTTGCCAAGGGCGTGGCGCCGGTGTCGATCTGGCTGTCCACCGACTATGCGCGCGCAGCCAAGGGCGGTACCGGTGCGGCCAAGTGCGGTGGCAACTACGCCGCCTCGCTGCTGCCCCAGCAGATTGCTGCCGAGCACGGCTGCTCGCAGGTGCTGTTCCTGGACCCGGTCGAAGGCAAATACATCGAGGAGCTGGGCGGCATGAACGTGTTCCTGGTTTACCAGGACGGCACCCTGGTGACCCCGGCGCTGTCGGGCAGCATCCTGGAAGGCATCACCCGCGAGAGCATCCTGCAACTGGCCCGCGACCGCGGCATGCAGGTGCAGGAACGCAGGATCGCCATCGAGGAATGGAAGGCCGGGGTGGCCTCGGGCCAGATCGCCGAGGCCTTCGCCTGCGGCACTGCGGCGGTGGTCACCCCGATCGGCCAGCTGAAGGGCGAGGGCTTCGCGGTCGGCGACCTGGACGCGCCTGTGGGCGAGGTGACCATGGCCCTGCGCAAGGAGCTGACCGACATCCAGTACGGCCGTCTGCCTGATCGCCACGACTGGCTGGTGCGCCTGGACGCTTGAGGCCGCCGGCGCTGGCTTCCAGCGCGTGGCGTGGATGGCTCCCGCCCGGCTTCAAGGCCGGGCATTCCTGTTTCGCCCGGATTGCTGCAGGGCGCTTGTCTGCTCCTCGGAGTGTCTGAAACGCGTGTGGGTGACCTGACAGGGGGGGTCCTTGCGGCGATGGCACTCGGGGGACTGCGGGATAAAAATGGGTGAGCTGGGCTCGTGCGCCGCGGCGACCAGCCCGAATGCGGCACCATTGGTGATGTTCGTCACTAATCTGGAATCTTGTGACGTCCTTGGTCACAAACTGACATGGGACCGTGTCCGGGCTTTGATTCGTTCGGTTAAGTTCTGGTCAGGTTCGGTGCAACGCCGGACCGCATCCCCCGGAGATCGCAGCCGCACAACAACCAAACCGTCCCCCGACGCCATGTCGTGGGCGATCCCCGGGTCTTCCCGCATGAAGCGGGGTCACACCATCCAGAGGTGAAGTCGAGATGTCCGATGTTTCCAAGCGTCGTTTGCGCCTGCATTCGCTGGCCGCCGCCACGGTGGTCGCGTTGTCCGCGCTGAGTGCAGCCCCGGCCATGGCCGCAGGGCGCGTGGACCTGAGCGGTCTGCAATCTCCCGAGCAGCACAGCTTCGACCGTTTCATCGTGAAGTACCTGGACAACAGCGCGCCGCACGCCAACGCCACGGCGCTGAGCCAGTCCCTGGCCTCTGCGGCGCGCGTGGTGCCCAGCGCGCAGGGACGCGCGCTGGGCGTGCAGCGGTTGCGCCGCACCGCGGTCGGCTCGGATGTGGTGGTGGCCGACCGCAAGCTGGACCGGGTGGAAGCCGAGATCCTGATGCGCCAGATCGCGGCCGACCCCAACGTGGACTATGTCGAGGTCGACAAGCTCAATCGTGCCTACCTGACGCCCAACGACACCAATTTCTCCCAGCAGTGGGACCTGGGGACCGGGGCAGGTGGCATGTACGCAACCACCGCATGGGATGTGACCAACGGCAGCGGCACGGTGGTGGCCGTGCTCGATACCGGCATCACCTCGCACTCGGACCTCAACGCCAACGTGCTGCCGGGCTACGACTTCATCGTCGATACATTCGTGTCCAACGATGGCAACGGACGCGATGCCGATGCATCCGACCCGGGCGATGCATATGCGGCCAACGAATGCGGCAGCGGCATCGGCGCCTCGGACTCCAGCTGGCATGGCACCCACGTGGCCGGCACCGTCGCCGCGGTCACCAACAACAGCAAGGGCGTGGCCGGCATCGCCTATGGCGCCAAGGTCGTGCCGGTGCGCGTGCTGGGCAAGTGTGGCGGCTACGACTCGGACATCGCCGATGCGATCATCTGGGCCTCCGGGGGCGCGGTCAGCGGCGTGCCGGCCAACGCCAATCCGGCCGAGGCGATCAACCTGAGCCTGGGTGGCAGCGGCGCCTGCGGCAGCACGACCCAGGCGGCGATCAACGGTGCGGTCTCGCGCGGCACGACCCTGGTGATCGCCGCGGGCAATGACAACACCAACGTCTCCAACGCCAGCCCGGCCAACTGCAACAACGTGGTCGCGGTCGGCGCCACCACCAGCACCGGCGCGCGCGCCAGCTATTCCAACTATGGATCGCTGGTGGACCTGGCCGCGCCGGGCTCGGGCATCCTGTCCACGCTCAATTCCGGCACCACCACTCCGGGTTCGGAAAGCTACGCGTCCTACAGCGGCACCTCGATGGCCACCCCGCACGTGGCTGCAGTGGTGGCGTTGATGCAGTCGGTGGCCGCCACGCCGCTGACCCCGGCGCAGGTCGAGTCGACCCTCAAGAGCAGCGCACGCGCCTTCCCGTCCACACCTTCGCAGCCGATCGGCGCCGGCATCCTGCAGGCGCGCGCGGCAGTGGACGCGGCCGGCGGCGGAGGGGGCGCCAATGTCGCGCCGGTGGCCAACTTCAGCTCCAGCATCAACGGGCTGACGGTGGCCTTCACCGACACCTCCACCGACAGCGATGGTTCGATCGCCTCGCGCAGCTGGAGCTTCGGCGATGGCACCACCTCGACCGCGGCCAACCCGTCCAAGACCTACAGCGCCGCCGGCACCTACACCGTCTCGCTGACGGTGACCGACAACGCCGGGGCCACCAATACCAAGACCGCCTCGGTCACGGTGGCCTCAAGCGGGGGCGACAGCACGGTGCTGACCAACGGGGTGCCCAAGACCGGGCTGGGTGCGGCGACCGGCACCTCGCTCAACTTCACCATCGCGGTGCCGGCCGGCGCCTCCAACCTGGTGATCGCCACCTCCGGCGGCACCGGCGATGCAGACCTGTATGTCAAGGCCGGCAGCGCGCCGACCGACACCTCCTACGACTGCCGTCCGTACACGTCGGGCAATGCCGAAACCTGCACCATCGCCAGTCCGGTGGCCGGGACCTACTACGTGCGCCTGAAGGCGTATTCGACCTTCGCCGGCCTGAGCCTGACCGGCAGCTACAGCACCGGTGGCGGCACCAGCCAGACCTACAGCAACACCACCGACGTGACCATCGGCGACAACGCCACGGTCAGCAGCACCATCAACGTGTCCGGCCGCAGCGGCAACGCAGGCAGCAGCGTGCCGGTGGCGGTCAACATCGTGCACACCTACATCGGCGATCTCAAGGTCGATCTGATCGCGCCCGATGGCAGCGTCTACGTGCTCAGCAACCGCGCCGGCGGCAGTGCCGACAACATCGTCAAGACCTACACGCTGAACCTGTCCAGCGAGGCGCTCAACGGCGCCTGGGCGCTGCGGGTCAACGACAACGCCGGCGGCGACACCGGCTATATCAACAGCTGGAGCATCACCTTCTGAGCCAGGCACCTGCGCAAGGTCGCGCTGGATGCGCCGGGCACGCAACGCCCGCCTTGCCTCATGGATGAACGGGGTGCACGACCGGTCAGGCAGGACGCCTGGCCGGTCGTTTGCTTTTGGCTGGGAAGTCGTGCAATGAAAACGCCCCGCTCGCGCGGGGCCTTGCGTGAGATTCCAAGGCCGGATCAGGCCGCTTCGAAACGGTTGGCGGCCACGTTCTTGCGCACCTTGCGCGGGTCCCAGATACGGCCATTCATCGCGATCCACACGCCGTTGGGCGCCGTCTGCACCGCGCCGACCGCACAGCCGATGTTGAACTCGGCATCCGAGCCGCGAAACCCGGCCGGGTTGAGCGCACCGGTCAGCACGATGGTGCGGTCCTGCAGCGAGGCCAGCGCCTGCGCGGTCTGGACCATCGAGTCGGTGCCGTGGGTGATCAGCACGTGCCGGGTCGGCTGGGCGGCGATGGTCGCGCGCAGCAGCGCGCGGTCGGCATCGGTGATGTGCAGCGAGTCCTTGCGGATGAGCGGGATCACGGTGAAGCCAAACGCCACGCCCAGCGCCTTGAGGATGCCGCCGATCTGCGGCTCGCCGACCTGGTAGTCGGACTTGTCGTCGAAGTAGATCTTGTCGATGGTGCCGCCGGTGGTGACCACCAGCAGGTCTTCCATGGGTGCGGCTTGGGTGTTCACGGAAAGTCCATCAGGGCGCCGGATCGTCGGGCGCCGATGTTACCTGCGTGCCGGCCGCATCCCCAGCCCTGGCCTTGCGGCCCAGGCGCGCGCGCAGGCCGTCCCAGTTGGAAGCGAACACCACCACCAGGGCCAGGACCAGCTCGAGCCAGCCATATCGCCGGTCCTGTGGATGCGACCAGGCCGTCATCACGCCATGGCTGAACCAGCCCAGCGCCAGCACGCCGGACCAGAACGCCGCCAGCGGCGAGCCCAGCCGCGCGCCGATGGCCAGCACCAGCGGCGGCAGGGTGAACACCACCAGCGTGGCCAGGTAATGGCGATCATCGCGAAACCACCAGGCAAACAGCGCCGACAGCGCCAGCAAGGTGATCGCCAGCAGCAGTCGGGGCGTGCGCGCGGCGCTCATGGCGTGGCCACCAGGCGCCGGGCCAGATCGGCCAGGCGCCGGCCCAGGGCGCGGGCCAGGGCCGCTTCCTCGTCGCTGGGCTGCGGATCGTCCTGGCCGCCGGCCACGTGGCTGGCGCCGTAGGGCGTACCGCCAGTGCGGGTGGTGCTGAGCAGCGGCTCGGTATAGGGAATGCCCACGATCAGGCAGCCGTGGTGCAGCAATGGCACGTGCATGGACAGCAGCGTGGCTTCCTGGCCGCCGTGCTGGGTGGCGGTGGACGTGAACACCGCCGCCGGCTTGCCCGCCAGGGTGCCGCTGGCCCATTCGGCGCCGAGCGAATCGATGAAGAACTTCATCGGCGCGGCCATGTTGCCAAAGCGGGTCGGGCTGCCGAGCGCCAGGCCGACGCACTCGGCCAGGTCCCGGGTATCCACATACGGCGCGCCGTCCTCGGGCACCGGCGGTGCGCTGCGCTCGGTGACCGCAGCCACCGGCGGCACGCTGCGCAGCCGCGCGGACATGCCGTCCACTTCGCCGATGCCGCGCGCAATCTGTCGCGCCAGCCTGGCCACCGAACCGCCGCGGCTGTAGTAGAGGACCAGGATTTCGGGCATCGGCAACATCGTCCGGCAGGTGCAAGGGCGCCAGTATCGGGCCTGGACGCAGGCCTGTCGCCCCGTGACGCTTGGGTTACCCTTGCGTCGATGTCACTGGCCACCACCTTCCAGCGCTGGCACGAACATGTGCGCGACCGCGCGCGGGTGGCGGCGTTCGCGCAGTTCCTGCTCAAGCGTTTCTGGGACGACCGCCTGTTCCAGACCGCCGCGGCCCTGGCCTACACCACGATGTTCGCGCTGGTGCCGCTGGCGATGGTGGTGTTCGGGGTGTTGTCGGCGTTCCCTGGGTTCAACCAGTGGAGCGATTCGCTGAGCGACTACATCTTCTCCAACTTCGTGCCCAGCGCCGCGCGCGCGGCACAGGGCTATCTGCTCGAATTTTCCAGGAGCGCGCGCGATTTGACCGCCGCTGGGGTGATCGCGCTGGTGATCTCGCTGCTGATCACGCTCAACAGCGTGGAAGGTGCGTTCAACCGGATCTGGCGCGTGCCCAGTTCGCGCCCGCGGTTCGGGCGTTTCATCGTGTACTGGGCGGTGCTGACCCTGGGCGCGCTGCTGTCGGCGGCCTCGCTGGCGATCACCGCCAAGGTCTTCGCGCTGCCGTTGTTCAAGACCGCCGAAGTCCGCCAGGTCGCCTCGCTGGCGCTGTCGCTGGCACCGGTGCTGATCGAGCTGTGCGCGATCACGGTGATCTACCGGGTGGTGCCGCATCGCTCGATCCACTGGCGCTATGCGTTTTCCGGCGCGCTGCTGGCCACTGTGGGGCTGGAGGCGATCAAGTGGGGCATGGGCGTGTACCTGGGTAGCTTCGGCTCGTACACGCGGGTGTATGGCGCGGTCGCGGTGGCGCCGATCCTGATGCTGTGGATCTACCTGAGCTGGACTTCGATGCTGCTGGGCGCGTCGCTGGCCGCCTCGATGTCGGCATTCCGGTATCAGCCCGAGTCGATGCGATTGCCGCCGGGCTTTGAGCTCTATGGCCTGTTGCGGCTGCTGGGCCGTTTCCATCAGGCGCGCGCGCACGGCCGCGGCCTCAGTGACGACCGGATCCTGGAACTGGAGCCGATGCTGACCGACTCGCTGGTCCAGGAATTCCTGGACAGGCTTTCGCGCATCAACCTGCTGCGCTGTACCGACAGCGGCGAGTGGATCCTCGCCCGCGACCTGGGCAACACCTCGCTGGCCGAGCTTTACGAGACCTGCCAGCTGCGCATTCCCATCGCCGAAGCCCACCTGCCCTGCCAGGACGATGCGCTGGGGGTAGCCGCGCGGCAGGCGCTGGACCGCCTGCGCCTGCCGGTGCGCGAGCTGCTGCGCCACCGCGCCGGCGAGGTCTTTGCGCCCTTGCCGGAATCCCTGCCTTGAACATGCCATCGCCCCGGCGTGCGTTGAGCTGCATCGCGCTGCTGGGCGGCGCGGGCCTGCTGGCGGCCTGCGCGGGTTCGGACGGCGCCGCGGCGATGTCGCAGACCCCGGCGGCCACGGCGACGAACCGGTCAGAACCTGTGCCGATGCCGGCTGCACCCGATGCCAAGGCCCCGGTGGCGCTGAAGCTGGCCACGGTGGACGGTGGCACCTTCGACGCGGTCGCCCACCGCGGCAGCTGGCTGGTGGTGAATTTCTGGGCGACCTGGTGCCATCCGTGCCTGGCCGAGATGCCCGAGCTGTCGCAGCTGGACCAGCGTCGCGCCGACCTGGGCGTGCTCGGCCTGGCCTACGACGACATCAGCCCGGCCGAGCTGAAGGCCTTCCTCGCCGCCCATCCGGTGAGTTACCCGATCGCGCAGGTGGATGTGGACGACCCGCCCAAGGCGTTCGAGGCTCCCACCGGGCTGCCGACGACCTATCTGCTGGATCGGCAGGGCAGGATCGCCGGGCGCTTCGTTGGCCCGGTGACCGCCCACGACATCGAACAGGTGGTCGACGGCGCCAGGGACGGCCGGTTGCCATGAAGACGGCCGCGCGCTTTCTGGTCAGCGGCCGGGTGCAGGGCGTGTCTTTTCGCGCCGGCACGCGGCAACAGGCGCAGGCGCTGGGGCTGGATGGGATCGCCCGCAATCTCGAGGACGGCCGGGTGGAGGTGATCGTGCACGGCGAGGCGGCGGCCATCGACACGCTGGCCCAATGGTTGCAGCACGGGCCACCGAATGCGCGGGTCGAGCGGATCAGGCGCGAGCGGTGGCTGGCGCCGGTGGAAGCGGGCTTCAGCGTCGCCTAGGCGACGCACGGATGACGCGGCGTGTGCCCCCGGCTTGTTCAGCGCCGGCCGCGCGCCCGCGCTTCAGTCGGCCTCGGAACCGTCAGGGATCGGCCGCAGCAGCCCGAATTCCTCATGCAAGGGTGGGTGCCCGAGCTTCTTCAGCGTCAGCGTCGACTCGGACACGGCGGTGTCGGGCAGACGCAAGAGCAGGTCGCGGATCAGGGTCAGGCGGCCGCGCCTTTGGTCGTTGAAGTCCACCAGTGTCCACGGCGCGTAGTGGCTGTGGGTGGCGGCCAGCATCACTTCGCGGGCCTGGGTGTATTCGGCGTATTTCTCGCGCGCCTGCAGGTCCACCGGCGAAAGCTTCCAGCGTTTGAGCGGATCGGCCAGGCGCTCGGCGAAACGCGCTTCCTGCTGCTTCTGGTCCACCGTCAGCCAGTACTTGAACAGCAGGATGCCGTCATCCACCAGCAGCTGCTCGAAGATCGGCGCCTGCTGCAGGAAGGCGGCGTACTGTTCGGGCGTGCAGTAGCCCATGACCTTCTCCACCCCGGCGCGGTTGTACCAGCTGCGGTCCATCAGCAGCAGTTCGCCGGCCGCGGGCAGGTGCGGCACGTAGCGCTGGAAATACCACTGGGTGGCTTCGTGGTCGCTGGGCTTGGGCAGGGCCAGCACCCTGCACTGGCGTGGGTTGATGTGGCGGCGGATCGCGTCGATGCTGCCGCCCTTGCCGGCGGTGTCGCGGCCCTCGAAGATCACCACCACGCGCTTGCCGGTGCAGGCCAGCCAGCGCGCCATCGACAGCAGCTGCAGCTGCAGCGGTTCCAGCTGGGCTTCATAGTCCTTGCGCTTGAGTTTCTTGCTCACCTGGGTTCCTTGGAAGCAGGGCGGCGGCGTCGCTGGCGGGTAGCGGCCATGCCGCGCGCGACTTCGATCAGCGCCCCCTGCTGGCGCGGGCTCAGGCCGCGATAGGCGCTGAGCAGGTCCGACTCGCCGCGGGTGCGGGCCGGGTCCAGCTGGGTGGCCAGTTCGGACAGCAGCGCGCCGGCGGGGATCCCCAGGGCGCGGGCCAGGGCGATGAGCTGTTCGCGGCCGGGGAGTTTTTCCCCGGCCATCCAGGCGCGCACGGTGGCTGCACCGACGCGCGGAATCGCAGCGGCCAGGTCGGCGGCGCTGCGGCCACTGGTGCGCGCCAGCAGGCGCAGGGTGGTGTCCAGCGCCACGCTGCGGCTAGGCCTTCAGCCGTGGCCACAAGGTGGCCAGGTTGCACGGGCCGGTGCGGGCGTCGAGCTGGGCGGCGATGATCTTGTCCCAGCCGGTGCGGCAGGCCGAGGTCGAACCGGGCAGGCAAAAGATGAAGGTCTGGTTGGCCAGCCCGGCGAAGGCGCGCGACTGCAGGGCCGAGGTGCCGATCTCATCGACGCTGAGCGCGCGGAACAACTCGCCGAAGCCGGGCATCTGCTTGTCCAGCAGCGGCAGCAGCGCCTCGGGCGTGGAGTCGCGCCCGGTAAAGCCGGTGCCGCCGGTGACCAGGATGCCGTCCACCGCGCCATCGGCGATCCAGCGCGAGACGATCGCGCGCATCGCGTAGATGTCGTCGCGGACCAGCAGGCGTTCGTGGATCAGATGGCCGGCGGCGGTGGCGGCCTGGACCAGATAGTCACCGGAACCGTCATTGGCCAGGGTGCGGGTATCGGAGACGGTCAGCACGCACAGGCGCAGGGGAATCAGGGTGTCGGCATGGCTCATGTCGGCCAGCCTAAGCGCTGGGCCGTGAGGCTTCAACGCACCGGGTGAAACGTGGTGGATCAACCCTCGGCCAGGCGCGCCAGTTCGTCGACCTGGTGCTCGTGCATCAGCCGGCCGATCAACTCGTCCATGCCGCCTTCGAGGATGTTGGGCAGGTCGTACAGGGTCAGGCCGTCGACGCGGTGGTCGGTGATGCGGCCCTGCGGGAAGTTGTAGGTGCGGATGCGCTGGCTGCGGTCGCCGCTGCCGACCTGCAGCTTGCGCGTCTGCGCCTCGGCCGCGGCCTGCCTGCTGCGCTCGGCATCGAGCAGCTGCGCCTTGAGCCGCTTCATCGCCTTGTCGCGGTTGGCGTGCTGGCTGCGCTCGGTCTGGCATTCGACCACGGTGCCGGTCGGCAGGTGGGTGATGCGGATGGCCGAGTCGGTCTTGTTGACGTGCTGGCCACCGGCGCCGGAGGAGCGGAAGGTGTCGACCTTCAGGTCGGCCGGATTGATCACGATCTCCTCGACCTCGTCGGTCTCGGGGATGATTGCCACGGTCGCGGCCGAGGTGTGGATGCGGCCCTGCGATTCGGTCGCCGGCACGCGCTGCACCCGGTGTGTGCCCGATTCGAACTTCAGCTTCGAATACGCGCCGCGCCCGACCACGCGCGCGACCACTTCCTTGTAGCCGCCGTGCTCGCCGGGCGAATCGGATTCGACCTCGACCTTCCAGCCCTGGCGCTCGGCGTAGCGGGCGTACATGCGGAACAGGTCGCCGGCGAACAGTGCGGCCTCGTCGCCGCCGGTGCCGGCGCGCACTTCCAGGAACAGGTTGCCCTCATCGCGCCGATCGCGCGGGATCAGCAGCAGCGACAGCGCCTGGTCCAGTTCGGCCAGGCGCGCCTGCGCGGCGGTGACCTCCTCCTCGGCCAGTTCGCGCAGCTCCGGGTCCTCGCGCATGGCCTGGGCGGCAGCCAGGTCGGCGCGGGCGCGGCCTTCCTCGGCCATGGCGTTGGCCACCGGCTCGAGCTGGGAAAATTCGCGCGACAGCTCGCGGAAGCGGGTGTTGTCGGCCACCACCGATGGATCGGCAAGCAGGCGTTGGAGTTCTTCGCGACGCTCGGCCAGCGCCTCCAGCTTACGGCGCAGGGTCGGCGTCATCGGGCAGCTTGGGATGGGAGTAGGGCGCCCTGGCCGGAAACATCCGGTCCGCCGCGCGGGTGAGCTCGGTGTCGCCGGACAGGGCTGCCTCGCGCAGTGCGGAGGTGGGCGGATGCAGCAGCCGGTTGGTCAGGGTGTGGGCCAGGAATTCCAGCACCTGGGCCGGGTCGCGACCGTTGGTCAGCTGGGCCTGGGCCTTGCCCAGCACCTCCTGGCGGGCGGCATCGCCATAGGCACGCAGGCGCTTGAGCGGCTCCTGGCGGCTGCCGGCCTGCAGGACGTCCACGAAACGGGCGACCTGCAGGTCGATGAGGGCCTCGGCCTCGTCGGCCGCTTCGCGCCGGCTGCGGCGGTTGTCCTCCACTGCCCGCTCCAGGTCGTCGACCGTGTACAGGTAGGCGTCGTCCAGCTCGGCCACGCTGGCCTCGATGTCGCGCGGCACGGCCAGGTCGAACAGCATCATCGGCTTGTGCCGGCGGCGCTTGAGGGCCTGGGCGACCTGGGCACGGGCGATGACCGGTTCGCGCGCGGCGGTGGCCGAGAACACCACATCGGCCTCGGCCAGGTGGCGGTCCAGTTCGGTCAACGGCAGGGCCACCCCGCCGTGGCGGCTGGCCAGTGCCTGGGCATGGCTCAGGGTGCGGTTGGCCACCAGCAGGCGCCGGACCTTGGCCTGGCTCAGGTGGCGGGCGGCCAGCTCGATGGTCTCGCCGGCGCCAACCAGCAGCACGGTCGAGTCACTCAGCCGGGCGAACGCATTCTGCGCCAGCCGCACCGCGGTGGACGCCACCGAGACCGGGTTGGCGCCTACGCGGGTATCGGTGCGGACACGCTTGGCCACGGCGAAGGCCTGCTGGAACAACCGGTCTAGCCGGTTGCCCAGCGCCTGGTGCCGGCGCGCCAGCACCCAGGCATCCTTCACCTGGCCCAGGATCTGCGGTTCGCCCAGCACCATCGAATCCAGCCCCGTCGCCACGCGGAACAGGTGGCGTACGGCTTCGGCATCGCGGTGGCGATACAGATAGGTGTCCAGGCCTTCGCCATGGGTGGCCAGCCACTGCACCAGCGGGGCGGCGTCCTCGGCCACCGCATACAGCTCGGTGCGGTTGCAGGTGGACAGCAGCGCCGCTTCGCTCACCTGCGGCAGGGCACGCAGGGCGCCAAGCGCCTGCGGCAGCGCTTCGCCGACAAAGGCCACCCGTTCGCGCAGGCTGACCGGCGCGGTCTGGTGGTTCAGTCCGAGGACCCACAACGTCATTTTTCGGGGCTTGCGCTAAGCTGCTGGCTGTCTGTTGCCCGCCATTTTACGGCCCGGTTCCCCCTAATGCCTGCAAAGATGCGTTTTGCCCCGTTGTTGTTGCTGATCGTGGCCGGTTTCGCGTCATCTGCAGGGGTCCTGGCCCGGCAACCATCGGCCCGGGTGGGGACCGGCGGCATCCTTGAACCGGTCATGGCCGGCGAATTTTCCCTGCAGGCCGGCAAGCTGGCAGAGGCCTCGCGCCTGTACCTGCAGGCGGCCGAAGCCGGCCAGGACGTGGGCCTGGCTGAACTGGCCACCCGCATTTCGCTGCTGGCCAACCAGGACGACAATGCCACCCGCGCGCTGCAGCTATGGAAGCAGCGCGCCCCCGAATCGCTGGCCATGCGTGCCGCCCAGGCGACCCTGGCGCTGCGTCAGGGGCGCGAGCGCGTGGCCCGGCGCGAACTGGAATCGCTGCTGCGCGACCCCGATCCGCAGGCCTGGCGTTACGCGCTGGTCGCGCTGGGCAGTGGCGGCCGCGACCCGGCCCGCTCGGCCAAGCTGCTGGGCCAGCTGCTGGACGACAATGCGCTGCCCAACGACCTCAACGTGTGGCTGGCGTTCGGCGGCCTGGCCCAGTCGCTGGACCAGCCGGCGTTGGCCGAGCGCATCGTCGGCGAGGTCATCCAGCGCTTCCCGGTCAATCCGCGCGTGTCGCTGCTGCACGCCAGCCAGCTGCGCCAGGCCGGCAAGACCGAGCAGGCCCGCCAGGTGCTGGAAAGCTTGCAACGGCAGGCTGCCGCCGATCCCAACGTGCGCCTGGGCACGGCCGCCGAGTTCGACGCGCTGGGCCTGCCGCTACAGGCTGCCCAGGTGTTGGCCCAGGGTCCGCAGGACACCCGCAGCTACGGCCTGCGCGCCTCGCTGCTGGCCAAGGCCGACGACAGCGCCGCCCTGGCCCGGCTCTACGACGAGGTCAAGGCGGCCAGTGCGGCCGGCCAGGATCCGGCCCGGCGCCTGCTGCTGGGCCAGATCGCCGAATACCTCAAGCGCTTCAAGGACGCGCTGGACTGGTATCAGGGTGTCGCCGGCGACGAGCACCAGGTCGAAGCACGCCTGCGTGCGGCCAACGTGCTGTTCCAGCTGGACCGCAAGCCGGAGGCTTTTGATCTGGTCCACGCCCTGCAGGCCGACGCCAGCGTCGATGACGACGCCCGTCGCGACGCCTACCTGCTCGAGGCCGACCTGCGCCGCAAGAATGAAGACGATCCCGGCGAACTGGACGCCCTGGCCCGTGGTCTGGCCGCCTATCCGGACGACAACGCCCTGTTGTATGCGCGTGGCCTGGCCTGGGAACGGCGCGACCGCATCGACCGCGCCGAGGCCGACCTGCGCCGGGTGCTGGTGACCGATCCGACCAATACCGCCGCGCTCAACGCGCTGGGCTACACCCTGGCCGACCGCACCGACCGCTACACCGAGGCGCTGGAGCTGATCGAGCGTGCCCGCGCCGCCGCGCCGGATGAACCTGCGATCCTGGACAGCTATGGCTGGGTGCTCTACCGGATGGGCCGCAAGGAAGAGGCGCTGGTCCAGCTCCGCCGCGCCTTCACGCTGATGAAGGACCCGGAGATCGCCGCCCACCTGGGCCAGGTGCTGTGGGAGCAGGGCCACAAGGACGAGGCGCGTCGCTACTTTGATCAGGCGCGCAAGCTGGATCCGGAGAACCGCTCGCTGCGCCGCGCGCTGGAACAGACCGGCGCATGAACCGTTGCCTGGGTCGGGCGCTCGCGCTGCTGGCCGTGGTCCTGCTGGCGGGCTGCGTCGGGACTTCGGTGCGCAAGCCCCTGCCGTCGGCGGTCGATGTCGCGACCGCCGCGCAGGCCCAGGCTGCACGGGTCCAATGGCTGGACGCGCATCGCGACTGGTCGCTGCAGGGTCGGGTGGCGATCCGGCGCGCGGACAAGGGCGGCAGCGGGCGCCTGGACTGGACCCAGCGCGGGGATTGTTTCGAGGTCTCGCTCAGCGCGCCGGTCACCCGCCAGAGCTGGCGTCTGACCGGCGATGCCGCCGAGGTGGTGCTGGAGGGTCTGGATGGCGGTCCGCGTCGCGGCGCCGACGCCGGCCAGTTGCTGCTGGAGGCCACCGGCTGGGAAATCCCGGTGCAGGCACTGGCTTTCTGGGTGCGCGGCCAGGCCGCGCCGGGGCTGCCGCAAGCCATCATTGAATATGGCGCGGACGGCTACTTGTCTGCGCTGCGCCAGGGCGGTTGGCGCATCACCTACACCGACTGGCGGCCTGCCGCCGGCGAGGTGCCGGCGATGCCGGCGCGGGTCGAGGCCGAACGTGGCGATTCGCGCGTGCGCCTGATCATCGACGGCTGGCGGACCGGCGCGGCGCCATGAGTGGCCCGTCGATGCCCGGCGCCTGGTCATGGTGGCCGGCACCGGCCAAACTGAACCTGTGCCTGCGCATCATCGGCCGCCGCGCCGACGGCTATCACGACCTGCAGAGCGCCTTTCGCCTGCTGGACTGGGGCGATCGGGTGGGCATCCGGGTGCGTGCCGATGGCGTGATCAGCCGCGTCGGCACCTCGGTGGCCGGTGTTGCCGAGGCCGACGACCTGCTGGTCCGGGCCGCGTTGCTGCTGCAGGAGCACGCAAACGTCGCCCAAGGTGCGGACATCTGCGTCGAAAAACGGATCCCGGCCGGCGGCGGTCTCGGTGGCGGCTCGTCCAATGCGGCCACCGTCCTGCGCGTGCTGGACCGGCTGTGGGGCCTGGAGCTTGGCGAAGACGCCCTGGCCGGGCTGGGCCTGGCGCTGGGCGCGGACGTGCCGGTGTTCGTGCGCGGCCGCAACGCCTGGGCCGAGGGCGTGGGCGAACGGCTCACCCCGCTGGACCTGCCGCCGGCCTGGTATGTGCTGGTCGACCCCGGTATCCACGTGGCCACCGCCCGCCTGTTTGCCTCGCCGGATTTGACGCGCACTGCCGCACCCGTGAAAATAGCCGACTTCCTTTCTGGATCGGTGCCCGACAACGTGTTCGAGCCGGTGCTGCGACGTCGTGAGCCTGCCATCGAAGCGGCGTTGGCCACACTCTCGCGCATCGGGACGCCACGGCTGACGGGGACCGGTAGCGGTTGTTTCGTGGAGTTCGCAAGCCTTCAGGCCGCCCAGGCCGGATTGGCGCTGCTGCCTGCGGACCTGCGCGGCTGGGTGGTGGCAGGTGCGGCCCGTTCGCCCCTGCTCGATGCCCTGGAAGGGAAGGCGCAGCACACCAACTGATTCACTGGGGCGTCGCCAAGCGGCCTAAGGCACCGGGTTTTGATCCCGGCATTTCGCAGGTTCGAATCCTGCCGCCCCAGCCAGTTCCCCTCCGTGCGCGAAAGGACCCGTGTAGCGTTCGGCCCACAGCAGTCCATCGAGATTCCCACGTGCAAGACGAACGCAGCCTGCTGGTCTTTTCCGGCAACGCCAACAAGCCCCTAGCCCAGAGCATCTGCCGTGAACTCGGCGTGCGTCCAGGCAAGGCGATGGTCTCGCATTTCTCCGACGGCGAAGTCCAGGTGGAGATCGAGGAGAACGTCCGCCGCCAGGAGGTGTTCGTGATCCAGCCGACCTGTGCACCGTCGGCCGAGCACCTGATGGAACTGCTGGTGATCATCGATGCGCTCAAGCGTGCCAGCGCCGCCAGCGTGACCGCGGTGGTGCCGTACTTCGGCTACTCGCGCCAGGATCGCCGGCTGCGTTCCTCGCGGGTGCCGATCACGGCCAAGGTCGCGGCCAAGATGTTCAGCGCGGTCAATGCCGACCGGGTGCTGACCGTGGACCTGCACGCCGACCAGATCCAGGGCTTCTTCGACATCCCGGTCGACAACGTGTATGCCTCGCCGCTGCTGCTGGCCGACATCTGGCGCGCCTACGGCACCGAGAACATGGTGGTGGTCTCGCCGGACGTGGGCGGCGTGGTCCGGGCCCGGGCGGTGGCCAAGCGCCTGGACGATGCGGACCTGGCGATCATCGACAAGCGCCGCCCGCGCGCCAACGTGGCCACGGTGATGAACATCATCGGCGACGTGGAAGGCAAGGCCTGCGTGCTGGTGGACGATATCGTCGATACCGCCGGCACCCTGTGCGCCGCGGCCGCGGCACTGAAGGAGCGCGGCGCGACCAAGGTCGCCGCCTACTGCACCCATCCGGTGCTGTCCGGCCCGGCCGTGGACAACCTCAACAGGTCCGCGCTGGACGAGCTGGTGGTCACCGACACGATCCCGCTGTCGCCGGCCGCCGCGGCCTGCACCACGATCCGCCAGCTGTCGGTGGCCGGGATGCTGGCCGAGACCATCCGCCGCATCGCCTTCGGCGAATCGGTCAGCTCGCTGTACGTGGATTGATCGTGCGTTTTCGGGTGGTCGCCAGGTCGGCGGGCACCCGGCACGGCTCTTCTGGTCGCGGAAGAGTCGCATCGCCGCCGCGAGGCGGTTTTACTCAACCAAAGAAGTTAAAAAAATGGCCAAGACACACGAAATCAAGGTGGAGCGCCGCGCAGATGAGGGGAAGGGTGCGAGCCGCCGCCTGCGTCGCGCCGGTAGCGTCCCCGCCATCGTCTACGGTGGCGAACTCAAGCCGGTCAGTATCCAGATCAACCACAACGAAGTCTGGACCGCCAGCCAGCACGACTGGTTCTACTCGTCGATCCTGGACCTGAGCCTCAATGGCGACGTGCAGAAGGTGCTGCTGCGTGACATGCAGCGCCATCCGTTCAAGCAGCAGATCATGCACCTGGACTTCCAGCGCGTGAACGACAGGGAAACCCTGCGCACCGCCGTGCCGCTGCACTTCCTGAACCAGGAAACCTCGCCGGCCGGCAAGTCGTCCGAGGTGGTCATCACCCACGAACTGAACGAAGTGGTGGTCGAATGCCTGCCGGCCGACCTGCCCGAGTTCATCGAGGTCGACCTGGGCAACATGGTCCAGGGCGATGTGATCCACCTGTCCGAGCTGAAGCTGCCCAAGGGCGTGGAGATTCCTGAGCTCAAGCTGGGCAAGGAACACGATACGGCCGTGGTCATCGCCAAGTTCGCCAAGGTCGAGGAAGAGCCGGAAGCCGAAGGCGGCGTCGCCGAAGTCCCGGCCGCCAAGGTGGCCAAGGACGAGAGCCAGAAGTGATCCAACCCCTCCGCGCTGGCTGATGTCGGCGCGGGGGAGTCGGATCCAACCGCTTGCATGGAAGGCGTACGCCTCATCGTCGGGCTGGGCAATCCTGGACCCGAATACGCGCGGACCCGGCATAACGCCGGGTTCCGTTTTGTGGACGCCCTGGCCCTGCAGCAGGGCGCACGGTTTGCGCCGGAGGCCAAGGTGTTCGGCGAAACCGCGCAGGTCGGCATCAACGGCCAGACGGTGCGACTGCTCAAGCCGTCGACCTACATGAACCTGTCGGGCAAGTCGGTCGCCGCCGCGCTGCGGTTCTGGAAGCTCCAGCCCGAACAGGCGCTGCTGGCACACGACGAACTGGACCTGCCCGCGGGCGTGGCCCGGTTGAAATTCGATGGCGGACACGGCGGCCAGAATGGCCTGCGCGACACCATGCAGCTGCTGGGGCATGGGCGCTTTGGGCGCCTGCGCATCGGCATCGGCCATCCCGGCCACAAGGACAAGGTCACCGGCTGGGTGCTGGGCCGTCCGGGCGCCGAGGACGAGATCCTGATCGGGCGCGCGATCGAGTCGGCACTGGAGGTGCTGCCGCTGGCGGTCTCGGGTGATTTCAACGAGGCGATGAAACGGCTGCATACAGCCGGGACTCTGGGCTCGGGACTCGGCACTGGGAAGAGATGAACCCTGGGCGTGTGCTGTCACCCGGTTTTACTTTGAACATAGGATTGCTGCGAATGAACGTGCAAGAGCGCCGTGGTTTGGCAAGTCCCGGGTCCCGGGTCCCGAGTCCCGGAGACCGTCATGGGAATTAAATGCGGCATCGTGGGCCTGCCGAACGTCGGCAAGTCGACCCTCTTCAACGCGCTGACCAAGGCCGGCATCGCCGCGGCCAACTTCCCGTTCTGCACCATCGAACCCAACGTGGGCATCGTGCCGGTGCCCGATCCGCGGCTGAAGGCGCTGGCCGAGATCGTCAAGCCGCACAGGGTGGTGCCCACGGCAGTGGAGTTCGTCGACATTGCCGGCCTGGTGGCCGGCGCGGCCAGCGGCGAGGGCCTGGGCAACAAGTTCCTCTCGCATATCCGCGAAGTCGATGCGATCGCCCACGTGGTGCGCTGCTTCGAGAACGACGACGTGATCCACGTCAATAACAAGGTCGACCCGATCTCGGACATCGAGACCATCGATACCGAGCTGGCCCTGGCCGACCTTGACAGCGTGGAAAAGGCGCTCAACCGCGCCGAACGCAGCGCCAAGGGCGGGGACAAGGAAGCGGCCGCACGCAAGCCGGTGCTGGCCAGGCTGCAGGCCGCGCTCAACGACGGCATCCCCGCCCGCCGCGCGGGCCTGGACGAGGAACAAAGGGCGCTGGTGCGCGATCTGTTCCTGCTGACCCTCAAGCCGGTGATGTACATCGCCAACGTGCTCGAGGACGGCTTCGAGAACAACCCGCACCTGGATGCCGTGCGCGCCCGCGCCGAGCAGGAAGGCGCGCGCGTGGTCCCGGTCTCGGCCGCGATCGAGGAAGAGCTGGCGCAGCTGGACGACGCCGACCGCGATGCCTTCCTGGCCGACCTGGGGCTGGAAGAGCCCGGCCTGAACCGGGTGATCTACGCCGCCTACCAGCTGCTGGGCCTGCAGACCTACTTCACCGCCGGAGTGCAGGAGGTGCGCGCGTGGACGGTCAAGGCCGGCTCGACCGCGCCCAAGGCGGCAGCGGTGATCCATACCGACTTCGAGAAGGGCTTCATCCGCGCCGAGACGATGAGCTACGACGATTTCATCAAGTACAAGGGTGAAGCCGGCTGCAAGGAAGCCGGGCGCCTGCGCCTGGAAGGCAAGGACTACAAGGTGCAGGAAGGTGACATCCTGCATTTCCGCTTCAACGTGTGAGCGAATTCTGAGGCGCGCAGGACCCGCGTGGCCGGCGGCGCGGGTGCGGTGTGCGTTGGAACAAAGCCCGGGTGCTTCCCGTGACCGCACATGCCTGCCACAATGCGCGCCCTGCGATCGCACCGCCGCGGGCGGTCCTTGCAGCGGGCGGGTGCCAGATCCGGCGCGCCGGCCGTCTCGGGCAGGAAATCGGTGATTTGTCGTTGACAGGGCATGGATCTGGCGCCAGAATCTCCGGCTGTTTCACCCCGGCCCCACCAGGTCGGGACCCCAGGCAGGATCGGAGGGATACCCAAGCGGCCAACGGGGGCAGACTGTAAATCTGCTGGCTTACGCCTTCGGTGGTTCGAATCCACCTCCCTCCACCAAATTGCAGGATCCGGATGTGGCAGTTGCTGGCGATGTTCGGACAAGCGGAGCGCGAGGTGGGTGAGAACCGCCGAGTGGTTCGACAGAAGTCCCGAAGGGGCTTCTGAACGCACCGGAGGTGCGGCCCGGAGGGCGAGGGACGAAGTCCCGAGTCATCCACCTCCCTCCACCAAATTGCAGGATCCGGATGTGGCAGTTGCTGGCGATGTTCGGACAAGCGGAGCGCGAGGTGGGTGAGAACCGCCGAGTGGTTCGACAGAAGTCCCGAAGGGGCTTCTGAACGCACCGGAGGTGCGGCCCGGAGGGCGAGGGACGAAGTCCCGAGTCATCCACCTCCCTCCACCAATTTCACCAGTTTTTCGTTGTTGCGGTATCCCGGCGCGGGAGTAGTTCAACGGTAGAACCTCAGCCTTCCAAGCTGATGGTGCGGGTTCGATTCCCGTCTCCCGCTCCATTGAGCTTCGGTTCCATCGTCGTCAGCTTGCGCCGCAGCGACACCAAGGGTTTCACGCTCACGTAGCTCAGTCGGTAGAGCACCTCCTTGGTAAGGAGGAGGTCGAAGGTTCGATTCCTTTCGTGAGCACCATCCAAGCAGTCCCGTTTCACCCTCTTATCTTATCTAACGATCCGAGAATACGCAGCCATGGCAAAGGGTAAGTTCGAGCGCACCAAGCCGCACGTGAACGTGGGCACCATCGGTCATGTGGACCATGGCAAGACCACGCTGACCGCCGCACTGACCAAGGTCAGCGCCGAGCGTTTCGGTGGCGAGTTCAAGGCCTATGACGCGATCGACGCGGCGCCGGAAGAGAAGGCACGCGGGATCACGATCTCCACCGCGCACGTGGAATACGAATCGGCCAACCGCCACTACGCGCACGTGGATTGCCCGGGCCACGCCGACTATGTCAAGAACATGATCACCGGTGCGGCGCAGATGGACGGGGCGATCCTGGTGTGCTCGGCCGCGGACGGCCCGATGCCGCAGACCCGCGAGCACATCCTGCTGGCCCGCCAGGTGGGCGTGCCGTACATCGTGGTCTACCTGAACAAGGCCGACCTGGTCGACGATGCCGAGCTGCTCGAGCTGGTCGAGATGGAAGTGCGCGAGCTGCTGAGCAAGTACGACTTCCCCGGCGATGACACGCCCATCGTCACCGGCTCGGCCCGTTTGGCGCTGGACGGCGACCAGAGCGAGATCGGGGTGCCGTCGATCCTGAAGCTGGTCGAGGCGCTGGACACCTGGATCCCGCTGCCCGAGCGCGACGTGGACAAGGCGTTCCTGATGCCGGTCGAAGACGTGTTCTCGATTTCCGGCCGCGGCACGGTGGTGACCGGCCGGATCGAGCGCGGCGTGATCAAGGTCGGCGACGAAATCGAGATCGTGGGCATCCGCCCGACCCAGAAGACCACCGTGACCGGCGTGGAGATGTTCCGCAAGCTGCTGGACCAGGGCCAGGCAGGCGACAATGCCGGTCTGCTGCTGCGCGGCACCAAGCGCGACGACGTCGAGCGTGGTCAGGTCCTGTGCAAGCCCGGTTCGATCAAGCCGCACACCGAGTTCGAGGCCGAGGTCTACGTGCTGAGCAAGGACGAGGGCGGCCGCCACACCCCGTTCTTCAAGGGCTACCGTCCGCAGTTCTACTTCCGCACCACCGACATCACTGGTGCGGTGCAGCTGCCGGAAGGCACCGAGATGGTGATGCCGGGCGACAATGTGAAGATGGTGGTGGCGCTGATCAACCCGGTGGCGATGGACGAGGGCCTGCGTTTCGCGATCCGCGAAGGCGGCCGCACCGTCGGCGCCGGCGTCGTGTCCAAGATCATCAAGTGATGTGACGGCGCGTTCGCGCACCCGCGCGAACGCCTTTGCCGGAACATCATCCCCGCGCAGGCGGGGATCCAGGTGGACGCGAAGGCTTTGCCGGAACATCATCCCCGCGCAGGCGGGGATCCAGGTGGACGCGAAGGCTTTGCCGGAACATCATCCCCGCGCAGGCGGGGATCCAGAACCGGCACAGGCGAGCTCTGATTCGCCTGTGCCTTTGCAGTTAATACGCCAGTAGCTCAATTGGCAGAGCAGCGGTCTCCAAAACCGCAGGTTGGGGGTTCGAGTCCCTCCTGGCGTGCCACTGTCCCGTTCGTCCCGTCGCCGACCGGCGCCGGTGCAGTGCAAGGCGGCACATTCGAGTTCAATGAACAGCAAGATCCAGCAATCCAAGGCGGCAGGCACCTCCGGCGCCGACATGGCCAAGTATGTGGCGGCCGCGGCACTGGTGGTGGCAGGCCTGGTGGTGTGGTGGTGGTTTGCCGGTCAGTGGGCCACGCCGCTGCGTGCACTGGCGGTCGTGGCGGGCCTGGTGGCTGGTGCTGCGGTGTTCATTTCCACGGCCAAGGGCAAGGACACGCTCGAGTTCCTGTCCGAATCCCGCTTCGAGCTGCGCAAGGTGGTCTGGCCCACGCGCCAGGAATCGCTGCGCATGACCTGGGTGGTGATGGTGGTGGTGTTGATCCTCAGCCTGATCCTGGCTGGCTTCGATTTCGGCATCCAGTGGATGATCGAAAAACTGTTCACGATGGGTCGTTGAGGAGAATTGAGCTGTGAAGCGTTGGTACGTGGTACATGCCTATTCGGGCTTCGAGAAGTCGGTGGCGCAGGCGCTGCGCGATCGCATCGTCCGCAACGGCATGGAGGAGCGCTTCGGTGACGTGCTGGTGCCGACCGAGGAGGTCGTGGAGATGCGCGCCGGCCAGAAGCGGCGCTCCGAGCGCAAGTTCTTCCCCGGCTACGTGCTGGTCCAGATCGAGACCCACGAGGAAGGCGGGATCCCGCGCATCGACAACGAGTCCTGGCACCTGGTGAAGGAAACCGGCAAGGTCCTGGGTTTCATCGGTGGCACCGCCGACCGTCCGTTGCCGATCCGAGACGAAGAGGCGGCCGCCATCCTGGATCGTGTTCAGGAAGGCGTGGAAAAGCCCCGTCCCAAGGTGCTGTTCGAGCCGGGCGAGCTGGTCCGGGTGGTCGATGGCCCGTTCAACGACTTCAACGGCGTGGTCGAAGAGGTCAACTACGAGAAGAGCCGCCTGCGCGTGGCCGTGCTTATCTTTGGCCGCTCCACCCCGGTGGAGCTGGAATTCGGCCAGGTCGAGAAGGCCTGATCCGGGTCGCCCGGCGCCGCCCACGCGCGCGCCGGGTGGCAAAAAACCTGATATAGTGCGCGGCTCCCTGTCCGGTCGAGCCGGGCAAGCCAATGGCCACCCTCGCAGGTGGCCTTTGTCGCAAGCGATACGCGATGTCGGGACGCGTGATTTTCCCGATCCGATGGGGAGCCTGAAGCCCAGGCGCTAGCACCCGGAGAGCATTGAAATGGCAAAGAAAGTTGTCGGTTACATCAAGCTGCAGGTGAAGGCCGGCCAGGCCAATCCCTCGCCGCCGGTCGGTCCTGCGCTGGGTCAGCGCGGCCTGAACATCATGGAGTTCTGCAAGGCGTTCAACGCCGCCACGCAGAAGCTCGAGCCGGGCCTGCCGACCCCGGTCATCATCACGGCCTACTCGGATCGTACCTTCACCTTCGTCACCAAGTCGACCCCGGCTTCGGTCTTGCTGAAGAAGGCCGCTGGCGTCGCCTCCGGTTCCAAGCGCCCGAACACCGAAAAGGTGGGCAAGGTCACCCGCAAGCAGCTGGAAGAAATCGCCACTGCCAAGCAGGCCGACCTGACGGCCGCCGAACTGGAAGCAGCGGTGCGTACGATTGCGGGCTCGGCCCGTTCCATGGGTCTGACGGTGGAGGGCTGAGAGATGGCATTGAGCAAGCGACAGAAGGCCATCCAGGCCGCCGTAACCCCCGGCAAGGCATATGCCTTTGACGAGGCCGTGAAGATCCTCAAGGGCGCCACCAAGTCCAAGTTCGTCGAATCCATTGACGTGGCCGTGCGCCTGGGCGTGGACGCCAAGAAGTCCGACCAGCAGGTGCGCGGTTCGACCGTGCTGCCGGCCGGTACCGGCAAGTCGGTGCGGGTGGCGGTATTCGCCCCGGCCGGCGCCAAGGCTGACGAAGCCCTGGCCGCTGGCGCCGAAGCGGTCGGCATGGACGATCTGGCCGAGAAGATGCAGGCCGGCGACCTGAACTACGACGTGGTCATCGCCACCCCGGACGCCATGCGCGTGGTCGGCAAGCTGGGCCAGCTCCTCGGCCCGCGCGGCCTGATGCCCAACCCCAAGGTCGGCACGGTCTCGCCGAACCCGGGTGAGGCGGTGAGGAATGCCAAGTCGGGCCAGGTGCGCTACCGCACCGACAAGGGCGGCATCATCCACTGCACCATCGGCAAGGCCTCCTTCGAGGACGAAGCGCTGAAAGACAACTTGCAGGCACTGCTGGCTGACCTGGTCAAGGCCAAGCCGTCCACCGCCAAGGGCCAGTACCTGCAGAAGATCTCGCTCAGCTCGACCATGGGCCCCGGCGTGACCGTGGACCAGTCCTCGCTGAGCCTGAAGTGACGATTTGACCCGCTCGCCTTGCGCGCGGCTTTGTCAAATCTTCATCCCCGCCAAGGCGGGGATCTGGCGACTTGAAGCAAAGCTTCGGGTCGCCGGAAGATCCAAGTCACTGGGTTCCCGCATCCGCGGGGATGACGGTGAAAAGTTTGGGGGCGGTCGTGAAGGGCTTCATTGGCCAAAAACGACAGCCGTCAAAGACCGCAGGTGCGGTCAGCGCGCTCCGACGACGGGCAGGGAAGCTCGGTCCTGGCAGGGATTCGGCGTCGGCGCTAGCGGGACTGCTTGATTGGCCTGATGGCCAGCCCGCGCAGATGGTGCCGCCTTCATCGGTTTGTTCTGGTTTCCCGGTTCGGGCGCCAGTTGATAAGGCCACCAGATGGGGTGCATCGCATCCCCGGCGTCCAGGATGGACGCTGCCCTGGACCGCAAGCGGCAGGAGCCGTGAGCGGAGTTCACAAGAGGAGTGATTAATGGCTCTCAATCTGTCCCAGAAGCAAGAAGTTGTCGCCGAGCTGGCAGAGGTCGCCGCCAAGGCGCACTCCTTGATCGCCGCCGAGTACGCAGGCACCACGGTCAGTCAGATGACCGCGATGCGCAAGCAGGCGCGTGAGTCCGGCGTGTACCTGCGGGTCGTCAAGAACACCTTGGCCGCCCGTGCAGTGGAAGGTACCGAGTACGAGTGCACCAAGGACTCGTTGGTCGGCCCGCTGCTGTACGCGTTCTCGACCGAGGAGCCCGGCGCTGCCGGTCGCCTGATCAAGGAATTCGCCAAGAGCAACGACAAGCTGCAGCCCAAGGTGGTCGCCGTCGGTGGCCAGCTGTACCCGGCCAGCCACGTCGACGTCCTGGCTTCGCTGCCGACCCGCGATCAGGCCCTGGCCATGCTCGCCCGCGTCCTGGCCGAACCGGCCGCCATGTTCGCCCGCGCCGTCAAGGCCGTGGCCGACAAGCAGGGCGGTGGTGACCAGGCAGCGTCGGTCGAGGCGGAAGCCCCGGCTGAAACGGCTTAATTTCCGTATCCCATTCCAGAATATTGACCGAAGGTAATTACAATGTCCCTGTCCAACGAACAGATCGTCGACGCCATCGCCGAAAAGACCCTCATGGAAGTCATGGAGCTGGTCAAGGCGATCGAAGAGAAGTTTGGCGTGTCCGCCGCCGCCCCGGTTGTTGCTGCTGGCCCGGCCGCCGCCGCTGCCGTGGTTGAAGAGCAGACCGAGTTCAACGTCATCCTCAAGGAAGCCGGCGCCAAGAAGGTCGACGTCATCAAGGCGGTGCGTGTCATCACCGGCCTGGGCCTGAAGGAAGCCAAGGACCTCACCGAGGCCGGTGGCGTGCTCAAGGAAGGCGTGTCGAAGGAAGACGCAGAGAAGATGAAGAAGGACCTCGAGGCCGCGGGCGCGACCGTCGAAGTGAAGTAACCGCAATTCGTCGCCAGGTTGCATCGGCGACACCCACAGGCCGGGGGCGAAAGCCCCTGGCCTTCGGTCGTTGTTGAAAGGCGCTCGCAAGGACCGCAGCGCAGGTGCAGTGGGCCGCGGACGCGGCCGAGAAAACCCACGAGTTGGTAGTTGGAAGTAGCGGGAGATGGCGTGCTGGTGCCGGCAATACCAGCGACTTCCAACTGACAGTTCTTCCCATTCGAAAGAATGTTCCCCCTGGGGCCGCGGACGCGTGGCTCCTCAGATGCCAGAGGCAATGTCCCCATGTCGACGACATACTCGTTCACGGAAAAAAAGCGCATCCGCAAGGACTTCGGCAAGCAGCGATCGATCCTGGAGGTCCCGTTCCTGCTCGCCATTCAGGTCGATTCCTACCGCGACTTCCTGCAGGAGCGCGTTGACCCCGCCAAGCGCCAGGACCGCGGCCTGCACGCCGCGCTGAAGTCGGTGTTCCCGATTTCCAGCTACTCCGGCAACGCCGCGCTGGAATATGTCGGCTACAAGCTGGGCGAGCCGGCGTTCGACGAGCGCGAGTGCCGCCAGCGCGGCATGAGCTACGGCGCCCCGCTGCGGGTGACCGTGCGCCTGGTGATCTACGACCGTGAGTCCTCGACCAAGGCCATCAAGTACGTGAAGGAGCAGGAGGTCTATCTGGGCGAAATCCCGCTGATGACCGACAACGGCACCTTCATCGTCAATGGCACCGAGCGGGTGATCGTCTCCCAGCTGCATCGTTCGCCGGGCGTGTTCTTCGACCACGACCGGGGCAAGACCCACAGCTCGGGCAAGCTGCTGTACAGCGCCCGCATCATTCCCTACCGCGGCTCCTGGCTGGACTTCGAGTTCGACCCCAAGGACGCGCTGTTCACCCGCATCGACCGTCGCCGCAAGCTGCCGGTGTCGATCCTGCTGCGCGCGCTGGGCTACAACAACGAGGAGATGCTCAACCATTTCTTCGAGATCAACACCTTCCACATCGACCCCAAGGAAGGCGTGCAGCTTGAGCTGGTGCCCGAGCGCCTGCGCGGCGAAACGCTGAACTTCGACCTGGCCGATGGCGACAAGGTCATCGTCGAGGCCGGCAAGCGCATCACCGCCCGCCATGTCAAGCAGCTCGAGGCCGCTGGCGTGGCCGCCCTGGCCGTGCCGGACGAATACCTGATCACCCGCATCTTGTCGCACGACGTGGTCGATCCGGCGACCGGCGAACTGCTGGCCAGTGCCAACGATGAGATCACCGAAGAGCAGCTGGCCGCGTTCCGCAAGGCCGGCGTGGAAACGGTCGGCACCCTGTGGGTGAACGACCTGGACCGTGGCGCCTACCTGTCCAACACCCTGCGCATCGATCCGACCAGGACCCAGCTCGAAGCGCTGGTGGAGATCTACCGGATGATGCGTCCGGGCGAGCCGCCGACCAAGGACGCCGCGCAGAACCTGTTCCACAACCTGTTCTTCACCTTCGAGCGCTATGACCTGTCCAGCGTCGGCCGCATGAAGTTCAACCGCCGCGTGGGCCGCAAGGAAACCACCGGCGAGTCGGTCCTGTACGACCACAAGTACTTCAGCGCCCGCAACGACGAGGAATCCAAGCGTCTGGTCGCCACCAATGGCGATACCTCGGACATCCTGGAAGTGATCCAGACCCTGACCGAGATCCGCAACGGCCGCGGCGTGGTGGACGACATCGATCACCTGGGCAACCGGCGCGTGCGTTCGGTCGGCGAAATGGCCGAGAACGTGTTCCGCGTGGGCCTGGTCCGGGTCGAGCGTGCGGTCAAGGAGCGCCTGTCGATGGCCGAGTCCGAGGGCCTGACCCCGCAGGAGCTGATCAACGCCAAGCCGGTGGCCGCGGCGATCAAGGAATTCTTCGGTTCCTCGCAGCTGTCCCAGTTCATGGACCAGAACAACCCGCTGTCGGAAGTCACCCACAAGCGTCGCGTCTCGGCCCTTGGCCCGGGCGGCCTGACCCGCGAGCGCGCCGGCTTCGAAGTGCGCGACGTGCATCCGACCCATTACGGCCGGGTCTGCACCATCGAGACCCCGGAAGGCCCGAACATCGGCCTGATCAACTCGCTGGCCGTGTATGCCCGCACCAACGCGTATGGCTTCCTCGAGACGCCGTACCGCAAGGTCGTGGACGGCCAGATCACCGACGAGATCGAATACCTCTCGGCGATCGAGGAGAACGAGTACGTCATCGCCCAGGCCAATGCGCTGCACGATGCCAAGAGCCGTCTGACCGAGCAGTTCGTGCCGTGCCGCTTCCAGGGCGAATCGCTGCTCAAGCCGCCGGCGGAAGTGGACTTCATGGACGTCTCGCCCATGCAGACCGTGTCCATCGCCGCCGCGCTGGTGCCGTTCCTGGAGCACGATGACGCCAACCGCGCGCTGATGGGCGCCAACATGCAGCGCCAGGCCGTGCCGACGCTGCGTTCGCAGAAGCCGCTGGTCGGCACCGGCATCGAGCGCGCCGTGGCGCGCGACTCCGGTGTGACCGTCAACGCCCGTCGCGGCGGCGAGGTGGTGCAGATCGATGCGGCGCGCATCGTGGTCAAGGTCAACGAGGAGGAGATCTCCGGCGAGCACGATGCCGGCGTGGATATCTATTCGCTGATCAAGTACACCCGCTCCAACCAGAACACCTGCATCAACCAGACCCCGCTGGTGAACGTGGGTGACGTGGTGGCCCGTGGCGACGTGCTGGCCGACGGCCCGTCCACCGACATCGGCGAACTGGCCCTGGGCCAGAACATGCTGATCGCGTTCATGCCGTGGAACGGCTACAACTTCGAAGACTCCATCCTGCTGTCCGAGCGCGTGGTGGAAGAGGATCGCTACACCACCATCCACATCGAGGAACTCACCGTCCAGGCGCGCGACACCAAGCTGGGTCCGGAGGAGATCTCGGCCGACATTCCCAACGTGTCCGAGAGCGCACTGAACCGCCTGGACGAGTCCGGCGTGGTGTACATCGGCGCCGAAGTGCGCGCTGGCGACATCCTGGTCGGCAAGGTCACGCCCAAGGGCGAGAGCCAGCTGACCCCGGAAGAGAAGCTGCTGCGCGCGATCTTCGGCGAGAAGGCTTCGGACGTGAAGGACAGCTCGCTGCGCGTGCCCCCGGGCATGGACGGGGTGGTCATCGACGTGCAGGTCTTCACCCGTGACGGCATCGAGAAGGACAAGCGCGCGCGCCAGATCGAGGAATCGGAGATCAAGCGGGTCAAGAAGGACTTCGACGACCAGTTCCGGATCCTGGAGAACGCGATCTTCGCGCGTCTTCGCGGGCAGCTGGTGGGCAAGGTCGCCAACGGTGGCACCAACCTGAAGAAGGGCGACACCATCACTGACGCCTACCTGGACGGCCTGAAGAAGGCCGACTGGTTCGCGATCCGCATGAAGGACGACGACGCTGCCGACGCCATCGAGCGCGCCCAGAAGCAGATCCAGGCGCACGAGAAGGAGTTCGAGCGTCGCTTCGCCGACAAGCGCGGCAAGATCACCGCCGGCGACGACCTGGCCCCGGGCGTGCTGAAGATGGTCAAGGTGTTCCTGGCCGTAAAGCGGCGGATCCAGCCGGGCGACAAGATGGCCGGCCGTCATGGCAACAAGGGCGTGGTGTCGACCATCGTGCCGGTGGAGGACATGCCGTACATGGCCAACGGCGAGACCGTGGACATCGTGCTGAACCCGCTGGGCGTGCCTTCGCGCATGAACATCGGCCAGGTCCTGGAAGTGCATCTGGGCTGGGCCGCCAAGGGCCTGGGTCGCAAGATCCAGGGCATGCTCGAGGCCCAGGCTGCGGTGAGCGACCTGCGTGCCTTCCTGGCCCAGATCTACAACCACGACCAGAAGCTGGGCGAGGACCGCGTGGACCTGTCGCAGTTCAGTGACGCCGAGCTGATCGCCCTGGCCAAGAACCTCACCGATGGCGTGCCGATGGCCACCCCGGTGTTCGACGGCGCGGCGGAAAGCGAGATCAAGCACATGCTCGAGCTGGCCGACCTGCCCACCAGTGGCCAGACCCAGCTGTATGACGGGCGCACCGGCGAGGCATTCGATCGCCACACCACCGTGGGCTACATGCACATGCTCAAGCTGAACCACCTGGTCGACGACAAGATGCACGCCCGTTCGACCGGCCCGTACTCGCTGGTCACCCAGCAGCCGCTGGGCGGCAAGGCGCAGTTCGGTGGCCAGCGCTTCGGCGAAATGGAAGTCTGGGCGCTGGAAGCCTACGGCGCGGCGCACACCCTGCAGGAAATGCTCACGGTCAAGTCCGACGACGTGCAGGGCCGCAACCAGATGTACAAGAACATCGTCGATGGCGAACACGAGATGGTCGCGGGCATGCCGGAGTCCTTCAACGTGTTGGTGAAGGAAATCCGCTCGCTGGCCATCAACATGGAGCTGGAAGACAACTGATGTAGCCGGGATTCGGGACCGGGGACCCGGGACCCGGGAAAGTCAGGAGCCAGGTGCTTTTGACTTTCCGGGTCCCCGGTCCCCGGCCCCGGGTCCCGACGAACAGCCTTTCAGCCCATCTTTGATACGAATTCCTCCGACCTGGAGAAACCCCAATGAAAGACCTGCTCAACCTCTTCAACCAGCAGCGCCAGACCCTGGACTTCGACGCGATCAAGATCGCGCTGGCCTCCCCGGACCTGATCCGCTCGTGGTCCTTCGGCGAAGTGAAGAAGCCGGAAACCATCAACTACCGGACCTTCAAGCCCGAGCGCGACGGCCTGTTCTGCGCCGCCATCTTCGGGCCGATCAAGGACTACGAGTGCCTGTGCGGCAAGTACAAGCGCATGAAGCACCGCGGCGTGGTCTGCGAGAAGTGCGGCACCGAGGTCACCCTGGCCAAGGTGCGCCGCGAGCGCATGGGCCACATCGACCTGGCCTCGCCGGTCGCGCACATCTGGTTCCTCAAGTCGCTGCCCTCGCGCATCGGCCTGATGCTGGACATGACCCTGCGCGACATCGAGCGGGTGCTGTACTTCGAAGCCTACGTGGTGACCGAGCCGGGCCTGACCCCGCTGGAAAGCCGCCAGCTGCTCAACGAAGAGCAGTACATGATTGCGCGCCAGGAGCACGGCGACGACTTCGATGCCGCCATGGGCGCCGAAGCGGTGTTCGAGTTGCTGCGCGGCATCGACCTGCAGGCCGAGATGGTCAAGCTGCGCGAGGAAATCGCCAGCACCGGTTCGGAAACCAAGCTCAAGCGCCTGACCAAGCGGATCAAGCTGGTCGAAGCCTTCCTCGAGTCGGGCAATCGTCCGGAATGGATGGTCATGACCGTGCTGCCGGTGCTGCCGCCGGACCTGCGTCCGCTGGTGCCGCTGGATGGCGGCCGCTTCGCGACCTCGGACCTGAACGACCTGTACCGCCGCGTCATCAACCGCAACAACCGCCTGCGCCGGCTGCTGGAGCTCAATGCGCCGGACATCATCGTGCGCAACGAAAAGCGCATGCTGCAGGAGTCGGTTGACGCGCTGATGGACAACGGCCGCCGCGGCCGCGCCATCACCGGCACTAACAAGCGCCCGCTCAAGTCGCTGGCCGACATGATCAAGGGCAAGCAGGGCCGCTTCCGCCAGAACCTGCTGGGCAAGCGTGTGGACTATTCGGGCCGTTCGGTCATCGTGGTCGGTCCGTACCTGAAGCTGCACCAGTGCGGCCTGCCCAAGAAGATGGCGCTTGAGCTGTTCAAGCCGTTCGTGTTCGCCAAGCTGCAGCGTCGCGGCCTGGCCACCACCATCAAGGCGGCCAAGAAGCTGGTCGAGCGCGAGGAAGGCGAAGTCTGGGACATCCTGGAAGAAGTCATCCGCGAGCATCCGGTGCTGCTGAATCGTGCACCGACCCTGCATCGCCTGGGCATCCAGGCGTTCGAGCCGGTGCTGATCGAAGGCAAGGCCATCCAGCTGCATCCGCTGGTCTGCACCGCGTTCAACGCCGACTTCGACGGTGACCAGATGGCCGTGCACGTGCCGCTCTCGCTGGAGGCCCAGCTCGAAGCGCGCGCGCTGATGATGTCCTCCAACAACATCCTGTCGCCGGCCAATGGCGAGCCGATCATCGTGCCCTCGCAGGACGTGGTGCTGGGCCTGTACTACATGACCCGCGCGCTGGAAAACAAGAAGGGCGAGGGCATGGCCTTTGCCAACATCGCCGAAGTCAAGCGCGCCTACGACAACCGGGTGGTGGAACTGCATGCCAAGGTCAAGGTCCGCATCACCGAGACGGTGATCGGCGAGGACGGCAGCCGGGAGAAGAAGACCGCGATCGTGGAGACCACGATCGGGCGTGCGCTGCTGGCCGAAATCCTGCCCGATGGCCTGCCGTTTGCGCTGGCCAACACCGACCTGACCAAGAAGAACATCTCGCGCCTGATCAACTCCAGCTACCGCCAGCTGGGCCTGAAGGACACGGTGGTGTTCGCCGACAAGCTGATGTACACCGGCTTTGCCTACGCCACCCGCGCCGGCGTGTCGATCGGCATCAACGACATGGTCATCCCCGAGGAGAAGAAGAGCATCCTGAGCGAGGCCGAGCAGGAAGTGCTGGAGATCCAGGAACAGTACCAGTCCGGCCTGGTGACCGCCGGCGAGCGCTACAACAAGGTCGTGGACATCTGGTCGCGGACCAACGAGCGCATCGCCAAGGCGATGATGGACACCATCGGCACCGAGAAGGTGGTCAACGCCAAGGGCGAGACCATCAACGAGAAGTCGATGAACTCGCTGTACATCATGGCCGACTCCGGTGCCCGCGGCAGCCAGGCCCAGATCCGCCAGCTGGCCGGCATGCGCGGCCTGATGGCCCGTCCCGATGGCTCGATCATCGAGACGCCGATCAAGGCCAACTTCCGCGAAGGCCTGAACGTGCAGGAGTACTTCAACTCCACCCACGGTGCCCGCAAGGGCCTGGCCGATACCGCGCTCAAGACCGCCAACTCCGGTTACCTGACCCGTCGCCTGGTCGACGTGGCCCAGGACGTGGTGATCACCGAAGTCGATTGCGGCACATCGCAAGGTCTTACCATGACCCCGATCGTGGAAGGCGGCGATGTGGTCGAGCCGCTGCGCGAGCGCGTGCTGGGCCGGATCGTGGCCGAGGACGTGTTCCTGCCGGGCAACGACGAGGATCCGATCGTCACCCGCAACACGCTGCTGGACGAAGCGTGGGTGCAGAAGCTCGAGGACGCCAGCGTGCAGGCACTGAAGGTCCGCTCGACCATCACCTGCACTTCGGAGTTCGGCGTGTGCGCGCTGTGCTACGGGCGCGACCTGGCCCGCGGCCACACCGTCAACATCGGCGAAGCGGTCGGCGTGATCGCCGCCCAGTCGATCGGTGAGCCCGGCACCCAGCTGACCATGCGCACGTTCCACATCGGTGGCGCGGCCTCGCGTGCGGCAGCGGTGGACAACATCACGGTCAAGACCACCGGCTCGGTCAAGTTCAACAACCTCAAGTCGGTCGAACACGCCAGCGGCAACCTGGTGGCCGTGTCGCGCTCGGGCGAACTGTCGGTGCTGGACGCGCACGGCCGTGAGCGCGAGCGCTACAAGCTGACCTACGGCGCGACCATCAATGTCAAGGACGGCGATCCGGTCAAGGCTGGCCAGACCGTGGCCAACTGGGATCCGCACAACCACCCGATCGTGTCGGAAGTGGCCGGGTTCGTGCGCTTCGTGGACTTCGTCGACGGCATCACCGTCATCGAGAAGACCGACGAGCTGACCGGCCTGGCCTCGCGCGAGATCACCGATCCGAAGCGTCGTGGCTCGCAGGGCAAGGACCTGCGTCCGCTGGTGCGCATCGTCGACGCCGACGGCAATGACCTGAACATCCCGGGCACCGACCTGCCGGCGCAGTACCTGCTGCCGCCGCGTTCGGTCGTCAACCTGCAGGACGGCGCCGCCGTCGGCGTGGGCGACGTGGTCACCAAGGTGCCGCAGGAAGCTTCCAAGACCCGCGACATCACCGGCGGTCTGCCGCGCGTGGCCGACCTGTTCGAAGCGCGCAAGCCCAAGGATCCTGCGATCCTGGCCGAGCGATCGGGCGTGGTCAGCTTCGGCAAGGACACCAAGGGCAAGCAGCGCCTGATCATCAAGGACACCGACGGCACCGAGCACGAGGAGCTGATTCCCAAGTTCCGTCAGATCATCGTGTTCGAAGGCGAGCACGTGGCCAAGGGCGAAACCATCGTGGACGGCGAGCCGAGCCCGCAGGACATCCTGCGCCTGCTGGGTGTCGAGCCGCTGGCGGCCTATCTGGTCAAGGAAATCCAGGACGTCTACCGCCTGCAGGGCGTGAAGATCAACGACAAGCACATCGAAGTGATCACCCGCCAGATGCTGCGCAAGGTGGAAATCACCGATCCCGGCAACAGCAAGTTCCTGGCCGGCGAGCAGGTCGAGAAGCAACGCATGATCGAGGAGAACGCCAAGCTGGTGGCCCGCAACGAGCTGCCGGCCCAGGCCGATCCGGTCCTGCTGGGCATCACCAAGGCGTCCCTGGCCACCGAGTCGTTCATCTCGGCAGCGTCCTTCCAGGAAACCACCCGGGTACTGACCGAGGCCGCCGTGCGCGGCACCCGCGACAACCTGCGCGGCCTGAAGGAAAACGTGATCGTCGGCCGGCTGATTCCTGCAGGCACGGGTCTGACCTACCACGCCGGCCGCCGGCGCAACGCCGCGGGCCTGACCGAGTCGGAAATGGCAGCCCTGTCCGGTCCGGCCAGCACCGAAGCGATCGCCGAAGGCGGCGATGCCGAGTCCGAAAGCGGCGCCGGGCAGTAAGCAACACCGGCCGGCCCTTGCCAGGGCTGGCCGGGCCAGGTGGAAAGGGGCGCAGGAGGTGCCCCGTCTCCCGGTCGGGGATCGACCAGACGGCTGGATGGATTTGATCGGTTGACGACAAATTCGATAGCCCGCTATACTCTCCTGTCTCGGCGGGCCGCTTTTACGGCCTGCTGTCGTTTTCACGCTCAAGGCCCGGTTTCTCCGGTGCCTTCATTCGAAGAATCCAAAGATGGCAACGATCAACCAGCTGGTCCGCAAGCCGCGGCAGGCACCCACGTACAAGAGCCAGTCGCCCGCGCTGGACAACTGCCCGCAGCGCCGTGGCGTCTGCACCCGCGTCTACACCACCACGCCCAAGAAGCCGAACTCGGCGCTGCGCAAGGTGGCCAAGGTGCGCCTGACCAACCAGGAAGAAGTCATCAGCTACATCGGTGGCGAAGGGCACAACCTGCAGGAGCACTCGGTGGTGCTCATCCGCGGCGGTCGCGTCAAGGACCTGCCGGGCGTCCGTTACCACACCGTGCGCGGTTCGCTGGACGCCGCCGGCGTTGCCAAGCGTCGCCAGGGCCGTTCCAAGTACGGCGCCAAGCGCCCGAAGAGCTAAGGGAATAAGACAATGTCACGTAAAGGTTCCGCGCCGCAGCGCACTGTTCTGCCTGACCCCAAGCACGGGTCGCAGACCATCGCCCGCTTCATCAACATGGTGATGCTGAGCGGCAAGAAGTCCGTCGCCGAGAAGATCGTCTACGGCGCCATGGACGTCATTGGCGAGAAGAATCCCAACCCCCTCGAGCTGGTCGAGAAGGCGTTGGAAAATATCTCCCCGGCGGTCGAGGTCAAGTCGCGCCGCGTCGGTGGTGCCACCTACCAGGTGCCGGTCGAAGTGCGCGCCTCGCGCCGCCTGGCCCTGGCCATGCGCTGGCTGATCGAGTCGGCCCGCAAGCGTGGTGAAAACACCATGCCAAGGAAGCTGGCCGCCGAACTGCTGGACGCCTCGGAAAATCGTGGCGGCGCCGTCAAGAAGCGGGAAGAAACCCACCGCATGGCCGAAGCCAACAAGGCGTTCGCGCACTACCGCTGGTAACAGCCATGCCGGGGGCTTGATTCAACGGCCCCCAGGCGCCATTCAGGCGCCACGCTGCGGTGATCACCGCGCCAAGACGACGAAAGCCGCCCTCGGGCGGCGTTCGGTCTTTAGGAAACCGGTGATCCTCCGCCCCCGTCCGCACGCTCAGCGCGCGGCGTTCTATCAACAAACAAGAGAGACTCCTCGTGGCTCGCACCACTCCCATCGAGCGTTACCGCAACTTCGGCATCATGGCCCACATCGACGCGGGCAAGACCACCACGTCGGAGCGCATCCTGTTCTACACCGGCGTCAGCCACAAGATCGGTGAAGTGCACGATGGCGCCGCCACGATGGACTGGATGGAGCAGGAGCAGGAGCGTGGCATCACGATCACCTCCGCTGCGACCACCGCGTTCTGGTCGGGCATGGACAAGTCCATGCCGCAACACCGCTTCAACATCATCGACACCCCCGGGCACGTGGACTTCACCATCGAAGTGGAGCGCTCGCTGCGCGTGCTTGATGGCGCGGTGTTCGTGCTGTGCGCGGTCGGCGGCGTGCAGCCGCAGTCCGAGACCGTGTGGCGCCAGGCCAACAAGTACGCGGTGCCGCGGCTTGCGTTCGTCAACAAGATGGACCGCACCGGTGCCAACTTCAACAAGGTGGTCGAGCAGCTCAAGACCCGCCTGGGAGCCTATGCAGTGCCGATGCAGGTGCCGATCGGCGCCGAGGACGGCTTCGAGGGCGTGGTCGACCTGATCAAGATGAAGGCAATCCACTGGGATACCGCCTCCCAGGGCACCGTGTTCGAGTACCGCGACATCCCGGCCGATCTGCGGGAAGAGGCCGAAGCCGCGCGCAGCTTCATGGTCGAAGCCGCGGCCGAAGCCAGCGAAACGCTGATGGACAAGTACCTCAACGAGGGCGAGCTGTCCGAGGAAGAGATCCTGTCGGGTCTGCGTGAGCGCACCCTGCGCGTGGAAGTGGTGCCGGTGTACTGCGGCACCGCCTTCAAGAACAAGGGCGTGCAGGCCATGCTCGACGGCGTGATCCAGCTGCTGCCCTCGCCAACCGATCGTCCGCCGGTGCAGGGCATCGACGAGAACGAGAAGGAAGACACCCGCAAGGCCAGCGACAGCGAGCCCTTCTCGGCGCTGGCGTTCAAGATCATGACCGACCCGTTCGTGGGTTCGCTGACCTTCTTCCGCGTCTACTCGGGCGTGCTGAACTCTGGCGACGCGGTGTACAACCCGGTCAAGTCGAAGAAGGAGCGGGTGGGTCGCATCCTGCAGATGCATTCCAACAATCGCGAGGAAATCAAGGAAGTGCGCGCAGGCGACATCGCTGCCGCGGTGGGCCTGAAGGACGTCACCACCGGTGACACGCTGTGCGCGCAGGACAAGATCATTACCCTGGAGCGGATGGTGTTCCCGGAGCCGGTGATCTCGATGGCGGTCGAGCCCAAGACCAAGTCGGACCAGGAAAAGATGGGCGTGGCGCTGGGTCGCCTGGCGCAGGAAGACCCGTCCTTCCGTGTCCGTACCGATGAGGAATCCGGCCAGACCATCATCGCCGGCATGGGCGAGCTGCACTTGGAAATCATCGTCGACCGCATGAAGCGCGAGTTCAACGTTGAAGCCAACGTCGGCAAGCCGCAGGTGGCCTACCGCGAGACCATCCGCAAGGCGGTCAGGCAGGAAGGCAAGTTCGTGCGCCAGTCCGGTGGCCGCGGCCAGTACGGCCACATCGTCATCGAGATGGAGCCGGCCGAGCGCGGCGCGGGCTTCTCCTACGAGAGCGCGATCGTCGGTGGCGTGGTGCCGAAGGAATACGTCGCTGCGGCCGGCAAGGGCATCGAGGACGCACTGAAGAACGGCGTGCTCGCCGGCTTCCCGGTGGTCGATGTGTCCATCAAGGCCGTCGATGGTTCGTTCCACGACGTGGACTCCAACGAAATGGCGTTCAAGGTCGCCGGCTCCATGGCGTTCAAGGAGGCCTTCAGCAAGGCCAGTCCGGTCCTGCTGGAGCCGATCATGAAGGTCGAGATCGTCACCCCCGAGGATTACCTGGGCGACGTGATGGGCGATGTCAGTCGTCGTCGCGGCATCCTGCAGGGCCAGGATGACACACCCTCGGGCAAGGTGATCAAGGCGATGGTGCCGCTGGGCGAGATGTTCGGTTACGCCACCACGCTGCGCTCGATGTCGCAGGGCCGGGCGACCTTCTCGATGGAGTTCGACCATTACGCCGAAGCGCCGGCCAACATCGCCGAAGCGGTCACCAAGAAATAAGAGCCGGGATTCGGGGCCCGGGACCGGGGACCCGGAAGATCAAGAGCCATGGCGCTTTTGCTTCTTCGGGTCGCCGGTCGCCGGTCCCGGGTCCCGGGACCAAAATTCCGGAAAACTATCAGCAGGGTATTACGACAATGGCAAAGGGTAAGTTCGAGCGCACCAAGCCGCACGTGAACGTGGGCACCATCGGTCATGTGGACCATGGCAAGACCACGCTGACCGCTGCACTGACCAAGGTCGGTGCCGAGCGGTTCGGTGGCGAGTTCAAGGCCTATGACGCGATCGACGCGGCGCCGGAAGAGAAGGCGCGCGGGATCACGATCTCCACCGCGCACGTGGAATACGAATCGCCCAACCGCCACTACGCGCACGTGGACTGCCCGGGCCACGCCGACTATGTCAAGAACATGATCACCGGTGCGGCGCAGATGGACGGGGCGATCCTGGTGTGCTCGGCCGCCGACGGCCCGATGCCGCAGACCCGCGAGCACATCCTGCTGTCGCGCCAGGTCGGCGTGCCGCACATCGTGGTCTACCTGAACAAGGCTGACATGGTCGATGACGCCGAGCTGCTCGAGCTGGTCGAGATGGAAGTGCGCGAGCTGCTGAGCAAGTACGACTTCCCCGGCGATGACACCCCGATCATCCACGGCTCGGCCCGCCTGGCGCTGGAAGGAGACCAGAGCGAGATCGGCGTGCCCTCGATCCTGAAGCTGGTCGATGCGCTGGATACGTTCATTCCCGAACCGCAGCGCGACATCGACAAGGCGTTCCTGATGCCGGTCGAAGACGTGTTCTCGATTTCCGGCCGTGGCACCGTGGTGACCGGCCGAATCGAGCGCGGCGTGATCAAGGTTGGCGACGAAATCGAGATCGTCGGCATCCGTCCGGTGCAGAAGACCACCGTGACCGGCGTGGAGATGTTCCGCAAGCTGCTGGACCAGGGCCAGGCAGGCGACAATGCCGGCCTGCTGCTGCGCGGCACCAAGCGCGACGACGTCGAGCGCGGCCAGGTACTGGCCAAGCCCGGTTCGATCAAGCCGCACACCGAGTTCGAGGCCGAGGTCTACGTGCTGAGCAAGGACGAAGGCGGCCGCCACACCCCGTTCTTCAAGGGCTACCGTCCGCAGTTCTACTTCCGCACCACCGACATCACCGGTGCGGTGACGCTGCCGGAAGGCACCGAGATGGTGATGCCGGGCGACAACGTGAAGATGACCGTGACCCTGATCAACCCGGTGGCGATGGACGAAGGCCTGCGCTTTGCGATCCGCGAAGGCGGCCGCACCGTCGGCGCCGGCGTCGTAGCCAAGATCATCAAGTGATGTGACGGCGCGTTCGCGCACCCGCGCGAACGCCTTTGCCGGAACATCATCCCCGCGCAGGCGGGGATCCAAAGGACGCGCAGGGTTTCGCCAGAACATCATCCCCGCGCAGGCGGGGATCCAAAGGACGCGCAGGCCTTTGCCGGAACATCATCCCCGCGCAGGCGGGATCCAAAGGACGCGCGGGGCTTTGTCAGATCGTCATCCCCGAATGCTTCAATCGGGGATCCAAAGGACGCGCAGGGCTTTGTCAGATCGTCATCCCCGAATGCTTCAATCGGGGATCCAGGGGCTCGGCAGGACTTGGGTTTCCCATCCCCGCCAGTAAGTACTGCAGTGACCGCCGGTCCATCCTGGGAGATGCGACCGGCCTACCGCGAAAAGAGGCGCAGGAAGTGCCTCGTGTTCGCCAGACAGGACGTTGACGTGTGAATCGATGGCGTGAAAAGGCAACTTTTCGCGCTGGTATTGCGCCCGAGTAGTTGACGGCCGTAGTTCATGCGTTCTATACTTCCCCGTCTGGGCAGGCCGTTCATCGGTCTGCCTTGTTTGTCAGGAAGATTCCCGGGCCTTTGACGGCCCCGGCGCGCAGCCTGGATCAGGCAGCACACGGCGCAGGGACCTTCAAAAAAGCACGTGAACCATTACCGGGGCAAGGCATCCCAGAGGCCGCGCCCGTCGCTCTTTCAACACAGGAAATCGTCATGGCGGACCAGAAGATCCGTATCAGGCTCAAAGCCTACGATCATCGCCTGATCGACCGATCGGCAAGCGAGATCGTCGAAACGGCCAAGCGGACCGGCGCGCAAGTGCGCGGCCCGATCCCGCTTCCCACCAAGATCGAGCGCTACACCATTCTGGTGTCGCCGCACGCCGACAAGGACGCGCGCGATCAGTACGAGACCCGCACCCACAAGCGTGTGCTGGATATCGTGGATCCCAACGACAAGACCGTCGACGCGCTGATGAAGCTCGAGCTGGCGGCTGGCGTTGACGTCCAGATCAAGTTGACCTGAGGCAAACGACCATGACTGCGAAGAAATTTTCGTTGGGCATCGTTGGCCGCAAGGCCGGCATGACCCGGGTGTTCACCGAAGATGGCAAGTCCATCCCGGTCACCCTGATCGAAGCCACCCCCAATCGCATCACCCAGATCAAGACCACCGAGACCGACGGCTACAGCGCCGTGCAGGTTGCCGTGGGAACGCGTCGTGCGGGTCTGATCAACAAGCCGATTTCCGGTCACCTGGCCAAGGCCAAGGTCGAGCCAGGTCGCGGCCTGTGGGAGCTGCGCGTGGAACCTGACAGGATCGGCGACTTCAGCATTGGCGGCGAGATCAAGGCCGACATCTTTGAAGTGGGCCAGAAGGTCGACGTCCAGGGTGTGACCAAGGGCAAGGGCTTTCAGGGCACGATCAAGCGCTACAACTTCCGGATGGGTGACGCCACCCACGGCAACTCGCTGTCGCATCGCGCACCGGGTTCGCTCGGTCAGCGCCAGACCCCGGGTCGTGTGTTTCCGGGCAAGAAGATGTCCGGCCACATGGGTGCCGTGCAGCAGAGCACGCAGAACCTTGAAGTCGTCCGCGTGGACCTCGAGCGTGGCCTGATCGCCATTCGCGGTGCCGTGCCGGGCGCGCCGGGTGGCGACGTGATCGTGCGGCCGGCGAGCAAGGGCTAAGGAGAACGATGATGGAACTTGCCATTAACGGCAGCGCCAACACCCTGTCGGTCTCCGACGAAGTGTTTGGCCGCCAATTCAGTCAGGACTTGGTCCACCAGGTCGTCGTGGCCTACCGCAACGCAGGTCGCGCGGGCACCAAGGCCCAGAAGACCCGTTCGGAAGTCAACGGCACCACCAAGAAGTCCAAGAAGCAGAAGGGCGGCGGTGCGCGTCACGGCGCGCTGACGGCTCCGATCTTCGTTGGTGGCGGCGTGACCTTTGCGGCCAAGCCGCGCAGCTTCGAGCAGAAGGTCAACCGCAAGATGTACCGGGCGGCGATGAAGGCCATCCTGAGCGAGCTGGCTCGCCAGGACCGCCTGACCGTCGTCGATACCTTCGACGTCGAGGCGACCAGCACCAAGAGCCTGATTTCCAAGCTCCAGGGCCTGAACGTCGGCACGCGTCCGCTGATCGTGACCGAAGACGCTTCCGAGCACCTGTACCTGTCGGCCCGCAACCTGCGCTACGTCCAGGTGCGTGACGTGCAGGGTCTGGACCCGGCATCGCTGGTCGGTGCCGACACGGTCGTGATCACCGCTGAGGCGGTGAAGAAGATCGAGGAGTGGCTGGCATGAGCATCAGTAACGAGAAAATCTTCAGTGTGCTGCGCGCGCCGCGCGTGTCTGAAAAGACGGCACGGCTGCAGGAAGTATCCAATCAGTATGTCTTCGAAGTCTCGAACGATTCCACCAAGGCTGATATCAAGGCCGCGGTCGAGCAATTGTTCGACGTCAAGGTCGAGGCTGTCAACGTGGTGAACGTCAAGGGCAAGAACAAGTCCTTCCGTAACCGCAGCGGCCGCCGCGGCGACTGGAAGAAGGCGTATGTGCGTCTGGCCGATGGCCAGGCCATCGACGTGTCGGCCACGGCCTGAGGTAGACCCACATGCCATTGATGAAATTCAAACCCACTTCCCCCGGCCGTCGTTCGGCCGTGCGCGTGGTGACGCCGGACCTGCACAAGGGTGCCCCGCATGCTGCGCTGCTGGAGAAGCAGAGCAAGACCGGCGGTCGCAACCACCATGGCCGCATCACCACCCGCCACATCGGCGGTGGCCACAAGCAACATTACCGCATCATCGATTTCAAGCGCGACAAGGTCGGCATTCCCGCCCGTGTCGAGCGGATCGAATACGATCCCAACCGCACCGCGCACATTGCGTTGCTGTGCTATGTCGACGGTGAGCGCCGTTACATCATCGCGCCCAAGGGCCTGAAGGCCGGCGACCAGGTGATCGCCGGCCGTGACGCCCCGATCCGCGCCGGCAACACCCTGCCGCTGCTGAACATCCCGGTCGGTACGACGGTCCACTGCATCGAGCTGAAGGTCGGCAAGGGCGCGCAGATCGCCCGCGCTGCCGGTGCCGCGGTGCAGTTGGTGGCCCGCGAGCAGGGCTTTGCCACCCTGCGTCTTCGCTCCGGCGAAATGCGCAAGGTGCCGGCCGAATGCTGCGCCACCGTCGGTGAAGTCGGCAACGACGAGCACAGCCTCGAGAAGCTGGGCAAGGCAGGCGCCAAGCGCTGGCGCGGTGTCAAGCCGACCGTCCGCGGCGCAGCCATGAACCCGGTCGACCATCCGCACGGCGGTGGTGAGGCCAAGGCTGGCCAGGGCAACCCGCATCCGGTCACGCCCTGGGGCGTACCGACCAAGGGTTACAAGACGCGCCACAACAAGCGCACCCAGCAATTCATCGTCCGCGATCGTAGGGGCTAATCGACCATGGCACGTTCACTCAAGAAAGGCCCGTTCGTCGATCACCACCTGATCAAGAAGGTGGAGGCTGCGGCCGGTAGCAAGCGTCCGATCAAGACCTGGTCGCGTCGTTCCATGATCCTGCCGGAAATGGTGGGTTTCACCATCGCCGTGCACAACGGCAAGAACCACGTTCCGGTGCTGGTCAACGAGAACATGGTCGGCCACAAGCTCGGCGAATTTGCCGTCACCCGGACCTTCAAGGGTCACGGTGGCGACAAGAAGTCGGCCGGCAAGCGCTGAGGAGATGACAATGGAAGCGAAAGCCATCCTGCGCACCGCGCGCATCTCCCCGCAGAAGGCCCGCCTGGTCGCCGACCAGGTGCGCGGTCTGTCGGCTGAGCGCGCCGTCAACCTGCTGAAGTTCTCGGACAAGAAGGCTGCGGCCCTGATCAAGAAGGTGGTCGAGTCGGCCATCGCCAATGCCGAGAACAACCAGGGCGCCGACGTCGACGAGCTGAAGGTCACGACCATCATGGTCGACGAAGGCCCGACGCTGAAGCGTTTCATGGCCCGCGCCAAGGGCCGCGGCACGCGCATCCTCAAGCGCACCAGCCATATCACCGTGGTGGTTGGCGAAGGCAAGGGCAAATAAGACTATGGGCCATAAAGTACATCCGACCGGTATCCGCCTTGGCATCTCCAAGGACTGGAACTCCAAGTGGTTCGCCAACAAGGGCGACTACGCCAGCTATCTGGCCGCCGACCTCAAGGTTCGCGAGATGCTGCGCAAGAAGCTTGCCCAGGCCGGCATCAGCAGGATCCTGATCGAGCGTCCGGCCAAGACCGCCCGCGTGACCATTCACACCGCCCGTCCGGGCGTGGTGATCGGCAAGCGCGGCGAGGACATCGAGAAGCTGCGCAAGGAAGTGAGCGAGATGATGGGCGTTCCGGCGCACATCAACGTCACCGAAGTGCGCAAGCCCGAGCTGGACGCCCAGCTGGTGGCCGAGTCCATCGCCCAGCAGCTGGAGCGGCGCATCATGTTCCGCCGCGCGATGAAGCGCGCGGTCGGTAACGCGATCCGCCTCGGTGCCCTGGGCATCAAGGTGAACGTGGCTGGCCGTCTGAACGGTGCCGAGATCGCCCGTTCCGAGTGGTACCGCGAGGGTCGTGTGCCGCTGCACACCCTGCGCGCGGACATCGACTACGGTTTTGCCGAAGCCAAGACCACCTACGGAATCATCGGTATCAAGGTGTGGGTCTACAAGGGCGAAGTGTTCGACTTCAGCCAGGTGGGTCAGGAAAAGCAGGACGATTCGCGCCCCGAGCGCAGTGAACGTCCGTCGCGCCCGTCCCGCGATCGTGATGCGAGGTAACCGGCAATGTTGCAACCCAAGCGAACCAAATACCGCAAGATGCACAAGGGCCGCAATTCGGGCCTGAGCTGGAGCGGAAACCTCGTCTCATTCGGCGAGTACGGCCTGAAGGCCACGGCGCACGGCCAGCTGACCGCGCGTCAGATCGAGGCTGCGCGGCGTTCCATCAGTCGCTATGTCAAGCGCGGCGGCAAGATGTGGATCCGCGTGTTCCCCGACAAGCCCATCACCAAGAAGCCGATCGAAGTGCGCATGGGCTCCGGCAAGGGCAACGTGGAGTACTGGGTCGCCCAGATTCAGCCGGGCCGCATGATCTATGAAATCGAAGGCGTGGATGAGGCAACGGCGCGCGAGGCGTTCCGCCTAGCTGCCGCCAAGCTTTCGGTCACCACCACCTTTGTTGCCCGGACGGTGCGCTAATGGCCATCAACGAACTCCGCGAGAAGTCTGCTGACGAGCTCAACGCCCATTTGGGCGAGCTGCGCAAGGAGCAGTTTTCCCTGCGCATGCAGAAGGCCACCGGCCAGCTGCCGAAGACCCACGAAACCCGCCGGGTCCGCCGCGAGATCGCTCGCGTCAAGACCCTGCTCGGCCGGCCGCGATCGAGCAAGCAGAAGTAAGGACCGCCGACATGAGTGACAACGAACAGAAAACGCAGCGCACGGTCGAAGGCCGTGTCGTGAGCAACAAGATGGACAAGACGGTCACCATTCTGGTGGAGCGTCAGGTCAAGCACGCCCTGTACGGCAAGTACATCAAGCGCTCGACCAAGCTGCACGCCCACGACGCCGACAATGCCTGCAACGAAGGCGACCTGGTCCGGATCGTGGAGATCGCGCCGCTGTCCAAGACCAAGAACTGGCGCGTGGTCGAGATCGTCGCCCGCGCGGCCGAATAAGAGGAGTCTGAATCATGATCCAGATGCAGAGCTATCTCGACGCGGCCGACAACTCCGGCGCCAAGGAGCTGATGTGCATCAAGGTGCTGGGCGGCTCCAAGCGTCGCTATGCCGGCATCGGTGACATCATCAAGGTCACCGTGAAGGATGCGATCCCGCGCGGCAAGGTCAAGAAGGGTGAAGTCTACGACGCGGTCGTGGTGCGGACCCGCAAGGGTGTGCGTCGCGCCGACGGTTCGCTGATCCGCTTCGACGGCAACGCCGCGGTGCTGCTCAACAACAAGCAGGAGCCGATCGGGACCCGTATCTTCGGACCGGTGACACGTGAACTGCGCTCCGAGAAGTTCATGAAGATCGTCTCGCTCGCACCCGAAGTGCTGTGAGCGGAGGGTGAGCCGGGCGCGGCCTATGCCGCACTGCCCCGGCGAACGCCCGGCCAGGATGGCCGGGCAGGGCGATCCGAAGTGGTGAAGTGACGCCAGGGATGGCAGCGGCTTTCCAACCAGAGAAACTACAATGGCTAACCGAATCAAGAAAGGCGACCGCGTGGTCGTCCTGACCGGCAAGGACAAGGGCAAGCAGGGCGATGTGCTGCGTGTGGAAGGCGACCGCGTGGTCGTGTCCAACGTCAACATCGTCAAGCGCCATACCAAGCCGAACCCCCAGGCTGGTGTTGCTGGTGGCGTCGTCGAGCGCGAAGCCTCGATCCATATCTCCAATGTCGCTCCGTTCAACGCCGCTACCGGCAAGGGCGAGCGCATTGGCTTCAAGGTGCTGGAGGATGGACGCAAACTGCGTGTGTTCCGCTCCAGCGGTGAGGCGCTCGACGCCTGAGGAATGAGGTCATGACCACCCGTCTCGAAAAAATCTACAAGGAAGAGGTCGTTCCGAACCTGACCAAGAAGTTCGGCTACACCAATCCGATGGAAGTGCCCAAGATCACCAAGATCACCATCAACATGGGTGTGGGTGAAGCGGCGGCCAACAAGAAGATATTGGAAAACGCCGTCGCCGACCTGGCCAAGATCTCCGGCCAGAAGCCGATCACGACCAAGTCACGCGTGTCGGTGGCCTCGTTCAAGATCCGTGACGGCTGGCCGATTGGCTGCAAGGTCACCCTGCGCCGCGCCCGCATGTACGAATTCCTCGATCGCCTGGTGAGCATCGCCCTGCCGCGTGTGCGCGACTTCCGCGGCGTATCCGGTCGCTCCTTCGATGGCCGTGGCAACTACAACATGGGCGTGAAGGAGCAGATCATCTTCCCGGAAATCGACTTCGACCAGGTCGACGCGGTCCGCGGCATGGATATCGCCATCACCACCACCGCCAAGACCGATGCCGAAGCCAAGGCGTTGCTCGAAGCGTTCAAGTTCCCGTTCCGCAACTAAGTCGAGGAGACACGCATGGCAAAGACCTCCATGGTCAACCGCGACATCAAGCGGGCGAAGCTGGCCAAGAAGTACGCGGTCAAGCGCGAAGCACTGAAGAAGATCATTTCCAGCCAGGATGCGTCCTACGAGGAAAGGATCGACGCGTCGACCAAGCTGCAGAAGCTGCCACGCGATTCGTCGCCGAGCCGTTTCCGCACCCGGTGCGAGCTGTCCGGCCGCCCGCGTGGCGTCTACAGCAAGTTCGGCCTGGGTCGAAACAAGCTGCGCGAAGCCACCATGCGTGGCGACGTGCCTGGCCTGCGCAAGGCCAGCTGGTAGAAAGTGCCGGGTCCCGGGTCCCGGGTCAATCGAACGAAATTCGCATCCCGCGGATATCGGTGCACTCAAAGGTTCCATAACAATGAGCATGACTGATCCCATCGCCGACATGCTGGTCCGCATCAAGAATGCGACCGCCGTTGGCAAGCAGACGGTGAAAATGCCGTCCTCCACCATCAAGGTCGCCATTGCCGGCGTGCTGAAGGCCGAGGGCTACATCGCCGACTCGCGCGTCACCAAGACCGAGAACAACAAGGCCGAGCTGGAAATCGTCCTCAAGTACTTCGAGGGCAAGCCGGTCATCGATACGCTCAAGCGCGTATCGCGTTCGGGCCTGCGCCACTACCGGGGCAAGGACGAACTGCCGAAGGTCCTCAACGGCCTGGGCATCGCCATCATCTCCACCTCCAAGGGCATCATGACCGATTCGCAGGCGCGCCAGCAGGGCGTCGGCGGTGAAGTCCTGTGCTTCGTGGCCTAATCGAAGGAGCTTGCGACCATGTCCCGCGTAGCCAAGAAGCCGATCACCCTGGCCAGGGGTGTTGAATACAAGAACGAGAGTGACACGCTGACCGTCAAGGGCCCCAAGGGCACTCTGTCGTTGGCCAAGCCGGCCGGCGTCGAGATCACCCTGGAAAACGGCGTGCTGAACCTCTCCTCTGTTGCCCCGGGCGACGACGCCATCACCGGCACCATTCGCGCGATCCTGGCCAACATGGTCCAGGGCGTGTCCGAAGGCTTCCAGCGCAAGCTGGACCTGGTCGGCGTGGGTTACCGCGCCACCATGCAGGGCGCGGACCTAAGCCTGGCGCTTGGATTCTCGCACCCGATCCTGTTCAAGGCGCCCGAAGGCATCACCTTGGCGGCCCCGAGCCAGACCGAAATCCTGGTGCAGGGCGCAGACAAGCAGCGCGTCGGTGAAGTCGCGGCCAAGATCCGCGGTTTCCGCCCGCCGGAGCCGTACAAGGGCAAGGGCGTGAAGTACTCCGACGAAACCATCATTCGCAAGGAAGCCAAGAAGGCCTAAAGGCGAGCGGAGAGGGTCGAGCAGTGAGAAGTGGGGAAGAAAAGGCAGACTGCCAGGCTTTCGCTCACTCCTCACTGTTCCCCGCTCACTCCTCGCTCAACGCCGATCCGCTTCTGTGAGGTCACTGAATATGAGCATCAAGAATACCGCCCGCCTGCGTCGCGCCAAATCCACCCGTTCGCACATCCGGGTGCTCGGCGTGCATCGCCTGACCGTGCTGCGTACCGGCCAACACCTGTACGCGCAGGTCTTCACCGCCGATGGCTCCAAGGTGGTGGCTTCAGCCAACACCCTGCAGGCCGACGTCAAGGAAGGCCTGAAGAACGGCAAGAACAGCGACGCCGCCGCCAAGATCGGCAAGCTGATCGCCGAGCGCGCCAGGGCCGCAGGGGTGGAGAAGGTCGCCTTCGACCGTTCCGGCTACCGCTACCATGGTCGCGTCAAGGCGCTGGCCGATGCAGCCCGCGAAGGCGGCCTGCAGTTCTAGGCGTTGACGGCGTGTTGGCGGTTCTGCTGCGGCCATCGTTGGCGTAGCATCTCCGCGCGGTGAGACTCCGGCCCGGTCATCCATGACGACCGGGCGTTCGCCAAGGTGGTCCGGCATGCCGGACCGGCGGCGCGCCGCGCACGCCTCGACTCTCCCTGCCGGTGCGGGCTGCACCGGGCGTACCGTTTCTTCTGCATTCGGCCACGCGTTACCGCTCCAGACCACAACCATAAGCGGCCAAGCCGTACAGACCCTTTCAACAGGAATATTCACATGGCAGAAGAACAACGCTCGCGCGGACGCGACCGCAACCGCGAAGAGAAAGTCGACGACGGCATGATCGAGAAGCTGATCGCGGTCAATCGCGTCAGCAAGACCGTCAAGGGTGGTCGCCAGTTCACCTTCACCGCACTGACGGTGGTGGGCGATGGCAACGGCCGCATCGGTTTCGGCTATGGCAAGGCGCGTGAAGTGCCGGTCGCCATCCAGAAGTCGATGGAATATGCCCGCAAGGGCATGCTCAGCGTGAACCTCAACAACGGCACCCTGTGGCACCCGGTCAAGGCCGGTCATGGTGCGGCGCGCGTGTTCATGCAGCCGGCTTCGGAAGGTACCGGCGTGATCGCCGGCGGCGCGATGCGCGCCGTGCTCGAAGCGGTCGGGGTCAAGAACGTGCTGGCCAAGGCGGTCGGTTCGCGCAATCCGATCAACCTGGTCCGCGCCACCCTGCGGGGGCTGGAAGACATGCAGTCGCCGGCGCACATCGCGGCCAAGCGTGGCAAGTCGGTGGAGGAACTTACCCATGGCTAATGAGTCCAACAAGACGGTCAAGGTCCGCCTGGTGCGCGGCCTGCGTGGTTCCCAGTCGCGTCACCGCCTGTCGGTGAAGGCGCTGGGCCTGAACAAGCTCAACGATGTGCGTGAACTGAAGGACAGCCCGCAGGTGCGCGGCCTGATCGCCAAGGTTCACTACCTCGTCCGCGTCGAGGAGTAATCAACATGCGTCTCAACACTCTCGCGCCCGTCGATGGCGCCCGTACCGACCGCAAGCGCGTCGGTCGCGGTATCGGTTCGGGCCTGGGCAAGACTGCCGGCCGCGGCCACAAGGGTTCCTTCGCCCGTTCGGGCAAGGGCAAGATCAAGGCGAAGTTCGAAGGCGGCCAGATGCCGCTGGTCAAGCGTCTGCCGAAGGTCGGTTTCCGCTCCAAGCTGAAGAAGGAGTGCGCCGAAGTGCTGTCCTACCAGCTGGACAAGCTGGAAGCCGGTGAGATCGACTTCGCTGCGCTGCGCGCCGCCGGGCTGGTGCCCAGCACCGCCAAGCGTGCCAAGATCGTGAAGAAGGGTGACCTCAGCAAGGCTTTCACCCTCAAGGGTGTAGCCACCACGGCCGGCGCCAAGGCGGCGATCGAAGCCGCCGGCGGCAGCATCCAGGAGTAAGCGAGGCATGGCGCAACAGGGCATTGCAGGGGGTCTGGGCAAGTTCACCGAGCTGCGGCAGCGTCTGCTGTTCGTGCTCGGGGCCTTGATCGTGTACCGGATCGGCTGCTTCGTCCCGGTGCCGGGTGTGAATCCCGATGCCATGCTTGCGCTCATGCAGCAGCAGGGCGGCAGCATCGTGGACATGTTCAACATGTTCTCCGGTGGCGCCCTGCATCGCTTCAGCATCTTTGCACTGAACGTGATGCCGTATATCTCGGCATCGATCGTGATCCAGCTGGGCGCACATATCTTTCCGGCGCTCAAGGCGCTGCAGAAGGAGGGCGAGTCGGGCCGGCGCAGGATCACCCAGTACTCGCGCATCGGCGCGGTGCTGCTGGCGGTGGTTCAGGGCGGCAGCATCGCCTTGGCCCTGCAGAACCAGACCGCGCCGGGTGGCGCGCCGGTGGTGTACATGCCGGGCGCCGGCTTCGTGTTGACCGCCATCGTTGCGCTGACCGCCGGCACCATCTTTCTGATGTGGGTGGGTGAACAGGTGACCGAGCGCGGCGTCGGCAACGGCGTGTCACTGATCATTTTCGCGGGCATCGTCGCCGGCTTGCCGGCTGCGGTGATCCAGACCTTCGGTGCAGTCAACGACGGGACGATGAGCCCGATCGCGCTGATCATCGTGGCCGTGGTGGTGTTTGCCTTCACCTGGTTCGTGGTGTTCGTCGAACGCGGGCAGCGGCGGATCACGGTGAACTACGCCCGCCGCCAGGGCGGCCGCAACGCGTACATGAACCAGACCTCGTTCCTGCCGCTCAAGCTGAACATGGCAGGGGTGATCCCGCCGATCTTCGCCTCCTCGATCCTGGCCTTCCCGGCGACGCTGGCGATGTGGTCCGGCCAGTCCCCGGCCGCGCTGACCCTGCAGCGCATCTCGCAGGCACTGGCCCCGGGCGAGCCGCTGCACATGATCGTGTTCGCGGCGATGATCATCGGCTTCGCGTTCTTCTACACCGCGCTGGTGTTCAATTCGCAGGAGACGGCCGAAAACCTGAAGAAGTCCGGGGCGCTGATCCCGGGCATCCGTCCGGGCAAGGCGACCGCCGACTACGTCGACGCGGTGCTGACCCGGCTGACGGCCGCCGGTGCGTTGTATCTGGTGGCGGTGTGCCTGCTGCCGGAAGTGATGCGCACCCAGCTGGGCACCTCGTTCTACTTCGGTGGCACCTCGCTGTTGATTGTGGTCGTGGTGGTGATGGACTTCATTGCCCAAATCCAGGCGCACCTGATGTCGCACCAATATGAAAGCCTGTTGAAGAAGGCCAACCTGAAGGGGCGAGGCGGCACGCGCTAGCGCGGCACTGCCGCGCCGTGCTGCCGTCCGGCCCGGCCACGGATGGCCGGGCCGGACGGCCCGCAAGCCGGCCATGGCGCGCCATGGATGGCGGCAGGAAGTTCCCCGGAGTAACTTGCTTTTTTGCGCCGGGTCTCCTCCACCAGGCATGACGTGGGCAGGAAGCCCGGCGGAAGAACACAGGCGGTCCCATCCGCCATCGAGCCCGGCCATCGGCCGGACTTTCAAAATGGGCGGCTCGTGCGGCGGTCTCGCGCGCGGGTGTGAAGCGTCCAGTCCCTGCGCCGGAGTAGCGCGGGGCGGCGGAACGGCCCCCGGGCCGGACCGCCAGGCCGTTTCCGGCGCCGGAGCATGGGCACACTCCCCATGCCGGGTCCGTGGAACCGAAAGGTTCCATGGGCTTCCAAGTAACCCGAGACCTTGCTATCATTTCCAGTTCACTACGCCACAAGCGCGTCTGTCCGTCGACCGGGTAGGCGCTCGCCGGCCATCAAACAGTTTGGAGAATCGCGTCATGGCGCGTATTGCAGGTGTCAACCTGCCTGCCCAGAAGCACGTCTGGGTGGGGCTGCAGAGCATCTACGGCATTGGCCGTACCCGGTCCAAGAAGGTCTGCGAAGCCGCAGGCGTGACGGTGACCACCAAAATCCGTGACCTGTCCGAACCCGAGGTCGAGCGCCTGCGCGCCGAGATCGGCAAGTACATCGTCGAAGGCGACCTGCGTCGCGAAGTAGGTATGGCGATCAAGCGCCTGATGGACCTGGGCTGCTACCGCGGCCTGCGCCATCGCCGTGGCCTGCCGCTGCGCGGCCAGCGCACCCGTACCAATGCCCGTACCCGCAAGGGTCCGCGCAAAGCCATCAAGAAGTAAGGGGCGCACATCATGGCCAAGCCAGCTGCAAAGGCACCGAAGAAGAAGATCAAGCGCGTCGTCACCGACGGCGTTGCCCACGTCCACGCTTCGTTCAACAACACCATCGTCACCATCACCGACCGCCAGGGCAATGCGCTCTCGTGGGCCACCTCCGGCGGTGCAGGCTTCCGCGGTTCGCGCAAGTCCACTCCGTTCGCCGCACAGGTCGCCGCCGAGAAGGCCGGCCGTGCAGCACTGGACTACGGCCTGAAGTCGCTGGAAGTGCGCATCAAGGGTCCGGGTCCGGGCCGTGAGTCGGCCGTACGTTCGCTCAACAACGTCGGCTACAAGATCACCAACATCATCGACGTGACGCCAATCCCGCACAACGGGTGCCGTCCGCCGAAGAAGCGTCGCGTCTAAGGGAGCGATAACAAATGGCTCGTTACATCGGTCCTACCTGCAAGCTCGCCCGCCGCGAAGGCGCAGACCTGTCCCTCAAGAGCCCGGCGCGCGCGCTGGACTCCAAGTGCAAGCTGGAACAGAAGCCCGGCCAGCACGGCGCCACCGCCCGCAAGGGCAAGCTGTCCGACTACGCCACCCAGCTGCGTGAAAAGCAGAAGGTCAAGCGGATCTACGGCCTGCTGGAGCGCCAGTTCCGCAACTACTACAAGAAGGCCTCGACCAAGAAGGGCAACACCGGCGAGAACCTGCTGCAGCTGCTGGAAACCCGCCTGGACAACGTGATCTACCGCATGGGGTTTGCGGTCACCCGTCCGGCCGCCCGCCAGCTGGTCTCCCATCGCGGCGTGCTGGTCAACGGCAAGTCGGTCAACCTGCCGTCCTACCAGGTCAAGGCCGGCGACGCCATCGAGCTGTCGGAGAAGGCCCAGAAGCAGCTGCGCGTGCAGGAATCCCTGACCGTGGCCGAACAGCTGGACCTGAGTCCGTCGTGGGTGGAAGTGGATTCGAAGAAGTTCGCAGGCGTGTTCAAGGCCGTGCCGGTCCGTTCGGATCTGCCCGCCGACATCAACGAAGCGCTGATCGTCGAGCTTTACTCGAAGTAATCACATTCGCACCCCTGCCCTGGCAGGGGTGTTTGCAGGAGACATAGCAACATGACGGGTATCACTCAGCAAGTGCTGCGCCCCCGCGGCCCGCAGATCGAGCGCCTGACCGAGAACCGCGCCAAGGTGGTCATCGAACCGCTGGAGCGGGGTTATGGTCACACGCTGGGCAATGCGCTGCGCCGCGTGCTGCTGTCGTCCATCCCCGGCTTCGCCATCACCGAGGTCGAGATCGACGGCGTGCTGCACGAGTACAGCACCATCGAGGGGTTGCAGGAGGACGTGCTGGAAGTCCTGCTGAACCTCAAGGATGTGGCCATCCGCATCCATACCGGCGACAACGCCACCCTGAGCCTGACCAAGCAGGGCCCGGGCGTGGTCACCGCAGGTGACATCAAGACCGACCACAACGTCGAGATCCTCAATCCCGACCACGTGATCGCGCACCTGACCAAGGACATCGCAATCAACCTGCGCCTGAAGATCGAGCGTGGTTTCGGCTACCAGCCGGCCTCCGCCCGTCGTCGTCCGGACGAAGAAAACCGCGCCATCGGCCGCCTGGTTCTGGATGCCTCGTTCTCGCCGGTCCGCCGCGTGGCCTACGCGGTCGAGTCCGCGCGTGTCGAGCAGCGCACCGACCTGGACAAGCTGGTCCTGGACATCGAGACCAACGGCACCATTGACGCGGAGGAAGCCGTGCGCACCGCCGCCGACATCCTGAGCGATCAGCTGTCGGTGTTCGGTGACTTCACCCACCGCGACCGCGGTGCACCCAAGCCGCAGACCGGCGGGGTGGATCCGGTCCTGCTGCGTCCGATCGACGACCTGGAGCTGACCGTGCGTTCGGCCAACTGCCTCAAGGCCGAGAGCATCTACTACATCGGCGACCTGATCCAGAAGACCGAAGTCGAACTGCTCAAGACCCCGAACCTGGGCAAGAAGTCGCTGACCGAGATCAAGGAAGTGCTGGCCCAGCGTGGCCTGTCGCTGGGCATGAAGCTGGAGAACTGGCCGCCGGCCGGCGTCTCCCAGCACGGCATGCTGGGGTGAGATAGCGTTTGCGAAGCACTGGTTCGCGCGCTATCGAACGCCCGGCGCGCTGCGCCGGGCCGGGGCGTTGTCCCAGCCCTCTTGAAACGAGACGCCCGGCCAAGGATGGCCGGGCCGGACGTTCCGAAGTCCGTGCTGTTGCGCCACCGATGGCGGTGATAAAAGTCTCGATCACTTAGAAGCAAGCAACACCCACGCATCGACGCGCCGCAAAGGCCCGCGATGTCGTCCGGACAGGATGACCGGATCCAGGACCAACCGCAGTCCATGCAATAACGCCACGATGGCGACAGCGAACCTCAACAGACACAACATTTTCCAGGAACCACTGTCATGCGCCACCAGAAAGCCGGTCGTAAGTTCAACCGCACCAGCTCGCATCGCGCCGCGATGTTCTCCAACATGGCCGCCTCGCTGATCAAGCACGGCCTGATCAAGACCACCCTGCCCAAGGCCAAGGAACTGCGCCGTGTCGCCGAGCCGCTGATCACCCTGGCCAAGGTCGATGGGGTGGCCAACCGCCGCCTGGCCTTCTCGCGCCTGCGCGACAAGGAAGCAGTGGGAACCCTGTTCACCACGCTGGGCCCGCGCTACGTATCTCGCCCTGGCGGTTATCTGCGCATCCTCAAGTGCGGGTTCCGCGCTGGCGACAACGCGCCGATGGCCTACGTGGAACTGGTTGACCGTCCGGACGCGGCCGCGGCCGACGAGTAATCGGGCCGGCGCCCAGATGCCGCCCACGCAGACCCCGGCTCGATGTCGGGGTCTTGCATTTATGGACAGGGCGAGCGGCGACTTTCGCATTGGCCGGCAGAGGCGGGGATGGAGATAATGCGGGCACCTTCCACATGCTGCTGCCCATGAATCCTTTCCGTTGGTCGTTCCGCGCGCAGTTCCTGTCCGGCTTTGTGGTGTGCGTGGCGCTGCTTGGTGCGGCCCTGTATACGCAGTATTACCAGAACCAGATTCCATGCCCGCTGTGCACCTTCCAGCGCGGCGCATTCGCGCTGCTGGGCACGATGTTCCTGATCGGCGGCCTGCACGCGCCGCGCAAGCCTGGCGGTCGGGCGGCGTACGGGATGTTGGCGCTGATCCCGGCATTGATCGGCCTTGGCATTGCCGCTCGCCACGTGTGGCTGCAGTACCTGCCGCCGGAGCAGGTGCCGGCCTGCGGCCCGGACCTGGCCTACATGATGGAAGCCTTCCCGCTGGGCGCGATGCTGCGTCAGGTGCTGACCGGGTCTGGTGAGTGCGCCGAGGTCACCTGGCGATTGCTGGGCCTGTCGATGCCCGAGTGGAGCCTGCTGTGGTTCGCGGTGCTGACGGTGTGGCTGCTTGCGGCCGCCTTCCGCAGCCGCAAGCCTGACCTGCTGCGCGATCTGCGCTCCTGACGCGTCCCGCGTCGTTTCCCGTGCGGCGCCCGGCGCCGCGGATGCCATGGCCATGAATGCTGCTGATCTTCCTCCCTCGGCTGGGTGCCTGCCCAAGGACTGGGCGCCCGATAGCTGGCGTGGGCGCCCGGCGCTGCAGATGCCGACCTATCCCGATGCGGCCGCGCTGAAGGCAGCACTGGACGAACTGGCTCGGCTGCCGCCGCTGGTGACCTCGTGGGAGATCTTCGCGCTGAAGAAGCAACTGGCCCAGGCGCAGGAAGGCAAGCGTTTCCTGCTGCAGGGTGGCGACTGCGCGGAGAGTTTCTCCGATTGCCAATCCGGGCTGATCTCCAATCGCCTGAAGGTGCTGCTGCAGATGAGCCTGGTGCTGGTGCACGGTCTGCAGCTGCCGGTGGTGCGCGTGGGCCGCTTCGCCGGGCAGTATGCCAAGCCACGTTCCACGGACATGGAGACCCGCGGCGAGATCACCTTGCCCAGTTACCGCGGCGACCTGGTCAACGGTCCGGAGTTCAGCGCTGCTGCGCGCATGGCCGATCCGCAGCGCATGATCCGCGCGCATTCGCGCTCGGCCATGACCATGAACTTCGTGCGGGCGCTGATCGACGGCGGCTTCGCCGACCTGCACCATCCCGAGTACTGGAACCTCAACTGGGTCGGCTATTCGCCGCTGGCGGCCGAATACCAGCAGATGGTCGCCGACATCGGTGGCGCGGTGCGCTTCATGGAAACCCTGGCCGGGGTGGAAGTGCACAACCTCAACCGCATCGACTTCTACACTTCGCACGAGGCGCTGCTGCTGCCCTACGAACAGGCGCTGACCCGCCAGGTGCCGCGCCAGCGGGGCTGGTTCAACCTGTCCACGCACTACCCGTGGATCGGCATGCGCACCGCGGCGCTGGACGGCGCCCACGTGGAGTACCTGCGCGGGGTGCGCAACCCGATCGCGATCAAGATCGGGCCCTCGGTGCAGCCGGACCAGTTGCTGCGGCTGATCGACGTGCTCAACCCGGACGACGAGCCGGGCCGGCTGAGCTTCATCCACCGCATGGGCGCGGCGCAGATCGCCGACAAGCTGCCGGCGCTGCTGGAGGCGGTCAAGCGCGACGGTCGCCGCGTGCTGTGGGTCTGCGATGCGATGCACGGCAATACCGAAAGCACTTCCAATGGCTTCAAGACCCGGCGCTTCGACAACATCCGCAGCGAGGTGGAGCAGTCCTTCGAGCTGCACGCGGCCGCCGGGACGCGCCTGGGCGGTGTGCACCTGGAGCTGACCGGCGAGGACGTCACCGAATGCACCGGCGGGGCGCGCGAACTGACCGACATCGACCTGGAGCGCGCGTACCGTTCGAGCGTCGATCCGCGGTTGAACTACGAGCAGTCGCTGGAGATCGCGATGCTGATCGTGCGCAAGCAGCGCCAGGGCCGGCGGCCCGGCTCCTAAAACCGGAGATCAACCGGCGAGATCGCGCGCCGACACCGCATGCACGCCGGCTTTGGCAGTCTCGCTCGCCAATGAGTGACCTCCACTGGAATGACATCAGCCCGTATGCGGTTCCGCTGGGCATCTCGGCGCTGCTGGGCGTGCTGGCCTGGGCATTGTTCGCCTGGCTGGCGCACCGCTCGCGCGGCAAGGATTACCGGCGCGCACGCATCACCAGCATGCTGAGCCCGCCGCTGGCATTGTTGCTGCCGCTGCTGTTCCTGCGCGTCGGTCTGGACTCCACACCGCTGAAGGATGCACAGCTGGCGCTGGTGAAGCTGAGCCTGTATGTCGGTGTCGTCGGTTGCGTGACCTGGCTGGCGGTGCGGGTGGTCAACGGGATCGTCGCCTCGATCCTGCGCGAACACCCGATCGAGGTGGCCGACAACCTGGCTGCGCGTCAGATCCATACCCAGACGCGGGTCCTGGGACGGGTGGCCACAGGGCTGGTGATCGTGCTCGGCGCGTCCATGGTGCTGCTGCAGTTTGACGGCGTGCGCCAGCTGGGCAGGACGCTGCTGGCGTCGGCCGGCATCCTGGGACTGGTGGCGGGCATCGCGGCCAAGCCGGTGTTCGGCAACCTCATTGCCGGCCTGCAGATCGCGTTGTCGCAGCCGATCCGGATAGATGACGTGGTGATCGTGGAAGGTGAGTGGGGCCGCGTGGAGGAGATCACCAGCGCATTTGTGGTGGTGCACATCTGGGACCAGCGCCGGATGGTGGTGCCGCTGAACTGGTTCATCGAGAACCCTTTCCAGAACTGGACCCGGCGCGAGGCCGACATGCTGGGCACGGTGTTCCTGTGGTTGGACTACCGCACGCCGATGGCCCAGGTGCGGGCCGAAACCGAGCGGGTCTGCCGGAGCGACCCACGTTGGGACGGAAGGGTCTGCATCGCCCAGGTGACCGAGACCTCGGAAACCGCGATGCAGGTCCGCCTGCTGGTGAGCGCGCGCAATTCCGGCGATGCCTTCGACCTGCGCTGCGTGGTGCGCGAGCGGGTCCTGGATTTCCTGGCGCGCGAACATCCCTACGCACTGCCGCGTCAGCGCAACGAACTCACCCGCGAGCACACGCCACCGGACACCCCGCAGATCGTGCCCAGCGTGCATCAGACCGTCTCGCCCAGCCCCGAGGACGGGCCGCCGTCGGTCGCGTCGCCTGATCTGCCGGCAGGCTGAGGCGGCCGGCCTATTTCGAGGCGGCGGGCGCGCCTGGCAAGGTGGGCAGGTACTGCGGCGGTGTCCGCGCCTGGGTGCGCTGTTCGTAGTCGTAACCCAGCTCGATCAGCCTGGCCTCGCTCCAGGCCGTGCCCATGAACAGGATTCCCAGCGGCAGCCCCTGGCTGCTGCCCATCGGAATGGTCAGGCTCGGGTAGCCGGCTACCGCCGCCGCGCCATAGCCGGCGCCGGGGAAGGGGTCCTTGAACGCTGGATCGGTGCGCCAGGCCGGGCCGGTCGCGGCCGACACCAGCGCGTCCAGGTGCTGGGCCTTGAGCGCGGCGTCGATGCCTTCCGGGCCGGCCAGGCGTCTGATCCGCGAACGAGCCTGGATGTAGACCGGATCGTTGAGCCCTCCCATCGCCGCCGACTGCTCGAACAGATCCTGGCCAAACAGGCCCAGCTCCTCGCGCGCGTGCTGCTGGTTGAAGCCGATCAGCTGCTGCAGTGAGGACAGTGGCGCATCGTGGGTGGTCAGGTAGCGCGCCAGGCCGTTCTTGAACTCGGTCTTGAGCACCAGCAGCTCGTCATCGTCCCATTGGCCGACGGTGGGAATCTCGGCATCGACCACGGTGGCCCCGGCCGCGCGCAGGGTGGCGACCGCGCCTTCCATCGCCCTGGCCACGTCCGGACCGAAGCTGAAACTGCTGCGGATCACGCCGATGCGCGCGCCCTTCAGGCCACCTGGACGCAGGCGTGCCTGGTAGTCCAGCGGGGCGTTGAGCGCGGCATGGGCGGTACTGGCGTCGGCGGCATCGCGACCAGCCATCACCGACAGCAGGATGGCGGCATCGGCAACGGTGCGGGTGATCGGGCCGGCAGTGTCCTGGCTCCAGGAGATCGGCACGATGCCATCGCGGCTGACCAGGCCGACGGTGGGCTTCAGGCCGACCACGCCGTTGACCGCGGCCGGGCAGATGATGCTGCCGTCGGTCTCGGTGCCGACCGTGGCCGCGGCCAGGTTGGCCGAAGCAGCCACGCCGCTGCCGGCGCTGGAGCCGCAGGGGTTGCGGTCCAGCACGTAGGGATTGCGGGTCTGGCCGCCCACGGCGCTCCAGCCGGAGATCGAATCGCTGGCGCGGAAGTTGGCCCATTCGCTCAGGTTGGCCTTGCCCAGGATCACCGCCCCGGCTTCGCGCAGGCGCTTGACCAAAAAAGCGTCCTGCCTGGGCCGGAAGTCCTTCAGCGCCAGCGAGCCGGCGGTGGTGGCCATCGGCGTGGCGTCGATGTTGTCCTTGAGCAGGATCGGGATGCCCTGCAGCGGGCCGCGGGCCGCGCCGCCGGCGCGTTCGCGGTCGCGCAGGGCCGCTTCGGTCATGGCCTGCGGATTGAGCTGGATGACCGCGTTGAGCCTGGGCCCGGCGCGGTCGATCTGGGCGATCCGGTCCAGATAGGCGCGGGTCAAGGTTCGGCTGTCCAGCTCGCCGGCCTGCATGCGCTGCTGCAGCTGGGCGATGGTTTGCTCGGCATAAAGGAACTGCGTCGGCGCGGCAGCGGCGTCCCTGGACGCGGTGGCCGGGGCCGAGCAGCCGGCCACGACTAGCGCCAGCAGCATCGGGCACGACAGGGTCAGCGCAGGCCAGGCACGCATCGGTGATTTCCGCATGGGGGAAGGCCGCAGGCTAAACGCAGGCGACAGGGCGCGCAACATCGTCCAGGTTGAACCGGGCGATCATCGGGTGGAGCGGCGGATTGAGTCCGAGGCCGCCACGTCCACACTGGCGCAGGCAATCAGGGCCAGCAGGCCCGTGGCGGGCCAGATCAGGCCGCGCGGGAAGCGCGCTTGCGGTCGCTTTCGGTCAGGAACTTCTTGCGCAGGCGGATTTCCTTGGGCGTGATTTCCACCAGCTCGTCATCGTCGATGAAATCCAGGGCCTGTTCCAGCGAGAACTTGATCGCCGGGGTCAGCGCGATTGCATCGTCCTTGCCCGAAGCACGCATGTTGGTCAGCGGCTTGGTCTTGATCGCGTTGACGGTCAGGTCGTTGTCCTTGGAATGGATCCCGATCAGCTGGCCTTCGTACACGTGGTCGCCCTCGGCGGCGAACAGCTTGCCGCGCTCCTGCAGCGGCCCCAGCGAATAGGCCGGGGTGGCGCCTGGTGCATTGGCAATCATCACCCCGTTGGGACGCTTGGCGATGGCGCCCTGTTCCTTGGGGCCGTAATGGTCGAACACGTGGAACAGCAGGCCCGAACCCTGGGTCAGGGTCTTGAATTCGTTCTGGAAGCCGATCAGGCCCCGCGCCGGGATTTCATAGTCCAGGCGCACCCGGCCCTTGCCATCGGACTCCATGTTCTTCAGCTGGCCCTTGCGCATGCCCAGCTTTTCCATGACCCCGCCCTGGTGGACTTCCTCCACATCCACCACCAGCTGTTCGATCGGCTCCATCAGCTGGCCATCGATCTCCTTGATGATCACCTCCGGACGCGAGACGGCCAGCTCGTAGCCTTCCCGGCGCATGTTCTCGATCAGCACCGACAGGTGCAGCTCGCCGCGGCCGGAGACCAGGAACTTGTCCGCGTCTTCCAGCTGCTCGACCTTGAGCGCCACGTTGTGCACGGTCTCGCGCTCCAGGCGCTCCTTGAGCTGGCGGCTGGTCAGGAACTTGCCACCGGACAGGTCCTTGTTGCCGGCGAACGGCGAGTTGTTGACCTGGAAGGTCATCGAGATGGTCGGCTCGTCCACGGTCAGCGCCGGCAGCGCCTCGGGCGTGTCCAGCGCGCAGATGGTGTCGGAGATGGTCAGCTCCTGGATGCCGGAGATGGCCACGATGTCACCGGCCTGCGCGCTGTCCTGCTCGATGCGCTCCAGGCCCAGAAAGCCCAGCACCTGCAGGACCTTGCCCTGGCGCTTCTTGCCCTCGCGGTCGATCACCGCCACCGGCATGTTCTTGCGCAACGTGCCGCGCTGGATCCGGCCGATGCCGATCACGCCGACGAAATTGTTGTAGTCCAGCTGGCTGATGCGCATCTGGAACGGGCCGTCCGGATCCACTTCCGGCTTGGGCGCGTGCTGCATGATCGCCTCGTACAGGGGGGTCATGTCGCCTTCGCGCACGGTGTCTTCCAGACCGGCGTAGCCATTGAGGGCCGAGGCGTAGACGATCGGGAAGTCCATCTGCTCGGGGGTGGCGCCGAGGCGGTCGAACAGGTCCCACACCTGCTCCACGACCCATTCGGGACGTGCGCCGGGGCGGTCGACCTTGTTGACCACCACGATCGGCTTGAAGCCCATCGCGAAGGCCTTCTGGGTGACGAAGCGGGTCTGCGGCATCGGCCCGTCCATGGCGTCCACCAGGATCAGCACGGTGTCCACCATCGACAGCACGCGCTCGACCTCGCCGCCAAAGTCGGCGTGGCCGGGGGTGTCAACGATGTTGATCCGGTTCTTGACGCCGGTGCGCTTGTCTTCCCAGGTGATGGCCGTGTTCTTGGCCAGGATCGTGATGCCACGTTCCTTTTCCTGGTCGTTGCTGTCCATCACCCGATCGGCCAGCACGGTGCGCTCGGACAGGGTGCCGGACTGCTTGAGCAGTTGATCGACCAGGGTGGTCTTGCCGTGGTCGACGTGGGCGACGATGGCGATATTGCGGAGGTTCTCGATGGACATGCGTCGGCGGGCGCGCAGGATGCACGCAGGGCTGGGGAGGGAAGCGCGTATTATAGCCGGTTACCGCCCGGCTCCGGGCTGCTTGCTCTCCAGGAGTTAAATCAATGTCCCTGACTGCCACGTTCAACACCTCCCGCGGCCCCATTCAGGTCGAGCTCTATCCCGACAAGGCGCCGCTGACGGTGGCCAATTTCGTCAATCTGGCCAAACGCGGGTTCTACGACGGCCTGAGCTTCCACCGGGTCATCCCCGATTTCATGATCCAGGGCGGTTGCCCGGAAGGCTCCGGCCGCGGCGGCCCGGGCTATCGCTTCGAGGACGAAACCAACAACGGCCTGGGCCATGAGCGCGGGGTGCTGTCCATGGCCAATGCCGGCCCCAACACCAACGGCAGCCAGTTCTTCATCACCCACGTGGCCACCCCGTGGCTGGACGGCAAGCACACCGTGTTCGGCAAGGTCGTTTCCGGCCTGGAAGTGGTCGACGCGGTCAAGCAGGGTGACACCATCGACACGGTGGTGATCGAGGGCGATGCCGACGCTGCGTTGGCCGCCCGGGCCGATCGGGTGGCCGAGTGGAACAAGCACCTGGCCGCCTGAACCCAGGGCTGCAGGGGTGCCCGGCGCTGGTCGCAAGCACCTGACACCGGCCGACAGCGGCCTGCGTGGTAAAATGCCGCGCCGCAAAAATCGCTGCGGCGCCAGATCCACCCAAGAGGTGTTGCCGTCTTGAAGCCGCCCCGCGCCGCCCCGTGTCTGGCCCATGCCGGCTCCCGCCGCGCCGCCGCCTTCGCATTCCCCTCCACCGTCCGGCGCCGCTAGCGCGCCTTCTCCCACGCGGCGGGCCGTGGCCCGCCCACGATGCTTCGAGGAAATCCTGACCATGAAACAACCCGTCCGAGTTGCCGTCACCGGCGCTGCCGGCCAGATCGGCTATGCCCTGCTGTTCCGCATCGCCTCCGGCGAAATGCTGGGCAAGGACCAGCCGGTCATCCTGCAGCTGCTGGAGCTGCCGATGGAGAAAGCCCAGGCCGCGCTGAAGGGCGTGATGATGGAGCTGGAGGACTGTGCCTTCCCGCTGCTGGCCGGCATGGTCGGCACCGATGAGGCCGAAGTGGCATTCAAGGACGCCGACTACGCGCTGCTGGTCGGCGCGCGGCCGCGCGGCCCGGGCATGGAGCGCAAGGACCTGCTGCTGGAAAACGCCAAGATCTTCACCGCCCAGGGCGCGGCGCTGAACAAGGTCGCCAGCCGCAAGGTCAAGGTGCTGGTGGTCGGCAACCCGGCCAACACCAACGCCTACATCGCCATGAAGTCCGCCCCGGACCTGCCAGCCAGGAACTTCACCGCGATGCTGCGCCTGGACCACAATCGCGCCCTGAGCCAGCTCTCGCTCAAGCTCGGCAAGCCGGTGGCCGGCATGGAGAAGCTGGTGGTGTGGGGCAACCACAGCCCGACCATGTACCCGGACTACCGCTTCGCCACCGCTGATGGCGTCTCGATCGGCGAGGCGATCAACGACCAGGAGTGGAACGCCAACACGTTCATCCCGACCGTGGGCAAGCGCGGTGCGGCGATCATCGAGGCGCGCGGCTCGTCCTCGGCCGCCTCGGCCGCCAATGCGGCCATCGACCACATGCGCGACTGGGTGCTGGGCAGCAACGGCAAGTGGGTGACCATGGGCGTGCCCTCCGATGGCGCCTACGGGATCCCGGAAGGGCTGATCTTCGGCTTCCCGGTGACCACGGCCAACGGTGAGTACACCCTGGTCAGGGACCTGCCGATCGACGACTTCAGCCAGAAGTACATCGACAAGACCCTGGCCGAGCTGGAAGAAGAGCGTTCGGGCGTGGCCCATCTGCTCGGCTGATCCACGCTGACGCCGGTGTCATGAAAACGCCGGGCCGCAAGGTCCGGCGTTGCCAGTGACTAAAGACCAAGGTCGAAACGCGGGCGCGGTCTGGGCGCACTACGCTTCAAGCCGTTCCATCGGCCCGCAACCGGGAGGATTTCAATGTCGCACGAGGCTTACACACAGGGGCTGGAACGCAACCAGGCCAACTACACGCCGTTGTCGCCGCTGAGCTTCCTGCGCAAGGCGGCGCTGCTGCATCCGCAGCGGGTGGCGCTGATCCATGGCCCGCGCCGCCTGACCTGGGGCGAGGAGTACCGACGTTGCCGCCAGCTGGCGTCCGCGCTGCAGCGCTGGGGCGTGGGTCGTGGCGATACGGTGGCGGCGATGCTGCCCAATACGCCGGCCATGTTCGAGCTGCATTATGGGCCGGCGATGCTGGGCGCGGTGCTCAACACGCTCAACACCCGCCTGGATGCGCCCACGATCGCCTTCATGCTGGACTACGCCGAAGCCAAGGTGCTGTTGGTCGACCGCGAGTTCGCGCCAGTCATCGCCCAGGCGCTGAAGCTGTGCAGGCAGCCGCCGCGGGTGGTCGACGTTGACGATGCGGAAGTGACCGCAGGCGACTTCGTCGGCGAGATCGAATACGAGGCCTTCATCGCCGGCGGTGATGCGGCCTTGGAGATGGCCTTGCCGGACGATGAGTGGGATGCGATTTCGCTCAACTACACCTCCGGCACCACCGGCGACCCGAAGGGCGTGGTCTACCACCATCGCGGCGCGTACTTGAACGCGGTGGCCAACATCATCGACTGGTCCATGCCGCCGCATCCGGTGTACCTGTGGACACTGCCGATGTTCCACTGCAACGGCTGGTGCTTCCCGTGGACGATGGCGGCGGTGGCCGGCACCCAGGTGTGCCTGCGCAGGTTCGAGCCCAGGCACGTGCTCGAGTTGATGCGCGAACACCGCGTGACCCATTACTGCGGCGCGCCGATCGTGCACAGCGCGCTGGTGGCTGCCCCGGAGGAGTGGAAGCACGGCATCAGCGGTGTGCACGCGCAGGTGGCCGGCGCGGCGCCGCCGGCAGCGGTGATCGAAGGCATGGAGCGCATGGGGTTCCACATCACCCACGTCTACGGACTGACCGAAACCTACGGCCCGGCCTCGCTGTGCCAGCAAAAAGAAGAATGGAGCGCGCTCGATATCCAGGCCCGCGCCGACCTCAACAGCCGCCAGGGCGTGGCCTGCCTGCTGCAGGAGGACATGCAGGTGCTCGATCCCCAGACCCTGCAGCCGGTGCCGTGGGATGGCCAGACCATCGGCGAGATCATGTTCCGCGGCAACATCACCATGAAGGGCTATCTGAAGAATCCGGACGCCACCGCGCGGGCGTTCGAAGGCGGCTGGTTCCATACCGGCGACCTGGCAGTGGTGGATCCGGACGGTTACGTCAAGATCCGCGACCGTTCCAAGGACGTGATCATCTCCGGCGGCGAGAACATCTCCTCCATCGAGGTCGAAGACGCGCTGTGTCGTCATCCTGCGGTCATGGCCGCGGCGGTGGTGGCGCGGCCGGACGAAAAATGGGGCGAAACCCCATGCGCCTTCATTGAACTCAAGGCCGGCAGCGAGCCGCTGCCAGCCGACGCCCTGCAGCAGTATTGCCGCACTCATCTGGCCGGCTTCAAGGTGCCGCGCGCCTTCGTGTTCGGCGAGCTGCCGCGCACCTCGACCGGCAAGGTGCAGAAATTCCTGCTGCGCGAGCGCGCGCGCGACCTGTCGGGCAGCTGACGCGGACCTGCAGCTTCGACCAAGGTCGTGAGGTGCGGCCGGCGGGCCCCCTCTATGCTCGACGACATGTTCCTGGAGAGATTGCAATGTCGTATGAAGAGGTCTACCGCCGTTCGATCGAACAGCCCGAGGCCTTCTGGGCCGAAGAGGCCAAGGCGATCCACTGGCACGTCCCGCCGCAGAAGATCCTGGACTACTCCAACCCGCCGTTCCGCAAGTGGTTCGTCGGCGGCCAGACCAACCTCTGCTACAACGCGATCGACCGCCACCTGGACGAACGCGGCGACCAGCTGGCGCTGGTGGCGGTGTCCACCGAGACCAACGTCACCCGCGAGATCACCTACCGGGAACTGCACGCCGAGGTGAATGCCTTTGCCGCGGTGTTGCTGGGCCTGGGTGTGGCGCGCGGCGACCGGGTGGTGGTGTACATGCCGAACATGGCCGAGGCGGTGTTCGCGATGCTGGCCTGCGCGCGCATCGGCGCGATCCACTCGGTGGTGTTCGGGGGCTTCGCCGCGCACAACCTGGCCCTGCGCATCGACGACGCCCAGCCCAAGTTGCTGATTGCCGCCGATGCCGGCATTCGCGGCGGCAAGCTGATTCCGTACAAGTCGTTGATCGATACGGCCTGCGCCGAGGCGCAATTCCCGCCGCCCAAGGTCCTGATCGTCTCGCGTGGGCTGGATCCGGCCGAACCGAAAGTGCCCGGACGCGACCAGGATTACGCCACACTGCGCGCGCAGGTGGGCAATGCCCAAGTGCCGGTGGAATGGCTGGAAGCCAACGAACCCAGCTACCTGCTCTACACCTCCGGCACCACTGGCAAGCCCAAGGGCGTGCAGCGCGATGTCGGCGGCTATGCGGTGGCGATGGCGCAATCGATGCGCACGATCTTCGACTGCGCGCCGGGCCAGGTGATGCTGTGCACCTCGGATGTGGGCTGGGCGGTGGGCCATTCCTACAACGTGTATGGCCCGCTGATCGGCGGTTGCACCGCGATCCTCTACGAAGGCCTGCCGACCAACCCCGACCCGGGCATCTGGTGGGCGCTGTGCGAGCAGTACGGCGTGCGCACCATGTTTTCTTCGCCCACCGCAATCCGGGTGCTGAAGAAGCACGACGTGGACTTCATCCGTCGCCACGACCTGTCGCAGCTGAAGTACCTGTTCCTGGCCGGCGAACCCCTGGACGAGCCCACCGCGCACTGGATCACCGATGCGCTGCGCAAGCCGGTGATCGACAACTACTGGCAGACCGAAACCGGCTGGCCGGCGCTGACCCTGCTGCCGGGCCTGGACATGAAACCGCTGCGGTTCGGCTCGCCGGGCTTCCCCAACCTGGGCTACAAGATGAAGATCATCGACGAGTCCACCGGTGCCGAAGTGCCGCCCAACACCAAGGGCGTGCTGGTGATCGAGCCGCCGCTGCCGCCGGGCTGCATGACCACCATCTGGAAGGACGACCAGCGCTTCCTGGACAGCTACTTCAGCCACTTCAAGGAACTGCTGTACAGCTCACTGGACTGGGCGATCAAGGACGAGGACGGCTACATCTTCATCCAGGGCCGCACCGACGATGTGATCAACGTGGCCGGTCATCGCCTGGGCACCCGCGAGATCGAGGAATCAGTGTCCGGTTTCAACGCGGTGGCCGAAGCGGCCGTGGTTGGCGTGGCCGACCCGCTCAAGGGGCAGGTGCCGGTGGTGTTCGCCACTCTGCGGCAGAACACCGAGGAAACCGAGGCCCGCCACCAGGCGGCCGACGGCATGCGCAAGATGGTGGAAACCGACCTGGGTGCGCTGGCACGGCCGGCGCGTGTCTACATCGTCAGCAGCCTGCCCAAGACCCGCTCGGGCAAACTGCTGCGACGCTCGATCCAGGCGCTGGCCCAGGGCGCCGACCCGGGCGACCTGTCCACGCTGGATGATCCCAACGCGCTGGAGGAAGTGCGGCGCGCGCTGAGCCGCGGGCCGGATTCGGGCGCGTAGGGCGGGTCTTGACCCGCCACGCATGGTTCAACCGGCGTGGCGGTGGCCGGTCAAGACCCGCCACGCATGGTTCAACCAGTGTGTGGCGGTGGCCGTCTTGACCCGCTACGCATGGTTCAATCGGTGTGGCGGTGGCGGGTCAAGACCCGCCCTACGGCTCGACGCGCGCCGGCGCCACGCCGGTGTATTGCGCGCGCGGGCGGATGAGCTTGCCCAGGGTCTGCTGCTCCAGCACGTGCGCCAGCCACCCGGCCAGGCGCCCGCAGGCGAACAGCACCAGCGCGGCCGGGGCGGGCAGGCCATGGACATAGCAGAGCGTGGCCAGCATCAGGTCCACGTTCGGGCGCAGGCCGCTGACTTCGTGCGCACGCGCGATCACCGTTTCCGCCTGCGCCAGCCGTGGCGTGCCGGCGGCGCGTTGGCGCAGCATGGCCAGCAGTTCGGCCGCGCGCGGATCGCCGTGCGGATACAGCGCATGGCCGAAGCCGGGAAGATCGTCGCCATGGTTCCAGCGGGCGATGACCTCGTCGGCGCCCGCTTCCAGCAGTGCATGGGCGCGGGCGGTCGCGCCGCCGTGACGTGGGCCGGACAGCGCGGCCAGGCCGCTGCACACCGTGGCGTGCAGGTGGGCACCGGTGGAGGCCACCACGCGCGCGGCAAAGGCCGACACGTTCAGTTCGTGGTCGGCGCACAGCACCAGTGCGGCCCGGACCAGCTCGGCCAGTTCTGCGTTGCCGGGCGCCCAGTGGTCGGCCAGCTGCTGGTGGACCGGAGCCGCACTGGGATGGCCGGCAGTCAGCAGCGCGGCGTTCTGGCGCAGCAGCAGCGCAGCCAGGTCGTGGCGCACCGGCAGGGCCAGGTTGAAGGAGTGGCGCACCTCCAGGGCCAGCAACGGCATGCAGGCCAGGGTGCGTTCCAGCGGGGGCAGGGCGGCGTTGTCGGCCAGGCCTGCCAGTGTCTCGGGCCAGGGCGCGGGCGTGGCGGCGAACGGGTCGTGCGCTCCGCAATCCCACAGCAGCCGGGCGGCGTCCTCCAGGGTGGCGCCAGCGCGGACCGCGGCCACCGCCGACTGCCCGCGGTAGTAAGGCCCGTCGGGCTGGATCAGCGAGATCCGGGTTTCCAGCACCGGCAGGCCGCGGTCCAGGCTTTGCGCCGCTCCGCGCGCGGCGCCGCGGCCGGCGCGCTTGTTGCGGGCCAGGCGCTCCACGTCCTGGCGGCGATACATGCGGCTGCGATGGTCGGTGCCGGGCCGGGACACCAGCCGGCCGCGGCTGACGTAGGCGTACAGCGTGGCCGCACTGATGCCCAGCAGTTGGCAGGCCTGGGCGGCGGGGATGAGGTCGTCGTCCATCTGGGCGTGGAGGCTCAACAGGTTGATTGATGCGATCAAGATTGATCAATGCATTGGAGAGTGCCAGATTGCGCCTCGTCCTGCGAGTGCCGCGCGCCGCTTCGGCCACCGCCTGGCACATGCCCTACCTACCCAAGGAGTCCGACCATGCCCTCATCGACCCCCGGCGCCCGCTTCCGCGCGGCCCTGGCCGCCGAATCCCCGCTGCAGGTGATCGGCGCGATCAACGCCAACCACGCCCTGCTGGCCAAGCGCGCCGGCTACCGGGCGGTGTACCTGTCCGGCGGCGGCGTGGCGGCCGGCTCGCTGGGCATGCCGGACCTGGGCATCAACACGCTGGAAGACGTGCTGGTCGATACCCGCCGCATCACCGACGTGTGCGACCTGCCGCTGCTGGTGGACATCGATACCGGCTTTGGCGCCAGCGCCTTCAATATCGAGCGCACCATCAAGTCGCTGATCAAGGCTGGCGCGGCGGCGTGCCACATCGAGGACCAGGTCGGCGCCAAGCGCTGCGGTCATCGGCCGGGCAAGGAAATCGTCTCGCAGAGCGAGATGGCCGACCGGGTCAAGGCCGCCGCCGACGCCAAGACCGATGCGGACTTCTTCCTGATTGCGCGCACCGATGCGATCCAGGTCGAGGGTGTGGACAGGGCGATCGAACGCGCCATCGCCTGCGTCGAGGCCGGTGCCGACGGCATCTTCGCCGAGGCCTCCTACGACCTGGGCACCTACAAGCGCTTCGTCGAGGCGGTCAAGGTGCCGGTGCTGGCCAACATCACCGAGTTCGGCGCCACGCCGCTGTTCACCCGCGACGAGCTGGCCAGCGTCGGGGTGGCCATCCAGCTCTATCCGCTGTCGGCGTTCCGCGCCATGAACAAGGCCGCGGAAAACGTCTATACCGCCATCCGCCGCGACGGCCATCAAAAAGCGGTGCTCGACACCATGCAGACCCGCGAGGAGCTGTATGACCGCATCGGTTATCACGCCTTCGAGAACAAGCTCGATGCATTGTTCTCCAGGAACAAGGCCGGCTGAAACCGCGCGGTTGGCCTGCACCTTCAGATGCCGCAGCGGCAATCGGGCCAGTCCAGCGGCGCCGCGCCAGCAGCAGCGGCATCTTCCATCCAGATCGATATTCCCAGAGCAGAAGAGCGAGTAATCACATGAGCGAATCGGCCCCCGCCACACCGGGCTTCAAGCCCAAGAAATCCGTCGCGCTTTCGGGCACGCCTGCGGGCAACACCGCGCTGTGTACCGTCGGCCGCACCGGCAACGACCTGCATTACCGCGGCTACGACATCATGGACCTGGCCAACAGCGAGTTCGAGGAGATTGCCTACCTGCTGGTGCACGGCAAGCTGCCGAACGAAGCGGAGCTGCGCGGCTACAAGGCCAGGCTGAAGATGCTGCGCGGCCTGCCGGCCCCTTTGAAGGCCGCGCTGGAACAGCTGCCGCCGGGCACCCATCCGATGGACGTCATGCGTACCGGCGTATCGGTCCTGGGCTGCGTGCTGCCGGAGAAGGATGACCACAACCATCCCGGCGCACGCGACATCGCCGACAGGCTGATGGCCTCGCTGGGTTCGATGCTGCTGTACTGGTACCACTTCGCCTTCAACGGCAAGCGCATCGAGGTGGAAACCGACGACGATTCGATCGGCGGCCACTTCCTGCACTTGTTGCATGGCGAGAAACCCAGTGCTGCCTGGGTCAAGGCGATGCATACCTCGCTGGTGCTGTATGCCGAGCACGAGTTCAATGCCTCGACCTTCACTTGCCGGGTGATCGCCGGCACCGGCAGCGACATGTACAGCGCCATCGTCGGCGGCATCGGCGCGCTGCGCGGCCCCAAGCACGGCGGCGCCAATGAAGTGGCCTTCGAGATCCAGAAGCGCTACGACAGCCCCGATGAAGCCGAAGCCGACATCAAGGCGCGCGTGGAGCGCAAGGAAGTGGTGATCGGCTTCGGCCACCCGGTCTATACCGTCAGCGACCCGCGCAACAAGATCATCAAGCAGGTCGCCCACGACCTGTCCAAGGCCCAGGGCAGCACCAAGATGTACGACATCGCCGAGCGCCTGGAACAGGTGATGTGGGACATCAAGAAGATGTTCCCCAACCTGGACTGGTTCAGCGCGGTCAGCTACCACATGATGGGCGTACCCACGGCGATGTTCACGCCGCTGTTCGTCATCGCCCGCACCGCAGGCTGGAGCGCGCACGTCATCGAGCAGCGCATCGACGGCAAGATCATCCGCCCCAGCGCGAACTACACCGGCCCGGAAGACCTGGAGTTCGTGCCGCTGAAAAAACGCGTGTGATCCATCGCTGCGCGATGCGCATCGCGTGGACCCAAGAAGGGCCGGCGATCAAGCCGGCCCTTCTTGTTATGCATCACATCAATGGCAATCAGGAGCGCGGCGCCGGCTTGAGCGACTGCACGCGGTAAAAGGTGTGGTCGCCAATGGTGGCCACCGTGTAGGCATTGCTCCAGGTCGGCGTGGCGATCGCATGGGCGGCGAAGTGGCTGGCGCCGGGCACGATCTCGCGCCGCGCGCCGCGCGGCAGCGACCAGTTGCGCTCCGCATCCAGCGCCACCGACACCGACTTGGCCCAGGCGTCGCCGTTCCGCAGACGGGTGGAGGCGGGCATGATGCCGGGGGCGAACTGGTGGCGCGCAGTCACCACATCGCACAGCGAATCGCCCCACAGGCCACTGTCGCGACGACGTAGCGCCACCTCAGCGACTGCTTCCTGTCCACGCACGCTCTGATCGCGGGCTTCCAGGTAGACGGTGGCCGACAGGCACAGCGAATCTGCGGCCGGCTGCGGCAACATGTTCTGCGACAGCCATAAAATCCAGGCCAGTTTCATGGGACTCCTTGCTCCGTTTGGCCGCAGGTTCCTGGTCGTCCCCCCATGTTGCGTGGGAAGACGGCCGAGCCCTGCAGTTGAGCGTCATGGGGAGGCAGCCGTCTGGCGGGCTGCCCGGGTCTGGCCTGAACCAAAGGTCGGCCAGAAGAACCCGCCTGGACTGGGTGGCGGGGTCGGAAAGTCGGCGCAAGGTATGGGCCAAATTCAAAACCTCACCTGAATATCACCGCTTGCATTCACCCCGCTGACCCGCTAGGCAGGCTTTGTTTTCAGGCGCTCGGCGATGGCGCTTTGCAACATCCAGAGGCGTGATTCACAACGCTGCGGCGAGCCTGCTGGCCTGGTCGATCGCGCGCTTTGCATCCAGTTCGGCAGCGACATCGGCACCGCCAATCAGGTGCGGGGTGATGCCTGCATCCTGCAATGGCTTCAGCAGGTCGCGTCGCGGCTCCTGCCCTGCGCAGATCACGATCGTGTCCACCGGCAGGGTCTGGGTGTGGCCTTCGACGCGGATGTGCAGGCCTTCTTCGTCCACGCCGAGATATTCCACGCTGCCGAGCATGTGCACGCCCTTGGCCTTCAACGCGGCCCGGTGTACCCAGCCGGAGGTCTTGCCGAGCCTTGTGCCTGGACGGCCGGGCGAGCGCTGCAGCAGCCACACTTCGCGTGCCGGTGGTTCGGGCTGCGCGGGCACCAGGCTGCCGCAGGTGTCGAAGTGCGGATCCACGCCCCATTCGGCCATCCAGCGATGGCGGTCCAGGCTGGGTGATGCGCCTTCCTGCACGAGGAACTCGGCGACATCGAAGCCGATGCCGCCGGCGCCGATCAACGCCACCCGCTTGCCCGGCACCACCCGACCGGACAGCACATCGATGTACCCCACGACCTTGGCATGGTCCGCGCCAGGCAAATCCACTGCGCGTGGCGTGATGCCAGTGGCCAGTACGACTTCATCGAAGCCTCGCAACGCCATCGGATCGGCCGGCGTGGACAGCCGCAAGGTCACACCGGTGTCTTCCAGGCGCGTGCGGAAGTAGCGCAGCGTCTCGTGGAATTCCTCCTTGCCTGGGATGCGCTTGGCGTAGTTGAACTGACCGCCGATCTCGTCGCTGCCTTCGAACAGCGTCACCGCATGGCCCCGTTCTGCCGCCACCGTCGCGCAGGCAAGCCCTGCAGGACCGGCGCCGACCACGGCGATGCGCCTGGAGGTACGCGTCCTGGCATAGAGCAGCTCGGTCTCGGCGCACGCGCGCGGATTGACCAGGCAGCTGGCACGCTTGTTCTGGAACACGTGGTCCAGGCACGCCTGGTTGCAGGCGATGCAGGTATTGATGCGTTCGGCCCGGCCCAGGCGCGCCTTGCGCACCCATTGCGGATCGGCCAGCAGCGGTCGCGCCAGCGACACCATGTCCGCCTTGCCCGACGCGAGGATCTGTTCGGCCACCTGCGGCATGTTGATGCGGTTGGTGGCGATCACCGGCACCTCGACTTCCGCCTTCAACTTGGCCGTGACATCGACGAAGGCCGCGCGCGGCACCGAGCTCACGATGGTGGGAATGCGCGCCTCGTGCCAGCCGATGCCGGAGTTGATCAGGGTCGCGCCAGCGGCTTGCACCGCGCGCGCCTGCGCGGCGATCTCCGGCCAGGCATTGCCCTGTTCGACCAGGTCCACCAGCGAGAGGCGATAGATCACGATGAAGTCCTGGCCGCAGGCTTCGCGCACGCGGCGCACGATCTCCACCGCAAAGCGCATGCGTCGCTGCGCATCGCCGCCCCAGGCATCGCTGCGGTGGTTGGTGCGCGCGGCGGTGAACTGGTTGATCAGGTACCCCTCCGAGCCCATCACTTCCACGCCGTCGTAGCCGGCCTCGCGCGCCATGCGCGCGGCGTGCGCATAGGCATCGATCTGGCGTTCGACCCCGCGTGCGCTCAACGCGCGCGGGGTGAACGGGTTGATCGGCGCCTTCAGCTTCGACGGCGCCACCGACAGCGGGTGATAGGCGTAACGCCCGGCGTGCAGCAGTTGCGCGCAGATCCTGGCGCCGTGCGCGTGCGCGGCCTCGGTCACCAGCCGGTGCGGGCGCGCTTCCCACGGCCATGACAGCTTGCCGCCGAACGGCTTGAGCCAGCCGACCAGGTTGGGCGCGAAGCCGCCAGTGACGATCAGCCCGACCTCGCCTTCGGCCCGTTCGGCCACGTAGGCCGCCAGCCTGGGAAAGTCCGCGGCACGGTCCTCCAGGCCGGTATGCATCGAGCCCATCAGGACCCGGTTGCGCAGCCGGGTAAATCCCAGATCCAGTGGTTGCAGCAGGTGCGGGTAGGGCGTCTGGGGATCCATCGGGGCTTGGTGCAGGACGGGGCTGGGCATCTCAATACGCGTGCGTACGGAAAAGTTGCGCGCACCTTGCCGCAAAGCGCTGTGGCCGGCAAGCGATGCCACCGGCGCTTGTTGGATCCAGGTGAGTGCAATGTTTGCCAGTCAACGATTCGGATACGTTTTGCCTGCATCGCTTTCACACGACGTGCGCTTTTGCGCCCGTATAAAGAGCCCGGCGCCGAGCAGGACGTCGGGCGACTTGTTAGCCTGTCGTTAACGCGATCTTCACGAGTCCCTGCATAATCTGCGCCGGTGTTGACGGCTGAACGCTGTTCAAACCTTCGACTGGATGCAGTTAGGCTCGGGGATGTCTCCCGCTCCCATGCAAACGGTTTTTCAAAAAACCTGATTCTCAAGGAGTCGCAAATGAACAAGAAACTTCTCTGTGCCGCGATGTTGGCCGGACTGGGCGTGGCGCAGGCCGCTTCGGCTCAGGAATTTGATGACCGTTGGTACCTGACCGGTGCAGTTGGTTACAACTTCCAGGACAGCTCGCGCGAGACCGACGACGCGCCGTTCGCCTCGATCGGCCTGGGCAAGTTCATCAGCCCGAACTGGTCGCTGGATGGCGAACTCAACTACCAGAACCCCAGCCTTGATCCGGAAGACAACCTGAACTGGAGCCAGTACGGCATTTCGTTCGACCTGCGTCGCCACTTCATCCAGGAAGGCCGCGGCTGGAATCCGTACGTGCTGATGGGCCTGGGCTACCAGCAGTCCGAAGAAGAGTACGACGCCTTCCCGAACCCGGATTCCCCGGGCGACAACGATGAAGGTTACTTCGCCGCCAAGGTCGGCCTCGGTCTGCAGACCACCTTTGACAAGCGGGTCGCCGTGCGCGCTGAAGTCGCCTATCGCGCCGACTTCAACGACGAAAGCACCCGTGCTCCGGACGAGGACTATTTCGGCGACGTGCTGGCTTCGGTCGGCGTGGTGATCCCGCTGGGCACCAAGGCCGAGCCGGTTGCACCGCCGCCGCCGCCGCCGCCGGCTCAGACCTGCGCCGACCTGGATGACGACGGTGACGGTGTCAACAATTGCGATGACAAGTGCCCCGGCTCGCAGGCTGGCCAGACCATTGGTCCGGACGGCTGCCCGGCTCCGGTCACCATCGACCTGAAGGGTGTGAACTTCGACTTCGACAAGGCGACCCTGCGTCCTGACGCCGTGTCTATCCTGTCCGAAGCCGTGCAGATCCTGCAGCGCTACCCGGACCTGAAGGTTGAAGTCGCCGGCCACACCGACTCGGTCGGTACCGATGCCTACAATCAGGGGCTGTCCGAGCGTCGCGCCAAGGCCGTGTATGACTACCTGACCAGCAACGGCGTTGACGCATCGCGTCTGCAGGGCCCGGTCGGTTACGGCGAGAGCCGTCCGATCGACACCAACGAGACTGCCGAAGGCCGTGCGAAGAACCGTCGCACCGAGCTGAACGTCCAGAACTGATCTGGCGGCACTCCTGGCAAGTCGCGGCCCGGCCGCGCTTGCCTGGCACCAGGAAAACCCGGCCTTGCGCCGGGTTTTCTGTTTCTGGGCGTCACTGGCTCGTATTCACTCTTTTATTTCAACTGTTTACCGACAAAACATCGCGTAAAACGGTTGATGCGCTCCACCTGCTTGCCTACACTCGCCACACTCCTTCCGTCATCAGGACCCGCCCATGCGTGTGCGCCCTCTCGCGTTCCTGTCGCTGCTTGCCGCCGCTCCGTTCGCACACGCCCTGCAGCCGCAGAGCTGCAACGGGTTCAGCCCCCAGCCGCTGCCGCAGCGCGCCACGATCCTGCCGCCAGTTGCGGCAGAATTGTTCGCCAACACCACCCAGCTCGGTGCGCCCAGTGGCGTGCTGGCCCAGTCCTACGACGAGACCCGGTCCGTGGACCGGGTGCTGCTGCGCCTGAAGGCGGATGGCTGCCGCGAACTGGCCCTGGCCACGCCTGCGGTCAAGGCCAACGATCCGGCGGCCTACAAGCCAAAGACCCAGTTCGACAATTCGCCGTGGCGGTTCGACATGAACCAGGGCGGCAAGCGCATGACCGCCGACGAGTTCGACGCGTGGATGAAGTCGCGTGGCGTGCGCGTGGTCAAGGCCAGGCCGGCCGCGTCCGCGCCGGCCCTGGCCGAGCCGGCGGCCGCCGTCGTGCCGGTCATGCAGAAGTGAGCACGGCCGGCACCCGCCGGCCTGCTCCGCAACGTCCAGGATAGATGCCGGCCCGCGGACCGGTTCGCGATTCGGCGCCCCGGCATGGGTTGGCGCGCGCGCTGTCCAGGCTCGGCCTGTGCTCGCGCACCGAGGCCGCGCGCTGGGTCGCGGCCGGCCGCGTGCGCGTGGATGGGCGGATCGTGCGAGATCCGGAGTTTCCGACCATCGCCGGGCGTTCGCATATCGAGGTGGCCGGGTTGGCCGAAGCCGCCGCCGCGCGCCGCTACGTGATGCTCAACAAGCCGCGCGGGCTGGTGACCAGCACCGCCGACGAACGCGGGCGGGACACCATCTACCGCTGCCTGCAGGACGCGGGGCTGCCTTGGCTGGCACCGGTCGGGCGGCTGGACAAGGCCAGCGAAGGCCTGCTGCTGATGAGCAATGACCCGGCCTGGGCCGCGGCGATCACCGCTCCGGCGAGCGGCCCGGACAAGACCTACCACGTGCAGGTCGATGCGATTCCCGATGCGGCGCTGCTGTCGGCCCTGGAGCAGGGCCGGCAGCTCGATGGCCAGGCGCTGCGCGCGGCGTCGGCGCGGCTGTTGCGCACCGGTACGCGCAATGCGTGGCTGGAGATCATCCTGGATGAAGGCCGCAACCGGCAGATCCGCCGGCTGCTGCAGGCCTTCGACCTGGCAACACTGCGGCTGGTGCGCGTGGCGATCGGTCCGCTTGCGCTGGGCGCTCTGGCCAAGGGTGCCTGGCGCGAACTGACACCAGAGGAAGTCCGCGCGCTGGCGCCGCCAGCGATCAGCGATTAGGCGGCGTGGCAACGCGGCAGGTGCACTGCAGGCAGCGCGCTCAGCACTTCGATGGCGGCGTGCCTTGCACCTGGCGCGCTGCCGATCAGCCTTTCAGCACGCCCAGCTCGTGGCCGATCCGGGTGAAGGCGTCGATTGCCATGTCCAGGTGCGTGCGCGTATGCGCGGCGCTGATCTGGACGCGGATGCGCGCCTGGCCCTTGGGCACGACCGGAAAGAAGAAGCCGATCGCATAGATGCCTTCTTCCAGCAGGCGCTGGGCAAAGCGCTGGGCCAGCGGCGCGTCGTAAAGCATCACCGGGGTAATCGGATGCACGCCCGGCTTCAGGTCGAACCCGGCGGCGGTCATCTGCCCGCGGAAGTACGTGGTGTTTTCCTGCAGCTGCGCGCGCAGCTCGCCTGCGGCATCGAGCATGTCGAAGGCGGTGATGCCGGAAGCCACCACGTGTGGCGGCAGCGAATTGGAGAACAGGTACGGGCGCGAGCGCTGGCGCAGCAGTTCGATCACTTCGGCGCTGGCAGTGGTGAAGCCCCCCACCGCGCCGCCCATGGCCTTGCCCAGGGTGCCGGTGATGATGTCGATCCTGTCCAGCACGCCTTTCACTTCGGCCGAGCCGCGCCCCGTTTCGCCGAGGAACCCGGTGGCGTGGCATTCGTCGATGTGGACCAGCGCGCCGTATCGTGCGGCCAGTGTGGTGATTTCATCCAGCGGGGCGATGAAGCCGTCCATCGAGAACACCCCGTCGGTGGTGATCAGCTTGGTTCTGCAGCCGGCAGCATCGGCGGCCTGCAGCTGCGCTTCCAGGTCGGCCATGTCGCAGTTGGCGTAGCGCAGGCGCCTGGCCTTGCACAGGCGGATGCCGTCGATGATCGAGGCATGGTTGAGGCTGTCGGAGATGACCGCATCATCCTCGCCCAGCAGTGGCTCGAACAGCCCGCCGTTGGCATCGAAACAGGCCGCGTAGAGGATCGTGTCCTGCTTGCCGAAAAAGCGGGCGATCCTGGCTTCCAGCCGCTTGTGCAGGTCCTGGGTGCCGCAGATGAAGCGCACCGAGGCCATGCCGAAACCGTGCGTGTCCAGTGCCTGTTTGGCAGCCTGGATGATGTCCGGGTGGTCGGCCAGGCCCAGGTAGTTGTTGGCGCAGAAATTCAGCACCGTGCGGCCGTCTTCGAGCGTGATTTGCGCCGACTGCGGGCCGGTGATGATGCGCTCGGACTTGAACAGGCCGGCTTCGCGGATGTCCTCCAGTTCCTCGGCATAGCGATGGGTCAGAGCGGGGCGGGCGTCGGTCATCGGACGAAGGCCTGTGCGGCTGGACGGGGGCGGCCATGTTACCCGGCCGGGTGGATCGAACCTGCCATGGCATCATGCTGATTGCCGTTGGAGATGAGCATGCGCGCTTTCATTATTTCGCGGCACACTCATGCCTGTGCAGCATGAGATTGACTGAACGCGGCCTGGCCGCCCCTGCCCCCGAGGTGTGTCATGTCCCTCTTTCGAACCAGCCGCCTGCGCCGTGTCCTTGCCGTGGCCATGGCCGCCTGCGTGCTGACCCTGGCCGCCGGCGCCATGGCCCAGCAGAAGCGGCTGCTGAATGTCTCCTACGACCCCACCCGCGAGCTCTACCGCAACCTCAATGCCGCCTTCTCCAGGCAATGGCAGGCCGAACACGGCACGCCGATCCAGGTGGAAACCTCGCACGGCGGTTCGGGCAAGCAGGCGCGCGCGGTGATCGATGGCCTGGAGGCCGACGTGGTGACCCTGGCCCTGGCCTACGACATCGACTCCATCGCCGAGAAGGCCAAGTTGCTGCCCACCGACTGGCAGAAGCGTCTGCCCGACAACAGCACGCCCTACACCTCGACCATCGTATTCCTGGTGCGCAAGGGCAACCCGAAGCAGATCAGGGACTGGCCGGACCTGCTCAAGTCCGGTGTGCAGGTGATCACGCCCAATCCGAAGACTTCCGGCGGCGCGCGCTGGAACTACCTGGCCGCCTGGGCCTACGGCCAGTACATCTTCAAGGGCGATGAGGCCAAGACCCGGCGCATGGTCACCGCGCTGTACAACAACGTGCCGGTGCTCGATACCGGCGCCCGCGGCGCGACCACCACCTTCGTCCAGCGCGGCATCGGCGATGCGCTTCTGGCCTGGGAGAACGAGGCCTTCCTGTCGCAGGAAGAGCTGGGCCCGGACAAGTTCGACATCGTGGTGCCCAGGCTGTCGATCCTGGCCGAGCCGCCGGTGGCGCTGGTGGACAAAAACGTGGACAAGCACGGCACCCGGGCCGAGGCCCAGGCCTATCTGGAATTCCTCTACACCCCGCAGGCGCAGAAGATCATCGCCCAGCACTACTACCGCCCGCGCCATCCCGAGTTCGCCGAGCCGGCCGACATCGCCCGCTTCCCGAAGGTGAAGCTGGTGACCATCGACCAGGCCTTCGGCGGCTGGGCCAAGGCCCAGGCCACGCACTTCGCCGACGGCGGCGAGTTCGACAAGATGCTGGCGGGCAAGAAGCGTTGAGCACCTCCAGCGTCGCCGCGCCGCGGCAGCGCCGAAGACGGGTGATTCCCGGTTTCGGTCTCAGCCTGGGCATCACGTTGCTGTGGCTGGGGCTGATCGTGTTGCTGCCGCTGGCCGGCCTGTTCATCAAATCGGCCGGGCTGGGCTGGCACGGCCTGTGGGCGGTGTGGGCCGATCCGCGCGTGCTGGCCGCGCTGCGGATCAGCTTTGGCACTGCGCTGGCGGCGGCGGCGTTCAATGCGCTGGCCGGCACGCTGGTGGCATGGGTGCTGGTGCGCTACGACTTCCCCGGCAAGCGGCTGTTCGACGCGATGATCGACCTGCCCTTTGCCCTGCCGACCGCGGTGGCCGGCATCGCCCTGACCCAGCTCTATGGGCCGACCGGCTGGATCGGGCGCTGGCTGGAGGCCGGCGGCATCAAGGTCGCCTACACGCCGCTGGGCATTACCGTGGCACTGGTCTTCATCGGCCTGCCGTTCGTGGTGCGCATGGTCCAGCCGGTGCTGGCCGAATCGGAAGCCGAGCTGGAAGAAGCCGCCGCCAGCCTGGGCGCCGGCCGCCTGCGCACGGTGGCCTCGGTGGTGCTGCCGGCAGTGTGGCCGGCGGTGCTGTCCGGGTTCGCGCTGGCGTTCGCGCGCGGGGTGGGCGAATACGGCTCGGTGATCTTCATCGCCGGCAACCTGCCGGGCGTATCGGAAATCGCGCCGCTGCTGATCACCATCAAGCTGGAAGAATTCGATTACGCCGGCGCCACCGCGATCGCCGCGGCCATGCTACTGCTGTCCTTCGCGCTGCTGCTGGTCATCAATACGCTGCAGGCGCACCTGGCGCGGCGCGGCATGAAGGTGCTGGTCTGATGGCCGTTGCCTGGCTGCCGCGCGCCACGCGCCTGCGTGCACCCACCGCCGAACCGGCCTGGGTGAAGTGGTCGCTGGTGGTGCTGGCGTTGCTGTTCCTGCTGTCCTTCCTGCTGTTGCCGTTGGTGCTGGTGTTTGCCGAGGCGCTGCGCGGCGGGGTGGCTGCATTCCTGGCCGCGATCAGCGACCCCGATGCGCTGGCCGCGATCCGCCTGACCTTCGTGGTCACCGCGATCGTGGTGCCGCTGAACCTGGTCTTCGGCGTGGCCGCGGCCTGGGCGGTGAGCAAGCACGCGTTCCCCGGCAAGCGCATCCTGGTGAGCCTGGTGGACCTGCCGTTTGCGGTCTCGCCGGTGGTGGCCGGGCTGGTGTTCGTGCTGATCTTCGGCCGCCAGGGCTGGGCCTGGCCGTTGATCGACCCAGGCTGGCGCGTGCACCTGCCCCTGCTGGGCGAGATCCTGGTCCAGCTGCCCAGGATCGTGTTTGCGTTGCCGGGCATCGTGCTGGCCACGACCTTCGTGACCTTTCCCTTCATCGCCCGCGAGCTGATGCCGCTGATGGAGCAGCAGGGCAGCGAGGAGGAGCTGGCTGCGCTGAGCCTGGGTGCCAATGGCTGGCAGACCTTCTGGCGGGTGACCGTCCCCAACATCCGCTGGGCGCTGCTGTATGGGGTGCTGCTGTGCAGTGCGCGGGCGATGGGCGAGTTCGGCGCGGTGTCGGTGGTTTCCGGCCATATCCGCGGGCGCACCAACACCCTGCCGTTGCACGTGGAAATCCTCTACAACGAATACGCCTACGGCGCGGCCTTCGCGGCGGCCTCGCTGCTGGCGCTGAGCGCGCTGGTCACCCTGGTGCTCAAGACCTGGCTGGAATGGCGCCACGGCGAAGCGCTGGCCGCCAGCCACCGATACTGACGAAGGTTCGCAGCACCCATGGGCATCACCGTCGAACACCTGTACAAGCGCTTCGGCGCGTTCACCGCGCTGGATGACATCACCCTGGAGATCCGCCAGGGCGAGCTGCTGGCGCTGCTGGGCCCGTCCGGGTCGGGCAAGACCACGCTGCTGCGGGTGATCGCCGGCCTGGAGCATGCCGATGGCGGCCGGGTGCTGTTCGAAGGCGGCGACGCCACCGCGCTGCCGGTGCAGCAGCGCGGGGTGGGATTCGTGTTTCAGCACTATGCGTTGTTCAAGCACATGCGGGTGGACCAAAACATCGCCTTCGGCCTCAAGGTGCGCCGCGGCAAGGCGCGCTGGCCCAGGGCCAGGATCGATGCGCGGGTGCGCGAGCTGCTCTCGCTGGTACAGCTGGAAGGCCTGGAAAAGCGCTACCCGGCGCAGTTGTCCGGCGGCCAGCGCCAGCGTGTGGCGCTGGCCCGCGCGCTGGCGATCGAACCCAAGCTGCTGCTGCTGGACGAACCCTTCGGCGCGCTCGATGCCCAGGTGCGCCGCGACCTGCGCCGCTGGCTGCGCCAGGTGCATCAGGCCACCGGTGTGACCACGGTCTTCGTCACCCACGATCAGGAAGAGGCGCTGGAGCTGGCCGATCGGGTGGCCATCCTCAACAAGGGCCGGATCGAACAGCTCGGCACCCCGGCACAGGTCTATGACCAGCCGGCCTCGCCGTTCGTGTATGGCTTTGTCGGCCAGGCCAATCGGCTGGCCGGCACCAAGGTCGGCACACAGCTGCAGGTGCATGGCCAGTGGCTGCCGCTCCCGGCCGGCGTCAGCCTATCGGACGGGCCGGTGGAGTTGTTCGTGCGGCCACAGGACCTGCGCCTGGTGGAAGCGGACCAGCCGGGCTGGATGGCCACGGTGGTCGACGTGCCGCGCAGCGGGCCGCATGTGCGCCTGCACGCGCAGCTGGCCGATGGCACGCCGCTGGAGCTGGAACTTCCGGCCGCCACGCAGGTGCCGCCGGTCGGTTCGCAGGTGCATGTGCAGGCGTCGCGGTTTGGGGTGTTCCAGACGGGCTGACCGTTACAAAAGCAATGAAAACATGGGATTGACGGCGGCCGTCACCGCACCGCAATATTGGGGGCAGTTAAAAAAAAGTAAAACTGCAAAGCGCGTCGCAGCATGCTTCTCCAGCGCGCCATGGCAGGCTCCGCCCCCCCCACCCTGCAGGAGAGTCCGAGGATGTCAAAGAAATTGCGCTATGCCCTGATTGTTGCCCTGGCCGCCTTGCCGTTTGCATCGTCCGCCCAAGAGGCTGTCGCCGAGGAAGAAGCCGAGTCGCCCTGGGCCTGGTCGCTGACGGCCACCACCGACTACCGTTTCCGTGGCCTGTCGCAGACCGATGTCGGTCCGGCTTTCCAGCCCGGCCTGACCTACACCACTCCGATCGGCATCTATGCCGGCGTGTGGGCCTCCAACGTGGACTTCGGCGAAGGCGATCCGGATTACGAAGTGGATACCTTCGTTGGCTACAACATCGACGCCAACGACTGGCTCAACCTGGATTTCATGGTCAACCGATACAACTACCCTGATGCCGGTTCGGGCAACTACAACGAATACATCGGCAAGGCGACCATGGCCGAGCACTTCACCGTGCTGGTGGGCTACACCAACGATGTGTTCAAGTCCGACACCGACAGCTGGTACTACCAGGGCGGCATCAGCTGGGACCTGCCGCAGGATTTCAGCGTCGCGGCCACCGGCGGCGTGACCGAATTCGAGGACGGCACCGTCGGCCGCGACTACAAGGACTGGTCGGTCAGTCTGTCCAAGGCCTTCGGCCCGGCCACACTGACCGCGGCCTACATCGGCACCGACGGCGATGGCCGCGACGCCTACGGCGACATCGCCGACAGTCGCCTGGTGGTCAGCGTCACGGTCGCCAACTAAGCGCAGAGCTGCTGGTCCGACACAGGGCGCCGCAAGGCGCCTTGTGTGTTTCCGGACTCTGGAAAAGTGGCGCTTCCACGGGTTTTAGCCGACAGGCCCTCCTTGCGCACAGGCACCGGGCCGGCAATGGCGTCTTCAATTCCAGCTCAGCACCACCTTGCCGGCCCTGCCTTGTTCCATCAGGTCAAAGCCCTTCTGGAAGTCGTCGATCGGCAGCTGGTGGGTCAGCACCTTGCCCAGCGGAAAGCCGCTCAGCACCAGCTGGGTCATCTTGTACCAGGTCTCGTACATCCTGCGCCCGTAGATGCCCTGCACGGTCAGGCCCTTGAAGATGATCCTGTCCCAGTCGCAGCCGGCGCCCCTGGGCATGATGCCCAGCATCGCGATCTTGCCGCCGTGGTACATGCACTGGAGCATGTCGTTGAAGGCGCGCGGGTTGCCGCTCATCTCCAGGCCCACATCGAAGCCCTCCATGTGCAGGTCGGCCATCACCGCCTTGAGCGAGGTGTTGGCCACATTCACCACGCGGGTGGCGCCCATGTCGGCGGCCAGCTTGAGGCGGAAGTCGTTGACATCGGTGACCACCACGTTGCGCGCGCCGATGTACTTGCAGATGCCGGCGGCGATGATGCCGATCGGGCCGGCGCCGGTGATCAGCACGTCCTCGCCGGTCACGTCGAACTCCAGCGCGCAGTGCGCGGCGTTGCCGTAGGGGTCGAAGAACGCCGCCAGCTCGGACGGGATCTGGTCCGGAATCGGCCACAGGTTGCTGGCGGGGATCACCAGGTATTGGGCGAAGGCGCCATTGACGTTCACGCCGATGCCCACCGTGTTGGGACACAGGTGCGGACGGCCGCCGCGACAGTTGCGACAGTGGCCGCAGACGATGTGGCCCTCGGCCGAGACCCGCTGGCCGACCTCATAGCCGGTGACGGCCGCGCCGAGCTGGGCGATGCGGCCGACGAACTCGTGGCCAATGATCAGGCCCGGGCGGATGGTGCGCTGGCTCCACTCATCCCACAGGTAGATGTGCAGGTCGGTGCCGCAGATGGCGGTCTTCTCCAGCTTGACCAGCACCTCGTTGGGCCCCGGCGCCGGCCTGGGCACCTGTTCCATCCAGATGCCCTTGCCGGCCTGGCGCTTGACCAGCGCCTTCATCGTGTCCGCCATGGTGCGAAAAACCCAAGCCCATAAGGGCGCCGAGTATAGAGTTTCCGATGCAGCCACCGTGTGCGGCGGTGCAGCAGGCGGGCCCGGAGGCCGCCTTCATGGGGCGTGGAGGGCTCCCCTGTGTGGGAGCCGCTATAGCGGCGCTAAGGCTTTGTCGGCAAGGCCTCATCGCCGCCGTGGCGGCTCCCACAGGACCTGGCTCAGAAGCGGGCGTCGAGGGTGAAGAACGCCTGGCGCGGCGCGCCGGCCATCAGGGTCTGGTTGTAGCCCTGCCGGTCGGAGGCGACATAGCCGCCGGTGCCGGTGGTGGCGAAATAGCGCTTGTCGGCCAGGTTGGTGACGTTGAGCGACAGGCCGATGTTGGAGAACACGCCGACCTTGCCGAAGTCGTAGCCGGCGCCGGCGTTGAACACCCAGTACTCGGGCACCTGGGAGTCGTTGAGGTAGCTGATGTAGCGGCGGCCGGTGTACTTGCCGTCCAGCGACACCCTCCAGCCATCCCTGTGGTAGTTCAGGCTGGAGGTGAACATCAGCGAGGGCACGCCGACCACGTACTTGCCGCCGGTTTCGACCACGCCGTTGTTGAGGTAGTCGTCCTGGTACTTGGAACGGTCCAGGGAGACGGTGTTGAGCCAGTCCAGGCCCTGGACCGGCTTGACGATCAGCGCCAGGTCCAGGCCGGTGCTTTCCACATCGCCGACGTTGCTCAGGATCGCCGAGCAGGTCTGGATGGCACTGCACGGCGAGGTGACCAGCAGGCGGTTCTTGAACTTGGTGTAGTAGGCGCCGACCGAAGCCTGGTAGCCCTCGCCGCTGGTGCGGTAGCCCAGCTGCACGGTCTGCGATTGCTCCGGCTCGAGCGTGTCGCGGATGCTGTCGAAGGTGGCCTGGCCGGTGGCGAAGGGGCTGTAGTCGAAGGCGGCGATGTTCTTGCTGTAGGACAGGTAGAGGTCCTGGTGTTCATCCAGCGCGTAGCTGGCGCCGACCTGCGGCAGGAAGCTGTCGTCGGCCTCGATGCTGCCCTGGGCGTAGGAGCTGCTGGCCACCAGCGAACGCGCGTTGGTCTTCGTGCTGACCGCCTTGGCCCCGAAGTTCAGGGTCAGGCGCTGGTCCATCAGGCGCACGGTGTCCTGCGCGTAGGCCATGCGCGTCTGGGTGTGGTACTTCTGCAGGAACTGGCGGAAAAACGGATCGCTCACCTCGTAGAAGTTGTAGAGCGTGGTCAGCGGCGCATCCAGCAGGAAGTAGTTGCGCTCCTGCGTGTTCTGGCTGTTCTCGGCCCAGCCGCCGAGTTCGATCTCGTGCATGCCGAGGGTGAACTTCAGCGCGCCGGTACCACCAAAACGGTCCAGACCGTAGTCGGTGGTGCGCATCGACAGCGGGACCTGCGCCGAGGACGGCACGTACGGGGTGACCCACTGGCCTTCACCGCGGTTGTAGTGGTAGTAGCCGGTCAGGTCCAGGGTGGCCACACCGCCCAGGTTGAAGCTGCCGGCCAGCGCGGACAGGGTGTCGTTGCGCAGGCCCGAGCCCCAGTAGTAGGTGGAATCCAGCCAGTCATAGTCGGCCGGCAGCGCCGCCAGCGAGGCCGGGTAGCCGTTGGCCACCCCGGCGTAGGCGCCGGTGGACTGGTAGGCGCGCGCCATCTGCGCGGCAGTGGCCCAGTCCGGGGCCAGGTAGTCGAAGTCCCAGCCCAGCGCCTTCTGGCTGGTCAGCGACAGGTCCATGTAGTCCTGTTCCTTGCGCCGCGACTTGTCCACGAACAGGCTGATCCGGTTGCCCTCGCCCCAGCTATAGAGCGCCTTGGCGTTGAACTGCTCGTACTTCTGCGGGCCATCGCCCTTCCACTTGTCCATGTCCGAGGCGGCATAGGCCCCGTAGGCGGAGAAGCCGCCATGGTCGCCGCTGTCCACGCGCACGAAGGTGCGCTGGGCGCTGTCCGAACCGAAGGTCTGGGCCAGGCGCGCACCGAAGTCCATCTCCGGGTCGGCCGAATAGAACTGCAGGGTGCCGCCCAGGTTGCTGTTGGAGGCGGTGCCGAGTGCGCCGGCGCCCTGGGCCAGCTCGGTCGAGGCGATGTTCTCGGACAGGATCGCGCGGGTGATCGACAGGCCATTGGTCACCCCGTAGGCCATGTTGCCCAGCGGCACGCCATCCAGGGTGAAGCCCAGGCGGCTCTGGTCAAAGCCGTGCAGGTAGACCGCGGTCGACCATTCGTAGGCGCCGGTGGCATCGGCCGACTGGAACTGCACGCCGGGCAGCTTCTCGATGGCTTTCAGCGGGCTGCTGCCGGCAGGCAGTCGTTCGATGTCCTGCTGGTTGATGCGCTGCACCTGGCGGGTGGCGCCGCGGGCCACCACCGACACTGCATCGAGCTGCTTGGCGGTGCTGTCGGCGGGAGCGGCATCGTTTTCGGCGGCGGGCTCAAGCGCTGCGGCCATCGTGGGGAAGGCGCAGGCAAGGGCGATCGCAAGCGCCGTCGGGCGCAGGCAGGGCAGGGATTTCAGCATGGGGATGACAGCCTGATGCAGGGGAGGGAGAGACGGGACGCAAAGCGCCGCTTCGGCGCACAGGCTGGCAACGGCAGATGAAGTTGCGATGACAGCACGATCATGCGCGTGGTTGTCTTCAAGCTGCAGCGCCGGCCTTCTATAACGATGCGTCGCCGGTCATCGCCCACATCAGGATTGCTCCCCGCATGCCCACGCTGTCCCGTCGAGACTTCCTTGCGCGGGTGGCCGCGCTCTCCGCTGCCGGGGTGATGCCGGCGTCCATCGCCCGCGCGCTGGCGCTGCCGGCCACCGCGCGCAGCGGCACGCTACGGGACGTGGAGCATTTCGTCATCGTGATGCAGGAAAACCGCTCGTTCGATCACTACTTCGGCACGCTGCGCGGGGTGCGCGGGTTCGACGATCCGCGTCCATTGAAATTGCGCGACGGCAACCCGGTATGGCAGCAGCCGGCGGGCGATGGCAGCACGCGCCTGCCGTTTGCGCTGGACTCGAAAACCAGCAACGCGCCGATGATGGCCAGCCTGGACCATTCATGGAAAGGCGGCCATGGCCAGGACCCCAAACGCTGGCAGGACTACGATGTCTGGGTGCCGTACAAGAGCGAACTGGCGATGGGCCACTTCAGCCGCGCCGACATCCCGTATTACCACGCGCTGGCCGATGCCTTCACCATCTGCGATGGCTATTACTGCTCGCTGCACGGGCCGACCAATCCCAACCGCATGTTCTTTTTCAGCGGCACCAGCGGCATGAGCGTGGGCAACTTCGGCGCGCAGTCGATCGACAACGCCGACGACGGCAACTGGACTGCGGACATGGCGCGCGACAAGCCCGGCTTTGTCGGCATGCAATGGACCACCTACGCCGAGCGCCTGCAGCAGGCCGGCATCAGCTGGCGGGTGTACCAGGAGTTCGACAACTACGGCGACAACCCGCTGTCCTCGTTCGCGCGCTTCCGCAACATGGACACCGCCAGCGAACTCTACAAGCGCGCACGCTCGATCGTCGCCGGTTCCACGGCGGACAACGCCAGGCAGAGCACCGCCCAGCATCTGGTGGATGCCTTCGCCGCCGATGTGCAGGCCGGCAGCTTGCCGCAGGTGTCGTGGATCGTGGCGCCCTATGCCTACAGCGAACATCCCGAAGCCACGCCCGCGCACGGCGAGTCGCTGATCGCGCGCCTGATCGATGCGCTGACCGCCAACCCCGAGGTCTGGGGCAAGTCGTGCGTGATCATCAACTACGACGAGAACGACGGCTTCTTCGACCATATGCCCGCGCCGCTGCCGGCACTGGATGCCAGCATGGGCAGCAGCCAGGTGGACGTGCGCGGCGAGGACTACCACGGCGTGCCGGTCGGGCTGGGGGTGCGCGTGCCGCTGCTCGTGGTGTCGCCGTGGACGCGCGGCGGCTGGGTGAACTCGCAGGTGTTCGACCACACCTCGGTGCTGCGCCTGCTGGAGCAGCGCTTCGGCGTGGCCGAGCCGAACATCAGCCCGTGGCGCCGCGCGGTCACCGGCGACCTGAGCACGGTGTTCGACTTCCGCACGCCCGATGACTCGGCGCTGCTGGCGCTGCCGTCCACGGCCGATTACCTGGCGCGCATGGCGGCCAGCGCCAGGCTGCCTGCACCGGTGGTGCCGGTACATCCGCAGCAGCCGAAGCAGGAGCCTGGCCAGCGTCCCGCACGCGCCTTGCCATACGCGCTGCAGGTGCATGCCCAACATGCCGAAGACGGCCTGCGGCTGACCTTCGTCAACGACGGCGATGCGGCGGTGGTGTTCAACGTCTACGCCTACGGCAGCGACGCCGGCCCCTGGTACTACACCGTGCTGCCGCGCAGCCAGCTCATCGATGCGCCGCATGGATTGCCTGCGGGCGATTATGCGCTGGCGGTGCACGGGCCCAATGGCTTCCTGCGCGAATTCGAAGGCACCACGGTGGCCGGCGAAGGCGCCCCTGAGGTATCGGCATCGGCGGCGGGTGGCCAGTTGCTTCTGCAGCTGCGCAATCCCGGCGTGGAGGCGGTGATCGTGCAGGTGCGCGCGCTGGATTACGGCGATCCCAGCCCGCGCGTGGTGACCCTGGGTGCGGGCCAGAGCGAGCGCATGGTGTTGGCACTGGAGGCCTGTGACCACTGGTACGACCTGCAGGTGGAGCTGCCCGGCTCCCCTTTCCGCCGCCGCCTGGCCGGCCATCTGGAAACCGGCCGTCCCAGTCGCAGCGATCCGGCGATCGGGCGCGCGCAGGGCTGAGCAAGGTCCGCGTCGGGGATGTCGCCCGGCAGGTGCTGCCTGCACAATAGGCACACCGCTGCAGCGCAGTCCCGTCGATGTCCCGTCCCGACAGCTTGTCCGCCTGGCTGGACTTCATCCAGGCCCAGCACCCCCATGCCATCGAACTGGGCCTGGAGCGCGTGCGCGCCGTCGCCGCTGCGCTGGGGCTGGAACGGCCGGCGCGGCAGGTGATCACCGTCGGCGGGACCAACGGCAAGGGCTCCACGGTGGCGTTCATCGAGGCCATCGCCCGGGCCGGCGGCTGGAAAGTGGGCGCCTACACCTCACCGCACCTGCTGCGCTACAACGAGCGGGTGCGCATCGATGGCGTCGATGCGCACGACGCGGCGCTGGTGGCGGGATTGGCGGCGGTGGAGGCCGCGCGCGGCGACACGCCGCTGACCTATTTCGAATACGGCACGCTGGCCGCGCTGTGGCTGTTCCAGCGCGCCGGGCTGGACCTGGCGATCCTGGAAGTCGGCCTGGGTGGGCGCCTGGACGCGGTCAACCTGGTCGATCCGGACGTGGCGGTGATCACCACCGTGGATATCGACCACACCGACTGGCTCGGCCCCGACCGCCAGACCATCGGCAGGGAGAAGGCCGGCATCGCCCGGGCCTGGAAGCCGCTGGTGCTGGGCGAGGTGGCCGCGCCGTCCAGCGTGCTGGCCCATGCCTACGCGATCGGCGCCGGGGTGATCCAGCTGGGCAATGACTTCTTCCACGATTCCATCGAAGACCAGCACGGCCGCTGGCGCTGGCGCGAGGTCGGCACCGAGCTGGTCCTGCCCGCGCCAGCGCTGGATGCGCCCGCCCAACGCGCCAATGCCGCCACCGCCGTGGCCGCGCTGCGCGCGCTGCCGGAGGAACTGCCGCAGTCCGCCTTCGCCACCGGCATCGCCAACGCCCGGTTGCCCGGGCGCTTGCAGCGTTTCCAACGCGGCGGCGTGGAGATCCGCGTGGACGTGGCCCACAACCCGCAGGCCGCGCGCGAGCTGGCGGCCTTCCTCGATCGCCAGCCGCGGCCGACCCACGCGGTCTTCGCCGCGCTGGCGGACAAGGACGTGACTGGGGTGGTCCAGGCGCTGGCTGGAAGGATCGTCCGCTGGTCGCTGGCCGGGCTGGAGCCGGGCGCGCCGCGCGGCCAGGACGCGGCCACCCTGGCGGCTGCACTGGCCGGGACCGAAGCGGCGCAGGGGGCCAGGTTCGAGACGGTGGCCGAGGCGTTGGCGGCGGCGCTGGCGCAAGCCGCGGCCGGCGAGCGGGTGCTGGTGTTCGGCTCCTTCCACACCGCGGCCCAGGCGCTGGCGGTGCTGGATTCAGCCCGATGAGGAGAGCAGGGCGGCGGCCGCGCTTATAATTTGCAACTTCTTCATCTCACACCGTCGCCCACGACGATGGATACCGCTTTGAGAAACCGCATCATCGGCGCCATCGTCCTTCTGGCGCTGGCCGTCATCTTCCTGCCGATGCTGGTCAAGGGCCCGGCCAGCGATAGCGGTGTCACCGACGTGTCCACCGACGTGCCGGATGCGCCTGCGGGCCAGTTCGAGACCCGCGAACTGCCGCTGGTCACGCCCGGCCAGCCCGGCGCCAACGGCGCCACCGGCATGCCCAGCCAGCCGGCCCAGCCAGGCCAGCCCAAGCCGGCCACCGAAACCCTGACCCCGGCCGAGGCGGCCAAGCCGCAAACCAACGCCCAGGGCCTGCCGCTGGCCACCGCCGGCGGCGACTACGCGGTGACCTTTGGTGCCTATGCCAGTGCGGCTGATGCCGACATCGTGATCGACCGCCTGCGCCAGTCCGGACTGGATGCCTTCCGCCAGGAGGCGACCATCGGTGGCAAGCCGGCCTGGCGGGTGCGCGTGGGGCCGTATGCCGCCCGGTCGCAGGCCGAGATCGCCCGCATCGCCGCGCTCAAGGTGCGCAGCGACGTGAAGGCCGAGGTGATTTCCCTGGACGCCACGGCCGAGGCGCCGGCCAGCGCCGCCACGCCGACCCCGGCCGCGCCTGCGGCCAGCGCGCCCAATCCCGACGCTGCGCAACTGGCCTCGCAGGCGCCGCCGGCCGCGCCGGCGCCGGCCAAGCCTGAAGGTGCCGCGCCCCCTTCGACCCCGGCTGCGCCCAAGCCGGCCGCCGAACCGGCCAGGCCGCCGGTGGCGGCGGTGCCCGAGCCGGCTGCGACCGGGGTGGGCTTTGCCCTGCAGGTGGGCGCGTTCGGCAAGGAAACCGACGCCAACGCGCTGCGCGACAAGCTGCGCGGCAACGGCTTCAGTTCGTTCGTCGAGCCGGTGAACACCGACAGTGGCCGCCTGTTCCGGGTCCGGGTAGGGCCGGTGTCCACCCGCGCCGAGGCCGACCAGCTCAAGGCCCAGGTGGCCGCGCGCAATGGCCTGACCGGGATCGTGCGCCCGCATCCGTAAACCGAGCGTTCGTCCAGGGAAAGGAGAACACCCATGTCCACGATGCCTGAAGTCAATCCCGCACCCGCCCGGCACCGCGCGCGGAGCCGCGCATGATCGACCTGGTCCTGGGCACGGTGATCGTGGTGTCCACCCTGCTGGGGCTGCTGCGCGGCTTCGTTGGGATCCTCGTTGGCACCCTGTCCTGGCTGCTGGCCGGCTGGGCGGCCTTCATGTTCGGCGGCGATGCGGCGGCCAGGTTCGCCGGTAACGGCCGCCCCGGCATGACCGACTACCTGGGCGGCTACGCGCTGACCTTCGTCGGGGTGATGCTGGTGGTGGCGCTGATCGGCATGGTCATCAAGGCCTCGGTGCGCAACACGCGCCTGTCCGGCGTGGACCGGCTGGCCGGCGGCGGCCTGGGGCTGGTGCGCGGCGGGTTCTTCGCCTGCGTGCTGGTATTGCTGATGTCCTTCACCCCGCTGACCGGAGAAAGCAGCTGGCACACCTCGCGCGTGCTGCCGGTGCTGGAACCCGGCGCAGCCTGGATGCGGGCCCAGCTGCCTGAGGTCTCCATGCCGCAGGTGCCGTCCATGCCGCAGATGCCGGACATGAACATGGACCGGCTGCGCAACATGGAGCTCAACAAGCTGCCCTTGTCAGGCGATAATGGCGCCCTAAGCGACGATTTCCAGCAGGTAGCCGCGCAGCTGCCGCAACTCGGACAGACGGTGTCCGAGGCACTGGGCAGGGCACGCGGACAGACCTCCAGCGGTCTGCCCAAGCCCCTGAGCGACCCGGCCGCGCCACAGGGCGACCCGGCCAGGGTGCACCCCGATGAAAGCGACCCGGCGCGGGTCGTGGCAACCCCATCAGGCCAGGAGCGACCGCTCTGAAGCCACGTAACACCCAGCAAAACAGCGGAGAAACGCCATGTGCGGCATCGTCGGAATCGTCGGCAACCAGAATGTCGCCGGCCAGCTCTATGACGGCCTGACGGTCCTGCAGCACCGGGGCCAGGATGCCGCGGGCATTGCCACCGCCGACGGCACCCGCCTGCGCCTGCACAAGGACAACGGCCTGGTCCGCGATGTGTTCAGCCCCAAGGCCATGAGCGTGCTGGAAGGGCGCGTGGGCATCGCCCACTGCCGCTATCCGACCGCCGGTTCGGAAGGCATGGACGAGGCCCAGCCGTTCTACGTCAACTCCCCTTACGGCATCGCCCTGGCCCACAACGGCAACCTGATCAATGCCGAGGCGCTGCGCCAGGACGTGTTCGCCCAGGACCGGCGCAACATCAACACCGACTCGGACAGCGAGGTCCTGCTCAACATCTTCGCCCACGAGCTGGACACCCAGCGCACGCTCTCGCCAGAGACCGCGCTGCGCGCGGTGGCCGGCGTCCACCGCCGCTGCAAGGGCGGCTACGCGGTGGTCAGCGTGGTCCTGGGGCTGGGCCTGGTGGCCTTCCGCGACCCGCACGGGATCCGTCCGCTGGTGCTGGGCAAGCGCGAGCACAACGAAGGCACCGAATACATCGTGGCCTCCGAATCGGCGGCGCTGGACATCCTGGGCTTCACCCGCCTGCGCGACGTGGCCCCGGGCGAGGGCATCGTGATCACCGCCCGCGGCGAGCTGTTCGCCCAGGCCTGCGCCGAGCCGCAGCAGCACGCGCCGTGCATCTTCGAATACGTGTACTTTGCCCGTCCCGACTCGATGATCGACAACGTCTCGGTGCACAAGGCGCGCATGCGCATGGGCATCAAGCTGGGCGAGAAGATCCTGCGCCTGCGTCCGGACCACGACATCGACACGATCATCCCGATCCCGGACACCTCGCGCGATGCGGCGCTGGAGATCTCCAACACCCTGGGCGTGAAGTACCGCGAAGGCTTCATCAAGAACCGCTACGTCGGCCGCACCTTCATCATGCCCGGCCAGGGCGAGCGGGTGAAATCGGTGCGCCGCAAGCTCAATCCGATCAACCTGGAGTTCCGCAACCGCGTGGTGCTGCTGGTGGACGACTCGATCGTGCGCGGCACCACCAGCCAGCAGATCGTGCAGATGGCCCGCGATGCCGGCGCGCGCAAGGTCTACCTGGCCAGTGCCGCGCCGCCGGTGCGCCATCCCAACATCTACGGCATCGACATGCCGGCGGTGGACGAGCTGGTCGCACATGGCCGCAGCGTGGAGCAGATCGAGCAGTTCCTCGGCGTGGACTGGCTGATCTACCAGGACCTGGAGGACCTCAAGGCGGCCGTGCGCGAAGGCAACCGCAACCTGGAGCATTTCGATTCCTCCTGCTTCGACGGCCACTACGTGACCGGCATCGACCCGGGCTATTTCGAGCGCATCCAGCAGTCGCGCTCGGACGAGGCCAAGCGCATCCGCCGCGCGGTCTGAACGGCGCGCACGCAGGCTGACGCCATGACCTCGGTGTACCAGGCCGCGCGCCAGTGTCTGGCTGCCACCGATCCGGCAGAAAAAGTCGCCCTGACCCAGCACTACGCGGCCGCGTTCGCGCGTGGCCAGCTGGCCGTGCCGGCAGATGCGCCGCCGCCGGAGCCGATCCGCATGCCCGGCCGCCCGGACAGGCCGCATCTGGTTCACCCGCGCGCGCTGCCCAAGCGCGGCCTGGGCAGCGTGGAAGGGCGCGCGGCCTTCATCCATGCCATCGCCCACATCGAGCTCAACGCGATCGACCTGGCCTGGGATGCGGTCTATCGCTTTCGCGATGCACCGGCGCCGTACCAGGCCGACTGGATCAGCTGCGCGCACGACGAGTCGCGCCACTTCGTGCTGCTGCGCACGCGGCTGCAGGCGCTGGGTTACCACTACGGCGACTTCAACGCGCACAACGGCCTGTGGGACATGTGCCAGAGGACCGCGCACGACGGCCTGGCGCGCATGGCGCTGGTGCCGCGGGTGCTGGAGGCGCGCGGCCTGGATGTGACCCCGGCGATGATCGACAGGCTCACCGCGCTGGGCGATGTGCAGACCGTGGAGGTCCTGGAGCTGATCCTGCGCGAGGAAGTGGCTCACGTGGCCGCCGGTTCGCGCTGGTACCGCTGGTACTGCGCGCGCGCAGGCATCGAGCCGCGGTCCCGATTCCTGCAGCTGCTGGGCGAGTATGCCGGCCCGTACCTGCGCGGCCCGTTCAATGCCGAAGCGCGGCTGCGCGCCGGCTTCGAGCAGGAAGAACTGGATGCGTTGGCCGAACTCGAACCGCCGCCACGGTCGCAGACGGTTTAGCTTTCCAGCCGTCATCTCCGTGGTTTTCAATAGCCGATTGGCTGCTCTGCGGGAGGCGCTGCGGCATCAAGCAGGTGAAGCCAGAGGCACTGGGTTCCCGCGTGCGCGGGAATGACGGACTGGTGCGATCTGCTCGAGACTTCTCCGTGATTTTCCTATCGTCATCCCCGCGTAAGCGGGGACCCAGCGCCTTTCCGTGTTCAGGCCAGCGGCAACGCCTGCAGCTCGAAGCCTTCCGGCGTCACCCGCAACACCGAGCCCTGCTCGTACCAGTCGCCCAGCACGATGCGCGTGCAGGCCCTCCCGCCGGCGGTGAGTTCATGCACCGCCGGGCGATGGGTGTGGCCGTGGATCATGCGGTCGATGCCGTAGCGCACGAAGGTGGCCTCCACTTCGGCCGGGGTCACATCGGTGAGCGTTTCGAACCTGGCGTTGTCGGCCTTCAGCCCGCCCTGGTGCGCGGCGCTGGCGGCGCGCGCCTGCGCGGCAAAGGCGATGCGCGCAGCCAGCGGCTGGGCCAGCATGTGCGCCTGCCAGGCCGGGTCGCGGGTCTGCGCGCGCACCGCCTGATAGGCCGTATCCGAGGTGCACAGCGCATCGCCGTGGCCGATCAGGGTCGGGGTGCCGTACAGCATCACCACGGCCGGGTCGGGCAGGGTCCGCATGCCGCAGCGCCGGGCATAGTCGGTGCCCAGCAGGAAGTCGCGGTTGCCGCGGATGAACGACACCGGCACGCCGGCATCGCTGACCGCGCGGATGCCCGCGGCGACCTCGGCGGCCAGCTCGGACGGATCGTCATCGCCGACCCAGGCCTCGAACAGGTCACCCAGGATGTACAGCGCCTGGGCGTGGATGGCCTGGTGCCGAAGGAATTCCAGGAACAGGGCGGTGATGGCCGGGCGCGTGGCGTCCAGATGCAGGTCGGAGATGAACAGCGTGGTCATGGGCAAATGATAGCGGGCGCCGGGGCCGTGGCCGGCGTGTCGTGCGGACCTGGCTGGTTGGCCGGCTCGCGGCCCGGCCTGGCCGCAACGGGTAAAATCGGCCGCTTCCATCTTCTTGCTTGTCGGGCCATCCATGACCTGCCGTACCCGTTTTGCCCCCAGTCCCACCGGCTACCTGCACATCGGTGGCGCGCGCACTGCGCTGTACTGCTGGCTGGAGGCGCGTCATCGCGGCGGGCAGTTCGTGCTGCGGATCGAGGATACCGACCGCGAGCGCAGCACCCAGGGCGCGATCGACGCGATCATCGCGGCGATGGACTGGCTGGGCCTGGACTACGACGAAGGCCCGATCTACCAGACCCAGCGCCTGGCCCGCTACCGCGAAGTGGCAGCGCAACTGGTGGCCGCCGGCAAGGCCTACTACGCCTATGAAACGCGCCAGGAGCTGGACGCCATGCGCGAGGCGGCCATGGCCCGGCATGAAAAACCGCGCTACAACGGCGCCGCGCGCGAGCAGCAGCTGCCGTATCGCGATGATCCCAACCGCGTGATCCGGTTCAAGAATCCGATCGCTGGCACGGTGGTGTTCGATGACCTGATCAAGGGCCGGATCGAGATCGCCAACAGCGAACTGGACGACATGGTGATCCTGCGCCCGGACGGTCATCCCACCTACAACTTCGCGGTGGTGGTGGACGATTGGGACATGGCCATCACCGAGGTGATCCGCGGCGACGACCACATCAACAACACCCCGCGCCAGATCAACATCTATGAAGCACTGGGCGCGCCGGTCCCGAAGTTCGCGCACATGCCGATGATCCTGGACGAGCACGGCGCCAAGCTGTCCAAGCGCACCGGCGCGGCCGATGTCATGCAATACAGGCAGGCCGGCTACCTGCCGCATGCGCTGATCAATTACCTGGCGCGGCTGGGCTGGTCGCATGGTGACCAGGAGCTGTTTTCGCGCGCCGAACTGATCGAACTGTTCGACGTCAGGAACGTCAACTCCAAGGCCGCGCGCATCGACATGGCCAAGCTGGGCTGGGTCAACCAGCACTATCTGAAGACCGACGACCCGGCCACCATCGCCCCGCATCTGGTCTACCAGCTGGAAGGGCTTGGCGCCGACCTGTCCGCCGGCCCGGCGCCGGCCGAGGTGGTCCTGGCCCTGCGCGAGCGCGTGCAGACCCTGAAGGAAATGGCCGAAAAGGCCCTGGTCTGGTACCAGCCGCTGACCGAGTACGACGCTGCCGCCGTGGCCAAGCATCTCAAGCCGGCCGCGGTCGCGCCGCTGGCCAAGGCGCGCGAGCTGCTGGCGGCATCGAGCCAGTGGACCGTGGACAGCGTCTCCGAGGCCCTGCACGCTGCCGCCGCTGCGCTGGAGCTGGGCATGGGCAAGGTCGCCCAGCCGCTGCGCGTGGCCATCACCGGCACCCAGGTCAGCCCGGACATCGCCCAGACCGTGTACCTGGCCGGGCGCGAGCAAGCCTTGAAACGCATCGACGCCGCACTCATCAAGGCCGCCAACGCGGCCTGATTCCAGGAGCACGCCCATGTCCAGCAAGCTTGCCTGCATCGCGCCTGACCACCACGTGCACGGCGCCGATGCGTTCGTGCACGCGGTCGAACACGCCTGCGCCGAACGCGGCCTGCGACTGACGCCGATCCGCACGCGCGTGCTGAGGCTGATCGCCGAGGCGGGCAAGCCGGTCAAGGCCTACGAGCTGCTGGATCTGGTCCGTGCTTCCAAGGGCGTGGGCGCCGACGCACCGCCGACGGTGTACCGCGCGCTGGATTTCCTGATGGCCAATGGCTTTGTGCACAAGCTCGAATCGGTCAATGCGTTCGTGGCCTGCCACCACCCCAACAGCGCCACCCATTCGGTGCCGTTCCTGATCTGCGACCGCTGCCATTCGGCCGTCGAGCTGGAAGACCACGCCGTGGTCGGCCAGCTGGAAGCGCGGGCCAAGGCGCTGGGCTTCCAGCCGCAGGCGCAGACGCTGGAAGTGCATGGCCTGTGCGCGCGGTGCGCGCAGGTGCAGTGAGAAGGCGCTGCTGTGCAGCCTCGATTGAAGCGCTGCAACTGCCAGTGGATCAGTCGTAGAAACCCTGGCCCGATGCCAGGGTCGCTGCATTGAGGATGGCGTTGAGGATCATGGTGTGATCGGCCTTGCCCAGGCCTGCGATCTCGTGCGCCACCCCGTGTGCGACGGTCATGTGGATGTAGGGCGGCCCGATCATGGCAACACTGTTGCCGGAAAAGCCCCAGGTCTTCATGGCGATGTGGCCCTGGTCGTGGTACATGGCCACCACCACGTCGTAGCGGCCCTCGATGCAGTGGCGGAACACCGAGTCCGGACTGATCGGCCCGGCCACATCCAGGCCTTCGCTTCTGGCAATGGCAATGGCCGGGTCGATCTGCTCCCTTTCCTCGCGGCCTTCGGCATGGGGATTGAAACCGGCCACGGCGATGCGCCGCGACTGCAAGCCCGCTTGCTTCATCCAGTCATCGAGCGAACGCAGCAACGTCAGAACGGCCTCGGTGGTGATGAGCGAGGACACCGACGCCAACGGCACGTGGTCGCTCAGGTGGGCGATCGTCAGCGGGCCGGAGTGCAGCAGAAGATATGCGCCGGCGTCACGGTTGGTTGCGATGCTGCCGAGCGTTCCCGCCATCTTCATCGAGCCCGAACTGATCGGCCCCATGACCGATGCGGCCAGCGCTCCCTGCCGTGCCAGCCGGTCGGCATGGTCCAGCCAGGCACCGCTGGCCCAGCCGGCACGCTCCACATCCTGCCCGTAGCGAACCCAGGCCATGTCGAACTCCACCGGTTCGATCACATCGATCGTGTGGCTGTGGGTCACCTGGCTGGCGCGTGGCACCGCGCGCACCTGGGCGTGCAGGCCTGCGATCCTCACCGCATCGCCCATCACCTCCACGCTGCCGATCAGCACCGGGTTGCAGGTCTGGTGGAGCTTTTCGTCGGCCCACGCCTTGGCGATCACTTCCGGGCCGATGCCACACGGGTCGCCGATGGTGATGCCCACTATCGGGCGGGACGCTGGTTGATTGTTCACTGGAAGACCTTTTTCGGCAGGGACGTCAGAGGTGATAGAAGTCGACGACTTCATGGATCATGTCGTTGAGGATGACAGTTTTTTTCTTCGCGATCTGCCATGCACCGTCGAGGTGCCGCAGCCGGTAGTGCGCATTGCCGAAATACGTGGTGGCGCGGTTCTCGACCCCGGTTGATGCGGTCCAGTTGCCGTGGACCTGCAGTTCACCGTCGTCCATGCGCCTCACGCCCAGCAGTTGGCACAGACCTGCCAAGGGATAAGCCATGCGGGCAGGAGGACATGATGGCCATGTGAGCCCAGCGCTTGAAGCCGCGAACGCGCAGATGCAGCCCGGGCGCGTGAACGCTGGCATGTGGACCACCAGCGCCGCCAATGCGCCAGGGTGCCGCAGCGCTTTTGCTCGCCCATTGTTGGTTTGACGTGGAGGTGAACACCGGGACGCGTTTGTTCGGGTATGCCTGTTGCCTTTCGAGGTTGTCGGCCGAATGCATCGCGACATGAAAATTGCGCTTTGTCATGCGCCAGCCCCTGCGCCAGTGAGGTTTCGACACTGCACAGGGCCGCGTCCTTTGTCAGCGCCACGGCCCGAGGCGCCTTGGCGGCAACGCCTGGTTGCAGCAAGGGCCGCACATGAACAAGCAGGCTGACGCCCAGTGCAGCGGCGAACGCGGGGCATGCACACCGCCGCAACCTGGGGCGCACCTTCGATTTGAATCAGAAGAACATCCGCACGCCGAAGCTCGCGCTGCGCCCCGGCAGCATCACCCTGTCCTTGAGGAAGGAGGTATGCACGCGCGCGTCCTGGTCGGCCAGGTTGCTGCCATCCAGGAACACCTCCCACGAGGTCGGGCCGGCATCGAGGTGATAGGCCAGGTGCGCATCGACCAGCGTGTAGCCGGCCGTCTCGGTTTCGTCCGTCGCCACCTTGTCCTGCCGCATGTAGCGGGTGGCGCCGAGCGAGGCGCGCCAGGCGCTGGCTTGCCAGCGCAGTTCGCCACCAAAGCGGCCCGGGGCGATGCGCGGCAGGTTGCCGCCGTCCTTCAGGCGGGCGCGCACGGTGTCGCCGAACACATGCAGGTCCCAGGCGCCGGTGCTGTCGCTGTCGGCCAGGTGCCAGGTGGCCTCGCCCTCGAAGCCGTGGAAGACCGCATCGCCCTGGGTCCACTGGCGGATCGGCAGGGACCGGCCTTGCTCCTCGAAAGACCACTGCGCGCCGGTGTCGGCCAGGTAGATGAACTTGTCATAGCGGTTGTAGTACGCCGAGACCTTCGCATCGACCCGGTCATTGCGGTAGCTCAGGCCCAGCTCGGCCTGGTTGGCCTTTTCCTTGTCCAGCCCGGCGCCGCCGATTTCATAGGCCAGGGTGGCGATGTGCGGGCCATCGGCGAACAGCTCCTCTTCGGCCGGAGCGCGTTGGGCGTGGTCCAGGTTGGCGGTCAGGCGCCAGTGCTCGTCGAGCCTGAAGCCGAAGCTGGTCGACAGGCTCAGTGGCGTGAAATCCGGCGACAGGCCGGTGTCGGTGTCGTAGCGGACCCGGTCCACGCGCGCGCCCAGGTCGGTGGAAAACCGGCCCCACGCGTTCTGCGCCACCGCAAACACGCCGACCGATGTGGTCTCGGTGCGCGGCACGAAGGCTTCCTCGCCGATGGCCTGGAAGGTCGAATCGTTGCCCTGCAGGCCGACTGCGGTTTTCCAGCCGTTGGCGGCGGCGAAGGTGGCTTCCACTCGGCCCTCGTTGGCGTTCTTCTTGAACATGGTGCCGGCCTGGCTGCCTTCGTATTCGGTGTGGTCATAGCGGGTGTGGCCGAAGCTGTAGCGCAGGCCGCTGCCTTGGCCCCACGGCTCGTTCAGGCCGCCCTTCATCTCGAAGCGGTCCTGGTGCATCTCCAGGTGCACGCCCGGCTCGCCCGCGGCCGGATCGCCCGGTTCGCCCGGGTTGCCGTAGCGGTCGTTGAAACGCGCCACCGACACGCCGATGAAGCCCCAGTCACCGGCCAGCGAGGCGCCGAACGCGCCGGACTTGGTATCGATGAACGAATTGGGCTGCCTGCCGCGCGGTGTGTCGTAGTCGTTTGCATTGCGGTACACGCCGTCGGCATGGATCGACAGGCCGCCATTGCCGGCGTCCAAGCGCGCCATGCTGGTCTGGCCGTCCTTGTCGCCGACATCGATCCGGGTCTCGGCGCGGCCGGTGACCCCTTCGATCGGGGTTTCGGCGATGCGGCCATCGACCACGTTGACCGCGCCACCGATGGCGCCGCTGCCGTAGAGCAGGGTGGACGGCCCCTTGAGCACCTCGATCTGATCGGCCAGGAACGGCTCGATCGCCGGCGCGTGGTCCTGGCTGACGGTGGACACATCGGCGCTGGACAGGCCATTGGACATCACCGCCACGCGCGGGCCGTCCATGCCGCGGATGATCGGCCGGCCCACGCCGGGGCCGAAGTTGGAGCTCTGCACGCCGGGCAGGCCGGCCACGGTCTCGCCCAGGCTGGCGGCGCGGACTTCATCGAGCTTCTCCCCGGAGAGCACTTCGACCGGGCGGCTGAGCTGGTCGGCGGTGCTGCCGAACAGGCTGGCGCTGACCCTGACCGCGTCCAGGTCCCTGACGTGCGGATCTTCGGCCTGATCGGGATGGCGCGGATCGCTGTCCGGAGGAACGTTGGCGGCGGGCGCGTCCTGGGCCTGGGCGGTGAAGGCGCCCAGGGCCAGGACCAGGGCGGCGGCAAGCGACGTGCGCGCCCGGACGGCCGGGCCGGCGAGGTGATGAGCGGGGGATTCCATGAGTGGGGGCGTCCGGCGTTGGGGGGGAAAGACAGTTGCCGCAAAACGTTATAATATATCCAACAACGGTCAAGTCCCCTCCCGAAAGTCATTGTTGCCCATGCCGTCCTCGCCTCCCTCCCGCTTGCGCGCCTGGCTCGACCACGTCGGCGCCACTGGCTCGCTGGTGTGCGCGGCGCATTGCGCGGTGCTGCCGCTGCTGATCGCGCTGCTGCCGGCGCTGGGCCTGTCGGGCTGGCTGGGCGAAGGGGTCGAGCAGGCCTTCGTGGTGTTCGCGACATTGCTTGGCCTGTTCAGCCTGGCCAGCAGCTATCGCCGGCACCGGGCACTGCGCGCGCTGGGCATGCTGCTGACCGGGCTGGTGGTGCTGTGGACGGCGGTGCTGTATCCGCCGCTGCACCACAGCGTGGTCCCGCATGCGCTGGCGATGACCTTCGGCGGCACCCTGGTCGGGCTGGCCCACGTGCTGAACCTGCGTCTGAACCATGGCCACGTGCACGGCCCCAGCTGCGCGCATCGGCCGTTGCCGGCCGGCCGGGCCGCTGTGATAGCCTCTGCGGTCCTGCGCGCGGGCGACCTGCCGGCAGCGCACCCGCAAAACGGGCGGGCCACCAACATCGAGGAATGACGAACATGGGCAAGGGTGATCGCAAAACCGCCAAGGGCAAGCGCTACAACTCCAGCTACGGCAACGTGCGCAAGCACGCTTCGGTTGCGGGCGTCGCCGCGCCGGTGACCAGCAGGTCGGTGACCAAGGCGCCGGCCAAGAAGGTCGTGGCCAAGAAGACGGTCGCCAAGGCCGGCTGATCTGCCTGCCAACGCTGGACCGACCGAACGCGGCGCCGCATCCGGGCGCCGCGTTTTTTTACGGCCTGCGACTTGGCAGGGAGGGCGCCCGAATTGCAGCCGTGGCCGCGGCCATCGGCGCAACCACGACGCAGAACGCCTCCAGTGGTGACAGACGGGGGGTCGCGCAGGCAATCGGATGCGAGGACCTCGCACCGCGCGATCATGACCAGGCCGCCGCGTCTTGGGCGAAAAGCGCGCCGGCCCCGGCCTGCCGCGGCAGCGCGCCTTCGAGGGTCAGCAGGAAGGCCTTGGTCGGCAGTCCGCCGCCGAAACCGGTCAGCGCGCCGCTGGCGCCGATCACCCGGTGGCAGGGCAGCACGATCGGCAGCGGATTGCGCCCGTTGGCCGCACCGACCGCGCGCGTGGCGGCCGGGCGGCCCACGCGCCGGGCCAGCTGCAGGTAGCTCCAGGTCTGGCCGAACGGGATCTGCGCCAGTGCCTGCCACACCTGGCACTGGAACGCGGTGCCGTGCGGTGCCAGGGGCAGGTCGAACACCTGCAGGCGTCCGGCAAAATACGCATCCAGCTGCGCCTGGGTCTGGCGCAGCAGCGGATGCTCGCCGGGCTGCCACGGGGTGCGCTGCTTCACCGGATGGCTGTTGCCGGGGAACTGGATGGCGTGCAGGCCGGCGTCGCTGGCGGCCACGCGCAGCGGGCCGACCGGACTGGGCACGCTGCGTTCGAAGATGGTCATGGCAAGGCCTCCCTGGAGGCGGTGGGCGATGGGGATGAGGCGGCCGGCATGGCGTCCTTCCACAGATGCAGCACGGCGTAGCCGCGCCAGGGACGCCAGGCCTGCGCGTGCTGCCGCAGCTGGCCGGCGCGCAGGCGCGTGCCGTCGTTGGCCAGCGCTCTTTGCAACACCAGGTCTTCGGCGGGAAAGGCATCGGGATGACCGAGCCCGCGCAGCGCCAGGTAGTGGGCGGTCCAGGGGCCGATGCCGGGCAGGGCGGTCCAGCGCTCGACGAAGGTGTCCAGGGCAGTGCCGGCATCGAAATCGACCCGTCCCTCCAGCACCGCCCGGGCCACCGTGCGCAGCGTGGCCGCGCGCGCCCTGGTCAGGCCGATCGCGGCCAGGTCGGCCTCGGCCAGCGCCTGCGGGGTGGGGAACAGATGGGTGTGCATCTGGCTGTGCAGCGGGCCGGCGAGCGGTTCGCCGAAGGCCCGGGCCAGGCGCGCGGTGAGCGTGCGCGCGGCGGCCACGCTGACCTGCTGGCCGATCACCGCGCGGATCGCGATTTCAAAGCCGTCCCAGCCGCTGGGAATGCGCAGGCCAGGCCGCTTGCCCAGCAGCGGGCGCAGGCGCGGATCGTCATTCAGCGCGTCGGCGATGGCGCGTGGGTCGGCATCCAGGTCGAACATCCGGCGCAGGCGCTGGACCACGGCCAGCAGCCCGCTCGCGGCGATGTTGCGCAGCTGAAGGCGCAGCGCATGTTCGCCGCCGGGCCAGGCGCTGACCCGCAGCCAGCCGGGCGAGGCAGCCGGGCCGACCACGCGGGCATAGGAGGTCGCATCGACATGCTCCACGCCCGGCAGTGCCCGCCCGCGCAGGAAGTCGAGCATCGCGCCGAAGTCGTACGGCGGCCGGTAGCCCAGGCGCAGCACCAGGGTGTCGCCGGCGCTCTGGCGCGGCTCGGCCTTGCGCAGCTGGCGCGGCGCCATCCGGTAGCTGTCCTTGAACACCGTGTTGAAGCGACGCAGGCTGCCGAATCCGGCGGCCAGGGCCACCTCGGTGATCGGCAGGCCGGTTTCGGTCAGCAGCTGCTTGGCGAACAGCAGCCGGCGGGTGCCATGCACGCCGATCGGCGAGGTGCCCAGGCGCTGGGCGAACAGGCGCCGCAGCTGGCGTTCGCCCACCGCCAGGCGCCCGGCCAGCGCGGACAACGGCTGCTCGGCCAGCAGGCCGGTGTCGATCAGCTTCAGGGCGCGGGCGAGCACCTCATCGCCGCGACGCCAGGTGCCAGCGTCGGGGGCCAGTTCCGGCCGGCAGCGCAGGCACGGGCGAAAGCCGGCCGCTTCGGCGGCCGCAGCTGCGGCGTAGTAGGTGACGTTGCCCGCTTTGGCTGGGGACGCCGGGCAGACCGGGCGGCAGTAGATGCCGGTGCTGGACACCGCGGTGAAAAACAGCCCGTCGAAGCGCGCGTCGCGGCTCAGGCGGGCCTGTTCGCAGGTGCGGTGGTCGGGCAGGCAGGCAGCGGGCATGCGGCGCAGGCTAGCACCGCGCCGCGGGCCGGACTAGCCGTTTTCGGACATCGATGTCCGCCCCTGCTCAGGGCGCGGCGACCGGTTCCTTCAAGCCTGGCTGCAGCGTTGCCAGGGTGCCCTGGTTCGGCTCCGGCGGCAGCTGCAGCAGGTGCGCCAGCAGCGGGTAGACGTCCACGTTGTCGAACGCCGGCAACACGGTGCCGGGCCGGAAGGCCGGGCCGTGGGCGATGAAGCTTGCCTGCATCGAGGCCAACGCCGGATCGTAGCCGTGCGAGCCGCGGACCTGGCCCAGCTGGCGCCGCTGCGCCGCGTGCGCGGCCGGCAGGGCGTCCCAGCCTTCGTCCATCTGGCACACGATCGGCGGGATCCGCGCGTTGCTGCCGTAGTGCCAGCGGGCCGGCAGCTCGCCCTTGCGCCAGCAGGCGTAGTGGTCGTGGCGGCCTGGCAGGCGCTGGTCGAGGACCGCTTCGAACCCCAGATTGGGTGACACCCCGATCACCTGGCCGGCCGAGACGATCGCCGCTTCCTCCACGCTGACCATGTCCTCCACGGCGATCACCTGCCCGGGCATGACCTGGGCCATGCCGTGGTCGGAGACGATCACGATGTTGGTGCGTTCCAGCTGGCCGTGGGCCTGGAGCGTGTCGAACAGGCTGCCGAGCACCGCGTCGACCTGCTGCAGCGCGGCGCGCACCTGCGGCGAACCCGGGCCGAAACCATGGCCTTGTTCGTCCACGTCTTCCACGTACAGCGCGGCCAGGGCCGGGCGTTGCGCGAGCGGGCCGGTCAGCCAGCCGGCCACTTCGGCCGCGCGCGTGGAGAAGGGGATCTGGCCGTCGAACAGCCGGTACTGGCTGGGGCGCACGCCCTGGATCGGCGCGCCGCTGCCGGGCCAGGCCCAGATCGCGGTCCTGCGCCCATGCTGCTCGGCAGTGACCCAGATCGGCGTGGCCTGGTCCCACCAGCGGCTGTCACCGGTGGCCTTGGCGTCGGAGAGCCTGAACAGGCCCAGTTCCGGGTCGCGCATGGAGTTGTGGACAATTCCGTGACGGTCCGGACGTAGCCCGGTCACCAGCGTGTAGTGGTTGGGAAAGGTCACCGCCGGGTAGGACGGATTCATCCACTGCGCGCGGACGCCGCCGGCGGCCAGCGCATCCAGGCGTGGCGTATCGCCGCGACCGAGATAGCCTGCGCCCATGCCATCGATGGAAATCAGCAGGACCGGCGCCGGCGCGGCGGTGGCATGGGTGCTGGAGGCGGTGGCGGAAGCGGGGTGATCGGTGGCGCAGGCGGACAGCAACAACAGGCTGGCCAGCCATGCGGCGCGGAACGTGGGCAGGCGCATGCGGTCAATGGGGTAGCAGAAGGACTGCGCAGAGCTTGGCAGAACGGCATGACCGCTGCATGGCGCCCTCGCTTCTGCCTCCGGGACCGTGGCTGCCTTGCGGGGCGATCAGGCCCTTCTCCGCCCGCTCCTACGGGGTGATCGACGTTTCCGCGCCCTGGGCGTAGGGGAAACCTTTATTCCCGCTTCGGGGGCATGGCCGCGAGAGGCTTCGTCGGCAAAGCCCCATCGCACCCCTGCGGTGTGCTCCTACGCGCCAGCACCTGGATCTCGATCTGGTCCTCGATGCGCACCACCTGGCCGGCGCGGATCTTGGCGGTCTTGCGCAGTTCCTGCGCGCCGTCCACCAGGACCACGCCGCTGGCGACGATCTGCTTGCCCATGCCGCCGCTGTCGGCCAGGCCGCACAGCTTGAGCAGGATGTGGAGTTCGACGTACTCGCCGTCGAGATCGAATTGGAGGATCTGCATGGAACGTCGCGCAGCTGGAAAGGGGGAAGTATCGCGCGTCCTGCTCGCAGGCAAAGCGCTCGATCTGCTCCGGCAGGCGCTGGCGCAGACTGGCGCCGATGACGCTGTCGTGGAGCGCCCTTGCCAGCCGAGGGCGCCTGGCACCGGGGTGGCGCCGGACTGAACCGCCGGCTGCGCCAGGCCTGCGCTTTTGCGCGCCGTTTTGGGCAGGACAGGCCGCCAGGGCGCACAATAGGCGGCCACAGACGCTGTCCGAGTTGCATCATGTCTTCCGAAAACGCCGCAGCCGCGGTGCCGTTCTCCGCCCTTGGCCTGTCCGCGCCGGTCATGGCCGCCCTGGCCACCGTCGGCTACGAATCGCCATCGCCGATCCAGGCCGCGACCATCCCGGCGCTGCTGGCCGGACGCGACGTGCTGGGCACCGCGCAGACCGGGACCGGCAAGACCGCGGCCTTCGCCTTGCCGGTGCTCTCCAACCTGGACCTGGCCGCCGGCAAGCCGCAGGCGCTGGTCCTGGCGCCGACCCGCGAGCTGGCCATCCAGGTCGCCGAGGCCTTCCAGAAGTACGCCGCCTCGATCCCCGGGTTCCATGTGCTGCCGATCTACGGCGGCCAGGCCTACGCGCCGCAGCTGCAGGCGCTCAAACGCGGCGTGCACGTGGTGGTCGGGACGCCCGGCCGGGTGATCGACCACCTCGAGCGCGGCTCGCTGGACCTGTCCGGCCTTGCCACCCTGGTCCTGGACGAAGCCGACGAAATGCTGCGCATGGGCTTCATCGACGATGTCGAGACGGTGCTGAAGAAGACCCCGGAAACGCGCCAGGTGGCGTTGTTCTCGGCGACCATGCCGCCGGCCATCCGCCGCATCGCCCAGACCTACCTGAAGGATCCGGTCGAGGTGAACATCGCGGCCAGGACCACGACCTCGGCCAACATCACCCAGCGCTACTGGTTCGTCTCGGGCCTGCACAAGCTCGACGCGCTGACCCGGATCCTGGAAGCCGAACCGTTCGACGGCATGATCATCTTCGTGCGCACCAAGGCGGCCACCGAAGAACTGGCCCAGAAGCTGCAGGCCCGCGGCCTGGCCGCGGCCGCGATCAACGGCGACATGCAGCAGGCCGCGCGCGAAAAGACCATCGCCCAGCTCAAGGACGGCAAGCTGGACATCCTGGTGGCCACCGACGTGGCCGCGCGCGGCCTGGACGTGGAGCGGGTGAGCCACGTGCTGAACTACGACATTCCCTACGACACCGAAAGCTACGTGCACCGCATCGGCCGCACCGGCCGCGCCGGCCGCGCCGGCGACGCGATCCTGTTCGTGACCCCGCGCGAGAAGTCGATGCTGCGCGCGATCGAGCGGGCCACCCGCCAGCCGATCACCGAAATGCAGCTGCCCAGCGTGGAGGACGTCAACGACCGGCGCGTGGCCAGGTTCCTGGCCCGGATCACCGACACCCTGGCCAGCGGCGAGGCGGGCCAGTACCGCGCGCTGATCGAAGGTTACGAGCGCGAGCACAACGTGCCGGCGGTGGACATCGCCGCCGCGCTGGCGCGCCTGCTGCAGGGCGATACGCCGCTGCTGCTGTCGGCAGAACGTAGCCAGGCGCGCAGCAGCGCCGAGGCCCTCGGCGAGCGCAACCCGCGTGCCGACCGTGCGCGCTACGAAGGCGAGCGCAGCGGCCCGTTCGGCGCGGCCCCGGCGCGTGCCCAGCGCAGCGAGCACCCGCGCGCCGAGCGTGGGCCGCGCAGTGCGCCGCAGCCCGCAGACGCGTCGTTGCCGGCCGCCGCCGAGCGTGCGCGCCGGGCACCGTCCGCGCCGGCCGGCGAGGCCGAGGTCGGCATGGAGCGCTACCGCATCGAGGTCGGCCACGCCCACGGCGTCAAGCCGGCCAACATCGTCGGCGCCATCGCCAACGAGGCCGGACTGGAAAGCCGCTACATCGGCCGCATCGATATCCAGGAGGACCATTCGGTGCTGGACCTGCCCGAAGGCATGCCGCGCGAGCTGCTGATGCACCTGAAGAAGGTCTGGGTGTCCGGCCAGCAGCTGCGCATCCACAAGCTGGGCGAGGATGCCGGCGAGCAGGCGCCGCGCAAGTTCAAGCCGGCCGCCGCGCGCACCGACGCGCGCCCGCGCAGCTTCAAGTCCGCGCCCAAGGCCCCGGCCAAGCCGCACCGCAAGGGCCCGCCAAAGCCGTCGTGAAGCGGCGCCGCATGGGGGAGAGGTTGCGCTCCTGGGCACAGACCTGCCGGCATGGCGCGCGCGGGGAGAAGAGGCCCAAAGCGCGGCGCGGCGCTTTCGTGCGCGCCGCTTGGCCTGCCCGATAATGGCGTGATGACCGAAACCACCCGCCTCAACAAGCACATCGCCCAGACCGGGTTCTGTTCGCGCCGTGAGGCCGACCGCCTGATCGGCGAGCGCCGGGTCAGCGTCAACGGCCATCCGGCCGGCACCGGCGCGGTGGTCGGCGAAGGCGACGTGGTCCTGATCGATGGCCAGCCGCTGCGCGCACGGGCCACGGTCAGGACCGGCGGCCGGCGCCACGTGTACATCATGCTCAACAAGCCGGTGGGCATCACCTGCACCACCGAGCGCACGGTCAAGGGCAACATCGTCGACTTCGTCGGCCACGAGCAGCGCATCTTCCCGGTTGGCCGGCTGGACAAGGACTCGGAAGGGTTGATCCTGCTGACCAGCAACGGCGAGATCGTCAACCAGATCCTGCGCGCCGAAAACCGCCACGAAAAGGAATACCTGGTGGAGGTCAACCGCCCGGTCACCGAGGAGTTCCTGCGCGGCATGGCCAGGGGCGTGCGCATCCACGACCAGATGACCCTGCCGTGCCGCACCTCGCGCCTGGCCAGGTTCGGTTTCCGGATCACCCTGACCCAGGGCCTGAACCGGCAGATCCGGCTGATGTCGGCGGCTTTCGGCTACCGCGTCACCCAGCTGCGCCGGGTACGCATTGACAACATCCGGCTGGGGCCGCTCAAGCCCGGCCGCTGGCGTAACCTGACCGACGCCGAGCTGCGCGGCCTGCTGCCGGACATGCAGCACTGGTAACAGGGACATCTTCCGTCGGGTCAGCGTAGGGCGGGTCTTGACCCGCCAATCCCCCACGCGAGGGAATGCTTTGCATTGGCGGCTGCGCGTCGGCGCGCTTGGCTTTGCCGATCACCTTCCTTGCATGCATCCGCGATCGCGACCGTGCCGGGCTGGCGGCTCCAAGGGCCGCCCACGTTGTCCGCGCGGTGGCTCCACGAGCCCCGGTCGGGAGGATCAGTCCGCCACGCCCTTGGCTTCGGACGTGGCCAGCAGTTCCGGATGCACCACTGGCCTGCGCCGGGCGAACAGGGGTTGGGCGAACACCGCCAGCAGGATGATCGCCACGCCGAGGTAGAACTGTCCGGTGAGCTGGCGCTGCTCCCCCAGCAGCAGCATCGCCAGCACGATCGCGTAGACCGGCTCCAGGTTGGTCGCCAGCTGCATGCCATAGGCGCTGACATGGCGCAGCGCGGCCAAGGCCATGGCAAAGGGCAGCAGGGTGCAGGCCAGCGCCAGCACCAGCAGCAGCGCACCGTCGTGCAGGCCGGGCATCACCAGCAGGCTGCCGCCGAAGCCGGGGACCAGCGCCATCAGCGGCGCCAGCGCGGTCAGCAGCACGGTGCCGGCGCCCAGTTCCAGGGCGGTGACGGTCAGCGGCTGGCCGCCTTCGACCATGCGCTTGTTGAGCGAGCCGAACACCGCCACCAGCAGTGCCGACAGCGCGCCGACCGCGACCCCGGCGCGCATCGCGTGCGGCACGCCGCCCACCACCAGCGCCACCCCGGGCAGGGTGGCCAGGCCGAACAGCAGCTCGCGCAGGTCGAAGGGGCGCCTGGCCAGCCACGGTTCGATCAGGGCGGTGAATGCCGGCGACAGCGCGATGCAGGTCGCGGCCACCGAGGCGTTGGCCAGCTTGATCGCGCCGTAGAAGGTCAGCCAGTGCAGGGACACCAGCGCGCCGATCCCGGCATAGGCCCAGCGCCGGCGTGCGCGCATCGCCCCCAGGCCGCGCCACACCGCAGGCAGCAGGGCCAGGGCGAGCACCACGAGCAGCATGCGCCACCACACCAGCGGCAGGGCAGGCAGGGTGATCAGCTTGCCCAGGATGGCGGTGAAGCCCCACAGCAGCACGCAGACATGAACCTGGAGATGGGCTTTGGCAGGGACCGGGGCATTCATTGCGCGCATTATCGCCGCTGCACGGCGGCCAGATCCCCGTGCGCCGGGCTGGGCCGGGGCTCGCCTCGCAGGCGTTGCAGCAGCGCCATCGCCGCGGCCGGATTGCGTTCCTTGGCTGCAGCGATGAAGAACACGAACACCTCGCGCGGCTGTTTCGGTGCCGGGGTGGTGTCCACATGCGGCAGTTCCTGCGGATCACCGCCGGCCTGCCAGATCCTGGCGCGTCGGGCCCAGGCGTCGAGTTCGGCGGCCGGGTAGCCGCAGGGCTCGCTGCTGCGGCTGGCCATCAGCCGGGCGTAGACAAAGTCGCTGGTGATGTCGGCGAACGAGGGATACCGCTCCGATTCGGAAAACACCGTGCCCATGCCGTGGCTGCGCGCCAGCGCCAGCAAGTCGGGGGTGATGAAGGCTTCATCGCGCACGTCCAGCACGTGGCGCAGCGGGCGTGATCCGGCCTTTTTCGGCAGCAGGTCGAGGAAGGCGGCAAAATCCTCGCCATCGAGCCTGCGCCCGGCGTCGAATTGCCACACCAGCGGCCCCAGCTTGTCGCCCAGCGTGGCGATGCCGCCGATGAAATCCTCCACCTGCGCGCCGGTGCCGGCCAGCCTGCGCGCCTGGGTGATGCGCCTGGGTGCCTTGGCCGAGAACACGAAGCCCTCCGGCGTGGCATCACGCCATTTGGCATAGGTCGCCGGCGGCTGGGTGCGGTAATAGGTGCCGTTGATCTCGATCGCGCTGAGGTGGCTGCTGGCATATTCCAGTTCCAGCCGCTGCGCCAGCCCGGGCGGATAGAAGGTGCCGCGCCACGGCGGGTAGACCCAGCCGCCGATGCCGACCCGGATGCCCGGCGGCGTGCTGGCGTTGGCGGCCAACAGCTCGGTCGCGGCAGGCGGGGCGGGCGGTGCGGGGCGGGTGCGGGCCATGACGGGGTCCTGGGGGGGCGTGGCAGCCTAGTACCGCAACCCGAAGATATCGAAACGTGAAAGCGCGTCTTCAAGCCCAGGGCGGCGTTGCAAGCCTTGCCAAGGCGGCCAGCCTTGGCGGCGGCTTGCGCCTTGCCCTGGACTTGAATCCACCACTTTCACCATGTTCCGTTATCTCCGGGCTACGGTACTGGCGGCGCTGCCGTGCCAGGGCAGATGAAATGCCGATCTCACCCGCAGTGGCGCGCTGCAAGTCATGGTCCATCGAAACAGGACGCCGACGCGGCAATGAGATACTGCCCAAGCCCGCCGCACGCAGCATCCCGATGATCTTCCGCTGGTTCGAAAACCTGATCGATGTGTTCGATCGTCCCGACCACAGGACCCCGCCGGACAACCTGCTGCGCTTCTACGCCCACTACCTGCGGCGCGGGCGCTGGGTGCTGGCCTCGATGTTCGTGGTCGGCTTTGCGGTGGCGCTGGTGGAAGTGGCGCTGTTCGGTTTCCTCGGCAAGCTGGTGGACCTGGCCAAGGCCGAGGCGGCGGCCGGCTTCTTCGACCGGCACGGCCCGCAGCTGCTGGGGATGGCGGCGGTGGCGATCGTCCTGCGCCCGCTGCTGATGGCGCTGGGCGACCTGCTGATGCACCAGGCCGTGACTCCGGCGCTGACCGCGCGCATCCGCTGGCAGCAGCACCGCCACGTGGTGCGCCAGAGCCTGTCCTTCTTCCAGAACGACTACGCCGGGCGGATCGCCAACCGGATCATGCAGACCGGCGCGTCGCTGCGCGAATCGGCGGTGCAGCTGGTCGATGCGCTGTGGTACGTGGCCGTCTACACCGGCAGCGCACTGTTCCTGTTCGCCCAGGCCGACTGGCGCCTGATGCTGCCGCTGACCGGCTGGCTGCTGGCCTACATCGCCACCCTGGCGGTGTTCGTGCCGCGGGTGAAGGAGCGTTCCTGGCGCGCCTCGGAGTCCAAGTCGCAGTTGATGGGCCGGGTGGTGGACGGCTACACCAACATCACCACGCTCAAACTGTTCCCGCACGAGCGGCGCGAGGACGATTACGTGGCCCAGGCGGTGCGCGAGAACCTGGACAAGGTCCGGCGCATGACCCGCCTGACCACGTCCATGGACGTCACCATCGCCGTGCTCAACGGCCTGATGATCGCCGCCACCGCCGGCCTGGGCCTGTGGCTGTGGCAGCGTGGCTCGATCACGATCGGCGCCATCGCCCTGTCCACCGGGCTGGTGATCCGCATCGAGAACATGTCCGGCTGGATCATGTGGGTGGTCAACGGCCTGTTCGAGGACATCGGCACGGTCCAGGACGGCATGCAGACGGTCGCCAGGCCGCACACGGTGACCGATGCGCCAGGCGCCAGGCCGCTGCAGGTCACCCGCGGCGCGGTGCGCTTCGAAGGCATTCATTTCCATTACGGCAAGCGCGGCGGGGTGATTGCCGGGCTGGATCTGGAGGTGCGCCCGGGCGAGAAGATCGGCCTGGTCGGCCCCTCCGGCGCCGGCAAGTCCACCCTGGTCAACGTGCTGCTGCGGCTGTACGACCTGGAGGCCGGGCGCATCCTGATCGACGGCCAGGACATCGCCGGGGTGACCCAGACCAGCCTGCGCAGCCAGATCGGCGTGGTCACCCAGGACACCTCGCTGCTGCACCGCTCGATCCTGGACAACCTGCGCTACGGCCGCCCCGACGCCACGCCCGAGCAGATCGCCGCGGCCATCGCCCAGGCCCGGGCCGAGGATTTCATCCGGACCCTGGTCGACGGCGAGGGCCGCACCGGCCTGGACGCGCACGTGGGCGAACGCGGGGTCAAGCTGTCCGGCGGCCAGCGCCAGCGCATCGCCATCGCCCGGGTGCTGCTCAAGGACGCGCCGATCCTGCTGCTGGACGAGGCCACCTCGGCGCTGGATTCGGAAGTGGAGGCTGCCATCCAGGACAGCCTGGATACCTTGATGCAGGGCAAGACGGTGATCGCCATCGCCCACCGGCTTTCGACCATCGCGCGCATGGACCGGCTGGTGGTGATGGATGCCGGCCGGATCGTGGAAACCGGCACCCATGCCGAACTGGTCGCCCGCGGCGGCCTGTACGCGCGCCTGTGGCAGCGCCAGACCGGCGGCTTCGTCGCCGCCGAAGCGGTGTCGTGATCGGTTGTCCGGTTGAGGGTGCATTGTCTCCGTTGCAGTGCGCTCTGGCCGCTGCTGGCGCGGATCGGGCTGGCGATGGAAGGTCGGAGGCGACAGCCCCGGTAGCGCGGCCCCCGGGTGGGGCGCCGGCCATTGATTTGCGTCAATGGCGTTTGCACCGGCCTGGCTATACTCGATAAGACATTCATAGGAGAAGGTCCATGAAAGCGTTGATCTATCGGGGCCCCGGCAAGAAGGAATGGGCCGAAAAGGCAAAGCCTGCGCTGCTCAAGTCCACCGACGCGATCGTCCGCATCACCCACACCACCATCTGCGGCACCGACCTGCATATCCTCAAGGGCGACGTGCCGGAGGTCGAAGCCGGACGCACCCTCGGCCATGAGGGGGTGGGCGTGATCGAGGAAGTCGGCGAGGCGGTGGGCAATTTCAAGAAGGGCGACCGGGTGCTGATCTCCTGCATCACCTCATGCGGCCGCTGCGAATACTGCAAGAAACGGCTCTACGCGCACTGCACCGACGGCGGCTGGATCCTGGGTCACCTGATCGATGGCACCCAGGCCGAATACGTGCGCATCCCGCATGCGGACAACAGCCTCTATCCGGCGCCCGAAGGCGTGGACCCGGAAGCGCTGGTGATGCTCAGCGACATCCTGCCCACCGGCTTCGAGATCGGCGTGCTCTACGGTCAGGTGCAGCCCAGCGACACGGTGGCCATCGTCGGCGCCGGCCCGATCGGCATGGCGGTGCTGCTGACCGCGCAGTTCTATTCGCCCTCGCGCATCATCATGGTCGATACCGACCCGGCGCGGCTGGAGGTTTCGCGCAGGTTCGGTGCCACCGACACCGTCGATGCCAGTGACGGCAAGGCCGTCGAGGCGGTGATGGCCCTGACCGGCGGCAAGGGCGTGGACGTGGCGGTCGAGGCGGTCGGCATCCCGGCCACGTTCGACACCTGCCAGTCGATCATCGCCCCGGGCGGGCACATCGCCAATGTCGGCGTCCACGGCAAGCCGGTGGAACTGCACCTGGAAAAGCTGTGGATCAAGAACATCACCCTGACCACCGGCCTGGTCTGTACCCACAGTACGCCGATGCTGCTGCAGACGGTGGCCTCGGGCAAGGTGAAGCCCGAACAGCTGGTGACCCACCGCTTCGCGCTCGACGATGTGATCCAGGCCTACGAGGTGTTCAGCAACGCCGCACGCGAGAAGGCGATGAAGGTGGTGCTGAAGGCGGGCTGAGCCGGCCTGGCCTGTTCTTGGCTCGTGCACATTGGTATGGCCGCCGATGTGCATTGCACGATGCTGCTGGCTGAGCGGCGCCGGCGCAAGGCGACCGCAGGCTCAGCCAGCGGTCGGGGTGCGCACCGGCAGCGGCACGTTGCACAGGTCGATGTGCCCGGCCGGACGCTTGTAGAAATCATCCACGCGGTTGCGCTTGGACTCGGCCACATCGCGGAAGGTCTGGCTGTCGGTCCGCAGCAGTTCCAGCGGGGTGCGCTCGGCCACCGGCAGCTCGCTGGCCAGGCGAATCGAGCGGATCGGTGTGCGCAGCGCAGGATCTGGGTAGAAGCCCATCGGGTCCGGGCCGCGCCTGATCGTGCTCAGCAGTTCCATGCCCTTGACCACGCGACCGACCACGGTGATGTTGTCGTCCAGCTGGCGCGGCGACTGGCCGATGGTCACGTACAGCTCGGCGCCGATGCTGCTGTCATCGGCGTTGTTGCGGCCCGCGCCCAGCGTGCCATAGCAGTGAGCCAGCCAGGCCTTGCCATGGGCGCCATCGCGCGCGGCCGGGAAGCCGTCGACGAAGCCGACCTGCGGGGCCCAGCCGTCGCTGTCGGGGATCTTCTGGAAATCCAGTCCCTTCGCGCTGCGATGAAACTCGGCCGGCAGGTGGGTCCTGGCCGTGCCCAGCGGCTTGGCCTTGGCCGGGTCCTCGCCATCGGCATCGCCGAACTGGACCACGAAGTTGTCCTGCGCGCGGTAGATGCTGGTGCCGTCCCAGAAATGCTCGCGGGCGAGGGTCGTGATGTTGGCCACGTGCTCGGGCGCGAACTGCGGCGCCAGTTCGATCACCACCCGGCCGCTGGCCAATTCCAGGTACAGCGTGCGATCCGGGTCGAGCATGCGCCAGTGGCTGGCCGGCGAGGCCTCCAGGATCTGCTGGCTGCTGCGGTAGGGCCGCCTTTCGGCGGCGGCCGGCGGGGCAGCGCCGGCAGCGACCGCGAACACGGACAGCAGGACAAGGGTCAGGCGCGCGGTCGTCGGCATGCGGGGCTCGGCATTCAGGAGCGAGCGCTTGATTCTGAGGGCAGGTTTCCCGGGGCGCCAGCAGCGCTGCTCGCGGGCAATGGCGCGTGTGACCAGCAAACCACTTTCCGCCCGCTTTTGCCCCCTCCCTTTCGCGCCTTTGCGAAGGGGAGGGCCGGGGGAGGGGTTGCTTGTACGCGCTTGCCCGAAGCAGCAGCAACAGCACCCCTCCCAACCCTCCCCTGCTGCGCAAGGGAGGGCTCAACAGCACGCTTCCCAACTTCCCCTGCTGCGCAAAGGGAGGGCGCAACAGCGATGGTTGTCTTGCAGGCTGGGTCAGGGCCGGCGCGGTGTTCACCGTTTAGTGCGCGACGAAGCGGATCGCCTGGCCGCCGCCGGGGGCCAGTTTCAGGGTCAGCGTGTCGGCGCTGGTGACCTGGCGCGACTGGATCGTCACCGCTTCGGGGTTGCTGGCCCAGTGCGCATCGTCGGCATCGCGATAGATCTGCGCGGTGTAGCGCCTGCCGGGCGTCAGGAAATCCAGCCTGGCCTGCAGCGTGCGTGGCTGCGCGTCGGTGACATCGGCCATCATGAAACCCAGCCGCGAGGACGCAATGACCGGCTTGCGTTGCGCAACACCCGATAGCTCGGGCGCCCGTGCGGATCGGTCTCCAGCTCCACCGACAGCACCTTACCTGGCGAATCGACGCGCAACGGCGCAGCACGCGCAGCCAGCGGCGTACAGATCAGGAAGACAGCAGTGAGCAGACCCAGCATGCGGGAGAGCTCCAGCCGGAAGTGACCGACATGCTCACCCGCGATGATCAGCGCGACAAGCTGCGCTGCACGGTGAATACGTATGCAAGCGCCAGATGCACCGGCACCAGCAGCGCGACCCAGGCCATGTTGGCCTGCACGTTGAACGGGAACCAGTGCAGCATCCACGCCAGCAGCGCCAGCGCCGCCACGCCGCGCAGCAGCCAGCGTGACCAGGCCTTCAGCGTCCGTCCGCGCAGCGCCCGCACCGCGGCCGGCAGCAGCAGCACGCACAGCGGATCGAGCAGCAACAGGTTGCGGTTGGCCCAGCCGGCGATGTGGCTGGTGCCGAACCAGATGAACAGCATCAGCGCGCCAGCCAGTGTGCACACGATCCAGAACAGCAGCGCCACGGCTGCGACCACCCGCCGCCGGCGCGCACCGATCCACACCAGGGCCAGGGCGATCCCCATGCCGGCCAGCAGCCACGGCCACCACCGGCGCGCGGTCTCTGGCGGCTCCGGTGCGATGCGGTGCGGCAAGAGTTGCTGGGTCTGCTGGACCAGCGGGCGGCCCTGGGTGTTGTCCACCTCCGCCAGTGCCTCGGCCAGGCGCATCGGCACGAAGGATTCCTCCCAGCGCGAGAGCTGCTGGTCGGCATACGGGCCGAAGCCCAGATCGAAACCGATCCACATCCACCACGCCGGCGAGGCCAGGCGCACCGATTCGCTGCGATAGGTGTTGCCGCGCGAGCGGCCGGCCAGCTGCTTCTTCAGCGTGCCGCCCAATGCCGCGTCGAGCGCATCGCGGACCTGGGTGGCGCAGTTGTTGGTGAAGTAGTCGTAGGGATAGCGTGCGTTTTCCGGGCGCGCGCGCAAGGCCAGCGCATCGGCCAGCGCCTGCGCCTGCGGTGCGGTCAGGTCCAGCCATTGGATCGACACGCCGCGGCCTTCGGCGCGATAGCTTTCCAGGTCCTGTTGCACGGGCAGGGCGACCAGGTAATACAGCATCTTGCCGTCGATGAAGCGGCCCATGAAATCAGGCTCGTCCGGATCGAAGAAGCCGAAGTTGTACGAGGTCGCCTGGCCGGAGTCCGGATCGGCCACCACGATCGCGTCATGGCCGAAGCGCTCGAAGAACACCTGGCCCGGCTGCATGGTCATCACCCCGATGCGCGGCGCGGCGGTGGCCGCGCAGGCGAGCAGCGAGAGCAGCAGCGCGCACCCGGCGCGCGCCAGCAGGCAGGACAGGCGCGGCATCAGCTGTCGGACAGCACGCCGACATGGAAGGCATGCACCCGGCGTCCATCGGCACGCGCCACGCGGAAGGCGAAGCGCCCCAGGGTCAGCTCCTCGCCGGTCTCGGGCAGGTGCCCCATCGCATCGGTCACCAGGCCGCCGACGGTGTCGTATTCGTCATCCGGAAAGTCGGCGCCGAAACGCGCGTTGAAATCCTCGATCGGCGTCAGTGCATCGACCACGTACTGGCCATCGGCCTGGGCGGCGATCAGGTTGGCTTCGTCGTCGGCCTCGTCGTGCTCGTCGTCGATCTCGCCGACGATCTGCTCCAGCACGTCCTCGATGGTGACAAGGCCGGCCACGCCGCCATATTCGTCCACCACCAGCGCCATGTGGTTGCGCGAGAGACGGAACTCCTTGAGCAGGACGTTGAGCTTCTTCGATTCCGGGATCAGCACCGCCGGACGCAGCAGTTCGCGCACCGTGCCCGGGCCCTGGTCAGCGACCACCCCGCGCAGCAGGTCCTTGGCCAGCAAAATGCCCAGGATCTCGTCCTTGTTCTCGCCATGCACCGGAAAGCGCGAATGGCCCGATTCGACCACCTGCCGCATCAGCTCCAGGAACGGGGTGTCCGCCGGCAGCGAGACCATCTGCGATCGCGAGATCATGACATCACCCACGGTGAGCTCGGCCACCGACATGGCTCCTTCCATCATCTTGAGCGTGTCCGGTTCGAGCAGCCCGTTGTGCTGGGCGTCGCGCAGCAGCGCGAGCAGGTCTTCGCGCGATTCGGGCTCACCGGAGAACGCATGGCTCAGGCGTTCCAACCAGCTGCGGCGTTTCTCGGGCAGTTCCGACGCGGTTGTACTGTCGTCTTCTGACATCGGGCGGTGAGCGGCACCCGGCGATCGCGGGCGTGGCCGGCAGTCTAGCAGAACGTTTTCGCAGGCTCTGCCAGGGGATCAGGGCGCGGTGGCGGCCGTGGTGGCAGACGCGGTGGGCGCCGGCGCGGGATCTTCGGTGTCCAGGTTGTAGCTGCAGCCGACCAGGGTCTTGCCCGGGTGGCTGGCCACGTTGGACACGTTGAGGATGATGGCCTGGATCAGGGTCTGGCCGCTGGCCGGATCGGTCTGCTCGGTCTGGCGCAACTGCTTGCCGAAGATGGCTTTTGCCGGCGTGTCGATGCCGGTTTCCAGGTCCAGCCGGTGGGCCAGCGGGCGCGGGTCGGGCAGGTCCAGGATCGCCATGATGCTGTCCCCGGAAAAGGCGATGTGCGAGCTGGCGTGGCCAAACACGCTGATCGGCTCGAGCAGCGCGAATTCGGTCATGAACGGGTTGGCCTGCGGCAGCGGCTTCCAGCCCAGGGCCACGGCCTTGAGCGGGTCGCGCACGGCTGGCTGCAGGGCCAGGAAATCGGGCACCTCCTTGCGGCATTCGATCAGCGCGGCCAGATCCGGCGGCGCGCTCGGCGCAGCGCCCTTGGCGGTGGCCTTGTTCGCCTCGGCCGGCGCCTGCGCAGCGGCCGTTGCGATGCAGGCCGATGCGGCGATGCCTGCCGCTGCGCGCAACATCTGCCTCATGCCGGCCGCTCGGCCGCGTAGGGATCGTCGATGCCCAGCTCGGAAAGGATCTGGCGCTCCAGTTGTTCCATCGCCTCGGCCTCCTTGTCGTCGGCGTGGTCCCAACCCAGCAGATGCAGGGTGCCGTGCACGGTCAGGTGCGCGTAATGTGCAGCCAGCGCCTTGTCCTGGTCCCTGGCCTCGCGCGCGACCACCGGCGCGCAGATCACCAGATCGCCCAGCAGCGGCATGGTCACCCCCCTGGGCAGCTTGATCGTCTGGTCCAGCTGGCCGGGGAAGGACAGCACGTTGGTCGCATCGTCCTTGCCGCGGTAATGGCGGTTGAGCGCGCGGCCTTCCTTGGCATCGACCAAGCGGATGGCCAGGTCCGCCTCGCGGATCCGGCCCTTGAGCGCGGCCGCCACCCACTTGCGGAAACTCACCGCCGCCGGCAGCCCGACCCGCGGCAGCGCATAGCTCACCGCGACCTGCAGATGGATGGGACCCTGGGTCATGTCGAACCCAGCTTACGCCGGCTTGGCATCGGCGGCCTGGTCATCGCGCGCATCGTAGGCCCGCACGATGCGCGCCACCAGCGGATGGCGGACCACGTCGCGGGCGCCGAAGAAGCTGAAGGAAATCCCGTCCACGCCGCGCAAGACCTCCAGCGCGTCGGTCAGGCCCGAGCGGATGTGCTTGGGCAGGTCGGTCTGGCTCATGTCGCCGGTGACCACCGCGGTGCTGCCAAAGCCGATCCGGGTCAGGAACATCTTCATCTGCTCCACGGTGGTGTTCTGCGCCTCGTCCAGGATCACGAAGGCATCGTTGAGCGTGCGCCCGCGCATGTAGGCCAACGGCGCGATCTCGATGACGTTCTTCTCCAGCAGCTTGGCGACCTTCTCCACGCCCAGCATCTCGTAGAGCGCGTCGTAGAGCGGGCGCAGGTACGGGTCGACCTTCTGGCTCAGGTCGCCGGGCAGAAAGCCCAGTTTTTCGCCTGCTTCCACTGCCGGGCGCACCAGGATCAGGCGCTGCACGCGTGCTTCGTTCAACGCTTCCACGGCCATGGCCACGGCCAGGAAGGTCTTGCCGGTCCCGGCCGGGCCGATGCCGAAGTTGATGTCGTGCGTGGCGATCGCGTGCAGGTACGCGGACTGGTTGGGGCCGCGGCCGCGCACGGTGCCGCGCTTGACCTTGATCGCCACCTCCTGCGGCGCATAGCCATCGCCGGCCAGGTGCTCGATGTTGGCCTCGTTCAGGCGCAGGTGGATCGCATCGGCATCGAACACTTCGCTGGCCGCCTCCTCGTACAGCGCACGCAGCAGCTGCTCGGTGGCCGCCACGGCCCGGGCGGGGCCTTGGACGCGGAAGATGTTGCCGCGGTTGGAGATCTCCACGCCAAGTTTCAGTTCGATCTGGCGCAGGTGCGCGTCGAACGGCCCAGCCAGATTGGCCAGCTGCTCGGTGTCGTAGGGATCCAGGGTGAAATCGTGATGGGGGGAGGTGGTCATAGACGCTGGAGGGTAGCGCGCCGATCGGCAACGGGCCGTGTCGGCGCCGAACGGGATTCAGGCCAGCGCATCGGCGGTGGCGCGCGCGATCAGCCTTGGCCATGCCGCCGCTGCTGCGCAGGGCCACCTCGGTGTCGGTGGCCAGCCCGCTGCCAGCCAGCAGCGATTCTGGAAGCGCGTGCCGAAGTTGCCCGGCCGCCCCGACAGCGACATGCACAGGCGGGTGTCGCGGCTGATGCGCAGGCTCATGCGGCGGGCGCATCGCCGGCCACGGCCAGCCGGCCGCGCAGCGAGTTGGTCAGGGCCTGGGTGATCAGCACGTCCACGAACTGACCGATCATGCGTTTGGATCCGGGGAAGTTCACCGAGCGCATGTTCTCGGTCTTGCCGGTCAGCTCGTCGGGATTCTTGCGCGAAGGGCCTTCGACCAGCACGGTCTGCACGCTGCCGACCATCCGCTGCGAGATGCCGGCGGCATGGGCGTTGATGTGGGCCTGCAGGCGTTCCAGGCGGGCATGCTTGACCGCGGCGGGGGTGTGGTCGGGCAGGTCTGCCGCCGGCGTGCCCGGGCGGCGCGAGTAGATGAAGGAAAAGCTCTGGTCAAAGCCCACGTCCTGGATCAGCTTCATGGTCTTGTCAAAGTCCGCATCGGTCTCGCCGGGGAAGCCGACGATGAAGTCCGAGCTGATCGAGATGTCCGGCCGGACGCTGCGCAGCTTGCGGATCCTGGACTTGAACTCCAGCGCGGTGTAGCCGCGCTTCATCGCGCTGAGGATGCGGTCGCTGCCGGACTGGACCGGCAGATGCAGGTAGTGGGCCAGCTGCGGCACGTCGCGGTAGGCATCGATCAGCGAGTCGGAAAATTCCAGCGGGTGCGAGGTGGTGAAGCGGATCCGGCCCACGCCCTGGATCTGGGCGATGGTGCGGATCAGCATGCCCAGGTCGGCGAACTCGCCTTCCGCATCCGCAGCTTCGGCCGGCGCGATGGGACCGCGATAGGCGTTGACGTTCTGGCCGAGCAGGTTGATCTCGCGCACACCCTGGGCAGCCAGTTGCGCCACTTCCACCAGCACGTCCTCGAACGGCCGGCTGACCTCGGTGCCGCGGGTGTAGGGCACCACGCAGAAGCTGCAGTACTTGCTGCAGCCTTCCATGATCGACACGAACGCAGACGGGCCTTCGGCACGCGGTTCGGGCAGGCGGTCGAACTTCTCGATCTCCGGGAAGCTGATGTCCACCTGCGGCCTGTTCTGTTCACGCCGGGCGCGGATCAGCTCGGGCAGCCGGTGCAGGGTCTGCGGGCCAAACACCAGGTCCACATACGGGGCGCGCTTGATGATGGCCTCACCTTCCTGCGAAGCCACGCAACCGCCGACGCCGATGATCACCTCACGGCCCTGGCCCTTGAGCCTGCTTTCCTTGAGCACGCGCCAGCGGCCGAGCTGGCTGAAGACCTTTTCCTGTGCCTTCTCGCGGATCGAGCAGGTATTGACCAGGACCACGTCGGCCTCTTCGGGGTTGTCGGTCAGCTCCAGCCCGTCGCTGGCGGCCAGCACGTCGGCCATCTTGGCCGAGTCGTACTCGTTCATCTGGCAACCGTGGGTCTTGATGTAGAGCTTTCCGCGCGCAGGCAAGCCTGCGCCGGGCTTGCCACGGGCCTGGCCGGGCGCTTGGCCCGCCACGGGCAGGGGCACAACGGGGAGCTCGCCCGGGGCGGGCGTGATGGTATCTGGCGTCCCGGTCATGGCGCTTAATCCAGTCGGGTGGGCGGGAAGGGGTCGACCAGTTTAGCCGGTCCGTCAGGCGCAGGGGCGGGGTCTGCCGGACCCGCGAGCATCCCGGGGCTTGCTTGTTAAGCCATTGACAAGCTGGGACACTGGGCGCCAATGAAGGGGCTGCTGCGACTGGGGATGTTCGCCGCAACGCTGGTCGCGCTGCCGGCCAGCGCCGGCACGCTGTACAAGTGCGTGGGCGCCGATGCCGTCACCGCCTATGTCAGCAAGCGCCTGCCAGGCGCCAGCTGTTCGGTGGTGAGCCGCTACAGGCCTGCCCCCAGCCGCCGCCCGGCCCACCCGCCGCTCGCACCGGCAGCGGCGGCTCCGCCGCAGACCGTGGCGGTGGCCGAAAAGCGTCCCACCAGCGTGGTCTCCCCGGCCGCCGCAGTTGCCTTGCCCACGCCCGGGCCGGTCGCATCACCGCCACGGCGGGTGGTCAGTGGCCAGGTCTATTCCTTCATCAAGGACGGGGTGCGCAACTACACCAGCGTACGGCCGCGCGGCATGGACGTGGCCAGCGTGCGCACCATCAAGTACAGCTATCTCCAGACCTGCTTCGCGTGCGGAAATCCCAAGCTGAACTTCGGCGCGGTGCGCCTGAACACGCTGGCCTACGGAAGCGAAATTGCCGCGGCCGCGCGCGAATTCGGCGTCGAGGAAGCCATCGTCCGCGCCATCATCCATGCCGAATCCTCGTACAACCCGGTCGCGCTGTCCCGCGCCGGGGCGATGGGCCTGATGCAGCTGATGCCGGCCACCGCGCGCCGCTTCGGCGTGGCCGATGCCTATGACGCGGCCCAGAACATCCGCGGTGGCGTGCAGTACCTGGCATTTCTGCTCAAGCGCTACCAAGGCGACCTGACCCTGGCCGCAGCCGGCTACAACGCCGGCGAAGGCGCCGTGGACCGCAATGGCGGCGTGCCACCCTACGCCGAAACCCAGCGCTACGTGCAGCGCGTGGGGGTGCTGGCCGAGCGCTACCGCGCCAGCGTCGGGGCAATCGGTGCTCGCTGAACCGATGCTGCACTGCAATACCGGAAACGACCCTCCCATCGATCTGCAACCCATTGATCGAAAAGGGATTGTTGTGGTGAAAAATTTTATTCAGTTAGACTCGGCCGTGCGCTCAAGGGTGAGCCCCGCTTACAGGGGCCGCCCAGGCAGCCATGCAGCTACCTCAAGATGTCCCAGCGGAGTTACGGATGGCCAATGACGAGGTCACAATGCCCGTGGATGCGGGGCGCCGCCGGTTCCTGACGGCCACCACCGCAGTTGTCGGTGCCGTGGGTGCAGGCTTCCTGGCTGTCCCGTTCATCAAGTCCTGGAATCCCAGCACCCGTGCCAAGCTGGCCGGTGCCCCGGTCACTGCGGACATCACCGGATTGCAGGAAGGCCAGCGCCTGGTGCTGGAATGGCGCGGACAACCGATCTGGGTGGTCAAGCGCTCCAAGGCGATCCTCGACGCCCTGCCCAGCCTGGATGGCCGCCTGCGCGACCCCAACAGCGAGAACGAGGACCAGCAGCCGGCCTACGTGCTCAAGGGCAACCCGGAGCTGCGCTCGATCAAGCCGGAGATCTCGGTGCTGGTCGGGCTGTGCACGCACTTGGGCTGTTCGCCGGAAATCGTCGCCGAGATCCGGCCCGAGCCGTTTGATCCGGAGTGGAAGGGCGGCTACTTCTGCCCTTGCCACAAGTCGCGCTTCGACATGTCCGGACGGGTGTTCCAGGGCGTGCCGGCGCCAACCAACCTGCTGGTGCCGCCGCACCATTACCAGGATGACAACACCATCATCATCGGCGTCGATCCGGAAGGGGCTGCCTGATGTCGAACGTGATCACCCGCGCCGCGACCGGCGCCTTCGATTGGCTCAATGCGCGTGCGCCGGGCCTGATGCCCATGTACCGCAAGCACATGAGCGAGTACTACGCGCCGAAGAATTTCAACTTCTGGTACTACATGGGCTCGCTGGCCCTGCTGGTCCTGGTCAACCAGATCGTCACCGGCATCTTCCTGACGATGAACTACAAGACCAGCGCGGCCGAGGCCTTCGCCTCGGTCGAGTACATCATGCGCGATGTGGAATGGGGCTGGCTGATCCGGTACATGCACAGCACCGGCGCCTCGCTGTTCTTCATCGTGGTCTACCTGCACATGTTCCGCGGCCTGATGTACGGCAGCTACCAGAAGCCGCGCGAGCTGGTGTGGATCCTCGGCATGCTGATCTACCTGGTGCTGATGGCCGAGGCCTTCATGGGTTACGTGCTGCCCTGGGGCCAGATGTCCTTCTGGGGCGCCAAGGTGATCATCTCCCTGTTCGGTGCAATCCCGGTGATCGGGCAGGGGCTGACCGAGTGGATCATGGGCGACTACCTGCCCAGCGACGCCACCCTCAACCGCTTCTTCGCCCTGCACGTGATCGCGCTGCCGCTGGTGCTGCTGCTGCTGGTGGTGCTGCACCTGGGCGCGCTGCACGAGGTCGGCTCCAACAACCCCGAAGGCGTGGACACCAAGCACGGGCCCAAGGGCAACCGCTGGAGCAAGACCGCGCCGACCGACACCATCCCGTTCCACCCGTACTACACGGTCAAGGACCTGGTGGGCGTGGGCTTCCTGCTGATCATCGGGGCGTTCGTGATCTTCTTCGCGCCGGCCTTCGGCGGGCTGTTCCTGGAGCACGACAACTTCACCGAGGCCAACCGCCTGGTGACGCCCGCGCACATCAAGCCGGTCTGGTACTACACCCCGTACTACGCGATGTTGCGGGTGGTGCCCGACAAGCTCGGTGGCGTGCTGGTGATGTTCTCGGCGATCGCGGTGCTGTTCACCGTGCCGTGGCTGGACCGCGGCAAGGTGCGCTCGATCAAGTACCGCGGGCTGAGCTACAAGATCGCGCTGGGCATCTTTGCCTTCAGCTTCATCTACCTGGGCAAGATCGGCTCGGGCCCGGGCACCGACCAGACCGAGACCTACATCGGCCGTGTGCTGACGGTCTGCTACTTCGGGTTCTTCGTCTTCCTGTGGGTCTATACGTTCTTCGGACTGGAACGCACCAAGCCGGTGCCCGAGCGGGTGAGCACGCATGACTAAGCGCCTGTCTTCCATCAGGCGCGTGCTGCCGCGCCTGGCCGTGTTCGCCGCCGGGCTGATCCTGAGTGGGTCCCTGCAGGCGGCCGAAGGTGGCGCCATCCTGCAGGCGGGCAACGACCTGTCGGACAAGGCTTCGCTGCAGCGCGGCGCCAAGCTGTTCATGGGCTACTGCTCGGGTTGCCATTCGCTCAAGTACCTGCGTTATTCACGCATGGCCGAAGACCTGGGTCTGAGCGAAGAAGACGTCATGGCCAACCTCAACTTCACCGGCGCGGCGGTGGGCGAGCAGATCCAGGTGGCGATGCCGGACGAGGCGGCCACCAAGTGGTTTGGCAAGGCACCCCCGGACCTGAGCCTGATCGCGCGCGTGCGCGGCCCGGACTGGATCTATACCTACCTGAAGTCGTTCTACCTGGACGAGACGCGGCCGGTGGGCTGGAACAACACCCTGTTTCCCAATGCGTCCATGCCCAATCCGCTGTGGGAGCTGCAGGGCCTGCAGCACGCCGAATACGGCCCGCCGGACCCGGCAACCAAGGACAAGACCGTCGCTGCGCTCAAGCTGGCCACGCCCGGCGCCGAGAGCCCGGTCGAGTTCGACCGCTCGGTGCGCGACATCACCAATTTCCTCGAGTACGCCAGCGAACCGGCCGCGCTCAAGCGTCAGAGCATGGGCGTGTGGGTGCTGCTGTTCCTGGCGTTTTTCACCTTCCTGGCGTTCCTGCTGAAAAAAGAGTTCTGGAAGGACGTTCACTGACCCAGGTGACCTCCGGCAGGGGTGCGCAAAGCGGCGGCCAGCTGCTATGTTCATCCTCGCCGCCCTGTTCATCTAGCCCACATGGCGGCCAGGCCAGAGGCCTGTGCGAGTTGGCGCAACCGGCAGGCCCCGGTTGCTTGATCAGACCGATAAGGTGACGAGTGCCCGCATGCGAAACACCCTGACGCTGTTTTCTTCCGTTGACGATGTGCTGTGCCACCGCGTGCGGCTGGTGCTCGCCGCCAAGGGCGTCAGCTATGACCTGGTGCCGGTCGATCCGCAGAATCCGCCGGAAGACCTGATCGATCTCAACCCCTACCATTCGGTGCCCACCCTGGTGGAGCGCGACCTGACCCTGTATGCGGCCTCGGTGGTCAGCGAATATCTGGACGAGCGCTACCCGCATCCACCGCTGATGCCGGTCGATCCGCTTTCCCGTGCACGCCTGCGCCTGGCGATGCTGCGCATCGAGGTGGACTGGGTGCCGCAGGTCCAGGCCATCCAGCTGGGCAACAAGGCCCAGGCCGATGCCGGCCGCAAGCGCCTGAAGGAGCTGCTGACTGCTTCGGTGCCACTGTTCAAGGCCAGCAAGTTTTTCCTCAATCCCGAGATGAGCCTGGCCGACTGCGCCATGGCCCCGATCATCTGGCGCCTGCAATCGCTGGACGTGGGCCTGCCCAAGGACGGCAAGTCGATCGAGGATTACGGCAACCGCATCTTCCGCAACCCGGGCTTCGTGCGCAGCCTGACCGAGCAGGAAAAGAAGCTGCGCGAGCTGCCGGCCTGAGCCTGTTGCAGGGCCGGACTGGTGCGGGCAAGCCGGCATTGGCCTTCAGCCAATGCACGGCCGCCAGCTGCGCCGGCCGGTTAGACTGGCACACATGACAGATGACGTGCCACCGATGACCAGCCACCGCCCGTACCTGCTGCGGGCGCTGGCCGAATGGATCGCCGACAACGACATGACCCCGCACCTGCTGGTGGACGCCACCCAGGCCGGGGTGCAGGTCCCGGCCAGCGCGGTCAAGGAAGGCCGGGTGGTGCTGAACATCGCCACCCGCGCGGTGGCCCACCTGGTGATCGACAACCTGACGGTGAGTTTCAGCGCCCGCTTCGGCGGGGTCAGCTACCCGGTCAACGTGCCGATCTCGGCGGTGCTGGCGATCTACGCGCGCGAGACCGGGCAGGGCATGGCCCTGCCGGAAGACATCGGGACCGGCACGGGCCCCGGTCCGCATGACGACAACGAGCCGCCTTCGCCCGACGCCCCGACCCCGCACGAACCCGCGCCGCCGCCGTCCAGGCGCCCGCACCTGCGGGTGGTGAAGTAGGCGCCCTCGCCCCGTAGTGACCGGGCGCCATCGCACAGCGAGCATGTGAGCATGACGCGCGCTTGACGGCTGTGTCCCCTTCTCCCCCGCCCGCAAGCGGGGGAGAAGGAGCAGCCCAGCGCCCGGCAGTCTTGCTGCGACAAGACGCGCAGCTGTGTCCCCTTCTCCCCCGCAAGCGGGGGAGAAGGAGCGGCGCGGTGCCCGGCGGTCCTCCTGCGACCCCGCGGTCCTGCTGCGACAGGGTGCAAGCGGCATCAGTGCAGCGAAACGATCGGGTCCGGCCTGGTCGGTCCGGCCAGGGACACCAGCCGTGCACCGTGCAGGACCAGCTTGCCGGTATGGCGTTGGACGCCATCGTAGGAATAGTCGAAGCGGAAGCTGCGCTCGAAACCCAACCGGCCCTGGCCATCGCGGCGCAGGCGCAGGCCGGTGGCCTGCACGCTCTGGTCCAGCCAGATCACGCCGGCTGCCTCGCAGGCGTTGCGGCCGAGCTGGGTCGCACGTTCGGCCGCGGCACGGGCGGCGTTCCACCAGAAGAACACGGCGGCGCCGGCAATCAGGAGCAGGATCGGAGTCATGGTGCGACTGTAGCGGCAAGCGCGGCGGGCGTGGATGCGCCTGTGTCTTTTCAAGTCAAGGCCCTGGGCGGAGCGGGGCGGCGCCGGACTCGGCTGGCACGGCGGCCTCGGCAGCTGGCAGGGGCACAGGCACCTGCGTTGGCGCTGGGGGCTGCAAGCCGGTGCCGGAAGGGGTTGGCGTCAACGCAGCCGGCATCGGCGGCAGTCCCGGCGCAGGCACACCGATCGGCGGTGCCGGTGCCGCGGGCAACGCCGGCAGCGGCCCGGTCGCCTGCAGTTTCAGCAGCACGGCCCAGTCCTGGCGGTTGAAATCGCACAGGTCCTGCTGCGCCGGCGTGCACTCGCGCCCCGGGTCATTGCCATCTTGCCCCTCCTCTGCGAGGGCGCTGGGAACCGGCAGCAGCACGTGGCCGCTGCGGTCCAGGTCCAGCTGGCGCATGGTCACCGCATTGAGCACGTTGCCGCCGATCAGATGCAGGGTGCGATCGCCACCGACGTTGGCGGCCACCACGATGTCGCAGTGCGACTCTTTCGGGATGCGGCCCGATCCGGTCAGGCTCGACGTCAGCCCCGCATGGCCCAGCACCTGGTCGCGGTTGCGGATGTAGCAGAGCAGGTCGCCCGGTGCGGGCTTTTCCACCGCAGGGTCGGCGTAGCGATAGGGACCGCCGTTGCCGCCGTCCTTCCAGGCCGCGCGGATGTAGTCGATGTGCCGCGGCGAACGCTGGAAACCCACGATGCCCGCCCTGGCCATCACCCACGAGACGAACGCGGCCGACCATGGGGTATCAATGATGAAGGCGCGGCAGTCGCTGTCGGTGTAGCGATTGCCCGGTGGCACCAGGCAGCTGCTGGCGCCGGGTTCGTCCCCGACCATGACCAGCGTCCCGCTGTCGCGCCAGTACATGGCCACCCGCTGCCAGGGCACCAGGCCATGGTCGGCCAGGTTGCCGCTTTCGGCCTCGGTCACCCGCAGGCTGGCCAGGCGGCCGCGTCGGTCGATGAAAGGCCGCATCCATTGCCGGTGTTCTTCGCAGGCAGTGCGCACGATGGCGATGGCGGCCGGGCTCAGGCCAAAGCGCGGCGGCGCATCGCAGACCTCGATGGCGTGGGCCTTGAAGGCCAGGCTCGACAACGCCACCCCGAGGGCGAACAACCAGCGGATCGGCATCTGCAGCGTGTTCCTGTGGGGGCAAGGACAGGTTGCACGCTGGCAGAGCCGGCGGCCAGGGCCCGTGAAATCAGCCTGGCGGCGCGCCCAACTTGAGCGAGACGTCCACCGCGTGCACGTGCTTGGTCAGCGCGCCGATGGAGATGCAGGCCACGCCGTCCTCGGCCACCGCGCGCACGCTGGACAGATCCACCATGCCGGAAACCTCCAGCGGCACCCGCCCGGCGGCGATGCGCGCCGCTTCCCGGCGCATCACCGGGTCGAAGTCATCGAGCATGATCCGGGTGCAATCCAGGGCCAGCGCCTGGCGCAGTTCGTCCAGGGTTTCCACTTCCACCACCAGTGGCAGCTCAGGATGCAGCGCCCGTGCGGCGGCCACTGCCGCGGCGATGCCGCCGGCGGCGCGGATGTGGTTCTCCTTGAGCAGGACCATGTCGAACAGGCCGATGCGGTGATTCTCGCCGCCGCCGCAGCGCACCGCGTACTTTTGCGCCAGGCGCAGGCCGGGCAGGGTCTTGCGCGTATCCAGGATCCGCGCACCGGTGCCGCGCACGGCCTGGACGTAGGCGGCGGTGATGGTGGCCGTGCCGCTCAAGGTCTGCAGGAAATTGAGCGAGGTACGCTCGGCGCTGACCAGGCTGCGGGCGCGTCCGGACAGGGTGGCCAGCACGGTGCCGGCGTCCACGCGCTGGCCTTCGCTCACCCGCCAGTCGATGGCCACCTCCGGGTCCAGGGCCCGGTGGCAGGCGTCGAACCACGGCCGCCCGCACACCACCACCTGATCCTGCTTGCACAGCAGGTAGGCGGTGTCGGCCACGTCCGGCAGCAGGGCTGCGCTGACATCGCCGCTGCCGATGTCCTCGGCCAGGGCGCGGTGCACGTCCTCGCGCACGGCCGATTCTGGCAGCAGGAGGGCGGTGTTCACGCCGGGAAGTCGGCGACCTGCACGGTGGCAATGCCTTCTTCGGCCAGCAGCACCGGGATGCCGTCATCGATGCGGTAGACGATCTTGCGATCGCGGGTGACCAGGGCTTCCTTGAGCGGCTCGACCTGCACGGTGTCGTCCACGCGCTTGAGCGTGCCGGCGGCGATGGCACGGTTGAGCGCCTCCAGGCCGCGGGCCTCCAGGGGCCCCAGCGGCTGGCGTGAGACCGGGCAGCACAGGATGTCGAGCAGTTTGCGGTCCATGGAAGGTCCGTTGGCAATCAAGACCGCTAGAATATCGCTTTAGCTCTACGGACGGCCAATGACCGCCAATCTTCAGAGCCCGTGCGTGGGCATCGTGATGGGCTCGCGCTCCGACTGGGAGACCATGCAGCACGCCGCGCAGAAACTGGACGCCCTGGGCGTGGCCTACGAAGTCAAGGTCGTCTCGGCCCATCGCACCCCGGATGTGCTGTTTGCCTATGCCGAACAGGCACAGGGCCGCGGCCTGCGCGCGATCATCGCCGGCGCCGGCGGCGCGGCCCACCTGCCGGGCATGATCGCCGCCAAGACCCCAGTGCCGGTGCTCGGCGTGCCGGTCCAGTCCAAGGCGCTCAACGGCATGGATTCGCTGCTGTCGATCGTGCAGATGCCGGCCGGCATTCCGGTGGCCACCTTCGCCATCGGCAATGCCGGTGCGGCCAATGCGGCGCTGTTCGCCGCGGCGATGCTGGCCCTGGACGATCCGGCCATCGCTGCGGCGCTGGATGAGTTCCGCGCCCGGCAGACCCGGGAAGTGATGGACCGGGACGATCCGCGCCAATGACCGCGGCCGGCATCGGCAAGCCTGCGTTGGGCGCAGACCTGCCTGCCTCACCGCATCCACGGCCCGGCCCGGCGCAGCGCGCCGGGCGTTCGGCCAACCTGTGCGGCAATGCCGCGCAAGCAGGTTGCCCTCACCCCGCAGGCGGGAGAGGGCCAGCCGGTGTCATGCCGGTTTGCGCTGGCGGGCACGACGCGTTTGCGGAGCAGGCCGGGGCATGACCACCGTCGGTATTTTGGGCGGCGGTCAACTGGCCCGCATGCTGGCCTTGGCCGGTGTGCCGCTGGGGCTGCGGTTTCTGGTGCTGGACCCGTCGGCAGACGCCTGCGCCGGCCAGTGTGCACCGCTGCAGGTCGGCGCGTTCGATGACCAGGCCGCACTGGCGCGTTTTGCCGACCAGGTGGACGTGGTGACCTTCGATTTCGAGAACGTGCCGGCCGCCAGCGCGCAGTGGCTGGCGCAGCGCGTGCCGGTGTTTCCCGGTCCGCGCGCGCTGGCCATCGCCCAGGACCGCCTGTCGGAGAAGTCGCTGTTCGGCGAGCTGGGCATCCCGGTGCCGGCGTTTCAAGCCGTGTCCACCCGCGCGCAGCTCGATGCCGCGCTGGCCAGGATCGGCGTGCCCTGCATCATGAAGACCCGCCGCTTCGGCTACGACGGCAAGGGCCAGTTCCGGATCAGGTCGCTGGCCGATGCCGAGGCGGCCTGGGACGCGCTGGGCGCGCAGGCCGGCTCGGTCGGTCTGATCGTCGAAGGTTTCGTCGCCTTCGACCGCGAACTGTCGGTGGTGGCCGCACGCAGCCGCGATGGGCAGTTCAAGGCCTTCCCGCTGACCGAAAACTGGCATGTCGACGGCGTGCTCTCGGCCAGCCTGGCGCCGGCGCGTGCTTCGCAGGCGCTGCGGGCCCAGGCGATCGACTACGCACGTCGCGTGGCCGAAGCAACCGACTATGTCGGCGTGTTCGCGCTGGAGCTGTTCTGCCAGGGTCAAACGCTGCTGGCCAACGAAATGGCCCCGCGCGTGCACAACTCCGGGCATTGGACCATCGAAGGGGCGGAGATTTCGCAGTTCGAGAACCACCTGCGTGCCGTGCTCGGGCTGCCGCTGGGCGAACCGGCCATGCGCGGCATGGCCTGCATGCTCAACTGGCTGGGCCAGATGCCCGATGCGACGGCCGTGCTGTCGCAGGCCGGCGGACATTGGCACGACTACGGCAAATCCGCGCGCGCCGGGCGCAAGGTCGGCCACGCCACCCTGCGGGCTGAGGAGGCGACGGCGCTGTCCTGCGCGTTGGCCGACGTGGGGGCGGCGCTGTCGCGGCCGGATCAGGTGCAGCCGGTGATCGCCCGCTTGAATGAAAACGGGGTCGGCGGCGATTGACCTGGTGAAACTTCTTGCCGGTGAAACCGTGCGCGGCCCTTGCCGGCGATGGCCAGCGGCGCGGCACGAGCAAGCGGCGTGGCGCCTGCCGATCCAGGCAAACGTGCCTGGCGTTCGCTGGGTGCGTCAGGTTAAGAGGAAACGGGGCCGCCAGGCCCCGTTTTTACAGGTACCGGCCGAGGCCAGGATCTTCAGGGGCAGCGCCCGAACCGGTCCGGCGAGGCACCAGGGCCGCCGCGCCAGCCAGGCGGATTTTCCCAGTTGGTGCCGCGGCTTCCGGCAGGGCCCGGTGGGTTGTCGTCGATATCCATCCAGCAGCGGCGCGCCTGGTTCCACAGGCCGTAACGTGGATGCCAGTAGCCGTAGCGGGGGCTGTAGTAATAGCCGCCATCGACGATCTTGAACTCGTAACGCACGCCGTCGTGGCGGTAGTAGCGTCGGTCGGGCGAGGCGCCGGGCCCGCCGCGCCAGCCCGGCGGATTTTCCCAGTTGGTGCCTGGCCCGCCAGCGGGGCCAGGACGGTTGTGGTCCCGATCGCGGTGCTGGGCTGCGACATTGCCGGTGACGACCAAGGCAGGCAGCAGCATGGGTACGATCCAGCGTGCGGCTTTGTGCATAGCGGACTCCGGGGGTGGGCTCGGACGTCAAGATGCCACGGACCGCCCCATTGGTGGCCCCGGCCTTGCCCTGTCGGGTCGCTTTCGTTCGGCTGAAAGTCAGCCACCCAATGGACGAGCGCTCGATCGGACGAGCAACAAAAAAGGCCGGCTTGCGCCGACCTCTTTTGCGCGCCTGCGTGGAAGATCAGGCCAGGTTCTTGGCCACGAAGTCCCAGTTCACCAGCGACCAGAAGGACTCGACGTACTTCGGCCGGGCGTTGCGGTAATCGATGTAGTAGGCGTGCTCCCACACGTCGATGGTCAGCAGCGGGGTGTCCTCGCCGGTCAGCGGGGTGGCGGCGTTGGAGGTGCTCACCAGGCCCAGGCTGCCGTCCTTCTTCTGCACCAGCCAGCCCCAGCCCGAGCCGAAGGTGCCGACGGCGGTCTTGGTGAACTCTTCCTTGAACTTGTCGAAATCGCCGAAGGCGGCGTTGATCAGCTCGGCCAGCTTGCCGGTCGGCGCACCGCCGCCCTTGGGCGAAAGGCCGTTCCAGTAGAAGGTGTGGTTCCAGACCTGGGCGGCGTTGTTGAACATGCCACCCTGGGACTTCCTGATGATCTCCTCCAGCGACAGCGCGGCGAACTCGGTGCCCTCGATCAGCTTGTTGAGGTTGTCCACGTAGGTCTTGTGGTGCTTGCCGTAGTGGTAATCGATGGTCTCGCCGGAGATGTGCGGTTCCAGTGCGGTGCGGTCGTAGGGCAGGGCGGGCAGTTCGATGGCCATGGCAATTCCTCGGGCTTGGCGTGATGTCGGTGCCGGCGCAGCGGCGCGAAGCCTTACAATTGCGCGTTGCCGGCGGCGATGGAGAGCGCCGGAAGTTTACTCGACGACGGTTTGCATCCCGTCAAGGCAGGAGAACGCAACATGCTGGTGCTGGAACGTATCCAAGCTGAACTGGACGCCCATCCGATGGTGCTCTTCATGAAGGGCACGCCGGAATATCCGATGTGCGGCTATTCCAGCCAGGCCGTGCACGCCCTGCTTGCAGCCGGCGCCGACGGCCTGCGCGCGATCAACGTGCTGGAAGAGCCGGAGATCCGCGCCAATCTGCCGCGCTTTTCCAACTGGCCGACCTTCCCGCAGCTTTTCATCCATGGCGAGCTGATCGGCGGCTGCGACATCACGCTGGAACTGCACGAATCGGGCGAGCTGGCGCGGATCGTGGCCGAGGCCCTGCCGAAGTGAGCCTGCTGCAGGTCCCCGCGCGCGCGCCGCAATCGCTGGCCGCGCGGGTGGTGTTGGTCAGCGGCGCCCACGGCGGCCTGGGCCAAGCCAGTGCCCGCGCCTGCGCACAGGCTGGCGCCACGGTGGTGTTGCTGGGCCGTCGGCCGGCCAGGCTCAACCGCGTTTACGACGCCTGTGCCAGGCTCGGACCAGAACCCTTGCTCTACCCGCTGGACCTGGAAGGCGCCGCGCCGGATGACTATGCCGAGCTGGCCCGGCGCATCGGCACCGAGGTGGGGCGCCTGGACGGCCTGCTGCACTGCGCGGCCGACTTCCGCGGCCTGACCCCGCTGGAACACACCGACCCGGCAGCGTTCGCGCGCGCCCTGCACGTCAACCTCACCGCCGCCTGGTGGCTCAGCCAGGCCTGCCTGCCATTACTCAAAGCCGCAACCGACGGCGCGCTGGTGTTCACGCTGGATGACCCGCAGCGTGTCGGCCAGCCGTACTGGGGCGGCTACGGCGTGGCCCAGCACGGGCTGCGGGCGCTGGTGCACATGCTGCATGCCGAACTTGCCAGCACCTCGGTCCGGGTCAGCGCGCTGCAGCCCGGGCCGATGCGCACCACGCTGCGCGCACGCGCCTACGCCGAAGACCCCGATCCGTCGCTGGCCGATGCGTCCGAGTACGCACGCCATTGCGTCAGCCTGCTGTCGCCTGCCGGTGCCGACCGGCGCGGACAGGTCTGGAATCCCGGCCCATGACCATCCTGTCTGCGGCGCTGCTGCTGTTCCTGATCCTGGATCCGCTGGGCAACATCCCGGTGTTCCTGTCGGTGCTGCGGCCGCTGCCGCCCCAGCGCCAGCGCATCGTGCTGCTGCGCGAGATGCTGATCGCGCTGGCCGTGCTGATGGGGTTCCTGTGGGGCGGCAAGTTTTTCCTGGAGTGGATGCACCTGCGCCAGGAGTCGGTGCAGATCGCTGGCGGCTTGGTCCTGTTCCTGATCGGCATCCGCATGATCTTCCCCAGGCCCGAAGGCCTGATGGGCGAGATCCCCGGCGGCGAACCCTTCATCGTGCCGCTGGCCATTCCGCTGGTTGCAGGCCCCTCCGGCATGGCCGCGGTGATGCTGATGGGCAGCAACGAACCCGAGCGCCTGCTTGGCTGGAGCCTGGCGCTGGGCATCGCCTGGCTGGGCACCGCGGTGATCCTGTTTTCGGCCACCCTGGTCTACAAGTGGCTGGGCATGCGCACCCTGACCGCGGTCGAGCGCCTGATGGGCATGTTGCTGGTGGCCATCTCGGTGCAGATGCTGCTCGATGGCATCGGCACTTACCTGGGTGCGCTGCCGCCGCGCGGCACCTGAGCGCCGGGGATGGCCGTGACCGCGACGGAAGCCGCGCGTACGCACGGGCGTGGTCGCTTCACAGTGGCAGGCAGGGGTTTGCAGTGACCCATCCGCCGGCGTGAGGGCCAGGGCGCCGCTGTCACAAAGCGGGTGACAGCGGTTGCGCGGGCCCTGTTGCAAGGCTGGCCTGGGTGGCAAAAAAATCTTGCAAGTGATTGATCAATATTGATTTTATTCCGGTGTAATGTACCGCGTGCTGCATCGCGAGAAAATCGTCACGGTCCCGTCACAAAGCGCATCTACCGTGTTAACCTGTCGTTAACCCACGGCGGTCGTGCTCGTCTGGGTTCCAGGGGCACATCTTCTTAGCAAGTCCATGAGAGTCGCGCATGAAGCGCGGCCGGCCAGCACGGTTTTTTTCTGACCGCCCAACCTCGAGGCAGACGCAATGACCCAACACCGCCGTATCCGGACTTCCAAACTGGCCCTGGGCCTCCTGGCCGCACTGGCCGCCGCTCCCGCCATGGCGCAGAGCACCTCCGCCGGTGTCGGCGGCACCGTGATCGGCTCGGGCGGCGCGCCGGTTTCCGGCGCCGAAGTGACCATCACCCACGTCGAATCAGGCACCGTCAGCCGCGCCACCACCGACGCGTCCGGTCGCTACACCGCACGCGGCCTGCGCGTGGGTGGCCCGTACACCATCACCATTACCAAGCCCGGCGAAGGCACCAAGACCGAGGACGGCGTCTACCTCACCCTGAATCAGGTCAACACCGTCGATGCCGCCCTGACCGGCGACGTGACCAATCTGGGTCAGGTGCAGGCCATCGGCTACAGCGGCGGCTCGGAAGTGTTCAGCGCCACCAAGATGGGCTCGGGCACCAGCATCGACCAGCAGAAGATCGAAGATCTGCCCTCGGTCAACGGCAACATCCAGGACTACATGCGCCTTGACCCGCGTATAACGTTCATTGACCGGGCCTCGGGCACCATTTCGGCCGGCGGTCAGAACCCCCGCTACAACTCCATCGCCATCGACGGCGTCTCAGCCAGTGACACCTTCGGCCTGGAAGGCAACAACATGCCGACCCGCCGTCAGCCGGTGTCCATGGAGGCCATTGCCGCAATCGATATCAACCTGTCCAACTACGACGCCAGCATGGCCAGTGCCGCGGGCGCCACCGTCAACGCGGTGACCAAGTCCGGTACCAATGAGTTTCATGGCTCGGTCTACGGCTACATGCGTGACGGTGACTGGTTTGGTGATGATCCGGAAGGCAACGAGTTCAACGGCTTTACCAAGGAAGAGACCTACGGCGCCACCATCGGCGGCCCGATCATCAAGGACAAGTTGTTCTTCTTCGCCAACTACGAGAAGTTCAAGCAGGAGGCGCCGGGCGTGGACATCGCCAGTACCGCACTGGGCAAGCCCAATGCGTTGTACGGCATGGATGAGGTCGCGCGTGCCCAGCAGATTGCGCAGGGCTATGGGTTCGACGCCGGCGGCCTGGAAAGCGACGGCAACACCGATCTGGAAGAGTACGCTCTGAAGCTGGACTGGAACATCACCGACGCCCACCGCGCCAGCTTGCGCTACAGCAAGTTGGACCAGTCCAAGCTGCGCATCAACGGCGCCGGCAACTCCAACCAGGCTTCGCTGAGCTCGTACTGGTACCAGCACGAGAAGACGGTGGAAAGCTATGTCGGCCAGCTGTTCTCCGACTGGACCGACAACTTCTCCACCGAGTTCAAGGCGTCCTACCGCGACTATTCGGCTGTGCGCGTCGTGCCAACCAACGCACCCAGCATCGCCATCTACTTCGGTGGCTCCCGGGCTGCTCCGAGTGGCGACGTGCTGTATCTGGGCACCGAGACCAACTCGCAGGGCAACATCCTCGAGACCAAGACCTGGAACTATTACGCGGCGGGCACCTGGACGCTGGGCGACCACGACCTGAAGTTCGGCGTGGACTACAGCAACAACGAGATCTACAACCTGTACGGCCGCAACACCTGGGGCGTTTACACGTTCTACGGCCTGGAAAATTTCCAGAACGGCATCTATTCCAGCTATCAGCTCAGCAAGGAAAACGCGCCGGGTTCCATTGCCGCCGATTACGAGAACAACAACCTGGGCCTGTTTGTGCAGGACACCTGGTATGCCACCCCGCAACTGACCTTGACCCTGGGCGTGCGTGGCGATCGCCCGGATGTCAGCCCGGATCCGACCTACAACCCCACCGCCTCTGCCAAGTTCGGCTATGACAACAGCGAGGTGTTCGAAAGCGAGTTCCTGATCCAGCCGCGCTTCGGCTTCAACTACACCTTCGATCGCGAGCGCCCGACTCAGTTGCGTGGCGGCGTGGGCCTGTTCCAGGGTGATGCGCCGCAGGTGTGGATCGGCAACAGCTATTCCAACACCGGCCTGAATTATACGGCTTACAGCTTCACCTCCTATCGTCCGGACCTGCCGTTCAGCGCTGACGGCAGCAACCAGCCGGTTCCCACTACTCCCGGCTCGGCGACCCAGTCTCCGAATTTCGTCGGCAACGACTTCAAGTTGCCGTCGCTGTGGAAGGCCAACATCGCTTTCGATCATGAGCTGCCCTGGTACGGCATCGTCGCATCGGCCGAATTGCTGGTCACCAAGGTCAAGGATGGCCTGTATTACAAGAGCCTGAACATCGGCAAGATCAATGCGCCTGGAGAAGATCCGACGCCTGCCTACTACGGTCCGGATGGTCGCGCGCTGTATTGGAACCCAGCGCAGACCGGCCGCGCCTGGGCAACTGGCAACAATCGGTTCAATCGCGATTTCGCCTACGGCGACGTCTACCTGATCGAGAACACCGACAAGGGCAAGACCCAGCAGTTCACCGTCAGCCTGAGCAAGCCCTGGAGCGAAACCAGCGACTGGTCGTGGGACCTGGGCTACACCTACACCCACGCCACCGAAGTGGGCCCGCTGACCAGCTCCACCGCCAGCTCGGGCTGGGGCTACCAGTACACCTTCAACGCCAACAGCGAGACCGAAAACACCTCGCGCTACGAGATCAAGGACCGCATCTCCGGCTCCTTGAACTGGAAGCACGCCTTCTTTGGCGATTACGAAACCCACGTGGGCCTGTTCTATGAAGGCCGCAGCGGCCGTCCGTACAGCTATGTCTATGTTGGCGATGCCAATGGCGACGGCCGTAGCTACAACGACCTGCTGTATGTGCCCAAGGCACCGGGCGAGGTGCTGTTCGGTACCCTCAACTCCGCCGGCGTCTTCACTCCCAATGCGGCAGCCGAAACGGCATTTTTCGACTGGCTCAAGGCCAACCCGGAAGTGGCCCGTTATGCTGGCAGCTACGCCCCGGCCAATGGCTTCCGCAGCGACTTCATCAACACCTTTGACGTCCGCATCAGCCAGCAGCTGCCGGGCTTCATGAAGGGCCACAAGTCCGAGATCTGGCTTGACGTCCAGAACGTGGGCAACCTGATCAACGAGGACTGGGGCCACATTTACGACTACGGCTTTTTCGCGGATGCTTCGGTGGCGACGCTGCAGGGCATCTATCAGGGCAAGTACGTCTACAACTACAGCTACACCAGCGAGCCGACCCCGGCGAACGCCGATGCCGACGGCTTCAACGTTGGCGTGTCGCAGTGGTCGCTCAACCTGGGGTTCCGCTACGATTTTTGATCGCGGTTGATCCACGCAGGACGCAACACCAACGGCCGGGGCAACCCGGCCGTTTGCTTTTTGTCCATGCGTCGGCATGCCCCGGCCACGCCCGCTGCGCTACAGTCTGCGGTCAAGTTGACGGACGAGCAGGAAGAAGTGATGAGTGAAGTGGTAACCAGGGCGTTGCCAGTGGTGAGCACCCGGATCTATCCACGCGGCGGCCTGGATGTGCTGTCGCGCAACGAGGTGGCGCGCCTGCGCGATGCCTCGGCCGGCGGCATGCACGACCTGCTGCGCCGCTGCGCGCTGGCGGTGATGACCAGCGGCAGCGCCTCCGATGACCCGCGTGCGGCACGCGACCTGTATCCGGATTTCGACATCCAGGTGCTGCAGCGCGACCGTGGCCTGCGCATCGAGCTGGTCAATGCGCCGGCGATGGCCTTCGTCGATGGCGAGATCATCCGCGGCGTGGCCGAACTGCTGTTCGCCGTGGTCCGCGACCTGGCCTACATGGCCATCGAGCTTGGCCCGCAATACGCGGCCGACCTGGAAACCTCGGCCGGCATCACCGATGCGGTGTTCGGCCAGCTGCGCAACGCGCGCCTGATCAAGCCGCAGGAGCCCAACCTGGTGGTGTGCTGGGGCGGGCATTCGATCTCGCGCGAGGAGTACCTCTACACCAAGGAGGTGGGCTACGAGCTGGGCCTGCGCGGCCTGGACATCTGCACCGGCTGCGGCCCGGGCGCGATGAAGGGCCCGATGAAGGGCGCCACCATCGGCCATGCCAAGCAGCGCCAGAAGCAGGTGCGCTACATCGGGGTGACCGAGCCGGGCATCATCGCCGCCGAGTCGCCCAACCCGATCGTCAACCATCTGGTGATCATGCCGGACATCGAGAAGCGCCTGGAGGCCTTCGTCCGCATCGGCCACGGCATCATCGTGTTCCCCGGCGGCGTGGGCACGGCCGAGGAAATCCTGTACCTGCTCGGCATCCTGCTGCGCGAGCAAAACGCCCACCTGCCGTTCCCGCTGATCCTCACCGGGCCAGTCGTGGCCGCGCCGTACTTCGAGCAGATCGATCACTTCATCCGCATGACCCTGGGCCAGGCGGCCGCCGCGCGCTACCAGATCATCATCGGCGACCCGCTGGCCGTGGCCAAGGCCATGAAGGCCGGCATCGGCCAGGTGCGCGAGCATCGCAAGGCGGCCAAGGACGCCTACTACTTCAACTGGTCCATCGACATCCCGCTGGCCTTCCAGCAGCCGTTCCAGCCCACCCACGAGGCCATGGCCCAACTGGACCTGCACCACGGCCGCGCCCCGCACGCCATCGCCGCCGACCTGCGCCGCGCCTTCTCCGGCATCGTCGCCGGCAACGTGAAGGAAGAGGGCATGCGCCGGATCGAGCAGTTCGGCCCGTTCGAAATCAACGGCGACCCCGACATCATGGCCGCCCTGGATGCCCTGCTGCAGGCCTTCGTCGCCCAGCGCCGGATGAAGATCGCCGGGGACTACAGGCCTTGCTATCGGGTGGTGACTTGAGCGGCAGTCGACTGCGTAGGCCGCGATAACGGCAGCCTCATCTCGGCGATGTACTCATTGCCGCTTCGCGACGTTGTCAAGGTTCCTCGCCCTTCTGTGCTGCCCTGCAGGCGGGCATGGGTCGCTTTGATTCCGATGGAATGGCCGTGCTGCGCCATGCCATCTAAGTCTGCCTGGATCGGGTTGCGGATCGTCACCATCACTGTGTTGTCGCGTATCGCCACAGCGATGTCGATCCGACCGCCCCCGGGCAGTCGCTCGATGCCGTGCCGCACCGCGTTTTCGACCAAAGGCTGGATCGAAAGCGCTGGTACCTTAACTGAAGGAATCGGCTCGGGCAGGTCCCACCTTATTTGCAACCGCGGGCCAAATCGAATTGCCTCGATCTCCAGATAGCGCTGTGTCAACGCCAGCTCCTCGACAAGTTCGATGTCATGTGGGTTATCCAAAGCGGCGCGAAACAGGTCCGACAAGCCTAGTAACAATTGCTCAGCCTGCTCTGGTTGCTGGCGTACCAGCATTACCCCGCTATTTAACGTATTGAACAAGAAATGCGGCCGCACGCGCGCGCGCAGTGCTTCCAGCTCAAGCTGTTTGGTGCGTAACGCAAGCCGCGTAGCCTGAGAATAGTTCTGAAACGCCAGCAGCGCCAGCAGGCCCACCACCAAGGCGATGCCCAGCATGCGAAACATGAAGGGCAGGGCGCCCTGGGCTGGCTCATCACGCAGGTCAAGCAGTGCCCATGCCGCCGACGCCACCAGCAAGGTCATCGCGAGCAACAGTCCCAGGCAGGCCCAGGCCAGTCCGGAGGGCGGCAGGCGCGAGAGCGGACGGCGCAGCAGGTATAGCGTGCACAGAGTGCCCAGTGCGATCCATTGGATGCCCAGCGACGCCAGCCCGAACTGCAGCATCCGCGCCCCCGCCTGTCCCGGTGCCAGCGCAAGCATCAGCGCCAGCGCTTCGCCAGCCAGAACCACGGTGACCAGCGCGGGCGGGCGAAACAGGGCATCCAGGGCTTGATGATCAGGCATGTCGCGCTCCCAAAAAATGCGTCGTGTCCTCCTCGCGATCATAGGCGCGTCATGCGGACCCGGAACTGCAATCGCCCGTGGGAGTCCCAACGCAAAGACCGCATGCCCCCGGAAAGCGCCCGCCTGTCGGACGCAGATGGAGGTCATCGTGGACGTCCGTTAAGGTTCATTGCCAAACTTTTGGGAGATGTCATGCTGCAACGCGGCCCAACAGGGGCGGGACCTTCCGCCACGCCGGGGTTCACCCTGGTAGAGCTGATGGTGACAGTGGCGCTCCTCGCGATCATCACCGCAATCGCCCTGCCCAGCTTCACCAATCTGGTACGCAGCAGTCGGCTGACCTCGTCGGCCAATGAGATGGTGGCACTGCTGCAGAGCGCGCGCACCGCCGCCATCAGCAGCCGCGCCAGTAGTTCGGTCTGTCCGAGCGCCGATGGTGCGAACTGCGCAGCCGTGTTGGGTAACCGCTGGATTGCCCGGATGACAAAAAACGGCGTCAGCACGATCCTCAGAGACACCACCTTGCATCCGTCCATCGTGGTCCGTGCCAGCGCCAACCTCTCAGGCGCCAGCAACACCTTCACGTTCACGCCAGTCGGACTTTCCGCAACCGGAGCCGCCGCCAGCGGTGTGTTGGGGCTCTGCGTGAATAATTTGCCCGGGAACAACGGCATCGATGTCAGTGCAAGTGCTGGACGGATCAGTACCGCGCAGCGCGCAGCCACTGCTGCCTGTACCGTACCCGGAGACAACTGACATGACTTGCAAGCATGCGCGGGTCGTGGCGCGCCAGTCCCAGCTGGGCGTCGGCCTGATCGAGGTGATGGTATCTGTTTTGATCCTGGCGATCGGTGCGCTCGGCCTTGCCGCCCTGCAGACCGTGGCGCTGAAGAACTCCGGCGGCTCCGCCAGACGCACTCAGGCCGCGATCCAGACCTATTCAATGATGGACATCATCCGCGCCAATCGCGACAACATCGGCAGCTACAACACCAATATCTACGCCGTCGGCGACGGCACCGGCCAGCCTGGCACGCTGATGGGTTGGCTGGACGGGCTGCAGACGACAGTGGCACCGGACGCCAAGGGCAAGGTGGTCTGCGTTGCCGATACCATGACCTGCAGCGTGGGCGTGCAGTGGATCGATGAACGCACCACTGGTGATACCGCCGCACCATCCGAAATCAATATCACGAGCCAGCTATGACGCACACGCCACTCACACTGAAGGATGCGCAGCGCGGTTTCACATTGATCGAATTGATGGTCGCCTTGATGTTGGGCCTGCTGGTGGTGGCCGCCGCGGGCGGCCTGTTCTTGTCGAATCGCAGGGTCTACGGGACCACTGCCTCGATCAATCGGATCCAGGAAAACCAGCGCATCGCCTTTGAGCTGCTGGCGCGTGACATCCGCGAGGCGGGGGGCAACCCATGCACCCGCAACATCGTCAACATGCTGGATACCTCCAAGCCCGGCGGCAGCTACTTCGCCGGCTGGAGTAACGGCGTGTCCGGCAATAACGGTACAGGCCCGAATGGCTCCGACGAGATTACCCTGAGTCTGGCCAATGGCGCGTCCATTACGGTGACCGAAAGCGATAACCCAAGCGCCGAACTCGGTCTTTCCAGTGTCGGCGATATCACGACTGGTGACATCCTGATGGTTTGCAACGCCGAGGTCGCTTCGATTTTCCAGGTTACCAATGTGGCTAGCGGCAAGGTCGGCCACAATGCTGGCACCGGCAATCCGGGAAACCTCGAGAAGCCCTTCCAGATCGACCAAGCGACTTTTGACAGTAATACCGCTGCCCAGACCGGCTATTGCTTTCTGCCTCCGGCAACTGGCGCCAATCCGAACTGCCTCAACCCGCCCAGTGGCTCTCCGGCGCAGGTGGTCACGCCCTTCGCCGTGAGGTGGTATGTGGCCAATAATACCCGCGGCGGCACTTCGCTGTACCGGCAGGTGGTCACCAATGGCGGCGCGGCCCCGGAAACGCCCGCCGAAATTGCGGAAGGGGTGACCAACATGCAGATCTCCTACAAGATCGGAACTGATCCCGCTTACCTCGATGCCGCCGCCGGCCTGGCCTGGAAACAGGTCATGGCGGTGCATGCGCAACTCACCTTTCATGCGGTGCGCGGCGCGCTGACAAAGGGCGATGTGCTGGGAACTGACAACGCGGTTCTTACTCGTTCGCTGGACGACTACATCCTGCTCCGGAACCACCAGGATATCCAATGAAGTCGACTCCTTTCATCGGCAGTCCACGCGGCAACCAGCTGGGCGCGGCGCTGCTGGTCGTGCTGATGGTGCTGCTTCTCCTGACCTTGCTGGGCATCGCTTCCCTGCGCGAGAGCATCATGCAGGAACGCATGGCTGCCAATGTCGCAACCCGCGGAATGTCGTTCCAGGTGGCAGAAGCCGGCCTGCGCCAGGCGGAACTCATCGCACGCGACGGCACGGTCACCTTCCCGGGCTCCGGCTGCACGGCGGGCCGCTGTGCGAAAGCTTCCGGCTGGGAGTCCATCAATGACTTCTGGGATGATGGACAAAACGGCTACCAAACCGGTGCAGAGGTGCCGATCGGGGACACCTCGCTCCGGCCCAGGTTCATCATCGAGGACTTTGGCAAGACTTCCGCGCTTGGCGCGCCCAGCTGCATCGACTTGTCCAAGCCCTGCATTAGCAGTGCGTCGCAGAACGTTTATCGAGTTACCGCCTACGCCAAGACGCCCAACGGCGCCGAGGTGATCCTCCAGTCGCTGTACCGGCGCTGATGGAGCGCATCATGAAGACTAAGAAAGCAGATCTGCTGTCCAGGAAGCCCACCCTGCTGCAAACCATGGCAGTGGTCGGCATGACCGCATTGGTAACGCTGAGCGGGTTGCCGGTGCATGCCGCCACATCGTTCCCAAACTATCCCTTGCTGACCGGCGGCAACGCCATCCCGCCGAACATCATGCTGATCCTGGACGACTCGGGGTCGATGGAGCGTTCGTGGATGTGGGCGGACAAGGACACCAGTAGCGGTACCGCTGATACGGTCACGGATCGCTCGTACGTGAACAATTCGCTGTACTACAACCCCGCGACGACCTACCTCCCCTGGCGCACAGCCAGCACCGATTTGAGCGTGCGACTCGCTCCTGCCGATTTCAAGGCGGCGGCAAAAAGCCCGACCAGTCCCACGGGCTCGCCGGTGGATCTAAGGACTTCAACAACCAATCTTGGCAGCTCGACCAACCCCAATAATGTGCCGGATTCCTATTTCTATGTCCCGAAACCGGGGGTTTCAAGCCCGGGAACGAGCGCGAGTAATTACGACAAATATCGGATTACGACCTCCAGTTCGGCAAACAGTTATAACGGAGGGGTGGTCCAGAGGCAGGAATCGGCAAGCGTGAGCCTGTTGAGTGGTACTGTCTCAGCCGGAAAAAATGTCTATTCAAGTTGCATCTCCGTCTCGACCAGCGGCGCGAGCAGCGTTGCGATCACGGTCAGCGGAGATAACAAGGCTGATCTTGGCGCATATTCCTCGAGTGATTGCTCTTCAGGCAATCTCGAGTCGACCGTCGGACAGAACGGCAACACCAAATCATTGACAATATCTTCGCCGCCAGCCACGATTCACTTTGCAGTTTATGGGAATAACAAAAGTGTCTCCGTCAGCTATACGGTAACCGGGAGCTACAACTGGGTGGACGCGACTCCTTCGGCGCGCAGCCAAAAGGATGAATTGCAGAACTTCGCCAACTGGTACCAGTACCACCGCACACGCAACAAGATGGCCAAGGCCGGCGCCTCGGAGGCGTTCGGGCGGTTGGGCGAGAACTATCGGGTGGGTTTCGACACCATCTGGAATCGTGGCGGTAGTGGTGCCAGTACGGCAGGTTCCATACCCGCATATCCGATTCCATATGCAACGGATGGCGGCCTGTTCAAAAGCACGAACCGCACGACTTTCTACAGCAGGCTTCAAGGTGCTGGCGCAAGCGATGGTACGCCGCTCAAGGGTGCACTGCAGCGCGCCGCGCGGTATTTCACGACGGATGATCCCTGGAAGGATTCCAACGGGGATGAGCTGACCTGCCGGCAGAACTACGCCATCCTCACCACTGACGGTTACTGGAACAACAATTCCGGCTATACCGCTGTGGGCAATGCCGATGCCGCAACAGCAAAAGATGTCGACGGCAACGCTCCGCAGTACCCGGATACCTATTCGGACACCCTTGCCGACGTGGCCTACAAGTACTGGAGCACGGACCTGCGTACTGGGATGGCCAACAACGTCCTGACCAGTGCGGTGGATCCGGCCGACTGGCAGCACATGGTGACCTTTGGCGTGTCCATCGGTCTACAGGGCACGCTCAATCCAGACAACCCACCACCGTCGCCGTGGAACGTGGATCCGACGACCGGCGGTGAGAGCGCCAAACGCATCGACGACCTCTGGCATGCCGCCCTCAATGGCCGCGGCAAGTTCGTGGTGGCCAATGACAGCGACAAGTTCGCCTCGGCCCTGGCCAATGCGTTGGCCACCATCGACTCGCGCAGCGCGTCCGGCTCCAATATCGCCTCCAGTTCCACCAAGACCGACACCACCACGCTGACTTTCGTGGCCGGCTTTACCTCCGGCAACTGGACCGGCGACCTGATTGCCAGCCCCTTCAATGCGGCCCTGTCGGGCGTTTCCACCCAGCCGAAGTGGATCCTGTCCAAGACCTTCCCCGGTGTCGCCGATACCGACAATACCTACGCCAATGTCAACGCAAATTTCGCCAGCCGCACCGTGCTGACGATGAAGGGCGGCAGCGTTTCCCTGTTCGACACTGCCATGGCTGGCGCGAGTGATTTCGGGGTACGCACCGGCTTGGCCGATGCGGTGACGGCGGAAGACAACATTGCCTACCTGAAGGGCGATCAGAGCAAGGAACAGGGACAGACCAACGGAACCTTGCGCAAGCGCGCCTGGCCGATCGGCGACATCGTTGACTCCTCACCCGCCTACGTGGAAGACACCAAAACCGTGTATGTCGGAGCCAACGACGGCATGCTGCACGGCATCGACACCGACACCGGTGAGGTGCTGTTCTCCTACGTGCCCAAGGGTATCGACTTCGCCGCCATGGCCAACCTGAGCGCTACGTCCTATGACCACCGCTATTTCGTGGATGGCCAGATCGAGGTGATCGGCCAGGGCGATCAGGGCAACGGCAAGAATATCCTGATAGGCGCGCTGGGCCGCGGGGGTCGTGGCGTGTTTGCACTGGACGTGACCGATCCCGACTCGATGCGCGTGAACGACGTACTGTGGGACAACACCACTCAGGATGGCACCACCAACCGCAACATGGGTTACGTACTGGGCGCGGTGCGGATCCGCAGCGGGAATGGAGGCAAGACCTATGCCTTTGTGCCCAACGGCATCGACAGCCCGAACGGCTCGGCCACTCTGTTCGTCTATGAGCTCGGTACGAGTGGCGCGATTGTCGGCGCGCCCACCGAGCTGGTGGCGGATGCCGGCGGCGGCAATGGCCTGATGTCGCTGGGCATGGCCGACCTGAACGCCGACGGCAACGTGGACGTGGTTTATGGTGGCGACTTGAAGGGCAACGTGTATCGCTGGGATTTCAGCGCCGCCACCCCGCCGACGACTGCGGTCAAGCTGTTCCAGGCTAAGAACAGCAGTGGCACTGCCCAGCCCATTACTGGCGGCATCGGTGTGGGTCGGGATGCTTCCGGCAACATCTTCCTGGGCTTCGGCACCGGCCGCTTCATTTCGAGCAGCGACATGCCTGGGGTCAGCGCGCAACAGGTGCAGTCCATCTACGGGATCAAGGACGAGAACTCCCCGATCGCCAGCCGCAGCGATCTGCAGCCACGTACCATCCCGTTTTCGGGCACCACCGCCTCGGGTGCAGTGGCCAGGGGCTTCGAGAATTATTCGGCGCTGAACGCAGACAAAAAGGGTTGGTACATCGACCTGCCCGTGCCTGAGCGGGTCATTTCAGCGCCAACGATCTATGGCACGGCAATGATCCTGTCGTCCGTCATCCCCGCCACGGGCAGCGATTGCGCGGGTGCCGTCGGCAGTGGATTCCTGAATGCCATCAACCTTTTCACGGGCACCAGCCCGTCCTCGGGCGGGTATTTTAGCAACAGCGGCACCGTCACGGATGCACAGGGAAATCGCGGAACCATCGGCGGCTTGGGCGTCAACGGCGGCATGCCGACGGAGGCCAATGTGACCAGCGGCCTGGCGACCGTCGGCACGGGAGCGTTCACAACTGAGGGTGGCGGGGAGGGCAACACCACAAGTACCGAACTGGAAGTCGCGCCGGGTGGCGACGCGGGCCGCGTCAATTGGCGCGAAGTGATCCCGACCAATTGAACGCAGAGGGCGCAATCGCCATGAAAACACACACAAGAGGATTCACCCTGATCGAGTTGATGATCGTGGTGGCAATCATCGCCATCTTGGCGGGCATCGCCTATCCCAGCTATATCAGTTACGTCACCAGGACAAAGCGCGCCGCCGGTGCCGCTTGTGCGATGGAAGCGGCGCAATACATGGAGCGCCACTACACGACCAGGATGACTTACCTCAATGCGGTGCTACCACAGACGCAATGCATGAACGAGCTTGCCGGCAGCTACACGATCCAGTTGTCGGCCGCTCCCCTCGCAACGAGCTATACCATTGAAGCCGTGCCTGAGGGCACACAAGCCGCGCGGGACACCAAGTGCGGGACGTTGTCAATCAACCAGGCTGGGACCAAGACCGAGACTGGGTCGGCAGCTACTGCGGGCGAGTGCTGGTAACCAAGTCCTGAGCGTGCACCATAGCTCGCATGCTCGGTCCATTAGCTCGGCCTTGTTGGAGCTCCCGCCTATTGATTTTCCGTCCTCGGTTGCGCAGCTCCAATTTATTCCTGCATCCGGCCGCCAGCAGCGATGCCGCTGTCCACTTGTCTGGGTCATGATTGGAAAGGGCAGAGGCCGGGAGTCGTGTAGCGTTCGGTCCGTGGTCTGCCTGCATTGTTCACGACGACCTGGCCCAGGAATTTTCCGCCGGGGGCGCACAGGCGGATCGTGACATTACTGCCGTACGACCACCCATCGGGTGAGAACCGCACCCGTGGGCGGCCAGTGGTGCTCCGCAACTGCAGCCCCCCGCCCCTGGCGTCGATATGCTGCAACACGGCGCTGAGGTCAGCAGGCTGGTCCGCGCGCCCGGGGTCTGCGTAGACAAGCCACCCAGACTCCCACATTCCGTCGTTGCGGCAAGTGATCCCGTCGCCGCTCGGGCACGCGGTGACGGGGGCTCCGCTCTCGACAGCCGCGAGCCGGGCTGCGGCAAGCGAGGCGGTGAGGAGATGGTAGGTGTTCGATTCGCGGCTGTGCTGCAGGAGGATCGAGAAGGTAGGCGCCCCCAAGGACACGGCGATCGCTAAAATGACCAGCACCACCAAAATTTCAACCAGGGTCAATCCCGCATTCGTGCTTTTCATTGTGGCCACTCCTTGGCGATGATGCCAGCTAGGCTAGGTCCCTCGGATTGGCTTTGAAACCGGGAATGGTTGCCAGAAAAGGTAGGAAAAATCCTGAAATCACATGGGAGTTGGGCGTGCGTGTTACAGGAGCGCCAGGTGCGTGGAGCCATGTTGCCAGGCATTCTTGCAAGCTCGAAAGCTCGCTTTCGCCTCCCGCCAAGGTCCGCCGCAAGCTTGCGAGCTTCACGGGTAGATCGCTACAATGCGCACCCCGCCCGAATAGCTCAGCCGGTTAGAGCACTTGACTGTTAATCAGGGGGTCGTTGGTTCGAGTCCAACTTCGGGCGCCAGTTACACCAGCAAAGGCCTGCAGCGATGCAGGCCTTTGCTTTGTTGAGGTCCGCCGAGGAAGCGCCGTGCCTGGTCAGGCCAAGCCGGCGCCTCAGGCATCGCAGCCCGCCGGGCCGTCAGGCTGTTCGACCCGCGTGCGGCCGCTGCGGTTGACGATCACCGCCGCCTTGGCCACGCCGCCGCGGCACAGCCGGATGGTCAGGTTGCTGCCGGCGGCGCTGCCGTTGGCCAGGAAGGTGACCTTGGGACGGCCGCTGGTGGAGACGATGCGCAGCTCCGCATCGCGGGGAGCCGCCTCCACGCGCAGCAGGTCATCGGCGTTGTCCGGGCGATGGTTGCCGTCGGCGTCTCGGAACATGATCCAGCCTTGTGTCCAGTCGCTGTCGTCCCGACATTGGTTGTGGCCATCGTTGGGGCAGACCACGGTCGGCTTGCGGTCGGTGATGGCGGTGCTGCGCGCCGAAGCCATGAACGCGCTGAGCAGGTGGCTAGCGGCGCTTTCGCGCTGGTGCTCGATCACGCTCGTGTAGGACGGCAGGCCGATCGCCAGCCCGATGCTGGCCACGGCCATGGCCACGGTGGCCTCGATCAGGCTGAAGCCGCCGGCGCGGCGCGGGCAAATGCGGCGGTTCGAGCGGGCAGGGCGAGTGTCCATCGGGGCATTCCTTTGTCCGGGTCAGGTGTGCCGACAGCGTGGGCGTTGGCCTGCGCCGGTGACATCGGCGGCCGCCGCGCCGCGCCGTAGGAATTCTCTGCACCGGCCGTCCTGCGCGCCGGGGCTATACTTTTTTGTGCTTTCCAGGCAGGTGCCATGACTGAACGCTTCCAGCTTGTTTCGCCGTATTCGCCCTCGGGCGACCAGCCGGCCGCCATCGAAAGGCTGACCGGGAATTTCGAGTCGGGCCTGGCCAAGCAGACCCTGCTGGGGGTGACCGGCTCGGGCAAGACCTACACCATCGCCAACGTGATCGAGCGCATCCAGAAGCCGACCCTGGTGATGGCGCCGAACAAGACCCTGGCCGCGCAGCTGTATGGCGAGTTCAAGGCGTTCTTCCCGCACAACGCGGTCGAGTACTTCGTCAGCTATTACGACTACTACCAGCCCGAGGCCTACGTGGCCGCTTCGGACACCTTCATCGAGAAGGACAGCTCGATCAACGAGCACATCGAGCAGATGCGCCTGGCCGCGACCAAGACCCTGCTGTCGCGGCGCGATGCGATCGTGGTGGCCACCGTCTCGGCGATCTACGGCCTGGGCGCGCCGGAGGACTACCTGTCGCTGCGCCTGATCCTCTCGCGCGGCGAGCACATCGACCAGCGCCAGCTGATCCGCCACCTCACCGACCTGCAGTACACGCGCAACGAATATGAGCTGCAGCGCGGCGCCTTCCGCGTGCGCGGCGAGGTAATCGACGTGCACCCGGCCGAAAGCGACGTGGAAGCGTTGCGCATCGAGCTGTTCGATGGCGAGGTGGAAAACCTGACCCTGTTCGACCCGCTCACCGGTGAGACCCTGCGCAAGGTGCCGCGCTTCACCGTCTATCCCAAGACCCATTACGCCACCACCCGCGAGCGCACGTTGAGCGCGGTGGACTCGATCAAGATCGAGCTGAAGGAACGGCTGGAGCAGCTGTACCAGCAGAACAAGCTGGTCGAAGCCCAGCGCCTGGCCCAGCGCACCCAGTTCGACCTGGAAATGATGGCCGAGGTGGGGTTCTGCTCGGGCATCGAGAACTACTCGCGGCACCTGACCGGCAAGGCGCCGGGCGAGCCGCCGCCGACCCTGTTCGACTACCTGCCCGCCGATGCACTGCTGGTGGTCGACGAATCGCACGTGACCATTCCGCAGATCGGGGCGATGTACAAGGGCGATCGCTCGCGCAAGGAGACGCTGGTGGAGTTCGGTTTCCGCCTGCCTTCGGCGCTGGACAACCGGCCGCTGCGCTTCGAGGAATGGGAGGCGCGTTCGCCGCGCAGCATCTACGTCTCGGCCACCCCGGGCCCGTACGAACTGCGCGAGTCCGGTGGCGAGATCATCGAGCTGGTGGTGCGCCCCACCGGCCTGATCGACCCGGACATCGAGATCCGGCCGGTCGCCACCCAGGTCGACGACCTGCTCTCGCAGATCAACGAACGGGTGGCCTGGGGCGACCGCGTGCTGGTCACCACCCTGACCAAGCGCATGGCCGAGAACCTGACCGAATACCTGGGCGAGCACGGCGTCAAGGTGCGCTACCTGCATTCGGACGTGGACACCGTGGAGCGGGTGGAGATCATTCGCGACCTGCGCCTGGGCAAGTTCGACGTGCTGGTGGGCATCAACCTGCTGCGCGAGGGCCTGGACATGCCCGAGGTGTCGCTGGTGGCGATCCTGGATGCGGACAAGGAGGGCTTCCTGCGTTCGACCGGCTCGCTGATCCAGACCATTGGCCGCGCCGCCCGCAACCTGCGCGGCAAGGCGATCCTGTATGCCGACCGGGTGACCCGTTCGATGCAGGCAGCCATCGAGGAAACCGACCGCCGCCGCGCCAAGCAGGTTGAATACAACGCCGAACACGGCATCGTGCCCCGGTCCACCGTGCGGCCGATCGTGGACATCCTGGAAGGCGCGCGTGACGCCGCCAACGACGAGCCAACCAGGCGCGGCAAGGGCCGCCGTGTCGCCGAGCCGGTCGAGGATTACCGCAGCCTGAGCCAGGCGCAGATCGCGGCCAGGCTCAAGGCCCTGGAGACACGCATGTACCAGCACGCGCGCGATCTGGAGTTCGAGGACGCCGCGCGCCTGCGCGACGAGATCCACAAGCTGAAGACCGCCGCCCTGGTGGTCTGACCGGGGCCGCACCGACCGGCAGGAAAACAGCCGCCGGGTGAGAGTTCCCGCCGACGGATCCGGATGGTATGATGCGCGCCCCTCATCGAGGGCGCGGCAACCTCAGTTGCTTCGGGCGGTTAGCTCAGCGGTAGAGCACTACCTTGACATGGTAGGGGTCACAGGTTCGAACCCTGTACCGCCCACCACGCGGTTTCCGGCACGGCCGGGCCGGTGGATCTATTCCCAACCCCTTATCGATTCTGCGCACGCCTCGGCATGGGTGGCAGCTTGCGGTGGGCCGTTTGGCTTGCGGTGAGCCGGTCTGACCGGTGAGGGTGCGCTGCCCTGTCATCCCAACATGCTGCACAAGCGGAGCTATCAGGGCGCGGGCCGTGTTTGCGATTCCGATCCGGCCACGCTCGGCGACGTGGTCGTCCAGATCGTGGTCACTGATCCGCGTGCGGCGCCAGGGACCGGTATGACGGGATACAGGGGCTAATGCGTTGCCCGGTCCCGCTTCCAGCCGCGGTGCTTGATGTCAAGGTACAGGCTGTAGGCGGCGGTGAAGGCGGGGAAGAGGTTTTGCAGGACGCCGACGGAGTCCTGTTTGGCCGAGAACACGAAATAGCTGAGGGTCATGGCGCTGCCGATGACGCTCATGTACCAGAACAGGCGCGGGATCACCGGCTTGCCGGCGCGTTTGGAAGCCACGAACTGGACCAGCCAGCGGCCGCCGAACATCAGCGCGCCGGTGTAGCCGATAATCTTCCAGCCGGTGACATGCAGGCCGGTCCAGTACAGTGCTTCGATCGGCTGGTCCAGCCAGTGGATCTCCATGCTCAAAGCTCCCGCACTGCCGTGCGCTTGCTGCGCACGATCAGCCAAGCCACGCCCATCAGGTCGCGGATACCGACCAGGGCGCGCTGCAGGTTGTTGTACTTGGACACTCCGGCGCCACGCGGGCGATGGTTGACCGGGATGCTGATCGTCTTCCAGCCCGAGCGCTGCATCAGCGCCGGCAGGTAGCGATGCATGTGGTCGAAATAAGGCAGGTCCAGGAACGCCTCGCGTTCGAACAGCTTGGTGCCGCAGCCGGTATCGGGCGTGTCATCGTGGAGCATGCGGGCGCGGATGGCGTTGGCGTACTTGGAGGCCCAGCGCTTGCTGCCGCTGTCTTGGCGGTTGACGCGCCATCCCGCATACAGTTTGACCGATGGATCGCCGCTGTCGCGGGCTGTCAACAACCTGGGCAGGTCGGCCGGGTCGTTCTGGCCGTCGCCATCGAGGGTGGCAATCCATGCACCGCGCGCGGCCTTGACGCCGGTGCGGATGGCGGTGCTCTGCCCGCTTTGGATCGCGTGCTGGAGGATGCGCAACTCCGGGGTGGCGGCCTTGAGCGACTGCAGGACGGCGGCGGTGTCATCGCGCGACTGGTCATCGACGTAGACGATTTCGAAGGCCGTCACCCCCCGCAGGGCGGCGAGGATCTCGGAAATCAGGGGGGCGACATTGTCACGCTCGTTGAAGACCGGGACGACAACGGACAGGGCTGGGTTCTGCATAGGCGCGCATTATCCGATGTTTCGGTTCAGGTGAACGAGGGCAAGCCAGATCTGGAGCCGCCAATCAATCCGCGTGCGAGGCGGGCGCTGGCACGACAAAAACCTCGGCATTGGGCCGGGGTCGGGGTCGGAATGTCGTATGAGGCCGGCCGGAGGCGCTGATGCTGCCTGCCAGACAGCGCCGGGTGAAGTCGGCGCCGGCTGGCTCGCCAGCGCAAGCCGGCAGCCAATGCCCGCTGCATCAACAGCGTGGCGTCACATCCCCGCGTAGTTCGGCCCGCCGCCGCCCTGCGGGGCCACCCAGACGATGTTCTGGGTGGGGTCCTTGATGTCGCAGGTCTTGCAGTGCACGCAGTTCTGGGCATTGATCTGCAGGCGCGTGGCCTGGCCCTCGCCGATGAACTCGTACACCCCGGCCGGGCAGTAGCGCGCCTCGGGCCCGGCGTAGGTGGCCAGGTTGATGTTCACCGGCACCGACGGGTCCTTGAGGGTCAGGTGCGCCGGCTGGTCTTCGGCGTGGTTGGTGCTGGACAGGAATACCGAGGACAGCCGGTCGAAGGTCAGCTGCCCGTCCGGCTTGGGGTAGGCGATCTTCTGGTGCCGGTCGGCCGGCTCCAGGCAGGCATGATCCGGCGTGGTGCGGTGGATCGTCCAGGGCGGATTGCGCATGCCCAGCTTGGGCAGCAGCCATTGCTCGATGCCGGTCATCAGCGTGGCCAGGCGGCGGCCCTTCTTGAACCACTGCTTGAAGTTCTTGGATTGCTCGAGCTCGGCGTGCAGCCAGCTGGCTTCGAATGCGGCGGGGTAGGCAGTGAGCTCGTCGCCGCTGCGGCCCTCGCCCAGGGCCTGGAAGGCGGCCTCGGCTGCCAGCATGCCGGTCTTGATCGCGGCATGGCTGCCCTTGATCCGGCTGGCGTTGAGCGTGCCGGCCTCGCAGCCAACCAGCGCCCCGCCGGGGAAGACCAGCTTGGGCAGCGAGAGCAGGCCGCCGGCGGTGATCGAACGGGCGCCGTAACCGATGCGCGTGCCGCCTTCCAGATGCTTGCGGATGGTCGGGTGAGTCTTGAAGCGCTGGAACTCTTCAAAGGGACTCAGCCAGGGGTTCCTGTAATCCAGCCCCACGACCAGGCCGATGGCGATCTTGCCGTCCTCGGCGTGGTAGATGAACGAGCCACCGTAGGTGTCCTCATCCAGCGGCCAGCCGGCGGTGTGCACCACCAGGCCAGGCTGATGCCTGGCCGGATCGGCCTGCCACAGCTCCTTGATCCCCAGGCCGTAGGCCTGCGGATCCTTGCCGGCATCCAGCGAATACTTGGCGATGAGCTGGCGACCGAGCTGGCCGCGCGAGCCTTCGGCGAAGAGCGTGTACTTGGCGTGCAGCTCCATGCCCAGCTGGAACTCGGCGGTCGGCTCGCCGTTTTTGTCCAGACCCAGGTTGCCGGTGGCCACCCCGCGCACCGCACCGGTGTCCGAATACAGAAGCTCGGCCGCGGCAAAGCCCGGGAAGATCTCCACGCCCTGGCTTTCGGCCTGCTGCGCCAACCAGCGGGTCAGCGCGCCCAGGCTGATGATGTAGTTGCCGTGGTTCTGGAAGCACTCGGGCAGCAGTGCCTGCGGGGTCGCCCTGGCGCCGGTTTCGCTCAGGAACAGGAACTGATCTTCGGTCACGGCCTGCTTGAGCGGGGCGCCGAGTTCCTTCCAATCGGGGAACAGCTCGGTCAGCGCGCGCGGATCCATGATCGCCCCGGACAGGATGTGCGCGCCGGGCTCGGAGCCCTTCTCCAGCACGCACACCGACACCTCGCGACCGGCCCCGGCGGCCAGCTGCTTGAGGCGGATGGCGCTGGCCAGGCCGCCCGGGCCGGCGCCCACCACCACCACGTCGTACTCCATCGATTCACGAGGGCCGTATTGGTTCAACAGCGCTTCCGGGGTCATGGGCTGGCTCCGCGATGGGGTAACAGAAGGGCATTCCATGATACCGGACGGCGCCGTATGGGCCAGGTCGGCGCAGGCGCTCACGTCGGGTTGACATGGCCGGCGCGGTGCGGCGCTAGCATTTCAGGCCCCTCTGCAGCATCAGGGCTGCCCGTGTCCCAGCACATCACCAACGTCCGTCCGGCGCCGGACCAGGTCATGGTCGACATTGCCGATTACGTGCTCGACTACCAGATCGACTCGGCCCTGGCGTTCGAGACCGCCAGTTACTGCCTGATCGATACCCTCGGCTGCGGGCTGGAGGCGCTGGAGTATCCGGCCTGTACCAAGCTGCTCGGGCCGATCGTGCCGGGCACCGTGGTGCCCAACGGGGCCAGGGTGCCGGGCACCCCCTACCAGCTGGACCCGGTCCAGGCCGCCTTCAACCTGGGCGCGATGATCCGCTGGCTGGATTTCAACGACACCTGGCTGGCGGCCGAATGGGGCCATCCCTCCGACAACCTGGGCGGCATCCTGGCCACCGCCGACTGGCTCAGCCGCGCGGCCGTGGCCCAGGGCCGGCCGCCGCTGCCCATGCGCGCGGTGCTGAACGCGATGATCAAGGCGCACGAGATCCAGGGCTGCATCGCGCTGGAGAATTCCTTCAACCAGGTCGGCCTGGACCACGTGGTGCTGGTCAAGGCCGCCACCACCGCGGTGGTGGGCCAGCTGCTGGGCCTGGACCGCGCACAGCTCATCAATGCCATCTCGCTGGTCTGGGTGGACGGGCAAAGCCTGCGGACCTATCGGCATGCGCCCAACACCGGCAGCCGCAAGAGCTGGGCCGCCGGCGATGCCACCAGCCGCGGGGTGCGGCTGGCGCTGATCGCCGCCACCGGCGAGATGGGGTATCCGTCGGCGCTGACCGCCAGGACCTGGGGCTTCTACGACGTGTCGTTCAAGGGCCAGCCGTTCCGCTTCCAGCGGCCCTATGGCAGTTACGTGATGGAGAACGTGCTGTTCAAGATCAGCTTTCCGGCCGAATTCCACGCCCAGACCGCCGTGGAGGCGGCGATGACGCTGCATGCGCAGCTGGCCGCGCTGGGGCGCAGCGTGGAGGACATCGCCGCGATCACCATCCGCACCCACGCCGCCTGCATCCGCATCATCGACAAGCAGGGGCCGCTGAACAATCCGGCCGATCGCGACCACTGTGTCCAGTACATGGTCGCCGTGCCGTTGATCTTCGGCCGGCTGACCGCGGCCGACTACGAAGACGCGGTGGCGGCCGACCCGCGCATCGACGCGCTGCGGGCGAAGATCACCTGCGTCGAGGACCCGCAGTTCACCGCCGACTACCACGACCCGGACAAGCGCAGCATTCCCAACGCGCTGATGGTGGTGTTCAACGATGGCAGCCGGCTGGACGAGGTGGTGGTCGAGTACCCGATCGGTCATCGCCGCCGCCGTGCCGAAGGCATGCCGCTGCTGGTGGAGAAGTTCAAGGCCAATCTGGCGCGGCGCTTTGGCCGCGAGCAGCAGCAGAAGATCCTGGAGGCATCGCTGGACCGGCCTGCGCTGGAAGCCATGGCCGTGCACGATTACGTGGATCTGTACGTGCCGTAGGACCTGCCGCGCTTGGCGGCAGATGCAGCGGCGGCCACACTGCCGCCATGTCCAACCTGCTGTTGCCGCCGGCCATTGCCCTGCTCGGGCCCACCGCCTCGGGCAAGTCCGCGCTGGCGCTGGAATGGGCCCAGCGCCTGGGCGGGGAGATCGTCAGCGTCGATTCGGCCCTGGTCTACCGGCACCTGGACATCGGCGCGGCCAAGCCCTCGCGCGATGAACTGGCGCAGGTGCCACATCATCTGATCGACGTGCGCGATCCGTGGCAGGTCTATTCGGCGGCCGAATTCGCCGCCGCCGCGCGCCTGGCCATCGAACAGATCCTTGCCCGCGGCCGCATCCCGATCCTGGCCGGCGGCACCGGCCTGTATTTCCAGGCGCTGAGCCAGGGCTTGGCCGAGATGCCAGAAGCCGATCCCGGCCTGCGGGCCGAAATCACCGCCGATGCCGCCGTGCGCGGCTGGCCGGCGCTGCATGCCGAGCTGGCCCGGGTCGATCCGGTGGCCGCGGCCAGGATCAAGCCGACCGACCCGCAGCGCATCCAGCGCGCGCTGGAAGTGTTCCGCCTCAGTGGCCGTCCCATCAGCGCCTGGCAACGCGCGCCGCTGCGCCAGCGCCTGCCGGTGCGGCTGCTCAAGCTGGTGCTGGCGCCGGCCGACCGCGCGGTGCTGCACCAACGCATCGCCCGACGTTTCGAGGCGATGCTCGCCGCTGGCTTTCTGGATGAAGTGCGGGCGCTGCGCGCGATGCCGCAGATGCAGGCGGTGGCCGCGCCGCTGGACCTGCCCGCCGTGCGCGCGGTCGGCTACCGGCAGGCCTGGGAATGGCTGGACGGGCAGGGCGATGCGGCGGCCTTTCGCGAGCGCGCCATCGCCGCCACCCGCCAGCTGGCCAAGCGCCAGCTGACCTGGCTGCGCGGGCGGCCCGATCTGCGCTGGTTCGACCCGGTCAGCCAGCGCGCCGGACTGGAGCAGGCGCTGGCGCTGTTCCTGGGCCGCTGAAAACCGCGACGGCGTGGCTGGTCAATCCGCGTTGCTTGTGTAATATCGGTTCACCGGCGCGGTTCGGGGAAACGGTGGCCGCGCCGGCCCATTAGAAGAACAGTCCCATCGAAGAATGGGCAGGAGTTTTTGCATGTCCAAGGGGCAATCCCTGCAGGATCCTTTTCTCAACGCGCTGCGGCGCGAGCGGGTGCCGGTCTCGGTCTACCTGGTCAACGGCATCAAGCTGCAGGGCACGATCGAGTCGTTCGACCAGTTCGTGGTGCTGCTGCGCAATACCGTCAGCCAGATGGTCTACAAGCACGCCATTTCCACCGTGGTCCCGGCGCGCAACGTGCGCGTGGGCCCGGGCGGCGGCTATGTCCAGAACGCCGATGGCGGTGAAAGCGGCCCTGACGAGGCCGAAGACGACGACTGAGCGTCGCTGCCGGCGCGCGCAAACGCCCATTGGTTGCGTTTTTCCGCGGCCGGGCGGTTGAACCCGGGTCTTGCCGTCACCATGCTGGTGGGACGTATTTACCGACCCCGTGAAAGATGCCGACCGAGTTGTTCGAACGTTCCCGCAAGGGTGAGCACGCCTTGCTGATCCAGCCCGTGCGCGGTGGCGCCGCCGCCGTGACCGGCGATGAGGATGCCGCCGAGGAATTCACCGAGCTTGCCCGCTCCGCCGGTGCGAGCATCGCCGCGCTGGTCACCGCCCGGACCGACAAGCCCAGCCCGTCGACCTTCATCGGCAGTGGCAAGCTGGACGAGGTCAAGGCCGCGGCCGACGCCACCGGCGCCGATCTGATCCTGGTCAATCATGCGCTGACCCCGGGCCAGGAACGCAACCTGGAAAAAGCCCTGGAGCGGCGCGTGCTGGACCGCACCGGGCTGATCCTGGACATCTTCGCCCAGCGCGCCCGCAGCCATGAGGGCAAGCTGCAGGTCGAACTGGCCCAGCTGCGGCACATGGCCACCCGCCTGGTCCGCGGCTGGACCCACCTGGAGCGCCAGCGCGGCGGTTCCATCGGCCTGCGCGGTCCGGGTGAAACCCAGCTTGAAACCGACCGCCGGCTGCTGCAGAAGCGCGTGGACCAGCTGCAGAAGCGGCTGGAGAAAGTCGAGGTGCAGCACACCCAGATGCGCCGCGCGCGCGTGCGCAGCGAGCTGCCGCGGGTGGCCCTGGTGGGCTACACCAATGCCGGCAAGTCGACCCTGTTCAACGCCCTCACCGGCGCCCAGGCCTATGCGGCCGACCAGCTGTTCGCCACCCTGGACCCGACCGTGCGCCGGGTGAACCTGGCCGGGGGCCACGTGGTGCTGGCCGACACGGTCGGCTTCGTGCGCGACTTGCCGCATGAGCTGGTGGCGGCATTCCGTTCCACCCTGTCCGAGGCGCGCGAAGCCGACCTGCTGCTGCACGTGGTCGATGCGGCCGACCCGCTGCACGCCGAACGCATCGCCCAGGTCGACCTGGTCCTGACCGAGATCGGCGCCGGCGACATCCCGCAGCTGCTGGTGTTCAACAAGATCGACCGCATCGAAGGCGCGCAGCCGCGCCACGACGCACCGGAAGGCGATCTGGACGGCGACACCGAGCCCGGCACGTTGGGCCTGGCGCGCGAGCGGGTGTGGATTTCCGCCCGCGACGGCGTCGGCCTGGACCTGCTGCAGGAAGCCCTGGCCCGGCGCCTTGGCTTGCAGCGCATCTGCGGTGAAGTGGTGTTGCCGCCGACCGCCGGCCGCCTGCGCGCACGCCTGCATGCGCTGGAAGCCGTGCGCAGCGAAGGACACGACGAGGCCGGCTGGCGCCTGACCCTGGACATGGCCCGCACCGATGCCGAGAAGCTGCTGTCGCAGCCAGGCGGCGATGCGCTGCGGGTGCTGCTGCCGGCGGTGGAAGTGGAGCAGTGGGAGGCGTAGGTCTTCTGTTCTTCGTCGTCTTTATCGGGACTGCGGTGCGCTCTGTGAATCGATGAAAAGACAGGGCTTTGGCCCTGCTTTGCGGCCCGGCAGCCTTTGTTTTGTCGTGCCGGGTCTGGCTACGCACAGGCGTGCGTAGCAAACCATGAATCACGGGACCAGCCGCTCCAACCCCACCTGCGCCAGCACCCTCTCCCACGGGAACAGCGGCCCCGGATCCTGCTTGCGGGCAACCAGCACGCCGGGATCATCCTCGGCCGGCACCTGCTCGGTATCCAGGTCCTGGTGCCCGGCGATCAAGCGCAGCGCCGGCAGCCGCGCCTGCAGGTCCTGCAGCAGGGCCACCAGCGCGGCGATCTGCGCATCCGGGTAGGGCACGTCCATTGCCTGGTGTCTGGCATGCAGCCAGTGCGGATGGCGGCCGCGGTTGACCAGTTCGATGCCGACGCTGCGCAGGTTCCAGCCACGCACGTGGTGGGCGATGCGCTCGGGCGGGACCCACGCCTGGGTGTGGCCATCGCGGTCGATGTACCAGTGGCCACTGTTGCCGGTGCCCGAGGCATAGCGGACGGTTTCGGCAAATTCCCGCGCCATCGCCAGGTCCGGCAGCTCGGTGCAGTGGATGACCACCAGGTCGATCTGCGTGAGCAGACGAGGCTCCAGCAGGGACACGTAGGGCAGCGGGGCGGCCTTGACCTGCAGGGGTGCCGGCGGCGTGGTCCGGGATGGGTGCGACATGCCGGCGATGCTACACGCGCCGCGGGCGCAGGGCGGGCGCAGGGCGGGCGCGCGGTAAACTGCGTGCCCCGGCGTTCCGCGCCGTCGTCGTGTGCCGCCCATGCCCTTGAACCCCGAGTCCCCGCTGGCCCGGCTGATGGCCACCCTGCCGCGCGCTGGCGCGGTGGAATGGATCGGCGTGCGGCCCGCGCGCGAGGTGCCGATGGTCGCCGCCGAGCGCGTGCAGGCCAAGGCCGGCGCCGGGCTGACCGGTGACCGCTACCAGGGCGGCAGCGGCAAGCGCGGGCTGACCCTGATCCAGTCCGAGCACCTGCCGGTGATCGCCGCGCTGGCCGGGCTGGAGGCGGTCAGCGCCGCAACCCTGCGCCGCAACGTGGTGGTCTCGGGCATTGCGCTGATCGCGCTGAAGCAGCGCCGCTTCCGCATCGGCGATGTCGTGCTGGAAGGCACCGACCCCTGCGATCCATGCTCGCGCATGGAAACCGCGTTGGGCGCCGGCGGCTACAACGCCATGCGCGGCCACGGCGGGCTGTGCGCACGGATCATCCAGGGCGGCACCTTTGCCGTCGGCGATGCGGTGGTGCCGCTGTGATCCGCGGCCACGTGATCCTCTCGCACGGCTTCGAAAGCGGCCCGGAAGCGACCAAGGTCACCGCCCTGGCGCAGGTGGCCCAGGCCGCCGGCTGGAGCCACGAGCGCCCGGACTACACCGACCTGGACGCCATGACCGGGGTCGGCCAGCTGGGCGATGTCGGCGCGCGCCTGATGCGCCTGCGCACCCTGGCCGAGGCCGCGGCCAGGAAGGGCCCGCTGGTGCTGGCCGGTTCCAGCCTGGGCGCCTACATCTCGGCCCAGGTCTCGCTGCTGGTGCCGGTGCATGCCCTGTTCCTGATGGCCCCGCCCACGGCGATGGGCTCGCTGCCGGCGCTGGACGCCGCGCAGGTGCCGGTGTCGATCATCCACGGCTGGGACGACGAACTGATCCCGGTCAGGCACGTCATCGACTGGGCGCAGGCGCGTCGGGCGCGGCTGCTGCTGGTCGATGACGACCATCGCCTGTCCCATCACGTGGACGCGGCCGCGCAGGCCTTCGCCCAGCTGCTGGCCGGGCTGTAATTCCAGCCGGCGCCGGTTGCACCGGCGTGCTGCCATCGCGCTTGCGCACCCGCGCAGGCGTCATTTCCCATTCGAGGTTTCAAGTGAAGTTCTACGTTTCCTGCGCCAAGGGCCTGGAGTACCTGCTGGTCGAGGAGGTGCTGGCGCTGGGCGCCGCAAGCGCCACGGCCACCGTGTCCGGCGTGAATGTCGAAGGCAGCCTGCACGATGCCCAGCGCCTGGTGTTGTGGTCGCGCCTGGCCAGCCGCGTGCTGTGGCCGATCGGCGCGTTCGAATGCCTGGACCAGGACGCGCTGTACGAGGGCGTTCATGCGCTGCCGTGGACCGGGCACCTGAAGCCCGAACACACCCTGGCGGTGGACGCGCACGTGTCCGGCGAGGTCATCACCCACGCGCGCTTTGCCGCGCAGCGGGTCAAGGACGCGGTGGTCGATCACCTGCGCAGCCAGGGCCTGGAGCGCCCGTCGGTGGACGTGGACGATCCGGACGTGCGCATCAACTTCTCGCTGCGCAAGGGCCGGGCCACGCTCTCGATCGACCTTGGTGGCGGGCCGCTGCATCGCCGTGGCTGGCGCCGGGTGCGCAATGATGCGCCGCTGAAGGAAAACCTGGCCGCGGCGGTGCTGATGCGCGGTGGCTGGAGCCAGTCCTACGCCGGCGGTGGCGGCCTGCTCGATCCGATGTGCGGCAGCGGCACGCTGCTGATCGAAGGAGTGTTGATGGCCGCCGATGTGGCGCCAGGCCTGCAACGCCACGGCAGCCTGCCGCCGACGCGCTGGCTGGGCTTCGACATGGCGCACTGGCAAGGCCTGCGCGAGCAGGCGCGCGAGCGCGAAACCGCCGGCCGCGCCGCGTTGCCGGCGCAGGTCGCCTTCGGCAGCGACATCGATCCGCGCGCGATCGAGGCCGCCCGCGAAAGCGCGCGCGAGGCCGGCGTGGAGCACGCCATCGTCCTGCAGGTCTGCGATGTGGCCAAGTTGCCGGCGCCGCCGATCCGCCGTGGCGTGGTGGTCTGCAACCCGCCCTACGACGAGCGCCTGGCCGCCGATGCGGCGCTGTACCGGGCGCTGGGCGATGGCCTGCGTCGGGCGGTGCCGGACTGGCGGGCGAGCCTTTTGTGCGGCAGCGCCGAGCTGGCCATGGCCACCGGCCTGCGCGCGCAGAAGAAATACCAGCTGTTCAACGGCGCCATCGAGTGCGCGCTGATCTTCGTCGATCCGATCGCGCCGCCGCAGCGCGTGGTGCCTGACGCGCCCGCCGAATTGAACGTCGGGGCACAGATGGTGGCCAACCGCCTGCGCAAGAACATCAGGAAGTTCAAGAGCTGGCGCCAGCGCGAGGACGTGACCTGCTACCGCGTCTACGATGCCGACCTGCCCGAGTACGCCGCCGCAGTGGACGTGTACGAAGAAGCCGACGGCGCGCGCCGCACCTTCCTGCACGTGCAGGAATATGCCGCCCCGGCCAGCATCCCCGAAGCCGATACGCTGCGCCGTTTCAACGAGCTGCTGGCTGCGGTGCGCAATGTGTTTGCCGTGCCGCACGAGCAGGTCGCGATCAAGTCGCGCGCGCGCGGCAAGGGCGGCAGCAAGTACGGCCGACTGGGCGCGGGAAGCGAGGTGATCGTGGTGCGCGAGCACGGCGCACGCCTGCGGGTGAACCTGTTCGATTACCTGGATACCGGCCTGTTCCTGGACCATCGCCCCTTGCGTGGGCAGATGGCGCACGCTGCGCGCGGCCGGCGCTTCCTCAACCTTTTCAGCTACACCGGCGTGGCCAGCGTGGAAGCGGCGGTGGCCGGCGCGGCCAGCACCACCAGCGTCGACCTGTCCGGCACCTACCTGCAGTGGTGCCAGGACAACCTGCAGGAAAACGGCCTGGGCGGTCAGCAGCACCAGCTGGTGCAGGCCGACGCGCTGGCCTGGCTGGAAGCCGACCGCGGCCAGTACGACCTGATCTTCTGCGACCCGCCGACGTTCTCCAACTCCGCGCGCGCGGAGGATTTCGAGGTGCAGCGCGACCACGTGCGCCTGCTGCGCGCATGCATCGCGCGGCTGTCGCAGGGCGGGGTGCTGTATTTTTCCAACAACTTCCGACGCTTCAGGCTGGACGCCGAACGGGTGGCCGAGTTCGCCGTGTGCGAGGAGATCAGCGCCCAGACCATCCCGCCGGATTTCGAGCGCAACACGCGGATCCACCGCGCCTGGCGGTTGACCCGCGCCTAGGAGCCTGTCGGACTTTCGATGGGCGGGCCGGAAATTGGTCAAAAAATCGCCAAAATCGTCCGTGTACGTGCATGAAATAGATTTATAGGGCGCGAAGTCTTCCAGAATTCACGTACGTGGCTCATCTTTTGGAAAGTCCGACAGGCTCCTAGCGCCTTGGCACTTCGCGTTCGGCGGCGGTAGCGTCGCCTTTCGGGCATGAGGGATATGGGCGACTGCACGCACGGATTTGGGCTCAAAAGGCCCGGTCGCAGTCATGGTGTCCGGCGTGGCACAATGGGATGATGCACGACGTGCGGCGCCTGCTGGCCACGTACCGCTACTCTCCCTACCTTGCGGAAGGGGCGACGCAGCTCGTTCTTCGGCAGACGGAGTTGTCGACGGAACGCGCGATGTAGTGGAAGCAATGACCGGAGCGGGTCGCCCGCTTTAGGCCTTGAATCATAAGCAAGGATAGTCGCGCTGACGGCGGCGTGTAGATGGCCGCAAATACAGGGGGAAGTACATGCAACCAATACAGGGGGAAGTACATGCAACCAAGCAAGACGACCGTCACCGGATTATTCAACTCGCCGTATCAGTACCAGATTCCGATCTTCCAGCGCGGTTATGTCTGGACGCTGGACAAACAGGTGGTGCCGCTGTGGGCCGATATCCAGGATCGTGCAGACGCGCGGCTGGAACGTGACCAGGCACAGCAGAGCGTGGGCGCTGCGGCACTCAAGCCGCTGCAAAAGCACTTCCTTGGCTCGCTGGTGCTGACCCCGGTGACGCCACCGTTCGGGCGCGTGCCGGCCTACGAGGTCATCGACGGGCAGCAGCGTTCCACCACCTTGCAGCTGCTTCTGTTGGCGTTCCGGGACGCCGCGCGGCGAGTCGGCGACAGCCAACTGCCCAAGATGCTGGACACGCTCGTCCGCAACCCCGGCCCGTACACGACGGACACCGACTACCACAAAGTCTGGCCCACTGAGGCTGGTCAGGACGAGATGCGGTTCCTCTACGGGGCCCAGCAGGTCGAGGACATCTGCGCGCAGTATCCGGCTCGCGCTGGCCAGAAAAAGGTCGAACGGCCGCTGCTGGTGCAGACGTTCCTGTACTTCTACTTTGCCTGCCTAGCCTACCTCCAAGGCGTCGACGTCGCGGGTACGGGCGAAGCGGACGAACACACACCCAGCGACGAGTTGGTCAAGCGGATTCGTGGAGGCAATGACGTGGTTCCGTTGGATGCCACGACTGAATTCGACCCCAAACGTGCGCAGGCGTTGTACATGGCGCTGGCAGAGAACGTGCAAATCATGACGCTGCAACTGGAGACGGAGGATGACCCCCAGGTAATCTTCGAGACCCTCAATGCGCGCGGCGAACCCCTGCTGGCCTCCGACTTGATCCGCAACTTCGTGTTTCTTGATGCCGCGCGTTCCGGAAAACCGGTCAGCGCGTTGTATGCAAAGTTCTGGAGCCCGTTCGATTTGGCGCTTGCCGGCAGCAAGGGTGTGACCAGCAACCGCTACTGGGTAGAAAAAGAACGGCAAGGTCGCCTGACCTACCCGCGCATCGACCTGTTCTTCTACAGTTACACCGTGTTGCGCAGCCGAGAAACGACTCTCGTCGGGCATGTGTTCGAGGCGTTCAAGACGTGGTGGCAAAAGGAGCCGCGCGAACTGGAACAGGAACTCCAACGCATTGTCAGCGCCAGTGGTCATTTCAGGGAATTGGTCTCGCCTGACGGAACCAGTTACCTGGCCGAGTTCGCGCGCCTGGTGAAGGCGCTGGACGTTGGCACCATTACGCCGGTGTACCTCACCCTGCGCGAACGGCTGGCCGATGACAGCCAGGAACTGCGGCAGGCCCTGAGCGATCTAGCCTCCTATCTGACGCGGCGTTCCGTATGCAACATGACCACCAAGGGCTACAACCGTTTCTTCATGCGGCTCTTGCAGGCGGTCGCGGCTGCCCAAAGTGAGCCACACCTTGCGCTGCGCAAGGTATTGCTGGAGGCAACGGCTGACAGCGAGCTGTGGCCGAGCGATGGGGCATTCCAGGAGCAGTGGCTACATCGGCCCGTGTATTTCGCCATGAAGCCGGCAAGGGTATGCGGCATCCTGCGCGCGCTCGAATATGCCGCACGCGGAACCATGCAGGGCAGCAATCATGTCCCGGTGCAGTCCGCTCTCACCGTTGAACATGTCATGCCGCAAAGCTGGGCGGTTGTGCCCAGTTACCAGGTGGGCGGCATGACAGATGCCCAGCGGGTAGTGCGCGATATGGCCGTTCATGGCTTTGGCAACCTCACGCTGCTGACTCAACCCCTCAATAGCTCAGTCAGCAACGGACCGTTCAATGACTGGCAGGACGCATCCGGGCAGACGGTGGAGGGTAAACGCTCGAAACTAGGGCAAAGCGCGCTGCTCATGAACACGTATTTCGGCCAGAAAGATTTGGACAACTGGGACGAGGAAAGTATCGCAGCCCGTGCCGGAGCCTTGTATGACGCTGCGATGTTGGTGTGGTCACGCCCGGCGTCAGGTGCCGTGACGCCAACCTCGGTTGCACGCAAGCTTTCCGGGGCAGATACCAAATGGTAGGCCGAATCCATGGGCGCGATACCAGTCGGTAATCATTAAGCCCTGGGTGACCAGGCGGCGCGCGCACTATGGCCCTGCGGGTCTTCATTCCCTTCTTTCTCTTATTTCGTATGTTTCGATCGTTTCGTTTATAAGTTAGACTTGCCCACTCAAGAGAAGGCTTGGCGAGGGCCTAACCACCATGTCCACCCTGACGAACGAACCACTCATCACGCCCCCAGCCACTCCCGAAGAATCGGAGCTTGCGCGCGAAAGCAGCCGGCTGCTTGCTGCGTGCATTGGCCGCGGCAAGACCGCGCGACTGCGTGTGATCGACAGCGACGGTGAAATCGAGGTGCCGGTCCAGGCGCTGCGGATGCTGGTCGACATTCTGAACAATATGGCCGCCGGCAACGCAGTCAGCCTGGTGCCCATCCATGCCGAATTGACGACCCAGCAAACCGCCGACTTCCTCAATGTGTCGCGCCCGCACGTGGTCGGGTTGCTGGAACGCGGCGAACTGCCCCACCACAAGGTGGGCACGCATCGGCGCGTGTACTTCCGCGACCTGATGACCTACATGAGTGCCCAGCTCGCCAACAGCAAGGCGCGGCTGACCGAACTGGCCCAGCAAGCCCAGGAACAAGGCTTTTACTGATGGCGGGTTTCGTTGTGTTGTTATGACGCCTGCGCTGGCCTGCTCAACGGTGAACTTGCCATCCGCTGGCTCAGCGCGGTGATCCGATGACAGGTCGCCGTGCCGCTGACGGTGACCGGGGTCGGGCGGTGCCGGCACAATCCCATCGGCCGGATCTTGTTTGCAGTCGCAGACCATGGTGGCCTGTCGCGGGGCAGCAAGCTATGCAAGCAGGGCGCGATGCGCTGCCGCCGCGTCAGGAGCCCTGCCGCACCAGCGACCAGGCGACCGATTCGCCTGCACGCATCGGGACGCAGGTCGAGGTGGCCAGCCGATAGCTGGGCGGGACCACCCACGGCGTGCGTTCCAGGGTGATGCGCTCCTGATTGCGGGGCAGGCGGTAGAAGTCCGGGCCGTGGAAGCTGGCGAAGGCTTCCAGCCGATCCAGCCGGCCGACCTGCTCGAAGGCCTCGGCGTACAGTTCGATGGCGGCGTGGGCGGTATAGAGGCCGGCGCAGCCGCACGCGGTCTCCTTGGTTTCCCGCGCATGCGGGGCGCTGTCGGTGCCGAGGAAAAAATGGCTGTCGCCGCTGGTCGCCGCCTGCAGCAGCGCGGCGCGGTGGGTCTGCCGCTTGAGGATCGGCGCGCAGTAGTGGTGCGGGCGGATGCCACCTTCGAACAGCGCGTTGCGGTTGAGCAGCAGGTGGTGGGCGGTGATGGTGGCGGCCACGTGCGCCGGCGCGCCGGTGACGAACTCCACCGCATCGGCGGTGGTGATGTGCTCGAGCACCATGCGCAGCGCGGGGAATCTGGCCTGCAACGGCAGCAGGTGCCGCTCGATGAAGACCCGCTCGCGGTCGAAGATATCGATGTCCGGATCGGTCACCTCGCCATGCAGCAGCAGCGGCAGTTCATGCCGTTCCATGGCCTCGAGCACGGCATGCACGCGGGCCAGATCGCGCACCCCGGACTGCGAGTTGGTGGTGGCGCCGGTCGGGTAGTACTTCACTGCCAGCACGCTGTCGCTGGCCTTGGCCAGGGCGATCTCTTCGGGCGAGGTTTGCTCGGTGAGGTACAGCGTCATCAGGGGCTGAAAGCGCGCGCCGGGCGGCAGGCACGCCAGGATCCGCTGGCGGTAGGCCTCTGCCTGGGCCACGGTGGCCACCGGCGGCTTGAGGTTGGGCATGACGATGGCGCGGGCAAAGCGCTCGGCGGTATGGCCGATCACCGACGCCAGCGCCTCGCCATCGCGAAGATGCAGATGCCAGTCGTCGGGGGCAGTGAGGTCGATGCGCGTGGGGGTCATGAGGGGCAGGTTGGGGTCATCAGCCGGTGCAGGACCGCGCCAGGCAAGTCAGCAAGCGCCGTCGGGGGCACAGCTGGCCGGCCATCTGTCGGCGCGCGCGGCGGGGCGACATCGTATCCCATCGCGCTCCGGGCACCTTGGTGCCGCAACCGATGCAGCGGCGAGCGCCGGGCCGCGCGAACCGGCCCGATCGGATCGCCAAGGCCCTTGAGAGCGACTTCGCCTGCAGCCCTGGCCGGCACCGTCGGCAGCCGCAGGCAGACTTCGGTCGCAGGTGCGCTCGCCTGAAGATCCGTCGGTCAGTCGGCGTGGCGCCGCACACAATGACGCCGCCGCAGTTGCCTGCGGCGGCGTCGGGCGCAGGCAATGGCCCCGTGCGATCACTTCACCAGGGTGGCCGGATCCTGCCTGGCGGTCAGGGCGCTGCACAGGGCGATGCTTTCGCGCGCCTGCTGCAGGCCGCGCACGGCGCCGGGCAGGTCCTTCAGGCGCGGCTCGAAGAACGCCTGCAGGCGCTCGGACTCGGCCGGGGTGCAGGCGCCGGCAGCGGCGATGCGCGGCAGCGAGCCGCCGGCAAAGGCGCCGATGCGGTCGTGGATGGCCTGGTAGTTGGCGGTGAACCAGTTCCACTGGGCGTCACGGTCGGCGAGGGTGGCGCGCTCGCCGGCGGTCAGCACGTAGCGCATTTCGCCCACCTTGACGTCCTTGCTCAAACCGAAACTGCGCACCTTGGCCGCCAGGGCCGGGTCCTCGACGCTGGCCAGTGCGCCGAGCATGGCATTGCGGTGGGCCGGGTCGATCACGCCGGGCAGGGCGGCCATCAGCTGGTCCACGGCCGCGGCGCCGTGTTCCTGCACGCTCACGCCCAGCGCGCTCTGCAGCAGGTCCGGATTGGCCTGGTCGAAGGCCAGCGTCTTGCCGCCGGCCAGGACCGCGTCACCCTGCTTGAGCAGTTCGGCACGCACTGCAGGCACCTTCATGGTCAGGCCCAGAAACCCGGCCAATTCGGCGCGTTGCAGGGCGTCGCTGCCTTCCTCGCCATCCTTGCGCACGTAGCCCAGCTGCTGCATGCGCGGCAGGTAGACCTGCTGCGCCCAGGTGCTCAGCGCGGCGCGCTGGGCGTCGGTCCTGGCCAGGGAGTGATAGAGCCAGCTCACGTTGCCGATCGGCTTGTCGGCCACTTCCGGGACCTTGGACGCGGTCAGCGGCTTGAGCGCGGCCAGCAGCTGGGCCGGGTTGATCTCGCCCAGGCGGAAGGAGGCGTCCACGCCATCGTTGTAGGCCAGCTGCTCGGTGTCGCTGAGCTGGGGCAGGTTGGCGGTGAGGGTCTTGAGCGCCGTGGCGTCCAGGCCGATGCGGTAGTAACCGGCAGCGCCGGCGTTGGGCATCACCCAGCCGCCCTTTTGGGCGCCGGGCAGGGCCAGCTGACCGCTGGCGGCGGTCAGCAGGGTGCAGGCGTTGTCGCTGCCGGCGGTGGTCTGGTAACGCACGCACACCGGCACGCCCCAGGTCTTGGCCGGGTCGCCGGTGCTGCCCAGCGGCAGGTAGCGCTTCTGGGTCAGCTTCAGCACGACCTGGCCCTTGGCATCGGTGACTTCGGTGTGCACGTAGGGCACGCCCGGCTGGTCCAGGAAGCTGTTGAACGCGGCAGTGAACTCTGGTCCCTTGCCTGCGGCCGTGGCGATCGCGCTGACCAGATCGTCGGCGGTGGCATTGGCGAACTTGTGGTCCTGGATGTACTGGCGCATGCCTTTCTGGAACACGTCCTGGCCCACATAGGACTCGAACATGCCCAGCACCGAGGCGCCCTTCTGGTAGGTGATGCCGTCGAAGGCGTTCTCGATGTCGCCGTTGCCGGTGATCTCCTGGCGGATCTTGCGCGTGGCCACCAGGCCGTCGCCGGACATGGCGCCCTGCGCACCCAGCACGCGGTCCAGGTCGGCGCGGTACTCCGGGTGCACCTTCATGGTGACCTTCTGCTGCATCCAGGTGGCGAAGGACTCGTTGAGCCACAGGTCGTCCCACCAGGCCATGGTCACCGTGTCGCCGGTCCACTGGTGGGCCAGTTCGTGGGCGATCACGTTGAACGAGGCGCGCTTGTAGCGGGTGGCCGAGTCTTCATCCAGCAGCAGCAGGAAGTCGCGATAGGTCACAAGCCCTGCGTTTTCCATCGCGCCGGCCGAGAAGTCCGGCGCGGCCAGCTGGTCCAGCTTGTCCCACGGATAGCCGAAGTCGTAGTAGTCCTCGAGCGTGTGGATGATCACCGGGGTGGAATCCAAGGCGATCTTCATGCGCGGACCCTTGCCGTGCGGCGCGACACCGCGCAGCGGCAGGGTGCCGGCGCGCTGCGAGGTGGCGGTGATGCCGGGGCCGTCCACCACATCCCACGGGCCCACCGCAAAGGCGACCAGGTAGGTCGGCAGCGGCAGGGTGCGCGAGAAGGTCAGCGTCTTGAAGCCCTTGCCGGCCGGGGTTTGCTTGACCTGGGCGGTATTGGCCACGCCCTGCAGGTCGGCCGGAATGGTCAGCCTGATGTCGTAGGGGGTCTTGAAGGAAGGCTCGTCGAAGCTGGGGAAGGCAAAGCGCGCGCTGATCGGCTCCATCTGCGTCATCGCGTAGGGCTTGCCTTCGTAGGTGACCTTGTAGAGCCCTTCCAGCTCGCCGTTGAACGGCGCGCTGTAGGCAATGGTCAGGACCAGGTCCTGCGGCTGCAGGGTGGTGCCGAAATCGATCCGGGCCACGCCGTTCTTTTCATCGGCCTGCACGTACCTGGCCGGCTTGGGCTTGCCGCCGCCGGCGGCCACGGTGACCTTCTCGACGGTCAGTTCCTTGCCGTCGATCCACAGGTGGTCGCTGGCCTGGGTCAGCTTGACCTTGATCGTGGTGGTGCCGCTGAAGGTGTCCTGCGCCGGGTCGATCTTCAGGTCCAGCGCGTAATCCTGCGGCTGGGCCCAGGTGGGCAGGCGGCCGGTCGGGGTTTGTTCGGCGGCATGGGCGCTGGCGCAGCAGGCAGCCAGCGCCAGGGTCAGCAACGGGCGGGCAAGACGGGGCATCGGGGCGGCTCTCCGGTGGCGGGAATCTGACGGGTAAGGTGCCCCCAGCCCAAGCCGCCCGGCCAGTGCCACAAGGCATGGGGAGGTGCGCCGGCTCGGCCCGACCCCCGTCGGCTGCTCTACAGCGGGGTCAGCACCACCAGCGCATGCAGCACCAGCCCGATCAACCCGCCGACCAGGGTGCCGTTGAAGCGGATGTACTGCAGGTCGCGGCCGACGGCCAGTTCGACGATCTCGGTGAGTTGGCGCTCGTCCCAGTTCTTCATGGTCTGGGCGATGTGGTCGGTGACCCCGCTGCGCAGGCGGGTGGTGAGGCTTTCGGCGGCGCTGGTCAGGTGGGTGTTGAGGGCCTCGCGCAGGGATGGATCACGGCCGAGCGCTTCGCCCAGTGCCTGCAGCGAGCGCTCCAGGTGCCGGGCCAGGGTGGAATCGGGCGTCTCCAGGTTGGTGCGCAGCGTGGCATGGACCTGGTCCCACAGCCCGCGCACGTAGTCCTGCACGGCGGGGTGGTCGATCAGGTTCTGCTTGATCTCCTCCACGCGCGCGGCCAGGTCCGGATCGCTGCGCAGGCGCACCACATAGCCGGATAACCACTCTTCGTAATCCTTGCGCAGCCGATGGCCGGGCGTGGACAGCACCAGCTGCAGTTCTTCCAGCGCCGCGGCGGCGATGCGCTGGGCCAGCGAATCGCCGATCTCCTCCACCGGCTTGATCAGGTCCACCGTGCCCATCAGCTTGGGCCACTCGCGCCGCGCGTAGCGCACGATCAGCGCCGAGGCGCGGGCCTTGACCGCGGGGTTGTCCAGCCAGCGGCCGATGCGCTTGAGCGCTTCATCCAGCAGTTCCTGGTGGCGGCCGTCGGCGGTGAGGATGCCGAGCACTTCGCCGGCGGTGCCGGCCGCGTTCCAGCTGCGCAGGCGCCCCACCACGAACTGCTGGATTGCCACCCGCACGGCCGATTCATCCAGCAGGTCCAGCGCCTGCAGCGCCCAGCCGCGGGCCATGCCGGCCAGCCTGCGGGCCTGTTCGGGCTCGGCCAGCCATTGGCCCAGGCGCGCGGCGGGGTCGAACACGCGCAGCTTTTCCAGCAGCGACTCGGGGGCCAGGAAATGGTCGCGCACGAACACCGCCAGGCTGTTGGCCAGGCGGTCCTTGCTGCGCGGCACGATCGCCGTGTGCGGGATCGGCAGGCCCAGCGGCCGGCGGAACAGCGCCACCACCGCGAACCAGTCGGCCAGCGCGCCGACCGCGGCGGCCTCGCAGAACGCGGCCAGCCAGGCCCAGCCGCCGCGCAGGCCCATCGCATGACTCAGCGCGAAGCCGGCCAGCATCAGCACCAGCAGGCCGGAGGCGGCCAGTTTCATGCGGCGCAGGCGCAGGCGGCGGGGGTCGATGGGCTGGGGCGAGGTCTGCATGGCCTGCAAGTCTACCCAGCCCAGGTGAGGCAGCCGCATCGGTGCGCACTTCACCCTGGCTTCAAACAGGGCGCAAACCCCGCCCACGCGGGCCGCGCAGGCTGGATGCCATCACCCTGCGATGGAGCGGTCCATGAAATCCCTGAAACTGGCGTTGCGTTTTGCCATCGTCGGCGCGTTGGTGCTGGCGCTGCTGATTCCCTTGAGCATGATCGGCGGCAAGATCGCCGAGCGCGCGGCTTTTCGCGAGCAGGCCGTGCAGCGCATCGCGCGCAGCACCGCCGGGGCGCAGCGGCTGGTCGGTCCGCTGCGCGCGGTGCCTTATCTCGATCTGCGCCAGGAGGCGTGGGTCGACGACACCGGCGTGTCCCGCACCCGCGAGGTGCGCGAGGAAGGCGTGCTGCTGCAGACCCCGCTGGCGCTGGAAGTGCATGGCCGGCTCACGCCGGAGCTGCGCAAGGTCGGCCTGTTCGAAGTGCCCACCTACAAGTGGGATGCCAGGCTGGCCGCGCGCTTCGGCACGGCGCTGCCCGCGGTGCCGGCCGGCAACACGCGCCGCTACGGCGTGCCGTACCTGGTGCTGGGCCTGAGCGACGTGCGTGGCCTGCTGGGCGTGCCGCAGCTGCAGGTCGATGGGCAGCCGTTGCGCTTCCAGCCGGGCACACGCGCCTTCAACGGACGCCTGGCCGGGGTCAGCGCGTCGCTGCCGGCAATCGCAGGTGAGGTGATCCCGGGACGCAGGGTGCAGCTGTCCTTCACCCTGGCCGGCACGCAGGGACTGGAGGTGGTGCCGGTGGCCGACGACACACGGGTGCAGATCGCCTCGGCCTGGCCGCATCCAAGCTTCACCGGCGATTTCCTGCCGGTGCAGCGCAGCGTGCGCGCGGACGGGTTCGATGCGCAGTGGGCGGTGTCCTCGCTGGCCAGCCAGGCGCAGACCCAGCTGCAGCAGCTCAAGACCGCCGACACGCGGCTGGATGCGCTGCGGGTGGAGCTGATCGATCCGGTCGATGTCTACACGCTGGCCGATCGCGCCAGCAAGTACGGGATCCTGTTCGTGGTGTTGACCTTCGTCGGCTTTGGCCTGTTCGAGCTGATCAGGCGCCTGCCGATCCATCCGCTGCAGTACCTGCTGGTCGGACTTGCGCTGGCGATGTTCTTCCTGTTGCTGCTCAGCCTGAGTGAGCACGTCGCGTTCTGGATTGCCTATGTGGTGTCTGCGCTGGCGTGCATCGGCGTGCAGCTGGTGTACCTGTCGGGCGTGCTGCGCAGCTGGGCACGTGCGGCGGGTTTTGCGACGGGGCTGACGGCCCTGTACGGCGCGCTGTACGGCCTGCTGGTTTCCGAAGACAACGCGCTGCTGATGGGCGCGCTGCTGCTGTTCGGCGTCCTGGCGCTGATCATGTGGGTGACCCGGCGCGTGGACTGGTACGCGTTGTCGGCGGAGCTGCGCTGATGCAGCAGCAGGGTAGGGCGGGGCGCGAGCGCCATGCCGCACGCCGGCTGCCGTACGCGCCGGCGCGTACGGCGTGGATGAAGTGGCCCCCCGTTGCCGCTGCTGCGGCGACCGCGCGCGCGGCTGGTGCCGCTCAAAAATGACGATTCTGTCATCTCAAGCCATGACCGATGACCTGCTGCAGCCGCACATTGCACTGGCAGACTCGATACCTCGATCCATCACGATGGGGAAGCACGCATGAGGCGGATGAAGTGGGCTGCGCTGGTCGCAGGCCTGGGCCTGGCCTTGTCGGCACAGGCCGAGGAAGCGGTCGATCTGGTGATGGTCGGCAAGATCCGGCAGGAAGCGCTCCATCGCTCGCAGGTGGCCGACACCTTGCAGCACCTGACCGAGCAGATCGGTCCGCGCCTGACCAACTCGCCCAACATGGCCAAGGCCAACGCCTGGACCAAGGCCAGGTTCACCGAATGGGGCCTGGCCAACGTGCATGACGAGGCGTTCGCCGACTTCGGCCGCGGCTGGGAATTCAGCAGTGCCAGCCTGGAGCTGCTGACCCCGCGCACCGCGCCGTTGCATGCGGTGCCCAAGGCTTGGACGCCGGGCACCGGCGGCCCGGTCGAGGGCGAAGCCATTGCGCTCACCCTCAAGACCAAGGCCGACCTGGACAAGTACAAGGGCAAGCTGCGCGGCAAGATCGTGCTGCTGAGCGAGACGCGCGAATACAAGCCGGGCACCGAGCCGTCCTCCAGGCGCTATGACCAGGCCGGCCTGGGCGAGCTGCTCAATTTCCCCATGCCCGCAGGGGGCGCCGAGGCAAAGGCCAAGCGGGTCAAGGAATACCGCGAGCGCACCGAGCTGGCCAAGGCCACCAACCAGTTCCTCATCGACGAAGGTGCGGTGGCCGCGCTGAGCATCAGCGGCTGGGATGACGGCATCCTGCGGGTCGGGGGTGGCGGCTCGCGCAAGGTCGGTGAAGCGGTCGGCGTGCCCGAGCTGGTGGTCGCGGCCGAGCACTACAACCCGTTGCTGCGCGCGCTGGACCGCAAGCAGATCGTGCGCCTGCGCGTCAATTCCGATGCGCGCTTCACCAGCCAGGCCAACGACCCCGGCTACAACACCGTCGCCGAGCTCAAGGTCAGCGGCAAGGCCGACGAAGTGGTGATGCTGGGCGCGCACATGGACTCCTGGCACGCCGGCACCGGCGCCTCGGACAACGGCGCGGGCGTGGCGGTGATGATGGAAGCCATGCGCATCCTCAAGGCGGTCGGCGCCAAACCCAGGCGCACCATCCGCGTGGCGCTGTGGAGCGGCGAGGAGCAGGGCCTGGTCGGCTCGACCGATTACGTCTCGCGCCACTTCGCCACCTATCCCGAGCCGACCGACCCGGCGCAGAAGGCGTTGCCGCCCTACCTGCGTGATGCCACCGGCGCGCTGCAGAAAACCAGGGACTACGGCAGGTTCTCGGCGTACTTCAACCTGGACAACGGCTCGGGCAGGATCCGCGGCATCTATGCGCAGGAAAACCAGGCGGTGATGCCGATCTTCAAGGCCTGGCTGGCGCCGTTCAACGATCTGGGTGCGAGCATCGTCACCAGCCGCAACACCGGCAGCACCGACCACATCCCGTTCGACCGGGTCGGGCTGCCGGGTTTCCAGTTTGTCCAGGATCGCCTGGACTATGGCACCCAGGTGCATCACAGCGACCTGGATACCTACGATCACGCATCACCGGATGACCTGAAGCAGGCGGCGGCGATCATCGCCGCATTCGCCTACCAGGCCGCGATGCGGGACCAGGCCCTGCCGAGGAAGGACGTGCTGCAGGATTGAGCCGCGGTCGTGCGAGTGCAACCGCCGCTCACCCCAGCAAGCTCACCCCCGGCACGCCCCACACCGCCATCCCCGCCAGTCCAGACCCGATCACCGTCGCCGCCAGCACGTCGCTGGGATAGTGCAGCCCCAGCACCACCCGCGAAGCTGCCACGCAGGCGGTGAAGGGCAGCAACAAGGGCGCCAGGGCCGGGTAGTGCGCCAGCGCCACCAGGGTGAAGGCCACCGCATGCAGGGTATGGCCGGAGGGGAAGGAGAACTCGTCCAGCGGCGCGATCCACGCCTGGATGCGCACATCCGAGGCGAATGGGCGCGGCCGCCGGGTCCAGCGCTTGAGGCCCTTGTAGAGCACCAGGGCCACTGCACCGGTGGCAGCCAGGTGCGCGGCGGCGGCCAGGCCCTGCCAGCCGTCGAACACGATCATCGCGGCCATCAGCACGTACCAGAACACGCCATCGCCCAGGCGGCTGACCAGCGCGAAGAACCGGCGCAGGTCATGGCGCCGGCCGAAGCGGTTGGCAAACAGGCAGACCCGGGATTCCCGGGGCAGCGGCATTTCACGCCGGGATGGCATGGGCAGGTTCCTTGCGTTGCTGGGCCAGTCGGGACAGCAGCACGTCGAAGTCGGCCGCGACCTGGGCCGGCTGCAGCGCCTGGACGGCAAGGTGCGCGCTGGCGCCCATGGCCCGGCGCCGCGGTCCATCGCCGCCAAGATCGACGACCGCCTCGATGAACCCGGCATCGTCTGCCACTGCGGCACCGTGCAGGCCGCTGCGCAGGTGCTCGCGCGCGGCGCCGGAATCGAACGCCACCGTGGCCAGGCCGCTGGCCATCGCTTCCAGGGTCACATTGCCGAAGGTCTCGCTGCGGCTGGGAAACACGAACAGGTCGGCGCTGGCGTAGTGCCGGGCCAGGTCTTCGCCGCGCTGCATGCCGCAGAAGATGAAGTCGGGATTGGCTGCCTGCAGCGCCGCGCGCTCGGGGCCGTCGCCCACCCACACCATGCGCGCCTGCGGGCACTGCTGCTGCAGGCGGCGGAAGGATTGGACCGCCAGACGCAGGTTCTTTTCGGCGGCGATGCGGCCCACCGACAGCAGCGCCGGCGCCTGCTCACCGGCCTGCCATTGCTGGCGCAGGGCCTGGTCGCGGAAGCGGGGATGGAACTGGCTGGTATCCACCGCGCGCGCCAGCCGCTGGACCTTGGCGAAGGCCGTCTGTCCCAGCCAGTCGGCCAGCTCGCGCGTGGGCACCAGCGTGGCATCGCCGCCGTTGTGGAAGCGCCGCATCCAGCGCAGCGCCACCGGGCGCAGCCACGGCATGCCGTAGTCGCCCATGTAGTGATCGAAACGGGTATGGAAGCCGGTTGCCACCGGGATGCCCAGGCGCCTGGCCGCGCGCAGCGCCGACCAGCCCAAGGGGCCTTCGGTGGCCACGTAGATCGCATCGGGCGCGAAATGGCGCAAGTGTTCGCGCAAGGCCAGGGGCGCCGGCAGGCCGAAGCGCAGGCCAGGATAGTGCGGCAGCCGTACGCCACGCACCAGCAGGGTGTCGTGACGGGCCGGGGCGTGCGTGTCGCTGGGCTGGTGCGGGCGTACCAGACTGATTTCATGGCCACGCTGGCGCAGGCCCTCTTCCAGCCCCTGGACCGTCAGGGCGACGCCGTTGATGTCCGGCGGGTAGGTCTCGGTGACGATCGCGTAGCGCATGTCGGACTCCCACGTTTGCGACAGCGTGGGCGCGCGCGATGCAGCGCGCATGTCAGTGCGATGGCAGTTTGATGAAGCCGATTGCCGCTCGAATCGCGATCAGAAACGTAGGGCGGGTCTTGACCCGCCGCTCTTGACCCGCCAAGACGCCCTTGATCCATGCATGTGTGGGCGGCGGATGCATGGCAATGGCGGGTCAAGACCCGCCCTACGTGCCTGGATCCCCGTTCCCGGCTTTCTGCTCAGGTCACGAATGGCTTGAACGCGATGCCCAGGCCTGGCATGTCATTGGCTTCGCCGATCAGGTCGGCGCGCAGCAGCGGCCGCGCGTCGATCCACTCCTTGTCCAGCAGGAGGTGCAGTTCTTCGTTCTGGGCCATCAGCTCCAGGGTCGGGATCGGTTCGGCGTCATGGGCGCGGTGCAGCAGCACGGCCAGGCGCAGCAGGGCGGCGATGTGCTTGGCGGCCGGGATGCGGCGGTCGGGCAGGGCGTCGAAGGCGGTCCTGGGGATCCCGCGGCGATGGGTGCGCACCAGCGCGGCCAGCATCAGCTGTTCCTGGCGCGAGAAGCCGGCGATGTCCGAATATTCCAGCAGGTAGGCGCCATGCACGTGGTACTGGCTGTGCGCCACGGTCAGGCCGATCTCGTGCAGGCGCGCGGCCCAGGACAGCACGCGTGCGTCGTCGGCTTCCAGCTGCCAGGCATCGGCGACCTGGTCGAACAGGCGCTGCGCGGTCTGCTCCACGCGCTCGGCCTGGGCCGGGTCCACGCCGTAGCGCTGCATCATGATCGCCACCGACTGCTCGCGCGGGTCGTCGCCGCCGCGGCGGCCCAGCATGTCGTAGAGGATGCCCTCGCGCATGGCCGCCTTGCTCACCATCATCCGCTCGATGCCCAGTGCCTGGAACGCGGCCTCCATCACCAGCACCCCGCCGGCGATGATCGGCTGGCGGTCCTTGCTGAGGCCGGGCAGGTCGATGTCCTCGATCCTCTCTGCCTGCAGCAGCCGATCGCGCATCTGCGGCAGGGCTTCGGCGGTGATGGCGCCCTTGCTGAGCTTCATCGCCGCGCAGATCTCGCCGATGGCCTTGGCCGTGCCGGACGAGCCGATCGCCTCCTGCCAGCCCAGCGCCCGGTACGGCTTGGCGAACTGCTGCAGCTCGGCGGTGACCTCGGTCAGCGCCGAATTCCAGCGCTTCCTGGACAGCTTGCCGCCGGCGAAGAAGCGCCGGGTGCTGGCGATGCAGCCGACCTGGACGCTTTCGCGCTCCAGCGTCTGCAGGCCGCTGCCAATGATGAATTCGGTCGAGCCGCCGCCGATGTCGATCACCAGCCGGCGCGTGCCGGGCTTGGGCGGCTGCGCGTGGGCCACACCCAGGTAGATCAGGCGTGCCTCCTCGCGGCCGGCGACCACTTCGATGCCATGGCCGAGCGCGGCTTCGGCCGGGACCAGGAAGTTGCGCGGCAGTGCCAGCTGGCGCACGGTATTGGTGGCCAGCGCGCGCACGCGCGAGTCCGGAAGGTCGCGGATGCGCTGGCCAAAACGGGCCAGGCAGTCGATCGCGCGGGCGTGGGCTTCTGCGGATAGTCCGCCGCGCTCGTCCAGGCCATCGGCCATGCGCACGGTTTCGCGCAGGCGGTCGATCACGCGCAGCTGGCCCATGGTGTAGCGGGCCACGACCATGTGGAAGCTGTTGGATCCCAGGTCCACCGCTGCCAGCTGGTCGTTGTCCTGCAGCGGCAGGGAGAAGGTCTGGGGCATGGTGCGCGATGATATCCGAAGCCGCATTCAGCGCCCGTTGCGCAGGTGCCGACAGGCCCGCCTCACAGCCTGGCCAGCAGCGTCCCCTGCGCCGAGTGCGGCAGCTCTTCCGGGCCCGGCACCAGCTTGTGGTAGCGCCCTTCGCTGTCCAGTTCCCAGGCGTTGCAGTTGTCGTCCAGGTAGTTCTGCAGGTGGTCGCGGAACACGCGCGCGGCCAGCTTATCGTCCAGGATCGGGAAGCAGGTTTCCACCCGGTGCAGCAGGTTGCGTTCGAGCCAGTCGGCGCTGGCGCAGTACAGCTCCGGGTCGCCGTCGTTGCCGAACCAGTACACGCGGCTGTGTTCCAGGAAGCGGCCGACGATCGAGCGCACCCGGATGTTCTCGGACACGCCCGGCACGCCGGGCCGCAGGGTGCAGGCGCCGCGCACGATCAGATCGATCTGCACGCCATCCCGAGAGGCCGCGTAGAGCGCCCGGATCACGCGCGGCTCGTTGATCGCGTTGACCTTGACGATGATCCGTGCCGGGCGGCCGGTACGGGCCAGGCGCGCCTCGCGTTCGATCTTCTTGATCAGGGCCGGATGCAGGGTGAAGGGCGCCTGCAGCAGGCACTTGAGCTTGGTCGTGGGCGCCAGCCCGGAGAGCTGCTGGAACAGCAGGTGCACGTCGTTGCCGATGTCCTGGTTGGCGGTGATCAGGCCCAGATCGGTGTACGCGCGCGCGGTGCCGGCGTGGTAGTTGCCGGTGCCCAGGTGCACGTAGCGGCGCAGCTTCTTGCCCTCGCGGCGCACGATCAGCAGCATCTTGGCGTGGGTCTTGAAGCCGACCACGCCGTACACCACCTGCACGCCGGCGGCCTGCAGGCGATCGGCCTGGCCAAGGTTGGCTTCCTCGTCGAAGCGCGCGCGCAACTCGACCACCACGGTGACGTCCTTGCCGTTGCGTGCGGCCAGCACCAGCGCGTCAACGATCGCCGAGTCCTTGCCGGTGCGGTACAGGGTCTGCTTGATCGCCAGCACATTGGGATCGGTGGCCGCCTGCCTGAGCAGCTCCAGCACCGGGGTGAATGCATCGAAGGGATGGCTCAGCAGCACGTCGCCGTCGGCGACGGTCTCGAACATCGCGTCGCCATCGCGCAGCAGGCGCGGGGTGAACGGCGGGTACTTCAGTTCCGGGCGCTGGACCAGGTCGTAGATCTGGCTGACCCGGTTCAGGTTGACCGCGCCTTCGATCCGATACACCGCATTCTCGGTCAGGTCGAAATTGTCCAGCAGCGTGCCGACGATGGCCTTGGGGCAGTCGTGGGCGATCTCCAGGCGCACCGCCGGACGATAGCCGCGACCGGCCAGCTCGTCGCGCAGGGCCAGGGCGAGATTTTCCACTTCCTCCTCGTCCAGCACCAGCTCGGAGTTGCGGGTCACCCGGAACTGGTAGGCGCCCTTGACCTCCATGCCCGGGAACAGGTCATCGACGAACGCGGTCAGCACACTGGACAACAGCACATAGTCGTCCTCGCCGCCGGATACGCGCTGGGGTATGTGGATGATGCGCGAGAGCGAACGCGGCGCGCGCACGATTGCCAGGTGCCCGGCCCGGCCGAAGGCGTCCTTGCCCTTCAGTACCACCACCACGTTGAGCGACTTGTTGAGGATCTGCGGGAACGGGTGCGACGGGTCCAGGCCCAGTGGCGAGAGCACCGGCACGATCTCGTTGCGGAAGTAGGCGCGCAGCCAGCGCCGCTGGCGCGCGTTCCACACCGACTGGCTCAATACGCGCACGCCGGCAGCGTCCATGGCCGGACGCAGGACCTGGTTCCAGCACCTGTACTGGGCCTCGACCAGTTCGGCGGCACGGTCGTGGATGCGCGTGAGCACCGTGGCCGGGGTCAATCCGTCCGGGCCGGGCGGCAGGCCGAAGTCCTGTGCGTGGCGCACGGTGGCCGCGCGGATCTCGAAGAACTCGTCCAGGTTGGTGCAGCTGATGCACAAGAAGCGCAGCCGTTCCAGCAACGGCACCGAGGCGTCCTGCGCCTGGGCCAGCACCCGGAAGTTGAAGTCCAGCTGGGACAGCTCGCGGTTGAAGTACAGCGCCGGCTCACGCAGCGGATCGACAGGATCGGAGGTGAGGTCGGCGGCGGCATTCATGCGGTCAGGCTCTGCGGAAGCGGAAGGGCGGATTCGCGCCGATGGACCCGCGCCGGGCCGAAGTGCACCGAGAACGTGCTGCCCTGGCCGACGGCGCTGTCGATCTCCAGGCGCGCCTGGTGCAGGTTCAGCACGTGCTTGACGATGGACAGCCCAAGCCCGGTGCCGCCGCTCTCGCGCGAGCGGCTGGTGGAGACCCGGTAGAAGCGCTCGGTGATGCGCGGCAGGTGCGAGGCGGGAATGCCATAGCCGGTGTCGCGCACACTGAGCACGGCGCCATCGCCTTCGCGGGCGAAGGCAATGGTGATGGTGCCACCAACCGGCGTATAGCGCACCGCGTTGCTGACCAGGTTGGAAAACGCGCTGTGCAGTTCCTTGTTCGATCCCCACAGGTCGATGTCGCCGCAGTCCTCCACCAGGATGGTCTGGCGCTTGCGGCTCAGCGCCTCGGCCTCGCGCCGCAGGGTGGCCAGCATCGAGCCCATCGCGATGTGCTCGTCGGTCAGGCTGTCCTGCACCTCCAGGCGCGAGAGCGTGAGCAGGTCCTCGACCAGCTGGGTCATGCGGTTGGACTGCTTCTGCATCTCCTCCAGGATCGGCTTCCACTCCGGGAATTCGTCGGCGTCCAGCATGTCCAGGTAGCCGTGGACCACGGTCAGTGGCGTGCGCAGTTCGTGCGAGACGTTGGCCACGAAGTCGCGGCGCATCTCCTCCAGGCGCAGCAGCTTGCTGACATCGCGCGCCACCAGCAGCCAGTACTGGTCCGAATACGGGATCAGGCGCAGGTTCAGGCGCAGGTCCGGGTTGGCAGGCGAGGTCGCATCGAGCATCGGCTCGGCGTTGCGTCCGGCACTGAGCCAGTGCGACATGGGCAGCGGCTGCAGGCACTGGTTCACCGGCGCATTGAGGTCGGTCGGGTGGCGCAGTCCCAGCAGCGTGGTGGCTGCCTTGTTGAACCATTGCACGCGCTGGGTGCTGCGGTCGATCACCACCAACGCGTCGGGCAGGGCAGCGGTCGCGGCGCGATAGGCGCGCAGCATCGCCAGCAGCCTGCGCTTGCGGGTGCGCATGCCCAGCTGGCCGCGGTGCAGCAGACGGTCAAGCTCGTTCCACACGCCATCGCCCTGGGCCGGCTGCAGGCGCGCGCGTGCGGTCAGCCGGCGCAATACCGCGCGCAGGCGCCAGAACTGCCAGGCCACCACGCACAGCGCGCCGATCGCCAGTACCTGCCAGAACGCGCCCACCAGCCAGCCTCCGAGCGCGGCAATGACGAGCAGGGTGGCGAGGCGGAACAGGGTGCGGTTCCAGGCCGAGCGCAGGTGTTTGGGCATGAGGCGATTGTGTCAGAGCGGTTGCCGGCCAGGGTACGGAACGGCACGTGGCGGGCAGGCGTCGGGAAAACGACCATCCCACGACGCCGGCATGACCGCTGTGTGGCGGGAAGCGATCCGCAGGATGTCGGGCCGGGCCGCGGCGCGGCTCAGGTGGACACCGAGAACCGGTAGCCGGAGCCGCGCACAGTCTGGACCATGTTGTCCACGTTGTGTGGCTCCAGGGTCTTGCGCAGGCGGCGGATGTGGACATCCACGGTGCGCTCCTCAACGTACACGCTGCCGCCCCACACGTGGTCCAGCAGCTGGGTGCGGCTGTAGACGCGTTCGGGATGGGTCATGAAGAAATGCAGCAGGCGGTATTCGGTCGGGCCGATCGGCACCGGCTGGTCTTGGGCGAACACGCGGTGGGCGGCGCCGTCGATGCGCAGCGCGCCCACCGAGATGCTGCCGTCTTCCTCGTCCTCGCGGGTCCGGCGCATGACCGCGCGGATGCGCGCCAGCAGCTCGCGCGAGGAAAACGGCTTGACCACGTAGTCGTCGACGCCGGCTTCCAGGCCGCCGACCCGGTCGTTCTCCTCGCCGCGGGCGGTGAGCATGATGATCGGCACCTCGCGGGTCAGGGCGTCCCTGCGCCAGCGCCGGGCCAGGTCCAGGCCGCTGGTGCCCGGCAGCATCCAGTCCAGCAGGATCAGGTCAGGCACCTTGTCGGCGATGGCGCCCTGGGCTTCGCGTGCGTCACCGGCGTGGATCGGCTCGAACTCGCCCTTGCGCAGGGCAAAGGCGACCATGTCGCGGATGGCCGGCTCGTCGTCGACGATGAGGATGCGTTTTTGCACGGGTCTGGCCGGACGATGGAGACAGTGCCCAGTAGACGACAATTTTATGACTCGATTGTGACACCCGTCGAGGGCGGCTGGCTCAGCGGTTGCTGTCCAGGTCCGGGTCGCGCACGCCGGCATCGCGCAGTTCCAGCACTTCCGGGGTGATGGCGGTGATCCTGGCCTCGACCCGGGCGCGGGCGTAGTAATCCAGGGCCTGGTCGCGCTTGAGGTTCTGCAGCTGGGTCAGGGCCTGTTCGGGCCGCCCATTCAGATAGGCCACCTGCGCGTAGGCCTCGCCGGCCTTGACGCTGTCGCCGGCCAGTTCGCAGGCGCGGGCGTAGGCCTGCTGGAACACGGGGTCATCGCCGCTGGCGCCCAGCAGCGGCTGCAGCACCTGGCGCGCCTGCTGGCCGGCGGCCTTGCTGCCCTGGTCGTTGAGCACCTGGGCGAAGCTCAGGACGACCGGGCGGCTGTTGGGGGTGCGCTTGAGCAGCGCCTGCAGCCGGGCCCTGGACTGGGCCACATCGCCGATGCGCGCCTGGGCCTGGGCCAGGGCCAGTTCCAGCCACAGGTTGCCGGGCAGTTCCTGCAGCAGCTGGGCAAAGGCGTTGGCGGCCACCGCCGGCTGGGTGCCGCGCATCTGGGCCAGGGCCAGGCCGTAGCGCTGGGGGGGCGTGAGCTCGCCGGTGCTGCGGCGGATGCTTTCATATTCGCGGACCGCTTCGTCGGCGGTGTTGGCGCTGAGCACGCGCAGGCGTTCGCGCGCCCACAGGAACAGGCCGGTGGCGCCATTGTCCAGGCTCGAGGCCGGCAGGTTCACCTGGAAGGGCAGCAGCGGGTTGTTGCTGCGCAGGCCGGCGGCGTAGTTGCCTTCGCGCGGGGTGCTTTCGGTCACCTTGCCGGTGGGGGTGGACACGGTGGTGACCACGTTGTTCTCGCGCTTGATGCGCTCAGCGCGCTCGTGCGCCTCACTGATGCGCGAGGTGGTGACCGGGTGGGTCTGCAGGTAATCGGGCGTGCGTTCGCGTTCGCCGCCGCGGTTGGCGCGCATCACCTGGTCCATGCGGTTGAAGAAGCCGGCCATGGCGTCGGGGTCGTAGCCGGCCCGCGCCAGGGTATGGATGCCGATGCGGTCGGCTTCGCTTTCGTTGGAGCGGGTGTAGTCGATCTGGCGCTGCTGCATCAAGCCCATGCCGCTGATCAGCGCTGCCTGCGAGGCGTCGCCGCTGGAACTGCCGCCGGCCGCCTGCGCCGCCACGATCGCGCCCAGGATGCCCAGCAGGATCGGCATCTGGTCGCGCTGGGCGCGCTCCACCGCACGCAGCACGTGCTGCTGGGTGACGTGTGCGATCTCGTGGGACAGCACTGCGGCCACTTCGTCCTCGCGCTCGGCGGTCAGCACCAGTCCGGAGTTGACCGCGATATAACCGCCCAGGGTGGCGAAGGCGTTGATCTGCCGGTCGCGCAGCATGAAGAAGGTGAACGGCTGGCTCGGCGTGTCGCTGTTGGCGGCCAGCCCCTGGCCGACCCGGTCGAGCCAGTCGTCGATCAGCGGATCGTCCAGCAGGTAGCCGTAGTTGCGCAGCTCGCGCTTGGTCATCGCCCCGTAGAGCTGCTGCTTGACCGGGTTGAGCAGCTCGCCGGCCGAGGAGCCGATGTCGGGCAGGCGATCGGCCTGCGCGCAGGCAGGCGGCGCGGCGACCAGCAGGGTCAGGGCAGTGGCAAGCAGGGTCAGGCGCACGCGCAGGATCGATCCGGGCCGAGGGGCAAACCGGCGCAGCATCGCCGGGCGCGCTGGCCAGCGGGTGAATCGGTGGTTAATCCGCAGCGTTGCATTACGACCTCTGGTTCCCCGCGACCATGCCACCATGATGCATCTCAGACCATCCAAGGTGCAGAGAATTCCCCATGAGCACAGCCCAGATCACCATTTATTCCACCGCCGTGTGCCCGTACTGCGTGGCCGCCAAGAATTTCCTCAAGTCCAGGGGCCAGACCTGGACCGAAGTGCGCATCGACACCGATCCGGCCGAGCGCGAGAAGATGATGGCCAGGACCCGCCGCACCAGCGTGCCGCAGATCTTCATCGGCGACACCCACGTCGGTGGCTATGACGACCTGATGGCCCTGCACCGCGCCGGCGGCCTGGAGCCGCTGTTGCAAGGTGGCGCCGCGTGAGCCAGCCCGGCGCCGAGACCGAACAGGACCGGGTCAAGGCCTTCACCGACTTCCGCCAGCGCATGAACCAACGGATCCTGGCCGAGCCCAACCAGGTCGTGCGCCGCTTCTTCGCCCTGGACACGCAGACCTACCAGGCCGGTGCGCTGGAGGTGAAGACCAAGGAACTGCTGGGCCTGGTGGCCTCGCTGGTGCTGCGCTGCGACGACTGTGTCAGTTACCACGTGGCCCAGTGCAAGGAGGTCGGCGTCACCCGCGAGGAGTTCTTCGAGACCTTCTCGGTCGGGCTGGTGGTGGGCGGGTCGATCGTGATCCCGCACCTGCGCCGGGCGGTGGATTTCCTGGACCGGCTGGAAGCCGGCGCCGCGGCACCGGCGCAACACGCGCATGACTGATCCGCGCGCCGCGGGGGTCGCGGCCGGGTATGTCTTCTTCATGCATACCTGAATGTACGTACTGCCGTTTCATTGAAATTTAGCTGCAAGATCGCAGATCTTGCATGGCCTTTTCCGCGGTTCATGCATCCTGGCCCGCAGGCCGCTTGGGAGCCCCTGGTCGGATCGGGCATACTTGCCCGACCACCTCCTCCCCTTCGCGCATGCCGTTGCGGCGCTGCGCCCCAGTTTTGGACACACTCATGACGCAAACGATCACGGTCATCCGCGGCGACGGCATCGGCCCGGAAATCATGGACGCCACCCTCTATGTGCTCGATGCCCTCAAGGCCGGACTGGTCTACGAGGAAGCCGACGCCGGCCTGGTCGCGCTGGAAAAGCACGGCGACCTGCTGCCCGCCCAGACGCTTGCCTCGATCAAGAAGAACAAGGTCGCACTCAAGAGCCCGCTGACCACGCCGGTGGGTGAGGGCTTCACCTCGATCAATGTGACCATGCGCCGCCATTTCGACCTGTACGCCAACGTGCGTCCGGCGATCTCCTTCCCCAACACCAAATCGCGCTTCGGCACCGGGGTGGACCTGATCACGGTGCGCGAGAACACCGAAGGGGCCTACCTGAGCGAAGGCCAGGAAGTGTCGGCCGACGGCGAGACCGCCATTTCGATGACCCGGGTGACCCGCAAGGGGTCCGAGCGCATCGTCCGCTATGCCTTCGACCTGGCCCGCGCCACCGGCCGCAAGAAGGTCACCCTGGTGCACAAGGCCAACATCATCAAGTCGACCTCGGGCCTGTTTCTCAAGGTCGGTCGCGAAGTGGCCGCGCAGTACCCGGACATCGAATGCAACGAGATGATCGTGGACAACGCCTGCATGCAGCTGGTGATGCGCCCGGAGCAATTCGACATCATCGTGACCACCAATCTGTTCGGCGACATCCTGTCCGACCTGTGCGCCGGCCTGGTCGGCGGCCTGGGCCTGGCCCCGGGTGCCAACATCGGCACTGAGGCTGCGATCTTCGAAGCGGTGCACGGCTCGGCCCCGGACATCGCCGGCCAGGGCAAGGCCAATCCGTGCGCGCTGCTGCTGGCCGCCGCGCAGATGCTGGACCACATCGGCCAGCCGGACAACGCCACCCGCCTGCGCAAGGCCATCGTGGCCACCCTGGAAGCCCGGGATTCGGTCACCCCGGACTTGGGCGGCACCGGCAATACCATGGGCTTTGCCAAGGCGATCGCCAGCCGGGTCTAGCAGCAATACTGTTCAGATACGCAACACCGGCGTAGGCTGATGCCGCTGGTGAAGCAGTTCGCCGCGATGGCGCACATGGAAGTTGCTCATCTTGCGTTTGACGCCACGCGGGTTGAAGCGCCCGCGACTGCTGACACAGCGCCCAGCCGGTAGCTGTCCTGGGGCGGCGTGGCCGAGTCCTGCAGGGTGTAGTCGATGACGCGCACGATCTGGCCCGCACTGCGATGCCTGTCGGCGCTGTCGAAGACGCGGCTCAGGTACGAGCCGTCGGCCAGCAACTGCTCGACCGGCAGCTTGAGGTTGGACTTGACCCGCCTGGCCAGCACGCCTGCGCTGATCAGATGCGCGACGTCCGCCCTCGCCGGGAGGGTCTTGCGGGTTCTCGCCATTGTCCATGTCCACCGAAGCTTCGATGGACATGGATTGTCAATGATCTCTTTCTATCTGAACAGTATTGGGTCTAGCAGTCTGTCGGACTTTGGCCGGCCGGGCTGCGAATCCGCCTGTGCGGTCCATCTTTCCGCCGCTTCTTGGCCCATAGCACCACTATGGGCCGGCGAACCGTCGAAAATCTGACCTCGCACAGCCGAATTCTCGCCTCGACCACCAAAGCCCGACAGGCTGCTAGCGGCCAGACCGTCTGGCCAGGCCGGTCGTCGCCGATGCCCGCCCCGGTCCGGGCACCGTCGTTGCCGCGCGCGCGGCATCTGTGCCAAAGGTCATTCTTGACCCTGGCTTGCCGCTGAGGCAAGAATCGGGCGTGCCTGCGCCTTCGGTGCAAGCCTCATCGCCACAGCACGCCGGCGGCCCCTGCGCCGTGCGGCCGGGGAAGGACAGCCATGCATCGACGTGATTTCCTGGCCGCCAGCGGCCTGAGCCTGGGCGGCCTGATGTTGCCCGCTTTCTTCGGCAAGGCCATCGCCGCCGAGCAGCTGCAGTCGGCAATGGACACCGGGTTGAAGAAACGCCTGGCCGATGTCGCCCTGGCCGCCGCGCGTCAGGCCGGCGCCAGCTACTGCGATGTCCGCATCGGCCGCTACCTGCGCCAGTTCATCACCACCCGCGAGGACAAGGTGCAGAACGTGGTCAACACCGAATCCTCCGGGGTCGGCGTGCGGGTCATCGTCAACGGTGCCTGGGGTTTTGCCGCCACCAACGAACTGGCCGCCGACAGCGTCGCCGCTGCCGCGCGCCAGGCCGCGGCCATCGCCAGGGCCAACGCCGGCAACCAGAGCGCACCGGTACAACTGGCGCCCGCGCCCGGCGCCGGCGAAGTCAGCTGGCGCACGCCGATCAGGAAGAACGCGATGGAGGTGCCGGTCAAGGACAAGGTGGACCTGCTGCTGGGGGTGAACGCAGCGGCCATCAATGCCGGGGCCGACTTCGTGCGGTCCATGTTGTTCTCGGTCAACGAGCAGAAGTACTTCGCCTCCACCGATGGTTCCTACATCGACCAGGACGTTCACCGCATCTGGGCACCGTTCACGGTCACCGCCATCGACAAGGCCAGCGGCAAGTTCCGCACCCGCGACGGGCTGTCGGCGCCGATGGGGCTGGGCTTCGAATATCTGGACGGCGATGCCTCGGGCAAGTTCGTCTCGCCCAACGGGGTGGTCAACTACGGCCTGTCCTATGACATGCGCGAGGACGCCATCGCGGCGGCCAGACAGGCGCAGGAAAAGCTCAAGGCGCCTTCGGTCAAGCCCGGCAAGTACGATCTGGTGCTGGATCCCTCGCACACCTGGCTCACCATCCACGAGTCGGTGGGCCACGCCACCGAGCTGGACCGCGTGCTGGGCTACGAGGCCAACTATGCCGGCACCAGCTTTGCCACGCTGGACAAGCGCCAGTCGGGCTTCCAGTACGGCAGCGACAAGGTCAGCATCTTCGCCGACAAGGTGCAGCCGGGCAGCCTGGGCGCAGTCGCCTACGACGACGAAGGGGTCAAGACCAAGCAGTGGGACCTGATCCGGGACGGCATCCTGGTGGACTACCAGGCCATCCGCGACCAGGCCCATATCCTGGGCAAGCAGGAGTCGGATGGCTGCTGCTATGCCGATTCCTGGTCCAGCGTGCAGTTCCAGCGCATGGCCAACGTGTCGCTGGCCCCGGGCAAGACCCCGCTGAGCGTGGCCGAGCTGATCAAGGACGTGGACAACGGCATCTACATCATCGGCGACGGCTCGTTCTCGATCGACCAGCAGCGCTACAACGCGCAGTTTGGCGGGCAGCTGTTCTACGAGATCAAGCAGGGCCGGATCACCCGCATGCTGGAAGACGTGGCCTACCAGATCCGCACGCCGGAGTTCTGGAACGCGTGCAGCGCCGTGGCCGACAGCAGCGACTATCGCATGGGGGGCTCGTTCTTCGACGGCAAGGGCCAGCCGCCACAGATCTCGGCGGTGTCGCACGGGTCATCGACCGCGCGCTTCGACGGCATCAACGTCATCAACACCGCGCGCAGCCTCGGCTGACCGGCAAGGAGATCTGCAATGACCATCTTCACCGAAGCGCAGGCCAGGGCCATCCTCGACAAGGTCATCGCCCTGAGCAAGGCCGATGAATGCAGTGCCAGCCTCACCGGCGCGCGCGAGGGCAACATCCGCTTCGCGCTGAACGACATCTCCACCAGCGGCATCGTCAACAATGCCGAGCTCGCGGTGCAGGTCGCCTTTGGCAAGCGCGTGGGTACTGCCACCATCAACGAGTTCGACGATGCCGCGCTCGAGCGGGTGGTGCGCCGGGCCGAGGACCTGGCGCGGCTGGCGCCGGAGAACCCCGAATTCGTGCCGGCCGTGGGCAAGCAGGCCTACACCGCCACGCCCACCTTCAACGCGGCCACGGCGGCGATCACCCCGGAGTTCAGGGCCAAGGCCGCGGCCGATTCCATCGCCCCGTGCAAGGCGGCAAACATGGTTGCCGCCGGCTTCCTGCAGGACGGCCACAGCTTTGCTGCGATCGCCAACAGCAACGGCAATTTCGGCTACCAGCAGGCCACCGGCTTCAACTACACCTGCACCGTGCGCACCGACGATGGTCGCGGGTCGGGCTGGGTGGGTCGCACGCTGGCCGACGCCAGTGCCTTCGACGTCGGGCGGGATGTGCGCGTGGCCATGCAGAAGGCGCGTGACTCGGCCGCTGCCAGGGCGCTGGAACCGGGCAAGTACACGGTGATCCTGGAGCCGGCCGCCGCCGCCGGCCTGATCGGCTTCATGATGCGCATGTTCGATGCGCGCCAGGCCGATGAGGGCCGCAGTTTCCTGTCCAGGAAGGGCGGCGGCAACAAGCTGGGCGAGCAGGTCTACGACCCGCGCGTGCACATCTATGCCGATCCCGCCCATCCGGAGGCCCCGGCCCTGCCATGGGACGACCAGGGCCTGCCGCGCGGCAAGCTGGAGTACGTCAAGGACGGCAAGGTTCAGGCGCTGGACTATTCGCGCTACTGGGCGCAGAAGAACGGCAAGGCCGCACAGGCCGCGCCCGGCAACCTGATCATGGCCGGCAGCGGCAAGAGCACCGCCGACCTGGTGCGCGAGACCCAGAAGGGCATCCTGGTCACGCGGACCTGGTACATCCGCATGGTCGACCCGCAGACGGTGCTGCTGACCGGGCTGACGCGCGATGGCACGTTCTACATCGAGAACGGGCAGATCCGCTACCCGGTGAAGAACTTCCGTTTCAATGAATCGCCGGTGATCATGCTCAACAACATCGACGAGATCGGCAAGCCGGTGCTGCTGAGCGGCGACGAGCTTTCCGGATCGATGCTGATCCCGCCGCTGAAACTGCGCGATTTCACCTTCACCTCGCTGTCGGACGCAGTGTAGGCATGGCCAGGGTGGACGCGCCGGCCGCGCTGTCGGGCGCCTGCCCGCGCGAGCGATGAACCGCAACGCGTTCCTGCGCCTGATGCTGGGCGCCGCGGCCGGCGCGCTGCTGCCATGGCGCGCTGCACGCGGCGCCACGGCCGACTACGACTTCTGGTTCACGCGGTTGCGTTACGACTCCGGCGACTGGGACGTGGACGCGCGCATGCCGTCGAACCTGATTACCTCACTGATTGACTACACCAACCTGCGCGTGGACCCGAAGGAGCACGTGCTGGCGCTGTCGGACCCGGCGATGCTCACCGCCCCGTTCTGCTACCTGGCCGGGCACAAGCTGGTCGAATTCAACCCGCTCGAACGCCGCCACTTCGAGCGCTACGTGCGCAATGGCGGCTTCGTGCTGGTGGACGACTGCAACCACGACATCGACGGCCTGTTCGCCAGGTCATTCGAGGCACAGATGGCGGCCATTTTCGGACCCCGGGCGCTGAACAGGCTGGGCAACGACCACCGGCTGTACCGCAGCTTCTTCCGGTTCCCGGACGGACCGCCGGCCACCGCGTTCGAGTTGAATGGCTGGGGCGACGACCTGGTGCACGAATGGCTGAGCGGGATCGAGATCGACGGCCGGCTGGGCCTGCTGTACAGCAACAAGGACTATGGCTGCGAATGGGACTACGACTGGCGCAACAAGCGGTTCCTGGCCGAGGACAATACCCGGTTCGCGGTCAACATCGCCATGTATGCGTTGACCTCATGACCACCGCTTTCAACGTAGGGCGGATCTCGACCCGCCTTGCGCAGGCCCGCGGGAATCCCGGTGGGGCGTCGAAACCCGCCCCGTCCACATCCGTTTCGCCCCATTGCATTGGCCTGTCCTCATGAACACCCTCACCGAAACCGACGTGCAGACCGAACTGGCCAGGCTGGATCAATTGCGCCGCGCGCTGGCCCAGGCCGTGGTCGGTCAGCACGATGTGGTCGAACAGCTGCTGATCGGCCTGCTGGCCGGCGGCCATTGCCTGCTGGAAGGCGCGCCCGGGCTGGGCAAGACCCTGCTGGTACGGTCGCTGGGACAGGCGCTGGAACTGCAGTTCCGGCGCGTGCAGTTCACCCCGGACCTGATGCCCAGCGACATCCTGGGCACCGAGCTGCTGGAGGAAGACCACGGCACCGGCCACCGCCGCTTCCGCTTCCAACCCGGTCCGATCTTCACCAACCTGCTGCTGGCCGACGAACTCAACCGCACCCCGCCCAAGACCCAGGCCGCGCTGCTGGAGGCGATGCAGGAACGCACCGTCAGCTACGCCGGCACCACCTATTCGCTGCCGGCGCCGTTCTTCGTGCTGGCCACCCAGAACCCGATCGAACAGGCCGGCACCTATCCTCTGCCCGAGGCGCAGCTGGACCGCTTCCTGCTGCACGTGCGGGTGGATTACCCCAGCGAGCAGGAGGAGCGCGACATCCTGGCCCAGACCACCGGCACCCACCTCGGCGAAGTGCCGCCAGTGATGGACGCAGCCCAGGTGTTGGCGCTGCAGGCACGCGTGCGCCAGGTCCACCTGGGCCAAGACCTGCTGGCCTGGATCACCCGGCTGGTACGCGCCAGCCGCCCGGGCGAACACGCGCCGGCGCAGATCCGGCAATGGGTCAAGTGGGGCGCCGGACCACGCGCCGGGCAGTCGCTGGTGCTGGCGTGCAAGGCACGCGCACTGCTGCACGGGCGCCTGGCCGCCACCCGCGAGGACGTCGCCGCCCTGGCCGCCCCGGTCATGCGCCATCGCCTGCTGCTGTCCTTCGCCGCCGAAGCCGAGCAGAAGGGTGCCGACGAGGTGGTGGCTGTGCTGCTGCAGCGCGTGCCGCTGGCTGGCTGACCGGCCGCACGAATGGGCGCGGCCTTCGACCCGATCCCGGCGGACGTGCGCAGCCGGCTGCGCGGGCTGCAGCTGTTGTCGCGGCGCTCCACCGGCGCACGCGGCATCGGCCTGCACGCCAGCCGCAGCCGCGGCGCCGGCATGGAATTCGCCCAGTACCGCAGTTACGAGCAGGGTGACGAGCTGCGCCAGGTGGACTGGAAGCTGTACGCGCGCAGCGACCGTTTCTTCGTGCGCGAATCCGAGCGCGAAAGCCCGCTGACAGTGTGGCTGCTGCTCGACGCCACCGCGTCGGCCGGCCAGGCCGATGGTGACGGCACCGGCGGCTCGCGGCTGGATGCGATCAAGGCCCTGGCCGCGTGCGTGGCCGAACTTGCGCTGCGCCAGGACGATGCGTTCGGCATGGTCGCCGTCCAGGGCGACCGCCTGCGGCTGATGCCGGCCGCCATCGGCGCCCGCCAGCGTGACCGCCTGTGGCTGGAGCTGCATGCGCTGGACGCCGGCGGGGCCTGGCCGCCGCTGCAGGGCCTGCGCCCGCTGTGGGAACGCGTGGCGGCCAACGACCTGGTGCTGATGATCGGCGACGGCTTCGATGAAGCCGGCATCGCCCTGGCCGAACAGCTCGCCGCCGCGCGCCGCGAGGTCCTGCACCTGCAGGTATTGACCACCGACGAACGCGACTTTCCGTTCCGCGGCGGGCGCCGCTTTGTCGATCCGGAAACCGGCGAGGAACTGCTGGGCGATGGCGCCGCGTTGCGCGGCCAGTACCTGGCGCGTTTCGGCGCCGCCCAACGGGCGCTGGCAGCGCGGCTGCAGGTGGCCGGCATCCGCCAGGCCGTGCATTACCTCGACCAGCCGCTGGATGCATCGCTGCGCCAGCTGCTGCAAGCACCAGCCGGCGCGCGATGAACCTGGTGCTGCTCCTGCCGGCGGGGCTGGCCGCATTGGCGGCCTTGCTGCTGCCGTTGTTGATCCACCTGGCGCGGCGCGGCGAGCAGCGTCCTACCCCGTTTGCCGCACTGCGCTGGCTGCGTGCACGGCCCAGGCCCCGCAGCCGGGTGCGCTTGGATGAATGGCCGCTGTTGTTGCTGCGGCTGGCACTGCTGGCACTGCTGGCGCTGCTGCTGGCGCGGCCGGCGCTGTACGGCGCGGCCGCCGACACGCCATGGGTGGTGCTGGTGCCGGGGGTGCCGGTGCAGGCGGCGCGCGGGGTGGTGGAGGCCCCCGATGCCCGATGGCACTGGCTGGCGCCCGGCTTCCCGGCCGTGGAGGAGCCGGCACCCCGCGGCCCGGTGCCGGTGTCCAGCCTGCTGCGCGAGCTCGATGCCGAACTGCCCGCGGGCGCGACATTGACGGTGGTCGCGCCGGCGCAACTCGACGGCCTGGACGCGCAGCGCGTGCGGCTTTCGCGCACGGTGGCCTGGCATGTGCTTGCCGGCGCAGCGGCGGGACCGGCCGCCGTTGCGGCACGGCCTGCGCCGCAGCTGGTCGTGCACCATGCAGCCGACAGCGCGCCGGCCCTGCGCTATCTGCGCGCTGCGCATGTGGCGTGGTCCGGCGGCGCTGCAGCGCCGTTGCCAACCGCGCCCGAAGGACAGGCGTTGGCTCCACTGGGCGCGGCCCAGACCCTGGTGTGGCTGGCGCCGGAGCCGCTGCCGTCGGCGGCGCAGCGGTGGGTCGCGGCGGGCGGCACCGCCCTGCTCGACGCGCGCAGCCCCTGGCCCCCCCAGTCGCCGATGTTGCCGCTGTGGAGCGATGACCGCGGCGAGGCGCTGGTGGAAGGGGTGGCCCACGGCCAGGGCCGAGTGCTGCGCTTCACCCGCGCGCTGGCGCCGGCGCAGATGCCGCAGCTGCTCCAGGCCGATTTCCCGCAGCGGCTGCGAGCGCTGCTGGAGCGGCCACCGCCGCCGCCTTCCCGCGGCCTTGCTCCCGACCATGCCCCGCAGGCCGGTGCGCCGGCGTGGGCGCCAAGCCCGCGCCAGCTGCAGCCCTGGCTGCAGCTGGCCATCGCCTTGCTGTTCCTGTGCGAGCGCTGGCTGGCCACCTCGCCGCGCCGGAAGGTGGCTGCATGAGCACCGGGGTCCTGCACAAGGCGTGGCAACGCGCACGCACCCAGCGCTTGCTGGAATGGCTGGTCCTGCTGGCGCCGTGGGCGGCGGTGGCCTGTGCGCTGACCTGGCGACTGGCCGGCGCGGCGGCGGCGCTGGCGGTCCTGGCCATCGCGATCGTCGTGATGGCCGTGGCGGCCGCTTCGGCGAGCAGATCGTTGGACCGGGCGTGGGTGGTTGGTCGGCTCGACGCGCGCGCGGACATGGAGGACAGCGCCGATCTGCTGTTCGCCCTGCCGCAGGGCCTGACGCCGCTGCAGCGTCTGCAGCAGGCACGGCTGCAGCAACGGCTGTGCGCGTCTGCACCCCGGCTGGCGCTGCCGTGGCGCTGGCCACGGCTGCTGGCGTCGTTGCTGTTGGCTGCGGCGGCGGGCGCGGCGTTGGTGTGGTGGCCGGCGCGGCCGGCGGCCACGGTCCGCCCGGCAACGGTGCAATCGCCGCGCGCACAACCTGCCGGGTTCACGGTCATCAGCGCCCAGCGCCTGCAGCTGCGCCCACCGGCCTACACCGGGCAGGCTGCGCGCGAGACTCCAGCGCTGGATGCCCGCGCTGCGGTGGGGACGCAACTGCAATGGACGCTGCGCTTCGCTCCGCAGCCGCGCGGCGCAGCGCTGGTGTTCCACGATGGGCGCCGGGTGGCGTTGCGGCGCGAGGGTGAGGACTGGCGCGGCAGCCATGTCCTGCAGCACTCGGTGCTGTACCGGATCGCGCTCCAAGACGCGCCGCCGCTGCAGCAGCGCCGGGCCCATCGGCTGGACGCGATCGCCGATCGCCCGCCGCAGGTGCGCGTGCTGCAGCCCGAGCAAAGCCTGACCCTGCTGCAGGAAGGGCAGACGCGATGGCCGCTGGCGTTCGCCGTGCACGACGACTACGGCGTGGCTGCCGCCGCCCAATTGCGCGTGGTCCTGGCCCAGGGCAGTGGCGAGAACATCGCCTTCAGGGAGAGCTTGCTGACCCTGACCGGCAGCGGCCCGGCCAGCGCCCGGCGCTTCGGCCGGACGCTTGATCCGCTCGCGCTGGGCATGGCAGTGGGTGATGACCTGATCGTGCAGCTGATCGTGCGCGACAACCGCCACCCCGTCCCGCAGCAGGCACGCAGCGCCAGCCTGATCCTGCGCTGGCCCCCGGACCTTGGCAGCCAGGCGGGCGGGCTGGACGGCATCGTCAAGAAGGCGCTGCCGGCCTACTTCCGCAGCCAGCGCCAGATCATCATCGATGCCCAGGCACTGCTGGAGCAGAAGCGGCGACTGCCGGCGCAGGGCTTCGTCACGCGCTCGGACGCGATTGGCGTGGACCAGCGCATCCTGCGGCTGCGCTACGGGCAATTCCTGGGGGAGGAGGCCGAAGGTGCGCCCAAGCCGCCCCCGGCGCCGACCTCCGCCACGGCCGACAGTTCCGCGCCCGCCACGGCGGCTGCCTCCGACCGGCAGGCGCACGACGATCACGCCAGCGAACCGGCCGCACCCGCGGCCGGCCTTGGTCGCCAGGCCGATGTGCTGGCCGAGTTTGGCCACACCCACGACCAGGCCGAGGCGGCCACGCTGCTGGACCCGCAGACACGCGCCACCCTGAAGGCCGCGCTGGACCAGATGTGGCAGTCGGAGCTGCACCTGCGCCAGGGCCAGCCGGAGCTGGCGCTGCCCTTCGCGTACAAGGCGCTGGAATTGATCAAGCAGGTGCAGCAGGCAGAACGCGTGTACCTGGCGCGCGTCGGGACGGAGCTGCCGCCGATCGATCCCGGCCGCCGCCTGCGTGGCGACCGCACCGGCCTGAGCCCCGCCCAGATCAAGGTCTCGGCGGCGACCGTGCCGGATCCGGCCCCGGTGCGCGCCTGGCAGGCGCTGGGCGACCATCCGGGCGCCACCGCCGATGCGGACCTGCTGCAGCAGCTGCAGCGCTGGCTGGGCGATCACCCGATGGAGGTCGAGGACCCGCTCGCCTTCGCCGCAGCGCTTGACCGGGTCCGCAATGAACCTGCCTGCGCAGCCTGCCGGGGGCACCTGCGGGCGTTGCTGTGGGCCGCGCTGGCGCGCCCATCGGCGCAGGTGCAGCGGCGGCCGCCCGCCGATCAGGTCGGGCAGCGCTACCTGGACGCGCTCGAAGCGGCGCGCGAGGCGCGGCCATGAATCCTGCAACCTCGGTGGCCGTGATCCTGGGCATCGCCACGCTGCTGGCGATCGCGCGCCTGCTGTGGCGGCAGCGGCGCCTGGCCGCCGAAGCGCGCGGACCACGCTGGCGCCTGGTCCTGCAGCTGATCGGACAGCCAGCGCTTGCCGGGCTGCTGTACCTGACGATGCTGCCGCCGCCGCTTCCCGGGAAGGCTGACACGCTGGTGGTGGCCACGGCAGACGCCACGGAAAGCCAACTTCGCCGCAGCGCCGGCGGCAGCCTGGTTGCCCTGCCGGAGGCGCCGCCGCTGCCGTCGGCCGTGCGCGTTCCCGACCTGGCCACCGCCCTGCGTCAGCGCCCCGGCACCAGCGGCCTGCGTGTGGTCGGCGCCGGGCTGGTCGGGCGCGACCAGGACGCGGCCGGCGCGCTGCCGGTGGATTTTGTCGCCGCCGATCTCCCGCGCGGCATCGTGCAGCTGGCCAGCCCGGCGCAGGTGCCTGCCGGTGGCGCGTTCGCGGTGCACGGACGTGCCAATGGCGTGCCAGGGGGGCGGGTGGAGCTGCGCGATCCGGCCGGGCTGCGTGTGGACGCGCAGAGCCTGCCGGCTTCGGGCCGATTCCAGCTGGCCGGCAGCGTACGCGTGCCCGGGACGGTGCAGTTTTCGCTGCAGCTGCTGGATGCGGCCGGGGGTCGGGTCGAGCAGCTGGCGGTGCCGGTGTGGATCGCGCAGACCCGGCCGCCGCGCGTGCTGGTCCTGGCCGGCGCTGCGGGCCCGGAACTGAAATACCTGCGGCGCTGGATCGCCGACGCCGGCATGCAGGCCGATGCGCGCATCGGCATCGGCGGCGGCGTGCAGCTGCGGTCCGGTCCGGCTTCGCTCACGGCCGCCGACCTGGGCCAGCTGGACGTGGTGATCCTCGACGCCCGCGCATGGTCCGGGTTGGGCGCCGGGCAGCGGCAGGCCTTGCTGGAAGCAGTCCGCGGCGGTCTGGGTGTGCTGCTGCGCGCCGACACCGCACCGGATGCCGCGCTGCGCGCGGACCTGCGCAGGCTCGGCTTCCAGCTGCGACAGGCCGGGCGCGAGACCGGCACGGCCGCGGTGGTCTTCCCGCGCCCGGACCTGGGCGAAGTCACGGCGTCGGCGAGCGCTGCCCCCGGCGCTGCCCAACCCCCGGCGCAGGCATCGAAGCCGCCGGACGTCAGCTACCGCAAGCTCGGGCTGGCAGGGCTCGATGCGGCGCCGCTGTTGAACGCCCAGGGCGGCCAGCTGCTTGCGGCCTGGCGCGCCCACGGCCGCGGTCGCGTCGGCCTGTGGACGCCACTGGACAGCTTCCGCCTGGTCCTGGCCGGGCATCCGGACCTGCATGCGCAGATGTGGAGCAGGGCGCTGGCGATCCTGGCCCGCCCTGGCCAGACTCTGGCGACCGTCGACGCCCATGCCTGGCCGGGCGAGCGCATCACCCTGTGCGGCCTGACCGGTCCTGCGCAGGTGACCGCGCCCGATGGCCAGCCGACCTCCCTGGTCCCGGACCCGCGGGCCGGTCACTGCGCCGGCTATTGGCCACGCCAACCTGGTTGGCACCAGTTGGCCCACGCAGGCGGCACCCAGCCCTTCCACGTCCATCAGGCAGCGCAAGGACGGGCCTTGAAGGCCGCCGGACAGGCGCTGGCGACCCGGCAACTGGCGATGTTTGCGGGCGCCGCCGGCTCCCGGCCCCCGGCGGAGACGGTGCCGGCCAGGCGCGGGCGTGCCTGGCCGTGGCTGCTGGGCCTGCTGGCCTGCGCGGCGGCGCTGTGGTGGCTGGAGCGCGCCCGCCTGCACCTTCCAGATCCTGCTGCACGCTAGCGCTCCGGCGCCTGCAAGCCGGGCGGCCCTCATCGCGGTCCGGCATCCAGCCGGCTAGAATGGCTCACCTTGCGAGAGTGGCGGAACTGGTAGACGCACTGGATTTAGGTTCCAGCGGACGCAAGTTCGTGCGGGTTCGAGTCCCGCCTTTCGCACCAGCATCTCAACAACGACGGGACACATCCATGGTTCGTAGCGGCAATCCTGCTCTCAAGCAGTCCACCTTCCTCGACCTGAGCTCCGGCGCGGTGGTCGCACGCGACGCGGGCGCCATGACCCTCAGCGGAACCGTCAACAAGACCGGCTTGCTGTTGCTGCTCACGGTGCTTACCGCGGCCTTTGCCTGGAGCCAGTCCATCGTCACCGGCGCCGACGGCCAGGCGGCGATCGCCCAGGGCGTGGCCGGTTACATGATCGGCGGCGCCATCGGCGGCTTCATCCTGGCGTTGATCACCATTTTCAAGAAGACCTGGGCGCCGATCACGGCGCCGCTGTATGCGCTGGTGGAGGGCTTTTTCCTGGGCTCGATCTCGGCCATGTACGAGTTCCGCTTCAACGGCATCGTGTTTCAGGCTGTGCTGCTGACCTTCGGCACGCTGTTCGCGCTGCTGTTCGCCTACCGCAGCGGTCTGATCCGCGCCACCGAGAACTTCAAGCTGGGGGTGGCGGCGGCGACCGGCGGCATCTTCCTGGTCTACCTGGCGACGATGATCCTGGGCTTCTTCAATGTGAATATCCCCTTCATCCATGAATCCGGCCTGGTCGGCATCGGCTTCAGCCTGTTCGTGGTGGTCATTGCCGCGCTCAATCTGGTGCTGGATTTTGACTTCATCGAGAATGGAATCGAGCAGGGCGCACCCAAGTACATGGAGTGGTATGGCGCCTTCGGCCTGATGGTCACGCTGGTGTGGCTGTACATCGAGTTCCTGCGCCTGCTGTCCAAGCTGCAGTCGCGCAACTGAAGAAGCTGCCGCCTGCGCCGGATGCACGGCGCAGGCGAGCTCCGGCGTCGGCATGCGGCACCGATTCAAGCATAAAAAAGGCACCCATCGCTGGGTGCCTTTTTGTTTGGTGGGCCGTCAAGGATTCGAACCTTGGACCTATTGATTAAGAGTCAACTGCTCTACCAACTGAGCTAACGGCCCCGAAAACTGGTCGCGCAGTGTACGCGAGGGCTTCGGATTTGCAAACCCCATTTGGGGCAAATCTACGCGGATTGGGGTGGCTGAGGGGACTCGAACCCCCGACATCTGGAATCACAATCCAGTACTCTAACCAACTGAGCTACAGCCACCAGTGAACCGCACTACACCAGCCTTGCCGCCACTGGATTGGCGCGCCCGACAGGAATCGAACCTGTAACCGCCGGCTTAGAAGGCCGGTGCTCTATCCAGTTGAGCTACGGGCGCCCGGCTGGAACTGCACCCGGACCTGACCTGTCTGGCCCACTGCGATCGATGGTCGGGGTAGAGGGATTCGAACCCCCGACATCCTGCTCCCAAAGCAGGCGCGCTACCAGACTGCGCTATACCCCGGAAACCTTGAGCGGGCCGGCAGGTCGCCGGTCCTTGCCGACGGCTGGCGCCGGAAAGGATGGGTATTGTCTGGATCGCGGGTCGAACTGTCAACGAAAACCGTCGCTTCAGTGGTCAAACCGTGGCTGATCGGCCAAACTAGCGCGTTCGGCAAGGGTGAAGGCGGCTTCTGGACGCCCCGCACGCAAGCCAATCCCTTTCTCAACGATGACCCGCGGCCTCGAGCGCCGCGGTTGCAGGAGCCAGTGACATGAACGTTTCCGTCGAATCGACCGGCAGCCTCGAGCGCCGCATGAGTTTCTCGCTGCCGGCCGAACGCCTGGACAGCCACATCGGTGGCCGCCTGCGCGAGCTCAGCCGCACCGTGCGGATCAAGGGCTTCCGCCCCGGCAAGGTGCCGCCCAAGGTGATCGAGCAGCGTTTCGGCAAGCAGGTCCGCGCCGAGGCCCTGGATGGCCTGCTGCGCGAGACCTTCGATTCGGCCGTGCGCGAGCAGGCCCTGCAACTGGCCGGCACCCCGCGCCTGGAGCCGGTCGGCGAGGGCGAGCTGGAGTGGGTGGCCACCTTTGAAGTGGTGCCGGACTTTGGCGACATCGACGTGTCCGGGCTCAGCGTCGTCCGTCACACCGCCGAAGTGACCGACGCCGACGTCGACCAGATGATCGAGAACCTGCGCCTGCAGCGGCGCGCCTTCCAGCCGGTCGAGCGCGCCGCCGCCGAGGGCGACCGGGTGACCCTGGAAACCTGGTCGCAGGCCGGCGAGGCGCGTCTGCCCGCCGAGGGCATCGAGACCGGCGCCACCCTGATCGGTTCGGGCGTGATGTTCGCCGGGATCGAGCAGGCCCTGGTCGGCATGACCAAGGGCGAGGAGAAGGAAATCACCGTCGATTTCCCGGCCACCTGGCGCGTGCCGCAACTGGCTGGCCAGCGTGCCCAGGTGCACCTGAAGGTCACCGAGGTGTCCGAGCCGGTGTTGCCGCCGGTGGACAAGGACTTCATCAAGAGCTTCGGCGTCAAGACCGGGGACGAAGGCCAGTTCCGCGCCGACATCCGCATCAACCTGGAGCGTGAGCTCAAGGGCGCGCTGGCCAATCGTCTGCGCCGCGAAGTGGGCGAGCAGCTGATCGCCGCCTACGCATCGGTGGAGATGCCCGAGCGCCTGGTCGAGAATGAAGCCCGCGCCATGCTGGCCCAGCAGGTCGACCAGGCCCGGCGCCAGGGCCAGGATGTTCAGCCGCCGGAAGGTGCGCACCAGGCGTTCATGGATGCCGCCCGCAAGCGCGTGCTGGTCGGGCTGCTGGTGGGCGAGGTCGCCCGCCGCAACCAGTTGCGCCTGGACCCCAAGCGCGTGCAGGACACCCTGCGCCTGATCGCCTCGACCTATGAAGAGCCCGAGCAGGTCATTGAGTTGTACCGCAACGATCCCCAGATGATGTCCGGGCTGCAGTCCCGCGTGATGGAGGAGCAGGTGATCGACTGGATCGCCGAGCGCGCCCAGCACCAGGAACAGGCACTGTCCTTCCAGGACGCCATCCGGCAATAACGGCGTATGGTTTCGCCATCGCTCCGGTCCCGCCACGGGGCCGGACCAGTGAGATGAGGCGGGATCCAGCGCATTACCACGCACTTTCGGTGCGGATCCAACAACAAAAAAGGTGCCTCATTCCATGGATAACCAGACCAAGGCCTTGAACCTCGTTCCGATGGTGGTCGAGCAGACCAGCCGCGGCGAGCGCGCCTACGACATCTACTCCCGCCTGCTCAAGGAACGGGTCATCTTCCTGGTGGGCGGCGTCGATGACCATGTGGCCAACGTGATCGTGGCGCAGATGCTGTTCCTGGAGGCCGAAAACCCCGAGAAGGACATCAGCCTGTACATCAACTCGCCCGGCGGCGTGGTCACCGCCGGCATGGCCATCTACGACACCATGCAGTACATCAAGCCGGACGTGAGCACCATCTGCATCGGCCAGGCCGCCTCGATGGGTGCGCTGCTGCTGGCCGCCGGCGCGGCCGGCAAGCGTTACGCGCTGCCCAACTCGCGGGTGATGATCCACCAGCCTCTGGGCGGCTTCCAGGGCCAGGCCACCGACATCGACATCCACGCCCGTGAAATCCTGACCCTGCGCCACAAGCTCAACGAGATCCTGGCCAGGCACACCGGGCAGACGCTGGAAACCATCGCCCGTGATACCGAGCGCGACAACTTCAAGAGCGCGTTCGACTCCAAGGCCTACGGCCTGGTGGATGAGGTGCTCGAGCGCCGTCCGGACGAGTCGATCCAGTCGGCCTGAACGTGGCGGGGCGGCTGCGGTCGGTCCCGCCGGCGTGCAGGCGCCGGGCGGCAACGTCCAGGCGCGCTGTGGTTCAGGCGTGACCGGCGTCCAGGTGCTTGTCCGCCGGGCGCGTGCATGGTTGCTGGCCAGCGTTCCGCTGTCATCCTCCAGCGTCCCGGCGGCTGGGCGCCATCGGCGCCGAACCGGTGTTATTCTCGAAATCGAATGCCCCCGCGGGGGCCGCAGTGAGTGGGTAAAACAAGCATGAGCGAAGACCGCCAAGGCCGTTCGGGCGACAGTAACAAGATCCTGTACTGCTCGTTCTGCGGCAAAAGCCAGCACGAGGTCCGCAAGCTGATCGCAGGGCCAAGCGTGTTCATCTGCGATGAGTGCGTGGAGCTGTGCAACGACATCATCCGTGAGGAACTCGAGGAAAAAGCGCAGTCGGCGCGCAGTTCGCTGCCCAAGCCGCGCGAGATCCTCGAGGTGCTCGACCAGTACGTGATCGGCCAGCAGCGCGCCAAGCGCACCCTCGCGGTGGCCGTCTACAACCACTACAAGCGCATCGAGAGCCGGCAGAAGAGCGACGACGTCGAACTGGCCAAGTCCAACATCCTGCTGGTCGGCCCCACCGGGTCGGGCAAGACGCTGCTGGCCGAGACCCTCGCACGCCTGCTGAACGTGCCGTTCACCATTGCCGATGCCACCACGCTGACCGAGGCCGGCTATGTGGGCGAGGACGTGGAAAACATCATCCAGAAGCTGCTGCAGAAGTGCGACTACGACGTGGACAAGGCCCAGCAGGGCATCGTCTACATCGACGAGATCGACAAGATCTCGCGCAAGAGCGAAAACCCCTCGATCACCCGCGATGTCTCCGGTGAAGGCGTACAGCAGGCCCTGCTGAAGCTGATTGAAGGCACCGTGGCCAGCGTCCCGCCGCAGGGCGGGCGCAAGCATCCGCAGCAGGAATTCCTGCAGGTGGACACCAGGAACATCCTGTTCATCTGCGGTGGTGCGTTCGCCGGGCTGGACAAGATCATCCAGGCCCGGTCCACCGAGCAGAGCGGCATTGGCTTCGGCGCCAAGGTGAAGTCCTCGGCCAAGAAGCCGGAAATCGGCAAGGTGTTGTCCGAGGTCGAGCCCGAGGACCTGATCAAGTTCGGCCTGATTCCCGAGTTCGTCGGTCGCCTGCCGGTGGTGGCAACGCTGGAGGAGCTGGACGAGCCGGCCCTGATCAGGATCCTGACCGAGCCCAGGAACGCCATCACCAAGCAGTTCAAGCGCCTGTTCGACATGGAAGGGGTGGAGCTGGAATTCCGTCCCGACGCGCTGTCGGCCATCGCCAGGAAGGCGCTCAAGCGCAAGACCGGTGCCCGTGGCCTGCGCACCATCGTCGAGGCGGTGCTGCTGGACACCATGTATGACCTGCCGTCGCTGGAAAACGTCGGCAAGGTGGTGGTGGACGAGTCGGTGATCGAGCACAAGTCCGAGCCCTACCTGATCTACCAGAATCCGCCTGCACCGCCGAAGGTCGCCTCGGCCGAATGAGGACAGGATCCTGATCGCGAGAGGTTCAGTTTCCTGCTTGCATCGCCCCGCCAATGGCCCCATAACGGGGCCATTGGCGTTCTTGCGACATCATCTGGTGTCCAGAAGATTTGCCCTCCCGTACGCTTCCTGGAGCCCCCCATGGCCCGTTCCGAACCCCAGATCCTGAACCTGCCCGTCCTGCCCCTGCGCGACGTGGTCGTCTTCCCGCACATGGTCATCCCGCTGTTTGTCGGCCGCGACAAGTCGATGCGCGCGCTCGAGCAGGCAATGGTGGCCGACAAGCGCATCCTGCTGGTCGCGCAGAAGTCGGCCGAGACCGACGATCCCGCCTCCGCCGACCTCTACCAGATCGGCACGCTGGCCCAGGTCCTGCAGCTGCTGAAGTTGCCCGACGGCACCATCAAGGTGCTGGTGGAAGGTGTCTCGCGCGTCAACGTGACCGACATTGTCGACCGCGAGAACGCGCTGTACGGCCAGGGTGAGGAAATCGACGTGGACGAGGCCGCCGAATCGCGCGAGATCGAGGCGGTGGCGCGCTCGCTGATGAGCCTGTTCGAGCAGTACGTCAAGACCAACCGCAAGCTGCCGCCGGAACTGCTGCAGACCCTGTCGGGCATCGATGAGCCAGGCCGTCTGGCCGATACCATCGCCGCACACCTGGGCGTGCGCCTGAGCGACAAGCAGAAGCTGCTGGAAACCATTCCCGTGGGCGAGCGCCTGGAGCTGCTGGTGGGCCTGGTCGACGGCGAGATCGACGTCCAGCAGCTGGAAAAGCGCATCCGCGGCCGGGTCAAGTCGCAGATGGAAAAAAGCCAGCGCGAGTACTACCTCAACGAGCAGATGAAGGCCATCCAGAAGGAGCTGGGCGAGATGGACGATGCGCCCAACGAACTGGAGGACCTTGCGCGCAAGATCGCCGGGGCGGGCATGCCCAAGCCGGTGGAGACCAAGGCGAAGAACGAGCTCAACAAGCTCAAGCAGATGTCGCCGATGTCGGCCGAGGCCGCGGTGGTGCGCAACTACCTGGACTGGCTGCTGGGCGTGCCGTGGAACAAGCGCAGCAAGGTGCGCAAGGACCTCAAGGCCGCCCAGGAAACCCTGGATGCCGACCATTACGGTCTGGAAAAGGTCAAGGAACGCATCCTGGAGTACCTGGCGGTGCAGTCGCGGGTCAAGCAGATGAAGGGCCCGATCCTGTGCCTGGTCGGCCCGCCCGGCGTGGGCAAGACCTCACTGGGCCAGTCCATCGCCAAGGCGACCAACCGCAAGTTCGTGCGCATGTCGCTGGGCGGGGTGCGCGACGAGGCCGAGATCCGTGGCCATCGCCGTACCTATGTCGGTTCGATGCCGGGGCGGATCGTGCAGAACCTCAACAAGGTCGGTACCCGCAACCCGCTGTTCGTGCTGGATGAGATCGACAAGATGTCGATGGACTTCCGCGGCGATCCGTCCTCGGCGCTGCTGGAAGTGCTGGACCCCGAGCAGAACCACACCTTCAACGACCACTACCTGGAAGTGGACCTGGACCTGTCCGACGTGATGTTCGTGGCGACCTCCAACTCGCTCAACATCCCCGGCCCGCTGCTGGACCGCATGGAAGTCATCCGCATTCCCGGCTACACCGAGGAGGAAAAGCTCAACATCGCCCAGCGGTATCTGGTTCCCAAGCAGCTCAAGGCCAACGGGCTCAAGCCCGATGAGCTGAAGATCGAGGAAAGCGCGGTGCGCGACATCGTGCGCTACTACACGCGCGAATCGGGGGTGCGCAACCTGGAACGCGAGATCGCCAAGATCTGCCGCAAGGTCGTCAAGGAGATCGCCCTGGCCGGTCCGCAGCCGGAAAGGAAGAAGGGCAGGAACGGCGCTGCGCGCGTGGTCGTGAGCGAGAAGAACCTGGAGAAGTACCAGGGCGTGCGTCGCTTCGACTACGGCCGTGCCGAGGAAGCCAACGAGATCGGCCTGGTCACCGGCCTGGCCTGGACCGAAGTCGGCGGTGACCTGCTGCAGATCGAAGTCACCCTGGTCCCGGGCAAGGGCGGCATGACCCTGACCGGGCAGCTGGGCGATGTGATGAAGGAATCGGCATCGGCCGCGCTGTCGGTGGTGCGCGCGCGCGCCGAGAGCCTGGGCATCGACACCAACTTCCTGCAGAAGCAGGACGTGCACCTGCACGTCCCCGATGGTGCCACCCCCAAGGATGGTCCCAGCGCCGGTATCGCGATGGTCACCGCACTGGTCTCGACCCTGACCCGCAACCCGGTCAAGGCAGAGGTGGCGATGACCGGCGAAATCACCTTGCGTGGTCGCGTCTCGGCCATCGGCGGCCTGAAGGAAAAGCTGCTGGCGGCCATGCGCGGCGGCATCACCACCGTGATCATTCCCGAGGAGAATCGCAAGGACCTGGCTGAGATCCCCGAGGCCGTCACCAAGGGCATGAAGATCGTCCCGGTCAAGTGGATCGATGAGGTGCTGGACCTGGCGCTGGAGCGTCCGGTCGGGCCGGTGGGCGAGGGGGACGGTGGCAAGAAAGTGGCCGTGCCCAAATCTTCCAAGACCGCCACTCAGCCTGATGTCAAACATTGATCGGGTGAGGTTCATGAACCCCAAAAAACGCTGAAACCCGCGCCGTTATTGGGTTTTTGGTTGCGATGCGGGGGTGTGGCTGGTATAAAAGCCGCACCCCCGCGGGCACTTGCCAAGGTGCCGTGTGCGGGATCCAGCCGGCCCGAAGTGGCGCAAGCCCCGGGCCGGTCACTCATTCAGCGGTTGCAGACCGCACACGGAGTTATTCAATGAACAAAGCCGAATTGATCGAGGCCGTTGCCGGCCGTTCCGACCTGAGCAAGGCTGATTCCACCCGCGCCGTCGACGCCGTCATCGCCAGCATCACCGAGGCCCTCAAGGGCGGTGACTCGGTCACCATCGTGGGCTTCGGCACCTTCCAGGTGCGCGGCCGCGCTGCGCGTACCGGCCGCAACCCGAAAACCGGCGAGAACATCGACATCGCTGCCTCGAAGAATCCTGCATTCAAGGCTGGTAAAGCCCTGAAGGACGCCGTAAACTAATTTGCTCGCTAGGGTGCTTAGCTCAGCGGTAGAGCGTCTCCTTTACACGGAGAGGGTCGGGGGTTCGAAACCCTCAGCACCCACCATGCACCAGCGCAACGGTTCAGTGCGGAGCGGTAGTTCAGTCGGTTAGAATGCTGGCCTGTCACGCCGGAGGTCGCGGGTTCGAGTCCCGTCCGCTCCGCCAGTGTCACCAAGCCCCTGAGAAATCAGGGGCTTTGCTTTCCCCCAACGGAGAAAGCACAAGTTTTGCAACGTGTTCCAAAATGCGGAGTGGTAGTTCAGTCGGTTAGAATGCTGGCCTGTCACGCCGGAGGTCGCGGGTTCGAGTCCCGTCCACTCCGCCAATTGTTCAAGACGCCCGTCGGCCCTGCCGGCGGGCGTTTTTTTTAGCATTGCCGTCATGTGCCGTACGCAGCACCGGCATCGAATCGGGCGTGGAACCTGCGCTAAACTGCGCGGCTTGCCGAACCAGACCCAACGACTCGATGCTGCAGACACTTCGCGAAAAGACTTCAGGCTGGATCGCCACCGTGGTGATGGGCCTGTTGATCATTCCGTTCGCCTTCGTAGGCGTGAACGAATACATGAGCGGCGGCCCGGCCACCTCGGTGGCCACGGTCAAGGCGCCGCCTCGCTGGTGGACCTCGGCGCCGGCATGGTGGCCGGTGTCGATGGCCTGGCAGCACGAGGACATCAGCGTGCAGGATTTCCAGATGGCCCTGCGCAACGAGCGTCAGAGCCAGCAGGCGCAGCAGGGCGAGGCGTTCGATGCGCGCCAGTTCGATGCGATCGACAACAAGCGCAAGGTGCTCGAGGACCTGATCGATCGCAAGGTGGTTGAACTGGCCGCCAGACGCAGTGGTGTGGCGGTGAGCGACGAAGCGTTGCGCGAGGCGATTGCCGCGGATCCGAGCTTCCAGGTCAACGGCAAGTTCGACGGCGCCACCTATTCGGCGCTGTTGCGCCAGCAAGGCCTGACACCGACGACCTACCAGCAGCGACTGCGCGAGGACATGACCATCGCACTGGTGCCGCAGGGCCTGGCCCAGGCCGAATTCGTCACCGACAAGGAGTTCGAACAGGTCGTCAGCGCCATCTTCGAAACCCGCGATGTCACCCTGGCCATGCTGCCGCGCCCGGCGCCGGACACCGCGCCGGTCACCGATGCCCAGGCCCAGGCTTGGTACCAGGCGCACCGCAGCGATTTTCGCAAGCCCGAGCAGGTCAGCGTCGAATACGTGGAGGTCGATGCCAGCAAGCTGCCGCCGCCGGCGGTGGACGAGGCTGAACTGCGCAAGCGCTACGAAGCCGACAAGGGTCGTTTCTCCACCGAGCAGCGCCTGGCCTCGCACATCCTGATCCCGCTGGCGGCAGGCGCCGATGCGGCCGCGCAGCAGGCGGCCGAGGCGCAGGCCGCCAGGCTGGCCGAGCAGGCCAGGGCGCCAGGGGCCGACTTTGCCGCGCTGGCCAGGGCCCATTCCAAGGATCCCGGCTCGGCTGCCAATGGCGGCGAGCTGGGCTGGGTCAGCCGCGGAACGATGGTCGGTCCGTTCGAGGATGCGCTGTTTGCCATCGCCAAACCCGGCGATGTGGTCGGCCCGATCAGGACCGAGTTCGGCTATCACGTGATCAGGTTGAACCAGATCAAGGGCCAGGCTGGCAAGTCGTTCGAAGAGGTCCGCGAACAGCTGGCCAATGAAGCCAACAGGGAAGCGGCAACCCGCCACTACAACGACATCGCCGGCAAGCTGGTCAGCGCCACGCTGGACAATCCCGACTCGCTCGCCGCCGCCGCGCAGGCGGCCGGGCTGCAGGTGCAGAAGGCCGGCCCGTTCTCGGCGCGGACCGCACCGGGCCTGCTGGCCAATCCGGCGGTGCTGCGCAACGTGTTCGACGAACAGCAGGTCGCCGATCGCACCGCCAGCCCGCTGATCAAGATCGACGACACGCACAGCCTCATCGTGCGCGTCACCGACCACAGCCCGGCGCAGGACCAGCCGCTGCAAGCGGTGAAGGAACAGGTCATCGCCGCGGTGCGGGCCGACCGCGCCGAAAAGGCCGCCGCGGCCCGGGCCGATGCGATCGTGGCGCGCGTCAACAAGGGCGAGGGGCTCAAGGCCATCGCCGACGCGGAGACCTTGCAGTCCGTGCAGATCCCGGCCCTGCCGCGCGGTGCGCCACTGCCCTCGCAGAAGGGCAATGCCGCGCTGTTCGCCCTGCCGGCGCCGGCCAAGGGCAAGGTCGCCGTGGGCAAGGTCAAGCTGGAAGACGGCACCCTGGTGGTGTTCACCGTGGACAAGATCAATCCGGGCGACGCGAGCAAGATGCCCGAAACCCAGCGCGAGCAGTTCCGCCAGCAGTTGGCCCAGGTCTACGCCAGCGCCGACGTGCAGGATTACGTGACCCGCACGCGCAAGCAGTTCAAGGTGGACGTGCACGAAGACCGGCTCTAATCGCAGGCCGTGGCCCGAAGAAGAACCGCACCGGGACGGGGTGGTTCTTCTTCGGGACCCATGACCATCCTGCCCAGTCGGCGCCGATGGCGGTCATGCCCGCCGATGTTGTAGCCGGCGCCGAGGCAGGAGATGTCGCCGGTGATGGCGGTGGCCAGGTCGAGCACGGGAAGCCGATCGCATGGACCAGCACGTTCGGCGCCGTCGCCAGAGGTCGCTTCGGCGATGCCCCAGGCTGGAACGGTTCGAGGCGATACCGGCAGTCGGCGCGCGCCTGCCGTGCAGAGACCTCTATCGGGGCGCCTTGCTGCCGGGGTGGATCAGCCCAGACAGATGTGCCATCGCACATGCAGCCAGGCTTTGGGGACGCGGCCGTCAGGGCGCCGGTTCGACCAACTGCAGCACCATGCCCGGCTTGAGCGTGCTGCGCGGGCCCAGCTTGTTCCAGCGCTGCAGCTGCGCGGTGCGCGTGCCATGGCGCCTGGCGATGGACCAGAGCGTGTCGCCGCGTGCCACGGTGTAGGAGGTGGCCAGGTCCCGGTCGCGATCCTCGTCGCTGCTGCCGGTGGGCAGCGGCGCGGGATCGTCGTTGGACGCGATCAGGTCGGCGGCGCCGATCGGAAGGCTGGCGCCTTCGGCGGCCGGTGCCAACACCCACAGCGGACCGCCGGCCGGGGCGCTGTGCAGTGGGGCCAGCGCAGGGTTCAGGCCGGCCAGCTGGTCAGCGTCGTGGCCTTCGCGCAGCGCCCAGGACGAGAGGTCGCCAAAATCGGACGGCAGTTGCAGCGGCTGCAGGCGGGGTACCGGACGGTCCAGGCTGGCCAGCCAGTCGGGACGCTCGCCGGCCTGCTCCAGGCTGCAGGCCAGGGCGTGCAGCTTCTGCACATAGGTGTAGGTGGCGCGCGAGAGCCCAGGCAGCCGCGATGGGTGCGCGTCTGCCGTGCCGGTGCCGCCCCTGCGCACGGCCTGCAGCACGCGGTTCTCGCCGGCGTTGTAGGCCATCACCGCCAGCCGCCAGTTGCCGCCGAACATGCCATGCAAGGTCTTGAGGTAGCGCATCGCGGCCTGGGTCGAGTCCACCGGCGACAGGCGCCCGTCGTAGCCGCGGCGCACGCGCACACCGTGGTTGCGCGCGGTCAGCGGGACGAACTGCCACAGTCCGGCCGGACCGGCGCGGTTGCTGGCGGCCGGGCGGTAGCCGCTTTCCACGAACGGGATCAGCGCAAACTCGGTCGGCAGCCCGGCATCGCGGATCGCGCCGACCACATAGCCGAACAGCGGCAGGATGTCGTCCCGGCGGTCGGCCAGGCGCGCCGGCGCATGGCTGAAACGGCGCTGCCATCGCGCGTCGGTGGCCTGCGGCTGGCAGTCGGGGTCGGCCAGGCCGTCTCGGAACTGCTGGTAGATCTCCACCCCGTCGCGCATGTCCGGCGGCAGCGCCGGCGGCGTTGCCAGCGAACCGGGCGCCGCGGCAGGCTGCGCGGCCGGGCTGTCCAGGGCTGGGGCGAGGGTCACTTCGGCCTGCGCTCGCCCCGTGGCCATGGCGCTGGCCAGGGCCAGCAGGCACAGCGCCGGCGTGATGCGGGTCATGCGCGGAAGCCGTCCTTCCAGCGGCGCAGGGCCGCGAAGGCCTCGACCCGGTCCGCGGCGGCATGGCCCAGCCAGGTATCGACCGAACGGGCCACTTCGGGCACCTCCACGCGCAGGAACGGGTTGGTCGCCCGCTCGGTGGCCAGGTCCACCGGGACGGTCGCAAGACCGTCGGCGCGCAGGCTTCGCACCTGTGCGGTGCGCTGCTGCAGGGCCCGGTTGTCCGGTTCCACCGTCAGGGCGAAGGCGGCATTGGACTGGGTGTATTCGTGGCCGCAGCACACCGGCGTGTCGTCGGGCAGCGCGGACAGGGCATCCAGCGAGGCCAGCATCTGCGCCGGGGTGCCTTCGAACAGGCGCCCGCAGCCCAGGCTGAACAAGGTATCGCCCGAGAACAGCTCGCCCCCGGGCGCCTGGCGGTGGAAGGCCACGTGGCTGCGGGTGTGGCCGGCGACGAAGATGGCCCTGAACGCCATCCCGGCCACCTCGAACGCCTCGCCGTCAGCCACCTTGTGGGTGGCGGCGGTGATGCGCGCGTCGTCGGCGCTGATCACCGGCAGGTGCGGCCACTGCGCCAGCAGGCCGGCCACCCCGCCGATGTGGTCGTCGTGGTGATGGGTCAGCAGGATCGCGGCGGGCCTGAGGCCGTCACGGGCGGCAGCCAGGACGGGCGCGGCATCGCCAGGGTCCACGATCACCGCCTCGCCTTCGTCGCTGGTCAGCACCCAGATGTAGTTGTCGTCGAAGGCGGTCAGTGCGGAAAGGCTTGTCATGAAGTTCGGTCGGCAGACGCGGGAGTGTCCTCTACAATTCCCAACCATGCCTGCCGCCGCCTCCAACCGTCAACCCGAGCCGCTGGCATGGTTCGGCACCGCCGATGGCCAGCGCGTGCTGGCAGCCGAGCGCGTATACATCGCCCAGATCCTGGCCGCGCGGGCCGCTGCGCCCACGCTGTGGCTGCATCCGGGCGCTGGCGCAGGCGTGTCGGTGGTCGCCGCCGACGTGGCGCTGCGGGCCAGCGCAAGCGGTTTCGACGGGCCTCTGCGCTGCGGCCCGGCGCTGCCGCTGGCCTCGGACAGCTTCAGCGCGGTGGTGCTGCAGCATGTGCCGGAAAACGGCGGCCGCGCACTGCTGGCCGAGTGCGCGCGGGTGCTCGAACCAGGCGGCAGGCTGTGGCTGTTTGCGCTCAATCCGGTCAGCCCCTACCGGCTGCGCTGGCGGCGCACCGGGCTGTCGATCCGCGGCCCGGGGCGCTGGCGCCGGCATCTGCAGGACGCCGGCCTGGACTGCAGCGAACACCCCCCGCAATGGCTCGGTCCGGCCTGGCGCAGCGCCGCCGGCCGCGGCCCGGAGATGATGCGCGCGATCTGCCTGCTGCAGGCCAGCAAGCGTGGCCCCGACCTGACCCTCATTCCCGCGCGCCCGGCCCGATGGCAGGGCGGCGCCGTTCCCGCATGACCCGCTTCAGGACTCCATGAAACAGATCACCATCCATGCCGACGGCTCCTGCCTGGGCAACCCCGGGCCCGGCGGCTGGGCGGCGTTGCTGCGCTACGGCGCGATCGAGCGCGAGCTCTCCGGCGGCGAAGCCCATACCACCAACAACCGCATGGAACTGATGGCCGCCATCATGGCGCTGGAGGCCCTGACCGAACCCTGCCAGGTCACCCTGATCAGCGACTCGCAGTACGTGCGCCAGGGCATCAGCGAATGGCTGCCCGGCTGGATCCGCAAGAACTGGAGGACCGCCGGCGGCGGCGCGGTCAAGAACCGCGAGCTGTGGGAGCGGCTGCAGGCGGCCACGCTGCGCCACCAGATCGACTGGCGCTGGGTCAAGGGGCATTCGGGCGATCCGGACAACGAGCGGGTGGACCTGCTGGCCCGCGATCAGGCCATCGCGGTGCGCAACGGCGCCCCGGCCCCAGTGGCATGAGCCAGGCCGGGCGAGCATTGCGCCGTGCACGTCGCGTCTGCCAGCGACGGCGAGGCGGCGCTGATGCTGGCGGCGCTGCACCCCGACCTCATACGAACCCCGCCACCGCGCATTCGAGATGGTCCTGGCCAGGCGCCCGGGGTTTGGGACAATGACCACGCCCCTGGTGTCGAGCACGCCCCGCAGCTCGTTTTCCCCCGAATTTGCACAAGGACGCCTGAAAGCCATGCGCCAGATCATCCTGGACACCGAAACCACCGGCCTGGAGTGGAAGAAGGGCAACCGCGTGGTCGAGATCGGCTGCGTGGAGCTGATCGAGCGCCGTCCCAGCGGCCGCAACTTCCACAGGTACCTCAAGCCGGACTGCGAGTTCGAGGCCGGCGCGCAGGAAGTCACCGGCCTGACCCTGGAGTTCCTGGCCGACAAGCCGGGCTTCGAGGAGGTGGTGGAGGAGTTCCTGGCGTACATCCGCGGCGCCGAGGTGATCATCCACAACGCGGCCTTCGACGTGGGCTTTCTGGATAGCGAGCTGGCGCGTCTTGGCGATCACTATGGCCGCCTGGCCGACCACTGCACGGTCATCGACACCCTGGCCATGGCGCGGGTGCGCTTCCCCGGTCAGCGCAATTCGCTCGACGCGCTGTGCAGGCGCCTGGGCGTGGACAACACCCATCGCCACCTGCACGGCGGCCTGCTCGATGCGCAGATCCTGGCCGATGTCTATATCGCCCTGACCTCGGGCCAGGAAGAGATCGGCTTTGGCGCGATGGAAGACAACGGCAGCGCGACCGGCAGCGTGCGCCATGCCTTCGATGCCAGCAACCTCGGCCTGCGCGCACGCGTGCTGCCCACGCCGGGCGAGCTTGAAGCCCACGCCAGGCGCCTGGAAAAGCTGCGTTCCAACAGCGGCGGCAGCTGCCTGTGGGACCTGGTGGAGACGCCGCCGGCGCCGGTGGAAGAAGCCGCGAGCGCCTGACCCGCAGGCGGACCGGGACGGCTCAGCTGCAGCGCACCAGGATCGCGGTGACGTTGTCCGAGCCGCCGCCGTCCAGGGCTGCGGCGATCAGTGTGTCGACCGTTTCCTGCGCGCTGCAGTCCTCCTGGCGCAGGGCCGCGGCGATGTCGCGGTCATCCACTTCCTCGGTCAGGCCATCGCTGCACAACAGCAGCTGCATGCCAGGGCGCAGTTCGCCGGTGAGGGTCTCGACATTGAGCTGGTTGGGATCGGTCACGCCCAGCGCCTGGGTGACGACGTTGCGATGCGGATGCGAGCGGGCCTGTTCGCTGGTCAGCGCGCCCTGGGCAATCAATTCCTGAACGTAGCTGTGGTCCTGGCTGAGCTGGGCCAGCTGGCCATCGCGCCACAGATAGGCGCGGCTGTCGCCGACCCAGGCCACCTCGAAGCGGTTGCCCTGAACGCGCGCGGCCACCACCGTGGTACCCATTGGCAGCGAGTCGTTGCGCCGGCGCGAGCTGCGGATGATTTCCTCGTCGGCCAGGCGGATGGCCTGGCCGAGCGAGGTGCCGGCGAGGATCTCGCGGACGATGGTCTCGCGGGCCAGTGCACTGGCGACCTCGCCACAGGCATGCCCGCCCATCCCGTCAGCCACCAGCCACAGGCCCAGCTCGCTGTCGCCGTAGTACGTGTCTTCGTTGAGGGCGCGCCGCAAGCCAACATGGCTGAGGTGTCCAAACTCGATCATGGGCGACCCTAACATGGCCTGTTTCGCTCTTTGAAAAACGGCATGATCACGTCCAAGCGGACAGCCCACAAGCAACGGCGCATCGATCGGGCAGCGGCGAGCGCGATGCTGTGATCGGTTGCCTGTGTTGGAGCGGACCGTTGCGCGCACCCGGGATGGCGATAGCCGGCGCTTGTCCGCAGCTGGCGTGGCCCGTATCATGCCCAGCCCCGTAACGACCCGCGGGATCGCCCTCAGTGGCGGTGCGACACCCGGAGAGGTGGCAGAGTGGTCGAATGTACCTGACTCGAAATCAGGCGTACGTGCAAGCGTACCGTGGGTTCGAATCCCACCCTCTCCGCCAGTTTTGATATTGAGAACAGGGGTCTGCGTGCAAGCGCAGGCCCCTGTTCATGGCTGCGGCCCATGGCCCCCTTGGCGCCGGGGCGCGCCGCGGGAGGTGATGAAAACGCAGTGCCGGCGCCGGCACAAGCGAGGCCCGCTATTCCAGTGCGCCCTGGTCGATGGCGTTCCAGCGCCAGTCGCGGATCTCCGGCATGTCCTGACCGTGGACCCGGACGTAGGCGGTGTGTTCGGCGAGCTTGTCCTGCATCAGCCGGTGCAGCGCCGCGCCCTCGGCCCCGACCTGCGGCACCCACTCGATCACGCTCTGCACCAGATGGAACCGGTCCAGCCCGTTGAGCACGGTCATGTCGAAGGGCGTGGTCGTGGTGCCTTCCTCGTTGTAACCCCGCACGTGGATGTTGCGGTGATTGGTGCGGCGGTAGCTCAGCCGGTGGATCGTCCACGGGTAGCCGTGGTAGGCAAAGATGACCGGCTTGTCGATGGTGAACAGCGCATCGAACCGGGCGTCGGACACGCCATGCGGATGGACCTGGCTGGGCTGCAGGGCCATCAGATCGACCACGTTGACCACGCGCACCTTCAGTTGCGGCAGGTGCTGGCGCAGCAGCGCCACGGCGGCCAGCGTCTCCAGGGTCGGCGCGTCGCCGGCGCAGGCCATCACCACGTCAGGCTCGCTGTCGCCGCAGTTTGAGGCCCACTCCCACACGCCCAGTCCGGCCTGGCAGTGGCGCGCGGCCTGTTCCATCGGCAGCCACTGCCACAGCGGCGGCTTGCCGGCGACGATGATGTTGATGCGGTCCCAGGTCCGGAGCACGTGGTCGGTCACCCACAGCAGGGTGTTGGCGTCCGGCGGCAGGTAGACCCGCACGATGTCGGCCTTCTTGTTGAGCGCCACATCGATGAAACCCGGGTCCTGGTGGCTGAAGCCGTTGTGTTCCTGATGCCAGACGTGGCTGGTCAGCAGGTAGTTGAGCGAGGCGATCGGCTGCCGCCAGGGGATTTCGCGGCTGGCGTCCAGCCATTTGGCATGCTGGTTGAACATCGAGTCGATGATGTGGATGAAGGCTTCGTAGCAGGAGAACAGGCCGTGCCTGCCGGTGAGCAGGTAGCCTTCCAGCCAGCCTTGGCAGGTGTGCTCGGACAGGATTTCAAGCACCCGGCCATCGCGGGCCAGGAAGGTGTCCTCCTCCAGGATCGTCTCCATCCACGCCCGCCCGGTGGCCTTGAACACATCCTGCAGCCGGTTTGATGCGGTCTCGTCCGGGCCGACGATGCGGAAGTTGCGCGCCTGGGCATTGGCCTGCATCACCGCGCGCAGGAAATCGCCCATCACGCGGGTGGCCTCGGCCTTGACTGCACCGGGCTGCGAGAAGGCCACTGCATGTTCGCCCAGCTCGGGCATCTGCAGCGCCTTGCGCAGCAGGCCGCCGTTGGCATGCGGACTGGCGCTCATGCGCCGCGCACCAACCGGGGCGGTGGCGCGGATCTCGGCCACCGGCGCACCGGCCGCGTCGAACAGCTCGTGCGGCCGATAGCTGCGCAGCCAGTCCTCCAGCAGTTTCAGGTGCTCGGGGTTGTCAGCCAGGCCGGACAGCGGGACCTGGTGCGAACGCCAGAACCCTTCGGTCTTCAGGCCATCGACCTGTTTGGGCCCGGTCCAGCCCTTGGGGCTGCGCAGAATGATCATCGGCCAGCGCGGACGCGCCTGCGCACCGGGCTGCTGCGCACGGGCGGCGGCCTGGATGTTGCGGATCTGCGCCATGGCCTGGTCCAGCACGGTGGCCATGCGCTGGTGCATGGCGTCCGGCTCGTGGCCTTCCACCAGCAGCGGCTCGTAGCCATAGCCGATGAACAGTGCGCGCAGTTCCTCGTCGGGAATGCGCGCCAGGATCGTGGGGTTGGCGATCTTGTAGCCGTTCAGATGCAGGATCGGCAACACCGCGCCATCGCGGCTTGGGTTCAGGAACTTGTTGGAGTGCCAGGCCGTGGCCAGCGGGCCGGTCTCGGCCTCGCCGTCGCCGACCACGCAGGCCACGACCAGGTCGGGGTTGTCGAAGGCCGCGCCGAATGCATGCGCCAGCGCGTAGCCCAGCTCGCCGCCTTCGTGAATCGAGCCGGGCACGTCGGGCGCGGCGTGGCTGGGAATGCCGCCGGGAAACGAGAATTGCCGGAACAGCTTGCGCATCCCGTCCTCGTCCAGCGAAACCTCCGGGTTCAACTCACTGTAGGTGCCTTCCAGGTAGGTGTTGGCGACCATTGCCGGACCGCCGTGGCCGGGCCCACAGACATAGATGAGGTTCGCGTCCTGCATCCGGATGACCCGGTTCAGATGGGCATAGATGAAGCTCAGCCCGGGCGATGTGCCCCAATGCCCCAGCAACCTGGGCTTGACGTGCTCGATGCGCAGCGGCTCGCGCAGCAGCGGATTGTCGAGCAGGTAGATCTGGCCGACGGTGAGGTAGTTGGCGGCCCGCCACCAGGCATCGAGCCGACGCAGTTCCTGTTCCGGCAGTCGGTCGGGTTCACGCGGTGCGGCGAGGTTGCTGGCCATGGTGGGCTCCTGGAGGCTTGTGGCTTGTACGGGAATGAGAGACTGCCTTGCGCGGGCCTGCAACGCACGGTAGTGACGGCGCCTGGCGCACCGTCAACGCAGTTGCCGCGATGATTGTCGCAAGCCCGTGATCAGGATGCGGTGACCTCAGTCAACCGGCAGCTGGCGGACGCAGCGGACAATGCTGCGACCGCAAACGCCGTGCCTTAACACCCGGCGCGCGAAAATTATCGGGATCCCGCTCGGCTGCAGGTGATCCGGTCATACGACCGTGGATCCACCGTCTGGCATGGCCGCTGACGGACCGTATCGCAGCGGGAGCCACATCAAAAAGGGGGCCTTGCCCCGTCACAAGGCACTTTTTTTAGGAGCACGTGATGCAGATTCAAACACGCAAGCTGGGCTCGCAGGGGCTACAGGTTTCGGCATTGGGCCTTGGCTGCATGGGCATGTCGGACTTTTACAGCGGCCGCGACGAGGCCGAGGCGATTGCCACCATCCACCGCGCGCTCGAGCTGGGTGTCACCTTCCTGGACACCGCCGACATGTATGGGCCGTTCACCAACGAGGTTCTGGTCGGCAAGGCGATCGCCGATCGCCGCGACCAGGTCGTGCTTGCGACAAAATTCGCCAATGTCCGCAGCGAGAAGGGTGAATACCTGGGCATTCGCGGCGATGCGCCGTACGTGCGTCAGGCCTGCGACGCCTCGCTCAAGCGGCTCGGGGTCGATCACATCGATCTGTATTACCAGCATCGGGTCGACCCGAACACGCCGATCGAGGAAACGGTGGGCGCCATGGGCGAGCTGGTGAAGGCCGGCAAGGTGCGCTACCTGGGGCTGTCCGAGGCCGCGCCGGACACCATCCGCCGCGCCCATGCCGTTCACCCGATCTCGGCGCTGCAGACCGAATATTCGCTCTGGAGCCGTGAGCCGGAGGAACAGATCCTGCCCACGGTGCGCGAACTGGGCATCGGCTATGTCGCCTACAGCCCGCTCGGGCGCGGTTTTCTCACCGGACAGATCCGCCGCATCGAGGACCTGGCCGAGGATGACTATCGCCGGCACTCGCCGCGCTTCCAGGGCGAGAACTTCCAGAAGAACCTGGATCTGGTGACCGAGATCGAAAAGATGGCGCAGGAGAAGGGTTGCACGCCGGCCCAGCTGGCGCTGGCCTGGCTTCTGGCCCAGGGCGAGGACATCGTGCCGATCCCGGGAACCAAGAAGCGCGCCCGGCTGGAGGAAAACGTCGGGGCGCTCCAGGTGCGGATCACCGCCGAGGACCGCGCCCGGATCGATGCGATCCTGCCGCCCGGTGCGGCCGCAGGCACGCGCTATGCCGCCCCTCAGATGCAGGCGCTGAACCGTTGAGCGGTGGGCGGCTCGCGGGCAAGGTTGCCATCGTCACCGGTGGCGGGCGCGGCCTGGGCCGGGCCATGGTGCTGGGCCTTGCGGCAGAAGGTGCGCAGGTCATCACCACCGCATCGCGCGAGTCCAGCGAAGTGGAGGCCGTCGCCCGCCAGGCAGGGAACGAGCGGGTGATTCCGGTGCTGGCCGATGTCACGCGCGAACAAGACTGCGCGCGCGTGGCGGCCATGGCGGCTGATCGCTTTGGCCGCCTGGACATCCTGGTCAACAACGCCGGTCGCGGAATGAAGTATGTCAGCGAGCGCTTCCTGACCGAGCCGACGCGGTTCTGGGAAACCGACCCGGACGTGTGGCGCATGGTGATCGACACCAACGTCAACGGACCCTTCCTGATGGCGCGGGCGGCGGTGCCGATGATGATCGCGGCAGGCCGCGGACGCATCGTCAACATTACGATGAACCACGCCACCATGCGCCGGCGCGGCTTCTCACCCTACGGCCCGTCCAAGGCGGCCCTGGAATCGGAGACCATCATCTGGGCCCAGGACCTGGACGGCACCGGGGTGACGGTGAACGCACTGCTGCCGGGCGGCGCGACGGCCACCGGCATGATTCCGCAAGGCCTGCCGCAAGCGGCGCGGGCCGGCCTGCTCGATCCGGCGATCATGGTCCGGCCGCTGCTCTGGCTTGCCTCGCAGGACTCGGACGGAGTGACCGGACGCCGGCTGGACGCCTCCCGCTGGAAGACCGACCTGCCCGAGGCCGAGGCCGCCAGTGCGGCATGGGACCAGGCAGGCTGGTCCATCACCTGAGCCGGGCATGGTGCCGCCGGATCGCCGGTTAAACTGGATGCCTTCTCACCGTCGGCGCGCACCATGTCCGAGATCCTGATCCCCGTATCCTTTGGCGAATTGCTGGACAAGATCTCCATCCTGCAGATCAAGTCCGAGCGCATCACCGATGCGGCCAAGCTGGCCAACGTGCGCAGGGAACTGTCGGCGTTGGAACAGACCTGGATGGCCCACCCGGCCGCAGTCAAGGACGTGGCCAGGCTGCGCGCCGAGTTGAAGGCGGTCAACGAGCGCCTGTGGGTGATCGAGGATGACATCCGCCGCAAGGAGAAGGCCCAGGCCTTCGACGAGGAATTCATCGGTCTGGCCCGCAGCGTGTACTTCGAAAACGACACCCGCGCGCGGATCAAGAAGGACATCAACCTGGCGCTGGGCTCGGCGTATGTGGAAGAAAAATCCTACGAGGATTATTCATCCGAGGCTGCAAGTCCCTGATCGATCCAGCGGTCAATCCTGAAAGGCCGCCGCTGCGCTCCTTCTCGCTTTCCAGGAATCACCAGCTCAGCGCGGGATGGTCGGCCCGATAGCGCTCGAATGCGGCGATGGCATCCTCGGTGGTCACCAGGGCCATGACTCCGTCCAATTCGATCTTGGTGCCCCACTTGAGCTCGGTCGCCGGCTTGCGCAGGAACCTGCGCGCGGCCGCGTCGTAGCGGTCCACGCAATAGCGCAGGTCCGAATACGGCCCGCTGCGCCGCGGATTGCTGGCCGCATGCAGGCCCAACACCTTGGTGCCCATCGCATTGGCGATGTGCATCGGGCCAGAATCCGGGGTGACCACCAGGGTGGCGCGGGCCAGCAGTGCGGGCAGCTGCTTGAGCGTGTCCTTGCCGACCAGGTCCAGCACCGGGGCGCCCATCTGCGCGGCGATGGCATCGGCGCTGTGGCGCTCCAGCGCGCTGCGCCCGCCGCACAGCACGATGCGCCAGCCTCGCGCGGCGGCGTGGTCGGCCAGGGCGGCGTAGCGGTCCGGATACCAGTTGCGGTGCACGTGGCTGGAGCATGGCGAGATCATCAGCACCGGCCGACCATCGTCGGGCCATTGCGCGCCGGCCCAGTCGAACGCGGCCTGCGGCACCGGCAGGTCCCAGTGCACCGTGTCCTGCTTCAGGCCCAGCGGCTCGCAGAAGCTGCCGATCGCATCGAGCACATGGATGCCGGGGCGATCGGGGATGCGTTCGTTGATGAAAAGCCCGTGCAGGTCCTTGGCGCGGCTGCGGTCGTAGCCGATCCGGCGCCGCGCCGGCACGAACGCCGACAGCACATTGGCGCGCAATGCCACCTGCATCTGCAGCAGCGCATCGAAGCGTCCGGGCAGCGTGCGGCGCAGCGCGCGCATACCGGCCAGGCCGGTGCGCTTGTCATAGGGGTGAAAGTGCACGCCGGGCAGGCCATCGAGCAGCCTGTGGCCGGCGCCGTCGATGATCCAGTGCAGGTCCAGCTGCGGCCACGCGCGCTGAAGGGTATGTACCAGCGGCACCACGTGGGTGACATCGCCCAGCGCCGACAGGCGCAGCAGACACAGGGACTCAGGGGCGTTGGACAAAGTTGTTAGACTCGCGCGATGGCCGCTTTTGACGCGACGGAAGTGCTGGTGCCGTACGCCGATCAGGGCGGCGACGGGGCGATTCTGTTCGACCGCCAGCGCCTTCGGCAAGCCGAGGCGCAATGGATGGACCCCGGCTACTGGGGCGAACGCGCGCGTCCGGTGGACAGTGGCGGGCGCGGTGGCGCGTGGTTCATCGATGCGCCGTTCGGTCCCAGCCTGCTGCGCCTGTACAAGCGCGGCGGCCTGGCCGCCCGCGTCAGCACCGACCGCTACCTGTGGCGCGGTGCCAACCGCACCCGCAGTTTTGCCGAATTCCGCCTGACCCGCGCGCTGCTGGCCAAGGGCCTGCCGGTGCCGCGTCCGTACGTGGCCAGCTACCTGCACTCAGGCCTGGGCTACCGCGCTGCGATCCTGGTGGAGCGGTTGTCCGAAGTGCGCTCGCTGGCCGACCGTGTGCAGGTGGCCGGCAGCGACGCGCCGCTGGAGGAAACCGGCCGGCTCATCGCGCGCTTTCATCGCGCCGGCCTGGACCATGCCGACCTCAATGCGCACAACATCCTGTTCGACGCGCAGGGCCGCGGCTGGCTGATCGATTTCGACCGCGGCGTGCTGCGCATCCCGGCCACGCGCTGGCGCCAGGCCAATCTGGCCCGGCTCAAGCGTTCGCTGCTCAAGCTGCGCGGCCAGCGCAGCGTGCAGGACGTGGAAGCCGACTACGCCCGCCTGCGCCGGGCCTATGACCAGGCCTGGGAGCGCGGCTTTTGAGCTGGGCGCTGCGGTTCCAGGGCGTGGGCAATGCCTCGGCGGTGGCGCTGGGCTCGGCGATGGCCACGATCGAGCGCGACGGTGCGCCGTGGCTGACCATCGACTGCGGCAACGCGGGGCTGGATGCCTTCATCGCCCACTATGGACAGGTGCCATCGGCGGTGTTCGTCACCCATGCCCATCTGGACCATGTCGGCGGGTTCGAACGGTTGTTTGGCAGCGTCTATTTCGACCCGGCCCGGCGCGGGCAGCTGCCGCTGTACGTGCCGGCGCCGATCGTGCCGCTGCTGCACCAGCGCGTGGCCGAGTATCCCAACGTGCTGGCCGAAGGCGGGGGCAACTTCTGGGATGCGTTCCGGCTGGTGCCGGTGGGCGAGGCGTTCTGGCATGACCGGGTGCGGCTGGAGGTGTTCCCGGTGCGCCATCACTGGCCGCAGACCGCCTTCGGCCTGCGCCTGCCCGGCTCGCTGGTGTGGACCGGAGACACCCGGCCGATTCCGGAGATGCTGGCCTGCTATGCCGATGCCGACGAGGTGATCGCCCACGACTGCGCCGTGCACGGCAATCCCTCGCACAGCGGCATCGACGATCTGGAACGCGAATACCCCCCGCAGCTGCTGGCCCGCTGCGTGCTGTACCACCACGCCAGCATGCGCGACGCCCAGGCCCTGGCTGCACGCGGCCACCACGTGGCCTTGCCGGGCCAGCTGCTAGCGTTGCCCAATCCGATGACGCCCCATACTTCCAGCTGATGAACGCCATCGTGCGCATGCCCGAACTGCCGCTGGACCAGCGCGGCCGGCCGCTGCGCGACCTGCGCCTGTCGGTGATCGAAGCCTGCAACTTCCGCTGCGGCTATTGCATGCCGGCCGACAGGGTGCCCGACGACTACGGGCTGGATGCGGCGTCGCGCCTGTCCTTCGACCAGATCGAGACCCTGGTCCGCGGCTTTGCGCGGGTGGGCGTCAACAAGCTGCGCCTGACCGGCGGCGAGCCGCTGCTGCGCAAGGATCTGCCCAGGCTGGTCGAACGGCTGGCACGGATCGAAGGCATCGACGACCTGGCCATGACCACCAATGGTTCGCTGCTGGCCCATCACGCCCAGGCGCTGCGCGATGCCGGCCTGCGTCGCCTCACCATCAGCCTGGATGCGCTGGAACCGGCGCGCTTCCAGGCCATGTCCGGCGGGCGCGGTGACATCGAGCCGGTCCTGCATGGCATCGCCGCGGCCGAGCGCGCGGGGTTCTCCTCGCTCAAGCTCAACTGCGTGGTCCAGCGCGGGGCCAACGAGGACCAGGTGCTGCCGCTGGTCGAGCACTTCCGCAGCAGTGGCCACGTGCTGCGCTTCATCGAGTTCATGGATGTGGGGACCTGCAACGCCTGGCGCGCCGACCAGGTGGTGCCCTCGCGGGAACTGCACGCGCGCATCCACGCACGCTGGCCGCTGCATGCCTTGGATGCGCACTATCGCGGTGAAGTGGCCGAACGCCATGCCTTCCACGACGGGGCAGGGGAGATCGGCTTTGTCAGTTCGGTGACCGCGCCGTTCTGCGGGGATTGTCACCGGGCGCGCGTGTCGGCCGACGGACATCTGTACACCTGCCTGTTCTCCGGCACCGGCACCGACCTGCGCCCGGCGCTGGCCCAGGGCGAGAGCGCCCTAGCGCAGCGCCTGTCCGGCCTGTGGTCGCGGCGCGGCGACCGCTACAGCGAAATCCGCGGCCAGGCCGCGCAGCCACCGCGCAAGCGCGTGGAAATGTTCCTGATCGGGGGTTGAATGATGGTTGAGCAAGCACGTCTGGTCGGTGGATTGACCCATCTGGACGCCGCCGGGCAGCCGGCGATGGTCGATGTGTCGGACAAGGCCGTGAGCGCGCGCCAGGCCACGGCGCAGTGCCTGGTGGTGTTTCCCACGGAGGTGGCCGCCCAGCTGCGGCGCGACGCCTTGCGCAGCGCCAAGGGCGGTATCGTCGAGACCGCCGTGATCGCCGGCACGATGGCGGTCAAGCGCACCCACGAACTGATCCCGTTCTGCCATCCGCTGCCCATCGATGGTTGCCGGCTGGCGATCGACTGGCACGGCGATGACACCCTGCGGATCGAATGCAGCGTGCGCACCACCCACCGCACCGGCGTGGAAATGGAGGCGATGACCGGGGCGACCGTGGCCGCGCTGACCGTCTACGACATGTGCAAGGCGCTCTCGCACGCCATCGTGGTCGGGCCTGCGCAGTTGCTGGGCAAGCACGGCGGCAAGCGCGATTTCGGAGTGGGCGCGTGACCGGCGTGCAGGTGCTGTATTTCGCCAGCCTGCGCCAGGCCGCCGGCGTGGACGCCGAAGCCGTGCAGACCACCGCGGCCGACCTGGCCGGGTTGTATGCCGAGCTGCGCGCGCGCCACGGCTTCAACTGGGAGATGCCGCATCTGCGCGTGGCGGTGGACGGCGCGTTTGCGCGCTGGGACGATGCGCTCGCCGAAGGCGCGCAGGTCGCCTTCATCCCGCCGGTCAGCGGAGGCTGAATGCCGCGTTTTTCCCTCACCGCCGATCCGATCGAGACCGCTTCGCTGCGCGGTCAGTTGCTGGATGCGCGCGCCGGTGCCTTCGCCAGCTTCGAAGGCTGGGTGCGCGACCACAACCAGGGTCAGTCCGTGCGCGGGCTGCAGTACCAGGCCTATGCCGCACTGGCCCAGGCCGAGGGCGAGAAGGTCATCGAAGAGGCACTGGCGAAGTTCGACATCCTCGATGCGCGCTGCGTGCACCGCACCGGCGCGCTGGCGATCGGCGAGATGGCGGTGTGGGTCGGGGTGTCGGCTGGGCACCGCGATGGCGCCTTTGCCGCCTGTCGCTGGATCATCGATCAGACCAAGGCGCGGGTACCGATCTGGAAGCAGGAGCACTACAGCAGTGGCGCCGACCAATGGCTGCATCCGCCGGGGCCGGGCGTGGATTGATCCGACTCGCTCCTGGGTCGCCTGGATGGTTCGCGCGCTTCCCTGAAGTCGGATCAAAGGCTCGACCGGCTTGGCCGTTGAAAGCCACGCCGCTTCGCGGCGCGCCTTCACTGCTCGGCTCGCTTGACGGCTCGGTCAGGTGAAGCTGACAGCAAAATCAAAATCAACGCGCGAGGCATCGTCTGCCGGGCGCGCAGAAGCAGCCCGCAGAGACAGGGCTGCGCTTGCCGTGACCAAAACAACCAATCCCCAAAAAGGTGGCGGCCCCGCCGGCTGACCTCGGCGCCCGCATCAGTCAATACCGTTGCTGCCTTCCGGCCCTGGCGGAGTTTTCGACCTAGCGTCGCGAGGGGCCGACGGGGCCACCATGGACGCGGGCCGCACCTTAAGGCGCGGCCCGGGTTTGCTGCATCATTGTGGAAAGCAATGACCAAAACTGGCGGAGAGAGGGGGATTCACTCGGCACGTCCCTGTGCCTCGCCCTGCGGGCGGCTTCGCCGTGCGAATCAGCTCCTGCTGATTCGTCGAACCGGGGGTTCTCACCCCCTCACCAAGACGCCGGCGAAACTCACGCGTCTGGAGCCTACTCAACACTTTCAAAATTGGCGGAGAGAGGGACTGCCTCGGCCGTACCGAACGAAACCCAATCGATCTCAACGCCAAAAAATTTTAGCACGGGGCTCAGTGGCTTAGCCACTTTTCAGTGCCAACCGTCCTCAACGGGACCCAAGGAGAGCAAACGCCAAATGGCATACTGGATGGCATACCAAAGATCGCGATGGGGAGGCGCGGCATGCCATTGATTACCGATGCTAAGGCTCGCAGCACGGGCTGCGGCGGGCAGGCTGTCCCTCACGGGGGCGTGACCGGTCTCACGCTGCTTCCGTCGGCTACGCAGAAGGGGCAGGGCAAGTGGGTCCTGCGATTCGTCAGTCCCGTGACTGGTAAGCGGCGGAACGCTGGGTTAGGCAGCTACCCGCAGGTGGGAATCGCCTCGGCGGGCAGGTTGGCTCGCGAGATGCGCGAGCAGATTGCCGCAGGTCGCGATCCGCTGGAGACCAAGGCGGCGAACCGAGCCAAGCCTAAGACCCCGACGTTCCAGGAAGCTGCAGAGCAGCTCCATGGTGAATTGAAGCCCGGCTGGAAGAATCCCAAGCACGCTCAGCAATGGCTCAACACGCTGGCTGACTATGCATTTCCGAGGGTCGGGTCGCTTCCAATCGATGAGATTCAGCCTCGACATATCGCAGACGTCCTCCGCCCCATCTGGCTGGAGAAGGCAGAGACCGCGAGCCGCGTGAAGCAGCGTCTGCACGCCGTAATGGCGTGGGGGTGGGCGCATGGATTCAATCAAGCCAATCCGGTCGGCGTGGTCACGCACCTGCTGCCACTGCAGCCTGGCAAGGCAGTGCGTCAGGAGCATCAGCCGGCAATGCCGTGGGCGACGGTTCCATCCTTTGTGCAGACGGAGCTCGCCGGTGCTGGCGATCTCGAGGTCACGCGGATCGCCTTGCTATTCCTGATCCTGAACGCTAGTCGTTCCGGCGAAGTCCGCGGGATGACCTGGAATGAGGTCAACCTGCGCGTAAAGCAGTGGACCATTCCGGCCGCACGAATGAAGGCCAAGCAGGCTCATCGAGTGCCCTTGTCAGATCAGTCCGTTGAGTTGCTTAAGCGCTTGGAGGGGCTCCACGTCGAGCTCGTCTTCCCCTCTGTGCAAGCCCGCTCCATCATGTCCGACATGACACTTACGGCCTTACTGCGGAGGGTGAACGCCGCAAGCGATACGCCCGGCCGTGTCGCGACCGCTCATGGATTCCGGTCGAGCTTCCGAGACTGGTGTAGCGAGAAAGGCTATGCACGTGACCTCGCGGAGCGGGCGTTAGCGCACACGGTAAAGGACAAGGTCGAGGCGGCCTACCACCGCACAGACCTCTTGGAGCAACGTCGTCCGATGATGCAGGCCTGGTCCGACTTTGTTCACCCATTCGCGAAGAAGCCCAAGAGGGATGCCTCGCCGCATGACTTCTGAATCGCCACCCATCCGAGTTCGACAGTTGATCAGCGTGCTCGACGGGAACGACCCTCGTGAGTTTGTTCACAGCCTCTTTGAAGCCGGATACGACCGGTTTTACGTCAAGGTCCCGAAGGGATTTCGGGTCAGTATTTTCCCGATTGATCCGTATCCTCCCGGGTATCAGCTTCTCGGGATCTGGCAGCCAGCACAAGAGCCCGTCCGGCCCGATGGAAATCAGTCCCAGGTCCGGTATGTGCAGCTAGATACATCCCAGTTGCGTGATCTCATCGAATATCCCCCAATCGCCTTGCACGAACTAAGTGGGGGAGGTCTGGAGTCTGCGTTGCAGCGCGAAGGCCTTCTTCCAATCGACTTCACCTATCGAAGGGGCTTGCCCGGTGCGCTGTTGCCCACCGAAAGAGCCATCGCCGACAGGGTGCCGAGCGAGTTCGATGCCAGCTCAGGTGTTCCAATGGTCGTGAAGACGTTGAATCGCAACAGAAGCCAGCATTCGTACGTTCTCCACGGAGTCAGCTTCAAGGATATTTTCGTTGAAGAATCTGCGCTGGATGAGGTATTGGACAGGATGCGGGCGGCTAAGGCTGTGCCTGTGTCAGTCCGTGAAGATCTGCCGGATGACCCCCATGGACTGAAAGAGTCGTCGCCCCTGGTATACGAGATCCTCTGCAAGGCCTATCAAAATCGAGGTAAGCCTAAAAAGGAGATTGAAGCTTCGATGCTTGCTGCGGAGTTCAAGCAACTGAATTACAAGTACGCGAAGAATCCCATGCCATTCAACAACGGGCGACATGACTTCGCGGCGAATCTCGCCAACCCAACCTATGCGTACTTGAAGAAACCTCCAAAGTTGAGGGAACCCCTTCCGGAGCCTGTGACGATTCAGCCAGACAAGTTTCTTGACCAGGATTTTATCAATGAGGGGCTTAAGAAGCTTTTGTATGCTGCCTGTTGTTGGGGTGATCGTAAGGAGCCCTTGCTTGGGCAAGACCCGATGAAGCTTGTAGATCTCCTTCGGGGTCTCGGGTTCCGTGACGCCGATGAAAATGATCCGGTGCAGAGAATGGTCTACTTTATTGTGGGCGAGCTAGTCCCAAGAAGGCCGCCTGATACCGACTTTAGGGATGCTCGTGGGGACAGAAGCTAAAGGCAGTCGCGCGTTCTGATGCCGATATCGGTAGCGTGCTTGCGATGTCGGCGTCCGACCCGAAGCGGACATCGGCCGGTCGGCCCCGCTTGCCGAGCGTTGATTATCTACGGCAGGGATGGTTTGATCGCCCTGCTAATAAAAGGGGCCAGGCATGGATATCGGTTTCAAAGGTTCGATAGAGCGGCTCGCGTTGGGTCTCGCGCTCGTAGCCGTCGCAGGGTGCACGACAGTCACTCAGCGTGAAGTCACGTTCGACGGACATCCCTCCGGGGCATCCATCGAGATTCGGGAAGCGGCCTCAGAGATGTGGCTCTACGCACAGTTGGCCAGCACCGCCTATGGCGACGAGCGCAAGTTCGCCCTGCCGGACCACGTTACGCCCGAGACTGACCCGATCACCCTCTGGTCGGGGTTCAAGGCGCAGGCCTTCAACGTCGCGCCACCTTCCGGCGCGCCGTACATCGTCATCGCCTATGCTGGAACCGAGGGCTTGGGTGACTGGGTCTTCGGCAATTTTAATCCCTTCCAGACGCAAGGGCGGCAGGGACTGGCCCTTCTCAGGCGTCTGCAGCAGAAGTACCCGACCCGAAAATTCGTGCTTGTCGGACATTCGCTGGGAGGCGGGATCAGCAAGTACGCAGCCACGCGCCTGCCCGATGTCGTGGCGTACGTGTTCAACCCCTCGCTCGTGGCGACGTCCGGCCCGTATGGCTCCGTGGAAACCGTCAACGGCATCTCCCAGTACGCGGAAGTGCTTGCCGGCGTGCGAAAGATCCTGCCGAACGGTCCTGGCGAGTACACGACGCTCGGCTGCCACAAGGCCGGCGCGATCGGCAGGCATTCGATCCGCGTCATCGCTGAATGCCTCACGCATGTGGCGGCATGGGAGTCGGCGCAGGCGCAGACGAGCCTGGAATTGAATCGCCTCACGCCCCGCCGGCGGATCGATCCGCAGACGCATACTCTCGTCCTGTAACACCTCAACAGCGCTTTAACGCAGGGAGGCGGCGTCCCTGGACTTGCCGGTCGGCTGTAGAACTGAGCAGCTTTGCCATGACGAGTAAGCGTTGACTGACGCAGCTGTATTGAGCGGGTTCGGCAGTACCTCGAGATAGGCGATGCCACGATCCAAGCGTCCGCTCACGACCCAACGCGGGCGCGGCAAACGCAGATGTTCGGCCTCGCGCTTTGGCAGGGGCAATGCCCCCTATCCAACGCGCCCGACAAACTCGTTCGCAGGGGGGCACTTCCTTGGCTCGTAGGACAGCCAGTCGCGGAAAGCGGCGAGCCCCGGAACGTTCGAACACACTACGCGACAGGTCACGCGCGAAGAAGGACAGCAGATGGTGGGCCCACCAGGACTCGAACCTGGAACCAAAGGATTATGAGTCCTCTGCTCTAACCATTGAGCTATAGGCCCGCGCCGCAAGTTTAGCGAGTGCGGGCCTTGTGTGAGCAATGAAGTTGCGTTCCCATTTGAAAAACAGGGCAAGAAAAGGGAATGGCGATGCGGAGCGCGCGACTGAGTCCAAGCGGGCCCACGGAGGCAGGGAACACTCCCGGGGACGTCTTGATTGACCTAGGAACGGCCCTAGTAGCCTTCGGCACCGCTCTGCAGCAGGCTGGCGCGCGGCTACATGCGAATCAGCTACAGCCAGCAGTCTCTCCACAGGTACCCGCGCCTGCTCCCACCGCCCCGGTCACTAGTGGGTTGCCCGCAGACGGCTACGTACGCATCTGGGACATACTTGGCCGAAAAGCCGCGAAAGGGCGGCCAGCTATCCCCGGAATTATCCCCGTCAGCAGGGCAACCTGGTACGTCGGAGTTAAATCGGGACGCTTCCCGAAGGCTATCAAGCACGGCGGGATCGCTATGTGGCGAGTGGAGGAGATTCAGGCTTTGATCGCCCAATTGAGGCGCTAGCCGTCGAACTTACGGCTTACAGATCGGCTTTTTTCAGGAGTCCGCTGATGGCCGGAAGCGGACCCAGTGCTCCGTACGTCCACCGGATGTAGGCTGCTCGCTACAAATAAGACGGGACGCGATGAACGAGGTGTTCCAACCAGAGGCCGAGAAAGACAGGCACCTGCGAATCAAGGCGGGCCTGGACGATGTTCGAGCCGGCAGGATCATTCCTCACTCAGAAATCAAGGCGTGGGCGAAGAGTCTAGAGGACGCCGCGAGAGCGTTACTTGATCGGAAGACCGATCACTAGGTCATGGCCTTGCTTGCGTAGTCCCGCCTGACCGCCAACGACCCAAAGCGGACTTGGGCCCAGCCCTCTGAGTAAGCCGCACTGCGAAGCGGTGTCGGCTTGGCGATAGGGGGCTGGCGCTTGAGGTCTGGCCCGTGCAAGAAGCTGCGGACACGCTAGGGGGCTGGCGATCTCGTTGGCAGTTCGATCTGCACAGTCTTGCAGATCGCGTGGGAGTCCGGCAGGTACCCCGAGCACGGCTCCGTTTTCTCAGGCTTGTGTTTTCTTCGAGCCTGCTCGCAGGCTGTCGCGAGATTTGCGGCACCAACTAGTTCCTGGCCTATCTTCAATGCATCAGTTCGCACGACCGAGCAGATGCCATCCGAGGGGGTATAGCGGACAACGTACTCCTGCTGCTCCGAGGCAACGCCACTCGTCGCAAAGAAGATAGCTGCGATTCCTGCTGAAATTCGAATCATGTGAATTCTCCAGTTCGATACTGCCACTGTCAGTGAGATCCGCTCTGCAGAGAACGGGGCGCAACATCAAGTTCACACTCACACGATCTAGGTGCCAGTCCTTCCCTTTCGGCGGCCCCGCTTAGTAGCTGAAACACGACCTCAAGTCCTGACTCAAAAGCGCAGCTCGACTTCCACGCGTCGGCGCTCGACGCAAGTCTCGAACTCTCCTTGTGAGCAACTACTAACCGTTCGTTAAGCTCAAGCAGCTCGTCAGACGAGGCAGCAATTTCTAAGGCGTGCCCTGGCAAGGCCCACCATACGTTCGATCTTGATTGCGGTGCACGCAAGAGCTCGGCATCGTCCGAAGTAAGGTGCTCAACCTCTACACGATTCTCACATTGCTGATAATTCGCGGCATAAGCTGCGCCTGCGATCGGCGCCAAGTGATCCAACCTATCGAGAAGACTCTTAAGCCCTGAATCCTTCGACCTGATCGCATTGGCCCACGCAACAATCATTTCATCCGAAAGCTGCCTGTTCCTGGAAGCCAATACATTGCGAAATGCGCCCAGCCTCTCCGGCTGTCGATCCTCGTTCGAATCAGTCGAAAGCTCTCGCCACCCTGGCGAACTCACGCTCCTGCCAAGCCAGCCTCCTGAGTCCTGCTCCCACAGCTCCGATACCGTGCTCGGGTAGAGCGGCTCTTCGCGCAGAAAAGAGTGGCCTTCCACGTAGCTAAATATACTTTCACCGTTTGCCTCGGCGTTTATGACCTCTGGCCAGTCCGCACACGCCATTCGAAATTCCGTTGCAAGGGCAACGCTTTTCGGGTTTAGCCCAGGAAACATCTGGAGTGCCTTTTCACCCCATCCAAAGCCGTGGCGCCAAAAAATGCATCCGCCGAATCTGTACTCCGCCTCCGATCCGAATCCCGTGGAAACGTGGCGAACAAATACCTTTTCTCCCCCCGTGTCGGTAAATTCAGACTTGCCGCCTTCCCATGGCAACACCCCCAAAATAAATGCGTCTGTGCGCCTTTCATCGAATAGCTGCTCGCTCAAAGCCTTGCGAGCAGCGCGGTTTCCGGCCTCGTCGGGATTCCATATTTTCGCATCGTCTGAAACAACGAACCATTTAGCTCGCTCGGCAGGTGTCTCGACGAACGTATGCAAATCTGCATCGCCAACAGGGACATCCAGGCAGCGTCGCTTAGCACCGATGACCTCTATAGCGCGTGGCTCAGATCCTTGGAGATGGACTGCATGAGTCAATCGATCGCGGCTGTTCTCTGACACAGATTTGTCGACAATGGGAATATTGAAAACGGGGTCAATCGAATACTGTGGCGCCTCGATCCCACCGTCGGTCTGGATTCTCGGACGAACCACGCGTCGCCAAATCATACAATTGGGGGAACTTGCGCCTACTGGATAGATTTCGTTCGCGACGACAAGATCTCGGGTGTGATCACCTAGCATCTTGATGAACTGGACGTTTCCCTCTGGCACCTGGTAGCCAGGGTGCGCTGAGTAATGACCAGTCTGCGCGGTCACCTCTCGGTACGGCGTCAGAAATCTGTTGATTGCGTCATTGAGATCTCTTGCAACTTGAGAGTATTCGCGGAGAATTGCCGGGGTTGCGACACGAATCCTGACTCTGTCACTACATACGCTGCGAGCAACGGAGCACATAGCATCGATCTCCGCGCTGGTATCCCCAGCGAACTCTTTTAGTGCGATGGCAGAATCTACGAATCCCCATACTCCATCGATGAACGCCGCGCTGTGAATCGGATTCTTCGTTCGATAGCGAACGTCTTTCGCTGCATTAAGATGAAGCCAAGCTTCTTCGCTAGAAAGGGTTCGGCCGGTGGAAATTGTCCCCTCCCAAGATTCGTCCAACGACTGATAGCCAGTGAATGGTGGCTGAGTTACCGTGGTGCTTGCGAACGTTTTAATTGCAACTAGACGATCGCGGACTGCTCGTCTGTCTACACTCTCGCCTCGAGCTCGATCGCTGGAGTAGTCAGCCAACAAGGCAATCTCCTTATCCAAGTCGTAGCGAAGGACCCCTTGCAATCCCGCTTGTTGGCTTTTGGCCAATTGCTCTATTTGCGAGCTCAGCCTAGTTATCTCGGACAGAATGCTTTCGAAACCTGCGGCCTGGCTTCGCGACAGCAGATCGACTTGGTAGCGCAAGGCACTCACTTCCGCGTGCACTGAGGCCACTTCGGATCGCAGCTCTGCAACTTGCTTCAAGACTTCGGATAGCGATTGGAGCACCGCCTGCATGAAAGCCATCAACTGCTCATTGGAGTCGTCCTTTTTTCCGAAAGAGTCGGCGATTGACAGCGCGGCAATCGCGATCGCACCCACTCCGGTCGCCGAAATGGCACCGGCGGCAATCATCGAGGCGCCTTCTGTATAGATTGTCATCACGGGCTTGCTCATCGCCGCGATGTTCTGGGCCAGCTTCGGGTCCACAAATCGCGCCAACGTCGCGGTCACTTGGAACGCGGTATACAGCGAGGTTACGTCGCGGTGCGCTTGGTTGATTGCTCCCTCGCGCCCCGCCGTGAGGCGTTCCGTAGCAGCCCCCACCGAGTCTGTTAGTACCGTATTTGCGCGACCCGAGAAAGATGCGTAGGAGGTAGCTGCGAGTGCAGCTATGTAGCCCAATTCGGAACGTTGACCCGCGGGTATCAGGCGTTCAAACATGGCTTTCGATTCGGGCGACAAGACCCCCATCATGGAATCCACTGATTCCATAGGCTTGGTCCTTGCCAACTCCCATGCGCTTGTCACAGCGGTTGGTAGCAACTCCGGGTTTCGGAGTAGTGCACCCTCGACAGCCACCCCGATAGCTCCTCGATCTAGCGAAGCGCTCGCCGGGATAATGGCAAGCTCTTTCCGAACCGCATTCATGAAGTGCGAATCGACGGCTCGAGTTCCGCTGGACGGATACCAATCGCGAATGGCGGCCGATCCGCGATTAAACGCGGTTGAACTTTCTCGATTCAGAACGCTCTCTGCGAGAAGCGCCGGATCGCGGCCGAGGCGTTCGACGAAATGAGCTCGCCAAACTGCCTCTTGAAGTACCTCTGAAGCTTTCGCTTTGCTCTGCTCCAGAGCCACGGCCTCATGAACACATAAGACCTGTCCCAGAGCCGCCAAGATCAACGCTAGTCCAAGGGTGCGCATTCCCTCTACCCGGCAGACAAAGGTCTCCTAACGCTACGGCCTTTCCACAGGTGATCGGCCAGCCTCGCTAGTTACTGAAGCGTTAAGTCTTCCCGAACGCCTGCTCTTGGCCGATAGCGGAACGCCTCCCCATTTGCCGCGCCGCGGCCGAGTGACCGCTTTCGACCCAAAGCGGACATCCAGTTGAACTCGCCGACTTAAAACGCCGAATCTGTTGAACACGCGCCACCTCGCTCGCTCGTAACCGACGTGGCGCAGAAGAGCACCGCGCAGCGGCTCCGCATCGCGGCCGATATGGCGTGGCGCTAAGCGATAGAGTCCGCCGGAAAAGCCACACATCTTCGCACTTCGAACCTAATCACAGGCTCCCGAGGTGGAGCGGTTGAACGCCCATCTGCGCCGTGCGATCTGCGCCGTGCGGCCTTCGTATTCGATCCGGAGGTCGTGGATGACCGCCCAGTCGCGCGATAAGCAAACTCGAAGTCGATGAGGTAGGCCGACTCGCGCTCGCCCCTGATGCCCGCCTGGCGGATGCGCAGTTCCTCCGCGGCGCGTTTGGCTTCCGGCGCTTTCGATGCAGCGATTCGCTCGAGCTCGGCGATCGTGGCCGACTGGTCGTCGGCAGATTTGATGACACTGTTGAATTTCCCCTGCACAAGAGTAACGCGAAGCAGGAGATCGCCAGGCCTGCTACCAAATTTCATCCGTGACCGCGTGTCTGGAAGTCAGAATTTATCGCATGGACACGCCGTCGCCGCCGCCCCTAAAGTCCCCAAACTAGCCAATTCGCCCTTGGGGGAGGGAACAAATGGCCGAGATCACGTGCAGCAATCAAGCGCCGGCCCGTCCGCGCCGGGGCAACTGACCCATGGACAAACGCCACAACATCCGCGCCTTGCTCGGCGTCGATGATCCCTACGTTCACTACTGCCGCGAAGAGCGCAACTTCGCGGCCGTGCTGTACCACCTGTTGTTGGACGACGCCTGCCTCGCGCGCTTCCTCGCGCTGATCGACGAGGACAACGTCGACGCCTCCGACGTGCGCGTCTACTTCGAGTACGCCTGCCTGCGCGACCTATGGGCGGTCGCTTCGAAGCGGGGCGAACACGATCGGGCAGCGCACAACGCGCGCCTTCGCGAGGCCATCATTTCTCTGCTCGGGGATGCGACGTTCCTGCCTGGCATCGACGTCGACTGCGAGGCGTTCAACCGCTTCTTCGTCGGCGATCGGCCTCGCGCGGCTTCGAAAACGGACATTCAGATGCCGTCGCGATGGAGCGATCGGCGTTTCAGCGCGTGGGAAGCAAAGGGGCGGAACTTCGCCGAACTCGCCTGCGCCCTGAAGTGGGCCTTCAACGCCAAGCCCGACCTCGTGCTGGACCTCGGCTGCGATCGCATTGTCTGCATCGAGGCGAAGCTGGAGTCGCCCGAAGGCAAGTACAGCGCCGTCGGGGCGACGACGTTCACGATGCGCCAGATGGAACTGCAGCAGCGCATCTTTCAGAACCTTCTTGGATACGACGGAGCGAAGTTCGTCCTGGTCTCCAACGCCAAGAAGGCCTCGCCCAAGGGCTGGAAGAAGCTGTCGTGGCAAGCGGTTTACGGCGCCGTGCTACTGACCGACACGCGCTCCACTAGGTCAGCCACCGTGCAGGCTTTCACGTCGCCCAAGGTCGAGGCATGACCCCGCCGCGCCATTGGCTCTCCAAGTCCCGCATCCAATCCGGTCGTCAATGCCACAAGCGCCTCTGGCTGGAGATCCACCAGCGCGATGCGCTGCAGTGGTCGGGCGCTGCGCAGGCGCGGCTGGATGAAGGCACGCGCTTCGGCGACCTCGCACGTGATCTGCTCGGAGGCGGGCACCTCATCGCGGCGGATCATCTGCATGCGGACGAAGCGCTTGCACAAACGAACGCGCTACTGGGCGACGCGCGCACTGACAATCCGCGGCTGTTCGAACCCGCCTTCGCACACAATGGCGTGCGCGTGCGCGTGGATGCCTTCGAATGCGATCCCGCAGGCGACGCGCTGATCGAAATCAAGTCGACCACGTCGGTCAAGGAAGAACATCTCTGGGATTGCGCAATCCAGACTTGGGTAGCGCGCGGGGCAGGGCGCCGCGTGGCGCGGATCCAACTCGGGCACGTGGATTCCAGCTTCGTCTATCGCTTGCCGGGCGACTACACGGGCCTGTTGTCGCTGGTGGACATCACGCGCCATGTCGACGCACTGCAGCCGAAGATCCGGGGCATCGTCGACACGCTCAAGCGCGTCGTCCAGGACACGCAACCTGCGATCGCAAGGGGCGAGCACTGCACGACGCCCTACGGCTGCCCCTTCCAGTCGCATTGCAGCGCCGGCGAACCGCCGGGTCCGGAATACCCGGTGACCTTGTTGCCACGCGCCGGCAAGTTCGCGGGCCGTTTGGCCGATGCCGGATACACGGACCTGCGTGACGTGCCCGATGCCGCGCTCCTGTCGCCGACGCACCAACGCGTCGCCGAGGTCACGCGCACTGGCAAGACGTACGTCTCGCCGGAGCTGCCAGCGCTGCTTGCCGACATTCCGTATCCGCGTGCGTACCTGGATTTCGAATCCATCGCCTTCGTCGTGCCGCGCTGGCTCGGCACACGTCCGTTCCAGCAGCTGCCGTTCCAGTTCTCGTGTCACATGGAACTGCAACCGGGAGTCTTCGCGCACCAGGAGTTCCTGGACGTCTCGGGCAACTCGTGCCTCCAGGCGTTCGTCGAGGCGCTGATCCCGGCCGTCGACGGTGCTGCATCGATCATCGTCTACAACCAGGCCTTCGAGGCAACGCGCCTCCGCGAGCTCGCGGAGATGTTCCCGCAGCATGCGGACGCATTGAACGCCATCGTCGCCAGGATGGTGGACCTTCTGCCGCTGTATCGAAAGCACTACTACCACCGCGACCAGCGCGGCTCGTGGTCCATCAAGTCCGTGCTGCCCACAGTGGCGTCGGAACTGGATTACGCTCAGCTCGACGTCGCGGGCGGCGAAGACGCGCAGATGGCCTATCTGCGAGCCATCGATCCTGCGACTGACGCGTTGGAAAGGGAGCGCCTGAGGGAAGGGTTGCTGGCGTACTGCCATCGCGATACCTGGGCGATGGTGCGGTTGGCGCATGCGTTTGACGACTGAAAAACGCCCGCCGAAGTTGGCGCGGCAATGGACATGGCAACGGAAGTTTGAGGGGAAAGACGTGTCCGCAAAGGATTATTACGACATCCTGGGTGTGCGACCCAACGCGGGGCGCGAAGAGATCGAACTGGCGTACAAGGGTCGCCGCAGTCAGTACCACCCGGACCGCTACCAGCAGTCGGATGCGGAGACGCAGGCTTGGACGACGAGCAAGATGCAAGAAGTCAACGAGGCCTATGCCGTCCTGACGGACGAGGCGGAGCGCACTCGCTTAGACCACGGCCGCAACGGCAGCACGACGCGCCCTGCATCTCCGCCGCCGCAACCGCCGCCGCCGCAAGCGCCCTCACAGGCGAGCGTGGTCTCCTTGAAGCAGTTCCTGCAAGGATGCAAGCCCACGAGTGCGCCGTTCGAGAAAATCTTCGTCGCGCCCGACATCCCGATGAAGAAAGTCAGTGGCGCGATCGAAAGCTACGGAGATGGACTCCACTGGAAGGAGATCGTGGCGCTGATCGACGACACCGTCTTTGGTGGCGCGAAAGAGGGATTCCTGATCACCGAGACGGAGCTCCGGTTCAAGGCGCTCTTCATGTCGCCTGATATCTACAAGATCGAGCACATCCACGACATCTCCTCGGAAGGCAATCGCGTGTGCATCAACGGACGCGAGATCGCCAAGTTGAACATCCCCGAGAGCAAGGAAGTTCGCGCGTTCTTCGCCTTGTTCGACAAGTATCTGAAGCAGTGCGGGGCCGCTGCGCCTGCGCAAGCCAACCGCAACGAACAGCAGGATCCGGGCGCGTCCGCCGGTGGGCGCTTGTTTGCCGGACTGCGGCACGGCTTCTACGCGCAGGTAGACGAGACAATCCAGCGCGATCTGCGGGAAGCGCAGAGCAGGGAAGCGTGGGTGCCGTTGGCCGTGATCAGCGGGCTGCTGCCCGTGTCGAAGGCTTTGGCGGAGCGGACAAGAAGCAACGGGGGTGGGCTTTCCAGTCCGCAGCGCGCGTTCTTGTCCAGCGACATGCTGCGCCTCGAATTGCTCACCTATGGCATGGCGCTCACCGGGCACCTGCTGGAGACGGAAGCGGGACTGGAAGAGGAACAGGTGACCGAGATCGTGATGCCGGCGGCGCTGGGCATGCTGTTCTCGTACATCATCGAGATCGAAGGCATTGGTGAGCAGAAGAAGACACTGCGCAGCATGGCCAACCCGATGGCTGCGTTGCAGGAGTCGCATTTCTTCATGGAGTTCCGTCGCCGGTGGTTCCGTTACGGCCTGCTGTTGAGGGGGGCGAGCGGGGATCTCGCCAAGGAATTCCACGACTCGCTCAAGGATCCGGCTGCGTTCATTCCGCAGAGCGCGGAGGCGCGGGTGCAGTTGCAGTATTTCGCGGAAGAAGCCATCGATCGCGCCTTACCCGCGCACGCGGCTGCGGCGTTCCTGGAAGAGATCGGCGAAGACATCGAAGCGGCGCTGGTCAGCATGTTCGAGCAAGCGTGACAGTCGGTTCAGTCATTTACGATTCAACAAGGCAACAGGGGGAAAAGATGAAGAAGATTTTGATGGGTGGCTATTTCGCGATGGCGTTTCTGTCATGGATCTATCTCGCGAATTGGGGCGCGTTCGCTTACCGCGGCTGGGCATTCAACTTCGGTCGTGCGCTGGTGTGGCCCGCGATCATGTTCCCGGCGGTCGGCCAGATCCTAGGCGTCATCGTGGTTCTCGCCCTAGTGGTGTTCGCCACGTTCTTCATGCGCAGGCGGCCTTCCTGATGAAGGCGGCTCGTACGTGGGTCTGCGCGGTGGGGACGGCGTCGGTGTTGTTGGTATCGGGCTGCGGAAGCAGCCCGGAAGATCGCGTGTACCTGGCCTTCAAGTGCAGCAAGGTCGCGACGCTGCTGGAGCGTGACACGCAAGGTGATATCGCGTTGTCGAATGTCATGCCCGAGCTGAAGGAGCTGGAAGGCCGCGGCGGCAGCTTCGCGCAATTTGCGATGGAGATGGGCGAGCGGTTCCAGGACGACGTGCCGCTCTATCGAATGACGGTGAGCGGCCAGATGGCGGCGCTGACGAATGTGTACGAGTCGGATGAGTGCGAGGCGCTTTACCAGCCGAACAATCGCGCGGACCAATGACCATGAAAGCAGCCTGTGCATTCCTGCTCGCACTCGCCGTCGTTGCGGGTACAACTTCCTGCTTAACCGTACCGGTCTCAGCGGGTTCTTCTTCGGCAGTCCCTTCCGACCGCATCTACCGCGCGGAGTACGTAGGCGCAGCCACCGTAGCGGAGCAGGCAACCGTAGTCTTCCGCCGCGACGCCGGCTTCAGCGGACCCTAGGCGAATGTCCGCTTCTGGCCGAAAGCGGACCTGGTCAATAGCAGCGAAGCGGTCAGCTCAGACGGGTACTGGCAATCAATCCGGTACGCCGAGCGTTACCTCAGCGGCGGATGGAAGCGGGGTACAGCCGCACTACTGAATCGTATAAGCGCTACCTCGCGTGACCCGAGCTCTGTCAGCATCACTGTCGGCGTGGTGCGTGGTGGCGCCGCGTGTCGGCGGCGCCAAGCGCAAGTTCACCGAGAGCGAGCGCCACCTTAGAGGCTCGCATCTGGCTCAGCCGTGAGTGGCTTGGCTACAAATTTGCGAGCATGGACATCGCCCTGTCTTCGGAGCAACCCGGATGGCTTTCAGCAGCGAAGCAATCGACGATCTGATCGACGCACACTACCGCGGCAAAACGGGGGGAGGGGAACTCAAACAGCTGGCCGTGCTCTTTTCACCCGCCTTCTGGAGCGCCTTCGAGTCACTGCTCCGCCGCGATTTTGTGCGAAGTGGACCTAGCTTTGCCCAAGAGGTATCCGTCAGCCTCGGTTATATAGACAAAATTCCCATGGCGGAGTTCGATCCGCCGATTAAAGATATTCACGGAAGCCCAATCACCCAGAAGACTGAGCTGGGAGACGCCGCATTCTTTTTCATCGACACGGTTTTCCTGCCGAAGCCTGCCAACCCGTCCGTCTCTGCGCGCGGGCTCCTGCTGCAGGCAAAGCAAGCGGAATCTCAATCGCCCGCACTTTCTGTGCCCATCGTCGCGTTGCCTCGGACTCCTAACAGCTCAACGCTGAAAGAGCTTGCTCTGATTTCAAGTTGGCCCAGATTCAATCTGTATTTCACTTCCGGATCGAAGGACTGGGTACAGGAGGGATACGAGTTGCGCGAGAGCGCTCGGCCGACTCAGCCTCATGCGTGGTACATCGGCGCCTCGCCCAAAACGGATCATCCTTGGCGCCCGCGGTGGATCGCTGGACCGGCCGAATATGCCGCGCCGTGCAACGCCTCGCTCGGTGAGCTGCTCTTCGCGGTTTTGCAAGACCAGGGCGAGCGGGGCGGTGTGGAACGCGTGGGCAAGGCTTTCCACTTCGACGCCTCGCGTTTAGCCGCTACCGACTTCAAGTTGGCCTCTACGGCGTCGCCTCCGGACTGGAGTGATCTCTGTCACCAACTCATGCTGGTGTGCGAGGCCTACGGCTGGCCTAGCCACCTGTTCAGCGAAACAGGCCCTCGCCGGAAGAGTTCGACTTTCTATTCGCTCCCCTTCCATCTCGTTGCTCGCGCCTTGCTCGCCGCGCTGCGAAAGCTTCGCGTCCGTCTTTCGGGCACGTACCCACATAGGGGCTTTCCGGTCGTCGTCGTGGAGCGCACATCGCGAGAGGGATAAGGCAGCGGTGTGCAAGGTTCCGCAGGCCCACATCGTGACCGGCAGCCGACCGCCCTATCTGAGCCCGCAGGAGGTCCGCTTCCGACCCAGAGCGGACATTTCGAACGGCCGCTTGAGTGCCTCCACTTGGTCGGGCCAAGCCTGCATTGCAAGGCTGGTTGTGACCCCGGGAAATCGTCGGTCCGACCCTCACATCCCCTCGCTGGTGAAATTGCCGCTCTGGCAGATCTTCTGGCCGCTCATCGTGTGAACGTTCGTTGTGGAGGAAGCAAGCCTAACGAGGAGCTGACGGTGAAGAACGTTCAGGTACTTTTCGGAATCGCTTTTGGTCTGGTCGTCATGGAGGCTGATGCCTCGAATCGGATCGCTGGGTTCACCTGCGAGCACAAACAGGGATGCTCCGTCATCGTTTACAAGCACGACGTTAAGACGGGGGGGCAGGTCGGTTCGACTGCAGGCATCGACTTGGACTACGGGCAGCGGTACGAAGTTGTGATCCCTGAGGATCAATACTACGACTATTGCTCCGTCCCAAGAGGATCCGCCATCACAGACACATGCCGTCGCCGCAGTATCTGAGGATGGACCTTCGCAAACGAAAACTTGATCCCGCGGGCGAGGACTGAGCTTGTTTGGCTGTAAATCCATAATGCTTTCAGGGCTTGCTTTGCTGCTCGGGTTCGCGCCTCCCTACTCGTCTGCACAGGAACTAGATTGGTACGCGAAAGCTTCAGGCTCGTGCGCTGCGGCTACTGCGTCCGCTACCGACGTGCTGCGTACGATTGGTCTGGAAGGTCCAGTGCTGGTAGCGTCAACAAACGGCCATGTCTACGTAAAACTCCAAGTTAGGGACATGTTTAAGGGATCGAGCCTTGCACCAGCTCAGATCCTTTCAACTGTTGTGCTCGACAAGGCCAGAGCACAATCGTTGAGAGACTACTTCAAGCGCCAAGCGGCGGGATTTGAAGTACCTCTGGTGGCTGATTTGTCGCTGAGCGGGATTGCGGGGCTCGCAGGCGCCGGGACTGCATATGCCGTCTTCGCCCATGAAAGGGATGCCATCGCAGTGTCGCTTCGAACGGCCGCCATGTTAGTTGCCGAGGGCGGAAGGCTCGAAATAGTGCTCGTGCCGAAGCTCAGCGCTGACGCTCCCCATGCGCGAATCCTTAGTCGCTACGTCGCGCCAATCGGAAAGGAAGAGCGTTCCGTCGTAATTCAAAATTGTGTAATTCCTGTGCGTGTTGAAGTGACGGAATTTAGGACTCTCCATCCCCTCAATGCGAAGAAAATCATTCGACAGAGTTCCGGGACCTTTAAACAGTTCGATTTGGAAGAGCCTCAAGTTGACTCCGAATACGAGGTAATTGGACAAGACTTCCACTACATCTATTTACGGGAGCCTACGGACAGCACCCCGAGTAGGCTTTATCGAATCAGCTTTAGGGGCGGACCTATGCAGCATCAAAACTCCGCAGGAACATTCCAGACGCTCTACGCCGAAGTTTCCGCGGACTAATTGCTGTTAGTCCCACACCGTCAGTTGTGAGTGATTTGAAGCACCCACGCTCGTCTTCCGCAGTCCTCGTAGAGAGGCGGCGGCTGCATTCGCGAGCTGCGTCGCCTAAACTTTGCGCCGAAGCCGATCCGGCGCCAAACAACGCACTCAAGCAGCGATATGTTGAGCGTCCGCTCCTGGCCGAAAGCGGACGTCAGGCAGTGGTCGGGGTCTCGCTGGGCGGATCGATGAAAAACTGGTCACGATCGACGTAGCGCTCTGCTTGGCCGCGTCGGACCATGCCTTCCCACATCCTCGTCGCATCCTCAGACCGTCGATCCTTTTGGTCTTCCGACATGGCGGGGCTGGACTCAATCCGGCAACTGAAGAGCTGCGCGACGCGGGTAAGCACGGCGGCGGGTATACCTTTGTGTGTGTACTTTGCCAATCCGTAGTTATTGATCGACACGACGCGCAGCAGGGTCGGCCCCTGGGGCCTGAGAACGACATCGAAAAAATCCTCCACGATCGCGATGGTGTCGCTCACGAGCAGGCGTCGTTCGCCCCTGAGATCATCGCGGAAGTGCACATAGAAGGGGCGTTCAATTCCGTCTTTTCCGATACAAGTGATCATCGTCATCGGATCGATCCTGCGGCGCTGAGCACGTGGCGGAAAGGGCAAGATGATACCGCGTAATTTCGCCCGACCCCGGGCGCAATGCGAAGGAACGGCAAGGACCGCTTCCGACCCAAAGCGAACCTCCACTAGTTCATCTGTTTCGGCCCGCTGGGTCCGGTTATGCGCCGCTTGTTGGCCGGACCCAGCTTCCTGGACCGTCGGCCAAGGAATGGGGTGAGCCACAATGAGCGGGGGGCGCAGATGGCATTACCCGGACTCGACCTGAGTCACCCGGAAGCTGCCCAGATCGTCCCTGAGCTTAGGGAACAGGAGCGCCCTGCCGGCGTCACCCACCTTCGCGGTGGTGAAATTGAAGCCTGCAAGGGCCACGAGGGTCACGGCGACGCCATTGAGTTCTACCCCGACCGTTGGATGCCAGGCCCAGGTGCCTTCGTCCTCGGGCAAGACGTCTTTGGGGTCTCCGGCGACACTCCAATGACCAGCCTTGAACATTGAAACCATGACTGTGTCGCCCGCTGCTTCCAATAGAACATTGATTGCCGCGATCGCCATAGAAGCGTCCTGTGGGGTTGTTAGTCCAACTTTCGGATGAGCCTGGTTTCCTCCGGAGAGAGGCGCCTTTCGAGGGTGGACCGCAACACAGGAGTTGGTATGAGAGTGTCAATGCGTGGCTTGTACGCGTCGATTTCGGCGTACGTCAGGCATCCGAGATCCTCGCTTTGGAGGCTGCAGCGATTCATCGCGATGTATTGCACGCGCTGCTCGAGCGTTTGTTTACGCAATTCACCGACGTATTGATTCTCCGCTGTCGTGATGTTGCCCTTGAGCCTCTCGATGTTCGCGCGGATGGCATCGTAGGCTGGATTTGCCACCCGTACCTGGTGTTCGCCAACACACAAACGGCTTACAGGCTCCCGATGGTGGCACCTAGTTTCAGTGTTGGTTGGACTGGTGGTCCTCTCGCTGGCTCTTGCGATCTCGAGCGCCTGCAAGTCGCTCTGCAGTTGTGCATCGAGCGGAAATGAGCCTTTCCGCAGTGGGATGCGGTACAGATAGTCGTAATCGGACAGGCTCGCGCTCTTCGGGATTGAACACGTTGGTTTGCTGTTGCTGGAGTTGATGCACTTCTGAAGGGCGTTCTTCAGTAGGATGGTTTTCGCCTGAAGCTCGGTCCCCATGTCCTTGACGGACTGCAAGTTTGTGCCATAGCCGAGGATGTACTTGTCTTGGGTCGAGACGACATTGGCGATCTCCTTCTCCAGCGATGCATAGCGGAGATATTGGTTGACCAGCGGAAGGTATTGTTTTTGCAGCCAAGTAGCGCCCTCCGCACCGCCCCAGTTTCCGGTGATGTCGTAGCGCTCAAGCCGCATCGTCTTCCCAACTGGCCCTTTAATTGCGGCCTCAGGTAATGCCTCGACGGCCGCAACGAGCCCTTCATAGGTCGTGGATAACTTGGTTTCGTTCGTGCCGACCTGTTGGTAGTTGACATGAAAGTTGTACTTCTTACGCTTCTCCAACCTGGACGTGTCCACCCGACCATTAAATGCCCATGTAGTAAAATCGGCCCGAATTTCGGCCATCGCTTCGGACTTCATGGTTTCCTCGGTCGTTGAGGAATTCAGGGTGCCCACGATTTCGGCACCGCGCTGGATTTCCTTGACGAATGAGTCCCCGCATTGCGTCAAGAAATGACCGGGGTGACTGCGGCTAAGCTTGGCAAACTTGTCGTCAAGCATGATGGTGCCGGCCGCATTTTCATCGCCCCTCGCCATCGCAACTTCCGGCTCGTTGACGACCGTGGCGATCGCGGCCACCGTGAGCGTGTCGAGCGAGGTTGACTGGGTCTGGCTGAAAGACGCCTTTGCACCAGCGCTTCCGAACACCCCCTTAGCCTTAGCTTCGGCAGAGATATTGAGCGCGCTCTGCAGCATGGCGCTATCCGTCACCCGACGAAAATCCACGTAGCGTCTGCTACCTGGGTCCAGTTTCTTCCTGAACAGGATGCATCGGTTGTGCGTGGGCTTTCCCGTAATCGAGTTCCACCCCATCCCCAACTCGGCGCTCGGGACGTAGTCGATGGTCATATCACCCGAGTTCTGTGCGGAAGCGTCGGGGAGCGTGAGTAGCAACGCAAGATTGACCGCAATGAAATGGCGTGTGTTCATGCGTCCCTTCCGCTCCGTGGTTTCGCTGGGCAACTCCCGCCCTCCTGCGGGAATACGGCGATCGATCGCGCGAGCGGCCATCATCGGCGCAGGATTGATAAGGACCGCCGGCAAGTTCGCAAGAGAGGGCGACATGACGTGGCAGAACGATTTGAGACGCACAGCACGGGATCCCGATCTAGCCGCTAAAGTCATTGAGGCCGTCGCACTGTTGCTGGCGCGCGATCCGTACCTATTCGTCCATCGCGTCGGTGAGCGCGCCATCTCCCATCGGCTAGCGATCTACGTGGAGGCACAATTCCCGGGGTGGGACGTCGACTGCGAGTACGACCGCGATGGCGATGCGCGAAAAATGATCCCCGACGGTTCTGGGAACGACGATGACGAGGGCAGCGCGGTGTTGCCAGACATCATCGTCCACCACCGTGGCCCGGGTGGAAACCACGTCGTTTTCGAACTTAAGAAATCCACCAATCGCGAACCAGATGACCGTGATCTCACAAAGTTGCGCGCCTACGGCCGCCACCTGGGTTACGACCACGGCGTCTTCATTCGCTTCGTCGTCGGACACCCCACTCCTGATGTCAGTCGGGCGGAGTTCGTTTACCCCGAGTAGCGAAGCCGGGAACAATCTGCTGCGAAGGGCGCCCGCCCGGGAAGCGGCACCTTGCTCAAGGGCGCTGCGCTTGGTGCAGCACGATGGCGAAAGTCGCAGTGAGTTCGGAGGCACCAACGCATGACGTGCGATGCGCCTAGAGCAAGTCGACGAGCCGCCTGCAAAGTTCCTTTGCCGATGCAAAGGTCATGCTGGGCGGAAGCCGATTCGTCCGGCGGAGCAAATGCATCAGCAGACAAGCCGTATAGACCCAGCCATCCGCATCGTCGGCAGCGGCCGCGTCCAAGACTAGGGCCTTGAATCTCTCGGCCAAGGGTGGATGCGTATCCGCGATCGCTGCCTGCAGGCCCGCCGGCTCCACGTGGGCAATGCAGAACGCCGCGGTTGCCAGACCCATGATCCGCTTGTTCAGTACCTGCGGGTGGGGCTCCCCGGTCGTCGTGCAGTAGTCGGCCACGCGGTCGAGCAACATGGAGCGCTCATGCACATCACAGGCCCGCTCCTCCTCGACGGCGAGTGGGGGTGCATCGCGTTGTGCCGCGAACTGCACGTGGCGCAGTTCGTAGGTGACACGGTTGCCGTTGGCGCTGATGGCGGCGCCGACGGCGTCTTCCCGGAAATTGAACTCCGGCTTGAACGTTTCCCAGCTCTGTCGCATCTCCGCCTCGCGTTCCGGACAGGCACCCAACAGAATGTTCTCAATGATGTGCGGGGCCACCGGTTGATACGTGGGCATGAGCGTGCACCTTGGGCAATCGGCGTGGAGATGCCGCGCCTGAACCCGCGAGATTGACAGACAATCGTCGGAGTTGACCAATGCCTGAGCCGCCCCCTTGGCTTGGATGGGATCGCTGCGCATTACAATGACGTGCGATGGATACCCTTCTCGAAAACGCGATTCAGTCAATCCAGATTGGGGTTGAAGACTATCTATCAACCGACCCTCGGCGCACGCTTTCCGCAGTGCGAAATGTCTCCGCAGGGGTCCTGTTGCTGCTTAAGGAGCGCCTTCGCGAGTTGTCGCCGGCCGATAGCGACGAAGCGCTGATCCGCCAGCAACTCGTGCCACAGCGTGATGCGCAAGGCACGGTCGTTTTCCGCGGCCGGGGCAAGAAGACCGTCGATGTCTTTCAGATCAAGGAGCGACTCCAGTCGCTGGGGGTCGACGTCGACTGGAAGCGGGTCGATGCCATCGTGGCGCTGAGAAACGACATCGAGCACTACTGCACCGCCACCCCGACGCCTAGAATTAAGGAATTACTCGCCGATACGTTTCTCGTCGTTCGCGATTTCATTTCGACGCACCTCGACGCCGAACCGGTGGACGTTCTTGGCGCCACGACGTGGGGAACGTTGCTATCGGTCGGGGAGATCTATCGCAGCGAGGAAGCCGCATCGGCTGCGGCGATGGCAGAGGTCCAGTGGGATTACGCGTCGGCGATTGTGCGTCATCTGCGCTGTCCGGACTGCGGCTCGGCTCTGTTCAAGCCGATCGACCTGACGCAAACAACCGTGGCGACGGTCTCCCTGCAGTGCACGTCTTGCGGCAACATGCACGAATTTGAATATCTCGCCGAATCCGCGGCGCGGGACTGTCACTTTAGCGAGATGTACTTGGCGATGAGTCAGGGCGGCGAAGCACCGCTCACGACATGCTTTGACTGCGGTCGCGAGTGTTTTTCCGTCGCCGCCAGCGTCTGCCTGGCTTGCGGTGGCAAGCTGATGTACACGCATTGTGAGCAGTGTGGCGAGGAACTGTCGGTCGAGGATCAAGATCTTGGCGGGCTGTGTTCCTACGACTATCACATGTCCCAAAAGCACCACAGGGAATAGTCGATCCGATCGCGTTCGGTCCGATCGCGCTCAATTCGATTCCATGGCCTTCCTGGTGAGAAGGCCGCCTCGAGTGCGGACCCGGCGACGGATCATCGTTATCACTCGCTGGTGCAGGCACGTGCAAAATGCGCCGGCGCCTTGAGTGATGGCAATTCCCGCAGCAATGAGCAAAACGGTGTAGGCGTAACTCGGAAAGGCCATGCGGTAGGTGAGGGCGATGGTCAGGCCCGCGAACTGCGCGAACATGGCCAGCACTGGCCCAAGAACTAACGTGCTGCGCATCAATCTCTGGCGCTCGTCCGAAGGAATCGGTTGCCGGCGTTCAGCCAAGTCCTGGACCACGATGCCGCACATGAGCAAGGCCGTGGCCATGCTGCCCACAGCTCCGACCACGAGCAGAGTTTGGCTCCAGCCCATCTCTAGGTAGGCGTGGCGATCGATCAGAAACAAGGCGACGGTCGTCGGGGCGAACACGCCGACCGTGCCTAGCAGGTAAGCCACGCCACGCTCCCCTTCGCAGGCTCGCAGGAGGAGCAAGCTTCGCTCGATCGCGGACGTCGGCAGCGGGATGGGGCCAGTGAGCGCGGATTGATGGCGCTTGTTGCGAAGTTTCTTCATGGGTCGGCCTATGTGGACTCAATAAACGCGCAGCGCATGCTCGGGGGTGTTATCGGCGCGCCCAGGCGATGCGGGAGGGAATGCAACTGCACGTCGACGCTGGTGTGGATGCCACCGCCGTGCAGGGGCCGCATCAGTTCCGCCATGACCAAGCTCGCGGCGAACGCGCCCACGAACGGCGTGGCCACTGCCTTGGTGGCGAGCATCGTCACTCCGCACAAGTCGCCGCTGTCGTGCGCGAGCTGTTGGTACGCCTCATTGAGCGCGGCCACCCCTTGGCTCGCGGCCTGTGCAGGCCACAGCTCGCTGGCCGGCCGCGGCCCGGGCAGTGTATGCATCCGCAGGCTGCGGAAGTCGCGATAGCCACTGCCTAGACCGGCCTCGACCACCAGCGCGAATGCGGCCGTGTCGAGGTCGCGCCGCGCGGCGATGTTGTCTACGCCAAACAAGGCGACCGTCGGTTCACCGGGCTGTAGGTGGTGGTGTGCGCCGAACCGGCGTTCAACAAGCTCGATTTCAAAGCCGATCGCCTCCAGGCGGCGCGCCACCACGCGGGTCTTGCGCATCGCGAGATCGTCGGCACCCACCAGAAGGCAGGTACTCAGGTTCGACGTAGTGACCCGGTCCACGTCTTGAAGGACCAGGCGGGGACGTCGATCCGGCGGATACGGCAGCATCCCCAGCCCCCATACATAGGCTTGGCCCAAATGTCCCACCCCGACCAGCCACAGGTCGTTGGGCAAATACGCCAGTCGAGGACCTCGGCATTCGGGCGACTGCCAGTCGGCGATCGCCAACGGATTCCACAAGGACAGGCCGATTCGGCGATTACCTGCCTCGAGCGAATCCCCGCGTACGTGCGAGAACGCTTCGCTGACCGCCAATGCGCCGGCGCAAACGCCCGCCAAGGGGTTGTCATCGTTCGCGGTCAGATGGTGGCTACTGCCGACGGGAGCGATTTGCGCGCACCAACCATCCCACGTCGGTCGAATGGCGAACGTGGTGCTGGGCGATACCCCACCGTCCCCGATGAGCAGCGATGGAAGCTGCAGGGTCGGGATGTCGACCACTGTGCCGCCCAGTGCCTGCACGACCTGCGCCGCAGGCAGGCCAGCGAACAGGGGCACGCGAAGGAGGGGGGTGAGGTCGCCATCCACCTCGACGCCGCCAAGGAACGCTCGGGACGCCGTGCTAAGCGCCGTCACGAAGCAGGCTTGGCCGGCCAGGGTGTCCGCCCAGCCCGCGCCCAAGTGGATTCGCACGCGATACTGCTGGAACAGGACAAGCGCTGCTTCGGGCGTGGTGACTTCGCCGGCATCAAGCGCCAGCTTGGCCAAGCGGTGCATCGAGTCGGCATCGAACTGGTTCATGGGGTGTCCTCCGCCGCAGCGAACTTGATAAGCGTGGTGACAGGCTGGCCGCGAAAGCGCTGCCAGCGATGAGTACCCTGGTACAGGTACAGGCCGACCTCTTCGAGGTGCACGGGCCCTTGGGCGAAATCGGGAACGATGAGTGCGAGGTGACCGGCGATGGCCAGCATCGGGTTCTCGCTGTCGCTGCGGCTCTGTCCGGCCCCGTAACGATGGGTGTGCACGTCGGCCACCACGTCGAGGTCGTGGTCGGCGCAGTAGTCCCACAGCCGACCGAAGCTGGCAGCGGACAAGTGCACGAAGTCCGCCTGCAGGGCGTCGTGCTGCAGCTGTTCGTAGGGAAGGAAGTGGGTCGCGACGCGCCGGTCGCGCTGTACCTTGCCCAGCAGAAAGCCGCCGCTCTCGCGCACCCCCGCCCCCTGCTGGCGAAGATGCGCGAGGGTCGCATCCCACAACGCAGGGGGGAGCTCAAGCAGCGGCGCTGACATCGTCGTGGCCTTGCAAGAGGTCGTGGACGACTTCCAGGTAGTGCGAGATCCCCTTCGCCGGTTTCCAGATGAGCTGGGGGTACTGAGACGGCCATGCATCGTGACCGACCAGGCTCTCCCGGTCGCAGGGCAGGTACAGGGCATGTCCGTTCTTCCAGTCAGGCCTGAAGGCCAGGCGCATGCACTCGCCACCGCTGGGCCAGCGTGCAGCGGCCAGGTGACAATCGCCTTCCAAGTCCCAGAAGCCGCCGGTCGGCGCGGTAGTCGGAAAGCCTTTGCAGTCGAGCCGGAGCACGAACTCCTGCCCGTCAGGTGCGAAGACGCCCACGAAGACGAACGGCCAGTCGAGCCGGTTAAATCGCCAGCGTCCCCGATCCTGGCCGGACAGGAAGCGCGCCGACGCGAGGTCGGCGCGCAAAGACAGCTCATCCGGCGATACCTGCGCGGCCATCAGCCGTTGATCCGGTGTGCAGGCACCAGGTCGAACACGATGGAGCAGTTGGGGTGCTGCACGAGGGCGCCGACGTGGGTGTCCATGTCTGGCTGCTCGTTGGAGCCGACGATCTGCACGACGTGCTCGGCAATGTCGCCGGCCTTCATGCCGAACTGACGCCCAGCCCACTGGCGAATGCGACCGATCGTGGTCGCAGGGCGGAAGCGGTGTTCCTCCGTGCGACCCCCGAAACGAACCCCGACCGTCACGTGCTTGCAGCGATGCAGGTGGACGCGCACGCCTTGTCCCGGGTTCAGATCCTTGACACGTCGCGGCGACGGGGCGTCCTCGTCGTCCGCGTCATCGTCCTCGATGGAAAGCGAAAGGTCCGAGGCGTCGGTGCCAGGCGGCAGCAGGGCAAGGGCGGCGCGCTTGAGATCGGCGATGGTGGCATGGCCGTCGATCTCGACCAGCTTGATGTCGGAAAAGTGCTCCGACTGCACATAGACACGGGTACTGGACATGCGGTGTTACTCCTTTGGGTTGGAGCCGCGCGTTTTTGCGTGACTCTTAAGGAGTAAGTCGCAGTGAATCGCAAAAATCGGAAACCAATTCGCCGCGTGACGCTACGCAGGGCAATACAGGAAGTGCCGGCATCCCGGGCACACCCAGGAACTGGGCGCCGCGCTGAACTGACCGTCCGATAGCGCTTGCGCGAAGCGCGTCAAATTGAAGTCCGGAACCAGATAGCCATACGCGGCGACGGACTCGGTCTGGCGTGTGCTCAGCACATGCAAGCTGCCTTGGAAGCGCAGTGGCGGGTGGGCTTCATTGAGGTGTTTCAGCACCCATCGGATGGCCTTGTGCTGCTTGGCCAGCGGGCTGGACGGCTGCGCGCGCACAAAGTGCAAGGTAACGGCATTGCCTTGGCGCGTGATGCGGTGTGGGGTCACGCGCATGGGCAACCCGTCGCACACTACGTCGACCGGGGGCGCCATCGCCACGCGGTCGGCGCCGGACCAGGCGCGTCCGGCCTGCAAGAGCTGCTCGGCGTACGCCCGCAGGTGCGGTTTCGCCACCTCATAGTCCTCGGGCAGCCGGCTCAGTTCGAGTTCAACGTCGTTCACTGGCGTCGAAACCTCGCCTCCGTACGGCACGAACAGCTCGCGCAAGACCGCAGACTCGATGCGTGCGGCCGGGTGTAATCCCGCCGCGGGCGTCAGCTGCCTCACTTCGTCGTAGTAGTAGCGACGAGGACACGTGCGGTAGGTCACGAACTCCTTCAGGCCCACGGGCAAGGAGGGTCCTGGTGCAGTCCGGTGCGTGGTGCAGGTGTGGTCGGCCTGGACCAGCTTGCCGACAACGCGATCGAGCAAGTGAGAGGCGCGCTGCACCGTAGGCGTGCACGCCGCCTTGTAGTAGCTCTTCTCCTCGTACAAGGTCAGATGCGAGCGCGCACGGGACAGGGCGACGTAAAGCTTGTTGGACGCCTCGGACTTGGCTTCGTCCACGCCACCGGCAGACTGCGTAAACGCTGCGGGCAGCCAGGCTGCGTCGTCGGACCGCTCGAAGTGGCGGGCGTCGACGTCCATCAAGTGCACGGCTTCAAACTCCAGTCCTTTGCTCTGGTGGATCGTCATCACAGCCACTGCATCCAGCCGCTCGGCTTCCGGCGGCGGGATGCGCAGATCGCGGTCCTCGGCCAGACGCAGGCGCCGGCGCAACCGGGTCAGGAACGTGCCCACGGTCTGGTAGGCGCGGCCGCCGTCAGGAACGCGCAGGTAGTAGATGACCTGCCATAGCGCCAGTCGTCGCGTCACCGCTTGCAGGTCGTCGCCCGCTTCGTATGCCGCGAGCCATCCGGTGCGGTCGAACAGCACCGTGCATGCCACGTCCCAAGGCGAGTCGCGTGCGCTCAATCCAGCAAAGGTGTCGCGCCACCGCTGCAACGCCGCGACGCCCGCGACGGACAGGCCGATCGGCGGAGCGGTGAGCCAAGACAAGGGCTCGGGGCGGGTACGCCGGAGATGGGCAAGCAGAAGATCCAGGTCTTCGCCCGGCAGGGCCAATCCCGGCAATTGCGCGATCCGCACGAGCGGACTTCCCGAACGATCGACGAACAATTGCAGCAACGCCAGCAGGTCTTTGACCTCCGGGCGTTGAAAGATGTCGCCCAGATGCAGCACCGGGATGCCGGCGGCCACCAAGGCCGCCGCCGCGCTATCGCAGGTGTCGTGCCTGCTGGCCAGGATCACCTGGTCGCGATAGGCGACGCCTTCGGCGTGCAGCCGGCGCACACGCGAGACGAGTTCGCCATGGGCGATGTTGGAGTCGTCGCAGCTCACGAGTGTCGGACGCAGCCCGCCTTGACCCCGGATCGGCGCGACGCCGTCCAGCGGAAGCACGCCCTGCAGCGGGTTGTCGTCGCGGCCGGTGTGCTCCACGAGCCGAACGATTTCCTCAAAGCTGCGCCAGTTACCGTTGAGTCGAAACACGCGGTGCTTGGGAAAATCATCCCCGAAGCGAACGATGTTGCGCATCGATGCGCCGCGGAAGCGATAGATCGCCTGACGCGGATCGCCCACCACCCACAGGCTGTCGGCGTTCGCCGCGAGCGCCTTCACCAGTTCGGCGCTGGCGCGGTTCACATCCTGGTATTCATCGACCAACAGGTGCCGGAATCGGCCGACACTGGGCAGGAATTCGCCCATACCCATGCCCGAGCCCAGCGCTCTGGCGGGCAACATGATGAGGTCGCCAAAGTCGACGAGCCCGCCATGGGCCCGCAACAGGGACTCGTAGTGGCGGTACAGCGTGGCTACGTCGCGCTCTCTGGCAAGCCGGTCTGCGTCACTGCTGGCGGCGCTGTCTTCCACCATCTTTTCAAACGCTTGGGCGTCCAGCAGTTCGTCCTTGGAGCGCTGGATTGTCTTGACGACCTGATCCAGCCAAGGCAGCGGATCGCCCAGCGGGTTGAACGACCGAAGGGATAGGCCGTAAATGTGCGGTTCGAGGAGGGCGATCTGCGCCATCTTGTCCGCCACGCTGAACTCGGGTCGCAGCCCGAATCGTTCATGGTTCTTGCGGAGGAATTCCAGGCCGAAGGCGTGAAAGGTCCCCACCCACATTTCGTGCGCGCCGGGCACTCCTGCGGCCTCGAGGCGGTCGACCAACTCTCGCGCGGCGCGGTTGGAAAACGTCAGGACCAGCAGTTCTGCCGGCTTGGCGCCGTTGGCCAGCAGGTGCTCAATGCGCATGAGCAAGGTGGCGGTCTTGCCGGTGCCCGGTCCGGCGACGACCAGGGAGGTCCGCGCATCCGAGCGCGCGGCCTCGCGTTGCTCGGTCGTCGGGGTCAAGGCCGGCTCGGGCGCTTCCTCCGAGATGGCGTCGTGCGGCAGCAGGACGGCATCCAACAGCTGCTGGCGAACCAGTTCGAGCGGCAGTTCGAGCTCCGCCGCAATCTGGCGCGCCGTCCGACCGGCCAGGAACAGGGCGCGTGCCAGGGAGTGGGGCAACAGAAGCTCCCGCGCGAAGAGGTTGGCTTGCAGCTCGGCCCGCTCGCGAGCGCCGTACGCTTCGACGCGCTTGGCGCCGAGGGTGTCGTCCTCGGTCGGATCCAGGTGGCTGGCGATGACTTTCCGGCAGCCCTCCTGCTCTTCTGGATGCAGCACCCAGTGTCCGAACTCGTGCGCCACCAGAAAGGCCCTCTCTGGTACGTCCACGTCATCGCGGAGAATGATTTGGCGAAAGGCGCGGACCAGCACCGCGTCGGCCCCGCTCAACGCCGAATCGTCCGGCCGGGCCAGCGTGATATCAAAATCCTCGGCGTCCACCGCGGCAATGCGCGCGATCAGGTCGCTGGAGCGAATGCTGGTTGGCGTGGCTTCGCCGCAGTGCCGCTCGCGCAACTGCTGCGCCGCCAGCCGCGCTTGCCGAAACGGTGTCAAGACTTGCGGCCTGGATCCTGCAGCGACCGCAGTCGGGCCTTTTCCGCCTCGTCAACGGCGAGCGCACGGATCGCGTCCTCCCACGACTCGCTAGCGGTCACGATCGGCTTGTCCGCTGCCCTGTAACTGCGATGCAACGCCACCTGGGGCCCCAATTCTTCCGAGAGCAATGTCACTGTGACATTCAAAAATTGCGCGAGTCGGTCCAGCACCGCCCGAGGCGGATCGATGATCGTCCGCGTCAGAATCTTGCTTAGAAGCACCGTCGAGCCTACGCCGGTCGTCTGCGCGGCCGACCTGAGACGTTGCCCGGCCAGCGCCCCGATCGCCTTGCGAACGGCGTCAGCGCCCTCCAGGACAGGCGGGGAATACAGTTGATTGAGCACGCGGCTCTGCAGGCGCATGACGGAAGCGTCGGACACCTCCAGTTCGGACTCGGCCGGTTCGGGCAGGGCGTCTTGCGCCATCCAGAGCGCCGAGAACTCCAAGATCTCCTCGCGATACTCCGCGTGCGCTTGACAGGCCTGGACGATCATCTCGGGCGTCGGCGCGTCGTCTTGCTGAAACAACGCGTCCAACACGTCCTCGAGCGAGGGATTACGGTTGGGCGAAGTCATACGTTGAACTCCTTGTTAATCTTGTCTTTGATGCTTCTTTCGTAGTTGTTGATGGTGCGCGGGGTGACGCCGAGCGCTGCGGCGATGTCCTTGATCTTCATCTGCTGGCGCCACAACATCACGAAGACCGAATACTCGTTGCGCGTGAGCAGGGACTGCAGGCGGGCATGGAGCTGCTCGAATCCCCGCGCGCGGCCAAGGACCAGATCCGGCGTCCATTCGTCCTGCAAAGGGGTGTCCGCGTCATCGCCGCCACCGTCCTCGTCGTCGCCGTCGCCGTCGTCTTCTTCGCGCTCCACGTGGTGCCATTCTTCGAGGCTGTCCATCCGCGCGCGACATTGCGCCAGGATCGAGCGCAAGAACGAGATCGACTGGTTCTTGAAAAAGACGCCGAACCGGCGCGCGGCGAACTGCGCGTTCTTGTCCTTGAGCAGGCGTTCCCACACGTACGCGGACAGCTCGTAGGCGGCCTCCTTGATGTCGGAAAAATGCTGGGGAACCAAGCTGTTCTTGAGCGCGAACGACAGGGAGCGCCGCGATATCCGCCGCGACAGCTCGCTGGTGAACAGACCGACGCGGGTCGTGTTCCCCGCGGCCCGTGCGACCTGGAACAGCTGTACGAGCCGCTCCTCGCTGATGAAAAGCGGATCGTCCCAGTCGGCGCAGCCCAGGCGCTCGACCAGTTCCCGGTCCGCCAAGTTGTCCAGACATTCTGTTTCGGATGTGTCCATCGCGTCTTCCATCTTGGTTAGCAGGGTCCCCACCGCCACCGTGGCGTACATCCCCTAGTAGGAAAGTCGCAGGCCGCGAAGCAAATCGGAAATCGGGTCTTCGCCGAAGGGGGGGGGCACCGGGGCCGTCTTGAGCGCGTTTTCGGGATCGCCAGGTTCGTTTGGGGGTCGACGCACTGGGTGGGTACCGGCCGCCGTACCGGCTACGGGGTGTGACGGGGTTTTGTTCGGCTACTTACGCGTCCCAGGGCGTTGCGTGAGCACGCTGCCGGCCAAGGTCTTGGTGCTGGCGCGGGTTCGACCGTCGTTGAGCGCCTTCGCTGCGGTTCGGGCCGTGGTCGCCGTGGATGACTTCGTCGTGCGCGCCTGGGCGAGGGCGCTGCCCGCGAGGCTCTTGGCGGTCTTGCTGGCGCCGCCGTCGCGCAGCACCGAAGACGCCGTGCGCGTCACCTTTGGACCTGAGGACTCGTTCTTCTTGGTCATGTCGCGTCTCCGTAGGGGCTAAGGTGGCGCGGCGGGCTGCCCCCTGGGGCTCGCCGCCGTGAGATCGGACTAGCGGGGACTCATTGGGCGCCCCCCACAGGCACCTGCACCTCGACGGGGAGGGTCTGGAGGACCGGGTACTCGGTCTGGACCCGCGTCATTAGATCGACGACCCCCGGGGCCTGCAGCGTCACGATCAGCGCGTAGGGCATGGGCACGGCGTCTTCAATGCGGACCGCTTCGCTCTCGTCCCGCACTTGGTAATTGATGTGGAAGTAGGGCGAATCCAGCTCGTCAGCATTGACCGTGCAGGTGTTGTTCAACACAGTGTCCCAGCGCATCGCGTCCCGGCGCAGTTCTTCTTCGGACTTGTACATGCCGGTGCCGAAGAGGGGCAGGCTTTTGCCCGGCGCCTTGTAGCAGCGCACCCACAGCCCCGCCCGCGTGTAATTGATCGCGTGGGCCGAATCGACCGGCGCGCGGTAACAGAACGTCGCGCCAATGCGCACCCTGGTGCCGGGAGGCAGCCCTTTGGGCACGGGGATCAACGCCTTTTGCGGATGACCCGGACGCGTGATGCCCTGGTACACCACGCGCACGACATCGAGCGGTGTGTACAGGATCCCCTCCGGATCGAGAGGAATGCGCCCCCAACCCACATCCGCTCGCTTGTGACTGCGCCGGTACTCGGCCGCGTTGATCAGCAGGGCCTGCAGCGTGATCGGAGCAAAGCGCGACTGACTGAGAACGTCCACCCCCACCGCCGTGCGCAGGGCCAAGGGGCTGGCGAAGCTGGTGCCGCCCACGGCCACGACGCCACCGGCCAGCGGGCTGTACACCGGCAGGGGCTCCCCCATGGATCCTCCGAAGGCAAGCACGTCAGGTTTCACGAAGCCCGGACTGCGCCCGGGTCCGGTGGCGCTGTACGGGGCGCGATTCCATTTCTTGCGGCGGGTATCAGCGGCGCCGATCGCAAACACGTTCACGGCGTCGCCCGGGGGCTGGATGCGGCCGAGCTCTCCGCCCAGCGCACCGTTGTTACCGATAGCTGCCGTACACAAGGTGCTCCCGTCGGCGAGTTCAGTGTCCAGTCGCGAAGTCCACTCGTGGATGTCGTCATCAAAAAAGGTCGCCACGGGGCCGAGGCTGATGTTGGCAAAGCGGTAGGGGCGACCCGCGGTCCGGGCGCTGCGCAAGGCAGTGACGATGCGATCGAGCACGTCGAGGGCCTGCTCCGGGCTGTCGGTCGTGGGCAGCACGCGATGGTGCTCGACCGCCCACGATGGAGTAGGCAATGTCCCTTGCTTCGGGTCGACCGGACCAAACAGCAGCGCCGAGGTGACGTTGACTCCATGGGTCAGGTCGCCGATGGCGGCCGGTGGCAAAGCGGACGCGGCCAGTTCGACCACGTGACCACCGAACGCTTGCGCGGTACCGCCGTCGAACACCGCCACGCGCGGCCCCTGCGCGGTCGGCATCGGTGCGGGCAAGCTCAACTTCGGATACGAACGGCCCAAGGCTGCCGTCAGATCGGCTTCCTCGCGCAGACGCGGCATCGAGCGCACCAGCCTGATGCGTTCGAAGCGCGCGAGCTCCGGCACCTGCGCCGCGGGTAACCGCACGGCCACGAAGGCCAGCCCGGGCACGAAGCGGAAGCCGCGCGGACTGATTTCACCGCCGAGCTGCAGCACCAGCGTCTGGAACGCGGCGAGAATGTCGGCGTCGTTTTCGCCCGCGTGCAAGGTGACGTGCACGAAGTTCGGCCACGGGGTTTCGGGCTCCAGCCGCAGCTTGGCGTTGCTTGCGTAGGCGTGGATCGACTCGATGTGGGTGAACTCTTCCTGGCGGCCTTTACCGATCGCCGGATCCTGGAGGTAGCGATCCATCGCCTCAAACTCCTCCGGCGTTCCTGCCACCAGAATTTCGGCGGTGTCCTGCGCCCCCGGCTTGCCGCCTTGGCTGATCCGTGGCGTGACGCGCGTCGTTCGCGAACCCAGGATGGTCAAGCCCGCGTCGCGGAGGATGTGGGCGGGGAAGTGGGTTTTCGCAAGGAAGGTGGGATGCAGGGTCAGTTGCGCCGTGATCTCACCACGGGGGGAATATCTGCGGGACACCGCTCGGGCCGCGCCGGCGACGGCGGCCAACTGGAGATGCAAAGTCTCGCGTGCATCTGCGATTGTGTACGGGTGCCACTTAGGTCCGCCCCCCTGGGGCCACGACAAGGAACCGATGAGTTCTTGCCCGTTGGCGATCAGCATATTCCGAGGGGTTGCGGCCATGCGAAGGCTCCTACTTGTGCAGCCAGCGTGAGACGGTGGCGGCGCTCACGCCAACGTGCTTGGCGATGGCGCGTGTAGACAAGCCATCGGCATGTAGGCGTTTGACCAGCAGCCATCGCTCTCTTTCGGCTGGATCGGTCGCACCAGGCAGCGCCAAACGCATCAATACGTCGTCGAGCTCGCCGCCGTTGAGGGCGATTTCGCGCCGCGCCCGGGTCACCAGCCGACTCGCGTCCGAGAGCGGCTTTCCGGTTAACGCTGGCGCCATCTGCCGGGCGACGGCGTGGCCGGCCCCCAAGTTGCAGAGCAAAGCCTCAACCTGACGGGTCGTGCTGTCGGGGAAGCGCAGCCAGATATCGAAACGGCGAAAGACGGCGCGATCGAGCAGTTCCTCGTGATTGGTGGCCGCGACCAGCAACGATGTCCCTGGCCATTCGTCGATGGCTTGCAGCAGCACGTTGACAACGCGCTTGAGCTCGCCGACGTCTTGGCCGTCGTCCCGTCGCTTGGCCAAGGCGTCGAATTCATCCAGCAACAAGACGCACGGCTGAGCCTTGGCATGAACCAGCACGCGGGTGAGGTTCGTGCCCGTCTTGCCCAGCAGGCTGTTAACGGCAGCCGCGAGGTTGAGCGTGATCAAGGGGAACTGCAGCTGTTCGGCCAGATAGCTCGCGGCCAGGGTTTTGCCGACGCCCGGTGGTCCGGAGAGCAAGACGGTGCGAGAGGGCGACAGACCCGCGTCACGCAGGCGATCGGCATGCCGCCATTCATGCACGAGCCCGTCTAGAGCTTCTTCGACGATTGGCGGCCACACCGGCGCGTGCTCGAGCCAGGCGGGAAACTGAACCGTGGTCAGGGCGAGATTGCTGTCAGCGTCGACAGGGCTGACCAATGCCTGGTGAGTAGCGGCATCGCGTGCGAGCGTGAGGCGGGAGCTGTTGGCCTCGGTCAGCGCTTTAGCCAGCAGAGGTGCCAACGCAGACTTCTCTCGCCGCAAGCGGGCGATCAACCGGCTCAAGCGCAGCTGGAACGCCGCGGCGTTGCCGGCGCACCCCTCCCGGACAAGGGCCAGCCACTCGGCGTCGGAAGATGGTGTCGCCATGGGAGCTCCGTGTTTCATCTGTTGCACAGTGTTGCACTCCGGCATGCAACAGCGCAAGAGCGCCGCCGCTGGGGAGGTCCTACGGGCAATGACGTCGAAACCAAGCGCCAGCAACTGCTGCTGGCTCAGTACATGCTCACGTACGATGGAACAGTAGCCAGCGACCACGCTCCCCCGTTGAGAGGAGGGAGCAGAGCCAGCGCCGCTCCGGGTGCTTCCGTGACGAAATACTCGATATCATCTGATATCCGCAACCAAGCAGCCGCTCGATGCCGATCAAGGTGGTCCTCGATACCAACGTTTACAGCAGCGACAAGTTCCGCTTGGGACAGGGGTTCAAGACACTCGGCAGCTTGTGCAAGAACAAACATGTCGAGGTGATGCTGCCGTACATCGTTAAACGCGAATTCGAGACGCAGCTTGAAGCCAATGCCACCGAGATCGTGACCGGCTTCGAAAAGTTTGGCAAAAGGCTGGCCGGCGGCCCGATTCCTGACGATCTTCGTGGGGAGCTCGATGGGCTTTTAGCGAAGCTCAAGGCGCAAAAACAGGAAGTCCTCGGATCCCACAATGCGCACTTTTCCGCTTGGCTGAAAGAATACGCGGTGACCGAGTTAACCCTCGACGGAGAACACGCCGTTGCTGCGATGGAGAACTACTTCTCTGCCGGCCCTCCTTTTCAGTCGGCGAAGAGGCGCGAAGACATCCCCGACGCAATGATCTACCAGGCGGTAGTCAGTTCCGCGGAAGGTGGGCCGATTGTATTCGTGTGTAACGACCAGAAGCTGGCGAGCGCGATGGTCGGCATCGGAAACATCACCCACTACAACGACCTAAATGAGTTTATTGCTTCGGACGATGTCCAAGCCATCATCTCCGAGCAAGAGGCCGCGGAACGCGCAACCAATCTTCTGCAGCGTCTGGAGAAGCTTGCCTCAACCTCGCCTAATCCGCTCGCCGAATTTGTTTCCGAGCGCGGTGGCGAAGGGTTAGCGAGCACTAGCTTCAGTTCGCCAAGTATCCCGGGCGACGATCGGGAAGCCTACATTTACATGTTCGGAAGTCTGGACGACATCGAGTTCGACTGGAGCCGTGCCGCCTATCACGGCAACTTGGTCTACGTCGTGCCTTTCTCTGGGGAGGGCGAATTCAACATCACCTACTACGTGCCGAAATGGGACGTGGAGGACATCGAAAGGCGCGGTGGCAGTTACAGCGACCACAACGATTACGTGGTGGAAGCTCATGAGGCCGCTGTGCTATTTGTTCGCGGTACGCTTCGCATCAAGATTTCCGACGGATTCGAGCCCGGCGACGAACTCGTCAATGCAATTGACGAAATTGCGATCGATTCACTGGAAGATCCGATTCTGGCCGAAGACCGGGACTAGTCATTCCGGGCACTACGCTTGCTCATTCCTCGCGATCCTGCGACGAGCTCGCTTGTGGCAAGTTTGCTTCGGTTGCCGTCATTAACCCGGCCGCACACCGCAATTCAGCGCACCCAAGCGTCGCCAGGTTAGGCGAGTGCTCCCCAGCTACATCCTAAGCGGTGCTTGTCCGCTATTGGCGGCGGTTCATACGATCGATGCAACACACAGCTAGCCGCCTTTGCAGCAGGAGTGTTGCGTATGAAGCGAAGGACCCGGATCCGGTACACCGACAACCAGAAGGCCGTGATGTGGGACCGGTGGCGGAAGGGCGAGTGGTTGCACCAAATCGCACGGTTGTTTGATTGGCATCATTCGTCGGTACATTGCCGAGGTCAAGAAAAGGGCCGGCAAGCCGGCCCCTAATTCACCCTTCGCATTGCGTTCAGTTCTTCAGCAACTCTCGGTCGATGGCTGAAGTGTCGAGGCCGCTGCTCCGCGGCGCGCCGCGGCCGCTGTGGCCCTTGGGCATAATTCCTTTACGCAAGTTGCGGATCCCCTTCCTACTCGCAGTGCCGGCGTCCTGGTCGCTATCGTGCGACTTCGGCGGGCTGGGTTTGAGCTGCGTGGTTTCCTTGCACATGTACTCAATCGCCAACCGCAAGCCGCGCAGCTTGTCCGCATCGGTCGGGTGGATAAGGCCCAGACCGTTGAAACGGTACTGATCCATCCGGGTGTAGCAGTTGAAATAGCTCGCCTTGTCCTTCTTGCCCGTCTCGCCCACATCAACCCCGTCCTCGTAGTCTCCATGGCCGCACCGGTGTACCCAGTCCTCTCCGACCATGCGTGTCAGATTGGCGGCATCGCGATGCTTATGCCCGTCCAGAACAATGAGGGCATGAAAATGGATACCACGATCGATTCCGTCCTCGCGCTTGCTGATGTAGCCGAGGACGTCTGGCACGATTCGATTCTCGCGCAGGGCGCGCAGCAACTTCGCGTAGTGCCGATCCGCTTCACGGGTGTAGCCCCAGCCCTTGAACGGCGGCCGGAAGTACAAGTCGATCCGCAAGATCAGTAGTTGCGCACGACGCTGGAACTGTGCTGCCAAGTATTCACAGCAGCTGATGATGTTTTTTTCCTCGTTGCGCTTGTAGTTGTCGACTTCATTCTTGTATTCCTGGGTCCGACAAGCGGTGCGTATTGAAGCCACTGTGCTCTCAATAATCTCGCGCGTCCGTGGATCACTCGGCATCGGATCGCCATTACGGTTGGTGTGAGCCCAGAGCTCACGCGACCACTGGTCGATGACCTTGAGGATAACGGTCAAGGGCGGATTGAAACGGTGGTGCTTGTAGTACTCCGCGCTGTCTTCGTTGTAGCTCTTGCATACGTTGAAGACCGCCTTGCCGATCCTGGTCAGTTGATAGCGGGCCTGTCCCTTGCGATCGTGCGTCACTTCAACGGTCTGATCATCGCCGCGGACGATTCTGTCGACCAATTTCTCCGCTCGGAGCAGCCAGTAGATGAAGTCGTATTCGGCGCCGACATAAGTGTGGCCGTAGCGTGGACTGGACTTGCGTACGAAGAGATGGTGTTCCTGCTCTGCCGGGGGCATCGCTGCGGCCTTGTACTCGGGGGTAGTTGAAACGTCTGCCACCTGCTCCTTGATCTGGTCCCAGTCGACATCAGGTGTGTGGGTGTAGAAGGGGGACTGATTAATCTCATTCATGTTGATACTTCTCTGTTTTTGGCTAGCTGTATTGCTAATAAGATAGAAACCGGAATTCACGTGAAATGGATGGTCGAGAATCTCCAGATCCGGAAATTGAAAACGCCAAGCACCTTGGGTTTTTGTGTGTTGAGTCGCCACGTCGACTTAGTGAGGTCGTCACATGTGGCGGGCACCCTCCATACGGCTTTCCAGCCACTCGTCGATGACGTACTCAATCCAGCCTTTGGCGGAACTGCGCGACCCGCCAGCGCCCAGCGGGACGGGGCGCGGAAACGTTTCGTCGTGCCAGCGGCACGACGGGTTCAGGCGGTTATCGATGGTGCTCTCGGAGCACGAGAGCTTCTTCGCCAGATCCTTCTTGCGCAGGACACGCTTGGAGCGCGTCGATGGGGGCGCGGTGTCCTGTGTGACGAAGCTGGGCGAGTGGGTCGTATGGGTCAAACTGTTGTAGTGAGGGTTCATAACGCGATCTCGGTGCAGCGACAGGCCCTATGCCTGTCACGCGGCCACGATGCGCCTCCGCCGAAGTCGTGCATAAGGAGCGGAAAATTGAGGTCGCGGAAAAAAGAGGTGGGGAAATTGGTCCCCGTTGAGGGCGGACATCCGGCGCATGTTGCCGAGCGCCGCGGGTGACTTCGCTGGGCGGACAGGGAAAGGAATCAACTTGACGCCCCAACCGGACACAAAAGGCTGCGGTCCCGCGCTGACGCACGCTGGATCGTCTCGATCAAGCCAGTACCCCGTCTGCGGAATCTGCGCCTTTGCAGGGCTTAGTCGGCTTGGCGGTTCAGGCTCCCGTCCTGGGGCCGCCAATGCAGTCGCTTGCCTGCATGACCGCTCTTTTCCGTGGGGTCTTGCATTGAGGCCACTTCACTAAACGATGGCCAGTGTCGGGATCCCGCGGCGGATTGCCGGTGGGTTCCGCGGTTGGAGCGACGGCGACAGAGACCGAGCAGGGGCGCTATTTCATGCGGCGTCTGGGAGGTGCCTCTGCGACAGCCTGGGCGACCGGACGCGCCTTACAACCGAACGCCGTCGGGCGCGGTGTGGATTTCAACAGAATGCTTCGGCGAGCTCGCGTCGCTTAGGGCACTTGGCTCGGCATCGTGCGATCTGAGCCGCTCTTGCGCATCGTTGCCGCGTCCCGATCCAAAAGTTTTTCAGACCCTTAATACCTCCTAGAAGCGGGATGTCCTCGCTTCACGTCTGAGCGCTACGTCCCAAGCGTTCGCGGCAAGGTCAGAGCCATGCGCGATGACACCAAGGAGACGATTGTTCAGCTACTCACGCTGGCTGCTGTTGTTTTGGCTAGCCTGCTGACCAAGCGAGACACGCGTCTGCCGTAAGCCACTTCGCTGGCGTCGCAGAAGGTCCGCCCTCACAGGCGGGCCTTCTGTGTTTGTGCCGACAATCGAGGAAATTCAGGATGCATCTGGTTCAAACGATGGCCTACACGGGCGAGCGGCCCTGGCATGGTCTTGGCAACAAGTTGGCTGGTCTGCAACCGATCGAAGTGTGGAGGGAGCAGGCGGGCATGGACTGGGCAATTGAGGAATCGGAGGTCCGGTACGTCACGGGAAACAACAACGTGGGCGTGATCAACGCTTTTCCCGAACAGAAGGTTCTGTATCGCTCCGATACGAAGGCGCCACTGGCGGTTGTCAGTAAGCGCTTCAAGGTGGTCCAGCCGAGCGAGGTTCTCGAGTTCTACCGCGATCTAACGGCTCACAGTGGCTTTGAGCTCGACACGGCAGGGGTACTCCGGGAAGGCCGCAAGTTCTGGGCGCTGGCGAAGACCGGGCAGAGCACCTTACTCAAGGGGCGCGACCGCGTGGATGGCTACCTGCTGCTCGCCACGGCGTGTGACGGAACGCTCGCCACCACAGCTCAGTTCACATCGGTGCGAGTGGTCTGCAACAACACGTTACGGATCGCGTTGGGTGGCGCCAGCGGTGCGATCAAGGTGCCGCACCGCAGCCATTTCGACGCGGACACGGTGAAACGGCAGCTCGGCATCACCGTCTCGGCCTGGGATGGCTTTGTGGCCCGGATGAAGGCGCTCGTCGAATGCCCAGTGGATCCCGACACCGTTGAGGGGCTGCTGCGCCGAGTGCTGACCTACCCGGTTGCAGAGGGCAAAGCGAATGTGGTCAACGAGCAGGCATTGGCGAACGCCCGTGCTTTGTATGAAGGCGGGGGGCGAGGGGCGATGCTCGCCTCCAGCCGAGGCACCGCCTGGGGTTTGCTTAACAGCGTCACCGAGTACGTGGACCATCACCGACGTGCCCGCAGCGATGACTACCGGCGGGATGCCGCTTGGTTCGGTCCGGGGGCGCAGATCAAGCAGAAGGCCTGGGATGAGATGGTCAAGCTCGTGGCTTGAATCCATTTGTTCAGCACACAACGCCCGGCCAATGGCCGGGCTTTTCCTTGGGAGAATGCAAATGACGAGGCACGCTGCATTGCGGCTGGTCGACACGCGGGCGCTCGATCGGGACCAATGGTTGGAAGTGCGCAAGGGCGGCATCGGTAGTTCGGATGCTGCAGCTGCGGTTGGTTTGAATCCGTACAAGAGCCGGTTGGAGCTGTGGCTGGAGAAGACCGGACGGTCGGCCGCTAACGACAACGGTGGCGGAATGGACGATCCGCGCTTCTGGGGAACACTGCTGGAGCCGTACGTGGCGGTCGCCTACCAGCAGAAGACCGACCGGAAGGTTAGGAAGGTCAACGCCGTCCTCAAACATCCGACCTTCCCCTTCATGCTGGCGAACATCGACCGAGAAGTGGTCGGCAGCCCAGAGGTCCAGATCCTGGAGTGCAAGACCGGCGGTGAGTTCGGATCGCGCTTGTGGAAGGACGGCGTTCCCGAGTACATCACCCTGCAGGTGCAACATCAGCTGGCCGTGACGGGTAAAGCCGCGGCGGACGTTGCGGTGCTGCTATGCGGTCAGCAACTGCATATCCATCGCATCGAACGCGACGAAGAGGTGATCTCCCGTCTGGTGGTGCTGGAGGCCCGCTTTTGGGAGTTGGTAGAAGCCGACACGCCGCCCCCTGCCGACGGAAGCGAGTCAGCCGCCAGAGCGCTGCGCGAGCTCTACCAGGGTAATGACACCAGCCTGGACTTCACGACGGACGAGATGCTGGGCCAGGCATTCGACACGCTTTGTGCACTCAGGGAGGACCTCGAGGCCAAGCAGGCGCAAGCGGAGCAGCTCAAGCAGTCCATCCAGCAGGCGATGGGTGACGCATCCAAGGCGACATTTGCCAACGGCGTCGTGACCTTCAAGCGGGCCAAGGACGGAACGGTGTTGGACGCCAAGAAGCTCGCCGCTGATCAGCCGGGCATCGCTGCCCGATACACCGTGCCCCGACCCGGCTCACGCCGGTTCGTCGTGGCGCGGACTTGCCGACAAGCCGAAGGAGGTAAGACATGTTAAAGAGACTTGCAATCACCCCGCCGGTGGTCGGGCGGATATCCATCGGGCGCGTGGTGGAACGCAACGGCAAGCGCCTGCCGGAAAAGGACGACCAGTTCACCCTGACCAGCCAGGTGCAGAACCGGGACGGCTGGGTGCTGCATCCACTGGATGACCAGCTCAGGAAGGCGGGGGAGGGACAGAAGCTGCGGTCCATCCCCGTGAGGATGCTCTTTAACGATCCTGCTCTGAACCTGCGGGCCGACTACTCTCTCTTCGACCGCACTACGGGCCGACCGCGGTGTGTGGGCAACGGGGAGACCTGTCGGCGGATGGAAAAGGAAGGTGTCGCCCAGCATCCGTGTGCGGGACCTGACACCTGTGCGTTCGCGATGGGCGATTGCAAGGCGTACGCCCGGCTGAACGTTGTCGTTGGGGATGGTGAGGAGGATGCGCTTGGGAGCTTCGTGTTGCGCACCACCTCGTTCAACACCATCCGCACCCTTGCGGCACGGCTGCAGTACTTCAGCGCGGTCTCGGGTAGACGCTTGGCGTGCATGTCCCTGGAGCTAAAGCTCCGAGGCAAATCCACAACCATGAGCCATCGCTCAGCAATCTTCTATGTTGACCTGGTCGTTCGGCCCGGCGTCACTCTCGAGCAGGCAATCGCTGAGTCGATTCAGAAGGATGAGGCGCGTAAGGCCGTTGGGATGGATCAGGACGCGCTGGATGAAGCAGCCCGCCGTGGATTTGCGAACGGGGCTTTTGAGGATCTGGCGGAAGACGTTCCGGCGGTTGTTGAAGAGTTCTTCCCGGAGCTGGACGGCTCGGACACCGAGGGGAAGCAGCAAGGGGTCGGGCCTGTCCTGAGGGGTCGCCTGCAGGAGCGGCTGGCGAAAGCGGGTTAGCGGACCAAAGAGGAGGGGGCCCCGCGCCTCCTCCTCCCGTGCGGGGCGCTTTCTTTTTTTGCCCGGGATAGGGATAGCCCACGGGGTGACCCGCGCTGGCCGATTTTGAGCTATGTAAAAAAAGTAGACGCTACCTATTGACAGTAGGTGGCGCGTACGCCATTGTGGCCGCAAGATCCGAAGGAGGCCGGCCATGCACACGACTCACCATTTCGCTCAACGAATGTCCCAGCGTGGCGTAAGCCGCGAGATGGTGGAGCTTGTGAGGGATTACGGAGTGCCCGAAGGCGACAAGCTCGTCTTTGGCCGGCGCGATGCAGCCAAGGTCATCGACCAGCTCATGCAGAAGCTTCGGGTCCTAAAGAGGATCCAAGACAAGGGCGGGCTGGTCGTAGTCGAGACCGGTGAATCCCTCATCACGACCTACAACCTGCCCCATCCGAGGTACTGAGCCCATGAGCGCAAAGGTTCTATGGCAGCTGGTAGACCACTTCACGGCCACGCCTCTGCGCGGTCCCGACGCGATCCTGCTCTCGATTCAGATGCTCGCGTGGGCGCGGCTTTCTGCGCGCGAATTGGTCGAGCCGGCACTTCGACTGGAGCGCGTGCAGCAGCGTGGCACGGAAAGCCTGGTCCAAGGTTTGGCGGAGCTTGAAAGGCCCGCGTCTCCATTTGCCTTGGCATTCCAGGGCGCTGTGACTGCAGCTGCGAACGCCACTGCACGCCTGCAGCAGGTGGCGGAAGACGCCGTCCGGTTTGAAGCCGATGGTCTGTTGGCCGATTTCTCGCCCGCAGATGTCGCCTTTGATGTTGTCAGCATCCAGCACTACTGGCCGACCATCGAACCGTCGCTTGCGGATCTCATGGTCCGACTCGCGGGTCCTCTGGAGGGCGTTACTGCATACACGGCCTGGGACGTGACCGCACAGCTTGCAGATCGCCTGAGTCGCCGCGGATGCAACGTCATGGTTGAAAACCCTGTGGCAAGCCCCTTCCCTGCGCTGGTCGAGATCTTTTCCGGCCAAAGGATCGAAACCTCGTTCAGTGACCCTGTGCGTTCGCCAGGATTCGTGAGCAGAGGAAAGCTGCGCCAGTCGGATGTCGCCATCGCCCTCCCACCGTTGGGCATCAAGCCTGAGCCGGGGATTGTTGAACGGGATCTTTTGGATCGCTTCGATATTCCGAAAGCGACCTGGGCGGTATTGGCCGTTCAGCACCTGCTGGCTCAGTCCCGAAAGCGAGTGGTCGTCGCTGTCCCGCATAGCCTTCTGCAGGGCCTCGGCTCGGAGCGGGCTCTACGGCAGCAGATCGTCGATTCCGGTCGTCTGCAGGCAGTGGTTTCGCTTCCGCCGGGGTTAGTCTTCGGAACCGCCATCCAGATCGCCGTGCTGGTCCTGGCACCAGCTGGCGCTGCGGACCGCGTTCGTTTCGTTGACGCCAGCGGGGAGGATTTTCGCGAATCCGCGAGTCGAACCCGGACAACGTTGCTGAACATTGACCGGATCGTCGATGAAGCGATGACCGGCGAGCGCAGTCCCGTGGCGCGTACCATTTCGCGCGCCGAGATCGAGGCCAACGACTATCAACTTCTCGTGGGTCGATACGTGCTGGCAGCGAATCAGGAAAAGCTTCGCTCCAAGCTCGCCGGCGCGCGGCTCGCACCGCTGGGCGATTTGGTCGAAACCGTAAGACCCTTGTCTGCCTCCGCGAATATCGCCGACGGCCTGTTTTCCGTCCGCGAAGTCGGCACCGCAGACATACCGCCTGTCGGCTATGTCAGCGCTGGGCGCGAGCTCTACGCCGAGCCCGCGGCCATGAACAAGGGATTTGATCAGTTCCTACGGCCCGGAGACATCGTGCTGACCATCCGCGGCAGCACCGGCAAGGTCGGCATTGTCCCGGACCACGTCCCGAATCCCGGCACTGGAGGCTGGGTTGCCGGCTCCTCTGCCACGGTATTGCGTGCAAAATCCGCGACCCCTGTCGACCCGAAAGCCCTCTTCTTGCTGTTGCGCTCGAGTCTGGGTCAGGACCTGCTCAAGACGATCACGAGCGGGTCGACGATTCCCATGATTACCCTTCGGGATCTTTCAAGGCTCGAAGTTCCCCTGCCGTCGGTAGCAAGCGGCCGTCGCGCCGCCGAGGTGCTCGATGCAGAAGACGCGCTGCAGCGCCAGATCGAGAATCTCACGCGTCAACAGTCCGCTGTTTCTGGAGACGACTGGGCAGCCGGAATGCTCCAGTAATCCCACCGCATCCAGTCACGCCTTTGCACTCGGGACAACGATTTGAACACTCAACACATCACCCTCAGCCAGCTCGAAGGCCACCTCTGGGAATCCGCCAACATCCTGCGCGGGCCCGTTGATGCGGCAGACTTCAAGACCTACATTTTTCCGCTGCTGTTCTTCAAGCGCATATGCGACGTCTGGGATGAGGAATACCAGGAAATCGTAGATGAGACCGGGGACGAGCAGCTCGCGTGGTTTCCAGAATCGCACCGCTTCCAGATCCCGGAAGACTGCCATTGGAACGATGTCCGCACCAAGGCGAGCAATGTTGGCGCGGCCTTGCAGCGCGCGATGCGCGAGATTGAAAAGGCTAACCCGGAGACCTTGTACGGCGTGTTCGGTGACGCACAGTGGTCGAACAAGGACCGCCTGTCGGATGCCTTGCTCAAGGACCTGATCGAGCATTTCTCCAAGCTGCCATTCGGCAACAAGAACGCAGATTCGGACCTGGTAGGCGACGCCTACGAATACCTGATCAAGAAGTTCGCCGACGCCACCAACAAGAAGGCCGGCGAGTTCTACACCCCCCGCAGCGTGGTGCGGTTGATGATCGACATGCTCGATCCGAAAGAAGCCGAAACCATTTACGACCCCGCCTGCGGTACAGGCGGCATGTTGCTGGCCGCCGTGCAGCACGTCAAAGAGATGCAAGGCGACGTCAAGCGACTGTGGGGCAAGGTGTACGGGCAGGAAAAGAACCTCACAACCTCGTCCATCGCGCGGATGAACCTGTTTCTACATGGCATTGAGGACTTCCAGGTGGTGCGTGGTGACACCCTGCGCAATCCTGCTTTTTTTGAGGTCGATCGGTTGGCTACATTCGACTGCGTGATTGCCAATCCACCGTTTTCCCTGGAGAAATGGGGCGAGGACCTGTGGGGGAACGATCCGTTTGGGCGCAACTTCGCCGGTCTGCCGCCTTCGTCGAGCGGTGACTACGCGTGGGTCCAGCACATGGTCAAGTCGATGGCCGATGTGACGGGTCGGATGGCAGTGGTGCTCCCGCAAGGCGCGTTGTTCCGCAAGGGCATGGAGGGGCGCATCCGCCAGAAGCTTCTGGAGATGGACCTGGTGGAGGCCGTGATCGGGCTCGCCCCCAACCTGTTTTACGGCACGGGTCTGGCCGCGTGCATCCTGGTGCTGCGCAAGCGTAAACCGACGAAGCACAGAAATAGGGTGCTGATCGCCGATGCCTCGCGCCTGTTCCGCCGAGGTCGTGCGCAGAACTATCTTGAACCGGAGCACGCCACCCAAATCCTCGGCTGGTATCGCGGCTTTGCCGATGTGCAGGACGCTGCGAAGGTCGTCACCGTCGACGAGATCAAAGCCGAGGACTGGACGCTCAACGTCTCGCGCTACGTATTGCCGCCACTTCAAGAAAACATCCCCCCACTCCCCGATGCCATTGCGGCGTTCAAGGAAGCACTCGTGCGATGCCGCGATGCGGAGGCGCAGCTTGCCAAAGTCATGGCAGAGCGCGGCTGGTTCAATACGGGAGGAGTGACCGATGCGAGCCAGTGAGCTTCTCAGCGCCCTTAGCAAAAAACTCGGGACGACGTCTCAAGGTGAATTGGCTGATGTGCTGGGCGTATCCATGCAGACAGTGATGAATTGGAAGAACCGCGACGAGGATCTGTCGCCACTACAAGTCGCATCCGCACTCGCCAAGTCAAGGACGGCGGCCGTCAGGCAGGCCCAACTCGAGACCATCCGTCCGATTGTGGAGTTCTACGGAATCGACAGGTGTGACACAAAATTTGATGCCGGATACAACCTGTTCGACTTCAGCAGCCATGCCTCGCTGTATGCGCGTGGGCTTAAGGACGTGCTATTGAACTCATGCGGAATTTACATCTTCTACGACTCCCGGGGACAAGCGCTCTACGTTGGCAAAGCGCGTGAGCAGTCGCTTTGGAAAGAGATGAATCTGGCATTCAACCGAAAGCGCGATGTTCAGATGATCACGCTGGTGCACCACCCAGATCGAAATCAGGAGTTCAAGCCGGGTTACGAGAAGCTCCGCCAACCGAGGGACACTCAACTGGAACTGTGCGACTTGGCGTTCTATTTCAGTGCCTATGGTGTCGACGACGGAATGATCGATGACCTGGAGGCTCTCATGGTCCGTGGCTTCGCCAACAATCTGCTGAACGTGAAGATGGAAACATTCGCGCATTCGAGGACTGATAAATGACGCTACGTATTTCCCAGCAGACGCTGGAATCGTACCTTTGGGCCGCCGCCGTGTTGCTGCGTGGCCTCATTGACGCGGGCGACTACAAGCAGTTCATCTTTCCGCTGCTGTTCTACAAGCGCCTAGCCGATGTATGGGAAGAGGAATACCAAGTAGCACTGGCCGGTTCCAACGGCGACCTCTCTTATGCCCAATTCGCAGAGAACCACCGCTTCCAGATTCCCGCTGGGGCGCATTGGAATGACGTGCGCCAAGCCCCCAAGAATGTCGGTGGGGCCATCCAGAAGGCGATGCGCGCCATCGAGACCGCCAACCCGGATCTGCTCGACGGGATTTTCGGCGACGCCGCCTGGACCAACCGCGAGCGCCTGCCCGACGAAACGCTGAAGAACCTGATCGAGCACTTCTCGACCCAGACGCTGTCGGTGGCCAACGTGCCCGAGGACGAGCTCGGCAACGCTTACGAGTACCTGATCAAAAAATTCGCGGACGACTCCGGCCACACGGCCGCAGAGTTCTACACCAACCGCACGGTCGTTCACCTGATGACGCAACTCTTGGCGCCTCAGGCGGGCGAGTCGATCTACGACCCCACGTGCGGAACCGGCGGCATGCTGATCTCGGCGCTGGACGAAGTGAAGCGCTCGGGCGGTGAGCACCGCACGCTCAAGCTCTACGGGCAGGAGCGCAACCTCATCACCTCGTCCATCGCCCGCATGAACTTGTTCCTGCACGGCGTGGAGGACTTCGAGATCATCCGGGGCGACACCCTGGCCGATCCGAAGCACATCGAAGGCGACCGCCTGCGCCAGTTCGACGTGATCCTCGCCAACCCGCCGTACTCCATCAAGCAATGGAATCGTGAGGCCTGGAGCAGCGACAAGTGGGGCCGCAATTCCCTTGGCACGCCGCCGCAGGGCCGCGCCGACTATGCGTTCCAGCAGCACATCTTGAGCAGCCTAACCGCCAAGGGGCGCTCTGCCGTGCTCTGGCCGCACGGCGTGCTGTTCCGAAACGAAGAGCAGGCCATGCGCGCCAAGATGGTCGAGGACGACTGGGTGGAGGCCGTCATCGGCCTGGGGCCCAACCTGTTCTACAACTCCCCGATGGAGTCGTGCATCGTCATCTGCAACCGTAAGAAGACGGCTGCACGCAAGGGCAGGGTGATCTTCATCGACGCGGTGAACGAGGTCACCCGCGAACGTGCGCAGAGCTTCCTCAGGCCCGAGCACCAGCAGCGCATCCTGACCGCCTACAAGACCTTTTTGGATGTGCCCGGCTTTGCCAAGGTCGCCAACCTTTCCGAGATTGGCGCCAATGGAGCCAACCTGTCGATCGCGATGTATGTGAAGCGCATTGCAGCAGCCATCGCAACCGACAGCAATGGCGACACGGTATCGCTGGGATCGTCTTGGGCTCAGTGGCACAACGACGCCCCTGCCTTCTGGCACCAGATGGACGCGCTAGTGGAAACGCTGGACGGCCTCATTGCGGAGAACATCGAGCGTGTCTGACAACGAAAACTTGAAGCCGGGCTGGAAAATCTGGCGCTTCGATCAGATGGCGACCAACGTCAATGTTCGGATCGACAACCCATCTGAGTCCGGGATGGAGCACTACATAGGCCTGGAACATCTGGATTCCGACTCACTGAAGATTCGTCGCTGGGGTACGCCCAGCGATGTCGAAGCGACCAAACTGATGTTCAAGGAGGGCGACATCATTTTCGGGCGCCGACGGGCCTACCAGCGGAAGCTCGGTGTTGCCGCGTTCGAAGGCATTTGCTCGGCCCATGCGATGGTGCTGCGCGCCAAGCCCGACGTCGTGCTGCCTGAGTTTCTACCCTTCTTCATGCAGAGCGATCTTTTTATGAACCGAGCGGTCGAGATTTCGGTTGGTTCGCTGTCGCCCACGATCAACTGGAAAACGATGGCGGTTCAGAAGTTCACGCTACCGCCAATTGACGAGCAAGTAAGGCTTGTTGATCTTCTTAGAGCAATCGAACGCACCAGCGAGTCATATCAGGAGATCGGTGGATTTGCAGACGAACTTGTTCGCGCATTACTTTCTGACGTACTGAGTCGCGAATGGCCAGTTGTCGACCTTGGCTCAGTTGTTCAGGGAACCCAATACGGCCTTTCAATCAACGCCGGAGCAGACGGTCAGTATCCGATGCTGCGAATGATGAATATCGAAGATGGGCTTTGCGTTGAGAATGACATCAAACATGTAGACCTCAACGAGAAAGACTTCGAAGCCTATCGGCTCGTCCACGGCGATGTGCTTTTCAATCGGACCAACAGCTATGAGCTGGTTGGTCGAACTGGGGTGTACGAGCTTGAGGGCGATCACGTCTTTGCTTCGTACCTTGTGCGGGTCAAGACGGACCTTGAAAAGTTGGAGCCGAAGTTTCTAACACTGTATCTGAATTCTGATTTCGGGCGTCGACAGGTTCTTGCATACGCGACGAAAGCGGTAAGCCAAGCGAACGTTAACGCTAGCAACTTGCTCCGAGTTCGTCTGTCCTTACCTCCATTGGAAGTGCAGAAGCAGCTGCTAGACGAGGTCGCGAGCGCGAAGTCAGCGGAAAGAGCAGCGATGGATCGCCACTCTTCCGCGCAGGAGATCAAGAAGCAGGTGCTGGCCGAAATTGGGGGGGGCGCAGTGTGAGCTCTTTCAATGAATCAAATACCGTCGAAGCCTACGTCCGTGACTTGCTCGCTGGGCCCGGCAAGGCTATCCCGGCCAGCACCGTTCAAGAACCGAAAGCCGGCTACGGTCCCATCCCCGAAGGCGTCGGCTGGCGCTACGCAGCGGCGGCAGAAGTGCCCCGCCAGATTCAGGAAGTTTTGGTCGAGCCCTGGCTGCGGGATGCTCTGATTCGCCTGAATTCCGAGATTGCCGCCCAGCCCGACCGGGCCGACGAGGTGCTCTACAAGCTACGCGCCATCGTGCTGTCGGTGCGCTCGGATGGACTGATCCGCGCCAACGAGGAAATGACTGCCTGGATGCGCGGGGAGCGCTCCATGCCCTTTGGCGCCAACAACGAGCATGTGCCGGTACGGCTGATCGATCTGGACGATCTGAAGCAAAACCAGTACATCGTCACCCAGCAGTTCATCTACCGCGCAGGGCCCTCCGAGCGCCGGGCGGATCTGGTGCTGCTGGTCAACGGTCTGCCGCTGGTGCTGATCGAGGCCAAGACGCCGGTCAAGAAGTGCATCAGCTGGGTCGATGGCGCAGTGCAGGTGCACGACGACTATGAAAAGTTCGTTCCGGAGCTCTTCGTCTGCAACGTCTTCTCGGTGGCCACCGAGGGCAAGGCCTACCACTACGGTTCCATCGGGCTGCCAGTCAAGGATTGGGGCCCATGGCATCTGGATAGTGATGGCGATGATGGTCAGCACCACCCGCTGAAATCACTCAAGCTGTCGACCGAGAGCATGCTGCGGCCACATGTGGTGCTGGACATCCTTGGTAGCTTCACCCTGTTCGCCACGGACAAGAAGAAGCGTCGCATCAAGATCATTTGCCGCTACCAGCAGTACGAGGCGGCCAACAAGATCGTGGAGCGTGTGCTGGCGGGCTACCCTAGGAAGGGCTTGATTTGGCATTTCCAGGGCTCAGGCAAATCACTGCTGATGGTCTTTGCCGCGCAGAAGCTGCGCATGCACGCAGATTTGAAGAATCCCACAGTGCTGATCGTGGTGGACCGGATCGATCTCGACAGCCAGATCACCGGCACTTTCACTGGGGCGGACATTCCAAATCTGGAGAAGGCCGACACGCGCGAGAAACTGCAGCAACTGCTGGCGCAGGATGTACGCAAGATCATCATCACCACGATCTTCAAGTTCGGTGAGGCCACGGGCAGCCTGAACGACCGCAGCAACATCATTGCCCTAGTGGATGAAGCCCACCGCACGCAGGAAGGCGACTTGGGCCGCAAGATGCGCGAGGCTCTGCCTAATGCGTTTCTGTTCGGTCTGACAGGAACGCCGATCAACCGCTCCGACCGAAACACCTTCTACGCGTTTGGGGCCGACGAAGACGAGAAAGGCTACATGAGCCGGTACGGCTTCGAGGAGTCGATCCGCGACGGTGCCACACTCAAATTGCACTTCGAGCCGCGCTTGATCGATCTGCACATCGACAAGGTCGCCCTCGATGCCGCCTACAAGGACCTGACCGGCGGCCTGTCGGATCTGGATAAGGACAACCTGGCCAAGACAGCCGCCAAGATGGCCGTGCTGGTCAAGACGCCAGAGCGAATCCGCAAGGTGTGCGAGGACATCGTCGAGCACTTCCAGACCAAGGTGGAGCCCAACGGATTCAAGGGCCAGATTGTCACGTTCGATCGTGAGTCATGCGTGCTTTTCAAGGCCGAACTGGACAAGCTGCTCCCGCCCGAGGCCACGGACATCGTGATGTCGGTGCAGGCGTCCGACAAAAAGGATCACCCTGAGTACGCGAAGTACGACCGCACACGTGATGAGGAAGAACGGCTGCTGGATCGCTTCCGCGACCCGGCCGACCCGCTGAAGCTGATCATCGTCACGGCCAAGCTGCTGACGGGCTTCGACGCGCCCATCCTGCAGGCGATGTACCTGGACAAGCCGTTGCGGGACCACACGCTGCTACAGGCCATCTGCCGGGTGAACCGCACCTACTCCGAGCAGAAGACCCACGGCCTGATAGTGGACTACCTCGGCATCTTCGACGACGTGGCGGCGGCGCTGGAGTTCGACGACGAGAGCGTCAGGCAGGTGGTCAGCAACATCCAGGAGCTCAAGGACAAGTTGCCGGATGCCATGCAGAAGTGTCTGGCGTTTTTCGCGGGGTGCGACCTTAGCCTGCAGGGCTACGAGGGCCTGATTGCTGCCCAGCAGTGCCTGCCCAGCAACGAGATCCGAGATAACTTCGCCGCCGAGTACAGCGTGCTCAGCACGATCTGGGAGGCGCTGTCGCCCGACACGGTGCTTGGCCCATTCGAGAAAGACTACAAGTGGTTGTCTCAGGTGTACCAGTCGGTCCAGCCGTCCAGCGGCCACGGTAAGCTGATCTGGCATTCGCTGGGCGCCAAGACGATCGAGCTGATCCACCAGAACGTGCACGTCGATGCCGTGCGGGATGACCTCGATACCCTGGTGCTCGATGCCGATCTGCTGGAGGCCGTGCTCTCGAATCCGGACCCGAAGAAGGCCAAGGAAATCGAGATCAAGCTCAAGCGTCGGCTCCGCGGCCACGCTGGCAATCCGAAGTTCAAGCAGCTCTCGGAGCGCCTCGACGCGCTCAAGGATCGCTTCGAGACGGGCCAGGTCAATAGCGTCGAATTCCTGAAGCAGCTTCTAGAGATTGCTAAAGAGACGTTGCAGGCCGAGAAGGAAATCCCGCCGGACGAGGACGAGGACCGTGGCAAGGCCGCGCTGACCGAACTGTTCAACGAAGTCCGGACGGAGGAGACACCCATCATCGTCGAGCGCATTGTTGCGGACATTGACGAGATCGTCCGCCTGGTGCGGTTCCCCGGTTGGCAAGGAACGCAGGCTGGAGAGCGCGGCGTCAAGAAGGCACTGCGCAAGGCGCTGTTCAAGTACAAGCTCCACGCCGACGAAGAGCTGTTCGAGAAGGCATACGGCTACATCCGTCAGTACTACTAGTGACGGACGGTCGGCAACTAGGCGTGGGCAAAGCACGGCGACGAAGTGGCGGATAGAAAAATGCCCGGCGGTTGCCGGGCATTTTTGCTCGCTGGCCTATGTCATCGCCAGGTGATATTGCGGAATTGCGAGAACATCTTCATGCAGTTGATGAAGGTGGTCTTCCCTCCGCAAAGCTCAATCAGGTCACGATCCTCCATGCGCAGTAGAGCGGCGCGCAGGCGGTTACTAGGGATGCCCAGCAATAGGCCTATGCGCTCGGTCGGAACTTCCTTGTAGTCGATCGAGAAGCGATTGATCTTCAGGTGCTCAATGATGGCCGTCACGTCGGCCTCCTGTTGAGGGAGGGGAGGGGGCGGGACAAACACGAGCTCGTACTGGGTGGCATGCCAGGAAACGAGCGCCCAAGCGCGCTGGAGGCAGGAGGTCGAGACATAGCGGGTTTCGCTTTCCCAGACATGCAGCACCGCCGCCAATCGGGCGGTCAGGTTGAGCATTTTGGAGACAAAGTCTGCGATATGCGCAAGCTGCCCGAACTTCAGATTGTTGGCGATGCGGCACAGCTCCTCCCAGTAGTCGAGCGCGTCAGGAGCAAACACCAGTTCGATGGGGGCAATGCCACCGGCGTCCTGATTGTCCCGGTGCAGCTCGTAAAGCTCCCTGAGTGCGTCGTGGAGATTCGAGAGGGCATCGTCATCGTCGCTCGCGGGGGCATACTGATTGCCCATTGGCATCGGCTGGGCGACGCAGACGAGAAAGCGCGCGAAAAAGCCGAGCTTGACCGCCTTATGCTCGATGTACTCGTTGCGCTTGCACTGGGGGCGGAATGGCGCGATCGCAGAGGACTGCGCCATTAAGCCGAACGTGCCACGTGGCTGGCTGGCATTGAGATGCTTTTTTTTCTCTCGCCGAAATTTCAGCGACTTGCCGTCAATCAGATCGACCAGATCGGACACGTGGCGCATCAAGCTGGAGCTCAGCAGCCTGTCGCCTTCGTCGGTAAGGAAATCGATCGCTTCGTACTCGCCATCCAGCTGGTGAAGAAGGCTTTCCAGGTCAAGGTTGCTCGCGAGGCGCGGACGGTGCTTTGGAACCGGCGTGGCCATGCGGCGCAGCTCGGCCAGCGTCGCCAGAAGATCCTGCGCGGGCTCCTGCTTGCGCCGGCAGCGCGCGATCTCGGCCTCCAGGAGCTTGATGTGGAACTTGTGCTCGGCCGACGCGGCGCTCGCTTCGCTCCGTGCGACCTCGTGCCGAGCGAAGCTGTCCCGAGCGTGTTCCTTGAGCGGCTGGATCATGCACTCGTGTACCGGGCTCTTGCTTCCACCAACATCGGCGATGCACAGCGTGTTGACGCCGATGGGAATGGGCGTCCAGTTGGGCGGCGAAATCACATAAAGAGGCGCAACCGCGGAGGACAGGACCGACAACAGGTGCGTCCGGACCATGGCGGGGCAGGCTTCCGTGGCCCTGGCGCACACTGCCCTCGCGGCAGCGGCCGCCATCGGCGGGAGCATGCCGAAGTTGTAGTCAGGGGCCTGGAAGGTCGTGAACGGGACAAGCATGTTCACGCCGCGGCCCCATCGAGACAGCCGCTGAGCGCGGCTGCGAGCGGATGGATGGAGCTCTCGTTCGCCGACGGACGCTCCTCGCCATTGGCGGGCGCATCCGACTCAGCCTTGCGTAGCCGGCCGCGCAGTTCTTTGAGCTTCGCGGGGTAGAACTTCTCCCGCACGCCCAAGCTATTGATCAGGTCGATCAACTCCTTGTCGCTAATGCCGTCCGCCCTTGCGGTCAGGATCATGGGCTTGATGAGCGTAAGGAGCCTCTCGGTGTCCTTCTTGTCTTTGAGTGCCTGGTACGCCGCGGTGAACTGCGCGGCCATTTCGTTAACGGTGCCGGGTGGCATGTGCTTGTCCTCGAGATTGGGCGGCAGGATTGCCGCCCTTTCGGGACATGCTGGCTTGGGGCGAGCAAATTAGATAAGGAGCGGATTTCGGGTTAGGCCCGGAAAATTGGTGGGGAAATTCGCGAGCCCAATGTCCCGGCATAACGTCCGGGTAACTAGGCCGCTCGGCAGGGCCCCCGAGACAAATAAGGCCCTAGGCGCTTGCGGCGTGCCACCGTCAGCAGTGTGGCAGGCGCTAGGCACTAGCCTCACGAACTCAGTCGAGGCAATCGCACCTGCATCCGGACCTCAGGCACCACGTCTGAACGACCGACCCTGAGCCGACCTATTGGCTGCGCCGCTGGGTCTGAACGTACTTTCACTCCCCAACGAACGAGTACTCGCTTTCGTGCGAGTCCTCGTAGAACTGGAAATAATTCTCACCCGGCCTAAAAAGGACGCCGACGGAATGAAGGTAATAAATCGCAGCAGTTGCCTTTTGATATATGGCATCCACATGAACGATCCCGCCTTTACCCGAAACGGCGGTGTACTCACCGATGAACGAGAGGATTCTTCCGGCTACATGCGGATCAGAACCCGCTTGGTGAAGCACAATCGGTCCGCCGTTGGCGCTAAGGCTGCGCAGGATTCTCTCATTCGCTGCTCCACGCACAACCTCACTTCCCATCGAAAAGTGTTCCAGAGAAGCAAGAACTCTTCCTTCTAGGTCGTCCACGGTCCCAGACATCTCGGGCTGGGCAAGTGCACACAACCTTGCCATCTGGGTTACCGCCGGAGGCAAATCAGCCCACTTGTCTAAGTAAAAGTGACCTGGCGAGGCGGTGGCAAAGAGTGCGCGCGCGACTTCTTGAACTATGCGCTCCGCGTCGTCGGTAGGCATGAGTGTCACGCATCGATCGACGGCCAATCGGCGATCCAAAATGACTGCCGTACTCTGCGGGGCAGCGGAGCGGTGCGGTGGCTCCTCCGCCTGCATGGAGGCGAGCGACTTGAAGCCATGAAGCGCTGCAACTACTTCGCGAAGGTGACCTTTCGTCGTATTGATGTTGTTTGAAGAGAGAGCGTCGTGCGCCATGAACACAGGGCGCGAGTAAATCGGAGATGGCATGAGGTGAGCCTCTGGAACGGAAGCAGGTGAGCGATTACGACTGCATCCGCCGGCTACTGCCTCGGAAACAAGCGAAGGGTGCTACAAACCGAACGGATTGGAGTTGCTCACAACTCAGGCCGTCGCCTTAGATGAAGTCTAGGCGCAAGACTGCGCCATTCGCAAGACGCATAGTTCGGCCAACCGATCGCGCTGCCTAGCAAGCGCCCTTACACGCGTGCCGCCGCTGTCGGGCGGACCGCTGATATCTCTAGACTTATCGGCCTAAAGCAGACACGACAGGGTCCGCCCCTAGGTCCGCTTTTGGCCCACTGGACGTGATCAGGTACGTCCAGACGATCCCTAGGACAGGTGCTCTTGGCCGGCGTGAGTGGTCTCCGAAGCTCGGGCGCGCCGTAGTGCGGGCCATCTATGGATATGGTCGCAGCCGAGTCGACGTGCGCTGCAGTTGCTCGATCGAGTTGAACCGAGACCAGCGCGGGGAGATAGTCCAATGACCCGTACTCCGTAGAGGGTTGGGTTGCACCGGTATTCGTGGGATCCCTCAGCAGGGCATGACGTAACGCCGCCCAACTTCGCCTAACCGCAGTCAATTCGATATGGCATACTGCATGGCATACCGATGCGGGCACAAAAGAAAAAAGCCCCTAAAAATCAGGGGCTTAGTTCAGTGATCTGGCGGAGAGAGGGGGATTCGAACCCCCGAAGCGCGGTTTAGACGCTTACACACTTTCCAGGCGTGCTCCTTCAACCGCTCGGACACCTCTCCGGGACCTGAACACGGCCGGCGGCCGTGCCCAGGGGCGCAGATTCTAGCCGCGGCGCGGGTTTATTGCGAGCGGCCCGTTCGCTGCTGTTCAACTGGCGCCGATCGCCAGGACTTGCGGCGGGTGCGTGGCACAATGTGGCCATGTCCTATCTCGTCCTGGCCCGCAAGTGGCGCCCCAAGCGTTTTGCCGAGCTGGTCGGGCAGGAGCACGTGGTCCGCGCCCTGTCCAACGCCCTGGATAGCGGCCGCATCCACCATGCCTTCCTGTTCACCGGTACCCGCGGCGTCGGCAAGACCACCATCGCGCGCATCTTTGCCAAGTCGCTGAACTGCCAGACCGGCACCAGCGCCGACCCGTGCGGCCAGTGTCCGGCCTGCCTGGACATCGATGCGGGCCGCTACATCGACCTGCTGGAGATCGACGCGGCCTCCAACACCGGCGTGGACGACGTGCGCGAGGTGATCGAGAACGCGCAGTACATGCCCTCGCGCGGCAAGTTCAAGGTCTACCTGATCGACGAAGTGCACATGCTGTCCAAGGCGGCGTTCAACGCGCTGCTCAAGACCCTGGAAGAGCCGCCGGAGCACGTGAAGTTCCTGCTGGCCACCACCGACCCGCAGAAGCTGCCGGTGACCGTGCTCAGCCGCTGCCTGCAGTTCAACCTCAAGCGCCTGGACCAGGAGCAGATCGGCGGCCAGATCAGCAGGATCCTGGCCGCCGAGGCAATCCCTGCCGAAGACGGTGCGGTGCGCCAGATCGCCAAGGCGGCCGATGGCTCGCTGCGCGACGGGCTCTCCTTGCTGGACCAGGCCATCGCCTACACCGGCGGCGAGCTGGGCGATGCGGCGGTGCGCACGATGCTGGGCAGCGTCGACCGCACCCAGGTCGGGGCGCTGCTGCAGGCCCTGGCCGATGGCGATGGCGCGCAGCTGATGGCGACCATCGCCGCGGTGGCCGAATTTTCGCCCGACTGGGGCGGGGTGCTGGAGGCGGTGGCCGAGGCGCTGCACCGCATCCAGGTGCGGCAGCTGGTGCCGGGCGTGGCGATCGAGGCCGATGGCGTGGATGCGCAGGTCTTCGCCGAGCGGCTGCGGCCGGAAGTGGTGCAGCTGTGGTACCAGATGGCGCTCAACGGCCGTCGCGACCTGTATCTGGCGCCGAGCCCACGCGCCGGGTTTGAAATGAGCCTGCTGCGCATGCTGGCGTTCCGTCCGGCCAATGCCGGCGATGTCGCGCCGGCCGGCGCGGCGCCAGGCCGGGCGAAGGCTTCGGCTGGCGCGGTTGCGCCGGTGGCCGGACCGGCCGCGGCAGCGGTGCCGAGCGACGCGTCGCGCCAGGCGCCGCTCGCGCCGGAAGCGGCGACCGCACCGCCGGTTGAACGATCCCATGCGCCTGCGCCGCCGGCGCCGCCTGCCGCGGACACGCCTGCAGACCGCGCGCCCGGGCAGATGCCGCCCTGGAACGAGCCGAGGGCGACCGTCGCATCGCCGGATGCTGCGGTACCAGTGACTTGCGCACCACGGCACGCACCTGTCCCGGTTCAAGACGAGGTGCCGCCCTGGCAAGTGCCCGAACCGCAGGTCGCGCTCGACACGCGGCCAGTGGCCGCCTCGGGCAAGGTTGATCGCGCGCCGGTCCATGATCCGGTGCCAGCGGCTGTGGCAGGGATCGCCGACGCAGACCACTGGCTGGCGCTGGTGGCTTCGTCCCGGCTCACCGGCCCGTCCAGGGAGCTGGCGGCCCATGCGGCGTTTTCCGGCTATGGCGATGCGGTGCTGCGGCTGTCGCTGGCCCCGGGCCTGGACTACCTGCGCACCGAGCGTTCGGTCGGTGAGCTGGCCCAGGCACTTGCCGCGGCGCTGGGCCAGGCGCCCAGGATCGTGTTCGAGTCCGCGGCCGACCACGGCGAGACGCTGGCCCAGCGCCACGCGCGTGCGCAGGATGCGCGCCGGTCCCTGGCCGAGGAAAGCTTCATGAACCACCCCGACGTGCAGCGCCTGATCCGGCAGCAGGGCGCGCGCGTGGTCCCCGATTCCATCCGCCCTTTCGACGAGTAAAAAAAAATGCGTGGAAATATTGCCCAGATGATGCAGCAGGCGCAGAAGATGCAGGAAAACCTGCAGAAGGCGCAGGAAGAACTGGCCAGGCTGGAAGTCACCGGCAGCGCCGGCGGCGGCATGGTCAGCGTGACCCTGACCGGCGCCAAGGAGTGCCGCAAGGTGCGCATCGATCCGACCCTGTTGTCCGATGCGGAGATGCTGGAAGACCTGATCGCCGCCGCCTTCAACGATGCGTCCAACAAGATCGACGCCGAGTCCAAGAGCCGGATGGGCGCGGCCACCGCCGGCATGCAGCTGCCGCCGGGCATGAAGCTGCCGTTCTGAGCCTGCCCTGGATCCTGCCTGTCGGCCTTGCGCCGGCAGGCCATCGCGCCGCCATCGCATGAGTGCCTCGCTGCTGGAACAACTGATCGACGCGCTGCGCGTGCTGCCCGGGGTCGGCGGCAAGAGCGCCCAGCGCATGGCCTACCAGCTGCTGGAGCGCGACCGCGACGGCGGCCGGCGCCTGTCCGCCGCACTGGCCCAGGCGATGGAGCACGTCGGCCATTGCGCGCAGTGCCGCGACTTCACCGAAGGCCCGCTGTGCGCCATCTGCGCCAGCGCCAGCCGCGACCGGCACCAGCTGTGCGCGGTGGAAACCCCGGCCGACCGGTTGGCGATCGAGCAAGCCACCGGCTATCGCGGCCTGTACTTCGTCCTGCAGGGCCGGCTGTCGCCGCTGGATGGCATCGGCCCGCGCGAGCTGGGGCTGGAGCGCCTGTCCGCGCGCCTGGCCGAAGGTGAGGTCAGCGAGCTGATCATCGCCACCAATCCCACCGTGGAAGGCGAGGCCACCGCCCATTACCTGGCGCAACTGGCGCGCCAGGCCAAGGTGCGCCCGATGCGCCTGGCCCACGGCGTGCCGCTGGGCGGCGAGCTGGAATATGTGGACCGCGGCACGCTCTCGCACGCATTCGGCTCGCGCAGCGAGATGGGCTGAGCGCTTGCCAGTCATCGCGCGGAAGCTAAGCTTGTGCGCTCATCCGCAACGCACTCGGCCAGCCCATGAACGACACCATCTTCGGCAAGATCATCCGTCGCGAACTCCCGGCGAGCATCGTCTATGAAGACGACGAGGTGCTGGGCTTCAAGGACATCGCGCCGCAGGCGCCGGTGCATGTGCTGTTCATCCCCAAGGCCGTGCACGTGCCGACCCTGGATGACCTCACCCCCGAGCAGGCGTTCCTGGTGGGCAAGCTGATCCTGGCCGCGGCGCAGTACGCGCGCGATGAGGGCTTTGCGCAAAATGGCTACCGGGTGGTGATGAACTGCCGCCAGGATGCAGGCCAGACCGTCTACCACATCCACCTGCATCTGCTGGCCGGGGCGCCGCTTGGCCACTTCGGTGTTCCCGGCCGCTGATCGAGATCCGCTGGTGTGTCAGCTGCAATTGAAAAGGGCCGGAATGTTCCGGCCCTTTCCTGTCCCGGCGATGTGGCGGGAAGCTGCCGCTCACCAGCCCCAGCGCGGACCCCAGCCGGGGCCCCACCAGCCCGGGCCCCAGAACGGGTCGTAGTAGTACGGCGAGGGATAATAAGGACGCACCTCTACCTCGCGGATCTGTGGCCACAGGTACACCACGTCGGCGGCCACCCGCGGCAGGCGATAGTCGTAGTCGCCGATGCGGGCATTCTCCATGCCTTCGATACGGCCGATGAAAGTGACTTCGCGGCCTTCGGCAAAGATCGCCGGGTCGTAGAAGCCGGCCCGGCAGGCGATGAAGCGGCCGTCGGTGGCGTCGGGCGCGTCGCGCAGCGGCCGGCCGGTGGCGCTCAGCGGCGATGAGATCACCTGGAAGCAGGTGCTGTGCGGGCCGGGTTTGGTTTCCACGATGCGGCCCCCCCAGCGGACCTGCGCGCCGACCTGCTGGGTGCCGCTGACCGCATCGAGCGGGGTGATGCTGGGGAACTGGCCGCGCAACGGCTTGGGTGCGGTGGCACAGGCGCCGAGCAGCAGCGCCAAGGCTGCAGCAGCCAGCAGGCGAACCGAAGAGCGGGTGTTCATGCAAGCCTCGCGGTGATCATGGACGGTGCCGGCGAAGGTCGCGTATCAGCGCTCGGACGTCCGCGGGAGCGCAAGCGTAGCGCGCTTGCGCAAAACGCTGGCTGAGTGAAATCAGCTCCAGGTTTTTGTCGCCACTGCCCCCGCGCGCCAGGGCCACCCGCTCGGCCCAGGCGATGGCCGGTTCGGACGCTGCCGGCTGCAGGCCGAAGCGGCGGTAGCGCCGGCCCAGGCGATGCCATTGGCGCAGCAGCGGGTCGGCTTCACGTTCGCCACGTGCCAGCAGCCAGGCCATGCCCAGCAAGGTGGTGCCGAAGGCCAGCGCAAACAGCAAGCCCAGCTTGGTCTGGTCCAGCCGGTCCACGCCGAAGGATTCGAGCAGCCGGCTCTGGCGGTCGGCGTTGAAGCCCAGCACCGCCTCGTTCCAGTTGCGTCGCAGCCAGTCGCTGAGCTGGGCGTAGCGGTTCATGTGGATCAGCCCCTCGGCACCGGTTCCCTCGGCCTGGGCGCGGTCTTCCAGGGTGTCGTAGATGCGCTCGGGCGCAACCGCGGCGGTGGGGTCCACCCGCACCCAGCCGCGCTGCGGCAGCCAGACCTCGGCCCAGGCATGGGCATCCTGGCGACGCACGATCCAGTAGCCACCACCCAGCGGATTGCGCACGCCGCCGACGTAGCCGGTGACCACGCGCGCGGGAATGCCTGCGGCGCGCATCAGGATCACGAACGAGGAACTGAAATGCTCGCAGAACCCGCGCCTGGTCTGGAACAGGAACTCATCGGCGATCTCGCGGCCCGGCAGCGGCACGTCCAGGGTGTAGGCGAAGTCCTTGCCGATCCAGGCCAGCGCGCGCTGGACGATGGCCGCATCGCCCTGTGGCCCGGCTTCGCGCCGCCACTGCGAGCCCAGCGCCAGCGTGCGCGGATTGAACCCCGGCGGCAGCTGCAGCGCCTGGCGCAGCACCTGCGCACGCGGCTGCGGATTGAAGGTGGCCACCGCCTGTGACTGCAGCCGCCAGCGGGTCAGCGCCGCCAGCGGCCGCTGCGCGCTCAATTCGTAGTCTGCCGACAGCGTGGTCCCTTCCGGTGCTGACCAGGCCAGCTCCAGCGCGATGAGCTGGCGACGGTCGGTGGGCTCGTAATCGAGCTGGTAGTCGTAGCGCGGGCCCTGGCGGGTGACCGGAGCCGGTGTGGGCGCAGCTGGCCAGTCGGCGCGGCGCCAGGTGCGACCGTCGAACTCGGCCATCACCGGCCCGCGCCAGTACATCTGCGAAGGCCGCGGCGTCGGGCCGAAGAAGACCACCCGCGCGGCCGGGGTATCGTCGGCCAGCAGGTCGATCCATTGGCCCGGTGACATCGTGTCCGACAGGCCGGGCCGGCCGATGGCGCGGTCGGGCAGGCCCCACAGCGGGCTGCCCAGGCGCGGAAACAGCCAGAAGGTCAGCAGCGCCAGCGGAATGCCCATCAGCACCAGCCGCCCGATCTGCCAGGCACCCAGGCGCCCGATGCTGGTGCTGTCGGCGGCGAGCAGGCCCGATTCCAGCGCCGCCAGGCGCAGCATCGCCACCAGCGCGCACAGCACCGCGACCAGGCCCAGGGCCATGGTCATCGGCCCCTGGTCCAGCAGGAAGGCGGCAAAGGGTGCAAACAGCGCAAAGCCGACCAGGCTGCGACCATCGCGCAGCCCGGTGGTCTCGGTCGGCTTGATCGCCAGCATGGCTGCCAGCAGCGCGCAGCCGGTGTCGCGGCCAAAGCGCGGCCCAGCCGCCCACAGCACCGCGGCCAGGGCCGCGATGGCCAGCAGCACGCGCAGGACCAGCGGGATCGGGCGCTTCCACGACACCAAGGCGCTGAGCGCGCCGATCACCGCCACCGCGACCGCGGTCGTGCCCGGCAGCTGCAGCAGCAGCGGCAACAGGCCCGAGGCTGCGGCCGCCAATACCCACAGCCGGCTGCGTGCATCCAGCGCCGGCGATGCGGCGCGGCGGCGACGGCCGATCACGCCAGGCCCTTGGGCAGCAGCGCCAGCGCGCGCAGGCACTGGTGGCGGTGGGCCGGCCCCAGGGCGGGTCCGATCGGGGCATGTCCGGGCAGGCGCAGGCGATAGCGCCGCGCCTGGCGTTCGGCCAGTTCGATCCAGTGGGTCAGGCGGCGGATGCGGGCTTCATGGGTGAGCGGGGCCAGGGTGGTCCAGTCCAGGGTGACTTCCACGCCGACGGGCTGTTCGTATTCGCGCACCAGCAGCACCTCGCGGCGCGCGCTGGGCTTCCAGGCGATGGTGTGCTGCGGATCGCCGGGCCGGTAGGCACGCAGGTGGTGCAACTCCTCGCCGGCGGCGTCCACCCGGGTCTGGCGCGAGGTGCCGGCCGGCTCGGGCAGCGGCGGGCCGTCCACTTCCGTCGCCGGATAGACCAGCAGCGGCGTCTGTGGCCACACATAGGACCAGGCCACCGCCACGCCCAGTGGCTGGGTGGTGGACAGGCGCAGGCGCCCCAGCTGCAGCCAGCCGCGGGTGCTGGTCGGGTAGGACAGTTCGGCGGTGACCGGCTGGTCGGCCAGCGCCGGCACCAGCACCTCCTGCTGGCCGGCGCGCAGGCGCAGGCCGATGCGCGGGCGGCGGTCGTGGATGGACAGCGCCAGCTGCAGGCGCAGGGGCGTGCCGGCGTGGACCGGTTCGGCAGCGATCGAGTCCACGCGCAGCCCCGACAACTGCAGGTGCGCGGCCATCAGGCTGGCCATGAAGGTGGCCGCCAGCAACAGGGCCAGCAGCAGCGCCGGGTTGTTGTTGTAGTTCAGCGCGCCCAGCAGCATGGTGCCGACCAGCAGGCCGGCGAACAGACCGAAGGCGGTGGGCAGCACGTACACCCGGCGCCGGTCCAGGGTCAGCGGCAGGCTTTCGGCAGCACGCGGCCGGGCCAGCAGCGCCAGGCGTGCGCGCAGCCGCTGGAGCAAGGCTGCTTGCATCCTTCAGTCCACCGCCACCGCATGCAGGATGGCGTGGGTCAGTTCGCTGGCCGAGGCGCCTTCCGAATCGGGCACCAGTCGATGCGAGGCCACGGCCGGGAACAGGGTCTGCACGTCTTCGGGCAGCACGTGGTCGCGGCCGAGCAGCAGGGCATGGGCGCGTGCGCCCTTGAGCAGCGCCAGGCCGGCGCGGGGCGAGAGTCCCACGCGCACGCCCGGATGGCGGCGGCTGCGGGTCAGCAGGGCCTGCACGTAATCGATCAGCACCTCGCTGGCATGGACCTGCGCCACCGCCTTGCGCAGGGCCAGCACGCGGGCCACGTCGAGCAGCGGCCTGGCCTGGGCGATCAGTTCGCGCCGGTCGCTGCCGGCCAGCAGGGCGCGTTCGTCCTTGCGGTCCGGATAGCCCAGGCCCATGCGCAGCAGGAAGCGGTCCAGCTGCGAATCGGGCAGCGGGTAGGTGCCCGACAGGTCCACCGGGTTCTGGGTGGCGATGACGAAGAACGGCTCGTCCAGCACGTGCGTGGTGCCATCCAGGGTGACCTGATGCTCGGCCATGGCCTCCAGCAGCGCGCTCTGGGTGCGCGGTGGCGCGCGGTTGATCTCGTCGGCCAGCAGCACGTTGGTGAACACCGGGCCGGGGTGGAACTGGAACCTGCGCGCCTGGGCGTCGTAGATCGACACGCCCAGCACGTCGCCGGGCAACAGGTCCGAGGTGAACTGCACGCGCTGGAAGCCAAGTCCCAGGGTCGCCGCAAGCGCATGGGCCAGGGTGGTCTTGCCCAGGCCGGGCAGGTCCTCGATCAGCAGATGGCCATCGGCCAGCAGCGCCACGAACGCCAGCCGCACCTGCAACGGCTTGCCCAGCACCAAGCCGTTGACCTGCGCCTGGGCCTGCCGCAACGCCTGCAACAGGTCATCGGGTAGCATCGTGCGTGCTGCGGAACTGGCCTGCATCGTCAACATCCGTTTCGCGTCTTCCAATCGAGTGTAGCGACAATATGAACGAAGAGGCGCGCGCGCAGCGCACGTTCCTGACGCTGTGGGTGTGCCTGACCGTGATCAAGATCCTGATCGCCGCGCGGCTGCCGCTGTTCGTGGACGAAGCGTTCTACTGGCAGGAAGGGCGCCATCTGGCCGCTGCCTATTCGGACCTGCCCGGACTGACCGCGTGGATGACGCGCCTGGGCACCGCGATCGGGGGCCAGCATGTGCTGGCCATCCGCATGCCGTTCCTGCTGCTGGCCGCGCTCCTGCCCTGGCTGCTTGCCGGCATCGGCACGCGCTGGTTTGGCGCCGTCGCCGGATGGCGCGCGGGCATGCTGGTGTTGCTGATGCCGTTGTCGGGAAGCCTGGGGATCATGGCCGTGCCCGACGTGCCGCTGGCCTTTGCCACGGTGCTGTGCCTGGACGCCGGCGCGCGCCTGCTGCGCCAGATCGATGCCGCCGGCGCGGCCGAACTGGCGCTGGGCCTGGTGATCGGCGCGCTGAGCCACTACCGCTTCGTCGGGGTGATCGGCGTGGGCTTTGTCGCGCTGCTGCTGTTGCCCGAAGGCCGGCGCGTGCTGCTGGATGTGCGGGTGTGGGTGGCGCTGGCGCTGGGCATCGCGGCATGGGCGCCCTTGATCGCCTGGAACATCGAGAATGCCGATGCCGGCCTGCGCTTCCAGCTGGTCGATCGCCATCCCTGGACCTTCCAGCTCACCGGCCTGCTGTTCCTGGTGATCCAGGCGGCGCTGGTGACGCCGCTGCTGTTCTTCGCGCTGCTGCAGGTGCTCGCCCGCGCGTTCGGCAAGGCCAGCGACATGCCTTCGCAATGGCGGTATTTCGGCCTGCTTGGTGGATTGTCGACGCTGGGTTACTTCTTGCTGGGCTTTTTCGCCGATGTCGAGCGCGTCAGTTTCCACTGGACGATGCCGGGCTACCTGCCGCTGCTGTTGGCCGTGCCGGCATTGCTGCGCCGTTGGCCGCTCTGGCTGCGGCGCGCGACCTGGGCGATGTGCGGGGCGGGCCTGGCGGTGGTGCTGGGCTATTACCTGGTCGCTTCGGTGCCGCGCTGGCGCGCGGACCTGGCCTCGAGCAAGGTCTATCCCTACAACTTCGCCGGTTGGGACGTGCTGGCCCAGGCCGTGCGCGAGGAGCTGGCGCGCCATCCGGGCCAGACCGGCATGCTGGCCGACAACTTCAAGGTCGGCGCCGAGCTGGGCTTCGCCCTTGGCGACGATGCGATCCCGGTGCTGGACCATCCGCTCAACATCAAGCACGGACGCGCGCCGCAGCTGCGCCTGTGGAACCTGCACAGCGACGGCGCCAGCCCGACCGCCCAGCTGCTGGTGGTCGGCGCCAGCGAGGTCCAGTACAAGGGCCTGCTGGCCCAATACCACGCGCTGTGCGAGCGGCTGGGGCCGTTGCCGCCGCCGCGCGTGGTCAACGTCGACCACGGCCGCCAGCGCTTTTTGCTGTTCTACCTGCCAAGGCGCGAGGAGGCGGCGGCGCAACCCAGCGCCGATGCGCCATGCACCGCCCCTGCGATGGCCTGGATCGATGTCCCGGTCGATGGCGCCACCGTGCCCGGCCGCTTCGAAGTCAGTGGCTGGGCGTTCAAGGATGGCGTCGGCCTCAGGGGCGTGGAGGTCACCCTCGATGGCAAGGTCGTGGCCCAGGCCGAGTACGGCCTGCCGAACCCGGGCGTGGCCAGCTACTGGAAGATCTCCGACGACCCCAACCACCCCAACGTCGGCTTCCGCGCCCAGGTGGACGCGCGCAACCTGCGCAGCGGCCGCCACTGGCTGGGCCTTCGGCTGCAGGCCAGCGACGGCAGCATCGAGACCTGGTCCGAGCAACCCATCGATCTGTCCCGCCACGAGTAGTTCAGGGCAGGGCGAACCCGGCCTGGCGCAGCAGCGCGGCGGTGGCGATCAGGGGCAGGCCGATCAGGGCGGTGGGGTCGCAGGTCTGGATGGCTTCGAACAGGACCACGCCCAGGCCTTCGCATTTGAAGCTGCCGGCGCAGTCGAACGGCTGCTCGGCGTCCACGTAGCGTTCGATCTCGGCGTCGGCGAGCGTGCGCAGGATCACGCAGGTGGTGTCGACGGCGGCCAGGTCGCGATCGCCGTTGCTGACCCAGACCGCGGTATGGAACCGGACCTGGCGGCCCGACATCGCCTGCAGCTGGGCGATCGCCGCGTCCCGGTGGCCGGGCTTGCCCAGGGCCAGGCCGTCCAGGTCGGCGGCCTGATCCGAGCCGATCACCCAGCTTCCCGGTGCCTTGGCCGCGATCGCGCGGGCCTTGGCACGGGCCAGGCGCTGGACCATGGCCAGGGGCGATTCGCCCGCCAGCGCGGTTTCGTCCACCTCCGGGCCGACGGCCTGGAAGGGCAGGCGCAGCCTTTTCAGCAGGTCGCGTCGATACACCGAGGTGGAAGCCAGGATCAGCGTCATCGACAGGGTTGGAGCGGCAGGGTCGGGCAGTGTGGCCCCGGCCGGCCCGGGATCGCAACGGCGGCGGGCACAGCCGATTTGACACACATGTCCAGGCTCTCTACCATTTTGCGGCTTATGCCCGCGCACGTGCCCGAAATCCTTGATGCCTGGCGCATGGTCGCGGCACGACGCAGCTTCGAAGGCAAGGTGCCGCTGGCGGCATTGCGCCGGCTCGACGGTTTGCTGGCCGATGCCGAGGGTGAGGTGACGTTCGCGCTGCAGTTCGATCGCGATGCGCTGCAGGTGCCCTACGTGGAACTGAAGATCGACACGGCGCTGCCGCTGGAATGCCAGCGCAGCCTGCAGCGGTTCCTGTACCCGGTGTCGATGGTGCAGCGGCTTGGCCTGATCAGGGACGAAGCCGGCGAAGCGGCCCTGCCGCCGGAGACCGAGGCGCTGCTGGTGCCCGAAGACGGCATGTTGCGGACGCTGGACCTGATCGAGGACGAACTGGTGCTGGCTGTGCCCGCGGTACCGATGAATCCGGATTTGCCTGCGGTGGAACTCGATGTTTCCCCGCAGCAGGAAGAACTGGCGCAGGCCAGCCCGTTCGCGGCGCTGGCTTCGCTCAAGAAGAACTGATCGCCTGTGCGGCGGTTGGAATGAAGACTCGTTTGGAGCAAGACCATGGCAGTTCAGAAATCCCGCGTCACCCCGTCCCGCCGCGGCCAGCGCCGTTCGCACGACGCCCTCACCGCCAAGCAGCTGGCCACCGACCCGACCACCGGCGAAACCCACATCCGCCATCACGTGACCGCCGACGGCTACTACCGTGGCAAGAAGGTCATCGCCACCAAGTCGGCTGTCAGCGAAGAGTGAGCCTTCCGGCGCGCAGTGATGCGCGCCTGACTGCTGCATTGTTCAGGCCTGGCCTGCGGGTCGCGCAACGGGAATCATGATGAGCCAGCCGGTGACCAACGGTCGTATCTACTCGCGTATCGCAGGCACCGGCAGCTATCTGCCGGACAAGGTCCTGACCAACGACGACCTGTGCAGGATCGTCGAGACCAGCGACGAGTGGATCCAGACCCGCACCGGCATCCGCGAGCGCCACATGGCAGCCGAAGGGCAGACCAGTGGCGACCTGGGTTACCGGGCGGCATTGCGTGCGATGGAGGCGGCCGGCGTCACTGCGGCCGACCTGGACATGATCGTGGTGGGCACCACCACGCCGGACATCGTTTTCCCATCCACGTCGTGCCTGATCCAGGCCCGGCTGGGCGCCGAAGGCTGCATGGCGATGGACGTCAATGCGGCCTGTTCGGGCTTCATCTATGCGCTGACGGTGGCCGACAAGTTCATCCGCAGCGGTGACGCCAGGACGGCCCTGGTGATCGGCACCGAGACCCTGACCCGCATCACCGACTGGACCGATCGCACCACCTGCGTGCTGTTCGGCGATGGCGCCGGCGCGGTGGTGCTCAAGGCCGACAGCCAGGCCGGCATCCTCAGCACCCATCTGCATGCCGATGGCAGCAAGAAGGAACTGCTCTGGAATCCGGTTGGCGTCTCGGCCGGCTTCAAACCTCACCAGACCAACAACGGCTCGCGGATCCTGATGAAGGGCGGCGAGGTCTTCAAGTACGCGGTCAAGGCCTTGGATGCGGTCGTGGATGAAGCCCTCAACGCCAACCAGCTGGACAAGCACGACCTGGATTGGCTGGTGCCGCACCAGGCCAACCTGCGCATCATCGAAGCCACCGCCAAGCGGCTGGACATGTCCATGGACCAGGTCGTGGTCACGGTCGATCGGCACGGCAATACCTCCTCGGCCTCGGTGCCGATGGCACTGGATGAAGCGGTGCGCGACGGTCGCATCCAGCGCGGCCAGCTGCTGCTGCTGGAAGCCTTCGGTGGCGGTTTCACCTGGGGTTCGGTGCTGATCCGCTACTGAGCGCTGCCCGCGCCAGAGGCCCAGCCATGGTGTTGGCCAGGCGGCGACTCCTCCGCCGGTGGCGGATCGATGTTGCGCGAATCCAGTCGGGGCTGACCCGGGGCAGTGCTGCCGATCACGCCCGGCGCCTGCAGGACGGTGGCCGGCCTAAAGCCTGCACGTGTCCGATCCATGGTCAGGAAAAGCGGCCCAGGCTGGGCGTCAGGCGATGCGGCATCAGGTGGGCGCGCCGCGGCGGCATACGCCCCAGTACAGACGCCTCGCTCGTTTCGCCCGTATCATCGGCGCTCGTTTCTGCAGCTCAGGTCTTCTCGCGCGTGACCGACTCCGCACTCGCCTTCGTGTTTCCCGGCCAGGGGTCGCAGTCCCTGGGCATGCTGGCCGAACTGGCCGAACTGCACCCGCGGGTACGCGACACCTTCAATGAAGCTTCCGACGGTGCCGGCGCCGATCTGTGGGCGCTCTCCCAGGGCGGGCCGGAAGAAATGCTGGGCCGCACCGAATACACCCAGCCGGCCCTGCTGGCGGCGGGCATCGCGGTGTGGCGCCTGTGGCAGGAGCAGGGCGGCGCCGTCCCCGCGCGCCTGGCCGGCCACAGTCTGGGCGAATACACCGCGCTGGTCGCAGCCGGCGCGCTGTCGCTGCACGATGGCGCGCATCTGGTGCGCATCCGCGGGCAGCTGATGCAGGACGCCGCGCCGGCAGGTGTCGGCGCGATGGCCGCAGTGCTGGGCGCCGAAGACGCGATGGTCGCGCAAGTGTGCGAGCAGGTCTCCGGGACCAAGGTCGTGGTGCCGGCCAACTACAACGCGCCGGGCCAGATCGTGATCGGTGGCGATGCCGCAGCGGTCGATGCAGCCATTGCCGAACTCAACGCCCGCGGCATCCGCAAGACCGTCAAGCTGGCGGTGAGCGTGCCCTCGCATACTCCGTTGATGCGCGAAGCAGCCAACCGCCTGGCCGAGACCATCAAGGGCATCGCCTGGCAGCTGCCAGCCCTGCCGGTGGTGCAGAACGTCGACGCGCAGGTCCACGACAGCATCGAGGCCATCGGCCAGGCGCTGGTGCGCCAGCTGTATCTGCCGGTGCGCTGGACCGACTGCGTGCAGGCACTGATCGCCGCGGGTGCGACGCGCATCGCCGAATGCGGCCCCGGCAAGGTGCTGACCGGCCTGGCCAAGCGCATCGACAAGTCCGTGGACAGCCGTGCGCTGTCCACGCCGGCCGACTTCCAGGGCGCCCTGGAAACATGGAAGGCCGCATGAACACCGCCCGTCCCCTGGAAGGGGAAATCGCGCTGGTCACCGGCGCCAGCCGCGGCATCGGCGCGGCCATCGCCGACACGCTGGCCGTGCAGGGCGCGACCGTGATCGGCACCGCGACCACCGACAGCGGCGCGCAGGCCATCGCCCAGCGCATGGAAGTGCTCGGTGGCCACGGCCGCACCCTGGACGTCACCGACGCGGCCGCGGTCGAAGCGTTGATCGAGGCGACCGCCAGGGAGTTCGGACCCGTCTCGATCCTGGTCAACAACGCCGGCATCACCCGCGACAACCTGCTGATGCGGATGAAGGAGCAGGACTGGAACGCGATCCTGGACACCAACCTGTCCAGCGTCTTCCGTACCTGCAAGGCGGTCATGCGCGGCATGATGAAGGCGCGCAAGGGCCGCATCATCAACATCGCCTCGGTGGTCGGGGTGACCGGCAATCCCGGGCAGACCAACTACGCGGCGGCCAAGGCCGGTATCATCGCCTTCTCCAAGTCGCTGGCCAAGGAAATCGGTTCGCGCGGGGTGACGGTCAATGTCGTGGCGCCTGGCTTCATCGACACCGACATGACCAGGGCCCTGCCCGAGGACGCCAAGGCCGCGCTGATCGGCCAGATCGCCCTGGGCCACCTGGGCGAGCCGGCCGACATCGCCGCCGCGGTGGCGTTCCTGGCCGGCCCCCAGGCCCGGTACATCACCGGCGAAACCTTGCACGTCAACGGCGGCATGTACATGCCGTGACCCAGGATTCGGCCCTAAGTGGCTGATTCAACGGGGCTTGCGGCATCGTGTCCGCAAGCCCGGCTTTCCCTTACACTATCCCGTCTTTACCCCATCTCCGTCTGGAGCGAAATCCATGAGCAGCATTGAAGAACGCGTCAAGAAGATCGTTGTCGAACAACTTGGCGTCAAAGAAGAAGAAGTCACCACCAGCGCATCGTTCGTGGACGATCTGGGCGCCGACTCCCTGGACACCGTCGAGCTGGTCATGGCGCTGGAAGAAGAGTTCGAGTGCGAAATTCCGGACGAAGAGGCCGAGAAGATCACCTCCGTCCAGCAGGCCATCGACTACGTCAAGGCCCACGTCAAGGCCTGACCGGCCTGATGGAAGCAAGTCACCCCGGGGCCGCGCTTGCGGCCCCGTGCGCATCTGGCGCGTGGCGCCGGGTTTCCAGTCAATTCAATGCCGGCCTCGCCCGGCCAGCAGGATCGCGGAGTAGAACGTTATGAGCCGACGTCGCGTCGTCATTACCGGCATGGGCATGGTCTCGCCGCTGGGCAATGACCTGGCCAGCAGTTGGGATGGCATCAAGAACGGCCGTTCGGGCATCGGCCCGCTGACCTCGTTCGATGCCTCCACTTTCGCCACCCGCATCTGCGGCGAAGTGCGTGAGCTGGACATCACCCGGTTCATCAGCCCCAAGGAGGCCAGGAAGATGGATGCGTTCATCCATTACGGCATGGCCGCCTCGCTGATGGCGCTGGAGGACTCGGGGCTGGAGGTGACCGAGGCCAACGCCGAGCGCATCGGGGCGATGATCGGCTCGGGTATCGGCGGCATCCTGGGCATCGAACAGCAGACCGAGAAATACCTGGAGGGCGGCGCACGCAAGGTGTCGCCGTTCTACATCCCCAGCACCATCATCAACATGCTGCCGGGCCACCTGAGCATCATGAAGGGCCTGAAAGGGCCCGGCTTTTCGGCGGTGTCGGCGTGCGCCTCGGCCAACCATTCGATCGGCATGGCGATGCGCACCATCCAGTACGGCGATGCCGAGGTGATGGTCGCCGGTGGTGCCGAACGCGGCTCCTCGCCGACCTCGATGGCCGGCTTCTGTTCGATGAAGGCCATGTCCACCCGCAACGACGATCCGACCCGGGCCTCGCGCCCGTGGGACGCCGAGCGCGATGGCTTCGTCATGGGCGACGGCGCCGGCATCCTGGTGATCGAGGAATACGAGCACGCCAAGGCCCGCGGCGCGCGCATCTACTGCGAGCTGGCCGGTTTCGGCGCCAGCCAGGACGCCTGGCACATGACCGCGCCCAGCGAGAACGGCGAAGGCCCGGCGCGCTGCATGACCATGGCCATGAAGGACGCCGGCGTCAGTGCCGAGCAGGTCGAATACCTCAACGCACATGGCACTTCCACGCCACTGGGCGATCTGGCCGAAACCCTGGCGATGAAGCGCGCCCTGGGCGAGCACGCCTACAAGGTCATGGTCAGCTCGACCAAGTCGATGACCGGCCACCTGCTGGGCGCCGCCGGCGGCGTGGAAGCGATCTTCACCGTGATGGCGCTGCAGGAGAACGTGATCCCGCCGACCATCAACCTGGACAACCCGGGCGAAGGCTGCGACCTGGACTACGTGCCCAACGTGGCGCGCGAGAAGAAGATCGATGTGGCCATGTCCAACGGCTTTGGCTTCGGCGGCACCAACGGCACCCTGGTGTTCAAGCGCCTCTGATCCACGCCTTTACCCATCGGCAACACCTCCATCGGGAGCGGCGCAAACCGCTCCCGATGTGCGTTTGAGAACGACCACCATGCTCCTGACCCGCCCGCTGCCCGATCACTTCGACCTGCTGTTGCTGCAGCGGGTGGCGCCGTCGCGCTATCCGCTGCTGATGGAGTCGGTGGCCTCGGGCACCGCGCATGGGCGCTGGGACCTGCTGCTGATGGGCAACGGCCAGGGCCTGTGCCTGGACCGGCAGGGCGTGACCCGCACGCTGCAGGGCCAGGTGCTGGAAGGCGCGTTCCTGGAGTTGCTCGATGCGCAGTGGCGGCCGCTGCGTGCGCTGCGCGAACAATCGCGCTGGCCGTTCCACGGTGGCTGGGCGCTGATGCTGGGCTATGAGCTGGCCGGCCAGGTCGAGCCGGTACTGCAGCTCCCGCAGGACGCCGATGGCATGCCCATCGCGCTGGCCCTGCGCTGCCCGGCGGCGGCGCTGCGCGACCGCGCAACCGGCCAATGCATCGCGATCGCCGAGCCCGGGCATGCAGGTCTGCTGGAGGTGATCGCAGGCGATGTCCAGGCCGGCGCCGCACTGGCCGCGCCGGTGTGGTCGGCGCCGTCGGCGCTGGCCGAGGATGATCCGCAGGCCTTCCTCGATGGCGTCGACCGCATCCTCGCGTACCTGGCCGCTGGCGATGTCTTCCAGGTGAACCTCTCGCGCGGCTGGCGTGCGCGCTTCGATGCGCCGCTGGATCCGGCCGCGCTGTATGCACGATTGCGCCACTGCAATCCGGCACCGTTTGCCGGGTTGTTCCGGCACCAGGGCGTGGCGGTGGTCAGTGCCTCGCCCGAGCGGCTGGTGTCGGTGCGCGACGGGATCGCCCAGACGCGCCCGATCGCCGGAACGCGTGCGCGTTTGGAAGGCGACGACGATACCGCGCGGATTCGCGAGCTGGTCGGCCATCCCAAAGAGCGCGCCGAACACGTGATGCTGATCGACCTGGAGCGCAACGACCTGGGCCGGGTGTGCACGCCCGGCAGCGTCGAGGTTGACGAGCTGATGACGGTGGAAAGCTACGCCCACGTGCACCACATCGTCAGCAACGTACGCGGCCAGCTGCGCGCCGAGGTCACCCCTGGGCAGGTGATCGCCGCGACCTTCCCCGGCGGCACCATCACCGGCTGCCCGAAGGTGCGCTGCATGCAGATCATCGCCGAGCTGGAACAGGCTCCGCGCGGCGCCTACACCGGCGCGTTCGGCTGGCTGGGCCGCGATGGCGACCTGGACCTGAACATCCTGATCCGCAGCGCGCGGCTGGTGGACGAAGCTGGCGGCAGCACGCTGTGCTTGCGCACCGGGGCCGGGATCGTGATCGATTCACGCCCGGGCGCCGAGCTTGCGGAAACCCGCGCCAAGGCGCGCGGCATGCTGGCCGCGCTCGGCCCGGTGGCTGGCGCCTGAACCGCCTGCGCCGTGGCCGGCTGGTATCCTGCGCGACCGTTCTCACCGCCGATCGATCGCCGTGGCTTCAGGTTGCAGGCGCGCACTGCGCGCCATCGTCCTCGTTGGCGTCCTGCTGGTGCTGGCCGTTGCGGCCGTGGCGCTGTGGGGCTGGCAGCGCTATCAAGGCTTCCAGTCCGCGCCGCTGCCGGGCCTGCACACCGGCCAGGTCGTGCAGGTCAAGCAGGGCGATTCCTTCCGGGCCGTGCTGGCGCGCCTGCGCGCGCAGGGCATCAACGCCGGCACCGATCTGGAATGGCAGCTGCTGGCGCGCCAGCTCGATGCGGCCGGCAAGCTGAAAGTGGGCGAATACGCCCTGGACCCCGGCACCACCCCGCGCACGCTGCTGCAGAACATGCGCGCCGGGCGGATCATCCAGTACCGCTTCACCATCGTCGAAGGCTGGAACTTCCGCCAGCTGCGCGCCGCGCTCGACGCCGCCACCCCGCTGCTGCACCAGACCCGGCAGTTGGACGATGCCGCGCTGATGGCCGCGATCGGCCACGCCGGCCAGCATCCCGAAGGCCGCTTCCTGCCCGAGACCTACCTGTATGTCCGTGGCGACAGCGACCTGGATGTCCTCAAACGGGCGTACGAGGCCATGGCCAGGGCCCTGGCCGCGGCCTGGGCCGAACGCGCCGCCGATTTGCCGCTGACCACGCCCGACCAGGCGCTGATCCTGGCCTCGATCGTGGAAAAGGAAACCGGCATCGCCGAGGAGCGCGCGCAGATCGCCGGGGTGTTCGTCCGCCGCCTGCGGCTGGGCATGAAGCTGCAGACCGATCCGACCGTGATCTACGGCATCGGCAGCGCATACGACGGCAACATCCGCCGCCGCGACCTGGCCACCGACACGCCATACAACACCTACACGCGCAGCGGCCTGACACCCACGCCGATCGCCATGCCCGGTCGCGATGCGCTGCAGGCCGCGCTGCATCCGGCTCCCGGCGATGCGTTGTATTTCGTCGCGCTGGGCGATGGCAGTGGCCGGCACGTGTTCTCGGCCACGCTGGCCCAGCACAACGCCGCCGTGCGCCAGTACCTGGACCGCATGCGCCGGCCGCCGTTGCCGGAGGAACAAGCCGCGCTTGCGCCGGCCGATGCGCAGGCTGGGCCGGCGCCCGATGCCAGGATCGGCCCGCGATGAGTCGGCAACCGGTCGAGCATCCGCGGTTCATCAGCCTGGAAGGCGGCGAGGGCGCGGGCAAGACCAGTGCGCTGGCCGCGATCCGCGACACCCTGCAGGCGGCCGGTCACCAGGTCGTGCTCACCCGCGAGCCGGGCGGCACGCCGCTGGCCGAGCGCATCCGCGCCATCCTGCTCGAGCCGGCCGAGGAAACGCTGGCGCCGGAAGCCGAGCTGCTGCTGATGTTCGCCGCGCGCGCCCAGCACGTGCAGCGGGTGATCGCACCGGCCCTGGCAGGTGGTGCATTCGTGGTCAGCGACCGCTTCACCGATTCCAGCTATGCCTACCAGGTCCACGGCCGTGGCCTGGATCGCAGCCTGGTCGAAGACCTCGAACGCCGGGTGGTGCATGTGGCGCCGGCCATGACCTTGCTGCTGGATCTGGACGTGCGCGAAGGCCGCGCCCGCACCGCTGGCCGCGACCTGTGGCCGGACCGGATCGAGCGCGAGCAGGACGATTTCTTCGAGCGGGTGCGCGAAGGCTACCGTCGCCGCGCGCAGGCCTTTCCGCAGCGTTTCCGGGTGATCGATGCGTCGCAGTCGCCGCAATCGGTGGCCGTGGCGGTCGCCGAAGCGGTGCGCGCCTGGCTGGGGGCGCAGGCATGAGCACGGCTTTGGCGCCCTGGCAGCAGCGCGCCCACGACCAGGCATTGGATGCGCTGCAATCCGGGCGCATGGGCCATGCACTGCTGTTGTGCGGCGCTGCCGGGCTGGGCAAGCGCGCGATCGCCGATCGCCTGGCGCGGCATGTGCTCAGTGGCGGCGCGCCCGACAGCAGCAACCGCGATACCCAGTTGATCGATGCCGGGACGCATCCGGACCTGCAACGGGTGTCGTTCATCCCGACCCGCGACGGCACCAAGCTGCGGTCCGAGATCGTGATCGAGCAGATCCGCGAGCTGTCGCAGAAGCTTTCGCTCACCCCGCAGTACGGGCGCGCCCAGGTGGTCATCATCGATCCGGCCGATGCGGTCAACCGGGCAGCGTGGAACGCACTGCTCAAGACCCTGGAAGAACCCCAGCCCGGCCGCTACCTGTGGCTGCTCAGCGCCGAGCCGGCACGCCTGCCGGCGACCATCCGCAGCCGCTGTCAGAAGCTGGAAATCCGCCTGCCACCGCGCGCCGAGGCGATGGCCTGGCTGCTGGCGCAGGGCTATCCCGAAGGCGCCGCCGCCGAGGCATTGGACGCCGCGCGCGGCCATCCCAATCTGGCCCTGGCGTGGATGGCCGAAGGCGGCATGGCCCTGCGCCGCGAGGTGGCCGGCGACCTGGCCAGGCTCGAACGCGGCCAGCTGGCCGTGGTCGACACCGCCCAGCGCTGGGCCGGCGACGAGCACGCCGCGCTGCGCCTGCGTCATGCCGCCGATCTGGTGCTGGCCCAGGCCGCTGATCCGGCCTTGACCGATCCGGCACGATTGAACAAGCTGGCTGCATGGTTTGACGCGGCCAATCGCACCCGCGACCTGTTGCGCACCACGGTGCGCGCCGACCTGGCGATCGTGGAGCTACTGCTGGCCTGGCGCGATGGTGGGCGCGGGCCGACCGGGGGAGGAAGGGGATGAATGCAACAAAGGGCGGGATCCTGTCGCTGACAGTGAAAGACAAGGCGCAGCTCTACAGCGCCTACATCCCCTTCGTGAAGAACGGCGGCATCTTCGTGCCCACCCCCAGGCGCTACTTCCTGGGCGATGAGGTGTTCGTGCTGGTGACCCTGCCCGAATCCAGCGCGCGCCTGCCCGTTGCCGGCAGGGTGATCTGGGTGACGCCGGTGGGCGCGCAGGGCGCGCGCACGGCTGGCATCGGTGTGCAGTTCACCGAAGGCAGCGAGGGCGACACGGTGCGCAACCGGATCGAAACCCTGCTGGCTGGCACGCTCAACGCGGACAAGCCTACGCACACGATGTAAGCCGCCGCCACGCCTTCCCCCGACAAAAAACGCAGCTCATCCGGGGCCGCGTTTTGCGCGTGTGGTCGCTACAGGCTCTTGAGCAGGTTGCCCAGCAGCAGTACCACCAGCCCGGCGCAGACCAGCCAGAACGCATATGGCACCAGCGCCGGGATGTAGTGCAGCTTGGCTGCCACGCCCAGGCCGCCGAGCAGCAGCGACAGGAAGAACGTGCCGGAAGTCGGCGCAGACAGATGGAACATGCAGGTCGGTTTCGTCTTGGTTCGGAAGCTGCTCATGATGCCCGATCCACCGCGTGGCTTGCTGCCGGCGGGGTCGGATTGGCGTGGCCGAAGATCAGGCGATCGGCTCGCGCAGGACCGGATTGTCCCAGCCCGGGCGTGGCGCGAAACGATCGCCATGCCGTGCCTGCAGCGTGCGCAGGCGCTCGATCAGCGCATCGGCGCCGGTCGCGCGGATGTGCTGGATCGGGCCGCCGCGGAACGGCGCGAAGCCGGTGCCGAAGATCACCCCGGCATCGAGCAGGTCGGCATCGGCAACGACATCGTCGTGCAGGCAGGCCACCGCCTCGTTGAGCAGCGGCAGGATCAGGCGGTCTTCCAGATCGGCCGGCGCCTGGTAGTCCTTGGGCACCTCGGGCTTGACGGCCTTGCCGTTCTCCCACTTGTACAGGCCCTGGCCGTCCTTCCTGCCGCGGCTGTCCGGGGTGACCGCGGCCAGCGCCGCCGGCACCTGCAGGCCCAGGAACGGCGAAAGCTCCTTGCCCACACCAGCGGCCACGTCCAGGCCGACCGTGTCGATCAGTTCGATCGGTCCCATCGGCATGCCGAACTTCACCGCCGCCTTGTCGATCACCGCCCCGGGAATGCCTTCGGCGTAGGCCGTGGCCGCCTCGAGCAGGTACGGAAACAGCACCCGGTTGACCAGGAAGCCCGGCGTGCCGGCCACCGGCACCGGATACTTGTCCAGTGCCTTGCAGAACGCGGCCAGACGCTGGCCCGTTTCAGCCGACATGCCATCGTGGTGGACCACTTCCACCAGCGGCATCATCGCCACCGGATTGAAGTAGTGCAGGCCGCCGAACTGCGCGGGTCGGGCGATGTGGGTGCGCAGCTCCGCCAGCGGGATCGAGGAGGTATTGGTGGTCAGCAGCGCATCCGGCTTGAGCCGTGGCTCGACTGCGGCGTAGAGCTCGCGCTTGGCTTCGGGGTCTTCGATGATCGCCTCGATCAGCAGGTCCGCGCTTTCCACACCGGCGCCGGCCAGGTCCGACTTCAGGCGCGCGGCCACCGCCGGACGCCTGGCCGGGTCCCTGACCTTCTTCTCGAACAGCGCCTGGGCGCGGGTCAGGGCATGGTCGATGTAGCGCTGCTCGCGATCCTGCAGGGTCACCTCGAAGCCCCTGTAGGCCGACCAGGCGGCGATGTCGCCGCCCATCACCCCGGCACCGATCACGTGCACGTGCCTGATCCCCGGCAGCGGCATGCCGCCGCCATCTTTTCCGCCCAGGCCCTTGAGGCGCTCGGTCAGGAAGAAGATCCGGATCAGGTTGCGCGCGGTGGGCGTGGCGGCCAGCTTGACCACTGCGCGACGCTCGGCCTCCAGGCGCGCATTGATGTCCTTGCCGCCAAAGCGCTCCCAGGTGTCGATCAGCGCATACGGCGCCGGATAATGCTCCTTGCGCGCCTTGCGCGCGACCTGCCGGGTCATCTGCGGCGCCAGCAGCTTGCGGGCGGGCAGGGTGTTGGTGAGCCAGCCCATGGCGCGCTGCTTGAACGGGCGCACGGCGCCCTTGAGCGCCAGGGCCGCGGCGCTTTCGATCAGCACGGCCTTGTCCACGACCTTGTCGACCAGGCCCAGCGCGCGCGCAGCGCTGGCCGAGACGGTACGGCCGGTGAGCATCAGGTCCATCGCCGCCGGCGCGCCGATCAGGCGCGGCAGGCGCGCGCTGCCACCCCAGCCGGGGAAGATGCCCAGCTTGGTTTCCGGCAGGCCGATGCGGGTGGAATCGTCGTTGGACGCCAGCCGATAGCGGCAGGCCAGCGACAGCTCGGTGCCGCCGCCCATGCAGAAGCCATGGATCGCCGCGACCGTGGGGCATGGCAGCTCGGCCAGCTTCTGGAAGGTGGCCTGGCCGCGGCGGATCGCATCGTTGACCGTGCCCTTGCGGTCGTACTCCTGGAACTCCTTCAGATCCGCGCCGGCGATGAAGCCGTTGGCCTTGCCCGAGGCGATCACCACCCCCCGGGGCGGGTCGATCGCCAGGCGTTCGACCAGTTCGCCCAGTTCGATCAGCACGTCCTGCGAGAAGCTGTTGACCGAGGCGTGCGCGCGGTCCAGATGCAGCACGACCACACCGTCCGGCCGGGTCTGCGTGCGCCAGTGACTGAATCGGAGCCCATCGAAGCTGGCTGTCATGGAGTGGACCATCCGTTGCAGTATGGGAAGCCCGTTATGATCGGCAGGTTGTTTGGCCTGCGTCAAATCCCCATGTTCCACGGCCAACCGCCGACAAGCAGCCGACGCGCGATGCGCTATTTTCCCGCCACGATCTCCTCGCAGCAGGACCACCATGCCGCCGGTGAACTTTTTCCCACCGTCGCGGTCACAGGATGCGGCTCATGACCGCGCCCACTGGCGTGCGGCCCGGCATGACCGACGCTGATCCACCCGTCGAGCTGGATCTCGAGCTGGTCAAGCGCGTACAGCGCGGGGACAGCGCCGCATTCGACCTGCTGGTGCGCAAGTACCAGCACCGGATCCTGGCGTTGATCGGCCGCTACGTGCACGACTGGAGCGAGTGCCAGGACGTGGCCCAGGACACTTTCATGCGCGCCTATCGTGCGATTGGAAATTTCCGTGGAGACGCGCAGTTTTATACCTGGCTGCACAGGATCGCCGTGAACACCGCCAAGAACCATCTGGTTGCCCACAACCGCCGTCCGCCCACCGACGATGTCGATGCGTCAGACGCAGAACAATACGACTCCGGTGCGCGCCTGCGCGACACCGACACGCCCGAGCGCGAACTCATGCGCCAGCAGCTGGAGCAGGCCGTGATGCGCGCGGTCCAGGCACTGCCAGAGGAACTGCGCGCGGCGATCACCCTGCGCGAGGTCGAGGGCCTGAGCTACGAGGAGATCGCCGCCAGGATGGGCTGCCCGATCGGCACGGTGCGCTCGCGCATCTTCCGTGCCCGAGATGCCATCGACGCCGAACTGCGTCCCTTGCTCGAAACCGACAGCGCCACCCGGGAGCGCGCCCGATGATCGACGACAAGTTCCAGCAGCACTATCGCCAGCAGATGTCCGCATTGATGGATGGCGAACTGGCGCCGGACCAGGCGCGTTTCCTGATGCGGCGCATGGCCGAGGACCGGGCGCTCAACGACACCTGGGAGCGCTGGCAGCTGTGTGGCGATGTGCTGCGTGGCCGCGCCCAGGCGCCGGCGCCGCAGGGCTTTGCCGAACGGGTGTCGGCGGCGATCGCCGTGCAGGCGCTGCAGCCGGCGGCCAACCAGGAATTGCCTCGTCCGGGCAATCGCCTGCTGCGCTGGGGCGGTGGCGCGGTCGCCGCCTCGGTGGCGCTGTTGGCGGTATTCATGGCCGGCCAGCAGAACAGGCCCGCTTCCAGCGCGCCGCGGCCGGCAGCGGTGGCCAGCCGCCCTGCGCCAGCGGCCGCCATGCCGGCCGCGCCGGCACCGGCACCGGCACCGGCCGCACGCAACGACGCCGGCACCGGCGCCGCGTTGGCGGCCTCCGCGGTCGCAGTGGCCAGCCTGCCGCATCGGGCCGATGACAGTCGCCGCGGCAGCGCCACCCGCAACCAGCAGGCCGCGCGCGCCACCGCGGCGATCACCCGGCAGGCCCTGGCCGCGGCCAAGGCGCCGCCGGCCCGCGCGGTGGCGGAAATCCCCGCAGTCAACCAGGACCCGTTCGCCGGTGTCCACCTGGGCCAGGCTGCCGCGCGTCCCTGGCCGCGGACCAGCCTGCCGCAACTGCATGCCGGTGGCGCCTACAGCACCGGCTATGCCGCGAGCGAACAGGCACCGTATTACCCTTTCCAGCCCTTCCAGCCGCGCCTGCCCGAGGCGCCAGCCCGCGCGGCGCCGCCGACCTCTTCACCGCAACCGTGATCCCGCGCGCGGCAGGTGGCCCATGCCGCGCCCCCAGCCGCTCTTCCCTATTCCCGACGCAGAGGCTAGCAGCCGATGAATGCACACGTCCGTCTCGGCCTGATTGGCCTGATCTCCCTGACCATGCCGCTGGCCGCCTGCGCCAAGCAGGACAGCACCAGCGGCAGCGCCGCCGCGATCGCGCCGACCATTGCCCAGAGCAGTGCGCCGCAGATCGTGACTGGCCTGCCGGACTTCACCCGGCTGGTCGAACAGGTCGCCCCGGGCGTGGTCAACATCGACGCCACCATCGGCGGCCCGGACGAGGACAGCGCTGCAGGCGCACAGTTTGATGGCAGCCAGGGCATCGACGAATCGCAGATCCCGGAAATCTTCCGCCAGATCTTCGGCCCCGGCCTGCAGATGCCGGGCATGGACGGTGAGGGCGGCAGGATGCGTCCGCGCGGCAAATCAATGGGCTCGGGTTTCATCATCTCGCCCGACGGCTACATCCTGACCAACAACCACGTGGTCGACGGCTCCAGCACCGTCCAGGTCAAGCTTTCCGACGGCCGTTCGCTCAAGGCCAAGGTGGTCGGTACCGATCAGGGGTATGACGTGGCTTTGCTGAAGATCGACGCCAGGAACCTGCCGTCGCTGCGCATGGGCACGGCCAACAGCCTCAAACCCGGGCAGTGGGTGGTGGCGCTTGGCTCGCCGTTCGGCCTGGACCACTCGGTCACCGCCGGCGTGGTCAGTGCCACCGGCCGCACCCAGGCCGGCATGGGCGGGCCAAACTACGTGCGCTTCATCCAGACCGACGTGGCGATCAATCCCGGCAACTCCGGCGGACCGCTGCTCAATACCTCCGGCGAGGTGGTCGGCATCAATTCGCAGATCTTTTCCCAGTCCGGCGGCTACATGGGCATCAGCTTCGCGATCCCGATCGACCTGGCCATCAGCGCCGCCGACCAGCTGAAGAAAACCGGCAAGGTCAGCCGCGCGATGCTGGGGGTGACCATGAACCCTGAAATCAGCGAGGCGATGGCCAGCAAGCTCGGCCTGCCCGACACCAACGGCGTGCTGGTCACCAGCGTGCAGCCGGGCAGTGGCGCGGACAAGGCCGGGATCAAGCCGATGGACGTGATCACCGAGTTCAATGGCGAGAAGGTCTCCGACTATTCGGACCTGCCTTCGCGCGTGGCGCCGCTGCCGCCGGGCACCAAGGTCAGCCTGACGGTGATCCGCGACGGCAAGCCGCGCAAGGTGGAGGTGACCCTGACTGCGCTCGAGCAGAAGGCCGTGGGAGATGCCGGCGGCCTGCAGGATGAAACCGACAGCGATGGAACCCCGGGCGCCTCGCCGGCGGTCCCCCAGAGGGCGCTGGGCTTCTCGGTCCAGGAGTTACCGGAAAGCCAGCGCCAGCGCCTGGGCCTGCCCGAAGGCGGGGTGGTCATCTCCAGTGTCAGCCGCGCGCTGGCCGCCGAGACCGGACTTGCCCCGGGTCTGGTCGTGCTGCAGGTCAACCGCAGCGAGATCTCCAGCGTGGCCGACTTCAACAAGGCCGTGGCCGGGATCAAGAAGGGCGATGTCCTGATGCTGCTGGTGCAGAGCCCGCGCGGGGTCAGGCAGTTCGTGGCCGTGACCGTCGGCGGCGCGGGCTGAGCAGCGCGCCCGCGCCGGGAACTGTCCCCGGCCGACGCCGGGCCGCCGAATTCCGGCGGTCCGGCAGCAGCCATGCGATAATCGGCGTTTGCCCTACGACGGCCGCGAGCCGCCGCCCCCATGCCGCCTGACTCACCCGCCTCGATGCGGAATATCCGCAATTTCTCGATCATCGCCCATGTCGACCACGGCAAGTCCACCCTGGCCGACCGCATCATCCAGCTGTGCGGTGGTCTGCAGGCGCGTGAGATGGAGGCCCAGGTCCTGGACTCCAATCCGATCGAGCGCGAGCGCGGCATCACCATCAAGGCCCAGTCCGTGTCGCTGCCGTATACGGCCAAGGATGGGCAGACCTACCAGCTGAATTTCATCGATACCCCGGGCCATGTGGACTTCTCCTATGAGGTCAGTCGCTCGCTGGCCGCCTGCGAGGGCGCGCTGCTGGTGGTCGACGCGGCGCAGGGCGTGGAAGCCCAGTCGGTGGCCAACTGCTACACCGCCATCGAGCAGGGCCTGGAAGTGGTGCCGGTGCTCAACAAGATCGACCTGCCGACCGCCGATATCGAAAAGACCAAGGCCGAGATCGAGGCGGTGATCGGCATCGACGCCGAGGACGCGGTGGCGGTCAGCGCCAAGACCGGGCTGAACGTGGACCTGGTGCTGGAGGCGATCGTCAAGCGCATCCCGCCACCGCGGCCGCGCGACACCGACAAGCTGCAGGCGCTGATCATCGACTCCTGGTTCGACAACTACCTGGGCGTGGTCTCGCTGGTGCGGGTGATGCAGGGCGAAATCGGCCCGCGCACCAAGCTGCTGGTGATGTCCACCGGCCGCACCCACGAGGTCGACAAGGTCGGCGTGTTCACGCCCAAGCGCAAGGAGCTGCCCAGGCTCGGCCCTGGCGAAGTGGGCTGGATCACCGCCTCGATCAAGGACGTGCACGGCGCGCCGGTCGGCGACACCCTGACCCTGGCCAGCGATCCGGCGCCCAAGCCGCTGCCGGGCTTCCAGGAAATGCAGCCGCGGGTGTTCGCCGGGCTGTTCCCGACCAACGCCGAGGATTACCCGGCCCTGCGCGAGGCACTGGACAAGCTGCGCCTGAACGATGCGGCGCTGCGCTTCGAGCCGGAAAGCTCCGAGGCGATGGGCTTTGGCTTCCGCTGCGGCTTCCTGGGCATGCTGCACATGGAGATCGTCCAGGAGCGCCTGGAGCGCGAGTACGACCTGGACCTGATCAGCACCGCGCCGACGGTGGTCTACGAGGTCCTCAAGACCGATGGCAGCACCATGGTGCTGGACAATCCGGCCAAGCTGCCGCCGGCCAACCTGATTGCGGAAGTGCGCGAGCCCATCATCCGCGCCAACATCCTCACCCCCGAAGCCTACATCGGTCCGATCATCAAGCTGTGCGAGGAAAAGCGCGGCGTGCAGATCGGCATCCAGTACCTGGCCAGCCAGGTGCAGATCAGCTACGAGCTGCCGATGGCCGAGGTGGTGCTGGATTTCTTCGACAAGCTCAAGTCGGTCTCGCGCGGCTATGCATCGCTGGACTACGCGTTCCTGCGCTTCCAGGCCGGCCCGTTCGTGCGCCTGGACACGCTGATCAACGGCGACAAGGTCGATGCCTTGAGCCTGATCGTGCACCGCAGCCAGGCCGACCGGCGCGGCCGCGAACTGACCGAGAAGATGCGCGAGCTGATCCCGCGGCAGATGTTCGATGTGGCCATCCAGGCCGCCGTCGGCGCGCAGATCATCGCCCGTTCCACGGTCAAGGCGCTGCGCAAGAACGTGCTGGCCAAGTGCTACGGCGGCGACATCAGCCGCAAGAAGAAACTTCTGGAAAAGCAGAAGGAAGGCAAGAAGCGCATGAAGCAGGTCGGCCGCGTGGAGATCCCACAGGAAGCCTTCCTGGCCGTGCTGCAGATGGACAGCAAGTAATTGATGCCTTCTCCGTGGGGAGAAGGTGCCCCCAAGGGCGGATCAGGGTTCGGCCAAGTCCGTGTGCTGCAGGCACCAGGGCTTGGGTCCGATCCTCGCCGCCGACCCCTTTCTCCACTGGGCGCTGCTTCGGGTGCCGGCGGGAGAAGGGCTTTTGAATGGAGTGTCCATGGTCTGGTTCGAAACAATCCTGGTGGTGCTCACCCTGCTGACCGGCGCAGTGTGGCTGGTCGACAAGCTGTTCCTGGCCAGGCGCCGCGCGGCCAGGGCCGGGCTGCTGGAGGAGGAGGAGCCGGTCATCGTCGACTACTCCAAGGCGTTCTTCCCGGTGCTGGCGATCGTGCTGGTCCTGCGCAGCTTCGTGGCCGAGCCGTACAAGATTCCCTCGGCCTCGATGATGCCCAACCTGCTGATCGGCGACTTCATCCTGGTCAACAAGTTCGCCTATGGCCTGCGCCTGCCGATCACCAACACCAAGTTCCTGCCGCTGGGCGAGCCCAGGCGTGGCGATGTGGTGGTGTTCAAGCCGCCGATGGACCCGGAAAACAGCTGGGTCAAGCGCATCGTCGGCCTGCCCGGCGACACCATCGGCTTCACCGGCAACACCTTGTCGGTGAACGGCAAGGCGGTGCGCTACAAGCCGCTGGGCACCTACCAGGGCCGCGGCCTGCCGCCGGGCAGCGATCGGGTCACCCTGCTGCAGGAAGACCTGCCGGGCAAGACCCACACCCTCTACGAAGACCTGGACCGCTACACCGGCGAGGGCACCTGGACGGTGCCTGCCGCCCACTATTTCGTCATGGGCGACAATCGTGATAATAGCGAGGATGGCCGGCTGTGGCCGGACACCCACTTCCTGCCGGAAAGGAACCTCAGGGGAAAGGCGTTCCTGATCTGGCTCAATTGCGAGGGGTGGTTCTGCAAGAACGGGTTCGATCCCTCGCGCATCGGGCGCGTCATCGAGTGATCGGGATGTCTCAACGGGGAATGGGGAAGGTCATGAAACGCAATCAAGATGGCATCACGCTGATCGGCTTCGTCATCACCCTGGCGGTGGTGGGCTTTGCCGCCTACATCGGGATGAAGCTGTTCCCGATGTACCAGGAGTACTACTCGCTCAAGATGGCGGCCAAGGGGCTGGCCGAGGAGCCGGGTTCGGCCAGCATGGATCCATCCAGGCTGCAGGACCTGCTGTTCCGCCGCCTGGACATCAACTATTCGGACAGCATCAAGCCGGCCGATGTGACCTTCAAGCGCATCGATACCGGCTGGAACATGCACGTGCAGTACGAGGTGCGCAGGCCGATGGTCGGCAACCTGGATGTGGTCGGCAGGTTCGAGCTGTCCCAGGACATCACCCGGGGTGGTGGTGGCGAAGGCTGACCCCGTCGCCGGCAGCGACCGCATCGGCCATCGTTTCGCCGATCCCAAGCTGCTGGCGCAGGCGCTGACCCATCGCAGCGCCGGCACTCCGCACAACGAGCGGCTGGAGTTCCTGGGCGATGGCATCGTCAACCTGCTGATCGCCGAGGTGCTGTTCCAGCGCTGGCCCAGGGCCGATGAGGGCGCGCTGACCCGGGCCCGGGCCGAGCTGGTGCGCGAAGCCTCGCTGGCCACCATCGCCCGTGAGCTGGACCTGGGGACGCGTTTGACCATGGGCCCGGGCGAGATGAAATCCGGCGGCCACCGTCGCGATTCGATCCTGGCCGATGCCCTGGAAGCGGTGGTGGCGGCGATCTATCTCGATGCCGGGCTGGAGGCCTGCCGCGCCTGCGTCCTGCCGTGGTTCGAGAGCGCGCTGGCGGCATTGCCGGTGGGCAAGCCGGAAAAAGACCCCAAGACCCGGCTCCAGGAATGGCTGCAGGGCAAGCAGAAGCCGCTGCCAAGCTATGAGCTGGTCGGCGAATCGGGCGAGGAACACGCCCGGCATTTCCAGATCCGCTGCAGGACCGCCGATCCGCCGCTGGCGGCCGAAGGCGAAGGCAATTCGCGCCGGGTCGCCGAGCAGGCGGCCGCGGCCGCGCTCATCAGTCAGCTGCCACGCAGGTAAAGTGGTCCCCATGAATACCCCCGCATCCCACCGCAGCGGCAGCGTGGCGGTCATCGGCCGTCCCAACGTCGGCAAGTCCACCCTGACCAACGCGCTGGTCGGCGCCAAGGTGTCCATCACCTCCAGCCGTCCGCAGACCACCCGCCACCGGCTGCTGGGCATCGCGACCTTCCCCGAAGGGCAGATCGCGCTGGTCGATACGCCCGGCCTGCACAGGCAGCAGGGCAAGTATTCGGCCTCGGCCATGAGCCGGGTGATGAACCGCGCCGCGCGCGGGGCGTTGGAAGGCGTCGACGCCGGCCTGCTGGTGATCGAGGCCGGCCGCTGGGACGAGGCCGACACGCTGGCCTACAACGTGCTCAGCGACACCGGCATCCCGGTGATCCTGGTGATCAACAAGGTCGACCGGCTCAAGGACAAATCCGAACTGCTGCCGTTCCTGGCGCAGGTCACTGAAGGTCGCACCTTCGCCGCGGTGCATCCGATCTCGGCATTGAAGAAAAACGGCCTGGAGGCGCTGGTGCGCGAGCTGCTGGCGCACCTGCCGCAAGCGCCGCCGATGTTCGGCCAGGACGAGATCACCGACCGCAGCGAGCGCTTTCTGGCCGGCGAACTGGTGCGCGAGCAGCTGATGCGCCAGCTCGGCGCCGAGCTGCCGTACGCCACCACCACCGAGATCGAGAACTTCAGCGTGGACGGCAACATGCTGCGCATCGGCGCGGTGATCTGGGTCGAGCGCGAAAGCCAGAAGGCGATCGTCATCGGCAAGGGTGGCGCGCGCCTGAAGGACATCGGCAGCAAGGCACGCCAGCAGATGGAGCATCTGTTCGGGCGCAAGGTGTTCCTGGAGACCTGGGTGCGGGTGCGCGAGGGCTGGTCGGACGATGAGACCGCGCTGAAGGCGTTCGGGTACGAGTGAAGCCGGGACCCGGGACTCGGGACCCGGGACTGATGAAGCCGGGACCCGGGACTCGGGACTCGGGACCCGGGACCCGGGGAAAGCAACGGCGCTGGGGTCTCTGGCCTTTTTTTGCTGCCGCCACACACAAGGACTTGAAGAAGGCAGGGACTTGAAGAAGGTGCGAGGTTCTTCCCGAGTCCCGGGTCCCAAGTCCCGAGCCCGAGTCCCGGGTCCCGGGTCCCGGGTCCCGGGTCCCGGCTTCATCAGTCCCGAGTCCCGGCTTCATCAGTCCCGAGTCCCGGCTTCACCAGTCCCGAGTCCGGTTCCTCTCTCCCGAGCCCCCGATGCAACCTGACGACCTCACCGCCTTCGTCCTGCACACCCGGCCCTGGCGCGAGACCAGCCTGCTGGTGGAAGTGCTGAGCGATCGCCACGGCCGCATGGGTCTGATCGCGCGTGGCTTGCAGGGGTCCAAGCGGCATGTGCTGCGCGCGGCGCTGCAGCCGCTGCAGCACATCCGGCTCGTTGTGCAGCTGCGGGGCGAACTGGGCCGGCTGGTGTCGGCCGAAGCACTGGATGCGGCGCCGCGCCTGCAGGGCGAGGCGATGCTGGCCGCCTTCTACGTCAACGAACTGATGCTGCGGCTGGTCCCGCGCCAGGACCCGCTGCCCGACCTGTATGTGGGCTATGCCAAGGTCCGCGCGCGCCTGGCCCATGGCGCGGCGCTGGCCTGGACGTTGCGCCGGTTCGAGCGCGACCTGCTCGATGCGCTGGGTTTCGGCGTCGGCCTGGACATCGACGGCGATGGCGAGCCGATCGACCCGGCCGCACGCTATCGCCTGGATCCCGAACACGGCGCGCGCCGACTGCTGAGCGAACGCGCCGGCGAGCGCCAGTGCGCCCCGACCGGGCAGGCGCTGCTGGCGCTGGCCCACGACACCTTGCCCGCACCGTCGGACCTGGCCGACCTGCGTCGGGCCATGCGCCTGCTGCTGGCCCACCACCTGGGCCCGCGCGGGCTCAAATCCTGGGAAATGCTGGCCACCCTGCCGCGTCCGCCGCGCCCCGGCCCACCCCCTTGACCTCCGGTGATGCCCCGCTTTTCGTAGGAGCGCACCGCAGGGGCGCGATGGAGCTTTCCCGGTGAAGCCACTCGCGGCCGTGCCCCCGAAGAGGGGATAAAGGCCGCTTCTACGAACGGGTCCGCTGCCAGGCGGCGTGGAACTCAGCCTGGCCGGACAGATCGGGCAGGCTGGTGTCCAGGGTCTGCGCGGCGGCCTGCAGGCGGGCGGCGCCGACCAGGCCGCTGCTGGCGCGCAGTCGGTGCAGCTGCTGGTGCGCGCCGGCCCAGTCGCCAGCGGCCAGGGCCGCGTTGATGGCCGCGGCCTGGCCATCCAGCTCCTGCAGGAACAGCCCGCGCAGGCTCTGCAGGTGGGCCGGATTGCCGCCGAGGGCGACCAGCGCGCGGGCGTCGTCCCAGACCGGCAGGTCGTCGCTGCAGACGCGCACCGCCGCCTGCGGCAACGGCGTGTCCGGTGCCAGCACGCTGCGCACGGCCTGGCCCAGGGCCGCGGCGGTCACCGGCTTGACCACCACTGCGGCGAAGCCCGACGCGCACAGCGCCGCGTGCAACGCCGGGGAATGGTCGGCAGTGTGGGCCAGCGCGGGCAGCTGCGGCTGGCGCGCGCGCAGGCGCCCCAGCAGTTCTTCGCCACGGCCATCGGGCAGGTTGGCATCGACCAGGCACAGGTCGAAGGTCTGCGCCACCGCCAGAGCTTCGGCCTGCGAGCGCGCGCCCAGCACGGTCGCAGGCAGCGCCTCCAGCGCCAGGCGCATGAATTCGTGGGTGGTGGGATCGTCTTCGACCAGCAGGATCCGTGGCGTCATGGCCGTGTTCCTTCCTGAATTGACGTGCCTGCACTGGCATGCGTCCTGCGCGGTCCCTCGTGCGCCAGATGCATCTGCGACAATACCCGATTCCCTGCATGCCGCCAGAGCGTCACGTGGCCCGTTCCCCGCGCATCGACAAGACCCCCTTTGAACTGTCCATCCACGACCTCAGCCACGACGGCCGTGGCGTGGGCCGCCGCCCTTCGGCCGTGCAGGGCCAGTCGGGCAAGGCGGTGTTCGTCTCCGGCGCGCTGCCGGGCGAGCGCGTCCTGGTCGAACAGACCGCGCGCAGCCGCCAGTTCGACCAGGCCCGCACCCTGAAGGTGCTCGAGGCATCGCCCGACCGCGTCGACCCACGCTGCCCGCATTTCGGCACCTGCGGCGGCTGCGTGCTGCAGCACCTGGACCCGACCCGGCAGATCGCCGCCAAGCAGCACACGCTGTTGGAAAACCTGGAGCGGATCGGCCACGTCAAGCCCGAGTCGGTGCTGCCGGCGCTGACAGAGGGCAGCTGGGGCTACCGCCGCAAGGGCCGGTTCTCGGTCCGCCGGGTGGAGAAGAAGGACAGGACCCTGATCGGTTTCCGCGAGCAGGATCCGCGCTTCGTCGCCGACCTGCGCCAGTGCCATACGCTGATCCCGCAGATCGGTTTCAGGATCCAAGCGCTCGGCGCCCTGGTCGACAGCCTGGACGGGCGCGCGGATATCCCGCAGATCGAGTTCATCGCCGGCGATGAGGCCATCGCCCTGGTCGTGCGCCACCTCAATCCACTGACGCCGGCGGACCTGGGCAGGCTCACCGCCTTCGCCCAGGCCGAGAACTTCGCCATCTTCCTGCAACCCGGCGGCAACCACACCGTGCATCCGCTGTGGCCGGCGCAGGTGCCGCTGTCGTTCCGATTGGCGCGGTGGGATGTGGAACTGGCGTTCCGGCCGCTGGACTTCATCCAGGTCAACGCCAGGCTCAACGAGAAGATGATCGCCCACGCCTTGGGCCTGCTCGACCCGCAGCCGGGCGAGCGGGTGCTGGACCTGTTCTGCGGGCTGGGCAACTTCACCCTGCCGCTGGCGCGCCTGGTGGGCGAGGTGGTCGGCGTGGAAGGCGAGGCCGGCCTGGTCGCCCGTGCCAGGGACAACGCCCAGCGCAACGGCCTGGCCAATGCGCAGTTCTTCGCCGCCGACCTGACCTTGGACCAGCGCAATGCACCGTGGATGAAACAGGGCCTGGACAAGCTGTTGCTGGACCCGCCGCGCTCGGGCGCGATCGAGGTGCTCAGGCAGCTGCCGCTGAAGAAATTCGAGCGCATCGTCTACGTCAGCTGCCATCCCGGCTCGCTGGCGCGCGATGCCGGCTACCTGGTCAACGAATGCGGCTTCAGGCTGGTCAGTGCCGGGGTGATGGACATGTTCCCGCACACCGCGCACGTGGAGTCGATCGCCCTGTTCCAGCGCTGAGGCAGGCAGCCTTCCACCGCTCCACCCACCAACCCGAGACCGCCCATGGGGATCGAAATCGAGCGCAAGTTCCTGCTGGCCAACGATGGCTGGCGCGCCGCGGTGCATCGGGCCATCCCGATGGCCCAGGGCTATCTCAACGACCTGGCCGTGGTGGAAAGCGGCGCGCAGAAGGCCTCGGTGCGGGTGCGCATCGAAGGGCAGAGCGCCACGCTGAACTTCAAGTCGCGCCAGGCCGGTCCCACCCGCCAGGAGTTCGAATATCCGATCCCGGTGGCCGATGCCCGGGCCCTGCTCGAGCTGTGCGTGGGCGGCCTGGTCGAAAAGACCCGCCACCTGGTGCAGGTCGGTGCCCACCTGTGGGAAATCGACGAGTTCACCGGCGACAACGCTGGCCTGGTGGTGGCCGAGATCGAACTGGGCCACGCCGACGAGGCCTTCGAACGTCCGCCCTGGCTGGGCCGGCAGGTCACCGATCGCCTGCGCTATTACAATCTGGCCCTGGCCGGGCGGCCGTATTCGCAATGGAGCGAAGACGAGCGCAACGCGGCCGACGTCGAATAAGGACCACCTCCCCATGCTTGCAATCGGCATCGCCGGCACCGAACTGGCCGCCCACGAGCACCACTGGCTGCAGCACGACGCCGTGGCCGGGGTGGTGCTGTTTGCGCGCAACTTCATCTCGCGCCAGCAGGTGAGCGAGCTGTCGGCCGCGATCCGCGCCGCCGTCCCACGCCCATTGTTGATCTGCGTGGACCAGGAAGGCGGGCGCGTGCAGCGCTTCGGCGACGGCTACGCCACCCTGCCGCCGCTGCAGGTGTTCGGCGACCTGTACGCCACCGATCCGGCCGGCGCGCTGGAGCTGGCGCGCGAGCATGCCTGGCTGATGGCCAGCCAGGTGCGTGCCAGCGGCGTGGACCTGAGCTTTGCGCCGGTGGTGGACCTGGGCCGCGGCAACAAGGCCATCGGCTCTCGCGCCTTCCACGCCGATCCGCAGGTGGTGGCCGCCTTTACCCGCGCCTACGTGCGCGGCATGCACGAAGCCGACATGGCCGCCACGCTCAAGCATTTTCCCGGGCACGGCACGGTGGCCGAGGATACCCATTTGGACAGCGCCGTCGATCCGCGCCCGCTGGCGGTGCTGCAGGCCGAGGACCTGGTGCCGTTTGCCGCGGGCATTCAGGCCGGCGCCGATGCGGTGATGATGGCCCACGTGGTGTATCCGGCCGTGGCGCCGGAACCTGCCGGATGCTCGCCGCGCTGGATCCATCTGCTGCGCCAGGACATGGGCTTTCGCGGGGTGGTGTTTTCCGACGACATCTCCATGGCCGCCGCGCATGCGGCCGGCGGCGTCGCCCAGCGCGTCACCCGGCACCTGGATGCCGGCTGCGATGTGGTCCTGGCCTGCCAGCCGGAGGTGGTCGAAGACGCCCTGCGCGCCGTGCAGGACCGCAGCCTCAACACCGCCGCGCTGATCGGACTGATCGGCCGCGGTCCGCGCGCGTGGGAAGGCCTGCTGGCCGATACGCGTTACGACACCGCGCTCGCGCGCCTGCCATCTTCCAAGGGAACCGCCTGATGTCCGATACCGCCCCCACCATCCGCCAGGCCCTGGCCAACGCCGACCTGCTGGTGGACCGCCCCACCATCGACGCGGCCATCGTCAGGATGGCCGATGCCATCGCCCGTGACTACGCCGGCGAGGTGCCGGTGTTCCTGACCATCATGCACGGCGGCCTGCCGTTCGCCGGCCAGCTGTCGCTGGAGCTGGGCCTGCGCGGGCTGGACCTGCAGTACGACTACCTGCATGCCACCCGCTACCGCGGCCAGACCGACGGCGGCGAACTGGTCTGGAAGCACCGCCCGGCCACCGCCCTGTACGGGCGCCGGGTGCTGCTGGTCGATGACATCCTGGACGAAGGCCTGACCCTTTTGGCGGTGTGCCAGTGGTGCCTGGAACAGGGCGCCACCGACGTGCGCATCGCGGTGCTGACGCGCAAGCGCCACGGCCGCGCGGTGGCCGAGGTCGGCGCCGATTATGTCGGTGTCGAAGTGCCGGATCGCTACGTGTTCGGATTTGGCATGGACGTGCACGAGCACCTGCGCAACCTGCCAGCGATCTACGCGATGAAGGAAGGCAAGTGAGTCAGCACATTGCCCTGGCCATCATCGGCGGCACCGGCGTCTACAGCCTGGCCACGCTCGATGACGTGGAAACCCGCCACCTCGACACGCCCTACGGCGTGCCGTCCGGGCCGGTCCGTGTGGGCACCGTGCTGGGCAGGCGCGTGGCCTTCCTGGCCCGGCATGGCGAAGACCACGCGCTGCCGCCGCACAGGATCAACTACCGCGCCAACCTGGCCGCACTCAAGTCGCTCGGCGCCACCCGCGTGCTGGCGCTCAACACCGTCGGCGGCATCACCGAGCGCTTCGGCCCGCGCGCGCTGGCCTGCCCGGACCAGCTGATCGACTACACCTGGGGCCGCATTTCCACCCTGTGCGAGGAAGGTGGCCAGGTGCTGCACGTGGATTTCGGCGAACCCTACGCCCCGATGCTCCGGCACAAGATCCTGGCCGCCGCGCGGGTCACCGGCGTCAAGGTGGTCGACGGCGGCTGCTACGGCGTCACCCAGGGCCCGCGCCTGGAAACCCGGGCCGAAATCGCGCGCCTGCGCCGCGATGGCTGCGACCTGGTCGGCATGACCGGCATGCCCGAAGCGGGCCTGGCGCGTGAGCTCGGCCTGGACTACGCCTGCCTGGCGATCGTGGCCAACTGGGCCGCCGGCTGCGGCGGCGGCGAGGAGATCACCATGGCCGAAGTGCTGGCCAACGTCCAGGCCGCTTCGGCCGGCATGGCCGAGCTGGTGGGCGAACTGGCGCGCGGGTGATTGTCAAGCCGGCCGCGGCTTTGCATACTCGGGCTGGTACGGCTGCCCAGCCGTGCCACCACCATCGATCCAATCTGGGGAAACAAGCAGCTATGCCGTACGGTACCGTCAAGTGGTTCAACGATGCGAAAGGCTTCGGATTCATCGCGCCGGAAGATGGCAGCGCCGATGTCTTTGCACATCACACCGCGATCAACGCAAAAGGCTTCCGCACCCTGCAGGAAGGCCAGCGCGTGAGCTACGAGGTGACACAGGGACCGAAGGGCGCACAGGCGTCCAACATCACCCCGGTCACCTGAAGAAGCAACCAACAGGGATTTCTTGAACCCCGCTTCGGCGGGGTTTTTTTTGTAGCGGACCAAGGCCGCGCACGGCCTGATCGCGTTGAAGGCGCTGGGCACTGGCCTGCGCATGTTCGGGGCCCCTTCCATGACGGCTCGTGGGCCAGGCTGGTGTGGAAGTCGGCCGCAGCGCCGCCAGTCGTGCCGACCTTGCTGGTCGATCGCCGGCGTGCGGGCGGTGACACGGGCGGCTCTGCTGGAACGCAGGGTTGCAAGGCGCTGCGCTTTGCCCGCGGACCTGCCGGTGCCATGTTATGGGCAGTCAATGGAGCCCTTGCATGAACGCCCAACGCAGTTCCGCCCGCATCCTGCGCACCGTGCGCGGCCAGCCGACCTCCGATGGCGCGGGGGTCAAGCTCACCCGCGTGATCGGCACCGAGCAGCTGCCGGAGCTGGATCCGTTCCTGCTGCTGGACCAGTTCGGCACCGACCGGCCGGAGGACTATCTGGCCGGCTTCCCCGAACATCCGCATCGCGGGTTCGAGACGGTGACCTACATGCTGGACGGGCGCATGCGCCACCGCGACAACCACGGCAACCAGGGCTTGCTCACGCCCGGCAGCGTGCAGTGGATGACGGCCGGTCGCGGCCTGGTGCATTCGGAAATGCCCGAGCAGGAATCGGGCCGGTTGCGCGGCTTCCAGCTGTGGGTGAACCTGCCGGCGCGCGACAAGATGACCGACCCCAGATACCAGGAATTCGCACCGGACCAGATCCCGGTGGCCACGCCGGCGCCCGGGGTCATGGTCAAGGTGATCGCCGGGGCGGTGGGCGAGGTGGTCGGCCCGATCGTGCAGCCGGCCACCGATCCGCTGTACCTGGACATCGCGCTGGAAGCCGGCGCCGGCTGGGAATACGCCTTGCCCCAAGGCCACAACGCCTTTGCCTACGCCTACGAAGGCGCGGTCATGGTGGGCGAGGGCGACGCCACCGGCGCGCTGGAGAGCCATACCCTGGCGGTGCTCGGTGGCGGGGAGCGGCTGCCGCTGCGTGCCGGCCCGCAGGGCGCGCGCCTGATCCTGGTGGCGGGCCGTCCGCTGCGCGAGCCAGTGGCGCGGCATGGGCCGTTCGTGATGAACACCAGGCAGGAGCTGATGCAGGCGGTGGCCGATTTCCGGGAAGGGCGCTTCTGAGCCGCGGCACAGCATGTCCTTGAACGAACAAGGCCGCGCGAACGAGCGGCCTTGTTCGTTGCTGCGCCTGGACGCGGCGGGGGGTCAGTCGACGCCGTGGGTGTCGGCGACCGGGCGGTTCGGGCCGAACTGCAGGTTGCGCACCGTGGCCATACTGGTTTCCAGTGCGGCCTGGTTGGGGGCATCGATCCAGATCTGGGCGTAGCGGTCATTGTCCAGTTCGATCACCGCCAGGCGGGTCTGCGCGTCGGGTCGGTTGGCGATCTGCGCGTGGTACCAACGCGCCTGGTGGCCGTCGATCACGCCCTTTTCCTCGCGCGCGCCGCTGGGCTTGTCCGGCGCCTTGCTGGTCAGCATCACGCCGAAGGCCTGCGCACCCTGGGCATCGAGGGCCTTGCAGATCAGCAGGCTGCCGCTGCCACTGCGTTCCCAGTGCAGGGCAGTTCCCACCGGCAGGGTCGGACAGGTCATGGCGGACTGGGCCAGGCACATCGGCGCGGCCAGCAACAGCAACAGGCCAGTAGCGGAAACAAGGCGTGCCTTCATCGAACAGTCCCCAGGTGTGCCGCGCGCCGGCAGGCGAGGCGGGATGGATCGTGGACGCAACGTCCGGGACAGCCTGCTTCCCCGTTTCCCTGCAGGCGTTTGCGCATCCGTCCGGCCGACGCGTGAGTGCGGGCGGCAGCGATGGCCGGTACACGGCGCACAGTTGCCCCGCGCCGCACCATAAGCCAATCCTGGGCAGCGTGACAAATCCGCAACGGGCGGTCCTTGAGACTGTGCGCTGGTTCAATGTTCCGGCAATGGGATGAACGTCGGATCGCCTTCGATCCTGCCGAATCGGCCCGCCAGTCCTGCCGGGCCTGCTCCAGGCGCTCCCTCGAATTCGAAACGAAGTTCCACCACAGGTGGCGCGGGCCATCCAGCGGCTCGCCGCCCGGCATCCATCGCCTTGAGCGCGGGGCCGGCGCGCAGCACCGGGCCGGTGCCGCGCTCCAGCACGATCAGGTGCCGGTTGGGGAGGCCGGCGCGTTTCCTAGAACCGGCCGGTTGGCGCCGGCACGCGCTCGGGCATGGCGCCGCGGCGCGAGGCCAGGCGGTCGGCCAGGCGCGTGGGTTCGGGCAGGCGGTAGCCGCGCAACAGCGCCATGACCCGTTCGCGCGCGCCGTCCATCGAGACCCGATGGCCCGGGGACACCACCAGCGGATTGCAGCGTGCCTTGCTGCGCAGCATCCAGGCGATCTGCTCGCCGTTGTGGACCAGCGGCGTGTGCGCGCCGGGCTGCGGGCCTGGCGGCTCGAAGCGCCCGCACAGGACCTTCTTGGCCACGCCGATGGTCGGCAGTCCGGTGGCCAGGCCGAAATGCGCGGCGATGCCCAGCCGGCGCGGATGGGCGATGCCCTGACCATCGACCAGCACCAGCTCGGGCACCTGCGCCAGCCGCTGCAGGGCGGCCAGCAGGGCCGGCAGCTCGCGGAAGCTCAGCAGCCCGGGCACGTACGGCATCGCGGTCGGCACGCGCTCGACCACGCTGTCCAGCAGCTGCAGCGTGGTGCCGTCCAGCAGCACCGCGGCGGCGCGGGTGGTTGCACCTTGGTCCTCGAAACCGACGTCCAAGCCGGCGATGGTGCGCGGTGCCGCCGGCGCTTCGTCGACCAGCCGCACCTGGGCGGCCAGCTGGGTCTGCAGGCGGCGCGCGCCCTCGATGCTGCCGTCCCAGTCGCCGAATGCGGACCGGCTCATGGCGGTGCGCCGTAGCGCCGGTCCTCCACCCGCACCGGGCTGCCGGCCACGGCCGTGATGCGGATCAGGCGGTCGGTTTCGCCGGCCTGCAGCGGCCTGACCGTGCAATTGCACAGGGCATTGGCCAGCGGGGCGATGGCTTCAGGCTCACCGGCCACCAGCACGTGGCCGCGGTGTTGCTGGCGCCACTGGCGTGCGGTCTGGTCCAGCGGGCCGCGCGAAAAATAGCGCGAGAGCTTCAGGTCACCGCGCGCCTGCAGGGTCGGCATCACGGTCTGCTGGGTGCGGCGGAATTCATCGGCGTAGACCGCCTCCAGCGGCACATCCCGAAGCTGCCGTGCCAGCGCTTGGGCGCGCGCCCGGCCTGTGGGTGAAAGCGCCGGATCGTCCGGGTCGTCCTCGGCGGTTTCCGCATGCGGCACCAGGATGAAGACTGTCTCGGCATCTGCATGGGCGGGCAGGACGGCCGCTGGCCTGGTCGGTGCAGACGCGCAGGCCGCAAGCAGGCCCATCATCGCCACACACGCCAAGTGGAGGGCGCGAGGCCACGCCATCGTTGCGTCCGCCGGCGCAGCCGTTACTGCCGCCGCGATTCGAGATGACGCCTGACCTGCTCGCTCGAGTCGCCGACTTGCTGCACCGCCGCGCGCAGGTCCTGCTCAATGACGCCCAGCTGCCGGGTCCAGTAGGTCAGCTGCCATTCCTCGGTCAGCTCGACCTTGGCGATGTCCTTGGGAATGCGGGATTCGGATGCGTTGCTCATGGTGAATTCGTATGACGTGGCTGCTGCCAGACTGCGAGCGGCCGACGTAAAGTGGCGTGACCGATCAGTCGATGAACTGCAGCCGGGCCAGCTCCGCATACAGGCCGCCCTGGGCCATCAGCGCCTCGTGCGTGCCCTGGGCGACGATCCGGCCGCGATCCATGACCACGATCCGGTCGGCCCTGAGCACGGTGGCCAGGCGGTGGGCGATGGCCAGGGTGGTGCGCCCGGTCATCAGCCGTTCCAGCGCGCTCTGCACGGCGCGCTCGCTCTGCGCGTCCAGCGCGCTGGTGGCCTCGTCCAGCAGCAGGATCGGCGCGTCCTTGAGCAAGGCCCTGGCAATGGCGATGCGCTGCTGCTGGCCCCCGGACAGGCGCGCGCCGCGCTCGCCCAGCTGGCTGTCGTAGCCTTCCGGCAGTTCGCGCAGGAAGCCGTCGGCTTCGGCGGCGATCGCAGCCTGGTGCAGCTGCTGCTCGGTCGCCTCGAGCTTGCCGTAGCGGATGTTCTCGGCCGCGCTGGCAGCGAAGATCGTCGGCGCCTGCGGCACCAGCGCGATCTGCTCGCGCAGCGCCGCCAGGTCCAGCTGGCGCAGGTCCAGTCCGTCGATGCGGATCGCCCCGGCCTGCACGTCGTAGAAGCGCAACAACAGCGACAGCACGGTGCTCTTGCCGGCACCGGAGGGGCCGACCAGCGCGACGGTTTCGCCCGGTTCGATCGACAGGGTGAAATCCTCCAGCGCCGGCAGGTCCGGGCGGCTGGGGTAGCGGAAGGTGACATGGTCGAAGCGGATCTGGCCACGCACTGGCCGCGGCAAGGGCAACGGCTTGGCCGGTGCGCGCACCTGCGGGGTCTCGTCGAGCAGTTCGCCGATCCGGCCCATGCCGCCGGCCGCGCGCTGCAGCTCGTTCCACACCTCGGCCAGCGACCCGATCGAGCCACCGCCGATCAGCGCATACAGCACAAACTGGGCCAGCGTGCCGGCGCTCATCTGCCCGGCGATGACATCGTGTGCGCCCGACCACAGCACCAGCACGATCGCCCCGAACACCAGCGTGATGGCACTGGCGGTGACCAGCGACTGGGCGCGGATGCGCCGGCGCGCGGTGTCCACCGAAATGGCCACGGCCGATTCGAAGCGGCTGCGCTCGTAGGGTTCGCGCGCTTGCGCCTGTACCGTGCGCACCGCGCCCAGACTCTCGCCAGCCAGCGCGTTGGCATCGGCGACCCGGTCCTGGCTGGCGCGGGACATCTTGCCCAGCCTGCGCGCGCCCAGGATGATCGGGATCACCGCCACCGGGATGCCAATCAGCGCGAAGGCGGCCATCCGTGGACTGGCCACGAACATCATCACCACCGAGCCGATCGCGGTGACCGAGCTGCGCACCGCCACCGACATCGCGCTGCCGACCACGCTGCGCAGCAGTTCGCTGTCGGCCGACAGCCGCGAAAGCAGCTCGCCGCTGCGGTTGCGGTCGTGGAATTGCGCATCCAGGTCCAGCAGGTGGGCGTAGAGCTGGCGACGCAGGTCGGCCACCACGCGCTCGCCCAGCAGCGAGACGAAAAAGAACCGGGCCGCACTGGCCAGCGCCAGCACCACCACCACCGCGAAGACGCCGAGGAAGGCCTTGTCGATATCGGCGCCACTGGCGTTGGAGAAGCCGTGGTCGATCATCTGCTTGAACGCGTGTGGCAGGCTCAAGGTCGCCGCCGAGGCCACCGCCAGTGCGACCAGCCACGACACGAACAGGCGCATGTGCCGGCGCACGAACGGCCACAGCGCCCGCAGGCTGCCCAGCTTGGCTCTGGTGCGTGGGGTGGTCTCGGTGACGCCAGCGGCGGGAAGGGTGGAAGCCTGCGGGGGCGTCATGGGGGGTTCCGGCGATAAGGAAAGGCGCGTGGCATCGGCCGCGAGCGGCGACCGGGGGTTCCGGTTGGGAAGCCTACAGGGTCGGTCCCGTCCAGGCCTGGGCAGGCCCGGCTGCAGCGGCGCAACGCACCCGATCCCGGGTGGCGTCGCGCAGCTGGTTTTTCAAGGCGCAGGCCTGATCGGCCGGCAGGCGCACGCGCAGGCGCACGCCGGTCGCCTCGAAGGTTTCGCTGGCTTTTTCGGCGGCGACGGCGGCCAGCGCGGCATGGACCCGGCCCAGGTCGTCAAAGCCGCAGGCGATGTCCAGTTCGGCCATGGCCCGCAGCGGCAGGCGCGGGGCGTCGCGCAGGGCGCTTGCAGTGCAGCCGCCGTAGGCGCGGACCAGGCCGCCCACGCCCAGCTTGACCCCGCCGTACCAGCGCGTGACCACCACCGCGACCCGGTCCAAGCCGGCGCCGTCGATGGCCGCCAGGATCGGCCGGCCGGCGCTGCCGCCGGGTTCGCCATCGTCGCTGGAGCGCAGCGCATCACCGACCCGCCAGGCCCAGCAATTGTGGGTGGCGCCGACCTGGCTGGCGGCCGAAACGAACGCCGTGGCTGCTTCGGCCGATGCGACCGGGCCGGCCTGGACGATGAAACGGCTGTGCTTGATCAGCGTTTCCTGCCGCAGCAAGCCGGTCAGCGTGTCGGTCATGGCAGCAGCGCACGCAGGTCTTCGGGGATCGGCGCGTCCGGATGCGCCTGCCGGAATGCCTGCAGGCTGGCGCGGGCCAGGGCGCCGTTGCCTTCAAGGCGGTGGGTACGGATGCGCTGCAGCCAGGCCTGGGCGGGCAGGCCTTGGTCCTGGGCGATGGCCGATTGCAGCGCGGCGGGGTTGTCGCCACCGGTGGCCAGGGCCGGGGCGGATTCGCGGTTGCCGGCGCCGGGGTCGTCCTGGAGGTGGTCGGCGCGGGCCGTCTCCGGGGTTTCGGCCATGACGCGCTGGGCATCGGGGCGGTCCACTGGGCCCTCAAGGGCGGGCATGGGATCGGATGGAGCCGGCGGCGGGGGCGCCGCGCCGGCTTCGACCACCGGCGCCGGCGGTGCTGCCGGCGGGGGGGCAAGACTGGCCGCGCGTGGCGGCTCGGCCTGTGCCGCGGGCGCGACGGCATCCTGCTGTGCGGCGGGCACGGCTGGCGCAACGGCTTGCGGTCCGGCCGGGTACCGCTCGCGCCTTTGCGCCGGCTCTGGCGACAGCGCCTTGGGTGTGGACGGCGGCGGAAGTCCGATCTGCTCGGGCTTGGCCGACGGGGCCGGTGCCGCGCGCGGTGCGCTGGCCGCTGGATCCTCCCGCACCGGTCCGGGTGCCGGGGCACTGGCCGTGCCCACCGGTTCGGCGCGATCGGCCGCGGCCGGGACCGGCACTTCGGTCACCGCCTGCGGTGAGGCGGGTGCCTGCGCCGATTCGTGGACGAGCCGGCGCGTGTGCTGCGGGCGCAGCTGCCAGGCCACGGTCACCGCCAGCAGCAGCGAAGCGGCCACGCCAAAGCCGACCGTCCAGCGCCTGCGATCGCGGCGCCGGGCCTGCGACGGCGGCAACCGCGGCGAGGGCGTGGCCCTGGGCACCGGCACTTCGGATGCGGGCGCCGCGGCCTGCGCCGCTTCGTCCACCGCCGCTCGGGCTGCGGCCAGGATCCGGGCATCCAGCGCCGGGCCAGGCTCATGTGCACCGGCGGCGCGGGCCAGGCGCTGCGCCAGGGCGCGCTCTTGCGCACTCAGCGGCTCGCGTGGCGTGCTCATGCGCCGATCCCCGCGCGCAGCTTGTCCATGGCGTAGCGCAGGCGCGACTTCACCGTCTCGCGGCCGACGCCGGTGATCTGGCCGATCTCCTCCAGGGTCAGTTCCTGTTCCAGGCGCAAAACAAGGACCTCGCGTTGGTCGTCCGGCAGCGCAGCCAGGGCGCGCTGCAGGTCGCGGCGCTGTTCGAACTGGGCCAGCTGCCGCTCGGGGGTGTCGGGATCGGCCAGGCCGGCGACGCGTTGATCGGCGTCCTCCGGCGCGGCCGGGCGATGGCGCTGGGCCCGCCAATGATCGTTGAGGCGGTTGTGCGCGATCCGGAACAACCAGGTGGAGAACGCCGCCTCCGGCTGCCAGCTGGCACGCGCGGCGATCACCCGCTGCCACACATCCTGGAACACCTCGTCGGCCAGCGCCGCATTGCGCAGCTGGCGCATGAGGAACCGGTACAACGGCCCGCGATGGCGCGCATAGAGCTGCTCGAAGGCGCGCACATCGCCGGCGGCGTAGGCCAGCATCAGGACCTCATCGGCGGCGGCACTCGCCTCGTTCACCACGCCAGGCCCGTGGTGCCGGACGCCCACACCAAGGTTGGTTGGCCATCGTCGGCAGCTTGTCCGCGACGGATTTCCGTGGTAGCCGCTTGCGTATACTGCCAGACAGGAAGTGGCTGGAGACATGGAAGTGCAAACGTGCGCCTGTTCGGTCCGGGGTTGAGGTCGCGGCCGGACCGTCCAGGGCTGGTGTCCATCAACGTCTGCGGGCGCCACGTGCGACCGCGCTTACAGGGGAAACACGAATGCTCGGCCAGCCTGTCCCTGCCAAGGTGCAGACCGATGCCATGGCCAGCGACGCCGTGGCGCAGGTGCTGTGCGCGCTGCTGCCAGAGGGCGCGCAGGTGGTGGTGTGCTGGCGCGACTGGGCCATCGGCGCCGGCGGTGCGGTCACCGCCGAGGCCTGTCCGGAGCTGCGTGGCCAGGCCGAGCAGGCGCTGTGGGACCGCCAGCCTGCGCAGGTCCAGGACCCGCTGACCGTGGTGCGGGCCTGGTCCAATCCTGAAGGCAACGCGCGCATGTCGGTCGCTGCCAGCCTGCCGGCGGCGGTCCCGCCAGCGCAGCTGCTGGCCTGGGAGAATGCCGCCCGCGCGTTGATCGGTGCGACCCTGGAATCCGAACGCGCCCAGGCCCGGGTGGTCACGCTGGAAAAATCCAAGCGCCTGCAGCAGGCGCTGTACGAGATCGCCGACGTGGCCAGCGCCGGCCTTGAAATGCAGGAGATGCTGCGGCGGATCCATGCGGTGATCGGCACCCTCATGTATGCGGAGAACTGCTACATCGTGCTCTACGACGATGTCCGGCGCACGCTCCGGTTTCTCTATTTCGCCGACCTGATCGATCCGTACGTGGCCGAGCCGGATCGCGAGTTCAGCGAAGAGGAAATGCACAACAGCATGACCATGGGCCTGCTGCGGCATGGCCAGCCGCTGCGTGGGCCGTCCCCGGTGGTGCGCCAGCGCCTGGCGGTGGCGCCCGATGTCAGCCACGGCCCGGACAGCCTGGACTGGCTGGGCGTGCCGATGCTGCGCGAGGGCCGGGTCTGCGGCGCGATCGTGGTGCAGAGCTATGACACCCCGGCCAGCTACACCGACGAGGACCGCGCGCTGCTGGTTTACGTGGCCCAGCACATCCTCACCGCCGTGGACCGGCGCCAAGCCCACGACGAGCTGGAAGACCGCATCCAGGAACGCACCCACGAGCTGCAGCGGGCCAACCGCGAGCTGCAGGCCGAGGTCATCGAGCGCAAGCGCGCCGAAAAACTGCAGGGCGCGCTGTTCCGCATCACCGACCTGGCCAATACCTCGCCCACCCTGGAGCAGTTCTATGCCGCGGTGCACGCGGTGGTGGACGAGCTGATCGTGGCCCGCAACTTCTACATCGCGCTGCTTGACGAGGACGGCCAGGCCCTGCATTTCCCCTACTCGATCGACGAACGCGACCCGGTGCGCCAGTCGCGCCAGGTCAGCCGCGGCCTGACCGAATACGTGATCGAAACCGGCGCGCCACTGCTGGCCGACCCGGCGGTGATCGCCACGCTTACCCGCAGCGGCAAGGCGGTCCAGCACGGGCCTGCGGCGCACAGTTGGCTGGGCGTGCCGCTGCTGCAGGGGCACGAAACGCGCGGCTGCGTGGTGGTGCAGAGTTATTCGCCGCAGGTGCGCTACACCGCGCACGACCAGAACCTTTTGACCTTCGTCGCCCATCACATCGGCAACGGCCTCTCGCGCCAGCGCGCGCGCGAATCGCTGCGCGCCGCGCACCTGGAGCTGGAGCGGCGGGTCGAGGAGCGGACCTTCGAGCTGGCCGAGGCCAACGCCAAGCTGATGGCGCAGATCGGCGAGCGCCTGCGCGCCGAGCAGCGCCTGACCTACCAGGCCACCCACGATGCGCTGACCGGGCTGCCCAACCGCGCCCTGCTGCTGGACAGCCTGGCCGAGGCGATCGCCCGCGCCGGCGCCGGGCAGGGCGGCCATTTCGCGGTGCTGTTCATGGACCTGGACCGGTTCAAGCTGGTCAACGATTCGATCGGCCACGCCGCCGGCGACGAGCTGCTGATCGAAGTGGCGCGCCGCATCACCTCGCAGGTGCGCGATGGCGATCTGGTCGCGCGCCTGGGCGGGGACGAGTTCGCGATGGTCATCCATTACCACACCGATGCGCTGGAAGTGACCGAGTTCGCCGCGCGCCTGCTGGAAGCCTTGAACCGGCCGATCTGGGTGGCCGGGCGCGAGCTGTTCCCCGCCGCCAGCATCGGCATCGCCACCTGGCATCCGCGCTACACCGGCGGCGAGGAAATGCTGCGCGACGCCGACGCGGCGATGTACCGGGCCAAGGCGCAGGGGCGCGACCGCAGTGCGGTGTTCGATGAGGCCATGCGCGAAGTGGCGATGAAGAGCCTGGACCTGGAGGCCGACCTGCGCCGGGCGATCAAGGGCCGCGACTTCAGCCCGCACTACCAGCCGATCGTGCGCCTGAGCGATGGCCAGGTGATCGGCCACGAGGCACTGCTGCGCTGGCACCACGAGCACCGCGGCCTGCTGCTGCCGGCGCAGTTCATCGCCCTGGGCGAGGACAGCGGCCTGATCGAGCAGGTCGACTGGCTGCTGTACGAGCAGGTCGCCGAGCGCATCGCCCACGGCGTGGACGGCTACGTTTCGGTGAACGTGTCGCCGCGGCACTTGCGTTCGCCCGACTTCGCCGAGCGGATGCTGGCGTTGTTCGAGCGCGCCGGCGCCAACCCGGCCCAGTTGCGCGTGGAGATCACCGAGACGGCGCTGCTGGATGATGCCCCGCGCACCCTGCACATGCTGCAGCTGCTGCGCGAACACGGCGCACTGGCCCAGCTGGACGATTTCGGCACCGGGTTTTCGGCGCTGTCCTACCTGCATCGCTTCCCGATCTCGGCACTGAAGATCGACCGCAGTTTCATTTCCGGCATCTCCAGCGAGTACCGGCCCGAGAGCGTGGGCCTGGTGCGCGCGATCCTGGCCCTGGCCGGCACCCTGGGCATCCAGACCGTGGCCGAAGGGGTGGAAACCTCCGAGCAGCTGCAGGCCCTGCGTGGGCTGGGCTGCGATTACGCGCAGGGCTACCTGCTGGGGCGGCCCGGACCGGTGCTGGGCGAAAAGGTGCTCTGAAGCCTCTGTCCGGGGGCGCACCCGGGCCGGGCGCCCCGGCGGGGAAACGACTTCGCAGTAGGCCGCCCCGTCTGCGGATCGGCCTGCGCCGCGTTTCACAGGGCGTTGGTCAGCGTGGCGGGGCCAGCGCCACGGCACCGTGCGCCGGCTCGATCAGGCCGCGGGCCTGTTCGATCAGGCCGACGAACTCGGTACGCCGGCTGTCGCGATCCTCGCCCCGCGCCCCGCGCGCGGTGGCCAGCACCTGCTCCCAGCGCCAGCCATCGAAGCGGCTGCCACCGCGCAGCAGGTCGGCGTAGCCGGCCACCGCACTGGCAAAGCGCGCACTTTCGCTGGGCTGGCGCCTGAGCGCGTCGGCCAGGATCGGGGTCTCGATCAGGGCGCTGGTCTGCTGGCCGGGCCGCTTGTAGCGCAGGCGCAGCTGGGCCACTTCGCGCGCATCGCCGCCGGCGATGGACTTGGCCCCGTAGCGCAGGGCCTGAAGGCGCGCGGCCTGCGAGCCGGTCGGGGTCAGTTCGTACAGGGCGGTGACCTCATGGCCGGCGCCGATGTCGCCGGCATCGACCTTGTCGTTGGCGAAATCCTCGCGGCGCAGGGCGCGGTTCTCGTAGCCGATCAGGCGGTACTCGGCGACCGCGGCGGGGTTGAATTCCACCTGGATCTTCACATCGCGCGCGATGGTCAGCAGCGTGCCCTGCATCTGCTGGACCAGCACCTTGCGCGCTTCCTGGTCCGAGTCGATGTAGGCGTGGTTGCCATCGCCCACATCCGCCAGGCGCTCGGCCAGCGCGTCGTTGTAGTTGCCCTGGCCCAAGCCCAGCGTGGTCAGCGCGATGCCGGCGGCGCGCCCATCGCCGACCAGGGTTTCCAGCGCGTCCTGGCTGACCGTGCCGACGTTGAAATCGCCATCGGTCGCCAGGATCACCCGGTTGCTGCCGTCCTTGATGAAGCCCTGCCGCGCCATCGCGTATGCCAGCCGAATGCCATCGCCGCCGTTGGTGCTGCCGCCGGCCTGCAACTGATCCAGCGCCGCCAGGATCTTGTCGTGCCGGTCGCCGGGCGTCGGCGGCAGCACCAACCCGGCCGAGCCGGCATAGACCACGATCGACACCCGGTCCTGCGCGCGCAGCTGCGGCACCAGCATGGCCAGCGCGCGCTTGAGCAGCGGCAGCTTGTCCTGCGCGTCCATCGAACCGGAGGTGTCCAGCAGGAACACCAGATTGGACGGCGGCAGATCGCGCCTGGGCAGTTCGTAGCCCTTGATGCCGATCATCAGCAGCTGGCGCTGTGCATTCCACGGCGCCGGCGCCAGTTCGGTGGTGACCCGGAACGGCGTGTCGCGCGTGGCCGGCGCGCGATGGTGGTAGTCGAAGTAGTTGATGAACTCCTCCGCGCGCACCGCATCGGCCGGCGGGCGCTGGCCGTGGCTGACCATGCGCCGCATGTTGGCGTAGCTGCCGGTATCGACATCGATGGAGAAGGTGGACAGCGGCTGCTCGGCGGTGCGCCGGACCGGGTTGTCCTCATGCCGGGCATAGCGCTCGGTGTTGACCGACGGCGGCGGTGGCGGCGGCGCGATCGCGGCAGGTGCAGGGTAGGCGGCGATGGCTGCCGGTGGTGGGGGCTGCGCGGGCGCGGCGGGTGGCGTATAGGTCCGCACGCGGCGTTCGGTGGTTGCGCTCGGATGTGCCGCCTGGTTGGCGGTTTTTCCGGCCTGCACTTGCAGGCGGTCCGCGCGCGCGGCTTCCGGCGGGGCAGGGGCAAGCGCCTGCGGCGATGGCGCGGAAGAACAGGCCGCCAGCATGGCGACGGTGAGCAGGGTCAGGCAGGGGCGAGACAGGTGCGACATGGCGGCAACTCCCGTGTTGGACCCAGGCTGCAAACGCGCGAGCCCGACCAGCGGGGTGAACCGATCCGAAAAAGTTCACCACGCCGCCGCCCGAGGCCGTGGCGCCTGGCACGCCGGTGCCGGGTCGGCCATGCCGCGACATGCGCAGGTGACCATTCCCGACGCCTGCGCGGCGCCGCGCAGGCGCTTTCAAGGATGCCGGGGAGCCAGCACGGCTGCCGGGCGCCGTGCCAGACCCGGTGGGCGCTGCCGTCACCGGGGTCGGCAATCCCATACCCCGACGGCCTGCATCTCGCTATACTGCCCGGCCGCGCCGAAGTGGCGGAACGGTAGACGCAGCGGACTCAAAATCCGCCGCCCTTAAAAGCGTGTGGGTTCGAGTCCCACCTTCGGCACCAATGAAATCAATGACTTGGCCGTGTTTGGTTGACACCCGCAAGAGTCCGTGGGACAAAAGCGGGACACAACTGTCAACAAAAGACAATGGCCACCATTGAGAAACGCACCACCGGGACAGGCACTGTCAGCTACCGAGTGAAGGTTCGGCTTCGAGGCGAGGCACCGCGCACACGCACTTTCAAGCGGCTGACAGACGCTAAGGCGTGGGCCGCCAAGACTGAAAGCGACCTTGGGCATGGCGTGTTCGTGGCGCAGACCGCCGACCGCCGGCGCACGCTGGCCGATCTGATCGACAAGTACCTGGCCGACTACCTGCCGACAAAGGCGCACAACCTGAGTGCCGCTGATGTCAGGACACAGCTGGCATGGTGGCGCGCCGAGTTCGGGCACGTCACGCTCGACCGACTGACGCCGGCCACTATCGCAGAGGGACGCGGCAAGCTGGCCAAGCGCATGACACGCAACGGGACGCCGCTGTCCGGCGCCACCATCAACCGATACCTGGCGGGCATCTCGGGCGTGTGCAAGTGGGCCTGGAAGGAGCTTGGCTGGCTACCTGCTAACCCGGTGCTGTCCGTGGGCAAGGCGAGGGAGTCCGAAGGCGTCATCCGGTTCCTTTCTGACGACGAACGCCGCGCGCTGCTGGATGCCTGCCGTGCCGACCACGACCCGAACATCGAGGTGTGCGTGGTGCTGGCGCTCGCCACCGGGCTACGGCAGTCAAACATCCGGTTTCTGCGATGGGAGGACGTGTCCTTTGAGGAATGGACGCTGACAATCCGCGAGACAAAGAACGGGCAGCCGCGTCACGTCCCCATTGTCGGCATGGCACAGGGCGCGCTACAGGCGCACTACGACCGCGACCCGACAAAGCAAGGGTGGGTGTTCAAGGGCTACCGCGACGGCTCACCCTGGGGCCTGCACAGCGCGTGGCAGCGCGTCCGTGATGCGGCTGGACTGAAGGACTTCCGGTTTCACGACCTGCGGCACACGACCGCATCATGGCTGACCCAAGGCGGCGCCGGGCTGGCGCAGGTGGCCGATGCGCTGGGACACAAGACTTTGACGATGGCGCGCCGGTACTCGCACCAAAGCGGTGAGCACGTCCGCGCCACGCTGGCGAGCATCGCCGGCAAGCTGGGGGGCTGACGATGAGCAAAGTCACCTTCCACGTGTCCGATGAGAAGCACGCGCAAGTCGCGGGGAGCCAGAAAGAGTTTCTCGAGGGGCTGGCAAAACGCATCGAGTCCGGCGAGGCGCTCACCAGTCGGATGGAGCAAACTTTTGCAGCCGGTGCGATCCGTGCGTTCGCCGCATCAATTCCGATGGGGCCAAAACGCAAGCAGGGGCCGGCGCCGAAGTTCTGCCACGGTTCTGAGGCGCTTGTGTACGCGGTGGGCCGTGCAAATGGCCTGACTCACGGGCAGGCGCTGGAGAGGATCGCGGACCGCGTGGGCGTGAGTGAGCAGGCCGTGGAAAAAGCGATCAAAAAATACCGGCCTGGTGCGTTCGACATGGTGGGAATCCCTGACCCCGGCAACCAATAATTATTATTGGTTTTTGCGTGAGGCGGGAGCATGCATAACTATTCCTGACACTCAATGACATCCGTTATTGAGAGTCACCTAGAGGAATGGTTATGGCACGCGCACTAAAGACAGTTTCAGCGTTCGCGGATGGTTCGCCCTTCAGCGAGGCGCAAGTTCGCTGGTGGATTTTCAACGAAAAGACAAACGGCATGTCCGATAACGGAGTCATTGTCCGCATCGGCAAGCGCGTTTACATCGACACCGACGCATTCGACCGGTGGGTGGACTCGCAGCAGCAAACCCGTCGCGAGGTTGCCGTATGAACGCCGCCTACGACGCCACGTATTCACGCACGCCGGAGGGGCGCGCCAGCGAGCTTATCTGGGCCGCCGATCGCCTGGTGGCCGAGCTACAGCGGCTCAGGTTGGATCCCAGCGTCAAGCGTGCAGAGGCAGTCACCCGGCACCTGCACGGCATGGCACGGACTGCGAGCCTGCTGACTGTGGCGTTGAGTCAGGAGGTGTGCGCATGAGCGTCGCACCGGCAGACTTTTATCACGCGCGCGCAATAAAGCGATTCCGCCGCACCAGTGCGCAGGTTGAGCAGCTGGACCTACAGATCATCGCGGCACTGAAGGCGGATCACCCGCAGTCCGTCCGGCACGTGTTCTACCTGATGACTAACCCGCGCTTGCCTGAACCCGTCGAAAAGTCGGACCGAGGTTACCGCCACGTCCAGCACCGGCTTGTCGAGCTGCGAGCGTCCGGGCGCGTGCCTTACGGGTGGGTTGTCGATGCAACGAGGAACGGGTTTTTCGTCAACACATTCAGCGGCGCTGCTGACTTTGTAGAGCGAATGACGCACTTATATCGTGCCGACCCATGGCGGGACGCCGAATATCGCTGCGAAGTTTGGGTTGAGTCCCGATCACTGGCCAGCGTGCTACTGGAAACATGCCAGGAGCTTGCAGTCACACTTTATCCGTCTGGAGGCTTCGCGTCGCTGAGCTTTACCCATGACGCCGCCGTCCAGATCAATGAGGACGACGACGGCCGGCCGCTGCACATTTTCTACGCTGGCGACTATGACCCGGCCGGTGTGCTGATTGACCGAAAGATCGAAGAGGCGTTGCGCCAGCACCTGGACCCGGCCGTCAAAATGACATTCGAGCGCATCGGCATCACGCAGGAGCAGATAGAGCACTACGACCTGCCGACCAAGCCAAGGAAGGAAGGCGACCGGCGCGCGCTGCACATCAAAGAAACGGTTGAGGCCGAGGCCATGCCGGCTCACATCATGCGCGGCCTGCTGCGGAAGCGGATCGAGGCGCTATTGCCTGAAAACGCATTGCACGTGGCGGCTGCGGCACAGGCGTCGGAGCGCGGATATCTCAAGGAGATGGCGCAAACCATGGGGAGGGATCGCGCATGAGCATGCATGAAAAGCGAAACCCCGGCTGGCGGGCCGGGGCTTCAGGGCGAGACGCAGGCGTTGACAGGCTGCATTCGCACTCTACCGCAACAATTTCTGAAATTCAAGGGCGCATTGACGACGATGAGCTGGCACGGCTTGAGCAACTGGCCGGCGACTATTGTGCGGCTGACGTGGAGCCTGACAGGCCGCCGAGCCTATCGGACACCATTTCAGGCCTTTTGCGGCCAATGACAGACGCCGAGCTTGAGGCTTCGCGTGCGCCACACCCGCACGTGTTCCAGGCTGGTGAGCGTGGCCTGTTTCCGCTTGGCGAGGTGAGCGTTATCGGTGCGCGCGGCCGTGAGGGTAAGACAACGGTTATCGTCGGACTGGCGGTGGCGGTGGCGATTCAGCACGACGTTGGACGGCTGAACCCACCCGTTGGACGGAGCGTGGTTATTTTCTCGGCAGAGGACGACCGCCGGCAGTACGCACGCAAGGTTGCCGCGCAATGCTCGCAGCTTGGGCCGCAGCAGGCCGCACAGGTGAAGCGCCGCATTCTGGTGCCAGACCTTGACTCGCAGGAGATGGCAGCCTTTCGCACGCTGGTGACTGTGGCCGACCGCAGTCCAGTCCCTACCGGCACCGATGCGGCACTGGTAGAGGCCATGCGGCCGCTGATGGACAGGCCAGATGCGCCGGTGCTGGTGGTGTTCGAGACAGCTTCAACCTTGAGCGATGCCGAGGAGGACACGCGCGGACACAAAATGCTCATTGCTTGCCTGAAGCGTGTCGCACGCGAATTGAACGTGGCCTGCATTCTGGTGCACCACACAAGCCAGGCGGCCGACAACAACCTGGCCGACCTGAATATCAGCACGGCCGACATTCGCGGCGGGACGGCGCTTGTCTACAACAGTCGCCAGAACGCCATGCTGGTGAACCTTGGCAGTGACGCTGACCCGTTCGACGCTACCGACGCTAGAACCGTGCTGCGCAAGATGGCAGGCAGCCACGATGGCCGAGTGACGGCGCTTGTCACCCTGGACAGCTCAAAGGGCATGGATCCGCCGCCGCTGTTCTTCGCGTGGCGGCAGACCGACTTCGGACCCGCCGCTATCGAGCACGAGCCGCTACCCACGCTGCAAGGCAAACCCTGGCGCAAGGTTCGGGAAATGGTGATGGCCGAGCGTGGCAATGTGCGCGCAGAGGCTCGCAGCAACGCACAGGGCGCCAGCGTGACGCATGTGGTTGCGCTGGCGGAGAAACTGCACAAGGCCGGCAAACAACCCACTGCACGGGCAGTGAGTGTCGCTGCTGGCAAGTCATCGACCTGGGCCAAACCCTACCTTGAAGCGGCGGTGGACGAGGGGCTGTTGACCTGCACCAAAGAGCCGATACCGCGCATGAAGGACGGCGGTGCGGTGTATCGGCCCGCTGACTCGACGGTGGTTGTCTCTTGAAACCGTCACTGGCCGCTGAAAGCCTTGCTGTGTATGGCTTTGACTCAACGGTTGACTCGACGGTGGGTGGCGTCGAGTCGATACAGGCAAGCAATGGAGACGAAAAGCGCGAAGCAGGCGCATTCGTCCCTTTGCCTTGCTCGCACAACGTCACTGACTGACTCAACGACGGTAGCAAAACCCTATAGGGCGTCGTTGTTGAGTCGAGCCGCCTACCGCCGGTTCTACCCCTGCTGCCGGAGCTTCTGAGGGATAGGCAAAAAGCGCCGCCATCATGGGGAAGACGCGGTGCTTGCCTGCGTGAGTTCGTGAGTTCTGCGTTAGTTCGAACCTACGCAAACCTACGCAGGTTGCGAGGTGCCAGTGTCCCACCCGGCACCTGCGCACTTCACCCATGAAGTCTCACTGATAGTTAGCCTCGCCACGTGTCGCTAAGTATCACCCGCAAGTGAGGTTGCATGGCGCGCCGGCCGGTGATATCTCGCGCGGTAATTCATTCATGAGAAACCCGCAAAATGTCCGTTCAAGCCATCCGCGAGCTGCGCAGCGCCAAAGTCGCCGAAGCCCGAGCCATTATCTCTGCCGCCGGTGACCGCGCGCTCACGGCTGACGAAACGGCCAAGTTCGATAGCCTCAAGGCCGAGATCCAGAGCCTGGAAGCCGCCGAGGCCCGCGCGCAGTTCATGGCCGAGGCCGAACGCCGCGCACCTGGGACGCCGGTATCGGGCGAGCACGGTAGTGCGCTCGAGAGCCGGGTGTCCGTCCTGAGCGTCATTCGCAGCATGGTTGAAGGCCGAGCATTGAGCGGTGCCGAGGCTGAAATGCATGCAGAGCTTGAGCGGCGGCACGGTGCAGCAAAGCATGGCGGCGTCCTAGTGCCCATGTCCGCATTCGAGCGACGCGCCACCACCACGGCCACCGCGCCTGAGCTGGTGGGCACCGCGCACATGGCCGACCAGTTTATCGGGCCACTGCGAAACAGCCTGCTGGTGCGGACCTTGGGCGTTCGCACCCTGTCCGGCCTGACTGGCAATGTCAGCATTCCGAAGGCCGGCACCGGCTTGTCGGTTGGTTGGGTTGCCGAGGGCGCCGCGCTGCCTGAAAGCGACATGACGTTCGACGCAATCACCCTGAGCCCGAAAACCGTCGGTGGCATCACCGAAATGAGCCGGCAGCTTATCTTGCAGTCCGCGCCGGACATCGAGGCATTGGTGCGCGACGACCTGAGTTTTGCCATTGCCGCTGCTGTCGATACTGCCATCATCTCGGGCACTGGCCTGGCCGGGCAGCCGCAGGGGATTATCGGGCGCGCTGGCGTGCAGACTGCCGCAATGCCGGCCGACTGGGACGACATCCTTGCCATTGAGCAGCAGCTTGCCGGCGTGAATGTTGTGCCGTCCGGCTGGTTCACCTCGCCTGCCGCACTGAGCGCCTTGCGCGGCACGCTGAAGGCCGCCACGTCCGGTTCTGACTATCTCGCCACTTCCAGCGCCATCGGTGAGCTGCCGGTTGCATCGAGCAACGCCGCACCTGCCGGCGTGGCCATCCTGGGTGACTGGAGTCAGGTGCTGCTGGGCCAGTGGGGCGCAGTCGAGCTGCTGGTGAACCCGTTCGCCGAAACCCCGTACCGTCGCGGAGGTGTCCTGGTTCGCGCCATGGCAAGTGTTGACGTCGGCGTTCGCCATGAGCAGGCGTTCGTTGTCGCTGGCCCGTAAGATGATCGAGCAGCGCTTCGCACATGAAGTCCGTGCGTCCGGGCGCACCCTGAGCGGCTACGTTGCACGATTCGGCACTGAGGCGCGCATCGGCAGCTTCGTCGAAGTCATCAAGCCTGGCGCGTTCCGTGCTTCGCTTGACTCCGGCGCCGACGTGCTGGCCTTGGCCGACCATGACCCATCGCGCGTACTGGGCCGCACACGCTCCGGCACGCTGCACCTGGCCGAGGATGGTGAGGGCCTGGCCTTCAGCCTGCAACTGCCTGACACGCAAGCTGGGCGCGATCTGGTGGCCTTGGCCGAGCGTGGCGACCTGGGCGGCTGTTCGTTCGGGTTTACGGTAGGCGCAGATGGCGAGCGGTGGACAGGCAACAAGCGCGAGCTGAGGGCCGTCACGCTGCATGAAGTCAGCATCGTCCAGTCCTGGCCGGCCTACGATGGCACGTCTGCAAACCTGCGCCACCGCATGCCGCACGCAGACCACCGGCGCCTGTGGCTGGAGACGGTATGAAGTGGCCCTGGGCAAAGACTGAGAAGCGCGACGCGGATCCGAGCTGGGCTGCGCTGGTTAATCATGGAGCCGTTTCAGCGTCCGGGCAGTTTGTTGACGCACGCAGTGTCGAGTCTGTGAGCACCGCCTTTTCAGCGGTGAACCTCATTGCAGGGACCGTTGCCAGCCTGCCGTTGCATGTCTACCGGCGCCTTGATAACGGCGATCGTGAGAGGGCCAGTGAGCACCCGCTTGCAAGCATTTTGGGGGCACGTCCGAACAGCGTGCAGACTGCATTCGAGCTGCGCGAAATGATGACCGCGCAATGCCTGCTGCATGGCAATGCCTTCGCCGAAATCCGAACCGACGCAGCCGGGACAGTGGCAGAGCTGCGGCCGATTCACCCGCGTGATGTCACCGTGGTGAGGCTCGCAAATGGCCGCCACCGCTATGACGTGAGCACAGACGGCCGTGTGCGTTCGCTGTTGGCCGAGGAAGTGCTACACCTGCGGGACCGTAGTGACGACGGCTTGGTTGGCCGTAGTCGCGTGCAAGCGTCGCGAGAGACGCTTGGCGGTGCACTGGCTTTGCAGGCGCATGGCAACCGATCCTTTGCTAATTCGGCAAGGCTTAGCGGTGTGCTGCAAACGAGCGGCATTTTGACGGCAGAGCAAGTCAAGCGCTTGGGTGAGTCCTGGCGTGCGCAATATGCCGGCGCCGATAATGTCGGCAAGACTGCGATTCTTGAAGGCGGGTTGTCGTTCTCACCGTTGAGCATGAGCAACGAGGATGCGCAATGGTTGCAAGCGCAACAGTTCAGCGTCGAGGAAGTGGCACGGTTATTCAATGTCCCACCTGTCCTGCTGGGTGATTTGCGCCACGCCAACTTCAGTAATTCAGTTGAGATGATGCGGCACTTTGTCACCGTCACCCTGCGGCCGTGGCTGACACGCTGGGAGCAGGCGCTAGAACGTTCACTGCTGGGGCCTATCGCACGCGGCCGATATTATGTCGAGCACAGTGCAGAGGGGCTGCTGAGAGGCGATGCAGTCAACCGTGCAGACTTCTATGCAAAGGGCATTAGTGCTGGCTGGCTGCTTCCGAGTGAGGCACGCCGGCTTGAGAACCTTCCGACTATCGAGGGCCTGGATAATGCAGCCGACTAAACTGTCCTGGCGAGATATTAGGGACAAGGTACTTGCCCGGGATCCGGTGTGCAGGCAATGCAATAACGCATTGGCCACTGAGGTTCACCACCTGGATGGCAACCGCCGCAACAATTTACCGGGCAACCTGCTGGGACTGTGCGAGGCCTGCCATGCGCTTGAGATGTGGTTGGAACACGACGCCGACGGCAACCCGACTGATCCGACGCATGCATGGAACAGAGAAAATCGCTGGTGAGGTGAGTTTCAAAGCACGCCGCCCAACCTTCACACGCGCAACCGCGCATTATCCGGACCACTGAGAGATAACACCATGGCAACCCGTGGACAGAGACCCAAGCCAGTTGCACTGCGGCTGCTGAACGGCAATGCAGGCAAAAGGCCAATCAATCCGGCCGAGCCTGACACCGGTCCTGCCGATACTCGGGTGCCTGACTGCCTGAGCGAGGGGGCAGTTTCTCATTGGGTGAGATTGGCGCCGATGCTGGCACGTGCTGGCGTCCTGAAGGCGTCCGACCATGACCTGCTGGTGACGTACTGCGAAACCTTCGCGGCCTACCTGGACGCCGTGCGCAGCGGCGGTGCACCCATGTCGATGGTGGGGCAGCTTCGGCAGTTGATGGGCGAGCTTGGCATGACGCCGGCTGCACGTGCGCGCATCACTGCTGACAAGGCGCCGGAGGCCGACAATGGCAAAGCGCGATTCTTCGGTTCGTGAGCCAGAATTCTGGTATGACGCCGAGGCAGCAGAGCGCGCTGTCTCGTTTTTCGCTGAGTGCATCCGTCACACCACCGGCGAATGGCGAGGGCTGCCGTTTGTCCTGAGCGACTGGCAGGCTGACCGCATAGTGCGGCCGCTGTTTGGGTGGAAACGCGCCGACGGGACACGCCGCTATCGCACCTGTTTCGTTTTCATCCCTCGCAAGGCAGGCAAGACAACGCTGGCGGCCGGGCTGGCACTTTATGCGCTGTACTGCGACGACGAGCCGGGCGCGCAAGTCATCAACGCAGCGGCGGACCGGGACCAAGCGCGGCTGTGCTTTGACGCAGCCAAGCAAATGGTGGAGATGGAGACCGAGCTGTCATGCCGAAGCGAGGTTTACAAAAACAGCATGGTCATACCGGCGACGGGCAGCAGCTATCGGGTTTTGTCGTCCGATGCCTACACAAAGCACGGACTGAATTGTCACTTCATTGGCGCCGATGAGCTGCACTGCTGGCCTGGGCGTGACTTGTGGGACACGTTGACAACGAGCACGGGCGCACGCCGGCAACCCCTGACAGTCGTCACCACCACGGCCGGCTTTGACAAGCATTCGCTGTGCTTCGAACTCTACGACTACGCGAAGAAGGTAGAGGCCGGCATCATCGAGGACGCATCGTTTCTGCCGGTGCTGTTTGAGGCGGGCGAGGATGACGACTGGAAAGACCCGACAACCTGGCGCAAGGCGCATCCGGGGCTGGGCGTGTCCGTGAAGCTTGATTACTTCGAGGCCGAGTGTGCCAAGGCGCAAGCGACACCGGCCTATGAGAACACGTTCAGGCGCCTGCTGCTGAATCAATGGACGGAGCAGGACGCCAGATGGCTGGGCATGAAGGATTGGGACTCATGCAAGGGTGAATTGCCGGACCTGACCCATGCGGACTGCTATGGCGGCCTGGACCTGGCATCCACAATCGACGTCACGGCGCTGGTGCTGGTGTTTGGCGTGGGCGACAAGCTGGTGCTGGTGCCGCACTTCTGGATACCCTCAGAGCGCATCCACGAGCGCGTGAGGCGCGACCGGGTGCCGTTCGATATCTGGGTGGCCAAGGGCCTGGTGACGGCCACCGACGGCGCTGTGACGGACTACGACCGCATCCGTGCCGATATCCATGCACTGGCTGACCGCTACCGCATCCGCGAAATTGCCTATGACCGCTGGAACGCCACGCAGCTTGCAACCCAACTTCAGGGTGACGGCTTGGCGATGGTGGGATTCGGGCAGGGCTTCGCATCCATGGCGGCGCCGACAAAGGAATTAGAGCGCCGGATTATCGGGCGTGAGCTGCTGCACGACGGGCACCCGGTGTTGCGGTGGATGGTGTCTAACGTCACCGTCGAGATGGACGCGGCTGGCAACTTGAAGCCATCCAAGGCCAAGTCAAATGAGCGCATTGATGGCGTGGTGGCCGCTGTCATGGGCATCGGCCGCTACATGGTGGCCGAGGCGCCTGCCGTTGATCCCTACGCCGAGCGAGGGCTGATCTTCATTTGAGGCCCGCGGGCATGGCGGCTGGGGGCCTGCGGGCCAGGGTTTCACCCCCACCGTGACGGATAAGCCGGTTCGTGCCGTCTCATGAAAAACACCGGCCGCAGAGGGGCGTCATCCAGCGCTCGAACCTGCAAGGCCTGAGCCTGGGTGACCTAGGTTCGGGCCTTCTTTTTGCCTGCACGGCAGCCGTTGTTGCGGATGTTGCGGATGTTGCGGATCCATAGGCAGGTGCACCTAGGTTCGGGCCTTCTTTTTGCATGGGACAAATGTGGGACACCGGCACCTGAAAAAGCCAACTTCTGGCAATGACTGACAACGCCTAACCCATTGAATTCTAAGACAGTCAACAAGCTGCGACAGCCATAGAACGGGACTCAAAATCCGCCGCCCTTAAAAGCGTGTGGGTTCGAGTCCCACCTTCGGCACCAGTACAAACAAGGGTTGGGCTTGGCAGCCCAGCCCCTTGCTTTGTCCGGCTGCACCGTGGACAAACGGTGCGCCAGCATGTGTTGAAGGCGCTCAGCCGCCAAGCGCCCGCAACGCCGCTGCGCGCGCGTGCAGCGCGGTGGTGTCCAGCAGGGGCACGGTCGCATCGCGATGGTCCACCAGCAGCGAGATCTCGGTGCAGCCCAGGATGATGCCTTCGGCGCCGGCTTCGGCCAGTGCGGCCATGATCTGGCGGTAGGTCGTGCGCGAATCCTCGCCGATCACGCCCTTGCACAGTTCGTCGTAGATGATCCGGTGCACCTGCCCGCGCTCGTCGGCGTTCGGGGTGATGACTTCGAAGCCGCGCGCCTCCAGCCGCTGGCGATAGAAATCCTGCTCCATCGTGAAGCGCGTGCCGAGCAGGCCGACGCGGGTGATGCCGGCGGCCGCGAGCGCATCGGCGGTGCCATCGGCGATGTGCAGCAGCGGCAGCGGCGTGGCCTCGGTGATCGCGTCTGCGACCTTGTGCATGGTGTTGGTGCACAACACGATGAAATCGGCGCCACCTGCCTGCAGCGAACGCGCCGCCGCGGCCATGGCCTCACCGGCGGCATCCCAGTGGCCGGCGTGCTGCAGCGTTTCGATCTCGTGGAAATCCACGCTGTGCAGCAGCAGCCTGGCCGAATGCAGCCCGCCGAGCGTGTCGCGCACGGTCTGGTTGATGATCCGGTAGTAGAGCAGGGTGGATTCCCAGCTCATGCCGCCGATCAGGCCAATGGTCTGCATCGCGTCAATGTACTTCATTCGTCCTGCACATGATTATAAAAACCGTTTTTCGGCACTTTAGTATAATCTCCTGCACCGCAAAAAAAGACGCTCTGTCTTGACTGATGAGCGTCGAGCGCCAGCCGCATAGCTGGTTATCCAGCGCCTGTTATCTCAACAGATTGAAGTCGCTCGATCCCCGTCCTCGCGGAGATAATGGCGGTTGTTCGGACCTTCGCCCGGTCAGGTCCATGGAAGATGGGCGATGAAACGGGATTTGGATGCCAGGGGTGTTTATTCCTGCGCGTCATAATTCTGCAAGATTGCCATTTATATCGGTGATTGACACCCGTCCGGTGGGCATGCTCTGATCCGGCGGCGGTTCAGTCGGCTCTGGTAGCGGATGGAGAGCCGGAGAGCGTTGGGATAGCGCTTCAAGGATCAGGGGAATCCTGCATGGCAGAAGGAAGGCCAAGTCTTGCCGTTGTCGAACCGTTGCCGGATCGGGCAACCGCTGCCTTGCCCGAAGACCTCGGTCTGGCCGGATTGGTGCTGTTGGCGCAATTCCATGGCATCGCCGCCGACGCCGGGCAACTGGCGCATCAGCACGGCCGGGCGGGCGAACCGTTCGACGAGAGCGTGTTGCTTCTGGCCGCCAGGCAACTCGGCCTGAAAGCCGGGTTTTTGGCCATCGCCGCCGATCGCCTGGACAAGGTCGCGTTGCCCGCGTTGGCGTGGCGGCGCGATGGCGAGCACTTCATTGTCGCCAAGCTGGGCGAGCAGAAGGTGTTGATCCAGGACCTTCGCCTGCGCCGGCCGAAGGTGCTGTCGCGTGCCGAATTCGAAGAGCGCTACGAGGGGCGCCTGTTGCTGGCAGCGTCGCGCGCATCGGTGCTGGGGGAACTCGCCAGGTTCGATTTCCGCTGGTTCGTTCCAGCGGTGGTGAAGTACCGTCGCATCCTGCTGGAAGTCTTCGTCGTCTCACTGTTCATCCAGCTGTTCGCGCTGGTCACGCCGCTGTTCTTCCAGGTGGTGATGGACAAGGTGCTGGTCCACCACGGCATGACCACGCTGGAGGTCATCGCGGTCGGCCTGGTCGCCATCGCGTTGTTCGACGTGGCCCTCAACGGCCTGCGCACCTACGTCTTCGCCCACACCACCAGCAAGATCGACGTGGAACTGGGCGCGCGGCTGTTCCGCCACATCCTCAACCTGCCGCTGGCCTACTTCGAATCGCGCCGGGTCGGCGAGACCATTGCCCGCGTCCGCGAACTGGAGAACATCCGCACGTTCCTGACCGGGCAGGCGCTGACCTCGGTGCTGGACCTGCTGTTCACCGGGGTGTTCCTGGCGGTGATGTTCTACTACAGCGGCTGGCTGACCCTGATCGTGGTGTTGTCGCTGCCGGTCTATGCGCTGATCTCGGCGGGCATCATCCCGATCCTGCGCAAGCGGCTGGACGAGAAGTTCGCGCGCGGCGCGGAAAACCAGTCCTTCCTGGTCGAGACCGTCAGCGGCATCGGCACGGTCAAGGCCACCGCGGTCGATCCACGCATGGCCCGCACCTGGGACAACCAGCTGGCCGGCTATGTCGGCGCCAGCTTCCGCGTTACCCGGCTGGCCAACATCGGCCAGCAAAGCGTGCAACTGGTGCAGAAGCTGGTCGGCGTCGGCATCCTGTTCTTCGGCGCCAGGCTGGTCATCGACGGCAAGCTCTCGGTTGGCCAGTTGATTGCGTTCAACATGCTGTCCGGGCAGGTGGCCGCGCCGATCGTGCGCCTGGCCCAGGTGTGGCAGGACTTCCAGCAGGTCGGGATCTCGGTCGAGCGGCTGGGCGACATCCTCAATACGCGCACGGAAGTGCCCGGCAGCCGCATGGCGCTGCCGCCGATCCAGGGCAGGGTCACGTTCGACCAGCTCACGTTCCGCTATCGCCCCGACACGGCCGACGTGCTATCCGGCATCGATCTGGATATCGCCCCGGGCGAGGTCATCGGCATCGTCGGCCGCTCCGGCTCGGGCAAGAGCACCCTGACCAAGCTGGTGCAGCGGCTGTACGTGCCGCAGGGCGGGCGGGTCCTGGTCGACGGCCACGACCTGGCCTTGGCCGACCCGGCCTGGCTGCGCCGGCAACTGGGCGTGGTGCTGCAGGAGAACTTCCTGTTCAACCGCAGCATCCGCGAGAACATCGCGCTCGGCGACCCCGGCATGCCGCTGGAGCGGGTGATCCAGGCCGCGCAGCTGGCCGGCGCCCACGAGTTCATCCTGCAACTGCCCGAAGGCTACGACACCAAGGTCGGCGACAACGGCGCCGGCCTGTCCGGCGGGCAGCGCCAGCGCATCGCCATCGCCCGGGCGCTGGTCACCAACCCGCGCATCCTGATCTTCGACGAGGCCACCAGCGCGCTGGACTACGAGTCCGAGCATGCAGTGATGCAGAACATGCGCGCCATCTGCCAGGGCCGTACGGTCCTGATCATCGCCCACCGCCTGTCCACGGTGCGCATGGCGAACCGGATCGTCGTTGTCGACAAGGGGCGCATCGTCGAGACCGGCAAGCACGAGGAATTGGTCGACCGGCCCGGCGGGCAGTACGCACACCTCTACAAGCTGCAACAGGGGATCGCATGAAGCACGTCTGGGAAGGCGCGAAGGAGTTCCTGGGCCGCTACCGGCAGGCGTTCGGCGCGGCGTGGAAGATCCGCGATCTGTTGGATCCGCCCAAGCGGACCGAAGACGAGTTGGCATTCCTGCCGGCGCAACTGGAACTGGTCGAGAGCCCGACTTCGCCGGCGGCACGCTGGACGGCGCGGATCATCATGGCGCTGTTCTGCGTGGCCTTGCTGTGGGCCATCGTCGGCAAGCTGGACATCGTGGCCGTGGCGCCGGGCAAGACCGTGGTCGGCAGCCGCACCAAGGTCATCCAGACGGCCGAGACAGCGGTGGTGCGCAGCATCCGGGTCAAGGATGGACAAACGGTCAGGCGGGGCGACCTGCTGATCGAGCTGGACGCCACCGCCACCGGCGCGGATTACCGGCAGGCGGACGACGCGCTGGACAGCGCCCGGCTGGCCGAACTGCGCCATGCGGCGATGACCCAGGCTCTGGGTACGGATCGCTTGCCTGCGCCGCCTCTGCCGATACCGGGCATCGCGGAAGACCGCCTGCAATCGGCCTGGCAACTGACCGGCAGCGAGTTCGCCAGTTTCCAGGCACAGCAGCAGCGGTTGAAGGCCACCATCGAACAGCAGCAGGCGCAGGCGCAGACGGTTCGCAGCCAGATCGATCCCTTGCAGCGCAGCCTCTCCATCGCCCGTGAGCGCGTGGCGGACATGGAGCGGCTGCTCGGCAGCCAATACGTCAGCAAGCACGAGTATCTGGCGCGCAAGCAGGAAATGGTGGAGATGGAGCGCCTGCTGGCGGCGCAACAGGCCACCCTGGTGGAGTCGCAATCGGCCATTGCCGGAGCGCGGGAAGAGCTTCGCGTCCTGATCGCGGACACCCGGCAGAAGACCTATGACGGGCTGCGGCAGGCACGCGAGCAAATCGGCCAATACGCGCCACAGGTCGCCAAGACCGAGCAGCGCGACAAGTTGATGCAACTGCGGGCGCCGGTGGAGGGCACGGTACAGCAACTGGCGATTCACACGGTCGGCGGCGTGGTGACGCCAGCGCAGGCGTTGATGGCGATCGTGCCCAGCGAGGAATTGCTGGAAGTCGAGGCCACGGTGCTGAACAAGGACATCGGGTTCGTCAGGCCGGGCCAGCGGGCGACGGTGAAGGTGGAGAGCTTCCCGTACACCCGCTACGGCTATTTGGAAGGCATCGTTGAGACAGTGTCGCATGACGCCGCACAGGACGAGAACCTGGGGCTGATATTTCCGGCACGCGTGAAGTTGCAGAACGCCAGCCTTGTCATCGACGGGGTGAAAGTGATGCTGACGCCTGGCATGAGCCTGAGCGTGGAGATCAAGACCGGCAAGCGGCGGGTGATTGATTACTTGCTCAGTCCGTTGCAGGAGCACACTACCGAGGCGTTTAAGGAACGATAATGAGAAAAGATTGAATTTTATTCTATGAAGTCATCCACTAAAACTTCAAGAAATACGATCTGGATAGGTATTGATGAAAAAGATTGCATTCATATTCCTTGTTGCTGCGATATGCGTGTCTGGGGCAATCATCGTTTCTCGCATTGGCCCCAGTTCGATAAGAAACATATTACTTCTAATAAATCTATTTTTTTGGTTTTCATTCGTAGTTTTGTACCCATTTTCCGTAATTAAGTCAGGAGTGGTTTCTGGGACGCAGCCGACATCTCTCAGCTATCGGCACAGAGACTCAATTGGATTTTGGACTGGCCTAGTTGCGACCGAAATTTTTTGGGTTGTCATTTTTGGTTTGGTCTTAGTGCTTACATACACTTCTTGGTTTACAGCTCCATGAGTGGATCTCGGATCTTGATATGAGGAAGTATTAATGAGGTCTGATGCTCCCTTTCTTGTGATCACCTGATTAGCACGCTACTTCAGCCCGGTCGCAGCCTGTGAGTCAGCAGCCCTGCACATTGACGGCAAGTCGCTTGTGCAGGGGTCAGATCATGGCAATGAATCGCGTCCAGTTCCAACCAGGGCTGTCGCTGCCGGCCTTCCTGGCCCAGTACGGCAGCGAAGGTCAGTGCGAGCGCGCGTTGGAGGCGGCCCGCTGGCCGGATGGGTTCGTCTGTCCCCGCTGCGCCGACAAGGGATGTAGCAAGTTCTACCGTCACCGGCAGGCCTACTGGCAGTGTTCGCAGTGCCGCCACCAGAGCAGCCTGCGCTCGGGAACGGTGTTCGAGCACAGCCGGCTGCCCTTGAGGACCTGGCTGCTGGCGATGTACCTGCTGGGCCAGAGCAAGACCAACCTGTCTGCCTTGGAGTTGATGCGGCATCTTGAAGTGAGCTATCCGGCGGCCTGGCGGATGAAGCACAAGCTGATGCAGGCCATGGACGAACGGGAAGCCGGGCGCAAGCTCGGGGGCGTGGTGCAGTTGGACGATGCCTATCTGGGCGGGGAGCGCAACGGCGGCAAGGCCGGCCGGGGATCGGAGAACAAGCGTCCTTTCGTGATCGCCGTGGAAACCACGCAGGACGGTCGGCCACGGCATGTGGTCATCGACCCGGTCCCGGGATTCACCAAGACGGCGCTGTCGGACTGGATCGCCCGGCGCCTGCACCCGCGTTCGGATGTCTACAGCGACGGTCTGGGGGCTTTTCGGGCGCTGGAAGCCGAACACGCGCACACGGTGATTGAAGGCGGTGGGCGAGCTGGCTGCGAGCAGGACAACGCCCGCTGGGTCAACGTCGTGCTGTCCAATTTGAAGCGATCACTGGATGGAGCCTACCACGCCTTCAAGTTCACCAAGTATGCCCATCGCTATCTGGCCGAGACGCAATGGCGGTTCAACCGGCGCTTCGATCTGGTGGCCCTGGTGCCAAGACTGCTGGTGGCCGCGGCGAGGATCAAGCCATGGCCCGAGCGCCGCTTGCGCGATGTCCCGGTTTTCTCGGCTGAAATAGCGTGCTAATCAGGTGTGATCAATTGCCTTCCTTAAGAGGATGATAATATGCCATTGCAGATAAAGCCCGTGGACCCGAACTACACAGTTAGTGAAGTCACGGGAGATATCACGTTCCAAAATCCGGATGGGTCAACAAATGTCATTAAATTTAACCCAGATACCGGTACATATGAGACGGGAAGTGAAGGGAACACAACGAGCGAGGAGTCTTTCGTTCAGGGCATGCTACATAGTGGTTTAGGGGCAATTGCAGATAATGACGCGTCAATAGAAACATCGCTTGGAGTTATAGCTCAATATTCCGGAGATGGTGAAAAACGGTGTCAGAGACAATTATCGATACGAGTGAGTATCTGACGCAGCTTTGGCGAATTCCGCTTTTATGGGTTCAGAAATGAAGATCAGGGCATCTGCTCCATCTATCGCGTCAATGCGCTGGGAAAGCTTGATCCATTCGTGGCGCCATCTATATACGGTCCGTACATTTGCCGCGAAGCGCGAAGAAAGTAGATGGGGATATGGAAGTTTATCAATAGCCGTTATTTTGATGTCAGGTTAAGCGGATGGGGGTGATGATGAAGATTAATTATTTAAGAGATTTTTTTACTAATTTATTTGTCGTGTCATTAGTGGGCTGCGGCTTGAGTGACATGGGTTCACATGCCGGGGACATGCGGCTTGCGTGGTCGGAGCAGGTCCGGTTGCCGGGAGGCGAACAGGCGGTGACCAATAGTGTGGTGATGGGTCGAACAGGTGGTGCCTGGGGTGGACCTGTTGAGTGGTTGTCCAGTGAGACGACACTGCGCATCCCGGCGGTGATGCCGGGCCGGCGGGCGCCGCCGCCGTGGCACGGGACATACATACCGGTCCTGCTGGACTACGACGCCCAGCAGGACCGGTGGACGTTGTTGGCCACTGTCTTGACCTGTCCGCAGTGGTATGCACTGGGGAGGCCGTCCGCACCCTATCTCCAGTACGTGACTCAGGACGGCGCGCCTTGGGCATTGGTGCCGTTGGACGTGGGATATTTCGGGCAGAAAAGCAATCTACTTACCGGCCCGCGTCAAACAGATGAGGACCGCTTGGTGACGTTGCAAGAGAAGTCGGAACGAAAGCGGAGATCCTCGGAACGTTTTGTGAAAATAATGCCGTTCGTGAAAACAAACTGCTGATCCATACCCTGTCTCTTCAAGGAACGAGAAATGACGACCGAACTTGACTACGCAATCTGCTGGTGACGCCGTCGGCAGCGGGTGCGGTGTCGCGCATGATGCAAACGTTCGCACGGAACTATGCGGGCCTGTTCCATGGCCGGCATGGGCGTAGCGGGACGCTATGGGAGGGGCGCTACAAGTCCTGCCTGGTGGACTGGTTACGCCGCATGCGGTCATGCTGGCGTTGGGCCACGACCCGGCAGATCGGGCGGCCGCCTACCGCGCACTGTTTGCCGAGGTGTTGATGGATGAGGTCGTGGCCGAAATACGAGCCTATCTACAACAGCAAAGGGCTTTGGGTACCCATCGTTTCCGGGCACAGGTGGAGGCCAAACTGAAGCGTTTCGCAGGCGTTCGTCCTGCGCATAGGCCGAAAAGACAAGCGGAGGACGTGCCCCTATGAAAGTGTCTCTGACACCGTTTTTTTGGTCGCTTGTCGAGTATTCTAAATGAACGAACTAAAAGAACATCGCTCAATTATTATATTTATATTTTTTGTTGTGCCGCTGGTGGGCAGTAAGGCAGCTGCTATATTTGGAATTCATGATATTGGTATAATCTACGGTTGGAAGAAATTCTACAGCGCAGCTTTGGGTCGGTCTAATGAGTATGCGCTCGCGGCAACGCTTTATTTGTTGATGGCTCCGCTTGCAGTGATCTGGATTAATTCTATGGCAAGTTTTCAAGGAATATCTAGAATAAAGGCAAGCATCTTGTCTGTGGGTTGTGCGGCGGTTTCATTTGTTCTGCTTTGTATAATTATACTGGGGCCGCCAATAAGTTCAATTGAAACGCCTACCCAAGGAATGAGGTTTGTTATAAGCGTTGGTCGATCTCACGCAGCGTTCTGTGCGATGTATGGAGCATTTGTTATATCGTTCATAGCAACGGCGTATGCCTCGATTTTAATATTCTTTTACTTAATCAAAGACATCTATAAAGGAATGCGAGATGAGTGATGATTCAAATGGGCAGCAAGACGCGAACTCTACCCAAAGCGCCTTGACAGAGGAGGAAATAAATCAACTAGCAGCCTGTCGGACTATCCCCTCTTCCGGCTAAAATCGAGCACCCCTCCGGAAGCCCGATTGCATGAGCCGATTCCGACCGATCGATCGCGAGATCGACTTCTGCCTGCGCCGCGACGCGCTGCCCGCCGCGCGCGAGCACTTCATCCGCTGGTACAGCCAGCGCGGCCGGGCTTGGCTGTCGAGCCGGGTGGCCGATTACCAGTCGCGCATGGAGGCGGCGCCAGCAGGCGTGAAGGTGCAGGAGCTGGGCCACCGCTGGGGATCGTGCGGCAAGGGCGACTGGCTGTACTTTCACTGGAAGGCGATCCTGCTGCCGGCGCGCATCGCCGAATACGTGGTGGTGCACGAGCTCGCCCATCTGCACGAGCCGCACCACACCCCAGCGTTCTGGCTGCGCGTGGAGCGTGCCATGCCGGACTACGCGCAGCGCAAGGCCTGGCTGGCCGAGCACGGGATCGATGTCGACGTTCTTTGACGGCACCGCTCGACAGTGCCAGGCGCGGTGCTTCGGCGTTTTTTCGCGGTATCAGGAGGCCTTGCGGTCCGAAAGTTTTTTGACAGGAAATGCGAGTCCAGGCTGCGCATCAGCACGAACAAGGGCTTGGCAGCCCAGCCCTTTGCTTTGTCCGGCTGCACCGTGGACAAACGGTGCGCCAGCATGTGTTGAAGGCGCTCAGCCGCCAAGCGCCCGCAACGCCGCTGCGCGCGCGTGCAGCGCGGTGGTGTCCAGCAGGGGCACGGTCGCATCGCGATGGTCCACCAGCAGCGAGATCTCGGTGCAGCCCAGGATGATGCCTTCGGCGCCGGCTTCGGCCAGTGCGGCCATGATCCGGCGGTAGGTGTTGCGCGAGTCGTCGCGGATCGCGCCCTGGCAAAGCTCGTCGTAGATGATCCGGTGCACGTCATCGCGGTCGTCGGCGTTCGGGGTGATGACTTCGAAGCCACGTGCCTCCAGCCGCTGGCGATAGAAATCCTGCTCCATCGTGAAGCGCGTGCCGAGCAGGCCGACGCGGGTGATGCCGGCGGCCGCGAGCGCATCGGCGGTGCCATCGGCGATGTGCAGCAGCGGCAGCGGCGTGGCCCCGGTGATCGCGTCTGCGACCTTGTGCATGGTGTTGGTGCACAACACGATGAAATCGGCGCCACCTTCCTGCAGCGAACGCGCCGCCGCGGCCATGGCCTCACCGGCGGCATCCCAGTGGCCGGCGTGCTGCAGCGTTTCGATCTCGTGGAAATCCACGCTGTGCAGCAACAGCCTGGCCGAATGCAGGCCGCCGAGCGTGTCGCGGACGGTCTGGTTGATGATCTGGTAGTAGAGCAGGGTGGATTCCCAGCTCATGCCGCCGATCAGGCCGATGGTCTGCATCGCATGTCCTCGCTGGTGGCGTCACTCCCCCGGCTTTGCCCCTTCCACCGGCGCGGTGGTTGCCGCACGCCGGGCCAGCATGGCTTCGCGGTGGGCGATGTAGGCGGTGGAGGCCAGGATGATGCCGGCGCCGAGCGCGGTCCAGGCGTCCAGGCGTTCGTCGAACAACCACCAGCCCAGCACGATCACCACCGGCAGCTGCATGAAGCTGATCGGCTGCAGGGCCGAGACTTCGCCCAGGCGCAGGGCGCGCGTCCACAGCAGCTGCCCGGCGGTGCCGGACACGCCGGTGCACACCAGCCACAGCCAGGCGATGCCCTGCGGCCACTGCCACTGGAACAGCGCCGGCAGCAGCGACATCGGCACCCAGAACAGGTAGGTGTAGAACACCACCGTGTCCGGCGGGTCCAGGCGCGAGAGCTGCTTGATCTGGATCGCCACCAGTGCGCTGATCAGCGCCGCGGCCACGGCCACCAGCAGCCCGGGCGAGAACTGCGACGAGCCCGGGCGCAGGATCACCAGCACGCCGAGGAAGCCGGCGGCCACCGCCAGCCAGCGGCGCATGTGGACCTTTTCGCCCAGCCAGAACACCGCCGCGATGGTCACGAACAAAGGCGTGGAATACGACAGCGAGATTGCCTGCGACAGCGGCAGGTGGCCGATCGCCCAGAAGCCGCACAGCATCGAGGCCAGCCCGATCACGGTGCGCACCAGGTAGCGCGGCAGGTGGCGGGTGCGTGGCAGCGGCCGCCCCGGGCGCAGGATCACCGGCAGCAGCGCCAGCAGTCCGAAGGCGTTGCGGAAGAAGGCGACCTCGGTGGTTTGCAGCGATTGCGAGGCCAGGCGGATGGCGATGGCCATCAGGCCGAAGGACAGGGTGCTGGCCAGCATCAGCAGGGCCGCCCGCAGCGGCGCGACGGGTGCGGCGCTCACCAGCTGGCCCCGACGATGCGCGGTTCCGGTTCGATCGCCACCCCGAAGCGCTGCTGCACCGAGGCGGCGATCTGCCGCGCCAGCGCCAGCAGCTGCGCACCGCTGGCCTGGCCGTAGTTGACCAGCACCAGCGCGTGGTCCGGCGAGACGCCGGCATCGCCGGCGCGGTGGCCCTTCCAGCCGGCCTGCTCGATCAGCCAGGCGGCCGAGAGCTTGCGGGTGTCGGCGGCGTCACCGCTGAACACCGGCAGGCCCGGCAATCGGGATTGCAGCCGATCGGCCACTTCGGCCGGCACGATCGGGTTCTTGAAGAAGCTGCCGGCGTTGCCCAGCACCGCCGGGTCGGGCAGCTTGCGGCGGCGCACGCGGATCACCGCCGCGGCCACTTCGCGCGGGCCGGGGTGCTCGATGCCCATGTCCTCCAGCTCGTGGCGCAGGCCGGCGTACTCGATGCGCAGGGCCGGGGTGCGCGACAGGGCGAAGGTGACCGCGGTGATGAGCCAGCGCCCGGGCTGGCGCTTGAACACGCTGTCGCGATAGCCGAAGGCGCATTGGGCGCGCGAAAGCCGGCACCAGTCGCCGGCGCGGGTGTCCCAGGCTTCGACGCCGACGATGTGTTCGCCGGCCTCCACGCCGTAGGCGCCGATGTTCTGGATCGGGCAGGCACCGGCGGTGCCGGGGATCAGGGCCAGGTTCTCCAGGCCGCACAGGCCGTGGTCCAGCGTCCACAGCACCAGTGCGTGCCAGGCCACGCCGGCCTCGGCCCGCACCAGCACCGCGTCGGCGTCCGCGCCCACCACGGTGATCGCACGCGCATCGAAGGACAGCGCCACCGCGTCCACGTCGCCGGCCAGCAGCAGGTTGCTGCCGGCGCCGATCGGCAGCCAGTGGCGGTGCCGCAGCGGCTCCAGCGCCAGGGCGGCAGGCAGCGCGGCCAGATCCTGCAGTTCCAGCAGGAACCGCGCCTGCGCGTCGACGCCCAGGGTGTTGCGCGAGCGGAGCGGGGCGTGTTCCGTCAGGCGCCAGCCTGCCCTCATACCGGCGCCACGGCGCCGCGGCTTGGCTGCTCGCGGCGGCGGCGGATGGCTTCCACGCAGTCGTACACCAGCGACGGTCCCTGGTAGATCAGGCCGGTGTAGAGCTGGATCAGGGTGGCGCCGGCCGACACCTTGGCCACCGCGTCGGCGCCGCAGGTGATTCCGCCCACGCCGATCAGCGGGATCGAATCGGGCAGACGCGCGCGCATGCGCCGCAGGACCAGGGTCGACTGGGCCATGAGCGGCGCGCCGGACAGGCCGCCGGCCTGGCCGGCGTGACGATGGGCGTGGACCACGCTGCGATCCACCGTGGTATTGGTGGCGATCACGCCATCGACCGACAGGTCGCCCAGCACCCGGCAGACCGCGTCGATGTCCTCGTCGGACAGGTCCGGTGCCACCTTGACCAGCATCGGCACGCGCTTGCCGTGCTGGGCGCCGAGTTTTTCCTGGGCCTGGCGCAGGGTGCCGACCAACTGGCGCAGGGCCTGTTCCTCCTGCAGCTCGCGCAGGCCGGCGGTGTTGGGCGATGAGATGTTGACGGTGATGTAGTCGGCCAGCGGATACACCCGCTCCAGGCAGAACAGGTAGTCCTCGGCCGCCGAGGCGTTGGGGGTGCCCTTGTTCTTGCCGATGTTGATGCCCAGCAGGCCGCCCTTGCGGCGCGCACGCTGCACGTTGCGGACCAGCGCATCCACGCCCTGGTTGTTGAAGCCCAGCCGGTTGATCACCGCCTTGTGCTGCGGCAGGCGGAACATGCGCGGCGGCGGATTGCCCGGCTGCGGGCGCGGGGTGACGGTGCCGATTTCGACGAAGCCGAAGCCCAGCGCCAGCAGCGCGTCGATGTGCGCGCCGTTCTTGTCCAGCCCGGCGGCCAGGCCGACCGGATTGGGGAACTCGAGCCCGAACGCCCTGGTCGGCAGCGGCCTGGGCCGGGGCGCGAGCAGGCGCAAGGTCCCGCTGCGATACGCCGCTTCCAGTGCCCGCAGGCCGACGCCGTGGGCGCGCTCGGCGTCCAGGGCGAACAGGAACGGGCGGGCCAGGCCGTACATGGATTTTTAGTGATCCAGCGCAGCGAGGGCCGCGATGCCGCCGAAGAACAGGATGAAGGCCAGCACCGCCGCGACCGCCAGGCCGATGGCCAGCCAGCCCAGGACCAGGCCGGCCACCGCCATGCCGTCGCCTTCCAGCTGGCCGGCGCTGCGGCGGATCTCGGCGCGGGCCATGTGCCCGGTGATCACCGCGACCACGGCGCCGACGGCCGGCAGCAGGGTCCAGCCCAGGATGCCGAACACCAGCGAGACCACGGCCAGGCTGCTGGTGGGACGTGCGACGGTGTTCATGGGCGGGTTCCTGAGGGGTTGCGGTCGCCAAGGGTACCGGCAAAGACCCGGGTGTCGTAGTCGAAACGCACCCGGCCATCGGCCGCGCTGGCATCGAACAGGGCGCGCAGCGCCTCCAGCATCGGCGCGTGCCGCCGATGGCCTGCCTGCGGGGCGTAGGAGGAGGACAGCAGGCGCCCGCGCAGCGCATCGAAATCCAGCAGTTGGCTGTGGTCGAAGCGGGCCATGCCGCGCAGCCCGCCCTCGAACCAGGCAGCCATCGAGGCATCGTCGTTGTAGCGCTCGGACACGCTGGAGTAGTCCAGACCGTAGTCCAGCAGCAGCTGTTCGTAGCCTTCCAGGAACGGCGTGCCGGACAGCCGGCGCGAGTTCCAGAACACCACCACCAGCCCGTGTGGCCGCAGGATGCGGCGCCACTCGTCCTTGATCGCCTGCTGGTCGAACCAGTGGAAGGCCTGCGCGGCGACGATCAGGTCCACGCTGGCATCGGCCAGGGTGGTGGCCTCGGCGCTGCCGGCTACCGCGGCAAAGCGCGCATCGCCGCCCAGCCACTGGACCGCGGCCGCGCGCATGGCCGCGTTGGGTTCCACCGCGCTCACCGGGTGGCCGCCATCCAGGAACAGCTTGGAGGAGATGCCGGTGCCGGCACCGATATCGGCCACCTGTGCCTCGGCCGGTACCCCTAGCTCGCGATGCAGCCAGTCCACCAGCGCGGCCGGATAATCGGGCCGATAGCGCACGTAATCGGCCACCCGGGTGGTGAAGCGTTCGGCCGGGTTCAGCGCCATGTCGGCCTCTTTCGGTGTCGCACGGGACGCTGGCTGTCGCGGCTGGCGCATGGCAGGCGTTTTCCGGCAATGGCCGCTGACGGGCGCGGCAGGCCGGCGATTTTAGCAGGCATGTTCCGGCCTCTTTCCCGGGCTGACCCGTGCAGCCCCTGCCGACCTGGAAGCTAGAATGCGAGTGGTCCTTGATGAGGTGCCCGCCATGTCCGCCGTCAAACAGCAAGCGCACAAGCTGATCGATACGCTGCCCGAGGCGGCCAGCTGGGACGATGTGGTGCGGGTGGTGGACCAAGCCCGGTTCCAGGAGGCGGTGCGGGACGGCATCGAGGCAGCCGATCGCGGTGACTTCGCCAGCGCCGAGCGGGTGAAGGCGATGTTCGCCAAATGGGGCGTTGATGCTGAGACTTGAGTGGACCACACCCGCTGCCAACCAACTCGAACACGCACAGGATTATTACCAGGCGCTCAATCCGAGAGCGGCCACACGCATGGCACTGCGCGTCATGGAGGGGCGCAGCGGTTGTGCAGGCAGCCGGCGATCGGCCGTCCCGGTGCAGTGGGGGGGACCCGGGAATGGAGGGTGGCCAGGACTCCGTACCTGCTGGTGTATCGCCAAGGCGTGGATGCGCTGGAAGTGCTGCACGTGTGGCATGAGGCGCAGGACTGGATGTCGCGCACCGAGTGATTGCGCCCGGATGTCTTGATCCGGGCGGCCAATCACGCAAGGTTGCAGGGTTTACCTGCGCCGTCAGGCCGCCGGCGGCGCGGCCGGCAGCGGCTGACCCGGGCGCCAGCCATCGGCGGCCATCCGGTCCAGCAGCGCCACCACCCGCGTGCGCGCATCGAGTTCATGCACCGGCAGCACCAGCAGGTCGCCGGGGCGCGCCCAGCACAGTGTGGCGCGGGCCGCTTGGACCTCGTCCAGGCACACGGCGATCGTGGCCGCGGCGATGCCGTCGGCCAGCAGCTGGGCGCGCATGATGCCGGCCACCTCGCCACTGGCGCGGCCACGTTCGTAACCGGCGATGTCCTTGAGCACCACCAGCTCGGGCCGATACGCCGCCGCGGTGGCGGCCACCGCGCGCAGGTCGGCGTCCTCGCGGTTGCCGGCATGGCCCAGCACGATGGCCATGCGGCCGGCACGCTCGCCCGCGCCCACCGCATCGAGCAGCCCGCGCAGGCCGTCGGGGTTGTGCGCGTAATCCAGGACCACCTGCACCTGGCCCAAGGTCCAGTGCTGCAGGCGCCCGGGGTTGTCGTGGGAATCGCGGCCGAAGCGCGCCAGCACCGCGGCGATGGTCGGCGCCGGGATGCCCAGCGCGGCCGCCGCCAGCGCGGCGCCGGCCAGGTTCTCCAGGTTGTAGCGGGCGCGATCGTCCAGGCTCAGCGGCATGATTGCGGTGGCGCCCAGGTCATGGTCGATCCCGGCCAGCGACAGCCACAGGTGGCCTTCGCGCACGCCACAGGCCGGCTGGCCGTCGGCGCGCTGGCTGCGCAGCAGCGGATGGTCGAAGTCCAGCGAGAACCACGCCAGCGGGCACGACAGCGCGCTGGCCTGGGCCCGCAGCAGCGCATCGTCGGCGTTGAGCACCAGCCGTCCGCCCACGCCGATCGCGCGGGCCACGGTCAGCTTGACCGCGGCCAAGTCGTCCAGGCCATGCACGCCGTATTCGCCGAAATGATCGGCGGCCACGTTGGTCACCACCGCCGCCTCGGCGCGGCAGGTGGCCAGGCCGCGGCGCAGCATGCCGCCGCGCGCGGTTTCCAGCACGGCAGCCTGGGCCCGGCCCTGGCGCAGCGCGGCGCGCGCACCGGAGGGGCCGGAGAAATCACCGGTCTCCAGCGCAATGTCCTCGAAGAACACCCCATCGGTGCAGCTGTGCGCGGTGTGCCAGCCGTGCGCCCGGCACAGCGCGGCCAGCAGGCGCACGGTGGTGGTCTTGCCGTTGGAGCCGGTGACCAGCGCGGTGGGGATGCCGTGCAGGCGCGCCCACGGGATTTCGGCGGCCTGCGGCAGTTCGTCCAGGAACCAGCTGCGCGCGCCGTCGCCGCTGCCCAGGGTCAGTTCGTCCTCGTCCAGCAGGAACGGCAGGTCGTGCGCCAGGGCTTCGGCCTGCAGCGTGACCAGCTGTGGAAGCGCCTCGGCAGCGGCCGCCTCGCGCAGCGTGTGCAGGGCCAGGGTCGCATCCCACACCGCCGCGTGGCCGGGCGCATGGAAGGCCGGCGCATCGCTGCCCGCGGCCTGCCACCAGGCCCACTCGTTTACTTCGGTGGCGGTGTAGAGCTGATCCAGCGGCGCGGCGAAGGCCAGGGTCACGCCGCTGGCATGCACACGCTGGTGCACCGCGCCGTCGGCCCAGCCCAGCGCCTTGCGCATCTGCCGCACCAGCCCGCGCCAGCGCTTGGGCGCGATGGCGTCGAAGGGCAGGCCGTGCGCCGACTCCAGCGCCACCCCGGGACCGGCGAAGTAGACGTTGCAGCCGGTCAGCCGGCGCGAATCCTGGAAGGGTTCAGGGCGCATGGGGACGATCGGGGGATTTTCTGCGGGAGACGGCACTAGTCGCCCTGCTCATCCACGCGCTCGAACACCAGCCCGCGCTCGTCGCGGACCATGCCCTCCAGCATCGCGGCCAGGGCCTGGCCGGGCGGCTGGCCGAGCGTGACCGGCGCATCGGGCACCGGCGCCGGCTGTGCGGGCTGCCCGGCCGGCCTGAACTTGGTGATCTGTTTCCAGGTGCGGGCCAGGGCATCGGCGAAGATCACCAGCAGGTCGCCGGGCTGGCCCATGCCCAGCGCCGCGTCCACGGCCTGCTGCTCGTCGGGGATCACGCTGATCGCCCCGCTGCCGATGCCGGCCTGGCGCAGCGCGCCGGCGATGATCCGCGGTACCTCGTCGCCATCGCGGCCGCGCAGTGAATCGTCGCGACGCACGATGTAATGATCGAAGCGCCCGGCCACCGCACCGGCGATTTCCACCAGGTCCTGGTCGCGACGATCGCCCGGGCCGGTCAGCACCACGATGCGCCGGCCGGACACGTCCATGCGCTGGGCCAGCTCGGCCATCACGCCCACCGCGTGCGCGTTGTGGGCGTAGTCCATCAGTACCTTGAACGGATGCTCGGAAAACAGGTTCATCCGCCCCGGCGCCTGGAAGAAGGTGGTGTCGAAAGTGCGCAGGCCCTGGCGGATCGCTTCCAGCTTCAGGCCCAGCGAAAACGCCATCGCCGCGGCGAACATCGCGTTCTGCACGTTGTGCAGGGCGCGGCCTTCCAGGGTGGCCGGGATCAGGTGCGTCCACAGCAGCGGGATGTGGCTGCCCTTGTCGTAGAGGGTGATCATCTGGCCGTTGACGCCAGCTTCCAGCGCGCATGCGCGGCCTCCGGCGCGGATGTGCTCGCGCACCAGCGGATGCGAGGGGTTGGTGGTGACGTAGCAGATGGTGCGCGCATCGGTGTAGGCGGACATCTTGATCACGTTGGGATCGTCGGCATTGAGCACCGCGCAGTCGCGCGCCACCTCGACCACGATGCGCTTGACCTGCGCCAGCTGCTCCAGGGTGTCGATGCCCTTCAAGCCAAGGTGGTCGGAGGCGACGTTGAGCACCGCGCCCACATTGACCTCCGGCACACCCATGCCGGCGCGCAGCAGGCCGCCGCGCGCGGTTTCCAGGATCGCGATGTCGATCTGCGGGTCGCCCAGCACCATCCGCGCCGAGACCGGCCCGGTCATGTCGCCTTCCACGGTGCGCTGGCCGTCGATGTAGACCCCCTCGGTGGTGGTCAGGCCCGGCGTGTGGCCGGCCATCTTGGTGATGTGGGCCAGCATGCGCGCGGTGGTGGTCTTGCCGTTGGTGCCGGTGACCGCGGCGATCGGCACGCGCGCCGGGGTGCCCGGCGGGAACAGCATGTCGATCACCGGGCCGGCCGCATCGCGCGCGGTGCCCTCGCTGGGTGCCACGTGCATGCGCAAGCCGGGCGCGGCGTTGACCTCGCAGATCGCCCCGCCGATGGCCTTGTAGCTTTCGGCGATGTTGGGGCTGATGAAGTCCACGCCGGCCACGTCCAGGCCGATCGCGCGCACCGCACGCACGGCCATGTCGCAGTTGTCCGGATGGATGATGTCGGTGACATCGGTGGCGGTGCCGCCGGTGGACAGGTTGGCGGTGGAGCGCAGGAACACCACCTCGCCTGGCGCCGGCACCGAGAAATGGGTGTAGCCGATACGGCCCAGCATCAGATCGGCCTGTTCGTCCAGCTCCAGCTGGGTCAGCACCTTCTCGTGGCCGATGCCGCGGCGCGGGTCGGCGTTGACCCGGTCGACCAGCTCGGCGATGTCGGCGATGCCGTCACCGACCACGTGACCGGGCGTGCGTCGGGTGGCGGCGATCAGCTCGCCATTGACCACCAGCAGGCGATGGTCGTCGCCGGCGATGTAGGTTTCCACGATCACCGAACGTGCATGCTCGCGCGCGGCTTGAAAGCCTGCGCGCACTTCATCGTCGCTGGAGATGTTGATGGTGATGCCGCGGCCGTGGTTGCCGTTGTACGGCTTGGTCACCACCGCCCCGCCCAGCCGCCTGGCCGCGCGCACTGCACCGGCCGCATCGCTGGCCAGCATCTGGCGCGGCACCGGCAGGCCCAGGCCGCCCAGGATGTTGTTGGTTTCTTCCTTGTCGCCGGCCAGCTCCACGGCGATGTGCGAGGTCTTGCCGGTGACCGTGGCCTGGATGCGCTGCTGGTACTTGCCGTGGCCAAACTGGACCAGCGACTGGTTGTTGAGGCGGAACCACGGAATCCGGCGATCCTCGGCCGCCTTGACCAGCGCGGCGGTGGACGGGCCCAGCGCACGCCGCTGCGCGTAGCGGATGAACTCCACCCGCGCGGTGTCCCAGTCCCAGTCCTCGGGAAGTTTTTCACTGCCGCGCAGCTCGGCCGGCAGCAGCGAAGTCAGCAGCCGCAGCGCCAGCTCGCCGGCGGCGATGCCTTCCTCGCGCTGGGCGTATTCGTAGATCACCTCGTAGACCCCGCGGCGCCGGTCGCCCACGCCGCGGGTCTTGCCGAAGGTGACGTCCTCGCCGGCGATGTTCTGCAGTTCGATGGCCACATGTTCCAGCACATGGCCCAGCCAGGTGCCTTCGCCCTCGCGCATGCGCCGGATCAGGCCACCGGGCTGGCGATACGAGCAGCCGTGTTCGGCCAGGCCGGGCAGGGCCGCGACCAGGCCATTGACGAATGCGCTGCCCAGCCTGCCGGTAGGCCAGTCTTCCAGCGCCTCCAGGTCCAGCTCGAGCTTGATGACCGGGAAGTGCGCGTACAGCGAAGGACCGACGTAGACCGAACGCTCAAGGATGCGCATGCACTACCTCATGTCTTGGAACGGGCCAGGGTGCCGGCCGAGGCCTTGCGGGTGGCCAGGTTGAAGGTCGCCCCGGCCAGCAGGATGTGCACGGTCAGGCCCAGCATGCACACCGGCTGCTCCTCGCCGGCATCGGCCATCGAGGAAAAGCCAAGGTTGCCGGCATCGACCACGCTGACCGAGCCGGAGCCTTCCACTTCCAGCGTGTTGTCCGGGCCGATGAAGGCCGCGGTGTCCTCGTCCAGGCCGATGCCGATGGCAAACGGGTTGTAGGCCAGCGCCGCGAGCAGGCGACCCAGCCGATCGCGCTGGCGGAAATGCTGGTCGATCACGAAGCGGTTGGTCAGGCCCAGCCCGGGCGCCAGGCGCACCGAGTCGGCCCGCGGCGAGGAGCCTTCCTTGCCGAAGGCGATCATGTGTTCGGACAGGATGCTGGCCCCGGCGCTGGTGCCGCCCACGGTCACCCCGGCGGCATTGCAGGCGCGGATCATCTGCGCCGCCGGCGTGCCGCCCAGGATCGTGGACAGGCGCAGCTGGTTGCCGCCGGTGAAGAAGATCGCACTGGCCCGCTCGATCCGGTCCAGGCGGCCGGAGTCGGTGCAGTCGCCGCGGCTGTCGAAATCGACCACCTCCACCTTGCGCGCGCCCAGCTCGCCGAACAGGCGCTGGTAGCGCGGCCCGGTATCGCGCAGCTGGCTGGCGGTGGGGATCACCACGATCTCGGCCGTGCTGCCGCCGGCAACGGCCAGGAATCGCTTGAGGATGCGCGGGTTCTCGTCCTTGTTCTCGGCACCGCCGATGGGAACGATCCAGCCTCTTTGGTCACCCTCGGCGACCTTGCTCGGACACATGACGGGGCTCTGACTCCTGCGGGAAACGGGTTGAATGACGCGGAAAGCCTTCGCCGCGAGGCGGCCATCAGGCAAGTGGCCCGGTGCCGCGATTTCCCCCGATCCACCCCCCAAGGCCGGGCCTGGACCCGACCTTGGCCACGGTAGCACGCGCCGCAGCGGCGGGCCTCTGCCCACGACGGGGACGCCTGCTAACCCGTGGCCGGCGCCGGTCCGGGCCAAGCCCTCATGGCCGCGCCCAGCGCCGGCGGCCGTGGCCACCGGACGGGCCGGCGGTGGCAACTGCGGCTACAATGGCCCCCGCGCTTGGCCCCGTAGCTCAGCTGGATAGAGCGTCCCCCTCCTAAGGGGAAGGTCAGTGGTTCGAATCCACTCGGGGTCACCAGTCCCACGCAAGGCCGCCCCTGAGGCAGCACGGGCCGGCGGGTGGAGGCCGCCGGGCAGGAACGACGGCACGGTTCAGAACAGCAGCGAGGACATCCGGCGACGGTACTTGCCGACCAGGTCCTGGTCTTCGATCACGCGGAAGGCATCGATCAGCGACTTTCTGGCCTGGCCGTCTTCCCAGGCGCGGTCGCGGCGCAGCAGTTCGATGAACTGTTCCAGCGCGCCCTCGGCGTCGCCGGCGACCAGCTTGTGCACGCCCAGCAGGTGGCGGGCGCGCAGGTCGTTCTCGTCCCTGGCCAGCGCGGCCTCCAGTGCCTGCGGGGCCGGTGCGTCCTTGAGCAGGGCGGCGAAGCCCAGGCGGGCGCGGGCCTTGACCGCGCGCTCGTCGGTGGCCAGGTTGGCGGGCAGGGCGTCGAGCAGGGCTTCGGCCTCGGTTGCATCACCGGTGGCCAGCAGGGCCAGGGCCAGATCGAGCTTCAGCTCGTCCCTGTCCGGCTCGGCGGCGATGGCCTGGCGCAGCGCGGCGACCTGTTCGGCCGGGCTGAGCGCGGTCAACGCTTCGGGCTCATCATTGGCGGCCGCCTCGGCCGGCTCCACGCCATGCTGCTGCAGGAAGGCGCGCAGCTGGCCCTCCGGCAACGCGCCGGGAAAGCCGTCCACGATCTGCCCGTCGCGGACCAGGAACACGGTCGGCACCGAGCGGATCTGGAAGGCCGCGGCGATCTGCTGCTCGGCATCGACATCGACCTTGGCCAGCTCGAAGGCGCCGTTGTACTCGCCGGCCAGCTTTTCCAGGATCGGGCCCAGGGTCTTGCAGGGGCCGCACCAGGTTGCCCAGAAATCCACCAGCACCGGGGTGGTCATGGATTTTTGCAGCACCTCGGTTTCGAAGGTGTCGGTGGTGGCATTGAAGACGTGGGGCAGCGGGCTCATGGGAGGTCTGGTCCTTGCAACGGCGATGGCAGGCAGATGGTGCCGGGGCGGCGAGGATACAAGCCGGGTGGCGGCGGCCATTGACACCGGCGGCGGTGCCGGTAGCCTGCCCGCGCATGGAATCCCCCCGCTCGATCCAATGCGCGCACGGCCACGCGCGCAACGCCACGGCCCGTCGGTGAAGCTGGCGAGCCTGCGCTGGTGGCGCGTGTGCAGTCCGCTGGCCGCCTTGCTCTGCCTGGGTGCGGCGCTGGGGTTCGGCGCGGCGCTGCCGGGGTACTCGCCCTGGGATCATCCGCTGGCGGTGCTGGGCGCGCAGGGCGTTCCGAATGCGCGGTGGTTCAACCTGCTGGGCTTCATCCTGCCCGGCGCGCTGTGCGCGATGGTCGGATTGGGCCTGCGCCTGCGGATCCCGCTCAGGGCGGCCTGGCCGCAGCGGATCGGGGCACAGCTGATGTTCCTCTCGGCGCTGGGGCTGGTGGCGATGGGCCTGTTCCAGCTCCAGCCGCAGCAGCTGCGCGGTACCCAGACCCAGCTGCACGCCACTGCCTGGGGCCTGTGGTGGGCCACCGGCCTGGCCTCGGCGCTGCTGCTGGCACTGGGCCTGCGCGGGCAGGCGCCCTGGCGCGGACTGGTCCTGGGCGGGCCGGTCCTGGCCCTGGGCGTGGTCGCGTTCGCCCTGGTGCTTCCAGCGGTGCTGCCGGATGGCCTGTCGCAGCGGATCGCGCTGCTGCTGTGGTTCGGATGGTGCGCGCTGGCGGGCTTGAGCGGTCCTTCGCGGTCCCTGGCGGGCAGCTTGCAAGGCTGAAGCGGGCCTGCGCACCGGCACAGCGCGCGGGTGCAGCCGGTGGTGCGCTGCGGTACGCTTTGCGGCTTTGCAGCCGCCTTCGCAGCCCCTACCCATGTCCGCCGTTCCCGAAACCCACGCCTACGACCCCAAGCAGGTCGAAACCTCCGCGCAGCAGTTCTGGAACGCCAGCAAGGCCTTCGAGGTCAGCGAGACCTCGGACAAGCCCAAGTACTACTGCCTGTCGATGCTGCCCTACCCGTCCGGTGCGCTGCACATGGGCCACGTGCGCAACTACACCATCTCCGACGTCATCGCCCGCTACAAGCGCATGACCGGGCACAACGTGCTGCAGCCGATGGGCTGGGACGCCTTCGGCCTGCCGGCCGAGAACGCCGCGATCAAGAACAGGACCGCGCCGGCCCAGTGGACCTACGCCAACATCGAGCACATGCGCAGCCAGCTCAAGGCGCTGGGTTACGCGATCGACTGGACCCGCGAGTTCGCCACCTGCAGCCCCGAGTACTACGTGCACGAGCAGCGCATGTTCACCCGGCTGCTGCGCAAGGGCATCGCCTACCGCAAGGCCTCGGTGGTGAACTGGGACCCGGTGGACCAGACCGTGCTGGCCAACGAGCAGGTCATCGACGGCCGCGGCTGGCGCTCGGGCGCGCTGGTGGAAAAGCGCGAGATCCCGCAGTGGTTCCTGCGCATCACCGACTACGCCCAGGAGCTGCTGGACGGCCTTGATACGTTGCAAGGCTGGCCCGAGTCGGTCAAGACCATGCAGCGCAACTGGATCGGCCGCTCCGAAGGCCTGGAAATCCAGTTCAACGTCGAAGGCGGCCATGAGCCGTTGATGGTGTTCACCACCCGCCCGGACACGCTGATGGGCGTGACCTTCGTGTCGATCGCCGGCGAGCATCCGCTGGCCCTGAAGGCCGCTGCGTCCAACCCGGAACTGGCCGCCTTCCTGGAGCAGCTCAAGCTGGGCGGGGTGTCCGAAGCCGAGCTGGAGACCCAGGAAAAACGCGGCATGGACACCGGCCTGAAGGCCGTGCACCCGATCAGCGGCGAGAGCGTGCCGGTGTGGGTGGCCAACTTCGTGCTGATGGGCTATGGCACCGGCGCGGTGATGGCCGTGCCCGGCCATGACCAGCGCGATTTCGAGTTCGCGACCAAGTACGCGCTGCCGATCGTGCAGGTGATCCAGCTCAAGGAGCCGCGCAACGAGGCCGAACGCCACTACGACAGCAGCCAATGGCAGGACTGGTATGCGGACAAGACCCGCGAATTCGAGCTGATCAATTCGGCCGAGTTCGACGGACTGGATTTCCACGAAGCCTTCGAGGCGCTGGCCGAGCGCTTCGAACGCAAGGGCCAGGGCCAGCGCCGGGTGAACTATCGCCTGCGCGACTGGGGGGTGAGCCGCCAGCGCTACTGGGGCTGCCCGATCCCGGTGATCCACTGCCCCCAGTGTGGTGCGGTGCCGGTGCCGGACGACCAGCTGCCGGTGCTGCTGCCGGAGAACGTGACCCTGGACGGGTTGAAGTCGCCGCTGAAGGCCGATCCGACGTGGCGCGTGACCCCCTGTCCGGAGTGCGGCGGCGCGGCCGAGCGCGAGACCGACACCTTCGACACCTTCATGGAATCGAGCTGGTATGTGGCCCGTTACACCAGCCCGGGTGCGGCGACGATGGTCGACAAGCGCGCCAACTACTGGATGCCGGCGGACATGTACGTCGGCGGGATCGAGCACGCGATCCTGCACCTGATGTATTTCCGCTTCTACCACAAGCTCATGCGCGACGCGCGGCTGGTGGACAGCGACGAGCCGGCCACCAATCTGCTGACCCAGGGCATGGTGATCGCCGAGACCTATTACCGCCTCAATGCCGACGGTTCCAGGGAGTGGATCAACCCGGCCCAGGTCCAGGTGCAGCGCGATGAGCGCGGCCGCATCGTCGGTGCGGTCCTGGCCAGCGACGGCCAGCCGGTGCAGATCGGTGGCGTGGAGAAGATGTCCAAGTCCAAGAACAACGGCGTGGATCCGCAATCGATGGTGGACAAGTTCGGTGCCGACACGGTGCGGCTGTTTTCCATGTTCGCCGCGCCGCCCGAGCAGTCGCTGGAATGGAACGAAGCCGGGGTGGAAGGCATGTCGCGGTTCCTGCGCCGGCTGTGGACCCAGGCCCAGCGCCATGCCGCCGGCGGCGCCGCCCCGGCACTGGACGTGGCGGCGTTGAATACCGAGCAGAAGGCCCTGCGCCGCAAGACCCACGAAACCATCGCCAAGGTCGGCGACGATTATGGCAAGCGCCATGGCTTCAACACCGCCATCGCCGCGGTGATGGAGCTGTCCAACGCGCTGGCCAGGTTCGATGACCTCAGCGAGCCCGGCCGCGCCGTACGCCAGGAGGCGCTGGAAGCGGCGGTGCTGCTGCTCAACCCGATCACCCCGCACTCCAGTCACGCGCTGTGGCAGCTGCTGGGCCATGCCCAGACGCTGCTGGAGGACCTGCCGTTCCCGCAGGCCGACCCGGCGGCGATGGTGCGCGACTCGGTGACCCTGGCCGTGCAGGTCAACGGCAAGCTGCGCGGCACGATCGAGGTCGCCGCCGATGCACCCAGGGATCTGATCGAATCGCTGGCCAGGGCCGAGCCCAACACCGCCAGGTTCCTGGCAGGCAGCACGATCCGCAAGGTGATCCTGGTGCCGGGCAAGATCGTCAACCTGGTCGCAGCGTGAGCTCTCAAGCCGCGTTCACGCTGGATCAGGCAGGCTCGCCCGTCGCTCAGCTGCCGTCCCTGCCACCCTTGCCGCGCCTGCCGGCCTCGTCCAGACTCCCCGCCATGAAACCGACCCCGATGCTGCGGCTGCTGGCCGTCACCCTGCTTGCTGTCTCCCTGTCGGCCTGTGGCTTTCACCTGCGCAGCAAGATCGCGCTGCCGGCGGATCTGGGCCCGGTCAAGGTCTCGGCCAGCGATCCGTACAGCCCGTTGGCGCGTGATGTGGCGATGGGCCTGAAAGCCGCCGGCGCCATCCCGGCCGAAGACGCCAACGCCAAGGCCGCCACCCTGGAGATCCTGTCCGAGCAATGGGGCGATCGCCCGATCGCGCTGGACGAGCAGGGCCGCGCGCTGGAATACAGCCTGCGCTATGCGGTGGTGTTCCGCTTCGTGCGCGCCGATGGCAGCGAGCTGGTCCCGCAGCAAGTGGTCGAACTCTCGCGCGATTATGTGGCCGAAGCGACCGACCTGACCGGTACCACCTCCGAGCGCGAAATCCTGTCCGAAGAACTGCGCCGCGACATGTCCGCCTCGATCCTGCGTCGCGTCGACGGTGTGGTGCGTGGCGTGGGCCGGGTGCCGCCACCTCACGCGCAGTAGCGATGGAACTGGCCCCCGACCGGCTGGCCGCGCAGGTCGCCGATGCGGCGCTGGCGCCGGCCTACCTGATCGCCGGGCCGGAACCGCTGCTGGTGCTGGAGGCCGCCGATGCGGTCCGCGCGCGCGGGCGCGCGCTGGGCATCGCCGAGCGCGAAATCTTCGACCTGGAGGGCCGCGACATCGACTGGGCCGGGCTGCAGGCCAGCTTCGATGCGCCCAGCCTGTTCAGTGCCCGCCGCATCGTCGAGGTCCGCCTGCCCACCGGCAAGCCGGGCAAGGAGGGGGCCGAGGTCATCAGTGCCTTCTGCGCGCGCCCGCCGCAGGACGTGGTGCTGCTGGTCACCGCCGGCGAATGGAGCAAGGCCCATCGCGGCAAGTGGGCCGATGCGATCGAGCGCATCGGCGTGCTCTCGGTGGCCTGGGCGATCAAGCCGCACGAACTCTCCGGCTGGGTCCAGGCACGATTGCGTGCGCGCGGCCTGCGCGCCGAGCGCGATGCGATCGCGCTGCTGGTCGAGCGGGTGGAAGGCAACCTGCTGGCCGCCGCCCAGGAAATCGACAAGCTGGTCCTGCTGGCCGATGGCCGGACCCTGGACCTGGCGACGATGCAGTCGCTGGTGGCCGATGCGGCGCGCTTTGACGTGTTCGGTCTGATCGAGACCACCCTGTCGGGCCATGCCGGCCAGGCCGCGCGCATGCTCGCCGGACTGCGCGCCGAAGGCGAGGCGGTCGCCGGGCTGATGCCGATGGTGGTGCGCAACCTGCTCAGCACCGCGCACCTTGCGCGCGTGGCCGGGCAGGGCGGCAACTCCGGATCCGGTCTGGCCGCCGCGATGAAGGGGCAGGGCATCTGGGAAAGCCGGCAGGCGCCGTTCAAGCGCGCGCTGCAGCGCCATGCCAGCCCGGCCCGCTGGGACCGTTTCGTCGCCGAGGCCGGACACATCGATCGCATCGCCAAGGGCCGCGCCGAAGGCGATGCCTGGGTCGCCCTGGAACGGCTGCTGCTGGCGATCGCCGATGCCAAGGCGGTGGAGCTGCTGGTGTGAGGGACGGGGGGCTGGAAGCCGGGACTCGGGACCTAAAAGCCGGGACCCGGGACCCGGGACTCGGGACCCGGGAACAGCAACAGCAACAACAACAACAACAACAACAACAACAACAACACCCGTGGGCTGTGCTGGCTTCTGGCTCTTCCGGGTCCCGGGTCCCGGGTCCCGGGTCCCGTGAACAACACCACCCCGGGCCTGTGCTGGCTTCTGGCGCTTCCGGGTCCCGGGTCCCGAGTCCCGAGTCCCGTGAACAGCACCACCCGGGGCCTGTGCTGGCTTCTGGCGCTTCCGGGTCCCGGGTCCCGGGCCCCGGGTCCCGTAAACAGCACCACCCGGGGCCTGTGCTGGCTTCTGGCGCTTCCGGGTCCCGGGTCCCGGGCCCCGGGTCCCGTAAACAGCACCACCCGGGGCCTGTGCTGGCTTCTGGCGCTTCCGGGTCCCGGGTCCCGGGTCCCGAGTCCCGGCTTGCACGCCCCGAGTCCCGGCCCCATCTCATCTACGGCGGGACCTTCGATCCCTTCCACAACGGGCACCTGGCCATTGCCCGCCTGGCAGGGCAGACCCTGCAGGTCCCGGTGACCCTGGTGCCCGCGGCTGATCCGCCGCATCGCCCGCCGCCCGGTGCCAACGCCGGGCAACGGCTGGCGATGCTGGAAGCGGCCGTCGCAGGCGACCCGGGCCTGCGCGTGGACCGGCGCGAGCTGGATCGCCCGGGACCTTCCTACACGGTCGATACCTTGCGCGAACTGCGCGCCGAGCTTGGCCCCCAGGCACCGCTGGCCTTGCTGATCGGCGCCGACAGTTTCCTGGGCCTGCCGGACTGGCACCAATGGCAAGCGCTGTTCGGCCTGGCACATCTGGTCGTGGCCGAGCGCGCTGACACCATGCTCGAGCAGCTGCCGGCAGTGCTGGCCGAGGCGGTGGCGGCACGTTGGACCAGCGAGTCTGCCGACCTGCAGTCTGCCCCCGCGGGCCGGGTCCTGCGCCTGCACCAGCCGCTGCAGGCCGAATCGGCCAGCGACGTGCGTGCGCGCATCGCCGCCGGCCAGTCCTGGCAGGCGCTGGTGCCGCCTGCAGTGGCGGCATTCATCATGGCCCACGGCCTGTACGGAGCGGCGGCGCTATAATCGCGGCTGGTCCGTCCACCAAGTCGCTCTTTTGTCCAGCCAAGCCCACGTCATCAAGACCCGCCTGCCCAGCCCGCCCCCGTCCGTCCCGGACCTGCTTGCCAGCGTGCATGCCGCGGTGGGTGAGCTCAAGGCCAAGGAAGTCATCGAGATCGACGTGCGCGGCAAATCCAGCGTCGCCGATTTCCTGGTGATCGCCTCGGGCACCTCGACCCGCCACGTGAAGTCCATCGCCGACGAAGTGGTGAAGTTCGCCAAGAAGCTGGACGTCATGCCGCTGGGCGTGGAAGGCGAGCGCGAAGCCGAATGGGTGCTGGTCGACCTGGGCGATGTGATCGTCCACGTCATGCTGCCGCGCGTGCGCGAGTTCTACGCACTGGAGCGCCTGTGGACGGTGGGCGACCAGCCGCCGGAAGACGACGGCGAAGCAGACGGCCGTCGCTGACGGTTGCGCCGGGCGATGAAGGCCCGCCTGATCGCCACCGGTGAGCGCGCCCCCGGCTGGGTCGCGCAGGGGTTTGCCGAATACCAGAAGCGGCTCTCGCACTGGCTGCCGCTTGAACTGGTGGAAGTGACGCCGGGCCTGCGTGGCAGGAACCGCGATGCCCAGCGCGCGATCGAGGACGAGGGCCAGCGCGTGCTCGCCGCACTGCCCAGGAACGCGCACATCGTCGCCCTGGAAGTCACCGGCAAGCAGCACTCTTCCGAACAGCTGGCCCAGCGCCTGGAACATTGGCGCGGCCAGGGCCGCGACCTGGCATTGCTGATCGGCGGGCCGGAAGGGCACGCGCCAGCGGTCCTGGCCGCCGCGCACGAGACCTGGTCGCTCGGCCCGTTGACCCTGCCGCACATGCTGGCGCGCCTGGTGGTGGCCGAACAGCTCTACCGCGCCGCGGCGATGCTGGCCAATCATCCCTACCATCGCGGCTGATCACCGCCACCGGCCGCGCCACGGACCGCAGTGATGAAACGCAAGACGCCCGAGCTGCCCCGTAAACCGCCCGGCGACCAGGGCGATGCCGATGGCTGGCCGGCTCAATCCGGGCGGCGCAACGCCTGGATCAAGGGCGCCAGGTGGTTGGCGTAGGGCGCCCATTTCGGCACGTCCCTGGCCTGGATGCCGCCACGGACCTGGACCGCGCTGGCGGTCACCACTCCGCGCTGCCGGCCTGCGAGCTCCAGCATCGCCGGATCGAAGTCCAGTCCGCAGAAGGCACACACCTGGCGCAGCACGGCTTCGGGCTCGCGCACCAGGCGTGCGTATTCCACGTCCAGGATGCGGCCGGGAAAGCGCCGGTGCCAATGGGCCATGAGCGCGCGGTACTGGCGGTAGTACGCCGCCAGCTCCTGCAGGTCATAGCTATAGGGATTGGCCTCGGAAAACAGCTCGCGCAGGTTGGAGAAGCAGGTTTCCACCGGGTCGCGGACCAGGTGCAGGATCCTGGCCTGCGGCAATGCCGCGGCGATGAATCCGATGTTGAGGAAGTTCGAAGGCAGCTTGTCGGTGAAGAACGCCTCGCCCTGCAGGCGCCACGCAATTCCGTCCAGATAGCGCTGCCCGGCAGCAGCCAGGTCCGCGCGTTGCGCACGCTCCACGATCGTGGTGTCGATCACTCCGCGGCAGTGGTGGTCGGTGGCGTGGCGCATGGCGCTGGTGAAGTCATAGAGCTCGCCAATGCCCCTGACATGCGGCGATCCGTCCATCATCTGCTCGAGCAGGGTGGTGCCCGAGCGGTGCATTCCGACGATGAAGATGGGCGTGGCACCGGCATTGCCCGTGGCAGGCGTCGGCGGCGGGGTGAATGCGGCCAGCGCCTGCATCAACCGGTAGGACGCGCCAGTTTCGTATTGCAGGGTCGAACGCTTCGCGCGGCAGCCCAGCATCAGCGCCTGCCAGGCGCCCTGGGTGTCTCCCAGGTCGTCCAGTTCCTTGTGCAGCGCGAAACCCAGCAGGGCGACATCGGCGGCACTGCGGCCCGGCCGCTGCAACTGCGCCTTGATGGCGTCGACGTGGTGCGAGGTCGGCTGCTGCCTGCGCAGCGCGGCCTGCAGCCACCAGCCCTGCGCAATCTCCGGTGCCCGCTTGAGCGCCCGCGCCACGTCCTGCTCGGCTTCCCTGAAACGCCCCAGATAAGTCAGCACCTGGGTCCTTGCCAGCAGGGTCGTTGGATAATCGGGGTCCGCGCGCCGGGCTTCGTCCAGCAGGACGATGGCCTGATCGGGCAGGTTGACGTAGCTCAATTGCGCCGCGGCCCGGATCAGGGCCGGAATGGACATGCGCGAAGCCGGCAGCATGCGCTTGATGCACTCCAGCAAGGCCGGGATCTCGTTGAATGTCCGCAGCCTGGGGAGCAGCTCGTCCAGGACCTTTGGCGAGCTGGTCCCGGTCGCATGGGCCTGCATCGCACAGGCGAGCGCCTTGCGGTATTGCCCGCGCAGGGAATGCATGTAGGACAACTGGACCAGGACGTAGGGGTCTGCCGGCTTCTGCACGAGCGCTGCGCCATACAGGGCGATGGCCTGGTCGATGTCCCGCCGCGCCGCGCAGGCTTCGGCGCGTTCGAGCAGGGCGCCATATCCGGGCGCGGGAACGGCAGGGCTCATGCCGCGGGCGCCTCCAGCAGGATCCGCAGCGGTTCCAGTTCGTCGGCGTACCGTTTCCAGGCGCCGACGCCCCGGCTGTTGATCGGTTCGCGGACCTGGGCGCTGCTGGCGGTGGCAACCGGCGCCGGGTTGCCGGTGATGTCGGTCAGGCCAGGCCAGGCCGGAAGGCCGGCGAAATCCAGCACCTCGGCGATCACCCGCGGCGAATCCTCCACCAGTGCCTCGTAGGACACCACCTTCACCGCCTGCGGCGCCATGCGCTGCCAGCGCGCCATCAGCTTCTCGACGCCGCGAACACGCGTGGCCAGCGACTTGAAGTCGTAGCTGTAGGGGTACGCGCTGCCCTGGAACAGCTCCTTCAGGTTGGAGAACGCCGCATCCATCGGCTGCCGCTGCATCACCAGGATCCGGGCGTGGGGCAACGCCTGCACGATCAGCGGGATGTTGAAGAAATTCTGCGGGTTCTTGTCGATGGCAAAGGCGGTGGCCGAGGCATGCCGACGCAGGCGCTGCATGTACAGATGCCCCATCGCACGATGGTCCAGGCGCATGAAGTCCGCGGGCCGATGCGCTTCCAGCAGGGTGCTGAAGAACCGGTCGGAGACTTCGCTGACCGCCACCGCGAAGTCGTTGCGCTCGCCCACCGAGCTGACCCATCCGTGGTTGCCCAGGATCCGGTCCAGGAGCGTGGTCCCGGTGCGCGGGAGTCCCACGATGAACAGCGGCGTGGGTTGCTCGGCCTTGGTGTCCGTTCGGGTGCCAGGCGACCAGTCCAGCGCATGCAGTGCCTCGAGCCTGGCCTGGTCCTGCGCCGGGTCGTGGTGCAGCCGCTGCTGCATGATGCCGGCGCCCGATGCCAGTGCCTGCCAGGCGCGCGGATCGCGGCCCCGGTCGTACTCATGGAAGAGCGAGTACAGCAGGTGCGCCTGCTCGATGCCGTCGGCGGGATGCGCCTGGCGCGCGGCTTCCAGTCGGGCCAGGCGGTGGCCCTGCATGCCATCGCGCGCCTGGGTCGCGATCGCCCAGTGTGCGTCGACCAGGGCCGGGTCCAGCGCCAGGCTGCGCTCATGGAGCACGGCGGCCTCCTGGAGGCGGCCGAGATAGCGCAACACGTTGGCGCGCGTGAACACCAGCAGCGCATTGGGAGCCAGCCGAGGCTGGACGCCATCGAGGAAACGCAGGGCATCGTCATAGCGTCCGGCCAGCCAGAGATGCTGGGCCAGTGCCGGCGATTGCCGCAGGACGTCAGGGTCGCTCCAGTCGGCAGAAAGGATGACCGAAGCCACTTCGGCGTCTTCGGCAAAGTCCAGCAGTCGCAGGGTCACATAGCCAAGATGGCGCGCGCTCGCCCCCAGTCGGACCGCATCGGCGGCCTGGAGCGCGTGCTGGCGGGCCTGGCGATAGCGCCCGTTGAATTGCGCGAACCGCGACAGGCGCAGTCGGGCCGGGATGTGGCGCGCGTCGAGCCGCAGCAGTGCTTCGTATTCTTTGCGTGCCGACTGAAGGTCGCGCTGCGCCTCGAATTCCTGTCCACGGGCCCAGTGGGCGTTCAATGGTGGCTGCATCTGGCGTGATCTTGGAAGGTCTGTGCGGGTGCAAGGATAGCGGTCGTCCTGCCCCGCCGGGCAGGGCCTGGCAGAAAAGGCAGAAAAGAAAGGGCCGCCTTGCGGCGGCCCCTGTTTGACGATGGTGTTGCAGGCTTCGATCAGAAGTCGTACTGCGCCATGAAGCGGAAATAGCGCGGCGTCTGGTACGAGTCCGGCAGCAGGTAGGTCGGCGAAGGCTGACCGGTGGGGTTGATTTCCGCCGTCTCGTTGATGGCGGTCACCTTCTGCCTGTTGAAGACGTTGAACACGTCGACCTTGAACTGCCAGCCTTCCATGGCGGAGGGTTTGTAGGCGACGTTCAGGTCCAGGTTGTTGGTCCATGGCAGGCGTCCTGCCTTGCCACGTGGGACCGCCACGACCGTTGCATCGTCCACGCCACCATCGGTCGTCGTGCCGCAACGCATGAAGGACGAGCCGTACGGGTGGGGCGCGAAGTTGGTCTGGATGATCTTGCCGGTGGGGTCGCGCACCGGCGGCGCGTCGTTCAGATCCAGCATGCCCATGCAGTTCTTCGGACGTCCGGATTGCACGATGAAGTTGCCGCCCACCGACCATTCCTCGTTGAACTGGTAGTTGCCGAACAACTTGATCGTATGGCGCCGGTCATTGGGCAGGTAGCCGTAGGTATCGACCGTCAGTTCCTTGTAGTCGAAGTCCTGGGTGACATTGGTGTCGTCCTGGCCGATGTCGGATTTCACGCCACCTTCGGTGTTGCCCTTGCTGTAGGCCAGCGTGTAGTTGGCCTGGAAGAAGAACTTGTCGTAGTTGCCGTCCAGGGTGAAGTCCAGTGCCCTGTAGGTGCGCTTGGCCTGCGGGCTGAGCAGGTCCGCGTCCACTTCGGTGGTGATGTAGTTGCCGTCGCCCAGCAGATCGGTGATGTAGACCGCGTCCTCGCCCGGGTTGAACATGCGGCAGTACGGGAAGCCACCGTTGGGAAGGATGTAGTCCAGCCCGGCCTCCTCGGCCGCATGGGCGATCGGCGTGTAATCGCAGTTGTCGTCGATGGCGGCCTTGAGCTTGCGATAGGTGCCCTTGACGCCGAAGCTCAGGTGCTCGGTCAATGCCTGCTGGAAGCCCAGGATATATTCGTCCTGGTACATCGGGTCGAGGTTGGTCGAGGCGATCGTCTTGGGATCCTTGGAACCACCGAACTCGCCGTTGATGTACTGGATCGGGCTGATCGGAACGGCACCCAGCGGCGCGCCGGTGACCGGATCGACGCCGGTGTAGCTGTAGAACTGCCGCGAAAACACCGATGCGCTGGCGCCGCGGATGGCCACGCTGGAGGTCAGCGGCAGCGCATAACGGCCGGCGTTACCATAGATCTTCAGCGACGAATCGCCGTTGACATCCCACGAAAAGCCAAGCCGGGGGCCAAACTGGTTCTCGATCTCGACGTAGGCATCGCCGTCGCCGTTGAGGTTCTCGAACGAATCCCAGCGCAGGCCCACATAGGCCAGGAAGTTGTCGGTGATGTTCCAGTTGTCCTCGATGTAGAAGGCCTCCTGGTTCACCTCGACGGTGGCGCCCTGGTTGACGATCTGCTCACGCACGCGATTGACGCCGGCGGCGGTGGTGCTGTACTGCCAAATGCGGCCGCCCTCGTAGGAGGCGCCCGCCACAGACTCGTAGTCGTCGCGGTCGTAGCCAAAGCGGATCAGGTGGTCGCCCAGTGCCCACTCAGCGTCGATGCGGTACTGGTCGCGGGTGTCCTCGCCGTTCTCGGCGTCGATGGTCGTGCCGGTGATGTTGCAGGTGCTGCGGTACTGGCCGGTCAGCTGCCGCTGCGCCAACGGACGCGAATCCTGGATGATGGGGCAACCGGTAGCCGGGTTGTTGAGGTCGCCGCCGTAGGATGCCTTGCTGCCGTCGGGATAGCGCAGATACTGTTCGCGCGAGAACTCGCTGTGGCCATACAGGGCCGAGAGGGTGAATGTATCGGTGAGGTAACCGGTGTAGCGGCCGATATAGTTCTCGCCGCCCTGCTCACTGAAGAAGCTACCGATCTTGTCTCCGCGATCGGTCTCTCCGGGCGTGTTGGCGTAGGCGACCTGCTTGGTCTTCTCCTTGTCGGAGAACGCGGTGAACTCCAAGGTGTGGCGGTCGCTGATGTTCCAGTCCAGCTTGACCAGCCAGGTCGGATCGCGTTGGTCCTCATTGAGGTTCTGGTTGGACAGGACCGAGCCCCATTCGTCACTCTCGGTCTTCCCGTACTGGATCAGGCCGTAGGCAAACAACTTGTCCTGGATCAGCGCGCCGCTGGCCCAGGCCGAGGTGACCCAGCTCTCGCTTTCATCTTCGGAGTTGTCCGAGCGCAGCGTGCCGTATTCGCCGGTCAGCGGATTGGCATAGAGCGTGTCGCGGGTATGGGCCTGCAGTGCCTTGGGCTCGAAGAACACGTTGCCGCCGGCATGGAATTCATTGGTACCGCGCTTGGTGACCTGGCTGACCACGCCACCGAGCGAACGGCCGAATTCGGCGCCATAACCGCCGGTCTTGATCTGCTGCTCGGCGATCGCCTCAAACGGGACCTGGGCAAAGTTGAGGCCGCGGAACGAGTTGGTGATGTTGAAGCCGTTGACGTAATACTGGTTCTCGGCCACCGAGGCGCCACCGAACGAGGCGAGGTTGCCGAACGCGGAGTCGCCGCGCACGGTGCCCGGCGCCAGCAGGGCGACTGAGGTGGTGTCGCGCGCCACCGGGATGCGCGCGATCTGCTCGGCGGTCAGGATGGTGGTGGACTCTACCGAAGACACGTCGATCGGGTTGAGCATGGCGGTTCCGCGGACCTGCACCGTGCCCAGGGTCGAGGCGGCGCCTTCAGCAGTGACGAAATTGACGGTCGAGCCACTGCCGACCAGGACGCGCACGCCCTCGCGGACTTCGGTGGTCCCGTCGGCGCCCTGCTTGGTCAGGGTATAGGTGCCGGTGGGCAGCGTGGAGAAGCGATAGCTTCCGTCTGCGCCCGCCGTCACGGAGCGGGAAAAACCCGTATCCGGGTTGGTGATCTGCAGGGTCGAGCCTGCCGGTGCCTGACCGGAAATGGAGCCGGTCGATTGCTGCGCGAACGCGACGGTGCTGAAACACATGCCAAGGGCAACGCTGAGTGCGGTGCGCTGCATCGCTTGTTTGGTGCGGTTGACTGCCACAGTCTCTCTCCTGACTACGGTATGAATTGAAGGATCCCGTGTGTCATCTCTGGCAAGCCGTGACAACGGTTAACCGGAATTTAGCGGTCTTCGCCGCACAAGTCACGAAAAATTAATGAAGTGCCGGTGCGAAGGCGGATTTCCCGACGTGAGTCAAATTCAGTCATGTGAAGTTGCCTGGTTGCGGTCACCCGCAGAGACGGTCGGCTGCGCGCCTTGGCCGAAGGCTGGCTCGCGTCGCGGTCAACGCCCCAGCTCAAACACCACATCGATGCTCACCGAGAGCGTGGCTTCACCCGGCGAGACCGGGGTGCTGTCGGCCACCTTGGCGCGCGCGGTCATCATCACCGGGCTCGGGCCGCCGCCGCTGGCGCCTTCGGAAATGCTGACGATGCGCCGGACCTTGAGGCCCAGGCCGCTGGCGTAGGTTTCGGCGCGGGCCTGGGCCTGCTTGAGGGCAGACAGGCGGGCCTGGTCGTAGAGCGGTTCGGGCTGCTCGATCTCGAAGGTCGGGCCGTTGATCTGGTTGGCGCCCTGGGCGGCGAGGGCATCGAGCACCTGACCCAGCTCGGCGAGCCTGCGGACCCTGAGGTTGACGGTATTGGTGGCCTGGTAGCCGGTGATCTTCGGGGCCTGGTTGTCGCGGTAGTCGTATTGCGGGCTGAGCATCACCCCGCTGGTCTGGATGTCCTTCTCGGCGATGCCGGCCTTCCTGATCGCCGCCATGAGCTGGGTCATCTGGGTGGCGTTGCCGCGCATGGCGGTGTTGCCGTCCACGGCCTGGGTGACCACGCCGGCGGAGAGGGTGGCGATGTCCGGCGCGCGGCTGGCTTGTGCCTGGGAGGACACCGACAGCAGCGTGCCGTCGGCCGGCAGGGTGTAGCCGGAGGCGGTCTGGGCCGAAGCGGTCATGGCGGTGCCTCCAAGGGCGAGTGCAAGGGCGATCAGCAGCGGGCGAAGACGGCAGTTGCGCATGGCGGTGTCCTGTTCAGGGCGGTGGCGGGAGGGTATCCCACGCCATGAACGGGCGGTCGGCCAAGGCGGGGTTGCGGCGCGCGCGCGCGCGCCGGGTCATCGTTGCGCCAGGCGCCGCGGAGTATCCTGCACCCATGCTGTTTCTTGCCTCCCAATCCCCCCGGCGCGCCGAGCTGCTGGCCCGTCTCGGGGTGCGCTTCGATGTGTTGACCCTGGACATCCCCGAGCAGCGCCAGCCTGGCGAGGCGGCGCTGGACTACGTGCGCCGGGTGGCGCAGGAGAAGGCGCAGGCCGGCCTGGCACGGCTGCCCGAGCAGCCGGGCGCGGTGGTGCTTGGTGCGGACACCGAAGTGATCCTGGACGATGTCGTGTTCGGCAAGCCGGCCGACCAGGCCGATGCGGCGGCCATGCTGCAGCGCCTGTCCGGGCGCACGCACGCGGTGGCCAGCGCGGTGTCGGTGGTCGCGGCCGGGCGCCAGGCGCAGCTGCTCAACGTGTCGCAGGTGACCTTCGCGGAGCTGACCGGGCAGGCCATTGCCCGCTACGTGGCCACCGGCGAATCGATGGGCAAGGCCGGCGCCTACGCCATCCAGGGCCGTGGCGAGGCACTGATCACCCACCTTTCCGGCAGCTATTCCGGTGTAATGGGTCTTCCGCTGCACGATGCAGCGCGCCTGCTTGCGCAATTCGGAGTGCTTTGATGTCCGAGGAGATCCTGGTCAACGTCACCCCGCGGGAGACCCGGGTGGCGGTGGTGGAAAACGGCATGCTGCAGGAACTGCACATCGAGCGCGGCTGGCGCCGCGGCATCGTCGGCAACATCTACAAGGGTCAGGTGCAGCGGGTGATGCCCGGGATGCAGGCGGCTTTCGTGGAGATCGGCCATGACCGGGCCGCCTTCCTGCACGCCAGCGACATCGTCCGCGCCGGGCCACCGTCGAACGTGGCTGCCGGCGAGGAAGTGCCGCTGCCGCCGGCACCCATCGCGCCGGCGTCCATTTTGGAGCTGGTGCGCGACGGCCAGGACGTGGTGGTGCAGGTGGTCAAGGACCCGATCGGTTCCAAGGGCGCGCGCCTGACCACCCAGATCAGCATTCCCTCGCGCTATCTGGTGCTGCTGCCGCAGTCCAGGGTGATCGGGGTGTCGGCGCGGATCGAGGACGAGGCCGAGCGCGCCCGGCTCAGGAGTCTGATCACCGAGCTGTCTTCGCAGCACGGCAGCATGGGCTACATCGTGCGCACCAATGCCGAAGGCCAGCCGGCCGAGGCGCTGGCCGAGGACGTGGCCTATCTGTCGCGGGTGTGGAACGTGATCAACCGGCGCGCCGGCGAGATGGCCCCGCGCGCGCTGCTCTACGAGGACCTGAGCCTGCCGCTGCGCGCGGTCCGCGACCTGATCCGCAAGGACGTGGAGAAGGTCAAGGTCGATTCGCGCGAAACCTACGAGCGCCTGCAGGCCTTCGTCGCCAAGTACATGCCGCCGCTGGCCGAGCGCATCGAGCTGTATGGCGGCGATCGGCCGATCTTCGACCTGTACGGGGTCGAGGACGAGATCGGCCGCGCCCTGGACAAGCAGGTGCCGCTGAAGTCCGGAGGCTACCTGGTGATCGACCAGACCGAGGCGATGACCACGATCGACGTCAACACCGGTTCGTTCCTGGGCCAGCGCAACCTGGAGGAAACGGTCTACCGCACCAACCTGGAAGCGGCGCAGGCGGTGGCCCGGCAGCTGCGGCTGCGCAACCTGGGCGGGATCATCATCATCGACTTCATCGACATGTCCGATGCCGAGCACAAGCGCCAGGTGCTGCGCACGCTGGAAAAGGGCCTGGCGCGCGACCATGCCCGCACCACGGTCTACGACTTCTCGCCGCTGGGGCTGGTCGAGATGACCCGCAAGCGCACCGTGGAAAGCCTGGAACGCCAGCTGTCCGAGCCCTGCAGCGCCTGCGGCGGGCGGGGCATGGTCAAGACCGCCGAGACGGTGACCTACGAGATCTTCCGCGAGATCACCCGCGCCACCCGCCAGTTCGAAGCCGCGCGCCTGCTGGTGATCGCCTCGCCGCAGGTGGTGGCGCGGATCACCGACGAGGAGTCGCAGGCGGTGGCCGAGCTGGAGGAGTTCCTGGGCAAGTCGATCCGCTTCCAGGCCGATGGGCAGTACCTGCAGGAACAGTTTGATGTCGTGCTGCTTTGAGGCCGGGACCCGGGACCCGGGACCCGGGGCCCGGCAAAGCGGGATTTCGGCGTGTCCGTTGCCGCTTTCGCCGTTTCAGGGGCGAGATCCAACACTCCGGCGACAGCGTGAGGCTGTCGGTCCAGCGTTTGCCGTTGCTTCCCCGGGGGCCGGGACCGGGGACCCGGGACCCGGGACCCGGCAAAGCGGGATTTCGGCGTGTCCGTTGCCGCTTTCGCCGTTTCAGGGGCGAGATCCAACACTCCGGCGACAGCGTGAGGCTGTCGGTCCAGCGTTTGCCGTTGCTTCCCCGGGTCCCGGGTCCCGGGCCCCGGGTCCCGGCTCCCCGGCCCCGGCCATCGCTTGATGCCCATTGCCTTCCACCACCGCCTGCGCGTGCTGCGCCGCGTGGCCTGGTATGCGCTGGCCGTGGCGCTGGTCTGCGTGGCCCTGGTGCTGGGCGTGGTCAGCCAGCTGCTGCCGCTGGCCGAGCGCCACCCGGACAGGGTCGCGGCCTGGCTGAGCCAGCGCGCCGGGCGGCCAGTGACCTTCCGCACGCTCAAGACCGAATGGACCCGGCGCGGCCCGCTGCTGCGGCTCGATGGCCTGCAGGTCGGCGGCAGTGGCGCCGGGCAGGGCGTGCAGATCGGCCAGGGCGAAGTGTTGGTGGCGCTGTATTCGGGCCTGCTGCCGGGCCGGGCCTTCACCGAGCTGCGCCTGCGCAACATCGCCCTGGAAGCGGTGCGTGCCGAGGATGGCAGCTGGACGATCCGTGGATTTCCCGGCCAGCACAGGCCCGATCCGCTGCAGTCGCTCGATGGCCTGGGCGAACTGCAGGTGGTCGACGGCCGCCTGCGCGTGCTGGCGCCCTCGCTGGGCTGGGACCTGCAGCTGCCCAGCATCGACCTGCGCCTGCGCGTGCAGGGGCCGCAGGTGCGGGCCGGCGCACGCCTGCGCGGCAGCCGCCAGGGCGGCAAACCGATCGGGATCGCCGCCCGGTTCGACCGTCACAGCGGCGACGGGCGCGCCTACCTGCAGGGCGAGGGCATCACCCTGGCCCACTGGCAGGCCCTGTCCGGACTGGCCGGGATGCAACTGCGCGGCGGCCGTGGTGATGTGCAGGCCTGGGTGCAGCTGAAGGGCCATCGCGTCCAGCAGGTGCAGGCCGAGCTGGCGCTGAAACAGGTGCAGCTGGCCACCCGCGACGGCAGCGGCACGGTGGCCTTCGCGGAAATCAGCGGGCAGGGGCGTTTCCAGAAGCAGCCCGAGCAGTGGCGGCTGGACGTGCCCCGGCTGCGGCTGGGGCCGAAGGGCGGCAGCGGCGGTGTCGATGGAGTGAGCCTGATCGGCGGCGCGCGCTCGGCGTTGGTGGCGGACCGGATCGAGGTCGCGCCGCTGCTGCAGGCGCTGGCGATGAGCGACCAGCTCAAGCCGGGCCTGCGCACCTGGCTGCGGCAGGCCCGGCCGCAGGCGGTGTTGCGCCAGGTGCAGGTGGCCGGCTCGGTACGGGGACCGCTGTGGCTGGCGGCGCAGGTCCAGGACGCCGGGTTTGCCCCGGTGGGCCAGGCCCCGGGCCTGAGCGGCCTGGCCGGCCGCCTGACCGGCGACGCGCAGGGCGTGGCGCTGGTGCTGGATGAGGCGGCGCCGTTCAGGTTCGACTGGCCGGCCGGCTTCGGCGTGGTCCACGCCGCGTCGCTGCGCGGCACCCTGGCCGGCTGGCGCGAAGGCGCCGGGTGGAAGTTCGGCACGCCGGCGCTGCGGGTGGTCGGCCCGGATTTCGGGCTGGACGTGCGCGGCGATGTGTGGTTCCAGAACGATTCCAGCCGACCCTGGCTCAACCTGGCCGCCGAGGTGCACGACACGCCACTGGCGGCCGCACGCGGGTTCTGGGTGCGCCACCGCATGTCCAGGGCGGCGCTGGGCTGGCTGAACATGGCCCTGCAGGGCGGCACGCTGCGCAACGGCACCGGGCTGGTCGCCGGTGACCTGGACCACTGGCCGTTCCTGCACAACCAGGGGTTGTTTGATGCCAGTGCTGACATCGAAGGCGGACGCATCCGCTTCCAGGCCGACTGGCCGGACATGCAGGGCGTGGATGCGCACGTGCGCTTTGTCAACAACGGCTTCCAGCTCAGCGGCAAGGGCCAGCTGGGGCAGGTGCCGGTCAGTCGCATCGAGGCCGGCATCGCCGATTGGCACCAGACCGTGCTCAAGGTGGACGCGGCCGGCGGCGACGATGCCGGCGGGCTGCTGTCGCTGGTGCGCAACAGCCCGCTGCAGCAGCGCTACGGCAGCGCGATCAAGGGCCTGAGCGCCTCCGGCCCGGCCACGGTCGACTACCGGATGCAGCTGCCACTGCGCGCCGGTTCGGGGGTGGAACGGCAGATCGGCGGCCAGGTGGCGCTGGACGGCGCGCGCCTGACCGACCGCACCTGGGACCTGGATTTCAGCCAGGTGCGCGGTGCGGCCAGCTTCAGCGATGGCGGCTTCCAGGCGCCCGCGCTCAGCGTCAACACCGGCGGCCAGCCGGGCCAGCTGGCCCTGCGCGCGGGCACCTCGACGCAGGATCCGGCGCATGTCTTCGAAGCCCAGCTGCAGGCGCCACTGACCAGCGATGAACTGCTGCAGCGGGTGCCGGAAATCGGCTGGCTCAAGGCCTATCTGCACGGGCGTTCACCGTGGACGGTCAAGGTCGGAGTGGGGGCGCCGGCGCAGGCCGGGGCCGATCCGCCGGTCAGGATCAGCGCCGCTTCCAACCTCGTCGGCACCACCCTGAGTCTGCCCGCGCCGCTGGCGAAATCCGCCAGCCAGGCGCTGCCTGCCAGCGTGGACGTGCAGCTGCCGTTGGATAGGGGCCAGGTGGATGTGGGCTTCGGCAAGCTAATGGCACTGCGCATGCAGCAGCGTGGCGGCAACACCGGTGTGCGCGTGGAAATGGGCCGCAGCAGCATCGCCCAGCCGGTGCCGGACAGCGGCCTCAGCGCCGGCGGCACGGCGACCTCGCTGGATGCAGCCGGCTGGATCGCGGTGGCGCGCGCCTCTGGCAGCGCACCGGCCGATACTCCCCTGGTCAAGGCGGCCGCCGCAGCCGCCGCGCTGACCAATCCGCAGGCCGTGGTCGATCCTGTTCCGGCCGCCGCCAGCCAGCCGCTCAAGCTGCGTGGCATCGACATCACCGCGCAGAAGCTGCTGCTGATTGGCGGCGCCTTTCCGGCCACCCGGGTGCAAGTGGTGCCGGCGCCCCAAGCCCTGGAGGTGAAGCTGGACGGCGCGGCGCTCTCAGGCAGCGTGCATGTGCCGGAGGATGAAAACGCGCCGGTGCGCGGCCGGCTGGCGCGGCTGCACTGGGTGTCGGCCGCGCCGCCGCCGACGGCTGATACCGGCTCGACACCGGCCGCAGACGACCTGGACCCGTCCGCGCTGCCCTCGCTGGCGCTGGACGTGGACGACCTGCGCTTCGGCCAGGCCCGGCTGGGCCAGACCACCCTGCGCACGCGCAAGCTGCCCTCCGGCCTGCGCGTGGAAGCCCTCAGGATGCGCTCGCCGCAGCAGAAGCTGGACATCAACGGTGACTGGACCGGGCGCGGCCGCAGCGCGCGTACCCACCTGGTGGCCAAGGTCGACAGCCAGGACCTGGGCGCGTTGATGGACGGCCTGGGCTTCACCGGGCGGGTGCGCGGCGGCACCGGCAAGGTCGAGCTGGACCTGGCCTGGCCGTCGAGTCCGGCGGACTTCTCGCTGGGCGGGCTGGACGGCAGCGCCAGGTTGAGCGCGCACAACGGTGCGCTGCTGGAAGTCGAACCGGGCGCCGGCCGCGTGCTCGGCCTGTTCAGCCTGACCCAGCTGCCGCGCCGGCTGATGCTGGATTTCCGCGACTTCTTCTCCAAGGGCTTTGCCTTCAACCGGATCGAGGGCGATGTGGCCTTCAACGATGGCCGCGCCCGCACCGACAACACCGTGATCGAAGGTCCAGCGGCGCAGATCCTCATTGGTGGCAGCACCGACCTGGGCAAGCAGACCTTCGACCAGACCATCCACGTCCTGCCGCGCTCGGGCAACCTGCTGACCATGGTCGGGGCCTTCACCGGCGGCCCGGTCGGCGCGGCGGTCGGCGCGGCCGCCAACGCGATGCTGGGCAAGCCACTGGGAGAGATCGGCGCCAAGACCTACCACGTGACCGGTCCGTGGAAGGACCCCAAGGTGGATGTGACCGAACACGAAGGCCCGGCCACACCTGCGACCAAGCCAGTCCAGATGCCTGCACCTGTCACGCCCGCACAGCCGCGCTGAGCGCGCGCGGCTTGCATTCCCCCTTCAGGACCCGATCATTACCCCATGAGCACATCCGCACTCGCACTTGCCCAATCCCGCCTGCTGGTTCCCGCTGGCCTTGACCAGACCGGTCTGGAGCGTGCCTTCGGCGCGCTGCTGGGGCCGGGCATCGACTTTGGTGACCTGTATTTCCAGCATGCGCGCCGCGAGAGCTGGACGGTGGAGGACGGCATCGTCAAGGACGGCGCGCATTCGATCGAACAGGGCGTGGGCGTGCGCGCGATCTCCGGCGAGAAGACCGGCTTTGCCTACTCGGACGACATCAACGCGGCTGCGCTGCTGAGCGCGGCCGGTTCGGCCCGGGCGATCGCGCGCGATGGCGCCAGCCACGCTGCGCGCACCCTGGTGCGCGGCCAGGGCCGGGCGCTGTATGCGCCGGAAGATCCGGTCGATGCGATGGACAACGACGACAAGGTCGCCGCACTGCGCGCGGTGGACAAATTCCTGCGCGCGGCCGATCCGCGCGTGCAGCAGGTCACCGTCAGCCTGTCCGGCGGCGTGGACACGGTGCTGGTGGCGCGCAGCGACGGGGTGCTGGCCTCGGACGTGCGCCCGCTGGTGCGTCTGAACATCCAGGTGATCGTCGAACAGAACGGCCGCCGCGAATCCGGCTACGCCGGCTACGGCGGGCGCTATTCCTACGCCGAACTGCTCGGCACCGGCCGCCCCGAGGAATTCGCCCGCGAGGCCCTGCGCCAGGCGCTGGTGAACCTGGAAGCGGTCGACGCGCCGGCCGGGGTGATGCCGGTGGTGCTGGCCTCCGGCTGGCCCGGCGTGCTGCTGCACGAAGCGGTCGGCCACGGCCTGGAAGGCGACTTCAACCGCAAGGGCACCAGCGTCTACGCCGACCGCATCGGCCAGCGCGTGGCCGCCAAGGGCGTGACCATCGTCGATGACGGTACCCTGGAAGGCCGCCGCGGCTCGCTCAACGTCGATGACGAAGGCCAGCGCACCCAATGCACCACGCTGATCGAGGACGGCGTCCTGGTCGGCTACATGCAGGACAGCCTCAACGCGCGCCTGATGGGCATGGCGCCGACCGGCAACGGCCGCCGCGAATCCTTTGCCCACCTGCCGATGCCGCGCATGACCAACACCTACATGCTGGCCGGCCAGCACGATCCGCAGGAGATGATCCGTTCGGTCAAAAAGGGCCTGTACGCGGTCAACTTCGGCGGTGGCCAGGTCGACATCACCAGCGGCAAGTACGTGTTCTCCGCGACCGAGGCCTACCTGATCGAGGACGGCAAGGTCACCGCGCCGGTCAAGGGCGCCACCCTGATCGGCAACGGCCCGGAGACCATGCAGAAGGTGCGCATGATCGGCAACGACCTGGCCCTGGATGCCGGCGTGGGCGTGTGCGGCAAGGACGGGCAGAGCGTGCCGGTCGGTGTGGGCCAGCCGTCGCTGCTGATCGACGGGCTGACCGTGGGCGGCACCAGGGCGTGAGCAGCGCCGGGACTCTGGGCCCGGGCCCCGGGTCGCGGGGAACACCCAGCTGCGCAGGAGCAACGGACTGCTCGGCATGCCGATCCTGCCGCGGCCTCTTGCCCGCAGGCGCTGTCTCTTTATCACTTGCTTGGAGCAGGCTTGCGGCTGATGTCCCGACAGGGGTGCAGGCTTGCCCCTTCTCCCCCGCTTGCGGGGGAGAAGATGCCCGCAGGGTAGATGAGGGGGGTTTTCCGCTGGTGGCGCATCACGATGTCGTTGGCTTGGGCACCTGCGCAGACAATCGGCCGGTTCTGGTCTTCGGCAACCCCCTCACCCCCTCAGTCGCTCGCCGCGACTTCGAGCTCTCCCCCACAAGTGCGGGAGAGGGGGCCGATCCGCTGTTACCTGGGGTCCGGTTCTGCCGCCGTCAGTACCTGGCGCAGGACCCGGAACAGCTCGCGGTAGGACGCCGGCGGCTTGTTGCGCTTGCGTTCTTCGGCCACGTTGCGGATCAGCTGGCGCAGGCGCTGGCGGTCGGCGTGCGGATATTCGTCCAGCAGTTGGGTCAGCGCTTCGGGATCGTCGAGCAGGCGCTCGCGCCAGCTTTCGGCCTGGTGCATCAGGCCGGTCTCGATGCGCGCCGCATCGCCGCTGGTGTCCAGCGCGTCGCGGATTGCCTCCAGCGTCTGGTCGTCTTCCTTGCGCATCTGCTTGGCCAGGAACTGCAGCTGGCGCTTGTGCGCGATGTGCGAGGTGACCCGGCGCGTTTCATCCACATGTCCGGCCAGTTCCTCGCTCAGCGGCAGGCGCGCCAGCTGCGCCGGGCTCAGCGCCACCAGCTGTTCGGCCAGCGCACGCACTTCCAGCGCGCCCTGGCGCTGCTGGGTCCGGCTGGGGCCGCGAAATTCGCCGGTTTCAGGATCGCGTCCGCGCATGCATCACACCTTCCTCAAAGGCGCGCCAGATGCGCGCGCCGGATCAATCAAGCAGAGACAACAGGATAAGCCATTGAACGCACTCACTTCCCCCGCCCGCGACGACAGCGCCCAGCGCCTTGATCACCTGGCCGAGCTGTCCGAGCGGCTGCTGGCCATGGCCCGCAGCCGCGGCGCCAGCCAGGCCGAGGTCAGCTGCAGCGAGGATTTCGGCCTGAGCGTCAACGTGCGCATGGGCGAGGTGGAAACGGTCGAGTCCACCCAGGACCGCGCGATCGGCGTGACCGTCTACTTCGGCCAGCGCAAGGGCAGCGCCAGCACCGGCGACCTGCGCGAGGAAAGCCTGGCCGCCACGGTCGAACAGGCCTGCGCGATCGCCCGCTATACCGAGGACGACCCAGCGGCCGGCCTGGCCGACCCGCAGCGCATGGCGCGCGAATTCCCGGACCTGGGCGGCTGGCACCCCTGGCAGCTCGATGCCGATGCGGCAGTGGACCTGGCCCTGGCCTGCGAAGCGGCCGGGCGCGACGCCGATGCGCGAGTGCGCAATTCCGACGGCGCCTCGGTCAGCAGCAGCCATGGCCTGTCGGTGTATGCCAACTCGCATGGCTTCGTCGGCCGCGAGCGCGGCACCCACCATTCGATCAGCTGCGCGCTGATCGCCGGTACCGGTGAAGGCATGCAACGCGACGGCTGGTATTCGACCGCGCTGGCGCGCGAGCGGCTGGAAGCGCCCGAGGCCATCGGCCGCCGCGCCGCGCAGCGCACCGTGGCCCGGCTGGGGCCGCGCGAGCTGGCCACCGGCCAGTACCCGGTGCTGTACAGCGCCGAGGTCGCCCGCTCGCTGATCGGCCACCTGCTGGGCGCGGTCAGCGGTGGGGCGTTGTACCGCAAGGCCAGCTTCCTGCTGGACCACGCCGGCAGGCAGATCTTCCCGGACTGGTTCTCCATCGAGGAACGGCCGCTGCTGCGCGAGGGCCTGCGTTCGGGCGCATTCGATGCCGAAGGCGTGGCCACGGCCGATTCGGCGCTGGTGTCCCGTGGCGTCCTCCAGCGCTATGTGCTGGGCAGCTATTCAGCGCGCAAGCTGGGCCTGTCCAGCACCGGCAATGCCGGCGGCATCCACAACCTGGAGGTCGCCGCCAATGCCGGCGACCTGACGACGATGCTCAAGGACATGGGCACCGGCCTGCTGGTGACCGAATTGATGGGCCAGGGGGTCAATCCGGTGACCGGCGACTACTCGCGCGGCGCCGGCGGCTTCTGGATCGAAAATGGCCAGATCGCCTATCCGGTGGACAACGTCACCGTGGCCGGCAATCTCAAGGACATCTTCGCCGCGATCGAAGCGGTGGGCAGCGACGTGGATCGGCGCTCGCACATCGGCATCGGCTCGGTCCTGGTCGGGCGCATGACCGTTGCCGGTGGGCAATGACGTCTTGCCTGATACCTGCCGTGCAGGGGGATTGACGCGCGCCGCGCCGGCCACGACAGTGGCCGCGGCCAGCCCACGGCCGGATGCGTTCCACCACCCCACTTCAGGAACCGCAAGCGCATGAACGAATTCGAGAACGTCACCGCTCCGCCGCCGCCGCCCACAGGCGTGGCCCCGCAGGAAGACCGCACCGTCGCCCTGATCGTGCACCTGACCGGCATCGTGGCCAGTTTTGTCGTGCCACTGATCCTGTGGCTGGTGAACAAGGACAATCCGGCCAAGGCCTGGCTCACTGACCAGTCCAAGGAAGCGCTGAACTTCCAGATCACCGTGTTCATCGCCTATCTCGTCTGCAGCGTGCTGGGTGTGATCGGGATCGGTTTCCTGCTGATGCCGCTGGTCTGGATCGCCAACCTGGTGCTGTGCATCCTGGCCGGGATCAAGGCCAACGAAGGCGTCAGCTACCGCTACCCGTTCGCGCTGCGCCTGATCAAGTAGCCGGCGGACTGGCAGCAAACAGGCCCGGCATCGCCAGGCCTTTCGCATGGGCGCCGCGGTGCCTGCCGGCAAGGACCTGCCTGAGCCAGCTTTCCGCCGCACCTGCATCTTGCCGGGTCTGACCCAGGCGTTGACGCTGGCCGCATCGCAATGCGCTCGCGCCATGAACCTCACTGAACACGTTCCGGCGCAGGTCAACCCGATGCGCGGTGGGGCGTTTGCATGTGCAGTGTTTCTTCGCAGCAGGTGCCATGCGCATGACCCGCCAGACCGCCGTCAGCGCCACCAATCGCTTTGGCCTGGGCGCGCGCCCGGGCGAACTGGCCGGGCTGGCCGACCCGCAGGGCTGGCTGCTTGCGCAGCTGCATCCCGGCGCGCCGCCCGCGGCGTTGGCGGGCCTGCCGACCAGCCTGGAGGTCCTGCAGCAGGACATCGCCCTGCAGCAGGCACGGCGCGAAGCCAGGCAGAACGGCGGTGACAAGCCCGCCGGGCTGGTCAAGGCATTGCGCCAGGGCCAGGCGCGCGAACTGGCCCTGCGCCACCAGGTCGCCGTCGAGAGCCAGGCGAGCTTTGTCGAGCGCATGGTGCGGTTCTGGTCCAACCACTTCGCCGTGTCGCTGGACAAGCCGGTGGCCGCACCTTACGCCGCGCCAATGGAGCGCGAAGCGATCCGCCCACATGTCATCGGTCGCTTTGGCGAGCTGCTGCTGGCGGTGGAAACGCACCCGGCGATGCTGCGCTTCCTGGACAACGCGCGCTCGGTCGGCGCCGACTCGATGGTGGCCATGCGCGCGCGCCGGCGCAATCCGGACAAGGCCCCGGGCCTCAACGAAAACCTCGCCCGCGAGATCCTGGAGCTGCACACCGTCGGCGCCAACGGCGGCTATACCCAGGCCGATGTCACCGAGCTGGCCAAGGCCATCACCGGCTGGGGCGTGCCGATGCCGCAGGACTTCAAGCGCGGCGGGGTCCAAAGCGCCTTCGTGTTCCGCGCCAACGCCCATGAAGGCGGCGCGCGCACGGTCATGGGCAAGCGCTACCGGCAGGCCGGCATGGACCAGGGCAAGGCCGTGCTGGCGCAGCTGGCCGTGCATCCGGCCACCGCGCGGCATGTTTCGAGCAAGATCGCCCGGCACCTGATCAGCGATGCGCCGCCGCCGGGCGTGGTCGAGGCCATGACCCGCGCCTGGCTGAAAACCGATGGCGATCTGGCCAGCGTCTACGCCACGCTGATCCGCCACCCGGCCGCGTGGGGCGCGCAGGCGCGCAAGTTCAAGACGCCCGACGATTTCGTGGTGTCCGCGCTGCGCGCCGGCGGCCGGCCCGACGACCGGCGCCCGCAGGCGCTGGCCACGCTGCTCAACCGCATGGGCCAGCCGACCTTGACCCCGCGCTCGCCGGCCGGCTTCGAGGACGATGCCGCGCAGTGGAGCGGGCCCGACGCGCTGTGGAAGCGGGTGCAGAGTGCGCAGGCGCTGGCCGAAGCGGTGCCTGAGGCCCTGCTCGATCCGCTGGGCACCGCGCAGGCGGTGTTCGCCGACACCCTCGACGCCGACACCCTGGCCGCGCTCAGGCGTGCCGAATCGCCGCGCGATGGCCTGGCGCTGTTGTTCGCCAGCCCCGCGTTCCAGTGGAGGACCTGAAATGCCATTGACCCGACGCGCCTTCCTCGGCGCCGCTGGCGCGATGACCACCCTGACGCTGTGGCCCTCGCTCGGCCTGGCCGCGTCGCGCGGCAACGACACGCGCCTGCTGGTGGTGCTGCTGCGCGGCGGCCTGGATGGCCTGCATACGTTGATCCCGGTCGACGACCCCAACTACCGCAGCCTGCGTGGCGCCCTGGCGCCAGGCGATGCGCGCAAGCTGGACGCCGACTTCGCGCTGCATCCCTCGCTGGCCTTCACCCATGCGCTGTATGGCAAGAAGCAGCTACTGCCGGTGGTGGCCATTGCCCCGCCGTACCGGCAGCGCTCCCACTTCGAGGCGCAGGACTGCCTGGAGAACGGCAGCGCCCGCCCCGGCGGCGCCAACACCGGCTGGCTCAACCGCTGCGCTGGCGCGATGGCCGGCACCCAGGCGCTGTCGATCACCACGGTGATGCCGCTGATCATGCGCGGCCCCGGCGATGCCTCCACCTGGTCGCCGCCGTTGCCCAGGCAGGTCAACCCGATCCTGCTGCAGCGCCTGCAGGCCCTGTACGCGCACGATAGCGCGTTGGCCGAAAACTTCCAGCGGGCGGTGGCCAACCAGGGCATGGCCGCGGTGCAGGGCGCCGGCGGCAAGGGCCGCATGGCGGCGGCAACCGCTGCGGCGGCGACCTTCATGTCCCAACCCGACGGCCCGCGCATCGCCTTCGTCGAGGATTCCGGCTGGGACACCCACGCCGGCCAGGCAGCGATCCTGAAGAACAAACTGACCGAACTGGACAACGGCCTGCGCGCCTTCCACGACGGCGCGCAAAGCCTCTGGGACAAGACCGTGGTCGTGGTGGTCACCGAGTTCGGCCGCACCGCCAGGGTCAACGGCACCGGCGGCACCGACCACGGCACCGGCGGCCTGGCCCTGCTGGCAGGGGGCGCCGTACGCGGCGGCCGCATCGCCGGCCACTGGCCCGGACTGTCGCAAGCGGCCCTCAACGACGGTCGCGATCTGCGCGTGACCACCGACATGCGCGCGCTGTTCAAGGCCGTGCTGGCCGGTCACCTGCGCGTGGACCAGGGCCGGCTGGAAAAGGCGGTGTTCCCGGAAAGTGGCAAGGTGCGGGCGATGGATGGCCTGCTGGGGTGACACGGTGATGCCTCGCTGACGCCCAGGAGGGGCCGGCGTGGAGAAGTGCACCTTGCACACCGACTACGGCGACCTGGTGCTCTACAACCGGGAGGCGACGCAGGTGGCGGCGGGTGGTCGAACGGCTGCTGCGGGTGCACTGGCGGCGTCTGCAGCACGCTGAACGCCTGCCCGGGGACGATGGGGACAGCCAGGTCGGCCGGGGCTAAGATGATCAGGACATCCCTTGCGAGAGAACAGCCCATGGCCGCCGCGTTCAAACAGCAGGCCCATCAGCTAGTGGACGACCTGCCCGACGAGGCCAGTTGGGAGGACCTGATCTATCAGGCCGCCTTGCACCGGGCGATCGAAAAGGGCATCGAGCAGGCCGATGCCGGGCAGCTCATTGCCGCCGAGGACGTGCTTCGGCAACTCGAACTGGCCGCATGAGGGTCTGCTGGACGCCAGGCGCCCGGGCCCGGCCGCTGGAGATCCAGACCAGACCTACCTGAAAGCGCACGCCCCGGACGTTGCGGCGTCGGTGACGCTCCAGCTGGCGCGCCGCGCACTGGAACTGGGCGAGTTGCCAGCGATGGGCAAGCGGCTGGAACGCTATCGGCCTGCGGACGTGCGGGAGCTGCTGGAGCGGCCCTATCGCTTGATCTACCGCGTGACGCAGACGCAGGTGGAGATTCTGACGGTGCTGCACTATCGGCAGCTGATGCCGGCCGATCTGGCCGATCTGCACGACTGACTACGGCGCGGCCTAACGGCTGCGCCGTTCAAGCCGACGCCGAATCGCGACACCAAGGGAAACAGGGGGAATGCACTTACCGTAAGTTGAAGGTCCGCACCCACGTCAGGTTGCGAAGATCTTGTAGTCTGATGCGGACTCGATGCCCGCGCCCTGACTGCCAATTCACGTGGCACCGCCGACGCATCCGACAAGGGTGCCAGCAGTTCGTGCATCTGCACTGCCAGAAAAAGAGAGCAGAGTGACCCTGCCTGCCTTTTTTTTCGGTTTTCTACCCGTCCTCGTTTTGCTCTTCCAGGGTCGGCGCGTTGCACGGCTCCCATCGCGACTGTCTGCTTCGCCATGGCCAGGTGCTGCGCGTGGCCCACGCTGGCAACAGCAAGGCAGCCCGTGGCCCGTATCTAAAGATATTCTTCCCTCCTGAAAACCCCCTTTACCTTTCCTCCCGTCATGTAGTGCTTGATGTTTTCCGCAGCCTCTTTTGTTGCTTGCGCCATGGCCTCGGGCACCATGCCGGAATTGTGTGGCGAGCCCAGGACGTTGGGCAGATCGAGGAAGGGATAATGCACCTCAAACCTTCCATGCCTGAAGGGCTCGACCCACCAGGCGTCGATGCCTGCCTTGAAGGCCGGATGCGACTTCAGATGTTCGTAGAAAGCGCCTTCATCGATGATCTCCCCTCTTGCCACGTTCACCAGGATGGCATCGGGCTTCATCCATGTCAGCTCGCGCGCGCCGATGAGCCCTTTTGTCGAGCGCGACAAGGGCATTGAGACGACCACGATGTCGGCGCGGCCCAGGACATCCTCCAGATCTTTTGTCGTGCCGATGAAGTCGACGTCTTCCTCGGTCCTGCCGCTGGTATTGACCGCAAGTATCTTGACCCCAAAGGCCTTCATGAGCTGGGCGGTGGCCTTGCCGATCCCGCCAAAACCAAGGATGGCGCATGTGGAGCCACGAAGAAATCTGTTCATGCCAAACTGATCGAACTGCCCAGCGACAAGCTTCCTGTGACCTTCCCTGAGGTTTTTGGACAGGGCCAGGGTCATGGCCATGACATGCTCAGCCATGGGTCCTGCGTATGCACCCGCGTTCCCGGCGACGACCAGCGTCTCGGGGAATAGCCTGAAGGGAACATGGTCGGCACCGGCAGACAACAGCTGCATGAATCGCGCCTTGCTCATTCGCGGGTACTCATCCTCCGAGAACTCCCGCGAAGGGTTCCAGGAAAGAAGCACATCTGCATGCCCAATGGCTTGGTTTCGGCCCTCATCCGGGCCGAGATACGTGACATTGGCAACATCGCGCAGATGGTCGTCGATGATTGTTTTCAGATTCTCATCGAGCTTGGCGGTCACAAGCACATTCACTGGTTGCATGACAACGCTCCTTTGCCTTGTGTCGGGGGGAGGGGCTGGTAAATCGGCGTCCTCCACCGACATGCTCTGGTTTCCTGCGTGCGAGACAGGGGTCGCAATTCACTTCGTTCGAAGTTCCACGCCTGGCACACAATAGCGCAGCGATTTTGTCATTTGATGCGAACTCAACGCTCGCGCTTGATCGCCAGCTCGCCCAACGCCAACAGCGCATCGGCGCGCGCGCCAAAGGGTGCCAGCAACTCGTGCATCTGCGCCGCCAGCGCGTCGAGCTTCGCCTTCGCACCGTCGATGCCGAGCAGCGCAGGATAGGTGGACTTGGACTGGGCGGCATCCTTGCCGGCGGTCTTGCCGAGGGTTTCGGAGCTGGCTTCGATGTCGAGGATGTCGTCGCGGACCTGGAAGGCCAGGCCCAGGGCCTGAGCGAAGGCATCCAGGCGTTGCAAAGTGGCTTCTTCCACGCCGCCGGCCAGGGCGCCCAGGCGCACGCTGGCGCGGATCAGGGCGCCGGTCTTGAGCGCGTGCATGTGCTGCAGCGCCTGTAGCGATTGCAGTTGTCCGGTGGCATCGATGTCCAGGGCCTGGCCGCCGCACATGCCGGCCACGCCGCTGGCCTGGGCCAGGGTCTGCAGCCAGGCCACGCGCAGCACGGCGCCGGCATCGCTGCCGGCCAGCACCTCGAAGGCCAGGGTCTGCAGCGCGTCTCCGGCGAGGACGGCGGTGGCCTCGTCGAAGGCGATGTGCACGGTGGGCTGGCCACGGCGCAGGGCGTCATCGTCCATTGCCGGCAGGTCGTCGTGGACCAGCGAGTAGGCGTGGATCAGTTCGACCGCGGTGGCCGGCGCATCCAGCACGCCTTCATCGGCGCCGGTCATCGTGCCGGCGGCGTAGACCAGCAGCGGACGCATGCGCTTGCCACCGCCCAAGGCTGCGTGGCGCATGGCCGCGTGCAGGCGCTGCGGGGCGCGGACCGGGTCGGGAAGGGCAGCGTCCAGCGAAGCCTCCACGCGCTGGGCCCAGCGCGTGAATACGGCTTCACTCGCCATCGGGCAGCGGGGCGAAGGGTTCGGCGGTGTCGGGGCGGTCCGGGTCGCTGAGCAGGCGCACGCGCAGTTCGGCCTGCTCCAGCGCGGTGCGGCAGCTGCGGTAGAGGCCGACGCCGCGTTCGTAGGCGGCCAGCGATTCTTCCAGGCTCAGTTCGCCCAGTTCCATGCGCCCGACCAGCCGTTCCAGCTCGTCCAGCGAGGTTTCGAAATGCGCCACCGGCGAAGTCTCTGTTGCGGGTTTCTTGGCCATGGGCAAAGTGTGTGCGCGCATGGGTGATGGGTCAATCACGCGCCCGGCGGTGTCCAGCGCAGGCTGGCTGCACGTGCCTGCAGCCATGCGGCGAAATCGGCGGAGTGGATGCGATCGCCAGCGGCCAGCACCTGGCCGGCCTGGTCGCGCAGCAGCGGCAGGTGCCTGCGCTGCCAGGGCGGCAGGTCGAGCGCCTGCAGCACGTGCTTGAGTGCGTGCGAATGGCTGCGCCCGGGCAGGTGGATGCGTTCGCCACCGTGGCGCGCGGTGACCCGCAGCGCTGGATCGAACACCGCATGACCCACAAGCTGCAGGCCGCCGCCATCGGCAAGCAGCAACGGCGCGCGACCATCCCAGCGCACCTCCCAGTCCGCCGGCAGCGGCGGCGTCAACGGGCCGGCGTGCAGCTGGTCGCGCCAGCGGCGCAGGCAGGCGCCGTTCCAGTCGAACTGCGCCTGGGCGTCGGCTCGCGCGGTGAGCAGGGTGTCTTCCAGCCGGGCCAGGCCGCGGGCGGGCAAGGGCGGCAGGCCGCGGGCCTGGATCCAGCATCGCACCACGCGTGCGCGCAGCGCGGGCGGCAGCGCCTGCAGGGCCGGCACCGACAGCACGGCCGGATCGGCGGTGCGGGCCTGTTCCAGCGCGGCCTGGTCCTGGCCTTCCAGCAGTGCGCTGGCCTGCGCGCTCAGCGCGGCGCTGCGTGCCAGGGCGGTGGCCGCGTGCGGCCAGCGCGCCTGCAGCAGCGGCAGCACCTGGTGGCGCAGGAAATTGCGGTCCAGCGTGGTGTCGGCGTTGCTGGCGTCCTCGATCCAGTGCAGGGCGTGTTCGCGCGCGTAGGCGGCGATCGCACTGCGCGGCAGCGCCAGCCACGGCCGCCACAGCCAGCCGCTGGCGAAGGCGCGCCACGGCCGCATCGCCGCCAGCCCGTCCGGCCCGGATGCGCGCAGTGCCCGCAGCAGGAAGGTTTCGGCCTGGTCGTCCTGGTGGTGCGCGGCCACCAGCACCTCGCCGGCCTGCATCACTTGGGCGAACGCCGCGTGGCGGGCGTGGCGGGCAGCCGCTTCAAGGCCTGCGCCGCCACTGCGGTCCACCCGCACGCGCACGATCTCCAGCGGCACCTGCAGCTGCGCGCAGAGCCTGGCGCAATGTGCGGCCCAGTCATCGGCCTGGGCCTGCAGGCCGTGGTGGACGTGGATCGCGCGCAGCTGCCGTGTGCCCCGCCAGCGCTGGGCCATGGCGTGCAGCAGCGCGGTCGAATCCAGGCCGCCGCTCAACGCCACCCACAGCTGCGCCTGGGCAGGTGCGGCCGGTGGAAGCCAGAGCAGCGCGAGCGGTTGGGACATGCGCAGATGGTGCCACGCACCTGCGCGGCTCCTAAAACTGGATCGCGTTGCCGTCCTCGTCCTGGCTGCGCTGGCGTTGGCGCATGCGCCAGGTCGGTGGCGGCGGCGGGCGATCGACGTTGTGCAGCAGCAGCCAGGCCTGGCAGGCCTGCTGCCAGTCACGCTGGTGCGCGGGCACCTGCGCATAGAAGACGTCCTCGACCACCGGCATGCGGCCTTCGTTGGAGTCTGCGGTATCGGCCAGGCGCGAATCGGGAAGGTCGCGCATGATTCGGGTCGGGTCGCCGCCGTGTTCCAGCAGCCAGTACAGGCGGTCGAAGCGGCCGATCCTGGAATACCAGCTCAGCACCGTGTCGTAGCCGTCCTCGGTGTACAGCGTGGTGTCCAGGTTGGCACCGGACATGACCAGCGCCTTCACGTTGTCCCAATGGCCGTTGATGAAGGCCACGTACAGCAGCGGCTGGCCGGCGGCGTTGCGCCCGTTCGGGTCGCCGCCGCGCAGCAGCAGCTCGGTCAGGTAGCGCGAATCGGCCATCGCCGCGGCCTGCACCAGCGCCGTCTCCGCTGCCGCGCCCACGCCGATGCCGGTCGACTGCATGCGGATGTCAGGCGTGGCGCCGACGTTGAGCAGCAGGTGCAGGCCCATCGGGTTGCGCGTGGCCAGTGGCCAGGCCAGCAGCGGCCGGCCGTGCGCGTCGAAGATCGTGTCCGGATCGATCCCGCGCTGGTAGACCAGCCTGTCCAGCGCGGGCCAGTCGTAGCGGTCCACGGCGCGGGCCATCTCCAGGCCCGGGCCGCTGAAATAGTCGGCCGGATCCAGTGGCGCCTGTGGCGCAGGCGTCGTGTCCAGCGGCAGGAGCAGGTAGACGCATCCTGCCAGCGTCGCCAGCGCCAGCGTCGCGCGCAGCACGCGCCCCAGCACAGGCTGCAGGTTCCAGGTCGGACGGGTGGCGCGGGGGAGGCTGGCCAAGTGCGCGGGCTTCGATGCGTCGGCCTTTGTTACCACGGCAGAACCTGCCCGCAGCGGTCGCCCCGGTCTCGCGCCAGGAGACGCCGCGCCGCTACAGTGATCCCCGGATTTCCAGTGGGATGCTTCATGGCCAAGGCCACCTCCAAGGCGCGCACCGCGTATGTGTGCAGCGAATGCGGCGCCGAATACAGCAAATGGCAGGGTCAGTGCACCGAGTGCAATGCGTGGAACTCGCTCTCGCAGATCGTGCTGGAGCCGGCGGCCGGGGCGCCGCCCGCTGCGCGCCGCTCCGGCTGGGCCGGCAAGACCGAGTCGCCGAAGATTACCGCGCTCAAGGACGTGCGCAACGGCGAGGAAGTGCGCGTGTCCACCGGCATCGGCGAATTCGACCGGGTGCTGGGCGGCGGCCTGGTCGAAGGCGCGGTGGTGCTGGTCGGTGGCGACCCGGGCATCGGCAAGTCCACCCTGCTGCTGCAGGCCCTGGCCAGCATGGCCGCCACCCTGCCGGTGCTGTACGTCACCGGCGAGGAGTCGCTGGCCCAGGTCGCCGGCCGCGCGATCCGCCTGGACCTGCCGCTGGAGGGCCTGAACGCGCTGGCCGAAACCGGCATCGAAAGCATCCTGCAACACGCCTCGGCGGCCAGGCCGAAGCTGATCGTGGCCGATTCGGTCCAGACCCTGTGGACCGAAACCCTGACCGCCGCGCCCGGCTCGGTCAGCCAGGTCCGCGAGAGCGCCGCGCGCCTGGTGCGCTATGCCAAGGAGACCGGCACGGCCGTGTTCCTGGTCGGCCACGTCACCAAGGAGGGCGGCATCGCCGGCCCGCGCGTGCTGGAACACATGGTCGATGCGGTGCTGTATTTCGAGGGCGAGTCGGGCAGCCGTTTCCGCCTGCTGCGCGCCTTCAAGAACCGCTTCGGCGCGGTCAACGAGCTGGGCGTGTTCGCAATGGGCGAGAAGGGCTTGAAGGAAGTCTCCAACCCCTCGGCGATCTTCCTCTCCGGCGGCAGCACCCGCCAGCCCGGCAGTTGCGTGATGGTCACCCGCGAGGGCACCCGCCCGCTGCTGGTGGAAGTCCAGGCGCTGGTCGATGCCTCGCCGCTGTCCAACCCGCGCCGGGTGGCCGTGGGCCTGGAGCAGAACCGCCTGGCGATGCTGCTGGCGGTGCTGCATCGCCACGGCGGCATCGTGGTGGGCGATCAGGACGTGTTCGTCAATGTGGTGGGCGGCATCCGGGTGCAGGAAACCGCCGCCGACCTGCCGGTGCTGCTGGCGGTGCTCTCAAGCTTGCGCGATGCGCCGCTGGCCGAAAAGACCATCGCCTTCGGCGAGGTCGGCCTGTCCGGCGAGATCCGCCCGGTGCCCAACGGCGAGGACCGCCTGAAAGAGGCTGCGACCCACGGCTTCAAGCGCGCGATCGTGCCCAGGGCCAATGCGCCCAAGGCCACCAGCATCAAGGGCATGGAGATCGTGGCGGTGGAGCGCCTGACCGACGCGCTGGAGGCGGCGCTGGGTTGAGGGCGCTGGGTTGAGTGGGATAAGGGTTGAGTGGGATAAGACCGGTGGGAGCCGCCACGGCGGCGATGCCTTCCTTACCGGCGCGTTGGAATCACCTTGGGTACTGGAAGGTCCGCGCCGCTTCCACGCCTGGCAGCTTCAGAGCCAGATCGCATTCCAATAAGGATAGTCGCCGACCCGGCGGACCAGTCCTGCGCGAACGGGGTTGGCCACGATGTAACGCGCCATGTGCAGGACGTCCTCGTCCTTGCGGACTGCGCGGTCGTGGAATCCGCGCCCCCACAGCACGTGTTGGCAATCCAACGCCTTGTGCCACTGGCGGGTTGCCAGCGCTTTGGCGCGGCCGATGCTGCGATCAAGGGATTCGGTGCCCAGCTCAAGCAGGCCATGCCAGTGATCTGGCATCAGGGTCCAGCAAAGCAGTCTTCCATGGGGCCAGGCTTGCGGGCTGTTCAGGCAGCGCGCGACAACAGCTGCATGAGGGTGTTCAGAGAAGTAGGGCGTGCGCCGGTGGGTCGCGAAGGTGATCAGGTAAATCCTTCCGGATTCGGAAAATCGGTGCTTCCGGAGAAGGTGAGATCGGGGAAGCGGCATGCGGTCAGCATGGTCTGGCGATGGATCTGCTGCAATCAGCATGGGGCGTGGTGGTCTGTCGGAAATGTCTGGTTTTGCGGCGGCGGTGTCGGCAGAGGCGCATCGCCGCCATGGCGGCTCCCACGGGCTGGAACAACAAAAAAGCCGCGGTTTCCCGCGGCTTTTTTGTTGCCGACCAGTCGGCGCGGATCAGGCCAGGCCGGCCTGCTTCATCACTTCGGCGGCGTAGTCTTCCACCACCTTCTCGATGCCTTCGCCCACGGCCAGCCGCTTGAAGCCCACGACCTCGGCGCCGGCCGCCTTGAGCACCTGCTCCACGCTCTGGTTGGTGTCCAGCACGTAGGGCTGTCCGTACAGGGTCACTTCGTTGACGATCTTGGCGATCTTGCCGCTGATGATCTTCTCCAGGATGTCGGCCGGCTTGGACTTGTCCTTCTCGGACATCTTGGCCAGCTCGATTTCCTTTTCCTTGGCCACGAACTCGGCCGGCACGTCGCTGGCCTTGTTGTACGGCGGGTTCATCGCGGCCACGTGCATGGCCAGGCCACGGGCCAGCTCGGCGTCACCGCCGGCCACTTCGACCAGCACCCCGATGCGGCCGCCGTGGACGTAGGCGGCCACGTTGTTGGTGCTGTTGATGGCGACCATGCGACGCACCTGCACGTTCTCGCCGACCTTGGCGATGACGGCGGCGCGGGTTTCCTCGATGGTTTGGCCGGAGGGCAGCCTGGCCGACTTCAGCGCCTGGACATCGGTCGCGCCGGAGGCCAGGGCGGCCTGGGCGACGGCGTCGGCGAAGGTCAGGAAGTTGCTGTCCTTGGCGACGAAGTCGGTCTCGGAGTTGATCTCGACCAGCACGGCCTTGCCGCCGTCCTGGGCCGAGGCGATCTTGCCTTCGGCGGCGACCCGGTCAGCCTTCTTGTCGGCCTTGGCCAGGCCGGACTTGCGCAGCCACTCGGCGGCGGCGTCGATGTTGCCCGCGTTCTCGGTGAGTGCCTTCTTGCACTCCATCATGCCGGCGCCGGTGCGCTCGCGCAGTTCCTTGACCAGGGAAGCAGTGATTTCCACGGTGGTGACCTCGGTTTTTTGGGTATTGGTTGGGAAGGCGCATGGCGCCATTCCAAGCGACAACGGCCGGACGCATGCCTGCCGCTGGGGCCGACGCGCGACCATGGCGCGCCGACCGTTGCGCGGCGATGACGCCTCAGGCGGAGGCTTCGTCGCTCTTGCGGCCACGACGGGCCGGCTTGGCCTCGGCGCTGCCTTCGCTGAACTCTTCCTCGCGCACGACGGCGTTGTTGGGCGAAGCGGCCTTGCCTTCCAGCACCGCGTCGGCGGCGGCGCGGGCGTACAGCTGCACGGCGCGGATGGCGTCGTCGTTGCCCGGGATCGGGTAGTCGACCAGGGCCGGATCGTAGTTGGAGTCGACCACGGCCACCACCGGGATGCCGAGCTTCTTGGCTTCCTTGATGGCGATGTCCTCGTGGCCGATGTCGATCACGAACAGCGCGTCGGGCAGGCGGTTCATTTCCTTGATGCCGCCCAGCGAGGCCAGCAGCTTGTCGCGCTCGCGGCGCAGGCCCAGCACTTCGTGCTTGACCAGCTTTTCGAAGGTGCCGTCGGTTTCGGCGGCTTCCAGTTCCTTCAGGCGGGCCACGGACTTCTTCACCGTGGCGAAGTTGGTCAGGGTGCCGCCCAGCCAGCGCTGGGTCATGTACGGCATGTTGCAGCGCTCGGCTTCTTCCTTGATGGAATCGCGGGCGCTGCGCTTGGTGCCGATGAACAGAATGGTGCCGCGCTTCTGGGCAATGGCGCTGATGAAGTTCATCGCATCGACGAACAACGGCAGGGTCTTTTCCAGGTTGATGATGTGGATCTTGCCGCGGGCGCCGAAGATGTACGGAGCCATCTTCGGGTTCCAGTAGCGGGTCTGGTGGCCGAAATGGACGCCGGCTTCCAGCATCTGGCGCATGGTGATCTGGGACATTGCAAAACTCCAGGGCAGTGGAACCAACCGCGCGTTTTGGATGCGGTTTTGACGGTTCCGGGGTTGGGCCTCCCTGCGGCGTCCGTGTCCGAACCTTCCTCGTGGAAAGGCACCCCGGCACGGGCTGTGGCAGCAGGTGTGTATTCGCCGGTGACGCCCGGCGTGGGCGCTTCATGCGGGCCGGCAGGCCTCGCATAGCCGGCGGATTATAGCCCCGCGGCGGACGCTGGCGCAAATCGCGCAGGCGTCGGGGTGTTTCAGGCAAACAGCGGCGCGGCCATCAGGATGACGAGCAGCAGCAGGCGGCGCGAGGCGGTCAGACGCATGGCATGGGTTTTCCGGGGGAGTGGCCGCAGCGGGATGCGTCGGCCTTGGGGAGATGGTGTAAGCATGGGCCGTGCCAACCGGCCCTCGTGGGGCTAAAACCCTGTACAGACAATGGGTTGCGTGGTGGCGGGTACCGGCACTGCGGCCGCGTTGTCGTGCATCCACGCGTCACATTTGGCCGCCGGCCAACACCTGGTTCGCCCGTTGTTGGTCACCTGGGGACTCCCGCCGGGCTTGGCAAGCGGCAAGCCGCGCGCTGTTTGCCGCGCGCGATTTTTCGCCCCCCCTAACCGGGCCGCGCGCCCCGGTTCCGTTCAGGCACGGCCCGAATCAGCGATAATGGTGATCATGAGCATCCAACTGAAATCCGCCGCCGACCTGGAAAAAATGCGCGTGGCCGGCCGCCTGGCCGCCGAGGTGCTGCAGGTCGTCGCCCCGCACGTGAAGCCCGGCGTGACCACCGCCGAGCTGGACCGCATCTGCCACGACCATATCGTCAAGGTGCAGGACGCCATTCCGGCCAACGTCGGCTACCGTGGCTTCCCCGCCGCGGTGTGTACCTCGGTCAACAACGTGATCTGCCACGGCATCCCCAACGAGGCCAAGGTGTTGAAGGACGGCGACATCGTTAACATCGATGTCACCGTGATCAAGGATGGCTGGCATGGCGATACCAGCCGCATGTACATCGTCGGCACCCCGTCGGTGATGGCCAGACGCCTGGTCGATGTCACCCGCGAGGCGATGTTCCGCGGCATCCGTGCGGTCAAGCCGGGCGCGACGCTGGGCGATGTCGGTCATGCGATCCAGCAGTACGCCGAATCCGAGCGTTTCAGCGTGGTGCGCGAGTACTGCGGCCACGGCATCGGCACGGTGTACCACGACGAGCCGCAGGTGCTGCACTACGGGCGTCCGGGCGAAGGGGTCGTGCTCAAGCCGGGCATGACCTTCACCATCGAACCGATGATCAACGAGGGCACCCGCTACACCAGGACCCTGCCGGACGGCTGGACCGTGGTGACCAAGGACCGCAGGCTCTCGGCGCAGTGGGAACACACCGTGGCGGTGACCGAGGACGGGGTGGAGATCCTGACCCGGCTGCCGGGCGACGACAACGACCTGTGAGGACCCCGGCGGCCGCCAGCGACGCCTTGCCGCGCCCGCTCTTGAGCGCCTTGGCCTGCGACAGCGCCTGGTCGCAGCAGGCGCGTGCGGCCCTGGCCGCCACCGACGAGAAACTCTCGCGCCGGTTTGATGATGTCGAACGCATCGACCATGTGCTGGCGCTGCGCGCGCGCGCGGTCGACCAGCTGCTGCGCGAGGCTTGGCGGCGCTGCATGGCCCAGGACGTGGGCCTGTCGCTGTTTGCGGTGGGCGGGTACGGGCGCGGCGAGCTGTTTCCGCATTCGGACGTGGACGTGCTGGTGCTGGGCGATCCGCAGGCGCAGCAGCGCGGGCACGAAGCCCTGGCGCGCTGTCTGGCGCTGGTCTGGGATGTCGGCCTCAAGCTCAGCCATGCGGTGCGCTCGCCGCAGGAGTGCACCGAGGCGGCCGCCGACCAGACCGTGCTCACCGCGTTGATCGAAGCGCGCCCGCTGATGGCCAGCGAGGTGGCCCGCAAGGCGCTGGCCGCTGCGGTCTCGCCGGACAAGGTGTGGCCGCCGCGCGAGTTTTTCGCGATCAAGCGCGAGGAGATGGCGCTGCGCCACGCGCGCTTCGGCGATACCTCCGACAACCTGGAGCCGGACATCAAGGATGGTCCCGGCGGGCTGCGCGACCTGCATACCCTGGGCTGGATGGCGCTGCGCACATTTGGTGTGCGCGACCTGGAGCCGCTGGTCGGCATCGGCCAGCTGGGCCCGGACGAGGCCATCGCCCTGGCGCGCGAGCGCCGCGCGCTGGGACGGCTGCGCTACGGCCTGCACCTGATGGCGGGCCGGCCGGAAGAGCGCCTGCGTTTCGATTACCAGAAGACCCTGGCCGCGCGCCTGGGCTATGTCGATGCGCCGGGCAGCCTGGCGGTCGAGCAGATGATGCAGGGGTTCTACCGCAGCGCGGCGGTCGTGCGCCAGATCAGTGACCGGCTCCTGCAGCGCTTCGAGGAACAATTCGAAGGCGAGCCGGTGCCGCGCGCGCTGGACCAGGCCTTCGAGCTGCGCCGCAACTACCTGGCCGCCAGCAGCCCGCAGTGGCCGCGCGAGATCGGCGATGTCTTCGCGCTGTTTGCCACCTGGGCCGGGCAGCCGAAGATCAGCGGGCTGCATTCACAGACCGCGCGTGCATTGGCCGAGGCACTGCCCGGCCTGAAGCCCTACACCGACGCCAGTGCCCAACAGCGCGCGCAGTTCATGGCCTTGATGCGCGCACCGCGCGCGGTGGACACGCTGACGCGGATGGCGCGCCTGGGCGTGCTGGGGCAGTGGCTGCCGGCGTTCGCGCTGGTGTCCGGACGCATGCAGTTCGACCTGTTCCACGTATACACGGTCGACCAGCACACCTTGATGGTGCTGCGCAACCTGGCGGTGTTTTCCAGCGGCCGCGCCGACGAGCGGTTTTCCATCGCCCACGAAGTCTGGCCGCGCCTGCGCAAGCCGGAGCTGCTGCTGCTGGCCGGGCTGTTCCATGACATCGCCAAGGGCCGGGGTGGTGACCATTCCGAACTGGGCGCGAGCGATGCGCGCGCGTTCTGTGAAGCGCACGGGCTCAAGGCTTCGGACACCAGTCTGGTGACCTGGCTGGTCGAGCAGCACCTGCGCATGTCGGTCACCGCGCAGAAGCAGGACATCGCCGATCCGGAGGTGATCCATCGCTTCGCCACCGTGATCGGTGACCGCGAACACCTGGATTACCTGTACCTGCTGACCTGTGCCGACATCGCCGGCACCAGCCCCAAGCTGTGGAACGCATGGAAGGACCGGCTGCTGGCCGATCTGTACTTCGCCACGCGCCGGGTGCTGCGCGAGGGTCTGGAGCAGCCGATGGCGGTGGAGCAGTGCGTGGCCGAGGGCCGCGAGGCGACCTGCGCGCTGATGCTGCAGCAGGGTTTCGACGCGGACACCATCGCGCGCCAGTTCGCCGAAATGCCGGACGAGGGCTTCATGCGTTTCCGTCCCGAGCAGCTGGCCTGGCAGGCCGCCGCGCTGGTGGATGTGCGGCACGGGCAGACCCTGGTCAAGGTGCGCCACATCGACGGGGAGGCGCGGGCGATGGAAGTGTTCGTCCATTCGCCGGACCGCGACGGCCTGTTCGCCGCGATCCTGGCCACCCTGGACCGGCTGGGGTTCGGCATCCACCAGGCGCGCGTGCTGATGGGGCCGCATGGCACGGTGTTCGATACCTTCGAGATCCTGCCCGCCGATACCTACGCCAGCGCCGACACCGCCACCGTGGCCGAAACCCTGCGCCGCGCGCTGGCCGGCCCGCTGGACCAAGTGCGTGTCTCCCAGCGCACGGTGCCGCGCCAGCTGCGGCATTTCCGCTTTCCGCCGCGCTTTGAATTCGGCACCACGCTCGATGGCCGCCATACGGTGCTGGAGCTGGTCGCACCCGATCGCCCAGGCCTGCTGGCACAGGTGGCCCAGGTGCTGCGCGGCCAGCGCCTGCGCGTGCACGAGGCGCGCATCGCCACCTTCGGCGAGCGTGCCGAGGATGTGTTCCATCTCAGCGACGAGGCCGACAGGCCGCTGAGTGGCCAGGCGCGCGATGCGCTGCGCGATGCGCTGCGCGCGCAGCTCGAAACGGCTGTCTGATCCCTTCCCCCCCCTTCCAGGAACGCTCCGCGCCATGTCCGCAGTTGCCATCGAGTCCCTCAAGTCCACCCTGGAAAGCGCGTTCGATCGCCGCGCCGAGCTCACCGCCGAGCAGATCAACGACCAGGTGCGCCCGGCCGTGTACGCGGCCATCGACGGGCTGGAAACCGGCGCCCTGCGCGTGGCCGAACCCACGGCCGAGGGCGGCTGGCAGGTCAACCAGTGGCTGAAGAAGGCGGTGCTGCTGTATTTCCGCGTCAACGACATGGCCGTGATCCCGGCGCAGCCGGCACCGTTCTGGGACAAGGTCGAGGCGCGCTTTGCCGGCTACGATGCGGCCAGGTTCCGCGCCGCAGGCGTGCGCGTGGTCCCGGGCGCGGTGGCCCGTCGCGGCACCTATTTCGGCAAGGACGTGGTGCTGATGCCCAGCTTCACCAACATCGGCGCCTACGTGGGCGAGGGCACGATGGTCGATACCTGGGCCACGGTCGGCTCCTGCGCGCAGATCGGCAGGCACTGCCACCTGTCCGGCGGCGCCGGCATCGGCGGGGTGCTGGAGCCGCTGCAGGCCGCGCCGACCATCATCGAGGACCACTGCTTCATCGGCGCGCGTTCGGAAGTGGTCGAAGGCGTGGTCGTTGGCCACCACAGCGTGATCGGCATGGGCGTGTTCCTGGGCCAGTCCACCCGCATCTACAACCGCGCCAGCGGCGAGATTTCCTACGGCTACGTGCCGCCGGGCAGCGTGGTGGTGGCAGGTTCGCTGCCGGCAAGCGACGGCTCGCATTCGCTGTACGCGGCGGTCATCGTCAAGCAGGTCGACGAGAAGACCCGCAGCAAGACCTCGGTGAACGACCTGCTGCGCGGGTTGGCGGACTGAAAGCGAAGGAACGAGGGCAGATGCCCTCGCCCATTGCGCACGCCCCGCCAGCTTGTTCCTTCTCGCTCCAGCCTTGCCTCCGTTTCTCACTCCGCTCCCCTCGTCTCTCGCCCCATGACCACGCTTTACGGACTCAACAACTGCGACACCTGCAAGAAGGCCTGCAAGTGGCTGGACCGGTTCGGCCTGGCCTACACCTTCATCGACTATCGCGATCACAAACCCACGCCAGAGATGCTGGTGGACTGGGCGGGCAGGGCCGGTGGGTTCCAGGCGCTGGTCAACAGGTCCTCCACCACCTGGCGCCAGTTGCCAGAAAACCGCAAGACCCCCGGCAGCGAGGCTGAATGGAAGCTGTTGCTGCGCGAGCATCCGCAGCTGATCCGCAGGCCGGTGGTGATCACACAGGATGGTCGTTTCAGCCAGGGCTTCTCCGACAACGGCTTCAAGCGGTTGTTTGGCATCGGGTGAGTGACACGGCGGTGCGCGCAGCAGGGGGATCATGCGAGGATGCCGCGCGTGCGGTGATGCGTGCACGCTTTCCTCCCACGGAGTCCATGCCATGAACGCAGTGCAAGACCGGGTCATCCGTTGTCTTTTTGTCAGTTGTCTGCTGCTGCTGGCCGCCTGCGCCACCGGCCCCAAGATCAGCAGCGTGGCCGATCCCCAGGCCGACTTCTCGCGCTATCGCAGCTTCGCCTTCTATGCGCCGCTGGCGATCGAGAGCAAGGGTTACGCCACCGCCACCAGCGAGGCGATTAAGGCAGCAGCGCGTCGGGAGATGGAAGCGCGCGGCTACCGCTACGATCCGGTCGCGCCGGACCTGTGGGTCAACCTGGGCGCCTACCTGCAGGAGAAGATACAGGTCTCCTCGATCCCGGACGTGGGCTACGACGCCTACTACAGCTATCGCGCCGGCGGCTATTTCGTCTCGCCCTACTGGCATGAACACACCACGGTGCGCACCTACACCGAGGGCACGCTCAACGTGGACCTGGTCGATGTGGCGCAGCGGCGGCTGGTATGGGAAGGCGTGGCGGTGGGCACCGTGCACAAGCTGACCCCGGCCGAACGTGCGGCGAAGATCGATTCGGCGATGGCGGGGATCTTCGCCCAGTTTCCGTATCGCGCCGGCCAGGCCGCGCCATCGCCATGACCGCTGGGGTGTGCCGATGAAGGCCGCCAGCGGCTCCCACGACGGCGACGCGCGCGCGCCTGCCGATGCTGCGCCCACCGAGCCGGTCCTGGCGCTGGCCTGCGAGCTGATCGCCCGGCCTTCGGTCACACCCGAGGACGCCGGCTGCCAGGCGCTGATCGCCTCGCGCCTGCAGGCGGCTGGCTTCACCTGCGAGCAACTGCGCTTTGGCCGGGTCGACAACCTGTGGGCCACGCACGGCAGCGGCGCGCCGGTGCTGGTGCTGCTGGGCCATACCGACGTGGTGCCGACCGGGCCGGTCGAGGCCTGGACCAGTGATCCGTTCAAGCCGCAGGTGCGCCAGGGCAACCTCTACGGCCGCGGCAGCGCCGACATGAAGGGCAGCGTGGCTGCGTTCGTGGTCGCTGCCGAGCAATACGTGGCTGCCCATCCGGACCATGCCGGCACCCTGGCGGTGCTGCTCACCAGTGACGAGGAAGGCGATGCCATCGATGGCGTGCGCCGGGTCGCCAGGGTGTTGGCCGAGCGCGGGCAGGGCATCGACTGGTGCATCACCGGCGAGCCGTCTTCCACGCACACGCTGGGCGACCTGCTGCGTGTGGGCCGTCGCGGCAGCCTGACCGGCACCTTGACGGTCAAGGGCGTGCAGGGCCACGTGGCCTATCCGCACAAGGCCCGCAATCCGATCCACCAGGCCGCCCCCGCCCTGGCCGAGCTGACCTCGCGCCAGTGGGACGACGGCTATGAAAGCTTCCCGCCGACCAGCCTGCAGGTGTCCAACATCCATGCCGGCACCGGCGCCAGCAACGTGATCCCGGGCCAGCTGCAGGTGCTGTTCAACCTGCGCTACAACCCGCACTGGGATGCGCCCAGGCTGGAGGCCGAAGTCGCCGCACTGCTGGAGCGCCACGGCCTGGAGTACGCGCTGCAATGGCATCGCAGCGGCGAGCCGTTCTACACGCCCGAAGGCACGCTGCGCTGCGTGGCGCGTCAGGTGCTGGGCGAGTTTGCCGGAGCGCCGCCGCAGGAAAGCACCGGCGGCGGCACCTCGGACGCGCGCTTCATCGCCCCGCTGGGCGCGCAGTGCATCGAGGTCGGGCCGGTCAACGCCAGCATCCACCAGATCGACGAGCACGTGCGCGTGGCCGACCTGGAGCGGCTGCCGGACCTGTATCGCACGTTGATCGAACGGTTGCTGGCGTAACAGTTGCGTTGCAGCAAACGCCCGGGTTAAGTTGCCCCCATGCCGTCCAGCCGCGCCACCGTCGTGAACAACACCAACCGCAATGCCCTGCGTGCGAGCAATCGCGCGCGGCCGATGCGGGTCTGCGACTAGGCACAGAACGGAACAGCCAGGAAACCAGAAAACCCGCATCGCAAGATGCGGGTTTTTTCTTTTTGGACCGCCCCGAACCCTTTCCCACGTCATGTTTCCCCAGGAGTTTTCCCATGTGTTCGATCTTCGGCATCTTCGGCCTGCAATCCGGCGATGATCTTGGCGCGCTGCGCCGTCAGGCGCTGGAGTGCTCTCAGCGCCAGCGCCATCGCGGCCCGGACTGGAGCGGGGTGTACGTGGACGAGGGCGCGATCCTGGTGCACGAGCGCCTGGCCATCGTCGATCCGGCCGGCGGTTCGCAGCCGTTGCTGAGTCAGGACGGCGCGCTGGCGCTGGCGGTCAACGGCGAGATCTACAACCACGCCGAATTGAAGGCCGAGCTGACCCAGCCCTACGCGTTCCAGACCGGCTCGGACTGCGAGGTGATCAACGCCCTGTATCGCGAGGATGCGCCGGAATCGTTCCTCAACCGCCTCAACGGCATCTTTGCCTTCGCGCTGTGGGACAGGCAGACCGGCCGCGCCCTCATCGCGCGCGACCCCATCGGGGTGTGCCCGCTGTACTGGGGCCACGACCGCGAAGGCCGCCTGCGCGTGGCCTCGGAAATGAAGTCGCTGTGCGAGCATTGCGCCGATGTGGCCCAGTTCCCGCCCGGCCACTGGTACGACACCGCCACCGGCAAGTTGACCCAGTACTACAGGCGCCCATGGCGTGACTACGAGGCGGTCAAGGGGGTCCAGGTGAGCCCGACCGAGTTGCGCGAGGCCTTCGAGGCCGCCGTGCATCGCCAGTTGATGACCGATGTGCCCTACGGGGTGCTGTTGTCCGGCGGCCTGGATTCGTCGCTGGTGGCCGCGGTGGCCGCGCGCTATGCGCGCCATCGCGTCGAGGACGGCGACAGGACCGAGGCCTGGTGGCCGCGCCTGCATTCATTCGCCATCGGCTTGAAGGGCTCGCCCGACCTGGCCGCGGCCAGGATCGCTGCCGACGCGCTGGGCACGGTGCACCACGGCTTCGAATACACCTTCGAGGAAGGCCTGGATGCGCTGCCGGAGGTCATCAGGCACATCGAGACCTACGATGTGACCACCATCCGCGCCTCCACCCCGATGTTCCTGCTGGCGCGCCGGATCAAGGCGATGGGCGTGAAGATGGTGCTCAGCGGCGAAGGCTCCGACGAGATCTTCGGCGGCTACCTGTACTTCCACAAGGCGCCGAACGCGCGCGAATTCCACGAGGAGCTGATCCGCAAGCTGGACGCGCTGCACAACTACGACTGCCTGCGCGCCAACAAGTCGATGATGGCCTGGGGCGTGGAGCCGCGCGTGCCGTTCCTGGACCGCGAGTTCCTGGATGTGGCCATGCGCATGGATGCGTCGCACAAGATGATCACGGTCGGTGCCGATGGCAAGAAGCGGATCGAGAAAGCGGTGCTGCGCGAGGCCTTCGAAGGCTACCTGCCCGATTCGATCCTGTGGCGGCAGAAGGAGCAGTTCAGCGACGGCGTCGGCTACGGCTGGATCGACGGGCTCAAGGCCCACGCCGAGGCCCAGGTCAGCGACCGCGAGCTGGCCGCAGCCGACAAGCGCTTCCCGTTCAACCCGCCGCTGACCAAGGAGGCGTACTTCTATCGCGCGCTGTTCGAGCAGGCGTTCCCGACGCCGGCCGCGGCCGAGACGGTGCCGGGCGGCAAGTCGATCGCCTGCTCCTCGCCGGCGGCGATCGCCTGGGACGCGAGCTTCGCCGCCGCGGCAGATCCGTCCGGCCGTGCCATTGCCGGGGTGCACGCGCAGGCGCTGTAGGGCGGGTCTCGACCCGCCGGCCGTTGTGGGCATTGCAATGGGGCGGGTCAAGACCCGCCCTACCGGGGTGGCGATGGCGGGTCAAGACCCGCCCTACGGTTCATGGCGTACGCAATAGCCGTAGCGCTGCGGGTCGATGTCCACGCCCGAGGCGCTGGCCCGGTTGCTGGCCTTCCACACGTTGGGTTTGAAGCCGGCGCTCTTGCAGTTGGCAGCCTTGTCCACGCCGATGGTGTAGGTGAACGGGTCCTTGTCGAAGTGGTTGTTCTCGAACACGTTGTCCTGGCTCATGCTGTTGTCCCAGCACTGGGTACTGCCGTCGGCGTTGCGGAAACGGATCGCGCAGGTCAGGAACACTCCGGCGCCGCGGTTGCCGGTGAAGGTGTTGCCGATGAACAGGTTGCGCGCCGAATCGGACAGGTAGACGCCCTGGCTGCCGTTATTGGCCAGCACGTTGTTGCGGATCTCGCTGTCGGTGAGGTGCTCGGCGGTGATTCCGGCGGCGATGTTGTCGTGCACGTGGTTGTCGAACATCACCACGTTGGAGGTGCTGTTGAAGGACACCCCGTCCCAGACCGCGCCGAAGACGTCGTTGTGGTCGATGGTGATCGCATCGCTGTGCTGTTCGGTCAGCAGGCAGGCGCTGCGGCAGCCGCTGGCCTTGAGCCGGGTCAGGCGCACCCGATAGCCCTTGCGCACGACCACGCCGCTGTTGCTCAGGTACGGACGTTCGGGCATGAACTCATTGTCGGCCTGGCCACCGACCAGGGACAGGTCGGAGATGGTGACGTTGGTGATGGTGCGGTCCGGCACCTGGTTGAGGTAATCACCCACCACCAGCAGCGGCTGCTGCACACCATCGCGCATGTGCAGCGCGGTCCTGGGGCCGACCCCGCGCACGGTGGTGTTGTCACGCAGGATCCACAGCAGGCCCTGCAGCTGGTAATCGCCGGCGGCCAGGCACAGCACCGCGTGCGAACCGTCGGCGGGCAGGGCGTTGATGACGCCCTGCAGGTTGTCCTTGGGGCCGGCCCTGGCGGTGCAGGCCGCAGGCTGGTCGTCGGCCAGGGCCGCGCGCGCGCTCGGGCTGAAGAAGGGCAGGGCCAGCAGCAGCGGCGCCATCAGGGCGAGGGGGGAAGACCAGCGTCGGTGACTCATCCGGAACCTGTGACAAAACGGGGAAAGGCGCCGCATGAACCTGCTGCGGCGCCGCAGCATTGTCCCGGACCGGCGTAAGGGCGGCGTGCAGTGCCCACCCTGGCGCCACGATCGGGGGGGGCGCAGCGCGGCGGCGCAAAAAACACGCGGTCTTGTCGCAGGCCGCGCCATAGTCCGGGCCGGTCCCGGCCGGGGTCCGCATTATCTGGTGAGGAATCGCATGTCCAAGCGCCTGCGCGTGCTGATGGTCGATGACAACCCTGAACTGCTGCGCGTGCTGCAGGAAGGGCTGTCGATGTATGACGTGGAGGTCGTCACCGCACTGGATGCGACCGCGGCGCTGGATATCCTGATCCGCGACCAGGGCTTCGACGTGCTGATGAGCGACGTGCTGATGCCGCGCGGCCTGTCCGGGGTGCAGCTGGTGGACATGGTCACGCGCGAATACCCGCAGATCGCCGTGGTCCTGACCTCCGGCTATCCGCGCACGCAACTGCCGGAACTGCCGCGCGGCGTGCGCTTCCTGCCCAAGCCCTACCAGTTCGGCGGGCTGATGTCGGCCCTGACCGAGGAAGCCAGCCTGCTCTGAAGCGCGCCGCCAGCCCAGCTCAGCGCGGCTGCAGGGTCAGCGTGTGCCGGGCCGGTCCGGGCAGGAACGGCGTGGGCCGGCCGTGCACCCAGTCCGCATGGCCCGCGCCCCAGTACGGCGAAAGCGGATGGCCACTCTGGCCACCAGGCATGTGGATGAAGCCATCGGCTTCGTGGCCGGGCGAGACCACCATGCGCTCGGACGCGCCGAAGTCCGGCGCCTGCACGCGTGGCATATCGGCGGCACCGGGCAATGGATCGGCCGGCATGCACAGCAGGCGCCCGGCGGGCCCCGGCAGCGCGGCGGCCAGCGGATGGCAGATCTTCGCGGTGTTGTGTTCACCCCAGGTGCGGCGCTCCAGCGGTGCATCGGCGGAGAGGTCATCGCGGACTCCGGCGGCGGCCGCTTCGAGCAGGCGCTGCCAGCCCTGTGCATCGTCGCAGTTGGCCGGCGCTGGATGCAGCGCCGCGCAGCTGTCCGCACGCGGCAGCAGGTGCACCGGTCGCTGCTGCAGCAGGGCCCACAGCGTGCCTTCGAACTGCGGCAGCGCCGGCATGCGCAAATCGCTGCCCAGCGCGGCGCGCGCCGGTGCGGTCAGGCCGTCTTCGACCCGCCTCAGCACCGCCAGCCGCCACGCGCGCACCAGCCGGAAGCTCACCGAGTCCACGCTGGCCGAGCCGTCCCACTGATGCGCGGCGCTTGCCAGCGCGCGCAGCGCCGAGCCGGCCGGCGCCTGCCTGGCCTGGTCCTGCAGCAACGCCCACCAGCGCTGCAGGAACACCGCGCGGGTGTCCAGCTGCACCGCCAGCAGGGCCGATTCGTCGAAGCGGTCGCGTTGGCGCAGGGCGTCACGGATCTGTTGTGCCCGCGCGCCGAGCTGATAGCCACCATCGCCCAGCGTGGCCAGCAGCGGGCCATCGACCAAGCGGTTGTTGGCGCTCCACAGCCGGCCATCGGCCGGATCGGCCAGCGCGGCGACCTCGGTGGTGGAGATGGACCACGGCACGCAGGCGGTGGCGGCAGGACTGGCGCCGGGCAGGACGTGATGTTCGGCGCCGCAGCCAGGCGTGCGCCGGGGCAGCGGGCCCAGCACGCGCCAGGCGATGCGGCCGCCGGCATCGGCGATGACCAGGTTCTGCGCCGGCAGCGCGATGGTCTCGGCCATGCCCAGCGCGGCATCCAGATCGCCCGCGCGGGCGAAGTCGGACAGGCCCAGGTTGAGCGCGCCAGGCAGGTGGCCGACCCAGCGCAGCGCCAGCGCCTGGCCACCGGGCAGATCGCGCACCAGGGGGCCGGCCTGGGTTTGGCGCACCTCCAGCAGGTCATCGGCTGCACCTGCCACCGCGATGCGCTCATGCTGCACGGTCAGCGCCGCGCAGCCGGGCGCGGGCCCGGCGGCACAGGGGGTGACCCGGAACAGGTCGGCGGTGTCGGCATAGCTGTTGGTGAATCCCCAGGCGACATGGGTGTTGCTGCCGACGATCACCGCCGGCAGGCCGGGCAGGCTGAAGCCGGTCACATCGACCTTGCCGCCGGCCGCCCGTGGATCGGCATAGTGCAGGCGCACCCGGAACCACAGGTTGGGCACGCGCAGGGCCAGGTGCATGTCGTCGGCCACGATCGCCCGACCGTCACCGGTCAGGCGGCCGGCCACGGCGAAGTTGTTGCTGCCCAGCGCCCTGGCTTCGTCCCGGGCGGGCATGCCCTGGCCAGGCGTGGGCAGGCGGCGCAGGTCGATCGTGTCCGCATCGGGCAAGGTCGGGGCCGGCCGCGCGGCCCCCAGCAGCGGCGCATCCCACTCGGTGCCATCGGCGGTGAGCAGGGCGAACAGCGCCGGCGGCAGGTGCTGCCCCAGCTGCCACAGCGCCAGCCCGCGCGCGTCGTCGGCGTCCTGCAGGTCGAAGTACATCGCATCGCCGGCCAGGACCACGTCGGCCACGGTCCACGGCTGCGGTTTCTGGCGCAGCAGCAGGTACGGCCAGGGCCGCACCGGGAGCGCGTCCAGGCCGGCATTGACGCCGGCGGTGTAGGCCTGCAGCTCGGCGCGATGGGTCCCGGCGAAATCGGCCAGGCCGGCTTCGGCGCGTGCGCGCATGCGATGCAGGCGACGCTGGCGGTCCAGCGGCAGCGCCCGCGCGCCGAACAGCGCCGCCAGCTCGCCGGCCGAACTGCGCCGCATCAGGTCCATTTCGAAATACCGTTCCTGTGCATGCACGAACCCCAGGGCGCGCGCCGCGTCGGTGGGATTGGCCGCATCGATGGTGACCACGCCGCGGTCATCGCGGGCCATGCCGACCGGTGCGGACAGGCCGGGCAGGCGGACCTGGCCTTCCAGCGTCGGCAGGCTGCCGCGCAGCAGCCACCAGCCCAGGCCGGCAGCGATGATGCCCAGCGTCAGCAGCAGCAAGAGCGAACGTCGGATCCAGCGGGTCATGCGGGAGCTCGCTCCGCGAAGCGACGGGACAGCGTGCACGGCTTCAACCCAGAAGCCAGGGCGGCCATCACCGGCGCGCCAACCGATACACCCTGGTCTGCAATGCCGTCACGCCCTCGGCCACGAACCCCGGCTCATACGGCAGGATATCCCGATGCTCGAGCTCCTCCAGTTCCCATTCCGGGGCGAACAGCGCGTGCACCTCGGCCGGCTCGACCGAGAACGGCGGCCCTTCCTTTTGCGCCTGCGGGTACTCCAGCGTGATCAGCAGGCCCCGGCACTGCGCCGGCAGCCGTGCATAAAGCTCGGCCAGGTAACGGCGGCGCATGGGCTCGGGCAGGGCGATCAACGCAGCGCGGTCGTAGACGCCAACACAGTCGGCCAGGACTTGGGCATCCAGATCGAAGGCATCGCCGCAGATCAGTTCGATGTCACCGGCCAGGTAGTGCACGCCATGAGCGGTTTCACGGATCTGCGGGGTCAGATCATGTTCGGCGAAGAACTGCTGCACGGCCAGCGGTGAGAGCTCCACACCGAGCACGCGATGGCCCTGCGCCGCCAGCCAGGCCATGTCCAGCGACTTGCCGGCCAGCGGCACGAACACCTGGCTGCCGGTGGGCAATCCCAGTGATGGCCAGTGCTTCTGCAGCAGCGGCATCACCTTGTTCTGGTGGAAGCCGATGCGTTGCGACTGCCAGCGTTCGTGCCAGAACTCCGGTTGCATCAATGCGTCTCCCGATCAAGGCGGCCCCGCGCTCGGTGCCGGCAAAAGGCACAGTGCTTCAACGCGCTGCGCTGGATGTGAGCTTACTGGACTTCCAGCCCGTCCACTTTCTGCCAGCCACGTGGCAGCAGCGCGCCGCGCGTGGCGCGGGTGCCGGTGTACAGGTCCAGGTCCTTGAACGAGAGGGTCATCGTGCGCGCGCCGCTGTGCACGTGCAGGGTGCCACCGGGCGAGATCGCGGCGATGGCGACCACCCGTTCGGTGGACAGCTTGGCCTTGGGGATGTCGATGATCTTGTTGCCCTTGCCCTTGTCCAGCTCGGGCAGGTCGCTGGCGGCGATGGCCAGCAGGTTGCCGGCGCTGGTCACTGCCACGATGCGGTCGCTGGCAGCGTCGGCCAGCAGCGCCGGCTGCAGCACCCTGGCGTTGGGCGTCAGGTTGAGCATCGCCTTGCCGGCCTTGTTGCGGCTGGTGAGGTTTTCAAACCGGGTGACAAAGCCGTAGCCGTGACTGGAGGCCAGCACCAGGCGGGTCTCGTTCTCGCCCGAGGCCAGCGCCTGGAACGATGCGCCCGCGGCCGGCGAGAACCGCCCGGTCAGCGGCTCGCCGTTGCCACGCGCCGAGGGCAGGGTGTGCACGGCGGTGGAATAGCTGCGCCCGGTCGAATCCAGGAACGCGACCTGGTGGTTGCTGCGCGTGCGCACGGCCGCCAGCGGGCTGTCGCCCTCGCGATAGCCGAGCTTGGCGATGTCGATGTCATGGCCCTTGGCTGCGCGTACCCAGCCCTTTTCGGACATGATCACGGTCATCGGTTCGCTGGCGAGCAGCTCGGTCTGGTCCAGGGCCTGGGCGGCCTGGCGCGAGACCAGCGGCGAGCGGCGCGCGTCGCCGAACTTGCTCGCATCGGCCAGCAGTTCATCCTTGACCAGCTTCTTGAGCTTGGCGTTGGAGCCCAGCGTGGCGGTCAGGCGCTCGCGTTCGCTGGCCAGCGCGTCCTGCTCGCCGCGGATCTTCATCTCCTCCAGCCGCGCCAGCTGGCGCAGGCGGGTCTCCAGGATGTAATCGGCCTGCTCTTCGCTCAGGGCAAAGCGCGCAATCAAGGCCGGTCTGGGCTCGTCCTGGCTGCGGATGATGCCGATCACCTCATCCAGGTTGAGGAAGGCGGTCAGCAGGCCTTCCAGCAGGTGCAGGCGGCGCTCGACCCTTTCCAGGCGGTGCTTGAGGCGACGGGTGACCGTGTCGTAGCGAAAGCCCAGCCATTCGCTCAGAAAGGCGCGCAGGTTCTTGACCTGCGGGCGCCCGTCCAGGCCGATGATGTTGAGGTTGACCCGATAGCTCTTTTCCAGATCAGTGGTGGCGAACAGGTGCCCCATCAGCTGCTCGGCATCGACCCGGTTCGAGCGCGGGATCATGACCACGCGGACCGGGTTCTGGTGGTCCGATTCGTCGCGGATGTCCTCCAGCCAGGGCAGCTTCTTGGCGCGCATCTGCGTGGCGATCTGTTCGATCACCTTGGACGGGGACACCTGGTAGGGCAGCGCGGTCACCACGATGTTGGCGTTTTCCCTGCTGAAGGTCGCCCGTGCGCGCACGCTGCCGTGGCCGGTCTGGTACATCGCCTGCAGGTCGGCAGGCGAGGTGATGATCTCGGCGGCGGTCGGGTAGTCCGGGCCGCGCACGTGTTCGCACAGGTCGGCCACGCTGGCCTCGGGGTCGTCGATCAGGCGGATCAGCGCGCTGACGATCTCGCCCAGGTTGTGCGGCGGCACGTCGGTGGCCATGCCCACCGCGATCCCGGTGGTGCCGTTGAGCAGCAGGTGCGGCAGGCGTGCCGGCAGCCAGCTCGGTTCCTCCAGGGTGCCGTCGAAGTTGGGCACCCAGTCCACCGTGCCCTGGGTCAGCTCGCCCAGCAGCACCTCGGCGATCGGGGTGAGCTTGGATTCGGTGTAGCGCATGGCCGCAAACGACTTGGGATCGTCCGGCGAACCGAAGTTGCCCTGGCCGTCGATCAGCGGATAGCGGTAGGAGAACGGCTGGGCCATCAGCACCAGCGCCTCGTAGCAGGCACTGTCCCCGTGCGGGTGGAACTTGCCGATCACATCGCCGACGGTGCGCGCGGATTTCTTGGGCTTGGACGCGGCGCCCAGCCCCAGTTCGCTCATCGAGTAGATGATCCGCCGCTGGACCGGCTTGAGCCCATCACCGATGAAGGGCAGGGCGCGGTCCAGGACCACGTACATCGAATAATCCAGGTAGGCGCGCTCGGCGTACTCGCGCAGCGGGATCTGTTCGAAGCCGTGGAAGGTCGGGCGGACGGTCGGGTCGGTCATGCGGGCACTGCGCTGGGAGTGAACCTGAGGAGTTTAGCCGCGCGCCCGTCGCAGCGCCCGCGACCGCTGCAACGCGCCGCGCACGGCCCCGCGCGCCGGCGCTGCAGAACGTGCAGGGCAGACGCCCTGGCACGGACCTTCCTCGAGCCCGCGCCCGCCGGCCGGCCGCGGTGCCGATGCCGCCCTGCCCACGCGCCCATCAAGCGCCGGCGCCGAACGGCAGCAGCGGGCCGCCCATCCACAGCCAGCGCGCCATCCACGCCGTGGCCAGGGCGATCAGCATCGTCAGCGGCACGCCCACGCGCAGGAAGTCGCCGAAGGTGTACTGGCCCGGATTGAGGATCAGCAGGTTGCCGTGGTGGCCGATCGGGGTCAGGAACGAGGCCACCGCACCCACCGCGATGCACATGACGAATGGGGTCGGCGACTGGCCCAGCGTTGTGGCCATGGCCAGGGCGATCGGGGTCAGCAGCACGGTGGTGGCTGCATCTGACAGGATCTGGGTCAGCAGCGCGGCGCTGGCGAACATCACCAGCAGCAGGGTCAGCGCGCTCCAGCCCTGCGCGTGCGCGCTCAGGATGTCGGCAAACCAGGCCGCCGTGCCGGTCTTCTCCATCGCCAGTCCCAACGGGATCACCCCGGCGATCATCACGAAGATGCGCACATCGATTTCCTGGTAGGCGCGCTCGATGCCGACGCAGCGGCTGATCACCATCGCCACCGCACCGGCCAGGAAGGCGATCTGCGGACTCAGCCAGCCGCTGGCGGCGGCGACCACCGAGGCGACCATGATCGCCAGGGCCAGCGGGGCGCGCTTGCGGGTGCGCTTCTGCGCCTGGAACGGCATCAGCATCAGGAAGCCGTGATGCTGGGCGAGCTTGCCGAAGGTCTGCTGGCGGCCCCACAGCACCAGCAGGTCGCCTTCCTCCAGCTTCAGCTCGGACAGCTCGCCATGCAGCCAGCCTTCCTTGCGCCACAGGCCCACGACCACCACGCCCAGGGTGTGCAGGAAGTCGATGCTGGACACGCTGCGGCCGATGAACTCGGAGTTCGGCGCGACCACCGCCTGGACCAGCTGCTCCTCGCCCAGCAGTTCGGTCTGGCGGCCATCGCCTTCCTTGGGCTGCTCGCCGTACTTGACCACTGCGTGCAGCGACAGGCCGGGCTCGTCCTTGATCGAGGCGATCTCGTCGGGCGAGGCACGCACCAGCAGGACATCACCCTGTCGCAGCGGGCTGTCGGCCTGCTGGTTGCGCCGGCGCATGCCGTAGCGCAGCCAGTCCACCACCTGCAGGCGCTCGTCGAAGTGCTCGCGGAACTGGCCGTAGGTCTTGCCGATCCACGGCGAGCCTTCGTCCACCACCAGCTCGGTGTAGTAGCGCTCCAGGCGCATGTAGCTTTCGCTGCCGGCTTCGCCCGAACGCTTGGGCACCAGCCAGCGGCCCAGCAGCATGTAGGCGGTGCCGATCAACACCAGCACCGCGCCGATCGGGGTAATGGTGAAGAACCCCAGGCCTTGGCTGCCGGTGCGCTTGAGCAGGTCGTTGGCCAGCAGGAACGCCGGCGCCCCGATCAGGGTGAGCGTGGTACCCAGCGAAGCGGCCAGCGACATCGGCATCAGCAGGCGCGAGGCGGCCAGCTTCTGCTCGCGCGCCAGCCGCATCAGGATCGGCAGCATCATCGCGGTGACCATCAGATGGTGCGAGAACGCGGCCAGCGCCGCGGTCGCCGGCATCACCACCGCGATGGTGCGCCACTCGCTGCCGCCGGCGGCCCTGCCGATGGCCTGACCGATCCGGTCGGTGATGCCGGTGGCGGCCAGGCCCGAGGACAGCACGAACACCGCGGCCACGATGATCGCCGGTTCGCTGGAAAACCCGGACAGCGCTTCGCGCGGATCGAGGATGCCGGTCAGGGCCAGGGCCAGCAAGGCCAGCATCGCCACCAGGTCCACGCGCAGCTTCTCGCTGACGAACAGGAACAGGGTGACGGCCAGGATGGCCAGGAACAGGATCTGTTGGGGTTGCAACTGCGGGCACTCGAGAAGGGACGGCGCGCGTGGTTATCGCACATGAGCGCGCGAACGCATTGTCTTGGCACGCACGCGCGCAAACGATCGGCAATAAAAAAACCCCGCTTGCGACGGGGCTTTTTTATCTGGGTCATGGTGCCCGGGAGAGGACTCGAACCTCCACGGAGTTGCCCCCGCTAGCACCTGAAGCTAGTGCGTCTACCAATTCCGCCACCCGGGCGACTCAGGGCGCGCATTCTGCGGATGTCATCGCAGGGTGTCAAATGTTTTTTCGCACGCGCGCCGGGGCTGCAGGACATCCGGCGTCCCGGTACACAGGGAGGTGGGCTGCTGCCGCAGGGCTTCCGGGAATGTTGCATGTAACGCGTGGGCGGTCTATCTTGTTGCATGTAACGAGCGTGGAGTGATGAGATGGCCCATGTAAATTCCCGTGTCCAGAAGCATCGCGACGCCCTGCGCGTGGCGGGGTTGCGCCCGGTGCAGATCTGGGTGCCCGATACCCGGCGACCGGACTTCGAGCAGGAGTGCCATCGCCAAGCGCGGTTGGTGGCCCAGGCTGACCAAGCCGATGCCGGCCTGCAGCAGTTGCTGGATGAAGCGATGGCCGAGGTGGACGGCTGGACTGAATGAAGCGCGGCGATTTTGTGACGATCACCATGCAGGGCGATTTCGGCAAGCCGCGCCCGGCGTTGGTGATCCAGGCCAACCACTTCAGCGAGAGCGCGACCGTGACGGTGTTGCCGGTGACCAGCACGTTGGTGGCTGCGCCACTGCTGCGGATCAAGCTCCAGCCGGAAATGGAGAACGGCTTGCAGAAGCCGTCGCAGGTGATGATCGACAAGATCATGACGGTCAAGCGCGAGAAGGTAGGGCCGACCTTCGGGCGATTGGATGCGAACGTGTTGGTCGAGGTGGAACGGTGCCTGGCGCTGTTCCTCGGTATCGCGAAGTGAGGGCGGGCTAGGAGCCTGTCGGACTTTGGCCGGCCGGGCTGCAAATCCGGCTGTGCGGTCCATATTTCCGTCGCTTCTTGCCCCAGAGAACCACTATGGGGCGGCGAATCGCCGAAAATCTGTCCTCGCGCAGCCGAATTTTCGCCTCGACCGCCAAAGCCCGACAGACTCCTAGTGTACCGTTCTGTTCTTGAGGGAACTTGGATGAAATCCATCACTCCAACACTCTACGAGGACGAAGAGTGGAGAGTGCAAGTGCGAGTTGCCCCTGAGATTGTGCTGAGCGACGAGGAGCGAGCCGAGTTGACGAGACTGGTTCGCTCCAAGCGCACGAGCGTGAGGCTGGCGCAGCGCGCCCGCATGGTGCTGCTGGCTGCGGACGGCATGCAGAACAAGGAGATCGCCGAGCAAGTAGGGGTGGGGCGCGTACAGGTCTCGCGCTGGCGCGCGCGATATGCGCAGTCGCGGATGGCCGGGATCGAGCGCGACTTGCCGCGCGGGGCGCCGCCGGCCAAGGTCGACGCGGCGCGGCTGGTGGAGTTGACCACGCAGAGCCGGCCGGCGGCGGCCACGCACTGGAGTACGCGCAAGATGGCCGCCGAGCTGGGCGTGAGCCCCAGCACCGTGATGCGGCATTGGCACGCCCACGGTCACCCACAAGCATCCCAATGTCCAGAAGTGGCTGGCCAAGCACCCGCGCTTCACCATGCACTTCACGCCTACCTCCGCCTCGTGGCTGAACATGGTTGAGCGCTTCTTCCGCGACATCACCGCCGAGCGGCTGCGCCGCGGGGTGTTCACCAGCGTGCCCGAACTGATCGCCGCCATCGACGAGTACCTCGCGCATCACAACACCAAACCCAAGCCGTTCATCTGGACCAGAAGCGCCCGCGACATCCTGCAGAAGGTGATCCGCGCCAATCAGCGCTTAAGTTCCAAACAGAATGGAACACTACACTAGAACGATCTGCGGTAGGCAGTGGCAACGGGCCTTTCCCCTTTTCAGGCGGGCCCGTTGACCCTTGATTCCATTCCCTTGTCCATCCCTTCGCTCCTTCGCAAGCGAGGTGTCTTCGATGAACGACAAGGCGAAAAGGCGCCGCACGGCTCGCGGTTCGGTCGTTGGGTCGGGACAGCATCGTGTGCTGCGCTGGCAGGAGGCGCGCACGACGGCGGAAACCAGGGTGGGGGTGTACCATTTGGCAATGACAAAAAAGACTGGAACAGGCGGGCGCAGACCCCCATCGGACAAGGCCCCGGCCTCGAAAAAGACGACGACCCAGGGCACAGGGGGAAACAAAGGCGCCGGCAAGTCCAAGCTTCCGCCATGGATGCCTGAATCGATGCCCGCGCCCGCCGCCGGCCCGGGCAAGGGCGGCAAGGCCCACGCTGCCGGTGGCCGACGCAAGGGTCCGCACGGCGGCGGTGACCACGGCAACGCACCGCGTCCCTTTGAACGCCGTGGCCGCCAGGCCCCGCGCGTGGTGGTGCCCGCGCAGGGTGTGGGCCAGGCCGGCTTCACCGATCCGTATGCCGCGCGCGAGGCCGAGCGCTATGCCCAGCCCATCGCCAGCCGCGAGGTGATCCTGGGCACGCTGGCGGCCAGTGAAGGTCCGCTGACCGCCGAGGAACTGGCCGGCAAGCTCGACCTGACCGCGCCGGAGCGTTTCGAAGCCCTGACCAAGCGCCTGACCGCGATGGTCCGCGACGGCCAGCTGCTGCTCAACCGCCGCGGCGGTTACGCGCCGGCCGAGCAGATGGACCTGGTGCCCGGCGTGGTGATCGCCAATCCGGAAGGCTTCGGTTTCCTGCGCGCCGAGGCCGGTGGCGACGATCTGTTCCTGCCGCCGTCGGAGATGCGCAAGGTCATGCACGGCGACCGCGTGCTGGCTTCGGTCACCGGCCTGGATCGTCGTGGCCGCCGCGAGGGCGCCATCGTCGAGGTGCTGGAGCGTCGCGTGCACCGCCTGATCGGGCGCTTTGCGATGGAGTCGGGGGTGAGCTTTGTGATCCCCGACGACAAGCGCATCCAGCGCAACATCCTGATCCCGCCCGATGCCCGCAGCCAGGCGCGCGACGGCCAGCTGGTGGTGCTGGAACTGACCCACGCCCCGGACGGCCGCCGCGATCCGATCGGCCGGATCGTGGCGGTACTCGGTGACAAGCTGACCCCATCGCTGGTGGTGGAAACGGCCATCCACGGCCACGAGCTGCCCTACGAATTCCCGACGGAAGTGCTGGCCGAGGCCAGCGCGGTGCCATTGGCGGTGGCGCCGTCGATGATCGCCGGCCGCGTCGACCTGCGCGAGCTGCCACTGGTGACCATCGACGGCGCCGATTCCAAGGACTTCGACGACGCGGTCTATTGCGAATCCAACCGCAAGGGCCTGCGCATCAGCAACCGCTCCGGCTACCGTCTGGTGGTGGCCATCGCCGATGTGTCGCACTACGTGCGTCCTGGCACGCTGCTGGACCAGGAGGCTTCCAGGCGCGCGACCTCGGTGTACTTCCCGGGGTTCGTGGTGCCGATGCTGCCGGAGACCATCTCCAACGGCATCTGCTCGCTGAACCCCAAGGTCGACCGGATGTGCTTTGTCTGCGACATGCAGGTGGACAAGAACGGGGAAGTGACCGCCGCCAGGTTCTACGAGGCCGTGATGCGCTCGCACGCGCGCCTGACCTACGACCAGGTGTGGAAGGCGGTGGGCGAGGACGATGCCCAGGCGCAGGCCGAGATCGGCCTGGACCTGTTGCCGCACGTCAAGCGCCTGCACGAGTTGTACGGTCTGCTGTCCAAGGCGCGCGAGAAGCGCGGCGCGATCGAGTTCGAGACCAGCGAGGTGCGCTTTGTCCTGGACAACCGCGGCGAGGTCACCCAGGCCGGCATGCAGGTGCGCAACGATGCGCACAAGCTGATCGAGGAATGCATGATCGCAGCCAACGTGCAGGCCGCGCGCTACCTGCTGGAAAAGGGCGTTCCCGCGCCATACCGCGTGCACGAGCGGCCGCCGGAGTCCAAGTACGCCGACCTGCTGGAGTTCCTCAAGGAGTTCAAGCTGTCGATGCCGGCCTGGAGCAAGGTCGAGCCGCGCGACTTCACCGCGCTGCTGAAGAAGGTCCGCCAGCGTCCGGACGCGGCGTTGCTGGAATCGGTGTTGCTGCGCAGCCAGAGCCTGGCGGTGTACACGCCGGACAACGCCGGTCACTTCGGCCTGGCGCTGGATGCATACGCGCACTTCACCTCGCCGATCCGTCGCTACCCGGACCTGCTGGTGCACCGTGCGATCAAGCACGCGCTCACCGGCGCCAGGGCCGAAAAGTTCCAGTATTCGCTGCACGAGATGGTCGCGCTGTCGCTGCAGTGTTCCGAGCGTTCGCGCCGTGCCGAGGAGGCCGAGCGCGAGGTCGACGAGCGCTACCGCGCCGCATGGATGGAGCAGCATGTCGGCGGCATCTTCGATGGCGTGATCAGCGGCGTGACCAGCTTCGGGCTGTTCGTGGAACTGAACCAGTCCAAGGTCAACGGCCTGGTCCACGTGACCCAGTTGCCGCACGACTATTACCACTTCGACCCGATCCGCAAGACCCTGTCCGGCGAACGCCGCGGCACCGAGTTCCGGCTGGGCGATGCGGTCACCGTGCAGGTCATGAAGGCGAGCATGGAAGAGCGCAAGATCGACTTCCGCCTGGTCGAGCCGGGTGGGGACCAGGCCGGCGTCGACGCGCCTCGGCCGGCCTTGCCCGCTCGTCGCAAGAAGCAGAAATACTGAGCTGGCCCATGGTCGAGTACAGCGGCGGCTGCCAGTGCGGTGCGGTGCGTTTCCACGTCACCGGCACGCTGGACGATGCCTCCATCTGCCATTGCCGGATGTGCCAAAAGGCCTTCGGTGCGTACTACGCGCCGCTGGTCTCCACGCGCGGTGCCGCACTGGTCTGGACGCGCGGCACTCCGGCGCGCTACCGGTCCTCCAACCTGGTTGCGCGCGGCTTCTGCGCGCAGTGCGGCACGCCGCTGACCTACGAGGCGCCCGATGGCGTGGCGCTGGCGGCCGGTGCGTTCGATGATCCGGCGGCGTTGCCCCCGCACATCCAGTACGGCGTCGAAGGCCGACTGCCATTCACAGATTCCCTGCACGCCCTGCCGGCGCGCCGTACCGAGGAGGACATCGCCGCGCAGGCGTTCCTCTCGCGCATCGTGTCCTTCCAGCATCCCGACCACGACACTCCCATCTGGCCGCCCGGGCGCGGCTGACCGCCCGCCCACAAGAGCCTCATGAGCAAACAGAACCAATGGATCGTCGGCGTCAACGCCGTGGCTTCCTCGATCGAGAACGATGCCGACCACGTGCGCGAAGTCCTGATCGACGGCAGCAGCAAGAACGCGCGCCTGACCGAGATCGAGGAGAACGCACGCCGCAAGGGCATCGAGGTGCGCCGCGTCAACACCCAGGCACTGGATGGGGTGGGCGGCCAGGTGCGCCACCAGGGCGTGGCCGCGCGCTATGCCGCCGCCAAGACCTGGGACGAGTCCGAGCTTGCGGGGCTGATCCAGGCCGCCGCAGGGCGGGCGCTGGTCCTGGTGCTGGACGGGGTGCAGGATCCGCACAACCTCGGCGCCTGCCTGCGCAGCGCCGCGGCTGCGGGCGTGACCGCGGTGGTGATCCCCAAGGACAGGTCGGTTGGCCTGAACGCAACCGTGCGCAAGACCTCGGCCGGCGCGGCCGATCGGGTGCCGGTGGTGGCGGTGACCAACCTGGCCCGTGCGCTGCGCGAGATGCAGAAATCGGGCGTGTGGATCTATGGCCTGGCCGGAGAGGCGCAGACCTCGCTGTATTCGCTCGACCTGAAGGGCAACATCGCCCTGGTCCTGGGCGGCGAAGGCGACGGCCTGCGCCGGCTCACCCGCGAGCACTGCGACGGGCTGGTGCGGATCCCGATGCCCGGTGATATCGAAAGCCTCAACGTCTCGGTGGCCACTGGCGTGACCCTGTTCGAGGCGGTCCGCCAGCGCGGCCTGCAAGATCCGGGTCCAGCGGCGGGTGCGGCGAGCACCTGAGCGCCGATCCGCTGCGGCCGGAGACGTGTCGCCGGCCTGGCTCCACGAGCGCGTCGACCGCGCCGGCCCAGCGGCGCAGCCGCGGCGAGCACGGTTGATGGTTCCGGCAGCGGCGCATCGGCCTGGCGGCAGCCTTTGCCGGAAGAGGCCATGCGGTGGCCCGGACAGGATCGCGCGCCGGGCCGCTGACCATGCCGAAGCGGTGCGGTTGCTGCGCTGCGGAACGACAGCCCGGCGCACGCCGCGCTAAGGTGCACGCTCTCCCGCATCCACCCGCGCCGCGGGACTTTCACAAGGGACCCTCGCATGGACCGCAGCGCCAGCTCGTCCACTTCCGCCTCGCACATCGCCGCCGCGCGCGCCGACAACATCGCCGCCGCCTTTGCCCGTTCGGCCGCCCGCCACGGCCCGCGCACGGCGTTGCGTTTCGGCCAGCGCGAATGGACCTACGCGCAGCTGGAGCAGGCCATCACCGGCCTGGCCAACGCGCTGCGTGCGCTGGGCCTGGCCAGCGGCGAGCGGGTGGCCGCCTTTGGTGCCAACTCCGATGCCTACGTGCTGCTGTGGTTGGCCTGCGCGCGCGCCGGACTGGTGCATGTGCCGATCAACCACGGCCTGACCGCAGAGGAGGTGGACTACATCCTGCGCCAGTCCGGCAGCCGCGCGCTGTTCCACGACCCGGGCGACCTGGAGCGGCTGGCCCACGCCGCCGAGGCGGTCCAGTGGCGCGGCACGTTGCATGGCGGATCGGGCCACGATGTGCTGGCGATGGCTTCGGCCGAGCCGGGCCAGCCGCGCCAGCCGCTGCCCACCCCCGCCGCCGACGACCTGGCCCAGATCCTCTATACCTCCGGCACCACCGCCGCGCCCAAGGGCGCCATGCTCACCCACGCGGCGCTGCTGGCCGAATACACCAGCGCCATCATCGAGCTGGAACTGAGCGCGCATGACCGCGCCCTGGCCGCGTTGCCGCTGTACCACTCGGCGCAGATGCACGTGTTCACCGTGCCGCAGCTGATCATGGGCGGCTACGTGCACATCCTGGCCTCGGCCCAGGCCGAGCTGTGCCTGTCCACGATTGCCCAGCACCGGCTGGATTCGTTCTTCGCGCCACCCACGGTGTGGATCTCGCTGCTGCGCCATCCGGGGTTCGACGGCTTCGACCTGAGCTGCCTCAAGCGCGGTTACTACGGCGCCTCGATCATGCCCGTGCCGGTGCTGGAGGAACTGGCAAGGCGCCTGCCGGTGCGCCTGTTCAACTGCTACGGGCAGAGCGAGATCGGCCCGCTGGCCACGGTGCTCAGGCCCGAAGACCACGCACAGCGTCCGGCGTCGGCCGGGCGGCCGGTCTTCAACGTCCAGACCCGGGTGGTCGATGCCGACGGCCAACCGGTGGCGCCCGGCGAGCAGGGCGAGATCGTGCACCGCTCGCCGCAGCTGCTGCGCGGCTACTGGGACAAGCCGGAAGAAACGGCCGAGGCCTTCGCCGGCGGCTGGTTCCATACCGGCGACCTGGGGGTGATGGACGCCGAGGGCTACCTGACCATCGTCGACCGGGTGAAGGACGTCATCAACAGTGGCGGCATCGTGGTGTCCAGCCGTGAGGTCGAGGAATGCCTGTACCGGCATCCGGCCGTGGCCGAAGTGGCGGTGTTCGCGCTGCCCGATCCGCGCCTGGTCGAAGCCGTGGCCGCGGTGGTGGCGCTCAAGGACGGGATGCACGCCGACGAGGCCGAGCTGATCGCCCATGCGCGCGCGCACCTGGCCCATTTCAAGGCGCCGCGGCGGGTGTTCTTCCGTGACGGGCTGCCGCGCAACGGCTCGGGCAAGCTGCTCAAGCGCGAGTTGCGCCAGGAGTACGGCCAGCGCTGAGCAGACGTAGGGCGGGTCTCGACCCGCCATGCACCGGCGAAGGAGCCCCTCGTTCGCCGGTCCTCGCAACGCCCCGCCTCGGCTTGCTCGTTTCCGCAAGCCGTATCCATCGTGCGGCTGGCCGTGTTTCGCGGTGGCGGGTCAAGACCCGCCCTACCAACCTGGGTTGCACGCGGGCAGGTGCAGTGGCGGCAGCCGCCGTGCGCGCGGAGTGTGGATGATGGCGAAAGCACACGGCACCGCAGCCGGGTTGTCGGGCGGCAATGAGCGGCGGGACGGGCTCGGTGGCGGTCCGCTTCAGGCGCCGCTCGCACCCGGCTGCGGCCACTGGTTGGCGATGGTGCAGAACAGCCGCGCGGTCTGCTCGACGTCGTAGACGGCCGAGTGCGCTTGTTCCGGGTTCCATTCCATGCCTGCGGCCTGCACCGCGCGTGCCAGCACCGTCTGGCCGTAGGCCAGGCCGGCCATGGTCACCGTGTCGAACACGCTGAAGGGATGGAACGGATTGCGCTTGTGCTGGGTGCGTGCGACCGCGGCGTTGAGGAAGTTCAGGTCGAAGTGCGCGTTGTGGCCCACCAGGATCGCGCGCTGGCAGCCGTGCTTCTTCATGGCTGCGCGGACCGGGGCGAACACGTGGTCCAGCGCCTCTTTCTCCGGCTTGGCCAGGCGGAACGGATGGTCCAGCACGATGCCGGTGATCTCCAGCGACTTGGGATCGATCTCCAGGCCCGGGGCCGGCTCCAGGTGCGCGCACGCGGTGTCGCCCAGGATGAAGCGGCCGGCCTGGTCCAGGTCGATCGGCACCACGGCGATTTCCAGCAGCGCATGGCGGTTCCAGTCGAAGCCGCCGGTTTCCACGTCCACCACCACGGGCAGGAAACCGCGGAAGCGGCGGGTCATCGGCGAAACGCAGGGGCTGGCAACAGCAGGTGTGGCGGGGGTGTCTTGCATCCGGAAAGCCTAGCAGAGCCGGCCAGGTGCACGCCCAGGCATCGGCCGGAAAAAAGGGCGCACCCGGAAGGGTGCGCCCCGTGCAGCGGACAACCGGCACGCCGTAAACCACGCGCGCCGGATTACTGGCTTGCGGCGATCACGCTGACGATGATTCCGGTGGCCACGGCCACCAGCACGTAGTCCTCGTCCACACGGCGCCATTCATGGCCGGGCGGCGGTGGCTTCAGGTGGTGGTGGTGGTAATCGACAGGGACGCCCCGACGGCCGTTGTCCAGGTGGTCGCCGCGGCCATAGCGGCGCCGACCGTTGTCATGGTGCGCCGGCGGGCGATGATCGTCGCGGCCCTTGTCATGGCGCTGGTCGTGACTGTCCTTGCCGCGACCACGGTCATCGGGGTCCTTCGCGGTGGCCATCGCGGCGCCGCTTGCGGTCAGGGACAGGGCCAGCATCAGAATGGACATGCGCCTCATGGTGTGCTCCATCGTGGATGGCCGTGATGGCCTTCGGACCGGCCAAGCGTGCACCCGCCAGGATGAACAGGACGTCCATGGCCGCTGCTCGTCCGGCGCTGGACCCCGATGGAGCCTCAGAGGCGGGCCGTCGGGGCACCGGCGAACGGGCTTTCGTCGCGCTTGTCGCGTGGTGGCAACGGATGGTCACCACGGACCAGGAACCAGACGTTCTCGGCGATGTTGGTGGCGTGGTCGCCGATGCGTTCCAGGTTCTTGGCCATGAACAGCAGGTGTGTGCACGGGGTGATGGCGCGGGCGTCCTCCATCATGTAGGTCAGCAGTTCGCGGAACAGCCCGGTGTAGAGCGCATCGAGTTCTGCATCGCGCTCACGTACCTGCAGGGCCAGTTCGGCATCGCTGTCGCGGTAGGCGGCCATGGCATCGCGCACCAGTTGCGCGGCGACCTGGGCCAGCCCGCGCAGGCCGGTGGCGTGCGGGACCGGCGGTAGCGTGTTGAGCGCCATCGAGCGCTTGGCCACGTTGGCCGCGTAGTCGCCGATGCGCTCCAGGTCGGTGGGGATGCGCAGGGCTGCCAGGATCTCGCGCAGGTCGCGCGCCATCGGTCCGCGCAGCGCCAACTGCATCACGTCGTGGCTGACCTGGGCTTCCAGCAGGTCGATGGCCTCATCGTTGGCGATGATGCGCTGGGCGGCGCGGTCATCGCGCCGGTCGACCACGTCCATGGCCGCTTCCAGCTGGGCCACGGCGATCTCGCCCATGTGCAGGATCTCGCCGGTCAGACGGCGCTGCTCTTCGTCGTAGCTCTTGACGATGTGTTCGTGCGGGGGGGTGGTGGTGGGCATGACGGATCCTGGGAAGCGGGAATGCTTGCTGGGTGTGGCTGCTGCTGTCGTGCCGTGCTGGCCGTGGGTGCTGCTGCCGTCGGCGGCGTGCTCCCGTGGCTTCTTCGACCTCTGGCCCAAGCAGCCATGGTCGGGCGTCTTGCGCATCTCAGACCGGTTGGCGTCAGACGAGCGCGTTCCTCACCCAAACCGGCCGGTGATGTAGTCCTCGGTCTGCTGCTTTGACGGATGCGAGAAGATGGTCGAGGTGACGTCGTGTTCAATTAGGTCGCCCAGGTACATGAAGGCGGTGTAATCGCTTACCCGCGCGGCCTGCTGCATGTTGTGGGTGACGATGCAGATGGTGTAATCGCGCTTGAGTTCCTCCACCAACTGCTCGATGCGGCTGGTGGAAATGGGGTCCAGCGCGGAGGTGGGTTCATCCAGCAGCAGCACGTCGGGCCTGAGTGCCACCGCGCGGGCGATGCACAGGCGCTGCTGCTGGCCACCGGACAGGCCCAGCGCGCTCTGGCCCAGCTTGTCCTTGACCTCGTCCCACAGCGCGCCCTGGTGCAGCGCATGCTCGACGCGGGCATTCATCTCTGCCTTGGACAGCCTCTCGTGGTGGCGGATACCGTAGGCGACGTTCTCGAAGATGGTCATCGGAAACGGCACCGGCTTCTGGAACACCATGCCGACCTTGCTGCGCAGCCGGTTCATCGGATACTTGGGCGAGAGGATGTCCTCATTGTCCAGCAGCACCTGGCCGGTGGCCCTGAGCTTGGGGTAGAGCGCATAGATGCGGTTGAACACGCGCAGCAGCGTGGACTTGCCGCAGCCGGACGGCCCGATCAGCGCGGTCACGCGCTTCTCCGGAATCTGCAGGTTGATGTTCTTCAGCGCGTGGAACTTGTCGTAGTAGAAGTCCAGCCCGCGCGCTTCCAGCTTTACCGCCGCTGGCGGCAGGATGCCGCGGTCGGTGGTGACCTGGCTCAGGCGCGGGCTCGGGGCGGTGTGCTGCACATCGTTCATGGTCGGGTCCGTCGATAAGTCAGTCATTGGAGATCCTGTTGCGCAGCAGGAAGAAGCGCGCACCCAGGCCGACCAGCAGCACGAACACGGTCAACACCAGCGCACCGGCCCAGGCCAGGGTCTGCCAGGATTCGTAGGGGCTGCCGGCGAACTGGTTCATCACCACCGGCACCGAGGCCATGGGGCGGAAGAGACTGCTGCTCCAGAACTGGTTGCCGAAGGCGGTGAACAGCAGTGGCGCGGTCTCGCCGGAAATGCGGGCCAGGGCCAGCAGGATGCCGGTGACGATGCCGGCCGAGGCGCTGCGATAGAGCACCTGCAGGGTCACCTTCCATTGCGGCACGCCCAGCGACAGCGCGGCCTCGCGCATCTGCGCCGGCACCAGGCGCAGCATCTCGTCGGTGGTGCGCACCACCACCGGCAGGACGATGAAGGCCAGCGAGATCGCGCCGGCCAGCGCCGAGAAGCCGATCACCGAGACCACCATCGCATACACGAACAGGCCCAGCACGATCGATGGTGCCGACAGCAGGATGTCGTTGACGAAGCGCACCACCGTGCCGGCCTTGCGCGTGTGGCCGAATTCAGACAACCAGGTGCCGGCCAGGACCCCCAGCGGGGCGCCGATGAGGATGGCCAGCGTGCACATCAACGCGCTGCCGAAGAACGCGTTGAGCAGGCCGCCGTCCTGCATCGGCGGCGGGGTGTTCATGGTGAACAGGTTGAGGTTGATCCCGGCAATGCCCTTGGCCAGCAGCGTCCACAGGATCCAGACCAGGAACAGCAGGCCGAACGCCGCCGTGGCGCAGGACAGCGCGATGGCCGCCACGTTGACCACGCGGCGCCGCCAGTACAGGCCCGGCGCGTCCATCAGTAGCCCTCCCGGCGCGAGAGCTGCATGAGCATGTAGCGCGCCACCGCCAGCACCGCGAAGGTGACCACGAACAGCACGAAGCCCAGCAGCAGCAGCGCCGAGCGATAGGTCTCGGTCGCCTCGCCGAAGTCATTGGCGATCAGCGCGGCGATGGTGGTGCCTGGCATCAGCAGCGAGGCCGACAGCGTCACGCTGTTGCCGACCACGAAGGCCACGGCCATGGTCTCACCGAGCGCACGGCCCAGACCCAGGAAGATGCCGCCGATCACTGCCGAGCGGGTGTAGGGCAGGACGATGTCCCAGTTGACTTCCCACTTGGTCGAACCCAGCGCGTAGGCCGATTCCTTCAGCGGCGTGGGTACGGTCAGAAACACTTCGCGTATCACCGAGGAGATGAACGGGATCACCATGATCGCCAGCACCAGCCCGGCGGTGAGAATGCCGATGCCCAGCGGCGGGCCCTGGAACAGCGGGCCGACCAGCGGCAGCGTGCCCAGGTGGTCATTGAGCCAGGGGGTGACGTGATTGGTCATCACCGGCACCAGCACGAACAGGCCCCACATGCCGTAGATGATCGAAGGGATGCCGGCCAGCAGCTCGATCGCAGTCCCAACTGGCCCGCGCAACCAGCGCGGCGCCACCTCGGTCAGGAAGAAAGCGATGCCGAAGCTCACCGGCACGGCGATCACCATGGCAATCAGCGACGTCACCAGGGTGCCGTAGATCGGCGCCAGGGCACCGTACTTGTTCTCGACCGGATTCCATTCCGATGAGGTGATGAAGCCAAACCCCTGGGTCAACAGCGCATCACGGCCGCCCCAGAGCATGGACAAGGCGGCACTGGCCAGGGCGACCAGCACGAAGATGACCGTGCCGACCAGGATCCAGCGGAAGATGCGGTCGCCCTGTGCATTGTCGCGAGCGCTGCCGGCGGCGGGGAGTGTCGTTGCGTTCATGCGGGGGCGATGCGCTCGCGTGAGGACTTCGGAGGGATGCAGTGATACGTCAGGGATGTTTCAGCGGTTCGTGCGTGAAGGTGCGCGCAGAAGCAATAGCAACGTCCCTGGATCCCCGCCTGCGCGGGGGTGACGCAACGGCAAAGGCGCCCGCGAAGTCGCGGGCGCGCCGTTGCGTCACTTGAACTCGGCTGCCCAGTAGGCTTCGATCTGCTGCACCAGTGGCGCCGGCAGCGGGACGTAGTGCAGTTCCTGCGCCTGCCGCTGGCCGTTTTCGAAGGCCCACCTGAAGAACGCCAGGGTGGCGGCGCTGCGCTGCGCATTGGCTGGCTGCTTGTGCATCAGAATGAAGTTGGTGGCGGTGATCGGCCAGGCCTTCTCGCCCGGCGCGTTGGTAATGACCAGGTTGAAGTCCTTGGCGCTGGCCCAGTCGGCGCTTTCGGCCGCGGCGGCGAAGGATTCGGCGTTCGGCTCGACCCACTGGCCGGCCGCGTTCTGCATCGAGGTGTAGGGCATCGCGCTCTGCAGGGCGTAGGCCAGTTCGACGTAGCCGATCGAGTTCTTGATCTGCTTCACGTACGAGGCCACCCCTTCGTTGCCCTTGCCGCCGACACCGCCGGGCCATTGCACCGAGGTGCCTTCGCCAACCTTGTCCTTCCACTCCGGGCTGACCTTGGACAGGTAGTTGGTGAAGTTGAAGCTGGTGCCCGAACCGTCGGAGCGGTGGACCAGATTGATCCTGGCATCGGGCAGCTTCAGGCCCGGGTTGGCCGCGGCGATGGCCGGGTCGTTCCAGTTCTCGATCTTGGCCAGGAAGATGTTGGCCAGCAGCTCGCCGGTCAGGCGCAGCTTGCCGGCTTCAACCCCGTCCAGGTTGACCACCGGGACCACGCCGCCGATCGCCGACGGGAACTGGCCCAGGCCGGCCTGGGCTAGCTCTTCGGAGGACAGCGGCTTGTCTGATGAGCCAAAGTCCACCGTCCCGGCCTTGATCTGGGCGATGCCGCCGCCCGAGCCGATCGACTGGTAATTCACCCGGACCCCGGTGACCTGGTTGTAGTCGGCCGACCAGCGCGACAGCAGCGGATAGATGAAAGTCGCGCCGGCGCCGGTGATCTGCACGGAGCTGCGTGCATCGCCGTCAGTGGCGGGGGCGCCATCAGTGGGAGCGCCATCGGCGGCGGGCGGGGGCGGGTTGCTACCGCCACCACCGCAGGCGGCCAGCGTGAGGGCAGCAGCCAGGGCATACAGGCTGGCGCGCAGGGGCTTGACGGTCATGTGGTCGATCTCCATGGAAGCGTGGCCGGGTCGCGGGCCGAGAGGGGCCATGAAATGATTCTTTTGTTGCAGGGTCGTGACATGGCCTGTCACATATTGTACAAACTCGGCATCTCCTGGCTGGTCAAGCCCGGTCTTGCACAACGACGCGGGGGCAAAGCCGGCCTGCCGGCCCGGATGAGCAGGGGCTTGTCCGATGCGGTCGGCGCGCGCCGACGGCATTGAATCGCGCCAAGGTTTACAGCATCACGACGACGGCTCTCCGGGCCGTTGCTCGCCGCCAGCGGCGGGGAAGGCGCCTGCGGTGCGCGGAACCAGCGCCGGCGCCTGGAGGTCAGCCGCTGGCTCCGCGCTCATGGCGCGGGCGGCTGTCCGGCGCGGCCCGAATCCAGGCGCACCAGCCCCTCCGGACCCGGATCGAAGCCCGCCAGTTGCAGGGCCAGGCGGGCGGCCGGGTCCTCGCTGCGGACCCGGGTGCTGACCGAGTAGTGGCCGTCCTGCCCGATCGAGGCGTGCACCTGCACGTCGAACGCGGCCCCGGGGTCGCTCGCCAGCACCAGTTGGCCTTCGGCGCCCTTGCAGGCGGGAGTGCCGGCGAGCTGCAGTTGCGGCACGTCGGGTCCGGCCATTTGCACCAGCACGCGGACCTGGCCGCCCGCACGCAGGCATTGGCCGTTGGCAAACAGCAGTCCCGCCTCGCGCAATTCGAGCCAGGCCTGCGCACCGGGCAGCAGTGGCAGGGGATAGGCCAACCGGCCGTTGGCCGCTTCGAACCCTTGGCGGGTGCCACGCTCGGCCACGCCGGCGAAGGTGGGCGTGGACAGCTGCAGCCGGATCCGGCCCAGCAGCATGGGGAGCGGCTGCAGGCCCACCCGGACATCACCCAGCGGCTGTCCATTCCAGCGGGCATTGCGCAGGACACCGTGCCAGGGCGTGCCCACGGCGTCGTCCGCGGTCAGCCCGATGGGAACCCACGCCGGGACTCGGAAGGCCAGGCCCAGCGGTAGGGTGCCGGCGATCACCCCTGCCATGGCGGCGACGATCAGGCTGGCACGCAGCGGACGGTTCATGGCCGACCGCGCGGCGAGGCCGGGACGAAGGTGGCCTGCGCCCGCAGGCGGGCTCCGTCGCGCTCGGCGACCAGGGCCACTGGCTGCACGCCCTGGGCTTGCAGTCGATCCAGCCATGCCAGCAGTGCGGGCGCATCCACCGCGTCCATCTCCACCACCCACTGGTCCTGGCTGTCGCGCCGTTGGCGCGAGAGGGCGACCCCGGCCTGGGCAGCGCTTTGCTCGATCAGCCCGGCCAGCGCGTCGCGGTCGGCGGGGCGCTGGTCGGCCAGCGCCTGCAGCTGGCTTGCGTCGGCCTGCACCCGGTGCAGCTGGCGCACTGCAGCGCTGTAATCCCGGCGCGCGGCCTCGCGCAGGGCGCGCGCCGGTGACAGCATTCCATACCAGAAGGCGAACGCAGCGATGGCCGCGAACATGACGGCGAGCATCGCCTGCTCGCGCCGGTTGCGTTGGGTCCACCAGTGGTGGAGGCGCTGGAAGCTGCTCACCGGGCCGGCTCCGCTTGCAGGCGGCTGCGTTGCCCGTCGCCGCCAGGTTCCAGTGGTGCGAAGGTGGTGGCATGGCCGTGTGCCAGCAGCGCTGCCCGGAGCTGTTCGAGCTGTTCCGGGGTGCGATGGACGATGGTGGCCTGCAGCCCGGCGGCGACACTGGAATCAAGCGATTCCAGCCGGGTCCCCGGCGTGGCGGCCAGGGCATCGAACAGTGCCTGGCGCAGGGCCGCGGCGCTGGCCGGACCCTTGCGCAAGGCCAGCTCGGCGGCCAGGCCAGCGGCCGGATCGCCGCTGGCGCCTGCCCGCAGGTGGGGGGCGGCCAGCGCTGCGGCGCGTGCCTCCAGCGACCGTGCCACCAGTCGATAGCGCGCCGCATCGACCAGCAGCAGCAGCACCGGTGAAACCAGCACCAGCCCGGCGAGCAGTGCCAGCCTGCGCCAGGAGGGGGCCTGTGCACGGCCGCCGCGGCGTGGCTGGAATTGGTATTGCAGCAGGTTGATGGGCGCCTGGCCCGCGCCGGCGGCAAGGCAGCTCTCCACCTGGTCCTGGGCAAGCCATTGGACCGGGCGCTCTCCAATCACCTGGCGGGCAAGGTCGGGTTCGGCGCTGAAGGCCAGCGTCTGCCCGCGTGCCAGCCAACGACCCTGATAAATGGCCAGGATCATGCCGTCAGCAGGTGCCGGCAGTGCCAGGTAATCCGGGACCACCGAGTCGACCTGCACGCCCAGGGCCTGGACCCGCTCCAGCCATTGGCGCAGGCGCGCCGGCTTGACCCAGCACAGCAGGCGCGGCTGGCCTGGTTGCAGCGGGCCGATGGCGATGTGCAGGGCATCGGCCGGTTCGGCCACGCGGTCGGCCAGGGCCAGCCTGGCCGCCGCCAGCGCCTGCGCGGCATCGCGTGTCGGCAGTTCCGTGTGCCAGGTTCCGATTTCCTCGCCCGGGACCACCAGCACCGTGCGCGGCGCCGCGCCGGCGAACCCGGCGGGCACGGGTTCGCCGACCGGCACCTCCAGCGCCTCCACGACGCGGCCCTCGCCGTCCACGGCCAGGCAGCGCACCGGATCGGCCGCATCCGGCGGCAGCAACAGCACCCGCGTGTTCATTCGTCGCGCCCCCAGCGCCTGGCGACCGTGCGCACCTGGCCGTCGTTGCCTACCTGCAGCAGTGCGCTCAACACCGCCTGCGCGTGGCCGTGCTCCACCTCGGCATGCAGGTCGAAATAGCGGGTGCGCAGCTGGACCTGCTGCAATACCGGATTGGGCAGCGCGGCCTCGGCCAGGACCGGATGCGACCAGAATTCGGCCACGCTGTGCCAGCCGTCGGTTGGGCGCCGGGCCAGCAGGCTGGTCGCCGCCCGCAGGTCGAGCGCATTGTCGGACAGCATGGACAGGATCACCGCATCCTGCGCCTGCAGGGTGTTGACATTGACCGGGGCCAGGGCGGCCTCGGGCAGGGCGCACACATGCGGGCGCAGGCGTGCATAGGCGTCGGGGTCGTAGCCGGCGATGGCGCGCAGCTCGCTGGGTTCGGCCAGCAGGGTCGAGGCGGTACGCCGGCGCGGCGTGACCGTGGCATAGGCCCGGTCCTCGGCACCGGCCGGGCGCTGCTGCTGGTCCGAATCGATCCAGTCCACCAGCGCATCGGCCAGGGCCGCGCCGCGCGTCGAGGTGAATCCCAGCGCGGTCAGCAGCGCTCGGTACTGGGCCAGGCCGATTTCGTTGAGCTGCCACTGCCCGACCGCGCCCTGGACCACGCTGTTGAGGTTGAAGCAGGCGGTTGCATCGGACAGGCGCGCGCGCACCATGCCGGGCCCACCACCGTCGGCATCCAGCGGGAACACCACGGTGCGTCCGTTCCAGCCACCGGCCAGGGTGGTGCGGCCATCGCCCGAGCGAGCCATGCGCTGGATGCGCGCGCGCGCCAGGGTCTCGGCGCCCAGCGCCTGCCATTGCGCCTGGCCGACCGATTCGGCGTTGCCGACCCGGCGCAGGCCGAACCGGATCTCGTCCAGCATGGCCATCAGCAGCACGCCCATCACCGCCACCAGCAGCAGCACGGTGAGCAGCGCGGCGCCTCGCTGCGGCTTGCGCGGGTGCATCAGCCTCCACTCCCGGGCAAGAGAAACAGCTGCTCCAGGGCGCCGATGCGCTCCAGGTCCAGTTGCAGTGCGATCGCCTCGGGGACCGCCTCGCTGCTGCCGGACCAGCCGTCGCTCCACTGGCCGTGGTCGCGATAGCGAATGTGGGCCGCGCGCACGCCGGTCAGCAGCACCTGAGGGGTGCCGGACATGCCACCGTCCAGCACCGGGCGGGTCGAGCGCTCCAGCTGGCCATCGGCGATGCGGTATTCGACGTATTGCAGGGACGGGCGCCGTTGTTGGCCCGGATTGGCCCAGCCGCGGCGTACGAACCCGAGCAGGGCACCCGGATCGCCGTCGCGAGCCCCATGGAACACGCTGCGCGCGGGGCTGCCGTCGGCCTGGCGGATGCGCCGCGCGGCCACCTGGGCCAGGTCGGCGCGCAGCACGCCCCGCGAGCGCTGCAGTTCGGCCAGCCGGTCCATGCGTTCGCCGACCGCGCCCTGGTTGTCGGTCGCGTAGGCCATCACGCCGACGCCGGCGGCCGCGAGCAGGCCGAAGATCGCCAGCGCCACCATCACCTCCAGCAGGGTGAAGCCGCCGGATCGTGCCGTGCGCGGCGCAGGGCTGGCGCTGGCGGCTGCCGTGGTGCTCATCGGCCGGTCTCGCGCAACACCGACAACACCGCCAACGCCTGATCGCGGCCCTGCGCCTGCACCCGGATGTCGATGCGCACGATGCCCGGCTCTTCGGTTGCCTGCACGGTGCGGCTCCACTGCCATTGCAGGTCGCCAGCGCTTTCGGTGCCGGCGGGCTCGGCGGCAATGCGTTCCAGGGGTTCGATCATCGACTCCACCGCGCGGTTCTCGGCGACCACGCCGGCCAGCACCCGTTCTTCCAGCAGCACCGCGGTGCGGGTGCTTTCGCCGGCCAGGTTGAGCAGGGCCAGCACCGCCAGCGCGAACACCGCCAGCGCCACCAGCAACTCGATCAGGGAGAAGCCGCGCATGGCGAACCTGGCATGGTGGGGTTCAGTCGCGCAGCGCATCGAGGCGTACCTGTCCGGCAGCATCCACCGCAACGCGCACGCTGGCGTCGCCGCGCTGCAGGACCAGCTCGGCCGGCTCGGCGATGCCGGTGGGGTCGAAGTCGAAGCGCACCTGCGGCAGCTCGCGCGACAGGCGCGGCGTGGTGCCTTGCTCCCAGGCGATGTCGCCGAATGGCCGTTCGCGCAGCGGTTCCCAGTCGGCAAAGTGCTGGCGGTTGAAGCGGTAGCCCTCCGCTGCGGCGACCACTTCGATCGCCCGCGTGCCCAGGATCGCTTCCTCCTGCGCGTGCTGCAGCCGCGCGGCGAAGCGCTCGCCCTCGCGCACCAGTTGCTGTCCATCGCCAGGCTGGGTCAGCAGCACGGCGCTGCCGGCAAGCGCGACCACGGCGAGCACGGCCAGCAGCTCGACCAGGGTGAAGCCCTGCGCGCCGGTGCGGCGGCCGTGCATGGTCGGCTCAGCTCCAATTGCCGATGTCGGCGCCGTCACCTTCGCCGCCTTCCACGCCGTCGGCGCCGAACGAGTACACATCGAAGGCACCATGACTGCCGGGGTAGCGGTACTGGTAGGCATTGCCCCACGGGTCGGTGGGCAGGCGGCGGATGTAGCCGCCCTGGCGGTAGCGTTCCGGCCGCGGCAGGCCGCGCGGCGCGACCATGAGCGCGTTCAGCCCGTCTTCGGTGCGCGGATAGGTCATGTTCTCCAGGCGGTAGGTTTCGATGGCCTGCTCGAGCACGGCGACATCGGCACGGGCCTTTTCCACCATGGCGCGGTCCTGGCTGGGCAGCACGTTGATCGCCACCACCGTGGCCAGCAGGCCGATGATCACGATCACCACCATCAGTTCGACCAAGGTGAAGCCGCGCTGGGGGTGCATCCCGGACGCGGGCGCGACCCGGGGCAGGTGCAGGGGGCTGGGGGCAAGGGCGCGGGATCGCAGGCGCATGGGGGTTTCTCCGTGGACGGTGGCAGTCACGCCATCGCCAGCGTGTTGAACTGCAGGATGGGCAGCAGGATGGCCAGCACGATTACCGCCACCACCCCGCCCAGCAGGACGATGATGACCGGCTCCAGCAGGCTCATGACCACATTGGTGAACGTGTTAAACTCGCGTTCCAGGTAGTCCGCCGCGCGGTCCAGCATCGGCGCCAGGCGCCCGCTGTTCTCGCCGCTGGAGGTCATGTACAGCAGGGTGGGCGGGAACACGGCCGCGCGCCGCATTGCGTTGGACAGGCTGCCGCCTTCGCGGATCACCGCCACCATGCGCTCGGTGGCCGCGCGCAGGACCCGGTTGTGCACGGTGCGCGCGGTGATCGACAGGCCTTCCATCAACGGTAGGCCATTGGTGAGCATGATCGCCAGGGTGCGGGCCAGGCGCGCGGCATGGACATCACGCAGGATGCGGCCAAGCACGGGCAGGGCGAGGATGCGGGCATCGACGGCCAGACGGACCCTGTCGCGGCGCAGCAGCCGGGCAAAGACCACGGCCGCCACTGCCATGACCAGCAGAGCCGGCAGACCCCAGGCTGCCATGCCATCGGAGACGCCGATCACCGCCCGGGTCAGCAGCGGCAGTTCCCGGCCCATCGACTCGAACTGCTCGACCACCCGCGGCACCACAAAGGCCATCAGCGCGATCACCACCAGCACCGCGGTCAGCGACAGCGCGGCCGGATAGGCCAACGCGGCCAGCAGCTTGCCACGTACCTGCTGTTCGCGCTCCAGCAGGTCGGCCAGGCGCTCGAGGATCTGCGGCAGGGCGCCAGACCCTTCACCGGCGGCCACCATGGCCCGGTACAGCGCCGGGAAGCGATTGCCCTGCCGGGTCATCGCATCGGACAGGCGGAAGCCCTCCAGCACCAGTGCGTGGGTGGCCATCACCACTTCGCGGGTCGGCCTGTGCTCGGACTGCGAGCCGATCGTGCGCAGCGCCTCTTCCAGTGGCACTGCCACGATCAGGGTCGCCAGCTGGCGGGTGAACAGGGTCAGCGCCTTGGTGCTGAAGCGGCCGCGTCCGGGACGGGTGTTGCCGCTGGCCTCACCGGCGCCGGTGCCGGCGACCGGCTGAAGGCGCACCGGCACCAGCCGGCGCTGCTCCAGCTGCCGCCGCGCGTCGCGCGCGCTGGGCGCGTCGAGCACGCCACTGCTGACGCGCCCGTCCAGGTCCAGGGCGGCGTAGTCAAACGTCGGCATCGGCGTGCAGCTCCTGCCGGGTGACGCGCAGGGCCTCCTCCAGCGTGGTCAAGCCCTGGGCGACGCAGCTGCGCGCGGCATCGGCCAGCCGGGGTCCGCCGGCGAACGCGGCCGCGGCGATGGCGTCCTCGTCGGCATTGGCGCCCACAAGCCGTCGGATCTGGTCATCGACGGTGATCGCTTCGTAGATGCCGACCCGTCCTGCATAGCCGGTGTGGTTGCAGCGGGGGCAGCCGACCGCTTCGTACATGATTCCCGTGAAGTCCTCGCCCAGCAGCCGCAGCGATGCCGGATCGGACGCACGCTCGCGCCGGCAGTGCACGCACAGCCGGCGCACCAGGCGTTGGGCCAGGATCAGGCGCACGGTGGACGCCAGCAGGAAAGGTTCGACCCCCATGTCGCGCAGGCGGGTGATGGCACCGGCGGCGTCGTTGGTATGCACGGTGGACAGCACCAGGTGGCCGGTGAGCGCGGCCTGCACCGCGATCTGCGCGGTCTCCGGGTCACGCACTTCGCCCACCATGACCACGTCCGGGTCCTGGCGCAGGATCGCCCGCAGCCCGGTGGCGAATCCCATGCCGACCTTGGTATTGACCTGGGTCTGGCCCACGCCATCCATCGCGTATTCGACCGGATCCTCCACGGTGAGGATGTTGCGCAGCCCGTCGTTGAGCGTGGCCAGGCCCGCGTACAGCGTGGTGGTCTTGCCCGAGCCCGTCGGGCCGGTGACCAGGATGATGCCATTGGGCTGGCACAACGCGGCGCGCAACGCGCGCAGCACGGTCGGCTGCATGCCCAGGTCCTCGAGCGAAAGGGTGCCCTGGTCCTTGTCCAGGATGCGCAGCACCACGCGCTCGCCGCCACGCGCGGGCAGGGTGGACACGCGCACGTCCAGTGCCTTGACGCCCATCGACAGCGAGATGCGGCCATCCTGCGGGATGCGCTTCTCGGCGATGTCCAGCCGCGCCATCACCTTGATCCGCGAGACCAGCAGCGGCGCCACGCGGGCAGGCAGGCGCAGCGCCTCGCGCATCACCCCGTCCACCCTGAAGCGCACCACCAGGGCGGCCTCGAACGGCTCGATGTGCACGTCCGAGGCGCCGATGCGCGCGGCTTCGGCGATCAGCCCGTTGATCAGGCGGATGATCGGCGCATCGTCCTGGCTCTCCAGCAGATCGGCGGTGGCCGGGATGTCCTCGACCAGCAGGTCGAGGTTCGCGTGCAGGTCCAGCGATTCGACCGAAGCGCCGTGGCCGGCGTCGGCATAGGTCTCGGCAAGTTGCCGATCAAAGGCGACCCGTTGCAGCACTTCCACCTGCAGCGGTGCACCCAGGCAGCGGCGCGCCTCCAGCAGGCCGCGCGGATCGGCGCCCTCGCGCAGGCCGACGCGGACGTGCTGGCCGAGCGTGTCATCGCTTGCCGCGGCCATCGGCACGACGCCGTGCTCGCGCGCAAAGCCATAGTCGAAGGCCGGGCGTGCGCTCATCGGACCGGCTTCGGCGCGCGGGCAGGCTCGGCTGCGGGCGTGGCGGGCGATGTCGCGGCGGGGGGCGTTGCCGGCGCGGTCGGCCCGGGCACGGTCGTCCCCGGTGGCGGCGCCACCGGCGGCACCGTGCGCAGGTAGTCGCGCACCAGTGCATCGAGCATGGCCTGCTCGCCCGGATCGCGCACCTGGCTGTCACGCATGTAGTCATAGCGCGGCCCGGCGATGCGCTGGGCATCCTGCGTGCCGCGCACGATCGTGGGCCGGATGAACACCATCAGGTTGGTCTTGGCGCGTGCGCGCGCGGTGTTGCGGAACAGTCCACCGACCACCGGGATATCGCCCAGCAGCGGAATCTTGTCGACGGTCTGGCGGTCGTTCTGGTCCAGCAATCCGCCCAGCGCCACGATCGCGCCATCGTCCACCAGGACCTTGGTCTCCAGCTCGCGCTTGTTGAGGATCAGGTCGGAAGATCCGGTGGTCACCGGCCCGGCGATCGAGGAGACTTCCTGGCGCAGGAACAGGGTAATGCCGCCACCGGTGTTGATCTGCGGCTTGACCTCCAGCTGGATGCCAACGTCCTGGCGCGCGGTGGTACGGAACGGGTTGGTATTGGCGTCGCCGAGCACCTCGCCGGTGGTGATTGGCACCTCCTGGCCGACCAGGATCCGCGCCTCCTCGTTGTCCAGGGTCATGATCGAGGGCGTGGACAGCAGGTTGGAGCTGGTATCGCTCTTGACCGCGTTGATGATCAACCCGAACAGGGCATCGCCGCGGCTGCCGCCGAAGCCGGCCAGGCCGCCATTGAGGCCGAGCAGCGACTGCAATGCGGTGCGACCGGCCAGGTCCAGCGCGTCATTGTCCGCATCGCTGCTGCCGCGCCCGCGCTGGGCGGCGATGACGCCGGCCGCCAGCGGCAGGATGCCCGGGCTCGCGCTCGGATACTGGGTGGCCATGAACGGCACGTCGCTGCCTTCGCGGCCTGCGATCAGCAACTGCACCCCCAGTTCGCGCGCCGCATCGTCGGAGATCTCCACCACGATCGCCTCGACCAGGACCTGCTCGCGGCGCGTGTCCAACCGGGTGATCACGTCGGTGAGCAGGCGCTGGGTTTCCGGGTCGGCATTGATGATCAACGCGTTGGCGCCCGGGTAGCGCGCGATCACCGGGCGCTTGCCGCCCGGCGGGCCGATCACCTGGGTGTCCTTGCTGGCCGGGCTGGCGGATGCGGCTGCTTGCGATGCATCGCCGTTGGCCGCGCCCGGCGCCTGGCCGATCAGTTCCTGCAGCACCGGCAGCAGCTGCTCGGCGTTGGCATGCTGCAGCTTGACCACGCGCACGTCGCCGCTGCGCTCGGCCCGTCGGTCCAGCTCCAGCACGGTCTGGACCACGCGTTGCACCAGGGTGGGGTCACCGCGCACGACCACCGAGTTGCTGCTCTCCACCGGCAGCACCGACAGCACCGCGCTGGCGGTGTCCGCCCCGCGGGCGCCGAACAGGCTGTTGATGGTGGTCGCCATCTCCCGTGCCGAACTGTTGCGCAGGGTCACCGTGTCGATGCTGGCCCGGTCCTGGTCGATCTGCGCCACCAGTCCGCGCAGGCGCCGCAGGTTGTCGGCGTAGTCGGCCACCAACACGCTGTTGCCCTGGGGCGTGGCCAGGACCACGCCGCCGCGGCCCACCAGCGGGCGCAGGGTTTCGGCGGCGATGCGTGCATCGATGCGGCGCAGGGCGAACACCTCGGTGGCAAAACCCATGGCCGAGCCGCCATAGGTGCCCGGTTGCTGGGCGGCGGTGTCGTCTGGCACCACCCGGTAGGCACCGGCGCCGGTGGGCACGGCCACCAGGCCGTTGGCGCGCAACACCGCCAGCAGCACGCCCAGCATCTCCGATTCGGACATGGCCCGATCGCGTGACACGGTCACGGTGCCCTGCACGCGTGGGTCGACGATGAAGGTGGTGCCGGTGGCGCGCGAGACGTCCTGGATGAAGGCGCGCAGGTCGGCTTCCTGCAGGTTCAGGCCCTGCGCTTCCTGGGCCGGCGCGGGCTTTCCGGGCATGACCAGCAGCACTGCGGCCAGCGTCAGCATGGACAACTTGTGGACCCTCATTGCAGCGGCACCGTCACCGAGCGGGTGGCGCCGTCGCGCTGGACGGTCAGTTCCACGCTGTCCCGTCCGGCCAGCTCCGCGGCCAGTTCGTGGTAACGCTCGGGGGTCAGTGCCTGACCGTTGACCGACAGCAGCACATCACCTGCCTGCAGGCCAGCCTTGCGCAACGCCGCGCCGTCGCCGCGCGGTATCAGGGTGTAACTGGACACCTGGCCGTTGACCTCGCGCGGGACCAGGCCGGCCTGCTCCAGCAGGCGCGCCGGGTCCACGGGCGCCGACGCGGCGCCCGTGACGGGCGCAACCGGGGCTGCCGAGGGCAGGGTTCCCGCTGCCGAGCGGGACACCGGCGCGGCGGCGAAGTCGAGCCGCTGGCGGCCCTGGCTTGATTCGATCCACACATGGTCCGGGCCGATGCCGGCCAGACGAACGCCGGATGGCATCGATTCGCCCACCCGCAGGGATCGCTGCGGACCTTCTGAATCGCCCAGGATCGCCGAGGCGCCGCCTGGCCCGGTGCTGATGCCGTGCAGGGTCACGCCGCTGGCGGTGGCCTGGCTGGCGGCCGAGTCGGACGGGAAGAACGGGTCGAGCGTGGGTCCGGTTGGTGTGACCTGGGCCTGCGGTACCGCATCGGGCCGAAAGGCGCCAACCGGAGCGGGCGGAACCGCGACCAGCCAGGCCAGGCGGACCGCCTGCAGCGCCAACAGGCCAAGCAACAGCCATTGCAGCGCACGCCTGATGGCCGAACCAGACGGCCGGAGCCAGGCCTGGCGATGAGCAGCGAGTTGCACGTTCGAGATCCAGTGGACTGCAGGAAGATCTGCGGTCGGGCAAGCATGGGACAGTTTTGTGACGGTAATGCTTCAAACGGCAATGTTTGTGACATGAAAGTCCGACCGGTCGCCCGGCCGGACCCGCGTCTGTCACAGTTTGGTCAGAATGAAGCGCTGACGTTGAGCGAGAAGCTTGTCCCGATGTCGTATCGGTTGATGTCGACCCGTCCGCCGCCCATTTCCTGGTACTCCTGATATTCGGTGTCCAGCAGGTTGCGGGCCTCCAGGCTCACGGTGACCTCGGTCTGGCCGATGTCCACGCCCTTGCGCAGGATCAGGTCCAGCATGGTGCCCGGCTCCTGCATGATGTCGGGCTGGCCGGCGCGGCCACGGGCGGCGATCCGCTCGCCCACGTAGGTCGCCGCCAGCGTGGCCTGGGTGCGGCTGTTGGGGTCCTCGATGCCGATCTGCAGGTTGGCGATATGCTCTGACTGGCCCTGCATCTGGCTGCCGTCGCGCACGAACAGGGTGGCATCCTGGGGCACGCCGTTGAACCCCAGCGGCACCACGGTGTCACCGTCTTCCACCTTCACCTCGGACTTGGAATAGGTGTAGTTGCCGGCCAGGTACAGGCGCTTTTCGCCCCACCAAGCTGCCTCGATCGGCAGGTCCAGGTACTTCTTGGCGTCGATTTCCGCGCCGTAGAGCGTGGCGCGTGGCGCGTTGATGTAGGTCTGCTGGATCCCGCCACCGGTCTCGTTGACCAGGGACTCCACTGGTCGGTCGATATCCTTGTAGAAACCGCCCAGGGTGAACGACTCGCCCGCACCGAAGAACCACTCATAGCGGACGTCGAAGTTCTGCAGTTCGCTGTCGACCAGGTAGGGGTTGCCGATGAACAACCGATCGTTCTCGGTATCGAAGTACTGCTGCGGGGCCAGTTCGCGGAACTGCGGGCGACCGATGGTCTTGGAAGCACCAAAGCGGATCTGCTGGTTGTCGGCAAAGTTCCAGGTGACCGTGAGCGCGGGCAGCAGGTAATCGTTCTCCAGCGGCGCGACCCCGCCGACCCGCGCGCCAGTGAAGATGTCGTAGGGATGCACCGCCTGGGTGGCATCCTCGTAGCGCGCGCCCAGCGTGGCCCGCACCATCGGCACGATTTCGGCCTCGGCCTGCAGGTAGGCCGCGCCGACCTTGAGGGTGGCGTCATAGGCCGCGGCGCCATCGCCACCGGTGGTCTCGCGCAGGGTAATCAGGCCCTGGTCGATGTTGTAGTCAGACAGCAGGAAGTCCACTCGCTCGCGACGCACGTTTTCCGGCAGTGGCCCGTTGAGCGCCAGGAAGCGGAATTCGCGCGAGGTGGCGTTGCGGTCGTTGTCCGAGTACGCCAGGCCGCCGGACAGGGTCACTTCCCGGTCGGTCGGCAGGCGCCAGCTGACGTCCACGCCACCGCTGGCCACCTTGTCCTCCACATCGCTGAAGCGGGTGTAGTTCTGCTCCTGCGCCGCGTCGTGCACGAAACGACCATCGACGCGCCGATAGCGGATGCCTTTCTCGTAGGGCGCGTCGCGGCGCGCGCGCGAGTAGGCACCGCGCCATTCGATCTTCAGGTCCTGGTACTCGCCGAAGGCGTGCTCGCCGTTGATCTGGTGACTGAGCAGGTCACGCTCGAACCACTCGGTGTAGTCATCGCGCACGTACGCACCGGCCAGTTCGTCGTTGCCCTCGCGGCTGCGCGCTTCCTTGGTCGTGTCATGCACGTAGATGGAGGTCAGGCCGACCCTGTGGTCGCCCCACTCGGCGCCGGTGCCGAGCAGCGCGTTGACCTTGGCGTCGTTCTGGGTGGACACGTAGTCGTAGTCGGTGCGGACCTCGATCGCATCGCCCTGCACCAGGCCTTCCTGCTGGGTACCGACGCGGGTGCGCCACTTGTTCTCGAAGCCGGCCACGGCCACAAAGCCGAGTTTGCCCCAATTCGTTTCGACCGAAGTGCCGGCGCTGCCGCCCATGCTGAAATCCGGATCAACGTTCTCGGTGACCTGCAGCAGGTTGAGCGGGGCGTTGACGAAGCTGCGGCCGATGCGCTTGAGTTCGGCGTCGCTGAAGGTGCCGCTGTCGATGCGCCGTCCGGTGGCGATCGCGCGGCTCAGGTCCGACTGCTTCTTGCGGGTTCCATCGTCGTAACCCCAGAAATCATCCTCCGAGCCGTAATAGGTGAGGCCGTCACGGCTGGTGGTCTCGGAGTTGCCGCCGGTACCGATGGAAAGGGTCAGGAAAGGTTCGTCCGGGGTCACGATCGAGCGCAGGTCGATCACGCCGCCGCCGAACTCGCCCGGATACTTGGCCGAGTAGGTTTTCTGCACGGTGATGCTTTCAAGCACACTGCTTGGAAACAGGTCCAGCGGGACCACGCGCTGCAGGGGTTCGGGACTGGGCAAGGGCGAGCCGTTGAGCAGTGCCGAGGAATAGCGCTCGCCCAGGCCGCGCACGTACACGAACTTGCCCTGGGCCACGCTCAGCCCGGTGACCCGGGACAGGGCTTCGGCGGCGTCGTCGTCGCCGGTGCGCTGGAAGTCCGCGCGGGTCACGAACGAGGCGACTTCAGAGGTCATCTGCATCGGCTCGGGAATGAATGCCCCGCGCACCGTCACCGCATCCAGCTGGGTTGCCTGATCAGCGGGGGGGGTGGGTGTCTCGGGCGTGACGGTCTGGGCCGCAGCGCCATGGCTGGCCAGCAGGCCGCCGATGGCAAGGAACAGTCCGCTGCGTAGCGGAGCCCTGGGGGTGGTGCGTTTCATGGAGGTGGCCTTGTCTGGATTCGGCAGTGGGCGCGCGCGCGCCCGGTTGGCGGGCAGCGGGGCCGCGGCGGGTGCCGCGGCCCCGGAGGGGCGTCATCCAGCGATCAGCACGGGTTGGCCGCGGTCAGGCCACAGGTCCAGCCCTGCCACCAGGTGTCGGACGCATTGCGCACCGCGCCGATGTAGTTCACCTGCGTGAAGGTGGGACTGATGGTGGTGATGGTGGGGAACGCGGTCACCGCCGTCTCGTTGGCGCCGTTGATGAACCCGTCGGTGAGGGTGGACGTGCCATTGGCGGTGTTGTTGGTGCCGGCACTGAACAGGGCGGCCGCCTGGCCGTTGGCATCGTCATCGAAGGCCACTGGGCAGGAGAAGAACACCGACTCGAAGCGACCGGTGGTGGTGCTGTCATCCACGTCCAGGCAGGCCGCAGCCGCGCCGGTGCCGCCGGCCGCGCGGGTCACCACGGTGTTGATGAAGGTGCTGTTGGTGCCGCTGTTCATGACGATGCCCGCGCCGCCGCCGGCGCGGCCGACATAGGTGATGTTGGCGAACTTGGGACGCGAGGGCAGGACGGTCTGCTGGCCGGCCGAGCTCATCTCGCTCATGCGATCGCCGCCACCGGCGCGTTGCATGACGATGCCGAACTGCACGGCGCCCTGCCAGCCGGTGTCGGTATCGAAGCTGTCGTCATCGTTGCCGGTGGCCACCAGGTACTTGGCATTGAGCGTGCCGCCGAACCATTCGAAGCCGTCATCGGAGCTGTTGTGCACCTGGACGTACTCGAACACCGTGCCGCTGCCGAGTCCGGCCAAGCTGATGCCATTGAGCTCGACGTTGGGCAGGATCTGGAAGCCGGAATGCATCACCCGCATGTAGCGGTAACGGCCGCTGCTGTCGGTGGCCGAGTTGCCGCCGTAGAACGCGTTGGTGCCTTCCACCTGCGCCTGACACTGCGGAGTGCCCGGGGCGATGGTGGCGGACGGACAGGCGCTGATCGGCGCGCGGCCCAGCAACACCACGCCGCCCCACTGGCCGACCGAGTCGACGTTGGTCTGGCCACGGATGCTGGCGGCGCTGGTGAACACGATGGGCTGGGTCGGGGTGCCGTCGGCGATCATCTGCGAACCACGGTTGACCACGACGTAGTCCAGGCCGGAGGAACCGAACAGGCGCACGCCGGGTTCGATGGTCAGGATGCCGGCCGAGGCCCCGGCGATCGGGTTCTGCGCATCACCGCCGCGGTCCTGGCCGACGTTGACCCGGCCGGAAATGGCATACACGGTGGAAGCGCGGTTGGGCACCAGCAGGTTGCCGATGATCTCCGACGGGAGGCGGCACACGCGCAGTGTGTCGTTGACGTCCAGGCCGCCATTGACGAAGCCGGTCGGGCAGTCGCTGGGCGGGCCGGCCACTGGCGGCGGCGGTGGTGGCGCGGCCGGCGGCGGCGGTGGCGGCGCGGCCGGCGGCGGCGGCGGTGCGAATCCACCCTCGCCTGGCGAAGCCACGCGGTCTGCACCGCCGCCGCAGCCGCTCAGCGCCAATACGGCGCCGAAGGTCATCAACAGGGTCTTGGAACTGTTGCTCATGGACATCGGGTTCTCCAAACGGAAATGGACTGGCGGGCGGTACGGGTCGGCGCCAGGGCGGTGCGCGTGGCAACGTCCGCGGCGGTCCCACGTGAATGCGGGGCAAACGTTAGGTCGCCGATGTGACCGATGCATTACGAAATGAAGGCGATCGTGACGAGATGGTCGTCTACACCCGCCACACAGTCGTGGCCGGGGCAGGGCCGCTGGCGCTGTCATCGTCATGTCACAGTGTTCCGATGCCGTGGGATGGCCCACCCGCTACAGGATTTCCCATGACCAGCCCGCTTCCCACCCCGGACCTGCGTGCCTGGATCCTCACCCAGGCCGAAGCCGGCACCGATCCGCGCGAGGTCACCGCCGCGATGCTGGCGCAGGGTTGGACCGAACAGGCGGCGATCGACGCGGTGGAGCGGACCATGCGCGAGCACCTGGAGAGCCACGCCCGCCGCCACGGGCTGCCGGTGCCGGTGCCGGTGCCAGCACCGATCGAGCGCAACGGACCTGCGCTGTTGCAGGCTGGGGACCGCCAGGTCCAGGTGCTGGCCAGCCTGTTGCACCCGCGCGTGATCGTGTTCGGCAACCTGCTTGCGGCCGAGGAATGCGACGCGTTGATCGCCCTTGCGCGGCGGCAGATCAAGCGTTCGCCCGTGTTCGATCCGGACACCGGCCAGGACCAGCAGCACCAGGCCCGCACCAGTGAGGGCATGTTTTTCGGCCGAGGTGCCAACCCGCTGTGCGCGCGGGTGGAGGCGCGCATCGCCGCCCTGTTGAACTGGCCGCTGGAGAATGGTGAAGGCCTGCAGGTCCTGCGCTATGGCCCCGGCGCGCAGTACGAGCCGCACTACGATTATTTCGATCCCGCCCGCCCTGGCGCCGAGGTGGCCCTGCGCCGTGGGGGCCAGCGCGTGGCTTCTCTTGTCATCTACCTGAACACGCCGACCCAGGGCGGAGCCACCACCTTCCCCGACGCGCATTTGGAAGTGGCGCCGATCAAGGGCAACGCCGTGTATTTCAGTTACGACCGTCCCCACCCGATGACCGGCACCCTGCACGGCGGAGCGCCCGTGGTCGAGGGTGAGAAATGGGTGGCCACCAAGTGGCTGCGGGAACGAAGGCACGACTGAGGCGGCGGGGTGCGAGGTCGGCTTGATCAATTTGATAGATCCATTATCATGGAAATATGGAAATCAAAACGGCCGTGACCCGTCTCGCCGCCTTGGCCCAGGACTCGCGCCTGGCGGTGTTCCGCCATCTGGTCCAGCTCGGTCCGGTCGGCGCGCGACCGGGCGCGATCGCCGAGTCCCTGGCCGTCAGCCCTTCCACGCTTTCATTTCACCTCAAGGCGCTGGCCCACGCCGGCCTGGTCCAGGCCTGGCCTGATGGCCGCAGCATCGTGTACCGCGCCGACTTCGCGGCCATGCAGGAGCTGCTGGACTTCCTGACCGAGAACTGCTGCGGCGGGGTCCCGGCCGCCTGCGCAATCACTGCTCCGGAAGCCCGGCGCCCGCTGCGGCGCACCGCGCCGCCGTCTTCTTCCCGCCGCAGGCAACGGGAATGAGCTGACCGTGCAAGGAACCGTCGGCGGCCTCGGTGCGGTCCCGCCTGGTGGTGGGCAAGCGGCGGGCGGTGGGTGCCGATACCGCGATCGCCGTCACAGCATTCATTCCAGGAGACCCACATGACCCCGCATCCTGTTGACATCGTCATCTACCACAATCCCGACTGCGGCACCTCGCGCAACGCGCTGGCCATGATCCGCAACGCCGGCATCGAGCCACATGTGGTCGAGTACCTGAAGACGCCACCCAGCCGCGCCATGCTGGAATGGCTCATCACGCGCATGGGCATCCCGGTGCGCGGATTGCTGCGCGAAAAGGGCACGCCCTACGCGCAACTCGGACTGGACGACCCGGCCTTGCCTGACCAGGCCCTGCTCGACGCGATGCTGGCCCATCCGCTGTTGATCAACCGGCCGATCGTCGTATCCCCGCTGGGGGTAGCCCTGTGCCGGCCCTCCGAGCGCGTGCTGGAGCTTCTGCCCCAGCCGCAACTAGGCGCCTTCGCCAAGGAGGATGGAGAAGTGGTGGTCGACGCCGATGGCCGGCGCGTGGGTGACCGCGCATGAGTGGATCGGTGTCCGCCGCCAGGCCAGGCCTGTCGTTCCTGGACCGCTACCTGACCCTGTGGATTTTTGCCGCCATGGCACTGGGCGCGGCGCTGGGGGCGCTGGTCGATGGCCTGCCGCAGGCGCTGGAGGCGATGACGGTGGGCGGCACCAACCTGCCCATCGCGATCGGCCTGATCGTCATGATGTACCCGCCGCTGGCCCGGGTCCGCTACGGTGAACTGCATCGCGTGTTTGCCGACAGCCGCGTGCTGCTGCTGTCACTGGTGCAGAACTGGCTGATCGGCCCGATGCTGATGTTCACGCTGGCCGTCGTGTTCCTGCACGACTCCCCGGAGTACATGACCGGGGTGATCCTGATCGGCCTGGCGCGCTGTATCGCAATGGTGCTGATCTGGAACCAGCTGGCCTGTGGCGACAACCAGTACGCGGCAGGCCTGGTGGCGTTCAACTCCCTGTTCCAGATCCTGTTTTTCAGCACCTACGCCTGGTTGTTCCTCAGTGTTCTGCCGCCCTTGTTCGGGCTGGAGGGCAGCGTGGTCGATGTCGGCTTCTGGACCATCACCCGGGCGGTGCTGGTGTACCTGGGCATCCCGTTCGCCGCGGGCTACCTGACCCGGCGCGGGCTCACCCGCGCGCGTGGCCAGCAGTGGTACGAGACCGTGTTCCTGCCGCGGATCGGGCCGCTGGCGCTGCTGGCGCTGCTGTTCACCATCGCCGCGATGTTCGTGATGAAGGGCGGCGACGTGATCCGGCTGCCGCTGGATGCCTTGCGCATCGCCATCCCCCTCACCCTCTATTTTCTGGTGATGTTCGTGGTCAGTTTCTTCATGGGCCGGTTGATCCGTGCCGACTATCCGCGCACCACGGCACTGGCCTTCACCGCGGCCAGCAACAATTTCGAGCTGGCGATCGCCGTGGCCATCGCCAGCTTCGGCCTGGCCTCGCCGGTCGCCTTTGCCGCGGTGATCGGGCCGCTGGTGGAGGTGCCGGTGATGATTGCGCTGGTGCACGTGGCCTTGCGCCTGGGCCGGCGCTATTTCCGCGGCAGCGCGCCGCGCGCGGCCCCCGTCGGGCAGGGGCGCGCATGAGTGCCACCACGCCCCCCTGCCTGCCCGCTGCCAGGCCCGACCGGCTGCGGCCACTGGGCGAGGCGGACCGGTTGCCTGCGCTGCAGGTGGACCTGTTGCCCGCGCCCCTGTGGCGGGAAGCAGACCCCGGCCATGCGCCGCGCATCCTGCTGCTGTATGGATCCCTGCGCGAACGCTCGTACTCGCGCCTGGCGACCGAGGAAGCTGCGCGCATCCTGCAATGGTTGGGCGCAGACACCCGCATTTTCGATCCACTGGACCTGCCACTGCCGGACCAGGTGGCGGGCGACGCACACCCGGCCGTCGAACGCCTGCGCGAATTGTCGCTGTGGTCCGAAGGGCAGGTGTGGTGTAGCCCGGAGCGTCACGGCCAGATCACCGGGCTGATGAAGGCGCAGATCGACCACCTGCCGCTGAACATCGGCGCGGTGCGGCCAACCCAGGGCCGCACCCTGGCGGTCATGCAGGTTTCGGGCGGCTCGCAATCCTTCAACGCGGTCAATACCCTGCGGCTGCTGGGCCGCTGGATGCGGATGTTCACCATCCCCAACCAGTCCAGCGTGGCGCGTGCCTGGGAACAGTTCGACGAGCGGGGACGGATGCTGCCGTCGGCTTACTACGACCGCATCGTCGATGTGATGGAGGAACTGGTGCGCTTCACCCTGCTGCTGCGCCCGCACCTCGCCCAGCTCACCGACCGGTATTCGGAGCGCAAGGCCGATGCGGCGCAGGCGGCCGCCTTCGCTGCCTCGGCCAGCAGTGCCTAGCAGGCAGTTGCCCCTGGCGCACCCGGGCATGGCGCCGCGCACCGCCTGACCGGTGGGCCGGGCCGCCACACCCGGCGCCTGAGCAGCAGGACCGTGCTGCTGCTGGACCGGCCGTCAGGCGGGTGTCAGCGATCGCGCTGCACGCGCCACAGGCCCGCCATCCCCGGGTTGGCCGGCGGTTTTGTCTCGATACCGGCACAGATCGCGGATCACGCAGTTGGGACAGTCCGGACGCCGCGCCTTGCACACGTAGCGCCCGTGCAGGATCAGCCAATGGTGCGCGTTGTGCAGGTAACGGGCCGGGATCACCTTGACCAGCTTGTCCTCGACCGCGCGCACGTCCTTGCCGGGCGCCAGCCCGGTGCGGTTGGCGACGCGGAACAGATGCGTGTCCACCGCGATGGTCGGCTCGCCGAAGGCGGTGTTGAGCACCACGTTGGCGGTCTTGCGGCCGACCCCGGGCAGGGCTTCCAATGCCTCGCGCTGGCGTGGCACTTGCCCGCCATGCTGGTCGACCAGGATCTGGCAGGTGGCGATGATGTTCCTGGCCTTGGCGTTGAACAGGCCGATGGTGGACAGGTAGCGCTTCAACCCTTCCTCGCCCAGCTCCAGGATCGCCTGCGGCGTGTTGGCGACCGGATACAGCCGGCGGGTGGCCTTGTTGACGCCCGCGTCGGTGGCCTGGGCCGACAGGATCACCGCGATCAGCAGTTCGAATGGCGAGCTGTATTCCAGCTCGGTGGTCGGCTGTGGATTGAGCTCGGCCAGGCGCGAAAACATCTCTTCGATCTGCGCGCGCGTGAGCGTGCGGGTGCGGCGTGCGGCCTTGGTGCTCACCCGTTTGGTGTTCCGGCCGCGCGCGCCCTGGCACGTGCCAGCGCCGCGGCCACGGCCGGCGGCAGGGCGGGTGCAACCGGGGTGTTCGAAGGCGCAGGCGGCGGCGCACGGCGGGCCTGGCGTTCGGCCGCGCGCCGGGTCAGGCGTGCGCCGCGTGCGCGGTAACGTTCGCGTGCGGCCCAGGCCTTGCGCAGGCGTTGCTGTGCGGCCTGGACCTGCCCGCTGGCGCTGGCGCATCGGCCGCAGTCGGGCCGGGGGGCCGCCTCCATCAGGCCGGCCTCGATCGCCGCATCGACCTGGCCGTCGGCCAGCAACACGGCCAGCTGCTGCAGCGGCCTGCAGTCGTGGTCGATGGCGCTCATCAACGGCCCGAGAAGCTCGGCTTGCGCTTGCCGACGAAGGCGGCGGTGCCTTCGCGCATGTCCTGCGTGGCAAACATCAGGCCAAACTGCGCGCCTTCGAACTGCAGGCCTTCGCTCAGCGCGCATTCGCCGCCGTGGATCACCGATTCCAGGATCGCGCGCAGCGCCAGCGGGGCGGCGTTGGCCAGCTGCACGGCCAGCGCTTGCACGCGCGCATCCAGCGCATCGGCGGTGACCACTTCATTGACGATGCCCAGCTCGAGCGCGCGCGCGGCGCTGATCGGCGCGCCCAGCAGGCACAGTTCCAGGGTCGCGGCGCGGCCGGCCAGGCGCAGCAGGCGCTGGGTGCCGCCGAAGCCGGGGATCAGCCCCAGGTTGATTTCCGGCTGGCCGACCTTGGCGGTGTCGGCGGCGATGCGCAGGTGGCAGGCCATCGCCAGTTCCAGTCCGCCACCGAGCGCAAAGCCGTTGACCCGGGCGATCACCGGCTTGGTCAGGGTCTCGATGGTGCGCATCAGCAGCTGGCCGCGCAGACCGAAGTCGCGTCCGGCCATGGCGCCCATGTCGGCCATCTCGCCGATGTCCGCGCCGGCGACGAAGGCCTTGGCACCGGCCCCGGTCAGCACCACCACGCGCACGGCCGGATCGGCCTCGGCCGCCTGGAAGGCCTGGGTGAGGGCGGCGATGGTGGCCGCGTTGAGCGCGTTGAGCTTGTCGGGGCGGTTGACGGTGATCTGGCGGATTGCGCCCGAATCGGTGGTCAAGACAGGTGTTTGGTCCATATGGGGAGCCTTGTTTTTTCGTAAATAAAAGGTAAAGCCGGAACTTTGCGTCCCGGGACCGAGTCAATGCCGGCAATGCCTCACTGGCTGTTAAGTTCGGGCAGGGCTATCCTAGCGCGTCAATCTGGGCCGCCGGTCGCGAGCCCATTCCCATAAACCCCGGAGGTTTGTAAGACATGAAGTTGCGTTTGCTTTCTGCCAGCGTGCTGGCCATGACCCTGGCCGCAGGCACCGCTGCCGCACAGACCTCACCCGCCGCACCGGCGTCCACTGCGGGCTCGGAGCGCAACGCGCTCAGCTACGCGCTGGGTTACGACCTGGGTCGCAACCTGATCGAGAGCGGTGAGTCCATCGATCTGGCCACCGTGCAGAAGGCCCTGAGCGAAGGCTATGCGAAAAAGGAGCCTTCCGTGCCGGTCGACCAGCTGCGCAACGCGGTCCAGCAGATGGAAGCGCGCCAGCAGGCCAAGGCCAAGGCCGCCTTCGAACAGGCCGCTGCCGCCAACAAGGTCAAGTCCGACGCCTTCCTTGCGCAGAACAAGGCCAAGGCCGGGGTGCAGACCCTGCCCGGCGGCGTCCAGTACCGTGTGGTGGAGGCCGGCAGCGGCGCCAAGCCGACCCAGGCCAGCACCGTGACCATCCAGTACAAGGGCTCGCTGTCCGATGGCCGCACCTTCGTCGACACCTTCAGCCCGCGGGAGGGCCAGACCACCCCGCCGCCGCCGGCCAGCCTGAAGGTCAGCGAGATCCCCCTGGCAGGCCTGCGCGATGCACTGCTGCAGATGCCGGCCGGTTCGCGCTGGGAAGTGACCATGCCGCCGGAAAAGGCCTACGGCAATACCCCGCAGTCGCCGATCGGCCCGAACCAGGCGGTTGTCTTCGACGTCAAGCTGGTCAGCGTCGCCAAGTAAGTTGACGCCGACTGCATGACCAAGACGATGCGCCGGCCTGTCCGGCGCATCGTCGTTTTGGACATGGCCATGCCCGTACCCACAGCAAGGTAGATCCGATGTTCCCCGCCACCGGCCCCACGTTGTCGCCCTGCATCGGCCTGTGCACGCTGCGTGGCGATGGCCTGTGCCGTGGCTGCCTGCGCGCGCTGGAAGAGATCGCCGCCTGGCCGCAGATGGGCGATGATGCACGCAAGGCGCTGACGGAACGCCTGCCCGAACGCGCACGCATGCCCCACGATCTGCACATCCTGTTGCCGGAATACGACGCCCTGCAACGCGCGTTGCATCCGCTGGATGCGCGCCCTGCGCCGCGCGGCTGGAACGCCGATCAATTGGAAGGGCTCCTGCCGCCAGGTCCGCCGGCCGCGGCGGCGGTGCTGGCCGGCCTGGTGCCGCGCAGCACGGGGACCACCGTGCTGCTGACCCGTCGCCACGACGGGCTGCGCCAGCACGGCGGCCAGGTGAGTTTCCCCGGTGGCCGCGTCGATGCCGGCGATGCCGATGCCGTGGCCGCCGCGCTGCGCGAGAGCGATGAGGAAATCGCGCTCAAGCGCGCCCAGGTGCAACCGATCGGCCTGCTCGACACCTTTGCCACGATCACTGGCTTCCTGGTCACCCCGGTGGTGGCGGTGATCCATCCCGGGTTCGTGCCGCTGCCCAATCCAGGCGAGGTGGCCGAGGTGTTCGAAGTGCCGCTGGACTACCTGATGGCGCCACACAACCTGCGCAGCGTGGCCCTGGAATTGAAGGGCCGCCCGCGCACCGTGCTGGAATACGACTGGGCCGAGCAGCGCATCTGGGGCGCGACCGCGGCCATCCTCTACAACCTGCGGCGTCGCCTGGAGGCGGTTGCATGAACTGGACCACGCTGGTCGATCCGGCCGTGCTGGCATTGCATCTGGATGATCCGGACCTGCGCATCGTCGATGCGCGCTTCGTGCTGACCGATCCTGGTGCCGGGCGCGCGGCGTATGCGCAGTCGCACCTGCCCCATGCGGTCTACGCCGATCTCAACGAGGACCTGGCCGATCTGTCCAGGGTCGCGTCGGGGCAGGGCCGGCATCCGTTGCCGGAAGTGGACGCATTCACCGGGACGCTCGGGCGCTGGGGCATCGCGCCCCGGCATCAGGTGGTGGTCTACGACGCCGGCGACGGCAGCATGGCCGCCGCGCGCCTGTGGTGGCTGCTGCGGCTGCTGGGACATGCGCAGGTGGCGGTGCTCGATGGCGGTCTGGCAGCCTGGCAGGCGGGCGGCCTGGCGCTGACCGATGAGCTCCAGTGGCCGCCTCGGCAACCGCCGTATCCGGGCGGCTACGACAGCGCCCGCATTGCCGGCACCGGGGAAGTGGCCGCGCGCCTGCACCAGGCGCCGGGCTGGCTCATCGATGCGCGCTCGGCCGAACGCTTCAGCGGTGGCCAGGAACCGGTGGACCGCATCGCCGGCCACGTGCCGGGTGCGGTCAACCGCCCGTACCTGGACAACGTCCACGCGGGCCGCCTGCGCGACCCGGATGCCTTGCGCGGTGAGCTGCAACCATTGCTGGGCGCGCACGCGCCGGACCAGGTCGTGCTGATGTGCGGTTCCGGCGTCACCGCCTGCCATCTGCTGCTGGCGTTCGAACATGCCGGCCTGGCGGGCCCGCGTGTCTATCCCGGCTCGTGGAGTGGCTGGATTTCCGATCCGGCGCGTCCGATCGCGACTACTTCCTGAGTCGGGCCACCATCGCCTGCAGCGCGGCCTGCGCATCGGGCTGGTACCAGTCGTTGATGAACTCGTCCAGGTCCACGCGGTTCAGCGCCGCGCGCACGTCGGCACGGGCGATCTGGCGGGTCTTGCGCTGCGGTGCCCGCGGCAGCCGGGCCATCTCCTGCAGCCAGCGCAGGGCCTGAGCCACGGTGGCAGCGGCATCGTCGGCCAGGGCGTCGACCAGTCCGATGGCCTCGGCCTGTTCGGCCGGGATCATCGCCCCTGTCACCAGCAGGCGTTCGGCGCGATGCACCCCGACCACGCGCCGCATCAGGTGCTGGATGCCGTCCGGCACGGCCAGGCCGACCTGGGTTTCGTTCAGGCCGATCTGCAGCGGCCGCGCCGGATCGGCGCTGCGCGTCATCACCCGGTAATCGCAGCATAGCGCCAGCGCGCAGCCACCTGCGGGCGCGTGGCCGGTCAGTGCAGCGGCGACCGGCATCGGCGCGCCGGCCAGGGTCCTGGCGACGTTGAAGAACGCGCTCCAGCTGGCATGCAGCGCAGCGCGGTCGTCGCCATGCGAGAGCAGGGACGGCACGTCCAGGCCGGCCGAGAAGACGCGCTCGTTGCCCGACAGCAGGACGCCGGCAACGCCGTCGTCGAATGCGCCCTGCAGCGCCTCCAGCAGGGCCGCACAGAGCGCATCGTCGAGCGCGTTGACCGGTGCGCGGGCCATGCGCAGTTCGCGCACATCGTCGTGCTGCACCACCTGGATCAGTTCGGACATTGCGGGCCCCTCCCGGAAGCGGTCAACTTGGGATGATAGCCCGCCGTGCGCCGCGGTATGGAGGTGGCGGCAGGCGGAGCGGCAGGGCCGATCCGCTCCCCGGGATGCTGCCGCCTCAGGCGACCGTGCTCGCCGCGCGCACCGCATCGGGCAGGGGCGCGCTCTTGCCGGTGGCCGTGTCGATCCACACCAGCACGACGTGGCCATCGGCGTACACGACCGTATCGTCGTTGTCGGCCACGATCCGATGGCCGATGGTCATGCTCGAGTTGCCCAGGCGCTCGATGAACAGCTCGACCACGATATCGTTGGGCCACACGATCGGCAGGCGGTAGTTGACGTGGGTATTGGCCACCACCGGCGAGACGCCGCTGCCCATCTTTGAAATGTCGGTGACGCCGTGCAGCCAGCGCACGCGCGCTTCCTCCAGATAGGAAACGTACTTGGCGTTGTTGACGTGGCCGTAGGCATCCATGTCGCGCCAGCGCACGCTGATCGGAATGCGCGCCAGCACCGGGCGCGGGACGTGGACGGTGTCGTTGTGATCGCTCATGAGGAAGCCTTCTTCTTGATCTTGTTTTTCACCGCCGCCTGCTTGGCCGCGACCTTGGCGGCCATGCGCGGCGGCAGTACCTCGGCCTTGGCCATTGCCGCCGGTCTGGTCGCCTTGGCCGCGGTCTGCGGCAGCAGCCTGGCCAGGAACCGGCCGGTGTGCGATGCCGGGTTGGCCGCGATCTCCTCCGGCGTGCCGGTGGCGATGATGGTACCGCCACGGTGGCCGCCGTCCGGGCCCAGGTCCACCACCTGGTCAGCGGTCTTGATCACGTCCAGGTTGTGTTCGATCACCACGATGGTGTTGCCGTCGTCGCGCAGCTTGTGCAGCACCGCCAGCAGGTGCTCGATGTCGTGGAAGTGCAGGCCGGTGGTCGGCTCGTCCAGGATGTAGAGCGTGCGCCCGGTGTCGCGGCGCGAGAGTTCCTTGGACAGCTTGACCCGCTGGGCCTCGCCGCCGGACAGCGTGGTCGCGCTCTGGCCCAGCTTGACGTAACTCAGGCCCACGTCCATCAGCGTTTCCAGCTTGCGCGCGATCGAGGGGACCGGCTCGAACAGCTTCAGCGCATCCTCGACGGTCATTTCCAGCACGTCGTTGATGTTGAAGCCCTTGTAGAGGATCTCCAGGGTTTCGCGGTTGTAGCGCTTGCCGTGGCACACATCGCACGGCACATAGACATCGGGCAGGAAGTGCATCTCCACCTTGATCAGGCCATCGCCCTGGCAGGCCTCGCAGCGGCCGCCACGGACATTGAAGCTGAAACGCCCCGGCGAGTAGCCGCGCGCGCGCGCCTCGGGCACCTGTGCGTACAGCTCGCGCAGCGGCGTGAACAGGCCGGTGTAGGTGGCCGGATTGGAGCGTGGCGTGCGCCCGATCGGCGACTGGTCGATGTCCACGACCTTGTCGAACAGGTCCAGGCCATGGATCTCGCCGAACGGCGCGACCGGATGCGAAGCACCGTTGATCGCGTTGGCGCTGAGCGCATACAGGGTGTCGTTGATCAGGGTCGACTTGCCGGAACCGGACACGCCGGTGATGCAGGTGAACAGACCCGCTGCGATCTCCAGGTCCACGCCCTTGAGGTTGTTGCCCCTGGCGCCGGTGAGCCGCAGGGTCATGTCCGGGTTGGGCCTGTGCCGGGTCCTGGGCACCTCGATCCGGCGCTTGCCCGAGAGGTACTGGCCGGTCAGCGAACGCGGCGCCTTGAGCAGGTCGGCGACCGTGCCCTGGCCGACGATCTCGCCGCCATGCACGCCGGCGCCGGGGCCGATGTCCAGCACGTAGTCGGCCGCGCGGATCGCATCCTCGTCGTGTTCGACCACGATCACCGTGTTGCCCAGGTCGCGCAGGCGGGTGAGGGTGCCGAGCAGGCGCTCGTTGTCGCGCTGGTGCAGGCCGATCGACGGTTCGTCCAGCACGTACATCACCCCGACCAGGCCGGCGCCGATCTGGCTGGCCAGACGGATGCGCTGGGCTTCACCACCGGACAGCGTATCGGCCTTGCGTTCAAGGGTGAGGTAATCCAGGCCCACGTCGATCAGAAAGCCCAGCCGCTCGCCGATCTCCTTGACGATCTTGGTCGCGACTTCACCACGCCAGCCGGCCAGCTTCAGGCCGGTGAAGAACGCCAGCGCCTGGTCGACCGGCAGCACCGCGATTTCCGGCAGCGCACGGTCGGCGACGAACACGTTGCGTGCGGCGCGGTTCAGGCGCGCGCCACCGCATTCGGGGCAGGCCTGCTCGCTGATGTACCGGGCCAGTTCCTCGCGCACGGCCGCCGACTCGGTCTCGCGGTAGCGGCGCTCCAGGTTGGGCAGGATGCCTTCGAACTTGTGCTTGCGCTGGCTGCGTCCGCCCGATTCGGTGAGGTAGGTGAAGGACACCAGCTCGTTGCCGCTGCCGTACAGCACCGCCTGCCGGACCTTCTCCGGCAGGATCATCCACGGCGCATCGACGTCGAACTTGTAGTGCCTGGCCAGCGAGGCGATCAGCTGGAAGTAGTACGCGTTGCGCCGGTCCCAGCCGCGCACCGCGCCGGCCGACAGCGACAGCTCCGGATGCACGACCACGCGGGCCGGATCAAAGAACTGCGCCACCCCCAGGCCGTCGCACTTGGGGCAGGCGCCCACCGGCGAATTGAAGGAAAACAGGCGCGGCTCCAGTTCGGGCAGCGAGTAGTCGCAGACCGGGCAGGAATACTTGGAGGAGAACAGGTGCGGCGCGGCAGCCGGATCATCCAGCGACCTCACCGCGGCCATGCCCTCGCCCAGCTTCAGCGCAGTCTCGAAACTTTCGGTCAGGCGTTGCTTGATGTCCTGGCGCGGCTTGAAGCGGTCGATCACCGCCTCGATGGTGTGCTTGACCCGCAGCGCCAGCGGCGGCACCGCATCGATTTCATGCAGTGCCCCGTCCACGCGCACGCGCACGAAGCCCTGTGCACGCAGCTGTTCGAACACCTGGGCGTGCTCGCCCTTGCGTTCGCGGATCACCGGCGCCAGCAGCATCCAGCGCTGCTCGCCGTCCAGCGCCAGCACCTGGTCGACCATCTGGCTCACCGTCTGCGCTTCCAGCGGATAGCCGTGATCCGGGCAGCGCGGGACCCCCACGCGGGCGTAGAGCAGGCGCAGGTAGTCGTAGATCTCGGTGATCGTGCCCACCGTCGAGCGCGGATTGTGCGAGGTGGACTTCTGCTCGATCGAGATGGCCGGCGACAGGCCTTCGATGTGGTCCACGTCGGGCTTTTCCATCACGCTCAGGAACTGGCGGGCGTAGGCCGACAGCGATTCGACATAGCGGCGCTGGCCTTCGGCATAGATCGTGTCGAAGGCCAGCGAGGACTTGCCCGACCCGGACAGGCCGGTGATCACGATCAGCTTGTCGCGCGGCAGGTCGAGGTCGATGTTCTTCAGGTTGTGGGTGCGTGCGCCGCGGATGCGGATGCTGTCCATGCCTTTGGGGGTCTGGCCTGTGCAGGGAAGGGGAGCGCTGGCGCGTGTGGATCCAGTGCGAATCGGTCAGCCTAGCGAGTCCCCTGTATGGGGGCAATCGAGGTGTTTGGAAGAGCCGGTGCAGGCATTGCCGGCGTCGGGGCCGGGGCGCGCGGGCCAAGGCCTGGCCTGCACGTCCGGTTCATGCGGTGACTTGCTCCAAGTCACTGATCCAGCTATCATTGCCAGCTCTGCGCGCCCCTCGATGGGCGGCAGGCATGAGAATAACTACGAAAAGCCAACACCTAGAGGAAACACCCATGTACGCAGTTATGGTCACGGGCGGCAAGCAGTATCGCGTCATGCAGGGCGAAACCCTGCGCGTTGAGAAGCTCGACGCCGAAATCGGCAAGGACATCACTTTTGACACCCTGCTGATGCTGGGCGACGAAAACGGCATCACCCTGGGCGAGGCGCTCAAGGGCGCCAGCGTCACCGCGACCGTCAAGTCGCAGGGCCGTGCCGACAAGGTCCGCATCATCAAGTTCCGCCGCCGCAAGCACCACATGAAGCAGCAGGGGCACCGGCAGTACTACACCGAAATCGAGATCACCGGCATCGCCGGTGGCAGCAGGCAGTAAGGAGAAGCACTCATGGCACATAAAAAGGGCGTAGGTTCCTCGCGCAACGGCCGCGATTCCAACCCGAAGATGCTGGGCGTGAAGGTCTACGGTGGCCAGGCCATCGAAGCCGGCAACATCATCATCCGCCAGCGCGGCACCCAGTTCCATCCGGGCCAGGGCGTCGGCCTGGGCCGCGACCACACGCTGTTCGCGCTGGTCGATGGAAAGGTTGACTTCTCGGTGAAGGGCGCCAAAAAGCGCCGCACCGTCAGTGTGTTGGCCCAGGCGTAAGCCTTCGCGACAGCGCCGCGAAAGCCCCGCTTCGGCGGGGTTTTTCGTTTCATGCGCTGGCGCATCCGCGCGGCGGCCTGGCGCGGCAAGGCCCGGTGGGGTCGCAGCCGCTAGAATTTTCCGCCGGCGCCTGGTGCGCTGGCCAATCCTCATTCCTTTTTGCGGTCCCGATCCCATGAAACTCGTCGATGAAGCCGAAATCCAGGTCGTTGCCGGCAACGGCGGCAATGGTTGCGTCGGCTTCCGCCGCGAGAAGTTCATTCCGCTGGGCGGGCCGGACGGCGGCGACGGCGGCGACGGCGGCAGCGTCTGGCTGCAGGCCGACGAGAACCTCAACACCCTGGTCGACTTCCGTCACCAGCGTCACTTCAAGGCCCAGCGCGGCGAGAACGGCATGGGCCGGCAGATGTATGGCAAGGCGGGCCAGGACCTGGTGATCACCGTGCCGGTCGGCACGATGGTGGTCAATGTCGGCACCGACGAAGTCATCGGCGACCTGGTCGCCCATGGCGATCGGCTGCTGGTGGCCCGCGGCGGCAAGGGCGGCCTGGGCAACATGCATTTCAAGTCCTCGATCACCCGTGCGCCGCGCAAGGCCACCCCGGGCGAGGAAGGCGAGCAGCGCCTGCTCAAGCTGGAACTGAAGCTGCTGGCCGACGTGGGCCTGCTGGGCTTCCCCAATGCCGGCAAGAGCACGCTGATCCGGGCGGTCTCGGCGGCCACCCCAAAGGTGGCCGACTACCCGTTCACCACGCTTTATCCCAACCTGGGCGTGGTCAGTGTCGAGGCGCACCGCAGCTTCGTGATCGCCGACATTCCCGGCCTGATCGAGGGCGCGGCCGAAGGCGCGGGCCTGGGCGCGCAGTTCCTGCGCCACCTGCAGCGCACCCGCCTGCTGCTGCACCTGGTGGACATGGCGCCGGTGGCCGAGGAATTCGCCCGGACCGGGGTGACCGTCTCTCCGGCCGAGCAGGTCCGGGCGATCGAACGCGAGCTGCGCAAGCACGACCCGCAGTTGCTGGACAAGCCGCGCTGGCTGGTGCTGAACAAGGCCGACCTGATGTTCGCCGACGAGGCGGCCGCGCGGGCCAAGGCCATCGTCGAGGAACTGGGCTGGACCGGGCCGTGGTATGTGACCTCGGCGATCTCGCGCGAGGGCACCTTCCCGATCATGAAGGATGTGATGGCCTTCTTCGATCGCCAGCGCGAGGACGCGCTCGAGGCTGCGCGCAACGCCAGCTGAGCACTGGCGGTGCTTTCCCGTTTCCTGGGTTGGGCCCTCGCGGCGCCGAGCGGGCCTGGCCGTCTGGCACCCCTGGAACTGCAGGCGGCAGGCGTACAGACAACAAAAAATCGCCTGGAGCGATTTTTGACGTTGCGCAGCAACGGCCCGAAGGGTGGCCGCCAGGGAGGGTGGGCCACAAAAAATCGCCTGGAGCGATTTTTGACGTTGCGCAGCAACGGCCCGAAGGGTGGCCGCCAGGGAGGGTGGGCCACAAAAAACCCGGCCGAAGCCGGGTTTCCTGTTGCCCTGCCGTCAGGCAGATGTCACGCGGCCTTGAGGGCCTTGATGCGCGCGACCAGGCGGCTCTTGTGACGGGCGGCCTTGTTCTTGTGGATCAGGCCGCGGGCGCTGAAGCGATCGAGGATCGGCTGGGCGGTGGCGAAGGCGGCTTCTGCGCCGGCCGCGTCGTTGGCGTCCAGCGCCTTGATGACTTTCTTGACGGCGGTGCGCAGCATGGAGCGCTGGGCGACGTTGCGCGCGTTGCGCACGACGGTCTGCTTGGCGCGCTTCTTGGCGGACTTGATATTGGCCACGTTGGGATCCTGAGAATTCTTGGGGTTGACGGCGGACGGAAAAACGAACGGGAAATTATGGGCTATTCAATGGGTTGGGTCAAGGCGGTGGGCGTGAGCCGGCCACGGCATGGTGTCCGGCTGGCGGGGCAGGGCGCGTGAGCCCGCCGAGGATGCTGCGCGGGGTGCTGTCCTTCAGCAGCATGACCATGGTCTCACGGGTGCTGGGGCTGGTCCGCGACCAGGCCATCACCTACAGCTTCGGCGCCAATGCGGTGACCGATGCGTTCTGGGTGGCCTTCCGGATCCCGAACTTTCTGCGCCGGCTGTTTGCCGAAGGCGCGTTCTCCACCGCCTTCGTGCCGGTATTCATGCAGGTCAAGGAAACCCGTCCACACGCGGACCTGCGTGAGCTGATGGCGCGGGTGTCCGGCACCCTGGGCGGCATCCTGCTGCTGGTGACGGCGCTGGGGCTGATCTTCACCCCGCAGGTGGCGATGATCTTCAATCCGGGCTCGGTCGATGACCCGGCCAAGTTCGGGACCATTGTCGACCTGCTGCGGCTGACCTTTCCTTTTTTGCTGTTCGTCTCGCTGACCGCGCTGTCGGGCGGGGCGCTGAACAGCTTCAATCGCTTCGCCATTCCGGCGCTCACCCCGGTGATCCTCAACCTGTGCATGATTGCCGGCGCGCTGTGGCTGGCCCCGGCCATGGGCATGTCGATCCTGGCGCTGGGCTGGGCCGTGCTGGCGGCCGGCGCGCTGCAGCTGCTGTTCCAGATTCCGGCACTGCGCGGCATCAACCTGCTGGCCATGCCGCGCTGGGGTTGGAACCATCCGGACGTGCGCCGGGTGCTGACCCTGATGGTGCCGACCCTGTTCGGCTCATCGGTGGCCCAGATCAACCTGCTGCTGGACACGGTGATCGCTTCGTACCTGTTTGCCGGTTCGCAGAGCTGGCTGTCGCAGGCCGACCGGTTTCTGGAGCTGCCGCTGGGCGTGTTCGGCGTGGCGTTGGGCACGGTGATCCTGCCGGCGCTGTCGCGCCATCACGTACGCACCGATGCAAGCGGCTTTTCGAACGCGCTCGATTGGGGGCTGCGGACCACGCTGTTGATCGCGGTGCCGGCGATGGTCGGGCTGATGCTGCTGAGCACGCCGCTGGTGGCCACCCTCTTCCAGTACGGCAAGTTCACCGTGTTCGATACGCGCATGGCGGCGATGTCGGTGTTCGGCCTGAGCTTTGGCCTGCCGGCCTTTGCCCTGCTGAAAATCGTGCTGCCTGCGTTCTATGCGCGCCAGGACACGCGCACCCCGGTGCGTGCAGGCGTGGCAGCACTGATCGCCAACATGGCGCTGAACCTGATCTTCCTGGCCGTGCTGTACCAGGTCATGGTCAAGCCGGAAGTGCGCGCGCTGGGTGTGACCGCAGCCCTGGCGCAAACGCCCGGCCTGCACCTGGCCCTGGGCCTGGCCAGTGCCGTGGCCAGTTTCATCAACCTGGGGTTGCTCTGGCGCTGGCTGGGGCGCAGTGGCGTCTACCAGCGCAGGCCGGGCTGGGGGCGATTCCTGCTGCGCCTGGTGGTGTCGTGTCTGGCGATGGCGGCGGTGGTCGGCGCCGGGCTGCACTGGCTGCCTGACTTCACCGGCATGGACAAGTGGCATCGCATCGGCCTGCTGCTGGCGCTGGTGGCGGCCGGCGCGGCGACCTACGCCACGGTGCAGGTGCTGCTCGGATTGCGTCCACGCGATCTGCGCGAGCACTGACCCAGACGCGAGCTTGTGCCGGCGCGTGGCGGCTATACTTCACGGGTTTCCCAAGAGATCTCATGGGTCGGCCGGTGCGCGCGCCGCGCGGCCCGATGTCCCAGCGATGAGCAGGCTGTTTCGTGACGTCGAAGGCGGGGTGCTGACCCCGGGTGGCAGCGTGGCGTGCATCGGTGCGTTCGACGGCCTGCACCTGGGCCATCGGGCACTGTTGCGCCACGCCCGGCAGCGTGCCCGTGCCCTGGGCGTGCCATTGGTCGCGCTGACCTTCGAGCCGCTGCCGCGCGAGTTCTTCCTGCCGCACGATCCACCGCCGCGCCTGAGCCTGCCGCGGGCCAAGGTCGAAGGCCTGTTCGAGGCCGGCGCCGACCAGGTCGGGTTGCTGCGCTTCAACCAGCGCATGACCGCGATGTCGGCGCAGGATTTCGTCCACACCTTGCTGGTTGGCCGGCTGCAGGCGCGCGAGGTGTGGATCGGGCCGGAGTTCCGCTTCGGCCACAGGCGTGGTGGCGACCTGGCGCTGCTGCAGGCGATGGGTGCCGCGCTGGGCTTTGCCGCCGGGCAGATCGAGCCGGTGCGGTGCGACGATGGCGAGCGGGTCTCGTCCACGCGCATCCGCGCGGCGCTGCGCCAGGGCGACTTTGCCCATGCGCAGCGCCTGCTGGGCCGTCCGTACGCGATCAGCGGGCGGGTCGTGCGCGGCAGGCAGCTGGGCCGCACGCTGGGCTTTCCCACCGCCAACCTGCGCTTTCCCAGGACGCCGGTGCTGTCGGGCATCTATGCGACCTGGGTGCATGGGGTGACCGAGCGGCCGTGGCCGTCGGTCTCCAGCTTCGGCACCCGGCCGACGGTGCAGGGCGTCGAACCGCTGCTGGAAGCGCACCTGTTCGACTTCAACGCCGACCTGTACGGGCGCCACCTGCGGGTCGAGTTCGTCGCCAAGCTGCGCGATGAAGAGAAGTTCGACGGGCTCGATGCCCTGACCGCGCAGATGCAGCGCGACGCCGCCCAGGCGCGCCAGCTGCTGTCCACCGAACGCTACAGGGCCACTGCGTGAATCGCGCCCCGGTCCGCCCCCATGTCCGCGCCGTCAGGCGTGGACGCCCCCAAGCACAGCCGCCGAGAAACCCAGTTCCGTGAGCATCGACTACAAAGCCACCCTGCACCTGCCGGCCACGGATTTCCCGATGCGCGGCGACCTGCCCAGGCGCGAGCCGGACATGCTCAAGCGCTGGTACGAGCAGGACCTGTACGCCCGGCTGCGCGCCCACGCCAGCGGCCGGCCGCTGTTTGTGCTGCACGATGGTCCGCCGTACGCCAATGGCACCATCCACCTGGGCCATGCGGTCAACAAGATCCTCAAGGACATCATCGTCAAGTCGCGCCATCTCGCCGGCTTCGATGCACCTTACGTGCCGGGCTGGGACTGCCACGGCCTGCCGATCGAGGTGGCGATCGAGAAGAAGTACGGCAAGGTCGGCAGCAAGCTCGACGCCAGGCAGTTCCGCGCCAAGTGCCGCCAATACGCCGAGGAGCAGATCGACCTGCAGCGCAAGGACTTCAAGCGCCTGGGCGTGATCGGCGACTGGGACAACCCGTACAAGACGCTGAATTTCCGTTTCGAGGCCGACGAGATCCGCGCCCTGGCCAAGATCATCGCCAACGGCCACCTGCTGCGCGGGGCCAAGCCGGTGCACTGGTGCTTCGACTGCGGCTCGGCCCTGGCCGAGGCCGAGATCGAATACCAGGACAAGCTGTCCCCGGCGATCGACGTGGCCTACACCGCGCGCGATCCACAGGCGCTGGGCGCCGCCTTCGGCGTTGAGGTTCCGGCGGGGGTGGAAGTGGCCGTGCCGATCTGGACCACCACGCCGTGGACCCTGCCGGCCTCGCTGGCCGTGAGCGTCGGTCCGCAGCTGGATTACGTGCTGGTCGAAGGGCCGGCACGTGACGGCGCGCCGCGCTGGCTGGTGGTGGCCGAAGCGCTGGCGCAGCGCGCACTGGCCCGTTATGGGGTGACCGGCGTGGTGATGAAGGGCCACGCCAAGGGCGCAGCGCTGGAGCACCTGGTGCTGACCCATCCGTTCTACGCCCAGCGCGACATTCCGCTGATCCTGGGCGAACACGTGTCGGCCGAGGACGGCACCGGCGCGGTCCACACCGCGCCCGGCCACGGCCAGGAGGACTACGCGGTCGGTCTGGAATACGGGCTGGTCGAGCAGTACACCGCCGCCCAGATCAACCCGGTCGACGGCCGCGGCGTGTACCTGCCGTCCACGCCCGCGTTCGATGGCACCGAGCTGGCCGGCATGCACATCTGGAAGGCCAACGATGTCATCGTCGAACTGGCCCGGGCCAACGCTTCGCTGCTGGCCTTCCACCCGCTGACCCACAGCTACCCGCACTGCTGGCGGCACAAGACCCCGGTGGTGTTCCGCGCCACCCCGCAGTGGTTCATCTCGATGGACCAGGCCAACCTGCGCGCCGATGCGCTGGCCGCGATCAAGGAGGTGCGCTGGTTCCCGGCCTGGGGCCAGGCGCGCATCGCCGGCATGGTCGAAGGCCGTCCGGACTGGTGCATCAGCCGCCAGCGCACCTGGGGTGTGCCGATCGCGCTGTTCGTCCATCGTCAGACCCAGGAGCCGCATCCGCGTTCGGTCGAGTTGATGGAACAGGTGGCACTGAAGGTCGAGCAGGGCGGCGTCGATGCCTGGTACGACCTGGACGCGGCCGAACTGCTCGGCGAGCAGGCCGCGGACTACGACAAGGTCACGGACATCCTGGATGTGTGGTTCGACTCGGGCGTCACCCACGAAGGGGTGCTGCTGGAACGCGGCTTCGGCAAGCCGGCCGACCTGTACCTGGAAGGCTCGGACCAGCATCGCGGCTGGTTCCAGTCCTCGCTGCTGACCGGGGTGGCCATCGACAGGGCGGCCCCGTACAGGCAGTGCCTGACCCATGGTTTCACCGTGGACGAGCATGGCCGCAAGATGTCCAAGTCTCTGGGCAACGGGATCGAGCCGCAGGACATCATGAAGACCCTGGGCGCGGACATCCTGCGCCTGTGGATCGCCAGCGCCGACTACAGCAACGAGATGGCGCTGTCGCAGGAGATCCTCAAGCGCAACGCCGATGCCTATCGCCGCCTGCGCAATACCGCGCGCTTCCTGCTGGGCAACCTGCACGGCTTCGACCCGGCCGTGCACCTGCGCCCGCTGCAAGACATGGTCGCGCTGGACCGCTGGATCGTGCATCGCGCCTGGGAGCTGCAGGAGAAGATCAAGGCGGCCTACCAGCGCTACGACTTTGCCGCCATCGTCCAGGCGCTGCTGAACTTCTGCAGCGTGGACCTGGGCTCGCTGTACCTGGATGTGACCAAGGACCGCCTGTACACGATGCCGGAGGACTCGCGCGGGCGCCGCTCGGCGCAGAGCGCGATGTACCGCATTGCCGAAGGCCTGGTGCGCTGGATCGCGCCGATCCTGAGCTTCACCGCCGATGAAATGTGGAGCTACCTGCCGGGCAAGCGCCTGGACAATGTGCTGTTCGCCACCTTCTACGACGGCCTGGCGCCGCTGCCGGCCGATGCCGCGCTGTCGGCGGACGATGTCGATGCACTGCTGGCGCTGCGCGAGCAGGTGGCCAAGGTGCTCGAACCGATGCGCGCCAGCGGCGCGATCGGCGCGGCGCTGGAAGCAGAAATCGCCATCTCCGCCGAGCCGGCCACTGCCGCGCGCTGGCAGGCACTGGGCGATGAGCTGCGCTTCCTGTTCATCAGCGGCGACGTGACGGTGAGTGCGGTGCAGGCCGACGGGGTGTTGGTGCGGGCCGCGCGGACCAGCAAGCCCAAGTGCGTGCGCTGCTGGCAGCACCGGGCCGATGTCGGCGCCAACGCGGCCCATCCGGAGCTGTGCGGGCGCTGCGTGGACAACATCGAAGGCGCAGGCGAGAACCGGCAGTGGTTCTGAACGCAGCCAAGACGCCGGGCAATGCACCGGCAGGGTCGGGCGCGCCGCCGCAGGCCGGGAGCCCTGGTGCCGATCTTCGGCGAGCTCGCCGAGCGGATCTTCCCGGCTCCCGGGCCCCGGGTCCGCGGTCCCGGCCTTCGGCACTGATCTGGCTGCTGCTCTCTGCGCTGGTGATCGGCCTGGACCAGTGGTCCAAGGCCTGGGTCCTGGCGCGCCTGCCCGAGTTCGAGGCGGTCCAGGTGATCGACGGTTTCTGGAACTGGTACCGGACCTACAACACCGGCGCGGCGTTCAGCTTCCTGAGCAATGCCGGCGGCTGGCAGATCTGGTTCTTCACCGCGCTGGCGGTGATCGTCTGCGGCCTGCTTGGCTGGTGGCTGTCGCGGACCCCGCGTGGCGACTGGCGCACCGCGCTGCCGTATGCGCTGGTGATCGGCGGTGCGCTGGGCAACGTGATCGACCGGCTGCTGCATGGCCACGTGATCGATTTCATCCAGTGGTACGTGGGCGACCACTACTGGCCTTCGTTCAACATCGCCGATTCGGCCATCGTCTGCGGGGCCGTCGGCATTGCCCTGTCCGGACTGTTGAAGCGCGAAACGAGGGAAGAGGAGTGAGAAAAAAGGGGCGTGAGTCGTGGCGGGTCAGATTCACGGCCTGTGGCGTTGCTTGCAGGGCTGTCCTTCGTTTCTCACTCCCCTTCCCGCGTCCCTCGCTCTAAACTGCGTCCATGGATGTCCTGCTCGCCAATCCCCGTGGCTTCTGCGCCGGTGTCGACCGTGCGATCGAGATCGTCAAGCGCGCGATCGAGGCGCTGGGCGCGCCGATCTACGTGCGCCACGAGGTCGTGCACAACCGTTTCGTGGTCGATGACCTCAAGGCCCGCGGCGCGGTCTTCGTCGAGGAACTGGACGAGGTGCCCGACAACAGCACGGTCATCTTCAGCGCCCATGGCGTGTCCCAGGCGGTGCGCCAGGAGGCCGAGCGCCGCGGCCTGAAGGTCTTCGATGCCACCTGTCCGCTGGTGACCAAGGTCCACCTGGAAGTGGCCCGCCACTGCCGGGCCGGGCGCGATGTGGTCCTGATCGGCCACGCCGGCCACCCGGAAGTGGAGGGCACGATGGGCCAGTGGGACCGCGAATGCGGCACCGGGCGCATCTACCTGGTCGAGGACATCGCCGGGGTGGCCACGCTTCAGATCGAGCAGCCGGACAATTTTGCCTATACCACCCAGACCACGCTGTCGGTGGACGACACGGTCGGCATCATCGCCGCGCTGCGGGCCAGATTCCCCGCCATGCAGGGACCGAAAAACGACGATATCTGCTACGCCACCCAGAACCGCCAGGACGCCGTGCGCGACCTGGCGCGCCAATGCGACCTGGTGCTGGTGGTCGGCTCGCCCAACAGCTCCAATTCCAACCGCCTGCGCGAGCTGGCCGAGCGCGATGGTGTGGAGGCCTACCTGATCGACGGTGCGCAGGAGATCGACCCGGCCTGGATCGACGGCAAGCGCAAGGTCGGCGTCACCGCCGGCGCCTCGGCCCCGGACGTGCTGATCGACGGGGTGATCCAGCGCCTGCGCGAGCTGGGCGCCGGCGGGGTCAGCGAGCTGGCCGGCGAACCGGAAAGCATGGTCTTCGCCCTGCCCAAGGAACTGCGCCTGCAGCTGGTCAATTGACCAGGCCAGGCCCGGTCCCTAGAATCGCGCTCCTCGCCGGAATAGCTCAGTTGGTAGAGCGGCGCATTCGTAATGCGTAGGTCGCAGGTTCGACTCCTGTTTCCGGCACCAGGTTCAAGCCGATAAAAACGCTCCATCAGATCAAGGGTTGGCCGGTTTCCGTCCGACCCTTTCGTCTGTATGCCCTTCTGAAAATCAGGCACGCAGCAGCCGCGATCTGGTGGTCAGCGAACGGGGTGCCTGTTGCCGCCACGTGCTATGCGTCGGTGAAGGCGATTTTTGGCAGGTCTCATGTCGATTTACTGAGGCCGTCCTATGGTCTGGGCCCGAGGGGGATCACACACCATAGGAGCCTGCCATGTACATGCACAACAAACGCCTCCAGTACACCGTCCATGTAGCTGAACCCAATCCTCAACTGGCGGTTCTGCTTTTGGAGCAGTTCGGCGGGCCGCAGGGCGAGCTGGCCGCGGCCATGAGGTACTTCACCCAGGCCCTGGCAGAAGATGATCCTGGCCGCAAGGACATGCTTTACGACATCTCCACCGAGGAGCTCAGCCACCTTGAGATCATCGGCTCGATCATTACCCTGCTCAACAAGGGCACCAAGGGCGAGCTGGCCGAAGGCATGATCGAGGCCGCTGGAATGCGGCTTCTCACCGGCAACAGCACCAGTCAGACAGAAGCCATTCTGTACGGCAGTGGCACGGCTCTGGTGAACTCATCGGGCGTGCCGTGGACGGCGGCCTACATCGATACCATCGGTGAGCCGACTGCAGACCTGAGATCGAACATTGCCGCAGAAGCACGCGCCAAGATGGTCTACGAACGCCTGATCAACGTGACCGACGATCCGGGAATCAAGGATGCGCTCACGTTCCTGATGACGCGCGAAATCGCGCACCAGAAGTCCTTCGAAAAGGCCCTGTACGCCATCACGCCAAACTTCCCGCCAGGGAAACTGCCCGGCGATCCCGCATACACCGACCTGTACTTCGATATTTCCCAGGGCGCCGGCAATGCCAGCGGCCCCTGGAATCAGGGCGCGCAATGGGAAGTCGTGGACGATCGCGACGCCCAGTCGGCGGTCGATGGTGGGGACGGCAGCGCAAGCGTGGAGCTTTCGAAAACGCAGAAGGCCGCGTTGCAGGCCTTCGCCGCTCGCACGGCCTCCAATCCGGAAGGCGACCCGCTGACCGGTGCCGATCTGGGCGCTGGGCCCGGGGCGGGGGCGACCAAGAATCCGGCAGCCGAGCCCTGATCTGCCATCTGATACGCCCCGATCAGGACCGCGCCGTTTGCGGGTGGCGCCGGAAGCCAGCGGGTCATTTTTGGCCTGGATCTCGTTTGGTCGCTGCATGCGGTATTGCGCCTCCCCGCTTTCGTTAAGTCGGCTTGATGCGCATCGCCGGCAAGCGCGTCGCGGCGGTAACGGGCCATGGGGGAGGGTAGGCATCCCACCCTGTCGGAGATCGGAGATGGCAACGGCAACCCCCAAACGCGACATCCTCAAGACCCTGCGCAGCGAGCACGACGAACTGCGCGCCCTGTTCGAGCAGATCAATGCCACGACCGACCGCGCGGTCAAGACGCGCGCCGAGCTGCTTCGCAAGGTGGAGGCGGGGCTGCTGCCGCACGCCAACTGGGAAGAAGAGGTGTTCTATCCGGCGATCGGCGAGCGCGCGGATCGGGATGGCAAGAAAGCCATCGCCGAAGCCTATCTGGAGCACCACGCCATCGAATCGGTGGTGATGCCGGAAGTGAAGGCATCGGACACGGCAAGCCCGGAGTTTGCCGGCGCGGCGAAGGTATTTGGCGAGCAACTCGATCACCACGCCACCGAAGAAGAAGGCACGGTTTTCAAGCTGGCCCGGGCGTTGTTCAGCGCCGAGGAACTGGCTCAGTTCGACCAGCAATACCAGGACTGGAAGGCATCGGCTGCAGGTCTTGCGCGGGTCGGTGCCGAGAAGGTCAAGGGTGCGGTCAAGTCCACTGCGCGGACCCTGGCCCAATGACAACCACAGGCGGGCCGCCACGGCCCGCCGTTATGAGGGAAGCCACCATGAGCAATCACCCCCGGAAGTCCGCCTTGCCCAGGTCCGGTGCGCAGGGCGCTTCAGAAAAACCGAATCAGGACGCGCAGCATGACGAGGCGCTGGAAGAAACCTTTCCGGCCAGCGATCCGATCTCGCCCTTCGTACCGGCGGTCCGGGACCAGGGGAATGGGAAGGAAGAATTCGCCACCAATGAGCACAGCGACCAGGCCAAGGGACATACCGCCGAGACCTGGCTCAACGATGAGAAGGCGCTGCGCAAGCACCACGACATGCCCGACGATCCAAAGGAATCGCACGTGGATCCAGAGCACGATTACTCGGATCCAAGTGGGCAACGGGATTGAGCGCGGCATGGCGGGCTTGGCCGATGCCGGATTCGCGCGATGGCCAGGCCCAGTGGTTTCAGACATCCATCCACGGAGAAAGCAATGCAGGCATTGACCTATCACGGTTCCAGGGACGTTCGGGTTGAGACAGTCCCCGATCCCACGCTGATCGAGTCCGACGACATCGTGCTGCGGGTCACCGCGACCGCCATCTGCGGGTCAGACCTTCATCTGTTCCACGGGAAGATTCCCGAAACCAGGCACGGGGACATCTTCGGGCACGAGTTCATGGGCATCGTGGAGGAAGCAGGGCCGGCAGTCACCGAGCTCAAGGTGGGCGATCGGGTCGTGATCCCCTTCGTCATCGCGTGCGGCCAGTGTTTTTTCTGCGAAAACGACCTGTTTGCAGCGTGCGAGACGACCAACCCCGACCAGGGCGCGAGTCTGCGCAAACGCGCGAGCATGACCCCGCCCGCGGCCTTGTTTGGCTACTCGCATCTCTACGGGGGCGTGCCCGGAGGCCAGGCCGAGTTTGTGCGGGTGCCAAAGGCGAACGTGGGCCCGTTTGCGGTGCCGGGCAGCCTGGCCGATGAGAAGGTGCTGTTCATGTCTGACATCCTCCCCACCGGCTATCAGGCCGTGCTCAACGCCAAGATCCAGGCTGGCTCCAGTGTGGCGATCTTCGGTGCCGGGCCGGTTGGCCTGATGGCGGCCGCGTGCGCGCGCATGCTGGGCGCAGAGCAAATCTTCATGGTCGATTCGGAACAGTACCGCCTCGACTTCGGCGTGACCGCCTATGGCGTCATTCCGGTGAACCTCAGTGACGGCGATCCCTCCGAACGCATCCTGGAGAAGACCAACGGGCGGGGCGTGTCTGCTTCCATCGATGCGGTGGGGTTCGAAGCCAAGGGCAGCACGACAGAAACCGTGTTGAGTACGCTCAAGCTCGAAACCAGCTCTGGCGAAGTGCTCCGCCAATGCATCACGGCAACGCGGCGCGGCGGCGTTGTCAGCGTCCCTGGCGTCTATGCAGGATTCATCCATGGGTTCCTGATTGGCGATGCCTTCGACAAGGGCTTGACCTTTGCCATGGGACAGACCCATGTGCACAAGTACCTGCCTGAACTGTTGCGCTACATCGAGGAAGGGACCCTGGACCCTGAGATCATCATCTCCCATCGCATGAAGCTGGCCGATGCTGCGCAGGGCTACAGGATCTTCGATGAGAAGAAGGACGCCTGCCGCAAGGTCGTGCTTACCCCTTGACGGAATCGCCAGGCGTGTAGCGAACTCCTGGACTGATGGTGGCATGGCGGCGCGGGCGATCCCCCCGCGCCGCTGCTCGCACCGATGATCGCGGTGGCCCGGGCCGATCACGTGGCCCCGGGTGGTCGGCAGCAACGCCGCTGCCCGCATGCTGGCTGGGCAGGGGTCAGCCCGCGCGCTGTTTGGGAGTTGCGCGCGGGCGGTGGCCAGTTCCGCTTGTCCGGGGATGGGAAGGCTGTGCATCCAGCGCCTGCCCGGGCGAGATTGCGGCAAGGCCGAGGAAGGAGATCTGCCAGGGGATTCCCCAGATGCTGCGGGACAGCATAAAATGGAGCGGTTCTAGCACTTGCCCGCCTGCGACACGGCCTGCCTGAAGGCGACCGCCACGCGCGACAGTGTTACGGGCGACCAGAGGCACGGCCGTCCGCTAGGAGTCGATTTCTTCTCGCAACTGGATTGACCATGTCCCTGCTGAAGCTTCCTGGACGAGCGCGTCCATGGATTTTGCTGGCCAGTGTGTTTCTCGGCGGATGCCAGTCCGCCATTCTCAACCCCAAGGGTCAGATCGGCATCGACGAGCGCAACCTGCTGGTGACCTGCACGGTACTGATGCTGTTGGTGGTGGTCCCGGTCATCGTGATGACCCTGGTATTCGCCTACCGCTACCGCGCCACCAGGCAGCACCGCTACGAGCCGGAGTGGCACCATTCCACGCCGATCGAGATCGTCGTGTGGGCCATCCCCTGCGTGATCATCACGGTGTTGGGTGTGCTGGTGTGGCGCTCCTCGCACGCACTGGATCCATACCGCCCGCTCGATTCGGAGGTCGCACCGGTCACCATCGAGGCGGTATCGCTGGACTGGAAGTGGCTGTTCATCTATCCCGAGCAGAACATCGCGGTGGTCAACGAGATGGCGTTCCCGGAGCAAACGCCGCTGAACTTCCGCATCACCTCCGATTCGGTGATGAACTCGTTCTTCATTCCGCAGTTGGGCACGATGATCTACTCGATGGCCGGCATGGAGACCAAGCTCCATCTGATCGCCAACGAGCAGGGCAGCTTCCGTGGCCTGTCCTCGCACTACAGCGGGCACGGCTTTTCGGGCATGCATTTCAAGGCCCTGGCCACCGACCAGGCTGGCTTCGACGCCTGGATCGCCAAGGTCAGGGCCTCGGGCCGTGCCCTGGATGCGGCGGCCTACGCAGAACTGGCCAAGCCCAGCGAAGACGTGCCTCCGACCTACTACGCTTCGGTACAGCCCGAGCTGTTCGACACCATCATCGCCAAGTACATGATGGGTTCGCACGGCACCGGTGAGCACGGGATGCCAGGCATGGACAACCCGGCCGAGCCGGGCACCGAAGCGGCCGCGCAGGCCAACGCACACGCCGGCGATTACGCCACCCCGGATGCCGCTTCCGGGGCGGCCGACAACGGCGATTCGGACGCACACGACACCCATTCGATGGATTCCATGCCCGGCATGGGGGACACGCACCACGACGACGCCCCGGCGCCGGCGGGTGGCACGCAGACTTTGCAGGAGAAGCACTAATGTTGCTGGGCAAGCTGACGCTCGAGTCGATTCCGTACCACGAGCCCATCCTGATCGCGACCGCCGCAGGTGTCGGCTTGGCCGGTGTCCTCGTCGTGGCGTTGATGACCTACTACAAGAAGTGGGGCTGGCTGTGGCGTGAGTGGCTGACCACGGTGGACCACAAGAAGATCGGCGTGATGTACATCTTCGTGGCGTTGGTGATGCTGCTGCGCGGCTTCGCCGACGCGATCATGATGCGCATGCAGCTGGCGATGGGACATGGCGGCAACGAGGGTTTCCTGCCGCCGCATCACTACGACCAGATCTTCACCGCGCACGGCGTGATCATGATCTTCTTCATGGCCATGCCGTTCATCACCGGCCTGATGAACCTGATCGTGCCGCTGCAGATCGGCGCACGCGATGTGGCGTTTCCATTCCTGAACTCGCTCAGCTTCTGGCTGTTCGTGGCCGGGGTGGTGCTGATGATGCTGTCGCTGTTCGTCGGCGAATTCGCCCAGACCGGCTGGCTGGCGTTCCCGCCGCTGTCCGAGCTCCAGTACAGTCCGGGGGTCGGCGTCGACTACTACATCTGGGCCCTGCAGATCTCCGGCCTGGGCACCACGCTCACCGGCGTCAATTTCGTGGCGACCATCTTCAAGATGCGCGCTCCGGGCATGACCCTGATGCGCATGCCGATCTTCACCTGGACCGCGCTGATCACCAACATCCTGATGATCGCCGCCTTCCCGTTCCTGACCATCAGCCTGGCGCTGCTGACCGCGGACCGTTACCTGGGCACGCACTTCTTCACCAACGACGGCGGCGGCAACGCCATGATGTACATCAACATGATCTGGATCTGGGGTCACCCGGAAGTCTACATCCTGATCCTGCCGTGCTTTGGCGTGTTCTCCGAGGTGGTCTCCACGTTCTCGCGCAAGCCGCTGTTCGGCTACACCTCCATGGTGTGGGCGACCAGCGCCATCGGCGTGCTGTCCTTCATCGTGTGGCTGCACCACTTCTTCACGATGGGTTCGGGCGCCAATGTCAACGCGTTCTTCGGCATCACCACGATGATCATCGCGGTGCCCACCGGGGTGAAGATCTTCAACTGGCTGTTCACCATGTTCCGCGGCCGCATCGAGATGACCTCGATGATGTACTGGACGGTGGGCTTCATCGTCACCTTCACCATCGGCGGCATGACCGGCGTGATGATGGCGATCCCGGCGGTGTCCTTCGTGCTGCACAACAGCCTGTTCCTGATCGCGCACTTCCATAACGTGATCATCGGCGGGGTGGTGTTCGGCTGCCTGTGCGGCCTGACCTACTGGTGGCCCAAGGCCTTCGGCTTCAAGCTGGTGGACAAGCTGGGCAAGGCCTCGTTCTGGTGCTGGATCGTGGGGTTCTTCATCGCCTTCATGCCGCTGTACGTGCTGGGCTTCCTGGGCATGACCCGTCGCCTGAACACCTACAACAATCCCGAATGGGTGCCGTGGCTTTACGTGGCCGCCTGTGGCGCGGTGATCATCGCTTGCGGCATCGCGCTGAACATCATCCAGATCGGCTGGAGCATCTGGAAGCGCAACGACAACCGGGATCTCACCGGGGATCCATGGGATGGCCGCACACTGGAGTGGGCGAGCTCTTCGCCGGCACCGTTCTACAATTTCGCGCACCTGCCCAAGGTCACCGGGCGTGATCAACACTGGGCCGACAAGCAGGCAGGGACCGCCTACCAGCGTCCGACCCACTACGAAGACATCCACATGCCGCGCAATACGTCCATCGGTGTGTTCATGGGAGCCTTCGGGGTGTTGCTGGGCTTTGGGATGGTCTGGCACATCTGGTGGATGGCCATTGTTGGCCTGGTCGGCATGATCGGCAGCTACATCGTGCGCACCTTCGATGAAGACACCGATTACTACGTGCCGGCCGCCGAGGTCGCTCGCATCGAGAACGCGCGCTACGACCAGCTCGATCGGCTGCGTGCCGCCAAGCCGCAGGAGGCTGTCTGACCATGTCCGCCACGACCACGATCAACCACGCGCGCCCCGACGGGCATGACCATGATCAGGATCACGGGCACCACGATGCCGGCGGCACCACGGTGTTCGGGTTCTGGATCTATCTGATGAGCGACTGCCTGCTGTTCTCGGGGCTGTTCGCTGCCTATGCGGTGTTGTCCGGTTCCACCGTGGATGGACCGACCGGCAAGGAACTGTTCGACCTGAAGTTCGTGCTGGGCGAGACGTTCCTGCTGCTTTGCTCCAGCCTGACCTTTGGCCTGGCCATGATCGGGGCGCATAAGGGCAGCAAGGCCACGCTGCTGGGCTGGTTGTTGGTGACCTTCCTGCTGGGTGCCGGCTTCCTGGGCATGGAGCTGTACGAGTTCAACCACCTGATCGCCGAGGGCGCCGGCCCGGGCCGCAGCGCGTTCCTGTCCGCCTTCTTCACCCTGGTGGCCACCCACGGCCTGCACGTCACCGCTGGCATCCTGTGGATGATCGTGCTGGTCATCCAGGTGCTGATGCGTGGCCTGACGCCGAAGATGATGACGCGCCTGTCGTGCCTGAGCCTGTTCTGGCACTTCCTGGACATCATCTGGATCGGCGTGTTCACCGTTGTCTATCTGCTGGGAGTCCTGTGATGAGCGGTCCTGTCCACCCCTCCGATGATCACGCGCACGGCGCGCTGCACGACGCCGGTGCCAGCCATGGCAGCGTGAAGTCCTACCTGGTCGGGTTCTTCTGGGCGGTGCTGCTGACGGTGATCCCGTTCGCGCTGGCCATGACCGGCTTCTTCCCGGCGGGCGTCACCGCGGTGGTCGCGGCGGTCCTGGCCGCGGTGCAGATCGTGGTGCACCTGGTGTATTTCCTGCACATGGACCGCTCGGCCACACAGCGCTGGAACGTGCTGGTATTCGTGTTCACCGTGCTGGTGATCGGCATCGTGATCGTGGGGTCGCTGTGGGTGATGCACAACATGAACGCAAACATGATGCAGTGAGGCTGCTACCAGGATTTGCCCGCGCACAAGGCCACCCGCAGCGGTGGCCTTGTGCATTGGGGCGCACGGTGCGCGGGCGCGGACCATGACCAATGGCAGGAACGCCAGTGCCATGTCAGGCGATAGGATCGACAGGTGCGCTACCTCTCCCTCTCGAATCCGTCCGGAGTCGCCATGAAGATCGTCTTCCCGCCCGTCGCACTGGCCGTATTGTGCGCGCTGGCCGGGACTGTCCACGCCCAGCAGTCGTCCACGCCTGCCCCGCAGGACATCCCGTATCCGGGCACGCTGCGCGTGGAGGTGGACGCCACCGACCTGAATCGCCGCATCTTCAAGGTGCGCCAGACCCTGCCGGTCAAGCCTGGCGAGCTGACCCTGTTGTACCCACAGTGGATTCCCGGCAATCACAGCCCGAGCGGCCAGATCAACAAGGTCGCCGGCCTGACCTTCACCGCCAATGGCAGCAAGCTGGAGTGGAAGCGCGATCAGTACGATGTGTACGCGTTCAAGGTGCAGGTGCCGGATGGGGCGAGCGAGCTGCAGGTCGCGTTCGAATACCTCTCGCCGCTGGCGCCGGGCCAGGGCCGGGTGGTGATGACGCCCAGCATGCTCAACCTGCAGTGGAACCTGACCACGCTGTATCCGGCCGGCTACTTCGCGCGTCAGATCCCGGTCCAGGCCAGCGTCAAGTTGCCGGCCGGCTGGTCGTACGCCACTGCCGCCGAGACCGCCTCCAGGGCCGGCGATACAGTGCAGTTCAAGACCCTGGGCTGGGACATGCTGCAGGATTCGCCGCTGTTCGCCGGCCGGCACTACAGGCAGTTCGACCTGAGCGTGGGCGATACGCCGGTCAAGCTCAACGTGTTTGCCGACACGCCCAAGTCGCTGGAGGCCAAGCCCGAGCAGGTCGCCAGGCACAGGGCGCTGGTCGAGCAGGCCTATAAGCTCTACGGCGCCCATCACTACGACCACTACGATTTCCTGCTGGCCCTGACCAGCCAGCTGGGCGGTATCGGCCTGGAGCACCACCGCTCCAGCGAGAACAGCGGCAGCCCGGATTACTTCAGCAAGTGGGACGAGACCTGGGCCGGCCGCGACTTGCTGCCGCATGAGTTCAACCACTCCTGGAACGGCAAGTTCCGTCGCGGCGCCGACCTGGCCACGCCCAACTTCAACGTGCCCATGGGCGACAGCCTGCTGTGGGTGTACGAGGGTCAGACCCAGTTCTTCGGCTACGTGCTGGCCGCGCGCTCGGGCCTGTGGTCCAGGGAGCAGGCGATGGATTCGCTGGCCAATGTCGCAGCCACCTACGCCAGGGGCCGTCCGGGCCTGGAATGGCGCGCGCTGCAGGACACCACCAACGACCCGACCATCAACCGTCGCCAGCCGCAGGCGTATCGCAACTACCAGCTGAGCGAGGATTACTACGCCGGCGGCCAGATGATCTGGCTGGAAGCCGACGCCAGGCTGCGGGCGCTGAGCAAGGGCAAAAAGTCCATCGACGATTTCGCCAGGGCGTTCTTCGGCATGGACAACGGCAGCTACGTTGTCAGGCCGTATGACTTCGAGGAAGTGGTGGCCACGCTCAACGGCGTTGCGCCTGACGACTGGGCCAGCTTCCTGCGCGATCGTCTGGATGGCAAGATGGGGCTGACCGGCGGCATCGAGGCCAGCGGCTGGAAGCTGGTGTTCAGCGACAAGCCCAGTGCGTCGGTGAAGGCGGGCGAGACCCGCGGCAAGAACGTCAATCTGACCTACTCGCTGGGCATGGTGGTGGGCAACGACGGCAACGTGGGCGACGTGCTGTGGGACGGCCCGGCCTTCCAGGCCGGCATCGCCCCGGAAATGACCGTGGTGGCGGTCAACGGCATGGCCTTCACCGGTGATGTGATCAAGGACGCGGTGACCGCGGCCAGGACCGACAAGGCGCCGATCGAACTGCTGGTCAAGCGCCTGGACCGCTACGAGACCTTCAAGGTCGACTACCACGGCGGCCTGCAGTATCCGTCGCTGGAACGCATCGCCGGCACCACCGACACGCTGAGCAAACTGCTGATCGCCAGGTAGTCGCACGCCGCGCAGGCAATCGCGGAAGTTGAAGGGCCGCACCCGGTGCGGCCCCTTCTCGTCGTAGTCGCCGCCTGCAGTGGGCGTGGTTCACCGGCTCAGGCGCCGGCGCTCGCACTGCGATCTGCTTCGTTTTTTTTTGGGACAAGCGATGGTCGTGGCGGGCCATCGCTGGCGATCAGGCCACCTCGTAGGCGCCGTAGCTGCGCAGGCGTTCGTAGCGGCGCTGCAGCAGCAGGTCGATCGGCAGGTTGTCCATCGATTCCAGTTCGCCGACCAGCACGGCCTTGAGCCGGGTGGCCATCGCGCGCGGATTGCGGTGGGCGCCGCCGCTGGGCTCGCGCACCACCTTGTCCACCAGCCCCAGGCCCTGCAGGCGCCTGGCGGTCAGGCCCAGCTGTTCGGCCGCATCCTTGGCCTTGCCGGCGTCCTTCCACAGGATCGAGGCGCAGCCCTCGGGGGTGATGACCGAGTAGGTGCTGTATTCGAGCATGATCGTGCGGTCGCCCACGCCGATGGCCAGCGCGCCGCCGGAGCCGCCCTCGCCGATCACGGTGCAGATGATCGGCACCTTCAGCTCGGCCATTTCGATCAGGTTGCGGGCGATGGCTTCGGACTGGCCGCGTTCCTCGGCATCGATGCCCGGCCAGGCGCCGGCGGTGTCGATCAGGGTGAGGATCGGCAGGCCGAAGCGCTCGGCCATCTTCATCAGGCGCAGTGCCTTGCGGTAGCCCTCCGGCTTGGGCATGCCGAAGTTGCGCATGATCTTTTCCTTGGTGGCGCGGCCTTTCTGGTGGCCGATGATCATCACCGCGCGGCCGTTGATCCGGCCCAGGCCGCCGATGATGGCCTTGTCGTCGGCGAAGGCGCGGTCGCCGGCCAGTTCCTGGAACTGTTCGCAGAACACCTTGATGTAATCGGCGGTGTGGGGACGGGCCGGATGGCGCGAAAGCTGCGAGACCTGCCAGGGCGTGAGATCGCGGAAGATCTGGGCGGTGCGCACGCGCAGCTTGTCCTGCAGGGTGCGCACTTCGGTATCGACATTGACCGCCGTGCCGGCGCTGGCGTTGCGCAGTTCCTGGATCTTGGCTTCCAGGTCGGCGATGGGTTGTTCGAAATCGAGGTAATTGGGAGTCATCGACAAGCGCGTGGCCGTAAAGCGGGCAGTTTAGCCCAAGCCGGCGCCAGGCCCCGGGAGCGGGCAGTGCGGCGGCGCAACGGCCGGTACGGCTTCAATGCGTCCAGGGGCGCTGGCCCATGGCCATCTTCACCGCGCACACGCCGGGCAGCTCGCGCAGGGTGCCGACCAGCTCGGCATCCACGCGCACCGACTGACTGCCGTTGATCTCCAGCGTGCCGGCCACACCCTCGGGCAGCAGCAAATCCAGACGCAGCGAGGTGCTGCCGGGGCGACGCTCGGCCAGCAGCGACTCGATCCGCGCCAGCACGCCGGGTACGCGCAGGTCCAGGCGCATGGACAGCTTCTGCGCCTGTTGCACCAGCTGCGCGTAGTCCCAGCACTGGCGCAGGCGCAGGGCGTAGCCACCGTTGAATTCGTCCTCGCGCAGTTCGCCCTTGACCACCAGGATGCGGTCGCGGGTGAGCAGGTGGCCGAAATCGCCCATCGCATCGGAGAAGGCGCTGCATTCGACCCGGCCGCGGCCGTCTTCGAGGGTGACAAAGCTCTGGCTGTCGCCCTTCTGGCGCACCGCCACGACCTTGCCGGCCAGCACCGCGGTCACGCCCGGGCGCCAGCCCTTCTTCTCGCCGCCGCTGAACTGGGCGTTGACGATGGTCTCCAGGCTGCCCAGGTCATTGCCGACCAGCGCCTTGAGGTCATCGCGATAGGGATCCATCGGATGGCCGGACAGGTAATGGCCCAGCGTCTCGCGTTCGCCATTGAGCTTGTGCGCCAGCGGCCATTCGTCCACTTCCGGCAGCTCGACCTCCAGCGCCGGGCCGCTGTCGCCGCCGCCGAACAGCGAGCTCTGGCCCGAGGCGCGTTCGCGCGCGAGCTGCTCGGTCACCTTGATCACTTCGGGCAGCTGCAGCATCAACGAGGCGCGGTTGCGGCCCAGCTCATCCAGCGCACCGGCATTGACCATCGCTTCGAGCGTGCGCCGGTTGAGTCTGGCCGAACCGACCCGCTTGCAGAAATCCAGCAGGTCGGTGAATGCCCCGCCACGGGCGCGCTCGGCCACGATCGCCTCGCACGCGCCCTGGCCGACGCCCTTGATCGCGCCCAGGCCGTAGCGCACGGTCCTGGCGTCGGTGGCCACGAACATGTAGTCGGAGTGATTCACCTTGGGCGGCAGGATTTCCAGTTCCATCACGCGCGCCTCGCCCAGGAAGCCGACCACCTTGTCGGTGTTGTCCATGTCCGAGGACAGCGTGGCGGCGAGGAACTCGGCCGGGTAGTGGCGCTTGAGCCAGGCGGTCTGGTAGCTGACCAGCGCGTAGGCGGCCGCGTGCGACTTGTTGAAGCCGTAGCCGGCGAACTTCTCCATCAGGTCGAAGATCTCGTCGGCCTTGGCCGCGCTGACCCCGCCGGCGGCCGCGCCGGTGCGGAAGATCTCGCGGTGTTTGGCCATTTCCGCCGGCACCTTCTTGCCCATCGCCCGGCGCAGCAGATCAGCGCCGCCCAGCGAGTAGCCGCCGACGATCTGGGCCATCTGCATGACCTGCTCCTGGTACACCATGATGCCGTAGGTGTCCTTGAGGATCGTTTCGGTGCGCGGATCGGGATAGATGATCTGCTGCTGGCCGTGCTTGCGCGCGTTGAAGTCCGGGATCAGGTCCATCGGGCCGGGGCGGTACAGCGAGACCAGCGCGATCAGGTCCTCGAAGCGGTCGGGTCGGGCATCCTTGAGCAACCGGCGCATGCCCGCCGATTCGAACTGGAACACCGCGCCGGTGTTGCCGGCGGCAAAGATGTCGCGGTAGGTGGCCTGGTCGTCGAGCGGGATGGCGGCGATGTCCAGCAGCGGCCGGGACTCGGGACTCGGGACTCGGGACCCGGGAGAAGCGATGGCAAGGTCGTGGCATTCCGCGAACGCTGCCGCTGTTTCTACCCGCAAGGTATTCGGCGTCGGCACGGCGGCAGGATTGCCGCCGGATGGCGCTGCCGGGTCCCGGGTCCCGGGTCCCGAGTCCCGAGCGTCTCGCCAGGTGTTCGCCGTCGGCACCGCGGCAGGATTCCCGCCGGATGGCTTTTCCGGGTCCCGGGTCCCGGGTCCCGAGTCCCGGCCGTTGATGGCCTTGACCGCCCAGTCGATGATCGTCAGCGTGCGCAGGCCGAGGAAGTCGAACTTCACCAGGCCCACCGCCTCCACGTCGTCCTTGTCAAACTGGGTGACCGGGTTCCTGCCCCGGGTGCCTTCGTCGTGTTCGGCAAACAGGGGACAGAAATCGGACAGTGGCGAGGGCGCGATCACCACGCCGCCGGCATGCTTGCCGGCGTTGCGGGTCAGGTCCTCCAGCTGGCGCGCCAGCTCGATCAGGTCGCGCACATCGTCCTGTTCGCGGTAGCGCTGGCTCAGCTCGGACGAATGCATGGATTCGTCCTTGCCTTCGCCCAGCGCGTCCTTGAGCGTGATGCCCAGGACGTTGGGGATCAGCTTGGCCACGCCGTCGACGAACCCGTACGGAAAGCCCAGCACGCGGCCGACATCGCGGACCACGGCCTTGGCCGCCATGGTGCCGTAGGTGATGATCTGGCTGACCCGGTCGCGCCCGTACTTGCGCGCTACGTAGTCGATGACCTCATCGCGCCGGTCCATGCAGAAGTCGATGTCGAAGTCGGGCATCGACACCCGCTCCGGGTTCAGGAAGCGCTCGAACAGCAGGTTGTACGGCAGCGGATCCAGGTCGGTGATCTGCAGCGCCCAGGCCACCAGCGAACCGGCGCCCGAACCGCGACCCGGGCCGATCGGGATGCCCTGTTGCTTTCCCCACTGGATGAAGTCGGCCACGATCAGGAAGTAGCCGGGAAAGCCCATCTTGATGATGGTGTCCAGCTCGAACTCGAGCCGGTCCAGGTAGTCCTGGCGGGTCTTGCCCGGCGCCAGCGGGTTCTTCTCCAGGCGCGCCTCCAGGCCGTGGCGGGCCTGGCTGCGGATCCAGCTGTCCAGGGTCTGATCAGCGGGCACCGGATAGGCCGGCAGAAAATAGGTGCCCAGTTTCAGTTCGAGATTGCAGCGCTGGGCCAGGGCCCAGGTGTTGTCGATCGCATCGGGCACATCGGCAAACAGGGCCGACATCTGCGCGGCGGACTTGAGGAACTGCTCGGGGCTGTACTCGCGCGGACGCTTGGGATCGTCCAGCACACGGCCCGAGGAGATGCACACCCGTGCCTCGTGCGCGTCGAAGCCGGAGGCCTCCAGGAAGCGCACATCGTTACTGGCCACCACCGGCAGGCCGCGCGCGGCGGCCGCGTGCAGGGCAAAGGCGTTGAAGGCGTCCTCACCCTCGCGGCCGGTGCGGGTCAGTTCCAGGTGCAGGTTCTCGCCGAATGCGCGCTGCCAGCCGGCCAGGTGCTGTTCGGCCAGCTCGTGGCGGCCGCCGCCGGCCAACCGCCCGGCCTGGCTGTTGCGGCCGATGAGCCCGAACAGGCCGGTGGTGTCCTCGCGCAGCCAGGCCGGGTCGATCGCCACGCCATCGCTGCGGTGGCCTTCCAGCCATGCGCGCGTGAGCAGCCGCGAGAGGGTGAGATAACCGCTGTGGTCGCGACACAGCAGGGTGATCGACCACGGCGTGCCGTCTTCCTCGACGATGCTCACATCGGCGCCGGCGATCGGCTTGATCCCGACCGCCTCGCAGGCCTTGTAGTACTTCACCAGCGCGAACAGGTTGTTGCGGTCGGTGACCGCCAGCGCCGGCAGTTGCAGCTGCACCGCCGCGCTGACCAGGTTGGGCCGCTTGGCCTTGGCCGGGAAGCCTTCGTCCGGCTTCTCGGGCACGCGAATGGTCGAATCCGCCAGCGAGAATTCGGTGTGCAGGTGCAGGTGGATGAAGCGCGAGGACATCGGGGCCAGTGTACGCAAGGCAGGGATGGCCGGGCAGGCTTGACAGCGCCGGACCGGGCCTCGGGAAGGGCGCGCGGTCGGCCGGCGCGTGGCCTGTTCAGGCCATCCAGGCCGTGCTGCGTCAAGGTGGAACGGCGGCGCGACGGGCGGTGTGTTTCAGAACAGCGTGGCCTGGCCCAGCCCGGCGCGGGCATCGGCGGCCTCGCGCACGGGCGCGAAGCTGTGGCGATGGTGGATGCAGGGGCCATGCAGGCGCAGTGCGGCCAGATGGGTCGGCGTGCAGTAGCCCTTGTGCGCGGCGAAGTCGTACTCGGGGTGCTGCGCGTGCAGGCCCAGCATCAGCCGGTCCCGGGCGACCTTGGCCAGGATCGAAGCGGCCATGATCGCGCGGTCGCGTCCGTCGCCGCCGATCAGTGCATGCCCGCTGCAGGGCAGGCCAGGCGGCACGCAGTTGCCATCGATGTGGGCCACCTCGGCCACGTGCGCCACCGCCTCCACCGCCAGGCGCATGCCCAGCAGCGTGGCCTGGTAGATGTTGAGCCGGTCGATGTCGGCCACCGGCACCACCACCACGTGCCAGGCGAGCGCGCGTTCGGTGATGCGGCCATAGAGCAATGCGCGCTTGTCGGCGCTGAGCTGCTTGGAATCGTCCAGCCCGTTGATGCGTGGGCGCGCCGGATCGAACACCACCGCGGCCACGGTCAGGGGACCGGCCAGCGGACCGCGGCCGGCTTCGTCCACCCCGGCCACCCGCAGCGCGGGCGCAGCCATCTTCATGGCAGGTCCCTGGGCGCGGCGGCCAGCAGTTGGTCCACGGCCTCGGCTGCGCGCGCCGAGGCGTCCTGGCGCAGGAGTGCGTGCAGCTGCTGATAGCGCGGCTGCAGCGCTGCGACCGCCTGGGGCGCGTGCAGCCAGTGCAGCACGGCGGCCGCCAGCGCCTGCGGGGTGCAGGCTTCCTGCATCAGTTCCGGGGCGAGGTCTTGGCCGGCCAGCACGTTGGGCAGGGCGAAGCGCTCGACCTTGAGCAGGCCCAGCGTGCGGGCGATCCAGGCCGACAGCGGGGCGACCCTGTAGCCCACCACCATCGGCCGCTTGGCCAGCATCGCCTCCAGCGCCGCGGTGCCCGAGGCCAGCAGCACCACATCGCTGGCGACCATCGCCTCGCGCGCCCGGCCGGTGAGCAGCTGCGGCCGTGGCGAGGGAAACGGCGTGGCCGCCAGCAGCGGCTCCAGCGCCGCATGACAGGCGGCGTTGGCGGCGGGGATGACCACCTGCAGGTGCGGCACCTGCTCGGCGACCAGGCGCGCGGCCTGGATGAAATCCGCGGCCAGCCGATGGATCTCGCCCAGCCGGCTGCCGGGCAGCACGGCCAGCACCGGCGTGTTGGGGTGCAGCCCCAGGGTGGCGCGCGCGGCGGCGCGGTCGGGCAGCAGCGGCAGCGCATCGGCCATCGGGTGGCCGACATAGCGCGCATCGACGCCGTGGCGGGCGTAGATCGCCGGTTCCATCGGGAACAGGCACAACACCAGGTCCGCGCTGCGGCCGATCTTGCCGGCGCGCTGCTCGCGCCAGGCCCATACCGACGGGCTGACGTAATGCACGGTGCGCACGCCGCGCCGCTTGAGCCAGGCCTCCACGGCCAGGTTGAAGTCGGGCGCATCGATGCCGATGAACACATCCGGCTGCCAGTCCAGCAGCCGCTGGCGCAACACCTGGCGCAGCCTGAGCAGGCGGGGCAGGTGGCGCAGCACCTCGGCCAGGCCCATCACCGCCAGCTCGCTGGCATCGAACCACGCCTCCAGCCCGGCCGCGCGCATGCCATCGCCGCCGATCCCGGCAAACTGCGCATCGGGATGGCGCTGCTTCAGTTGGGCGATCAGCTCGGCGCCAAGCTGATCCCCGGATGCTTCGCCGGCCACCAGGGCGATGTGGAGCCGGGACCCGGGCGCGTCCAGGGGGGGGGGCTGCTTTTCCCGGGTCCCCGGTCCCGGGTCCCGGGTCCCGGACATGTTCATCGCAGTAGCCGGCGCTCGCCGCTGGTGATGAAGTCCAGCATCGCCTTGACATCCTCGCTGTCCCGGGCCTGTTCGGCCAGCTGCTGCTGGGCTTGCGCCAGCGGCAGGCCGGCCACGTACAGGGTGCGGTAGGCGCGCTTGATCGCGGCGATGCGTTCGGGATCGAAGCCGCGGCGCCTGAGGCCTTCGCTGTTGATGCCGCGCGGGCGGCCGTGTTCGTCGGCCGCGACCATGGTGAAGGGGGTGACGTCGCCGCCGACCAGTGCGCCCATGCCGATGAAGGCATGCGCGCCGATCCGGCAGAACTGATGGGCGCCGGAAAACCCGCTCATGATCACCCAGTCGCCGATGGTCACGTGGCCGGCCAGGGTGGTGTTGTTGGAGAACACGCAGTGGTTGCCGACCTGGCAGTCATGGGCGATATGGGTGTAGGCCAGCAGCCAGTTGTCGTCGCCGATGCGGGTCACGCCCTGGCCGGTCACCGTGCCGCGGTTGAGCGTGACGAACTCGCGCACCACGTTGCGCTCGCCGATCACCAGTTCGGTGCGTTCGCCGTTGAACTTCTTGTCCTGCGGCGGGCCGCCGATGGCGGCATGGCCGACGAAATGGTTGTCGCGGCCGATGCGGGTCGGCCCGCTCACCGTGCAGTGCGGGCCGATGATGGTGCCATCGCCAATCTCCACCTCGGATCCGATCAGGGCAAAGGCACCCACCTGTACGCCGACGCCCAGCTTGGCGCCCGGTTCGATGACCGCGGAGGGATGGATCAGGGTGCCGGTCGTCATGCTCAGTCCCTGGAAGTTTCTGCGCACAGGATCTCCGAGCAGGCGGCCTGCTGGCCGTCGACCCGGGCGATGCCGTGGTAGAGCGCCATGTTGCGGATCCGGCGCTTGATGACCACCTCCATGTCCAGGCGGTCGCCCGGGACCACGGTGCGGCTGAACTTGGTGTTCTCGACCTTGACCATGTAGAACAGCTTGCTGCCCGCTTCGGGACCATAGCCGAGCTGGGTGATCAGGCCCCCGGCCTGGGCCATGGCCTCGATGATCAGCACCCCCGGCATCACCGAGCGGCCCGGGAAGTGCCCGTTGAAGAACGGCTCGTTGAAGGTCACGTTCTTGTAGGCCACGATGCGCTTTTCCGGCTCGAACTCGGTCACCCGGTCCACCAGCAGGAACGGATAGCGATGCGGCAGCAGGTGCTGGATGGCCTGGATGTCCAGGGGCAGTTTGATTGTCATGTTCATCGAGTCTCAGGAGTCCTTTTTCTCGGCGGGAATGCGCCGGGCGAGTGCGTCCAGCTGGCGGAAACGCGCCGCGTTCCGGCGCCAGGTGCGCACATCGGTGATGGGAAGGGAAGAGGCATAGGTGCCGGGCGCGGTGATCGGCCCGGCGACCATCGACATGGCCAGCACGGTGACCTTGTCGCAGATTTCCAGATGGCCGGAGACGCCGACCTTGCCGGCCAGCATGCAGTAGCGGCCGATCCTGGCGCTGCCTGCAATGCCGACCTGCGCGGCCATGGCCGTATGCGCGCCGACGTGGACGTTGTGGCCGATCTGGATCTGGTTGTCCAGGCGCACATCCTCTTCCAGCACGGTGTCTTCCAGCGCGCCGCGATCGATGGTGGTGTTGGCGCCGATCTCGCAGTCGTCGCCGACCACCACCCCGCCCAGCTGCGGCACATTGAGCCAGCGGCCGTGTTCCATGGCCATGCCGAAACCCTGCGCGCCCAGCACCGCGCCGGGATGGATGCGGACATTGCGGCCCAGGCGCACGCGCAGCACCAGAGTGACCCGCGCGACCAGCTCGCAGTCATCGCCCACGCTGCAGTGCTCGCCGATCACGCAGCCCGGCCCGATGATGCTGCGCTCGCCCACGCGGCTGCCTTCGCCGATGCACACGTGCGGGCCGATGCTGGCGCTGGCGGCCACCTGCGCACCGGCATGGATCACCGCGGTGGGATGGATGCCAGGCGGGCGCTCGAACCTGGACTCGAACAGTTCGGACACCTTGGCAAAGGCCACGTGCGGGTCCCTGGCCACCAGGGCGGTGCCACGCACGCCCTGGACATGGTCGGGGTCCACGATCACGATCGAGGCCTGGGTGGTCGCCAGCAGATCGGCATAACGCGGGTTGCCCAGGAAGGACAGCTGGCCGGGCCTGGCCGTGGCCAGGGGCGCAGCGCCGGTCACGGCCGCGTCGGCGTCGCCATGCAGGACCAAGCCGAAGCGCTCGGCCAGTGCGCCGGCAGTGTGGATCGAAGGGCTCATGCGCAGGATTTTAACCGAGCCCGCAGCGCACAAACGAAAGCCCGGACAAGCCGGGCCCCCGCCACGCCAGCGCCGGCGCGTTGGCTCAGAACGAACCGCCGAAGGTGAACTGCAGGCGCTCGACCTTGTCCTGGTCCTCGCTCTTGAGCGGGAACGCGTAGCTGATCGAGATCGGTCCGACCGGCGCCCGCCACAGCAGCGACACGCCGGTGGAGGCGCGCAGCTCGTTGGCCTTGAAATTGTCGTAACCGTCGTAGACGTTGCCGACATCGATGAACGCCGAGACGCGCGCGGCGTTGGAGTCGAACAGCTTCGGGAAGATCAGCTCCAGCTGGCCGATGGTCTTGAGCGAGCCGCCCAGCGGCTGGCCGTCGCTGTAGTAGGGCGTTGGCTCCGAACGCGGGCCCAGGGTGTTGTCCTCGAAGCCGCGCACCGAACGCACGCCACCGGCGTAGAAATTCTCGTAGAACGGCAGGCCCGAGGCGGTGAGCGTGCGCGATGCGGCGCCGCTGGTGTCGCACGACACCGCCAGCCCGGTGGTGGGGTCATAGCAGACCGTGCGGGTGACGTCGTCGCCATAGCTGTCGCCATAGCCGACTTCGCCGCCGGTGCGCAGGACGAAGGCCGGGCTGAGCATCCAGTACTTGGAGAACTCGTAGTTGAGCTTGTAGTACTCCACCGTCGACCCGGGCAGGGAGATTTCTGCCGAGACCCGCTGGAAAATGCCACGGGTGGGCATGAAATAGTCGTTGCGGGTATCGCGCGCCCAGCCGATCTGGCTGCGCCAGGCGTGGAAGGTCCGACTGCCCAGGGCGTTGATATAGTCGACGATCGCCTGCGGGGTGGTGCCTTCATAGACACTGACCTGGGTGGAGTCGACCCCGAACATCAGCGACACGCTGTCGCTTTCGCTCAGCGGAATGCCCAGGATCGCCTGCGCGGCGGTATTCTTTGACGAATACGCGGCGGTGTTGTAGTCCGAATAGTCCAGGTCGCTGTAGGACAGGTTGTAGCCCAGCGACACGCCGTCGTCGGTAAAGTACGGGTTGGTGAACGAAAACGAATAGCGGCTCAGGTAGTCGCTGCGCGAGGCCTCGATCGCGACCCGGTTGCCGCCGCCCAGGAAGTTGTTCTGCGACAGCTGGATCGAGGTGGTCACCCCCGAGAGTTGCGAGTAGCCCAGGCCGAACACGAAGCTGCCCGACGTGGTCTCCTTCACCGTGTAGACCACGTCGACCTGGTCGCGCGTGCCCGGCACCGGCTGGTTGGCTACGTCCACGGTTTCGAAGTAACCCAGCCGCTGCAGGCGCACCTTGGACCGGTCGATCGCAGCCTGCGAGTACCAGGCGCCTTCGAATTGGCGCATCTCCCGGCGCAGCACTTCGTCGGCGGTGCGCGAGTTGCCCTTGAACTCGATCCGGCGCACGTTGACGCGCGGACCGGGCACGACCTGCATGTTGATGGCCACGGTGCGCTTTTCGCGGTCCACCGTCGGGATCGGGTTGACTTGGGCGAAGGCGTAGCCGACGTTGGCCAGGGTCGCGGTGATGCCGTCGGAGCTGACCTCCAGCAGCCGGCGCGAGAAGATCTGGTCCTTGCGCACCAGTACCATCTTCTCCACGCGCTCCTGCGGCAGCACGGTGTCGCCGCTGACCTTGACGTCGGACACGGTGTACTGCTCGCCCTCGGTGACGCCGGCGGTGAGGAACATGTCCTTCTTGTCCGGGCTGATCGCCACCTGGGTCGAGTCCAGGCTGAAATCGACATAGCCGCGGTCCAGATAGTAGGAGTTGAGCTTCTCGATGTCGCCGGAGAGCTTTTCCTTGGAGTACTGGTCGTCGCGGCGATACCAGGACAACCAGTTGTGTTCCTGCGATTCCCAGCCGGCGCGGATTTCTTCCTGGTCGAACTTGTCGGTGCCGATCAGGTTGATGTGGCGGATCTTGGCGGCCTTGCCTTCCTTGACTGCAATGGTGATGTCCACACGGTTGCGGTCCAGCGGGCTCACGGTCGGGGTGATCTGGACGTTGTACTTGCCGCGGTTGTTGTACTGGCGCACCAGCTCCTGGGTCACCCGGTCCAGTGCCAGACGGTCGAAGGTGCCGCCTTCGGACAGGCCGATGTCGTTCAGGCCCTTGGTCAGGTCCTCGGTCTTGATGTCCTTGTTGCCGGTCAGGGTCAGCTTGTTGATGGCCGGCCGTTCCTGCAGCGTCACCACCAGGATCGAACCCTGCCGGCTGAGCTTGACGTTCTCGAAGAAGCCGGTGCGGTACAGCGCGCGGATCGCATCGCCGACCTTGGCCTGGGTGACGATGTCACCGCGCTCGATCGGCAAGTAGGTCAGCACCGTGCCACTGGAAATGCGCTGGACGCCATCGATGCGGATATCGGTGGCGACGAAGTCCGACGGCGAAGCGGCCGGCGCAGGCTGCATGCCGAAGGCCGGTGCCTGGGACGGCTGCTGCTCGGACCCGAAGGCCGGCACCATGCCGCTGGACTGAGCCATCGCCGGGGCCGCGATGGCGGACGCCAGGGCAAGGGCGAGCAGGCGGCGGGTCGGGAGTCGCGTCATCGTCACATCCGTCGGGGAACTGGTTTCGGAAAGGCCCCCGCAGGGGGCAGGCCGCCGCTGGGCGGCCGCAGGAAAAACAGGCAAAGGCATTCAGATCACCGGGCGCAGGATGTCGTTGTAGAGCGCCAGCCCCATCAGGCCGGCCAGGATGGCCAGGCCAATAAACTGGCCAGCGGCCATGGCCCGCTCGCTCAGCGGGCTGCCCTTGACCAACTCGATAAGGTAATACAGCAGGTGTCCGCCGTCCAAGACCGGGATCGGCAGCAGGTTCACAATCGCCAGGCTCAGCGACAGCAGGGCCAGGAACTGCAGGAACCAGGTAAGCCCGCGATCGGCCGAGGCATTGGCCACCTTGGCGATGGTCACCGGGCCGGACACGTTCTGCAGCGAGGCGTGGCCGGTGACCATGCGCCGGATCATGCCCAGCGAATCGGCCGCCAGCTGCCCGGTCTGGCGCACCGCCACCGGGATCGCCGCCAGCGGACCGTAGCGCTGCAGGGCGTCGTAGGCCGGCGCATGGCCGCGGCCCAGGGCGATGCCCAGGGCCCAGAACTCGGCGCCGGTGTCCGGATCGGTCATGCGCTGCGGCTGCAGCGGCAGGGCCAGGCGGCTGCCTTCGCGCTCGACTTCCACCATCACCTCGCCGCCGCGTGCGCCGAACTTCTGCAGCAGCGGACGCAAGGTGTCGGCAGTGTCCACCGCTTGGCCATCGATGGCGGTGATCAGGTCGCCGACCTGCAGCGTGCCGGCGGCCGGCGAACCGGGCCTGACCTGGCGGACCTCGGCTGGTTCGACGGTGAACTGCCAGCGCAGGCCAAGCGCGCCGGTGACGTCCTGTTCGTCGAAGCCGGCCGGCAGGCGTGAGGTGTAGACCCGACGGCTGATGTCGTTGCCCGAGGCGTCCTCGACGCGCAGCTGGACATCGCGCCGGTCCATTGCCGCGCCGGTCAGGCCCATCACCGCCTCGGTGGCCGTGGCGATGGCGCGCCCGTCGACGGCCACGATCCGGTCGCCCGGACGCAGGCCGGACTGCTGGGCGATGCCGTCCACGCGGCCGACCACCGGTGCGTAATCCTCCTTGCCGATCACGAACATGGCCCACAGCAGGGCCACGCACAGCAGCAGGTTGGCGATCGGGCCGGCGGCCACCACGGCGATGCGCTGCAGGACCGGCTTGCGGTTGAAGGCCTCGCCCAGGCGCTCGGCCGGAACCTCGCCTTCGCGCTCGTCGACCATCTTGACGTAGCCGCCCAGCGGGATCGGGGCGATGGCGAACTCGGTGCCGTGCCGGTCACGGCGCGACCAGATCGGCTTGCCGAAGCCCACCGAAAACCGCAGCACGCCCACCCCGCAACGGCGCGCGACCCAGTAGTGGCCGAACTCGTGGAACGTGACCAGCACGCCGAGGGCGACGATCATCCACCAGATGGAGCCTGCGATTTCACTCATGCGGAACGGGCTTGGCCTGTGGTGGTGCGGTGGATCCAGCCCTGGCTGAAATGCCGCGCGAGACCATCGGCCGCCAGCAGCGCCTCCAGGCTTCCGGCCGGGGCATGCGCGTGGGCGGCGAGGGCGTCCTCGACCAATGCAGGGATCGCTAGGAAACCGATTTTGCCCTGAAGAAACGCTGAAACAGCAGTTTCGTTGGCGGCGTTCAGCACCGCCGGGGCCGCACCGCCGCTCTCAAGTGCGCTCCAGGCCAGGCGCAGGCAGGGGAAGGCGTCTAGGTCCGGCGCTTCGAATTCCAGGGTGCCGTGGCGCAGAAGATCCAGCCCGGCCACCCCCGAATCGATGCGCTGCGGCCAGCCCAGGCCCACCGACAGGGCGGTGCGCATGTCCGGCAGGCCCAGCTGGGCCAGGGTCGAGCCGTCGATGAACTCCACCAGCGAGTGGACCAGGCTCTGCGGATGGACCAGCACGTCCAGGCGCTCGCGGCCGACGTTGAACAGGTGCGCGGCCTCGATCAGCTCCAGGCCCTTGTTCATCAGGGTGGCCGAGTCGACCGAGATCTTCGGGCCCATCGACCACTTTGGATGGGCCACGGCCTGGGCGACGGTGACCGTTTCCAGCGAGGCACGGCTGCGGCCGCGGAACGGGCCACCGGAGGCGGTCAGCACGATCCGGCGCACCTGCGCGCCGGCCTGGCGCGAGCCCAGGCACTGGAAGACGGCGTTGTGTTCGCTGTCGATCGGCACGATCTGCGCGCCGGAGGCCTCGGCGACGGCGATCACCAGCGCGCCGGCCAGGACCAGCGATTCCTTGTTGGCCAGCAGCAGCCGCTTGCCGGCGCCGGCTGCGGCCAGGGTCGAGGACAGGCCGGCGGCACCGACGATGGCCGCCACCACGGTGTCGCAGGCGTCGCCGGCCACCAGCGCATCCAGCGCCGCACTGCCGGCGTGCGCCTGGGTCGCCAGGCCCGCCTCGGCCAGGGCGTCGCGCAGCTGGGTGAAGCAGGCCTGGTCGGCGATCACGGCGTGCTCGGGGCGATGGCTGCGGCACAGCGCGACCAGCGCAGCGACATTGCTGCCGGCGGCCAGCACGGTGGCGCGCAGCCTGCCAGGGTGGCGCGCGATCAGATCCAGGGCCGAGCTGCCGATCGAGCCGGTCGCGCCCAGGACCGCGACGTTGCGTGAGGGGAGCGTGGTGGTGTCCATCGCGATCAGAAGCCCAGCAGTTCGCGGCCGATCAGGAACACCGGCAGCGCGGCGATCACACTGTCGATGCGGTCCAGGATCCCGCCATGGCCCGGGATGAGGTTGCCGGAGTCCTTGGCACCCACATGCCGCTTGAGCAGGCTCTCGAACAGGTCGCCGACCACCGAGACCAGCACCGTGGTGACGCTGACCAGCGCCAGCGCCCCGAGCTGGGAGGCTTGCACCCCGGCCAGCCAGCCACCCAGCAGGCCGACGACCAGGCCGCTGACCAGGCCGCCGAGGAGGCCTTCGACCGTCTTGTTGGGGCTGATGCGCGGGGCCAGCTTGTGCCTGCCGAACGCACGCCCGGCGAAATACGCGCCGCTGTCGGCGGCCCAGACGATGGCCAGCGCGGTCAGCAGCCACAGGTGTTGCCGCCACAGATTTTCCTGGAAACCGCCCTGGGCAGTGAAATTGTCCGAATGGATCAGGCACAGCGCGCACCAGGCCGGCACGATCGCCAGGGTGCCGGCGGCCAGCTTGAACAGCCGCGCCCAGGTCTGGTGGTCCGAGGCGAAACTGTAGAAACGCAGCCACAGCAGCGCCACCAGCCACCAGGCCGCGCCCACCAGCGACACGATCTGGAACAGCGCCGGCGAAAACCCGCTGGTCGAACGGCTGGCCCAGGTCAGCACCACCATCAGCGCCAGGTTCAACAGCAGCAGCACGGTGCGCGACAGCGTGTCCTCGATCTCGGCCAGCTTCAGCCACTCCCACAGGCCGACCAGGAACATCAGCGCCGCGATGGCCGCCATCCACCGCGTGGGCAGGAACAGGATGGCGAGGATCGCCGACGGGCCCATGACCAGGGCGGCGAGCACGCGGGTCCGGGTCATGGGCAGGTTCCTTGCGTGGCCACCTGGGCGGCAGTCAGGCCGAAGCGGCGTTCACGCACGGCGAAGTCGTCCAGCGCGGCCTGCAGGACCGTGGCATCCAGGTCGGGCCACAGCGTCTCGGTGAACCATAGTTCGGTGTAGGCCAGCTGCCACAGCAGGAAATTGCTGATGCGGTGGTCGCCACCGGTGCGGATGAACAGGTCCGGCGGCGGCAGGTCGGCCAGCGCCACCTGGGCGGCCAGGCGGGCCTCGTCGATGTCTGCCGGCTGCAGGCGGCCGGCGGCCACCTCCTCGGCCAGCGCCCGGGCGGCCTGGGCCAGGTCCTGGCGGCCGCCGTAGCTGGCGGCGATGACCAGGGTCAGGCGGGCGTTGCCGGCCGTCAGCGCTTCGGCCGCGTGCATGCGCTGGACGATGGCCGGCTGGAACTTCTCGCGCTGGCCGATGAAGCGCACGCGCACCCCGCGGCGGTGCAGTTCGTCCACCTCGCGCTCCAGCGCACCCATGAACAGCTTCATCAGCGCGCTGACCTCCTCGGCCGGGCGACCCCAGTTTTCGCTGGAGAAGGCGAACAGGGTCAGCACCTGGACCCCGCGGTCCAGGCAGAAGTCGATGCACAGGTTGACCGCGCGCGCGCCGGCGCGGTGGCCGATCATGCGCGGGCGGCGGCGGCGCTCGGCCCAGCGCCCGTTGCCATCCATGATGATGGCCAGGTGGCGCGGGATCCGGGGCAGGGGAGGCGACATGGCGGTCACGGAGGTGGTGTGACCCGCTCAGACGGCCATCAGTTCCTGTTCTTTCGCCTTGACCACTTCGTCCACATCCTTGATTGCCTTGTCGGTGATCTTCTGGATCTCTTCCTCGGCGCGGCGCACCTCGTCCTCGGTGACTTCCTTTTCCTTCAGCAGGTCCTTGATCTGCTGGTTGGCGTCGCGGCGGATGTTGCGGATGGCCACCTTGGCATCCTCGCCGTTGGCATGCACGACCTTGGACAGGTCGCGGCGGCGTTCCTCGGTCAGGGCCGGGATGTTGATGCGGATGACGGTGCCGGCGGTGTTGGGGGTCAGGCCCAGGTCCGAGCCCAGGATCGCCTTCTCCACCGCCGAGACCATCTGCTTTTCCCACGGGGTGATGGTCAGCGAGCGGGCGTCGCTGACCACCACCGAGGCGACCTGGGTCAGGGGCATGTCCGAACCGTAGTAGTTGACCTTCAGGTGGTCGACCAGCGCGGTGGTGGCCCGGCCGGTGCGCAGCTTGGTCAGGTCATGACGCAGCGATTCGATGCTCTTGTTCATGCGCGCCTGCGCGTCTTTCTTGATGTCGTTCAGCATCGCCGGGTCCCGGGTTTCGTCAAACCGGGGATTATAGGCGAAAGCCCGCACCGGCCGGACTTGGGCTGCGTGCAGGAAGGCTCAGTGGTGGTGTGCGGGCCCGGCCGTGGGGGCGCCATGGCAGGGCTGGGTGCAGGCCTGGCCGCGTTCCAGCTGCAAGGTCGCGTGGCTGATGCCGAATTGCTCGGACAGTGCCAGCGCGGTGGCATCGATGAAGGCATCGTCGTCGCCCGGCTCGGGCCGCACCAGGTGCGCGGTCAGGGCCACTTCGCCGGCGCCCAGCGGCCAGATATGCAGATGGTGGATGGCGCTTACGCCCGGCTGGCCGGACAGGAACGCGGCCACTGCGCCCTGGTCGATATGGCGGGGAACGGCATCCATCGCCGCCGAAAAGCTTTCGCGCAGCAGGCCATAGGTGCCCGCGGCGATCATCACCCCCACCAACAGCGCGGTGGCCGGGTCCAGCCAGGCCCAGCCCAGCCACCACATCCCGGCGCCGGCCATCACTGCGGCCAGCGACACGGCCGCATCGGCCATCAGGTGCAGGATTGCGCCGCGGCGGTTGAGGTCCTGCCCTTCGTGCGCATGCCTGCCGCCGCCGTGCAGCAGCCAGCCCGCGCCCAGGTTCACCACGATGCCGATCGCAGCCACCACCATCACCGGCACTGCAGGGATCGATGGTGGCGCGCTGAAGCGGCCGATCGCCTCCCAGGCCAGGCCGCCGGAGAACGCCATCAGCACGAGCGCGTTGGCCAGCGGCGCCAGCAGGGTGGATTTGCGCCAGCCGTAGGTGTGGTGGGCCGTGGGCCGGCGTCGGGCCATGGCCGCAGCGGCCCAGGCCAGGCCCAGGCCAAGCACGTCGCCCAGGTTGTGCAGGGCGTCGGACAGCAGTGTCAGGGAGTTGATGTGCAGGCCGTAGCCGGCCTCCAGCGCGGTATAGCCCAGGTTGACCAGCATCGCCATGGCATAGCCGCCGGTGCCGGTGCCGTGTGCGCGACCGCCGGTGGCGGGGTGGGCGTGGCCGTGGCCTGCGTGATCGTCGGAAGGTGCGTGTGCCATGGCCGCCAGGGTGCCGCGCGGTGGCCGCGGACACAATGACAGGCGCGCGGCGCCTGCGTGCCGGCTCAGCTGCGGCCCTGGACCAGGGTGCCGATGTTCTGGCCGCGCAGGATGTTCATCAGGTTGCCGGGCACCGACAGGTCGTAGATGCGCAGCGGCACCTCGCTGTCGCGGCACAGGGCAAACGCGGCGGTGTCCATCACTTCCAGGCCGCGGTTGAGGACTTCGTCGTAGGTCAGGGTGTCAAAGCGCCTGGCATCGGGGAACTTGCGCGGATCCTTGTCGTACACGCCGTCGACCTTGGTGGCCTTGAGCAGCAGGTCGGCTTCGATCTCGATCGCGCGCAGCGCCGCGCCCGAGTCGGTGGTGAAAAACGGGTTGCCGGTGCCGGCGGCGAAGATCGCGATCCGGCCTTTTTCCAGGTGGCGCACGGCCCGGCGGCGGATGTAGCCCTCGCACACGTCGTTGATCTTCAGGGCGCTCATCACCCGGACCTTGGCGCCGAGCTTTTCCAGCGCATCCTGCATGGCCAGCGCGTTGATGACCGTGGCCAGCATGCCCATCTGGTCGCCGGTGACCCGGTCCATGCCGTTGGCGGCCAGGCCGGCGCCGCGGAAGATATTGCCGCCGCCGATCACCAGCGCGACCTCGGCCCCGGCGTCGCGGGCCTCGATGATTTCACGGGCGATGCGGCCGATGACCTTGGGGTCGATGCCGTAATCCTCTGATCCCATCAGCGCCTCCCCGGAAAGTTTCAACAGGATGCGGCGATAGGCGAGGGGCGCGGTCATCGGGGGTGGCCTCTTTGGGGGGTGGGGGCAAACGCCGGCAAGTCTAGCCGAAACGGCCAGAAACGAGGGCGCAGGAGCGAGGGGCGAGGGGGGTGGAGCGAGGGGCGAGGGGGGAGGAGTGAGAAACGAGGGTCAGGCACTGCGACCCGGCTTTCTCTCGTTTCTCACTCATCTCCCTTCGTTTCTGGCCTTCAGACTTCCAGCGAGGCCAGGTCGCCCTTGGTCTCCAGCCAGGTCTTGCGGTCGCCGGCGCGCTTCTTGGCCAGCAGCATGTCCATCAGGCCGTGGGTCTGGTCGCCGTCCTCCACGGTCAGCTGGACCAGGCGGCGGGTGTCGGGATGGATGGCCGATTCACGCAGCTGCGAGGGGTTCATTTCGCCCAGGCCCTTGAAGCGGGTCACGTTGACCTGGCCCTTGAGCTTTTCGCGGGCGATCTTTTCCAGCAGCAGGCGCTTTTCTTCCTCATCCAGCGCGTAGAACACCTGCTTGCCCACGTCCACCCGGAACAGCGGCGGCATCGCCACGAACACGTGCCCGGCGTTGACCAGCGCCGGGAAGTGCTTCAGGAACAGCGCGCTCAGCAGGGTGGCGATGTGCAGTCCGTCCGAGTCGGCGTCGGCCAGCACCACCACCTTGCCGTAGCGCAGGCCGCTGATGTCGTCCTTGCCCGGATCGCAGCCGATGGCGATGGCCAGGTTGTGCACTTCCTCCGAGGCCAGGACGCTGCCCGAAGCCACTTCCCAGGTGTTGAGGATCTTGCCGCGCAGCGGAAGGATCGCCTGGAAATCCTTGTCGCGGGCCTGCTTGGCGCTGCCGCCGGCCGAGTCGCCTTCCACCAGGAACAGCTCGGTGCGCGACAGGTCCTGGCTGATGCAGTCGGCCAGCTTGCCGGGCAGGGCCGGGCCGGAGGTGACCTTCTTGCGCACGATCTGCTTTTCGGTCTTCAGCCGCGCGCTGGCCCGGTCGATGGCCAGCTGGGCGATCTGCAGGCCGGTCTCCACGTGCTGGTTCAGCCACAGGCTGAAGGCGTCGTGCGCGGCGCCTTCGATGAAGCCGGCGGCCTGGCGCGAGGACAGCCGTTCCTTGGTCTGCCCGGAGAACTGCGGGTCGGTCATCTTCAGCGACAGCACGAAGGCGACCCGGTCCCACACATCTTCCGGGGCCAGCTTGACCCCGCGCGGCAGCAGGTTGCGGAAATCGCAGAACTCGCGCAGCGCATCGGTCAGGCCCGAACGCAGGCCGTTGACGTGGGTGCCGTGCTGGGGGGTGGGGATCAGGTTGACGTAGCTTTCCTGGACCAGCTCGCCCTCCGGCACCCAGGCCAGCGCCCAGTCGACGATCTCGGTCTGCTTCTTCAGGCCGCCCACGAACAGCTGCGCGGGCAACAGCTCGCGCTCGCCGGACTGGCCCTTGCGCAGTTCCTGCTGCAGATACGCGCGCAGGCCGTCCTCGTAGAGCCAGGTCTCGCGCTCGCCGCTGGCTTCGTCATACAGCTTGACCGTCAGGCCCGGGCACAGCACCGCCTTGGCACGCAGCAGGTGGCGCAGGGCGCGCACGTTGATCCTGGGCGTGTCGAAGTACTTGGGATCGGGCCAGAAGCGCAGGCGGGTGCCGGTGTTCTTCCTGCCGACGCTGCCGACCACCTCCAGCGGGCTGGCGCGCTCGCCGTGGCGGAAGGTGATGCGGTGCTCGCTGCCGTCGCGCTTGATGTGCAGCTCCACCAGGGTGGACAGCGCGTTGACCACGCTCACGCCCACCCCGTGCAGGCCGCCAGAGAAGGTGTAGTTGTTGTTGTTGAACTTGCCGCCGGCGTGCAGCCGGGTGAGGATCAGTTCGACGCCGGAGATCCTTTCCTCCGGGTGGATGTCCACCGGCATGCCGCGGCCGTCGTCGCAGACCTCGACGCTGCCGTCCCTGAACAGGGTCACTTCCACCACCTTGGCGTGCCCGCCCAATGCCTCGTCGACCGAGTTGTCGATCACTTCCTGCGCCAGATGGTTGGGGCGGGTGGTGTCGGTGTACATGCCCGGACGGCGCTTGACCGGGTCAAGGCCGGAGAGGACTTCGATATCGGCGGCGTTGTAGCGGGTGTTCATGCGGTCATTCAGGTCGTGTGGCAGCCACCAAGGCGGGCAAGTGTGGGGGCTGGGGCGCGGTTTTGCACGCCTGCGCGCAGGTAGGCTGCAGGCGCAATGGCTCACAGGCCAGGAGATGCTTTGCCATGCGCTCCCGTCGCGGCGGCGTCGGCCGATACAATCACCCAACGACGGCGCGTGCGGCCCGTTGCGCGTGGCGGCGTGGCGAGCCGCGCGGGCGATGGATGCCAGGAGAGGGAACCGGTGGTGGAGACAACCGCGCCGCTGCGAGCGGGTGATGTGGAGGATGGCCAGAGCGGCTTCATCGCCGCCGACGTGGGCGGCACGTTCGCCCGGCTGGGGCTGGCCCGTGGCGGCCCGGGCGCGCCCGAGGTCATTGCCCAGCGGCGCTACGCCTGCGCCGAGTTCCCCAGCCTGGCGGCCGTGCTGCGGCAGTTTGGCCAGGAGCTGCAGGCCGAAGGGCGCGGCCAGGCGCCGAGCGCGGCGGTGGTGGCCATCGCCGGCGTGCTGCAGGGCGACAGGCTGCTCAACAGCAACCTGCCGTGGCCGGTGTCGCTGGCCGCCACCCGCAGCCACGCCGGGCTGCAGGAGCTACAGCTGATCAACGACTTCCAGGCCCTGGCCTGGGCGCTGCCGCAGCTATCGCCCGGGCAGATGCTGCCGCTGCACGCCGATGCGGCCCTGGTGCCCAGGCTGCCGGCGCTGCTGCTCGGCCCCGGCACCGGCCTGGGCGCGGCCCTGGTGCTGTCCGAGGGCGGCGGTTACCGGGTCTTGCCCAGCGAGGCCGGCCACGCCGCGCTGGGCGCCGGCAACGCGCTGGAGCTGGAGATCCTGCGCCGGTTGCAGGACCAGTTCGAGCACGTGGACAACGAGCGCATCCTGTCCGGGACCGGCCTGGTGCGGCTGTACGCCGCGCTGTGCATGCAGCAGGGCCAGGCGCCGCGCTGGCACACCCCAGCCGAGGTGATCGCCGCGGCCGATGCCGGTGACGATCCGCTGGCCACGCAGTGCCTGGAGGTGTTTTGCGCCTGGCTGGGCAGCCTGGCCGGCGATTTGGCGATCACCTTCTGCGCCGGCACGGTCTACCTGGCCGGCGGCATCACCGGCCATATCGGCCAACACCTGAGCCGTGGCGGCTTCCTGCGCCGGTTCCTGGACAAGGGCGTGCTCGCGTCGGCCCTGCAGCAGGTGCCGGTGTTCCGTATCGAACATGGCTGGCTGGGGATCGTCGGGGCGGCCGCGTGGTATCGCGCACGGCATACGGGCACGACATTCAGGGCGCGCTAAAGCGACAGGCGTAGCCTTTGTCGCGTTGCAGTGCGCTCCTGCGCGCGGCGACACCCCAAGGTTCGTCACCAGGAGTCATCCATGAAATCCCGAACCGTATTGCTGCTGGCCGGTGCCGTGGCCGCGCTGTCCACTGCCGCCTTGGCCCTGGCCAATGCGGGCGCGCCGCAGGCCGAGCGCAAGGACGCCAGCTCCGGTCCGGCCAGGACCGAGGACACCCGCAGCGAGGCTGAAAAGCGCGCCGCGCGCCGTGCCGCCAACGAGAAGCGCCTCAAGGGCCTGGACCCCGCTGCGAGCCAGCCGGCGCCGATCGAGGAGGAGGAAGAAGAGCTGAAACAGGCGCGCAAGCCGTAACGCGAACGATTCCTGCCTCGCTCGATCGCCCACGCCCCGCTTGTCGGGGCGTGCGTGTTTTCGCCGTTTGCGCAGCGTTGGGCACAGGCTGGCGGGTTGTTTGGCCGCCGGTGCCGCAGCCGGTAGACTATGGCTTTCCAGGAGCCTTCACTTTATGACTCCCCTGATTTTCGTGACCGGCGGGGTGGTGTCCTCACTGGGCAAGGGCATTGCCGCCGCGTCGCTGGCGTCCATCCTCGAGTCGCGCGGCCTGAAGGTCACGATGATGAAGCTGGATCCCTACATCAACGTCGATCCGGGCACCATGAGTCCGTTCCAGCATGGCGAGGTCTACGTCACCGACGATGGCGCCGAGACCGACCTGGACCTGGGCCACTACGAGCGCTTCGTGCGCACCCGCCTGAGCCGCAAGAACTCGGTCACCACCGGCCGCATCTACGAGAACGTGATCCGCAAGGAGCGCCGCGGTGACTACCTGGGTGCGACCGTGCAGGTCATCCCGCACATCACCGACGAGATCAAGCGCAGCATCGACGAGGCCACCGCCGGCTTCGACGTGGGCCTGATCGAGATCGGCGGCACCGTGGGCGACATCGAATCGCTGCCGTTCCTGGAGGCGATCCGCCAGATCCGCAGCGAGCGCGGCCAGGAAAAGGCGGTCTTCGTACACCTGACCCTGGTGCCGTACATCGCCGCCGCCGGTGAGCTGAAGACCAAGCCGACCCAGCATTCGGTCAAGGAACTGCGTTCGATCGGCATCCAGCCCGACGTGCTGCTGTGCCGCTCCGAGCAGGAAATCCCGGACGGCGAACGCCGCAAGATCGCCTTGTTCACCAACGTCTCCGAGCGCGCGGTGATCACCCTGCGCGACGTGGATGTGCTCTACAAGATCCCGCTGAACCTGCACGAGCAGGGCCTGGACCAGTTCGTGGTCGACCGCTTGCATCTGCCGGTGCGCAACCAGGCCGACCTGCACGAGTGGGAAGCGGCCGTGGACGCCACGGTCAATCCGCTGGACGAGGTCACCATCGCGGTGGTCGGCAAGTACGTGGACCACAAGGACGCCTACAAGTCGGTCGGCGAGGCGCTCAAGCACGGCGGCCTGCGCCAGCGTACCCGGGTCAACCTCAAGTGGCTCGAATCGCAGGATATCGAGGCCGGCACCGGCGCCCTGGAAGGCGTCGACGGCATCCTGGTGCCGGGTGGCTTTGGTGACCGCGGTTTCGAAGGCAAGGTGCTCACCGCCCGGTACGCGCGCGAACATGGCGTGCCGTACTTCGGCATCTGTTACGGCATGCAGGCGGCAGTGGTCGATTACGCGCGCCACGTCTGTGGCCTGGAAGGTGCCAACAGCACCGAGAACGACAAGCAGACCCCGCATCCGGTGATCGGCCTGATCACCGAATGGCGCACCGCCACCGGCGAGGTGGAAAAGCGCGACGAGCGTTCCGACCTGGGCGGCACCATGCGCCTGGGGCTGCAGGAACAGCGCCTCAAGCCGGGCACCCTGGCACGCGAGATGTATGGTGCGGACGTGGTGTCCGAGCGGCACCGTCATCGCTACGAGTTCAACAACCGCTACCGCGCCCAGCTGGAAGACGCCGGCCTGGTGATCTGCGCCAAGTCGATGGACGACACCCTGGTGGAAATGGTCGAACTGCCGCGCGACAGGCACCCGTGGTACCTGGCCTGCCAGGCGCATCCGGAATTCCTGTCCACCCCGCGCGACGGGCATCCGCTGTTCGTCGGCTTCATCCGCGCCGCGCGCGAGCGCAAGGCCGGCGGCAAGCTGCTCAAGGAAGCGCGGGCGTGAATGGCCTGGCGCTCGCCCCGCGCGCGTGGGTCGGACGGGCCGCCGTGTCCGCTGCGATCATCATGGAACGCGCTCGCGCATCCGCAGGCGCCTGTGCCTGATGTCCGACGGGCAACCTCCATCGCGCGGCTTTGCCGGGCTGGGCCATCGCCAGGTGGTGGCCTGCGTCCTGCTCACCCTTGCCGCTGAATTGATTGCCTGGCACCTGCTGGTGCCGCGTCTGCAGCAACGGGTCGCCAGCGGCACGCTGGCTGCAGCCGATGCCATCGACTCGGCTGCCGCATCGACCGGCGGCCTGATGCTGGCCGTGCTGGGCGGCGCGTTGCTGGCCTGCACCCTCTACAATCGCTTCGCGCGCGAACGTGCACGGCGCCGCGAGGCGGATGCGCGCCAAATCGCGTTCTTGACCTCACTCGGCCATCGCCTGCCCGGCCGCCGACCTTCATCCGATCGAAAGAGCCAAGACTGACCTCATGACCATTATCGCCAAGATCCACGCCCGCGAAATCCTCGACTCCCGTGGCAACCCCACGCTGGAGGCGGAAGTCACGCTCACCGATGGTTCCCTTGGCCGTGCGGCGGTGCCCTCCGGCGCCTCCACCGGCGCCAGGGAAGCGGTGGAACTGCGCGATGGCGACAAGACCCGCTACCTGGGCAAGGGCGTGCGCAAGGCGGTGGACAACGTCAACACCGCCATCGCCCATGCGCTCAAGGGCTTCGATGCGCTGGACCAGGAAGGCCTGGACCGCCGCCTGATCGACCTGGACGGCACCGAGAACAAGGGCCGCCTGGGCGCCAACGCGCTGCTGGGCGTGTCGCTGGCCAACGCGCATGCGCTGGCCGCCTCGAAGCGCAAACCATTGTGGCAGCACCTGGCCGACACCAGCGAATCGGACATCAGCCTGCCGGTGCCGATGATGAACATCATCAACGGCGGTGCCCACGCCGACAACAACGTGGACTTCCAGGAGTTCATGGTGCTGCCGGTGGGCTTTGATTCGTTCTCCGAATCGCTGCGCGCCGGCGCCGAGATCTTCCACGCACTCAAGAGCGTGCTCAAGGGCCACGGCCTGAGCACGGCGGTCGGTGACGAGGGCGGCTTCGCCCCGGACTTCCGCAGCAACGTCGAAGCGCTGGACACCATCCTGGAAGCGATCGGCAAGGCCGGCTACACCGCCGGCGAAGACATCCTGCTGGGCCTGGACGTGGCCTCCAGCGAGTTCCACGACAATGGCAAGTACAACCTGGTCGGCGAGAACAAGCGCCTGACCTCCGAGCAGTTCATCGACTTCCTGGCCGACTGGGTCGTGCAGTACCCGATCATCACCATCGAGGACGGCATGGCCGAGGACGACTGGGCCGGCTGGAAGCAGCTGACCGAGCGCCTGGGCAAGAAGGTGCAGCTGGTGGGCGACGACCTGTTCGTCACCAACCCGAAGATCTTCAAGGAAGGCATCGAGACCGGCACGGCCAACGCCATCCTGATCAAGGTCAACCAGATCGGCACCCTGACCGAGACCCTGGAAGCCATCGCCATGGCCCACCATGCCAACTACGCGGCGATCGTCTCGCACCGCTCGGGCGAAACCGAGGACACCACCATCGCCGACATCGCCGTGGCCACCACCGCCACCCAGATCAAGACCGGCTCGCTGTGCCGCTCCGACCGCGTGGCCAAGTACAACCAGCTGCTGCGCATCGAGGAAGCACTGGGCAAGGGCGCACGCTACGCCGGCCGCGACGCGTTCGTCTCGCTCAGGCGCTGAGGCAGCGCCATGGGCCTGGGCGGTTTCACCTTCACCCTGGGAAACTGAGATGGCCAAGCCGCGCTGGCTGCTGCTGGTGCTGGTGTTGCTGCTGGTGTTCCTGCAGTACCACCTGTGGTTCGGGCGCGGCAGCTCGGGCGAGGTGATCGCCATGCGTGCGCAGGTGGCCAGCCAGGTGCGCGAGAATCAGGGCCTGCAGCAGCGCAACGCGGCGCTGGCGGCGGAAGTGGAAGACCTCAAGTCCGGCGAGGCGGCGGTGGAAGAGCGTGCCCGCAGCGAGCTGGGCATGATCAAGCCGGGCGAGAAGTTCTATCGCGTGGTCGACACGCCCGCAGGCCAGGCCGGCATGTCCGGTGACCAGCTGCCTGCCGTCCCGCAGGCCGCGCAGGATCCGGCCCCGGCGCAGGCCGAGGGCCACTGATGCGCGGTATCTGGGTGATCGTGCCCGCGGCCGGCCGTGGGCTGCGCTTCGGTGGCCAGGTCCCCAAGCAATACCTGCAGGTCGGTGGCCAACCGGTCCTGGCCTGGACGCTGTCCACGCTGCTCTCGCACCCGCTGGTCGAGGGCGTGGTGGTGGCCATTTCGGCCGACGATCCGTGGTGGCCAGGCTGGACCGAATTCGGCGGCAAGCCGGTGCTGGCCTGCCTCGGTGGCGGCACCCGGGCGGCCTCGGTGCTGGCCGCGCTGCAGGCGCTGCCCGAGCAGGTGCGCGGCGATGACTTCGTGCTGGTACACGATGCGGCGCGGCCGAACCTGGCCGGGGCCGACCTGGAGCAGCTGATCGAACGCGGCCGCCAGGATCCGGTCGGCGCGCTGCTGGCCGCGCCGCTGCGCGACACGCTCAAGCGGGCCGGCGACGACGGCGGCGTGGACGGCACCGAGCCGCGCGAGCGGCTGTGGCGCGCGCTGACCCCGCAGATGTTCCGGCGCCTGCAGCTGACCCGGGCGCTGGACCAGGCCGCCGGCGCCGGCATCGATGTGACCGACGAGTCGATGGCCATGGAGCGGCTGGGCCTGCGCCCGCTGCTGGTCGAGGGCAGCGAAACCAACTTCAAGATCACCACCTGGGCCGATCTGGAGCGCTTTGCCTATATCGTCCGGACCCGGGACCCGGGACCCGGGACTCGGGGAGAGCAAGAGCAGGTGCAACAACAGCAACAGCAACAAGCCTCCAGCGCCGATTCGGCCGTCTCGGCTCTTCCGGGTCCCGGGTCCCGGGTCCCGGGTCCCGGCACGCCCTTCCGCATCGGCCAAGGCTTCGATGTGCATGCCTTCGCCGCCGACGGCGACCACCTGATGCTCGGCGGTGTGCGCGTGCCGCACCGCTGTGGCGTACTGGCGCACAGCGATGGCGATGTGGTCATCCACGCGCTGTGCGATGCGATGCTGGGCGCGCTGGCGCTGGGTGATATCGGCCGGCATTTCCCGCCCGGCGACCCGCGCTGGAAGGATGCCGACAGCACCGATTTCCTGCGGCACTGCGACGGCCTGCTGCGTGCGCGTGGCTGGCAGGTGGGCAATGCCGATGTCACGGTGATCTGCGAGCGGCCCAGGGTCGGCCCCCATGCCCGGGCGATGTGCACGCACCTGGCCCAGGTGCTGGGCATCGAGGTCGATGCGATGAGCGTCAAGGCCACCACCACCGAGCAGCTGGGCTTCACCGGTCGCGGTGAAGGCATCGCCGCGCAGGCCGTGCTGCTGCTGGTGCGGGCGTGAGCTCTTCCTTCTCCCATCGGGAGAAGGTGGCGCGAAGTGAACCTGCAATTGCAGGTTCGGGATGAGGGTACGGGCGAAGCCACGCATACCGGATTCGGCATAGCCTTTGCCCGTGTATCCTCACCCCGGCATCCTCTCCGTGGTGAAGGAGAGGGGCTTTGAACTGCAAGGTCCATGACCGAGACATCTCTTCTTCCCCACGCCTATGGTCCACCCGTGCTGAGTGCGGCATTCCGCAGCCAGCCCGAAGATTTCCAGGTCGTGGAGATCGACAGCTTCGCCGCCCATGGCGAGGGCGAACACCTGCTGCTGACCCTGCGCAAGCGCGGCCTGAACACATCAGAGGTCGCGCGCCGGCTGGCGCAATGGGCCGGAATCGGCGAGGTCGGCATCGGCTACGCCGGGCTGAAGGACCGTCATGCGGTCACCACCCAGCGCTTCAGCGTGCACCTGCCCAGGCGCGTGTCGCCGGCGCTGGCGGCCCTGGCCGGCGACCCGCTGGAGATCGTCGATTCGGCCTGGCACAACCGCAAGCTGCCGCGCGGGGCGCTGGCCGGCAATCGCTTCACGCTGGTGCTGCGCCAGGTCCAGGGCGAGCGCTCGGCCATCGAAGCTCGGCTGCAGGCGATCGCCGATCGCGGCCTGCCCAACTGGTTCGGCGAGCAGCGTTTTGGCCGTGGCGGCGGCAACGTCAACCAGGCCCTGGCGATGTTCGGATATGCGAGTCCCTCGCAAGAGCCCGCACCTCCATGTGCGGACGTTCCAAAACGCCGGGTCAGGCGCGAGCAGCGCTCGATCCTGCTTTCGGCCGCACGCTCGGAACTGTTCAACCGGGTGCTGGCCGCGCGCGTGGCCGACGGCAGCTGGGAGCGCGGCCTGGAGGGCGAGGTCTGGATGCTCGCCGGCAGCCGCAGCGTGTTCGGCCCGGAACCCTGCAGCGACACCCTGGCCCGGCGCCTGGCCACGTTCGACATCCATCCCACTGGCCCGCAATGGGGTCAGGGCGAGCTGCGTGCGCAGGGCGTGTGCGCAGCCCTGGAGTTGCGCGTGCTGTCAGAAGCTGACGGCCCGGCCCTGCGCGCGGGCCTGGAGGCGGCGGGCCTGAAGCAGGAGCGCCGCGCCCTGCGCCAGCAGGCGTTCGATCTGCGCTGGACCTGGCTTGATGGGCAAACGCTGGAGCTTGGGTTCGCCCTGGCGCCGGGCAGCTATGCCACCGCGCTGCTGCACGAACTGGGGCCGGTGCGCGAGGCCAACCGCAGCGCATGAAGGGCAACGGCTTTGGTCGTTCGTATCGGCCGCGTGCAACGATTCCTGATCGAAAAGCGAATGAACGGCTAACATTTGGCTAATTGCGACTTAATCTGGCCACGCCAGTCTGGCGCCATGTCCTGGATCCCCACCGCCTCCCTTGTCCCGCTGGAGGGACGTTTCGCGCGCGCCGAGCTGGTTCAGGCGCACCATCCGCAGCGGTCCGTGGTGGAGGCGTTCATCGCCCAGGTCTACCGCGACCGCCATGGCGCGCAACTGCACAGTTTCCTGCCTCATCTGCTGGCCTATCGCGACAGCGAAGGGCAGCTGCTGGCGGCGGTGGGCCTGCGGCTGGGCCAGGAGGGCCCGCTGTTTGTCGAGCAGTACCTGGATGTCCCCGCCGAGACACTGCTGGCCTCGCGGCAGCTGGCCGAGGGCGTGCAGCGCCGCGACCTGGCCGAGGTCGGCAGCTTTGCTGCATCGACCCCGGGCGCGGCGCGCGAACTGATCCTGCAGCTGACCTGCACGCTGCATGCCGCACACGTGCGTTGGGTCCTGTTTGCCGCCACCCGCCAGCTGCGCAATGCGTTCGACCGTCTGCATCTGTCGCTGACCGAGCTGGCCGAGGCGCGCGCGGACCGGCTGCAGGGCGATGCAAGCGAGTGGGGCCGCTATTACCAGGCCCAGCCCAGGGTGATGTGCGGCAACGTGACCTCCGGCTACGGCTACGTCATGCGCCAGGCCGAACAGGCCCGTGCCGAGCCGGTGGCGGACGCCTCGGGATTTTGCCTGGCCGTGTCGCTGTGAGCGCGCCGGTCTCACAGGCCTTGTTCGATGCGCTGCGCGGGGTCCCGGAGCGGGTCATCGTCGCCGATGGCGGTATCGGCGATGCGGCCTTGGCCGGGCGCGTGCGCAGCCTGGCCGAGCGCCTGCAGCGCGCCGGCACGACCTGCATCGCCAGTCGCCTCGACAACGGGGTGGCCTGGCTCGAACTGGACCTGGCCCTGCGCCTGATCGACGGGGTGCACGTGCCGCTGCCGACGTTCTTCTCGGCCGAGCAGGTGGACCATGCGCTGGCGTCCAGCGGCGCGCAGGCGGTGATCGTGGCCGAAGCCACGCCGCTGCCTGCCGGTGCCCCGGTGCTCGGGCCGCCGCTGGCCGGCACCGGGCTGGCCGGCTGGCGACTGGCTGCCGATCGCCCGGTCGCGCTGCCAACCGGGACTGCCTGCGTCACCTACACCTCCGGCACCACCGGCCGGCCCAAGGGCGTGTGCCTGGATGGCGCCAGCCTGCTGACCGTGGCCGGTTCGCTGGTGCAGGCCTCCAGCGCCATCGCCCCGCGCCGCCACCTGTGCCTGATGCCGCTGTCCACGCTGCTGGAGAACGTCGCCGGGCTCTACGCCGCGCTGCTGGCCGATGCCCAGATCGCGCTGCCGTCGTTGAGCGAGATCGGCTACACCGGTGCCTCCGGCCTGGACGTGCCCACCCTGCTCGGTTGCCTGCACCGCTACCAGCCCGAGAGCGTGATCCTGGTGCCGCAGCTGCTGCTGGCGCTGGTGATGGCAGCCGAACAGGGCGCGCCGTTGCCGGCCTCGTTGCGCTACATCGCGGTGGGCGGGGGCCGGGTCGGCCCGGCGTTGCTGGCACGCGCCCAGGCGCTGGGCCTGCCGGTGTTCGAAGGCTATGGCCTGACCGAATGCGCCTCGGTGGTGTGCCTGAACCGGCCCGGGGCGCAGCGCGCCGGCAGCGTCGGCCAGGCCCTGCCGCATGCCCGGGTGTCCTTCGATGGCGGCGAGATCCTGGTCGATGGCGTGCGCGCGCTGGGCTACCTCGGCGGTGAAGCGCTTGCGCCCGGGCCGGTGCGGACCGGCGACCTGGGCCACCTGGACGGCGAGGGGTTCGTGCACATCACCGGCCGCCGCAAGAATGTGTTCATCACCTCCTTCGGGCGCAACGTCTCGCCCGAGTGGGTCGAAAGCGAGCTGCTGCAGCACCCGGTGCTGGCCCAGGCGGTGGTCTGGGGCGAGGCCCAGGCCGACAACATCGCCGTGCTCTGGCCGCGCCGGCCCGACGCCGATGACGCGCTCATCGCCCAGGCCCTGGCCGAGGTCAACGCCGGACTGCCCGACTACGCGCGGGTGGCGCGATTCGTCCGGGCCCGGGCGCCGTTCACCGCCGCCGACGGCCTGCTCACCGCCAACGGCCGCCCGCGCCGCGAGGCGATCCTGTCCCGCTACCAGTCCGAGGTGGATGCCTGCTATCGCCGCCCGGCTACCATCCCCGCTTCCGGAGTTGCCGCATGACCTTTCACGACACATTGCTCGAGCAGACCCAGGCCGAACGCGCCGAACTGCTGTCCGTGCCCATCCTCAAGGCCGCGCTGGCCGGCCAGATCGCCCGCCAGGACTATGTGGCCTTCCTCGGCCAGGCCTACCACCACGTGCGCCACACCGTGCCGCTGCTGATGGCCTGCGGCGCGCGCCTGCCGGCCCGGCTGGAATGGCTGCGGGCCGCGATCGGCGAATACATCGGCGAGGAAATGGGCCACCACGAGTGGGTCCTGGACGACCTGGTCGCCTGCGGCGCAGACCGCGCCACCTGCGCCGCTTCGCAGCCGTCGCTGGCCACCGAGCTGATGGTCAGCTATGCCTACGACACCATCGCCCGTGGCAATCCGGTGGGCTTCTTCGGCATGGTGCTGGTCCTGGAAGGGGCCAGCGTGGCCCTGGCCACCCGCGCGGCCAACACCATCCAGACCGCCCTGGGGCTGCCGCGCAATGCCTTCAGCTACCTGCTCTCGCATGGCGAGCTGGACGTGGAGCACACCGGATTCTTCGAAGGACTGATGAACCGCCTGGACGACGAAGCCGATCGCCAGGCCGTGGTCCACGCCGCGCGGCGCTTCTACGTGCTCTATGGCGACATCTTCCGCACCCTGCGCCGCGACGGCCTGCGCCTGGCCGAGGCCGCCTGATGGACCTGCGCGGCAAGAACGTGATCGTGACCGGCGCAACCGGTGGCATCGGCGCGGCGCTGTGCGCGGCGCTGGTGCAATCGGGTGCACAGGTGCTGGCGGTGGGACGCAATCCGGCGCGCCTGGCGGCGCTGGCCGAGTCCCAGCCGCAGGGTCGGGTGGTGACCGTGGTCGCCGACCTGTCCGGCGCCGAAGGACGGGCGCGGCTGGTCCAGGCCGCACGGGAACAGCCTGCGGCTGCGGACGTGCTGGTGCTGGGGCATGCCCAGAGTGCGTTCGGCCTGTTCGGCCAGCACAGCGCAGCGGAGCTTGAGAACGTGCTGCACACCAACCTGGTGGCCCCCGCGCTGCTGGTCCATGCGCTGCTGCCGGTGCTGACCCAGCATCCGCAGGCGGCGGTGGTCGCGATCGGCTCCACCTTCGGCAGCATCGGTTTTCCGGCCTTTGCCGGTTACAGCGCCAGCAAGTTTGGTTTGCGCGGCCTGTTCGAGGCCCTGGCCCGGGAGTACGCCGAGAGCCCGGTGCGTTTCCAGTACCTGTCGCCGCGCGCCACCCGCACCGCATTCAATTCGGCCCGCGTCGATGCGCTCAATGCCGAGCTGAAGACCCGCTCGGACACGCCCGAGCAGGTTGCCCGCCAGCTGGTCCGGGCGATCGAGCGCGGTGATCTGCGGCGCCAGCTGGGCTGGCCGGAGAAACTGTTCGCGCGCCTCAATGGCGCCTTGCCCGCGCTGGTCGACCGCAGCCTGCGCGCCCAGCTTCCCATCATCCGGCGCCACGCCAGCAGTCAGGCGCCGGCCACTTTCGAGGAACCGATCCATGAACCTTCTTCGCGCTGACGCGCTGCGCGTGCTCGGACTGGGCGCGCTGTTGCTGCTCGCCGGCCTGGCCCAGGCCGCCGGCCAGGCCGTGTCGCCCGCCGTGGTCCAGATCCGCGACCGCTGGGCGCAGATCAACTACCAGCTGCCCAAGTCCGAGCGCCAGGCGGCTTTCGAGGCCTTGGCCGGGCAGGCCGCGCAGGCGCGCCAGGCCCAGCCCAGGGATGCGGCGACGCTGATCTGGGAGGGCATCGTGTTGTCCAGCTGGGCCGGCGAGAAAGGCGGCATGGGCGCGCTGAGCCTGGTCAAGCAGGCAAGGGCGGACTTCGAAGCGGCGCTGAAGCTCGATCCCGACGCACTGGATGGTTCGGCCTATACCAGCCTGGGCGCCTTGTATTACCAGGTCCCAGGCTGGCCGCTGGGCTTTGGCAACGATGACACCGCGCGCCAGATGCTGCGCAAGGGCCTGGAGATCAACCCCGACGGCATCGATGCGAATTATTTCTATGGCGACTTCCTGCGTGACCAGAAGGACTGGGCGGGCGCGGCGGCGGCCCTGCAGAAGGCCCTGGCCGCGCCGGGCCCGCACCGTGCGGGCGCTGGCCGACAGCGGCCGGCGCCAGGAGGCCGAGGCGAAACTGAAACAAGTCAACGCCCACCTTGCCGGCCGCTGAGCCGACCCGACAGAGACTGGGCCCATGCGCATCCTGCTGGTTGAAGACGACGTTTCGCTGGGCCAGGGCATCTGCATCGCGCTGCGGCGCGAGGCCTTCGCGGTGGACTGGGTACGTGACGGGGCCAGTGCCCTGGCCGCGATCAACGATGGCGGGGTGGACCTGGTCCTGCTCGACCTGGGCCTGCCGCGGGTGGACGGCATCGAGGTGATCCGCCAGGTCCGGGCCCAGGACAGCGATGTTCCCATCCTGGTCCTGAGCGCGCGTGAGCGCGCCGCCGATCGCACCCTGGGCCTGGATGTCGGCGCCGACGACTACCTGGGCAAGCCGTTCGATACCGCCGAGCTGCACGCCCGCATCCGGGCCCTGCTGCGGCGCAGCGCCGGCCGTGCCAAGCCGGCCCTTGACTCGGGCCCCCTGCACCTGGATCCGGCCCGCCTGACGGTGACCTGGCAGGGCCGGGGCGTGGATCTGACCCGTCGCGAATTCGCCCTGCTGCGCCTGCTCATGGAGCAACGCGGCCGCCCGCTGGGCCGCGAGACGATCCAGCAGCACCTGTATGGGTGGAACGAGGACGTGGCCAGCAACGCGGTCGATGTGCATGTCCACCAGCTCCGCCGCAAGCTCCATCCTTCAGTGGTGCGCACCGTGCACGGGATCGGCTACGCCTTCGACCAGGACGCGGTGGCGCGTGCCGGCGAGACGCCTGCTTGAATTCGATCCGGCGCGTGCTGCTGGTTGCGCTGATCGGCCTGCTCTCGATCCTGATGGCATTGGCGGCGGCATTCAGTTACCGTGCCGGTCTGCAGGAAGCTGGCGAGATGTTCGATGCGCGCCTGGTGCAGTCGGCCCGGGTCCTGGTCGGTCTGGTCGACGAGTCGCTGGCAGATCTTGCCGAGCATCCCGGCGAACCCATCGTGCTGCATGGTTGGCACGGTCGGGTGGAAGGGGTCGGCGAGGCGTTGGCGTTTGCGGACGGGCATGCCTACGAAACCAAGCTGGCCTTCCAGATCCGGGACGCCCAGGGGCGGCTGCTGCTGCGTTCGGACAGTGCGCCGGTGCAGGCCTTCGCCCCGCTGCGGCCCGGCTTCACCGACCAGCGGATCGATCAGGCGACCTGGCGGGTGTTCACGCTGCGCTCGCCGCAAGGGTGGTGGTTCCAGTCGGCCGAGCATGCCGACATCCGCCAGGAGCTGGCCGCGGACATCGCCATGGCCACCCTGGTTCCGCTGCTGGTGGCATTGCCGCTGATGGCCGCGCTGATCTGGATCGTGGTCCGGTGGGCGACCCGGTCGCTGGTCCGCGTCTCTGACCAGATCGGCGAGCGCGATCCCGAACGGATGTCGCCCCTGGAATTTTCCAACCTGCCCGCTGAAGTCCACGGCCTGGTGCGTGCGGTGAACGGACTGTTGCAGCGGCTGGATTCGGCACTGGCGCGGGAGCGTCGCTTCATCGCCGATGCGGCGCACGAATTGCGCACGCCGATCAGTGCGCTCAAGGTGCATGTGGCCAACCTGCTCCAGGCCAGCAATGACGATGAGCGGGCTGAGTCGCAGCAGCATGTGGAGGCCAGCGCCAGCCGGCTCGAAAAACTGGTCGCGCAGCTGCTGGCGCTCAGTCGCGCCGAGCAGGGCCCGCAAGCGCACAGGCCGGCCTTGCTGGACCTGGACACCGTGGTCAGCATGGAGGTGGAGGACGTGCGGGCGCTGGCGCGGGCCAAGGGCCAGGTCCTGGCCCTGTCGCTGGCAGGGGTGCAGTTGCGCGGCGATGAGTTCACGCTGGCGCTGCTGGTGCGCAGCCTGGTGGAAAACGCGGTGCGCTATACGCCCGAAGGCGGTTGCATCGCAGTCTCGACCCAGCTGATGGCCAACGTTGCGATGATCTGCGTCGAGGACTCCGGGCCGGGCATTGCCGAGGAAGCCCGTGAGCGGGTGTTCCTGAGGTTCCATCGCGAACTGGGAACCGGCGTGGAGGGCAGTGGCCTTGGCCTGTCCATCGCCAACGAGGTGGTGATCGCGCACGGCGGGCGCATCGAGCTCGGCGTGTCCAACACGCTCGGCGGGCTGGAGGCAAAAGTCCTGCTCCCGCTGACCTGCGGCACCTGCCCTGGCTAGTACCGTAGCCCGGAGATAACGGAACATGGTGACAGTGATGGATTCAAGCCCTGGGCTTGAAGACGCGCTTTCACGTTTCGATATCTTCGGGTTGCGGTACCAGGCATCGCCCTGACGAACCAGGCGCCTGCGCAGGGGCACGAACACCGCTCACCGGCCTGAACCAGGCGCCATTGCCATGCAGGCCCGCTCGGGCCCCTCAGCGCGCGCCCAGCAGCACCACCACCGCGCCGGTGCCGCCCTGGGCCGGGGTGGCCGAATGGAACGCCAGCACATCGCTGCGGTGGCGCAGCACGCGGTCCACCACGTTCTTCAGCACCGGAATCTCGGCCTGCGAGCCGAGTCCCTTGCCGTGGATGATGCGCACGCAGGCGCTGCCGCTGCGCTGGGCATCGCGCAGGAACTGGCGCAGCGCGGTTTCTGCCTGGGCGGCGGTGGCCCCGTGCAGGTCCAGTTCGTCCTGGACCGAGAACTGGCCGCGCCTGAGCCGGTTGAACACGCCCACCGGCAGCGCCTGGACCCGGTGTGAAAGCACATCGCCGGCACCGATCGGCATGGCCTGCAGCGCCCGGCGGAATTCGCTGGCCGCGGCCCGTTCATCGGCCTGGGCCATGCGTGCCAGCGGACGCGGCCGCGGCTTGCGCGGCGGCGTGGGCGTAGGCGCGATGCGCCGCACCTGGCCAATCGCCTCGCGGAACAGGCGGGCCTGGTCGTCTTCGTCGCCTGCATCGCTCATGGCTTGCAGGTTACGTCGGATGTGGCCGGGTGCAAGGGCGAAGCGTCCGGGTCGATCCGGTATCATCGACGCGCACCATCGAAGGAAGCCAAGTGCGCGTACTTGTATCGAACGACGACGGCGTCGACGCCCCCGGAATCCGGATCCTCGCCGAAGGCCTGCGCGGCGCCGGCCACCAGGTGTGGGTGGTGGCCCCGGACCGCGACCGCTCCGGCGCCAGCAATTCGCTCACCCTGGACCTGCCCATCCGCATCCGCCAGCTGGATGAACGCACCATCCGCGTCAACGGCACGCCCACCGACTGCGTGCACCTGGCCCTGACCGGCATGCTGGACTTCGATCCGGACATCGTGGTGTCCGGGATCAACAACGCGGCCAACCTGGGCGATGACGTGATCTATTCGGGGACCGTCTCGGCGGCGATGGAAGGGCGTTTCCTGGGCCTGCCGGCGGTGGCCGTCTCCCTGGTGACCCGCGACCACATCGCCCAGCATTACCAGACCGCCGCGCGCGCCGCGGTGGAGATCGTGGCCCGGCTCAAGTCCGATCCGCTGCCGGCCAACACCATCCTCAACGTCAACGTGCCGGACCTGCCGTGGGAACAGGTGCAGGGCTTCGAGGTCACCCGCCTGGGCAACCGCCACCGTTCCGAGGCCTGCATGCCGCAGAACGATCCGCGCGGCGGCACCGTCTACTGGATCGGCCCGGCCGGCCCGGAGCAGGACGCCGGCATCGGTACCGATTTCCACGCCGTGCGCAGCGGCTGCATCTCCATCACCCCGATCCACGTCGATTTGACCCGCTACCAGGCGCTGGAAACGGTGGCCAGCTGGGTCGGCGGGCTGAGCGCAAGCCTGGAGTCGGCGGCATGACCCTGCGGCTGCGGGTGCACCCTGGGCAGGCCAGCGGCTCGGGCATGACCTCCCAGCGCGTGCGCGACCGCCTGGTCCAGCGCCTGCGCGCGGCGGGCATCGCCGACGAGAATGTCTTGGACGCCATCGGTACCGTGCCCCGGCATCTTTTCGTCGACGAAGCCCTGGCCACGCGTGCCTATGAGGACACCGCCCTGCCGATCGGCCACAGCCAGACCATTTCCCAGCCGTGGGTGGTGGCGCGCATGACCGAAGTGCTGCTGGCCGGCCGCAATCCGAAGACCGTGCTGGAAGTGGGCACCGGCTCGGGCTACCAGGCCGCGGTGCTGGCCGCGCTGGGGCTCGAGGTCTACACGGTCGAGCGCATCGGCGACCTGCTGCGCCTGGCCCGCAAGCGCCTGCGCCAGCTGGGCATGAACGTGCGCAGCAAGCATGACGACGGCCGCGTCGGCTGGCCCGAGCATGCGCCCTATGACGCCATCATCGTCACCGCGGCCGGGCCGGCGCTGGTGTCGGCCCTGGTCGAACAGCTCGCGCCCGGCGGCTGCCTGGTGGCGCCGGTCGGCGGCGCCGCGGCGCAGGAACTGGTGCAGGTCACCCGCGATGCCGACGGGCAGCTACAGCAGGCCACGCTGGCCCCGGTGATGTTCGTGCCCCTGCTGTCGGGAACCCTGGACTGATGCAGGTGTTCGCACCGCTGTATGCGCGCACCATTGCCTGGTCGCGCCATCGTCATGCCCCGCGCCTGTTGTTCGGGTTGAGCCTGATCGAAGCGATCTTCTTCCCGGTGCCGCCGGAAGTGATGCTGGCGCCGATGTCGCTGGCCCACCCCCGGCGCGCGTTCTCCTTTGCCGCCACCAGCCTGGCCGGCTCGCTGCTGGGGGCGCTGGCCGGCTATGGCCTGGGCCATTTTGCCTATCACGCGGTGCAGCCGTTGATCGACGCAATGGGCTGGCGGGCGGCGGTCGATGGGCAGGTCGCGCAGCTGCGCGAGCTGGTGGCCCATTCCCCCTGGCGCGCCTTCTGGCTGCTGGTGCTGGCCGGATTCACCCCGATCCCGCTGAAGATATTTACATGGGCCTCAGGCATCGTCGGAGTGCCGCTGCTACCGTTCATCGCCGCGATGGTGGTGGGGCGCGGCAAGCGGGTGTTCTTGGTCGCCCTGGCGCTGCGCCTGGGCGGGGTGCGCGCCGAGGCGGCGCTGCGGCGCTGGATCGAACCGGTCGGCTGGACCGCCAGCGTGTTGCTGCTGGCGGTGGTGGGTTACCTGGTGTGGAGAGCTGAGTACGGATGAACAAGCGCATGGACCTGGCCGTTTCCTTTAAAGCGCGTGCCGCGCAACTGGGGCTGGTCGCCGGCGCAGCGTTGCTTGTCGCCGCGTGCAGCAGCACGGTCACCCGCACCGGCAGCGCGTCTTCCGGTCGTGGGACGAGTGCTTCGGCCAGCGCGCCACGGGCGGTGTCCAGGCCCAAATATGGCCAGAGCGCCACCGTCCAGCGCGGCCAGACCCTGTACCGCATCGCCACCGACAACGGCATCGTGCCGAGCGACCTGGCCGCCTGGAACGGCCTGGCGCCGCCGTACACGATCTATCCGGGCCAGTCCCTGAAGCTGTATCCACCCGGTGGCGCCGCTGCGCGCGGTTCCGCCGGCACGAGCGTGGCCAGCGGCCGTGCGGCCAGCGCATCCGCCAGCGGCACGGCCGCGGCCGCCGCGCCGATCAAGAGCGACATCAAATGGCGCTGGCCGGCCGACGGCCAGCTGGTGGGTCGGTTCGTTGCCGGCGATGCCACCAACCAGGGCGTGGACATCGCCGGCCATGGTGGCGATGCAGTGCGGGCCGCGGCCGACGGCGTGGTGGTGTATTCCGGCGCCGGCCTGGTGGGTTACGGCGAACTGATCATCGTCAAGCACAGCGAAGCCTGGCTCTCGGCCTACGGTCATAACCGCAAGCGCCTGGTCAATGAAGGCCAGAATGTCAAGGCCGGCCAGCAGATCGCCGAGATGGGCCGCAGCGGTGCCTCGCGCGACATGCTGCACTTCGAGATCCGCTACAACGGCAAGCCGGTCGATCCGCTGGGTTACCTGCCGGCGCGGTAGGTATCCGCCGCTGCGGCGACGCGGCCCGGCGGCGCGCGGCTCAGGCCTGCAGGATGAACCCGGCCACCACCCGCCGACCCTCACCGGCCAGGATATGGAAGGTGCGCGCGGCGGCGGCATTGGCCATCACTTCGATCCCCACCCCCCGGGTCAGGCAGGCGGCCATGGCCTCGGCCGGCGGGAACACCTGGCGCGCGCCGGTGCCCAGCAGGACGATTTCCGGCTCCAGCGCCAGCAGCGGCTGCAGGGCGGCCGGATCCAGGGCCTCGGCGGCCGCGGCCGGCCAATCGGTCTGCAGGACCGATGGGGTCAGGATGAAGCTGCGCTGCAGGACCTGGTTGTTGACCGTGGCGCTGTGCCCGTTGGCCGTGCGCAGGCTGTAAGGGTAGTCGGGGCGTTCGTGGCTGAGCTGCATGGAGGGGCTCCGCAAGAATCGGACGGCCGACCCTGGCGAGGCCGGCAGGCCGGAAGGCGCCGGCGGCTCGGTCAGGCGCGCGGCAGGACGATGGTGCGCTTGTCGCGGCTGGGCCGGTACAGGATGACCACGTGGCCGATGCGCTGGACCACGGCCGCGCCGGTGCGCTGGGCGATCTGCCCGATCATCGCCTCCCGGGCCTGGCGGTCCTCGGCGGCCAGCTTCACCTTGATCAGCTCATGGCGTTCCAGCACTTCTTCCAGCCCGGCAAGGAAAGCCTCGCTCAGGCCCTTGTCCCCGGTCTGCAGCACGGCCTTGAGCCCGTGGGCCTGCCCACGCAGGAAACGGTTCTGGGCGGCGGTAAGGGCAACGGACATGCAGACGGGGCTTTCAGGTGACGAGGGGCGTTCAGCGTATCATGGGCGCCATCCCCACCTTGAATCGCGCGGCCTGGCAGGTCGCCGTTTTCGCATCCATGGCCAAACGCAGTCAAAGCAGCCAGCGCTGGCTCAAGGAACACTTCGCCGACCCCTATGTCAAACGGGCGCAGGCCGAGGGTCTGCGCTCGCGTGCGGCGTACAAGCTGGAAGAGCTGATCGAACGTGACCGCCTGCTCAAACCAGGCATGGTCGTGGTCGATCTGGGCGCGGCCCCGGGCGGCTGGTCGCAGTACGTGCGTCAGGCCATGGGCGGGCAGGGCCGGGTCGTGGCAATGGACATCCTGGAGATGCCCTCGCTGGCCGGGGTCGATTTCCTTCACGGGGACTTCAGGGAGCAGGTCGTGTTATCCCGGCTGGAGGCCATGCTCGAAGGCCGGCAGGCGGACCTTGTGCTTTCCGACATGGCCCCCAATAAAAGCGGTGTGGATGCGGTGGACCAGCCGAGAATGATGCATCTGGCCGAACTGGCGATCGATTTCGCCGATGGCCATCTCAAGCCCGGTGGTGCGTTCCTGATCAAGCTGTTTCAGGGCGTAGGGTTCGATGATTACATCCGTGACATGCGCCGGCGCTACGAGCGCGTGGTGATCCGCAAGCCGGACGCCTCGCGCAAGCGGTCGCCGGAGGTTTACGCACTGGGGCAGGGAAAGCGCAGCCTGCCCCAGTGAAGTCGGCCTCGAGCCGGCACGAATATCCGCGTTAACGTAGTGACACAGCCAGAGGAATACCGAGGCCCATGAGGATGAACGACTTGACCAAGAATCTGCTGCTGTGGGTCGTAGTGGCGGTAGTGCTCATGGTGGTGTTCCAGAGTTTCTCGCCGCGCATGGGCGCCGGCCAGGGCAGCGGGCAGACCACCTACACCCAGTTCCTGCAGGAAGTGAACAACGGCCAGATCAGTTCGGTCGACTTCACCAACAAGGGCGATCTGAAGACCAACGCGATCAGCTACAAGCGCAGCGATGGGACCCAGGGCATGGTCTATGGGCCCAAGGACGACAGCCTGATCAACCAGCTGATCAACAAGGGCGTCAACGTCACCCAGCAGGAGCCGGACAGCGGCATCTCGCTGGGCGTGATCCTGCTCAACTTCCTGCCCGTGCTGCTGATCATCGGCTTCTGGATCTTCATCATGCGCCAGATGCAGGGCGGTGGCGGCGGGGCCAAGGGCGCGATGTCTTTTGGCAAGTCGCGGGCCAAGCTGCAGGGCGAAGATCAGGTCAAGGTGACCTTCGCCGATGTCGCCGGCTGCGATGAGGCCAAGGAAGAGGTCAGCGAACTGGTCGAATTCCTGCGCGAGCCGACCAAGTTCCAGAAGGTCGGGGGCAAGATCCCGCGCGGCGTGCTGATGGTCGGCCAGCCCGGGACCGGCAAGACCCTGCTGGCCAAGGCCATCGCCGGCGAAGCCAAGGTGCCGTTCTTCTCCATCTCCGGTTCGGACTTCGTCGAGATGTTCGTCGGCGTCGGCGCCAGCCGCGTGCGCGACATGTTCGAGCAGGCCAAGAAGCACGCCCCGTGCATCATCTTCATCGACGAAATCGACGCGGTCGGCCGCCATCGTGGCGCTGGCCTGGGCGGCGGCCATGACGAGCGCGAGCAGACCCTGAACCAGCTGCTGGTGGAGATGGACGGCTTCGAGGGCGGTGAGGGCGTGATCATCATCGCCGCGACCAACCGTCCGGACGTGCTGGATCCAGCGCTGCTGCGTCCGGGCCGCTTCGACCGCCAGGTGGTGGTCGGCCTGCCGGACGTGAAGGGCCGTGAGCAGATCCTCAAGGTCCACATGCGCAAGCTGCCGCTGGCCGATGACGTGGTGCCGATGACCATCGCGCGCGGCACACCGGGCTTCTCCGGCGCGGACCTTGCCAACCTGTGCAACGAGGCGGCGCTGTTTGCCGCGCGCCACAACGAGAAGGAGGTCCGCATGGATCACTTCGACCGGGCGCGCGACAAGATCCTGATGGGCGCCGAGCGTCGCTCGATGGCCATGAGCGAGGACGAGAAGACCCTGACCGCCTACCACGAGGCCGGCCACGCCATCGTCGGTCGCCTGATGCCCGAGCACGACCCGGTCTACAAGGTCACCATCATTCCGCGTGGCCGCGCGCTGGGCGTGACCATGTATCTGCCTGAAGGCGACAAGTACAGCTACAACCGTACCGCGATCGAGTCGCAGCTGTGCTCGCTGTACGGCGGCCGCGTGGCCGAGGAGTTGGTGTTCGGCGCGGACAAGGTCACCACCGGCGCCTCCAACGACATCGAGCGGGCGACCAAGATGGCCCGCAACATGGTCACCAAGTGGGGCCTGAGCGACCAGATGGGGCCCATCGCCTATGGCGAGGAGGACGACGAGGTGTTCCTGGGCCGTTCGGTGACCCAGCACAAGAGCGTCTCGGACGACACCGCACGCAAGATCGACGAGGTGGTCCGCGCGATCCTGGACAACGCCTATCAGCGCACCACCAAGATCCTGAGCGACAACCTGGACAAGCTGCACACGATGGCCAGGCTGCTGCTGGAATACGAAACCATCGACGTGCCGCAGATCGACGCGATCATGGAAGGTCGTGATCCGCCGCCGCCTATGGGCTGGGCCAAGGCCCCGACCAAGGGCGACAACGACGGCGGTGGCACGCCCAAGCGTCCGCTGCCACCCATTGCCGGACCGGCTGCGCAGACCTGAGCCAGCGGCAAGGCGGAGCGCAAAGGCCGGGCAGCGTCCCGGCCTTCTCGTTTCCGGGTGCGGACGCTGGGTCGGCGGTCGACGCGGTAGCCGCGCGTTGCGCTTGTGCGCCGGGCGGCCACGATACCGACGCGGTGTGGCGCGGATGGGATGGGCGCCGCGCCATTGCTCCTGAATGGCTGCAGGTTGCGCGGCAAGCCCGGTCTCTTTATGATGCGCTGCTGCGGCACGGTGTGATGCCGGTGGTCCTTTTGTGGACGACCTTTCCCCTGTGTGCCGCGACCAACGTTTCAGGTATGCCGGACGCTTCGAGGTGAAGCCTTCCGCTGGCCAGAAGCCTGGGCTCGTAGAGGTGCGATGGCGCCTCCACATCCAGCGTCATCGGACAAGGGCCCGTTCGGGCCCTTTTCGGTTTCTGGAACAAACACAGGACGAGATCTTCAGCGACGTGAGCGACAAGGCAACCGAGATTGCAGAGCTGCTGCAGCCCACCGTCCAGGCCCTGGGCCTGGAGCTGCTGGGCGTGGAATACCTGCCGGCCGCCGGCAATGCGACCCTGCGTCTGTACATCGACGTGAGCCAGGCCGAGCGCCAGACCCGCGTGGTCAACATCGAGGACTGCGAGGCGGTCAGCCGCGAAGTCTCCGCCCAGCTCGATGTCCAGGACCCGATCAGCGACCACTACACCCTGGAAGTGTCCTCGCCCGGGGTCGATCGCCCGCTGTTCAACGCAGCGCATTTCGCCCGTTTCATCGGCGAAGAGGTCAAGGTGGTGCTGAAGCTGCCGCAGGAAGGGCGCCGCCGCGTGCAAGGCCACATCGTCTCGGTCGAAGGTGACCGCATCACCCTGGCCTTCGACAACCGCCAGCTGACCTTTGCCGCCGACAACCTGGACAAGGCGCGGCTGATGCCCGACTGGGTGGCGCTGGGCATGGCGCCACAACCAAAGAAGAACATCGGCGCAGGCAAGCCCAGGAAAAAGCCTGCCGCGCCGAGGAAGCTGCATTGATGACAACCCAACCCAACGACGGCCTCAAGGGTCGCGCGCGGAGTGAAAGATGAGTAAGGAATTGTTGCTGGTGGTGGACGCGGTCGCCAACGAAAAAGGCGTCCCGCGTGAAGTGATCTTCGACGCCATCGAAGCTGCCCTGGCCTCGGCCGCCAAAAAGCGCTATCCCGAGCAGGATGTGCTGATCCGGGTGACCATCAACCACAAGGACGGCACCTACGAGACGTTCCGGCGCTGGGAAGTGGTGGCCGACGATGTGGTCATGGAGTCGCCGGACCGGCAGATCCGCCTGATGGATGCGGTGGAGGAGGCCGAGGGCGTGGCGGTAGGGCAGTACATCGAAGAAAAGATCGAAAACCCCGATTTCGGCCGGATCGCCGCCCAGGCCGCCAAGCAGGTCATCGTCCAGCGCGTGCGCGAGGCCGAGCGTGCCCAGGTCGTGGACGCCTGGAAGGATCGGGTGGGCGAGCTGGTCACCGGCATCGTCAAGCGTGCCGAGCGCGGCAACATCTACGTGGACCTGGGCGGCAACGCCGAGGCCTTCATCTCCAAGGACAAGGGCATTCCGCGCGACGTGCTGCGCGCCGGCGACCGCGTCCGCGGCTATCTGTACGACGTGCGTTCCGAGCCGCGCGGCCCGCAGCTGTTCATCAGCCGCGCCGCGCCGGAATTCATGATGGAGCTGTTCAAGCTGGAAGTGCCGGAAGTGGGCCAGGGCCTGGTCGAGATCAAGGCCTGCGCACGCGACCCGGGCGACCGCGCCAAGATCGCCGTGCTGGCCCACGACACCCGGACCGATCCGATCGGTGCGTGCATCGGCATGCGCGGTTCGCGCGTGCAGGCGGTGAGCAACGAGCTCAACGGCGAGCGCGTGGACATCGTGCTGTGGAACGAGAACCCGGCCAACTTCGTCATCAATGCCATGGCGCCGGCTGAAGTCCAGTCGATCATCGTCGACGAGGAACGTCATTCGATGGACCTGGCAGTGGCCGAGGATCGCCTGGCCCAGGCGATCGGCAAGGGCGGCCAGAACGTGCGTCTGGCCAGCCGGCTGACCGGTTGGCAGCTCAACGTGATGACCCAGGACCAGGTCTCGGCCAAGTCCGAGGCCGAGCAGGCCGTGGCCCGCCAGCTGTTCATCGACAAGCTGGAAGTGGATGAGGAAATCGCCGCGATCCTGGTGTCGGAGGGCTTCAACACCGTCGAGGAAATCGCCTACGTGCCGGTCGGCGAACTGCTGGCGGTGGAAGGCTTCGACGAGGACATCGTCGAGGAGCTGCGCGCCCGTGCCCGCGATGCCTTGCTCAACGCGGCCCTGGCCGAGGAAGAAGGTGCCGAGGACGAAGGTCCGGCCGCCGACCTGCTGGCCCTGGAAGGCATGGACGAGGACACCGCCCACGCGTTGGCCAGCCATGGCGTGAAGACCAGCGAGGACCTGTCCGACCTGGCCGCCGACGAGGTCGTCGAGTTCGGCATCGAAGGGCTGGACGAGGCGCGCGCGGCCACGTTGATCCTGGCCGCACGCGCCGAGGAGATCGCCCGACTGGAGCGCGGCCAATGAGCCAGCCATGACCATCGCCCTGATGGCGTCAGGGCTTAGAATTCGCGCTTCCCTTGCTCTGGGCGAGGGGGCGCCAACCAGATCATAGGATCCGAATGTCGCAGCAAACCACCATCCGCAAGCTCGCCGAACTGGTCAATACCCCAGTCGATAAACTGATCGAACAGCTGGCCGAGGCCGGCATGAAGTTCAGTGGCCCCGACCAGGAAGTGTCCAGTACCGAGAAAATGAAGCTGCTCGGCTTCCTGCGTCGCACCCACGGCAAGACCGAGGGTGGCGGCGAAGAGAGCGAGGCTTCCAAGAAGATCACCCTGGCCCGCCGCAAGGTGCAGGAAGTGACCGTCAAGACCGGCCGCAGCAATGCGACCGTGGCCGTGGAAGTGCGCCAGAAGCGCACCTACGTCAAGCCGACCGAAGCCCAGGCCAACGAGGCCCGTCGTGCCGGTGCTGCCGCCGGTGGCGACGAGCGCGCCGAGATCCTGCGCAAGCTGGAGGAATCGCGCCAGCGCAACCTGGCCGAGCAGGCGCGCCTGGCCGAGATGGACCGCGCCCGCAACGAGGAAAGCGAGCGCAAGCGCCAGGCCGAGGCCGCCGTGCGCGCCCAGGCCGAGGCCGAAGCCCGCGCCGCCGTCGAGGACGCCGAACAAGCCGCTGCCCCCGTGCGCACGCCGATCGACGAGAGCGTCGGGCCTGCGCCGGGCACCTCGATCCGGGTCCCGGCCAAGGCCGGTGCCGCCCATCCGCCGCGCACCGCGCCGGCGCCGGCGCGCAAGGAACCCGACCGCGCCACCACTGCGGCCAAGCACAAGACCCGCGGTTCGCACGCGATGGTCGCCGGGGTCGAGGACGACGAGAGCACCCAGCGCTTTGCCGGCCAGCTGCACCTGTCGGCCGCCGATCGCGCCCGTCGCGGGGCCGCCCGCGGCAAGCCCAAGCCGCGTCGCCAGCTGGAACAGAGCCGCGGCGGCTCGGGCAGCCACCAGTTCGAACGTCCGACCGCACCGGTGGTGCGGGAAGTGGCGATCGGCGAAGCCATCACCGTCGGCGACCTGGCCCAGAAGCTGGCGCTCAAGGGTGGCGATGTGGTCAAGGCGCTGTTCAAGATGGGCGTGATGGCCACCATCACCCAGACCATCGACCATGACACCGCAGCGCTGATCACCGAAGAGCTCGGCCACAAGGTCGTGCGCGCGGACAGCGAGGACGCCGAGGACGCGCTGCTGGCCCATGTCGAGGACGTCCAGGGCAAGACCGCGCCGCGTCCGCCGGTGGTCACCATCATGGGCCACGTCGACCACGGCAAGACCTCGCTGCTGGACTACATCCGGCGCACCAAGGTCGCCAGCGGCGAAGCCGGCGGCATCACCCAGCACATCGGTGCCTACCACGTCCAAACCGACAAGGGCGTCATCAGCTTCCTGGATACCCCGGGCCACGCAGCGTTCACCGCCATGCGCGCCCGTGGCGCCAAGCTGACCGACATCGTGGTGCTGGTGGTGGCGGCCGATGACGGGGTCATGCCGCAGACCGTGGAGTCGGTGCAGCAGGCCAAGGCCGCCGGCGTGCCGCTGATCGTGGCGATCAACAAGATCGACAAGTCCGGCGCCGATCCGCTGCGGGTAAAAAACGAGCTGTTGGCCCATGACGTGGTCGCCGAAGAGTTCGGTGGCGACACCCAGTTCATCGAAGTCTCGGCCAAGACCGGCCAGGGCATCGACACTCTGCTCGATGCCATCAGCCTGCAGGCCGAGGTGCTCGAGCTCAAGGCCGCACCGGAAGGCCGCGCCAGCGGGACGGTCATCGAGTCCTCGCTGGACAAGGGCCGCGGCCCGGTGGCCACGGTGCTGGTCCAGCAGGGCCTGCTCAAGCGCGGCGACTACCTGGTGTGCGGCGTGCAGTACGGCCGCGTGCGCGCGCTGTTCGACGAAACCGGTGGCCAGCCGGCCTCGGCCGGTCCCTCGATCCCGGTGCAGGTCCTGGGCCTGTCCGGCGTGCCCGATGCCGGCGATGACTTCGTGGTGGTCGAGGACGAGCGCCTGGCCAAGGACGTGGCCCAGCAGCGCGATGCCAAGCGTCGCGAGTCGCGCCTGGTCGCCTCGGCCGGCAGCCGCATGGAAGACATCATGGCCCAGCTGGGCAAGGGCGAGGGCCAGCTCAGCCTGAACCTGATCATCAAGGCCGATGTCCAGGGTTCGGTCGAAGCACTGCGCCACGCGCTGGTTGCGCTGTCCAACGAGGACATCCGGATCAACATCATCAGCTCCGGCGTGGGCGGGATCACCGAGTCGGACGCCAATTCGGCGGTCGCCTCCAAGGCCACCATCATCGGCTTCAACGTGCGTGCCGACGCCTCGGCCCGCCGCATCGTCGAGGCCAATGGCGTGGACATGCGCTACTTCTCGATCATCTATGACGTGATCGACCAGGTGAAGCAGGTCGCTTCGGGCCTGCTGGGCGTGGAAATCCGCGAGGAGATCATCGGTGTCGCCCAGGTCCGCGACGTGTTCCGCAGTTCCAAGTTCGGCGCGGTGGCCGGCTGCATGGTCATCGAAGGCACGGTCAAGCGGTCCAAGCCGATCCGCGTGCTGCGCGACAATACGGTCGTGTTCGAGGGCGAGCTGGAATCGCTGCGCCGCTTCAAGGAAAACGTCGACGAGGTGCGCAACGGCATGGAGTGCGGCATCGGCGTGAAGGCCTACAACGACGTCAAGGTCGGCGACCAGATCGAGTGCTTCGAGCGCATCGAGGTCCAGCGCACGCTGTAAGAGCCGGGACTCGGGTTTCGGAACCCGGGACTCGGGAAAAGCAAGGCGCCAACCCTGCTCTCCCGGCTCCCCGGTCCCGAGCCCACGGCCCCGGCATTGCTGCAGCTGCTTCTGACTTCCCGAGTCCAGGAACCCGAGTCCCGAGTCCGCAAGTCCCGCGAATCAGAGAGGTTCCCGACCATGCCCACCAAATCCTTCCACCGCAGCGATCGCGTCTCGGCCCAGCTCCGCCGCGAGCTGGGCACGATCGTGCATGACACCGTGCGCGAGCACGGCCTGCCGTCGGTCAGCGTGTCCGACGTTGAAGTGACCCGCGACCTGGCCCACGCCAAGGTGTTCGTCACCGCGCTGATGCCCGAACGCTCGCGCGAGGCGCTCAAGGCACTGAAGGAACTGGCGCCGCAGATCCGCTACGCCCTGGGCCGCGCGGTGAAGATGCGCCACGTGCCCGAACTGCATTTCCACTACGACGATTCGGTGGACAAGGGCGAGCGCATCGAAACGCTGCTGCGCGAAAACCCGCTGCCGCCGCTGCAACCCGAGCCTGACCAGGACTGATGGTGTCGATCGACCCCGCCGCGACCCCGGACGACGGTGCCGGACGTGGCGGTCCGGCGCCGGCCAGCAGCCGCCGGCGTCCGCAGCGTGCGCGCACCAGGTTCGGTCGCGTCGACGGCATCCTGCTGCTCGACAAGCCTGCCGGCATGAGTTCCAACCAGGCCCTGCAGCGGGTGCGGCACCTGTTCTGCGCCGAGAAGGGCGGCCACACCGGCGCACTGGATCCGCTGGCCACCGGGCTGCTGCCGATCTGCTTCGGCGAAGCGACCAAGATCGCCGGCAACCTGCTCGGCGCCAGCAAGGCCTACGACACCGTGGCCCGCCTGGGCCAGGTCACCGATACCGATGATGCCCAGGGCCAGGTGCTGTGCGAACGCAACGTCCAGGCCTATCCGATCGACCGGATCGACGCGGCCCTGCGTTCGCTGACCGGCCGTATCCAGCAGCGCCCGCCGATCTATTCGGCACTCAAGCGCGGGGGCGAGCCGCTGTATGCCAAGGCCCGTCGCGGTGAAGTGGTGGAGGTCCAGGCACGCGAGGTGTTCGTGCGCACCTTCGAGCTGCAGGCCGCCGACGACCTGCTCGACGACGGCCGTCCGCTGCTGCGCCTGCACGTGGAATGCGGCTCGGGCACCTACGTGCGCAGCCTGGTCCGCGACCTGGGTGAGGCGCTGGGGTGTGGCGCGCACGTGGCGCAGCTGCGCCGGCTGTGGGTCGATCCGTTCCGCGAGCCGCGCATGTGGACCATCGAGCAGCTCCAGGCCCTGGCCGAACGCGACCCACGCGCCCTGCAGGCCTGTCTGCTGCCGGTGGAGGCGGGCCTGGTCGGCCTGCCGCGGATCGACCTGACCGTCGAGGCCGCCGCCCGCTTCGGCCAGGGCCAGCGCCTGAACAAGGTGCCCGGGCCGGCCGGCCTGGTGGCGGTGTTTTCCGAAACCGGCGCGGTGGTCGGGCTGGCCCAGCTGTCCAGGGACGGGGTGCTTTCGCCCCAGCGGCTGTTCAACTGGCCGACCGGCGGCGGCCTGTCGCCGGACTGAAACCTTGTGCCGCAAGGTGGCCCCGCCTACAATGCTGCGGCCTTTTCAGGCGCCTGGCCCACGGGCCATTTCCTCAATCGCAAGCGGCGGACCAGGCGGTGCGCGCGGTGGACAGTCCGCGTTCCTGCAGGTCGCGCATCACAAGAGAGCCACCACCATGTCCATCGACACCCAGAAGATCATCGAAGAGAACAAGCGCGCCGCCAACGATACCGGTTCGCCGGAAGTCCAGGTCGCGCTGCTGACCGCCCGCATCGAGCAGCTCTCCGGCCACTTCAAGACCCACAAGAAGGACCACCACAGCCGCCGCGGCCTGCTGCAGCTGGTCAACCAGCGCCGCAGCCTGCTGGATTACCTGCACCGCAAGGACGCCCCGCGCTACAAGGCCCTGATCGAGAAACTGGGTCTGCGCCGCTAAAACCAGAATGACCGACCGCGGCGCAGTGATGCGCCGCGGTTCATTTTTTCCGGCGATCGGAAAAAATCGCACTGCAACAACGGCCGCATACGCCGGCCACCCGCGCGCGACAAGGGTCGCAACCGGGTCAACCAGTTCGAGACACTTAGGAAAACCCACGTGGCAAAAATCACAAAGACCTTCCAGTACGGCAAGCACCAGGTCACCCTGGAAACCGGCGAAATCGCCCGCCAGGCCGGCGGCGCGGTCATCGTCAAGTTCGATGACACCGTACTGCTGGTTTCGGCCGTGGCCGCAAAGAAGGCCCGCGAAGGCCAGGACTTCTTCCCGCTGACGGTCGATTACCAGGAAAGGTTCTATGCCGGTGGCCGCATTCCCGGTGGTTTCTTCAAGCGCGAAGGCCGCGCCACGGAGAAGGAGACGCTGATCTCGCGCCTGATCGACCGACCGCTGCGTCCGCTGTTCCCGGAAGAATTCCGCAACGAGGTCCAGGTCATCGCCACGGTGATGTCGCTGAACCCGGACATCGACGGCGACATCCCGGCCCTGATCGGGGCCTCGGCCGCCGTGGCCCTGACCGGCGCGCCGTTCAGCGGACCGATCGGCGCGGCCAAGGTCGGCTACATCAACGGTCAGTACGTGCTCAACCCGACCGTGTCCGAGCTGAAGGAGTCCAGGCTCGAGCTGGTCGTGGCCGGCACGTCCAACGCTGTGCTGATGGTCGAATCCGAAGCGGCCGAGCTGTCCGAGGAGGTGATGCTGGGCGCGGTGATGTTTGGCCATCGCGAGATGCAGAAGGTCATCCACGTCATCAACGAGCTGGTCGTCGAAGCCGGCACCCAGTCCTGGAACTGGTCCGCCCCGGCCAGGAACCAGGCCCTGGTCTCGGCGCTGGAGGAAGCCGTCGGCAATCGGCTGGCCGAAGCCTTCCAGGTGCGCGACAAGCTGCAGCGCCGCGACGCCATCGCCGCGATCAAGTCCGACGTGCTGGAGTCGCTGGCCGGCCGCGTGCAGGCCGATGGCTGGAGCACCGCCGAGCTGTCCAAGGAATTTTCCGAGCTGGAATACCAGACCCTGCGCGGCGCGGTCCTGAGCACCAAGGTCCGCATCGACGGGCGCGCGCTGGACACGGTCCGTCCGATCAGCGCCAAGGTCAGCGTGCTGCCGCGCACCCACGGCTCGGCCCTGTTCACCCGCGGCGAGACCCAGGCCATCGTGGTCACCACCCTGGGCACTGCGCGCGACGGCCAGGTGATTGATGCGGTCTCGGGCGAGTACAAGGACAACTTCCTGTTCCATTACAACTTCCCCCCGTACTCGGTGGGCGAGGCCGGCCGCATGATGGGCCCCAAGCGTCGCGAGATCGGCCACGGCCGTCTGGCCAAGCGTGGCGTGCTGGCGGTCATGCCGACGATGGAGGAGTTCCCCTACACCATCCGCGTGGTCTCGGAAATCACCGAGTCCAATGGCTCCTCCTCGATGGCCTCGGTGTGCGGCAGCTCGTTGTCGCTGATGGACGCCGGCGTGCCGATCAAGGCGCCGGTGGCCGGCATCGCCATGGGCCTGGTCAAGGAAGGCGACGACTTCGTGGTGCTCTCGGACATCCTCGGTGACGAGGATCACCTGGGCGACATGGACTTCAAGGTCGCCGGCACTTCCAACGGCGTGTCGGCGCTGCAGATGGACATCAAGATCGAAGGCATCACCGAGGAAATCATGAAGCAGGCCCTGGCCCAGGCCAAGGCCGGTCGACTGCATATCCTGGGCGAGATGGCCCACGCGCTGACCACGCCGCGCCAGGAGCTGAGCGAGTTCGCGCCACGCCTGATCACCATCAGGATCCACCCCGACAAGATCCGCGAGGTGATCGGCAAGGGCGGCGCGGTGATCCAGGCCATCACCAAGGAAACCGGCACCCAGATCGATATCCAGGACGATGGCACCATCACCATCGCATCGGTGAACGGCGCCGCCGGCCAGGCCGCCAAGGCCCGCATCGAGCAGATCACCTCGGACATCGAGCCGGGCCGCATCTACGAGGGCAAGGTCGCCAAGCTGATGGACTTCGGTGCGTTTGTCACCATCGCGCCGGGCAAGGATGGTCTGGTCCATGTCTCGCAGATTTCCGTCGAGCGCGTGGAAAAGGTTTCCGACAAGCTCAAGGAAGGCGACCTGATCCGGGTCAAGGTGCTGGAAGTGGACAAGCAGGGCCGCATCCGCCTGTCCATGAAGGCGGTGGAAGACGGTGAGGGCATGCCGGTCGAGTAACGGTCCGCGCAATGGCTGCAATCGAAAAAGGCGGGCCAGTGGCCCGCCTTTCGCGTCTGCGCAAGTAAAAAACAGCGCCTTCAGGCAGGCGGACGCGCTGCGGCGTGGGCCTCCTACAATGGTCGATCCTTCACTGCCGTGGCGCTCTCCATGCCTTATACCCCCATCGTTGCCACGCTCGGCTACGTGCTGTCAGCCGACGGCAAGCAGGTGCTGATGATCCATCGCAACGCGCGGCCCAATGACATCCACCTGGGCAAGTACAACGGGCTGGGTGGCAAGCTCGAGCCGGACGAGGACGTGCTGGCCTGCATGCGCCGCGAGATCGGCGAGGAAGCCGGCATCGAATGTCAGGCACTGAGCCTGCGCGGCACGATCAGCTGGCCGGGCTTCGGCAAGCACGGCGAGGACTGGCTGGCGTTCGTGTTCGTGGTCAGCGCCTGGACCGGCACCCCGCTGGCCGAAAATCCGGAAGGCACGCTGGAGTGGGTGGACCTGGACCGGCTGCTGGAGCTGCCGCTGTGGGAGGGCGACCAGCATTTCCTGCCGCTGGTGTTCGATGGTGACCCGCGCAGCTTCCACGCGGTGATGCCGTACAAGGATGGCCGCATGGTCTCGTGGAACGTCTCGCGCGCCTGAGCCTGCGTGGGGCGGCTTCATCCACAGATGATGTGGATCACCTTCGGGACAAGGATGTGGATAACTTCGGTGTGCGCCTGCAGCGCGACGTCCCGGCCGGGATGGCGAAAAAATGACCCGTGCGCAGCGGTGTATCCACAGGGGCTGTGGATGACTTCCGGGCAAGGATGTGGACAACCGCCGGAGCGCGTTGCGCGGCAGGCGTGTCAAGCGGTTTGGCGAAAAAATGACCAGCCCTGTTGAAGGATTTCGACGCGCCTTGCTGAAAACCGGTGGCGGGGTGACTGCCGGCCAGGGGCGCTTGCCCGGATGTACCGCGCCGGCCGCGTCCGGTGCCGGTGCTGGCCGCAGGATCCGCACCGCGTGGCCTTGATTGCCAGGCGACACTGGCCTTGTCAGGCTGTGGCTTCTCTTCGCCTACCGGTCAGGTCCATGCCACGACAACGCCATTTTTCGATGTTGCGCGATTTCCAGCTGGCCGACTGGTTCACCCTGGGCAACGCGTTCTGCGGCAGTGGTGCGGTGTTCGCCTCGCTGCACTACATGCAGCAGGGTCGGGTCGGCGTGCTGCTGATGGGCATGGCGCTGATCCCGCTGGCCTTCATCTTCGATGCGCTCGATGGCCGGGTGGCGCGCTGGCGCAATTCGGCTTCCACCCTGGGGCGCGAGCTGGACTCGCTGGCCGACGTGATCTCCTTCGGCGTCGCGCCGGCCGCGCTGGCCTATGCCTGCGGCCTGCAGGGCGGCTGGGACTGGCTGGTGCTGAGCTACTTCATCTGCTGCGGGGTGAGCCGCCTGGCGCGCTACAACGTCACCGCCGAGGCGCTGTCCGCTGACCAGGGCAAGGTGAAATATTTCGAGGGCACCCCCATCCCGACCAGTCTGACGCTGGTGGTGGTCCTGGCCGTCGCCGCGGCCATGGGCGACATCGGGGCGGACATCTGGTGGGGTCAGTGGCAGCTGGGGCCGTGGCAGTTCCATCCGCTGGTGCTGCTGTTTGCGCTGTCCGGCTCGCTGATGATCAGCAAGACGCTGCATGTTCCCAAGCCCTGACGCTTGGCCGAACGCGCAGGTTGCTATGATCTGGACTGGCGTCGGGAGTGCGGTGATGGCGGGTGCGCAGTCGGGGTGGGATGAGCGGGCCGAGGCCCTGGGTCGCACGGCCTGGGAGGCCTGGGGCCAAGCACTGCGCAAGGCCGCGGCGGTGCCGCTTGAGATCGCCGCGCCGGCTTGGCAGCAGGTGCCGGGCGGCTGGCCGGGCTGGACCCCGCCGCAGGGCGTGAACGATGGCGATGTGATGGAGCGATCCGAAGGCATCGCCCGTCACTGGTTTGGCCGCATGCAGCACGTTGCCGCGCAGTTCGCCGACCGCGACAATACCCCCGAGGAAATCGTGGCCGCCTGGCGCAAGGCCCTGGGGGCGACCGAGGCCAGGCCGTATCCGGACCTGTTCAGCAGCCTGTTCGGCCCCGGCGCGTTCGGCCTGGAAGGGCTGGGCGAACAGTGGATGCCGTGGCTGGAGGCGCTGCGCGGTCCGCTGGACGAATGGGCCGCGATGCCCGCCTTCGGCCCCGCGCGCGAACATCAGCAGCGCTGGAAGGCGCTGGTGCAGACCCAGCAGGCGCTGCGCGAGGCCGCCGAAAGCTGCCAGCGCCTGCTGGAAGAGGCCTCGCGTCAGGCGTATGTCCTGTTCGAACAGAAGCTGGGCAAGCGCGCCGAATCAGCCGCGCCGCTGGACAGCGCCCGCGCGTTGTTCGACGAGTGGATCGACGCGGCCGAGGACGCCTACGAGAAGATGGCCCTGTCCCCCGAATTCAGCCAGGTCTACGCGGCCCTGGCCAACGCCCAGATGCGCATGCGCGCAGGCATGCAGCGCGAGGTCGAACAGGTCGGCGACATGCTGGGCCTGCCCTCGCGTTCCGAAGTCGATGCCGCGCACCGCAAGATCCAGGAGCTCGAACGTGCGCTGCGTGGGCTGATGCGCGCCTCCGGGCTGGCTGCGGCGCCGACCGAGCCAGCCACGCCAGGCGCATCCGCTGGGTCATCTGCAGCGCGGCCGAAGTCCAGGCGGTCGGCCGATGCCGGGCCCCTGTCCGCTGCACGCAAGTCCAGTTCCAAGGCGGCAGCGCGCAAGACCCAGGCCAAGGCCGCGCCTGACCCGGCGCCCAAGCGCCCGGCACGCAAGGCCAGCGCCGGCAAGGCTGCCAAGTCCACTGCCAAGGCGGTCGCCGCCGCCAGCAGGCGCGGCACGGGCAAGGCGCCGGCCACCACGCGCACTCGCGCCAAGTCGCGCCCATGAGCAGCCCGCTGAAGGTCACCGCCGAGGCCCTGGCGGCCGAAGCCGCTTCGCTGCGGCACAAGCTGGGCGCCGGCCTGCGTACCCTGCCGGAAGTGGGCGACGTGCATTACGGGGTGACTGCGCGCCAGGAGGTCTGGCGCGATGGCAAGGTGGTGCTGTACCGCTTCATCGGCCAGCAGGCGCCCACCGCCAGGGTGCCGCTGCTGATCACCTACGCGCTGGTCAACCGGCCCTACATGGTGGACCTGCAGGAAGACCGTTCGCTGGTGAAGGGCCTGCTGGCCCAGGGCCAGGACGTGTACCTGATCGACTGGGGCTACCCGGATCGTTCGGACCGGTTCCTGCTGCTGGACGATTACATCAATCGGTTCATCGACGGCGCGATCGACTACCTGCGCCAGGCCAGCGGCCAGCACGCGATCAACGTAGTGGGCATCTGCCAGGGCGGCGCGCTGTCGCTGTGCCATGCCGCGCTGCACCCGCACAAGCTGCGCAACCTGATCACCATGGTTACCCCGGTGGACTTCCACACCCCCGACAACATGCTCTCCAACTGGGCGCGGCTGGTCGATGTGGACCTGCTGGTGGATACCCTGGGCAACGTTCCGGCCGACCTGATGAACCTGAGCTACCTGATGCTCAAGCCATTCCGCCTGAACGTGCAGAAGTACGTGGGCCTGCTGGACATCCTGGACGACCGCCGTGCGGTGCAGGACTTTTTGCGCATGGAGAAGTGGATCTTCGATTCGCCCGATCAGGTCGGCGAATCCTTCCGCCAGTTCGTCAAGCAGTTCTACCAGGGCAACGGGTTTGTCCAGGGCGGCATCGTCATCGGTGATCACACCATCGATCTGAAGCGGCTCACGATGCCGATCCTGAACATCTACGCCGAGCAGGACCATCTGGTGCCACCGGATGCCTCCAGGGCGCTGCGTGGCCTGGTCGCCAGTGACGACTACAGCGAGCTCGGTTTCCGCGGCGGCCATATCGGCATCTACGTGTCCAGCCGCGCCCAGCGCGAAGTCCCCGCCGCCATCGCCGGCTGGCTGGCCGAACGTTGAAGCGCAGCCGCTGCCACGGTCGAACGCGGTGTTGGTGATCGTGTCATGGCCTGGGCCCTGGACCCGGGCATCGGGGTCTGCCTGCCGCCGTGGTTGCTGACTGCCGACCCGGCTTGAAGCGGCCGCCCATGCCGGCCTGGCTGCGCGCGCTGGCCTGGGGTGCCGGCGCGCTGTGGACCGCGCCGAATACCGCGATCGGCTTGTTGATCGGCTCGTTCGGGATGCTGCGCGGCGCGCGCGTGCACTTCAGTCGAAGCGAACATGCGCTGGTGTTTTCGCGCTGGCCGTGGGGGCCGGGCGGGGCGATCACCTTCGGCAACAGCATCGTCCATACCGGCGATTCGCTCGACCGGCGTTGCCCTACCTATGCGCACCGGGCCGGGCGCTGCGTGGAGCCGGCCGTGCGCCTGGGCGATCACGAACGTGCCCACGTGCTGCAATACATGGCACTGGGGCCGCTGTTCCTGCCGCTGTACTTGCTGGGCGGCGGGATCAGCGGGCGCAACCGGTTCGAACGCGCCGCCGACCGCTATGCGCTGACCGGGCGCGGCTGGTGGCCGGCGCAGTTGCCCGACTGACACCGCCTGGCTGCAGGTCAGGCGCGGGAACCAGAGGCGCGTGCAATGGGTGTGGTGGGTTCTGGGTCAGGGCGCACGCCGGGCGGCCCTGGCCGAACATGCGCAAGATGTGGCAACGCAGCCGGCCAACTTCCTGGGATATCGGCCCGGGTCCACCGTCCGTTGCATGTCGGCCCATGCAGGCCGCGTGCAGGCGCTCAGCGTGGCAGGGCGCCGTGCAGGAACTGCTCGACCGCACCGTCGATGAAGGCCAGCACCTGGTCGGTTTCCGGGTTGGGCATGTAGCCGCACGCGGTGCGGATGGTCAGGTCGCCGAACAGCATCATGAAGAACTGGCTTGCCGCCAACTCCGGTGTGCTGTGCAGGACCAGTGCGCCAGCAGCGACCTGTTGCTGGAAATAGCTGGCCAGGCGGTTGCGGATGGTGGTGACCGCGTTGTCGAAGTACCAGTCGCGCAGCGCCGGGAAATCGCGGCCTTCGCCGATCACGATGCGGTTGACCAGGTAGGCATCAGGCGTGGTCAGGCTTTCGGTGATCGAGCGGGCGGCCTTGCGCAGCGCCTGCGGCGGCGGCAGGCCTTTCAGCTCCATGGCGTCCAGCTGCCGGGTCATGTCCTGCAGGCGGCGCTCGACGATGGCGAAGGCCAGGCCTTCCTTGTCGCCGAAGGCGCGATACAGCGTGGCCAGCGAACCCCCGGCGCGCGCCACGATCTCGCTCAGGCGCGCGTGCTGGTAGCCCTTTTCGGCGAACACCTCGGTGGCCGCATCCAGGAATTTCTCCACGCGCCGCTCGCCGCGGCGGCATAGCCCGACCTTGCGCGCGGCGCGCGCCGGCGGGAGCAGGGTTGGGGTTGGGGTTGGGGTTGGGGTTGCCGAGGCAGACATGGGCAGGCGATCCGGGGAGCAGCGACGCTGGCCAATCTAGCAAGAACGGTGCGCCCACGATGTTGCGCCGCAATAGCCGGGACAGCGGGTCGCCAGCCTGGAGGACCGCGCGGGCAGGGCCGGCCGGGGCGTGGGCGCCCTGCTTGTGCGTGACGCGAGGCGCCGCCGGCAAGCGCACCAGCGCCATCGCGGAAGGGGGCGGCGCCAGCGGCCGCGCCGATCACCGGGCGCGGGTTGCCGCCCGGCGTGGTGGCGGCCCTCAGAGGCTGAGAAAAATTCGACCGCCGTAGCGAGAGCGCCGCCAAGCGTTCGTGACAATGTGCGTTGGGGGCAAATCCGGGGAGTTTGGTGAGCCAAATGACCCGGATTTGCCCGCAGCGCGCCGCCGGCACGGGCGTTTGGCGACGGTCGCAGTAGGCGGGCGATTTTTTTCAGCCTCTCAGTCCGGGGTCGTTTCCACCCGCACGCCCAGCTGGCCGTCGGCCAGGCGTGCGTTCAGGCGGTCGCCGACCTTCACCTGGGCGGTCGAACGCACCAGCGTGCCGTCGGCCGTGGTGATCAGCGCATAGCCGCGGGCCACGGTCGCCAGCGGGCTGATCGCTTCCAGCGAGCGCACCAGGCCGCGCAGGCGCAGGCTGTCGCGTTGCAGCTGGCGGGCGATGGCCGCCTGCGGACGCGGCTGCAGGGCGGCCAGGCGTTCGGCCAGGGCCGCCAGGCGGCGCTGCGGCGAATGCGCGCCCAGTGCGCTCAGCGCGTGGCGCAGGCGCGCGCGGCGGCGATCCAGCTGCGCCTGCCACTGCGCCTGCAGGTGGCGCAGTGCATCGGCGTGGCGGCGACGCATCAGCTGCAGTCGCGCCTGCGGGCTTTGTGCCTGCAGGCGCAGCCAGGCGCGATCCACGCGCTGCTGCACCCGGTCCATGCGGTGCGCGTGCAGGCTGTACAGACGCCGGCCCAGCCCGCGCACGCGCATGTCCAGATCGGCCTGGGAGGGCACCAGCAGCTCGGCCGCGGCCGAGGGCGTCGGCGCGCGCAGGTCGGCGGCGAAATCGCACAGGGTGAAGTCGGTTTCGTGGCCCACCGCGGACACCACCGGCACCGCGCAGGCGGCCACCGCGCGGACCAGCGCCTCGTCGTTGAAGGCCCACAGGTCCTCGATGGAGCCACCGCCGCGGGTCACTAGCACCACCTCGTAACGGCCGCTGTCACCGGCAGCGCGCACCAGTGCAGCGATCTGTGACGCGGCGGTGGCGCCCTGCACCTGGGTCGGCAGCACCTCGACTTCCAGCAGCGGAAAGCGCCGGCCCAGCACGCTGATCACATCGCGCACCGCCGCGCCGCTGGGCGAGGTGATCAGCGCCAGCCGCCGCGGGAATGCGGGCAGTGGCCGCTTGCGTTCGCCGGCGAACAGGCCTTCGGCCGCCAGCCGCGCCCTGAGCTGCTCGAATGCGCGACGCAGCGCGCCTTCGCCGGCCTCTTCCATGTGGTCCAGCACCAGCTGGTACTCGCCGCGCGCCTCGTACAGGGTCACCCGGCCGCGGGCGAGCACGCGCAGGCCCTCGCGCGGGACGAACTTCAGCCAGCTGCTCTTGGGCTTGAACATCGCGCAGCGCACCTGGGCGCGGGCGTCCTTGAGGGTGAAATACAGGTGCCCGGACGCCGGGCGGGTGACGTTGCCCAGTTCGGCCTCGATCCAGATCGCCGGGAAGCTGCCTTCCAGCAGGTCGCGGGCCAGGATGTTGAGCTGGGAGGGGGTGAGGATGTCGCGGGCGGGCAGGTCGTTCATCTGCGCACAAGTGTACCGAGCCCGGTCAGCTCGCCAGTGGCCTGCCGGCTGCCGGTCGCCTCGCGGTCACCGGCGCTCCGCTAAAATGGCAGGCATGAACGCCATTCCCGCCCCGCTTGCGACCCCCGAACCCACGCCCGTGGCCGCCGCCGGCCAGGCCCGGCGCATCACCCACCCGGTGCAGGTGGGCAAGGTGCAGCTCGGCGGTGGCGCCCCGGTGGTGGTGCAGTCGATGACCAACACCGACACCGCCGACGTTGCCGGCACGGTCAGGCAGGTTGCCGAGCTGTGGCGCGCCGGTTCGGAGCTGGTCCGGGTCACGGTCAACAACCCCGAGTCGGCTGCCGCGGTGCCGCGCATCGTCGACAAGCTGGCGATGATGGGCATCGAGGTGCCGATCATCGGCGACTTCCACTACAACGGGCACCAGCTGCTGACCAATGAGCCGGCCTGTGCCCAGGCGCTGGCCAAGTATCGCATCAACCCGGGCAACGTCGGTTTCGGCAAGAAGCGCGACACCCAGTTCGCCCAGCTGATCGAGCTGGCCATCCAGTACGACAAGCCGGTGCGCATCGGCGCCAACTGGGGCTCGCTGGACCAGTCGCTGGCCGCCCAGCTGATGGACGAGAACGCCCGGCGCGCCACCCCGTGGGACGCCACCGCGGTGTTGCGCGAGGCGCTGATCCGTTCGGCCCTGGATTCGGCCCATCGCGCGGTGGAGATCGGCCTGCCGGCCGAGCGCATCGTGCTGTCGGCCAAGGTCTCCGGCGTGCAGGAGCTGATCGCGGTGTACCGCGACCTGGCCCGCCGCAGCCCGTTCGCCCTGCACCTGGGCCTGACCGAAGCCGGCATCGGCTCCAAGGGCATCGTCGCCTCGTGCGCGGCGCTGGCGGTGCTGCTGCAGGAGGGCATCGGCGACACCATCCGCATCTCGCTCACCCCCGAGCCGGGCGCCTCGCGCACCCAGGAAGTCATCGTCGCCCAGGAGCTGCTGCAGACCACCGGCCTGCGCGCGTTCACGCCGATGGTCACCGCCTGCCCGGGCTGCGGGCGCACGACCAGTGAGTTCTTCCAGGAACTGGCCAAGGTCGTGCAGGAACACGTGCGCGGCAAGATGCCCGAGTGGAAGATCACCCGTCCCGGCGCCGAGCACATGACCCTGGCGGTGATGGGCTGCGTGGTCAATGGCCCGGGCGAATCGCGCCACGCCAACATCGGCATCTCGCTGCCGGGCACCGGCGAAGCGCCTTCGGCGCCGGTGTTTGTCGATGGCGAAAAAACCGTCACCCTGCGCGGCGAGAACATCGCCCAGGCATTCGTCGCGCTGATCGACGAATACGTCGACGCGCATTATTCGCGCAGTGCCGCCTGAGCCGGGGGTCAGCGGCGCCGGTGTCGTCGGCCGCGTGCTGCGGCGGATCGGCTGGCGCACGGGCCTGTTGTTCGTGGCGATCCTGCTGCCGCTGTGGGGCTTTGCCGAGCTGGGCGAGGAGGTCCACGAAGCGGAAAGCTTTGTCTTCGACCAGCCGCTGCTATTGCGCGCCAGGGCTGCCTCGGGTCCGTGGCTGGACCAGGCCTTCCTGGCCATCAGCTGGGCCGGCTACCAGGGCGTGATCATCGCCGATGTGCTGTTGATCATGGCCCTGCCGGCGCTGCGACGCTGGCGCGAGGCAACCTTTGCCGGCGTGGCAGTGATCGGCTCGGCCCTGTTGAACGTGGGCACCAAGCAGTTGTTCGGGCGTGCCCGTCCGAGCCTGTGGCCATCGATCTCGCCGCAGGACACCTTCAGTTTTCCCAGCGCCCATGCGATGGGCTCGATGACCCTGGTGCTGGTGCTGGTGCTGCTGGCCTGGGGCACGCGCTGGCGCTGGCCGGTGCTGCTGCTGTCGGTGCTGTTCGGCCTGTCGGTGGGCGTCTCGCGCATCTACCTGGGCGTGCACTATCCCTCGGACGTGCTGGGCGGCTGGGCCGCGGCGATGGCCTGGACGGTGGGGGTCTATGCAGCGGTGTTCTCCGGCCTGCGCCGGCCGTGGAGGACGCCGCAAGTGGGCGCGCCGCGCTGATCCAGGCCAGCGCGGAGCTAGCCTCCAACCAGCTTGATGACGGCCGACAGTGCGCCGGCGAGGGCGGCGCCGCCGGCGAGCAAGCTTGCAGCGACCACGACCGGGTGCCACTTCGACTCGGTTTGCAACTTGGCCGTCTCGGCGGACACCTTGCGCACTTCCTCCAAGGTCTTTGCCGTCTCGGCCAGTAGCTTGGAGATTTCGGCGTGGGTCTTGTCGTAGTCGGGTATGGTGCTCATGCCTTGATGTTACTCCTGTTTCGTGGTTGCTCGTGTGGCATGCACCGGCCCGATCGCTTGCCCACTGGCCGCACGCGATAGGGTCGTGGCATCGGGCTGCAGGTGGTGCGGCTGCACGCGCCCTTCACGTGATCGAAGGGGTGGGCGCGCATGATCGTTCGCACGAGCGGCGCTGACGCTGCACAGGCGCATCACCATGCCTCCAGTTGGGAGGATGTCCCGTTTTTCTGCATGGCGCCGGGTCTTTCAGCCACGCGCAGCAGCGCTGCTCGAGCCGCAGCTCGATCGGCGCGTGGAAGCGCCGCCACTGCGTGCAGCCCTGTTGGGTGACGAGCAGATGGAAGCGCTGGCGCGCGCGCTGGCGCAGGAGCACGTCCTGCTTGCTGGCTCTTCGCGCGAACTGCTGCTGGCGCGGCTGAAGTCCAACGAACGGGCCCTGGCCGAGGCCGCCTCGAAGCTGGCCCAGCTGGCCGGCGATGGCCTGAGCCTGCATCCGGCCGGCGAATGGTTGCTGGACAACTACTACCTGGTCGAGGAACAGATGCGGGTGGCCCGGCTGCACCTGCCGCCCGGCTACAGCCGGCAGTTGCCGCGCCTGCACAGCGGCACCTGCCCGGGATTGCCGCGCGTGTATGCGCTGGGGCAGCAGGTGATCGCCCATGGCGATGGCCGGGTCGATGCGCTCACCCTGAGCCGGTTCATTGCCGCCTACCAGCAAACATCGCCGCTGAAACTGGGCGAGCTGTGGGCGATCCCGATCATGCTGCGGTTGGCACTGATCGACAACCTGCGCCGGATTGCCGACGCCATCATGCGTGAGGGCGAGGATCATCGCCTGGCCAACGCCTGGTCGCAGCGCCTGAACGCGACCGCCGCGCGTGCGCCGGCGGACCTGGTGCTGGTGGTGGCCGAGCTGGCCCGTTCGCGGCCGCCGGCCAGTGGTGCGTTCGTGGCCGAACTGACCCGTGGCCTGCATGGGCGCGGACCGGTGCTGTCGATGGCCAGCGGCTGGGTCGAACAGTGGCTGGCGAGCGAAGGGCACAGCGTGGGCGGGCTGGTCCATGCCGAAAGCCAGCGCCAGGCCGCCGACCAGGTGTCGGTGAGCAACAGCATCGGCAGCCTGCGGTTCCTGGATGGCATGGACTGGCGCCAGTTCGTGGAGACCATGAGCGTGGTCGAACAGGCGCTGCGCGAGGATCCGGCCGGGGTGTACGCGCGCATGGATTTCCAGACCCGCGACGCCTATCGCCACGTGGTCGAAAACCTGGCGCGCCGCAGTGGTCGCGACGAGCCGGATGTGGCGCGCGAAGTGGTGACGCTGGCCCGGCGCGCGCCGTCGCCGGCCGACCTCCAGGCCCACGTCGGCTATTTCCTGATCGATGCCGGATTGCCGCTGCTGCGCGCGGTGTTGCGCGGCCAGGCGCAGGCATCGCCAGCGCGTCTGCCGCGGCATCGGGCGCGGCGCGTGCCGCTGGCCGCCTACCTGGCACCGATCGCGGCGGTCATGCTGCTGTGGAGCGCGGTGCTGCTGCGCGCGATGCCGGCGCATGTGGCGGCAGGCTGGTGGTGGCTGGCCGGCGCGCTTGCGCTGCTGGCGGCCAGCGAGCTGGGCATCGTCCTGGTCAACTGGGTCGCCACCCTGCAGGTGCCGCCGCGACCGCTGCCGCGCATGGACCTGCGCCTGGGCATTGCGGAGGATTGCCGCACGCTGGTGGTGATCCCCAGCATGCTGGCCGGGCGCGAGGCGATCGACGAACTGGTTGCCGGGATGGAAGTGCATTACCTGGCCAATCGCGACGGGCAGCTGCATTTCGCGCTGCTCACCGATTTCCTGGATGCCGGCCAGGCGCTGCTGGCCGAAGACCTGGCGCTGCTGGATCACGCGGCCACCCAGATCGACGGGCTCAACAGCCGCTATGCGCCCGAACACGGCAGCCGGTTCTTCCTGCTGCACCGGCCGCGCCTTTGGAATGCGGCCGAAGGCTGCTGGATGGGCGCCGAGCGCAAGCGCGGCAAGCTGGAGGCGCTCAACCGCCTGCTGAGCGCGCCGGACATGCCGGCCCAGGCGGCCAGGGATTTCCTGCAGACCCGCGGCGAGCTGGCCGGGTTGCGCCAGGTGCGCTACGTGATCACCCTGGACAGCGACACCCAGCTGCCACGCGATGCGGCGCGGGCGCTGGTCGGGGCGATGTCGCATCCGCTGAACGTGCCGCGCCTGGATCCGACCGGGCAGGTCGTCCAGGCCGGTTACGGGATCCTGCAGCCCGGGCTGGGCACGGGCATGGGCCGCGGCGAGGACTCGCGCTTCGCGCGCATGTTCGGGATCGAGCCGGGCATCGACCCGTACACGCGGGTGGTGTCGGACGTCTACCAGGACCTGTTCGGCGAAGGCTCGTTCATCGGCAAGGGCATCTACGCGGTGGCCACGTTCGAACACGTGTTGGCCGGTCGCTTCCCGGACAACCGCGTGCTCAGCCACGACCTGCTGGAAGGCTGCTACGCGCGTGCCGGGCTGGTCAGCGACGTGCGCCTGTACGAACAGCATCCGCAGCGTTATGCCGCCGACGCCAAGCGCCGAGCGCGCTGGGTGCGCGGCGACTGGCAGCTGCTGCCGTGGTTGCTGCCGTGGGTGCCCACCGCGACGGGCGGGCGCGTGCGCAATCGGCTGTCCTGGCTCTCGCGCGGCAAGCTGCTGGACAACCTGCGGCGCAGCCTGGTCGCGCCGGCCGCGCTGGTGCTGCTGGTGGCTGGCTGGCTGTATTCGCCCGCACCGCTGCGCTGGACGCTGTGGCTGTTGGTGTTGTGGCTGCTGCCCGGCCTGGCCTCGGCGGTGCACGCCCTGGTGCACGTGCCCGAAGGCATGACCATGCGCCATCACGCGCGCCAGGTGGCGTGGGACCTGGGCCGGCAGCTGCGGCGGGTGGGCGTGACCCTGGCCTGCCTGCCGTTCGAGGCCGGCCTGCAAATCTCGGCGATCGTGCGCACGCTCTACCGCATGGGCGTGAGCCGGCGCCACCTGCTGCAGTGGAGCCCGTCCAGCGAGGTCGAGCGCAGCCTGCGAGGTGGCCAGGCCGAGCACCGGATGATGGCGCCGGCCGCAGGCCTGGCGGTGGTGATCGCGGTCGCGGTGGCGTGGCGGTCGCCGTTGGCGCTGTGGGCCGCACTGCCGTTGCTGGCCGCGTGGGTGGCCGCGCCCTGGCTGATGGCCTGGCTGGGCGCGCCGCCACCGGCGCCGGGGACCGAGCTGGATGCCGATCAGCGCGCCTTCCTTGGGCGCCTGTCGCGGCGCACCTGGGCGTTCTTCGAAACCCACTGCACCGCGCTGCACCACTGGCTGCCGCCGGACAACATCCAGGAGCATCCGGTGGCCGTGGTCGCCAGCCGGACCTCGCCGACCAACATCGGCCTGGCGCTGCTGGCCAACCTGGCCGCCTATGACCTGGGATACCTGGCCGTGTCCGGCGTGATCACGCGCGTGGCCGACACCCTGGCCACGCTGGAGACCCTGCCCCGCCACCGTGGCCACTTCTACAACTGGTACGACACCCAGACCCTGGCGCCACTGCCGCCGCGCTATGTCTCCAGCGTGGACAGCGGCAACCTGGGCGGCCATCTGCTGACCCTGCGCCAGGGGCTGCTGGCGCTGGTCGATGCGCCGGCCATGTCGATGGCGACCTTCGACGGGCTGGCCGACACCCTGGGCCTGCTGCGCCTGCCGCAGGCTCGCCAGAGCGAAGCGGCCGAGCGGGCCACCGCCGTGTTCGGCCATACGCTCAACGAGATACGGGCGCTGCCCGAGCCCAGCCTGCGCCAGGTGTCCGATGCCCTGGGCAGGCTGATCGAGCAGGGCGAGCTGATCGTGATGGCGGGCCAGGCGGCAGGCAGCGACGGCGACGAACCCTGGGCGCAGCGCCTGGTCAGCGCGTGCCAGGCCGCGCGCGCCGATCTGCATCACTGCGCGCCGTGGCTGGTCAGCGCGGCCCTGGACGGCGAGCAGCATGGCCCGCGCGCGGTGCCGAGCCTGCGCCAGCTGCGCCAATCCAGTCAGATCGCCAGCGTGCAGCGCTGGGCCGGCGAGCGCATCCAGCAGCTGGAGCGCCTGGCGCACGTGGCCGGGCAGCTGTCGCTGATGGACTATGGCTTCCTCTACGACCGCACCCAGCACCTGCTCTCGATCGGCTACAACGTCGAGGAGCGGCGCCTGGACGAAAGCCGCTACGACCTGCTGGCCTCCGAGGCGCGGCTGGGCAACTTCGTGGCCATCGCCCAGGGGCAGCTGCCGCAGGAAAGCTGGTTCGCGCTGGGCCGCACGCTCACCGAGACCGGCGGCGAACCGACGCTGCTGTCCTGGAGCGGCTCGATGTTCGAGTACCTGATGCCGCAGCTGGTGATGCCCAGCTATCCGCATACCCTGCTGGACCGGACCGCGCATGGCGCGGTGCAGGCGCAGATCCGCTACGGCGCGCAGCACCAGGTGCCCTGGGGCGTGTCCGAGTCCGGCTACAACAGCGTCGACACCCGCCGCAACTACCAGTACCGCGCCTTCGGCGTGCCCGGCCTTGGGCTCAAGCGCGGGCTGGGCCAGGACCTGGTGATCGCCCCCTATGCCAGCGCGATGGCCTTGATGGTCGAACCCGACGCGGCCTGCCGCAACCTGCAGCGGCTGGACGGACTGGGCTTCGGCGGGCGCTTCGGCTTGTACGAAGCGATCGACTACACGCCTTCGCGGGTGCCGCGCGGCGAAACCCATGTGCTGGTGCGCTCGTTCATGTCGCACCACCAGGGCATGGCGCTGCTGGCGCTGGACCACGTGCTGCGCGATGGGCCGATGCACAAGCGCTTCGTGGCCGACCCGGAGTTCCAGGCCACCTTGCTGCTGCTGCAGGAGCGCGCGCCACGCACCGGCGGGGTGTACGCCAAGGGCCTGGCCGAGGTGGCCGCGCGCGCCGCACCGCTGGACACCGGCATGCCGCTGCGCATCTTCCGCGATCCCGACCAGGCCCAGCCGGCGCTGCAGCTGCTGTCCAACGGCCGCTACCACGGCATGCTCACCAGCGCCGGCGGCGGCTACAGCCGGGTCCGCGACATGGCCGTCACCCGCTGGCGCGAGGACGGCACGCGCGATCCATGGGGCACGTTCTGCTACCTGCGGGCGGTGGAGGGCGGCGCGTTCTGGTCGGCCACCCACCAGCCCACCTGCGTGCCGGTGGACCGCTATGAGGCGATCTTTTCCGACGCCAAGGCCGAGTTCAAGGGCAGCCACCTTGGCTACGACAGTCACCTGGAGATCGCCATCTCCGCCGAGGACGACGTGGAACTGCGCCGGCTGCGCATCCGCAACCGTTCGCGCCACGCGCGGGTGATCGAGATCACCACCTACGCCGAAGTGGTGCTGGCCCCGGCGCTGTCCGACGAGATGCACCCGGCCTTCAGCAACCTGTTCGTGCAGACCGAGCTGCTGGCCGACAGGCAGGCGCTGCTGTGCACACGGCGTCCGCGCGCCGATGACGAGGCGCAGCCATGGATGCTGCACCTGGTGGCCGTGCATGACGCGGACATCGCCACGATTTCCTACCAGACCGACCGCGCGGCCTTCATCGGTCGCGGCCGCAGCACGCGCGATCCGATCGCGCTGGTGGAGACCGCTGCCCTGTCCGGCACCGCCGGCTCGGTGCTCGACCCGATCGTGGCGATCCGCTGCCGGATCACCCTGGCACCGGACCAGCAGGCGCAGGTGGACATGGTCTATGGCCTCGGCGGGGACCGCGCGGCCTGCGTGGCGCTGATCGACAAGTATCGCGACCGGCGCCTGGCCGACCGGGTGTTCGACCTGGCCCTGACCCAGAGCCAGGTGACGCGTCGGCAGATCAACGCCTCGCTGGACGATGCGCTGCTGTACGAGCGCCTGGCCGCGCGCGTGCTGTTCGCCGATCCGCAGCTACGGGCCGAGGCCGAGGTGCTGCTGCAGAACCGGCGCGGGCAGTCGGCACTGTGGGCGCATGGCATTTCCGGCGACCTGCCGATCGTGCTGCTGCGCCTGGCCGACCCGGACACCATGGCCCTGGTCAGGCAGATGGTGCAGGCGCACGCGTACTGGCGCCTCAAGGGCCTGCGCGTGGACCTGGTGATCTGGAACGAAAGCCAGGCCGGCTATCGCCAGCAGCTGCAGGACACCATCGTCGGCCTGCTTGCCGCCGACCCGGAAGCCAACGTGCTCGACCGTCCCGGCGGCATCTTCGTGCGCGCGATCGAACACATTCCGCACGAAGACCGGGTGCTGCTGCAGACCGTGGCGCGCGCCATCCTCAGCGATGCCAACGGCAGCCTGGCCGCGCAGCTGGAACGCCATCCCACCCTGCGCATGCAGCCGCCGCTGCTGGAGCCGATCGCGCTGGCGCCTGCAAGCGATGCGATGGCCGCCGGCGCGTTCGAGCCGGCGCCTGCGAGCACGCCGCCGCCGGATGAGGCGGCGCTGCTGTTCGACAATGGAATCGGTGCCTTCGCCGCCGACGGCCGCGAATACCGGATCGTGCTGGAAGAGGGCGCACCCACCCCCGCGCCCTGGGCCAACGTGCTGGCCAACGCCGGCTTCGGCACCGTGCTCAGCGACAGCGGCGCCGGTTACACCTGGGCCGAGAACGCGCACGAATTCCGGCTCACGCCTTGGCACAACGATCCGGTGGCCGATGCCAGCGGCGAGGCCTTCTACCTGCGCGACGAGGACAGCGGCCAGGTGTGGTCGCCGATGGCGCTGCCGCGCCGCGGCCACGGCCGCTACCAGGTGCGCCACGGCTTCGGCTACAGCGTGTACAGCCACCTCGAGCACGGCATCGACAGCGAGCTGTGGGTGTTCGTGGATGTCGAGCAACCGGTCAAGTACAGCCTGCTGCGCCTGAAGAACCTGAGCGGTCGTGCGCGCCGGCTCAGCGCCACCGGCTATGTCGAATGGGTGCTGGGCGACATCCGCGCGCGCTCGCACTTGCACGTGGTGAGCGAGGTGGACCTGGCCAGTGGCGTGCTGACCGCGCGCAATCCCTACAACACCGAGTTCGACGGACGGGTGGCGTTCTTCGATGTGGATGCGCAGGTGCGCAGCGTCAGCGCCGACCGGGTGGAATTCATCGGCCGCAACGGCAGCCTGGCCGCGCCGGAAGCCTTGCGCCGGCAGCGGCTGTCCGGGCGCGTGGGCGCCGGGCTGGACCCGTGCGCGGCATTGCAGGTCCCGATCGAACTGGGCATCGACCAGCAGTTCCAGACCGTGTTCCGCCTCGGCGCAGGCCAGGGCCGCGATGCAGCGCTGGCCCTGGCCACCCAGGTGCGCGGCGTGGCGGCCGCGCAGGCGGCGCTGCAGGCGGTGCGCCGCTACTGGGACCACACCCTCGGCGCGGTGCAGGTGCGCACGCCGGAGCCTTCGGTGGACCTGCTGGCCAACGGCTGGCTGCTGTACCAGACCATCGCCTGCCGGTTCCTGGCGCGCAGCGGCTATTACCAGTCGGGCGGGGCATTCGGCTTTCGCGACCAGCTGCAGGACAGCATGGCCATGGTCCACGCGCAGCCGGCGTTGAGCCGCGCCCATCTGCTGCGCAGTGCGGCGCACCAGTTCCTGCAGGGCGACGTGCTGCACTGGTGGCATCCGCCGCACGATCGCGGCGTGCGCACGCATTGTTCGGATGATTTCCTGTGGCTGCCGCAGGCGCTGTGTCGTTACCTCGAGGTCACCGGCGATGCGGCGGTGCTGGGCGAACCGGTGGGGTTCATCGACGGCCGTGCGTTGAATGCCGACGAGGAGTCCTACTACGACCAGCCGCAGCCAGCCGGCCCGGCGCAGTCGCTGTATGCGCATGCGCGGCTGGCGTTGCAGCGCGGATTGGCGCAGCGCGGTGCGCGCGGGCTGCCGTTGATCGGCAGTGGCGACTGGAACGATGGCCTCAACCGGGTCGGCAAGGACGGCAGGGGCGAGAGCGTGTGGCTGGGCTTCTTCCTGCACGATGCGCTGCTGCGGTTTGCGCCGCTGGCCACCCGGCAGGGCGATGCCGGGTTTGCCGCCGAGTGCATCGCCCAGGCGCAGGCCCTGCGCGATGCACTGGAAACCCACGCCTGGGACGGCACCTGGTATCGACGGGCCTGGTTCGACGACGGCACGCCGCTGGGCTCGAGTGCGTCGGCCGAATGCCGGATCGATTCGCTCTCGCAGAGCTGGTCGGTGCTGTCCGGCGCGGCCAGCCCGGCGCGGCGCCAGCAGGCGATGGAGGCGATGTACGCGCAGCTGGTCGATGCCGATGCGCAGGTGGTCAAGCTGCTGGCACCGCCGTTCGACCTGAGCGGACACGACCCCGGTTACATCCGCGGCTATGTCCCTGGCGTGCGCGAGAACGGTGGCCAGTACACCCATGCTGCGGTGTGGGCGGCGATGGCTTTCGCCGAGCTCGGTGACCACCAGCGCGCGTGGGAACTGGCCGGCATCATCAATCCCATCGGCCATGCCCGCGACGCGGCGGCGGTGCAACGTTACAAGGTCGAACCCTACGTGCTGTCGGCCGATGTCTACGCGGTGCCCCCGCACCAGGGCCGCGGTGGCTGGAGCTGGTACACCGGCGCGGCCGGCTGGATGTATCGGCTGCTGACCGAATCGCTGCTGGGCCTGCAGCGTGACGGCACCCGCATGCGGATCGTGCCGTGCATGCCCGCGGCCTGGCCGGGCTATCAGCTGCGCTATCGTCACGGCGGCAGCGGCTATGTGATCGATGTGGTCCAGCGCGCAGACGCGGCGCCAAGCCTGCAGCTGGATGGCATCGTCCAGGACGGACTGGACTTTCCCTTGATCGATGACGGGGCCGACCACGCGGTGACGCTGGTCTGGCCGGGAGGCGGGCGATGAGTACGCGCATGCAGCTGGACCGCGAACTGGACCAGCTGGAGCAGATGCTGCCGATCTGGATCGAGAAGCTGCGCCACCCGAGCGAGTTCTGGCCGCAGTTCGATGCTCTGGCCCAGGCCATCGTCGACGACGCCCCGCCGCAGGATGTCCAGTACGTGCAGCACCGCCTGGCGCTGATGCAACAGCAACATGGCCTGCACCGGGGCCATGGGCCCGGTGGCTACGATGATCGCTGAAGCCCTGCAGCGACAGGGCCTGCACCGTCTGTCCGAATCCCGCATGCGCTGCAGTGAATCAGCGTAGCGTGCCGAAGGTGGCAGCTACGCCCGCTCGAGAAGGATTGGCATGGACGGCATCAAGCTGCATCGGATCGTGTGTCGATCCTTTGCGCCGGGCACGGTGATCGCCGGCGGCGGCGTGCCCGAGCGCGCCAGCAACGATGGTCAGCCGCCGGCTTTCCCGCTGGACCCGGCGACGCTGCTGCCCTCGTTTGTTGCGCCCGAACCGCGCCTGCGGTGAGGCCAGCCGGAAATCACATGTTCATCCTGCGCCTGGGCCGCAGCCAGTCGATCGGCCCGGCGCGCCTGCAGCAGATGTGGAAAATGGCCTGCGCCTGCCCTGATATCAGCGTCTCACGTCAGCCAGGACAGCAGGACGATCGCACCTATCTTCTGGCCGCGCATATGGACGTGCTCGAACACGACGCCGAGCAGCGCATGCGCCAGATGCTGGAAGGCGAGGGCTTCCTGTTCCGGCTGATGCGCGCCCGCTGAGCAGCGCCCAGGCCGGCGGCGTTGCCTCAGCTGTTGCCACGCGCCAGCAATGCTTCCATCACCACCTGTCCATCCTCGTTGCGTGCGACCAGGGTGCCGCGGTGGGCCTGTACGAACTGCTGCGCGATATACAAGCCCAGCCCGAGCCCATCGCTGGCCCGGAAGCGGCCCTTGAACGGCTCGAACAACCGCGGCAGCAGTTCATCGGCAATGGCCCCGGCGTTGCGCACCCGCAGCCGGATCTTGTCCGCGTCCAGGCCTTCCAGTTCCACCTGCACCGGCGCGCCGCCGCCGTGGACCACCGCATTGCCGATCAGGTTGGACATCACCTGGGCGAAGCGGTCCGCATCGACGCTGGCCTGCAGGTTGCCAGTGCAGGTCAGCTGGATGTCCGCGCCGGGGTGAGCCTGGGCTGATTCCTCCACCGCTGCGCGGGCCAGCTCGGCCAGGTCGCCAGGCCTGAACTTCATGCGCAGCCCGCCGCTGCGGATGCGCGAGAAATCCAGCAGCTGCTCGACCATGCGCGCCATGCGCCGGCCGCTGCTCTCCAGAAAGCGCAGGGTGCGCCGGGTGCCCTGGTCCTGTGGAAGCTCGTGGCTGAGCTTCTCGGCGCAGAGCAGCACCACCGACAGCGGCGTGCGCAAGTCGTGGGTGAGCACGGCCATCATGGTCTCGTTCAGTTCCAGCGCACGCTCCAGCGCCGCGTTGCGCTTGGCCAGCAGCTGGCGCTGCTGGTAGAGCTCGATGAACACCTTGATCTTGCCCAGGATCACATGCGGCTCGATCGGCTTGTGCAGGAAATCCACCGCGCCGCTTTCATAGCCCTTGAATGCACGCGTGGGATCGTTGGGCGAGGCAGTGAGGAAGATGATCGGCACCTGCCGGGTGCGCTGCGAGCCACGCATCAGCTCGGCCAGGGTGAAGCCGTCCATGTCCGGCATGTGCACATCCAGCAGGGCCAGGGCGACCTCGTGCTGCAGCAGCAGTTCCAGCGCCTGCGCGCCGGAACTGGCGCACAGGATGTTCAGGCCGTCGCGGCGCAGCAGCGCCTCCATCGCCACCAGGTTCTCCGGAACGTCATCGACGATGAGCAGGTTGACCGGCTCGCTGGGCGGTGGGGTGGCGTCGGACTGGGTGAGCTTCATGGATAAAGCTGCCTCAAATGGGTGCAAAGATCTTGCAGGGTCAGCACGGCATCGGCGCCGGCGTGGGCCAGGGCCGAAGCGGGCATCAGCGGCGAGCTGGCTTCCTGCGGCGACTGGATCCAGGCGGTGCCGCCGGCCGCGCGCACCGCGGCGATGCCGGCCGTGCCATCGCTGCTGGCGCCGGTCAGCAGGATCGCCAGCAATCGCGTGCCGAACACCTCGGCGGCCGATTCGAACAGCGGATCGATCGCCGGGCGCGAGAACAGCACCGGCGCATCCACCGACAGCGCCAGCGTGTTGCGATCTTCCACCAGCAGGTGGTAGTCCGGCGGCGCAAACACCACCGTGCCGGGCTGTAGCGGCTGCTTGTCCTGCGCCTCGCTGACCGGCAGGCGGCAATGGGTGGCGAGCAGTTCGGCGATGCGGCTGGTGCGGTCGCGTGGCAGGTGCAACACGATCAGCACCGGCACCGGCAGCTGCGCGGACAGGCAAGCCAGCAGCTGCTGCAGCGCCAGCACGCCGCCAGCCGATGCGCCGATGACGATGGCGTCGAAGCGCGAGCTGGGCGCCGGCATGCTCATGCGACCTTGCGGTACAGGCGCTGCTCGCGCGCACAGGCTTCAAAGGCACGGGCATGGGCGCCGAACTGCAGCGACTCCTTGCTGCCCAGGCCCAGGAAGCCGCGATGCACAAGGGCCTCGTGGAACAGGCCGATCGCCCGGTCCTGCAAGGCCCGGTTGAAGTAGATCAGCACGTTGCGGCACGACACCAGGTGCACCTCGGAGAACACCGTGTCGGTGGCCAGGCTGTGGTCGGCGAACACGATGTTGCGCCGGAGCGTGCGGTCGAACACCGCGCCGTTGTAGGCGCCGGTGTAGTAGTCCGACAGCGATCCCTTGCCGCCGGCCTTGAGGTAGTTGCGGCTGAACAAGGCCATCCGCTCCAGGTCGAAGATGCCGGCCTCGGCCGTGCTCAGCGCCTCGGGATTGATGTCGGTGGCATAGAGGATGCTGCGCTCCAGCAGGCCTTCCTCGCGCAGCAGGATCGCCAGCGACCACACTTCCTCGCCGGTGCTGCAGCCGGCCACCCACAGCTTGATCGACGGATAGGTGCGCAGCACCGGGACAGCCTGCTCGCGCAATGCGCCGAAATAATCCGGATCGCGGAACATTTCCGAGACCTGCACGGTGAAAAACTGCATGGCCTGGGCAAACAGCTCCGGCTCGTGCAGCAGCCGGTGCTGCAGCTGCGCCACCTGCGTGCAGTCGTAGCGCGCCATCGCCTGGCGCACGCGCCGGCGCAGCGAGGACATCGCATACTGGCGGAAATCGTAGTGGTAGCGCTGGTAGATCGCCTCCAGCAGCAGCTTCAGCTCCAGGTCGAAGAGCTCGGCCTCCTTCACTGGCGCGAGCACCACACCCGGCACAGCGAGACCAGCTTGTCCACGTCGATCGGCTTGGCGATGTAGTCGTTGGCGCCGGCTTCCAGGCAGCGCTCGCGATCGTCGGCCATGGCCTTGGCGGTGAGCGCGATGATCGGCAGATGCTGCAGGTGGCGGATCTTGCGGATCTCGCGCATCGCGGTCAGGCCGTCCATCTCCGGCATCATGATGTCCATCAGCACCAGGTCGACCTGGCGCACCTTCAGCCGCTCCAGCGCCTCCAGCCCGTTGCGGGCGATTTCCAGCTTGACGCCCAGCGGCTCGAGCACGCTGGACAGGGCGAAGATGTTGCGCACGTCGTCTTCGGCCAGCAGCACGGTGCGTCCGTCGAGCACCGCATCGCGGCGGCGCGCCTCGCGCAGCAGGCGCTGCTGGTCGCTGGGCAGCGAGGCCTCCACGCTGTGCAGGAACAGGGTGACCTCGTCCAGCAACCGTTCCGGCGAGCGCGCGCCCTTGATGATGATGCTCTTGGAGTAACGGCGCAGGCGCTGTTCCTCGTCGCGGGTCAGCGCGCGGCCGGTGTAGACGATCACCGGCGGGAAAGCGACCGCCTCGTTGTCGGCCATGCGTTCGAGCAGGTCGTAGCCGCTGCCGTCGGGAAGGGCCAGGTCGGTGACCATGCAGTCGAAGGTGGCCGCGGCCAGCTGCTCCATCGCCTCGGCGATGCTGCCCACGGTGGTGATTTCCAGCTGCTCGTGGGCCAGCAGGCGGCGCAGGCTTTCACGCAGCTCGCGGTCATCCTCGACGATCAGCAGCCGGCGCAGGTCGCGCGCGCTGGTTTCCTCCAGCTGGCGGATCGCGCTGACCAGGCGCTCGCGCGTGGCCGGCTTGAGCAGGTACCCCACCGCGCCCAGTTCCATCGCCACCTGGCTGTGCTCCTGCGCCGAGACCACGTGCACCGGGATGTGGCGCGTGGACGGATCGCGCTTGAGCCGCTCGAGCACGCTCAGGCCCGACACGTCAGGCAGGCCCAGATCCAGCAGCACGCCGCTGGGTCGCAGCTCGGCCGCCAGGGCCATGGCTTCCTCGGCCGTTGACGCCACCACGCAGTCGAAGTCCATGTCGTGCGCCAGCTCGACCAGTGCATGGGCGAAGGCCGGATCGTCCTCCACCGCCAGGATCATCCGGCCCGGACGGTGGCCACGGTCGCGGTCGTCCTGCGCCCTGGGCAACGGCGCGGACTGCGCGGCTGCAGTGGCGGGGCGTTGGGTGCGCGCCACCGCCGCCGGTGCAGGCATTGCGACCGGCGCCGACGTGGCCTGGCTGCTGGCCGGCACGGCGGGTGCCAGCGCGGCGGCGGGCGCGCCGTCCACCGGCAGTTCCAGGGTGAAGCTGCTGCCCTGGCCGGGCGTGCTGGCCACGCTGATCGCACCGCCCATGCGCACGGCCAGATCGCGCGAGATCGACAGACCCAGGCCGGTGCCGCCGAAGCGGCGCTGGGTGCTGCCGTCGGCCTGGCGGAAGGCCTGGAAGATCACCTCGGTCTGTTCCGGGGCGATGCCGATGCCGGTGTCGCGGACCACGAAGCGCACCCGCTGCGGGCCGTGGGCCTGTACGTCCAGGGTGACGCTGCCGCGTTCGGTGAACTTGACCGCGTTGGCCAGCAGGTTGTTGAGGATCTGTTGCAGGCGATGGCTGTCCACCTGCAGCTGTGCCGGCGCGTCGGCGCTGGCGGCGATCTGCAGCTGCAGGCCCTTCTGTGCGGCCAGCGGCTCGAAGGTCTCGCGCAGGCGCAGCAGGATCGCTTCGGTGGCGACGGTCTCCTCGGCCAGTTCGACGTGGCCGGCCTCGATCCTGGACAGGTCCAGGATGTCGTTGATCAATGCCAACAGGTCGGTGTTGGACGAATGGATCGCCTGCGCATATTTGACCTGCTCGGCGTTGAGGTTGCCCTCGCGGTTGTCCGCAAGCAGCCTGGCCAGGATCAGTGAGCTGTTGAGCGGGGTGCGCAACTCATGGGACATGTTGGCCAGGAACTCGGATTTGTAGCGCGAGGAGGCCGCCAGCTCGCGGCTGCTGCGCACCAGGTCGGCCTGCGCGCTCAGCAGCAGGTGGCGCTGGGATTCCAGCTCGTGGGTGCGTTCTTCCAGGTGCACGTTGATCTGTTCCAGCTCGGCCTGCTGCTGCTCCAGGTTGGCCTGGGATTGCTGCAGGCTGCGGCTCTGCTCCTCCAGTTCCTCGTTGGTCACCCGCAGTTCTTCCTGCTGGGTCTGCAGTTCCTCGCTCTGGCGCTGGGTTTCTTCCAGCAGTTCGACCAGTTCCGAACGCAGCTGCGCGGTGCGCAGGGCCACGCCGATGGTTTCCATGCAGCGCTCCAGCAGCGCCAGCGCGCGGCGGCCATCGTCGCTGACCGCAAGTCGGCCCAGTTCCAGGACGCCGACCACGCGCCCGTCGGCGGTGACCGGCGCGATGAACAGCTCGGCCGGCGCACTGCGCCCCAGCGCCGATTCGATCGGCAAGTGTGCGCCCTGCGGGCCGCGCAGATGGCGCGGGCGTGCCTGCTGCACCACTTCGCCCAACTGGCCGCTGTCCAGTGGCAGCTCGCGCACGGCTGATTGGGGCAGGGCAATGCCGCCGGTCAGCAGCAGGCGCTGGCCCTGCACCCGGTACAGGGCGCCGACCTGCGCATCGAGCTGCTCGCACAGGATGCGCAGTGCCAGTTCGGCCATCTGCGCAGGTTCCAGATCGCCCTGCAGGCTGACCGCCACCGCGTTTTCGCTCTCCTGCAGCCACAGCATGTATTCGGCGTGCAGGCGTGCGCGGATGGCCTGCATCGCGATCAACCCGGTGGCGATGAAGCAGATCCCGCCCATGCTGCGGTTGACGATGGAGAACGATGCGCTGTTGCTGGCCGGTGCCAGGTGGTAGCCCACCACCAGCAGTACGCAGGCGAGCAGGGCCAGGATCAGCGGCACCTGAGGACGACGCTGGAACAGGCACACGGACACGGCCAGGAAGTAGCCCAGCCATACCGCATAACCCAGCGGTGTGACCAGTTCCGCAAACAGCGTTGCGATCGACAGGGCGGCTGCGGCCGCCCAGATCCAGGGGTCACGCGATACGGGCGCAGCGCTCATGCTTGATCGTGGAAGTCGAAAAAGACGGAGGATTTTATCCGATCACCAGCGCGCGCAGCCGCCTTTGACGCATGCACGAATCCTTCACGCCGCAGCTTGCCAGACTCCGGGGCGTGGGCTGCGTGCGGCGCGCCGCGCCGCCGTTTTTGATCGTCAGGACAGGTTTTCCATGAGCCAACCCTTGCGCGTCCTCCTTGTCGAGGATCAGGCCGACCTTCGCGAATTGATGGCCGATGCCTTGACCGGCCTTGGCATGCAGGTCGCCACCGCCGCCGATGCCAACAGTGCCTTGTCGCTGCTCGATGCGGACCCCGTCGTCGACGTGCTCCTGAGCGACGTTTACATGCCCGGCCAGATGAGCGGCGCCGAGCTGGCCGTGCGCGTTTGCAGCAAGTTTCCCGAGGTGCGCGTGATCCTGGCCTCGGGCCAGGGCCGCCACCAACTGCCGGAGCTGCCGGCCAGTGTGGAGTTCGTGCAGAAGCCCTACAGCCTGGCCCAGCTCATCGGCCTGCTGCGCAATCGTGCCTCGGCCTGAGGGGTTCGCGCGCGGCGCCTCCAGCCAATTGTCGGGTGACATCACCAGCGGGTGGGAGGGTCAGCGTGATCGTGGGTCGATCGTGGCGTGTCCAGCAGGCAAGGTGGAGCCCCGTGGTCCTGCTCGGGTGTTTCCCGGAAAAGTCACTGCCGGGCGCGCGGCCCGTCAATGCCGTTGCCCGCCATCAGGGTCGGTCCGGCTGTCCTGCAAGGACCGGAGCGCTGACGCGACAGCGCGCACTGTTCACACCTTGAACGTCGGCGCGTGCGCAAGCTGCGCGCCATGATCGGGCCGCCGGTGCGCCCGGGGAAGGAGCGCGGGAATGGAACACAGCCTGTTTGATCTGGCGATGCCGTGGTGGCAGTTCGTCCTGCGCGCGGTCGCGGTGTACGTGGTGGTGCTGTTGATGGTGCGCGTGACCGGCAAGCGCGCCCTGGGGCAGACAGCGCCGTTCGACATGCTGGTGATCGTGCTGCTGGGCGAGGCGGTGCAGAACTCCCTGATCGGCGAGGATACCTCGCTGCTGGGCGGGCTGATCCTGGCGGCGGTGCTGCTGCTGCTGAACTGGCTGGTGGGCTTCGCCACCGCGCGCAGCAGGCGTCTGGACCTGCTGGTCCAGGGCAGGCCGGTGGTGTTGGCCCGCGACGGCCAGATCGCCTGGGAAGAACTGGTCAAGCGCAATGTCAGCTACGCCGATTTCGAAACCTCCAAGCGTGAGGCCGACTGCCGCGACGACAGCGAGATCGACCTGGCCATCCTGGAGACCTCCGGCAGGATCACCGTGCTGCGCAAGAGGGACTAGCCCGGCAGGCTTGCCCCTCGCAGACGCCGGGGGTAGGCTCCGAGGCGGGGAATTGCCGTGTTTGACAAGGGGGACAGGGATGACGATCCGGGTCTTTCTGGTGGACGACCACGCGCTGGTCCGCACCGGGCTGAAGATGATTCTGGCCGATCAGGTCGATATCGAGGTGGTCGGGGAAGCCGAAAGCGGCGAGCAGGCACTGCCGCAGATCCGCAGGCTCAAGCCGCACGTGGTGCTGTGCGACATGCACCTGCCGGGCCTGAGCGGGTTCGATGTGACCGAGCGCATCGTGCGCGGTGGCTCCGGCAGCCGGGTGATCATCGTCTCGGTGCTGGAGGACGGGCCATTGCCCAAGCGCGTGCTCGAAGCCGGTGCTTCGGGCTACGTGGGCAAGGGTGGCGATGCCAACGAACTGCTGCGCGCGGTGCGCGATGTCTCGCGTGGCAAGCGCTACCTGGGCAGCAACGTGGCCCAGAATCTGGCGCTGTCGTCGATGAGCCAGGACGCCTCGCCGTTTGACGGGCTGACCGCGCGCGAGCTGGAAGTGGTGATGCTGCTGGTGCAGGGCCTGCGCCAGAACGAAATCGCTGCCCGGCTCAGCCTGAGTCCCAAGACGGTGAGCACGCACAAGACCCGCGTGTTCCAGAAGGCCCGGGTGCAGGACACGGTGGCGCTGGCCCGGTTGGCCGCGCAATATGGATTGGTCGACACGGCCCGGGTCGTCTAGACGCGGGCCTGCCGAGCAGCGCCCGGAATCAGGCGCTGCGTTCGCTCCCGGGCCTGTCCGGCGCGCGCTGGTCGTCGTTGTGGGCTTCGGTTTCCCCCTGGGTCGGACGCGGGGCCGACACCGGCTCGAACAGGTGGCCGGTCATCGACTCCGGCAGGTCGGGGTCGGCGCTGAAGAACGGCGAGCCTGCTGCCGGGCCGCTGGCCGGCATGGCCGGTGCTGCAGCCGGCGGCGCCGGGCCGACCGACGCGTCCTCAATGGGCCGGGCGGCCTCGGCCTGGCGCACGGACGGCGCGGACTGGGCTTCGGCCGGCAGGTCGGGCTGCGGCTGCGCGATCGGGGCGTGCCGGGCTGGCGTGTCCTGGGCCGGGGCAACGGCGACCGGTTCCGGGGCTCCAGCCGAAGGCGTGGAGATGCTCGGCGCGGCCTCGCTGGCCACCGCCTGAACCTGCGCCTGTGCCGGTTCGGCGACGACGGCCTCGGGTCCGGCGGGCCGGTGGTTGGCGATCCGCGGTTCGACCTCGATCTCGGTCGCAGGTGCGACTTCGGCCGAGGCTGCAGCGGCGGCCGGGCTCGGCGGGTTCACCTGCTCGGCGACCGGGGCAGGCGAGGCGATCACGGCCGGTGCGGCGGGCTGCGCTGCTTCACTGCCCGGTGCGGGCGCGATCGGCGCTTGCTTGCCGGTGCTCGCCTCGACCACCACGGCGGTCGCGCTGGCGGCGGCCACCGCCGCGGTGCTGGCGGCATTGGCCTGGGCCCGCGCCGGGGTCGGCCTGGCGGTCGCCGGTTCGGCGTCGTCGAAGTCGAACTCCGGCTGCGAGGAGGAAGGCACCACCACCGGTTCCTCCTCGCCCCCCAGCTCGGATTCGTCCAGTTCGCCGGCGACATTGGCGGCCTCGCCACTGCCGCGACGACGGCGACGACCGCCGCGACGGCCGCGACGACGACGCGGCGTGCCGGTTTCATCGACACCCTCGGTCTGGTTGTCGTCACCCGCCTCGTCGCTGCCATCCTCGGCATCGGCCAGGGCCTGGTCTTCCTCAGGGGCGACCGGCGGCTTGGGCTTGCGCGGTTCTGCCTGCGGCTCGGCCTTGGCTTCGGTCACCGCTGCGGGCGCTTCGGCCTGCGGCGCGGGCGCGGCCTGGACCGGTGCGGCACCATCGGGCTGAAGGGCGGTCGCGACCGCCGCTGCAGTCACCGCATCACCGCTCTCAAGCGGCTTGCGCGGCTCGCGTGGCTCGCGAGGCGGTCTGGGCGGACGGTTGCCGTTGGCCGGCTGCTCCTGGGCGCCGTCGTGCTGCGGCCGGGGCGGCCTGGGCGGCTGCTGTGGCTTGGCCTGCTGTTGCGGCTGCTGCGGCCGGGCCGGCGGTTCTGCGCGGGTGCGCGGCGAGGAGCCATTGCCCGGGGCCTGGATGGCATCCTTGTCCTTGTTGCGGGCGTCGCGCTCACGGCGCTGAGCGTTCTGCTGGCCGCCGCGGGCATGGCTGCCGCCCTGGCCGCGGCCACCCTCGCGACGCTGCGGGCCGGTGTTGCCAGCGTGATCGTTGCGGGCCGGAGCGGTCTGGCTGCGCTGCGGCTGGGCTGGCGCGGTGGCCGGGCTGCTGGCGGCGCCGAACACGCGCTTGAACCAGCCGACCACGCCGCCGGCTGCGGGCTGGGCGACCGGCGCTGCGACGACGGGTGCCGGCGTTGCTTCGACCGGGGCCGGGGCCTCGCGTTCCTGACGCACCGGCGCCGGCTGGGCGTGCTTGACCGTGGTCACCGCCGGTGCGGCCGGGATGTTGAGCTGGGCCTTGGTCAGTGCATGCACCGGCAGCTTGCGCGGGGTGCCGCGCTGGTAGCTGGGCTTGGCGGACTCTTCGCCCAGCTCGTTCTCGCGCAGGCGGGTGACCTCGTAGTGCGGGGTCTGCAGTTGCTCGTCGGCGACGATGATGATCGGCGCATCGTGGCGCTGCTCGATCTCGCGCAGGGCGTTGCGTTTCTCGTTGAGCAGGTAGTTGGCGATTTCCAGCGGCGCCTGCACCAGCACCTGGCCGGTGTTGTCCTTCATGGCGTGCTCTTCGGCCACCCGGATGATGGACAGCGACAGCGACTCGACGCTGCGCATGCGGCCGTGGCCCTCGCAGCGCGGGCAGACGATCTGGCTGGACTCGCCCAGGCTGGGGCGCAGGCGCTGGCGGCTCATTTCCATCAGGCCAAAGCGCGAGATCCGGCCCAGCTGGACCCGGGCCCGATCGTACTTGAGCGCGTTCTGCAGGCGGTTCTCGACTTCACGCTGGTGCTTGGCCGAGGACATGTCGATGAAGTCGATCACCACCAGCCCGCCCAGGTCGCGCAGGCGCAGCTGGCGGGCCACTTCCTCGGCCGCCTCGCAGTTGGTCTGGAACGCGGTTTCCTCGATGTCGCCGCCCTTGGTGGCGCGGGACGAATTGACGTCGATGGCGGTCAGCGCTTCGGTCTGGTCGACCACGATCGAGCCGCCCGAGGGCAGGCGCACGTTGCGCTCGTAGGCCGCCTCGATCTGCGATTCGATCTGGAAGCGGTTGAACAGCGGAATGTCGTCGGTGTAAAGCTTGAGCTTGCGCAGGTTGTGCGGCATGACCTGCTGCATGAATTCCTGGGCGGTGGCGTAGAGCTCCTCGGTATCGACCAGGATCTCGCCCACGTCCGCGCGCAGGTAGTCGCGCAGGGCACGCACGATCAGGCGCGACTCCTGGTAGATCAGAAACGGCGCCGGCCTGGACAGGGCGGCTTCGGCCACGGCCTTCCATACGCTCAGCAGGTAATCCAGGTCCCACTGCAGCTCTTCGGCATCGCGGCCGACGCCGGCGGTGCGGATGATCACGCCCATGTCCTCGGGAATGGTCAGCGCATCCATGGCGGCTTTCAGCGCGGCCCGGTCGTCACCCTCGATCCGGCGCGAGACGCCGCCGGCGGTGGGCGAATTGGGCATCAGCACCATGTAGCGGCCGGCCAGGGAGATGAACGTGGTCAGGGCCGCGCCCTTGTTGCCGCGCTCGTCCTTGTCGACCTGGACCACCACTTCCTGGCCCTCGCGCAGCAGTTCGCGCAGGCCGGCCTTGTTGTGGTCGACCCCGGACTGGAAGTAGTCGCGGGAGATTTCCTTGAGCGGCAGGAAGCCATGGCGCTCGGCGCCATAGTCGACGAAAGCCGCTTCCAGCGACGGCTCGAGCCGGGTGATGCGGCCCTTGTAGATGTTGGACTTCTTCTGTTCCTTGGACGGCTGCTCGATATCGATGTCGTAGAGCGTCTGCCCGTCGACGATGGCCACGCGCAGTTCTTCTGCCTGCGTGGCATTGATCAACATACGTTTCATTGTCGCGTTCCTCGCGCTCTACCGCGCGACAAACGCCATGGCGTTCTTGCTTCTGGAACGTTCGGCCGCTTCCCGCGCAGGCGCGGGTGGGCGGGTTGGAGCTTCCAGCGCTTCGACACCACGGCGAGCCGCGGGAGCGCTTGTTGTTGTTGTCGGTGTTGCGGGACCGTCGGCCATCCGGCCATCAGGCCGGTTGTGCCGCGCGGGACGTGTTCAGCTCGGATGTCTGACGCACCCGGCGGTGTCAGGGATTGCCGGCGAGCCGCTAACATGGCCGCCCCGGGGACGGTGGTCGCGTACTGTGCCGGGCTTCGCCAGGAAAGCTGGGCTTCTGGCCCATGAAGCAACTTCCCTGCGAAATCAAACCCTTATCTCGCACGCCGAGTGTAACAGACAAGATGGACGAATGACTGCCCCCGCACGCCCCGAACATCCCGCCGCGCGCAGCGCCGTGCGGACCGTGGTGGTGCCCGAGGATCGGGAGGGCCAGCGGCTGGACAATTTCCTGCTGGGCCAGCTCAAGGGGGCCCCGCGCAGCCTGGTCTACAAGCTGGTCCGCAGCGGCCAGGTCCGGGTGAACGGGGGCCGGGCCAAGGCCGAGCGCAAGCTGCTGGCCGGTGACCAGGTGCGGGTGCCGCCGGTGAACCTGGAGGACACCGCGCCCGGTTCAGCCCCGCCGGCCGGGTTCCTGGCCCGGATGGAGGCGGCGATCGTGTTCGAGGATGCGCGCCTGCTGGTGATCAACAAGCCGACCGGGGTGGCCAGCCACGGCGGCAGCGGGATCAGCCACGGCGCGATCGAGACCATGCGCGCGCTGCGCCCCAAGCAGGCGCTGGAACTGGTCCACCGCCTGGACCGGGACACCTCCGGCCTGCTGGTCCTGGCCAAGAAGCGCGCGGCCCTGACCGAGTTGCAGGCGCTGCTGCGCGAGGACGCCGGCCCGAACAAGGGCATTCGCAAGCGCTACCTGACCCTGCTGACCGGGCGCCTGCCCGACGGCACCATGACCGTGGACGCACCACTGCTGGTCGGCCTGCGCCAGGGCGGCGAGCGCCATGTCCAGGTCAACGACGCCGGCAAGCCCAGCGTCAGTCACTTCAAGGTACTGGAACGCCGCGGCGGCCAGTCCTATTGCGAGGTGCTGATCGAAACCGGCCGCACCCACCAGATCCGCGTGCACGCCCAGCACCTGGGCCATCCGGTGGCCGGGGACGACAAGTACGGCGATCCGCAGGCCAACAGGCGCCTGCGCGAACAGGCCGGGCTGAAGCGGCTGTTCCTGCACGCCGCCTCGCTGGAGTTCTCGCTGGATGCCGGACGCACGCCCTATGTCCTGAATGCGCCGCTGGCCGACGACCTGGCCGCGGCGCTGGACGCGCTGGCGTAGGAGCGCACCGCAGGGGCGCGATGGGCGTTCCCGGTAAAGCCTCTCGCGGCCATGCCCGAGCCGGCCGCACAATCAGGTCTAGGGTTGTGCGGATTTGTTCTCGTCCAGCGTGAGGCAGGCGTCCGGCCGGACCTGTGGGGTGGGGAAGTTCACCGGCACGTTGATGGTCTGCGGAACCGGCTGGCCGGCGCGGGTGGCGGGCTTGAACTTCCAGGTCTTGACCGCGGCCACGGCGGCCTCGTCCAGCGCAGGCGTGCCACTGCCGCGCAGGACGGTGACCTCGGTCGGGGTGCCGGCCGTGCCCACGGTGACCTTGAGCGTGGAGGTGCCGCCGTTGCCGTTGCAGGCTGCTTCCAGCGGGTACTGTGGCGGCGGGGTTTCCAGGGCGGCCAGTTCGGTCGGTGGCGGGGTGGCCGGGGCGGCGGCCTCGGGCTGCCGGCCGCAGGCGGCGATCAGCGCAACCAGCGAGCAGGACGCCGCGACACGCAGCGGGGTACGGACAAAAGAAAGGTTCATGCGTCGGGCTCCAGTGCCTGCACCTTGGCGGCGCAGATGAAGTCATTCTCGCTCAGTCCGCCGACGTCATGGGTGGAGAAACGCACCACCACCCGGTCGTAGTGCACGCCCAGGTCGGGATGGTGGTCCTCGGTGTGGGCGATGTAGGCCATGGCGTTGACGAAGGCCAGGGTGCGGTAGTAGTCGGGGAAACGAAACGTGCGGGTCAGGGCCTTGCCCTGTTCGGCCAGTTCCCAGCCGGGAATCTGCGGCAGCAACTCGGCCACGCGCGCCTGTCCCAGGCGGTGTTCGACACCGCTGCGCCGCAGGCAGTGCGCCTGCGCCAGGGGAATCAGATCGGACATGGACAATCTCCTGCGTGGGTGCAATGTGCGTATGGGGTTCAACCAGCTGAACGTACCACTGCCCGGCGTGACCGCTGTGTTCTGACCGCTCGGCCGTGGGCTCGGTAGAATACGGCCATGATCCAGATCACCGACACTGCCCAAGCCCATTTCCGCAAGCTGATCGAACGCGAGGCCACGCCCGGCCTGGGCGTGCGCCTGAGCGCGGTCGACCCCGGTACGCCGCGCGCTGATGCGCGGTTGGAGTTCGCCGAACCGCGCGAGCTGGCCGGCGACGAATGGGCCGTGGATTGCGAGGGATTCACCGTCTACATCGATGCGGCCAGCGTGCCGTGGCTGGGCGATGCCGAGATCGATTTCGTCACCCGGGGCGCCGGCAGTCAGCTGACCATCAAGGCGCCGCACATCAAGGGCAAGGCGCCGGCCGAGGGCGCCTCGCTGGTCGAGCGCGTGCGCTGGGTGGTCGAGCATGAGGTCAATCCGCAGCTGGCCTCGCATGGCGGCCGGGTGGCGGTGGAGGAGGTGACCGGCGAAGGCGTGGTGCTGCTGCGCTTTGGTGGCGGCTGCCACGGCTGCGGCATGGCCGATGTGACAATGAAGCAGGGCATCGAGAAGACCTTGCTCACGCGCGTGCCGGGGGTCACCGCGGTACGCGACGCGACCGACCATGACACCGGCCAAGCACCGTACATGCCGCGCGACGCTGCCTGATTCCGCGGCCCGGTGACGACAGCCACCGAGATCATCGCCTTCCTGCTGTCACGCAGGACCGCGCCCATTATCCAGAGGACCACCGGCCTGCTGCCACATGGCTGGGAAATCTGGCTGCGCAACGCGCCGCAGCGCCATGGCCGGCTGACCTATGAGCCGATCGATGCGCTGATCGCGCAGCTGGGCGCGCGTGCGGCCAGGCCGACGCCGCCGGTGGTGCCGATGGGCCGCTGGCGCGCGCTGCGTTCGCTGCTGTGGCAGCACTGGGATCCGCCGCCGCGCGAGGAACGCGGCACGCGCTGGGCCGGCGGCCTGGGCAGCCTGCTGCTGCACCTGGGGTTCTTCGCGTTACTGATCCTGGCCAGCCTGATCAACATGCCCGCGCCGCAACAGGACACTGACGGCACGCGCGTGGAGTTGACCCTGATCGGACGCGGCAGCCAGGGCGAGGGCGGTGGCGCCGGTCCGCAGACCCCGGACACCGGTGCACAGGCCGCGGCGGCGCCAGCGGCGCGTGCGCCCAGTCCGCCGCGTCGGGCCAGCGCGGCGGCGGCACCCGTGGCGGCGCCGCCGGCGGCACCCGTGGCGGCGCCGCCGGCGCCTGCCGAGCCCGCGCCACCGCCACCCGCGGCCCAGCCGCCGCTCGCCGCGCCGCCCGCGGCGGCGCAAGCCGAACCGCAGCCCGAACCGCCGCAACCGGCGCCGGCCGAACAGCCGCCCGGCCGCGACCACGGCCGCCGAGGTCCCGCTGCGCGCCGCCCAGCCGGCGCAGGCCCGCGTGCGCGAGATTCCGATGCCGCCCGCGCCCGCCGCGCCAGCGGACACCCCCGCCCCGGCCACGGCCAGTGCAGCCTCCAGCGCCGCCGCCCCGCAGGCTGCTGCAGAAGCGCAGGCGACCGCCGCCGCTTCCGCAAGCGCCAGCCGCCCCTCCACGGCCAGTGCCCAGGCCGAGCAGGGCCAGGCCGCGCAGGCGTCCAGCAGCACCGCCGACAGCGGCGCGCCTGCTTCGCCGATGCCGGGCGGGCAGACCGCCGGCAGCCTGGCCAACGCCCCTGGCGCCGGCGCCAAAGCCAGCGACGGCCTGGGCACGCCGGGTCCAAAGGCCGCCGACGACTGGGGTCGGTCCAGCAAGGCCGCGCCAGGAACCGAGGCCGGCGCCGGCCAGGGGCTGAAGGGCCTGTTCAATGCCGACGGCAGCGCCAGGCTGCCCGACGGGCTGGCCGGCGGCAGTACGGTCAAGCCGGGTGTGCCCGGCTCGCGCCAGCAGGCCAGGATCGATGCCGACCACGCCGGCACCTGGCTCGACCGCCCGTCCTTCGGTTACGAGCCGACCATGTTCGACAAGTACTGGATCCCCGGCGGCTCGCTGCTGCAGGACTGGGTGCGTGCCGGCGTGCGCGAGATGGAGATCCCGATCCCCGGCACCGGCAAGCGGATCCGCTGCGTGATCTCGGTGCTGCAGGCAGGCGGCGCGTGCGGTCTGTTCGATCCGGACAAGAATGCGCAACCTGCAGGCGCGCGACCGCCGCCGGACATCCCGGTCAAGCGCAAGCCGATCCCGGTGGGCAGCTGACGCAGCGGCTGCACCGGCCTGAGGTCGCAGCTGGTCGCGGCTGTATCAGGGGAAAAGGGCCCTGCAGCCCCGTTATTCGTTCGGCGGAGCCGGACTCAGTCCAACCCATGCAGGTCGCGCAGCTGGCCCTTGCGCGAGGCGAAGTACGCGGCAAGGTTGGCGATGTCCGCATCGCTGAGGTCCTTGGCCTGCGGCGTCATCAGGGCCTGATCGCGATCGCCGGCACGGTAGGCCTGCAGCGCTTGGGCGAGGTAGTCGGCGTACTGACCGGCCAGGCGCGGGTAGCTGGCGGCGATGGGTTGGTTGCCTTCCGGGCCGTGGCAGTCCACGCAGCTCTGGCCGGTGGCCTTGCCCTTTTCCTGGGCGCGCTTTTCGCCGGCGGCGATGTTGCCGGGCGGGAGGCCTGCGGACGAACCGCTGCCGTATTCGCCGCTGGCGTGGCCGGGGTTGGCCGCGGCGGTGTCGGAGGTCTCGGTCTTGGAACAGGCACCAAGCGCAAGGGCGGCCAGCAGGGCCACGATCAGGGGCAGGCGTGGCGGGCGTGGAACGAGGACGGCTGTGCGCATGGTCGGCTTACTTCAGGCTGGACAGGTAGGCGGCCAGGTCGGTGATGTCCTGGTCGGAGAAGCTCTGGGCCTGGGCCTGCATCGTTGGATGCTTGCGCTTGCCGGCCTTGTACTCGGTCAGCGCCTGGACCAGGTATTGGCTCGTCTGCCCGCCGATCCGCGGCACATGGTAGTTGGGGTAGGCGTTCTTGTAGCCGGTGACGCCATGGCAGCCCTGGCAGGTGTAGGCAAGCTGCTTGCCGGCTTCCAGGTTGGGCTTGGGGGCCGTCGGCGCGGGCGGAGCCGGTTCGGCAGCCGGCGCGGCAGGTGCCGGCGTTGCGGGTGGGGAAACGGGATCCTTGGCATCCTGGCGAGCCTGGCTGGCGGGGATCACCCCAGCGAGCAGCAAGCCGAAACAGGCGGCGAACAACAGCGGTCGCGTCATGTCGTGTTCCGAAATTTGCGCGCGCCGCGTTCGATCCGCAGCGCTTGGCCATGCCGAGTATAGCCTGCCGTTCAGCGTCTCCGGCAAGGCACATGCCGGGGAAAAATTGATGCATCGCAACAACTTGCACGTTCCGGGTGCGGACCTGGCCTTGCGAGAACCAGGCCATGTGCTGCGGCGGGCGCGCAGCTGGCCGTGCCTTGCACACTTGGGCAGGTTGCGGTGGTCAGCCCAGCAGCTTGCCGGCGATCAGCGCACCGGTCATCCAGAAGCCGAGCATGCTGCCCAGGTTGGTCAGCAGGAAGGTCAGCACCACCCGGCACACCCGGTTGCGGTACCAACCCCTGAGGGTCTGCGCATCGTCGCGCAGGGCCAGGAAATCGCCGTAGGCCGGCTTGCGCAGGTGCACTTCGGCCAGGGCGCTGAAGGCGCCGGCAGGCAGGCCGGGACGGAACGGCTTGAGCGGGGCGGCGATGACCGCCGCCAGGATGCTCAGCGGGTGGCCGGCCGCGGCCAGGCAACCCAGGCCGGCCAGGCCGCCGGTCAGCACCAGCCACTGCAGCAGCAGGGTGCTGCCGAGCTTGAACCCGCCGCTGTAGAAGCCCCAGCCGATGCCGCCCAGCACCAGCACGCTCAGCAGGATCATGATCCACGGCAGCCTGCGCCGGGCCTGCACGTGTTCAAGTTCGGCACGCACGGTGGCCGGGTCGTCGTGGTCCTCGGCCAGGTGCCGGGCCAGGCCCTGAAGGTGGCCGGCCCCGACCACCGCCAGCACTTCGCGCGCGGTGCCGGCGTGTTGGCGCAGGCTGGCGGCCATGTAGCGGTCGCGCTCGGCGATCACCGCCTCGAACAGGGCCGGGCTTTCCCTGGCGAACTCGCCGAAGCTGGCTTCCAGCATGTCGCCCCGTTTGAGCTGCTCGATCTCCGCTTCGCCCACGTGTTCGGAGGCGAACAGGCCACCGAGCAGGCTGGTGCCCAGCTTGAGCTTGCCGAAGAAGCCCAGCTTGGCCGAGGCCCGCTTGAAGGTCAGGCCGACCTCGCGGTCGATCAGGTGCACGGCCATGCCGCGTTCGTGTGCGGCGGCCACCGCGCGCTTGAGTTCGGCGCCGGGCTCGATGCCCAGCTGCTCGGCCAGGCGACGCTGGTAGGCAGCCAGGGCCAGGTTGGCGGCGAACAGCGCCACCCGGCCCTTGCGGATCACCTGTACCAGGTCCAGCTTGGCCAGCGCATCCGGATCGCTCAGGGCCTGCAGCCGCTGGGTGTCCAGTTCCACCGCCACCGCATCGTAGGGATGCGAATCGATGGCGTGCTGCACCGCATCGACGCTGGCCCTGGACACGTGTGCGGTGCCCAGCAGGGTGTAGCGCACGCCATCGCGCTCGACCACGCGCATGGGTTGTTCGACCGCATCGTCGAGCACCAGCGGCGCGGGCAGGGCGGGGGAGTCTGGATCGGTCATGGATTACTCATCAAGGGGATCGCATGCGGTGCCGTCGCCGGCGCCCGCTGCCTGTGTACCGTGTCGAGCCAGCGGCCGTGCTTGCGGCCGATGCCCGCGGGGATCGCCATCAGTCGATGTAGCGCTTGGTCAGCTCGCCGTAGGCGTCGATGCGGCGATCGCGCAGGAACGGCCAGATCCGGCGCACGTGCTCGCTGCGCTGCAGGTCCACTTCCACGCTCAGGATTTCCGGTCCGCCGCCGGCTTGCGCCAGGAATTCGCCCTGCGGTCCCAGCACGTGGCTGTTGCCCCAGAAGTCGATGCCCGCCGCGCCCAGCGGCGAGGGTTCATGGCCAACCCGGTTGCAGCTGAGCACCGGCAGGCCGTTGGCCACGGCATGGCCACGATGGCTCAGCACCCAGGCATCGCGCTGACGATTCCTTTCGTCCTGTGCATCATCCGGGTCCCAGCCGATCGCGGTCGGATACAGCAGCAGGTCCGCACCGGCCAGCGCCATCAGGCGCGCGCCTTCCGGATACCACTGGTCCCAGCACACCAGCACGCCCAGCCGGCCGACCGAGGTGTCGATGGGGGTAAAGCCCAGGTCGCCCGGGGTGAAGTAGAACTTCTCGTAGAAGCCCGGATCATCCGGGATGTGCATCTTGCGGTACTTGCCGGCGATGCTGCCGTCGGCGTCGAACACCACCGCGGTGTTGTGATACAGCCCGGCGGCGCGGCGCTCGAACAGCGAGCTGACTAGCACGACCTTGTGCTGCCTGGCCAGTGCGGCCAGGCGCTGGGTGCTGGGGCCGGGAATCGGTTCGGCCAGGTCGAACTCCTGGACCGATTCGTGCTGGCAGAAGTACGCGCCGTTGTGCAGTTCCTGCAGCAGCACCAGCCTGGCGCCGCGGCGGGCCGCTTCGGCCACGCGCTGCTCGATCACCGCCAGGTTGGCATCGGCGTCCCCATGGTTGTTTTCCTGGATCAGCGCGACGGGCAGGCGATTACGGGTCATGGCATTGTGGCGGGACGGCGGGGAGAAGCCATGGTAACGCGGATGGCGAAAACACCTGGCGCGCGCTGCACCGCGCTCCACAGGTCGCATCACCCGTCCTTGGGTGAAGCGACGCGGCGAACGTTCACAGCGCCAGCAGCCCCTCGGGCAGCTGCATGGTCACGCAATGCAGGCTGCCGTTCTGCCAGATCAGCGCACGGCAGGGGATCTGCACGATCTGGCGGCCTGGATACGCCTTGGCCAGCACCTTGGCCGCCGGGTCATCGGCCGGATCGCCATAGGCTGGCATCAGCACTGCGCCATTGACGATCAGGTAGTTGGCATAGCTGGCAGCCAGACGACGGCCGCCGTCCAGGATCGGCTGCGCCCACGGCAGCGGATACAGCGTGTAGGGCGCACCGTCGAGCGTGCGCAAGGCCGCCAGTTCGCCGGCCATCGCGGTGAGTTCGGCGTGGTGCGCGTCGGCAGGGTCATCGCAGGCCTGGTAGACGATCGCGTCGTCCGGGGCGAAGCGGGCCAGGGTGTCGATGTGCGCGTCGGTGTCGTCGCCTTCCAGATAGCCATGGTCCAGCCACAGCACGCGCTGCTGGTGCAGGGTGGACTGCAGGGTCTGGGTGATCTGCTCGCGCGAGGCATCCGGATGGCGCTCGTGCAGGCAGCGCCAAGTGGTCAGCAGCGTGCCGCGGCCGTCGGTCTCGATGGCGCCGCCTTCCAGGGCGAAATCCACGCTTTGCACATAGTCATCGCGGAACACACCCGCGCCGGTCAGGGTGCCGACCAGCTGGTCGTCCAGTGAGGCTTCGTACTTGCCGCCCCAGCCGGTGAAACGGAAATCCATCAGTTTGAAGCCGTCCTGGCCACGCAGGCAGATCGGGCCGGAATCGCGCAGCCAGGTGTCGTTGTACGGTGCCTCGATGAAGCGCACCTGGCCCATGTCCACGCACGCCGAGCGCAGCCGTGCTTCGGCGTAGATCTGCAGGTCGGCGTCGGCCACGCAGATCACCACCGGCTCGAAGCCGGTGATGCCGGCCACCAGGGCGATATAGGTCTCTTCGACGGACTCCAGGCGCGGCGCCCAGTCGGTTCCTGCGTGCGGCCAGGCGATCAGGATCGCGGACTGGGGTTCCCACTCCGCGGGCAAACGGACATTGGTCATCGGATTTTCCATCGGCTGGGCCGGGATGGGTCACCGGCGATTTTCAAGGATGCGCTGGGCCGCCTCGCTGGCCGGGCAGGCAAGCGGCACGGCGCAACGCGGCACGCGCGCCACGTCGTGTCAGCGGATCGGCGGCTTGGGGCCAATCTCGTTGGGGCTGGCCTTGTTGGCCACCACGTCGATCACCTTGTTCTTCTCGAAGTACACGGTGAAGTCCGGGTAGACCCAGCGGTTGATCGTCGGCCACTGGCGCTTCTGGCCGCCGCGCGGCTCCAGGCGCTGGGCGGGCGCACCGAACCTGGCCTCCACCTGCGCGGTGGTCAGGCCACGCACGGGCAGGTTCGACGCCGGGTCGCGGGTACGGTCCACCAGCAGGGTTTCCGACCATGCCGGCGTGCCCAGACTGGTCAGGACGAGCAGGGACAGCGCGCGCAGGTGAGCTTTCATGGCAAGGGACCCCCGGGTGAGGCGGTCTTTATAACAGCAGTGCCGGCCACAAAAAATCGCCTGGAGCGATTTTTGACGTTGCGCAGCAACGGCCCGAAGGGTGGCCGCCAGGGATGGCGGGCCACCAAAGATCGCCTGGAGCGATTTTTGACGTTGCGCAGCAACGGCCCGAAGGGTGGCCGCCAGGGATGGTGGGCAACAAAAAACCGCCCGGGCGGGCGGCTTCTGCTGGACCGGCCGGCGCTGCAACTCAGCGCTGGCGGGCCTTGAAGCGCGGGTTGGACTTGCAGATCACGAAGACCTTGCCACGACGGCGAACCACCTTGCAGTCGCGGTGACGGGCCTTCGCCGACTTCAGGGAGGACAGGACCTTCATGATGTAAAACCTCGGCGTAGAATGGATTGAAGCGGACTCAAGCCGCCCATTCTAGCCTTCCTTTCCCAGCCGATTCAAGCAGTTGAATGGACATGTGTTCCGGCGCCTGGAAATGGGGCCGGGCGCGCGGCCGCTTCGGCCATAATTTCACGCTTGCCCCCCACGCAGGTCCTGCAATGACTTTACCGATCCCCGTGCTCACCATCGATGGCCCGTCCGGCGCTGGCAAGGGCACGGTCAGCCGCATGGTCGCCTCGCGGCTGGGCTGGCACTACCTGGATTCGGGCGCGTTGTACCGCGCCGTCGGCGTGGCGGCCAGCTGGGCCAACCTGGACCTGTCCGATTCGGCCGCACTGGTGCGCTGCGCGTTCGACACGACCGTGACCTTTCGTGAACAGGCCGGCGCGGAGATGCGGGTCATCGTGAACGGGGTCGATGCCACCGACGAGTTGCGCCTGGAAACCACCGGCGCGGTCGCTTCGGCCATCGCCGCCATCCCGGAGGTGCGCTCGGCGCTGAAGGAGCGCCAGCGGGCGTTTCGGGTCGCGCCTGGCCTGGTCGCCGACGGCCGCGACATGGGCACGGTGATCTTCCCGGACGCTCCTTACAAGGTGTTCCTGACCGCCAGCGCCGAGGAGCGCGCGGAGCGTCGCTATAAGCAGTTGAAAGACAAGGGGGTTTCGGTGACAATTGACGGTCTGCTGCGCGAGATCCTCGCGCGCGACGCCCGCGATGCCCAACGCACGGTGGCGCCGCTGCGGCCGGCCGAAGACGCCGTCCTCATCGACACCACCGGATTGGCCATCGATGCCGTCGTCCAGCGGGTGTTGGCCCTGGTGCCAACACCGGTGGCCTGAAAGGTCCTTCGCAGCAGAACAGCGCCACGCCGGCATGTCGCCGTCGCGGTTTACCTTAAACCAACTACACACGGCAGCCGTCTTGGTGCCTTGAAGGGTGGACAGGGGCGATGGCCGAAAGGCCGCCACCTGTCCGTGTGTCCAACCGAGTATTCAACAATGACCGAATCATTTGCAGAACTGTTTGAGCAGAGCCAGACCCATCTGGCCAAGCTGAAGCCTGGCTCCATCGTGGTCGGCACCGTGGTCGAGGTGCGCAACGACGTGGTGGTGATCAATGCCGGCCTCAAGTCCGAAGGCATCGTGCCGATCGAACAGTTCCGTAACGACGCCGGCGAGATCGATGTGGGTGTGGGCGACCAGGTCAAGGTCGCGCTGGACTCCCTCGAGAACGGCTTTGGCGAAACCGTCCTGTCGCGCGAGAAGGCCAAGCGCGCCATGGTGTGGGACGAGCTGGAAGAAGCGCTGGAAAAGAACGAAACCATCACCGGCCGCATCAGCGGCAAGGTCAAGGGTGGTTTCACCGTCGACATCAAGGACGTGCGTGCGTTCCTGCCAGGTTCGCTGGTCGATGTGCGCCCGGTGCGCGATCCCGGCTACCTGGAAGGCAAGGAGCTGGAGTTCAAGCTCATCAAGCTTGACCGCAAGCGCAACAACGTCGTGGTCTCGCGCCGCGCCGTGGTCGAGTCCGAGCACTCCGAGGAGCGCGAGGCGCTGATGGACCGGCTGCAGGAAGGCGTGGTGCTGAAGGGTGTGGTCAAGAACCTCACCGACTACGGCGCCTTCGTCGACCTGGGCGGCATCGATGGCCTGCTGCACATCACCGACATGGCCTGGAAGCGCGTGCGCCATCCATCCGAAGTGGTCGAAGTGGGCCAGGAACTGGAAGTGCGCGTGCTCAAGTACGACCGCGAGCGCAACCGCGTCAGCCTGGGCCTGAAGCAGCTGGGCGAGGATCCGTGGGACAACATCGCCCGCCGCTACCCGTCCAACAGCCGGGTGTTCGGCAAGGTCTCCAACGTCACCGATTACGGCGCGTTCGTCGAGATCGAGCCGGGCGTGGAAGGCCTGGTGCACGTCTCGGAGATGGACTGGACCAACAAGAACGTCAACCCGTCCAAGGTGGTGCAGGTCGGTGACGAAGTGGAAGTCATGGTCCTGGACGTGGACGAGGAGCGTCGCCGCATCTCGCTGGGCATGAAGCAGGTTGCCGCCAATCCGTGGGAAACCTTTGCTGCGATCCACAAGAAGAACGACAAGGTGTCCGGCCAGATCAAGTCGATCACCGACTTCGGCATCTTCATCGGCCTGGACGGCGGCATCGACGGCCTGATCCACCTGTCGGACATCAGCTGGAACTCCACCGGCGAAGATGTCGCGCGCAACTTCAAGAAGGGCGACACCCTGGAAGCGGTGGTCCTGGCCGTTGACCCGGAGCGCGAGCGCATCAGCCTGGGCGTCAAGCAGCTGGAGCAGGATCCGTTCGGCCAGTACATGGCCGCCCATCCGAAGGGCTCCAAGGTCCAAGGGACGGTCAAGGAAGTGGATGCCAAGGGTGCCACGATCGAACTGGCCGACGGCGTCGAGGGCTACGTGATGGCCCGTGACATCTCTTATGACCGGGTGGACGATGCCAGCCAGCACCTGAAGGTCGGCCAGAAGATCGAAGCCAAGTTCATGGGCATGGACCGCAAGGGCCGCACCCTGCAGCTGTCGATCAAGGCCAAGGATGAGGCAGACACCGCCGAAGCCCTGGCCGAGTACAACAAGACCACGGCCGAAGCCTCCACCGGGACCACCAGCCTGGGCGCCCTGCTGCGCGCGCAGCTGGACGGCGGCAAGTCCGAGTAAGTCAGTCGTACGCGTGAAGCCACGCCGGCCCGGTTCGCCCGGGCCGGCTGTGGTCATGCATGCCCCATGTTCCACATCGCAGACGATGACGAAATCCGAACTGATCGAAATCCTGACCCGCAAGCAGCCACACCTGAAGCCGGACGACGTCGACCTCGCGGTCAAGTCGTTGCTGGAAATGATGGGCGGGGCGCTGACGCGTGGCGAACGGATCGAGATCCGCGGCTTCGGCAGTTTCTCGCTGCACTATCGTCCGCCACGCATGGGCCGCAATCCCAAGACCGGCGATCCGGTCGCGTTGCCGGCCAAGCATGTGCCGCATTTCAAGCCCGGCAAGGAGCTGCGCGAACGCGTCAGCACCGTGGCGCCCATCGAGGAGATCGGCAGCGACTGAAGGTCGCCTGCTGTCTGCCCGCATGCTTCAGGTCCGCCTTCGGCGGCCCGCGTCTGTCCCGCCCCCGATCGTGCCTCGGCTAAGCTAGGCGCCCGACGTACCCGAAAGAAGGGGCTCCATGAACATTCTTCGCCTGCTCATTGCCCTGGCATTCCTGGCCATCGGGCTGGTCATCGGCATTCTCAATACCCAGCCGATCACGCTCAACCTGCTGTTTACCCAGATCTCCACCGGCTCGGGCGCGGCGATCATCGTCTCGCTGCTGGCCGGCGTCTGCATCGGTGCGCTGATCGTCCTGGCCACCGTCGCCTGGCCGCTGTATGCGCGCCTGCGCAAGGCCGGCAAGCTTCCCGTTGCCGCCGCGCCCGTGTCCCCGCCCACCAGCGACGCCCCCCCGGGCAGCGGAGTCTGATTCGATGGAGTTCCTCGACCAGTGGTTCTGGTTTGTCCTGTTCGTGCCACTGGCTGCGCTGATCGGCTGGGTGATCGGCCGCCGCGGTGGCCAGCGCCACAACGTCAGCCAGGTCAGCCATCTGTCCAGTACCTACTTCCGCGGCCTGAACTACCTGCTCAACGAACAGCCGGACAAGGCCATTGAGCTGTTCCTGCATGTGGCCGAGCTGGACAAGGAAACCTTCGAGACCCAGGTCGCCCTGGGACACCTGTTCCGTCGTCGCGGCGAAGTCGATCGCGCGATCCGCCTGCACCAGGGGCTGGTCCAGCGCAACGACCTGAGCGATCAGCAGCGGGTCCAGGCGCTGCTGGCCCTGGGCGAGGACTACATGAAGTCCGGGCTGCTGGACCGCGCCGAAACCGTATTCACCGACCTGGCCCGGATCGACCAGCGCGCGCCGCAGGCGCTGCGCCATCTGATCGGCATCTACCAGGCCGAGCGCGACTGGGAAAAGGCGATCGACAACGCGACCCGTTTCGAGGAAGCCACGGGCGAGCCGATGGGCAAGCTGGTGGCCCAGTTCGAATGCGAGCTGGCCGAGCGCTATCGCACGGCCAATGCCATTGATTCGGCCCGCGCCGCCATCGCCCGTGCCTACCAGGCCGATGCCAAGTCGGTGCGGGCCGGCATCCTGGAAGGGCGGCTGGAAGTGGAGGCAGGCAACCCCGAGGCGGCCATTCGCGCCTTCGAGCGTGCCGCACGGCACGATCCAGACTACCTGCCCGAAGTCCTGCCCGGACTGCTGGACAGTTACGAGAAGGTGGGGGATGTGCCGGGTGCACGGGCGTTCCTGTCGGAGATGTGCGAGCACTATCGCGGCATCGCACCAGTGCTGGCGTTGGCCAAGCTGGTGGAAAAGCACGACGGCCTGCACCAGGCGCGCGTGTACCTGGCCCGCCAGCTCAAGGATCGCCCCTCGGTGCGTGGCGAGGCGGCCCTGATCGATCTGACCCTGCAGGAAGGCACCGATCCGGACGCCACGCTGCATGACCTCAAGCACATCACCGACCAGTTGCTGGTGCGCAACCCCAGCTATCGCTGCACCCGTTGTGGCTTCGGCGCACGGACCCACCACTGGCAATGTCCCAGCTGCAAGGAGTGGGGCACGGTCAAGCCCTTGCTGAACTACGCCGTCGTCTGATGCCGGGCCTGCTGCCGTGGCTGTTGTTGCACGCAGGCGCCGCTGCTGCGCTGACCTGGGGAACCCGTCGTTACGCGTTGTGGCGTGGCCTGCTGGACGCGCCGGGCCAACGCCGAAGCCATCGGGTGCCCACCCCGCGCGGTGGCGGCATCGCGATCGCGGCCGTGGTCCTGCTTGCCTGTGCATGGCTGGCCTGGCGCGCGCCGACGCATGCGCGGTCGATCGGCCTGTTTGCAGGTGGACTGCTGATGGTGGCGGCGATCGGCTGGATGGACGATCATCGCCCGTTGCCTGCTGCGCGACGCTTCGTGGTGCACCTGCTGGCCGCCTCGCTGCTGGCCGGCGCACTGGCCATGCAGGCGTTGCCATGGTGGCAGGTCGTGCTGGGCTGGCTGTTTGCCGTGTGCCTGGTGAACATCTGGAACTTCATGGACGGCATCAACGGCCTGGCCGCGAGCCAGGCGGCCATTGCCGCCGCCGGCTATGCCCTGGTGCTGCCCGCACCGTGGGCCTGGATTGCCTGGGCGCTGTGTGCCGGATGCCTGGGCTTTCTGCCGATGAACTTCCCGCGCGCCAGGATCTTCATGGGCGACGTCGGCAGCGGGGCGCTGGGCTATGTGCTCGCCGGGCTGATCGCACTGTCGATCACGGGTGTGGAAGCGCTGCCATTGACGCTGTTGCCGATCTGCGCGTTCAGCATTGACGCAGGCTTCACTCTGCTCCGTCGTGTACTTTGCCAAGAAGCCTGGTGGCAGCCGCACACCACGCATGCCTACCAGCGCGCTGCGCGTCGCCATGGGCACACACCGGTGACCGTCCTCTGTGCTTTGTTCTCAATCGCCGCTACCATTTCCATGGTGACCCTTTGGCAGACCACCTTCATGGTCGCGCTGATGGTCACACTGGGTGTGTGTGTGCTCGCGTCCTGGATCTGGTCGCGGCAGCAAAGGCTCGAAACTCCAGGGATAAGGAACGCTGAATGAAGCAATGGCGCACACGCCTGTCCATTTCGCTGCCACGCGTGGCCATCATTTGCCACGACCTGGTCATGGTCTGGCTGTGCTGGCATGGACTGCACTGGCTGCGCTACGCGATGGTGCCCGGGGCCCCTGCGCTCCCCTGGTGGTCGACCGAATCGTGGATCGTATTGGGCGCCCAGGGATTGGTGTTCTGGCGGGTCGGCCTGTATCGCGGGCTGTGGCGTTTTGCCAGCGTCCCGGACCTGGGCAACATCTTCAAGGCCGGTCTGGTCGGCCTGCTCGCCATTGCCATCGGACTGGTGATCTACAACCGCATTGATGCGGTGTCGCGTGCTGCGCTGGTCTTGTATCCGTTCGCATTGGTGGGCCTGCTGGGCCTGCCGCGGCTGCTGTACCGCGCATGGAAGGACAACCAGACCAGCGATGTCATGGAGCTGGGGGCCAAGCGGGTGCTCGTGCTGGGCGCCGGGCGCGCCGCCGAGGCCTTGCTGCGTGACCTGCGCCGCAGCGGCGCCTGGGAGCCGGTGGGCATCCTCGACGATGCCAAACGCCTGCACGGCACCAAGCTGCGCGGCGTGCCGGTCCTGGGCGAACTGGCCGACGCCGGCACGATCGCGCGCGAGACCGCCGCGCGCCTGATCGTCATCGCCATGCCTTCCCTGGATGCCACCGCGATGCAGCGCGTGGTCGGCATCTGCGAAGGCACCGGCCTGCCGTTCCGGACCGTGCCGCGGCTGGTCGACATCCTCGAGGGGCGCTCGCTGCCGGGCGAGCTCAAGGAAGTGGCGATCGACGACCTGCTGGGCCGCAAGCCGGTCACCCCTGACTGGAAGCTGATCCGCGGCTGGCTGGGTGGGCGCACGGTGCTGGTGACCGGTGCAGGCGGCTCGATCGGTTCGGAACTGTGCCGGCAGTGCGCGCGCCACGGTGCGCAGCGCATCGCGCTGATGGAAATCAGCGAGCTGGCCCTGATCAAGTCGCACGAGGCATTGACCCGGGCGTTTCCCGACCTGGAAATCCTGCCATTTCTCGGCAACTGCGGCGATCCGGCCGCGATCAGGCGTGCACTGGACATGGCCCGGCCCGACGCGGTCTTCCACGCCGCGGCCTACAAGCACGTGCCCTTGCTGGAAGGCCAGTTGCGCGAGGCCATCTGCAACAACGTGCTGGTGACCGAAACCATGGCGCGCGCCTGCCGCCAGGCCGAGGTCGGGACCTTTGTCTTCATCTCCACCGACAAGGCGGTCGACCCGGCCAACGTGCTGGGGGCGAGCAAGCGCCTGGCCGAAATGGCCTGCCAGAGCCTGGACGAACGTGGCCGGACCCGCTTCACCACGGTGCGCTTTGGCAACGTGCTCGATTCGGCCGGCTCGGTGGTGCCGCTGTTTCGCGAACAGATCCGCAATGGCGGCCCGGTGACGGTGACCCATCCCGAGGTGACCCGATACTTCATGACCATCCCGGAAGCCTGCCAGTTGATCGTGCAGGCCGCCGCCAGCGCGGCCCATGCGTCGATCTACACCCTGGACATGGGCGAGCCGATCCCGATCCGCGTGCTGGCCGAACAGATGATCCGCCTTGCAGGCAAGCAGCCCGGACGCGACGTGGCCATCACCTACACCGGCCTGCGTCCGGGCGAGAAGCTGCACGAGACCCTGTTCCATGCCGATGAGCTGTATCAACCCACGGCCCATTCCAAGATCCTGGAAGCGCGCGCGCGCGAGGTTTCCGGCGAATCCATCACGCGTGCATTGCAACAGCTGCGGCAAGCTGTCGCCGATTACGACACCGATGCGATCACCCGCATCCTGCACGCGGCGATCCCAGAGTTCAGCCCCGCGCCGGAGCACAAGGCGAGCAGCACCGTGGTTCCCTTCCCAACCAGAGAGGCCAGGACTTACCGATGACCCAGCGTATCCACAAGGCAGTGTTTCCCGTTGCCGGGCTTGGCACGCGCTTTCTGCCGGCAACCAAGACGGTGCCCAAGGAAATGCTGCCCATCATTGACAGGCCATTGATCCAGTACGCGGTCGATGAGGCCGTCGAAGCCGGCTGCGATACGCTGATCTTCGTGACCAACCGCTACAAGCATGCGATCGGCGACTACTTCGACAAGGCCTACGAGCTGGAAGACAAGCTCGAGGCCGCGGGCAAGCTGGAGCTGCTGGACAAGGTCCGCAATCCGCTGCCCAAGGGCGTGCGTGCGATTTTCGTGACCCAGACCGAAGCCCTGGGCCTGGGCCATGCGGTCCTGTGCGCCAAGACCATTGTCGGCGACGAGCCATTTGCGGTGATGTTGCCTGACGATCTGATCGTCAATCGCAACGGTGCCGGCGCGCTCAAGCAGATGGCCGACGCCCATGCATCCACCGGCGCCAGCCAGATCGCGGTGCAGGATGTCGAGCCTGAACAGACCGCCAGCTACGGCATCGTCGCCACCGATGCCTTTGACGGTCGCAGTGGCAGGATCAATGCGATAGTCGAAAAGCCCAAGCCAGAGGACGCGCCGAGCAACCTTGGCGTGGTCGGACGCTACGTGCTCGATGGCAGCATCTTCAAACTGCTGGAAGACACCAGGCCCGGTGCCGGCGGCGAGATCCAGCTGACCGATGCCATCGCCGCGCTGCTCAAGCGCAAGCCCGTGAATGCGTATCGCTTCAAGGGCACGCGCTTTGACTGCGGGGCGCACATCGGCCTGGTCGAGGCCACCATCCATTACGCGCTGCATAGCGAAAAGATCGGCGAAGCCGCGGCCGAAGCCATGCGCAATGCGCTGAAGGAACTGGGCGTTCGCGAGTCCGAATGATCTTGCCGGTTTCAGTGTGCTGACGAAGAAGGCGGCCAATGGCCGCCTTCTTCATGCCGGTTCGCCAGGTTCGATTCCAGGGCGCTGCCAGGATCCGATCAAAGTGCTTCGAAGATGCCGGCTGCGCCCATGCCGGTGCCGATGCACATGGTCACCATGCCGTACTTGTGCTGGCGACGGCGCATGCCGTGGACGATGGTGGCGGTGCGGACCGCGCCGGTCGCGCCCAGCGGATGGCCCAGGGCGATCGCACCGCCGAGCGGGTTGACCTTGGATGGATCCAGCTCGCTGTCGCGGATCACCGCCAGCGCCTGCGCGGCGAAGGCTTCGTTGAGTTCGATCCAGTCCAGCTGGCCCTTGTTCAGGCCGGCCTGCTTGAGCGCCTTGGGAATCGCGGCGATCGGGCCGATGCCCATCACCTCCGGTCGCACGCCGGCGACCGAGAAGCTGACAAAGCGCGCCAGCGGGGTCAGACCGTAGTCCTTGATCGCCTGCTCGGAGGCCAGCAGCACCGCACCGGCGCCGTCGCTCATCTGCGAGGAGTTGCCGGCGGTCACGCTGCCACCGAACTGGCCGTTGCGGAAAACCGGGCGCAGTTTGGCCAGGCTTTCGATCGACGAATCCGGGCGCGGACCTTCGTCGTTTTCCACCAGCAGTTTGTGCAAACGGATGGTGCCGCCAGCGGCCAGGTCCGGCTGGTGCGAGACGACCTGGTAAGGCGAGATTTCCGACTTGAACTCGCCGGCCTGGATTGCGGCGGTGGCCTTCTGGTGCGAGGCCACGGCGAAGGCGTCCTGGTCTTCGCGCGAGACCTTCCATTCCTCGGCGACCTTCTCGGCGGTGATGCCCATGCCGTAGGCGATGGCCACGTGGTCGTCGTGGAACACTGACGGCGACAGCGCGATCCTGTTGCCCATCATCGGCACCATCGACATCGATTCGGTGCCGCCGGCCAGCATCAGGTCGGCGTTGCCCAGGCGGATCTGGTCGGCGGCCAGGGCCACGGCCTGCAACCCGGAGGAGCAGAAGCGGTTGATGGTCTGGGCGGCAATGGTGTTTGGCAGGCCGGCCAGCAGCACGCCGATGCGCGCCACGTTCATGCCTTGTTCGCCCTCAGGCATGGCGCAGCCGATGATGGCGTCATCGATGCGCGCCACATCGATGCCCGGTGCCTGGGCGATCACCGACTTCAGCACGTGCGCCAGCATGTCATCGGGCCGGGTGTTGCGGAACACGCCCTTGGGCGCCTTGCCCACCGGAGTACGGGTGGCGGCGACGATGTAGGCATCCTGGATTTGTCTGGTCATGGGGTTCTCGAAAATTTGGGGCGATGGGCGATCGGGACTCGGGACTGGGGTTTCGGGACTCGAAAAAGCCAGGGCGGCCGGCGTTTTCCGAGTCCCGAGTCCCGCAACCCGAGTCCCGGCTTCAATCAGTTCCTCAGCGGCTTGCCGGTCTTGAGCATGTGGCTGATGCGCGCCTGGGTCTTGTCCTGCTGGGCCAGTTCGACGAAATGGCGGCGCTCCAACTGGAGCAGCCATTGCTCGTCCACCAGCGCGCCGCGGTCGACTTCGCCGCCGCACAGCACGGTGGCGATACGGCTGGCGATCTCGTAGTCGTACTCGCTGATGAAGCGGCCTTCCAGCATGTTGACCAGCAGCATCTTGAAGGTGGCGATGCCGACGTCGCCGGCCACCTGGATGCGGCGCGCGGGCAGGGGCGGGCGATAGCCGGACTCGGCCAGTGCGCAGGCTTCGTTCCGGGCGATGTACAGCGACTCGTACGGGTTGAAGGCCACCTTGTCGGTGGTGCGCAGCAGGCCCAGCTCCTTGGCGTTGATCGCAGAAGTGGAGACCTTGGCCATGGCGATGGTCTCGAAGATCTTCTTCAGCTCGGCGAACACGTCGCCGCCCGGGCCGGCGGCCTCGGAGGCGCGCACCGCCAGCTCCTTCAGGCCGCCGCCGGCCGGCAGCAGGCCCACCCCGGCCTCGACCAGGCCGATGTAGCTTTCCAGCCCGGCCACCGTCCTGGCGCCGTGCATCTGGAACTCGCAGCCACCGCCCAGGGCCAGGCCGCGCACTGCGGCCACCACCGGGACCAGCGAATACTTGATCCGCTGGCTGGTGGCCTGGAAGTTGGTGACCATCGCCTCGAACGCATCGATCTTGCCGGCCTGCAGCAGGCCCAGCACGCCGGCCAGGTCGGCACCGGCGGAGAAGGGCTCGGCGTGCTGCCAGATCACCAGGCCCTTGAAGTCACGCTCGGCGCGGCCGACCACTTCCTGCAGGCCATCGAGCACCTGGTCCGAGACGGTGTTCATCTTGGTCTTGAAGCTGACCACGGCCACTTCGTCACCGTCGTGCCACATGCGCACGCCCTCGTTCTCGAACACCGTTTCGCCCTGCGCGAACTGCTCGCCCAGCAGCGGATCGGGGAAACGCTGGCGCTTGTAGACCGGCAGCGCCGAGCGCGGCAGCTTGGCGTTCTGCACCGGGCTGTACGAGCCCTCTGCCGCATGCACGCCGTCGCGGCCATCGAACACCCAGTCCGGCAGCGGTGCGCTGGACATGCTCCTGCCGGTGACGATGTCATCGGCGATCCACTGCGCCACCTGCTTCCAGCCTGCGGCCTGCCAGGTCTCGAACGGGCCCAGCGACCAGCCGTAGCCCCAGCGGATGGCCAGGTCCACGTCGCGCGCGGTTTCGGCGATGTCGGCCAGGTGGTAGGCGCTGTAATGGAACAGGTCGCGGAAGGTCGCCCACAGGAACCGGGCCTGCGGGTGCTGGCTTTCGCGCAGCCTGGCGAACTTCTCGGCCGGATTCCTGATCTTCAGGATCTCGACCACTTCCGGTGCCGCGGCGCGGTCGGCCGGGCGGTAGGGATTGGCCGATCCCAATTTTTCCAGGTCCAGCACCACGATGTCCTTGCCGGCCTTGCGGAAGATGCCGGCGCCGGTCTTCTGGCCCAGTGCGCCCTTTGAAACCAGCGCTTCCAGCCACTGGGGCGATTTGAAGTACTGGTGCCACGGGTCGTCGGGCAGGGTCTGGGCCATGTTCGCGATCACGTGGGCCATGGTGTCCAGGCCGACCACATCCGAGGTGCGGTAGGTGGCCGACTTGGGCCGCCCGACCAGGGGGCCGGTCAGCGCGTCGACTTCATCAAAGCCCAGGCCGAATGCCTCGGTGTGGTGGATCGTGGACAGGATCGAAAACACCCCGATCCGGTTGCCGATGAAGTTCGGGGTGTCCTTGGCGTAGACCACGCCCTTGCCCAGGGTGGTGACCAGGAAGGTCTCCAGGCCTTCCAGCACGGCCTTGTCGGTGGTCCGGGCCGGGATTAGCTCGGCCAGGTGCATGTAGCGCGGCGGGTTGAAGAAATGCACGCCGCAGAAGCGGTGGCGCAGCTGTTCGGGCAGGACATCGGCCAGCGCGTTGATCCCCAGGCCCGAGGTGTTGGAGGCCAGCACCGCGGTGGGCGAGACGAACGGGGCGATCTTCCGGTACAGCTCCTGCTTCCAGTCCATCCGCTCGGCGATCGCCTCGATGATCAGGTCGCACTCGCACAGCTGGTCCAGGCCGCTGCTGTCATCAGGCGTACCGTAGTTGGCCGGGGTGATCGCCTCGGCCAGGGCCTTGCTGGCCAGCGGCGCGGGCGAGAGCTTGCCCAGGTTGGCGATGGCCTTGAGCACGATGCCGTCGGCAGGGCCTTGCTTGGCCGGCAGGTCGAACAGGACCGTGTCCACGCCAGCGTTGGTCAGGTGCGCGGCGATCTGGGCGCCCATGACGCCGGCCCCGAGCACCGCGGCACGACGGACAAGCAGTTTCTCAGACATAGTCAACAAGCCTTTGTTTTGGTTGAAATTACGATTCGACGCTGCCGGCGCGAAGCCCGGCCTCGGCGAAGCGGATGAGTTCGCGTGCGGCGCGCTCGCGATGCGCAGCTTCGGCGACGTGGGCCGGGCGCTTGATCAGCCCGAAATCGGCCATGGCATAGGTCAGGGCGCCGGCCAGGAAGTCCAGACGCCAGTACAGCGCTTCCTTGCTCAGTTCAGGCAGGCACCCGGCGATGGCCTTGCCGAACTCGCGCAGCACATGTCCGTAGTGTTCGGACAGGAACTTGCGCAGATTGTCGTTCTTCTCCGCATAGGCCCGGGCGATGACCCGGACGAAGGCGCCGCCGCCCTGGCCGTCCTGGGCCATGGCCAGCGCCGGCTCCACGAACGCGGCCAGGATCGGCTCGAGCTTGCCCGGTGCCTGTTGCAGCGCGGTTTCCAGCTGGCTCAGGCGGGCCGCGGTCATCACGTCCATGCGCCGGCGGAAGACCTCGTTGACCAGATTTTCCTTGGACCCGAAGTGATAGTTGACCGCGGCGATGTTGACATCGGCGCGGGTGGTGACCTGACGCAGCGAGGTGCTGGCGAATCCGTGCAGCGCGAACAGCTCCTCGGCCGCGCCCAGGATGCGGTCCTTGGTGGAAAATGGAGTGGCTGCGGCCATGGGTTCCGATTGGTTGAATCAAACGCTTGTTTGAGTCTGCGCCTGCAGTGTGCCCAAGTCATGCTGCATCGCCGCAAAATCAGTGCGCGGCCAAGCGCTGCATGATGCCCGGTGATACGTTAGAATTTGTACAACAATCAAACCTAAGCCCGCGTTCCCACGCGGGTTTTTTCATGTAACCTTGGGCTCAAGTGGCCCGCCCTTCGGAGAAGACCCCATGGCGCTGGAGCGCACCCTGTCCATCATCAAGCCCGATGCCGTGGCCAAGAACGTCATCGGTCAGATCTATACCCGCTTCGAGCAGGCCGGCCTGAAGGTCGTCGCGGCCAGGTACAGGCAACTCTCGCGTCGCGAGGCCGAAGGCTTCTACGCGGTACACAAGGACCGCCCCTTCTTCAATGCGCTGGTCCAGTTCATGATCTCCGGACCGGTGATGATCCAGGTCCTGGAAGGCGAGAACGCCGTGCTGGCCCACCGCGACCTGCTGGGCGCGACCAACCCGAAGGACGCCGCGCCGGGCACCATCCGCGCCGACTTTGCCGATTCGATCCAGGCCAATGCCGCCCACGGCTCGGACTCGGTCGAGAATGCGGCCATTGAAGTGGCCTACTGGTTCGCTTCCACCGATGTGGTTTCGCGCTGAGGTCGCGCCATCGTGAACGAGATCGTGTCGCTTCCCAGCGTGACCACGCCCGGTGACTCCGTCGCCGTGGCAGCGGTGCGCAAGCAGAACCTGCTCGATCTCGATCGCCTCGGGCTGGAGCGCTTCTTCGAGGACACCCTCGGCGAGAAGCGCTACCGCGCCCACCAGGTCATGAAGTGGATCCATCACCGCTACGTCACCGATTTCGACGAAATGACCGACCTCGGCAAGGCCCTGCGTGCCAAGCTGCAGCAGCATGCCGAAGTGATCGTCCCGAACATCGTGTTCGACAAGCCCTCCACCGACGGCACCCACAAGTGGTTGCTGTCGATGGGCGCCGATGGCAAGAACGCCATCGAAACGGTCTACATCCCCGACAGGACCCGCGGCACGCTGTGCGTGTCCTCGCAGGTCGGCTGCGCGCTGAACTGCCAGTTCTGCTCGACCGCCACTCAGGGCTTCAACCGCAACCTGTCCACGGCCGAGATCATCGGCCAGGTCTGGGTGGCTGCACGCCATCTGGGCAACGTGCCGGCGCAGATCCGCCGGCTCACCAACGTGGTGATGATGGGCATGGGCGAGCCGCTGGCCAATTTCGACAACGTCGTGCGCGCCATGAGCGTGATGCGCGACGACCTGGGCTACGGCCTGGCCAGCAAGCGGGTGACGCTCTCCACCGCCGGCATGGTGCCGATGATCGATCGCCTGTCCAGCGAAAGCGACGTGTCGCTGGCCGTCTCCCTGCATGCGGCCGACGACGCCCTGCGCAGCGAGCTGGTGCCGCTCAACAGGAAGTACCCGATCGAGCAGCTCATGGCCGCCTGCGCGCGCTATCTGAAAGCCAGCCCCAGGCGCGACTCGATCACCTTCGAGTACACCTTGATGAAGGGCGTCAACGACCAGCCTGAGCATGCGCGCGCGCTGGCGCGGTTGATGCGCCAGTTCGGCAACCAGATGCAGTCGCGCGAGGCGGGCAAGGTCAACCTGATCCCGTTCAATCCGTTCCCCGGCACGCGCTACCAGCGCTCGGAGGAGGGCGACATCCGCGCCTTCCAGAAAATCCTGCTGGACCAGCAGGTACTGACGATGGTCCGCCGCACGCGCGGCGACGACATCGATGCGGCCTGTGGCCAGCTCAAGGGACAGGTGATGGACCGCACCCGCCGCCAGGCCGCGTTCAACCGCCAGTTGCGCGAACAAGGCCTGGGTGATGCGGCTGCGTAACCTGCTGCTGGTTGCCACGCTCATCGCGGTGGCCGCCAGCGGCTGCTCGCGGCTGACCTTCGTCCGTCCCAAGGGCGGCATCAGGGAGTTCGATGCGCCCAAGAGCGAATACAGGGTCAGCGACAGCAAGGCCACCCGGCAACGCCTGGAAGAACAGGACAGCCTGGGGCTGGCCGAACAGCGCCTGCGGGTCGGCGACCTGAAGACCGCCGAGCAGGAAGCGTCGAAGGTGCTCAGGCGCAATCCCGGTTCGGTCGGCGCACTGACGCTGCTGGCGATCGTGGCCGATCGCCGCGGCCAGTCCAAGGCGGCTGGCGCGTATTACCGCAAGGCTGCCGAACTGGCACCCAACGATGGCGGCATGCTCAACAACTATGGCGCCTGGCTCTGCGGCAACGGCTTCCCGGCCGAGGCGCTGGTGTGGTTCGACCGCGCCATCGCCGCACCCAACTACAACCCGGCCGGCGCCCTGGCCAATGCCGGCGGCTGTGCACTGCAGACCGGCCAGTACGAGCGGGTGGAAACCGACCTGCGCAAGGCGCTGGCGCTGGACCCGACCAACGCGTACGCCCTGGTGTCGATGGCCCGCAACAAATACAGGTTGGGCCAGTTCATGGATGCGCGTGCCTTCATCGAACGCAGGATGACAGCTGCACCTGTCGACCCGGGCGTGTTACAACTTGCAGCCGACATTGAAACCAAGCTCGGCGACAGGGCAGCCGCCGAGAAATATCGGCAGCGGCTGCGGGCGGAGTTCCCCGATGCCGCTGCGGCAAGCTCCGGGGAAAGTGCACGGCCATGACCGATCCGAACAGGACCCATTCGGCGCCCGAGAACGGGCAGCAGAAGGAGACTGGCGCAAGCCTGCGCCGCGCCCGTGAGCAGCAGGGCATGACGCTTGAGCAGGCCGCTGCGGCGCTGAAGCTGCCTGCGCGGATCGTCGAGGCGATCGAAGCCGGGCGCTGGCAGCAGCTGGGCGCGGCGGTGTTCGTGCGCGGCCACCTGCGCAGCTACGCCCGGCTGGTCGGGGTGAACCTGGACGATGACCTGGAGCGCTCCACCCTGCAGGCCGTCAGGCCGGTGGAACTGGTCAGCCACACCCACACCCCGCGCTACCAGCGCATGTTCGAGAGCGCTTCGCGGCGCGCGGTGTACGTGGTGATCACCCTGTGCTTCTTCGCCGTGCCGGTGTGGCTGCTGCTGTCCGACGGCGCCGGCCAGCAGGTGCTCAGGACCGCCTCGCTGGACGTGCTGCCCAAGCCGCCGACCGAGGCGCAGGCCAGGCCAGGTGCTGCCGTGCCCGCGCCCTCGTCCGCGCCGGTGGTGGTGCCGGCCGTGGTGGCCGACGCCCCGATCACCGCGTCGATGGCGCCGCGCCTGAATCGAGAGCCGCCAGCGGCGGCCAATGCCACGCCTGCGCTGAAGCTGCAATTCAGCGGCGACAGCTGGGTCGAGATCGACGGCCCGAACGGCCAGATCATCGAGCGCGGGCTGCTCAGGGCAGGTCAGCAGCGCCACTTCCAGCCCGGTCAAGTCGCGCGGGTCAAGCTCGGCAATGCGAGCGCGGTTCAGGTTCAGCAAGGCGGGAGTACGGTGGATCTGGCGCCGTACCAGCGGGCCAACGTGGCGCGCTTTGCGGTATCCTCTGACGGATCACTGGCGCCGGTTCAGGACTGACCCGCGAAGGGTCCAGACAGTCGCAATCAGATGACCCCGCATCGGCGCGGGGCGAGAGTACGCATGGCAATCGATGACCTGCTGGACGAGCACGAACAGAGTGAGCGCGTCCGCACCTGGCTCAAGAACAACGGCGCCGGCCTGCTCGGCGGTATCGCACTCGGACTGGCGCTGATCTTCGGTTGGAAGTGGTGGGGCCAGCACCGGGAGCAGCAGGCCCAGGCCGGCCATGGGGATTACACCGCGGCGGTCAAGGCCATCGCCGGCACCGACCTGAAGGCTGCCCAGGACAAGGTTGTCGCACTGCGCAAGCAGGGCGATTCGGTCTATGCCCAGCTGGCCGTGCTGCAGCTGGCCCAGGCGCAGGTGAAGGCCGGGCAGGCCGATGCCGCCCTGGCCACGCTCAAGTCCATGCCGGCCGAGGCGGCGATGAAGCCTTACGCCGACCTGCATGCCGCGCGCCTGCTCAACGACGCCGGCAAGCCCGAGGATGCGATCAAGTTGCTGTCCGCCTACGACAGCGCCTTGGCCCTTGAAGTGCGCGGCGATGCGCTGGTCCTGGCCGGCAAGCGCGAACAGGCGCGTGATTCCTATCTCAAGGCGCTGACCAGCCTGGACGTTGCCTCGCCGCAGCGCCGCCTGGTGGAAGTCAAACTCACCAACGCCGGCGGAACCCCGCCCGGGCCCGCGGAGTCGATCTGATGAATGTGGTTGTCAACATGAAGCGCGCCGCCGTGGTGGTCGCGCTGGTCGCAGTGTTGTCCGGTTGCAGCACGATCAAGGGCTGGTTCGGCGATGACCAGAAGGCCGCCGAAAAGGCCGCCACCGAGCCGCTGCCGCTGGACAAGCTGGAAAACGCGATCAAGGTCGACAAGCTGTGGTCGGCCAGCGCCGGCAAGGGCGAGCAGCTGCTCGGCACGCGCCAGGGGCCGGCCGTGCTCGACGGCCGTGTCTATGCAGCGGCCATCGAAGGTGGCGTGCGCGCCCTGGACCTGCAGACCGGCAAGGAGCTGTGGCAGCACAAGATGAAGGAAGAGCGGGTCTCGGCCGTCGGCGCAGGCCAGGGTCTGGTGGTGGTCGGCACGCTGTCGGGCAGGGTGATCGCGCTGGATCCGGCCACCGGCGATGAGAAGTGGTCGGCCCAGGCCAACAACGAGATCATCGCCCCGCCGGTGATCGGCCAGGGCAACGTGGTCGTGCACGCCAACGATGGCCAGGTGCTGTGTTACCAGCTCACCGACGGCACCCGCCGCTGGTTTTGGAACCGGGACCAGCCGGCGCTGATCGTGCGCGGCAATGGTCCGGTCACCCTGGGCCCTGGCCTGGTCTTCGTCGGCAACGACGACGGCACCCTGAGCGCACTGGCGCTCAACGATGGCCACCCGATCTGGGACCAGACCGTCGGCCGGCCCGAGGGCCGCACCGAGCTGGAGCGCATGGCCGATGTGGATGGCGCGCCGGCCCTGGACGGCACCACCATCTACGCCACCAGCTACAAGAACTCGACCATCGCCATCGACGGCCCCAGCGGTCGCCCGCTGTGGAACCGCGACAACGGCGGTCCGGGCGGCCTGGGCATGGGGCCGACCAGCCTGGTCCTGTCCGACAACGGCGGCGCGGTGTGGTCGCTGGACAAGAGCAGTGGCGGTTCGCTGTGGTCCAACCGGAAGCTGCTGCGCCGCGCGCTGACCGCGCCGGTGGTGCACGGCGACTACGCGGTGGTCGCCGATTACGAGGGCTACGTGCACTGGCTGCGCCTGGACGATGGCCAGATCGTGGCCCGTGAGCGCGCCGGTGGCGACCCGGTCCGGGCCCAGCCGGTGGTCGCCGACGGCGTGCTGCTGGTGCAGAACACCGATGGCCAGCTGACCGCGTTCCGCATCAACTGAACCAGGCCTGCGAGCCTGTCGGGGGGAGCCGGAACATGCGTCCGGCTCCCCGTTTTCGTATCCTGTGTCGCTTCGTCGCGCCTGTCATGGCCTCAGCTCCGGTTCCCGGATGGCTCTGGAGCTGAGGTGCCCTGCGTTTTTGTCTTTCCGGCCCTGCTCACATGCTGCCTCTCGTCGCCCTGGTGGGCCGTCCCAACGTGGGCAAGTCCACGCTGTTCAATGCGCTCACGCGTACCCGCGATGCGCTGGTGCACGACCAGCCCGGGGTGACCCGCGATCGCAACTACGGCATCTGCCGGCTCGATCCGGAGCATCCGTTCGTGCTGGTCGATACCGGCGGCATCGCCGGTGACGAACAGGGCCTGTCCGGGGCCACCGCGCGCCAGGCCCGCAGCGCGGCGGCCGAGGCCGACCTGGTGCTGTTCATCGTCGATGCGCGCGAAGGCGCCTCGGCGCTGGACGATGAGATCCTGGCCTGGTTGCGCAAGACCACCCGGCCGACCCTGCTGGTGCTGAACAAGATCGACGGGGTGGACGAGGACAACGCGCGTTCGGACTTCGCCCGCTACGGCTTCACCGACGTGCTGACCCTGTCGGCCTCGCATCGCCAGGGCCTGGACGAGCTGCTGGAAGTGATCCACGAGCGCCTGCCGGAAGAAGGCGCCGGCGCGACCCTGGACGAGGATCCGGCGCGCATGCGCATCGCCTTCGTCGGCCGGCCCAACGTGGGCAAGTCGACCCTGGTCAACCGGCTGCTGGGCGCCGAACGCATGATCGCCTCGGAAGTGCCGGGCACCACCCGCGATTCGATCGCCGTGGACCTGGAACGCGACGGCAAGCTGTACCGGCTGGTGGACACCGCCGGCATCCGCCGCAAGGGCAAGGTGGAGGAGGCGGTGGAGAAGTTCTCCATCGTCAAGACCCTGCAGGCCATCGAGCAGTGCCAGGTCGCGGTGCTGCTGCTGGATGCCACCGAAGGGGTGACCGACCAGGACGCCAGCGTGCTCGGCGCGATCCTGGATGCCGGGCGGGCGCTGGTGGTGGCGGTCAACAAGTGGGATGGGCTGACCGAATACCAGCGCCAGCAGGCCGAGTCGCTGCTGGCGCGCAAGCTCAACTTCGTCGAATGGGCCGAGGCGGTGCGCATCTCGGCCAAGCATGGCTCGGGCCTGCGCGAACTGTTCCAGGCCGTGCACCGGGCCCATGCCTCGGCGACCAAGGTGTTCAGTACCAGCGAGGTCAATACCGCGCTGGAGATCGCCTATGAAGCCAACCCGCCGCCCAGCATCCGCGGCCATGTCTCCAAGCTGCGCTACGTGCATCCGGGCGGCGAGAATCCGCCGACCTTCATCGTCCACGGCACCCGCCTGAAAGTGCTGCCCGAGTCGTACAAGCGCTATCTGGAAAACTTCTTCCGCAAGCGCTTCAAGCTGGTCGGCACGCCGGTGCGGTTCCTGTTCCGCGAAGGCACCAACCCGTACGAAGGCAAGAAGAACGTGCTGACCGAGCGCCAGATCGCCAAGAAGAAGCGCCTGATCCGCCACGTCAAGGGACGCAAGTAGCGCGGTGGCCGATTTCCCGACCCGGATCGATTACGCCCGCGCGCTGGAGATCGTCCAGCGCGTGGCCGGCGCGCGCCGGCCGGGCAGCGAACGGGTTGCGATCCAGCGGGTCGACGGGCGGGTGCTGGCGCAGGCGGTCACCGCGCAGTTCCCGCTGCCGCGGTTCGACAACAGCCGCATGGATGGGTTTGCCGTGCGCAGCGCCGATCTGGCGGCCGATGCACCGACCACCCTGACCCTGGCCGGCGAGCAGTTCGCCGGGCCGGATGCCGGCCTGGTCCTGCAGGCCGGCCAGTGCGCGCGCATCACCACCGGCGCGCCGCTGCCGGGCGGGGCCGATGCGGTGGTGATGAAGGAACTGGTGCAGCTGCAGGGCGACCAGGTCACCGTGCCGCCCGGAATCTTGGCCGGTAATGACATCCGCCGCGCCGGCGAGGACGTGCAGGCCGGCCAGCAGGTGCTGCACGCCGGCCAGGTGCTGACCCCGGCGCGGGTGTCGCTGGCCGCCGCGCTGGGCCATGCGGAGCTGGCGATCCAGCCGTGCCCGACCGTGGCGGTATTCTCCACCGGCGACGAGCTGGCCGAGCCGGGCACCGCGCTCAAGCCGGGCCAGATCTACGACAGCAACCGCGCGCTGCTGATGGGCCTGCTGCGCCAGCTCGGCCTGGAGCCGGTGGCCTGGCCGCGCCTGCCGGACGATCCGCAGCGGGTGGAAATGGCGCTGCGCGATGCCGCCGGCGCGTTCGACGTGGTGATCACCGCCGGCGGCGTGTCGGCCGGCGAGAAGGACCTGCTGCCGGGCCTGCTGCAGGCGCATGGCCAGGTGCATTTCTGGAAGGTGAAGATCAAGCCTGGCATGCCGGTGCTGTTCGGCACGCTGGAACAGGCGTTGCTGCTGGGCCTGCCCGGCAATCCGGTGTCGGTGCTGGCCACCTTCCTGGTGCTGGGCCGGCCGCTGCTGGACGCGCTGCAGGGCCGGGCCGAGCCACGGCCGCGCTTGACCGCGCGCCTGGCCTGTGCCTGGAACAAGTCGCACGAGCGGCTGGAGTTCCTGCGCGGCCGCCTGCGCTGCAGCGAGGACGGTGTGCTGCTGGTCGAACCCAACCCGGCCCAGGCCTCGCACCAGCTGCGCGGCGCGGCCGACAGCGACGCCCTGATCGTGCTGGAAGCCGGCGCGCGCGCTTACCCGGCCGGCGCGCCGGTGCCGGTGTTGCCGTACTGAGAGGCTGTGAAAAAATCGCCCGCCTACTGCGACCGTCGCCAAACGCCCGTGCCGGCGGCGCGCTGCGGGCAAATCCGGGTCATTTGGCTCGCCAAACTCCCCGGATTTGCCCCCAACGCACCTTGTCACGAACACTTGGCGGCGCTCTCGCTACGGCGGTCGAATTTTTCTCAGCCTCTGATACCGCGGCGCGGGCGATAATCGGCGCATGCAGATCCACCGCCTCACCCCCGCCCAGGCCCGCGCCCGCCAGGCCGCCGGCGCTGTGCTGATCGACGTGCGCGAAGAACACGAGCGCGCCGGCGGCCAGGCCGAAGGCGCGCTGGGCATCGCCCGCGCCACGTTGGAAGCCAACCCGGCCGCGCACCTGCCCGATCGCGCCGGCGACGTGGTGCTGATCTGCCAGAGCGGTGGCCGTTCGCTGGCCGCCGCCCAGGCGCTGGTGGCGGCCGGTTACTTACAGGTGGCCTCGGTTGAAGGTGGCACCACGCGCTGGGCCGAAGACGGACTGCCGCTGGTCAAGCCGGTGCTGGATGCCGAGCGTGCCGATTTCCTCGAGCGCTATTCGCGCCACCTGCGCCTGCCCGAGGTGGGCGAGGCCGGCCAGCAACGCCTGCGCGCGGCGCGCGTGCTGGTGGTCGGCGCCGGCGGGCTGGGGTCGCCGGCTGCGTTCTACCTGGCCGCGGCCGGCGTGGGCACGCTGCGCATCGTCGATGACGATCATGTCGAGCTGAGCAATCTGCAGCGCCAGATCCTGCACACCCAGGCGCGCATCGGCCAGCCCAAGGTGGCCTCGGCCGAGCGCGCCCTCGGTGCGCTCAACCCGCAGGTGCGCGTGGAGGCCATCGCCGAACGGGTCACCACCGGCAATGCCCGGCGCCTGCTCCAAGGCGTGGACGTGGTGATCGACGGCGCCGACAACTTCGCCACCCGCTATGTGCTCAACGATGCCTGCGTGGAGCTGGGCAAGCCGCTGATCTATGGCGCGGTGCTGCAGTTCCAGGGCCAGGTCAGCGTGTTCGATGCCGGCCGCCGGCGCGGGCAGGCGCCGTGCTATCGCTGCCTGTTCCCGGCACCGCCGCCGCCGGAACTGGCGCCCAACTGCGCCGACGCCGGCGTGCTGGGCGTACTGCCCGGCGTGATCGGGCTGCTGCAGGCCACCGAGGCGATCAAGCTGCTGCTGGGCATCGGCCAGTCGCTGGCCGGGCGGCTGCTCAACTTCGATGCGCTGGCGATGCATTTCCACCAGATGCGGCTCGACCCCGATCCGTCGTGCCCGGTGTGCGCGCCGGCCAGCGGCTGACGAGACCCGCGACGGCCGCGGATGCGGTGGCGCCATGCGCGCTCGGGCGCAGGCCGGGAAACCAGCGGCGGCCCTTGCGCACCGGTCTTGCAAGCCTGTGCCAGATGATGAAAATGCAGCGCCCGCCATGCCCGCTGTGCCCGCTCCCCCTGGCCCCGGCCTGTCCGGGCCCATGGCCTGGCTGGACTTTCCTCCATGAGCGCACTGCCCCCGTCCAATGAACTGATCAAGCTCGTCGTCCTGCTGGCGGCGGCCGTGGTGGCCGTGCCGGTGTTTCGCCGGCTTGGATTCAGTTCGGTGCTGGGTTATCTGGCTGGCGGCCTGGCGATCGGCCCGTTCGGGCTGAAGTGGTTCCACGATCCGCAGGCCATCCTGCACGTGGCCGAGCTGGGTGTGGTGCTGTTCCTGTTCGTGGTCGGGCTGGAGATGCGGCCCCTGCATCTGTGGAGCCTGCGCCGGCAGATCTTCGGCCTGGGGACGCTGCAGATCACGGTGTGCACGCTGGCGCTGACCGGGGTCGGCCGGGCCTTTGGCCTGCACGGCCCGGCGGCGTTCATCGCCGCGGCCGGGTTCGTGCTGACTTCCACGGCCACGGTGATGCAGCTGCTGGGCGAACGCGGCGACATCACGCTGCCGCACGGGCAGAAGATCGTCTCGGTGCTGCTGCTGGAGGACCTGCTGATCGTGCCGCTGCTAGCGCTGGTGGCCTTGCTCTCGCCACGGCCGCCGGCCGAAGGCGGGCTCTGGGATTGGCGCGCGATCGGCCTGGGCATCGCCTGCCTGGCCGCACTGATCGCGGCCGGGATGTGGCTGCTCAATCCGCTGTTCCGGGTGCTGGCCAAGGCCAAGGCGCGCGAGGTCATGACCTCGGCTGCGTTGCTGGTGGTGCTGGGCACGGCGCTGTTGATGCAGCTGGGCGGGCTGCCGATGGCGATGGGCGCCTTTGTGGCCGGCGTGCTGCTGTCCGAGTCCACCTTTCGCCACCAGATCCAGGCGGACATCGAGCCTTTCCGTGGCGTGCTGCTGGGTCTGTTCTTCCTGGCCGTGGGCATGGCGCTGGACCTGGCCGCGGTGGCGCAGAACTGGCTGCTGGTCTCGGCGCTGGTGGTCGCGATGATGATCACCAAGGCGTTGTGCATCTACCTCATCGCGCGGCTGACCCGCAGCTCCCATGGCGAGGCGCTCGACCGGGCGGTGCTGATGGCCCAGGGCGGCGAATTTGCCTTCATGCTGTACGCGGCCGCCGGGGCCGCCGGGCTGATCGACGCCGGGGTCGGCGCCACCATGACCGCGGTGGTGGTGCTGTCGATGGCGCTGACCCCACTGGTGGTGGTCGGCCCGCGCCGGTTCATGCCCGGGGTGGCCGCCTCGATGGACGTGGTGCAAGCGCTCCACGACCGCAGCGGCAGCGTGCTGATCATCGGCTTTGGCCGCTTCGGCCAGGTCATGAGCCAGTTGCTGCTGGCGCGCGACATCGCGGTGACCATCATCGACAACGACATCGACATGGTCCGCAGCGCCGAGGAATTCGGCTTCAGGATCTTCTTCGGCGATGGCACCCGCCTGGACGTGCTGCATGCCTCGGGCGCGGCCACCGCGCGGGCCATCGCGGTCTGCACCGATGAGCGCGCGGTGACCAACCGGATCGTGGCGCTGGTGCGCGAGGCATTTCCGCAGGCCAAGGTGCTGGCGCGTTCGTTCGACCGCGAGCACGCGCTGCAGCTGGTCAAGGCCGGGGTGGATTACCAGATCCGCGAAACCTTCGAGTCGGCGCTGCGCTTTGGCCAGGCGGCGCTGGTGGAGATGGGCGTGGACGCCGACGAGGCCGCGCGCACGGCCGAACAGGTCCGGCGCCTGGATGGCGAACGCTTCGACCTTGAATTGGCCGCCGGCGATATCCGCGCCGGATTTCCGCTGCTGATCGGCAACACCGCGCCCGGGACGCCGACCCCGTTGACCGCCCCGCGTCGCGAGAGCCAGGTCCTCAATCCCTCCAGCCCGGTGAACCTGGAAGATCCCTGAGCCCCGCGCAGCACGCCATCGCGGCGCCGGCTGGCCGGCGGCGATGATGACGGTGCGGCATGAGTTCATGCACTCGGATGCAGGCCGGCGGCGCCAATCCTAACCAGACCTTTACGCGTGGCCGGCGCCGCTGGGTTCCACTCGCCCTTCCCCTGGAGAGAGGAGAACGTTTCCATGCAGATCACCCTGATCGGCGCCGGTTTCTGCGGCAGCACCCTGGCCGTGGAGCTGTTGCGCCAGGGCGGCCCGGACACGCGCGTGACCCTGGTCGGCCAGCCGGAGACCTTCGGCCGCGGCGTGGCCTACGGCGCGGCCCGGCCCGAACACCTGCTCAACGTGCGCGCCAAGGACCTGGGCGCCGATGCGGCGGTGCCCAGCGGCTTTGCCGACACCCTGGCGCTGGGCGAGCGCGGCCGTCTGGACTTCCTGCCGCGCCTTGCCTACGGGGAATACCTGCAGTCGCGCCTGCAGCAGGCCGCCGAAGCGGCCAGCGGCCTTGCCCGGATCGAGGAGGAAGCCGTCGCGGTGGACCGGGTGCCCGGTGGGTTCCAGGTGCTGCTGGCCAATGGCGAGGATTTCTTCAGCGAGGTGGTGGTGCTGGCGGTGGGCGCGCTGCCGCCGCAGCGCCTGGCCGGGGTCGGTCCGCGCCTGGCGGTGGACCGGCGCTACATCGGCTGGCCGTGGCAGGACGGGGCGATCGACACGATCGCGCCGGAGGCGCGGCTGCTGATCGTCGGCGCCGGGCTGACCATGGCCGATGTCGCCGTGACCCTGCGCCAGCGCGGCCACCGCGGGCCGATCACCGCGCTTTCGCGCCACGGCCTGGTGCCGCAGGCGCACCTGGAGGTGCCCGGCGCGCCGCTGGAGCTGCCGCCGGGCGTGCACCAGGCGCTGCGCGATCACGACCTGCGCGGCCTGGTGCGCACCCTGCGCCAGCTGTCCACGGTGGTCGACGACTGGCGCCGGGTGGTCGATGCGCTGCGGCCACACCTGCAGCCGTTCTGGCGCGGCCTGGACCTGGCCACGCGCGCGCGCTTCCTGCGCCACCTGCGTTCGCACTGGGAAACCCTGCGCCATCGCCTCGCCCCGTCCGTGGCCGGGCAGCTGCAGGCCATGCAGGCGGCCGGTCAGCTGCGGGTGGTGGCCGGGCGCCTGCTGCGCGCGCGGGTGGGGGTGGGCGATGTGGAAGCGCTGATCCGCCCACGTGGCGCCGACAGTGCCTGGCTGGGCCATTTCGACGTGATGATCCGCGCCACCGGGCTGGATACCGACATCGAGCGCAGCAGCCACCCGCTGGTGGCCACGCTGCGCGATGCGGGCCTGATCGGCGCCGATCCGCTGGGCCTGGGTGTGGATGCCGATGCACACCTGCGGTTGCGCGATCGGTTCGGCACCCCGGTCACCGGCCTGTACTGCCTGGGTCCCTTGCTGCGCGGCCAGCTGTGGGAAATCACCGCCGTGCCCGAGTTGCGCGCCGCCGCCCGCGACCTGGCCAGGCGCCTGTTGTCGCAGCAGGCCGGTGCTGGGCGGGGCGCCGCCGACGCCGACGGCGATCTGCGCGAAGCCGGCTGAGGCGGGTCGGCGCGGGGGGGGTCGTGCCCCCGCGCCGGCCGGCGCCGGCGCTTCATCGGCAAGGCGGGCGCCGGCAAAGCCGCCCACCCAAGCGCCCGGGCTCAACCGTGGCGCTGCTGCGCCGCCTGGAACGCCGCCAGCTGCTCGGGGCTGGCATCGGCCTGATACTTGGCCTTCCATTGCGCGAAGGGCATGCCGTAGATCGCCTCGCGGGCCTGGTCCTTGCTCATCGGCGTGCCGGCGGCCTGGGCCGCTTCGCGATACCAGTCCGCCAGGCAGTTGCGGCAGAACCCGGCCAGGGTCATCAGGTCGATGTTCTGCACGTCGTGCCGGTCCTGGTTGAGGTGCTGGAGCAGGCGGCGGAAGGCGGCCGCTTCGAACTGCGTGGTGTCGGTCATGGTGGCAATCAGGGACAATGCGGAGCCACGCACTTTACAACGCGACTCGATGACTGCTTCCGCCCCCGCCCGCATCCTCGACGGCCGCCGCATCGCGGAGGACCTGCTGGACCAGCTCAAGCAGCGGGTCGATGCGCGGGTGGCCGCCGGCAAGGCCGCGCCGGGCCTGGCGGTGGTGCTGGTGGGCGCCGACCCGGCCAGCACCGTCTACGTGCGCAACAAGCGCCGGGCGGCGGAGAAGGTCGGCATCGTCGCCTACGACCATGACCTGCCGGCCGGCACGAGCGAGGCCCAGCTGCTGGCGCTGATCGACCAGCTCAATGCCGACCCCAAGGTCCACGGCATCCTGGTTCAGCTGCCGCTGCCGGGCATCGCCGATGCGCGCCGCCTGATCCACCGCATCGACCCGCGCAAGGACGTGGACGGCTTCCACCCGGAAAACGTCGGCCACCTGGCCCTGCGCGAGTTCGGCCTGCGTCCGTGCACCCCGCGCGGCATCGTCACGCTGCTGGGCCACACCGACCAGCCGGTGCGCGGCCGCAACGCCACCGTGGTCGGCGTGTCCAACCACGTCGGCCGGCCGATGGCGCTGGAACTGCTGATCGCCGGCTGCACGGTGACCAGCTGCCACAAGTTCACCCCGCCGGCCGTGCTGGAAGCGCGGGTGCGCGATGCCGACATCCTGGTGGTGGCCGTGGGCCGTCCCGGCCTGATCCCCGGCGAATGGGTCAAGCCGGGCGCGGTGGTGATCGATGTGGGCATCAACCGGCTGGAAGACGGCCGCCTGACCGGTGACATCGGCTATGAAGCCGCCGCCCGGCGCGCCAGCTGGATCACCCCGGTGCCCGGTGGCGTGGGGCCCATGACCGTGGCCACCCTGATGCAGAACACCCTGGAAGCGGCCGAGGCCAGCGACGCTGGCTGAACGGGCAGGCAGGCGGGCGGTTTTCCGCCTCGTGCCAGCGTGGCAGCCCGCCCGAGCGGCGGGGGAAAAGGCTGCCGCGCTGCGCTAGAATGTCGCGCTTCCCCAGAACCTGGTTAGGTGGCCGATGCTCCGCATCCTGGCTGAAGCACTGACGTACGACGACGTTTCCCTGGTCCCGGCCCATTCCACCGTGCTGCCCAATGCGGTGAACCTGGAGACCCGGCTGACCCGCGAGCTGCGGCTGAAACTGCCGATCCTCTCGGCCGCGATGGACACCGTCACCGAGCACCGCCTGGCGGTGACCATGGCCCAGCTGGGCGGCATCGGCATCATCCACAAGAACCTGAGCATCGACGACCAGGCCACCGAGGTGGCCCGGGTCAAGAAGTTCGAATCCGGCGTCATCACCGAACCGTTCACCGTCGGCCCGACGACCACCATCGGCGAGGTCCTCAAGCTGACCCGCGCGCGCAACATCTCCGGCGTGCCGGTGGTGGACGGCGGCCAGCTGGTCGGCATCGTCACCAGCCGCGACATGCGCTTTGAAAAGAAGCTCGACGATCCTGTCAGCCACATCATGACCAAGAAGGATCGCCTGATCACCGTGCGCGAAGGGGCCAGCGATGAGGAAGTACTGGAGCTGCTGCACAAGCACCGCATCGAGAAGGTGCTGGTGGTCAACGACGGCTTCCACCTGCGTGGCCTGATCACGGTCAAGGACATCCAGAAGAAATCCGACAGCCCCAACGCCGCCAAGGACGCTTCCAGCCGCCTGCTGGTCGGGGCCGCGGTGGGCGTGGGTGGCGACACCGAGCAGCGCGTGGAGGCGCTGGCCGCCGCCGGCGTGGATGTGGTGATCGTCGATACCGCGCACGGCCATTCGCAGGGCGTCATCGACCGCGTGGCCTGGGTCAAGAAGACCTATCCGCAGGTCCAGGTGATCGGCGGCAACATCGTCACCGGCGATGCGGCGCTGGCGCTGATGGATGCCGGTGCCGATGCGGTCAAGGTCGGGGTCGGCCCGGGCTCGATCTGCACCACCCGGGTGGTGGCAGGGGTGGGCGTGCCGCAGGTCACCGCGGTCAACATGGTGGCCGAGGCGCTGCAGGACCGCATCCCGCTGATCGCCGATGGCGGCATCCGTTACTCCGGCGACATCGGCAAGGCGCTGGTGGCCGGCGCCTCCACGGTGATGATCGGCGGCCTGTTCGCCGGCACCGAGGAAGCGCCGGGCGAGATCGAACTGTTCCAGGGCCGCAGCTACAAGAGCTACCGCGGCATGGGCTCGCTGGGGGCGATGGAGAAGGGCTCCAAGGATCGCTATTTCCAGGACGCCTCCGACGCCGACAAGCTGGTGCCCGAGGGCATCGAAGGCCGGGTGCCCTACCGCGGACCGCTGAGCTCGATCATCCATCAGCTCACCGGTGGCCTGCGCGCCACCATGGGCTATGTGGGCTGCGCCACCATCGAAGACATGCGCACCAAGCCCACGTTCGTGAAGATCACCGGCGCCGGCCAGCGCGAGAGCCACGTCCACGACGTGCAGATCACCAAGGAACCGCCGAACTACCGGATGGGGTAAGAGCCGGGACTCGGGACTCGGGGCTCGGGACTCGGCAAAGCAGTTCATCGGCGGCGGAGGATGCGCATCCTTGGTCGCCGTTTCTACATCGCCAGCGGACATGGGAGCCCGAGTCCCGAGTCCCGAGTCCCGAGTCCCGAGTCCCGATGTCAAACGCCCGCAACGACGACCTACATTCCGACAAGATCCTGATCCTCGACTTCGGCGCCCAGTACACCCAGCTGATCGCCCGGCGCATCCGCGAGATCGGGGTGTACTGCGAAATCTGGGCCTGGGACCATGATCCGAGCCAGATCGCCGACTTCGGCGCCAAGGGCATCATCCTGTCCGGCGGCCCCGAATCGACCACCTTGCCCGGCGCGCCGGCCGCACCGCAGGAAGTGTTCGACAGCGGCCTGCCGGTGCTGGGCATCTGCTACGGCATGCAGACCATGGCCGCGCAGCTGGGCGGAGCCACCGAAGCGGCCGACCAGCGCGAGTTCGGCCATGCCGAGGTGGACGTGGTCAACGCCGATGCGCTGTTCGCGGGCCTGTCCGACCATGCCGGCGCGTCCAGGCTGAATGTGTGGATGAGCCATGGCGACCATGTCTCCAGGGTGCCGCCGGGCTTCACCATCACCGCCACCACCGACCGCATCCCGGTCGCGGCGATGGCCAACCAGGCCAGGCGCTGGTACGGCGTGCAGTTCCACCCGGAAGTCACCCACACCCTGCAGGGCCAGACCCTGCTGCGCCGCTTCGTGGTGGACATCTGCGGCTGCGCCACGCTGTGGACCGCGGCCAACATCATCGACGACCAGATCGCCCGGGTGCGCGCGCAGGTCGGCGATGACGAGGTGATCCTGGGCCTGTCCGGCGGCGTGGATTCGTCGGTGGTGGCCGCGCTGCTGCACAAGGCCATCGGCGACAGGCTGACCTGCGTATTCGTCGACACCGGCCTGCTGCGCTGGCAGGAAGGCGACCAGGTCATGGCCATGTTCGCCGAGCACATGGGCGTCAAGGTGATCCGGGTCGATGCGGCCGATCGCTACTTCAACGCGCTCAAGGGTGTCAGCGACCCCGAAGCCAAGCGCAAGATCATCGGCAACCTGTTCGTGGAGATCTTCGACGAGCAATCCAGCAAGCTGGCCAACGCCAGGTGGCTGGCCCAGGGCACCATCTATCCCGACGTGATCGAGTCGGCCGGCAGCAGGACCGGCAAGGCCCACGTGATCAAGAGCCACCACAACGTCGGCGGCCTGCCCGAGCGCATGAAGCTGGGCCTGGTCGAACCGCTGCGCGAGCTGTTCAAGGACGAGGTGCGCCGCCTGGGCGTGGAACTGGGCCTGCCGCGCACCATGGTCTACCGCCATCCGTTCCCCGGACCGGGCCTGGGCGTGCGCATCCTGGGCGAAGTCAAGCGCGAGTACGCCGAGCTGCTGGCCAAGGCCGATGCGATCTTCATCGACGAACTGCGCAAGGCCGATCTCTACGACAGGACCAGCCAGGCCTTCGCCGTGTTCCTGCCGGTCAAGTCGGTCGGCGTGGTCGGCGACGCACGCGCCTACGAATGGGTGATCGCCCTGCGCGCGGTGGAAACCATCGACTTCATGACCGCGCACTGGGCGCAGCTGCCCTACGAGTTCCTCGGCACGGTGTCCAACCGCATCATCAACGAACTGCGCGGCGTCTCGCGCGTGGTCTACGACATCTCCGGCAAGCCCCCGGCGACGATCGAGTGGGAGTGAAATCGGGTCCTTCGGGGACTATCGCCAGCTATCGAAAAACTGACGTAACGTGTTGATTTAGAAAGAAATACGTCGCGGTAGCTATCGGTGACTATCGCCGGCCAGCAAAACGTGTTGGCGGTAGAACTGACGGTAAGAACTGGATGTCGGATTAAGACCCGCCCGTTTACTATTGAGACCAAACCGGTCTTTGACGGTAAATGTTTCCTCTGGAAAGCTTGTTTCATGCGGCTTTCCAGGCATCAGCAGGTCTCCTGACCCCTGACGGTAAAAGCCGTCAAGAACAGGAGGAAAAACCTCGATGCTTACCGACACCGCTCTGCGCAACCTCAAGCCTAAGTCCTTGACTTACAAGGCTTCCGATCGTGACGGTATGTACGTGACGGTATCGCCCACCGGTACCGTCACCTTCCGCTACGATTACCGTCTCAATGGGCGGCGGGAAACGCTGACCATTGGTCGCTACGGGCCAGCCGGCATCTCACTGGCCTTGGCCCGTGAAAAACTCCTAGACGCCAAGAGGGCAGTCGCCCAGGGCAAGTCCCCGGCGCATGAAAAGCAGCGCGAGAAGCGTCGACTAACTGCCGCCAAGAACTTTGGCGACATGACGGTCCGATGGCTTGCCGATGCCAAGATGGCCGATAGCACACGAGCGATGCGCAAGAGCATCGTTGACCGGGACATCCTGCCGGCGTTCAAGAACCGGCTGCTAAACGAAGTCAGCTCCGACGACCTGCGCGCCTTGTGCAACAAGGTGAAGGCGCGCGGCGCCCCCGCCACAGCCGTCCACGTGCGCGACATCGTGAAGCAGGTCTACGCCTTCGCCATCCTGCACGGCGAGAAGGTCGACAACCCGGCCGATGGCGTGGGCGCGGCTTCGATCGCGACCTTCGTGCCCAAGGATCGAGCGCTGTCACCGATGGAGATCCGTCTGATGTACCGGCAGATGGAATCGGTGGCCACCTATCCGACCATTCGCCTGGCGTTGCGCATGATTCTGTTGACGCTGGTACGCAAGAGCGAGTTGATCGAGGCGACATGGGCCGAGGTTGATTTCGAGAACGCGACATGGACGATTCCGAAGACACGGATGAAAGGTCGCAACCCGCACGTCGTGTATCTGTCGCGCCAGGCCATGGACATCTTCGTTGCGCTGCACACCTGCGCGGCAGGGTCAAGGTTCGTTCTGCCGTCGCGCTACGACGCGGACCGCTGCATGTCGAAGGCGACGCTCAACCGTGTAACCCAGATCGTGTCCGAGCGCGCCAAAGCTGCCGGTTTGCCGCTCGAACCTTTCACGGTGCACGACCTGCGCCGCACCGGCTCGACGCTGCTCAACGAGGTCGGCTTCAACGGCGACTGGATCGAGAAGTGCCTGGCCCATGAAGAGGGCCGTTCCTCGCGCTCGGTCTACAACAAAGCCGAATACGCCGAGCCGCGGCGCCACATGCTGCAGGAGTGGGCCAACATGGTCGATGCCTGGGTGGAGGGTGGCGCATACGCGCCCACGCTGTTGCCGAGCAATACGGTCGTGCCTGTGCTGAGCGCATCGGTCTGAGTCACTTCACGTCAGGTTGTCAGTTGACAACCTGACGATTCATCCCCATACTGGAGACCTTGAATGGCCCGTTCCTCTCATCCAAAGAAGGAGGTCGAAGAGGCGCTCAAACATGCGGAAACGCAGGGCTGGCGCGTCACGGTCGGTGGCAGTCATGCCTGGGGCAAGATTTACTGCCCGTACAACGACGATGAGTGCCGCTGCGGTGAGTTCTGCATTACCAGCGTATGGAGCACGCCGAAGAACCCCGGCAACCATGCCCGAGCGCTGCGGCGCGTCGTGGACAACTGCACGACGCACAAGCAACGAAACGAAGCTGACCCTTCATCCGAGGAATGACGTATGGAATACACCTTCACCTTAAAGTACCAGCTTGCCGAGCACGAAAGCGATCCCGATGCGCTGGTAGAGCGGTTGGGTGAAGCTGGCTGCGACGATGCCTTGGTGGGGATTGGGCAGCCGGGCCGAATGGCGCTCGAGTTCACCCGCGAAGCCAAGAGCGCGCAGGCCGCAGTGCGCAGTGCGCTGGCCGACGTGAAGCGTGCCGTCCCTTTGGCGAAGCTAGTGGAGGCGGCACCGGATTTCGTTGGGCTGACCGATGTCGCCGAATTGGTGGGTGTGTCGCGCCAAGCAATGCGTAAGGTGATGCTTTCTCATGCTGCGACTTTTCCAGCACCGGTGCACGAGGGCAGCGCCTCGATCTGGCACTTGGCCGAAGTGCTGGGCTGGCTGGAAGAGAAGGGGGGCTATGCCTTTGAGCGAAAGATGCTGGAAACCGCGCGTGCAGCGTTGGAAGTTAATCTGACCAAGGAAATTCACCGACTGCCCGTGGCAGCGGTGCGAGAGCTCAAACTGCTGATCGCTTAGCCACGTTGCTACGTTGAAGCTACATCGTGCACGGGTCGGCGCTTACGTAGCCTGACATCAGGTCCGTTGGACCTGGTGATGGCACCGGATCGAGAGGACTGCTTGCGAGCTTCAATCCAAGCTTCGACTTCCTCCAGATCCCAGACAACGCAGCGCGAGGTCAGATTGAATCGGCGTGGAAACTCGCCACGCTGCTCCATTCCATAGATCGTCGTGTCCGCCAAAGGGACGATCTGGTGCAAATCTTGGCGGCGAATGGTGCGGCGGAAGGGGAGGGGAAGTTTGGCCGAAAACTGCGGAAGGTCTTCGTACCCATCCGTACCCGGATGAGGAATGGATGCTTTCGGCGGCAAGGCGGTATCGACTGCATCGGTGCAATGAACGTGAGCGGGCATCGAAGGTTCCTAAGGCACTGTGTTCGTATGGATCTATGGTGACTATCGTCAGCAATCGGAACAACTCGCTGGGGCGAAGCGGGGAGGGCGCCATCCAACTTGGCTCACAAAAATTGCCCATGAATTGTTCGGTCAGAGCATGGTCGTTTTAGATAATTCACGAAACAAAGTTCATGAGGCCACCTGTACTGTGATGGAGCAACCACTCAAAGCGCCGCTCAATGGGATTGCCATGGAGTTCGGCTACTACCCCAAGCCCTGCGACATCGCGACCGGCCGCTTCTCCGTCCAGACGCTCCCTGATCACGAAAGTAGCGTGGCCACCGTTACCGGGGACCCCAATTCCCTCAAGGACTGGATCTATCCGGGTGCGCAGCAGCAGCGGGATTTCATGAGCGGAGACGTTCGCTCGATGCCGTACAGCGCCCGGGTCTTCAGCCTGCCCAAGACACATGTCCTGACGCTGCATGAAGGCAGGAGCCGAGAAGAGCTCGATTTCGTGGTGTGGTGTTTGTCTTTCTTTTTCGGCATGCGGCTGACGACAACGGAGGCGGGCTTTCTCGATGCGACGCCCATTAAATCTGGGATGCTTGTTGATTTCGCCCTGGTTCGCTGCACTGTGGCTGACGTCATCGAGTTAGCGCTGGACTACCTGGACTCGGAAGGCGGCGATTCACGTGCGCCCACGCGGGTTGCGGCTGTCATCCATGCCTTGTTCCTGGCGCAGTATCCGCATAGCCTTCCCTTCGAGCAGTTCCAATACCTTTACATGGCGCTGGACGCCTGCTTCAAGCTCGTCGTAGTCAAGGAGGCACAAAAGCCTTCTGTGCCACATGCGGGGCGCGTCCAGTGGATGTGCGAGAAATTCGATATGCCCGTACCCGATTGGGCCAAGAGCGACAAGGCGACTCCCTCGTCGCTATCCGTCGTCCGAAACGACACCGTTCATGAAGCCTTGTTCTTCGATGGGCCGCTGGGCTTTTCGATCTACGGTGGCAACCAGCCCGCGGCAGATCCGGGCAACACCACACTGCAAATGCAGGCGATGGTGTGCCGGTTGCTGGTGGCAGTTCTTGGAAATCCGGGAATCAGCTACGTGAAGACGCCCGTCGATACTCGGCAGCGACACGCGCTTGAACTACGGGGGTGAGTTCCGCAGCGGCGGCTTCGGGATAGCAGGGGTCGAGTCTTTCCTGAACCCCCGATCCCCCGCCATAAACGCCTCAAGCATGTGCGGGATCAGTGTCATGGCATCGACCGCCTCGCCATACGCCTGCGCGTGTACTGCGGCGTAGCGGTCGAGGTCGGCTTTCAGGCTGGCCGGGCAGGCAAAGGTCAGCTTCGTGGATTCCGTTTTCGGTAGCGGCCCGAGCCGCAGCTTGCGCGTCGTCATCGTGAAATCCCCTTGTTGAAGAACAACGGCTGGTAGGGACGCAGCACCAAGTCGCGGTTGGCGATGATGCGAACCGGCAGGCCCGGCCGCTCGGTCAGCGTCGGCTGGATGTTCATGTTGCGCCGGGTCATCTCCTGGCCGACCTGATTGATGCTGTCCTGCGCGCTGTCGCGCCCGGCAATGATGATGCGGTCGCCGTCCTGGCGGTTCTCGGGCGCGGCCAGCTCGGCTCCCACGCCCAGCAGCGTGGTCAACGCCGCGCCGGCGAAGATGCGGCCCCAGTGGTAGTCCACGTCGTCTTCCAGCCCGGCGTAGCCAGCCGGGTCGGCTCCGACCAGGTTGTCGAGCGTGAACGAAGATGTGTCGGGCAGGATGATCCGGTTCCACACCACCTGCACGCGGCTCTGCCCATAGCTCACCTGGCTGTTGTACTTGCCCAGGATGCGCGAACCCTGCGGAATCAGCAGGAAGCGCCCGGTGGCCGTGTCATAGACCGGTTCGGTCACCGTGGCGATCACGTCGCCCGGCAAGTCCGACTTGATGCCCGTCACCAGCGCCCCGGCGATGACCGCCCCGGCCATGACCTGATACGGCGAAGCCGGAAGGGTCAGATTGCCGGAATTGCGGGTTTCCGCAGTTCCGGCTTTCTGGAACGCCTCCTTCTGGTCTTGCCTGTTCTGTATGGCCGTCGGGTCGGCAGGCTGGGCCGCCGTGGAGGCTGGCCCGGCAGCCATCGGGTCGAACGCCGCATTGGCGGCGAAGCCCGGCGCGGCGGTAGCCTGCGACTGCGCTACCGGCGCGGCCTTCTGCGTGCCCGAGCGGAAGAACACCGATGATGCCGCGGCCGCTTCGGCTTCCTTGCGCAGCGCGTCGTTCGGGTCGTGGCCGGGGGCCGCATAGGCGGCCGTCACCGGCTGCTGCGACTTGACGATGGCTGGGCCAAGATCGCCCGGCAGCGGCGGCCCCAGCTCGGGCACCTTGGGCGGCAAAGCCGGCGGCATCTTGGAGTAGTCCGCCGGCAGCGCGTCCAGTCCTTCGGACTTAGAGACGCGATCGACGTTATAAAGCTCGGTCTGCTCGTTGGCTCCGCGCCGCTGCGGTTGCAGCGACCACATCAGCGCGCCGAGCACGGCGACCGACAGGCCGCCGGTGAGGATGGCCAGCGTGCGCCGGTTCAGGCGCGTGACCGGACGCGGCTGGGCGCGTAGCGCCACCGCCTCGGGCGCGATCTTGCCCGCCGCCTGCGGCGCAGCGAGGTTGGAAGTGTCGTCCTGGCTCATGGTCATTTCCTCCGCGCCACGCCGTCAGTGCGCTCGATCCGCACCACGTCGCCGCCATCGCCGCCCAGGCGCAGTTCGGCCGCGCCAAAGAGGCGATCCACGATGTAGTACGGCGAACGGAAACGGTAATTGACGAGCTGACCGTCACCCTGCGCACCGATGACGAACAGCGGCGGCAGTTCGCCTTGGGCGATACCCGGCGGGAACTGGATATAGACCTTCTCGCCATCATCGAAGGCCCGCTGCGGCTTCCACGGCGGATTGCTGCCGCTGATCGCGTAGCGAAAGCGGATCTTCTCCAACGCCAAGCCGGTATCGACCGGTGCGGCTGTCTGTGCGGCCTGCGAATGGCGCTGCAAGGCCAGCATCCGGTCTTTCGGGTAGTCCCATGACACCGACGCCATCCATGCCTTTTCCGTCGAGGTCAGTTCCAGCAGGTAGGTCCTGCGGCTGGTGGTGATGACCAGATTGGTCTTCAGGCCCGAGCGGGTGGGCTTGACCAGCACGTTGACGCGCAGCGCCTCGCCGCTGCCGCTGGACGTGTCGCCGACGATCCAGCGCACGGTGTCGCCGGCAGCGACCGTCACCAGTTCTTCGCCGGGCTGGAGCGAAATCACGGTGACGCGCCCCGGCGCGGCATAGACCTGATACAACGCGCCGTCGCTGTACGGCCACACCTGAATCGCGTTGACGTAGCCCTCGCGGGTCGGCGCGATGCGCGCTTCTGCATTGGCGCGCGAGACGCGCAGCTTCTCGTCGACCGGCTCCGGCGCGGGCGCCGCCTCGTCCAGCTTCGGCAGCGGCTTCAACTGCGCCGGCAGCGCCAGCGGCTCGGGCACGGCGACGACCTCGACCGGCTTGGGCGGCTCGGGCAGCGGCTGCGCCTGCACCGGCTCATCGAGCGAGATGGTCGGCGGCGGCTTGCCCTGAGAGGCGCAGCCCAGCAATGACGACGTGGTGGTCGAGAACATCAGCACGAAAGCGTAAAAGCGGAAAGGCACGTTCATGGTTTGGCTCCTTCGGAAGAATCCAGTTCGCGGCTCCACGACAGGCCGTTGACATAGATACCCAGCGGGTTCTTGCGCAGGCGCTGTTCGGTACGTGGGGTTTGCAGGACGATGGAAAGCACGGCATTCCAGCGTTCGGTACCGGCGGGTGCGCCATTGACGAACCGCTGCTCCGTCCAGCGGACGTTGAACGAGGCATCGCTCGCGCGCGTGACGCTGGTGATCTGCACCGTCACCGACTCGCGGCCGACGCGGGCGAACGGATCGTTCTTGCTCGCGTAGTCGTTGAGCACGGCCGCGCCCTTGTCGGTGGTGTAGTCATAGGCATCGAGCCAGTTCTGCCGCACGACGATGGGGTCGATGGACAGCGAGCGCACCAGCGTCACGAAGCGCGCCAAGTGATACGCGATCTGCGCATCGGCAGGCCGGTACGGCGTGGCGGCCTCGCCCACGGTACGCACCTGGCCGGATTGATCGACTTCGATGACGTAGGGGGTCACGATGGACTGCGCCGAGCGCCACACCAAACCGCCGGCCATCAGCAGCGCGAGCGTGAGGCAGCCGAAGGCCATCAGCCGCCAGTTCTTCGCCTGGACGCGCGATGAGCCTATGCGCTCGTCCCACACCTGGGCGGCGGCTTGATACGGAGTGGCAGGCTGCGGCGTATCGGCATAGCGCACCTGCGGTCGTTTGAATCGCATGGTCAGTTCTCCTTGTGAATCGCTTTAGTCGTCGGAGCCGCGCAGGCTCGGGCCTTGCCCGGAGCCGCCACCGTCGCCGCCGCGCAGCGTGTGCGCGGCAGTGGTCGCGGCATGGGTGATCTGCTGGCGGCGGTGCATCCGCTTGGCCCAGGCGGGCTGCTCCTGCTTCTGCGCGCTGGCGGCGCCGGATGCGGCTTCGCCTGCAGCCGCTTGGCCGGCGCCAGCCGCACCGGACGCAGCGCCGCCACCGGCATCTGTGCCGTTCCATCCAGCACGGAAAGAGCCCGTGATCTTCTGCGCGGCGCCGGAAGCCCCGGATGCGGCGCTGCGCCCGGCAGCCTGCGCGCCGGTCTTGGCGACATTGCCCAAGCCGGCCACCGCCCCCTTGGCGCCGCCGCCCGCAGCGGCGGACCCGGCCTGGAACGCCGAGCGTGCGCTACCGGCCGCCGACGTGGCGGCACGCGCACCGGCGCCGGCCAGTTTGGCTGCCGCAGGCGCCATGCGTGCGCCGGCGATCATGGCACCGCCCACGCCGGTTGCGGCAGCACCAATGGCAACGGCCGTGCCAGCGGCGCCGACCGCGGCACCCGCCATAGCGCCCGCGCCGAGCTGCGGCGCACCGGACACGAGACCTGTGGCGATGCCTGGCCCGAAGATGCCCAGCGCCAGCAGCGCGAGCGAGGCCAGCATCACGACAAGGGCGTGGTCGATGGAAGGCTCGTCGGGATGAACCTGGAACTCCGCGAACAGGCCCGAGCCAATGCCGACGATGACGGCCAGCACCAAGACCTTGATGCCCGCCGACACCACGTTGCCGAGCACTTTTTCGGCGAGAAACGAGGTCTTGTTCCAAAGCGCGAACGGCACCAGCACGAAGCCCGCCAGCGTGGTCAGCTTGAACTCGATTAGCGTGATGAAAAGCTGGATCGCCAGCACGAAGAAACACAGGATGACGGTGAGCCAGGCGAGGAACATCACCACGATGGGGTCGATGTTCACGAAGACTTCGGGGAATCCCGCCATCTCGCCGATCTGCTCTAGAATCGGCGCGCCCGCGTCGATGCCCGTCTTCGCCAGCCGGCCCGGCTGAAGAAAGTTCTCCATCGTCATGGTCGAGCCGGTGGCCGTCAGGCCCAGCCCGGCGAACGAGCGGAAGACGATGCCGGCCAGCCAGTTGAAGTTGCCGATGATGTAGGCGAAGGCACCGACGTAGAGCACCTTGCGCAGCAGCTTGGCGATCACGTCCTCGCCTTGGCCGGTGGCGTGGCTCATGGCCCAATACAGGCCCGCGATGGTCATGTCAATGACGATGAGCGTGGCCGTCAGAAACGCCACTTCGCCTTGGAGCAGCCCGAACCCCGAGTCGATGTAGCGCGAGAACGTATCGAGGAAGCGGTCGATGATGGTCACGTCGTTCATGGCGTGTCCTCTCCCATGGGTTCATCGAAACTCGCCGGAATCGGCGGCAGCTCGGCCAGCGTCCGGTATTCGTCCGGCCCAGCATGGCCGGAGAAGAAGCGCCGCCGGAAGGCGTCGGCGGCGGCGCGGCAGTCGTCTTCGCCCACGGCCCGCCGGTCGGCCGCGCACTGCGCACGCAACGCCTTGAGCCGCACGGGATCGGCGGTCAAGGCATCGGCCAGGCTCTCGGCCGACTGCTGGCCGCAAGCGGTCAGCAGCAGGGCTAACAGCGAAACCGACAAGACGGGAGCGCATCGCATGGCCGCCTCCGTCAGTTGTTGTAGAAATTGATGGACTGCGGCGTGTATGGCGTGCCGGTGCCCAGGAAGCGCCGGCGCACTTCGCGGGCGCGCTCGGTGGCCGCCGCCTGCCGCGCCAGTTCCAGCGACGCGGCGCGGTCTTGCGTGATCTGGAGCTGCTGGGATTGGATGGACTGCTTGGCCTGCAAGGCAAGAAGCTGATTGGTCGCCTGCTGCGCCTGCAAGGCGCCCGTGGCCGACTGGCTCTGGCTCACGAGGTCGGCCAGCGCGCTTTCGTCTTGTGCCAGGTTCTGCGGCACCTGCGCCTGCATCCGCATTGCGGTATGCAACCCATTGAGCGTGTTCTTCCAGCGTTCGCGGGCGTCTTGCGCCATGCGGTCGCCGCTGATGGTCGCGGCATACTGCTCCGGGTACAGACGGGCAAACGTGGCATCCATGCTTTGCACGTCGTAGGCCAGCCCCTGCGCCTCGGCGATCAGGCGTTCGGTGGTGGCGAGCGTGGAGCGCAGGCGGTTGACGACGTTGAAATCGAGGCTCGCCAGATTGCGGGCCTGGTTTATCAACATCTGCGCCTCGTTTTGCAGTTGATTGATCTGGTTGTTGATCTGCTCCATCGTGCGGATTGCTGTCAGCGTGTTCTGCACAAGGTTGGCGGGGTCGATGAACGTGAGCGCCGATGCGGGCTGCGCGGTCAGCAGCGTCACCGACAGCACGGCGGCCAGGGATACGGAAAGAGCAGGGGTCTTCATGGAGAAACCTCCAGCGGTTGAGAAGCGAGGAAAGAAGCCGCCGGTGAGGACGGCAGCAGGTCGGCGGCCCAGTCGAGGCCGCGATGGCGAAGCCACGCACCGGCGAAGCCGGGAGCGCCGGCCTGCGCCAGCACGCGGTCAATGTCGCGCTGGTCTTGCGGAGTGGATGCGCCCGCGAACGCGAGCGCGGCCGGCCCTAGGTCGAGGTCGAACAGGCGATTGCCGAGGCGCGATTGGTAGTAGTAGTCGCGCTTGGGCTGGGCGGTGGCGACAATCTCGATTTGCCGGCTGTTGAGGCCGAAGCCCTCGTAGATCGTGCGGATCTGCGGCTCGGCGGCCTGCGGGTTCGGCAGGAAGATGCGGCTGGCGCAGCTTTCGATGATCGCGGGCGCGATGCTCGAATCCTTGATGTCAGCGAGCGACTGCGTGGCGAAGATCACCGACACGTTTTTCTTGCGCAGCGTCTTCAACCATTGGCGAATGCGCGCGGCGAAAGACGGCTCATCGAGGAACAGCCACGCCTCATCCAAAATCAGCAGCGTGGGCGCACCGTCGAAACGCTCATCGAAGCGAGCGAATAGGTAGCGCAGCACGGCTTGCACAGCGGCGGGGCTGTGCATCAGCTCTTCCATCTCGAAGCCCTGCACGTCACCGAAGCCGAGACGATCGGTGTCCGCGTCAAGCAGCTTGCCGTGCGCGCCACCGAGCACATAGGGCGCGAGTGCCTGCCGTAGCGCGTTCGATTGCAGCAGCACGGAAAGCCCGGTGAGCGTGCGTTGCTCAACAGGCGCCCCGGCCAAGCTGCCCAGCGCCGACCAGATGACCGCCTTCTCGTCCGGGCCGACCGTCACGCCTTCGTGCAACAGGCGGCCTTCCACCCATTCCCCTGCCCAGGAGCGATAGCTTTCCCGGTCGATGCGCGCGAGCGGCTGGAAGGCAATGCCGCCATCGGCACCCAAGTCGTAGTGCTCGCCGCCCAGGCCCAGGATGGTGGCGCGCATCGAGCGGCCCATATCGAAGGCGTACACGCGCGAGCCGCGATAGCGGCGGAATTGCTGCACCAGAATGGCAAGCAACACCGACTTGCCCATGCCGGTCGGGCCAGCGACCAGCGTGTGCCCCACGTCGCCGATGTGCGTCACCAGGCGAAACGGCGTGGCGCCATCGGTGCGGGTGACGATCAGCGGTGGGCCGTCCAGGTGGTCGTTCTTTTCCGGCCCGGCCCATACGGCGGACAGCGGCATCATGTGCGCCAGGTTCAGCGTCGAGACAATGGGCTGGCGGACATTCGCGTAGGCATTGCCGGGGATGGACGACAGCCACGCATCCACGGCGTTCAGCGTTTCGGGGATGGTCACGAAACCCCGGCCCTGGATGACGCGCTCCACCATGCGCAGCTTTTCGTCGGCCGCGGCTGGATCGGCATCGAGCACCGTCACGGTGGCAGTGAAGTGACCGAAGGCCACCTGATCGCCACCCAGCTCCTGCATCGCGGCATCCGCGTCGGCCGCCTTGTTGCTGGCGTCGGTATCCACCAGGGGCGATTCCTGCTGAAAGATCGTCTCGCGCAGCAGCGCGATGACGTTCTTGCGCTTGGCGAACCATTGGCGGCGCAGGCGGCCCAGCTCTTTTTCCGCTTCGGCTTTGTCCAGGCAGAGAAAGCGCGTGCTCCAACGATAGCCAAAGCCCAGGCGGTTGAGGTCGTCCAGCAGGCCCGGCCAGGTTGAGGTCGGAAAGCCCCGCACCGACACCACGCGCAGGTGCTGGTCGCCCAGCGTCGGCGCAAGGCCGCCGACCAGCGCGGAGTCGGCCAGCAGCGCGTCGATGTGGAACGGCACTTCGGGTACGCCCACGCGGTAGCGCCGCGTCGAAACCGAGGCGTGCAGGTAGGTCAGCGTCTCGGCGTCATCGAGCCAGGCGATTTCCGGCATCACGCCATCGAGCAGGTCGAACACGCGATCGGTTTCCGCCACGAAGGCATCGAGCCGGCCGCGCCAGTCCACGCCGTCCCCGGGCGCGTTCTCATAGAGCAGCTTGGCCGCGCGGGCGCGGGATTCCTCCGGCGGGAGGTACGCCAGCGTCAGGTGATAACCGCTCTCGAAGTGATGCCCCGATTCCTCGAAGGCGGCGCGGCGTTCCTCGTCCACGAGCCAGGACAGCGGTTCGGGAAAGTCGGAGTGTGGGTAGTCCGCCGCCGGCCGGCGCTCGGCCTCAATGAACAAGGCCCAGCCCGAACCCAGGCGGCGCAGCGCGTTGTTGAGCCGCGCCGATGTGGCGATCAGTTCGCCCTGCGTGGCGCTGTCCAGATCAGGCCCGCGAAAGCGCGCCGTGCGCTGGAACGAGCCGTCCTTGTTCAGAACCACGCCCGGCGCGATCAAACCGGCCCAGGGCAGCCAGTCGGCCAGCAGCGCGGGGCGCTGGCGGTATTCGGTAAGGTTCAGCATGGCGGCGCCCCCCTACACGTCCAGCAGCGGCTTGTGCTTGATGTGCCGGGCGAAGACCTGCATAAACTGCGGATCGACGCGCGCCCCCCACACCGCCAGCGAATGGCCAAAGATCCAGAGCACCGCACCGGGAATCCACAATTGCAGGCCCAGCCCGACGGCCGCGGCCAGCGTGCCGTTGGCGATCGCCACGGTGCGCGGCGCACCGCCCATCAGGATCGGCTCGGTCAGCGAACGATGCAGTGGGATCTCGAAGCCGGACGCGAAGCCGGGCACTCCTTCGTTGGCGGCGCTCATACAACCGCCCCGCCGGAGAACGAGAAGAACGACAGAAAGAACGAGGACGCGGCGAACGCGATGGACAGGCCGAACACGATCTGGATCAGCTTGCGGAAGCCGCCACTGGTATCGCCGAAGGCCAGCGCCAGGCCGGTGGAAATGATGATGATGACCGCGACGATGCGCGCCACCGGCCCCTGGATGGATTCGAGGATGGAGGTCAGCGGCCCTTCCCAGGGCATCGAGGAACCGGCGGCCTGCGCGGTGCCAGCCGTCATCAGCATGACGGCGGCCAGCATCAGGCCGTGCTGCGCCGGCGCGGTCAGGCGCCGCAGGCGTGCGACGGCCGAAGCCGGATTTACGGAAATGCGGAAAGCATGAATGTGCATCTGCGTCATGGCAGTTCTCCAGAGGGTTCAGGGGACGGGGAAGGAACTGGCGGCAGCTCGGGAAACGGCGTTTCCAGTGCATCCGCCAGGCGATAGCCCACGCCGTCGAAACCGACGACGCGGGCGATGCTTTCGACGTGGCGCTTGCGGCCACGCCCGGCGATGTGGATGACGACGTTGATGGCCTCGGCGATCAACGCGCGCGGCGGATTCACCGCCACTTCAAGAATCAGTTGCTCCAGGCGCAGCAGCGCGCCCAAGGCGGAACCGGCGTGAATCGTGGCGATGCCACCGGGGTGGCCGGTGCCCCACACCTTGATGAGATCCAGCGCCTCGCCGCCGCGCACCTCGCCCACGATCACGCGATCAGGGCGCAGGCGCATCGTGGCGCGCACCAGCTCCTGCATCGACACGACGCCTGCGCGCGTGCGCAGCGGCACATGGTCGCGGGCGGCGCATTGCAGCTCGATGGTGTCTTCGAGCACCAGCACGCGATCGCCCGTGGCAGCGATTTCCGCGAGCAAGGCATTGGCGAGCGTGGTCTTGCCGGTACTGGTGCCGCCGGCGATCAGGATGTTCTGCCGCTCGCGCACGGCGCGGCGCAGGAAGTCCGCCTGACCGGCAGTCAGAATGCCGTCGGCCACATAGCGATCCAGGCCGATGATGCTCACGGCCCGCTTGCGCAGCGCGAAGGCTGGCCCCGGCGCGGCCGGCGGCAAGATGCCCTCGAAACGCTCGCCCGTCTCGGGCAATTCGGCGGTCAAGAGCGGTTGGCCGCGATGGACTTCCGCGCCGACGTGCGCGGCAACAAGCCGGATGATGCGTTCGCCGTCGGCTTCGGGCAGCTCGACGCCCAGCGGTGCGCGGCCCGACGACAGCCGATCCACCCACAGGGTGCGATCAGGGTTGAGCATGATTTCCACCACGTCCGGGTCTTCGAGCGCGGCGGCGATCAGCGGCCCCATTGCCGTGCGCAGCATCTGGATGCGGCGATCCTGTGAAGTGCTGGCCGACGAGCGTGGTTCGGGCGGGATCTGCGGAACGGCGCTCATGAGGCACGCTCCGCAGCACGTTCATGGGCTTCGGCCAGCGCCGCCGCGTCGTCCATTCGCATCGGGTCGGGGTGCAGTTCTTCCACGACGTCGCGCACCAGGCTCCGGCCGCGCAGCAGGTGCCTGCCGAGCTGTTCGATGAACTGCTCGAAACGCGCCTTGCCCTGGGCTCGGGCCGCGTCCTGATGCGCCTCAGGCACCGGCGTGCTGACGGTCAGGAAGTAGCGGATGAACAGCGCCAGCGTTTCGATCTGGATGTTCTGGTCGCGCTCCAGTCGTTCGGCCTGCCGCGACAGGCGATCCAGTCGCTTGGCGATGGCGGCCTCGCGCTGGTCGCCCGCGTCCGGCGACAGCCAGGACGCCAGCGCTGCCGCGACGATGGACGACTTGGACACGCCTTTCTTGGCGGCGAGTTCTTCCAGACGCTTGGCGTGCTCGTGCTGGATGAACAGGTTGAGGCGGTATTGGCTCATAGGTCGATTCCGTCGTTAGGGTCGAGAGAGGCCAGCCGGGCCGTGCGCTGCATGGCCGGATCGAGCTGGCCGGGAAGCAGCAGCGGCAGGTCGTCGTCGTCATCGAGCAGCGCGAGGTCATCGGGCGCATCCAGCTCGGGGTCGTACGCGACGGATTCGGAGAGTTCGGGTTGGATGCGCGGGCCGCCGTCGTCGGTGCCGCCCAGGTCATCGGCGGATGCCGTGGCTGATGCGGCGGGCACGGCGGGGATTGCCAGGCCGATCCAGTCGTCGGCGCGGGCCGGTGGCACGTCGGCGTACTGCCCAGCCGCCAGCGTGGGCGGCGGCAGCACGCGCTGCTTGAAATTGGCGTCGACGTAGTAGCGCAGCTTCTTCGCCTTGATCGGCGCGACGCTGGAGACCATCACCACCGATTGATCGGGCGGAAGCTGCATCACCTCGCCAGGGGTGAGCAGCGGCCGGGCGGTTTCCTGCCGCGACACCATGAGATGCCCGAGCCACGGCGCGAGTCGGTGGCCGGCGTAGTTGCGCTGCGCGCGCAGTTCGGTCGCGGTGCCCAGCGTTTCCGAAATGCGTTTGGCCGTGCGTTCGTCGTTGGTGGCGAACGTCACTCGGACATGGCAGTTGTCCAGAATCGAATGGTTCTGGCCGTAAGCTTTGTCGATCTGATTGAGCGACTGCGCGATGAGGAAACTGCGGATGCCATAGCCGGCCATGAAGGCAAGCGCCGTCTCGAAGAAGTCCAGCCGACCCAGCGCCGGGAACTCATCGAGCATCAGCAACAGCTTGTGGCGGCGCTCGATGCCGTCGCTACCATCGAGCGATTCGGTGAGGCGTCGCCCGATCTGGTTCAAGATGAGCCGGATCAACGGCTTGGTGCGGCTGATGTCCGAAGGTGGCACCACCAGGTACAGCGAAACGGGATGCTCGGACGCAATCAGATCGGCGATGCGCCAGTCGCAGCGTGATGTGACCTCGGCCACCGTGGGGTCGCGGTACAAGCCCAAGAAGCTCATCGCGGTGGAGAGCACGCCCGACCGCTCGTTGTCCGACTTGTTGAGCACTTCACGCGCGGCGGACGCGACAACCGGGCGCGGTGCATCGCCCAGGTGCTTCGTCGTCATCATCCGGTGCAGCGTCAGCTCGAACGGGCACGCCGGATCGGAGAGGAAGTTGGCGACGCCGCGCAGCGTCTTGTCTTCGCCCGCATAGAGCACATGCAGGATGGCGCCGACCAGCAGCGCATGGCTGGTCTTCTCCCAGTGATTGCGCTTCTCCAACGCACCTTCGGGGTCAACGAGAATGTCCGCGATGTTCTGCACGTCGCGCACTTCATGCGCGCCGCGCCGCACTTCCAGCAGCGGGTTGTAGGCCGCCGACTTCGCATCGGTGGGGTTGAACAGCAGGCAATGCGAGAAGCGTGAGCGCCAGCCGGCGGTGATCTGCCAGTTCTCGCCCTTGATGTCGTGGATCACTGCCGATGCAGGCCATGACAGCAAGGTCGGCACCACCAGGCCCACGCCTTTGCCCGAGCGCGTGGGCGCGAACGTCAGGACGTGTTCCGGGCCTTCATGGCGCAGGTACTGTCCGTCATGCAGGCCGAGAAAGACGCCGGCAGACTGCATCAGCCCGGCCTTGCGAATGTCGGCGGTATTGGCCCAACGTGCCGAGCCATAGGTCGTGACCAGGCGCGATTGCCGCGAGCGCCACACCGACATGGCGATGGCGACCACTACGGCGACCAGGCCGCTGCCGCCCGCAATGGCGCCGCCTATGTCGAAGACGTGCGGCGCGTAGGCATCGAAGAAGAACCACCACTCGAACAGCCGCCAGGGGTGATAGACCGGCGTACCGAAGAAGTCGAACCAGGGCGAGCCAAGGCGTAGTTGGTAGGCCAGAGCGGCGGCTGTCCATTGCGTTGCACTCCACACACCGGCGATCACGATGCTGAAAACAACCGCGATCTGCCCGAATAGCACACCCTGAGCTTGCATTGACTGGCCTCCGATTTCCTCTGCGCTGATTCCTCGTTCACACGCAGCACAAGGACGTGCCGCATAGCGCGAGGATCGGTGCCGAGTCGGTGCCGGTCAAAGACCGCTATCGGGAGAAAGGTCTAGAAAAAAGGAAGAATTCGTGCAGCGTCGAGCCAAAGAAAAACGCCGCAAGCGAAGGCGAATTGCGGCGTGTATGGCGAGAAAACGGAATATGTTGTTGAATCGACCGCGATCAGAACTTGGGCGGCTCCTTCGGGGGCGTGTACGGGGTGTTGCCATCGCCGTAGAACCGCTTGCGCGTAGCCTCGGCGACTCGATTGCACAGCACGTCGCCAAGCCTGGCGCGATCAGTCTTGCACTGCTGGCGCAGCTCCTTCAGCAGTGCCGGATCGGCGGCCAGTTCCTCCACGGTCGGCACCTCGGCCTGCTTTGGCGTTTCCGATTGGCCGCAAGCGGTTAATGCCACGGCCAGCAGGAACGGAATGGAGTTTCTCATCATGCGGGTTCCTCCAGGGAGTCGGCATCAAGACCCGGCGTGGGCCTGCTACCTTCGGGTGATTCGATGGCCTGCACACGGTCGATGAAGCGGGCGAGCATTTCCGAAGGCTCGCCTCCCGGACGCAGCAAGTAGGTCGTCAGCAGCGGTGAACGGCCTGTCAGTGGCCGTGCCACTACGCCAGGTTCCTGGCTGGCCAAGATGTGCGCGCAGCCCGTCAGCCCCAGGGCGATGCCTGCGGACACCAGCGCCATCATCAGGTCGCAGGACGCCACCCGTTCGGCCACCAGCGGTTCCATGTCCACACGGCGCAGCACACGATCCACTTGCCGGGCATGGCCCTCGCACGCCTGCGGATCGCACAGCACCAGGGGATAGCGCAGCAGTTCTTCCAAGGGGATGCGCTTGTGGGCCAGCAGGGGATGCCGTGCCGGCACGGCCACCATCAGCGGATCACTCCATACCGGCTCGGCAACGAGGCCATCACCGACCTCATCAGCGCGCGCAAAGCCCACGTCGTACAGGTCGCCGTGCAGCCCTTTGATCTGTTGCGACAGCGGCACCTCGAAGAAGCGGATTTCAACCTCGGGTTCTTCCTGCCGACACAGTGCCAACAAGGCCGGCAGACGCGAGGGCGTCATACCGTCGGATAGTGCAATGCGCAATTGGCTGTGGAAACCGTTGGCGGCCGCCTTCACGCTGTCGCGCGCTTGCTGCAAGGCAGAGAAGACACGCGGCACATGCTCAAAGAATAGCTTGCCCGCACGGGTCAGCCGAGTGCTGCGCGTGGTGCGCGCGAACAGCACCACGCCCAGTTCTTCTTCCAGTTCCTTGATGGCGCGCGACAAGGGCGACTGCTCTATGTGCAGCTTCTCTGCTGCGCGGGCGAAGTGCAGTTCTTCAGCGACAGCTAGGAAGCAGCGCAGATGGCGAAGCTCCATATCGCTCGGCTTCCACTGATTGTTGTTTCGCTCATTGACTTGCCTCAAGATTTCAAAGATGTGCCTTACTGATCGGCTGACCGTCGCAGCGTCAGAATGCAGACCACGGCGGTTAGGACTGAGAGCACGGCCAGGACAGCAAAGATGCCGTGAAAAGCCGAGGTGTAGGCGTGATGGGCAAGTTCAATAACCGCCCCGTCTATCGTGCTGATGGGGTCGACGGACGAACTGTGCTCGGCGCTGGCTCCGATCTGGCTGGCGATCGCCGTGGCGCTCTGCGGGAGCGACAGCGAAGCGGTCTTTGCCGCTGCGCGCAGATTCGCGGCCGTCAAGCCAACCAACACGGCACCAATTACGGCAATGGCGATGGCTTCTCCTGCTACGCGCATAGTGGTGAAGATGCCGGCCGCCATTCCTGCGCGCTCCTTGGGAACAACGCTGACCGACAAGGCATCCATCAAGCCCCACGGGAGACCATTGCCGATGCCAATCAGCAGCATGGGGATCGCCATCGCCCACAAGCTCCCGTCAGCAGACAGGCCCATCAACAGCCAGGCGCCAAGTGCGGAGATGAGGAAGCCGATGCCCGACAGCAAGCCGGGTGAGATGTGCTGGGCTACTCGCCCGGCCAGCAGCGGCACTACTGAACCACCCCGGGATTTGAGGAGGCTCTAACTCTTGAGAGAATGGAGCCATGAACAAGTCCACCAAGTTTTCCCCCGAAGTCCGTGAGCGTGCGGTGCGCATGGTGCAGGAGCACCGCGGAGAGTATCCATCGCTGTGGGCCGCGGTGGAGTCAATAGCGCCGAAGATCGGCTGTGTGCCGCAGACGTTGCTGGGCTGGGTCCAGCGGCACGAGGTCGACACCGGTGTTCGCGGCGGCGTGACCACCGCCGAAGCGCAGCGCGTGAAAGAGCTCGAGCGTGAGGTCAAGGAGCTGCGTCGGGCCAACGAGATCCTGAAGCTGGCCAGCGCGTTTTTTGCCCAGGCGGAGCTCGACCGCCGACTCAAGTCCTAAGGGACTTCATCGACGAACATCGACGCACCTTCGGGGTCGAGCCGATCTGCAAGGTCCTGCAGGTCGCCCCGTCGGGATATCGACGTCATGTGGCGCTTCAGCACGACCCGCAACGACGCTGTGCCCGAGCCAAGCGCGACGCGATGCTGGTGCCGGAGATCGAACGTGTCTGGAGAGGCAACATGCAGGTCTACGGTGCTGACAAGGTCTGGCGGCAGCTGGCACGCGAGGGGATGGCTGTAGCGCGGTGCACGGTCGAGCGCTTGATGCGGCGACAAGGCTTGCGCGGTGTGAGGCGCGGCAAGGTGGTGCGCACGACGGTCAGCGATGGCAAGGCGCCGTGCCCACTGGACCGGGTCAATCGGCAGTTCCGTGCCGAGCGACCGAACCAGCTCTGGGTCTCGGATTTCACCTACGTCTCAACCTGGCAGGGCTGGCTCTATGTGGCCTTCGTCATTGATGTGTTTGCCAGGCGCATCGTGGGCTGGCGTATCAGCCGTTCGATGCACACGGAATTCGTGCTCGACGCGTTGGAGCAGGCGCTCTACGCATGTCAGCCTGAGCGTGACAGCAGCCTGATTCACCATAGCGACCGCGGGTCGCAATATGTCTCCATTCGCTACAGCGAGCGTCTGGCCGAAGCCGGCATCGAACCGTCGGTGGGCAGCAAAGGCGACAGCTACGACAACGCGCTCGCGGAGACCATCAACGGCCTCTACAAAGCCGAGCTGATCCACCGCCGAGCACCTTGGAAAACCAAGGAGGCGGTGGAGCTTGCCACGCTGGAATGGGTAGCCTGGTTCAACCACCACCGACTGCTCGAACCTATCGGCTATATCCCGCCGGCCGAGGCCGAGGCAAACTACTACCGGCAACTCGCCAGTCAGGCAGCCATGACGGATGCCTGACTTAAACCAAACAGCCTCCACGGAACTCGGGGCGGTTCACTACCAGCATCGGCGCGGTCAACGGAAGGATTGCAAGACCGGCCGTGAACGCATCGCGTCCCTGGATGACCATGAACCAGATCGGCACATAGACGATCAGGGCGATGAAGCTAAACCCGGTCGCCACCGGCAGCAACTGCACGCCGATGAAGCGCGGATAACGGAACAGGGCGAGTTCCAACATGGGTCGCGGACGACGTAGTTCCACGGTGGCGAAGGCGCCGAACAGGAGAACAGTGCAACTCAGCAGCGACAGCACGCGCAGGCTAGCCCAGCCGTCTTGCGGCCCGCGCACGATACCGAACGTCAGAGACACAAGGGCGGCCGTGAACAGCATGGTGCCTGGCCAGTCGATGCCTTGGGCATTGGGGTCACGAGACTCCCTGATTCTTGGCGTACCTAGCAGCAGGATCAAAACAGCGATCAGCGCGATGGCGAAGTAAAGCGAACGCCAGCCCCAGTGCTCGATCAGGAATCCTGACGCCATTGGTCCGAATGCAAGACCGACGCCAAACGCGGTCCCCAGGAAGCTGAAAGCCCGAGTGCGTTCCGCTCCCTCGAACTCCTGTGCCAGCAGCGACGTGGCCGAGGTCAGCACCAAAGCGCCGCCGACACCTTCGGCGGCGCGCAGCAGGTTGAGCAACAGTAGGCTGGGGGTCAGGCCGATCAGCAGCGACGTGGCGATGAATATCCAGAGTCCTGCCACGAAGCAACGCTTGCGGCCGATCTGGTCACCGATGGCACCTGCGGCCATGACGCAACCACCGAACGCTATGGCGTAGGCGTTGACGATCCAGCTCAAGCTGGATTGGTCTCCGCCTAAGTCCAATACTGTTCAGATAGAAAGAGATCATTGACAATCCATGTCCATCGAAGCTTCGGTGGACATGGACAATGGCGAGAACCCGCAAGACCCTCCCGGCGAGGGCGGACGTCGCGCATCTGATCAGCGCAGGCGTGCGTGTCAGCAGTCGCGGGCGCTTCAACCCGCGTGGCGTCAAACGCAAGATGAGCAACTTCCATGTGCGCCATCGCGGCGAACTGCTTCACCAGCGGCATCAGCCTACGCCGGTGTTGCGTATCTGAACAGTATTGCGCCTAAGTCGCGCCCGACCGCCGGCGTGGATATGGCCGGGCCAGTGAAAACCAGAGGGATGATGATCGCGGAGACGCAGATCGCCGCCAGTATCTTGTATCGGTCTTTCACGGCGACCGCTGAACGTGTCTTTTCCATTACAACTCCAATGCGCCCTCCGTCCACGCCGGATGCGCATAGAGCCGAGGGCTTGACGATTGCCCTACAGGTTAATTAATTCACCGGAAGATGATAATATGGCCTAAATACATATGACTACTGCAAATAATGCAGATATGAACGGCACTGAGTTCGAGCAAATCACAGCTTTTTTGGCCGCCATCGAGCATGGCGGATTCAACTCTGCCGGGCAGGCGCTGGGGCGTGATGGCTCCATCCTCTCGCGGCGCGTCACGGCATTGGAAAGGCGCCTGGGCGTGCGCCTCATGGAGCGCACCACGCGAAGGCTGGCATTGACCGAAGCGGGCGAAGCCTTCCATCAGCGCATGCGCGGGGCCTTGCAAGCCTTGCAGGAGATCGAGCAGGACACCGCAGCAGCGGCGACCGGCGTGCGCGGCACGCTGCGCATCGCCTTGCCTGCGACCTTCGGCCGGATGTGGGTTGCCCCGATCCTTCCCGCCTTCTTGGCAACTTATCCCGATCTGCTCGTGGAAGCGGCCTTCGAGGATCGTTATGTCGATCTGGTGGCGGAGTCCTTCGATGTGGCTGTCCGCATCGGAACATTGGCCGACAGCAGGCTGGTGGCACGCAGGCTCGCGCCATCGCGGCGCTTGCTTTGTGCGTCGCCCGCCTATCTGCAAGCGCACGGCACGCCTGTCCGGCCAGCCGATCTTGCGCAACACGCCTGCCTGGGGTTCTCGCGCTTGGCCTCCCATCCTCTTTGGCACCTGCACGACGGCGACAAGGCAACGGCGATTCGGATCGCAGGCCCGCTGGTCACGGACGATGCGCAAAGCCTCGTACAAGCAGCCGTTTCCGGTGCAGGCATCGCAATGGTGTCCGACTGGCTGGCCGGCCCGGAACTGTGCAGCGGCCGGCTGGTGCCGGTACTTCCCGACCATCCCGTGGAGAACAACGAGACGGTCTACCTGGTGCATCCATCCGCGCGATTGGTGCCAGCCAAGACGCGGGCGTTCACAGACTGGATCGTGGGGGAGCTTGGTACAAGGCCGTGGCTGAGCCAGGCGTCAGCCGACTGACAGCCCTCGGGCGCGCCCTACCTCCCACGACACCCCGCCGCCGCGCACCGTCGCGGCGATCTGCTGCCCCAGCCGTTGTTCGATCACTGGCCGCCACGGCACTAGGCTGAATCCCATGCCGTCATCGAGCATCGCATAGCGCCCACTGGCGAGCATGACCGAGCGCCGGTAGATGCCGGCCACGCGCTGCCCATCGGCCACTGGCCGATGCTCCAGGCCAGTTTCGCCGGCGATGTCCTTCGCGGCCCGCGCCAACTCCCGATTGCGCAGCGTGCCCAACAGATTGCGGGCGAGGATCACGCGCTGCCCGCGCCGTTCGGCCAACCCCTGTTCGGTGAGGAAGTCGGCGCGCTGTTGCAGGGTGTTCTTGACCTCGCCACCAAAGCCCAGGTCGCCCAGCCCTCGGCCACCGCCGATCAATTGCTGGTCGAGCCAGGTCGCGCCGATTACGCGGGCCTGCCGCTCGATCGGCAGGTGCGATTTCAGTTCCACCGCCACGCCGCCCAGCCGCTGCTCGTCGTACTGGCGGCCACGCTCGGCCAGGTCGTCCGGCACCCTCCATAGCCCTTCGGCCACGCGCTCCACGATGCCCGCCCGGCGCAAGGCTTCCAGCCGGCGGACATGTGCCGCGATAACTTCCTGCGGATCGCGTCCGGGCTTGGCCCGGCCTTGCTCGATCGCCAGGTGATGATCGGTGCGGTACAGGCCATCGCTCGCCAGCGCGGCGATGTTCTTGTCGGCGGCCCGCACCTCGGCGGAACCGCGCACCTCCACCACCGCGCCGGTGGGATAGTTCGCCGGTTCGTCGCGGGCGTTCAGCGCGACGTAGTGGGCCTTGCCGTCCACGCCGTCGATGACCAGATAGCCGCGGTCGTGCAGTTCGTCGGCCAACCCCTTGGCAGCGACGCGGCCGATGACGGTGCGGCCATCGTCGCCCGGCTCGAACACCGCCAGCTCGCGCGGCTGGCCGCTCATGGCCCGCTGCATGGTGCGGATGATGTCGCCACGCTCGCCCAGGGCACGCAAGGTCTTCTCCGCGTCGGTATGGACGGCCCAGGTGCCCGGCTGCATCTCGTCAGCCAGGCCCAGACGCTGCAAGCGTTGTAGGCGACCGATCAGCAGCAGGCGCTGGCGTTGCAGCCGGGGTTCGTTGAAGCGTTCGATCTGCACCCGGCCAGCCTCGCCGGCCTCTCGTTGCAGGGTGCGGTCGAGGCTCGTCCACCGCTCTTGCTCCACCTCGCGCTGCAAGGTCTGCTGGATCTCCAGTTCGGTGCGTGGCCCTAGCCATTCCGTCGCCAGTTCGGCGGCGCGATGGCGAAAGCCGTGGGCGATGTAGTCGCCCGCGATGATGAGGTCTTTGCCAGTGTCGTCACGTCCGCGCACGATGAGGTGCGTATGCGGGTTGTCGGTGTTCCAGTGATCGACCGCCACCCAATCCAGTCGCGTCCCCAGGTCGGCTTCCATCCGGTTCACCAGATGCCGGGTATAGGTGCGCAGGTCGTCCAGCTCGGCGCCGTCTTCCGGTGAGACGATGAAGCGGAAATGATGCCGGTCGTCGGCGGCCCTCTCCTTGAAAGCGTCAAGGTCGGCCTCATCCGCCTGTGGCCCGTAGGCCCGGCCCGGCTCGCCATCACGGCCGGCGCCGTCGCGCTCGATGTAGCGCAGGTGCTTGGCGAGCGATTGCGGGCTGGCGTTGCGCTGATTGACCAGCAGGGTCTTGATGGTCACGCGCCGCGACATGGGTGTCAGCTTCGCCCCGGCGAAGCGCGCCGCCGTGTGGCCGCGCCCCAAGCGTGAGCCGGGCCGCTGGCCTGCGCGTGCGCCGCCGCCACCGCCTGCGGATTGGCGCACCGACGACTTGCCGCCGCTGGCCTTGCCCGCCTGCTTGAGCACCTTGGAAACGAAGCTCTGTCCCTGGCCCTTGCCCCGGTTCTTCGGGCCGCTGGGGCGCACCCGAAAATCGTCGTCGCGGCGGTCGGTCATGGCTGCGCTCCCTGCAAGCTATGGCGTGTCCGGTCGTGCGAAGCACGCGGACATGCCTGCATTGGCGCGACCCTCGCGCCCCACGCGGCACGGCGGCGAAGCCGCTCCGTGCCGCGCCACCCCCATGTGCAGACTGGCTTTGCGGGCGGCAGAGTGCCGAACCCTTTTGTCTTGCCTTCCGCCTTTGCCCCTCGCTGTCGCTCCGGGTGTCGGCGGCCCGGCGGCGCGGCGCTGCTTGCAGCCAGCCCGCCGGCGAACGCGCCCGCGCTGCACGCGCGACGACACGGCGGCAGCCACTGGAACGACATGCTCGATGGCACGACGAGAGGCACGGCAACGTGCAGCGAATCGACGGCCATCATGGGCGTGTCTCCAGCCAGACCGGGTGCGCGACGCCGATCACGGCGGATGCGCTGACCGGGCCGAAATAGCGGCTGTCGAACGACGCCGGATTGGTCACGCTCAACAGGAACAGCTCGCCCGGTTCGAGGCGGCGGCAAAGCTGCAAGGATGGCAGCGGCCGGCCCAGCCGGTCGGTAGGCAGCGCGGCGGCCGCAGGCACGCCGTCGATGCGTACCTGCCCGGCGACGATGCAAACGTGTTGCGGCGCGACCGCGCCCACACGTTTGAGCAGCGGAACGCGGGTCGGCAGGTAGCCGCGCTGCGCAGCCAGCATGGCGGCCCTGTCGGGCAGCGGCACCAGCACGATGTTGTCCACGGACAGCGGACGTGGCAGCGAGGCGGTGCGCGGGTCGAACGGTTCGATGCGATACCAGCCGACCGCCACGCTGTCGGACGGGTTGTAGGTCAGACGCGGCAGCGGCGACACGAAAGCCGCCCAGGCCAGCGCAGCGAGGCCGACGGCGGCGAAGCCCGCCAGCACGATGCGAACGCGCAGGCGCGAGCGAGGATGCGGCGCGGCTTCATGCGTGCATGTGGTGTTGGATTGGGTCGTCATGGCAGCGCCCTTCCGGCCAGCCAGGCGGCGTGCCGCTCGGCGGTGTATTCGGGCAGCGCCAGGCGGGCCGCCAGACGGTTGCCCAGCGTGCGCCAGTACGCGGGCGACACGTCGATGGCGGCGATGCCTTGCGCGTCGATGTCGTCGATGCGTTCCAGCACGGCACGCACCGCGTTTTCGCCTTCGGCGTGCAGCAGCAGGCGTGCGCCCGGCCGCACGCCAGGGATGCGCTGCATGTCGTCCAGCGGCGTGGCGGCTTGCATCACCATGAGTTGCCAGCGGATCGTGCCGTAGTCGTTGGCCTGCCAGCGCACGCGGCAGAACATTGCACGCGGCAGGAACACTGCGCAGCGCCGCCAGCGGTCGAGCCGCAGCGTGCGCGCCGGCTCGCCGAAGCGCAGGTAGAGCTTGAATCGCGGTTCGATGTAGGCGAGCGATACGCGAGTCAGCGGCACGCTGCCAGCCTGGCCGGCGAGCGTCGAAAGCGAAGGCGGCGGCGCAGCAGCCGGTGCAGCCGTCGCCGCGTGAGCGGCAGGCAAGGCGGATGCGTTCATGGCAGGTTCTCCGTGCGGTTGTCGGGGAACTCTCGTTCCAGCAAGCCGCGCAGCAACTCGGCCACGGTCACGCCTCGCGTGAAGGCCGACACCTTGATGCGAGCACGCATCGCGGGTGTGATGTCGAGGGTCAGGCGTGCGGTGTAGAGGTCGCCTTTGTTGAGTGCATCGGCATCGCCCTGGCGAATCCACGCCTCGGCGTGCGGATTCGCGGGCGGACGTGCGCCGATACCGACGCGCTTGCTGCGTGGTGGCTTCGCTGTCATGTCGGCCACCGCAGTAGTTCGTCCACCAGTGCGGCGATCTCGCGCGCGGCGGTGCTGTCCGGCGCCGTCTCGCGTGCGAGCCGGCCAGCGGCTACGCTGTCGGCGAAGACGATGCGCTGGCGAACCTCGGCGCGCAGCGCTGGCAGCGGTTGTTCGGCCAGCGACTGCCGCGCCTCCCGACCGATCACCGTGGTGCTGACGCGCCGGTTGATGACGAAGGCCGCGCGCAGCGCAGGCCGGAACACCTGGGCCTCGCGGATCAGTGCCACCATCTCCGCGCTGGCCCACAGGTCGTAGGGGCTGGGCTGTACCGGGATCAGCACGCGCTCGGCCGCCAGCAGCGCGGAACGCGCCAAGGCGGCGATGCGCGGCGGCCCGTCGATGATGACGTGATCTGCGCGGCGGGCGAGTTCTGGCGCTTCCTGGTGCAGCGTCTCGCGGGCGAGGCCCACGGCGCTGAACAGCCGGGGCAAGCCTTGCTGGCTTCTGCGTTGCGTCCAGTCCAGTGATGACCCCTGCGGGTCGGCATCCAGCAGGATGACCGACTGCCCGCGCATCGCCAATTCGCCAGCGATGTGCGTGGCGAGCGTGGTCTTGCCCACGCCGCCTTTCTGGTTGAGCAAGGCGACGATCATTGCGTGGCCCTCCATGCTGGAAAGCCAGGCTTTGCCTGCCGTGCGAAACGCTGTTCGCCGTGCCGTTCGGTGGTTGTCCACTGAATCGGCGCGCTTCTACTAAAAGTTAGAGATTTATAGTTAGGTAAGTTAGAGAGGACGCAAACCCGCGCCGTTATTGGCTTTCCGGCGTTTTCGTACTCCTGATAGCACGATAGGTGTACTCCTGATAGCACGATACCCGGTACTCCTGATAGCACGAGGCCGTCCACAGGCTTTACCGCAGTTATCCCCGTGCCGTATGCAGCACGGGCCGGAAGGTCAGCAGCTCCAATCCTTCGTCCGGCATCGCCTCGATGCCGAGGACGTAGCCGGGCAGCGACTGCCGCGCCACCAGGACGCGCAGGTCGTAGGCGAAGTCCGAGAAGCGCGCCGCGCTGCCAGACTTGCGGTGCAGATGCCGGAAGTCGAACTGCCAGCCATGTTCCTGCCGCCCGCCGTGCTTGCGCACCAGGCGGTACAGCCAGCGTTCGATGCCGCCTTTGAGGCGGAAGTACGCGGGGTCGATGGTCAGCACCAAGGCGGCGTCCACCACGCCGGCATAGAACCAGTCCGGCAGGATCAATTCGAGGCCCAGCGGCACGCCGCTGGCGTCGGCCAGTTCTTTCCACTCGTTGATCCACGAGAAGCGATGCAAGCGCCTTCCCGTGGTTTCGCGGATGGACGTGGCCACGCTGGTCGATTGCAGGCGATCCAGCGCGACTTTCAGGCGCAGGTAGTCGTTGAGGGATGTTCCTCGTCCAATGAAGCGCAGGATCTCGTAGGGCGTGGCGCGTATCCAGCGCGACGGGCGAATGCCCGCGTCGCGCGCTTCCACGATCTGCGAGGCGGCCCAAATCAATACGTCGGCATCCCAGATGGTGGCGATGCCATGCTCGGCCGTGCCCTCCACCCGGATGGTGATGCCGCCGGCTCGGAAGTCGATCGGCGCGGTGCGCCGCGACTTGGCGAGCGAGAAGAACGGAAAGGCCATCAAGTCCTGACTGTCGCGCGGTGCCATGTCGCCCGGCAGCGCGCGGAACAGGTCGAGCTGTTCGCGCTGCGGCAAGGCTTGCCCTGGCGGGCTGGACATGGCGATGGCCACCGGCGATGCACCGATCAGCGCGCACGGCTGTCGGCCGAATGGTTCTCGGCGTATTCGGGATCGGACGTGGCCTCGTAGCTGCGCGCATCGGCCCAGGCATCGAGATCGCTCACGGCGTACATGACGCGACGGCCGAACTTGCGGAACTTGGGGCCACCACCGATCACGCGCTGCTTCTCCAGCGTGCGAGGGCTGAGGCGCAGATACTCGGCGGCCTCGTCGTTGGTCAGGTAGCGTTGGGGCTGCGCGGGCGCAGCGACAGCAGCAGCGGCAGGTCGCAAGGGAGCAGGTCGCATGGGATGGTCCTCCATCAAGCCCGGCCACACCACGCAGCCGGATAGAGACACTTTCAAGAAAGCGAGGCTTCCTGCTAAGGGACGAATTGCAGGGGGCGTAAGACGTCCCCCTAATGCGGCGCAACTGGCGGAAGCTGCGCCAGGCTGCGATAGCCGCCGCGCATCAGCGCCTCGCCACGACGCACCAGCCGCCGCACGCGGGCACGCAAGGCGCTGTCGGGGTGCCAGTCGGAGGCGACGGCATCCACGCCGAACAACCCTTCGGCCACCTCGCGCAGGGATGCGCCCGCCAGGGTCGCGTCAAGCGCCTGCAAGGTGTGCAGTTCCAGCAGCGCAGCGGGCATGGGCCGGGAACGTGCCGCTGCCGCAGGCGCAGCTACGGTCGCCACGGCCAGGGCATCCAGCCCGGCCGCGAGCGCGCGATAGCGTGCGCAGGGCGTAGCGCAAGCGCGGGTGGCGTAGAGGTAGGCCATGCCGTCTTCCAGGCCCGGCGCCAGCGCGAGCCGCATGCAGCAGCCGGGCCAGTGCGACACCAGCACCAGGCGCTTGCCGTCGTGGATCAAGTGTTTGCGACCGGGGAGGTGCCAGAACTCGAAGGCATAGGCATCGGGCGGCGGATCGGCATCGGGGTAAAGCTGCACCACGGCGTCGTGATCGGGGAACCAGGCCGGATGCGCGTCGCGCGCATCCAAGGCCGGGTCTTCCAGCAGGCGCAGGCCCCACGCCTGCGCCGCGTCCGGCTGGCGGCGTCGGCGCAGCCAGTCGCGGCGGTAGTCGGGATTGCGGCGCCGGTACTCCCAGGCCAGCGCGGGGCCATCAAGGTGTAGCGTGTAGAGATACGCGGCGGTCGGATACCAGTGTTCGGCGCTCGGGCCAGCCATGACACAACCTCCTGTCAGTCAGCAGGAACGTCGCCACGGTTTTCGATGTGCGGGAGCTATCGGTTCAACATCAAAGCGTCATCGTTATCGGGTTAAGTTGCGTCTTCTGATGTCAAGACCGATTGGCTCCGGTGCATTGCGAAAATCGTCTGAATGCGACGGCTGCGCCGCCAGGAATGGACGGTCAGCATCGGACACCGTGCCGCAGTCCGCGTCGAAGACCATGACTGTTTGCAGCAGGGTCGCACCGCTTCGGTGCAAGAATGCGGATTGAGACCTGCACGGTCTTGAGTCAGACGGAAATAGTCACAATGCGCCCCGGCTGGCCGGACTGAGCAAGGTTCGGTCAGTCCGTGATCGAGCCGTTTTCTTCGGCCAGCCGCAGGTACTCCGACAGCCACCGCATCGGCTGGAAGTAGCGATCACGCATCACGGGTTGCTTGTGCGGCCCGACGATGAACGCCAGATCGGACAGCTTGACCATGCCCAGCGCCGGCATCCCGATGCCTAGGTCGATCAGGCCATAAGCCGTGTCGCCATCCGTAGGATCGAGCGACGCCAGCAGCCAAGTCGCGTGCGCGTCCGGGGTGAACAGCCGCACCACCGGCAGCGGGTCGCTGTCCTGCCCGGTGGCGCGGGCCTGACCGTTGGCCAGCAGGCGCGCCCGTTCTTCATCGGTGACAAGCGGGATCACGGCCGTGTCGCTTCCACGAATGAACGAAGCCGCCAAAGCGCATCCCCGTTTTGGCACGGATGCACAGATGCGCATGCCCACGCATCCGCAGAAGCGTAGATGCACGAAGGCGCATGTACGGAAGTCAGGAAAGACACGGATCAGGCTCTCCGCTTTTGAAGAAATCCGCCGAGGCGGATTTCTGTAAAGGCAAAAAACAGGTGAGATTTGATGAATGAGTTAAAGATAACGTGGTTTTAATTGTGTTGCGAATCGACGCTTCTGTCTATGCAGAAGCGACCCGTCCAGCGCGGCCGACCAGTCGGCGCCACTACCTTCGACGCCGAATTGGCCCAGGCCTTCGGCGCGGCGGTGCGTGCGCTGCGCACGGAACGCGGCATCGCTCAGGAGACGCTGGCGAACCTGGCAGGCATCGAGCGTTCACACATGGGCAAGATCGAGCGCGGCGAACATGCACCGACCCTGGCGGTGATCTTCAAGATCGCCGGTGCGCTGGAATGCAGTACCGCGGTATTGATGGCCGAGGCGGAAAGCCGACTTCAAGCTGCCGAGGCATAGCCGCTGGGATGAAATCGCCCCACCGCAACGGGCGGGGCGCTGCGGCGGTCACGCCGCCTGGGGCTTGCTGCGCGACCAGATCAGGTCGTGCGTGCCGTCCTCGCCATCGATCAGGCGGGCATAGACCGGAGCCGGGAACGAAGGATCGTCGAGGGTTACGGACTTGTATTCCCGCCCGGCCTCGCTGGTCTTGTTCCACGCCGCGCCGATGTCGTGGCCGGCGGCCTGGAGGCGGAAGTCGGGGGCGTTCTCGCTGCTGCCCTTGTCGTTGGGAGCCAGCTTGACCTTGACGTTGAGCGTCAGGGTGCGAAGCGTGCCGGTGAAGCCGTCTTTGTCTGCGGTGAAGGTGCCGATGTTGGCCATGATGTTTCTCCTTTCGGTTGAACAAGTTCGCGCCCATCGCGTCCTTGTTGTGATCCGGCCGGCGGGGGACGGGCTGGCTGCACCGCTTGCGGTCGCAACGCAGTGGAGAACCGGAAGGCGAAAAGAATTTGACCCGCGAGGAATGCGCGCAGCGCAGGGGAAATTGTTTTCGCCGCACGGTTGCAGCCACGAAGCCCGAGGCGCAGCCGCGCCACCGCCAGGATTCACAACGAGACAAGGACGCCTTGGGCCGAACCGCTCCGAAAGGAGATCGGGCCGACTCGGCATCCCCGCCCGAAGGCTGCACCGGCTCGCCCGCTGACGCGGGCCAGGTCAACCCCCAACGACAGGCGAGAGCGCCCCGGCCGCACCTTGCAGCGCAGGTCTTGAGGCGTGGTGTGGAAGCTCCATAGCGATGCCGGGCGGGTGTCAGTGAACTGTCCTTCGTGACGTGATTGGCAGGAACCGCCAGCGTTGAGGACGGCACGCTTCCGCACAACCTGCCGCAGCAAGTGCCAGCGTGTTCGCCAGCGGCCCGCCCATCGCGGCGGGGCGCTGGCCGGGCCGATCCGGCGCAGCCGGTTCGGTGGCATCGAGGGGCGCCAAGCATCGCGCGGCGGGGATAGCCCGCAGGGCTTTCCCCTGGAGGCAAGCGCAGCGCGCAGCGCCGCAGGCGCGAAGGCGTGAGGGATTGAAGCCGAATGGCCGTGACAGCGAAGTCGGCACGGGGCGCAGCCCGAAAGCCCGGCGGCGCTTGCGCCGACACGCTCACCGCACGCGACGCTCAAAGCGCGCGGATGGAAACGTAGGCGATTTTCCTATCTGTAGAAAACCAGGCTTCTTCAACAAAGGAAGCTCCAGCACGGGAACTGCCAGCGCTTTCGAGCGTGACATTTGGTGGAAGCTGCAAAACCGTCCTCGCAATCTCGCGCACTCGTGCTGTGTCTCCGACGGAGGTATTGAAAGAACCTTTGTCGTGGCGACTACCATCGTCATTCCATGACGCCTGCATGCTTTTCGAGCTGGTGTGTTTGCTCTTTGCGATGTGGACATGGCGCTTCAATGGAATGCTTGGATTTGGCGGGTCAACTCGGTACATCCAGTCTTTTTTCCCGGAAGCCACCCATATGCTCTCCAGCGCGAGTTGCAGGTTGCACCGCTTCAGAACATCCAACGTGAGTTCAACAAGAATCTCGTCCGGGTCGTTCTCGGCATCAAGGTCTTTCAAAATTTCGGAAATCCTCATCTATTTCTCCTTCTGGAGTCCATTGTTTGACCATGTAAAGCGCTTGAAGCGCGCTATATGAGGCTACCAGAGGGTGTTTCAATGCCGCCGGAGCCCCCCACGATGGCGGCGGCTTTCTGATTGGGCTGCTGATCGCGGTTATTTCTTCGTCTCGAGGAGCCACCGCACGGCACGCGGCAAGGCGCGGCCCGTGATGGGGTGAATGTCGGTGAGGTCGGCGCAGGCCGACCAGCCCGAGGGCGGGCGGTAGCCGCGCACGTCGCCTGCGCCGTGCCAGTGGCGGGCGCGTACCGTGCCCGGGGCGTAGATCGCCGCCATGCGCGGGCGGCTGGCGGTGGTGCGGATCATGGGGTTTCTGCTTCCCGCGAAGCGCCCCGGTCGAGGCCGGGGCGCTCGTCTTCGGCGCGGTCAAGCAGCCAGCGCCACGGCGGGTTCATCCGCCACTGCCTCGGCATCCTCTGGGGCGTCCTGCTCCGAGCCTTCTTCCTGGGTGGCATCCTGCGGGCCAGCGGCCTTGAAGATGGCCGGCATCCAGCCCGTTCCCTCGGTCAGACGCTCGGCTTCGCCGGCAATGTCGGCCTTCTTCGATTTCGCCAGCCGATTGACCTGCTCGGGCGCGTACTCGCTCACGGCATCCAGAATCGCGGCCTTGGGAACGTGCTTGAAGTAGCCTTCTGCGGTCGGCTTCCACCATGCGGCCATGTCGAGGCCCACGGCCTGCGCCAGTTCTGCGCCGGGCTGATGAGGCGTGGCGCGAGGCGTCACCACGTCCACCGTGGAAGCCACGCACACGGCCAGCAGCCGCACCAGTTCGTCTTGCGACTTCGCCAGCAGCGCGGCGAACAGTTCGGCGCTGTCCTGCGGCAAGGCTTCGCCCGCCACCTGTTGCAGTTCGCGCAGCGCCACGGCGGCGGCCGATTCCGGCCAGTCGGGGGCCATGCCTTCCAGCCGGTCTTGCACTTTCAGGCTCACGCCCAGCGGCAGGTCGTGGCCGTAGGGGCTGTCCTGCAAGACGGTCTGCACCATGTCATGCACCAGCGCGGCCAGGGCGACTTGTGGATGCCGGGCGACTTCGATTTGCAACGCGGCGGTGCGGTGCGCGCTTAACCGCTGCGCCAGCCGGTCGGACAGGCTCGCGGCCTTGGGCTGCTCGGCGTCCTTGCTGTCGTCGTCGTTCCCGGCTTCGCCTTCCGCGCTGCCGAAACCCTGCCGCAAGCGTTCGAGCGTGCGCAGTGCCTTCGCTTCGGCTTCGCGCAGCAGCCCGCGATGAATCACGGCTGCTCCCTCGCGGTCGAGCGTGACGATGGCACCGGCCACGGCGCGCACGTCCGGGGCGTAGCCCTGCAAGGCATCCTCCACGGCTTGCAGTTCCCCGGCGACCTGTTCGCGGAGCGGTTCCATCACCTTGGTCTTGTCCTCGTCTTCGGCGTCGTAGGCTTCTTCCAGCTCGGCGTCGATCTTGTCGAGGCGGTTTTGCAGCGAGGCAATGCGGCGGGCTTCGCGGGCGGTCGGTTCGCGGCGCTGGCGCGGCGCGTTCTGGAACGCCTGCCGCTCGGCGTAGCTTACGTGCGGCACGGCTTCCACCCACGCCCAACCCTCGGCGCGCACGTCCTCGGTCAGCACCGCCAGCTTGCCGCGCACCAGCGTTTCCAGCAGTGCGGCGTCGGTGAGGTAGGTTCCGGCATCGCCTTCGGCGAACAGATCGCGCCGGATGCCACCGCTTGCCGCCGTGTAGATGTCCAACCCGACAAAGCGCACCAGCGGATGCGTGGCGTCAATTTCGCGCTCGGTCAGGCGCTCGCGCAGCGCGGATGCGCCTCGCTGCCACTCGGGCGCGCCGTAGAACGCGGCTTCCTGCGCGGCGTGGTCGTCGGTGATGGTCAGGGCCATCAACTGTTCCAGCGTCACCGCGCCTGGATTGCCGCTGCGGTAGTCCGCCAGCAGGCGCGGCGAGACGTTGGCCAGCTTCAAGCGGCGCTGCACCACCAGCGGAGACACGCCGAAGTCGGCGGCAATGTCTTCGATGGGACGGCCCTCCTTGACCAGTGCGGCGAACGCCTCGAATTGGTCGGCGGGGTGCATCTGCTCTCGCAGCAGGTTTTCCGCGAGGCTGACGGTGCGGGCCGAGGCATCGGGCACCAGCAGGCACGGCACATCATGATCGGCGGCGACGCGTTTCTTCTTCGTCAGCAGCTTCAAGGCGGTCAGGCGGCGATCACCGGCCACCACTTCGTAGTGCTCGCCATCGGCGGAGAGGATGACAACGAGGTTTTGCAGCAGGCCGATGCGGGCAATGCTTGCGGCCAGTTCAGGGATGGACAGGCGCGGGGTCTTGCGCGCGTTGCGCTTGGAGCGGCGCGGCAGCAATTGCGAGAGCGGAACCAAAATCAGGTTTTTGGTCGGGTCGGCCACTTCCAGCGGCGCGGCGGTTTCGATGGCGATGGTTTCAGTTTGGGTAACGGCGTTCATGGTGATAACTCCTTGCGATTAGGGATGCAGCAGCGAGAGAAGCGGCAAGGGCTGCTGCCTGCCCCTGCCGCGTGGGGTTCAGGCTTTCAACTGGCGCAGGCCGTCGGCCAGCAGCCACAGGGCGCGATTCAGGCGGATGCCGTTGTCAATGCCCTGCACAGGTCGGGTGGTCTGGCGGCGACCGTTCGCGGCGCGGGCGGACAGTCCGCCTTTGACGAGGTTTTCCTGAGTGCGGTTGAACACGCTCCACAAGTCGCGGCGGCTGTCGTCGGTGCGGCGCGGCATCAGGATTTGGCTTTCCGTGATGGGCGCGGGCTTGTCCTCGTCGTACTTCAACGCCAGCGCGGCGCGGGCGAACACTTCCGATTCACCCGTGTCGAGTGCGATGGCCTGCATGGCGTCGCGGGATTCCTGCGCCCGGTCGAAGCCGTGCAGGACTTCGTAAGCGCCTTCGATAACATGCGCGGCCACGTCGCCCTTGTGGGGTATGCGCACGTCCGCCACGGTGTCGCCGCAGACCAGGCCGTTTTGGCACACGAAGCGGAACATTCCAGCGAGCATCTGATAGCTGCTGGTGCCGTCATGCGAGTTCAGCAGGATGATTTCGTTGGCCTCACGGCCGTTGATCTGGATGGCATGGCGCAGCCGGATCATGTGCTTGGTGTAGTCGCGGCGGTCGTCGTTGCGCACGCGGGTCTGGCACACCATGAAAGGCTCGAAGCCTTCCCCACGCAGTTCTTGCAGCACGGTGGCGGTGGGGATGTAGCTGTAACGGTCCGAGCGGCTTTCGTGTGGGGCGTCCGCAAAGATGGATGGGGCGACGGCTCGGATTTGGTCATCCGACAAAGGACGTTCCGAGCGCAGCACCGGCGAACGGGAAGCGAAGCGGGAAGCAAGTTGCATGGTCTTTCTCCTGACAAAGTTGGCTGTTGAAGAAACCTCACCGGATTCCTAGATTCGGAGCCCAGCCTCTCGGCTGTTCGGTGCGGTCGGCACGAAGAACCCGGTTGGCCTCGTTGCCACCGTCTTTCCTGAGTTCATCGCCCGCGACGGAAGGGAGCTCGTGGACGGGGGCCGTCAAGGAGGCAAGCGCTGGGTTGGTGCGGCCCGCAGGCGCAGCCGAGGACACGGCCCTGCGCGCCTTGACGGCACACGGACGCGGGCTACAGTCGCGGACAAGGTGATGAGTTCAGGGAAGACGGCTGGACAGGCAACGGCCATCCCTTTGTGCCGACCGCACGCAAGCGAAGCGCGCAGGCCCGAAGCTGGAAGCCGGGCCGAAGGCGTCAGCCGAGCGGAGCGAGGGAACGATGGAAGCCCCAAGGGGGCGAGACGCCAGGACCGCAGGGCAGGGTGGCTCGATGCGCAGCACGACAGCGCGCCCGGCCGCCTTCTTGGCCGGGGGACGTCCAGACTTAGGTCGGTATCCGGGTACCTGAGCATCCGTTCGATGACGCGCACTGGGGTACCGACAGAAGTGGCTTGGTCAAATACGCTACCAGCCATGTTCACTATCAAAGACAGGCCATGAGCGCACCCCAATCCGATAATCCGAAGCAGATCTGCGAAAAAATCCTCATCGAGGGGAAGCGCTACAACGTCGAGCACCGCATCCTGCCAAGTGAAAATGCCGTTTCCGATCGACTGCTTGCTCGTGGCATCGAGCTGACCGAGGCCTATGAGGAACTGCACGGCAAGCTCCACGCACATCCGCATGCGCTGCAGGTCTTTCTAGGGCTTGTCCTGAGCACCGCCGCCTTCTGGAGCCCGGAGAAGATCGCGCAGGCGCGTACCGCACGAGGCGATCTCGGCAACGTCAACCAGCAGATTGCGAGGAGGGCGGCAGAGCTGGCTGGTCTGCTGCAGCAGCGCTCGGATCTGCACAACACCTCCGGCTTCAGCACCGACACCCACTACCACGTGTGCGATGTGATCGAGGCGGCGGCCAAGAGCAACTATCTTTTCACGTCGTACGTCCAGGAGCGCCTCGATGCTCTTCACGGCCAGTTCGATCTGAAGTATTGGCCGTCACTGAGCGACTTCCTGCAAGAGCTGGCCTCCGATGCCGAGGACGCGGTCATTGAAGCCACAGACCCCTTGACCGCGGCCGCCACCATGGCGTCGCGTCCGTCCCGCGCGGATTTCATCAAGGCGCTGCTCGCAGCCATCGACGAGAACAGGGGGCGCAACCACGGCCAACTGCCCAACGATTTCAAGGTCACCGACAACACGCTCGCTACCTTGGCGAGCTGTGTGTTGGACCTGGGCGCCGACGACTTGGTCGATGGCCCCTACGTGAAGCGGCTCCGTCAGCGTGAACGCGAAGGAGCCAAGTAGCCATCGACAGGCCTTCCGGTGACTTCGGTTCTGCGCCGATCAGGCGCAGCCTGGTCGGCGGCCTTTCAGGGGCGCCAAATGAAGTGCGGCGGGGATGGCTGCTACCCGATCCTCTGGAGGCAGCGCAGCGCGCAGACCCGCCAGGGCCGAAGCGTCAGCCGACCCTAGGAGGGAACGATGGACGCCCGGGAGGGGCGAGACGCCCTAGGTGGGTCGATGCGCAGCAACAGCGCGGCCTAGCATGGGCCGGGAGACGGCCTGAATCCGTTCAGGTAGACCTATGAGCCAGCGACGGCAGCGACATACGCGGGCGTAGCAAGGCAGCCCTGCGGTTCTCGAAAAGAGAGCGTTGCAGGGCGTTTGAAAGTGGCTAAAATGGCTCTTTTTGGCAAAGGGAGCGGCGATGCAATCGATGTCGGCCCGGGATGCGAAGAACTCGTTCGGCAAGTTGATTGATATCGCAAGGGCAGAGCCCGTTGCTATCGAGAAGCATGGTCGGGCTGTGGTCGTGGTGCTCTCGATTGAGGCCTATGAACGGCTGCAATTCGTCCGGGAAACGCCGGCTGAGGCTACGCCTATTGTCAGCCAGGGCGGCGATCTTCGTACAAGGCAGGCTGCGGTGAGCACGAACGCTAAATTGGTGGGCAAGGGCTGATGAGCATTAACAACAATGAGCTTCCGACTGGATGGGCGTTGGTCCGCGTGGATAGGGTTGGTGCTGTCAGGCTGGGCCGTCAGAGGTCCCCTGATAAGCACACTGGCGAGCACGCCACCAAGTACCTGCGCGCAGCGAATATCAAGCCGACGGGCCTGGATCTAACTGATGTCCTTGAGATGGATTTCACGCCAGCGGAACGAAGGGTATTTGCGCTACACGCCGGGGATATTCTCTTGACCGAGGCGTCTGGAAGTTCGAGTCAGGTGGGGCGCGCAGCTCTCTGGAGCGACGAACTATCGGACTGCTGCTACCAAAACACGATTGTCCGGTTCCGCCCGCATGCCACGCTGCCCGACTATGCGTTGGCGGTGTTTCGTCACTACGCCGCCTCCGGAATATTCGGGCGTGTTGCGCGCGGTGTGGGCATCCAGCATCTCGGTGCCAGTCGATTTGCCGAGTTGCAGTTTCCGCTGCCGCCAATCAATGAGCAAAAACGTATTGCTGAAGCAGTCAGCCAGCGTCTTGCCGAGATTCGGCAGGCGGGAACTCATCTGCGATCAGCCTGGGATCGACTCGGCGCGCAGCGCAAAGAAGTCTTGGCAGCGGCTGTGTCAGGTGAGCTTGTGGATATGCCGGAAGGGGGCAGTGAGGGTGCCACTGATTCTTCGGCGACGTTGGCACTGATTCATCAGAAGTCAGGTGCCCCGCAGGGCGCTCTGTTTGAACCCACGGCAGGAGTACTTGTGCCGCCGGAGGGCGTTCTAGAGCCTTTGCCGCTCGGGTGGGTATGGGCCAGGATTGATCAGGTAGGTGAAGTCAGGCTGGGGCGACAACGCTCTCCAGAACATCATCACGGCGAGCACATTCGGCCTTACCTACGAGTTGCGAATGTGTTTGAGGATCGCATCGACACAAGTGATGTTCTTGAAATGAACTTCACGCCGGAAGAGTATCCCGTGTATGTCCTTGAACAGGGCGACATCCTCTTGAACGAAGGGCAGAGCCCAGAGCTTGTTGGTCGGCCAGCGATGTTCCGGGATGAACTGCCTGGGGCATGTTTCCAGAACACATTGATTCGCTTTCGAGCTGGACCAGCTGTAGACCCCGAGTTCGCGCTGCTGGTCTTCAGGCATTACTTGCACTCGGGCCAGTTTCGCAAGATCGCCCGCGGATCTACCAACATCGCTCATCTGGGGTTGGATCGCTTTCGATCTATGCCATTTCCGCTTCCTCCGCTGGTCGAGCAGGCGGCGATCGTTGATGAGGCTCGGCAACGCCTGGCTGTGGCCGACGCACAAGGGAATGCTGTGCTCGCGTCGATCGACCGGCTCCCAGAAATGGAGCGCGAGTTGCTTGCTGCTGCCGTCGCCGGCGAACTGGTGCCCCAGCAACCAGATGATGAACCAGCGGCTCAGCTACTGGATCGTTTGGGCGAACCATTGGAAATCGCCGTAACACTGCCGGAAGTGGAGAAGGGCAGCAAGTCAAAAGGAGACACCGTGAAGCCCAAAAGCACACCACCCTCGAAAGCGAGCAAGTCCACAGTGCAGCTGAGCGCAGTCTTGCGAAAGGCGGGGCGTCCATTGCCATTGCCAGAGCTGTTCGCCTTAGCCGGCTTTGACCGTGATCAGCCGGAGCAAGTGGAGTCCTTCTACTTGGCACTTCGATCCGAGCTGGATCGAACGATTCGTCAAACAGGAACTGCCGCAGAGAATGCCGTGTTGGAGGTCATCACCGATGCGCCTTGACGAGGTCACCATCGGTGAGTTCAAAAATCTGCGAAATTTGCACGTAGATTTTGATGAACAGTCGCCCTATACGGTCTTGGTAGGGGAGAACGGATCGGGTAAGTCGAATCTGATCGAAGCTCTTTCGCTCATCTTTCGCAATCTTGACCTTGATGTCGAGGCACCATTTTCGTATCACCTCAAGTACCAATGCCGTGATCGAGACATTGAGATAAAGGCGGAGGGCGATCAGTTTCCGAGGTTCTGGATAAAGGATAGGGCTGAGAGTGAATACAAGGAGCTAACCAGGAAGCGCTTCATGGCCGAGGATGACAGCGGGCGTCCCCTCTATCGGCCAGGCTTTGTGTTTGGCTACTACTCTGGCCCGAGTGATCGGTTGGCTTCGATATTTGAGAAGCATAGAGAGCGTTACTACAACTGGATCATCAAGTCTGCAGAACAGCGCGGCAAGGTACGCGTCGTCGATCCTAACAATCTGCGTAGGCTCTTTTACGCGCAAACGCTGCACGGGCAATTTGCGCTCATTGCGTTCTTCATGAACGCGGAAGAAAACTCCGATGACGACAGGGAATTTCTTCGCGAGCATCTTCAGATTGATGGACTGGACAGCGTCCTCTTCGCTTTGAAGCAGCCACCTTGGAGGCGTCGCGGCGGCGACCCACGCTTTTGGGATGCGGTGGGCGAGGTGCAGGAATTCCTGAGTCGCTTGTATGACAAGGCGATGCTCCCGGCGCGTATGGACAGACGTATTGCCGTTGATCTGACCAAGAACCCCGTCGTTGAAAGCTTGTATCTCTTCCTACCAAAGCCAGATGCACTTGAAGAGGTGTATGCGTCTTACGCCGATCAATACGCGTTCTTCACGGCGCTGGAGAGTACGCATCTCTCGAAACTTCTTGGCGAAGTGAGAACGCGGGTTCGAATGACTCCTTCCGCCGGCGGGGGGGAAGTCACCTATCGCGACTTGAGTGAAGGAGAGCAACAGCTGTTGCTCGTTCTTGGCCTTCTGAAGTTCACCGCACGAGACGAGGCATTGTTCTTGCTTGATGAACCAGACACTCATCTCAATCCAAGCTGGAGCACGCAGTACCTCGAGTTCCTCGATCGCTTTATTCGGGGACGTGACAGTTGCCACATTGTGATGTCGTCGCATGACCCACTGGTATTTGCAGGACTCAAACGTGATCAGGTGAGGATCTTCCGCCGTGATGCAGAGGGACGAGCAGTTGCAGAGCTGCCGGACAATGACCCACGAGGAATGGGAGTCGCCGCAATCCTCACCAGTGACCTTTTCCGGTTGCGCTCCACACTCGATCCAAAGACACAGGAAGAACTTGACCGCCAGCGCATCCTTGCGATGAAAGAGGTCCTGACGCCGGAGGAAGAATCTGAGTTTCGAGATATAAAGGCGCGCCTCAGAACCTTGGGCTTCGACCAGACGATTCGTGATCCTCTCTATGGTCAATTTGTGAAGGCATGGACGGAACAGCAAGATCCAGCGTGGGCGGAATCTGTCCAGTTGACGCCCGAGCAGATGGACGAGCGGACTCGCTTGGCGGCGAAGATCGTTAAACAGCTCCAAGCAGCCGAGGGCGGCTGATGCGATTCATTGATCTGGAAGAGCTCAAACCAAAAATTCGCCATCTCATTCCGGCGCTCGAAGCAACACGTGATGCCGTTCTTGCAGAGGCAGATCCGCAGCAACGTGCTGCAATCATCAATGCCAATCGTGCCCAATGGGTCGCGCTGCGCGTAGAGTTTTCGGCGTTCTCGCACGGTAAGTGCTGGTACGTTGAGTGCAAGAACCCCGGGACCGATGACGACATAGATCACTTCCGACCAAAGCTCGGCGTCAAAGAAGACCCCACGCATCCCGGCTACTACTGGTTGGCGTTTGACTGGACGAACCTTCGCCTGAGTTGTCACCGTGCGAATCGTCCCCGGATCAATCCAGAGGGCGCAGGAACCGGCGGTAAAGGTGGCCATTTTCCGCTCATCGATCCGGGAGCTAGAGTCTTTACGCCGGCGCAAGGAAGAGGGCAGGAGGTTCCGTCGCTACTGGACCCCACGAATGTTTTGGACGTCGCCTTGCTGACTTTTCGGCAGAGTGGCGAAGTAGACCTCTCCCCTGAGTTCAAGGGGCAACCGGGTCCAGAAGCCAAGCTCGCCGCCAGCCGACTCATCCTGCACTTGGATTGGCCTGCTTTTCGTGAGGCACGCGTCGTGCTCTACAACAAGATCGAGCGAACTGTGGACCGAGGCGAACGTGAAGCGCCAAAAAATTTTGATGGGAATCTTGCACCGAGCGATGGGTTCGTCGATGCCATACGTGATTTGAAGAATGCGATGAAAGCTGAAGAAGAGTACTCGGCCGCGGCCAAAGTCTATGTTGAGTCGTTCAAGCACCTTTGGTGGGTGCGCGACATCGTATTGAAGGTGGCAGCATGAAAGCGAAGAGTACAGCTGCAACGGGCGAGGCGAGTGCTCTTGTCCGCAAACTTTGGCAGTACTGCAATGTCTTACGGGATGACGGCCTTTCCTATCCCGACTATGTCGAGCAGCTCACTTACTTGCTATTCCTCAAGATGTCGGATGAGCAGGCGGGCGGCCCCGTTCCTGCCGAGTACGCCTGGGGATCGCTGGTCGATCTCGACGCTGAGGGCATGCAAGCGCACTACGTCCGTGTGCTTGCGGCACTGGGTGAGCGTGATGGCATGCTGGGTTTGATCTTCCGGAATGCAAAGAACAAGATTAAGGACCCGGCCAAGCTTCGGCTACTCATCGTGGATCTGATCGGTCAAACCGAATGGACCGGTCTCTCTAGCGATTTGAAAGGTGATGCATACGAAGGCCTGTTGGAGAAGAATGCTCGCGATACAAAGAGTGGCGCTGGGCAATACTTCACGCCGAGGCCGTTGATCGATGTCATTGTCGAATGCGTCAATCCTGTGCTGGGCGAGGTCGTGTGCGATCCGGCCTGCGGCACAGCCGGGTTCTTGCTCGCCGCTCATGACTATTTGAAGCGAACGAATCCACTCATGACGCGAGCGCAGCAGAAGCGGCTGGCCACGAAGTCGATTCGGGGCGTCGAACTGGTTGAAGAGGTTGCGCGCCTTGCCACCATGAACCTTTTGCTCCACGGCGTAGGTGGGAACGCGGAATCAGAGTTGCCCATCACTTGCACCGATAGTCTGAAGCATCCACCGAAGTTTCAAGCGGATGTTGTGTTGACCAATCCTCCTTTCGGAGTGAAGGGCAGCGTGACGTACACGCAAGACCAGAAAGGCAACCGGAGCGACGATAGTCTCACTATCGTGCGCGCTGATTTCTGGGTGCAGACCGCAAACAAGCAGCTCAACTTCCTTCAGCATATCGTTTCCCAGCTGAAGCCCGGCGGACGCGCTGCAGTGGTAGTGCCAGACAACGTTCTCTACGAGGGCGGGGCTGGTGCTGTCATCCGTCGCCGTCTACTCGAAGAGTGCCGTCTTCACACACTTCTCCGGCTGCCTGCTGGTTTGTTTTATGCCCAAGGGGTTAAAGCGAACGTCCTCTTCTTCGACCGCAGACGGGCGCAGGACAAGATTCTGCCCTCAGAACACCTGTGGATATACGAACTGCGTACCACCAAACGTTATTCGCTTAAGACCAAACCGTTGCTGCGAGAGGATCTTGACGAGTTTCTGTCTCTCTATCGGTCAGACAGCGTGCGCAATGGAGCCAATAGCGAGCCAACGCCGAGTGGGTCTGCATCGCGCTCGTATCGAGTCGCCGACATCTTGCTAACAGAGGACTGCTTGTGGGACATGGCCTGGTCTGACGAGTCAGGCGAGAAGCGTCAACCTGGTCTTGCCAGGCTGGATGAGTTGTCACGCCTAGTCGCAGAGGATCTGCAGCGAGCACTGTCGTTGATTAGCAATCCTAGAAGGCCATAGCCTTCATCTTTGTTTTGGCTGGCAAGCCGTTCGCGGGCGGGGCGGACAAGACGGACGGTTGGCCGATAAAGGCGCGTGCGGTGCTGTGCGTGCTTGAGCTGCTTCGGCGGGCAAGCATGAACACCATGGTCCTGCTCAGGGAAATGAATTTTTTGGATAGGCACGTTGCCACCATGGCGTCGTGGCCGCGAACGGAGTCAACACGATGAGCGACTACTTTAGCGATCGTCAGAACGGTCCGCGCGCACGCACCGAGCAGGTCATTTCGCCAACGGTCTGGGCGGGCCTGGTGGCAACGGTGCAGGCGTTGATCAATAGCGGCGCATTCGGCTTGCGTTTTCCCGAACGCTGCCCGGATGGGCAGGCCACTTGCGGTGGCGATGCGGACGCCTTGGCGGCTTCCGTAAGCGCAGAAATGCCGGGTCTGGCTTGGCCATTGGAGACCGTCTCCATCGATGGGGAGGGCTTTCTTGCTGAGCGCCAGCCGTTCGCGCCGGACACCTTACTCGTCTTGGACTTCATCGAGTTCGTTCACGCATCAGTGGCAAAGCCGATCTCAGGGAAGTATCACGACTTCTTCAGTCATCACCACCTGACCTTCGACCAGGAAGCGGGGCAGGAAGACTTCCGCGCGACCGTCAATCGCATGTTCGCGCGCAACGGGGTTGCATTCGAGATGCTGCCCAATGGTCGAATTGAACGAGTGCTCCCGCCTGTGCTTGGCGAAGAGTTGAAACGAACACTCTTCAATACTGGGGATCGCACGCTCGACAACATGCTTGACGAGTGCAGGGCCAAGTTTTCGGACCGCAATCCATTGGTGCGTCGCGAAGCGCTGGAGCGGTTGTGGGACGCATGGGAGCGTCTCAAATCACTTGCTGACCCGAGCGACAAGAAGCGCTCGGTCAAGATCATCCTCGATGCCGTCACTTCTGTTCCGTTGCTACGGGAGAGACTGGAGACAGAAGCGACAGAACTGAACTCCATTGGAAACAGTCACCTTATTCGACATTCGGAGATCAGCCAGGTGCCGTGATCGATGTGGATCAGGTCGACTACCTGTTCCACCGCCTGTTTGCCATGATTCAGCTGATGCTGAGGAAAAAGTAGACGTATGAACGCCCGTACGTTGCGCGACGATGCCGACGGTCGCCCAGGCGCAATGGAAAAGATCAACTGGGGAGAGACGCAATGCTTGAATGGTACTTGGAAGTAAATGCCCTGTTTCGGGCAATGCGTCAGAAAGCGATCGATGCACAAGGCCTCCTTGCGAGCGACGATAAAGCAGGAGCCAAGTTGATCAATGGCTATTTGAAAGCCGACTATCAACTGCTGCGCAAGCTGTGGACCGGTGCAGGGTTCCCTGAGCAAGACATGGGAAATCTTGGCAGGCATATCGGATTTGGCGACGCCAATGACTACGACGACATCCTTGCGCGCGATCTACCCCAGGTTGAGGTGAGGGCGGAAGCGCATGTGCGCGAAGCGATGGGCACCAAACCGAGCATAGGCTTCGAGGAACTGCTGCATCCGGTTATCTTCGCGCATGCCTTCCAGCACTATGTGGACGGACACTACCGCGATGCTGTGTTGAACTCCGTCGTTGCGATCTTTGATCTGATGCGAGGGCGCACCGGCCTGGATCTCGACGGCGCGGCTCTGGCGACACAAGTGTTGAGCTTGGAAAAGCCGCACCTGATTCTCAGCGAACTCGACACGGAGTCGGGCAGAAATGACCAGAAGGGGTTCATGCAAATTTTGGTCGGTGCTTACCTTGGCATTCGCAATCCCAAGGCTCATTCGCTAAATCATGACCTCGACCCGGAGAAGGCCGCGCAGTATCTGATCTTCGCCAGCCTTCTAGCCCGACGGATCTACGAAGCGAAAGACGCTCCGAAGACCTGAGGCGCGCCAGTTGCATCGGTGGTTCTCGATGCGACCTCGAGCCACTGGAACTCAGACGATGTCCTGCGAAGGAATGCAGGTAGTGCAAAGAATCGAGCACTTCGCAATGTGCTTCTGCACCACGGATTTCTAAAGCGGACCAGGCCGCACACCATCACAGGGGCACCCAATGGCAAGAATAAGAAAGATCGAGATCGCCAACTTCCGTGGCATCAAGCAATTGGTGTGGTGTCCATCGCCTGGCATCAATTGTCTGATCGGCACGGGCGACAGCGGAAAATCCACGGTGCTGGATGCGATCGATCTGTGCTTGGGCGCCAGGCGCAATGTCCAGATTTCCGACGCTGACTTTTCCGGCCTGGACATCACCGCTCCAATCAGCATCACGCTGACACTGGGCGCGCTGGATGACAGCATGAGTACGCTGGAGAGCTTCGGTGCGTTTCTGCGCGGTTATCACGCCGCCACGGGCGTCGTCGAAGACGAGCCGTCCGCTGGTGCAGAAGTGGTTCTCTGCCTGAATCTGACCGTCACCAGTGACCTGGAACCATCGTGGACTCTCATCTCCGACCGCGCTTCCCAGCAAGGCCTGGTGAAGACACTCGCATGGAAGGACCGTCTGGCCTTGGCGCCGACGCGGATCGGTGCGCTCGCTGACTACAACTTGGCCTGGCAGCGGGGCTCGGTCCTGAACCGCATCTCGGAGGAACGCGCTGATGCTTCGGCGGCACTCGTGAAGGCTGCACGGGATGCGCGCGGCACCTTTGGCGACCAGGCCGAGCAGCAATTGGGAGAAGCGCTGGGGATCGTCGCCGCGACCGCCCAGGAACTCGGCGTCCACATTGGCGCGAAGGCGAGGGCACTGCTCGACTCGCATTCCGTGTCGTTCGGGGGCGGGACCATCTCTCTGCACAACGAGGGCGGCATCCCGCTTCGCAGTCTCGGCGTCGGGTCCACGCGCCTCCTGGTTGCCGGTCTGCAGCGCAAGGCGGCCAGCCAAGCGTTGATAGTCCTTTCGGACGAATTGGAGTACGGCCTTGAGCCGCACCGCATCGCTCGGTTTCTCGGCTCTCTCGGAGCGAAGGAAGCGGCCCCGCTGCAAGCGTTCCTCACCACGCATTCGCCAGTGGCGCTTAGGGAGTTGTCGGGCGGCCAGCTTTTTGTGCTGCGCCGCAGTCTCCACGGTCATGAGGCCCGCATGGTGGGGACCGATAACGACACGCAGAGCACCATTCGCCTCTATCCCGAGGCCTTTCTGGCAGGCTCCGTGATCGTGTGCGAAGGGGCCAGCGAGATCGGACTCCTGCGTGGTCTGGATTTGCACCGGGTCGAACATGGCGGCGTGTCTCTGGCAGCACAGGGCATTGCGATGGTCGACTGTGGCGGTGGCGAGCCCGACCGGCCCTATGCCCGCGCGGCCGCTTTCCAGTCATTGGGCTACAGGGTCATGGTGGTGCGGGATGACGACAAGAAGCCCACGCCTGCCATCGAACAGACATTTCTGCAGGCCGGTGGCGCGGTCGTCGCCTACCGCGCAGGCCGCGCATTGGAGGACGAACTGTTTGGCAGCCTTACGCCGGTGGCGTGCCAGCACTTGATCAAATATGCCCACGACCTGCATGGCGACCTGATTCACGAACACCTGCGCACCGTCTCTAACAACACGCTGACCGTTCAGGCCGTCTGGGACGAAATCCAGAACACGCAAGCGCTGTCGGTGCCAAGCCGTGCCATGCTCGGGCAGGCGGCGCGCATTCGCAAGGCCGGTTGGTTCAAGTCCATCTCTTGGATGGAGGACGTAGCAAGGACCATCGTGGCGCCGGACTTGCCGCTATGCGATCCAGGCTTCAAGGCGCTGGTGGACCAGGTATCTGCGTGGGCCGCCCATGGGCCCCGTTGAAATCGACCTGCGCGCGATTGCCCGCGGTACCGTGACGGCACCTGCCGGGTGCGGCAAGACACAGTTGATCGCGCACGCCCTGGCCGCTCACCAAGGTCACAAACCCATTCTCGTGCTCACGCACACGAACGCTGGCGTGGCGGCACTTCGTGGCCGGCTGGACCGTGCCGGTGTGCCGCACAGCGCTTATCGATTGAGCACCATCGATGGCTGGGCCATTCGGTTGATTGCGAGCTTTCCGGGTCGCAGCGGTCATGACCCGGACATCCTGCGGCTCGCCACGCCTGCGCGGGACTACCCGGCGATCCGCGAATTCGCCTGGAAGCTGTTGCAGGCCGGGCACGTCAGCGAGGTACTGAAAGCGTCCTATGCGCACCTCATTGTTGACGAGTACCAGGACTGTTCGGTGCCACAGCACTATCTCGTCTACTTTCTCTCGCTGATCCTGCCGACCTGCGTGCTTGGCGATCCGATGCAGGGCATCTTCGGGTTCGGTGGCAACGCCTTGGCCAACTGGGAGCAGCAAGTCTGCGCGCATTTCCCGGTCGTGGCGGAACTAGCCACGCCGTGGCGGTGGCGCAATGCTGGTGCGGAAGCACTCGGGCAATGGCTGCTGGATGCTCGCCGCCTGTTGGTGGCCGGTCAGTCGGTGGATCTGCGCACTGGACCACCAGCACAGGTGACGTGGGTTCAGACCATCCCGCCTAACGACCACCCGCAGCGACTGGCTGCCGCGCGGACACTGCCGCCTACCGCGGACGGGCGCGTGCTGATAATCGCCGACAGCCGTAACCGATCGAGCCAGCAGAACTTCGCAAGCCAGACGCCAGGGGCCTCGACCGTTGAGGCAGTCGACTTACAGGACCTCATCGCCTTCGGCAACAGTTTCGATGTTGCGTCTGCCGGTGCCTTGGGGCAGTTGCTGGCGCTGGCGCAAAGCGTCATGACCAACGTGGGTGTCGCAGAGCTGACACGGCGTCTGGAGTCGTTGGCCCGAGGAACTGCAAGGAATCCGCCGTCCGCAGCGGAGAGCAGTGCCTTGGCGTTCCAGCGCGCCCCGTCCATCGCCGCGGCCGCAACACTGCTGTCAGAGCTGCGTGAGATGCCGAATGTGCGCGTGCATCGGCCCGCCATTCTTTACGGCGTGCTCAAGGCACTGCGTGGAGCCTCTGCAGGAAACGTCCCGCTTGCGGAGGCTGCCAGGCGCGTGCGCGAAGAGAACCGATTGCTGGGCCGCCCATTGCCCAAGCGTGCGGTCGGCAGCACGCTGTTGCTTAAAGGGCTGGAGGCAGAAGTGGCGGTGGTGCTGAATACGGAGGGCATGAGCGCACAGCACTTATATGTGGCCATGACCCGCGGATCAATGAAACTGGTTGTGTGTAGCGCCAGCCCCATATTGGGCTAAGCGGGAGGGAGAATTGCAAGAGAGAACAAGTTTGCAAGCTCGGGCGGTGCAAAAGAGACGCCCCCTGGGAAGCTCATGGAGACCATCGTCGAGGACGTGATCACGGCGAAGGCGATGACTTTTGCACAGTGGCATGCCCTCAGCGAGAACCCCTTGGTTCCGCTTGCTATTCCGGTGTCGCAAGGCGGTCAGTATCGGGCCACGCAAGTCGGCGTGGGCGCAGCTCACTTGCTGTCACAGCAAAGCTGGAAATCACGGGAAGCCCTGCGCCAGACGATTGATCGGGAGGCCTTCATGAAGCTCTCGTTCCAGGCCATCGGGGACACGCTTCGCGACTGCCAATCGCGCCTTCCAACAGTACCGGACGGCCAGAATGAGCATGACGTGCTGCTCGGTGACGATTTTTATGCGGTGCTCGCCGACGACTACCAAGCGCGCTTGCAGCAGCTGGCTGCCAGCGCGAGTCCCGACGTCGATCGGCATATCCCTTGCCATCTGTTTCACTCGGATCAGGCCGTGCCGGCATTCGCCGTGGGGCCGGTGCGATTCCTGCCGAGAGCGGAATGGCTCGATTTCTTTGTCAAGGACTTGGAGGTCCGCGAGCTCATCCGCCAGGTCGAAGCCGGTGAACTGAACATGGAGGAGTTGACCGCTCGATCAGCTGCAGCCGAGGGTGGCCGCTGTGCGTCCCATGCGTTGGACGTTTTGCGTACGCTGCGCCATTACAGCTGGGTAGCGACCATCCGGATGGAAGGGCATGAGCATGCGCGGTCTCATTTCAAAGCGTCGGTGGTGGTGGGACTTGCGATTGACGCAATCGGCCTGAGGTTCCAGGTCGAGGATGCGCGACGATTTACGAAAGCCGGCCGGCAGCATCTTTTTGCAGAGGACCGGTTCGCGACCACGCTGGACGGACGGATATTGCGGGGGTCGAGCGTACAGATGCCCGGCCTTGGCGGACGCCCCGGCGCGCTGGCAGCCAAGATGGCGGGCGAGCAATCCTTCCTGGATGCCGCCGGGTGCATCTTGCAGCACTACGTCGATGGACGACGAAGCGGACATGCGCTGCATCTCGTCGAGCGCTGGGCGAATGCCCTGTACTGGGTCGGTGAAGCTCGTCGCGAGGCTTCCGACTTCATGGCCGTTGTGGACTATGGCTGCGCGGCCGACGGACTTTCCGGCGCGGGGGGGACCGCCAAGGACATGACCGCTTTCGCCGAGACTGCGCTCAAGCCTGAGGGGGAGACTGTGCCCGAGGGCGCGCTCACGGTGAATGCCGCCGTCCACAAGGTCTATCGAGAAGGCCGCAACAAGCTCGCCCACGGCGAAATGTCGGGACTACTGGAGGACCTAGCAGAGCCGCGTGCAGTCGGCGAAGCGCTGCTGTCGGCGCTGTTCGATGTTGTGACGCCGGTGCTGGCTGACCTCTTGCAGAACGAGCCGAACCTTCCGAAGCTCGATGAGAAGAGGGCCTATCGTCTGCTTGAAGCAAAACTGGCAGCGCGTAAAGCAAACGCTTGACTTGATGCCCTGATCGTAACGGGCACGAGGCAAGGCACTTCATGTATCCTTTCTGCTGATTGATGATGACGTCGAAAACGTCGTTCCCTCAGGAATCGCTCCATCTCCCGCGCCAGCAAAAGATCTGCGCTTCTGACGGTAAAAACGACGGTAAAGACCCATGTCGATCACAGCCAAGTCCTTTAACCACGCGGGTTTGGGTGGCCTGTTGATGATGGAGTGGGAGTGAAATCGGGTCCTTCGGGGGACTATCGTAAGTTATCGAAGAAATCCGGCCGAGATCCGGCTGGCGTTTCACCAGTTGGAGTCCATCGCGACCTACCCGACGATCCGCCTGGCGCTGCGCATGGTCCTGCTGCCCCTGGTGCGCAAGAGCGAACTGATCGAGGCCACCTGGAGCGAGATCGACCTCGAGAACGCGACCTGGACGCCCCGAAGCAGCGCATGAAGGGGCGCAACCCTCACGTGGTCTATTTGTCACGTAAGGCCCTGCACATCCTGGTGGCGTTGCACACCTGCGCGGCTGGCTCGATGTTCGTACTGCCCTCGCACTACGGGCCGATCCGTTGCATGTCGCATGCGACCCTGAGCCGGGTGGCCCAACTCATCGTGGAGCGGGCCAAGGCGGTCGGACTGCCGCTGGAGCCCTTTACCGTGCATGACCTGCGCCGTACCGGCTCGACGCTGCTCAACGAGGGGCTTCAACGGCGACTGGATCGAAAAGTGCCTCGCGCACGGAGAGGGGCGCTCCTCGCGCTCGGTCTACAACAAGGCCGAGTACGCAGAGCAACGGCGCCACATGCTGCAGGAGTGGGCGGACATGGTCGATGCCTGGATCGACGGGCGAACCCTTATGCCGAAGCTGCTGCCGGAGAACGTATCGGTCCCGGTGCTCAGCGCGGCTTTGTGAAGAAAGGCCGCATGATGACTCCCTCGGGAATTGCTGTTGGCGGGCAGGGAAGCGTTTGCATCCACGACGTCGCGACCAAGCCGCCTGTGCTGGAACTATCGCGGTCCCGGATTGTCGCGCAGGTGTAATGCACCCGGCACACCCTTGAACGCCCGGGCCTTGCCAACGCCGGTTTGATCCAGATCAAGGCGCCGGGGTTGCACGGCGCCTAGCGTGAAGAGCATGCCGATATCCCGGCATCGCAACATCCAGCGCGAGGTAGTGCGATGGAAAGTCATTTCGAAGACCGGCCTGCAGCTGGCCGACTTCTGGCTGGAGCGCTTCGTGCCTATGCTGGTCGAAGCGACCTCGTTGTCCTGGCGCTTGCTCGCGGTGGAGTTCCCGTGGGCTACGAGGTGGCCAAGGCCCTTGGCGCCGAGTTCGACGTGCTCATCGTGCGCAAACTCGGCCTGCCACATCACCCGGAACTGGCGATGGGCGCCATCGCGTCCGGTGGCGCAATCGATCTCAACCGCAATGTGATTGCAATGTCCGGCGTCACCCAGCGCGACATCGAAGGCGTGCTGGCGCAGGAATATCGCGAACTTACACGGCGGGAAGCGCTGTACCGTGGCGCCCGTCCTGCGGCGCGGATCGAAGGGCGCACGGTCATCGTCGTCGACGACGGCATTGCCACCGGAGCGTCGATGCGCGCCGCACTCAAGGCACTTCGCACGCGCAAGCCGGCAAAAATCATCGTCGCCGTTCCCGTTGCACCCATCGACACGCGAGAACGCCTGCAGGATGTGGCCGACGAATTCGTCTGCGTGCACAGTCCGGCCGATTTCCAGGCGGTCGGTCAGTTTTACCGGAACTTCGGTCAGACCAGCGACGACGAGGTGCGCACCCTGCTGGCGCAATTCGACTCCACCGGAGCGCTGAGATGACCGCACCGATGACGCCCTTTCTGGCGACACGCGCACTGGCGCAGCGGCTGCAAGAGCGCGCCACGGACTATGACGCCCTGCTGGAGATGGCTGCCGACCGGCGTTTCGTGCTGCTCGGCGAGGCGACCCACGGCACGCAGGAGTTCTATCGCATGCGCGCGGAGATCACCCGCAGGTTGATTGCCGAGCACGGCTTCGATGCCGTTGCCGTCGAAGCCGACTGGCCCGATGCGTGGCGGGTCAACCGCTACGTTCAGGGCGACGGTGATGACGATGCCGCATCGGCGCTCGACGACTTCGAGCGTTTTCCCCAGTGGATGTGGCGCAACCGCGAAGTCCTGAATTTCATCTCATGGCTGCGGACCTGCAACGCCGAACTCGGTCCGCAAGCCCGCGTCGGTTTCTACGGGCTGGATCTCTACAGCCTCTACCGCTCAGCCGACGCCGTGATCCACTATCTGCAGCAGGTCGATCCCGAGCAGGCGGAAATCGCCCGCGGTCGTTATGCAGCGCTCGATCATGTGCGCGAGCCCCAGGTGTACGGCTATCAGGCGGCCTTCGGCCAGCGTCCGGCCGCCCGCGAGGCGACAGTGGCGCAGTTGCTGCAGCTGCGCGAGGACGCGCAGGCCTATCTCGAACGCAACGGCCTGGCGGCGATCGATGCGCATTTCTTTGCCGAGCGCAACGCGGCCGTGGTGGTCAATGCCGAGACCTATTACCGCGCCATGTTCGGTCGACGCATCAACACCTGGAATCTGCGCGACGCCCATATGCGCGATACCCTGCTGGCGCTGGCGGATTACCGGATTCGCCGTGGCGGGACCGGCAAGGTGGTCGTCTGGGCGCACAACTCGCATCTGGGCGACGCGCGAGCGACCGAGGCGCATCTGCGCGGCGAATGGAACCTGGGCCAGCTCATGCGGCAGGAGGTCGGGGACAAGGCGCTGCTGGTGGGTTTCACCACCTACACAGGCCACGTTTCGGCGGCCTCGCAGTGGGATGGCGAGGTCGAACACAAATGGGTCCGGCCCGCGCTGCATGACAGTTACGAATACCTGTTTCACAGTACGGGCATCGACCGCTTCTTCCTGAAGCTGAACGACCCCGCGGCCGAACCCCTGCGAGAAACCATGCTGGAGCGCGCCATTGGGGTGATCTATGTGCCGCAGACCGAGCGCGCGAGCCATTATTTCGTCACCTCGCTGGCCCAGCAATTCGATGCAGTGTTCCATCTCGACGAAACCGCTGCGCTCGAACCCCTGGATGCGCCGCGCCATTGGCACTGGCCCGAAGCCGTGGAAGCTGCGGCCTGAAGACCCATGCCCATGTCCCCCGTCCAGATCCTCGACGTGGCCATCCCTTCCGGAAGAGCCCTGCTGCAGGGCAGTCTGGTCATGCCACCGGACGCGCTCGGCATCGTGGCCTTCGCACACGGCAGCGGCAGCAGCCGTTTCAGCCGTCGCAACCAGCGTGTGGCGCAATTCCTGAATCAGGCGAAGCTTGCCACCCTGTTGTTCGACCTGCTCACTGCCGAGGAAAACACGCGCGATCTGGTCACCGCCGAATATCGATTCGACATTCCACTGCTTGCAAGGCGCCTGACATCTGCCGTCGACTGGCTGGGCAATGAAACCGTGTCGCGATCACTGGCGGTTGGGCTGTTTGGTGCCAGCACCGGCGCTGCGGCCGCGTTGATCACCGCTGCAGACCGTCCGCATTCGGTCGCCGCGGTGGTGTCGCGCGGTGGCCGGCCCGACCTGGCTGGCGAGGCGCTCGGCCGGGTTCGCGCGCCGACCCTGCTCATCGTCGGCGGCTGGGACACAGACGTCATCGCACTGAACGAACGGGCAGCGCAGCGGCTCTCCTGCGAGCATCGCATCACCATCGTCCCGGAGGCGACCCATCTTTTCGAGGAGCCGGGCAAGCTGGACGAGGTGTCCAGGCTGGCCAGCGCGTGGTTCGTGAGGTGCCTGAGCGCCGCCGGTGCCTGATGTGTATCGGCCAAGTGGCCTGGTCTCGCTGCAGTGCGTGGGAACAGTTCAAGTGAACACCGTAGCGATCACCCCATCGAGAGCGGGAATCAACATGCAAGTCGAAGAGGTCCTTACGCATCCCGGTCGCGCAATCCCCGCCGCGGCCAATCGGAATCATTCCCTTCACCGGCCGCCGTTCAAAGCATGCGGGTCATTTGACGGCAGCGTCTTCATTCACGGCCCGCTGACGAGAGGTGCATCATGGCTTTAGTGAAATGGGATCCTTGGCATGAAATCGAAGACATGTTCGACCGGTATACCCGCGCCATGGGAATGCGTCGTACAGGGGGCGGAAGCGAGATCGCCGCCGTGGCGGATTGGTCACCGCAGGTGGACATCACGGAGGGACCGGACGAGTTCACGATCAAGGCCGAGATTCCCGAGGTGAACAAGGACGATGTCAAGATCACGATCGACAACGGCGTGGTCACCATCCAGGGCGAGCGCAAGCAGGAGAAAGAAGAAAAGGACAAGAAATTCCATCGCATCGAACGGTTCTATGGCAGTTTCAGCCGCAGTTTCTCGCTACCCGATAATGTCAACGCAAGTGCGGCCAAGGCGACCTTCAAGGATGGCGTGCTGACCCTGCAAATCCCCAAGACAGCCGAAACCAAGCCCAAAGGCATCGAAGTCAAGGTGGAGTGACCGGATTTTCCGGTCTGTCTGTCGCATCTGGCGGGCTGCCTGTTGGTGTCCTGCCAGATGCGGTGGCCGATCGTCCCCCATGGCCACTCCATTTGTGCACCCGCGTTTGTCCCCCAGACGGGAAGGATGCAAGGCGGAGGGCCTGCGGCCACCGTGGGCACAGACCGGGGGACAAGCCGATGGACGGCTGACGCCGCCCACACCTTGGCCCCCGCCTGCACCCACTTCGCCCCAGAAGGGCCAAAAGCAAAAGGCACCACCACCGAGCAGGCGAGCCGCAGAAGGGCTCGCCTACGCGAACAACAACGGTGCGTAGTCCATCGCGCCGTGCAACACCTGGACGATCAGCACTCGATCCGCCGCGACACGATAGAAGATCAAATAGGGGCCATGCACGCAGCGGCGGATGCCGTGCCGCTCATAGCGGGACACGAGCGGGAAAGCCTCCGGTGTCAGCGCCAAATCCATGCACTTTTCACGCAGTTCGCGCACAAAGGTCAGCGCTCGGCGCGGGTTATCTTTGGCGATGTAATCGCCGATGCGCTCAAGGTCGCCCTCGGCCTCCGCCGACAGCTGCACGATCATGCGGTGCTAGCCCGCCTGCGCTCGATACTTCGCTTCAAGCCGATCAAACACGGCTTCGGCAGGCTTCGTCCGCCCGGCGTCGGCGTCGGCCATGCCACGGGCGATGGAAGCGTCCAACGCTGCGAGACGGGTTTCCCGATCTTGAATCAGGCGCACCCCTTCGCGCAGCACTTCGCTCTTCGAGCCGTAACGGCCAGAGGCGACTAGCTGCGCCACATAGTGCTCAAGTAGTTGGCCGAGGTCGGCGCTGATCATGGTGTTCACCTTCACTAGGAAGCTGGCCAAGGATAGCTCACTTGATAACTGTTATCAAAACGCCTTTCGGTCGCCAACTGCCCGCCGGCTTCTGCCGTGGCTGCTGTCGCCGGTAGGGGCCGTGTCGAAAATGATGTGCGCGTAATCCTGTGTCAGCGCCGCATCGGGCAGCACGCCTCGCACCGGGCCGACAATCTATGATTGACATGTCAGGGCGGTCAACGCCCATTGGCATCGGTGGCTCCTGACTCCGGCGGTTCGCCGTGTCACGCTGGTGCTTTCACAGGCAGACGCGGTATTCCAGGGCGATCAACGGGCCCGGCGTGACACAAGTGCGTCAGCTCGCAGAGGATTTGGGCAACACGATGGGTGATCTGGACGATTTGAAGAAACCGCAGTTCGCGTTGGATGCTCCCGGCCGTCCCGGCATCGCGCCGACCTGGAGCAGCAGTGCGAAAGATGCCGTGGGCTGTTCGCTCGGGCTTTCGCGGCTGTGGTTCACCACCGGCTTCGGGATCCTCAACGAGGTCTATTACCCGCGTGTCGACCTTCCCCAGATCCGCGATCTGGGCTTCATCGTGGCCGATGGCCGCGGCTTCTGGTCCGAAGTCAAGCGACTGGAAAACTACACAGTGAACTTCGTGGCGCCGGGGGTTGCGGCACTGGAAATCTGTCATGAACATCCGCGTTACACCCTGCGGCTGCGGATCTCCCCCGATCCGCGACGCGACGTGCTGGCGATCGAGGTTCGGCTGGACGGCGACGCGCAGCTGCGGCCCTACGTGCTGCTCGCCCCCCGCCTGGGGGCAACCGGCCATGGCAACCGCGCCACGGTCGGGCGCCATCGTGGCCGCTGCGTGCTGCTGGCCGGGCAAGGGCCTTTCGCGCTGGCCCTCGCCGCCGTGGATGAGGACCAGCGCGACGCGTTCAGCGCGGCCAGCGCCGGTTACGTCGGTCACAGCGACGGCTGGCAGGATTTTGCCCGCAACGGCGCCTTGACCTGGCGTTATCCCAGCGCCGGTCCGGGCAATGTCGCCCTGACCGGCGAACTGCCGCGCCGGGCAGTGCTGGCCCTGGGCTTCGGAAGCAGCATGAGCGCGGCGGCGACCCTGGCCATCTCCAGCCTGCTGCAACCGTTCGACATGCTCCTGCAACATCAGGTCGCCGATTGGGAGGCCTGGCAGGCGCGCCGCAGTGAGCGCTTTGCGGTGCCGCTGGATCTTCCCGATTCCCTGCGCCGGCAGTTGCAGGTCTCGGCCATGGTCCTGCGCACCCATCTGGACAAGACCTATCCGGGGGCGATGGTGGCCAGCCTCAGCGTTCCCTGGGGCGACACGGGGGAAGAGCGGGGCGGTTACCACCTGGTCTGGCCGCGCGACCTGGTGGAATGTGCAGGCGCGCTGCTGGCCCTGGGCGCCGAGGAGGAAGCCCGCGACACCCTGCGCTACCTGATCGCCAGCCAGCACGAGGGCGGCCACTGGAGCCAGAACCAATGGCTGGGCGGCAAACCCTTCTGGTCGGGGGTCCAGCTGGACGAAACGGCCTTCCCGGTGCTGTTGGCTGCAGCAATCGATGAACGGGGCGGCCTGGGTGGAATCGAAGTGGGCGCCATGGTCGGCCAGGCGCTGGGCTTCATTGCCCTGCAGGGGCCGGTCACCCAGCAGGATCGCTGGGAAGAAAACAGCGGCATCAACAGCTTCACGCTTGCCACCTGTATCGCCGCCCTGGTGGCGGGCAGTGACTTCGTGGCCGAGGACGCCCGCCAATGGGTGCTGGCGCTGGCCGACTACTGGAATGATCGCCTCGAATCCTGGGCCGTGGCCCGCAACACCGAACTGGCGGACCGTCTGGGCGTGCCGGCCTACCATGTGCGCACCGCTCCTGCGGAAGTGCTGCAGCAGGGAGCGGCCGCCCTGCGCCGGCCGCTGCCGGTCCGCAACCGCGAAGATGGTCTGATCCTGCCGGCCGATGAGCACATTTCCACCGACTTTCTCCAGCTGGTGCGCTTTGGTCTGCGGCTTGCCGATGATCCCTTGATCCTCGACAGCCTGGCGGTGGTGGATCATCTGCTCAAGGTCGACACGCCGGCCGGACCGGTGTGGCGGCGCTACAACGGCGACGGCTATGGCGAACACGACGATGGCCGCGCCTACGACGGCACCGGTCGCGGACGGCCCTGGCCCCTGCTGACCGGCGAGCGCGGGCACTATGCGCTGGCCGCAGGCCAGGACCCCTTGCCCTGGCTGGAGACCATGGCGGGGCTGGCAAATGCCACTGGCCTGATCCCCGAGCAGGTCTGGGATGGCCCGGACGTGCCGGCGCGGCGCCTGGTCTTCGGGCGTCCGACCGGGGCGGCCATGCCCCTGGTCTGGGCCCATGCGGAGTTCACCAAGCTGATGGTGTCGCGCCATCTGGGCGCTCCGTTCGACCGGCCCCGAGCGGTCTGGGCGCGCTACAAGGGACAGCGTCCGCGCATCCAGCGCGCGTTCTGGTCGCAGATGGCGCCCATCGGCACCCTCCAGCCCGGGCTTGGGCTGGTGATCCTGCTACCTGCGCCAGCCCTGATCCACTGGGGCGTCGACGGCTGGCAGGACACCCAGGACCTGATCAGCGTCGACAGCGGCCTGGGTTTTCAGGTGGCGGAGCTGGACGTCCGGCCCCTGCGGCCCGGCCAGCGCCTGGATTTCACGTTCCGATGGCAGGTGTCCAGCGCCTGGGTGGGCTGCGACTATCATGTGAGGGTGGAAACCGACTGACTGGGGTCGGTTGCGGTCCGCACTGCGGCCGGAGGCGTCCGATGAGACTTGTGATCCGGGATAGCTGGTTCCCCGCGGGAACCCGAATCGACATCGAGGCAGGCCAGGATGAACTGGCCTTTGTCCGCTGCACCTTCGAGGGCGGTGAAGTCGTGGTGGATGCGGCGGTCGACCGTCCGATCTTCCTGGCCTGCCTGTTCCAGGGGACCCGATTCGGTGGCCAGCCCCTGTCGGCGCGCATTTCCCATGAATGCCATTGGTGTGCCCCGGCAACCGAGGCCTCTGCTTCCGCCCCCGTCGGAACGGCTGGCCACGACGTGCATCCCGGATAACCATCTGCCGCCAATCCGGAGCGGGGCGCGGCGGCCCACGAACATGCGGGCAAGCTCGGGATCCTTGCAGGCGTCTTCGGCTGACTCAATCCACGGATGCGAGCCGCATGGCCGCAAGCGGGGGGCGCAGCTCGGGGACGTTCCATCGGTTGTCCGGGCGCACGGATTGTGTTAACGTGATAGCGCGTTAATACATTGAGACATCCATGAAGCGTCGCACCGACATCGACGAGAAGACCGCCAGCCTGGCCCTGCAGTCGCTGGCCCGCGCCCTGGCCGGCCTGTCCCGGCCGGAGGACGTGCGCGCGTTTCTGCAGGACCTGTGCACCCCCGCCGAGCTGGAGGCCATGGCCGACCGCTGGCGGGTGGTGCCGCTGATCCTCAAGGGTGTGCCGTATCGCGAAATCCACGAACTGACCGAAGTCAGCGTCACCACCATCGGGCGCGTCGCGCGCACGCTGGAGACCGGCGCCGGCGGCTATGCCGCTGCGCTGCGTCGCCAGCATTCGCGCACCAGCGCCGCACAGTGAAGTCCATTCTCATGCCTGCCATCGTCGCCAACGCGACGCGCGACCGTCTGCGCATCGCCATCCAGAAATCCGGCCGCCTGGCCGAACCCGCGCGCAGCCTGCTGGCCGCCTGCGGCCTGAGCTGGCGCGAGAGCCGCGACAGGCTGTTCTGCTACGGCGAATCGTTACCCGTGGACCTGCTGCTGGTCCGCGATGACGACATCCCCGGCCTGATCGCCGATGGCGTGTGCGACTACGGCATCGTCGGCCGCAACGAGCTGGACGAGCAGGCCAACGCGCGCCTGGAACTTGGCCTGGCACCGGCCTATCGCGAAGTGCGCGCGCTTGGCTTCGGCGGCTGCCGGCTGATGCTCGCCATCCCCGAGACCTGGGAATGGGAAGGCGCGCAGCAGCTGCAGGGCCTGCGCATCGCCACCAGCTATCCGGCGATCCTGCGCCAGTGGCTCGGCGCGCGCGGTGTGGATGCGGCGGTGGTCGAGCTGTCCGGTTCGGTCGAGATTGCGCCCAAGCTGGGCACCGCCGACCTGATCTGCGACCTGGTCTCCAGCGGCGCCACGCTGCGCGCCAACCAGCTCAAGCCGGTCGAAACCCTGCTGGAAAGCCAGGCCGTGCTGGCAGGTCCAGTGCATGGCTTCAACGATGCGCGCGCTGACCTTTCGGCGATGTTGCTGCGGCGCATGGACGGGGTGCTCAAGCTCAAGGACAGCAAGCTGCTGATGTTCCGCGCCGCGCCCGATACGGTGCCGGCATTGACGCGCCTGCTGGTCGATGCCGAGCCGCTGGTGCAGCTGCCGGGCGAACACGCCGAAGGCATTTCGCTGCAGACCATGTGCCACACCGCGATCAGCTGGCAGCAGCTGGAGGAACTGGAGCGGGCGGGCGCGCGCGGGCTGATGGTGCTGTCGGTGGAGCGCTCGCTGGCATGAACGCATCGCTTCGCACGCAATCGCTGACCGTGCAGCGCAGCCTCTGGCGCGCGCTGGATGCCGATGCGCAGGCACGCACCCTGCAACGCCCGGCGCAGACGGTGGCTGCGCAGACGCGGCGCACGGTCGCCGCATTGATCGATGAGGTGCGCAGTGGCGGGCTTGAAGCCCTGCGTGCCATTACCGCGCGTCTGGATGGGGCGGCGCCGGCGTCCTTTGAAGTCGGCCAAGCCGAGTTCGCCGCGGCCGAGGCGGCCATCGACCCGGCGCTGAAGCAGGCCATGGTCGAAGCCGCCGCGCGCATCGAAGCCTTCCACAGGGCCGGCATCGCCCAGCCCTACGCGGTGGAAACCGCCCCGGGCGTGGTCTGCGAACGCATCATCCGGCCGATCGCTCGGGTCGGCCTGTATGTGCCGGCCGGCAGCGCGCCGCTGCCTTCCACCGCGCTGATGCTGGGCGTGCCGGCGCGCCTGGCCGGCTGCCGCCAGGTGGTGCTGTGCACGCCGCCGCGCAAGGACGGCAGCGCCGATCCTGCGGTGCTGGTGGCTGCGCGCCTGACCGGGGTAAGCCGGGTGTTCGTGCTGGGCGGAGCCCAGGCAATCGCGGCGATGGCCTACGGCGCTGGCCCGGTGCCGGCCTGCGACAAGTTGTTCGGACCCGGCAACGCGTATGTGACCGAAGCCAAGCAGCAGGTCGCGCAGAACGGCGCGGCGGCGATCGACATGCCGGCCGGTCCTTCGGAAGTGCTGGTGATCGCCGATGCCGGCGCCAATGCCGCCTTCGTCGCCGCCGACCTGCTCTCCCAGGCCGAGCACGGCCCGGATTCGCAGGTGCTGCTGCTGTCCGACGATGCCGGCCTGCTGGATCGGGTGGAAGCCGAGCTCGCAGCGCAGCTGGCCGCGCTGCCGCGTGCGGACATCGCGCGCCAGGCGCTGTCGGCCTCGCGGCTGGTGCAGGTCGACTCGCTGGATGAAGCCTTCGCCATCAGCAATGCCTACGCCCCGGAACACCTGATCCTGGCGCTGCGCGATGCGCGCATGTGGCTGGCCAAGGTCGAGGCCGCCGGCTCGGTGTTCCTGGGCGACTACACGCCCGAGGCGCTGGGCGATTACTGCAGCGGCACCAACCATGTGCTGCCCACCAGCGGCGCGGCACGCGCCTACAGCGGCGTGTCGGTGGCCAGTTTCCAGAATTTCGTCAGCGTGCAGGCAGCCAGTGCGGCCGGCATCCTGGCCATCGGACCGTCGGCGGTGACCCTGGCCACGGCCGAAAGCCTGGAGGCCCACGCCAACGCCGTGCGCCTGCGCCTGCAGGAGGCCGGGCGATGAGCAAGCCTGATCTGCTCGAGCTGGTGCGCCCGGACCTGCGCGGCTTTGGCGGCTACAAGTCCGCGCGCAGCGAGGATCTGCGTGGCGATGTGTGGCTCAACGCCAACGAAAGCGCGTGGAGCAATCCGGCCGACGCCAACGCGAGCTCGCGCCGCTATCCCGATCCGCAGCCGGCTGCGCTGAAGACCGCGCTGGCGGGCCTGTATGGCTGCGCGCCGGAGGAGCTGCTGATCGGCCGCGGCAGCGATGAGGCCATCGACCTGCTGGTGCGCGCGCTGTGCGTGGCCGGGCAGGACGCGGTGGTGGCCACCCCGCCGGTGTTCGGCATGTATGCGGTGAGCGCGCGCTTGCAGGATGCCCGGCTGATCGCGGTGCCGCTGATCGACGGCGCCGAAGGCTTCGCCCCGGATTTCGATGGCATTGCCGGGGCAGTGCTGGAGCAGGGCGCGAAGATCGTGTTCCTGTGCTCGCCAGCCAACCCGACCGGGGCCTCGATTGCGCTGGCCCGGATCGAAGCGCTGCTGCAGACCCTGCAGGGCAGGGCGCTGGTGGTGGTCGACGAAGCCTATGGCGAATTCTCGCAGGTGCCTTCGGCGTTGACGCTGCGTGCGCGTCATCCGGAAGTGGCGGTCCTGCGCACGCTGTCCAAGGCGCATGCGCTGGCTGCGGCGCGAGTGGGCGTGGTGATCGCCGACCCGCGCCTGATCGCGGTGCTGCGCGCCTGCCAGGCGCCGTATCCGGTGCCCACGCCGTGCGCCGAACTGGCCGTGGCCGGCCTCTCGCCGGGCGCGCTGGCATCCACCAGGGCGCGCATCGCGCTGGTGATCGAGGAACGCGCGCGGCTGGCCTGCGCGCTGTCGGCGCTGCCCGGCGTGCGCCGGGTATACGCCTCCGATGCGAACTTCCTGCTGGTGCGCTTCGCCGATGCCGAGGGTGCGTTCCGCGCATTGCTGGCCGCCGGCGTGGTGGTGCGCGACCAGCGCGCCGCCCCGCAACTGCAGGACGCGCTGCGCATCACCATCGGCACGCCGGAGCAGAACGCCCGGGTGCTGGCCGCGCTGAGCGCGCAGGCGGTGGCCGCATGAGCCAGAAAATTCTGTTCATCGACCGCGACGGCACCCTGATCGAGGAGCCGGCCGACTTCCAGATCGACTCTTACGACAAGCTGCGCCTGGTCAAGGGCGTGATCCCGGCGCTGCTCAAGCTGCGCGATGCGGGCTTTCAGTTTGTGATCGTCACCAACCAGGACGGGCTGGGCACCGACGCCTATCCGCACGAAAGCTTCGACGGCCCCAACAACCTGATGCTGCAGATCTTCGAAAGCCAGGGCATCACTTTTCGCGAAATCCTGGTGGACGGCAGCTGGCCGGCCGACAACGCGCCCACGCGCAAGCCGGGCCTGGCCCTGGTGATGCACTACCTGCGCGATCGCGGCATCGACCTGGACGGCTCGGCGGTGATCGGTGACCGCGACAGCGACATGCAGTTCGCGCAGAACCTGGGCATCGGCGGCTTCCAGCTCAGGACCGAGCAGTTCGGCGGGCAGTGGGACTGGGCCGGCATCGCCCACGCCCTGGCCGATGCGCCGCGCACGGCCCGCGTGCACCGCAAGACCAGGGAGACCGACATCCTGGTCGAGCTGGACCTGGACCAGGCGGCCGAGCCGAAGGTCCACACCGGCCTGCCGTTCTTCGACCACATGCTGGAGCAGATCGGCAAGCACGGTGGCTTCGCCCTGACGGTCCAGGCCAGCGGCGACCTGCACATCGACGAGCACCACACCATCGAGGACACCGCCCTGGCCCTGGGCCAGGCCCTGAAGCAGGCGCTGGGCGACAAGCGCGGCATCGGCCGTTACGGCTTCACCCTGCCGATGGACGAGTGCCTGGCCAGCGCGGCGCTGGATTTTTCCGGACGGCCGTACCTGGTGTTCGACGGCACTTTCAAGCGCGAGCGCGTGGGCGACATGCCGACCGAGCTGGTGCCGCATTTCTTCCGCTCGCTGTGCGATGCGGCCGGGCTCAACCTCAACCTGCAGGTGCGCGGCGACAACGACCACCACCAGGTCGAAGGCTGCTTCAAGGCGCTGGCGCGCGCGTTGCGCCAGGCGATCAGGCGCGAAGGCTCCGAGCTGCCTTCGACCAAGGGGGCGCTGTGATGCGGCTGGCCCTGATCGATGCCGGCGGCGCCAACATCGGCTCGGTGCGCTACGCACTGGGCCGGCTGGGGGTGGAAGCCGAACTGACCACCGATGCGCAGGTGATCCGCAGCGCCGACCGGGTGATCCTGCCGGGTGTCGGCGCTGCGGCGCAGGTCATGGGCCGGCTGCGCGAGCTGCAGCTGGTGGATACGATCAAGACGCTGCAGGCGCCGCTTTTGGGGGTGTGTGTCGGGATGCAGGTGTTGTTCGAGCATTCCGAGGAAGACGACACGCCCTGCCTGGGCCTGCTGGCCGGCAAGGTCGCCAAGCTGCCGCTCAGTGAGGGTATCCGGGTGCCGCACATGGGCTGGAATACGCTCACGCCCAGGCGCGAGGCTTCGCTGACCCGCGGCATCGGCGCCCAGGACCAGGCCTACTTTGTGCACAGCTACGCCGCGCCGGTCAGCGAGGACTGCCTCAGTGCGACCACGCACGGCCAGACCTTCGCCGCCATCGTCCAGCGCGGAGCGGTGGCCGGTGCGCAGTTCCATCCCGAACGTTCCGCTGCGGTGGGCGCGCGCCTGCTGCAGAACTTCATCGAAGGAGGCCTGGCGTGAGTGCCGTGCCCGATACCAGCGCCGCCACGGCGTTCCAGCTGTATCCGGCCATCGACGTGCGCGGTGGCCGGGTGGTGCGCCTGGCCCAGGGTGACTACGACCGCGAAACGACCTATGGCGATGACCCGCTCGCCGCGGCACAGGCCTATGCCGCGCAGGGCGCGCGCTGGCTGCATCTGGTCGATCTGGACGCGGCCCGCGCCGGCGGCTACACGCTGCTGCCGCTGCTGCAGCAGATCCGCGCCAGCACCGGCCTGCAGGTCCAGACCGGCGGCGGCGTGCGCAGCCATGGCGACGTGGCCGCGCTGCTGCAGGCGGGCGCCTCGCGGGTGGTGATCGGCTCGCTGTCGGTGCGTGCGCCGCTGCAGGTGCTGGGCTGGCTGGACGAGTTCGGCCCCGAGCGCATCACCGTGGCCCTGGATGCACGCCAGGACGCGGCCGGGGTGTGGCAGTTGCCGATCCACGGCTGGACCGAAGGCTCGGGCGTGCTGCTGGACGCGCTGGCGGTGCGCTATGCCCAGGCCGGCCTGGCGCACCTGCTGTGCACCGACATCGCCCGCGACGGCATGCTGACCGGGCCCAACTTCGCCCTGTATCGGCACCTGGTCGCGCTGCTGCCGCAGGTGCAGGTGCAGGCCTCCGGCGGCGTCCACGCGGTGACCGATGTCAGCCAGGCCAAGGCCGCCGGTTGCGGCGGCATCGTGCTGGGGCGGGCGCTGCTGGAAGGCCGATTCACCCTGGCGCAGGCCTTTGCGCAGGCGGGCGCATGTTGAGCCGTCGCATCGTGCCGTGCCTGGACGTGCGCGGCGGGCGCGTGGTCAAGGGCGTGAGGTTCCGCGACCACATCGACATGGGCGACATCGCCGAGCTGGCGCTGCGCTACCGCGATGCCGGGGCCGACGAGCTGGTGTTCTACGACATCGGCGCCAGCCCGGAGGGCCGCTCGGTCGACTATGCCTGGGTGGAAAAGGTCTCGCGCCTGCTCGACATCCCGTTCTGCGTGGCCGGTGGCATCCGCAGCGCGGCCACCGCGCGGGCGGTGCTGCATGCCGGCGCGGACAAGGTCTCGATCAACACTCCGGCGCTGGAGCGGCCGGCGTTGATCGGCGAGCTGGCCACCGCCTTCGGCGTGCAGTGCGTGGTGGTGGGCATCGACTCGGTGCGCGAGGCCGACGGCCAGTGGCGCGTGCGCAGCCATACCGGTGATCCGAGCAAGACCCGTGCGCAACCGCTGCGCACGCTGGACTGGATCGTGCAGGCGCAGGAGCTGGGCGCCGGCGAGATCGTGCTCAACTGCATGGACAGCGACGGCGTGCGTCGCGGCTACGACATCGAGCAGCTCAAGGCCGCGCGTGCGGTGTGCCACGTGCCGCTGGTGGCCTCCGGCGGGGCCGGCGCGCCAGAGCACTTCGTCGCCGCCTTCCAGCAGGCCGACGTGGACGCCGCGCTGGCGGCCAGCGTCTTCCACAGTGGCGCCATCGCCATCCCCGACCTCAAGCGCACGCTGGCCGCGGCCGGCATCCCGATGCGCCTGGCCGCCTGAGCGGCCGTGACTGGATCCGAATCATGAGCACGACCGACACGCTGGACTGGGCCAAGGGCGATGGATTGTTGCCGGCCGTGGTCCAGGACGCCGACACGCTGCGCGTGCTGATGCTGGGCTACATGAACGCCGAGGCGCTGCAGGTCACCCGCAGCACCGGCCATGTCACCTTCTTCAGCCGCAGCAAGCAGCGGCTGTGGACCAAGGGCGAGAGCTCCGGGCATTTCCTGGATTTGGTCGACGTGCAGATCGACTGCGATGCCGACACGCTGCTGGTGTTGGCGCGTCCGCACGGCGATACCTGCCACCTGCAGCGGCCCAGCTGTTTCGCCGCCGCGCCGGGCGTGGAGACGCCTGCATCGGGCGGTATCGCGTTCCTGGCCGAGCTGGACGCGCTGATCGCCCAGCGCCATGCGCAAAAGCCCGCCGGCAGCTACACGACCAGGTTGTTCGAAGGCGGCATCCGCCGTATCGCCCAGAAAGTGGGCGAGGAAGGCGTGGAAACCGCGCTGGCCGCGGTGGCGCAGGAGGATGCCGACCTGCTCGGCGAAAGCGCCGACCTGCTCTACCACCTGACCGTGCTGCTGCGCGCGCGCGGCCTGTCGCTGGCCGATGCGGTGGCCGTGCTGCAGCAGCGGCATGATCCGCGCTGAGGTGCTTGGCCGCCGCCGCTGAAGCGGCCTTGCACGAGTCATTCCCGGACCAGGTCGGCCAGGCGCAGCGCGGCGATCCGCTCGATCTGGCGCAGACATTCGGCGATCTCGGTCGGCGTGTCGCGCGCCAGCCGCTCGCGCAGGGAGGCGATGATGCTGGTACGGGTGTGGCCGCGCACGGCCAGGATGAAGGGGAAGCCGTGGCGCTGGCGGTAGCGGTGGTTCAAGTCCACCAGCTCGGCGTATTCGTCGGCGCTGCATTGATCCAGGCCGGCGCCGCGCTGTTCGCTGGCCGATGCGGCGGTGAGCCCACCGGCGATGGCGGCCCTGCCAGCCAGTTCGGGATGGGCGCGGATCAGGCCCAGCTGCGCCTCCAGGCCGGCCTCGCGCACCACCGCGCACATGGCCGCGTGCAGGGCATCGCGCGAGGGGTAAGGCCGCCTGTCCGCCGCGCCGGCCGGCACCCACGGCGAATGCTCGAAGATGCCTTGCAGCGCGCCGATGAAGGCATCGGCGGGCAGTGCGTTGAGCTCGGCCAGGGCGATCATGCCGCCGCTTCCACGAACGGGTGCCGCTGCCGCCAGTGGTTGGCGATATCGATCCGTCGGCACACCCACACCCGGTCGTGTCTTGCGATGTGGTCCAGGAACTTCTGCAGGCCCACGATGCGCCCGGGCCGACCGAGCAGCCGACAATGCATGCCGATCGAGAGCATCTTCGGCGCCTCCTCGCCTTCGGCATAGAGCGCATCGAAGCTGTCGCGCAGGTACTCGAACAAGTGCGTGGCCGTGTTGAAGCCCTGCGGCGTGGCAAAGCGCATGTCGTTGGCGTCCAGCGTGTAGGGCACCACCAGGTGCGGCTTGCGCTCGCCGCTGGAGGTTTCGACCCGGGTCCAGAACGGCAGGTCGTCGCCGTAGTAATCGGCGTCATAGGCAAAGCCGCCGTGTTCGACCACCAGCCGGCGGGTGTTGGGACTGTCGCGGCCGGTGTACCAGCCCAGCGGCGCGCTGCCGGTCAGGCGCGCATGCAGTTGCACCGCGCGCTCCAGGTGCGCGCGTTCCAGCGCCGGGTCCATGTCCTGGTAGTGGATCCAGCGCCAGCCGTGGCTGGCGATCTCGTGGCCCAGTTCGACGAACGCCGCGGTGGCTTCCGGATTGCGCTGCAGCGCCATGGCCACGCCGAACACGGTCAACGGCAGGCCGCGTCGCTCGAACTCGCGCAGGATCCGCCACACCCCCACCCGCGAGCCGTATTCGTAGATCGACTCCATGCTCATGTGCCGCGCCGGATAGCTGGCCGCGCCCACGATCTCGGACAGGAACTGCTCCGAACCGGCATCGCCATGCAGCACGTTGTTCTCGCCGCCCTCCTCGTAATTGAGCACGAACTGCACCGCGATCCTGGCCTTGCCCGGCCAGTCGGCGAACGGCGGGTGGCGGCCATGGCCGATCAGGTCGCGGGGATAGGCGTCATCGGGCATCGGGACGGGTCACGCAGGGCGGGGCGGGAAACCCACTTTAGGAACAACCGACCGCACATGGAAAGGCGCGCGGCTTGCGCGCAGTCTGGCGCGATCTGGGTCTGGTTGCACCGGCGTGGCCAGTCTGCAGCGGAACAGGTCGGCGTTGAGCAGGAAGGCGGTATCGGCGCCCGCCACGACCAATGGCACCGCCACCGCCCGGCACACATCAGCACGACGTGCTGAATGGCGAGCAGGAACCAGGACCGGCCGGCGGCACCGCATCGATCGGAGAAGGCGAGGGCAGTGCGCGGGACATCGGGCATGCTCAACGGGGACAAGCCAAGAACTGGGCCGGGGCTGGTGCGATGCACAATGCTGATGGCGAACGCCAAATTGGCTATCGCCCAGCGCTGGCTACGTGGGGGCCTGCGTGAATGTGCACTCTGACCCCCAGTTCCGGACCCCAGTTCCGGGTGCCTGCTGCGTGCGGCCGTTCCGGTCGGTGGACGCACCCTGCCTGTGCTGGATATGGTCTTCCCAGGCAAGCAGCAGGGATCGCCTGCGGCGGAGAAATGCTTTCTCAAGCGCCTGGCGGCCCTGATACCGGCGCATGCACGGCCGATCCTGGTCACCGACGCCGGCTTCCGCAGCCCCTGGTTCCGGGCAGTCTGCGCACAGGGTTGGGACTGGGTGGGGCGGTTGCGAGGAACCACGTTGGTCAAGCCTGTCGAAGTGGAAGATCACAACGATCAATGGGTTCCGTGCCGGGCCCTGCATCCGTCGGCCAGCGACAAGCCCCGGCTGCTTCCTGCGATGCACATCAATCGCAGTTGTCCGCTGGAGTGCTGCCTGGCGGTCTATCGCAAGCCGGCCAAGGGCCGCAAACACATCACCCGGCATGGCACCGTGGCGCGCAGCAAGCTCAGCCGGCAATGTGCCGCGCGGGAGCGCGAACCGTGGCTGATCGTGGCCTCGCCCGGTCTGTCGCACATGAGCGCACGGCAACTGGTCACGCTGTATGGCCGCAGGATGCAGATCGAATCGTCCTTCCGCGATCTGAAGTCGCATCACTACGGCCATGGCTTCGAGGACAGCTTGACCCGCAAGCGCCGTCGGCTGGATCTGCTGCTGCTGGTCAACGCCCTGGCCAGCTTCGCCCAGTGGCTGGCCGGGTTGGGCTGCGAGGCCACCGGGATCGACCAATGGCTGTATCCGGCCAAACGGCGGCGCAAGCTGTACTCGACCCTGCGCGTGGGCCGCGAAGCGCTGGCCCGAAGTTGGCCCATGGAGCCAGTCTGGAAGTGGCTGCAGCGGCTGCGAGAACTTCCGGAACACGTGCTTGATAAGATGGTCGCGCCGGCATGAAAACGTGGGGATACCTCAGTCTCTGACACCGTTTTTGGTCGACACCGTTTTTGGTCAGCGCGCCCCGCGCGCCACCGCCAGCAAGACACCGAAGCCGACCAGCAGCCCGCCGAAGGCACGGTCGATCCAATGGCGCACGGCCAGCAGCCGATCCCGTACGGCGCCGGCCGAGAAGCACAGCGCCACCAGGCCGAACCAGGCCATGTGCGCCACCGAGATGAACGCGCCGTAGCCGACCTGCACCGCCAGCGGCGTGTCGGGGCGCACCACCTGCATGAACAGGCTGACGATGAACACCGTGGTCTTGGGGTTCAGCGCATTGGTCAGGAAGCCGGTACGCAAGGCCGCCGCATCCGACAGTGGCGCCACGGCGCTGTTGGCCAGCGCGCCGCTGGGCTTGGCCCGCAGCATCTTCACGCCCAGATAGACCAGATAGACGGCACCGACCAGCTTGATGGTGTTGAACAGCCATAGCGACTGCTGGATCAGCAAGCCCACGCCCACGAGTGTGTAGGTGACATGCACCAGCACGCCAAGGCCGATGCCCAAGGCCGTCAGCACGCCGGCACGGCGCGAGAGCATCAGGCTGTTGCGCGTGACCATCGCAAAGTCCGGCCCAGGACTGATGACGGCCAGCAAGGTGATTGTGATGACAGCTATCAGTTCGGTCATGGCGTATCCTGTCGAAGAACAACGAATTAGCGAGATGGTACCGACAACATCTCCCGGTGAATAACGATGTTTTCTGACAGGAATGGTGAGCTGGAATCACCATCGAGCGAAGCGCGTCTGCCTTCTCTGCTGGCCCTGCGCTGCTTGGAGGCGGCGGCCCGGCTGGAGAATTTCAGCCGGGCCGCCGAGGAGCTGCACCTGACCCACGGCGCGGTCAGCCGCGCGGTGCGCCTGCTCGAAGACGAGCTGGGCGTGGCGCTGTTCGAGCGGCGCAGCCGGCGCGTGTTCCTGACCGATGCCGGCCGCACGCTGGCGCGGGCCGTGGGCAATGGGCTGGATCTGATGCGGCAGGCCGTCGCCGAGTTGCGCGCCAGCGTCCGCCAGGGGCGGCGCTGGGTGCTGTCGTGCGAGCCGACGCTGCTGATGCGCTGGCTGATCCCGCGCTGGCCGGGCTTCCAGGCCCGGCATCCGGGGATCGACGTTCACCTGGTCGCCGGTGGCGGGCCGTTCTCCTTCGCCAGCGGCATCGACCTGGCCATCCGCCGCGACGACTTCCCCTGGCCCGAGGGCTACCACGCCGAGCCCCTGTTCGCGGAACAGGTCGGCCCGGTCTGCCGCCCCGACAAGGTGACGGCCTGGTTCACCACGAAGAAGACCGGCGCGGCGCTCAAGGCCAGCGCACCGCGCCTGCACACGCGCACGCGGCCGGGCGCTTGGCCGGAATGGGCGGCGGCCGCAGGCCAGCCCGCACCCGATGCGAAGGGGTAGACCTTCGAGCACTTCTATTTCAGCTTGCAGGCGGCCGTAGCCGGCTTGGGCGTGGCGGTCGGCCCGTGGCATCTGGTGCGCGACGACTTGGACAGCGGCGTGCTGGCCGCGCCGCTGGGTTTCGTGGAGGACGGCTCGCGCTATTGCCTGTTGTCGCCACGGCCCTTGCAGCCCGATAGCCCGCAGGCCGATTTGCTGGCATGGCTGCGGGCTTTGGCATAGCCGAAATCGGGCGCAAACCTCAGGGGCAGAGTGCACTTTCCCTCTTCTCATCTCTTGGAGCCAATCGAAGTCCTTGGATTCCCGCCTTCGCGGGAATGACGAACAGATACCTCCGGGTCAGAGTGCACTTTCCCTTTTCTCATCTCAGATACCTCAGGGTCAGAGTGCACTTTCCCTTGTCTCATCTCTGGGAGCCAATCGAAGTCCCTGGATTTCCGCCTTCGCGGGAATGACGAACAAACAGGGCGCTTTTGCTTTCAGCCGCTGGGAGTCTTTCTGGCCCCGACCTTCCAGTGAGAAACGGTGTCTGAGAAACGGTGTCAGTGAGAAACGGTGTCAGAGACACTTTCGAATGAGAGTTACTCTGACGCGTTTTTCTGCATACACCATTAGCGGAGAAATCTGACATGGGAAAGGGTGGGTCGCCGATATGGCAGGGGAGCGGAGAGTGGGACTCTGGCGCTATGGTCGGACTTCCGCGCCCCGATCTTGCCGGCGTGCCGCAGCATGTGGTTCAGCGCGGCAACAACCGCATGCCCTGTTTCCTCGATGACGAGGATCGGCAACGCTACCTGCAATGTCTGCACCAGGGGTTGCTTCGCTATGGGTGCGAACTGCACGCCTATGTGCTGATGAGCAACCATGTCCATCTGCTGATGACGCCGTCGGCAGCGGGTGCGGTGTCGCGCATGATGCAAACGTTCGCACGGAACTATGCGGGCCTGTTCCATGGCCGGCATGGGCGTAGCGGGACGCTATGGGAGGGGCGACGCCGCATGCGGTCATGCTGGCGTTGGGCCACGACCCGGCAGATCGGGCGGCCGCCTACCGCGCACTGTTTGCCGAGGTGTTGATGGATGAGGTCGTGGCCGAAATACGAGCCTATCTATAACAGCAAAGGGCTTTGGGTACCGATCGTTTCCGGGCACAGGTGGAGGCCAAACTGAAGCGTTTCGCAGGCGTTCGGCAGCGCCTACGGGCGCGCCGGGCACCGGTTGTAGGAGGCCCGCCCTCGGGCCGATGGCTTGGTTCGCCGGGAAAGCCCGATCGCGGCGGGAACGCCGCTCCTACAGGCGTATTGGGTTGGATAGGTTCTTGAACGGGTGCTATTGTTGGTCCTGTCTACAGAGCCTTGAGGATACCGGTATGGGCACCAAGTTCTCCGAGGACGTGATTCCGCTGACCGACCTGAAGGTCAACCCCGGCCGCGTCGTCAAGCATGCGGCGGACGCGCACCGCCCTGTGCTGCTCACCAGCCGCGGGCGCGGCGTGGCCGTGGTGCAGTCGATGCGCGACTACGAGACGGCCGAAGAGGAACGCGCATTCATGCGGGCGGTCGTTGCCGGTCTCGCCGACCTCGAGGCGGGCCGGGAGCTGTCATTGGCGCAGGCCAAGGCGCGGCTCGGTTTGAAGTAGCGGCGTGGCCAAGGTTGCCGTCCGGCTCGCCGAATCCGCGCTGGTCGATCTAGAGTCGATACGGGCGTGGTACGCCGAACGGGGTGTGCCTGAAGTGGGCGAGCGCTTGCTCGGCGAAACCGTCACGCGCATCGAGGCACTCGCCGATCATCCGGACCTTGGGCGTATCGTCCCCGAGTTCGACCAGCCTTTTCTGCGCGAGCTGATCCGGCCACCGTTTCGCATCGTCTATCGGCGTGACCTGAAGCAGGTGCGCGTGGTTCGGGTCTGGCGCAGTGAGCGCCTGCTCGACGTGCCAGACGAAGACGCACCCTGAGCGTGGGCGATGCGATACCTCAGGGTCAGAGTGCACTTTCCCTCTTCCCATCTCTGGGAGCCAATCGAAGTCCCTGGATTCCCGCCTTCGCGGGAATGACGAAGAAATCGAAGTTCCTGGATTCCCGCCTTCGCGGGAATGACGAACAAAGCGGGCGCTTTTGCTTTCAGCCGCTGTGAGTCTTTCTGGTGCTTTCAGCCGCTGTGAGTCTTTCTGGCCGCGACCTTCTTCCCCGACTTCCCCACCAGCCGCTCCGGCAATTCCTGCAGCGCAGCCACCATCCTCGCCAGCACCAGCTGGGCGGCGCGGCTGGGCTGGCGGCGCGGGGCGGTGCACACGGCCAGCTGCAGGGGGCGCGCCTGCCAGCCGTGCAGGGGGACGAAGGCCAGGGTGCCCTGTTCGACATCGTGGGCCACGTCCACCAGGCTCAGCACGCCCACGCCGCCGCCGGCGCGGATCAGCGAGCGGATCAGGCGGGTGTCGTTGCAGGTGGTGACCCGGCGCGGGTCCACGCCGTGGCGCAGGTACAGGCTGCGGGTGCGCTCCTCGATCACCAGCGGCGCGGCCGGCACCAGCAGGCGTTCGTCCAGCAGCCGGCTCATGGCCAGGGTCTTCTCGCCGGCCAGGGCGTGAGCGGGCGGCAGGACCGCGCCCACCGGCACCTCGATGGCCGCGCGCACTTCCAGGTTGCCGTGCTCGACCGGGTCCAGCAGCAGGCCGAAGTCGACTTCGGCCGCGGCCACCAGCTCGCTGGCGATGCGGTTCTTGACCACGCGCAGGTCGAAGGAGAAGCCGGGATATTCGCAGGTCAGCTCGGCCAGCAGCTGCGGCACGAAGCCTTCGCTCAGGGCATCGATCAGGGCGATGCTGACGTGGCCGCGGCGCAGCCCGCGCAGGTCGCCCACGCGCTCCAGCGTGCGGGCGTGTTCCTTGCGCCAGCGGGTGAGATCGTCCAGCAGCAGCTCGCCGGCGGTGGTGAGCTTCATGCCGGTGGGCAGGCGTTCGAACAACTCGGTTTCCAGCTGCTGCTCGGCGCCCTGGATCTGCCGGTGGATCGCCGAAGCCGAGACGTGCAGCACCTCGGCGGCCTTGCGCAGGTTGCCCTGGGCGGCGACCTCGATGAAGTAGCTGGCGAAACGGGAGAAGGGCAGCATGGCCTGGCCTGTTCTGTTTTTTGCAACGGGGAGCTGCAAAATCTCTTATAGACTGCAACACGGGCGGGCAGCAAGGTGGACGCGTTCCTCCGGTTCGCCATGGCCACGCTCCCGTGGGTCCATGGTCCCGGCGCCATCAGGTCGCCTGCCCCGCATGTCCGCCACTGCCGCCGCTCACCCCGCAAATCCGTACAGCGCGCTGCCGCCCAACTGCACCTTCACCGAACCGGACTGGCAGCTGCTGGCGCGCCAGTGGTTCCCGGTGGCCAATGCCGCCGAGGTCACCGGCGCCCCGCACCAGGCCATGCTGCTGGACGAGCCCCTGGTGCTGTATCGGGTGGCGGGCGAAGTGGTGGTGGCGCGCGATGTCTGCCCGCACCGCGGCGTGCCGTTGAGCATGGGCCGCCACGATGACCAGGGCGTGGTGTGTCCATACCACGGCCTGCGCTTTGGCAGCGGCGGGCGCTGCAACCGGGTGCCGTCCAGCCCGGACAGGCCGATCCCGGCCAAGCTGCACCTGACAACCTATCCGGCGGTGGAGCGCTACGGCCTGGTCTGGACCTGCCTGGCGCCCGATCCGCAGTCGCCGGCGCCGCTGCCGGTGATGCCGCACTGGGACGATGCCGGCTTCCAGCAGATCAACTGCCCGGCCTTCGACATCAACGGCTTTGCCGGGCGCCAGATGGAAGGCTTCCTGGACGTGGCGCATTTTGCCTGGATCCACACCGGCACCTTCGCCGACCCGGACAACCAGCGGGTGCCGGACTACACGACGGTGGAAACCGAACACGGCTTCCGCGCCGACTACATCAGCAGCGTCAGCAACTACGGCGAGGGTTTTCGCCACCTGGCGCCGGCAGACTTTGCCTGGCTGCGCAGGTTCGAGACCCACCTGCCGTTCACCGCCTCGCTGACCATCCATTTCCCGGGCCAGGACCGGCTGGTGATCTTCAATTGCGCCAGCCCGATGTCGGCGCGCAAGACCCGGCTGTTCGTGCCGATCGCACGCAACTTCAACCTGGCCCAGCCGGTGGAGGAGGTGCACGCCTTCAACCTGCGGGTGTTCGAGGAGGACCGGGCCATGGTCGAGATGCAGAAGCCCGAGCGCCTGCCGCTGGACATGGCGCTGGAGGCGCACATTCCCGCCGACCGCAGTTCCATCGCCTATCGCCGCGGCCTGAAGAAAATGGGCTTTGGCGCGTTCTTCCTGGCCTGATCGCCATGGCCCTGCTGCCGGTGATCGTGGATGCGATGAGCCGCCAGGGCGCGGGCAACATGGCCCTGGAGCTGGTCTCGGCCGATGGCGCGCCGTTGCCCGCGTTCGAGGCCGGGGCGCATGTGGACCTGCACCTGCCCGGCGGGCTGGTGCGCCAATATTCGATCGCCAGTACCCCGGCCGACCTGTCGCGCTACGTGCTGTGCGTGCGGCGCCAAGCGGCCTCGCGCGGCGGCTCGGCCTGCGTGCACGAACGCCTGCGCGTGGGCGATACGCTGACCATCTCCGCGCCGCGCAACCTGTTCGCGCTGCAACCGGGCGCGCACCACGTGCTGGTCGCCGGCGGCATCGGGGTCACCCCGCTGCTGGCCATGGCCCAGCAGCTGCACGCACGGGGCGCGTCCTTCGAGCTGCATTACTACACCCGCAGCCGCAGCGAAGTGGCCTTCGAACGCCTGCTGCAGGAACGGCTCGGCCCGCAGCATGTGCAGGTGCATTGTGGCGATGAGGGCCGCCACGCGCGCCAGCACCTGCCCGCGGCGCTGCAGGCCGGCGAGGCGGACCATCAGCTCTACCTGTGCGGCCCGGCCGCCTTCATGGAACACATCGCCGCCGCGGCGCGCGCGCGCGGCTGGGCGGCCGAGCGCATCCACAGCGAGGCCTTTGCGCCGCCGGCGGCCATCGTGCAGGGCGACGGTGACGACACCGGTTTCGAGGTCGAACTGGCATCGTCCGGCCAGGTCTTCGCCATCCCCCCGGGCCGGACCATCGCCGCGGTGCTGCAGGAAGCCGGCGTGAGCTTGAGCCTGTCGTGCGAGATGGGCATGTGCGGCGCCTGCCTGACCGATGTGGTCGATGGCATCCCCGACCACCGCGACAGCGTGCAGAGCGCGCAGGAAAAACGCAGCAACCGGCAGATGACCCTGTGCTGCTCGCGCAGCCACAGCCCGCGGCTGGTCCTGGCGCTGTGAGCGTGGCTGGCGCACATTGGGGTCTGCGCCGCGCGCCGGCTGCGGGCATGATGCAGCTCACGGCATCCAAGCGGCGCACTTTTTGCCCCCTGCCTTTTGCGCAGCAAAGGGGAGGGCCGGGGTGGGGTCGCTCTTGCTCTGGCTGCACGGCGCAAGCAAAAGCAACCCCTCCCCAGCCCTCCCCTGCTGCGCAGGGGAGGGGGCCAGAATGTTCCCCAGCCCTACACGTTGCAGGGGAGGGGGCCCGAATGCTCTTTAGCCTTCCCCTGCTGCGCAGGGCTGGGACCAAGCCTGCACTGACCCGACCGGATCTTGTTTTCGCATGAGCCTTGCATCAGCCGCCGCCGCTGACCTCGATCCGCGCCACCGTCCGGGCGTGGTCCAGAACCTGGCGCTGCTGGCCGAATACACCAGCGCGCTGGCAGGCTTCGCGCCCGAGCTGCCCGCGACCCATGAAACCGACGCCGCCACGCCCGCCAATACGGTCGGCGGCGAGCACGCGGCGCTGATCGAACAGCTGCACGCGCGCAATCCCGCGCTGATGGCCTTCACCCGCATCTTCGCGGTGGACCCCAGCGGGCAGGGTGTTCGCACGCCGGCCGAGGGCGCGCTGGCCGGGGTGCCGTTCGCGGTCAAGGATCTGTTCGACGTGCAGGGCCTGCCGACCACGGCCGGCGCGGCCATGCGCGTGGACGCTGCCCCTGCCGCGCGCGATGCCGAAGTGGTGCGCCGGCTCAAGGCCGCCGGCGCGGTGCTGGTGGGCACGACCAACATGGACGAATTCGCCTACGGCTTTGCCACGGTCAACGCGCACTTTGGCACGACCCGCAACCCGCACGATCCGGCGCGCCTGGCCGGCGGCTCGTCCGGCGGCTCGGCGGCGGCGGTCGCCGCAGGCCTGGTGCAGTTCGCGCTGGGCTCGGACACCAACGGGTCGATCCGCGTGCCGGCGGCGCTGTGCGGGATCTATGGCCTGCGCAGCACGCATGGGCAGGTGCCGCTGCAAGGGGTGTTTCCGTTCGTCCAGGCCCTGGATGTGGCCGGCCCGTTTGCGCGGTCGCTGGACCTGCTGCAGACCGTGCATGAAGTGATGGCGGACACCGCCCTGGCGAAGATCGATGTGGCCGGCCTGCGGATCGCGCGCCTGGGCGGCTGGTTCGCGCGCAATCTCGATCCGGACCTGCGCGCCGGGCTGGATGGCATCAGCGCCGCGCTGGAGATTTCCGGCCCGGTGGAGCTGCCGCAGGCCGAGCAGTCGCGCCGGGCCGCGTTCGTGATGACCGCGATGGAAGGTGGTTTCTTGCACCGCCAGGCGCTGCGCACCAACCCCGATGGCTTCGATCCCGCGGTGCGCGACCGCCTGCTGGCCGGGCTGTTGCAGCCGGCCGAACACTGGCTGCAGGTGCAGCGCTTCGCCGAATGGTTCGGCCAGGCGATGGCGCGGCTGTGGCAGCACTTGGATGTGCTGATCGCACCGGCGGTGCCGTGCGTGGCCCCGCGCATCGACCAGGCGAGCATCGAGGTCGATGGCCAGCAGGTCTCCGCGCGCGCCAACCTGGGCATGTTCACCCAGCCGCTGGGCCTGGCCGGCTGCCCGGTGCTGGCGGTGCCGCTGCATCGCCCGGGACGGCTGCCGCTGGGCGTGCAGCTGGTGGCTGCGCCGGGGCGCGAGGATCGCCTGTTTGCGCTGGCCCGGCAGCTGGAGGCCATCGGCCTGACCGGGGTCAGCGCACCGCCGGTCGAGGGCCAGGCCTGATGCTGCACACCTTGCGCGCGCGCCGCGGCATGACGGTGGCCCCGCACCACCTGGCAGCGCACGCCGGGCGCGATGTGCTGCGCGAGGGCGGCAGCGCGGTCGAAGCCTGCGTGGCCATGGCCGCGACCCTGGCGGTGGTGTATCCGCACATGACCGGGATCGGTGGCGACGGCTTCTGGCTGGTGCGCGAAGCCGACGGCCGGGTGCATGCCATCGATGCCTGCGGGCGCAGCGCCCAGGCGGCGACGCTGGCCTTCTACGCGGGCCAGACCCGGATCCCCTGGCGCGGTCCGGGCGCGGCCAACACGGTGGCCGGTACGGTCTCCGGCTGGGCGCTGGCGCTGGCGCTGGCCGGCGAAGGCAACCGCCTGCCGCTGGCGCGGCTGCTGGAGGAGGCGATCGCGCACGCCCGCGCCGGGGTGCCGGTGACCGCTGGCGGCGCCCAGGTCGCCGCGGCCAAGGGCGCCGAGCTGCGCGCGCAGCCCGGTGCCTACGCGGCCACGTTCGAACCGGATGGCCGTGCGCTGCGCGAGGGCGAGCTGCTGCGCCAGCCGCGGCTGGCCGACACGCTGGCGCAGCTGGCCCGCGCCGGCCTGGACGATTTCTACCGCGGCGCGCTGGCCCGGACCATCGCCGCCGACCTGGCCGCGCTGGGCAGTCCGCTGGCGCTGGCCGACCTGCAGGCCCACCGCGCGCAGGCCAGCACCCCGCTGCACGTGCGCCTGGAGCAGGCCACGCTGTACAACCACGCGCCGCCGACCCAGGGCCTGGCCTCGCTGCTGATCCTGGCGCTGTTCGAGCGCCTGCAGGTGCAGCAGGGTGAGGGCTTCGCGCACGTGCATGGCCTGGTCGAGGCGACCAAGCAGGCGTTCCTGATCCGCGATGCGCATGTCGGCGACCCGGCCTGGATGTCGCTCGATCCGCAGGCGCTGCTGGACGATGCCGCCGCCCTGGACGGCCTGGCCGCGCGCATCGACCCGGCCCGCGCCCTGCCGTGGCCCCAGCCCGCGCAGGCCGGCGACACCACCTGGTTCGGCGCGATCGATGGGCGCGGCCAGGCGGTGAGCTGCATCCAGTCCACGTATTTCGAATTCGGCTCCGGGCTGGTGCTGCCGGCGACCGGGATCACCTGGCAGAACCGCGGCTGCAGCTTCGGCCTGGCCGCCGATGGCTGGAATGCGCTCAAGCCTGGGCGCAAGCCGTTCCACACGCTCAACCCGGCGCTGGCGGTGTTCGACGATGGCCGGGTGATGAGCTACGGCACCATGGGCGGCGAAGGCCAGCCGCAGACCCAGGCGGCGATCTTCAGCCGCTATGCGCGCTTCGGCATGCCGCTGCAGCAGGCGGTGAGCGCGCCGCGCTGGCTGCTGGGCCGCACCTGGGGCGAGGACAGCACCTCGCTGAAGCTGGAGGACCGCTTCGCGCCCGAGCTCATCCAGGCGCTGCGCGCTGCCGGCCATGTGGTCGAACTGCTGCCGGCCCATACCTCGGTGATGGGCCACGCCGGCGCCCTGGTGCGCGAAGCCGATGGCACCCTCAGCGGCGCCAGCGATCCACGCAGCGACGGGGTGGTGGCCGGATGGTAGATCTGCAGGCCGCAGGGCAACGCGCCATCGCCCGCTGCGATGCGCTGGGCGTGGCGCCGTACAGCGACTCGCACACCGGCCTGTATCGCGCCTGGCTCACGCCCGCCCACCGTGCCGCGCAGGACAAGGTGGCCCAGTGGATGGGCCAGGCCGGCATGGCCACGCGCATCGATGCGGCCAGCAACCTGGTCGGCCGTTACCAAGGCAACATGCCGGACGCCCCGGCGCTGCTGATCGGCAGCCACCTGGACAGCGTGCGCGACGCCGGCCGCTACGACGGCCCGCTCGGGATCATGCTGGGCATCGAATGCGTGGCCGCGCTGCAGGCGTCGGGGACGCGGCTGCCGTTTGCCATCGAGGTGATCGCCTTCGGCGACGAGGAGGGCTCGCGCTTTCCCGCTTCGATGTTCACCAGTCGCGCGATGGCCGGCACGCTGTCGGCCGAGGCGCTGGACGGGATCGTCGATGCGGCCGGCGTGTCGGTGGCCGAGGCCTTGCGTGGCTGGCAGCTCGACCCGGCCCGGATCGCCGAGGCTGCGCGCAGGCCCGAACAGGTCATCGGCTATCTCGAAGCCCATATCGAACAGGGCCCGGTGCTGGAAGCCGAGGGCCTGGCGCTGGGCGTGGTCACCGGCATCGCCGCGCAGCTGCGCTTTGAGGTCACCGTGACCGGACGCGCCGGCCATGCCGGCACCTCGCCGATGCCGCTGCGCGCCGATGCGCTGGCGGCGGCGGCCGAATGCGTGCTGGCGGTCGAAGCCATCGCGCGTGCCGACGACAGCGACCTGGTCGCCACCGTCGGCCGGCTGCAGGTGCTGCCCGGCGCGACCAATGTCGTGCCCGGGCAGGTGCCGTTCTCGCTGGACGTGCGCGCCGGCGACGACGCCACCCGCGATGCGGGGGCGGCGCAGATCCTGGGCCGGTTCCAGGCCATCGCCGCCGCGCGCGGGGTGCAGGTCCAGGCCATCCAGGTGCAGGACCTGCCCGCCAGCCCGTGCGATGTGCACTTCATCGCGCTGCTGGAACAGGCGGTGGCCGCGCAGGACATCGCCCCGTACCGGCTGGTGTCCGGGGCCGGGCACGATGCGATGGTGATGCGTGCGCTGTGCCCGACCGCCATGCTGTTCGTCCGCTGCGACGGCGGCATCTCGCACAACCCGGCCGAGCGCGCGCACGCGGCCGACGCCGGCGTGGCCGTGGCGGCGATGCTGGATTTCATCGAACGATTGGGAGCAACCCGTGGCACCTGAAGTCTTTGCCGAGATCGATCCGCCGCAGCGCCTGCTGATGGGCCCGGGCCCGGTCAATGCCCATCCGCGCGTGCTGCGCGCCATGTCCGCCGACCTGCTGGGCCAGTTCGATCCGGAGATGACCGCGTACATGAACGAGGTCATGGCGCTGTATCGGCCGATCTTCGGCACGCAGAATCAACAGACCTTCCTGGTCGATGGCACCGCCCGGGCCGGGATCGAGGCGGCGCTGGTATCGCTGGTGGCGCCGGGACAGACGGTGCTGGTGGTGGACTTCGGCCGCTTCGGCCTGCTGCTGGGCGAGATCCTGGCGCGGATCGGGGCCAGGATCGAAACCGTCAGCGCGCCCTGGGGCCAGGTCGTCGAACTGGATGCCATCGAGGACGCCCTCAAGCGGGTGCGGCCCTCGCTGGTGGCCACCATCCACGGCGACACCTCCACCACCATGGCCCAGCCGCTGGAAGGCTTCGGCGCGCTGTGCCGCAAGTACGGCGCGCTGTCCTACGTGGACGCCACCGCGACCATCGGCGGCATGGAACTGGCTGCCGACCGCTGGGCCGTGGACGTGGTCAGCGGCGGCCTGCAGAAATGCCTGGGCGGGCCGTCCGGTTCGGCGCCGATCACCCTGTCCGAGGCGGCGGCCGAACGCATCTTCGCGCGCCGGCACGTGGAGCGCGGCATCGTGCGCGATGACCTGGACGATGGTGAAGGCCCGCGCATCGGCTCCAACTATTTCGACCTGGCCATGGTCATGGACTACTGGTCGGACAAGCGCCTGAACCACCACACCGAGGCCACCACCATGCTCTACGGCGCCCGCGAGTGCGCGCGCATCGTGTTGCAGGAAGGCCTGGAAAACCGCTGTGCGCGCCATCGCGCCGCTGGCCGCGCGGTCACCGCCGGCGCGCGTGCGCTGGGGCTGGAGGTGTTCGGCGATCACCGCCATCGCATGAGCAACGTCACCGGCCTCGTGATCCCGGCCGGCGTCGATGGCGAAGCGGTGCGCCGGCGCATGCGCGAGGATTTCCAGATCGAGATCGGCAGCGCGTTCGGCCCGCTGCAGGGCCGGCTCTGGCGGATTGGCGCGATGGGCTACAACGCGGCCAAGCACAAGGTCCTGATCACCCTGGGCGCGCTGGAAACGGTCCTGCGCGCCGAAGGCTTCGCTGCGCCGGCCGGCGTGGCGGTGGAAGCGGCGCTGGCGGCATGGAACGCGGAACTGTCCGCATGAGCGCAGGCCAGGGCATGGCGCTCAACGACCCGGCGGTGGTGGCCCAGGTGCGCGCGGCGTTCGACGCCTACGAACGGGCGCTGATGGCCGATGATCTCGCCGCGCTGGATGCGCTGTTCCATGCCGCGCCGAGCACCGTGCGCTACGGCGTGGGCGAGGTGCTGTACGGGATCGAGGCGATCCGCGCGTTCCGCATCGGCCGTGGTGGCTCGCCGCAGCGCACCCTGGCGCGGGTGGAGATCGCCACCTTCGGGCGCGATTTCGCCACCGCCAACGCCGAATTCTTCCGCGAAGGCAGCACCGGCCGCGGCCGCCAGAGCCAGAGCTGGGTGCGCTTTGCCGATGGCTGGAAGGTGGTTGCCGCGCACATCTCGCTGGAGGGCCGCCACGCATGAGCCTGGCCGATCTGCAGGCGCGGCTGGCCCACGACCTGGCCTGCCTGGACCATGGCAGGCCGGACTGGACCCGGCCGCGCACGCACGGCGACGGTCACGTCTTTGATGTGGTGATCGTCGGCGGCGGCCAGAGCGGGCTCGGCGCGGCCTTCGCCCTGATGCGCGAGCGGGTGTCCAACCTGCTGGTGATCGACGAGAACCCGCAAGGGCGCGAAGGCCCGTGGCTCAGCTACGCGCGCATGCTCACCCTGCGCACGCCCAAGCACCTGACCTCGATCGATCTGGGGCTGCCATCGCTGACCTTCCGCGCCTGGTGGGAAGCCCAGCACGGCGTGCAGGGCTGGCAGGCGCTGGACAAGATCCCGCGCCAGGACTGGATGGCCTACCTGTGCTGGTACCGGCGCGTGCTGGCCCTGCCGGTGCGCAACGACACCAGCCTGGAACGGCTCGAACCGCTGCCCGAGATTGGCCTGCACCGCCTGCACCTGCAGGACGGCCAGACGCTGCTGGCGCGCAAGGTGGTCCTGGCCACCGGCATCCAGGGCGGCGGCCAATGGGTGGTGCCGAAGCTGGTCGCCGAGCGGCTGCCGCCATCGCTGTACGCGCACACCTCCGGGCCGCTGGACTACGACGCCCTGGCCGGCAAGCGCATCGGCATCCTCGGCGCCGGTGCCTCCGCGTTCGACAACGCCCAGTACGCGCTGCAGCGCGGGGTGGCCCAGGCGCATGTGTTCGTGCGCCGTGCACAGCTGCCGCGGGTCAACCCGATCCGGCACATGGAGCAGGCCGGGATCATCGCGCGCTTTGCCGCGCTGCCCGACGCGGACAAGTACGCGCTGATGGCGAGTTTCTTCGCCCGCAACCAACCGCCGACCAACGACACCTTCGCCCGCGCCGCGGCCATGCCCGGCTTTCACCTGCACCTGGGCGCGCCGTGGCTGGACCTGGGGCAGCGCGATGGCCGCGCGGTGGTGACCACGCCGCAGGGCGAGCATGAGTTCGACTTCCTGGCCATCGCCACCGGCCTTGTGACCGATCCGGACCTGCGCCCGGAGCTGGCCGCCATCGCGCCGGCCATCGCCCGCTGGCGCGACCGCTACAGCGCACCGGCGGAGATCGCCAACCCGCTGCTGGACGCGCATCCCTACCTGGGCCCGGGCTTCGAACTGCAGCCGCGCACGCCGGCAGATGCCGCCGCGCTGCACGGGCTGTTTGCCTTCAACTACTCGGCCCTGATCAACCTGGGGCTGTCGGCCGCGGCGTTGTCCGGCCTCAAATACGCGCTGCCGCGCCTGGCCCAGGCGGTGGCCAACCAGTTGTTCGTCGATGACCGCCAGGCCGCGCTGGATGACTTTCTGGCCTTCGACGAGGAGGAATTCACCGGCCAGTGGCCGCTGCAGGGGTCGGCGGCATGACCACCCTTTCCACCCACGTGCTCGACACCAGCCGCGGTGGCCCGGCCGCGGGCGTGGCGGTGCGCCTGTCCGACGCGGCCGGCAGCGTCCTGTGGCAGGGGCAGACCGATGCCGACGGGCGCTGCCCGGGGCTGAAGACCCTGGCCCTGCAGGCAGGCCGCTACCGGCTGGTGTTCGCGGTGGCCGACTATTTCCGCGCAACCGGCGTGGAACTGCCCGAGCCGCCGTTCCTGGACCAGATCCCGCTGGAGTTCGGGCTCACCGCCCAGGGCCATTACCACGTGCCCTTGCTGGTGTCGCCGTTCGGCTATTCGACCTATCGCGGCAGCTGAGGCTCGCGCAGGTTCAGAGGCTGAGAAAAATTCGACCGCCGTAGCGAGAGCGCCGCCAAGCGTTCGTGACAAGGTGCGTTGGGGGCAAATCCGGGGAGTTTGGTGAGCCAAATGACCCGGATTTGCCCGCAGCGCGCCGCCGGCACGGGCGTTTGGCGACGGTCGCAGTAGGCGGGCGATTTTTTCTCAGCCTCTCAGGCGGCCGGCACGATCTGGTCGAAGCTGGTCACCCGCCGATGGCCGTTGGTTTCCTGCGCGCTGCGCGGCTGCGGGTAGTCCTCGACCCGATCCACCAGCACGGTCTGCAGCCCGGCCTGGCGCGCGGCGTCCAGCTCGGCCACCACGTCGGACAGGAACAGGATCTCGCCCGCCGCCACGCCAATGCGCTCGACGATCCGTGCATAGCTGGTGCGCTCGCGCTTGCCGCCCACTTCGGTATCGAACCAGCCGGAAAACAGCGGGGTCAGGTCGCCAGCCTCGCAGTGGCCGAACAGCAGCTTCTGCGCGGCCACCGAGCCGGAGGAGTACACGTACAGCGCCAGGCCTTCGGCGTACCAGCGCTGCAGCGCCTGGACCGCGTCGGGATACATGTGCGCGGTGAACTCGCCCTCGCGGTAGCCCGCTTCCCAGATCAGGCCCTGCAATGCCTTGAGCGCGGTGTGCTTGCGGTCCTGGTCGATCCAGTCCTGCAGCGCCGCCACGATCGCCTGGTCGTCGGCCGCCCCGGTTTCGGCCGCGACCGCATCCAGCAGCGCGCGCACCTGCGGCTGGCCGCCGTGCGCGGCGACGAATGCCGGCAGCGCGCGCCGGGCGTAGGGAAACAGCACGTCCTTGACGAAGGAAATGCTGCTGGTGGTGCCCTCGATGTCGGTGAGGATCGCCAGGACGACGGTGCCCATCAGCCCGGCTGGCCCGGGGTGTAGCGCGGGAAGCGCGCGGCAATGCTCTCGCCGGTGAAATGCCCGACCCAGCCATCGGGCTCGGTGAAGAAGCGGATCGCCACGAAGCTGGGCTCAGGCCCCATGTCGAACCAGTGCCTGGTGCCGTCGGGCACCGCGATCAGGTCGTTGCGCACGCACTCGATCTCGTAGACCTTGTCGTCCACGTGCAGGGTGAACAGGCCCGAGCCGGCGACGAAGAAGCGCACTTCGTCCTCCTTGTGGTAGTGCTCGTCCAGGAACTTGGTCCGCAGCTCGGCGCGCTTGGGGTTGTCCGGGGCGATGCTCATCACGTCCACCGACTTGAAGCCGCGCGCGTTCACCAGGCGGTCGATGTCGGCGCGGTAGGCCTCCATCACTTCCTCGGGCGTGGCGCCGGGAGCGACTTCCTTGGAGGCCTGCCAGCGCTCGAACAGCACCCCGATTTTCTTCAGTTCGGCGGCGATCAGGTCCGGGTCGTTGCTGGCCAGCAGCGGCGTGGCCGGGTCGGCGTGGTCGAAGATGCGAAGACGGCTCATGGCAGGTTCCTGGCGAAGGCGAAAACCGGTGCAAAGGGTAGCAAGTGCAAACTGCCGACAACGTTGCCACGGTGCAACGCTGCGGCCGGACCTCAGGTGCGACAGCCGAGCTTGCGCAGTTCCAGCTCGCAGTGGAGCAGGAACTCGAAGGCTTCCAGGTGGCGGCGGGCTTGGGCCATGTCCCGGCCCCACGCATACAGGCCGTGGCCATCGATCAGGTAGCCCCACAGGGGTTGCTGGTCCAGCAGCGCATCGACCTGGGCGGCCAGCACCTTCATGTTCTGGGTGTTGGCAAAGACCGGCACATCCACCGCCGCCTCGTGGGTGCTGTTGCCGTGGAAGGCCTTGAGCAGCTCGTAGCCTTCCAGGCGGACCTGGCCGGCGCCGGCGTACAGGCGTGAGGCGATGGTCTGCACCGGCGAATGGGTGTGCAGCACGCAGCCGACCTGCGGCAGGCGCTGGTACAGCCGGGTGTGCAGCAGGGTCTCGGCCGAGGGGCGCTGGTCGCTGGCCACCGGCGTGCCTTGCAGATCCACCACCATGATGTGCTCGCGGCCCATGCGGCCCTTGTCCGCGCCGGAGACGGTGATTGCCACATGGCCATCGTCCAGGCGTCGGGAAAAGTTGCTGCTGGTGGCCGGGGTCCAGCCAAGGGCGGCCAGTTCGGCCACGTTGGTGGTGATCTCCTCGGCCAGCACAGCCAGGCGCGCGGCATCGTAGGGCAGGGCGTTCATGGCTCGATTTTACCCGGATACAGAAACGGCGCGGGTGAGCGCGCCGTTTTTGCTTCCCCGTGTGCAGGCCGTTGACCGATCAGGCCTGCGGACCCTCGTGGAAGACCGGCTCCGGCGGCATGCCCTCGCCGTCTTCCGCCGGCTCGTTGCCCGGGATCATGTGGCTGCGCCTGTAGCCGTACAGGTAGTACACCACCAGGCCGATCGCTGCCCAGATGAAGAACAGGGCGATGGTGTAGCCGGACAGGTTCACGAACAGCAGCAGGCAGCCGGCGATGGCCAGGATGCAGATCGGCCAGGCAAACGGGGTGCGGAACGGACGCGGGCGGTTGGGTTGCTTGACCCGCAGGATCAGCACGCCCAGCGCCACCATGATGAAGGCGAACAGCGTGCCCGAGTTGGAGATGTCGGCCAGCATCCCGACCGGGAACATCGCGCCGAACAGGGCCACGAACACGCCGGTGATCATGGTGATGATGTGCGGGGTGTGGAACCTCGGGTGCACCTTGGACAGCCGGGCCGGCAGCAGGCCATCGCGCGACATGGTGAAGAAGATGCGGGTCTGGCCGTAGATCATCATCAGGATCACGGTCGGCAGGGCCAGCGCGGCGACGATGCCGATGGCATTGCCGACCTTGCTCCAGCCCAGGACGCGCAGCACGTGGGCCAGCGGCTCATGGCTGCAGACCAGCGCCTGGGCGTGCTGGGGCAGGGCGCAGGCCGCGGCGAACTCCTTGCTGCCGGGGGCGAGGGCGGCACCGGTGGCGTCGAACAGCGGCTGGGCGCCCATCGAACCGACCGCGCCATAGCCGACCAGCATGTAGAAGATGGTGCAGATCACCAGCGAGCCGATCAGCCCGATCGGGATGTTGCGGTTCGGGTTCCTGGTTTCCTCGGCCGCGGTGGAGACCGCGTCGAAGCCCACGTAGGCAAAGAAGATCGACGCGGCCGCGCCCAGCACGCCCACCCCGCCCATCGGGCTGCCCCAGCCGGTCGGCAGGAACGGCTGGAAGTTGCTGTCCTGCGAGGCCGGCACCGCGATGGCAATGAAGGTGATCAGGGCGATGATCTTCAGGGTGACCAGCACCGCGTTGACCCAGGCGCTCTTGCTGGTGCCCAGCACCAGCAGGCCGGTGATCAGCAGCGCGATGCCACAGGCCAGCAGGTTGAACACGCCGCCGGCCTGCGGGCCGGCCTTCATGGCCATGGGCAATCCGTAGCCGGCACTGTCGAGCAGCCCGTTCATGTAGCCGGACCAGCCCACCGCGACCGCGCCGGCGGCCACCGCGTATTCCAGGACCAGCGCCCAGCCCACGATCCAGGCCAGCAGTTCGCCCAGCACGCCGTAGGTGTAGGTGTAGGCCGAGCCGGCGACCGGGACCATGGCGGCCAGTTCGGCGTAGGCCAGCGCCGCCAGGGCGCAGACGATCGCGGCGATGACGAAGGCGATCATCAGGCCGGGGCCTGCTTTCTGGCCCGCCTCTGCGGTCAACACGAAGATGCCGGTGCCGATCACGGCGCCGATGCCCAGCATGGTCAGCTGGAACGCACCGAGCTGGCGCGTGAGCGCCTTCTTCTCGGCGGTGGCGAGGATTTTCTCAAGCGGCTTGACGCGCCAGAACAGCATCGCGGATTTCCCCAGAAGGTTAAGAGCGGAAAGGACCCGCTTGCCCCCTCGGCGCGCGGATACGGCCGCTGAACCTTACCCGGCATACTGTCGGTTGCACAAGTTACCTTGCGCCCATGGCCAGCCGGTGACAATGGCGCGGCCCGCTTCCTCGCGAGACCCGTGATGCCCGACATCCTCCGCGCGCGCCTGGCGGCGCAGCTTGACGACTATTTCCGCCGCTGGCCGGCCGAGCAGGCCGACCGTGCCGGGTTTTGCGAACTGCTCGGGCAGGCCGATCCCTTCGTGCGCGCGCGCCTGGAGGGACATTTCACCGGCTCGGCCTGGCTGGTCTCGGCCGACGGCCAGCGCACCCTGCTGACCCACCACTGCAAGCTGGACCGCTGGCTGCAGCCGGGCGGCCATGCCGACGGCGATCCGGACCTGGCCCGGGTCGCCTTGACCGAGGCGCTGGAAGAGTCGGGCATCGTTGGGTTGCGGGTGGACGGGCAGGCGATCTTCGACCTGGACCGGCACTGGATCCCCGCACGCGGGGACGTGCCGGGCCACTGGCATTTCGATGTGCGCTACGTGGTCCATGCCATGGACCGCGAGGACTACGTGGTCGGCGAGGAATCGCACGATCTGGCCTGGCGGCCGGTGGGCGAGGTGGCCCAGGCGCAGGACCGGTCGCTGCGGCGCATGGCGCGCAAGTGGCTCAAGCGCCAGGCGATTACGGCTGTCGATTGACGTGGGAGCGGCCATGGCGGCGATGCAGCTGTACCGGTGAAGCGCCATCGCCGCTGTAGCGGCTCCCACGGGCAGGAGATGTCGCGATACATCGCGAGATTGCCCGGCCGCCGCGGCCGTCGGGCAAGCGCAGGACTCAATACAGGGTGCGCACCCGCAAGGTGCCATCGATCGCGGCCAGCGCATCCTTCAACACGGTGGTCTGCGCCTCGGTGGCGGTGACGTCGATCACCACGTAACCCACCTGCGCATCGGTGCGCAGGAACTGGCCGTCGATGTTGATGCCCTGGTCGCGGAACACGTCGTTGATCTGCGACAGCACGCCGGGCACGTTGCGGTGGATGTGCAGGATGCGGCGGCTGCCTTCGTGGCCGGGCAGGGTGACTTCGGGGAAGTTCACCGCCGACAGGGTGCTGCCGTTGTCGCTGTAGCGCACCAGCTTGGCGGCGACCTCGATGCCGATGTTGTCCTGCGCTTCCAGGGTGCTGCCGCCCACGTGCGGGGTCAGGATCACCTGGTCCAGGCCGGCCAGCGGCGACACGAATACATCGCCGTTGCCCTTGGGCTCGACCGGGAACACGTCCACCGCCGCGCCGCCGAGATGGCCTGACCTGAGCGCTTCGGCCAGGGCATCGATGTCCACCACCGTGCCGCGCGAGGCGTTGATCAGGTGCGCGCCCTTCTTCATCGCGGCGATCTGGGCGGCGCCGAACATGTCCCTGGTCGCCGCGGTTTCCGGCACGTGCAGGGTGACCACGTCCGCGCGCTGCAGCAGGTCTTCCAGGCTCAGCGCCGGGCTGGCGTTGCCCAGCGAGAGCTTGGTTTCGATGTCGTGGAAGATCACCTTCATGCCCAGCGACTCGGCCAGCACCCCGACCTGGGTGCCGATGTGGCCATAGCCGATGATGCCCAAGGTCTTGCCGCGCACTTCATGGCTGCCGGCGGCCGACTTGGACCAGCCGCCGCGATGGCACTGCGCGTTTTTCTGCGGGATGCCGCGCATGAGCATGATCGACTCGGCGATGACCAGTTCGGCCACGCTGCGGGTATTGGAATAGGGCGCGTTGAACACCGGGATGCCGGCCAGCTCGGCCGCCTCGGTGTCCACCTGGTTGGTGCCGATGCAGAAGCAGCCCACCGCGATCAGCCGGCGCGCGTGCGAGAGCACCTCGGCGGTCAGCTGGGTGCGCGAACGGATGCCGACGATGTGCGCCTCGGCGATGCGCGCCTTGAGTTCCTCTTCGGGCAGCGACTTGGTGTGGAATTCGATCTGGCTGTAGCCGGCAGCGGTGAAGGTGTCCACCGCGGTCTGGCTGACGCCTTCCAGCAGCAGCACGCGGATGTCTTGCTTCGGGAACGAGGTCTTCTTCGTCATGGACGTTGCAGTGGGGGTGCCAAGCGGGGCGCCACTATGCCAGATGCCCGGCGCGCAGGCGTGCTGGGTCGGCTGGACGTGGCGTTGCGCTGCTGGCACGCTGGCACACCTTCGATCTGCCGCGGTTTCACGCGCAACTTTCATGAGCCATTCCCTGCTGGATTCCCTGCATGCGGCGGTGCCGGCGCTGCGCCTGAAGACCGACCCTGGCGACCTGGAGCACTACGGCCGCGACTGGACCCGGCGCTGGACGCCCAATCCGCTGGCCATTGCGCTGCCGGGCAGCGTCGAGGAAGTCCAGGCGGTGATGCGCTGGGCCAGCGAACAGGCCGTCAAGGTCGTGCCCTCCGGCGGCCGCACCGGGCTCTCCGGTGGCGCGGTGGCCGCCAACGGCGAGCTGGTGCTCAGCCTGGAACGCCTGAACAAGCCGCTGTCCTTCGACCGCGTGGATCGCACGCTCACCGTGCAGGCCGGCATGCCGCTGCAAGCCGTGCACGAGGCGGCGCGCGAGCAAGGCCTGGTGTATCCGGTCGACTTCGCCGCGCGCGGCTCCTGCTCGATCGGCGGCAACATCGCCACCAATGCCGGCGGCATCCACGTGATCCGCTACGGCAACACGCGCGAGTGGATTGCCGGGCTCAAGGTCGTCACCGCCAGTGGCGAACTGCTCGACCTCAACCGCGCGCTGGTCAAGAACTCCAGCGGCTACGACCTGCGCCAGCTGATGATCGGCTCGGAAGGCACCCTGGGCATCGTGGTCGAGGCCACGCTGCGGCTGACCGATCCACCGCCGCCGAGCAACGTGATGCTGCTGGCGCTGCCGAGCTTCGAGGTGTTGATGGAAGTGTTCGCCGCCTTCCGCCAGCGCCTGCAGCTGGAGGCATTCGAGTTCTTTACCGACATCGCGCTCAGGCATGTGCTGGCGCACGGCGCGGCCAAGCCGTTCGAAGAGGTCCATCCGTATTACGTGGTCACCGAGTTCGCGATCGGCGATGAGGCCGGGGAGGCCGCGGTGATGGCCGCGTTCGAGGACTGCATGGCGCACGGCTGGGTCAGCGACGGGGTGATCAGCCAGTCCGATGCCCAGGCCCGGCAGCTGTGGCGCCTGCGCGAAGACATCACCGAGGCGCTGGCGCCGCACGTGCCGTACAAGAACGACGTGTCGGTGCGGATCTCGCAGATGCCGGTATTCCTGGCCCAGACCATGCAGCTGCTCGGTGAGGCCTATCCGCATTTCGAGGTGGTGTGGTTTGGCCACATCGGCGACGGCAACCTGCACATCAACGTGCTCAAACCGGCCGGCATGGCGCAGGCCGATTTCGTGCGCGACTGCGAGCAGGTCACCAGGTTGCTGGCCCAGGTGCTCAAGCGCCATGGCGGCAGCATCTCGGCCGAACACGGCATCGGCCTGGTCAAGAAGGCCTACCTGGACAGCACCCGCAGCCCGGCCGAGATCGCGCTGATGCGCGGCATCCGCCAGGCGATGGACCCGGCCGGCCTGCTCAACCCCGGCAAGCTGTTCGACCCCTGAGCGTGCGCCGCGCAGGGGCGGTGGCAGCGGGCTGACCAGCCGCGCCGTGGCACGGCGCTGTGCCGGGGCTGCGCCAGAAACCGGGTCCGGATCAGTCCGCGCGCCCGCCGAACTCGCCGGTGGTGGTGTTGATCAGGATGCGCTCGCCGGTGGTGATGTACTCGGGCACCATGATCTCGATGCCGGTGCTGAGCCTGGCCGGCTTGGGGCGCTTGGTGGCGGTGCCGCCCTTGAGCTCGGGCGGGGTTTCGACCACTTCCAGGGTCACGTGCTGGGGCAGCTGCAGGGCCACGGGCTGCTCGTCGATGACCTGCACGTAGCTGCCGGCCAGGCCTTGGCTGATGTAGCCGGCGGCGTCGCCGATCACCTCGGCATCCAGCGTGTACGGGGTGTAGTCCTCGTCATCCAGGAACACGAACGCCTCGCCATCCATGTACGAGAAGGTGGCCTGGCGACGCAGCAGTTCCACCTCCGGCAGGTTGTCATCGGCGTCGAAGCTGGCATCGAGCTTGGTGCCGCCCGGCACGCTGTACATGATGAAACGGAAGCGCACATTGCCGCCGCGGCCCTGCGGGGACGAGCGTTCGATGTCGCGGATCTGGTAGATGCCGTTGTTGTACTCGACGACGTTGCCTTTCTTGATGTCGGCAGCCTTCATGGGTTGATCGCTTGTGTGGTTGTCAAAGGAATCCGGGGTGGGAGCGGCATTTATCCCCTTTTCGGGAACATGTTCGGGGGCATGCCCGCCAGAGGCTTTACCGGGCAAGCCCCATCGCGGCCCTGCGGTCCGCTCCTACCGGGGCGCCAGCCGCACCGCGCCGTCCAGGCGGATGGTTTCGCCATTGAGGTAACGGGAGGCCAGGATGAAGGCCACTGTATCGGCGTATTCGTCCGGCCGGCCCAGGCGCGAAGGGAAGGGGATCGAGGCGGCCAGCGACTGCTGCACGGCTCCGGGCATGCCATCGACCATCGGTGTCCAGAAGATGCCCGGGGCGATGGTCATCACCCGCACGCCAAAGCGCGCCAGCTCGCGCGCCATCGGCAGGGTCATGCTGACCACGCCACCTTTTGAGGCGGCATAGGCGGCCTGGCCGATCTGGCCCTCGAAGGCGGCCACCGAGGCGGTGTTGATGATCACCCCGCGCTCGCCATCTTCGCCCGGGTCATTGTGCTGCATCAGGTTGGCTGCGGCCTTGGCCACGTTGAAGCTGCCGACCAGGTTGACCAGCACCGTGTTACGGAAGGCGCTCAGTGGCATCGGGCCGTCCTTGCCCAGCATGCGGCCGGAGCCGAGGATGCCGGCGCAGTTCACCGCCACGTTGACCGTGCCCATGAACTCGTGCGCGGCGCTCAAGGCGGCCGCGACCACGGTCTCGTCGGTGACATCGGTGCAGATGTAGCGCGCATGGGCGCTGCCCAGTGCGGCCACGGCCGCATCGCCTCTGTCATCGTTGACGTCCAGCAGCGCGACCTGGCCGCCGCCGGCCACGATGCGCTGCGCGGTGGCCAGGCCCAGGCCGGAAACGCCGCCGGTGATCACGGCACGGGTGTCGGACAGGTGCATGGCAACTCCTTGGGCAGGAAGGAAGGCGGACATTTTACGGGAAGCAAGTGCAGCGCCTGGCCCGCTGCGGGCGCCGGCAGCCGTGACGGGGTGGTCAGAGCGTCAGCAGGTACCAGCGGTCGCAGCCGCCGTGACCGGTGGCACCCAGCGGTGCCTCCAGGCGACTGAAGCCGGTCTTCCGGTACAGGCGCATGGCCGCGTCCATGCCGTCCAGGGTTTCCAGATAGCACTGGGCGAAGCCAAGGCCGCGCGCGGCCTGCAGGCAGGTCTGGATCATCGCCGTGCCGGCGCCCAGCCCGCGGGCCTGGGGCAGGAAGTACATCTTGCGCAGCTCGCAGATGTCCTGGCTGCCGCCTTCCAGCGGTGCCACGCCAGCGCCGCCCAGGACCACGCCCCCCGCCTGCGCGGGGGCAGGCTTGCGTTCGACCACGAAATAGGCGCAGCGCGGCCGCGCGTAGGCGCGGCTGAGCCAGTCCACCTCCGGGTCGTGGATCGCAAAGCCGGCGCCGCATGCGCCGAACTCGGGCATCACGGTGCGGATGATCGCGGCCATGGCGGCATCGTCGCCGGGGCCGATGGGACGGATCTGCAGGGCTGTGGACATTTTTGGATGTGCGCAGGAAAAGTGGCGCGCGCATGGTATGACAGCGCCGGTGCCACGCCGTCCCGTGCGGTGGATTGGCAAAAGCCGCCGGCGTGTGAAGGGGTGCTACTATTGAGAACTGTTTTCATTTGAGCTCGCTCGCGTGATGCTGTCCGAACTGCCCAGGCGCACCCAGGCCATCGTCGACTCGGTCCAGGACCGCGGCCCCAACGACACCATCGCCCGTCGCCTGCGCGAGCTGGGGTTCGTTTCCGGCGAACCGGTGGAAGTGGTCGCGCGCGGGCCGATCGGCGCCGACCCGATCCTGGTCCAGATCGGCTTCACCCGCTTCGCCCTGCGCCGCAGCGAGGCCGGGCGGGTGCGCCTGCGCGACGGAGAACCGGCATGAACGCCATCGCTGCCGCGCCGCGCCTGGCGCTGATCGGCAATCCCAACTGTGGCAAGACCGCGCTGTTCAACCTGCTCACCGGCAGCCGACAGAAGGTGGCCAACTACGCCGGCGTCACCGTCGAGCGCAAGGAAGGCCGCTTCAACGGCGCCAGCGGCCAGGGCTACGTGCTGCTGGACCTGCCCGGCGCCTACAGCCTCAACGCGGCCAGTCTGGACGAGGCCATCACCCGCGACCTGTGCCGTGGCTTCCTGCCCGGCGAGCCGGCGCCGGATGCACTGGTGTGCGTGGTCGATGCCACCAACCTGCGCCTGAACCTGCGCTTCGTGCTGGAAGTGCTGCGCCTGGGCCGGCCGGTGATCCTGGCGATCAACATGGCCGATGCGGCCCGGCGTCGCGGCATCGGCATCGACCTGGCTGTCCTGCAGCGCGAGCTGGGCATCCCGGTGGTGGAAACCGTCGCGGTGCGCGCCAACGGCGCCCGGGCGCTGCTGGAACAGATCGACCGGGTCGTGGCCAACCCGCAGCCGCCGGCCAGGGTGTTGCCCGACGATGCCGACCTGCACGCCGAAACCCGCCGCCTGCTGGCGCTGGCGGTGACCATGCCGACCCGCACCGCGCGCGTGGACGACGCCCTGGATCGCTGGCTGCTGCATCCGGTGTTCGGCCTGGTGGCGCTGGCGCTGGTGATGTTCCTGATCTTTCAGGCCGTCTACGCCTGGGCCACCCCGCTGATGGACGCCATCGACGCGGCCACCGGCTGGCTGGGCGCGTGGGTCGGTGGGGTGCTGCCCGAAGGTCCGCTCAACAGCCTGCTCACCGACGGCATCATCGCCGGCCTGGGCGGGGTGATCGTGTTCCTGCCGCAGATCCTGATCCTGTTCGCCTTCATCCTGGCGCTGGAGGAATCGGGCTACCTGCCGCGCGCGGCGTTCCTGCTGGACCGGACGATGGCTGCCGCCGGCCTGTCCGGGCGCTCGTTCATCCCGCTGCTGTCCAGCTTCGCCTGCGCGGTGCCGGGGATCATGTCCACCCGCTCGATCCAGGATCCGCGCGACCGCCTGGCCACGATCCTGGTGGCGCCGCTGATGACCTGTTCGGCGCGGCTGCCGGTGTACGCGCTGCTGATCGGGGCGTTCATCCCGCAGCAGAAGGTCTGGGGCGTGTTCAACCTGCAGGGGCTGGTGCTGTTCGCGCTGTACTTTGCCGCGATCATCAGCGCGCTCATGGTGTCGTGGGTGATGAAGCGCTGGCGCCGCGACAAGGGCGAACACGCGCTGCTGCTGGAGCTGCCGTCCTACCGCATCCCGCACCTGCGTGACCTGGGCATCGGCCTGTACGAGCGGGCGATGATCTTCCTCAAGCGCGTGGGCGGCATCATCCTGGCCCTGACCGTGCTGCTGTGGGTGCTGCTGTCCTTCCCCGGCGCACCGGCCGACGCCACCCTGCCAGCGATCGACTACAGCTTCGCCGGTCGCATCGGCCACGCCATGACCACCGTGTTCGCGCCGCTGGGCTTCAACTGGCAGATCTGCATCGCGCTGATCCCTGGGCTGGCCGCGCGCGAAGTGGCGGTATCCTCGCTGGCCACCGTCTATGCGCTGTCCGGCGACGATGACGCGGCCGCACAGGCGCTGTTGCCGCTGATCCATGACGGCTGGTCGCTGGCCACCGGGCTGTCGCTGCTGGTCTGGTACATCTACGCACCAATGTGCCTGTCCACCCTGGCCACGATCAAGCGCGAGACCAATTCCTGGAAGCGCATGGCGGCCGCGGCCGGCTATCTGTTCGCGCTGGCCTACATCGCCTCGCTGGTGACCTACCAGGTGGCCGTGGCCCTGGGAGCTGGCTGATGCAACTGAGCCTGCTGCTGCAGTACGGGGTGATCGCCCTGGCCGCGCTGGTCAGTGCCTGGGTGGTGGCCAACAAGCAGTTCCCCACGGCGATGCGCAGGCTGCGCCTCTGGCTGGCGCTGCCGTTGGTGCGCGAAGGCCGCCCCGCCTGGATACGCAAGCTGGGCTCGCGTATCGCCCCGGCAGCGACCGGTGGTGCCGGGGCCTGTGGTGGCTGCAGCAGCTGCGGGCCCTCGAGCCGGGTCAGCGGCAAGCGCTGATCGAACACGAAAAGGGCCGTACCGCGGCCCCTCTGGGTTCGTTTCGTGTTCGCTCGTCGGCTGTCGGATCCCAGTCAGGACAGCCGCCGCTTGCCGCGCGGCGCGGTCGCGCCGGTATGCGGGAACATCTCCACCGCCAGCGAAAACGTGCGCTGCTCGCCCGCGCGCAGGGCGCCCACGCCCACCACGTGGCGATCCAGTTCCTGCCCGCGCTGGTCGCGGATGACCACCACGGCGGTGTATTCGTAGGCATCGGCACCGTGCGGATGACGCACCGTGCCTTCCACCTTCAGCGGGACCAGGCGCTCGGCTTGGCGCTTGTTCACGGCGGCAGAATCGTCGAAGCGCAGGTGGTGCCTGCACGACGGACACACCGCCGCGGTCTCCAGGATCGTGGCCTTGCAGTGCGGACAGGCGCGGGTGGCGCCTGCCGTGCCGGGACGGGCATTGCTCACGCCGCGTCGCTGTCCTTCTTCCTGTCGTTGCCTTCACCGCCGACATCGGCCTGGCCGCGCAAGCGCGCACCGGAAGCCACGGTCAGTGTGTTGGCCTTGACGTCCCCGATCAGCGCGCCCGAGGCGAGCAGTTCCACCTGCTTGGCGGCCTCGATGTTGCCTTCCAGCTCGCCGGCGATGATGACCTTGTCGGCCTTGACCCCGCCACTGAGCCTGGCGCCCTGTTCGATGGTCAGATCGCCCTGCACGTTGACGTCGCCCTTGAACTTGCCGGCAATGCGCACATGGCCGGTGCCCTCGATCTTGCCCTCGATGGTCAGGTCCGAGGCGATCAGCGATTCCTTGATCGCAGCCGCGGCCGGGCGTGCCGTTGCCAGGGCTGGCGTCGGCACGGGCGTGGCGGCGATCGGTTCGGGCGCAAAGGGCGCTGGAGCTGGCCCATCGCGCAGCGGAGCAGGGTCGGCGGGCGGCGGTGTGGCGTCCTTCTTGCCGGACAACTGGTCTTTCCACATGGACATGTCGCAGGTTCTCCAGGGCGGGGCAAACGGGAAATATCACGGTAAACGCCGCATCAGCGCTGTGACCGACTGCACGATCAGCCATTCGCATCATGCCATCGCATCCAGATCCTGGCGCGCCGGGGCGGCACGTGCATGGCAATGCGCGGCAATGCCCCGCCTGGCGGCGTGTCTTCAGCGCGCCAGAAAGAAAAAGGGTCCGTTCGATGCGGACCCTTTCCCTTCCAGATAACGGTGGCCCGCGCGCTTATTGCTTGGCGGCGTCGTCGGCTTCCGCGGACACCTCGGCGGCCTTGTCGGCGGTGGCGTCGGCGCCTTCGGACACGGCCGCAGCGGCATCGGCAGTGGCCGACTGGGCGGCGTTCTCGGTGTTCTCGGCGGCGGTGCTGGCAGCGTCGGCGGCTTCGCTGGCGGCAGCCGAGGCCTTGTTGGCGGCTTCGTCGGTGGCAGCGGCGGCCTGGTCGGCAGCGGCGGCGGCATCGTCGGCAGCGCTGGAGGCGGTGGCCGAAGCGGCGTCCTGGGTCTTCTGCGAGCAGGCGCCAAGGGCCAGCACGGCGGCGATCAGCACGAGGTTGAGCTTGTTGGTCATGAGGTTTCCCTTCAAAAATATGGAATGGGTGGGTCGTTGATGCCGCACTGGCCGCAAGAACGGCGCCAGACACGGCAGCGCGCGGATTCTACAGAGCGCCAGGTCAATTGAAAGTCGCCCGTGAAGCGGCGCATCAGGCGCCGCGCATGAAAAAAGGACCGCCGGTTGCCCGGCGATCCTTTCGATCCATCCCAGTGGAAGCGTGGACGCTCCCGCGCGAGGGGTTACTTCTGGTCAGCCTCAGAGGCAGCCTTCTCAGCCGTGTCAGCGGCATCCTGGGCGGTGTCCTTGGCGGTTTCGGCGGTCTCGGCAGCGGTGTCGGCAGCGTCATCCGTGGTCGCAGCGCCGGCGTCGGCAGCAGCGCTGGCAGCGGTGTCGGCAGCGGTGGCGGCGGTGTCGGCAGCGGCCTGGGCCGAGTCGGCGGTCGGGGTGCTGGCAGCGGTGTCGGCAGCAGCCTGCGCCTCGGTGGCCGCCTGCTGTGCGTCAGTCGATGCGTCGGCAGCCTGTTCCGGCTTCGAGCAAGCGGCCAGGGCCAGGCCCATTGCCAGCGCGATCAGCGTCTTGTTGATGCTCATTTGGTAAATCCTCGTCGATAAGTTTGGCAACGCGCAGTCTGCGCGCCGGGCGACATCATGACTATCCGGTTTCCACTGTCAAGCATTGACTGGCATGCGGCTCATGTTCGTCAACTTTGCGTTAAAGACCGGAAACCTCGTCAGATCAGTTCCAGCGCAATGGCCGTGGCTTCGCCCCCGCCGATGCAAAGCGACGCGATGCCACGGCGCTTACCCTGCACGCGCAGGGCGTTGATCAGCGTGACGACCAGGCGCGCGCCCGATGCACCGATCGGATGACCCAGCGCGCAGGCACCGCCATGGACGTTGACCTTCTCGCGCGCAATGCCAAGCTCCCTGATCGGGACCATGGCGACCACCGCAAAGGCCTCGTTGATCTCGAACAGGTCCACCTGCTCCACCGACCAGCCGGCCTTTTCCAGCACGCGCTGGATGGCGCCGACCGGGGCAGTGGTGAACCACTGCGGATCCTGCGAGAAGGTCGCGTGCGCCACGATCCGCGCCAGCGGGGTGATCCCGCGCCTGGCTGCCTCGTCCGCACTGAGCAGCAGCGTGGCCGCCGCGCCGTCGGAAATGCTGGAGGAACTGGCCGCGGTCACCGTGCCGTCCTGCTTGAAGGCCGGCTTGAGCGAGGGGATCCTGGCGATGTCCGCCTTGCCGGGCTGCTCGTCGCTGCCGACGCTGACCTCACCCTTGCGGGTGGTCACGGTGAAGGGAACGATCTCGCCTTCAAATGCGCCCGAAGCCTGCGCGGCCCGTGCGCGCTCGACCGAGCCGATCGCGTAGGCGTCCTGGTCCTGGCGACTGAAGCCGTATTTTTCCGCGGTGGCTTCGCCGAACACGCCCATGGCCTGGCCGTCGTACGGGTTGACCAGCCCATCCCAGGACATGTGGTCGATCGCCTTGAAATCGCCGAAGCGGTTGCCCGTGCGCGAATTGGGGATCATGTGCGGCGCGTTGGTCATCGATTCCATGCCACCGGCCACCACGATCTGCGCCGAGCCGGCCTTGATCAGGTCATGCCCCAGCATGATGGTCTTCATGCCCGATCCGCAGACCTTGTTGACCGTGGTGCAGCCGGTCGAGGAGGGAATGCCGGCCGCCAGCGCTGCCTGGCGGGCGGGCGCCTGGCCCAGGTTGGCCGGCAGCACGCAACCCATCAGCACCTCGCTGACGTCGGCCGCCGGCACGCCGGATTGGGCAAGCACCGCGCGGATGGCTGCCGCGCCCAGCTGCGGGGCGGGTACGCCGGTGAACTGGCCAAGGAAGGAGCCAATGGCGGTGCGCTTGGCGGCGGCGATGACGATGTCGCTCATGGGAGATCCTGTTGTCCAGAAGAGGCAACCATTATCCGCCCGCCGCGGAAACGGCGGCAATACGGCCTTCGGCGCGTGGGGGCCTGGTGTGGATCACCAGGTGCTGATCGGCTGGGACCTCAAGTCCTGGGGCAGGGGCCGGGCTGGTGTCTGACGCGGTGAGTACGGCTGAAGCCGCAAGAAGAATGCCGGTTTCAAGGCGCGTTCTTTTGCCAATGCGCGATCAGTGGTCGCCGCGCAGGTGACCCATGTAGCGCGGGGCGGTGCGGCCCAGCGGTAGCTTGAGCTTGCCGATGGCGCCGATGCGTGCCTCGGCGATACGGTCGGCGGCGTACTGCGGAGCGATCTTTTCCTTCTCCGCCAGGTCGAAGATGCGGCCGACGTTGTGGTAGATGTTGCGCATCAGGCGCATGGCGCGCTCGCGGTTGTAACCGTCGATCTCAAGCGACACGTTCATGACGCCACCGGCGTTGACCGCGTAGTCCGGCGCATAGAGGATGCCGCGCCGCATGGCTTCCTCGCCGACCACGTGCGACATCTGGTTGTTGGCGGTGCCGCAGATGATCTTGCTGCGCAGGCGCGGCAGGGTCTCCTGGTTGATCGAGCCTTCCAGCGCGCACGGCGAGAACACGTCGGCCTGGACCTCGTAGATCTCGTCCGGCGACACCGCCTCGGCGCCGCATTCCTCGACCGCGCGCTCGACCAGCGCCGGATTGAGGTCAGTGACGAACAGCTTGGCGCCGCGCTCCCTGAGCAGTTTCACGAACTCCATGCCGATGTGGCCCAGGCCCTGGACCGCATAGCTATACTTGCCGATTTCCTCATTGCCGAAGCGGCGCTGCAGGGTGGCCATCAGGCCTTGCAGGGCGCCGTAGGCGGTGAACGGCGCCGGGTCGCCCGAGCCGCGGTGCACCTGGTGTACGCCGACCACGTATTCGGTTTCGCGGTAGACGTATTCCATGTCGTTGACGTCGGTGCCGACGTCCTCGGCGGTGATGTAGCGACCGCCCAGCGAATCGACATAGCGTCCGAGCATGCGGAACAGCGCTTCGGTCTTGTCCCGGCTCGGGTCGCCGATGACCACCGCCTTGCCGCCGCCGACGTTGAGGCCGGCCAGGGCGTTCTTGTAGGTCATCGTGCGACTCAGCCGCAGCGCGTCGTGCAAGGCCGCATCGGTGCTGGCGTAGGGGCGCATGCGCATACCGCCCAGGGCCGGTCCGAGCACCGTGCTGTGGATGGCGATGATCGCCTTCAGGCCCGCGTCGGGATTGTGGCAGAACACCACCTGCTCGTGGCCTGAGCTATCGAGTGTTTCAAAGAGCATGTGGGGTGGGCTCCAGATTCCGCGCGAGGCCGCAGTTGCGGACCATCGTTTGGAGCGTTTCATAAGTTACTGAAACGCAAAACAAAAAAGAAACCGCCCGGGTGCAGGCGGCGACCTCGCACAGGCACAGTCTAACGATACGCGCCGTGTGCGTTGGCAGGGCGGCGTGAGGCCTGAATCGGGAGCGCGATTCAGGCTCCTGGGCGATGGTCATATCGCGCGCTGGTGCGCGCGAGGGCTGGAGCGCGGATCAGCGGTTGACCGCGGCCTGCTGCTGGGTCACCAACGATGGATCGCGCGTGGGGGCTGGGTCGGCCAGTGGGCGCCGGGCCGCTGCCGCGCGGTGTGGTTCGGTACCGGGCCGGGTCGGATCGACGGTGCGGGTGATGGTGTGTTCGTCCCCGTTCTTGATGGCGCGGGAAAGCGGAATTCCGATGGCGAGCAGGACAACGGCAATGACCAGGGTAATCACGACTTTCATGCGGGTCCTCCGGGATGACTGACGGATTCTGCGGTGGGTGGCGCGTGGTGGAATGGCCACCGCGTCCGACTATCCGCCTGCATGGCCGGCTGGTCACGATGCATCGCAGCATCCTGTTTGCAGAAGCACGGGCGGTTCGGAAGTCGGGCCCGCCGCTACGTCATAGGGCCTCGGCAAGGGCGACAGACCGCCCCCGCTGAACAGGGTTCTCAGCCCAGCAACGGACGCTCCAGGCGGCGCAGCCGCGGTGTCGCCATCGGGGTGGTCAGCATGGTGCTCATCACCGCCATCAGCAGCAGCGCGGTAAAGGTGGCGCTGGTGATGATCGCCTTGTCCAGCAGGATGTTGGCGAAGATGATCATGATCAGCGCCTTGGTCTGCAGCAGCCAGCCGATCAGGCTGGCTTCGCCCGGCTTCCACTTCAGGAGTCTGCCGGCAAGGTGTACGCCGGCCAGCTTGCCGGCGACCGCGGCCACCAGCAGGGCCAGCGCCGCCAGGAACACTGCCGCGCCACCGACGTTCCATTCGGTGCGCAGACCGGTGCTGAGGAAGAACACCGGCATCATCACCAGCAGCACGTTGTGGCGCAGGCGGTCCATGTCGGCCTGGTCGAACCAATGCGCATCAATCACCACCCCGGCCAGGAACGCACCGACCATGAAGTGCAGCCCCGACCAGTCCGCGCCGAACGCGCACAGCGCCAGCCAGATCAGCATCACGTACCAGCGGTCGCGCTCGCCGATGGCGCGCATCAGCTTGCGCAACAGCAGGCAGGCCGCAGCAAAGGCGACCAGGAACCCGACCTGGCGGCCGATCCGCTCCCAGTCCACCAGCACCAGCGCCAGCACGCCCCAGATCGCGATGTCGTCCAGGCTGGCGTAACGCAGGATGCGCTGGCCGATCGGGCGGCGCAGGATGTCCAGCTTCTCCATCAGCAGGATCAGGATGGGCAGGGCAGTGACCGCGCAGGCCATGCCCACGCCGGTGACGAACTGCCACGGCCGGCCCTGCAGTCCGATCCAGCCGGGGAAGCGCAGCATGCCCAGCGCAGTCAGGGCGCCGAACACCAGCGGCACGCCCAGCGCCAGGCCTGCGGTGATCCCGCTTTCGCGCCGGTTGGCCCAGGCCTGACTCAGGTCCAGCTCGATCCCGGCGATCAGCACGAACAGCATCACCGCCCAGCCGCCCAGGCCGGTGAGGATCTGCACCACCTGCGGGCTGAACACGAAGTGGTAGTAGCCAGGCAGCACCGCGCCCAGCACGCCTGGACCCAGCACGATGCCGGTGAGGATCTGCACCACCACCAGCGGCGCGAAGTAGTCGGTGCGGCCCAGCCGCCAGATCAGGAACGGAATGCAGAAGATGATCGTCATGGCGATCAGGAACACTTCCATGGTGCTGACAGGATGCATCCGGTGGCAGCCTTCGGTCGGGACCGCTTGGCGCGGCGGGCGCCCATGGTGCCGCATGCCATCGCCGTTGGGCACCGCTTGTGCTGGCGCGCCCGCCCGCTGCGGCAGGAGTCCGGCGAGGCTGGCGCCGCCCGCAAGGCGCGACCCCGGCCGGGCCCGGCGGCCACCGAAGGATGCGACACTATCGGCTCATGCAGCACGGTGTTCCGGCCGGCTGCTTCTTGCACAGGATTCCATGAAGACCCCCAACGGATTGCAGGCGCTGATCGACGATGGCGTCATCGATGAAGTGTTGCGGCCTTTGAAGAGCGGCAAGGAAGCGGCCGTGTACGTGGTGCGCAGCGGCGACCAGGTGCGCTGCGCCAAGGTCTACAAGGACATGGCCCAGCGCAGCTTCCAGCAGCGGGTGCAGTACCAGGAAGGGCGCAAGGTCCGCGGCAGCCGCGAGGCGCGGGCGATGGGCAAGGCCACCCGGTACGGCCGCAAGCAGGCCGAGGTGGCCTGGAAGAACACCGAGGTCGACGCGCTCTACCAGCTGCGCGATGCCGGCGTGCGCGTGCCCGAGCCGTTCGGGTATTTCCACGGCGTGCTGGTGATGGAGCTGGTCACCGATGCCGAAGGGTTTTCCGCCCCGCGTCTGGCCGAGGTGGAACTGGAGCCGGCACAGGCGCGCGAATTTCATCGGATCCTGGTGCGTCAGGTGGTGCTGATGCTGTGCAGTGGCCTGATCCACGGCGACCTGTCGCCGTATAACGTCCTCGTCAACGCCGATGGACCGGTGGTGATCGATTTCCCGCAGGTGGTCAGCGCCGCTGGCAACAATGCCGCGCGCACCATGCTGCTGCGCGACGTCAACAACCTCACCGCCTATCTCGGCCGCTGGGCGCCGGAACTGCTGGAGACCTGGTACGGCGAGGAGATGTGGGCGCTGTTCCAGGCCGGCGAGCTGCGGCCGGACAGCGAACTCAGCGGTCACTTCACCGTCGATGAGTCCAGTGCCGACCTGGACAGCGTGCGCGAGGCGATCAACGAGGCGCGCTTTGAGGCATTGATCCGCCAGCAGGGCCGCCAGGCCGCGGCCGAAGACGACTGACCGCGCCTGCCCGGTGGATCAGTAGCCGCCGAAGCTGCCGGCCGCGCCGGGAAATACCACCGGGCTTTCGCTGCCGTCCCGGGCCACGGCCGCGACACCGAAATAGTGGTTGTCGATCACCATGTTCTTCAGCGTGTGGCTGGTGACATCGCCCACGTACCGGCTATGGGTCCACTGCGGTTCGGTGGTCAGGCGCCAGTACAGCCTGTAGCCGGCCAGTTCCGGCGCCTGGGTCGCCGGCGGACGGGTCCAGCTGAGCGTGGTGTCGGCGCTGACCGCGCCGTCGATCCTGACCTGCGCGGGCGGGGGCGGGGCCCAGGCCAGGCCGGCCAGGCTCACCGCGTTGAGCGCGGTGAGCCTGGCGGCATAGGCAAAGTCCACCCCGTCCAGGGTATCGCCGTAGACCCGGCCGTTTTCGGTCCGCAGGTCCTGGTGCTGGCGGTCATAGTGCTCGTGGGTTTCCATGATCCGCACGGCCGGGAAGCCGGCATCGTTGAACGGGCTGTGGTGGCCGCCGCGGCCGAAGCGGTCCAGCCGGTAGACCATCATCACCTCCAGGTTCGGCACGTGCTCGGCCATGCGCGCGATGTAGCGGGCCAGGTTGCGCGAGGGCGAATCCAGCTCGCCGCCGGTGAAGCGGCGCGCGCGGGCCTCAGCTTCGGTCTCGGTGGCGCGGGTGCCTTCGGAGAACACCCGGGCGGTGTGGTTGTCGCTCACCCCATCGATCCCGGAGGTGTTGCCGATCATGTCGTTGTTGAGCAGCGCCTCGATCCGCCAGCCTTGTTTTTTTGCCTGGGCCGCCACGATCCTGCCGCCGAACAGGCCCTGTTCCTCGGCCGAGAGCGCGACATAGGCAATCGAAGCCGGGAATTTGTACTTGCTCAGCACCCGCGCGGCCTCCAGCGTGCCGGCCAGGCCCGAAGCGTTGTCGTTGGCGCCGGGCGCATCGGCGGTGGCATTCATGACATCGGACACACGCGAGTCGATATCGCCACTCATCATCACGTAGCGGTTGGGATCGCTGCTGCCGCGCTGGATGGCGACCACGTTGACCACTTCGGTGGCGTTGGGGATGCGCTTCTCGCCTGCGATCGTGTCGCTGACGTAGCGCACCTCCAGGCAGCCGCCGCAGTCGCGCGAGATCTGCTGGAACTGCGCATGGACCCAGCGCCGGGCCGCGCCGATGCCGCGGGTTTCGGAGGCGGTTTCCGACAGCGTGTGGCGGGTGCCGAAGGACACCAGCGTGCGCACGTCGGCTTGGATGCGCGCCGCCGAAGGCGCGGTGCCGATCGCATCCAGGCGCGGATCGGAGGCCGGAGGAGCAGCGGCCTGGGCCAGGCAGGTCAACGGAAGCAGCAGGCAGGCGGCAATCAGGCGGCGGGACATGGCGGGATGGTTCGCGTCGGGTGCGGGCCCTGGATGTTCGCACAGTCGGCACATGACCTCTGACGCGTGCAGCCTGGCCGCATTGCTGGCAGCCTGTGCGCTGTCCTGTCAGACGCCGGTCGTCCTTCGATGCGCCATGCCCGTTGCGTGCTTGTCGGTGTTGCCGTTGGCCTGGCGAGCCTGGTCCCGGCCGCGCCGGCTGCGCAGCCCGAGCTGAGCGCCACGACCAGGCAAACCGGTCTGCCACGCACGCCCGAGCAGCGGGCGGTGGTCTTCGAGCATGCGACGCTGCACTTCAAGGTGTTGCCGCAGGACCGGCGCATCCAAGGCGATGCCACCTTGCGCTTCAGAGCCGGCCAGGAGCTGGCGACGATGGTGCTGGACCTGGACCGCGCCTACCAGGTCAGTGCGGTCCAGGTCGATGGCGTGGCGCTGGCGCGCAAGGACTGGGCCAATCCGGAAGGGCGCATGCGCATCACCCTGCCCCGGGCCGTGGCCGCGCAGCAGGGATTCCAGGTGCGCGTGGTCTACGCCGGCGCGCCGCACGTGGCCACGCGTGCACCGTGGGATGGCGGATTGGTCTGGTCGAGCGCGCCCGGCGGCGAGCCGTGGGTGGCCTCGGCCATCCAGGGCGAGGGCTGCGACCTGTTGTGGCCATGCATCGACCATCCCCAGGGCGAGCCGCTGCTGGTGGACGAATACATCACCGTGCCGGCGCCGCTGGTGGCGCCGGGCAACGGCGTGTTGGTCGACATGCAGGAACACGACGGCTGGCGCACCTGGCACTGGCGTGCGCGCAGCCCGGATACCTACGCGGTGGCGATCAATGTCGGCCCGTACGAGCAGCTCAAGGGCGAGTACCACAGCCGCTTCGGCAACGCGATTGCGCTGGCGTACTGGCACCTCAAGGGTCAGGACGCAAAGGCCCAGGACCTGTTCGACGAGCTGCCCAGGATGCTGGATTTCTTCGAGCGCCAGATCGGGCCGTACCCGTTCGGCGATGAGAAGGTGGGCATCGTCCAGACCCCGTACCTGGGCATGGAACACCAGACCATCAACGCCTACGGCAACGACTACAGGAAGGACAAGTACGGCTACGACTGGCTGATGCAGCACGAGTTCTCGCACGAGTGGTTCGGCAACCAGCTGACCAATGCCGACTGGGACGATATGTGGCTGCACGAGGGCTTTGGCAGTTACATGCAGCCGCTGTACCTGCAGTACCTGCGCGGCCAGATGGAATACCACGCCGCGCTGCTGGACCAGCGCGCCAAGCTGTCCAACAGGGTTCCGATCGTCAGCGGCAAACCGCAGACCGAGCAATCGGTCTACGACAGCCAACACGGCCCGGGCCTGGACATCTACTACAAGGGCTCGCTGATGCTGCACATGCTGCGCGGGCTGGTCGGCGACCAGGCGTTCTTCAAGACCATCCGCCTGGCCGTGTACGGCACCGATGATCCACGTCCGGGTCAGTTCCAGCCGCGCCATCTGTCGACTCCGGACTACATCGCCATCGTCAATGAGGTGACCGGCAGGGACTATGGCTGGTTCTTCCAGGTGTTTCTGTATCGCGCCGCGCTGCCGGAGCTGCTGGCCGAGCGCGATGCCAGCGGTCTTGCGCTGCGCTGGAAGACGCCGGGCGAGGTGCCGTTTCCGGTGCCGGTGGAGGTGCGCATCGGCGCCAACAGCGGCAGGATCGTGACCGTGCCGATGCCCGGCGGCCGCGGCCACGTGGACCTGCCGCCCGGCGAGCTCTATACGCTGGACCCGCAGTCCAGACTGTTGCGCGAGGAGCCGCGTTTTGCCGTCGCGGTCAGGGACGCCGCCGAACGCAAGGCGGCGGCCGACCGGGCCGCCGCGGAGAAGGGCCGGGCTGAGAAAGGCCAGGCCGAAAGAGGGCAGACGGAAAAGGCAAAAGCGGCAGCCAAGCCTTGAGCTTCCGGTTCGGCCGGGGCAGGCAACGCGGGCGATGGGCAGTGACCGGGCCGTGGCGCTGCTGCGCGGCCGCGCACGCCACCAGCTGCCAAAAGGGTGGCCGACCGGTTGCGCGGGATTCACCTGGCCCGGCCTATGGTCAGGGCGTGCGCAACGGGGCGCATGTGAGCAACCGGAGGCAGCCATGGCGACCGGATGGGCCAATGATGGCGCAGTGCAGGACCAGATCGATGCGACGGTAAACGACGCGATCCAGCGCGCCCGCCGCCAGTTGCCGAGCGGCCCGAGCCTGCTGCGCTGCGAGGAATGCGACGCACCGATCCCCGAGGCGCGGCGCAAGGCGGTGCCTGGCGTGCGCCTGTGCGTGAACTGCCAGGCGGCGTTCGACGAAACCCGGGTTGCCGCGGCCGGCATCAATCGCCGCGGCAGCAAGGACAGCCAGCTGCGCTGAAGGATCCCTTCGCGCCCGGGCGCTCAGAAGAATTCGACCGCCGTAGCGAGAGCGCCGCCAAGCGTTCGTGACAAGGTGCGTTGGGGGCAAATCCGGGGAGTTTGGTGAGCCAAATGACCCGGATTTGCCCGCAGCGCGCTGCCGGCACGGGCGTTTGGCGACGGTCGCAGTAGGCGGGCGATTTTTTCTCAGCCTCTCAGCCCGGTGGCATCGGGGAGGTGCCGCGCCAGCGGCGGATGCTGCGCTGGAAGAACCAGTTGTTTACCTGGATCGAGGTGGTCGGTGCGCCATCGAAGGCTTCTGGCTCCTGCAGCGTGGTGTAGAGCAAGTTGATGTCCATCACCTTGCCCTTCAGGCCTGGTTTGTCGCCGTTTTCCAGCAGCTCGATCATCTCGTGCAGGCGGAACGGACGGGTGATGAAGATCAGGAACGTGCAGAAGATGTTGGACAGCACGCTCCATGCGGCGAAGAACGCCACCGCACCCACCGTCGCAAAGCCGGTGAAGGCGCCCCACAGTACGCCGGCGGACACGCCCAGCACATTCAGCGCGGCCAGCATGGCTGCCAGCATGACGACAAGGTTGATCGCCCTGCGCAGGCCCATGGCCAGATCCGGTGGCAGGTCGTAGCGTCCAGCCACGCGGCCGATCAGGCGTCGCGCCAGCAACTGCACCAGGCGCATCGTCAGCAGGATCAGCAGCACCTGTGCGCCGGGCACGAGCACGCCCAGCCATTGGTGCATCCACAGGGGGAGTCGTTCTTTCATCGTGGTGTCTTTTTGGAATCAAGCCGCACATGATGCCGCCGCAGCCCGGTCCGGGCAAAAGCGATCGAGGTCATCGAGTTGCTCGCCGTCGCAGGCACAATCGCAGACGATGAAAGGCCTGCTTCCCTTGTTCTTCAACGCGCTGGCCTTGCTGCTGTTTGGCATCGGCCTGTCGGGGCCGCTGGTGCCGGAGGCTGGGGCACCTGCCAGCTGGCCGCTGCTGGCCTTCGGCGCAGCACCCATCGCGATGCTGGGGGTCTGCGGCTACACCGCCACGCGCTGGCCGGCGCGGCTGGCCTTCGTGTTGCAGGCCGTGGCCCTGCTGGCGGTGCTGCTGGTGATCCTGGCGTTGCAAGCCGGCGTCCTCGGGGCAGGTCGCGCTGACGCGAAAGCGGCAGCGATTCATGGCCCGGCCGCGGGTTTGCCCTAAAATGGCGTGATTTCCCTCTCCCGCCAGCGTCGAGCCCGCCGTGAACCTGCACACCTCCGCCGCCGTCCCTGCGTCCACCGCGCCTGTGTCCATCAAACAGGAAGACCTGATCCAGTCCATCGCCGACGCGCTGCAGTACATCAGCTATTACCACCCGGTCGACTACATCAGGAACCTCTCGGCCGCCTACGAGCGCGAGCAGTCGCCGGCGGCCAAGGACGCCATCGCCCAGATCCTGATCAACTCGCGCATGTGCGCCGAGGGCCATCGCCCCATCTGCCAGGACACCGGCATCGTCACCGTGTTCCTGCAAGTGGGCATGAACGTGCGCTGGGACGATGCCAGCATGGGCGTGGAGGACATGGTCAACGAAGGCATTCGCCGCGCCTACAACCATCCGGACAACAAGCTGCGCGCCAGCGTGCTGGCCGATCCGGCCGGCAAGCGCAGCAACACGCGCGACAACACCCCGGGGGTGGTCAATGTCAGGATCGTGCCGGGCAACACGGTCGATGTGATCGTCGCGGCCAAGGGCGGCGGTTCTGAGGCCAAGTCCAAGTTCGCCATGCTCAACCCATCCGACTCGATCGTGGAGTGGGTGCTCAAGACCGTGCCGACCATGGGCGCCGGCTGGTGCCCGCCGGGCATGCTCGGCATCGGCATCGGTGGTACCGCCGAGAAGGCGATGCTGCTGGCCAAGGAAGCGCTGATGGAGCCGATCGACATCGTCGACCTGCAGGCCCGCGGCGCCTGCAACCGCGCCGAGGAGCTGCGTCTTGAACTGTACGAAAAGGTCAACGCGCTGGGCATCGGTGCCCAGGGCCTGGGCGGGCTGACCACGGTGCTGGACGTCAAGGTCAAGGATTTCCCGACCCATGCGGCCAACCTGCCGGTGGCCATGATCCCCAATTGCGCCGCCACCCGCCACGCCCATTTCACCCTGGACGGCAGCGGCCCGGTGATGCTCGATCCGCCCTCGCTGGAAGACTGGCCCAAACTGACCTACAACCCGCGCGGCGCGCGCCGGGTCGACTTGGACACCATCACCCCGGAAGAGGTGGCCAGCTTCAGGCCCGGCGAAGTGCTGCTGCTCAACGGCAAGCTGCTGACCGGGCGCGATGCCGCGCACAAGCGCATGGTCGAGATGCTCAACCGCGGCCAGCCGCTGCCGGTGGACCTGAAGGGTCGTTTCATCTACTACGTCGGCCCGGTCGACCCGGTGCGCGATGAGGTGGTCGGCCCGGCCGGTCCGACCACCGCCACGCGCATGGACAAGTTCACCGAGCAGATCCTGGCGCAGACCGGCCTGCTGGGCATGGTCGGCAAGGCCGAGCGCGGTCCGGCGGCGATCGAGGCGATCAGGCAGCACAAGTCGGTGTACCTGATGGCCGTTGGTGGGGCTGCGTACCTGGTGTCCAAGGCGATCAAGGCCGCCCGTGTACTGGCGTTCGAAGACCTGGGCATGGAGGCGATCTACGAATTCACCGTGCAGGACATGCCGGTGACCGTGGCGGTCGATTCGACCGGTGAGTCGGTGCACAGGACCGGCCCGCGCCAGTGGCAGGCCAAGATCGGCAAGATTCCGGTGGTGGTCGAGCCGGCGTAGGCCGGGGTGCATCCTCCGGCGCTGTCTTCGGATTGAGAAGGCATGGAGCGCTGGATGAGGCTATGGTGATGCCGCCGTGGGCACTGCGCTGCAGGCTGGCTGCGTACGTCAGGCGGGAAAACCGCTTCCTGCGCCCTGTTGCGCCCTGCCAGCCCGAAGGCGGCTAGGTCGTCGCGCGCCGGTGCCACACCCTACACGCGGTCCACGATGGTGCTATCGATGCGGTCAGCGCCAGCCACGACGGGACCGCGCGGATTCGCGTCCAGGCCGCATGCTGCAGCACCTGGCAGGGGCTACCGGGCCGCGGTGGCCATCTGGTGGAGGACTGGACCTGCTTCCATCACACGCACGAGTCGCCTCAATGACCGAAGCCATCCTGTACTACAGCCCCAGCACCGCCAGCCTCGTCGTGCACTGGCTGCTGATCGAACTGGACATTGCCCATCGCCTGGAGCTTGTCGACTTCGATACTCGCGCGCAGAAGTCGCCCGAGTATCTCAAGCTCAACCCGCAGGGCCGCGTGCCCACGCTGGTGCTGGATGGACAGGTGCTGACCGAATCGGCGGCCATCGCCATGCACCTGGCCGACCTGTATCCGCAGGCAAATCTGGCGCCGGCGCCTGGGACTCAGGCGCGGGCGGCGTACTACCGCTGGATGTGCTTGTGCGCCTACACGCTGATGCCGGCCTACCGCGGCTGGTTCTATCCGGACGAACCGGCCGGCCCGGCCCATGTCGAGCTGATCCAAGCCTCCTCGCGGGCCATCCTGGAACAGGCCTGGCAGCAGGTCGACGCGCACCTGGCCGCCAGCGGGCCATACCTGCTGGGCGAGCAGCCCTCGGCCGCCGATTTCGTGCTGACCATGCTGATGCGCTGGTCGCGCAACATGCCGCGCCCCACCGACAGCTGGCCCGCGCTGAAGGCCCACGCCGCGCTCATGAAGGCGCGCCCGGCCTTCCAGGAAACCTATCGCCGCGAAGGCATCAGCGACTGGCAATGACCTGCAAGTGCGGGCACAAGGAACGTGGCCATGAAGGAAAGAATCTCGATACGTGCGGCACCGGCATTCCTTTCGACGCTGGTCCTGACAGGCTGCCGGGGGCCGGTGGTACATCGGCCAACCACCCCGGCGGGCGCGATCTGCGCCGAGCAGTGCGACCAGCAGCGCTACAACTGCAACAACGCGGCCGAGGCCATCGCGCAAGGTTCGCAAGGCAGCTGCCAGGCGCGGCGGGACCAAGTCGAACAGCGGTGCTCACCTTGGGTCAAGGATTCGGACAAACAGCGCTGCCAGATCGTCAATAATCCCGGTGGTGGCGCCTGCGTCGACCCCAGCCCCGATTACGGGTCCTGCACTAGAACCTGGCATGGCTGCATCGTGTCCTGCGGCGGCTGCCTCGAATAGGCTGCCTGGCGCCGCGGCTCAGACCGGCAGGATCTCCAGCACCCGCTCCGGCGGGCGACACAGCAGCGTGCCGCGTTCGGTGATGACCACCGGCCGGTTGATCAGCGCCGGGTTGCGCAGCATGGCCTCGACCAGCGCGGCGTCGTCGATGGCCGGATCGTCCAGGCCCAGCTGCGCGTAGGCCGGCTCCTTGTCGCGCAGCAGCGCGCGCGGCGACAGGCCGGCGGCTGCAAGCACCCCGTTCAACATTTCCCGGTCCGGAGGATCGCGCAGGTAATCGACGATCTGCGGTTCGAAGCCGGCATCACGGATCAGCTCCAGCGCGCGCCGCGAAGCACTGCAGCGCGCGTTGTGCCAGATGGTGATGCCCTGCATCAGTACCACTCCAGCAGCGAGATGCCCAGGCCGATGTAGGTGGCCTTGTGGTTGTAGTCGATCATGCTTTCGCCGTAGCCGTGGAAGATCTCGATGTGACCGCGCAGGTTGCGCTCGATCGGAAAGCCCCAGGAGGCCTGCAGGGCGCCATGGGAGTCATCGCCGCTGCGTAGCGAATGCCGGCCCATCAGCGAGAATTCGTGACCTTCGCGAACGTAGGTCAGGGTCGCGTCGCCACGTCCCATGTAGTCCTCGATGTTGGGGTTCTCATCGTCGTCGCCATCGGAGATGCGGTACCACGGCCGCACCACCAGCGCCCAGTTCTCGCGGTCGAAGCCGACCTGGCCGATCACCCGGTTCCAGCTGCGCGAGAGCGGCTCGCCGCGGCCATTGGACTGGTGGTTGAGGGACAGTCCGGCCAACCTGCCGTGCCAACCGCCGAGCTCGTAGTTGGTACGGAACACCATCATGATCTCGGGCTCGTAGCTGGTCTCGCGGAACGGGCGCGAGGCGTCGCTGTTGTAGACCTGCCAGCGCGAGCTCTGGGTATAGCCGCCCCAGATGTCACCGTTGGTGCCGAACAGGTTCTCCACGAACTTGGTCTTGAAGCTCAGCTGGAACTTGGCTTCCAGGTTCTGCAGGTCCTGGGCCACGGTGACGGTATTGTCCGGATTGGGTGAGGAGGGCTTCTTGTTCGTCTTCGAGGTCCAGAACGCGGGCAACAGGTAAACCGGCTTGTAGGCGCGCATCTGGAAGACGCCCAGCTTCGAATCGGCCGCCAGTTCCCAGCGCGAATCCAGCAGCGAACCCTTGCCGGCATTGGCACGGGCGGCATCGTAGTCGTCGTTGGCGAACAGTGCCCCGGCGCTGTGCCTGAGCCGCTCGGTGACCGGGGCATCAGGCGGCGGTGCATCCAGTGCGCGCTGCTGCTTGGTCACCTCACTGGACTGTGCGGCGGCGGCATCGGCCTGCTGGGTGGTCGGCCCGGTGCGCTTGATCGCCGTGTCATAGCAGATCAGGCGCTGGGCATCCATTTCGATCGGCGCGCAGGCTTCGACCGAGGACGGTGTGATGGTTGGCAGGCCGCCCTGGGTCTGGGCATGGGCCAGGCCCGGCAGCGATGCCGCGCACAGCAGGGAAACGAGGCGAGGCAGGGGACGGCGTGGGCGCATGGCGTTGACCTGGATGAAAGAAGGAGCGATGCCAGCAGTGTGCCGTGCGCCGACAGGACCTGTCAGCTTGTGCAATGCGGGCGTGGTGCCCGCGGCCTTCCCCAATGTCGGGACCGTCGGGCGGTCGGGATTGTGGCAATCCGATGAAATGGAGCGTGTGAAGGCCGGTAGGCCGGTCAGTGGAACCAGGCCACGAAGAACACCGCCAACATGGCGAAGGCCAGGCCGACCTTGAGGACCACGCCGAGCATCAGCCCCATCCACGTGGCCAACCCGACCTTGGTGGCCTGGCCCAGTTCGCGCCCGTGCAGCATTTCGCCGATCAGCGCACCGGCGAATGGGCCGACCAAGATCCCGATGGGCAGGAACAACAAGCCGGCCAAGGTGCCGATGATCGAGCCGATGATCGCCAGACGGCTGGCACCCACACGCTGCGCACCCAGGGCGGTGGACAAAAGGTCCACGACCACCGACAGCGCCGTCAGCACGCCGAGCACGGTCAGGGTGATCCAACCGACCTGCTGGAAACCGCCGACCCATGCCGCCAGCAGCATGCCGGCGAAGGTCAAGGGAAGGCCCGGAAGTACTGGGAGGACGACCCCGGCTGTGCCAACCAGCATCATCAGCGCCGCCAGGACGTACAAAATGGTCTGTAATTCCACTTATTTTCCTTTTTCAAACAGCGGCTTAGGAGAAACATGAATGTCGGTTGAAGGTCGTTGCATTTTGATTTTCGGCGGGTTACTGTCAAGCCGCTGCGCTTGCCAGGGTCACCGTGAATCGTGGCCTGATGCGGTAGATCCAGTGATCCGCTACATCGTCCTACCTCGCTTCCTCCTTGCAACCAGCCGCCCGACCAGGCGTAAACGACCCCCCTGTTCCAAGGAGATACGACAATGGCAGAGCGCGAGACCGGAACCGTGAAGTGGTTCAACGATGCGAAGGGCTTCGGCTTCATCAGCCGCGAGAATGGTGAGGACGTGTTTGTGCACTTCCGCGCCATCCAGACCCAGGGCTTCAAGAGCCTGAAGGAAGGCCAGAAAGTAAGCTTCACCGTCGTCCAGGGCCAGAAGGGCCTGCAGGCCGACGCGGTCACACCGGAATGAGATTACCCGAGCGCCGCATCGTCGGTGCGCGGCGTTGCCACGCCATGGCCAAGAAAAAACCCGGCCGAGGCCGGGTTTTTCATCGTCTGCCTGACCTCAGCAGGTTCAGCGGATCACGACCCGTCCGTTGACCACGCGGACGTAGGTGTTCTCGCGCACACCGCCCAGATCACGCTGGGTGATCACGACGGTGCGCCCGTCATCCATGCGCACGGTGATGTTGTAGGTGTCGGAGGTAACGCGGTTCTGGATGGCGTTGCCCGCCAGCGCGCCGGCCGCGGCGCCGCCGACCGTAGCGACGTTCTTGTTGCCCTTGCTGCCACCGGTTTCCTCGGAAATCTGGCGGCCGGCCACCGCACCGACGATGCCGCCCAGCACCGCGCCGGTGCCGGTCGGCGCGCTGCGGGTGGCCGAAACCGGGTCAATCCGCGTGACGATGCCGCAGTCGGCGCACGAGCGCGAGGAAGTCGCAGAGGAATAACCGCCCCCACTGCCGCCGTAGCCGTTGTACGGCGAGGTGGTGGCGCAGCCTGCCAGCGTCAGCGCGCCGGCAGCCATCAGGGTCAAGGTTCGAAGGGACATGCCAGACTCCTTTCGCCGTTATGGCGAATCGGGGAACGAAAGATAAATGCGCAGCACTCGATATGGCGCGCATCGTGTTGTCCCCATCATGAATGCGAGGCCAACCTGCGGCGCTGTTCGTTCAATCCCCCCGGAATCGAGCAACAGCCAATGCGTTCGCCGGCCATGGCCTCAGCGGGCGAAGTCGTCGTGGCAGGCCTTGCAGGCCTCACCCACCTTGGCCAGTGTGGCCTTGGCATCCGGGCAACCGACCGGTGGGGCCGACAGTGCGCCGTCCAGGGTGGCGCGCAGCTGGCCGGCATGGCTGACAAAGCGCTGGTCTTCGGCCAGGTCCGGGAACGCGGTCTCCAGGTCGTTGGCCACCGCGCGCAGCGTCTGCAGGCGCGGCATCGCATCGCTGGCGGTGCAGCGATTGGCGGTGAGGTTCTGTTTGAGTACATCGGTCTGCTTGGACATCACGTGCATCACGCTGTGCGGAAACGGATCCTGCCGTTCCTGCAGCCAGCGCATCGCGATGACCGTGGCCACCGCGCCGACCAGCAGGCCAAGGATGAAGATGAACAGGAATCGGGATGTCTGGCTGGCCATGGGGCGTGCTCTGGGTGGGTCCGGGGGGCCGATGTTACGACGCGCCGGGTCAAGACCGACTTTAGACTACGCGCATGAAGGCCATCGCCATACCCGCGCCCGCTGTCTCCACGGTCTGGAAGGAACGCTTCGCCGGCATCGACCGCCTGTATGGCCTCGGCGCTGTCGAGCGCTTCTCGCACCGCACCGTGGCGGTGATCGGCATGGGCGGGGTGGGGTCGTGGGTGGTCGAGGCGCTGGCGCGTTCGGGCGTGGGCCGGCTGCTGCTGATCGATGCCGACGACATCTGCCTGTCCAACACCAACCGCCAGTTGCCGGCGCTGGATGGCCAGTACGGCCGCAACAAGGTGGTGGTGATGGCCGAGCGCTGCCGCGCAATCAATCCGGACATCCAGGTCGAGGCGGTGGAGGCTTTCCTGACCCCCTCGAACATGGACGCGCTGCTGGACCGCGGCCTGGACCTGGTGATCGACGCCTGCGACAGTTTCCGGACCAAGGTCGAAGCCATCGTCTGGTGCCGTCGGCGCAAGCTGCCGATGATCACGGTCGGCTCGGCCGGCGGGCGCACCGATGCGACCCAGGTGCGGGTGCGCGACCTGTCGCGGACCGAGCACGATGCCATGCTGGCGCTGGTGCGCAGAAAGCTGCGCGGCGAGTTCAATTTCCCCAGGGGCGCCAAGCGCTACTTCGGCATCTCGGCGGTCTATTCGCTGGAAAACGTGCGCTACCCGCAGCCGGACGGCAGCGTGTGCGGTCTGCGGCCGGTGCTGGGGGCCGATGCCGCCCTCAAGCTGGACTGCGGCGCCGGCCTGGGCGCGGCCACCCACATCACCGGCACCTTTGCCTTCGCCGCCGCCGGGCGCGCGCTGGAACTGCTGTTGAAGCCGACGCGCGAGCCGACGGCCGCAGGCTCAGGCGGGTAGGCCGAACAGCCGGGTGGCGTTGGCCGAGGTGGCCGCGGCGATGTGCTCGGGGTCCTGTCCGCGCAGCGCGGCGATGGTCCGGCACACCAGCGGCAACCGTGCCGGTTCGTTGCGCTGTCCGCGATGGTCGGCATCGGGCTGGTCGGGCGCATCGGTTTCCAGCAGCAGGTGTTCCAGCGGCATCGAGGCGACCAGCCGGCGCAGGCGCTGCGCGCGTGCGTAGGTCACCGGGCCGCCCAGGCCGATCATGAACCCGCTGTCCCACAGCTGGCGGGCCTGTTGCTCGCTGCCGGCATAGCTGTGGACCACGCCGCGCAGGCCACCGACCTTGCGCACGGCCATGATCACCGCTTCGACCGCCTTGCGTGCGTGCACGATCAGCGGCAGGTCGAACTCGCGCGCCAGCCGCAGCTGGCCCCGGAAATAGCCCTGCTGGTCCTCGACGTCCAGACCCTGGACATGGAAGTCCAGTCCGCACTCGCCGATCGCCACCGGGCGCTCGCGTTCGATCCAGTCGCGCAGTTCATTCAGATGCTGCGGGCGGTGCGCCTGCAGGAACAGCGGATGCAGCCCGTAGGCGGCAAACAGGCCTGCATCATGCGCACAGACCTCACCCAGCCTGGGCCAGGCGGCCGCTTCGGTGGCCGGCACGACCTGGCGCAGCACCCCGGCCCGGCGCGCGCGGGCGAGCACCGCCTCGCGGTCGGGATCGAACAGCGCGGCATCCAGGTGGCAGTGACTGTCGGTCAGCATCGACTCAGCGGCCGGGGCGGCCGGATGCGGCGTCCAGCGGCCGGGCCCTGCGGTCCTTCCAGCCGGCCAGCAACAGCGTGCCCAACCCCAGCAGGATTTCATCTGCGAGGGGCACCATGTCGGGCACCACCAGATCCACCGCGAACAGCAGCGCGGCGAGCTTGAACAGGGTGGGATAGCGCAGGCGGCGCGCCCAGCTCAGCAGGGGCAATGTCACGGGGTGGGGCATGGCGGGATCAGCCTTGGGTCCGAAAAAAGGACGCTAACACGCGCCTCGGAGCGATACTCCATTCATGCAACAGGCGGTTTAGGGACCTGTCAGTGGATACCTTGTTCAGCTTCGAAGGACAACAATCCGCGCCAGACATCAACACGGGCTCATCCGCCCGGAGGCCTCCATGAAAAACACCACCACCATGATTCTGGTCGGCGCAGGTGCGCTGCTGTTTGGCGGCGTGGCCACGGCGGCCTACATGAACAATCGCACGCCCGCGCAGACCTTCGCCACGGCCGACGGCGAGGCGCCGGCGACCTCGGCGCTGGACAGCGGTGAAGTCCTGCCGGCCAGCGACGTACCCACTGGCGCGCAACTGGAGTACGCCGATGTGGTCAGCGTCGAACCGGTCATGGACAAGGGCACGCTGTACGCCGCCGTGATCGCGACCGAGCCCGTTCGCGAAACCACCATTACCAATACCCCGCGCGAGGTCTGCCGGGACGTGGTGGTCAACGAGCGCCTGCCCGAACGCGACGGCAACGTGGGCGGCACGGTCGCCGGTACGGTGATCGGCGGCCTGGTCGGCAACCAGCTCGGCGGCGGAAGCGGCCGCGATGTCGCCACCGCCGCGGGCGCTGTGGCCGGCGGTTTCGTTGGCAACCGCGTGGACCGCAACCATGTCGGCGGTCGCGTGGTACAGCGTACCGAACGCCAGTGCCACACCGAGACCGCCACCTCCGAGTCCTCGACGGTCACCGGCTACAACGTCACCTATCGCAATCCCGATGGCACCACCGGGACCATGCGCATGGACCACCAGCCTGGCAGCCGCATCGCGATGGGCAGCACCAAGAACATCGCCGGCTACAACGTGACCTACCGCTACGAAGGCCAGGAAAAGACCATCCGCCTGGACCGCAAGCCCGATTCGGATCGGCTGCCGGTGATCGACGGCAAGGTCGTCACCCAGACCGCGGCACTGGACGACACGCGTGGCTGATCGGCCCGCGCGCATGCAGCGAGAGGAAGCCGGCGAAAGCCGGCTTCTTTTGTTTTGGCGCGATACCAAAGCGGCTTGACACGCGCGACCGGTATGCTGACCCCGCGCAGGCACCGCCTGTACCAGCCCGCCCCAGCCGATGCACACCTGCATGAGCGTCTTTGAACTTCAACTGGACACCGAGCGGCTGATCCTGCGGCCGCCGTGTGCCGGTGATCTGGATGACTGGGCCGCATTTGCGGCCGACCAGCAGGCCATGCGCCACCTGGGTGGCACGATGCCGCGCGCGGTGGCCTGGCGCAGCCTGGCTACCGTGGTCGGCGCCTGGCAGCTGCAGGGATTCGGGTTCTTCTTCGTGTTCGAGAAGGCCACTGGCGCCTGGGTCGGTCGGGTCGGGCCTTGGCAGCCTGAAGGCTGGCCCGGGACGGAAGTGGGCTGGGGCATCAAGCGCGATCGCTGGGGCCAGGGTTACGCACCAGAAGCGGCGCGTGCGGCGATGGACTGGGTGCTGGGACATCATCCCTGGCACCAGGTGATCCACTCGATCGATCCGGACAACCTGCCTTCCAAGGCGGTGGCTGCCAAGCTTGGCTCGCGGCTACTGCGGATGGACACGCTGCCTGCGCCGTACGCCGGCAAGCCGGTGGAAATCTGGGGCCAGTCGCGCGCGCAGTGGTACGCCAGCAACGCAACGCGATGATCACCGCCTACGGGATGTCCACCTCCGGCAACTGCCACAAGGTCAAGCTTGTGCTGGAACGCCTGGGCCGCCCATACCGCTGAGTGGAAGTGGACAGCACCAACGGCCAGACCCGCACGCCGGAGTTTTTGGCCATGCCAATGGCAGGGTGCCGATCATCGAGCGCGAGGACGGGTGAATGCCCGACGCTCAGCGCGCCAGGCCGTCGAGCAGGACATGGCTGCGCAACATGGTCGAGCCGCTGCGCAGCGTATCGGCCGGCGGATGATCCAGCGGCAGCACCGCCAGGGCCGGCCCGGGGGCGTGGCTGCTGGCGCTGACGACCTGGCCCAGGTGGCGTTCGCCGTCTTCCACCGGGGCACCTGGCGTCAGCAGGGCATCGCCTTCCAGCAGGGCAAGGCCGCGCTTGGCCTTGCCCAGGAAATGGGTGCGGGCCACGATTTCCTGGCCCGGGTAGCAGCCCTTCTTGACGCTGAAGGCATGCAGGCGTTCCAGCGACAGCTGCTGCGGGGTCCATTGCTCGCGCTGGGAGGCATCCAGCCGCGGCAGGCCGTGGCGCAGGTCGATGTCGCGCCAGCGGGCGAGGGCGGCGACATCCTCGGGCGCCTGCTGGCTGCTGACGCGCAGCAGGCGCGGCTGGTGCGAAGAGCCGATATCCAGTTCGATCGCCCCGTCCTGCACGTCCAGCAGCGCACCCTGCGCACGCAGCGGGGCGGTCAACGCGCCCTGGACTTCCAGGGCGGCCGGCGCCTCGATCACCACCTGCTTGCGGAACACGAAGCGCTTGAGCGCGGCGGCCATTTCCACGGCCGGGACATCGGGCAGCACCAGCATCAGCTGGTCGGCGGCCGGGCGCAGCACGGCGAACACGGCAATGACCCGTCCCTTGGGCGTCAGCCAGGTACTCCACTGCCAGCGGCCCGCTTCCAGGGCATTGAGATCGTTGGCGAACTGCGCCTGCGCGAACGCCACCGCATCGGGCCCCTGCAGCGTGACCAGGCCGTGGTCGGTCAGGGCAAAGGCCCGTTCACCGGGATTTTGGCGGTTGTCAGTCAAGATCGTGAGGATTAAAATTTTGTGCGTTGCGAGAATGACATGATAGGCCAAACCCCACCCATCCCCGAACCCGATCCTGAAACGCTGAAGCCCCAACCGGCGCCAGCGCAGAAGGAAATCGGGGGGCGCGACGGCCCCGAGCCGACCCGCTACGGAGATTGGGAAAAGAACGGGCGCTGCGTCGACTTCTGAAGTCGACACCGGCAGCGCCTTCCAGCCAACGCGGCCTTTGCCGACCGCCCAGCCGAGATAACGAGCCACGCAATGGCGACACGTCAACGACCGCTTTCCCCGCATCTCCAGGTGTATCGCTGGCAGATCCAGATGGTCACCTCCATCGTGCATCGCGCCACCGGCATCATCCTGGCCCTCGGCGCGTTGCTGATCGCCGCCGCCCTGGTCGCCCTGGCCACCGGCCCCGACGCCTGGACCTTCATGTCCACCCAGGCCGGCACCTGGTACGGACTGGTCTTCCTGTTCCTGTGGACCTGGGCCTTCAGCTATCACCTGCTCAACGGCATCCGCCACCTGGCGCAGGATGGCGGACTTGGCTATGCCATCGCCGCCTTCACCCGCAACGGCTGGCTGGTCAGTGCGGGCAGCCTGGTCCTGGCGCTGCTGATCTGGGCCGGCGTATTCGCAAAGGGGGCCCTGGCATGAGCAGCACCAAGCGTTTCCGCACCCCACTGAAGAACGCCCGCGGCCTGGGCTCGGCCAAGGAAGGCCTGCAGCACTGGCTGCTGCAGCGCTACACGGCCCTGGCCCTGATCGTGTTGGGGAGCTGGTTCGTGTATTTCGTCATCAGCCTGGTCCACGCCGACTACCTGGCTGCGACCGACGCGATCTCCAGGCCGTGGAACGCCATCGCGCTGGTGGCCTTCCTGCTGGCCATGTTCTGGCACGCGCAACTGGGCGTGCAGGTGGTCCTGGAGGACTACGTGCATGCGCCGCTGACGGCGATGGTGTCGCAGCTGCTGGTCCGTTTCATCTGTCTCCTCGGTGCGCTGGCCAGCGTCTTCGCCGTGGTCCGCATCGCACTGGGAAACTGAAGCCATCATGTCTTCCGCATACAAGATCACCGAACACAAGTACGACATGGTCGTGGTCGGCGCCGGCGGCGCTGGCCTGCGCGCCACCTTCGGCCTGGCCGCCAAGGGCCTGCAGACGGTCTGCATCACCAAGGTCTTCCCGACCCGTTCGCACACCGTGGCCGCGCAGGGCGGCATCTCCGCGGCGCTGGGCAACATGGGCGAGGACGACTGGCGCTACCACTTCTACGACACCATCAAGGGCTCGGACTGGCTGGGCGACCAGGACGCGATCGAATACATGTGCCGTGAGGCCATCCCCTCGATCATCGAGCTGGAACACCAGGGCGTGCCGTTCTCGCGCACCGAGGACGGCAAGATCTACCAGCGTCCGTTCGGCGGCATGACCACCAAGTTCGGCGAAGGCCCGGCGGCGCAGCGCACCTGCGCGGCCGCCGACCGCACCGGCCACGCCATGCTGCACACGCTGTACCAGCAGTCGCTGGCGCACAACGCGCGCTTCATGATCGAGTACTTCGCGCTGGACCTGATCTTCGACGAGGAAGGTGTCTGCCGCGGCGTGCTGGCGCTGGACATGGCCGAGGGCACGCTGCACCTGTTCCGCGCCCACGGCGTGGTGCTGGCCACCGGCGGCTATGGCCGTGCCTACTTCAGCGCCACCTCGGCCCACACCTGCACCGGTGACGGCGGCGGCCTGGCCATGCGCGCCGGCCTGCCGATGCAGGACATGGAGTTCGTGCAGTTCCATCCCACCGGCATCTACGGCGCCGGCTGCCTGATCACCGAAGGCGTGCGCGGCGAAGGCGGCATCCTGCGCAACGCCAACGGCGAGCGCTTCATGGAGCGCTACGCCCCGCACTACAAGGACCTGGCATCGCGCGACGTGGTCGCCCGTTCCATGACCATCGAGATCCGCGAAGGCCGCGGCGTGGGCGAGCACAAGGACCACATCCTGCTCGACCTGACCCACCTGGGCCCGGAAGTGATCAACGAAAAGCTGCCCGGCATCGCCGAGAGCGCACGCATCTTCGCTGGCGTGGACGTGGCCAAGGAGCCCATCCCGGTGCTGCCGACGGTGCACTACAACATGGGTGGCATCCCGACCAACTACCACGGCGAAGTCGTGCGCAAGCTCGGGGACGATCCGGATTCGGTCGTGCCGGGGCTGTACGCCATCGGCGAGGCGGCCTGCGTCTCGGTCCACGGCGCAAACCGCCTGGGCTCCAACTCGCTGCTGGACCTGGTGGTGTTCGGCCGCGCGGTGGCCAACCGCTGTGCCGAGACGATCACTTCCGGCGCGCCGCACAAGACCCTGGCGCCGGACAGCTGCGACAAGGCGCTGGGCCTGCTGGACAGGCTGCGCAATGCCAACGGCGATACGCCGACCTCGGTGATCCGCGACAACATGCAGCGCACCATGCAGTCCGATGCAGCCGTGTTCCGCACCAGCAAGACGCTCAAGGAGGGCTGCGAGAAGATGGCCCAGGTGTTTGCCAGTTTCCAGGACGTCAAGGTCTCCGACCGTTCGCTGGTCTGGAACTCGGACCTGATCGAAACCTACGAGCTGAGCAACCTGCTGCTCAACGCGGTGGCGACGATCAACTCGGCCGAACAGCGCCACGAAAGCCGCGGCGCCCACGCGCACGAGGATTTTCCCGATCGCGACGACGTCAACTGGCACAAGCACACACTGGTCAGCGTCGACGACAAGGGCCAGTGCAGCTTCGACTACCGTCCGGTGCACATGTACACGCTCAGCAAGGACGTGGACGTGGTCCCGCCGAAGCCGCGCGTTTACTGATCAATGCCGTGAATCGGCGTGTCGCCCGCATGCGGGGCGCGCCGACTCCCCCAATCCTCTACCCGGACCCAGGCCATGGCTGAGTTTGCACTCCCCAAGAATTCCAAGATCGGCAAGGGCAAGCATTTTCCTGCGCCCGGCGCCAGGAACACGCGCACCTTCAAGATCTATCGCTGGAACCCGGACCAGGACAGCAACCCGCGCACCGACACCTACGAGGTGGATCTGGACAAGTGCGGCCCGATGGTCCTGGACGCGCTGATCAAGATCAAGAACGAGATCGATCCGACCCTGACCTTCCGTCGCTCGTGCCGCGAGGGCATCTGCGGTTCGTGCGCGATGAACATCAGCGGCACCAACACGCTGGCCTGCACCAAGGCCATCGAGGAATGTGGCAAGGGCGAAGTGCCGGTCTATCCGCTGCCGCACATGGACGTGATCAAGGACCTGGTCCCGGACCTGACCCACTTCTACGCCCAGTACGCCTCGATCAAGCCGTGGCTGCGCACCCAGACCCCGGCGCCGGACCGCGAGCGGCTGCAGTCGCCGCAGGACCGCAAGCAGATCGACGGCCTGTACGAGTGCATCCTGTGTGCGTGCTGCTCGACCAGCTGCCCGAGCTACTGGTGGAACGGCGAGCGTTACCTGGGTCCGGCGATCCTGCTGCAGGCCTACCGCTGGATCGTCGACTCGCGCGACGAGGACACCGGTGCGCGACTGGACGACCTGGAAGACCCGTTCAAGCTGTATCGCTGCCACACCATCATGAACTGCACCCGGACCTGCCCGAAGGGCCTGAACCCGGCCAAGGCGATCGCCGAGATCAAGAAGCTGATGCTGGCCCGGGTGGCCTGATCGAACCGAGGCTGCACACAACGCGCCCTCCGCCGGAGGGCGTTTTGCTTTCTGCAAAACCTTTGGACACCTGCGATGAGCGACGTACCCGAGCCCGCCCTGGATCCGGACATCAAGCGCCTGCGCTGGCGTTGCCGGCGCGGCATGCGCGAGCTTGACCAGCTGTTCGGGCGCTACCTGGACAAGGCCTGGGCGAACGATTCCCAGGCCCAGCGGGCGGTTTTCCTACAACTGCTCGAATGCGAGGACGATAGGCTCTGGCGCTGGTTCATGGGTTATGAGGACTGCCCCGATGCCGCGCTCGCACAGCTCATGGAAAGGATCCGCCAGCTGCCGGCTTGAATGGCGGCCCTCGCGCCTGGCCAGCGTCATGCTGGGGGTGCTCGGGGGATTGGCGGTGGTGGCGTTGTTTGGCAGCGCGCTGACGCGCGCCGGTGCCGGTGCGGCATCGGTACTGGCCATCGGCTATGACCTTCATCTCTTGCGCCGCTACCTGCGCAGTCCCGTGCGGCGGCTGGTGATCCCGGGCGGCACGTCCGCCTGCACGCTCGACGGGGCGGCGTTGGCGCGGTTGGCGGTGCAGTGGCGCGGGCCGCTGGCGTTCCTGGCCTGGTGCGACGTTGCCGGCCAGCGGGGCCATCTGGTCTGGTGGCCGGATACGCTGGATGCGCACCAGCGGCGTGAACTGCGTCTGGCCGCCGACGAGGCCGCGGTATCGCCCACGGTGGCGGCGGTGGCACCATAGCCGGCCAACAGGCCGCAGCCGGCCTGCCTTTCGTCAATCGCAGGACGCAATGTTCAAACCCATTCCTGTCGCCATCGGCCTGCGCTATCTGCGCGCCAAGCGGCGCAACGGCTTCATCTCCTTCATCTCGCTGGCCTCGATCCTCGGCATTGGCCTGGGCGTGACCGTGCTGATCACCACCTTGTCGGTGATGAGCGGGTTCCAGCGCGAGATCCGCGACCGCCTGCTGGAGATGACCGCCCATGCCACGGTCAGCGCCGCCGGTCAGCCCATGCAGCATTGGCCGGATGCGGTGAAGCTGGCGATGGAGGACCCGCGCGTGGCCGGCGCCGCGCCGTACGTGGACAGCGAAGCGCTGCTGACCGGCACCGCCGACCAGGGCCAGGGTGCGCTGGTCCGCGGCATCGTGCCCGAGCAGGAACGGCAGGTCTCGGTGCTGGCCGAGAAGATGGATGCCGGCTCGATCGATGCATTGCAGCCCGGTGCGTTCAACATCCTGCTCGGCAGCGAGCTGGCGATATGGCTTGGCGTGAGCGTGGGGGACACCGTCAACGTGGCCACCACCACGATGGACAGCACGCCGATGGGCTCGATCCCGCGGGCCAAGCGGTTCAAGGTCGCGGGCATCTTCACCGTCGGCTACAACGACGTGGACAAGGGCATGGCCTTCGTCAACATGCAGGACATGCAGCGCCTCAAGCGCATGGGCCAGGGCGTCACCGGCGTGCGCCTGATGCTGCATGACCTGAACCAGGCCGAGCAGGTGGCCCGCGACCTGGCCGGGCGGCTCTATCAACTGGGCCAGAACGTCTACCGCATCAGCGACTGGACCAGCGAAAACGCCAACCTCTACCAGTCGCTGAAGATGGAAAAGACCGTCATGGGCGTCCTGCTGTCGCTGATCATCGCGATGGGCGCCTTCAACCTGGTGTCCTCGCAGGTGATGCTGGTCACCGACAAGCAGGCCGACATCGCGATCCTGCGCACGCTGGGCCTGACCCCGCGCGGGGTGATGCAGGTGTTCATGGTCCAGGGCACGCTGATCGGGGTGATCGGCACGGTGGCCGGCGTGCTCGGCGGACTGGTGCTGACCACCAACCTGGAGCGGATCCTGGAGCTGATCGAACACCTGTTCAAGGTGACCCTGCTGCCCTCGGACGTGTACTACATCACCGGCCTGCCGTATGACCTCGACCCGCACGAGATCGTGCTGATCGCGCTCATCGCGCTGGGCATGAGTTTCCTGGCCACGCTGTATCCGGCCTGGCGCGCGGCGCGCACCGATCCGGCCGAGGCCCTGCGCTATGAATGAGACGACGATGCAGGGCGATGGCACCGTGATCCGGGCCGAGGCGCTGGCCAAGACCTACGCCGAAGGCAAGATGCGCACGCCGGTGTTCGACGGCCTGGACCTGGCCGTGCAGGCAGGCGAGACCGTGGCCATCGTCGGTGCCTCCGGCGCCGGCAAGAGCACCCTGCTGCACCTGCTGGGCGGGCTGGATACGCCGACCTCGGGCGAGGTCTACGTGGCCGGACAGCAGATGTCCAGGCTGTCCAATGCGGCGCGCGGCCAGCTGCGCAACCGGGCGCTGGGTTTTGTCTACCAGTTCCACCACCTGCTGCCCGAGTTCACCGCGCTGGAGAACGTGATGATGCCGGTTGCCCTGGCCGGCCAGGACATGGCGGTGGCCCGGCAACGGGCCAGCGTGCTGCTGGAACAGGTCGGCCTGGGCCATCGCCTGGAGCACAAGCCGGGCGAACTGTCCGGCGGCGAGCGCCAGCGCGCGGCCGTGGCGCGGGCGCTGGTCAACCGCCCGGCCTGCGTGCTCGGCGACGAACCCACCGGCAACCTGGACGAGAAGACCGCCCAGACCGTGTTCAACCTGATGCTGGAGCTCAACCGCGCGCAGAAGACCAGCCTGGTGCTGGTCACCCACGACCGCCGCCTGGCCGCGCGCCTGGACCGCACCCTGGAACTGCACCAGGGCAGGCTGCGTGCGGTTGCACTATGACCGCAACGCAGCCAGGCAAGTTGGCAAGCACAGGGACAGGCCAGTAGAATCCCCGCCCACGGGGCCATAGCTCAGCTGGGAGAGCGCGTCGTTCGCAATGACGAGGTCGGGAGTTCGATCCTCCCTGGCTCCACCACCGTTTTGAAGCCAGGCCCGTGGCCTGGCTTTTTTTTCTTGCCCCGGATCGGCAGTCCGGGTGCGGGTTGCGTTTGCGGCGGTGCCGGGCCGACCGGCCGGCGCCGGGCGGGCGCTGCTGCGCTCGCTGGCGCGAGCATCTCGGGGGCTGCCGGCGCACCGGGCCGGGCGCCTGTGGAAGGTCGAGCTGTCCTGGTGCGCGTCGGCGGCGCGGACCAAGAACGAGGCGCGGGCGGCAACAACACCTGCAAGAACTGAAGGTCACCAGGCACCATGCCCACACTGAACTGGATCGGCAAGGAGGCCGTCGCCAGACACCACAAGGAAGTCCCGCTGCGCCTGCTTGAGCCGGTGCGCGAGCTGTCCTGCGGCGCTGCCGACAGCGGCACCAACCCCAACACCGGGGAAGAAACTTGGCCTGAACGCACACGCGGCTGGGCGTATTCGCAAGAGGAGCATCAACGGCACATGGCCGAAGGCCTGATCTACCGGGGTAAGGATGGCAACGGCAAGGTGCCTGCCCATAAGCGGGATAAACATGCTCTCCGTAATGATGGTGTGGTACCACAAACGCTGTGCTCGCACGAATTCGCTGGCCGCACGGATGGCTCCCGCAAAGAGCTACGCGAAGTTCTGCATGACCTCCCGTCGGTGTCGGACTTTGCCACCCCCAAACCATCACTGCTTGTTCAACGCATCTTTGCTGGTTCCGGCACCACCGGCCATGCCGTACTGAAACAAAACGCCGAAGACGGTGGCAGCCGTCGCTTTATCCTGGTCGAGATGGACGACACCATCGCCCGCACCGTCACCGCCGAGCGTGTCAGGCGCGTCGCCACCGGCTACAGCAAAGGCGCCCTCACTCCCGACCCCTCTCCCGCAAGCGGGCCAGGGGAGAAGGTGGTCGAGGGCCTGGGCGGCGGCCTCCAGTTCTGCCGCCTGTCCGCCGAACCGCTGTTCGATGCCGACGGCCGGATCCGTCACGACGTGCACTTTGCCCAGCTGGCCGAGTTCGTCTGGTTTGCGGAAACGGGCACGGGTTATACGTCGTCATTCCGGGGCGAGGCAGTCGAACCCGGAATCCAGCGTGCAGGACTGGATTCCCGCCTGCGCGGGAATGACGTTTTAGCGGCATCGCCGCTGCTGGGGGTGCACGAGGGTCGCGCGATCTACCTGCTCTACAACGGCATCCTGAAGGACAAGTCCGCCGCCGGCGGCAACGTGCCCACCGTTCCGGTGTTCGACCTGTTGCCCAGGTTTGCCGGCCCCACAGTGATCTACGCCGCCGCCAACCGCATGGGCGACCGCGCCGCACGCGAGGGCATCACCTTCAAGCAGACCCCGTACGCGCCGGAGGCATACTAAGCCGGTCGGGGGGAGGCCTCACTCAGCGGTCCTGCCGCTGTTCGTGGCAAGGCGCCGCGAGCGCAGTGTTGACCGCACATAAGCGAGCGGCAACGCCGCCACCGACAGCGGCAGGACCGCCCTGCGGGAACCACGGACAGGCCCGCCGGCGGTGTTGCGCTGGCTTGACAGGGGGTGGCCCTGCCGGCGCCAGCGCGCTTGGCCGGCGGGCCTGTCCGTGGCTCTGAATGAGGCTTTCCCCCCGACCGGCTTAGTAAATGAAAAAGTCCTTCGAGCATTGTCGGGACGAGGATTTGCGCAGCTCGCTGAATGCTTTGTTGCGGGCTGCCAGAAAGGCGCAAAATGCGGCCGATGCGCAGCGCGGAATTAGCACTCGCCCGATTGAACCACTGGAGGTATCCATGAATACGAAACAACTGATCGACACAGCCCTGAAACTCCCGCCCGACGAGCGTTTCGCGCTGATCGACGAACTCCTGCACAGCCTCGATCGGCCCGATCCCGATCTGGATCGGGTCTGGATCGAGGAGGCCGAGCGACGGCTCGGCGCTTACCGCTCGGGTCGGATACAGGGCATTCCAGCGGAGGACGTCGTAGGGCCGTTCTGATGCGCTTTGAATTTTCACCCGAGGCGAAGGCCGAATTCAGTGATGGCGAAAGCTATTACGAACGGCAAATGCCCGGGCTGGGCGCGCGCTTTCGCGCCGACGTGCGGGATGCCTTGAAGCGCCTGGGCCATTGGCCGCTGGCCGCTCCAGTCGAGCGCGGCCAGATTCGCCGCATGATCCTGAGCCGCTTTCCGTACAAGCTGCTCTATGCGATCGAGCCTGACCATATCTACATCATCGCGGTCGCGCACACGCCCACCGGCGGCGGCAAGACCTGGCTGGCGGCCAGGAGCGTGCAGCTCGCCAACACGCATCTGCTGCGCTGCGAGCACAGCGTGATCCTGTGGCTGGTGCCGAGCAGGCCGATCCGCGAGCAGACCATCAAGGCGCTGAAGGATCGCCGTCCCCCCTGTCACGCGGCATTGCCTGAGGCGGGCCCGATCACGGTGCTCGACCTGGAAGAAGCCAAGAGCGTGACCGGCGCCACGCTGCCGGAAGCGCGCATGCGTGGCCTGCGCAGGCAGGCGGCAGTCTTCGGCCAGGACGCGAGATCGCGTATGGCGGTGACGGATCGGTACACCTTCGCGTTCCACGCCCAGGCCTGTGCGCCCAGCCGGGACCATGACGACCGTTTCGGGCACTTCGAGTTCCGCAAGCACTTCGACGGCCGCATCGCGGGGGATGACCGGTTGATCGGCGGCCGGTGGGCGAACCTGTCCTGGGCGCGCTGCCGCTTGGTCATGGTCAAGGGCAAGCGGTGGGAGTGGATCGAGGAGAAGCTGTCCTCATCGCCGGTTCGACAGGACTGATTCCGCGAGTTCGTCGCTGTGGACCACGCCACCCTCTCCACCCTGCGCGACCGCCACCCCGCCTGGCGGCTGCTGGCTTCTCCGCACGCACCGCTGGTGGCGAGCTTCCTGCACCGGGTGTTCGTGGTGCCGAACGTGCGGGTGATGAACGAGGCCGATCTTGCGGAAGCTCTCGAGGACGAGCTGTTTGCCCTGCGCGAGCAGCTGGGGCCGGAGGCTTACCCCAAGGGCGCGCTGGACTACCTGAACGACTGGGCCGCGCCCGACAAGGGCTGGCTGCGCAAGTTCTACAAGCCGGGCACGGACCAGGCGCAGTTCGACCTGACGCCGCCCACCGAGAAGGCCATCGCCTGGCTGCTGTCGCTGACCGAGCGGCCGTTCGTGGGCACCGAGTCGCGCCTGCTGACGCTGTTCGCACTGCTGGAGCAGATCAGCGCCGGCACCGAGGCCGACCCGATCAAGCGGGTGGCCGACCTGCGCAGCAAGCGCGATGAACTGGACGCCGAGATCGCCCGCGTGCTGGCCGGCGATGTGCCGCTGCTGGACGACACGGCGGTCAAGGACCGCTTCCAGCAGTTCCAGCAACTGGCGCGCGAGCTGCTGGCCGACTTCCGCGAGGTGGAGCACAACTTCCGCCTGCTCGACCGCAAGGTGCGCGAGAAGATCGCACTGTGGGAAGGCGCCAAGGGCGCGCTGCTCGACCAGATCATGGGCGAGCGCGATGCCATCGGCGATTCCGACCAGGGCCGCAGCTTCCGCGGATTCTGGGACTTCCTGATGTCCAGCCGGCGGCAGGAGGAACTCTCCGAGCGGCTGGACCAGGTGCTGGCACTGCCGGCCGTGGCGGCGCTCAAGCCAGGGCCGCGCACTCGCCGCGTGCACCACGACTGGCTGGAGGCCGGCGAACACACCCAGCGCACGGTGGCCCAGCTGTCGCAGCAGTTGCGCCGATTCCTGGACGACCGGGCCTTTCTGGAGAACCGCCGCATCCTGGACCTGCTGCACGGCATCGAGAGCAAGGCGCTGGCCTTGCGCGAGGCCACGCCGTCCGGGACGGTGATGCAGGTCGACGCGATGGCGGCGGGCATCGAACTGCCGCTGGAGCGGCCCTTGTTCACGCCGAGCGTCAAGCCACGCCTGGCCGATCTGGCGCTGGTGGCCGGTGAGGACGACATCGACACCGCGCGCCTGTTCGACCAGATCGTGGTGGACAAGGCGCGCCTGCGCTCGGCGGTGCAACGCGCACTGCGCCGCCAGCCGCAGATCACGCTGCGCGAGCTGCTCGATGCCGAGCCCCTGCAGCAGGGCCTGGCCGAACTGGTGGCCTACCTGGAGCTGGCCCACGCCGACGCCGGCAGCGATGTGCTGGACGGCCTGCGCGCCCTGGTCGACGAAGCAGTGATCGAGCCGATACGCTGGCAGGCCAGCAACCCAGCGGGCCAGGCCGTGACGCGCCAGGCGCGCTTGCCCCGCGTGATCTTCACGCGCTGACGGCGTCAGGCGGCCAGGGAGAGAACGAGATGAACGACGTGCTGCATGACAACGATTCGGTGGAGACCCCGCCCGGCGCACTGCCGGCCGTGCCCGAGCTGTCGCAGCTGATGGTGCACCTGCTCAAGGGCGTGCTCTACCGCGATGACGACGAGCGTCTGTGGGCCAGCCTGCTGCGCCTGCAGGCGCGGGTGCGGGAGCAGGCCGGCGTGCTGCTGCTGGATCTGGTGCTGGACGAGGCCGAGGGCCATGCCTTCCTGAAGAGCCGCCCAGACCCGGACGCGTCGGAGGGAGCACCGCGCCTGCCAAGGCTCGTCGCACGCCGGCCGCTGTCCTACCCGGTCAGCCTGATGCTGGCGCTGCTGCGCAAGCGCATGGCCGAGTTCGACGCCGGCGGTGGCGACACCCGGCTGGTGCTCTCGCGCGATGAGATTGCCGAGCTGATGCGGGTGTTTCTGCCCGATGGCACGAACGAGGCCCGGCTGATCGACCAGGTGGACGCGACCATCACCAGGGTGGTCGATCTGGGCTTTCTGCGCCGGCTCAAGCCTGCTGGCGGCAGTGGGCAGGACCGAGGCCACTACGAGGTGCGGCGCATCCTGAAAGCCTTTGTCGACGCGCAGTGGCTGGCCGAGTTCGACGCGCGGTTGGAGGTCTACCGCACGGCGCTGTCCGCCGGGCCTGCCGAAGCGACCGACAAGGCCGTGGCCGGCAAGGCAGTGGCCGATGCTTGAGGCAGCGACGCTCGGCCTGGACTTCGTGGCCGACGACAGCCGGGTGGGCTTTCGGCTGCAGCGGCTGGAAGTGCTGAACTGGGGCACCTTCGACAGGCGTGTCTGGCGCTACGAACTGGACGGGCGCAACGGCCTGCTCACCGGCGACATCGGCTCGGGCAAGTCCACGCTGGTCGATGCCCTCACCACCTTGCTGGTGCCGGCGCACCGGGTGGCCTACAACAAGGCGGCCGGGGCGGATTCCCGCGAGCGCTCCTTGCGTTCCTATGTGCTGGGCCACTACAAGAGCGAGCGCAACGAGGTCACGGGCAGCGCCCGGCCCGTGGCGCTGCGCGATGCGTCGAGCTACTCGGTCATCCTTGGCGTGTTCCGCAACGAGGGCTACGACCAGGCCGTGACGCTGGCCCAGGTGTTCTGGCTGAAGGACCCGCAGGGTGTGCCTGCACGCCTGTTCGTGGCGGCGGAGCGGGCGTTGACCATCACCGATGACTTCACGGTCAACGGCGGCGACATCACCGCGTTGCGCAAGAAGCTGCGCGGCGCCGGCTGCGAGCTGTTCGACAGCTTCCCGCCCTATGGAGCGTGGTTTCGTCGCCGCTTCGGGATCGAGCACGAGCAGGCCCTGGAGCTGTTCCACCAGACCGTCTCGATGAAGTCGGTGGGCAACCTCACCGATTTCGTGCGCAGTCACATGCTCGAGCCCTTGGACTCCGGGCAACGCATCGAGGCGTTGATCGGCCACTTCGATGACCTGGACCGGGCGCATCAGGCCGTGCTCAAGGCCAAGCGGCAGGTGGGCTTGCTGACACCGCTGGTCGAAGACGGTGGGCGCCACCAGGCGCTGGTGACCGAGATCCAGGGCTGGCGGGATGCGCGCGATCAGCTTCGGCCCTACTTCGCCCGGCTCAAGGGTGAGCTGCTGGACCGCCGCCTCGACTTGCTGGCGCACGATGCGGCCCGGCTCGATGCGCAGATCGAGCGCCTGGACGCGCAGCGCGAGACCGAGCGGATTGAAGTTGGCGCTCTGGAGCGGGCGCTGCGCGACAACGGCGGCGACCGCCTGGAGGAGCTGGCGGCGGAAATACGCCGCCTGGAACAGGACAAGGCACAACGCCAGAACAAGTCCGACCGCTTCCAGGAGCTGCTGGCCCGCATCGACGAGGTGGCACCGGCCGATGAAGCAGGCTTCCTCGCCCGCCAGCAGAGCATTGCCCAGCGCGCCGAGGGCTTGCGCGAACGCATTGCCGAGCTGGACAACCAAGAGCGCGAGGAGGACTTCGCTTTCCGCAAGGGCCGCGAAGCGCACACTGCCCTGTCCGAGGAGATCGAAAGTCTGCAGCGGCGCAAGAGCAACATCGACGCCGCCCAGGTCCGCATCCGCGATGCGCTGTGTGCGGCCCTGGCGATCGCAGAGGACCAGCTGCCCTTCGCGGGCGAGCTCATCCAGGTGCGTGAGGACGAGCGTGCATGGGAAGGCGCCGCCGAGCGGCTGCTGCGCGGATTTGGCCTGGCGCTGCTGGTGCCGGATGCGCACTACAAGGCCGTGGCCGAGTGGGTGGACCGCCAGCATCTGGGCGCCCGGCTGGTGTACTTCCATGTGCGTCCACGAAAGGCTGCCCAGGGGGCGGGCCTGCATCCGCAGTCGCTGGTGCGCAAGCTGCTCATCAAGCCGGATTCGCCGCACGAGGAGTGGCTGGAGCAGGAACTTCGCCAGCGTTTCGACGTGGCCTGCTGCGACAGCGGCGAGCAGTTCCGCCGCCAGGCCCGCGCCATCACCCGCGCCGGCCAGATCAAGGACCCGAGCGGGCGCCACGAGAAGGACGACCGCAGCCGCATCGACGACCGCAGCCGCTACGTGCTCGGCTGGAGCAATGCCGACAAGCTGCGCGCGTTGCGCGATCAGCGGGAGCGTCTGGAGGCAAGCCTTGCCACGCTGGGGCAGCGCATCGGCCAGATCAGGCAGGCACGCAAGGAACTGCGCGGCCGGCTGGAGACGCTCGCGCGCCTGGAGGAGTTCACGCGCTTTGCCGACATCGACTGGATGAGCCCGGCCCGCCAGATTGCCGCACTCACCGAGGAACGGGAGAGGCTGGAAGCCGCATCGAACACCCTGCAGGAACTTGGGCGACAGCTGAAGGCCGCGCAAGACCGGCTCGGCGAGATCGAAAGCAGGCGCGGTGAAGCGCTGGGCAGGCGCGGGGAGGTCAAGAGCAAGCGCGAGGCGGCGCAGGAGCTGCGCGATCAGGCCGATGCCGCCTGGAACGCCGCACCGCTGGACCAGACGCAGGTCGGGCGCTTGGACGGTTGGCGTGCCGAGGCGCTGGGCGAGCATCAGCTGTCGGTCGAGTCCTGCGACAACCGCGAGCAGGATGTGCGCAAGTGGCTGCAGGAGCGCATCGATGCAGAGGACAAGCGCCTGGCCCGCCTGAGCGAGCGCATTGTCAATGCCATGCGTGGCTTCAAGGAGGAGTTCAAGGCCGAGACGGCCGAGATGGACGTGAGCCTGGCGGCGCTGCCGGAGTACGAACGGATGCTCACCGGCTTGAAGGGCGACGACCTGCCGCGCTTCGAGGCGCGCTTCAAGGAGCTGCTCAACGTCAACACGATCAACGAGATTGCCAACTTCAACGCCCAGCTCGCCCGCGAGCGGGAGACGATCAGGGAGCGTGTCGAGGTCATCAACCAGTCGCTCCAGGCGATCGACTACAACCCCGGCCGCTACATCAAGCTGGTGGCACAACCCAGCCCGGATGCAGAGATCCGCGACTTCCAGCAGGACCTGCGGGCGTGTACCGAAGGTGCGATGACGGGCTCGGCCGACGAACAGTATTCGGAAGCCAAGTTCCTGCAGGTCAAGGCCATCATCGACCGCTTCCGGGGCCGCGAGGGACTGGCGGACGCCGACCGGCGCTGGACTGCCAAGGTCACCGACGTGCGCAACTGGTTCCTGTTCTCGGCCAGCGAGCGCTGGCGCGCCGACGGTGCCGAGCACGAGCACTACTCGGACTCGGGCGGCAAGTCGGGCGGGCAGAAGGAAAAGTTGGCCTACACCGTGCTGGCTGCGAGCCTGGCCTACCAGTTCGGCCTGGAATGGGGTGCCGTGCGTTCGCGGTCGTTCCGCTTCGTGGTCATCGACGAGGCCTTCGGGCGCGGGTCGGACGAGTCGGCGCAGTACGGGCTGCGCCTGTTCCAGCAGCTCAACCTGCAGTTGCTGATCGTCACCCCGCTGCAGAAGATCCACATCATCGAGCCGTTCGTGGCCAGCGTCGGCTTCGTCCACAACGAGGGCGGGCGCGACTCGCGGCTGCGCTGTCTGTCGATCGAGGAGTACCGGGCGCACAAGGCAGAAGGGGTGGCCCAAGCAAGGGCAGACGCAGACCGTGCGGCGCCATGAGCTGGACCACGCCGGCAGACCTGCGCGCCCAGGTCCAGCGCTTGTGGGATCGCGGCGACCTGCTGCGCGCGGCGGTCACCGACGCTGGCCCAAGGCCCCTGCGCCTGAACCTGAAGGCGCCCTTGGCTTCGGACCTGTCCGACCGCTTCGAGGCCGTGCGTGACTGGGTGCGCGCCATTGCCGACACCCCGCAGGTCCGGATCGAATGGCGGGAGTGGAATCATCGCGTCCAGGGGGTGCAGCGGCTTCCTGCGGCCGTCTGGCTGGACACCCAGCAGGACGCGCTGGCCTTCATCGGCAAGGTTGGACAGGCGCAACGGTTGGAGGTCTTGTGGCAACACACGGCCGCCACGCAGCCGGCGTTGCTGGCCTGGCTGTTCCGTCGACCGATCCAGGCGCTGGACCTGGCCGACCGCTGGGAGCGTCTTCTGGCCGTCGTCGCATGGCTGCAAGCCCATCCCCGCCCGGGCGTGTACCTGCGCCAGGTCGACGTGCCCGGGGTGGACAGCAAGTTCATCGAGGCCCACCGCGGCGTGCTGACCGAGCTGCTGGACCTGGCCCTGCCGGCCGAGGCCGTCGAGAGGGGAGCAGGCGGCGTGGCGCAATTCACGCGCCGGTTCGGCTTTCTGGACAAGCCGGTGCGGATTCGGTTTCGTCTGCTCGACCCGGCGCTGCCCAGTTTGCCCGGCTGTGAGGGGCTGCCTGACATCACCCTGGACGCGGCGAGCTTTGCGGCGCTTGCGCTACCCGTCGAGCGCGTCTTCGTCACCGAGAACCAGACCAACTTCCTCGCCTTCCCGCCAGCGGCGGCCGCCATGGTCGTGTTCGGCGCCGGCTACGGTTGGGAGGCGCTGGCGCGGGCGGCGTGGCTGCATCGATGCCGGTTGCACTACTGGGGCGACATCGATACCCACGGCTTTGCCATCCTCGACCAGTTGCGTGGCTACTTTCCGCACGCGGCGTCCTTCCTCATGGACCGGCAGACGCTGCTTGCACACCGCCTGCACTGGGGCCAGGAGCCCGATCCTGCGCGCCACGACCTGTCGCGTCTGACGCCGGCCGAGGCGGCCGTCCATGACGATCTCAGATTCGATCGCCACCAGCCGCGACTACGACTGGAGCAGGAGCGCGTCGGGTTTGGATGGGTGAACGCGCGGCTGCGCGGGCTCTTCGAGCCGTGAACGCCGTGGAGATCGCGTCGATGCGCTTGGCCACGTGCCCGCCTTCATTGCTGGGCCTGCGCGCGGGCGCGCCACTGCACCGGCGCCCGGTTGGTCAGCACGCGGAGTTGGCCGGCGGCTTCGGCCTGGTCGGGATGGTCCAGGGCCGAGACCGCTGCCGTGTGGATCCCCGCATTGCCCCATAGCCCGGTCCAGGCATCGCGTCCGCCGTGCTTGGAGGCGTACAGGGCGCGATCGGCCAGGCTCAGCGCATGGTGGAAATCGCCGCGCTGCTGACCCTGCAGGTCGGGATAGAAGGGCCAGCAGGCGAACCCGATCGAGACCGTCATCGGCTGGGTGCCGCCGTCAGGCAGCGCCACCGGATGGTCGGCGATGCTCGCGCGCATGTCCTCGGCGAGCTGGACCACACGAGCAAGATCCACGTTGGCCCGCGCCACCAGGAACTCCTCGCCGCCCCAGCGCGCCACGATGCCGTCCGGCTCGCCCTGGGTGCGCAGGCGCCGGGCGATTTCCACCAGCAGCGCATCGCCGGTTTGGTGGCCGTGCCGGTCGTTGACGTCCTTGAAGTGGTCGATGTCCACCAGGAAGGCCACATGCCGCTGCGCGCCATCGCTCTGGGTGGGCAGCGCGGCCATGCGCGCGTTGGCCGCGCGCCGGTTGAGCATGCCGGTCATCGCGTCGGTGCTGCTGAGCAGCTCCAGCCGCGCGCGCACCCTGCGCTGGTAGATGTAGAACCCGGCGCTGAGCAGGGCCAGGGCGCAGAAACCCAGGATCGCCAGGTTGCGCAGGGTACGCGCGCTGTCCAGTTGCAGCGCCTGCACGCGCTGGTCGGCACGCACGGCGGCCAGTTCGCGGACGCGCTCGGTATCGCTCAGGCGTTCCTGCAGGGTGGCCAGTCCCGCCAGGTTGTGCGAACGCAGCTCCTGGACCTGGCGATGGTTCAAGGCCTCGCTGGTGGCCAGCGCCTGGCGATACTGGCCCAGCGCACGCTGCGCGGCCAGCAGTGCCTGCATGGCATCGCGTTGCTCGGTGCGGAACCCGCCGCTGCGGGCCAGGGCCAGCGCGGCGCTCGCCTGGTGCAGGGCCGCGGCCGGGTCGCGATCGGCCAGCGCCAGTGCCGACACCCGCACCAGCGTGGTCGAGGCGCCCGATGGGTCCTGGGCCTGCTGTTGCTGCCGGGCGATCTCCAGCAGGCGCGGGCGCGGGTTTTCGGCCAGGCCGCGGCGGGCCTGCAGCGCGATCCGTTCGGCCTGGCTGCGGGCGATGATGATCTGGGTATCGCTGGCGCGGGCGATGCGCTCGGCCTGGTCCAGCAGCGAGGGGACGGCCTGGTCGCGGCCGGCGCGGATGGCGTTCATCGCGCGGTTGTAGGCCAGCAGGGGGCTGGGTTTTCCGCTGCGGTCGGCGATCACCTGGGCCCGGGCAAAATAGTCCTCGGCCTGGCCGTAGGCGGCCAGTTCCTCGCTGTAGATGATCGCCACGTTGATCAGCGTGCTGACCTGGGCTGCGGCTGAATCGGCGGCCAGCGCCGCATCGTAGGCCAGTTTGTAGTAGTCCAGCGCCCGATGCAGTTGCCCGGCCACATGCAAGGCTACGGCGAGGTTGGAATAGGCGCGCAGCATGAACGGCGGCGGCTGCGGATGGGCCTTCAGCTCGGCCACGGTCCGGTCGACGGTGGCGATGGCAGCGGTGCCGTCGCCGGCCAGCGCCTGCGCCTGGCCCATGCAGCTGAGCAGCTTGATGCGCTGGGCGGGATCGCGCTGCGCCTGGGGCAGGGCGCGCTGGGCGATCTGTGCCGCCTCGCTGGGCTGGCTGCGGCGCAGCTGGAAACAGCGGCCGATCTGGGCCTCCAGCGGGTCCTCGCCCGCCACCTGCGCGGGCGCGGACAGACCCGCCGACAGCAACAGCGGCGCGATCCCCCAAAGGATATTGCGGACGATCCAAGGCAAGGTGCCGGTCCCCTGTTACCGGAGTGGCCATTGTAGCCAGATGCCGGTCCGGGCGGCGGCCGGGTGGGGCAGACTTGCTAGAATTGCGGTCTTGCCTCAAGACCCGTGCGCTTTCATGATCGAACTCAATCCCGTCCGTCACCGCATCGCCGAACTCACTGCGCGGCTGGATTCACTCCGGGGGTTTCTTTGACTACGACGCCAAGCGCGAGCGTCTGGAAGAGGTCGAGCGCGAGCTCGAGAACCCCGAGGTCTGGAACGACGCCGAACGCGCCCAGGCCCTGGGTCGGGAGCGCTCGCAGCTGGACAAGACCGTCAACGGCATCCGCGACCTGACCGAAGGCCTGGCCAGCGCCGGCGAACTGCTGGAACTGGCGCAGATGGAGTCCGACCAGGACACCGCGCTGGCCGTGGTCGCCGACGTGGACCGGATCGCGGCGGCCGTGGACAAGCTCGAATTCCGGCGCATGTTCTCCGGCGAGATGGACAGCGCCAATGCCTTCCTGGACATCCAGGCCGGCGCCGGCGGCACCGAGGCCCAGGACTGGGCCGAAATGCTGCTGCGCATGTACCTGCGCTGGTGCGAGTCGCGTGGCTGGAAGACCGAACTGATGGAAGTCTCCGGCGGCGAGGTGGCGGGGATCAAATCGGCCACGGTGCGGGTGGAAGGCGAGTACGCCTACGGCTGGCTCAAGACCGAGATCGGCGTGCACCGGCTGGTGCGCAAGTCGCCGTTCGATTCGGACAACCGCCGCCATACCAGCTTCACCTCGGTGTTCGTCTCGCCCGAGATCGACGACAACATCCAGATCGACATCAACCCGGCCGACCTGCGCACCGACGTGTACCGTTCCTCCGGGGCCGGCGGCCAGCACGTCAACAAGACCGAGTCGGCGGTACGCATCACCCACATCCCGACCAACACCGTGGTGGCCTGCCAGACCGGCCGCAGCCAGCACCAGAACCGCGAAAATGCGATGAAGATGCTGGCCGCCAAGCTTTACGAGCTGGAAGTGCAGAAGCGCAACGTCGAGAAGAACGCGCTGGAAGCGACCAAGGCCGACATCGGCTGGGGCAGCCAGATCCGCAACTACGTGCTGGACCAGTCGCGGATCAAGGACCTGCGCACTGGCGTGGAGCGCACCGACACCCAGAAGGTGCTGGACGGCGATCTGGACCAATTCATCGAAGCCAGCCTCAAATCCGGCCTGGACGCCGGCGCTCGGCGCATCGACGCCTGATCGACCTGCGCGGCCTGCCCATCAGGCGCTTGCTTTGTTTCATCCCCTTTCAGACCCTCATCGCCATGAATGAACCGCCGCCCATCGACGAAAACAGCCTCATCGCCGAGCGCCGCGGCAAACTTCACGCCCTGCGCGGGCAGGGCATCGCCTATCCGAACGACTTCCGTCGCCACGCGCTGGCCGGTGACCTGCAGGCCGAATTCGCCGATGCGGACACCTTCACTGCCGGGGTGCTCGAAGGGCTGGACCGCCAGGTCAGGCTCGCCGGCCGGCTGATGGCCAAGCGGGTGATGGGCAAGGCCAGCTTCGCCCAGATCCAGGACCAATCCGGGCGCATCCAGCTGTTCCTGCAGGGCAATGTGCTGGGCGAGCGCTATGAGGCGTTCAAGGGCTGGGACGTGGGCGACATCGTCGGCGTCGAAGGCACCCTGACCCGCACCCGCACCGGCGAGCTGTCGGTCAAGGCCACCACGTTGCGCCTGCTGACCAAGTCGCTGCGTCCGCTGCCGGACAAGTGGCACGGCCTGAGCGATGTGGAACAGCGCTACCGCCAGCGCTACGTGGACCTGATCGTCACCCCGGAGGCGCGCGAAGTGTTCATCAAGCGCTCCAGGATCATCCGCGCGATCCGTGCCTGGCTGGACGCGCGCGGCTTCCTGGAAGTGGAAACGCCGATGATGCATTACATCCCCGGCGGGGCCACGGCCAGGCCCTTCACCACCCATCACAACGCGCTGGGCCTGGACCTGTACCTGCGCGTGGCACCGGAGCTGTACCTCAAGCGCCTGGTCGTGGGCGGCCTGGAGCGCGTCTACGAGATCAACCGCAACTTCCGCAATGAAGGGGTCAGCACCCGCCACAACCCCGAATTCACCATGCTCGAACTGTACGAGGCCTATGCCACCTACCACGAGATCATGGACCTGACCGAGAACCTGATCCGCGACGTGGCCCAGTCCGTGCTGGGCACCACCCAGGTGCGCTGGGAGGGCGCCGACATCGACCTGGGCCAGCCGTTCCGCCGCTGGCGCATGGACCAGGCCGTGCGCCATCACAATCCGGGCATCACCGTGGCCGACTGCACCGACCGCCAGGCGCTGGCGGGCCACTGCGAACGGCTGCAGATCAAGGTCAAACCGTCCTATGGCTGGGGCAGGCTGCTGCTGGAGATCTTCGAGGCCACGGTCGAACACACCCTGGTCGAGCCGACCTTCATCACCGGCTACCCGCTGGAAGTCTCGCCGCTGGCCCGCGCCAGCGATACCGAGGCCGGCTACACCGACCGCTTCGAGCTGTTCATCAACGGCAAGGAGATCGCCAATGGCTTCTCCGAGCTCAACGACCCGGAAGACCAGGCCGCGCGCTTCCGCGCCCAGGTCGAGGCCAAGGAAGGTGGCGACGACGAAGCCATGCACTTCGACGCCGATTACATCCGCGCCCTGGAGTACGGCATGTCACCGACCGGCGGCCTGGGGATCGGCATCGACCGGCTGGTGATGCTGCTGACCGGGGCCGATTCAATCCGGGATGTGCTGCTGTTCCCCTACATGCGCCCCGAAGCGCAGGGTTGAAAAGTGACGCACCGGGGCAGTAGTGGCGCCTGTGCGCGATCGGACGCGCGTCCGGTCCGGGGCGCTGCGGCGGCCATCGGACCAAATGCATCTTCCGCAGGAACGCGTGCCTGGGCGCCCGGCGGCGGCAACGCCCCGGCACCAGGTTCGATCGCGCCCCCCGGTGGCGGCGGTGAGCATGGGTGGCATGTTTTGTGCATCATCTTCCCCCGTACGGTGCACTCGGTTGCGTTCAGGGTGAAAAATCCGGCATTGCGGCATTTCCCCTATAGTTCCCTGCAGCCTCGCCATCCCCCGAGAGGTGGCCATACATGCTCACCCCAAACCGAGTCTTCACCGCGGTCTCATCGCCCACCGACCAGCAGCGCTGGCCCAACGGCGCGGGCAGTGAGTTGAACATCGTCATCGTCGACGATCAGGCGTCCGCGCGGACCATGCTGCGCCACGTGATCGAGGACATCGCCACCGAACTGTCCGTGCACGACTTCGGCGATCCCCAGGTGGCCCTGGACTGGTGCAGCAGCAACCGCACCGACCTGCTGCTGCTCGACTACCGCATGCCGGGCATGGACGGGCTGGAGTTCGCCCGCCGCTTCCGCCGCCTGCCGATGCACCGCGACATCCCGGTGATCCTGATCACCGTGGTCGGCGACGAGCCGATCCGCCAGGCCGCGCTGGAAGCGGGCATCATCGATTTCCTGGTCAAGCCGGTGCGCCCGCGCGAGCTGCGCGCCCGCTGCCGCAACCTGCTGCAGCTGCGCCAGCAGTCCGAGAACGTCAAGCAGCGCGCCCTGTCACTGGAGCAGCGCCTGCTGGCGAGCATGCACGAGGTCGAGGAGCGCGAGCGCGAGACGCTCTCGCGCCTGGCCCGCGCCATCGAATACCGCGACCGCGGCACCAGCGCCTTCCTCGAACGCATGTCGCGCGTGGCCGCGCTGGTCGCCGAGCAGCTGGGCATGGGCGAGGAAGACGTGCGCTCGATCGAACTGTCCGCGCCGCTGCACGACATGGGCAAGATCGCCATTCCCGATGCGGTGCTGATGAAGCCCGGACCGCTGGACGAGGACGAACTGGTGATCATGCGCCGCCATCCCAGGATCGGCCACGAACTGCTGATTGGCAGCCAGAATCGGCTGATCCAGGCCGGCGCCCTGATCGCATTGCGCCATCACGAGCGCTACGACGGCAGCGGTTACCCCGATGGCCTGCGCGGCGAGCAGATCCCGATCGAGGCCCGCATCGTGGCGGTGGCCGACGTGTTCGACGCCCTGATCTCCGCGCGTCCCTACAAGCCGGCCTGGACCCGCGACGCGGCGCTGGCCTACCTGTACGCCCAGCGTGGCCGCCTGTTCGACCCGGCCTGCGTGGACGCGCTGTTCCGCGGTCGCGAGCGGCTGGACCAGATCTGCGAACGCTATTCCACCCTGCCGGTTCGGCCCGGAATGGAGTGATGACCATGGCTGCACTGCTGACAACGCTGAAGCAACGGCTGGCCGTGCGCCGCGACAATGAGCAGGGTCAGGCCGCGGTGCGCATCGCATTGATCAGCCTGATCCTGTTGTACGTGCTGCTGCCGCCGGTCCGCGCTGACTTGCCGGAAGGCCAGTACGCCAGGGCGCTGACCATCGTGCTGACTGGCCTGACCCTGGCCTGGGGGCTGTTGGCGTGGATGCTGGCCAGGCCCGGGCGTTCGGATGCGCGCCGCATCGTCGGCATGCTGGCCGACTATGGCCTGATGGCCGCCGGCATGATCCACATGGGCGAGCCGCTGAGCTGGGTCTACGTGGTGGTGATGTGGGTCACCGTGGGCAACGGCCTGCGCTACGGCAACAACTACCTCTACCTGGCGGTGGTCATGGCGATGTCAAGCTTCGCCACTACGGTGCTGTTGACCGACTACTGGCTGGCCAACCTGAAACTGGCCATCGGCCTGCTCGTGGGCCTGGCCGCGGTGCCACTGTATTTCTCCGGCTTGCTGCGCAAGCTGACCGGCGCCAGCGCCGAGGCGCGCCGGGCCAGTGAGGCCAAGAGCCGCTTCCTGGCCAACATGAGCCATGAATTCCGCACCCCGCTCAACGGCCTGTCCGGCATGACCGAGGTGCTGGCCACCACGCGCCTGGACGGCGAGCAGCGCGAGTGCCTCAACACCATCCAGGCATCGGCCCGCAGCCTGCTGGCGCTGGTGGAAGAGGTGCTGGACATCTCGGCCATCGAGGCTGGCAAGCTGCGCCTGGACGAATCGGAATTTTCTCCGCGTGAGCTGGTCCAGCACGTGGGCTTCATCATGCTGCCGCAGGCCAAGGCCAAGGGTCTGGACTACGCGGTCAGTTTCGCCGACGACGTGCCGCCGGTACTGCGCGGCGATGCCCGTCACCTGCGCCAGATCCTGATCAACCTGGTCGGCAATGCGGTCAAGTTCACCGAGCGCGGTGGCGTGCGCATCCAGGTGTCGCGGTTGGCCGCCAGCGATGCCGATCGCGGCCCGCGCCTGCGCTTTACGGTCATCGATACCGGCATCGGCATCCCGCTGCGCCTGCAGGGTCGCCTGTTCGAAGCCTTCGAACAGGCCGACGTCAGCATGAGTCGTCGCTACGGTGGCACCGGCCTGGGCACGGCGATCGCCAAGGGCCTGGCCGAAGCCATGGGCGGCACGATCGGGTTCGAGAGTGAAGTCGGCCTGGGCAGTACGTTCTGGGTGGAAATGCCGTTCCGCGCGGTCGATCCACACGCCGCGCCAGCGCCGATGGTGCCGGCCCTGGCGCTGGAGGAGCAGACCCAGGCCGAAGTCCAGCCTCAGCACCTCGGCACGGCCGAGAACGTCATCGCCTTCTCCGATCCGTTCCTGCGTCACCGCGCGCGCGTGCGCTGCATGCATATCCTGGTGGCCGACGATCACCAGGCCAACCGCATGGTGCTACAGCGCTTGCTGCAAAAGGCCGGCCATCGCGTCAGTTGCGTCAACGGCGGCGAGGACGTGCTCGATGCCATGGCCATGTCCGACTACGACGCGGTGATCATCGACCTGCACATGCCTGGCATGAGCGGCCTGGACCTGCTCAAGGAACTGCGGGTGATGCAGGCTGGCGGTGGGCCGATCACACCGGTGATGGTCCTCAGCGCCGACGTGACGCCCGAATCGATCAGCCGCTGCGAGCAGGCTGGCGCCTACGCCTTCCTGGCCAAGCCGGTGGCCGCGTCCAAATTGCTGGATTACCTCGGCGAAATCGCCGTCAACGCCAGCCTGCGCACGCCGTCCAAGCTGACTCCGGTACGCGGGGCCGACGTCACGCAGGCCGGCCAGCAGCACCAGGTGCTGGACCCGCGCGTGCTGGACGAGCTGGCGCAGCTGGGGATGGGCGAGGCGTTCGAGCAGGAATTCATTCAGCAGTGCCTGGCCGATGCCGATGCCTGTTTCGCCGGGCTGACCCGCGCCGGCGAACAGCACGAATGGGAGCGCGTGCGCGAACACGCACATGCCTTGAAAGGGGTGGCCGGTAATCTGGGCCTGACGCGGCTGGCCGAGGAGGGCGGCCAGTTCATGCGCATGGCCGACTGGCAGGTCAAATCCGAATGGCGCCAGCGCATGCACCAATTGCACACGCACCTGGACATGGGCCGTGAAGCGCTGATCGCACGTGCACAGCGACACAAGGCCCGCGACGGCGGAGCCGAGCGCTAGCAGCCTGTCGGACTTTGGTCGGCCGGGCTGCGAATCCGCCTGTGCGGTCCATCTTTCCGCCGCTTCTTGGCCCATAGCACCACTATGGGCCGGCGAACCGTCGAAAATCTGACCTCGCACAGCCGAATTCTCGCCTCGACCACCAAAGCCCGACAGGCTGCTAGCCGCCTCGGCCATCGGCAGACGCGGTGGCCGCAGCGATCGGCGAAGCGTGGTCACGGGCCCGGCAAGGGCCGGGCCGGAATCCCTTCCTCAGACCGGTACCGCGCTCAGGCGACGACCTCGAGCGTGGCGCGACGGGTCTGCGCCTTGACCAGTCGGTCCATGGTGCGCAGCGACTTGTCGCCCAGGGCCAGTGCGGTTTCCACCCAGACCTTGGTGATCTCCAGCAGTTCGTCGTAGCTAACTGCCTGGGCCAGGTTGCGCGCCTGGTTCATTGCCAGATACGAATGGGGAATACGCCGCTGCTGGCGGATCAGGTCCTCGACCGCGGCCACGCCCTGGCCCTTGGGCACGAGAATGTCGACGACACCCAGTCTGTACATTTCCTCGGCGCTATGAACGCGGCCTTCCAGGATGATTTTCTCGGCCACCTGCGGCGCCACGCGACGGCACAGGAACGAATAGGCCCCCATGCCCGGGAACAGGCCGAACAGCACTTCCGGCAGGCCCATGCCGGAACCTTCCTCGGCCACGATGGTGTGGCAGGCCAGCGCCATTTCCAGGCCACCGCCCAGCGCATCGCCCTGGATCAGCGCGATGCTGCGCACGTCGCCGCCAAAGCCGACATGCAGGTGGTGCACGCCTTCCACGCAGCGCTGCGCGTAGGCCAGCAGGCGATCGCGATTGCCTTCGCGGATGAGCCTGGTGAACAGGTTCAGGTCGCCACCGAGGTTGTAGGCATTGGCATCGGAGGCCAGCACGAAATGGCGCAACTCGCCGCTGCGACGCTGCGCAGGCGCGCGCGTGATCGAACTCATGAATGCCCACATCTCGTCGAGCATTTCCGGGCGGCAGCACGGACGGATACCTTCGGCGGCATCGGCATGCATGAACAGCCAATGGCTGCTGTCCTCGTGGGTCAGTTCGGTGCGGATGGTGGAGAAGGGGCGAGTGCGCTGGAGCTTTTCGATCTGGTTCATGGCGATATCCTGGAGGCTGTGGGAAGGCAAGCGCCACGTTGGCCGCGGCGCAAACGATGCTACACCTGAACGGACTGTTAAATAATTCGGAAAAATGAATTAACTCAACGGCTTATGCCGTTCAGCAGGATCGCCATTGTTTATGGGATGCTCGTCACAAAAGCACCGGCGCGCGCCCGCAGGCCACGCGTCGCCCGGGCACCCTGCCAGAGGGCGACGCAGGCTCCAGATGCGCGCCCGCAGGGCGCGCAGCCGCACGCTCAGCGTGCCGCTTCTTCCTGCCTGCGTAGTTCCTTGCGCAGGATCTTGCCGACATTGGTCTTGGGCAGCTCGGTGCGGAATTCGACGTGGCGCGGCTGCTTGTAGCCGGCAAGGTTCTCGCGGCAGAACGCCTTGACCTGCTCAACGGTGAGGCCGGGGTCCTTGGGCACGATGAAGACCTTGACCACCTCGCCAGAATGTGGGTCGGGCACGCCGACCGCCGCCACTTCCAGCACGCCGGGCATCCCGGCCAGCACGTCCTCGACTTCGTTCGGGTACACGTTGAAGCCGGACACCAGGATCATGTCCTTCTTGCGATCGACGATATAGAAGAAGCCCTGCCGGTCCATGCGTGCCATGTCGCCGGTGTGCAGCCAGCCATCGGCATCGATGACCTTGGCAGTCTCATCGGGGCGGTTCCAGTAGCCTTTCATGACCTGCGGACCCTTGACGCACAGCTCACCCACCGCGTTCTCGTCGCCTTCGACAAGGTTGCCGTCGTCGTCCTTCAGGCAACAGTCGGTGGAAGGCACCGGCAGGCCGATGGAGCCGTTGTAGTCGGCCAGGTTCATCGGGTTGATGCACACGGCCGGCGAGGTTTCGGTCAGGCCGTAGGCCTCCACGAGGGTCGCGCCGGTGACCTGTTTCCAGCGCTCGGCCACGGCGCGCTGCACGGCCATCCCGCCGCCCAGGGTCAGGCGCAGCCTGCTGAAATCGACCTTGTCGAAGCCGGGCGTGTTGAGCAGCCCGTTGAACAGCGTATTGACGCCGGTGATGGCGGTGAACGGGGCCTTGGACAGCTCCTTGACGAAGCCCTTCATGTCGCGCGGATTGGTGATCAGGTGATTGAGCGCGCCAAACTTCATGAAGACCAGGCAGTTGGCCGTCAAGGCGAAGATATGGTAGAGCGGCAGCGCGGTGATGATGTATTCCTCGCCCGGCCGGGCCTTGCTGCCCACCCAGATGGAAGCCTGCTGCATGTTGGCCACCAGGTTGCGGTGGGTCAGCATCGCGCCCTTGGCCACGCCGGTGGTGCCGCCGGTGTACTGCAGAAAGGCGATGTCGTCGGGCTGGATGTCCAGCTTGGGCAGCGACTTGCCCTTGCCCAGGGCGAGGGCATCGCGGAAACGCACCGCGCCGTCGATTTCATAGTCCGGCACCATTTTCTTCAGGTAGCGCAGGACGAAGTTCACCAGCGGTCCCTTCGGCAAGCCGAGCATGTCGCCGAGCGCCGTGCTGACCACGTGCTTGACCTGGGTGCCGGGCAGCGCCTGCGCCGCGGTGTCGCCGAAGTTGTCGATCACGATCAGCGCCGCGGCGCCGGAATCCTGCAGCTGGTGGTGCAGTTCGCGCGAAGTGTAGAGCGGATTGACGTTTACCACGGTCAGACCCGCGCGCAGGATGCCGAAGATCGAGATCGGGAACTGCAGGCAGTTGGGCATCATCACCGCGACGCGGGCACCGCGCTTGAGCTTGAGTTCGTGCAGCAGATAGCTGGCCATCTGCCCGCTCAGGCGATCCAGGTCAGCGTAGGTCAGGATCTTGCCGAAGTTGAGGTAGGCCGGCCGGTCGCGGTACTTGTCGATGGTTGACTCGAGGGCAGAGACGATGGAGCGGTATTCCTCAACGTCGATCTCGTGCGGCATGCCATCGGGATAGCTGGCAAACCAGGGTCGGTCCTGCATCATCGTCTGCCCCTCCCAGGGGTGCTCGGTTCGGGTGCAGCCGGGCGATCCGGTGTCCCCTGCAAAAATCGTGGCGATGAGCATACCGGCAGGCGGCCCAAACCGGAATCTTTCAGTACCCGGGCGCATGGTCTGGTTGACCTGGCTGGCCCTGATCCTGGCTCATCCCGACTCCTATGCCCGCGCCGAGGCGGTGGTGTGGCGTTGGCTTGATCGCGGAAGGCCCTGCATTGCGGGCCTTTCGCGTTGTTGCGATGACGATCAGGTCAGCTGCGCCGATCGCGGTCCCACTTTCGCCCCGCCATGCGGCTTTCTTCGCAGCCAACTGGTGCGACGCGTCATGCAACAGGCCGCCGTGGTGGGTGAGAGGGCGCGTTTTGCGAACCATTGGTTCGCGCGCCCTCGAACGCCCTCGCGCACCGCGAGGGCCGGCTTGCGCCGGTTCCGGTGTCAGGCGGCCTTTTTTGCAGCCAACTGGCGCAGCACGTAATGCAGCAGGCCGCCGTGGCGGAAGTACTCCACTTCCTTCGGCGTCAGCAGCAGGACGCGGGCCTCGAACTTCACCTCGGAGCCATCGGCCTTCTTCGCCACGACCTGGGCGGTCCTGGAATCACCGTCGTTGAGCCCTGTGACATCGATGACCTCCGAGCCATCCAGCCCCAGCGACTGCGCATTTTCGCCCTCCTTGAACTGCAGCGGCAGCACGCCCATGCCCACCAGGTTGGAGCGGTGGATGCGCTCGAAGCTCTCGGCGATCACCGCCTTGATGCCCAGCAGGTTGGTCCCCTTGGCCGCCCAGTCGCGCGAGGAGCCAGTGCCGTACTCCTTGCCGGCCAGCACCACCAGCGGCACGCCGTCGGCCTTGTACTTCATCGCCGCGTCGTAGATCGCCAGCTTTTCCGGGCTGCCGCCGGCCTTGGGGTAGTACAGCGCGTTGCCGCCTTCCTCGCCGCCGAACACCAGGTTCTTGATCCGAATGTTGGCAAAGGTGCCGCGCACCATCACATCATCGTTGCCGCGCCGGCTGCCATAGCTGTTGAAGTCCGCCGGCTGGACGCCGCGGGCCAGCAGGAAGCGCCCTGCCGGCGAATCCTTCTTGATGTTGCCGGCCGGGGAAATGTGGTCGGTGGTGATCGAGTCGCCGAACACGCCGATGATCCGCGCGCCGTGCACGTCGTCGACCGTGCCCGGATGGGCCGACATGCCCTCGAAATAGGGCGGGTTCTTGATGTAGGTCGAGTCGGCGTCCCACACATACAGGCTGCCGTCGGGCGACTGGATGCTGTTCCAGCGGCTGTCGCCCTTGAACACGTCGGCATAGTTCTTCTTGAACATCTCCGGGCCAATGGTCCTGGCGATGAAGTCGCCGATTTCCTTGTTGGTCGGCCAGATGTCCTTGAGGTAGACGTCCTTGCCGTCGCTGCCCTTGCCCAGTGGCTCGCAGGTCAGGTCGATGTCGGTGGTGCCGGCGATCGCGTAGGCCACCACCAGCGGCGGTGAGGCCAGGTAGTTCATCTTCACTTCCGGATGCACGCGACCTTCGAAGTTGCGGTTGCCCGACAGCACCGAGGTCACCGCCAGGTCGCCCTCGGCGATCGCAGCCGATACATCGTCCGGCAGCGGACCGGAGTTGCCGATGCAGGTGGTGCAGCCGTAGCCGACCAGGTAGAAGCCCAGCTTCTCCAGATCATCCATCACCCCGGCTTTTTTCAGGTAATCGGTGACCACCAGCGAGCCCGGGCCAAGCGAGGTCTTGACCCACGGCGCGGCCTTGAGGCCCTTGGCCACCGCGTTGCGCGCCAGCAGGCCGGCGCCGAGCATCACCGCCGGGTTGGAGGTGTTGGTGCACGAGGTGATCGCGGCGATCACCACCGCGCCATCCTTGAGTTGCCAGCCCGAGCCGGTGTCGCCGGCCGGTTCGCGGTGGGCGGCTTCGGCGCCCACCGCGGTGCCGCCACCGCCCTCGTTGGCCAGGCGCTCTTCCTGCTTGAGGTCGCTGTTGCGCTTGTTCTCGCGCGCCTGGACGAGGGGCGCCACGCTTTGCCGATAGTTGGCCTTCATGTCGCTGAGCAGCACGCGGTCCTGCGGGCGCTTGGGGCCGGCCAGCGAGGGCTTCACTTCGCCCATGTCCAGGCGCAGGGTGGCGCTGTATCTGGCAGGGGCGCTGCCAGCGTCGTGCCACAGGCCCTGGGCCTTGGCGTAGGCCTCGACCAGGGCGATGTGGTTCTCTTCGCGGCCGGACAGGCGCAGGTAGTTCAGCGATTCCTGGTCGATCGGGAAGATGCCGCAAGTGGCGCCGTATTCGGGCGCCATGTTGCCGATGGTGGCGCGGTCGGCCAATGGCAGGTGCTGCAGCCCCGGGCCGAAGAATTCGACGAACTTGCCCACCACGCCATGCTTGCGCAGCATCTGGGTGATGGTGAGCACCAGGTCGGTGGCGGTGGCGCCTTCGGGCAGCTTGCCGGTCAGCTCGAAGCCGACGACCTGCGGAATCAGCATGGACGAGGGCTGGCCTAGCATCGCCGCCTCGGCCTCGATGCCGCCCACGCCCCAGCCCAGCACGCCCAGGCCATTGATCATGGTGGTGTGCGAGTCGGTGCCGAACACCGTATCGGGATAGGCGAACACCGTGCCGTCCTGCTCGCGGGTCATCACCACCCGGGCCAGATTCTCAAGGTTGACCTGGTGGACGATGCCGGTGCTGGGCGGGACGACCTTGAAGTTGTCGAACGCCTTCTGGCCCCAGCGCAGGAAGCTGTAGCGTTCCTTGTTGCGCTGGAACTCGATCTTGCCGTTGAGGTCAAGCGCGTCGGGGCTGCCGAACACGTCCACCTGGACCGAATGGTCGATCACCAGTTCGGAAGGAATCTGCGGATTGATCTGGTCGGCATTGCCGCCCAGCTTGACCACCGCATCGCGCATGGCGGCCAGATCGACCACGCATGGAACGCCGGTGAAATCCTGCAGGACCACGCGCGCGGGCATGAAGGCGATCTCGGTGTCCGGCTCGGCCTCCGGGTCCCAGGTGGCAACGGCCTGGATGTGCTCGGGGGTGACGCTGACGCCATCCTCGCAGCGCAGCAGGTTCTCCAGCAGGATCTTCATGGAGTAGGGCAGGCCGGTGATATCGAAGCGCTGGCCCAGGGTGGGCAGGCTGAAGTAGGTGTAAGAGGTCCCGGCCACGTCCAGCTGGCTGCGGGTCTTGAAGGAATCGCTCATGTCAGGCTCCTGTTCGATGTGACGTGCGCGGTGGGCATGACCGTCCGGCGCTGGCGGTCCGATGACCTAGGAGCCTGTCGGACTTTGGCCGGCCGGGCTGCAAATCCGGCTGTGCGGTCCATATTTCCGTCGCTTCTTGCCCCATAGAACCACTATGCGGCGGCGAATCGCCGAAAATCTGTCCTCGCGCAGCCGAATTTTCGCCTCGACCGCCAAAGCCCGACAGACTCCTTGCCTGTTCAGTATCCACGCCGCGGCGTGACAAACGGGTATCGGCCGCAGGGCACGGGCAGGACAATGTGGTCAGCGCCCAGTATGGAACGAGAAGTATGTATAATCCATGCATACTTCAAGAGGGCTTCCCATGGAAGCGACCGTCGCCGAGAGAGGTCAGATCACCCTGCCCAAGGCCGTGCGCGATGCGCTGGGCCTGACCAAGGGGACGCTGCTGAAAGTCGAGCTGGACGGCAGCCGGATCGTGTTGCGCAAGAGCGTGGACGATGCCATTTCCAGGGCGCGCGGGCGATTTGCGCTGGACGGGTTCGAATCGCCCGAGGCCGCCGTGCGCGCCACCGGCGAGCCGTCCAAGTCCTGAAGACGGACGCGACGTGATTGCCATCGATTCTGCCGTGCTGGTGGACCTGCTGGCCAACGGTCCGCAGGCCGACGCCGCCGAAGCCTGCCTGCGCCAGTGCCTGGCCAGCGGCCGTGTGGTGGTCTGCGATGTCACCCTGGCCCAAGTCTGCGGCGCGCTGCGCAATGGCGCCGAGGCGCTGGGCGTGCTGGAGGAAATGGGCATCCACTTCAGTGCGCTGGAGGCCAAGTCCGCGCTGCGCGCCGGGGAGATGCAGCGGCGCTATCGCCAGCGCGGCGGTGGCCCGCAGACGCTGCCCGATTTCCTGGTGGGCGCCCATGCCTTGCTCCAGTGCGACGCGCTGATCACCCACAGCCAGCCGTTCTACCGAGACTACTTCAAGGGCCTGCGGCTGATCGTGCCGCAGGCCTGACACTTCACCATTTCCATATTCGCACCTTCGTACCGGGAGTTTGATCATGTTGGAAGCCTATCGTCACCACGTTGCCGAGCGCGCCGCGCTGGGCATCCCGCCGCTGCCGCTGACCGCGCAGCAGACCGCGCAGGTCATCGAACTGCTCAAGGCCCCGCCGGCGGGCGAAGCCGCGTCTTTTGAACAGGATTTCCTGCTGGATCTGATCACCCAGCGCGTGCCGGCCGGGGTGGACGATGCTGCCAAGGTCAAGGCGTCTTACCTGGCCGCCCTGGCCTTTGGCACCGAGAAGAACGCCCTGATCAGCCGCGAGCGCGCCACCGAGCTGCTGGGCACCATGCTGGGTGGCTACAACGTGCACCCGCTGGTCGAGCTGCTGGATGACGCCGCCGTCGGCGCGATCGCAGCCGATGCGCTCAAGCACACGCTGCTGGTGTTCGACGCCTTCCATGACGTCAAGGACAAGGCCGACACCGGTAACGCCAACGCCAGGGCCGTGCTGCAGAGCTGGGCCGATGCCGAGTGGTTCACCAGCAAGCCGGAAGTGCCGGCCTCGATGACCCTGACCGTGTTCAAGGTGCCGGGCGAGACCAACACCGACGACCTGTCGCCGGCGCCGGACGCGACCACGCGCCCGGACATCCCGCTGCACGCCCTGGCGATGCTGAAGAACAAGCGCGATGGCGCGCCGTTCACTCCGGAGGAAGACGGCAAGCGTGGCCCGATCCAGCAGATCCTGGAGCTCAAGAAAAAGGGCCACCTGGTGGCCTACGTCGGCGACGTGGTCGGCACCGGTTCCTCGCGCAAGTCGGCGACCAACTCGGTGCTGTGGTGGACCGGACAGGACATCCCGTTCATTCCGAACAAGCGTTTCGGCGGCGTCTGCCTGGGCTCCAAGATCGCGCCGATCTTCTACAACACCATGGAGGACGCAGGCGCCTTGCCGATCGAGCTGGACGTGTCGCAGATGGAGCAGGGCGATGTGATCGAGCTGCATCCGTATGCGGGCAAGGCGCTCAAGGATGGCAAGGTCATTGCCGAGTTCCAGGTCAAGTCCGAGGTGCTGTTCGACGAGGTGCGCGCTGGTGGCCGCATTCCACTGATCATCGGCCGTGGCCTGACCGCCAAGGCGCGCGAGGCGCTGGGCCTGCCGGTGACCGACCTGTTCCGCCTGCCGCAGCAGCCGGCCGATACCGGCAAGGGCTACACGCTGGCGCAGAAGATGGTCGGCCGCGCCATCGGCCTGCCGGAAGGCCAGGGCGTGCGCCCGGGCACCTACTGCGAGCCGAAGATGACTTCGGTCGGTTCCCAGGACACCACCGGCCCGATGACCCGCGACGAGCTCAAGGATCTGGCGTGCCTGGGCTTTTCGGCCGACCTGGTGATGCAGTCGTTCTGCCATACCGCCGCCTACCCCAAGCCGGTGGACGTCAGGACCCACCACACCCTGCCGGAGTTCATCTCCACCCGTGGCGGCATCTCGCTGCGTCCGGGCGATGGAGTGATCCACAGCTGGCTCAACCGCATGCTGCTGCCCGACACCGTCGGCACCGGCGGCGATTCGCACACCCGCTTCCCGGTCGGCATCTCGTTCCCGGCCGGTTCGGGCCTGGTGGCCTTCGCCGCGGCCACTGGGGTGATGCCGCTCGACATGCCCGAGAGCGTGCTGGTGCGCTTCAAGGGCAAGCTGCAGCCGGGCGTGACCCTGCGTGACCTGGTCAACGCGATCCCGCTGTATGCGATCAAGGCCGGTCTGCTGACCGTGGCCAAGCAGGGCAAGAAGAACATCTTCTCCGGCCGCATCCTGGAGATCGAAGGCCTGCCGGAGCTGAAGGTCGAACAGGCCTTCGAGCTGTCCGACGCCTCGGCCGAGCGTTCGGCGGCCGGTTGCACGGTGCACCTGAACAAGGCGCCGATCATCGAGTACATCAACAGCAACATCACGCTGTTGAAGTGGATGATCGCCGAGGGCTACAAGGACCCGCGCAGCCTGCAGCGCCGGATCGAGAAGATGGAAGCCTGGCTGGCCGATCCGCAGTTGCTGGAACGCGACGCCGATGCCGAATACGCCGCGGTCATCGAGATCGACCTGGCCGACGTGCACGAGCCAATCCTGGCCTGCCCGAACGATCCGGACGACGTCAAGACCCTGTCCGAAGTGGCCGGCGCGACCATCGACGAAGTGTTCATCGGTTCGTGCATGACCAACATCGGCCACTTCCGCGCCGCCTCCAGGCTGCTGGAAGGCAAGCGCGACCTGCCGACCAAGCTGTGGGTGGCCCCGCCGACCAGGATGGACGCCGCCGAGCTGACCAAGGAAGGCCACTACGGCACCTTCGGCAGCGCCGGCGCGCGCATGGAAATGCCGGGCTGCTCGCTGTGCATGGGCAACCAGGCGCAGGTCAAGGAGGGCGCGACGGTGTTCTCCACCTCCACCCGCAACTTCCCCAACCGCCTGGGCCGCAACTCCAACGTCTACCTGGGTTCGGCCGAGCTGGCCGCGATCTGCTCGCGCCTGGGCCGCATCCCGACCAAGGCCGAGTACATGGAAGGCGTGGGCGTGCTGGATGCCAGCAGCAGCGAGATCTACCGCTACATGAATTTCGACCAGATCGAGGAATACCAGCGCAGCGAGGCAACCGCCGCCTGATCGGTCGACCGAGTCGCTAAGGAAAAAGCCCGGCAGCAATGCCGGGCTTTTTCGTGGGCGTTTGCCTGAAGGCGTGGTCGTTGCGGTCACGCGCCCAGCCATCCGCGGGCCGCCTGGACCATCGCCTTGCGTGAGAACACAAAGTCCCACAGGCTGCCGCCCAGCTGCCGCCACAGCACCGCCGCGCGTACCGCGGCCAGCAGGATCGCACGGATTTCCGAGACCACGCCCGGCTGGGCCAGGTAATGCGGATTGCCCTGGACCATCACCCGCGGGCGCAGGCGGCTGATGGTGTCGGCGTAGAGCGTGCCCAGCGCCATCAGCACATCCGGATGGGTGCTGCCGCGTTCGCTGGCCTGCGGTGCGATCGCCTCCAGTCCGCCGCTGACAGCCTTGACGGTATCGGTTTCGCGGATGAAGCGGCGCTCGACCTGCAGCACGGCCATCGCCAGGCGCGGCAGGGACGGGTCCTTGTTCTCACCGCCGAAGTAGTCGCGGACCAGGCGAAGCCCGGGCCCCAGGTTGGCGGCGCGGCCGTAGACCGCCTCGGTGGTCGCTGCGTCCATGCGGAACACGCTGTCCAGCACCGTGCCGGCTGCGCTGTTGTCCGACTGGCCGGTTTCGGCGATGCGCCGCACCTGGGCCAGGGCCTGGGCCAGCGCGGCCAGCGCCAGCACGCGTTCGGGCAGGGGCGCGCTCACGCCGCGCGCTCCTGCAGCCGCACTTCCAGCGGTGCATCGGTGCTGGCGATGACCGCCCCCCCGAGGCAGTCGTCGCCGTCATAGAGCACCACGGACTGTCCGGGGGTGACGGCGCGTTGCAGGCGTGCGAATTGGATATCCAGTGTTCCGTCCTCTTGTACGTGGACCGCGCAGGCCTCGGCGGCCTGCCGGTAGCGGGTCTGTGCGCTGCATTGCAGGCGCGCCGCCGGTGGGCTGCCGCCAATCCAGTGCATGGGCTCGCTGCGCAGCCGGGTGGACTGCAGGTAGGGGCTGGCCGTGTCCTGGTCGACGTAAAGCACGTTGCCCGCCACGTCCTTGCCGACCACGTACCACGGCGCGGCCGCGCGGCCACGCACGCCGCCGATGTTCAGGCCCTCGCGCTGGCCAAGGGTAAAGAAGAACACTCCCGGATGCTGACCGATGACCACACCGTCAGGGTCGCGCATCTCGCCAGTTCTTGCCGGCAGGTACTGGCCCAGGAACTGGCGGAAATCGCGCTCGCCGATGAAACAGATCCCGGTCGAATCCTTCTTGTCGTGGACCGGCAGCCCGGCCTGCCGGGCAATGCCGCGCAGGTCCGGCTTGTGCAGGTGGCCGATCGGAAACAGCGTGGCCGCCAGCTGCTCCTGGCCCAGCTGATGCAGGAAATAGCTCTGGTCCTTGCCGGGGTCGGCGCCGCGCAGCAGGTGCCAGCGCGCCCGGCGCTGCTCGACCCGCGCATAGTGGCCGGTGGCGATCTTCTCCGCGCCCAGCGCGCGCGCGGCATCGATGAAGTGCTTGAACTTCACCTCGCGGTTGCACAGCACGTCCGGATTGGGCGTGCGGCCAGCGGCATACTCGGCCAGGAAGTGGGCGAACACCCCATCCCAGTATTCCCTGGAGAAATCACGGAAGTGGAAGGGGATGCCCAGCCGCCCGCAGACCGCGACCGCGTCGCGGCGATCGTCCTCGGCCCGGCAGTTGCTGGCCGCTCTCGGGGCCCGACCGCCAGAGGCGGCGGGAGTGCCGGAAGTGCCGGAAACGCCAGGTGCATCTTCCGGCCTGCCTTCAGCGCCACTCGCGCTGTCCTGCGCATCACCACCGTCCGCCCAGTTCTGCATGAACAACCCGGCCACCGGCTCGCCAGCGCGCACCAGCTGCAGGGCGGCCACCGACGAATCCACGCCGCCGGACACGCCCACCACGATCCGCGGCGTGCTCATGCCAGCTGGCTCAGGGCCGAAAGCGGATAGCGCCGCCCGGCCAGGTAGTCGGCCACTACCCGCCACACCAGTGGGCTGCGATGGCGGGCGTGGGCCTTGTGCAGCTCGTCGGGCGTCATCCAGAGCGCGCGCACGATGCCTTGGTCCAGCGCCAGCGCCGGATCGTGCGACACCGGTTCGGCGGCAAAGGCAAAGCGCAGGTAATGCCGGCCGGTCTGCGCCTTCCACTGGTAGGCGCCGACGAAATGGCGCAGACGTACCGTCCAGGCGCTCTCCTCCCGGGTCTCGCGCAAGGCGGCGTCGAGCAGGCTCTCGTCCGGTTCCAGATGGCCGGCCGGCTGGTTGAGCACCAGCCGGCCTTCGGCGTGTTCCTCGACCATCAGCAGCTTGCCGCCGTGCGCCACGATGGTGGCCACGGTCGTGTCAGGTTGCCAGAGACGCGCGTTTTCGAACGTCATCGCGGACGTGCCATCAGGAAGATCGGTCCGATATTGGGACAGTTGCACATAAATCCATTGCGCGTGCAGTGGCGGTGGGCGTTCTCATCGTGCAAATTGTGCGTGCGCAGACCCGGCCCGTCCAATCCGTATAATTGTTCCATGCCCCGTACCCCCCAACATGAGCACGAGCACGGCGTTCTGGTCGAAGCCGGCAAGCCGGAAGTCGTACCGCCGCCGCTCTATCAGGTCCTGCTGCTCAATGACGACTACACGCCAATGGATTTCGTCATCTCCGTGCTGCAGCAGTTTTTCAACATGGACCTGGAGAAAGCCACCCAGGTGATGCTGCACGTGCACACCCGCGGCCGTGGCGTGTGCGGCGTCTACACGCGCGAAGTGGCAGAGTCCAAGGTGGCCCAGGTGAACGAGTTTTCCCGGATGAGCCAGCACCCGTTACTGTGTACGATGGAACAAACCTGATCCCTTACCTCGCCCGGCCCACCGCCGGCTGAACACAGCAATCCAGACCCGCTGTGGAAATTCCCGCTACAGGCCGCATATCGTTGGCAACAGCAGTTGGGAGCCATTCCATGTTTAGCAAAGACCTCGAGCAGACCATCGGCCAGTGCTACAAGCGTGCCCGCGAGGCGCGCCACGAGTTCATGACCGTCGAACACCTCCTGCTCGCATTACTCGACAGCCCCTCCGCCCAGGCGGTCCTCAAGGCCACTGGTGCCGATACCGCCCGCCTGCGCGCGGACCTGGACCAGGCAGTGGAGGCCTCCGTGTCCCGCCTGGCCGAGGACGACGGCCGCGATACCCAGCCCACCCTGGGCTTCCAGCGGGTCCTGCAGCGGGCGGTCTACCACGTCCAGTCCTCGGGCAAGAAGGAGGTCACCGGCGCCAACGTGCTGGTGGCGATCTTCGGCGAAAAGGACTCCCACGCGGTCTATTTCCTCAACCAGCAGGATGTGACCCGGCTGGACGTGGTCAACTACCTGTCCCACGGCATTGCCAAGCAGGGCGACGGCGAGCCGCAGGGCTCGGGCGAGCCGGGCGAGGGCAAGGCCGAGGCGGGTGAGGGCGAAGCCAAGAGCGACGCCCTGACCGAATACGCCAGCAACCTCAACGAGGCCGCGCGCAACGGCAAGATCGACCCCCTGGTCGGCCGCGCCGAGGAGATCGAACGCACCATCCAGGTCCTGTGCCGCCGGCGCAAGAACAATCCGCTGTACGTGGGCGAGGCCGGCGTGGGCAAGACCGCCCTGGCCGAAGGCCTGGCCAAACGCATCGTCGACGGCGAGGTGCCCGAAGTCCTGGAGGACGCGGTCATCTACTCGCTGGACCTGGGCGCGCTGGTGGCCGGCACCAAGTACCGGGGCGATTTCGAAAAGCGCCTCAAGGCGGTCCTGTCGGCGCTGAAGAAGGTGCCCCACGCGGTGCTGTTCATCGATGAGATCCACACCATCATCGGGGCCGGTTCGGCCTCGGGGGGCACCATGGACGCCTCCAACCTGATCAAGCCGGCCCTGGCCTCGGGCGAGCTGCGCTGCATCGGCTCGACCACCTTCCAGGAGTACCGCGGCATCTTCGAGAAGGATCGCGCCCTGGCCCGTCGCTTCCAGAAGATCGATGTGGTCGAGCCGACCATCGCCGAGACCTACGAGATCCTGCTGGGCCTCAAGCCCAGGTATGAAGCGCACCACAACGTCAGCTATGCCGACGACGCGTTGCAGGCAGCAGTGGACCTGTCGGTCAAGCACATCGGTGACCGCCTGCTGCCGGACAAGGCGATCGACGTGATCGACGAGGCCGGCGCCCGTCAGCGGCTGCTGCCGGAGGAACGGCGCAAGAGCCTGATCGACGTCGAGGAGATCGAGACGATCGTGGCCAAGATGGCGCGCATCCCGGCCAAGCAGGTCAGCGCGACCGACAAGGACGTGCTGCAGCACCTGGAGCGCAACCTGAAGATGGTGATCTTCGGCCAGGATCCGGCGATCCAGTCACTGGCCTCGGCGATCAAGCTGGCGCGCAGCGGCCTGGGCAATCCGGACAAGCCGATCGGCAATTTCCTGTTCGCAGGTCCCACCGGCGTGGGCAAGACCGAGGTGACCAAGCAGCTGGCCATGCAGCTGGGGATCGAACTGGTCCGTTTTGACATGTCCGAATACATGGAGCCGCATTCGATCAGTCGCCTGATCGGCGCGCCTCCGGGCTATGTCGGGTTCGACCAGGGCGGCCTGCTGACCGAGAAGATCGTCAAGACCCCGCACTGCGTGTTGCTGCTGGACGAGGTGGAAAAAGCCCACCCGGACATCTTCAACATCCTGTTGCAGGTCATGGACCGGGGGGTGCTGACCGACACCAATGGCCGCGAAGCCAACTTCAAGAACGTGATCCTGGTGATGACCACCAATGCCGGTGCCGCGCAGGCCTCGCGCCGGTCGATCGGCTTCACCAAGCAGGACCACTCCACCGATGCGATGGAAGTGATCCGGCGCGGCTTCACCCCGGAGTTCCGCAACCGCCTGGATGCGATCGTGCAGTTCCAGGCGCTGGGCTTCGATCACATCCTGCGGGTGGTGGACAAGTTCCTGATCGAGCTGGAAATGCTGCTGCACGACAAGCACGTCACGCTCTCGGCCACGCCGGAAGCACGCGACTGGCTGGCCCAGCATGGTTTCGACCCGCAGATGGGTGCCAGGCCGATGGCGCGCGTGATCCAGGACAAGATCAAGCGCCCGGTGGCCGACGAGTTGCTGTTCGGCAAGCTCATCAACGGCGGCAAGGTCAGCATCGATGTCAAGGACGACGAGCTGGTGGTGACCACGCAGTCCGAGCCGGAGCGGCTGCTGCCGGCGACGGTCGAGTGATCCGGCCTCGCCTGAGGTAAGTGCGTGAAAGGCGGCGCAAGCCGCCTTTCACGTGTGTGGGCATCGGGCTGGAACAGGCGAGGGCGCGACATCGCCCAACGCAAAAAGGCAGCCAGGGCTGCCTCTCGTGAACGAGCCGCGCGGGCGGCTTATTTCATGCGGTAGGTGATGCGGCCCTTGGTCAGGTCGTAGGGCGTCATCTCGACCTTGACCTTGTCGCCGGTGAGGATGCGGATGTAGTTCTTGCGCATGCGGCCGGAGATGTGGGCGATGATCTCATGACCATTTTCCAGCTTCACCCGGAACATGGTGTTGGGCAGCGTCTCGGTGACGGCGCCTTCGAATTCGATTGAATCGTCTTTCGACATGGAAGCCTGCTGGGAGTGCGGCAACGGAAAGCGCTGCCGGCGAAGCCGCGCATTATACCCCGCTGCGCTCGGTATCGCCAAATTTGCGTTAAACGCCTGCCAGCGTGGAGGCGGCAAGGTCGCCGATCCGGGCGGTCCAGGCCTGGGCAGGTGCGTCCAGCGCCACCTGCCGGTCAACCAGCGCCAGGAATCGCTCGCGCCGCCATTGCTCGGCGCCCATGCGGCGCAGGTGGTCGTTGTCGACCTGGGCATCGATCAGCGGCCAGCCCCATCCGGCCAGGATCCGCGCAAGCCCGGCGAGGGCTGCCTTGGAGCCGCCGGAAACCGCGCTGAACATGCTTTCGCCGAAAAACATCTGGCCGATGGCCACGCCGTAGATGCCGCCGACCAGCGCCTGGCCGTCCCAGACCTCCATCGAATGGGCATGGCCGAGGCGATGCAGGGCGGTATAGGCATCCAGCATCCGAGGCGTGATCCAGGTGCCGTCCTGGCCGGGTCGCGGCGCGTGGGCGCAGGCGCTCATCACCTGCGCAAACGCGGTGTCGGCGCGCAACACCCAGTTGCTGGTGCGCAGCTGGCGCCGGAAGCGCGCACTCAGGTGCACGCGGTCGGTGCCGAACACGGTGCGCGGATCCGGCGACCACCACAGCAACGGCTGGCCCTGCGAGTACCAGGGAAACACGCCGGCGCGATAGGCGTTGAGCAGGCGCTGCGGCTCCAGGTCACCGCCGATCGCCAGCAACCCGTCCGGCTCACGCAGCGCCAGGCGTGGATCGGGGAAGGGCGCATCGGCCGAAGGATCCAGCAGGAACGGCAGCCGCCGGCGCATGCGCGCGGCTCAGTCCTGCGCGGCGCGGAACGGCGAGCGCCCGACCAGCAGCTGCGCGTGTTCGCGCACCTCGGCGGTTTCTTGCGCGCACCAGCGGCGCAGGGCTTCGCGGAAACGCGCGTCGGCGATCCAGTGCCGGCTGCGCACGAAGGTCGGCAGGAATCCGCGCGCGATCTTGTGCACGCCTTGGGCACCGGGTTCGAAGCGGGCCAGGCCTTCGCGCAGGCAGTAGTCGATGCCCTGGTAGTAGCAAGTCTCGAAATGCAGACCGGGCAGGGTGGCATCGGCGCCCCAGTAGCGCCCGTAGAGGGTGTCGCCACCGCGCAGGCACAACGCACCGGCGACCGGCCGGCCTTCAAACTCGGCCAGGAACATCACCAGCGCGCGCGGCATGGACCGCGCCAGGTGGCGGATGAAATCCAGGGTCAGGGCCGGCGAATTGCCGTATTCGTGGAAAGTCTGCAGGTAGAAGCCATACATCGCATCCAGGTCGTCGTCGCTGGCCTGATCGCCATGCAGCACCCGGAAGCGCACCCCTGAGCGGGCCACCTTGGCCCGCTCCTGGCGGATGTTCTTGCGGTGCTTGTGGTCCATCGCACCCAGGAACGCGTCGAAGTCGTCCCAGCCGGCGGTGTTGTGCCATTGGTACTGCACGTCGGTGCGGGCCAGCCAGTCGGAACCGAAGTCGGCATCCTCGGCTTCAGTGTGGAAATTGACGTGGGCCGAGGACAGGCCGTGCCGGCGCACGTGGTCGGTCATCGCCGTCAGCAGCCCCTGGCGGCCCTCGGGCGTGGCGGCCAGCAGGCGCGGACCGGTCACCGGCGAATACGGCACCGCGCACAGCCACTTGGGGAAATAATCCTCGCCATGGCGTGCGTAGGCGTGCGCCCAGGCATGGTCGAACACGAACTCGCCATGGGAATTGGCCTTGAGGTAACCCGGCGCCGCCGCGACCAGGCGTTCGCCCTCCCAGACGCTCAGGTGCTGCGGGGTCCAGCCCCAGTCGGTGCGCAGGCAGCCGGTGCGCTCCAGGCCGGACAGGAAGGCGTGACGAATGAACGGGTTGCGCCCGTCATGCAGGGCGTCCCAGGCTTCGGGCGCAATCGAGGACAACGAGGACAGGAGACGGATCTGGCACATCGAACGGTGATGCTACGGGCTCGGCTCGCGCAGGTCGATGGTGATCGGCTTGAAACAGGCGAATCTGCAGCCGGCTCTGGCTCACGCGGGCAAGCCCTGCCAGGCCGAGCGTGTTGGAGCACGCGGCGTGCCTGGACGCCAAGCTTCGTCGGGCGGCCTCGACCCGCCAATGCCCGCCAGCATATTTCACCGCCCAACGCCAAGCTTTGTAGGGCGGGTCTTGACCCGCCACCGCGATACCGGTCGAACCACGAGCGGCGGGTCTTGACCCGCCACCCACTACTCCGGCCGCTCCGTAAGCGAAAGCGGCGGGTCGAGACCCGCCTTACGGCGATGCCGAGCTTTGTAGGGGCGGGCCTTCTGGCCCGCCACCGCAAAACCCCGCCGCGCATGCGTGCACATTCCATACATGACCACGGCCGAAAGCGGCGGGTCGAGACCCGCCCTACGCACCGCGCAACCCGGTGCCTCCATTGCTGCTCAGGTGCCCTTGTCGAGGAAGCGTTCGGCGTCCAGCGCGGCCATGCAGCCGAAGCCGGCCGAGGTGATGGCCTGGCGGTAGTGCTGGTCGGCCACGTCGCCGGCAGCGAAAACCCCCGGCACCGTGGTCTGGGTGGCGTTGCCGTCCAGGCCCGACTTGATGATCAGGTAGCCGTTGTTCATGGCCAGCTGGCCGTCGAACAGGCTGGTGTTGGGCGTATGGCCGATGGCCACGAAGAACCCGTGCACCACCAGGTCGCGGGTACTGCCGTCGAGCACCGACCTGACCCGCAGGCCGGTGACGCCGGCTTCGTCGCCCAGCACCTCCTCCACGGTGTGGTGCCAGACCGGCACGATCTTGCCGGTGTCAATCTTGGCCTGCAGCTTGTCCTGCATGATCTTCTCGGCGCGCAGGGTGTCGCGGCGGTGGATCAGGTAGACCCTGTTGGCGATGTTGGACAGGTACAGCGCCTCTTCCACGGCGGTGTTGCCGCCGCCGACCACGGCCACGTCCTGGTCGCGGTAGAAGAACCCATCGCAGGTGGCGCAGGCCGACACGCCGCGGCCCTTGAAGGCCTCTTCCGATTCCAGCCCCAGGTACCGGGCGGTGGCGCCGGTGGCGATGATCAGCGCGTCGCAGGTGTACTCGGCGCTGTCGCCGATCAGCCTGAACGGGCGCTGGGACAGGTCTGCGGTGTGGATGTGGTCGAAGATGACCTCGGTCTCGAAGCGTTCGGCATGGGCCTGCATGCGCGCCATCAGGTCCGGACCCATCAGGCCGTGGGCGTCGCCCGGCCAGTTGTCCACTTCGGTGGTGGTCATCAGCTGGCCGCCCTGCTGCAGGCCGGTGATCACCACCGGCTTGAGATTGGCGCGCGCGGCATAGACCGCAGCGGTCCAGCCGGCCGGGCCGGAGCCCAGGATCAACAGGCGGCTGTGCTTGGAAGTGCTCATGTATACTCAAAAAGTGGGGGTAAAAAGCGCGCAAGCCGATGCGTTCGGCCCGCTGCGGACGGTCCATAGAGTGGCTGCGCAGCCACGCCGAATCAAGGCGCGCCGATGGAATGCACCGGCCGCCGCCTGCTGGCCAGGGCGATTGCCGGCGGGACGGTCCACCGGCCGGCACGGCAGCTGACCTCGCTGAATTCCGCAGGCGATTCGTTTATTATCAAGTACTAACGAAATATTCCTGAGGTCTGATCCCAAGGTGGCAAAAGCGCTCCCGGAACGCGGCAAAGCCAAAGGCGCCCCTGCCGCGCGCCGCACCAGGCCGTCCTCCCCGCCCAATCCACGCCGCCAGCGGCTGTGGCGCGACCTGGCGCTGATCGTGATCGCGCCGGTGCTGCTGTACCTGCTGGCCTGCCTGTTCACCTATTCCCCGCAGGATCCCAGCTGGACCCAGGCCAGCAACCTGACCGCGCCGATCCACAACATGGGCGGCAAGGTCGGCGCGATCGTGGCCGACCTGCTGCTGGGCTTCTGTGGCTACATCGCCTTCCTGCTGCCGCTGATCCTGGGTGCAATCGCCTGGATCGCCCTGTTCGGCATGGACAAGGATGGCGATGGCGAATCCGATCTCGGTCCGGCACTGCGCCTGATCGGCATGGTGGGCTTCCTGATCTCCTCGACGGGGCTGCTCTACGTCCGCCATGTCTCGGCGACGGATTTCTCCGCGGGACCTGGCGGCATCCTGGGTCGCCTGGTCGGTCGTTCGCTGACCATGCTATTCGGCGAGCTGGGCGGCAACCTGTTCCTGCTGGTCCTGTTTCTGGTGTCGGTGACCCTGGGCACGGGGCTGTCCTGGTTCGCGCTGATGGAGCGGATCGGGCAGGGCGTGAGTGCCTTGCCGGGCCTGCTGCGCCGCAGCGGCAAGCAGGCCGAGGACTGGCAGAAAACCCGCGCCATGCGCGAGCAGCGCGAGGAAGTGCGCAAGGTCGATGCAGTCAAGCAGGCCAAACGCGAGCCGGTCAGGATCGAGCCGCCAGTCGCGCCGGTGGTGGAAAAGAGCGAGCGCGCCAAGCGCGAGACCCAGATCCCGCTGTTCCATGGCACCGGCGCCACTGCCGACGGCCTGCCGCCGCTGGCGTTGCTGGATGATCCCAAGCCGCAGGCCATGGGCTATTCCGAGGAAACCCTGGAAACCCTGTCGCGGCAGATCGAGTTCAAGCTCAAGGATTTCCGCATCGAGGTGCAGGTGGTCGGCGCCTATCCGGGCCCGGTGATCACCCGCTTCGAGCTGGAACCGGCACCGGGGGTGAAGGTCAGCCAGATCAGCTCGCTGGACAAGGACATCGCCCGTGGCCTGTCGGTCAAGGCGGTGCGCGTGGTCGATGTGATTCCGGGCAAGTCGGTGATCGGCCTGGAGATTCCCAACACCAGCCGCGAGATGATCTATCTGTCCGAGCTGCTGCGTTCCAAGGAATACGACAAGTCGGCCAGTCCGCTGACCCTGGCGCTGGGCAAGGGCATCGCCGGCCAGCCGACCGTGGCCGACCTGGCGCGCATGCCGCATCTGCTGGTGGCCGGCACCACCGGTTCGGGCAAGTCGGTGGCGGTCAACGCCATGGTCCTGAGCCTGCTGTACAAGGCCAGCCCGAAAGAGCTGCGGATGCTGATGATCGACCCGAAGATGCTGGAACTGAGCGTCTACGAGGGCATCCCGCACCTGCTGGCGCCGGTGGTCACCGACATGAAGGAGGCCGCCAACGGCCTGCGCTGGTGCGTGGCCGAGATGGAGCGCCGCTACAAGCTGATGAGCGCGGTGGGCGTGCGCAACCTGGCCGGCTTCAACAAGAAGGTCACCGACGCGCTCAACGCCGGCCAGCCGCTGATGGACCCGTTGTTCAAGCCCAACCCGGACCTGGACGAGATGCCGCGCCAGCTGGAGACGCTGCCGTTCATCGTGATCTTCATCGACGAATTCGCCGACATGATGATGATCGTCGGCAAGAAGGTCGAAGAACTCATCGCCCGCCTGGCGCAGAAGGCGCGCGCGGCCGGCATCCACCTGATCCTGGCCACCCAGCGCCCGTCGGTGGACGTGATCACCGGCCTGATCAAGGCCAACATCCCCACCCGGATCGCCTTCCAGGTCAGCTCCAAGATCGACTCGCGCACCATCCTGGACCAGTCCGGTGCCGAGACCCTGCTGGGCCATGGCGACATGCTGTACCTGCCGCCGGGCACCGCAATGCCCGACCGCGTGCATGGTGCATTCGTGTCCGACGAGGAAGTGCATCGGGTGGTCGAGCACCTCAAGGCCAGCGGACCGGTCGACTACCTCGAAGGGGTGCTGGAAGAAATGCAGTCGATGGGCGAGGGGGTCATGGTCGGCCCGACCGGCTTGCCCGAATCCAACGGCGGTGGCGGTGACGAATCCGACCCGCTGTACGACGAGGCGGTGAAGATCGTCACCGAGACCCGCCGGGCGTCGATCTCCGGCGTCCAGCGCCGGCTCAAGATCGGCTACAACCGCGCCGCGCGCCTGGTCGAGGCGATGGAAGCGGCCGGCGTGGTCAGCCCGCCCGAGCACAATGGCGACCGCAGCGTGCTGGCACCGCCGCCGCCGCGCTGATGGGCAAGCAAGATGGCTGCGCGCCGTATCAGGACCTGCAGGGTGGCTCCTGCGGCCAGAAGCTTCATGGCGAGCCATCCACGGTGCAGGCCAGCGCTGACCTTTCGCGGGCTGGGCGACGGCTGAATCCGCGCGCGGAGGCCCGCTGCCGGTCGCAGGCGGATTCAGACTGGACCGGTCACACTTGCCATATCGAAACATCAGGGGTTGCTGCATGATCCGCACGTTCAAACTGGCCGTCCTGGGCACCGCGCTGCTGGCCGGCACCGCGCTGGCCGGCGCCCGCGACGAACTGGCCACCTTCACCAACGGCCTGAGGGGCCTGGAGGGGCAGTTCACCCAGAAGGTCTTCAATCCCAACGGTGGCTTGAAGGAAAGCTCCAGCGGTCGGGTGGCGCTGTCGGTGCCGGATCTGTTCCGCTGGGAGTACGCCAAGCCCTATGAGCAGCTGATCGTGGCCGATGGCAAGAAGGTGTGGATCTACGACACCGACCTGGAGCAGGTCACCGTGCGTGAGCAGGGCAACGAGGCGCAGAACAGCCCGCTGGCCGCCTTGCTCAAGCCCAACGAGCTGGATGGCAGGTTCGATGTGTCCGAAGGCCCGGCCGAGCAGGGCCTGGACTGGATGACGCTCACCCCCAAGCGCAATGACTCGGCCAGCGGCTTCGAAGTGGCCAGGTTGGGCTTCGCCGACGGGCAGCTGGTGCAGATGGACGTGATCGATGCCACCGGCCAGCGCATCCAGGTGCATTTCGCCGGTTGGAAGCGCAACCCGGCCTTCGCCGCTGACACCTTCACCTACAAGCCCGCCCCGGGCGTGGACGTGGTCGGCGGCGGCTGATCGCCGCAGCCGTGGTGCCTGGCGTCGGGCCCGATAGAATGATGCCGTGGCCAGAGCAAAGACCCTTCCCGGCGACGCGCCGGACCTGCTGAGCGTGGACCGCAGCGCGATGCAGCCGCTGGCCGAGCGCATGCGCCCGCGCACGCTCGACCAGATGGTCGGCCAGCGCCGCCTGCTGGCACCGGGCAGCGCGCTGCGCCGCGCGGTCGAGTCGGGCCACGTGCATTCGATGATCCTGTGGGGGCCGCCGGGCTGCGGCAAGACCACCCTGGCGCTGCTGCTGGCGCGCTATGCCGATGCGCAGTTCAAGGCCATCTCCGCGGTGCTGTCCGGCCTGCCGGAGGTGCGCCAGGTGCTGGCCGAGGCCGCGCATCGGTTTGCCGAAGGCCGGCGCACGGTGCTGTTCGTCGACGAGGTGCACCGCTTCAACAAGGGCCAGCAGGATGCGTTTTTGCCGCACATCGAGCGCGGCACGATCCTGTTCGTTGGCGCCACCACCGAAAACCCTTCCTTCGAACTGAACTCGGCGCTGCTCTCGCGATGCCGCGTGCACGTGATGGAAGCGGTGGCCGCAACCGACATCGCCCAGGCGCTGCGCCACGCGCTGGAGGATGAAACGCGCGGGCTCGGTGGGCAGGGCCTGAAGGTGTCGGAACAGGCCCTGCTGCAGATCGCCGGCGCCGCCGACGGCGATGTGCGCCGCGCGCTGACCCTGCTGGAAATCGCCGCCGAACTGGCCCTTGATGAAGGCGGCCAGATCACCGAAGCCACCCTGGTGCAGGTACTGGCCGACCGTACGCGCCGCTTCGACAAGGGTGGCGAGCAGTTCTACGACCAGATCTCGGCGCTGCACAAGTCGGTGCGCAGCTCCAATCCCGATTCGGCGCTGTACTGGCTCACGCGCATGCTCGACGGCGGCTGCGACCGCGCCTACCTGGCACGGCGGCTGACACGCATGGCGATCGAGGACATCGGCCTGGCCGATCCACGCGCCCAGCAGATGGCGCTGGAAGCCTGGGACATCTACGAGCGCCTGGGCAGCCCGGAAGGCGAACTGGCCCTGGCCCAGCTGGTGCTGTACCTGGCCTCCACCGCCAAGTCCAACGCCGGCTACGCCGCCTTCAACCTGGCCAAGGCCGACGTGCGTGAGAGCGGCACCCAGGAAGTGCCGATGCATCTGCGCAACGCACCGACCAGATTGATGAAAGGCCTCGGCTACGGCGCCGGCTACCAGTACGACCACGAAGCCGAAGGCGGGATCGCGCTGGATCAGACCGGCTTCCCTGATGCACTGGGCGAGCGCGTGTACTACGCGCCGGTCGAGCGTGGCCTTGAGATCAAGCTCAAGCAGAAGCTCGATGCCTTGCGCGCCGCACGTGCGCAGGCGCGGGCCGAGAAAGGCAAGCCATGACCCCTGCCATCTGGTGGCAGCAGCTGGCGCTGGTGATGACCGGCGGCGCATTCGGCGCAGGCCTGCGGTTCTGGATCGGCGGGCAGATGCTGCGTCACTTCGGCAACGGCCTGCCTTACGGCACGCTGGCGGTGAACTTCATTGGCTCGCTGGCCGGCGGCTTCCTGGTGGTGTGGCTGGAAGACCGCGGCCAGGCGGCGCTGTACCTGCGCGCATTCTTGATCGTGGGCATCCTGGGCGGACTGACCACGTTCTCCTCGTTGATGATCGAAAGCCTGATCTTGGCGCGTGCGGGCCGCAGCATGGCGATGCTGACCAACCTGGGGACCAGCCTGATGGGCGGGCTGGTGCTGGTATTTGTGGGCGCCTGGCTGGCAGGGTTGATGCGGCCGCAAGGTTGATCGCTGAGTACAGCGCGTGGTCTGCCGGCCGCGCCGGCTCCTAGGAGTCTGTCGGGCTTTGGCGGTCGAGGCGAAAATTCGGCTGCGCGAGGACAGATTTTCGCCGATTCGCCGCCCCATAGTGGTTCTATGGGGCAAGAAGCGACGGAAATATGGACCGCACAGCCGGATTTGCAGCCCGGCCGGCCAAAGTCCGACAGGCTCCTAGCCCCTGCACCCAGCGGACCCTGCGACAGCGGGTTGGTATCACACGATTGCGCCGGCACCGCGCGAAGCTCCAACGCGCTGTGCCGACGCCCGTTCTTCCCTCGTGACACGAACGTCGCAGGCTCCCATGTCGTCCCGCGATGGCAGGCCATGCTCCGCAGCGCGCAGGCAGGGAACAGAAAGCCCCGCGCGCTGCGGATCACACGAGATCGGACAGGTCAGGTGCGCGCAGGGCACTTGGCCGGGCCACCTAAACAATCTTTCCGGAAGATCTAGAACATGTAGTTGTAGGCGAGGCCAATGCTGTCCTGGCCATGCTCGGCGCTGATTGGTGCGGAAGTATTTGGCAACCTGTCATTACCCATCTTTTTCTTGAAGGAACGGGTCCAGGCAAGATCCACCTTGCTCTTCGGCGAGAACTGGTAAGAAAAGCCCGCTGATCCAAACCGGGTCGTGATGCCAGGCGTGACCGCCAACAGAGTGTTGGATGGCAATGCCTGGGTCGTGAAACGGGCTCCCCCACGCAACGTCCACTTGCCGGTTTGGTAAGCGGCCCCGAGCGACAGAGCAGTCTGATCCTTGAAGTTCAAAGGCAATAAAATGTCGATATCGGCCCCATTATCCGCCACAAATCCAACATCGATGTTCTCCATGGCGTCCTTCCAGAAGATCCGGGAGATATCAGCGGCAACCATCCATTGCGCATTGATCTGGTGGCTGATGCCAAGGTTCAATTGTGCCGGTGTCTGGAAGTCTCGGATACTGACTTTCCCCTTGAGTGGAACCTGGCCAACCAGGGCGTCGACCGCCGTCAGGGTTGCGTCACCTTCCATGTCATCAATATGACTTTTGAAGGAGTACGCGCCACCCAGTGTCGTGTCTTGCGAGACCTTGTAGGTCAGTCCGATGCGACCGCCGATTCCCCATGCATCAGCACCACTGGCCACTGGCTGGTTCTTGATAAAGCCCAGATGCGCACCGCGCAGGTCAGGCAAGCCCCCGAGCACGGGTACCAGGCTACCGTCCGCCCGGCCCGACCCGATCAGCGAGCCGACCTGATCGGCGCCAAGCAGCAAGCCGAGGTTCAAGCCCTGCCAAATCGCATCGAGACTTGCCCCAACAGCCAGCTTGTCATTGACTTCGTAGCTGGCCGCAAAAGGAATATTCAGGGTCAGCAGGCGGCTGGCGTTGTCGAGCCCGGTATCAAGCCCGCCTGTGGCGCGGGAAAGAAAACTGTTGTTTCCATATTCTGTTCCCACCCCGCCCTGCGGAAAGAGACCAACACCAAACGTCCAAGGCCCACCGTGATAGGTATATGCCAACTGAGGCGCGGCATAGGGGCCGCGATTCTTTGAGTGAGTCTTGGAACGGGCGACCTCTCCTGTCTCGGTGTTCTTGATCAACAGGTCTGCAAAAATGACGTCTGCACCGAAATGAAAATCCGATCCTTCGGGCGTCATCGACAGTGTCGCCGGATTGATCAACATACCGGCGGCCCCCACATCGAACGCGGTGCCGGCACCGCCCATGGCCGCCGATATCGGTCCATGCCCCACGAACCGAAAGACGTCGCTGACCGCCCAAGCCGACTGTGATGCGATCGCCAGCAGCAGCCCGGTGGTAATCGGGGTGATTAATTTATTCTTCATCTATGTTCCCTCCCAGAAACGAAAATTTTAATTAACAGGAATATTCAGTTTGGCTGCCATGGCGATTCAGGACAGCAGCCAGGCCTTGCTATTTAATCATGCTTCAGGAAATCAATCACCAGGCGGTTGAACTCGTCGGCGTGCTCCCATTGCGCCCAGTGGCCACACTTGGAGAACACATGCAAACGTGCGTCGCCAAGGGTCCACAGCAGCTTCAGGCCGTGGTCGAGGGGGACGAAGCGGTCATCGCGTCCCCAAGTCACGAATGTCTTGGCCTTGATTTCTCCGAGCCTGGCAGACACGTCCCAGCTCGAGAGCGGCGCCTTTTGCGCGCTGATGAGGAAGTTCTTCAGGTGCTCCGGGTGACGCTGAATCGCTTCCCAGCGACCCTGCAGCAACTCCTCGGTGATGAGTGACTGGTCATACAAAAACACCTGGATCATCTGTTTCAGGGTTTCATAGGATGGCTCGGCGTACAGCTTGAACAGCAGCTTGATGCCTTCCATCGGCATCGGCGCGAACATGCTCGGACCCAGTCCGCCGGGTCCCATGAGGATCATTTTGCCGATACGCTCGGGGTATTCGAGAGCGAAGTTCAGGGCTGTGGCGCCCCCCATCGAGTTGCCGACCAAGTGCGCCCGGTCGATACCCAGCGCGTCCATCAGCCCCTTGACTGCACGGGCGTTGGCCAAGCCCCGCTGCTCCTCCACCACCACCGCGTCGGACTTGTTGAAGCCGGGCGAATCCTTCAGGATCACCCGGTAGCCAGCTTCGACGAAGGGGCCAATGTTGCGGTAATAATTGCTCCAGCCACCGGCGCCGGCGCCCCCGCCGTGCAGCATGATGACGGTTTCACCCTGACCGGCATCGTTGTAATGGATATTGAAATCCGAAAATCCTGCCTCATTGATTTTCACGGATTTACTGGTCGAACTTTCGGTAAGTGCTGTCATTTCTTGTCCTTCAGTGAATGGGATGGAGCCCATGGGGCAGGGCGCTAATATGCAGCGCGAAGTAAAAAATCATGCGGCGGGTAGGGGGGGATAGCAACGTCCAGGGCGCCCCAACGGCCGATAGGCTTTCAAGCAAGTTCGATGCGCCAAGGCAGCTGCACTGCGCCACCGGACAGCCAGCTTCTCAGCTCTGCCTTCTTGAGTTTTCCGTTCGTGGTCTTGGGTAGTTGATCCACAAACACCACGTGCTTCGGTGTTTCAGGGCGACTGAGCTTGCCTTGGCAGAAGTCGATGACTTCCTGCACCGTTACATCGGGCTGCGAAGGTTTTCGCACAACCACGGCAACGACAGCCTCGCCCCATTCCGGATGCGGCACGCCTACCACGGCGACCTCCTCCACCGCAGGGTGCTCGACGAGAATCGCCTCAACCGTGGTTGGAAATACTTTTACGGCGCCGGTGCTGATCAGGAATTTCTGACGATCCAGCAAATAGAGATAACCGCGCTCGTCAAGGCGCCCGATATCGTTGGTGCGTAACCAGCCATCTGGCATGGCTTCCGCCGTCGCCTCGGGCAGGTTTTTGTAGCCTTTCATCATCGTATTGCCGCGCAGCCAGATCTCGCCGGATTGACCGATCGGCACCGGTTGCCCCGACTCGTCACGAATCGTGCAGTCGTAGCTGGTTCCGATGCGACCCACCGACTTCAGCAAATCGATTTCATCGCGCAATGCGTGCTCGTGGTCGGCATCTGTCAAGTAACTGACCCAGCCCGCCGCGGTTTCGGTCATGCCATAGATCTGCAGCAGCTTGATGCCCTTGAAGGTCTCCCGGGCATCACGGATCAGTTTGGGTGTTGCCGGCGAAGAGCCGTACACCATCATGCGCAATGAGGACAGGTCATAGACGGGATTGCTTTGGATTTCAGCTATCGCGCGCTGGAGCATGGTCGGGACGTGGAACCCGGCCGTAATGCGAAAACGCTCGACATCACGCAGGTAGGCCTGCAATTGGTATCCGCCATCCGGAATGACGGTCGTCATTCCGTTGCCTAGTCCCAGCAAGTAGCACATGACGACGACCCAGGCCGAAGATCCTACCGCTCCCCAAACATCGTCTGGACAGAAGCCAAAATGACCCAATGACTGAATGATGCAATTGGCACCGCTCAGTTGCGGCAACATCACGCCCTTGGGCACACCGGTGGTGCCGGAGGTATAGCTGAAAAACAGGATGTCGTCGGGGGCCAACGTTGGCCAGTGGGGCTCACCCTCGGCCTTTGCCAGCAGGCTCTCGTAATCGTGCTCCAGGCCATGGCCTGCGCCGTAACCAATCAACGTGATGCCCAGTGTCTCCAGCTCGTCCATCCGACTGGCGACCAAGTCCCGGCAACGGGCATCCAACAACAGGAACTTGACCTCGCTGTCTTTCAGCACGTGCAGCATCTCGGGCCAGACGTATCCCGTATTGACCGCCACGCGTGGGGCCGCGATCTTCATGCAGGCAAAGAAGTGTTCATAGACCTCGATGCTCTCGGGCGCGAGGATGGCCACCGTTTGGCCCGGTCGGTGGCCAAGTTGCTGCAGCGCCACTCCAAACTGGTCTGATCGCTGGTCCATTTCGCGCCAGGTACGCGATCGTTCGCCGCAGTAGTAGGCGATCTTGGTCGGGAAGTTGTTCCCACAGCGCTTGACCAAATCTCTCGCAAACATAGATCATCACTCGCAAGTTTCAGTGTGTCTGGCTTGTTACCGTTGTCAGGTCGGTCGGAACACCAGACCTCGTCGGTCGAGATGCGCCTGGGTCGCCTGAGCCATGGCGACCCCTCAGGCATGAAGCCGTCAAGGTCGCCACCCCCTATGCCAGCTCGATCGTTGATGCTCTTGGCCGTCTCCTGCGTCTACGGTCCGCGGGCTTTTCGGCGTTTGGTCAAAGCGGTGATGTATCTGTTGCTGCCGAGCTTCATGCGGCTTCCTTCTTCGCAATCGCACGCTCACGCGCCATGGTCATGGCGGTGTCTTCGATCATGTCTTCCTGGCCGCCGACCATGCCGCGCCGTCCCAGCTCGACCAGGATGTCGCGCGCCGGCACGCCATACTTCTCACTGGCGCGTTTGGCAAACAGCAGGAAGCTGGAGTAGACCCCGGCATAGCCCAGCGTGAGCGAGTCGCGGTCGATGCGGATGACGTGGTCCATGATCGGCACCACCAGGTCTTCGGCCACGTCCTGGATCTTGAACACGTCCACTCCGGTTTCGATCCCCATACGCGCACAGACGGCGATGAACACCTCCATCGGCGTGTTGCCGGCGCCAGCGCCCAGGCCAGCGGCGGCGGCATCGATGCGGTTGGCGCCGGCCTCGATCGCAGCGATCGAGTTGGCCACCCCCATGGCCAGGTTGTGATGGCCATGAAAGCCCAATTCCGTCTCGGGCTTGAGCGCGGCGCGCACGGCGCTCAAACGCACTTTCACATCATCAGGCAGCATGTAGCCAGCCGAGTCGGTGACATAGATGCAGTTGGCGCCGTAGCCTTGCATCAACAGTGCCTGGCTCACCAGCTTTTCCGGGCTGGCCATGTGCGCCATCATCAGAAAGCCAACGGTATCCAGCCCCAGCTTGCGCGATTGGGTGATGTGCTGCTCGGACACATCGGCTTCGGTGCAGTGGGTGGCCACGCGGATGGTATTCACGCCCAGGTCCTTGGCCATCAACAGGTGTTCGACGGTGCCGATGCCGGGGAGCAGCAGGGCACTGACCTTGGCCTGCTTCATCAACGGAATCACGGCGCCCAGGTATTCCTCGTCGCTGTGCGCCGGGAAACCATAGTTGACCGAGGAGCCGCCCAGGCCGTCGCCGTGGGTGACTTCGATCAACGGCACGCCCGCGGCGTCCAGGCCGCAGGCAATGCTCTTCATCTGGTCCAGCGTCATCAGGTGGCGCTTGGGATGCATGCCGTCGCGCAGCGTCATGTCGTGAACGGTGATTTTCTTGCCTTTGAGGTTCATGGTGGTTCTCCTGCGTGATTCAGGCGTGGACGGGCTGGAGTGTCAGCTGCCCGGCGAGCATTTCTTCGGCAAACATCTCGGCGGTGCGGGCAGCGGCGGCGGTCATGATGTCGAGGTTGCCGGCGTACTTGGGCAGGTAGTCACCCAGGCCCTCGACCTCCAGGAAGACCGAGACACGCTTGCCGTCGAACACCGGACCGTTGACCAGTTTGTAGCCGGGCACGTACTTCTGCACCTCCTTGATCATGGCGTGGATCGACTCGGTGATCTTCTGCTGGTCCGGTTCGCTCTCCAGCAGGCAGTGCACGGTGTCGCGCATGATCAGCGGCGGCTCGGCCGGGTTGAGGATGATGATGGCCTTGCCCTTTTTCGCGCCACCAACTTTTTCCACGCCGCCGGCCGTGGTGCGGGTGAATTCGTCGATGTTCTTGCGCGTACCGGGCCCGGCCGACTTGCTCGACACGGTCGCGACGATTTCACCGTAGGCCACCGGCTGCACGCGGTTGACGGCAGCCACCATGGGGATGGTGGCCTGGCCCCCGCAGGTGACCATGTTGACGTTCATCTCGCCTTTGCCGACATGCTCCTTGAGGTTGACCGGCGGCACGCAGAAGGGGCCGATGGCCGCGGGCGTGAGATCGATCATGAGCGCCCCTTCGGCGTTCACCTTGCGGCTGTTCTCCGCATGGGCGTAAGCGCTGGTGGCGTCAAAGACGATCTGTACACCGTCGGCCTGCATGTGCGGCACCAGGCCGTCCACACCGTCAGAAGTGGTCTTGAGCCCCATCTCGCGGGCGCGCTTGAGACCGTCGGACTCGGGGTCGATGCCGACCATCCAGACCGGCTCCAGTACGGGGCTGCGCTGCAGCTTGGCCAGCAGGTCGGTGCCGATGTTGCCGGGTCCGATCACGGCGCATTTGATTTTATTGGTCATGTTCTCAGTTTCCGGAAGAGTCATTGGAATTGTACCGAGCAGTCGCCGATGCCGCCGACGCTGACGCGGAAGTGGTCTCCGGCCTGAGCCGGAAACATGGCAGCCAACGCGCCGGAGAGAATCACCTCGCCGGCTTTCAGGCCGATACCCAGGCGGCCCAGGGTGTTGGCCAGCCAGGCCACGGCATTGACCGGGGAGCCCAGGGCGGCCGCGCCGGCACCGGTCGCGATGATCTCCCCGTTTTTCTCGAGCACCATGCCACAGGTCTTCAGGTCGATCTTGCGTGGATCGGCGGCGGTGCTACCGAGTACGAACATGCCGCAGGAGGCGTTGTCGGCGACGGTGTCCTGGATCTTGATTTTCCAGTCGCGGATGCGCGAGTCGACGATCTCGAAGCAGGGCATGACAAAGTCGGTGGCCGCCAGCACGTCGGCGTTGGTAATGCCCGGGCCCATCAGGTCCTTTTTCAGGACAAAGGCGATCTCGCCTTCGGCTTTTGGCTGGATCAGGGAGGACATCGAGATGCTGCCGCCGTCGCTGACGATCATGCCGTCGAGCATATAGCCGAAGTCGGGCTGGTAGACGCCCAGCATGTTCATCACGGCCGCGCTGGTGACGCCGATTTTCTTGCCGACGACGCGCTCGCCGGCCTGCAGGCGGCGCGAGATCATGCGTTGCTGGATGTGGTAGGCGTCCTCGATGATGATGTCTGGATGGCGGCTGGTCAATGGCTCGACCACGGTGCGTGTGCACAGCGCGCTGTACAGCTCGTCACCCAGCGTTCCGATCAGTTCAGGGGTCATGGCGTTTCGGATCATTCCAGGACGGGGCGTTCATTGCTTTGAGGCAGCTCTCCCAGGCCCGCTTCCGCGCCCCGGGAAGGGCATCTTCACTCCTTGGTCAAGCCTTCGGCGCGAAGCGCAGACTGTACCGCTTCGCGGCCTCCGACACGGCCTTGGAAGGCCTGCAGCGCCGGCCAGGGCGAGAGATCAAGCTTGACATAGGCGCTCCAACCGAGCACGACAAACAGATAGATGTCGGCCACGCTCAATTGGTCACCCAGCAGATAGGGCGCATGCTCGAGCTGTCGCGCGACCTGCCCCAGGCGGGTGTTCAGGCTCTGCCGCACGGCGTTTTTCCAGTCGTCGCTGGACGCAGGGTTGAACAAGGGGCTGAAGCTCTTGTGCAGTTCGCTCGAGATGAAGTTCAGCCATTGCTGCAAGCGGTAGCGCTCGAAGCTGCCGTTGGTCGGCGCCAGCTGCTTGCCGGGCACCTGATCGGCCACGTATTGCACGATGGCGGGGCCCTCGGTCAGGGTACGGCCGTCGTCAAGCTGCAGGCAAGGCACGTACCCGGCCGGGTTGATCTCTAGGTAGTTCTGCCCGGAGGCAGTCTTCTTGCTTGCCAAGTCGACCTTTACCAGCTCGAAATCCAGGCCGGCCTCGCGCAATGCAATGTGCGGGGACAGCGAGCAGGCACCAGGACTGTAGTAAAGCTTCATGCAAGGACTCCAGGGGGGTAGCGGTTATTGTTCATGCTTTTTTGCGCGCCGGCTTGTGGCCCCACATGCTTGTGCTGTCATGCCGCACCACGGACCAGGAGCGGTCGACGGTCCGGGCACTCCATCCGTACTCGACCTCCAGTCCGGACGGAGTCGCTGCATAGAACGACACCATGTGGTCATTGGTGTGGCGTCCAAGCGTAGAGGTGATCAAGCCGTCCGCGTCAACGCGATCATATGCAAAACCGACGTCATCGAGCGAGGCGACTTCGAGCATGAAGTGATGAATGCGTTTTGGCAGCGGGAATGCCGCGATCGCCAGGGTATGGTGGCGTTCGTTGCAGTGCAGGAAATACGCAGGAACCGTCACGTCCGGCCCCAATTTCATGTGGATGACGTCAGACAACCGGAAGCCGAGCACGTCGGTATAAAACGCCAGCGCCTTGTCCGAATCCGGAACGCAGCGCACGAAGTGCCCCAGCCCTTGCTCGGCGGTCAGGAAACCCGACACGGCCGCACCAGGCAGGAACGGTTTTTCGAACAGCTCACTGGCGCCGTAATAAATTTCCAACGGCAGGCCAAACGGGTCGGCAAAAGTGATCAATCCCGTCACCCCGCGGCGCCTGGCAAGTGAGGCATCGCCGGTGGTGACTGCGATACCGGCCTGTTTGAGCTTGTCAGCCATCTGCGCCAGCCCTGCCGCATCGGCCACCTCGTAGCCTGCATAGGCCAGATCGTCAACCTCGCCCTGCTGCACGGCAATCCGCCAGGCTCTCGAATCGACGCGGAACAGGTCGCCGTTGTCGGTCGTGCCTGCATCCATCAAGCCCAGTTTCTGCGTCAGAAACGAACGCCAAGCAGCTACGTCGCTGACCGCAAACCCCATGTATCCCAAAGTTTTGATGCTCATTACTGTCTCCTTCGTCGATGCTCAGGGGTTGATATTCAGCTTTTCGAGCAGGTCATTACCCCCGGCACCCGAGAAGAATCCACGAACGCCCAAGCCACCGTCGTAGTTCAGCAAGGCCCCGGTCGCAGGCGCCGCATCGCCTCGCGTGGCAAAAAACACATAGGCCCCGGTGTACTCCTCGGCCTCAGGCATGCGGCCGATCGGAAGCACCGACTTGAGCATGTCGGCAAGCGGCACGGTCGAAATCGCCTTGCCGCCCATCCCCAGCGAGGAGGGGCCTCTCAGATCGCTATTGATGCCGCCCGGCCCCACCCCGTTGACGCGCACGTATGGCGCCAGCTCGAACGCCAGTTCACGCACCAGGCCCACAATGGCGTGCTTGGCTGCGGTGTAGAGAGGGCCTCCGCCATTGGGATAGAAGCCCGCATTGGAGATCGTGAAGATCACGTTGCCACGGCTGGCGACCAAGGCCGGCAGGCAGGCCTTCACTGCATGGATATAACCCTTGACATTGATGTGAAAGACCTCATCGAACGCGGCATCGAGGCTCTCTTCGGGCAGGTCGACCAAGGCCGTCGAGTAATCCCAAATGCCTGCATTGGGGATCAGGGTGTCGATTTTTCCGAACTTGGCCACGCAGCGGCTGGCCGCCTGCTTCTGATCTTCCAGTGAACGGACATCGCCGGTGACGCCAAGCACGTTGTCGCCATGATCGGTTTCCAGCTGTGCGAGACGCTCGGCCGACTTGTCCAGCACTGCCACTTTTGCGCCTTCGGCCACGAATCGGTCCACGAGCGCTCGCCCCAACCCGGAGGCGCCTCCCGTGATCAACACCACTTCGCCTGTCAATTTCATTCTCAAACTCCTGATTGTTAGACCGATTCGCCAGCCACGCGCATCAACTTGATTTGGCCTTGAGCAAATCCCGCAAATTTGAGCCGACATCCTGCAACTGCTCGGCTGAGACAGGAATCCGGGCGCCGACCAGTCGGGTCGCCACAGAAAATTCCCTGGTGGCATTGATCGCCGTCGCCGCTTCAACACAGCCGTCAAGCAACCTGAACAACACCAGTGGCTGGCCGGCCTGCGCATCGCCGCGCAGGATGATTTCCCCGGGCCCCTCGGCATCGCCAATCATCTGGATGCGGTGGCCCGCAATCTCCGTCCAGGAGCTCGGCACCTGCAGCGTCGGCACGGGCGCGCCCAACATGGCGCTGGCCGCGACTTCGGCCTCCATCTGGCTATTCAGGTAGGTCTCCAGCGAGCGCTGGCCACCTTGACGCAGCGGCCATGCGGCGACGTCACCGGCGGCGAACACCTCCGGGCAGGAGCTCGCGCCGGTGGCGTCGACCAGCACGCCGCGTGCGCAGGCGATGCCCGCCGCCCGCGCCAGCTCGTCCGCCGGCTCGGCGCCAATGCTGACCAGCACCACGTCGGCTGCCACCTGGCGCCCATCGGCGCAGACGACGGTGCGCACCTGACCCTCACCTTCGAAGCGCGAGGCCTGTGCATTGCGCTCCACCCGGACACCCATGCGTTCCAGTTCGGTTCGGCACCAGGACCCGGTTCGATGACCCAGTACACGCAGCAGCAACTCATCTCCTGCTTCCAGGATCGTGACATCGACGCCGACCTTGCGCGCGGTGGTCGCCACCTCGCAGCCGATCAGGCCTCCGCCGACGATGACCAGCGACTGGCCAGGGCGCAGCGCCCGTCGCAGCGCCTCGCTGTCGGCGAGGTCTCGCAGGGTGTGGATGCCAGCCAGGTCGCAACCCGGAATCGCCACGCGTCGCGGGCGCGCGCCGGTCGCCAGCAGCAGCCGATCGTAGGCCAGCGAGGCACCGGATTCGAACTGAATCTCGCGGTTGGCCACATCCAGGCCACTCACCCGTCGCCCGAGTTGCAGGTCCACGTCGGCCGATGCGTACCAGGAGGCGTCCAGGATTGCAGGCGGCTCGGGCTGCTCGCCCTTCAACACCGCCTTGGACAGTGTGGTTCGGTCATAAGCGTGCCGCGGTTCGTCCCCGACCAGGTGAAGGCGTCCGGTATACCCCTGGGCACGCAACGCGCGCGCAGCCGTCGCCCCGGCCAGGCCGGCGCCGATGATGGAGATGGCTTCGATCATGGCGTCAGATACCCCGCTTCGAAGTCGATCAGCACGTCATTTCCCTCGATGCGGATTGGAAATATCTTCAATGCCTCACAGGGCGGCGGCGATTTGACCTTGCCCGTGCGAACGCAAAACTTCCCCATGTGCAGTGAGCATTCCACCACGTCACCATCAAGGTAGCCGCCCTCGGACAGGGACCAGTCACCGTGGGTGCAGTGGTCCTGGGTCGCAAACAGTTCGCCATCCACATTGAAGATCGCGACGGGGGTGTCTCCACTTTCGACCTTCAGGGCTTCGCCTTCGGGCACATCGCTTCGCTCACAGACTTTGGTAAATTTCATATCGCTTTCATGTAGGGGTTCAAAGGAGTCAAATCGTCCGGGCGAACAGCCACGGGCCTGCCTGGGTGTGGCCGGATGTGACTGGTGGCGCAAGAGTCAATCAAGGTGCCATGGGCGATTTTAACGCAATGGCTCGCCAGGCATGCAGGCCCCAGCCAATCCACAGCACATGGATCACCAGCGTGACAAGCCCGAACCACAGGGCTTCGTGGCTCCACACGATGCTGTAAAAATCCCAGAGGCCATCGACAACTTCCGTTGCAATGACCACTGGAATGACGGCCCGATAGCGGCCCGGATCGCGGGCGCCCCACAAAGCGACCGCCCCGATGGCACCCAACTGGAGACCGATCACCGCCCAGGCATCCTGCAACAAGGTGAAGATCGGCGCGCCCACATGCAGTTCAACGCCTGGATACATGGTGCCGAACAAGCCCAGGGTGCTGAAGGGAAGCGTGCCAATGAGGTTGATGATGTAGAACACACCGATGGCGATCAAAAACAGCCTTGCTCTTCTCATGGCAGCGTCCTCCGTTCCGGCTGAGATGTGGCTTCTCGCTAGAAGAACTCGCTAGAAGAACATGCTCAGGTTGTTCGACAGCAAGGTGCTGGCGTCGAGCAGGATGGTGCGCCTGGCGATGCTGAAGCCAAGGTTGTTGTCGGCGCGGCGCAGCACGTCCCGGCGTTCGCCGGCGAAGATGTCGACCTGGCAGGATGAATGCGGAATTGACCTCGAAGGTATCCGGCGTGGCCGTCTCCTTGACGATGACATTGGAGATCAGGTGGCGGGTGCGGGAAGGCGGGTTTTCCGCCCAGCCCAGATCCGAGGTCACCTTGCGGATGCGCCCGTACATGGTTTCGTAGGTTTCGTCGAAATGGGCAAAATCCTGGTCGCCGGAATATTCCAGCTCGCCCTCCCGGATCATGCGGTTGGTGCGCAGCGGCATGAAGTAGCGGATGTCTTTGTCCAGCAGGGCAAACCAGGCCTCGTAGGCCCGGTGGTCAAGCAACTGCGCTTCGCGGTAGTAGAACTGTTCGATCTCGTTCTGCAGCTCAAGGGCCACGGTCTTGCTGGGCCATTCAAAGACCTTGTAGGAATGCGCGGATAGGTTGGTCATGATGGTTGTTCTCTGAGTCGATACCAGGGGGCGGAGCCTTGGTGCGCTGTGTATGCGCGCGCGTCCGGCTCCGCGATAAATGTCATCCGATTGAAACTCTGGCAATTGCCCCGCTCAGGGCTTGAGCGTGGCCCAGCTGGGCTCGGACATCATGCGCATCCAGTGGTGGTACATGCCCCGCGCCGCTTCTTCGGCGTAGACGTAGCCGACGTTGCCAGGAAAATCAGGGTGACCGGTCTGCGACCGACCCAGGCCCATCTGGGCATTGAGCGGCCGGCTCTTGGCCTTGTGCCCACGCAATACTTTCTGGATCTCGACCCAGTTCTCACCGTCGTCCTGCTCGAACACGCCCCCTGCAGAGAAGGTGCGGATGTTGTGCCGACGAAATTCTTCCTTGATCTCGGCCGGGGCATCGGCATCGACCAGGGTGAAGGCCCACACCTCGATTTCATTGGGACCACGCGGGTGCCAGGTCCGGATGGTGTTGATGCCGGGCAAGAAAGAGCAGGTTGGAAAGACCGTCATGTGCTGGCCGAACATGCGCAGGACCGGCATGGTGTGGCCCAGACGCTCTTGGGCGAGCTCGGCCGCCGGACCTTCGGTCCAGTATTGGGTGATCTTGGGACCCATTACCGCCATGAGCAGGCCCGGCTCATCGACAAACCAGCCCGAGCCGTGTCCGCCCCAGCTGGCGCGGAACTGGTTGCCCTTGGTGGGCACCTGTGCATGCGACAGGTCCATTTCCGGCGGCATGCCCGCCAGGATGCCGGACAGGTGGGACATGGTGCCGGCGTGGTACATGTCACTGCAGAACTGCTCGGCGGCAAACTTCCAGTTGCACGGAATGACCCACTTCTGCATGCCGCCGACCGCCTCGGTCCCGGCCGGCGTGCGGTCCAGCATGATGTCCATGTACGGACGGGCGTCACCGAGGTAGGTCTCCAGGTCGGGCGCCTGCGCATCCCAGTTGGCGAAGACCAGGCCCTTGTAGGTGGCCACGCGTGCCTGCAGCGGACCCCATTCGGCCTTGTCAAAGCCGCAGTCGCCTTCTTTCTTGTCGCAAAAGGCTTCCTTCTCGTACGGCACGTTCACCAGCTTGCCGGCGATGTCGTAGGCCCAGCCGTGATAGCTGCAGGTGAAGGCCTTGGCGTTGCCGGCGTCGGTGCGACAGATGCGCATGCCGCGGTGCCGGCACTGGTTCAGGAACACCTTGATGCTCTTGTCTGGCTGGCGCACCATGACCACCGGATCTTCACCCATGTAAGTCGTCATGAAGTCGCCGGTCTTGCGGATGTGACTCTCATGTCCGAGCAACAGCCAGGAGCGGGCAAAGACCCGCTCCAGCTCCAGTTCGTATAAACCCTGGTCGGCGTAAATGCGCGGGTCCAGCAGGCCTTTTTCCTGGTCGACCAGTGCCCGGATCGTCTCCGGCGTCCACTCAGGGATTCCCTTCACAGGGGATTCGTGTACTTCTTTCCTTTGATGGATATTCACAGGGGATTCCTGTAGTTCTTTGATCAAAGTATTCATGATTTAAATTCTCCGTTGAAGGCCCTTGGCAGGGCGGAAAAACACCAACATCTTCCATCACCCCGAAAAAAAGCTGCGGCGTCTGCATTCACCGCAACAAACCGAACTGCCGAACCACCGAAATTGATGATTCAATGTGCCCGCGCAACAACGCCGTGCAGCGCTCGGCATCACGTGCCAGCGCGCTGTCGCGAAGCGCCTGATGCTCTTCATGCACGTTTCTGGCAGGCTGGTTGTGTCTTGAGGTCAACCGGCGATAGCGCTCCATCTGCACATACAGGACCGACAGGAACCGCCGGGTCCAGACGGACGGACAAGCGGAAATCAGAGCCTCGTGAAAGTCACGGTTGACTGGCTCCCATTGGTTGAACAAGTGCACCGGATCGCGCATGGTGCGCTCCTCGATCAAGGACAGCCGGTGAAATGCACTGACCACCCGCGCCTCCCATTCAGCGTCGCCGTTGAGCACGCTTTGGCGCAGTGCCTCGCACTCCAGCGCGACCCGCGTGGCGGCCAGATCACGCATGTCGTCCAGGGACATCGGAGTCACATGGAATCCGCGCTGGGCCTGTGCCTGCACCAGATTGTCGGCCACCAGCAGGGAAAGTGCCTCGCGCACGGTCCCGCCGCTGACCTCGTAGCGCGACTTGAGATCCTCGATGGCCAGTCTGGATCCGGCCGCCAGTCGCCCCTCCACGATGTCTGCCCGCAGCCGCTGAAACGTTGCCTCGATCAGGCTTCGCCCACTCGCATTGGGCATCGGCGGCACATCGGCAAACGCCGGGTCGCCTCCCATGGTGACGCCGTTGGACGTTCTCGCATTCACCGCATTTCACGCCTGGTCATTACAGAACACTCCTGCGCCCGCACATCCTGCATCAGAGTCGGCAGCAGGTAGCCCGTTACAATTTCGATATTATTGTCGATATTCGACATCTGTCCGGGGAGCCTATACGGACCGTTCCGGGACAACAAGTTGCAGTGCAGCAAACCGTGTCGATTGAGGATAAGCGAGTTTGCCAGCCGAGCTCCCGTTGATGGCCGGACCGATCGCCGGCAACACCGGGGGCTCGCCGGGATCCTGCGCAAGGAGCGCGCCGGATCGAGCGTGACCGAAGGTTGCGTCCGGGTCCCACCACGGACACGCGGAGGCAGACGAGAACTGGGCAGGCCAACCCAGCGCCCGGGCAGAATCGATCAATGCCGGCCTCCAGGCGGCCAACGCCGCTGACCGCGCCTCCTGCGCCTTCGCCGATCCTGCGCACCATGGTCTACCTACTCAAGGGCGGCCTGGACTTGCCCAGGGCATCTGCGCGCCCGCATGGCGCGGTGCGCATCTTCTGTCATCCACACGGAAACGGATAGTCCCCGAAAAAAGTGAGTGCCGTTGTTCGATGTGAGCGCCGCCGTCACAGCCGGGCCAGGAAGCCACGCACTGCAGGGTCGAAGCGCTCGATATCCACCAGGAAGGCGTCATGGCCCTGCGGCGAGGGCAGCGGGACGAAGCTGCTGTCGGCGCCGCCGGCCTGCAGGCCCAGGGCGATCTGCTCCTGCTGCTGCAGCGGGAACAGGATGTCGGTGGTCGCGCCGATGGCCATCGCCTTTTCCAGCCTGATGCTGGCCAGGGCAGCCATCACATCATCTCCTTGCGTCCGGTCGTCGACATGCTTTTGGCCGGCATGCTCGGCCAGGTCGAACCAGTCCATCGACCGGCTCAGGTACAGATAGCAGTTGGGATCGAACTGGCGCACGAAGCGGCGCGCGTGGCCCTCCAGGTAGCTTTCGACCTGGAATTCCAGGCCGAAGGGGTCCTCGCCCGGGCGGTCGGACTCCAGACGCACGCGACCGAAGCGGCCATCCCATTCCAGTGCCGAGCGATAGGTGATCACCCCCAGCTTGCGCGCAATGCGCATGCCGCTCTCCGGATATGCCGCGTCGCTGTAGTGGCCGCCGTTCCACATCGGGTCCAGGCGGATCGCTTCGCGCTGCAGCGAGCGGATCGCAATCGAGAACGGCAACGCCTGAGCGCTGCCGGAGATGTTGATGTGGCAGCGCGCAATGCCCGGATGGGCGTGCAGCAGCGCCAGCGCGGTCATGCCGCCCATCGAGTTGCCGATCACGCACGCCAGCTGCCCGATGCCAAGCGCACGGACCACCTCGACCGCCGCTGCCGCGCCATCCTCTACCGACAATTCGGGAAACGACAGGCGGTAGAGATCGCCGGTGGCTGGATCGATCGAAGCCGGCCCGGTCGAGCCCTTGCAGCTGCCCAGCGAGTTCACGCAGACCACGAACCAGCGGTTGGTATCGATGGCCTTGCCCGGGCCGAGCATCGGCTCCCACCAGCCGGCGGCCGGGTTGTCGGCGTTGGCGGCGGCGTGTGCGTCGGGAGAGAGGCCGGTGACGATCAGGATGGCGTTGTCGCGCTGCGCGGCGAGCGTGCCCCAGGTCTCGTAGGCGATCCGCGCGCCATGCAGCGCGCCGCCGCGTTTCATGGGGAAGGGCGAGGACAGGGCGTGCCAGCGGGTGCCTGGCGGGATGAATTCGGTCATCCGGCCAGTTTAGCTTGCGGCCAGATCCAGGCGGTCACACCAGGTCGTGCGCGACCGGCAACGCAGCGTGCCGCGCAGGGCCGGGCCCGGCGGCGCTATCTGCCACCGATCACCAGCTTGACCGGATCCTTGGCCGGCAACTTCACCCGCACCGGCGCCGATTCCAGATCGCCCTCACCGCGCTGGGCGTTGCCGCTGGCCGACAGGCGCGCGATCAGTTCGACCTCCTTCAACGCGGAGAGCTTCATGGTCGGCATCGGGCTGTCGGTGTCGCCGAGGGTGATGCGCAGCGGCAGGTCCTGCAGGGTGTGCTTCTGTACGGCCACCGGCATCGGCGGGCCGCCGGCCTGGCGGGCGATGACAAACACGGTGGCGTCGCCGGACAGGTGCACGCCTGTGGCCAGGTCCGGGTCCAGCGATACCTCGACGTTCACGCCGGCACTGGCGGGTGCGGCGGCGGGCGTGTCGGCTTGCAGCGGCGGCTGTCCGGCTTCGGTGCGGGCGGCATTGATCTGCGCGCGCAGGCTGTTGGCGGTGCTGGCATCGACCTGGGTCAGCAGCGGCTCCCAGGTCGCGGCGGCCTGCGCGGGCTGGCCGCGCTGGCGCTGGGCCACCCCCAGGAACCAGCGCGCGCGCTGATGGCTGGGCTGCAGCGCAAGTGCGCGTTCGAGCATGGTCACGGCTTCCTGGTCCAGGCTCCGCTGCGGATCGGCCAGACTGCGCGACTGCGCGGCTTCGACCAGTGCGTCGGGGTCATCGGGCAGCAACCGGGCGGCGCGGGCGAAGGCATCGCGCGCTTGCTCGGGCTTGCCTTGCGCTGCCAGCGCGCGGCCCAGCAACTGCCAGCCTTCGGCCGCCTGCGGGTTGCGCTGCAGTTCGTCCTGCAGGCGGGCGATGGCGGCATCCATCGTGGCCGGCGCCTGGGTGGCGTGCGGCTGCAGTGCCTGCGGCGTCCCCACCAGCCGGTACAGCGCAAGGCTGCACACCCCCAGCGCGACCAGCAGCCCGCCAGCGGCGCGCGGCGCGCGGCGCCACAATGGCCACAGCGCGCCGCCCAGCACCAGCAGGCCGAGCAATACCGCCGCCACGACGAAACTGGCCATCACCATTCCTGTCCGTCATCGGCGCCCGGCAGCGCGCGTGCGCTGCGCCGGCGCACCACCCGCCACACCACCAGCGCGCCGCCTGCCAGCAGCAGGAGCGGGCCGAACCACAGCAGCCAGGTGTTGCGTTGGACCTGCGGACGGTAGAGCACGAACTCGCCGTAGCGCTCCACCAGGTAGCTCTTGATCTGCGCGTCGCTGCGGCCCGACTGCATCAGCTGCAGGACCTCGCGGCGCAGGTCTTGAGCGATCTGCGCGTTGGAGTCGGCCAGCGACTGGTTCTGGCACATCACGCAGCGCAGTTCGTGGGTGAGCGCATTGAACCGGGCTTCCTCGGCGGCATCCCGGAAGTTCAGCGGCGTGGGGTCGCTGACCTGGGCCAGGACGTGGCCGGCGATGAGCAGGGTAAAGATGCACAACACGCCGCGCAGCCAGGCCACGCGCCTGTGCCTGCCGGGCGCGGCGCTTGCTCTGCTGTTTCCCGCGGCCGACCTCCCGATCACCGCGCGCCCCCGGCCTTGGCCAGCGCCGGCAGCAGTTCGGCTTCGATGACGGCCTGATCCAGCGGGCCGACATGCTTCCAGCGCACGATGCCGGCTGCGTCGATCAGGAAGGTCTCCGGCGCCCCGTAGATGCCCCAGTCCAGCGAGGCCCTGCCTTCCACATCGCTGACGATGGTGTCGTAGGGATCGCCGAACTGGTCCAGCCAGCGCAGCGCATCGGCCGGCTCGTCCTTGAGGTCGTAGCCGATCACGCGCACCTTGCCGGTCCTGGCCAAGGCGCTGACGACGGGGTGTTCGACCTGGCATTCCGGGCACCAGCTGCCCCACACGTTGAGCAGGTATGGCCTGCCGCGCAGGGTGGCAAAATCCAGCGTCCTGTCGGGCTGGTGCAGCAACGGCAGCACCGTGGCCGGCGCCGGCCTGCCGATCAGCGTCGAGGGCAGGGCCTGGCGGTCGGGACGGTCCGAGCGCTGGACCGATACCAGCAGCAGCGCGAACACCGCCAGCAGGCACAGCATCCCGATCACCATTGCGGTACGCGAGATGCCGCGTCGTTGCGATGCGGCGCTCATGCCGGCTGCGGCTCCCTGCGGCGGCGGAAGCGGCGGTCGGTGGCAGTGACCAGGCCGCCGAGCGCCATCAGCACCGCGCCGGCCCAGATCCAGCGCACCATCGGCTTGACCTGGATGCGCACCGCCCAGGCACCGTCGCCCAGCGATTCGCCCAGCGCCACGTACACATCGCCCAGCACGCCAGCACGCACCGCCGATTCGGTCATCACCTGGCCGCCGCCGGCATAGGCGCGCTTTTCCGGATGCAGGGTCTGCAGCGGCTCGCCACCACGGCTGAGCTGCACGGTGGCGCGGTCGGCGATGTAGTTGGGGCCCTGGGTTTCGACCACGCCGTCGAAGCTGAATCCGTAATCGGCCACCTCGACGTGCTGTCCGGGCTTGAGCGCCACCTCGCGCTGCACGTTGAGTGCCTCGACCATCAGCGCGCCGATCAGGAACACCGCCAGGCCGAAGTGCGCCAGGCTCATGCCCAGCATCTCGGCGGTCATCCGGCCCTGGGCGCGCAGCCGGCTCCAGACAAAGCGCAGGGTGCCGCCGGCCACCCACAGCGCAGCGACAATCGCCGCGGCAGCCTTCCACTTGCCCTGCGGCGCCAGGAAGAACGCCGCCGCGCCGCCAGCCAGCGCCAGCGCTGCCCATGGCAGCAGCATTGCCATCACCCGCGAGGCTTGTTCGCGCTGCCATTTGAACAGCGGGCCGAACGGCAGCAGCAGCACCAGCGGCGTCATCAGCAGGGTGAACAGCAGGCTGAAATAGGGCGGGCCGACCGAGATCTTGCCCAGCTCCAGCGCATCGGCCAGCAGCGGATACAGCGTGCCCAGCGCGACCATCGCGCAGGCCGCGCCCAGCAGCACGTTGTTGGCCAGCAGCAGGGTCTCGCGCGAGCCGGCGGCGAATGGCGCACCGTCATCGAACTGCGGTGCACGCAGCGCGTAGAGCAGCAGCGAACCGCCGACCACCAGCCCCAGGAAGACCAGCACGAACAGGCCGCGCGTTGGATCGGCGGCGAACGCATGCACGCTGGTCAGCACGCCCGAGCGCACCAGGAAGGTGCCCAGCAGCGACAGCGAGAACGTGGCGATGGCCAGCAGCAGGGTCCAGCCGCGGAAACTGCCGCGCTTCTCGGTCACCGCCTGCGAGTGGATCAGCGCCGCACCGGCCAGCCACGGCATGAAGCTGGCGTTTTCCACCGGGTCCCAGAACCACCAGCCGCCCCAGCCAAGTTCCGAATAGGCCCACCAGCTGCCCAGCGCAATGCCGCCGGTCAAGAACGCCCAGGCCAGGTTGGTCCATGGCCGGGTCCAGCGCAGCCAGCGCGCGTCCACTTCGCCCTCCAGCAGCGCGGCAATGGCGAAGGCGAACGGCACCGCGAAGCCCACGTAGCCCAGGTACAGCAGCGGCGGGTGGATGATCATCCCCGGGTCCTGCAGCAGCGGGTTGAGGTCGCGGCCTTCGGCAACGGCCGGCAGCAGCCGCGCGAACGGATTGGAGGTGAAGATCAGGAACGACAGAAAGCCCACGCTGATGATGCCCATGACCCCCAGCACCCGCGCGACCACCCGCTCCGGCAGCGCCCGCGAGAACTCGGCCACCGCCGCGGTCCACAGCGCCAGCACCAGCGCCCACAGCAGCAGCGAGCCTTCGTGCGAACCCCACACCGCGGTGTAGCGGTACACGATGGGCAGCAGGGAGTTGGAGTTCTCGGCCACGTACTTCACCGAGAAATCCTGGCCGACGAAGGCCGCGGTCAGCACCACGAAGGCCAGCAGCACGCTGGCCAGCTGCGCATAGGCGGCCGGCCGGGCCACCGCCATCCATGCCTGCGTGCCGCGCTGCGCGCCGGCCAGCGGCAGCACGGCCTGTACGCATGACACCAGCAGCGCCAGGATCAGCGCGACCTGACCAAGTTCAGGAAGCATGGGGAAGCCGGGACCCGGGGCCCGGGACCCGGGACCCGGAAGAGCAAGAACAGGAGCGCGAGCCCGGCCACCGCCGCCCTTGATTTTTTCGGGTCCCGGGTCCCGGGTCCCGGGTCCCGGCTCCATCAAGCCTCACCGCGCCGTCTCCACCCGATGCTTCACATGCGCCTTGCCCATCTTGTCGGCCACTTCCCTGGGCATGTAGCTCTCGTCGTGCTTGGCCAGCACTTCGGTGGCGACGAACCGGCGACCCTGCATCGTGCCAGTGGCGATCACTGCCTGGTCCTCGCGGAACAGGTCCGGCAGGATTCCGGTGTAGACCACTGGCAGCTGCGCATCGCCGTCGGTCACCCGGAAGTGCGCATCCAGCGAGCCTTCGCCGCGCTGGAACGAGCCGCGCTCGACCATGCCGCCCAGGCGGAACCGCGCCTGGCCGCCGGCCTGGCCCTTGAGTACCTCCGAAGGCGTGTACAGGTAGGCCACGTTGCGCTGCAGGGCCATGGCCACCAGCGCGGTCGCAAGGCCCGCGGCGGCCACGACCACCAGCACCAGCAGCAGCCGGCGGCGACGGACCGGGTTCATCGCACCAGCTCGGTATCGGCGGCCGGCGCCGGGGCGGGACGCCGGCGGCTGCCGCGCAGGCGCGCATCGCGCAGCAGCCGGCGCACCTGCAGGCGCGGGACCAAGAAGTCCCACAGCAGCACCAGGGCGAATACCGCGTAGGCGGCGATGACGTAGGGCAGGTAGCTCATGGGCTGCTTCCGGCCAGCCTGGTCAGCCAGTCCTTGCCGGCTTCGCGGCGCAGGTTGTCGGCACGGGCGCGCGCCAGCAGCGAGCCGGCGAACCAGAACTTGGTCGCCAGAACCATGATCCACAGCGGCATGATCATGCTGGCGTCCATGCTGGACTGGCCCAGCAGGCGGATGGTCTGGCCCTGGTGCAGCGAATTCCACCACACCACCGAATAGCGGATCACCGGCAGCAGCGCCACCCCGACGATGGCCAGCAGTCCGGCGGCGCGCGCGGCGGCGCGGCGGTCTTCGATGGCGGCATACAGGCCCATCACGCCAAGGTACAGGAACAGCAGGATCAGCTCGGTGGTCAGGCGCGGATCCCAGTCCCACCACGTGCCCCACATCGGCTTGCCCCAGATCGAACCGGTGGCCAGGGTGATGACGGTGAAGGCGGCGCCGATCGGCGCGCAGGCCATCGCCAGGACCTCGCACAGCTTGATCCGCCAGACCAGGGCGATGGCTGCGTACAGCGCCATCAGCCCGAACACGAACAGGCTCATCCAGGCGCTGGGCACGTGGATGTAGAGGATCCGGAAGCTGTCGCCCTGCTGGTAGTCGGCCGGCACCACGAACAGCGCCTGCCACAGCCCGACCCCCAGCAGGACCAGGCCCGCCAGATGGCACCAGGGCGACCAGCGCGCGGCAAACCGGTCGAAATAGGGTGGCGAACCCAGTTGATGGAACCAGCGGACCAGCGGATTCATGTCGGACATCGCATCGCTCGCTGAAAGGGGCCCTGGCGCACGCGGGCACCCGGTGGCACGCACCCTGACGCTGCCGGAGCCGCTATTTTCACCGACTCTCCCGGCCAAGCCAAGCACGCGACACGCTGCCTGCCGCCACCGGCATCAGGGTTTCACGGTCAGGGTGCCCTTCATCAGCGCCGAGTGGCCGGGAAAGCTGCAGAAGAATGAGTACGGGCCTTCGCTCAGCTTGGCCACCGGAATGCTGATCGAGGTGCTCTCACCACCGCCGATCACCTTGCTGTGCGCGATCACCCGGTTGTCGCCCGGTTTGACGTAGTCGGCAGCCAGCCCGGCCTTGACGCCGTCGGTGTTGATCCCCGCCATGTCGCTGCTCTTGGCCACCACTACGTTGTGGCCCATTACATTCTTTGGCAGCTTGCCGACATGCTTGAGATTGATGGTGAAGGCGGTGCAGCTCTTGGGCACCTCGATGTTGGCCATGCTGAATTTCATGGCGTCGTTGCCCTCAAGATCGGCCGAGCAGGTGGCCGCTCCGGCGACAAGCGGGAACGAGGCGAACAGGACGGCGGCGACAAGCGTTTTGCACAACATGCGGGATAACTCCTTGTGGGTCAGCCTGGCAGGAAACGAAGAAAGCCGGACGCGGCCTGCCGAGGGGCAATGGTCCGATCAGGGTGGCAGGCTCGATAGCCATGCCGCAAGCGATTCGATGGTTTGCGCATCCAACCGCTGGGCGACGCCATGCATGATCATATCGTTGGTCGAGTCGAGCAGGGTGCCTTGTTGGAAGGCATTCAGGCGCGACTGCAGGTAGGTGGACTGCTGCCCACGCAGCGCCGGGTACAGGGCATAGGGCGACAGGTGTGCGCCATCGGCCTGTGCGGCCAGCGGGTATCCCAGGGCCTCGGGTCCGTGGCAGCCCTGGCAGGGCGCAATGCCCTTGTCCGGATCGCCGTTCAGGAACAGTCGGCGGCCGGCTTCGGCCAGGGTCGGGTCGACGGTGGCCTGTGGGTCCTGTGCAGCCGGCTGTCGCTGCTGGCTGGCGTAGTACGCCGCCAGGTCGCGCATGTCCTGTTCGCTCAGGCCCGTGGCCAGCGGGGTCATGGGCGATTCGGGCTGGGCGCCGCGTTTGTACTCGACCAGTTCCCAGTACAGGTACTCGGCGCGCTGCCCGGCCAGGTTCGGAAAGATCGCTGTGGTCGCGGTCCCGGTGACCCCATGGCAGGCCGCGCACACCTCCGACTTGGCCTTGCCCGCTGCGGCGTCGCCGTGGATCGGCTCGGGTCGGCGCAGGTCCAGGTAGCGCACCGCCACCGGAGCGGCGGCTGGCTCGGCCTGCGCCTGCGCGCCGGTGGCCGGTACGCCCTGCGCCATCGCCATGGCCGCCACGCAGGCGCAGGCCGCCGCCGTCGCCACGGCCGCGATCCACCGCCGCGGACGCGAGGGCTTCATAGCTGAATCTCCAGCAGCACGCCGACCATGTTGACGCTGTAGTTCTCCGGGCCACCGTCGGTGTAGACGCGATGGTCCATGACCTGCCCATCCTCGAACCCAAGGTAGTGCCAGTCGAAGACGTTGCCGCGCTGGTAGGAGTCGAACAGGCGCAGGCTGAAGTCCCGGGCGATCGGGATGGTCAGGCCGAGGGTCAGCGCATGGGTGCGATAGACCATGGCCGGGAACCGGCCGGTCAGCAGCGGGGCGGCCGTCGGATTGGCCAGGGCGGTCGGCGAGGCATAGCGGTAGCTGGTCAACCCGCGCGAATAGGTCCAGTTCCAGTCGGCGTTGAGCGTGGCCCGGCCGATGCGCCGGCTCAGGTTGGCCCCGGCGTAGTGGTTGCGCTGGCGATCGTGCATCCACCAGCGGTTGGCCTCCGGATAGGTCGCGCCACCCAGGCTGGGATCCGGCAGCAGGACGGCGTCGTTGACGTTGGCGAAATCCAGGGTCGAGCGATCGTAGCCGTACCAGGCGCTGGCCATGGTGGCCGGGTTCGGCTGCCATTCCCATTGCAGGCTGCCGCCGAGGGTGTCGTAGCCCTGGCGTCCGAGGACGGCGTCGTAGTCGTTCCAGTCGCCGCGCACCGAGGCATAGAAGGTCATGTCGCGCGGCGCGGTGAAGGTCGCCATCAGGTCGATCTTGTCCTGGGTCCGTCCGCCGACGTCGTACTTGCGCAGCGCATCGACGGTATGGGCAAAGTCGCCGGTGACCGGCGGCACGTAACCGGGCAAGGATCTGGACATGGTGACTTCGTAGGGGTCGTAATCGTATTCGCTGCCCGTGCGGCGCAGGTGGGTGTAGTTGGCGCGCAAGCTCAGCCAGTCCAGTGCGCGGTTGCTCCAGTTGAGCTTCAGCGAATGATCGCGCGTGGTGGCGACCTCGCGGTGAGTGCGTTCGGTGCGGTCGAAGGTATAGGTGGCGCCGAGCGTGTTCCTGTCGTCGATGCGCCAGTCGCCGCCAAAGGAAATCTCGTTGAGTTCGCGGTCCAGCGGCAGGTTGCGGATCCTGGTCAGCGAAGCGGGACTGGACAGGCGGTCCCAGATGCCGGCCTCGCCGGGAACCACGCTGCCCTGCGAACCATTTTCCGACGGATAGCCCCACTGGCCGGTCAGGGGGTTGTAGGCCCGGTAGGTGCCGTCGTAGTCCTGGCGGTCATACTTGACGTTCGCCCGCCAGGTGAGCGCATCGCTGGGTGCCAGGACCACGCGGGCATCCACCATCTGGGTATTGATGCTCAGGTCCGAGCGCTGCCGCGACAGCGACTGCGTCGTGTTCCAGTTCGCGCAGTCGAACAGCGTGCCCGGGATGCCGGCGATGCCGAACTGGCCCTGGCAGGCCATGGACGGAACCAGCTGGTCGTTCTGGCGCATGGTTCCCAGCGAGGCGGTCAGCGAGGCGGTGCCGTTCCAGGCGACCTTGCGGCTGAAGCTGGTGCGCAGGTGGTGGTAGTCGTTGTCCGGCTCGTACGAGAACGAGCCATCGGTCAGCACCGGTGAGGTCAGGCCCGGCACCACCGGGGTCAGCCCGAACGGCACCTGGTAGTCGAAGCTGCGCTTGGCGTTGCGGAAGAACGAACCGGAGTAGGCGAACTCCATCCGCCACAGGTTGCCGACGAAGCGCGCGCCGCCGTTGAAATTGACCGTGCTGTCGTCGATGGGTCGCGGGGTCTCGTAGGCGCCGCCGTTGTCGGCGAAGGCGAAGTTGAAGAAGAACGGACCGCCGAACGGCCGCGCGCCCTCTCGCGATTCGTGGCTGGCATTGGCGAATACCGCCCAGCGCGTGTTGATGAGGTAGTTGATGCCCACGCCCTGTTTTTCGCGCACCACCGTCAGCAGCCGTTCCGGCTGCGCGGCCGAGACCGCGGCGGCCTGCGCCGGGGTGCTGGCGCCGGGGGTCAGGCCGTCCTTGAGGGTCAGGTGGTTGCTGCCCACCCCATCCCAGATCGAGCGCGCGTTGCCGCTGGTGATGTTCGGCTGGCTGCGTGCGAAGGCCTGCACGCGGTACTTGCCGGCGCGGCCGAAAACGGCGCGCACGTACTGGCTGTCATCGGCCAGGCGGCTGGCGCGCAGGTCGAAGTAGCTGCCGTCGGAGGGCTTCTCGAAGCGCAGGTCCGCACCCAGGTAGGCGCCATCGTCCCAGTTCGAGAATCGCCGCCAGATCATGTTGTTTGCGTCGCCGGAGACGCCCAGGTAACCCAGCGTGAGCGTGCCGCGATACTGCCAGGGGCCCTGGCCCTTGAATTCCGGCCAGGCGATCGGGCAGGCATAGAGGAAGCCGGTCGGCGTACGCTTGCGCTCGCCGTTCAGCCAGCTGGCGCCATCGGGATCGCAGCCGTAGACGGCGGGCCCGCTGCTGGGATCCAGGGCGTTGCCGAACTGGAGGTCGGTGCCCAGCCCGGTGTCCTGGGCCAACGCGCTGGACGCGAGCAACGCCGAGGTCAAGGTGGCCAGTTGCAGGGCGGTATTGCGTTGGCGCTTGCGCATCGCCGCACTCCCCTTACTTGTGGAACCGTGGACCTGCAGGATTGTTGGAGCCGTGGACCTGCGCGTGGCAGGTCACGCACCCGCGCCCCATCAGGCGCTCGTCCGGCGCCATGCCGGTGGCGAGCTGCTGTTCGCTGAACATGTCGTTGGGATGGCGGGTATGCGAATGGCACTGCTGGCACAGCATCGGCACCGGCGCCACCAGCAGCGCGTGTTGATTGGAGCCATGCGGGGTGTGGCAGTTGAGGCAGTTCTCGCGCACCGGCGCGTGCTCGAACAGGAACGGCCCGCGCTTTTCGGCATGGCACTGGTAGCAGGTTTCGTTGACCGTATCGGTCTTCAGCAGCGAGGCGCTGATGGTGCCGTGCGGGTTGTGGCAATCCACGCAGGCCATCTGGCCTTCCGGCAACGGCATGTGCGAGCGCCGGTTGAACTGCTGGCGGATGTCCTTGTGGCAGGTGGCGCAGGTCTCGTTGATCGACTGCTTGGCTTCCAGTCCTTCGGCGGACAACTGCGCCATCGGGTTGTGGCAGTCACTGCAGGACAGCTGGTTGCGCTGGTGGATCGAGCCCAGCCATTGGTCGCGCGGCCCGCCTGCGTGGCAGCCCAGGCAGCTTTCGGTCTGGGTCTTGATCGGCGTGCCGCGGTCCTTGGTGAAGGCGATGATCGCGCCCTCCAGCGACGGGTTCTGCGCGTGCTGGGAGCCTGGCCCATGGCAGGCCTCGCAGGTGGCGGTCGCTGGATTGGCGGCCAGGGCCGCGTTCATGCCCAGGGCATGGGTGGTGTGGGTGAAGTTCTGGTTTTCCTTGGCGTGGCAGGCGGTGCAGGTGGCCTGGCCCACGGGCGTGGCGTCGGGGGCCTGCGGATTGACCGCCACCTTGGCCTGGTCGAACCCGGTCACCTGCGAGAATCCATGCACGGCCGCTGGGTTTTCGGCGCCGAAGTGGGTCGAGGGAAGCTTGACCCTGGCCTGGTCCATGCCGGAGGCGGAGGACGGTGCCACCCACGCCGCGATCGCCAGCGCGCCAGCGGCTGCCACGCACATCATCACCAGCATGAATCGGCGCATCCGTTCCATCCCCGCGCACCTGGCGATGCCGCAACGAGCGGCGGCTGGGCTACGCCGTAAGTGATGTTGGGATGAGGGTCACGCGCGAGCGCCTACAACGTCAAGCTGCAACGCAGCATGAACGACAGATTCCGGGCCGGACCAGCAGCGGCCACCGGTCTCAGTTCAATGCGATCCGGATCGCCGCAGCCGCCGCCAGCGGCGCCAGCACCAGCGCTGCCACCAGGCCGGCGGCCAGCAACAGCAGCGCGCCCACCGGATCGAGCCCCTGCGCGCTGGCCGCCACGCTGCCGGCGCCGAACACCAGGACCGGCACGTACAGCGGCAGGGCCAGCAGTGACAACAGAATGCCGGAGCGAGGCATGCCCACGGTCAGTGCGGCGACCACCGCGCCGAGCAGGCTCAGCAGCGGCGTGCCCAGCAGCAGCGAGGCCATCAGCACCGGCAGTTGCGCGTGCGGCAGCTGCAGCAGCTCGCCCAGCAGCGGGGTCGCCACCACCAGCGGCAGGGCGGTGGTCAGCCAGTGGCTGAGCACGCGCACGGCCACCAGCCAGGCCAGCGGCACCGGTGCCAGGATCCATTGTTCGAGCGAACCGTCCTCGGCATCGCCGCGGAACAGTGTGTCCAGTGCCAGCAGCCCGGCCAGCAGCACCGCCAGCCACAGCACGCCGGCGGCGACCTTTGACAGCAGCTGCGGCGCGCCGCCCAGCGACAGGGCAAACAGCACCACCACCAGCAGCGCGAACAGGGCCGGCTGGAAGGCATCGCCACGGCGGCGCCACATCAGGCGCAGGTCGCGCTTCAACAGCGCCGCGGCCACGCCGGGAAGCGTCACGATGCCGTCCATGACGCTACGTCCCCGCCTCTGGATGGCCCGGCCCCGCCGCCCTTGGCGGGGCGTTCACCGTCGCAGAGGCCGACAGGGTATCCGCCAGGCACGACGGGGCACCCAACTCCAGCATCCGCGTGCGCACCGGTGGCGCCGCATAGGCGCCGTGGGTGGTGACCAATGCCGCGCCGCCGCTGCGCAGGTGCGCGGCGACCATGTGGTTGACCAGGGTGATGCCATCCAGGTCCAGGTTGGCGTAGGGCTCGTCCATCAGCCATAGCGGTGCGGGCGCCAGCCACATGCGCGCCAGCGACAGGCGTTTCTTCTGACCGGCCGAGAGCTGGCGGGCCGGGGTGTCCTCGTAGCCTGCCAGGCCGGTCAGCGCCATGGCCTGGATCGGCTGCTGGTTCGGGCGGCGGCCATGCAGGCCGCACAGGAATTCCAGGTTCTCCAGCGCGCCCAGGTCGCCCTTCAGTGCCGGCAGATGGCCCAGGTAGGCCATCGCCCGGGCACGTGCGGCGCTGGTGGCGGGCACGCCATCGAGCACGATGCGCCCCTGGTCGGCCCGCAGCAGGCCGGCCAGGACCCGCAGCAGGGTGGTCTTGCCGGCGCCATTGCCACCCTGGACCAGCAGTGCCTCGCCGGCGTCGACCTGGAAATCGAGCGGGCCGAACACCGGTTCCTCGTTGCGGCTGAACGCCAGTGCCTGGACGGACAGCAGGGGCGGGCGCGAGGTGTCGGAACTCATCGCGCGCATTGTAGGACGCGATCATCCAGCGCGGCTTGGCGCTGGCTCAGGCGATCCAATCGGTGAACGCGTCATCGGCGTAGTCGTGCGGCTGGGGGTGCTGCATCCGCAGCCGCACCGGCTCGCCTGCGTGCCAGTACACGGTGCCGGCCTGGCCGAAGTCGCGGGCCAGCGCATCGGCCTGCTCGGGCGCGAGGTCCAGGACCAGCCAGCCGTGCTCGATCGCGCCGCCCTGGGCGTTGCAGCCCAGCGCGCGGTGGAAGGTCAGGCCCGATTCCAGCAGCCTGGCCTCCAGCGCCTGGCCGGCTTCCAGGTTGCGGTGCTCGCCGGCGGGCCTGGAATGCGGGTTCCATGCAGTCACGAACTGGAAACTGCGCGCCTCCAGCTGGCGCTCCACGTCGCCGGCTGGCTGGCCGACCTGGAACAGCCATTCCTGCCGGCCTACCGCCACGAAGTAATGCGCGGCCGCATACAGCCTGGCCAGTTCGCCCAGCGTTGGCGGTGTCCGCTCGATGTCCCCTGTCATGGCGCGCATCATGGTCAGTTCGGGACAGGCACGCCATCAGCCGAAGGTCGAGTCGCCGCGCGCGCGCCGAGGTGCGGTGCATTGGCCGGCGGGCGCGGCGCATTGCGTACACTGGCCGGCCCCTCATGAACAGGCCGGATGCCGCTTCCATGCAGCCGCAGACCAAGTTGCCCCGCGTGGGCACCACCATCTTCACCGTGATGTCGCAGCTGGCCAGCGAACACGGCGCGGTCAACCTGGGCCAGGGCTTCCCGGATTTCCCGGTGCCCCAGCGGCTGGTGGACGAGCTGGACAAGGCCATGCGCGCCGGTCACAACCAGTACCCGCCGATGGCCGGCGTGGCGCCACTGCGCCAGGCGATCGCCAACAAGGTCCTGCGCTGCTACGGCGCCCAGGTGAATCCCGATACCGAGATCACCGTGACCAGCGGCGCCACCGAGGCACTGTTCGACGCCATCCACGCGGTGGTGCGCCCGGGCGAGGAAGTGATCGTGCTGGACCCGGCCTACGACAGCTACGAGCCGGCGATCGAGCTGGCCGGGGCCAGGGCGGTGCACGTGGCGCTGGACCGGCAGACCTTCGCGGTGGACTGGGACAGGGTACGCGCGGCGATCACGCCCAGGACCCGGCTGATCATGGTCAACAGCCCGCACAACCCGACCGGGGCAATGTTGGGCAAGGCCGACCTGGAAGCGCTGAGCAGGATCCTGCAGGGCACCGAGATCTTCCTGGTCTCCGACGAGGTCTACGAACACATCGTGTTCGACGGCCGCGCCCACGAATCGGTGTTGCGCTGGCCGGACCTGGCCGCGCGCGCCTTTGTGGTGTCCAGCTTCGGCAAGACCTACCACTGCACCGGCTGGAAGATCGGATACGCGATCGCGCCGCCAGCGCTGACCGCCGAATTCCGCAAGGTTCACCAGTACAACACCTTCACCAGTTTCGCCCCGGCCCAGTACGCCTTTGCCGCGATGCTGGACGCCGAGCCGGAGCATGACGAGCAACTCGGCGCGTTCTACCAGGCCAAGCGCGACCGTTTCCGCGCGCAGCTGCTGGGCACCCGGCTCAAGCCCTTGCCGGTTCCGGGCGGTTATTTCCAGCTGGTGGACTATTCGGCGGTCAGCGACCTGGAGGACATCGCCTTCGTCAAGTGGCTGACCGTCGAGCATGGCGTCACCGCGGTTCCGCTGTCGCCGTTCTACCAGACCCCGCCGCCCGGCCAGCGTCTGGCGCGGCTGTGCTTTGCCAAGAACGCGGCCACGCTGGATGCGGCAATCGAACGACTGGCCAAGCTTTAGATGGAGGCACCCATGCAGGATCTACGCATCGCCCTGGTCCAGGGCGCGACCCGCTGGCACGATCCGGCCGGCAACCGCAGCTATTACGGCGACCTGATCGCCCCGACCGCGGGCAACGCCGACCTGGTGATCCTGCCGGAGACCTTCACCAGCGGCTTCTCCAACGAGGCCATTGACAAGGCCGAAGGCATGGACGGGCCGACCGTGGCCTGGATCGGCGAGCAGGCCGTGCAGTTGAACACCGCGGTCACCGGCAGCGTGCAGCTGCGCACCGACCAGGGTGTGTTCAACCGGCTGCTGTGGGCCACCCCGGACGGCCAGCTGGCCTACTACGACAAGCGCCATCTGTTCCGCTATGCCGGCGAGCACAAGCGCTACGCACCGGGCCGCGAGCGGCTGAGCGTGGAATGGAAGGGCTGGCGGATCAACCCGCAGGTCTGCTACGACCTGCGCTTCCCGGTGTTCTGCCGCAACCGCTTTGATGTGGAGCGTCCGGGCCAGCTGGATTTCGACCTGCAGCTGTTCGTGGCCAACTGGCCTTCGCCGCGCCGCTATGCCTGGCAGACGCTGTTGCGCGCGCGGGCGATCGAGAACCTGTGCGTGGTGGCGGCGGTCAACCGGGTCGGCACCGACGGCAACGGCCATCGGTATTGCGGCGACAGCGTGGTGCTCGATGCGCTGGGCCAGCCGCTGGCCGAAGCCGACGGGTCCGAAGGCATCACCTACGCGGCGGTCTCGGCCGAAGCACTGCGTGCGCATCGCGAGCACTTCCCGGCGATGCTGGATGCCGACCGCTTCGAGCTGCGCTAAGACGCGTCCGGTTCTCCCCCCGCGTGTGGGGGAGAAGATGCCCGCAGGGCAGATGAGGGGGCGTAGGCAGCGTTCAACGGTAGCCGGCGGCCTGCAGTTCGAACAGTTCGGCGTAGCGGCCACCTGCGGCCAGCAGGCTTTCATGGGTGCCCACCGCCTCGATCCGGCCCAGGTGCAGGACCAGGATGCGGTCGGCCATGCGCACCGACGAAAACCGATGCGAGATCAGCACCGCGGTGCGCTGCGCGGACAGCTCGCGGAAGCGCTGGAACACCTCGAACTCGCTGCGCGCGTCCAGCGCGGCGGTGGGTTCGTCCAGGATCATCACCTGCGCCCGGCGCATGTAGGCGCGGGCGATGGCGACCTTCTGCCACTGGCCGCCGGACAGGTCCACGCCGGTCTTGAAGCGGCGCCCGATCAACTGGTCGTAACCGGCCGGAAGGGCCTGGATCACCTGGTCGGCCAGCGCGCTGTGCGCGGCCTGGCGGATGCGCGCGGTGTCGTCCATCGCCTCGATCCGGCCCACCCCGATGTTCTCGCCGGCGGTCAGGTAATAGCGCACGAAGTCCTGGAAGATCACGCCGATGTTGGCGCGCAGTTCGTCCAGGTCGTAATCACGCAGGTCGCGCCCGTCCAGCAGGATCCGGCCCTCGTCCGGGTCGTACAGGCGCGCCAGCAGCTTGACCAGGGTGGTCTTGCCGGCGCCGTTCTCGCCGACCAGGGCCAGCACTTCGCCGGCCTTGAGTTCGAAATCCAGATGGCGCACGGCCCAGTGCTGGGCATCGGGGTAACGGAAGCCGACGTTCTCGAACACGAAGCCCTGCCGGATCGGCATGGGAAACGGCGCAGGCGAAGCCGGCGAGACGATTTCCGGCTGGATGGCGAAGAACGAGAACAGATCGTCCAGGTACAGCGCCTGGCCGGCCACCTGCGAGAACCCGACCAGCAGGCCTTCCAGCAGTTGGCGCAGGCGCAGGAAGCTGCCGGCCAGGAAGGTCAGGTCGCCGATCGAAAAATCGCCCTTGACCGTGCGCCAGGCGATGTAGGCATAGGCCACGTAGTAGCCCAGCGATCCCAGCCCGGCCAGGGCCGTGCCCCAGATCGCGCGGCGCTTGGCCAGTACCCGGTTGGCGTCGAACAGCTTCAGTGAGAGGGTGCGATAGCGGTCGATCAGGAAGCGGTGCAGGTTGAATATCTTCACCTCCTTGGCCGTTTCCACGCTGGCGCCGGTCTGGCGCACGTATTCCAGCTGGCGGCGTTCGGGCGTCCACTGGAAATTGAGCGAATAGCCCAGCGCGCTGAAGTGCGCCTCGCCGATGAAGGCCGGCACCAGCGCCACCATCAGCAGCACGATCAGCCATGGCGCGTAGGCCAGCAGGCCGATGCCGAAGCTGACCACGGTGATCGCATCCTGGACCTGGCCGAACAGCTGGCTGAGCAGGTTCATCCGGCCCATGGTCTGGCGCCGCGCACGGTCCAGCTTGTCCTGCAGGTCCGGGTCTTCGAAATCCTCCAGGTCCAGGGTGGCGGCATGTTCCATCAAGCGGATGCTGGTGGCGTTGGTGAACAGCTCCGACAGCAGCGTGTCGGCATAGCTGATCAGCCGGCCGAGCAGGTCCGAGCCGATCGCCAGGGCGAATTCCAGCAGCAGCAGCTCGGCCAGCCTGGAGAGCTGGCCACTGGCCAGCGCCTGGCTCAGAGAGTCGAAACCCGGGCCGGCGCCGACCAGACGCACGGTCTCATCGATGATCAGCTTGCCGACATACAGCGTCGCCACCGGCAGCAGCGCCTTGACCAGGCGCAGGCCCAGGCTGCCCACGGTCAGCCACGGGCTGGTGGACCACACCATGCGCAGGAACGGCGGCAGGTTGCGCATCGCCTCGAAGCGCTCGCGCAGGCTGGGACTCTTGCCGGTTCGCGCGGCCGCAGAAGGGGATGCCATGGCCCTCATTGTGCCTTGTGTCCCGTTCTGCCGGTCTCAGCGGTGAACGCCGGCGCACCCGCGCGATGTCGTCCACGCCTGTTGCAGCCACGGACCGGGTCCTTCGCACCCAAGCGCTCCGGCCGTGTAGGGCGGGTCTCGACCCGCCATTGCGGTACATCACCCCGCACGCATCCGTGCCGAAGCCGACAAGGCCGTAGGCGGGGGTCTCGACTCGCCACCGCCCTTGTCACCATCCGCTCCACCTCCACGCGAACCGGCCGGGCGGCAACGGGCGCACGGCATTGGCCGTGGATGGCGGGTCAAGACCCGCCATAAAGAAGCCGGCGCGATGGCCGGCTTCTTCGTCTCGCACGCAAGCAAGCGCGCAGGGGTCAATGGTCAGTCGTGGGCGCCGCCCGGGCCGTGCACGTGGCCGTGGCTGAGCTCGTCAGCGGTCGGTTCGCGCACCCCGGCCACTTCCACGGCAAAGTGCAGGGTGCGGCCGGCCAGCGGATGGTTGCCGTCGATGGTGACCTCGGCCTCGCCGACCTCGGTGACCATGACCACCAGCGGGCCGCGGTCGCCATGGGCTTCGAACTGCATGCCGGGGCTGATGTCGGCGCCTTCGGGGAACGCCGCGCGCGCGACCTGCTGGACCAGCTGTTCGTGGCGCGGGCCGTAGGCCAGCTCCGGCGGCACCTCGGCGGTCAGTGTGTCACCGGGCTGCTTGCCGGTCAGCGCCTGCTCCAGGCCGGGCACGATGTTGCCGGCGCCATGCAGGTAGCTCAGTGGCGCATCGGGCGCGGACTTGTCGATGACGATGCCATCGTCGTCGGTCAGGGTGTAATGAATGGTGGCGACGCGGCCGTCCATGATCTCCATGGGAAACCTCCGTTGAAAGTTGACAGTGAGGGATACGCCGGCAGCTTCACGACGCGGATTGCAATTGCCGCACTACCTTAGGCAAAGGCCAGCGCCGATACAACCATGCAAGGCATTGGCGTCGTCGCGCATTCAGTTGCTCTTGCCGGTCCGATACACGGCGCCGATGCTGCAGGCCGCCGCGCCCAGGCCGCCATCGGCGAGCCCTGCGGGCGCGCAGTGGGCACGGCGGCAGCCGGACTTCAGCCGGCAGGCCACGATGAAGCTCCAGAAGTACAGCTCACGCCCGTAGCCGAACGGATGGGTCGGGTCGGGCTGCTTTTCCGAACGGTGCAGGCCGTAGAGCAGCAGCAGTTCGTTGACGGTGTCCACCAGCGAGTGCACGCCTTCGCTGAGCATCGCCGAGCTTCCGGAAAAACCGGCCGCGACGAACTTGGCGATGGCGATGGCCAGGTTGCCGGCCAGTGCGGCGTAAACGACAAGGCGTGGGCCGGAGGGTCCGGCCATGGATCAAGGCGGAGAGGCGAGGGCAGCTGTCATCTTGGTCAGGCTGGCGTCCGCACCACGTGAGATATGCAGGTGCTCTCGTCGCGCCCGCGCCTGGCGACCCCGATCGCTACGGCGGCGGCTACAATCGCATGCCCTGTCCCGACCGATACCCATGTCCGATCCAATCGCCTGCCCGCAATGCACGCTGCCCAACACCTATGCCGATGGCGCGCTGATGGTCTGCGCGGACTGTGGCTTCGAGTGGGCGGCGCAGACGCCGGCCGAGCCCTCGGTGGTCGTGCGCGACAGCAACGGCAACGTGCTGGTCCAGGGCGATACGGTCGTGGTGATCAAGGACCTCAAGGTCAAGGGGTCATCGATCCCGCTCAAGCAGGGGACCATGATCCGCGGCATCCGCCTGGTCACGGGCGACGCCGAACACATCGAAGGCCACTCGGACAAGATCAAGGGCCTGGTGCTCAAGACCTGCTTCCTGCGCAGGGCCTGAGCGCTGCGCTTCAACCCGGCGACGGCAGCGGATCGAGTAGCGGCACATGCCTCCACCGGTCGAGTTCACGAACGCGCACGCATGCGCCGTGGCAGGTGATGGCGCCGGGCCACGCCGCCCGGTGCCGAGCGTGCTCCAGACCTGGTTTTCGCATCACCGACGCCGCAAGCCCGTTAGCCGGACTGAGCGACCACTACCGGCGGGCGGCGCGCAACGCACACAACAAAGGCCGCTCGTGCGGCCTTTGTTGTGTCTGCCACGGCAGGCGCGATCAAGCGCCTTCCTGGTTGTCGACCTTTTTCAGCACGCGGGTATTGCCGAGCACTTCGACCCGGCCACCTGCCTTGCGGAAGGCTTCCAGGTCGGCCTTGATGCGCTCGTGGGTCAGCGCGCCACCTTTCTCATTGCCGCTCTTGCCTTTGCTGGCCATGGTCATCTTGGAACTGGTACGGGGCATTGGAATCTCCTGGGTCAGTACATCGTCAAGGGAATACCGCGGCGCAGCTGGTCGTGGTGGACCTGCCGGATGTCGCGGCAGTACGGGGCGCCCATCACGAAGCGGCGGCACACTTCCGGCCGGCTTGCGTAGATGGTGCAGCCCATGTCGGGGCCGACCGCCACGCACCAGCCTTCTTCGTCGCGAGCCATCACGCGCAGTCCTTCGTGCGTGTGGGTGGTCAGGTGGGCCGGCACCCGGTCGTCGACATCCAGCACGACGGTCAGGCGGCAGCAGATCGCGTCGCAGGCATCGCACTGCACCGACGGATCGCGGTCGCTGTCGGCATCGGAGCTCACGCCTGGCCGCCGACGCCGCGCTGGTAGTGCAACAGCTGCGCCTGGCGCTTGCGGCCCGGTGCCGACGGCAGCCGCGGCGTGCTCAGGACAAACCCATGCGCGGCCAGATCACGGGCGAATACCCCGGCATGGCCGCGCGCCGGGTCGCTGATGACGATCTCGCACGCCGGCCGCGCCAGCGAAGGCAGCAGTGCCGCCAGGGCCAGCGTCGGCCCGCGCTCGTACAGCACGTCGCTGCCGATGATCAGGTCGAAGCGGCCCATGCCTGCGCGGCCCGTGGCCCAGTCCATGCGCCGGTACGGCACCGCGGCCAGATCGTTCAGGGCAGCGTTGTAGGCCAGGAACACTTCGGCCAACGGATGGTGGTCGCTGGCCACCACCTGCGCACCGCGCCGGCTCAGCACCAGGCTGGCCAGGCCCAGGCCGCAACCCAGTTCCAGCACGCGCTTGCCAGCCACTTCGTGGATCTGCATGGCATCTGCGAGCACCAGCCCAGCCGGCCAGACGTGGCCGAACAGGCTCCACTGGGCCGATGAAATGCCGGCCTCGGCGGCCGACGCGTCAGGGTCCGCGTACTGCTGCAGGTCGCTCAGGGCACGGATACGGAAATGCTGGTCGCCAAAGGCGTAATCGCTGATCTGGGTCTGATAGCCCGACACGGGCACTCCCGCTGGGATCCATCAGCATGCACTGACTGACGGACCGGATGAAACCGGATAAAAAGAGAGCGAGAGACGGGCGCCTGCTTGGCCGGACGAAACGCGCGCGGAGTTGCGTGGAACGTGTGCATGATAGCACAAGTGTTCCACAGACCCTTCACCGCAGATGAAGGGCGTGCAGGGCGTGCTCGGCCGTGCCCGGCTCGGTCAGCCGGCAGTGGACAGTTCCAGCGGCGGATAGTCGATGTAGCCCTCGGCGCCGCCGCCATACAGCGTGTCCGGGTTGAAACTGGCCAGCGGCGCGTCCAGGCGCAGGCGGGTGACCAGATCCGGGTTGGCGATGAAGGGGCGGCCGAAGGCGACCGCATCGGCCCTTCCTTCGCTCAATGCGGCCACCGCCATGGCCTTGTCGTAGCCGTTGTTGACCACCCACGGGCCGCTGAACCTGGACTTGAGCGCGACGTAGTCGAAAGGGATGTCGTCGCGGGGACCGCCGGTCGCGCCCTCGATCACGTGGACGAAAGCCAGGCCGCCGATCGCCTCCAGGCGCTCGACTGCGCGTTCGAACAAGGGCTGCGGGTTGGAATCGTGCGCATCGTTGGCCGGGGTCACTGGCGAGAGGCGCACGCCGGTGCGGCCGGCGCCGATTTCCTCGGCGACTGCGCCGACCACTTCGGCCAGCAGGCGGGTGCGGTTTTCGATGCTGCCACCGTATTCATCGGTGCGGTGGTTGCTGCCGTCGCGCAGGAACTGGTCGATCAGATAGCCGTTGGCTGCATGCACTTCCACGCCGTCAAAGCCGGCGCCGATGGCGTTGCGCGCGGCGGTGCGGTAGTCGGCGATCAGCTGCGGGATCTCCTCCAATCTCAGGGCGCGCGGCTGGGAGACCTGTTCCATGCCGTTGGCAGTAAAGGTCTGTGCGTTGGCGCCGATGGCGCTGGGAGCGACCGGAACTTCGCCTGCGGGCAGCAGGCTCACATGCGAGATCCGGCCCACGTGCCACAGCTGCAGCGCGATCTTGCCGCCGGCAGCGTGGACTGCGTCGGTGACAGCCTTCCAGCCTGCGACCTGGGCCTGGCTGTAGATGCCCGGCGTGTTCAGGTAGCCCTGGCCGAGTGGATTGATCTGGGTGGCCTCGGCAATGATCAGGCCAGCGCTAGCACGCTGGCGGTAGTACTCGATGGCCAGCGGCGTGGGCACGCAGCCTTCGATGGCCCGATTGCGGGTGAGCGGTGCCATCACTACGCGGTTGGCCAGAGCGATGTCGCCCAGCGTGGTGGGGGAGAACAGGATGCTGGCGTCAGTCATGGAGTATCTCGAAGGTGGGGGTCCGAAGGCCGCGATGATGCCTGCCGCAGCGTTGCCGTCGGGTGCAAGGCCGGCCCACCATTGGAACGCTGCGTCCAGCAGGGTGCGCTGGCGCGCGCGCATGCGCACTGGCGCTAACTGGTGGCAGCGCGCGGGTGTCGTGCGCGGCCACCGACTCGATCGCTTTAATCCCGCCGGCCTGAAGCGGTGCCGACGATGGAGCTTGCGTCGGTCATCGCCGGCTCCCTGCCGGTCACCCCCCAGTCGGCAAGCGCTTGTTCGGTGTGTTCGCCGGCATATGGCGCGGGACCTCCCGGTTCAGTGGCGGTGCGGCTGAAGCGCGGCGCCGGCGCCGGGTGCGTGATGCCATCACGCTCGATGAAGGTGTTGCGTGCGGCGTTGTGCGGATGGTGGGGGGCTTCGTCCAGATCGAGTACCGGTGCAAAGCACACGTCGCTGCCTTCCATCAGCGCGCACCACTGATCGCGGGTCTTTCCACGAAACGCCTGGGCCAGCTTCTGTTTGAGTGCCGGCCAGACGGCGGTGTCGAACTGCGGCGCGAATGCCGGGTCGTTGATCTCGAGCTTGTCGAGCAACAGCTTGTAGAACTGCGGTTCGACCGAGCCGATCGAGATCCATTTGCCGTCCGCGCACTGATAGGTATCGTAGAAATGCGCGCCGCCGTCGAGCAGGTTGGATTGCCGCGCGTTGTTCCACATCCCCATCGCCTTGAACTCGTACACGATCGATGCCATCAGCGCGGCACCGTCGGTAATGGCGGCATCAACCACCTGGCCCTGCCCGGAGCGCTGGGTTTCCAGCAGGGCGCTGACAATGCCCAGCGCCAGCATCATCCCGCCGCCGCCGATATCGCCGATCATTGCCGGCGGCGCCACCGGCCCACTGTCGGCACGTCCAATGGCATGCAAGGCGCCGCTGATGGCGATGTAATTGATGTCATGGCCGGCGGCCTGGCTGAGCGGACCATCCTGCCCCCAGCCTGTGACGCGCCCGTAGACCAGACGCGGGTTGCGCGCATGGCACGGTTCGGGACCGATGCCGAGACGTTCCATCACCCCGGGCCTGAACCCTTCGATCAAGGCATCGGCCGATTCGACCAGTTGCAGGAAAGTTGCGACACCTTGCGCACACTTGAGGTCAAGCGCCAACGAGCGCCGCCCGCGGTTGAGAACGCTGCTGCGGCCCGGTTTCAAGAATTCGCCGTCGCGGTCCTTGCCGACCTCATCCAGCCTGTCGATACGCAGGATCTGGGCGCCCATGTCCGCCAGCATCATTGCGCAGAAGGGCCCTGGGCCAATGCCGGCGACTTCCAGAATTTTTAAGCCTTGCAACGGCCCTGCCATCAAGCAATCCTCTGTTGCAGGCAAGTCGGCCGGTGCGCCGGCGGACAGGCCCATCGGCGTCAACGGCCGGGTTCGGCGCCACCCATGTCTGGTCCCGCCACGACGGCGTCGCCCGGTCTGGCTTCATTCAAAAGCGCATAAACGAAGTCGTCGGCCAGGCGCCGCAACTGTTCCGGTGTCGGATTGCGAACCCAGTGAATGGTCCAGTTGAGCGCGCCGACCGCATTCCTGCGGAAGAGCGCGGTGTCGGTGGCGATCAATCCCTCGCTCTTGACTTCCTGGAGCACGCTCAGCCAGACATTGCGATAAGTCTGGCTAAGCGCTTCCAGCGGCAGCCGTTTTTCAGGCGAGATCTGGCGCCATTCGCGCAGCCAGACCTTGTGCGCATAGCTGTACTCGGAATGCAGCGCTTCCAGATGGCCGGATATCAGCGCATGCAGGCGCTCGCGCGGGGTGCGCGCGCCGTCCAGCTTCCTTGCGACCACTTGCAGGCCTTCGGTCATGCCGCCTTCCAGCACCGCGAACAGCACATCTTCCTTGGTCGCGAAGTGATAGAAGAAGCTGCCTGAAGTAATCCCGACCGCATGGGTGATGTCGCGCACGCTGGCGCCCTGATAACCCTTCTCCTCGAACAACTTTCCGGCCGCACGAATCAACTGGTGATACCGGGTCAGCGGCTGGCGCTCCTGTACCTCGCCGGATGCCGGCGCTCTACGCTCCTGTCGCTTCGCACTTATCGTTTTAGCCAATTGATTGCCTCTTTCCTGTTGTGGCAAGCGTCCACGACCAAACACAAACAAGCCAAGTGCCCCAGTACCCATCAGGGACTCACGGCCACCATTGCTGCACCTTCCCTTAAGTTTCTGGACACATTGCAGGTTGCACCGCAATCTTCCGCTTCAGGAAATCCACATCCAATCGGGTGCGTACATGGAACAGGTGATACGAACGCGCATCCCTCACGCTTCTCCATCGAGAACGCGTGACGTACGCAGGAACTGGTCCTTTGTACGCCACTCGGAGGTCAGCCCGATCGCAAGATGCGCGCTGTCAAGATCAAGCTTCGTCTTCGGCAAAGAAATCGCTGACCAGACGGTTGAATCGGGCCGTATGCTCGATCTGTGTCCAGTGTCCGCACTGACCAAACACGTGCAGTTGGGATTTCTGGATCAGCTCAAATAACCTGTAGGAACTCGACAGCGGGATGACCCTGTCCTCGCGTCCATGGATGATCAACGCCTGCTGCGGCAATGCACTGATGCTGGATTCCGGACTGGCCAACAAATCGACGCTGCGCTGGCGCGGCGCCGGAAACATCTGCGAGTACGCTTCCTGGCAGCCGGGCCGGATGCTGGCTTCGTAGCGCATGCGAGCCAGCTCATCGTTGACCAGCGAGCGGTCGTAGGCAAAGATATCGAGCATCTGGCGCATGGCGTCCTGCGAAGGCGTGTAGCCCCAGACGCGGTCCAGCCCTTCGGTGATCGGAAAGGAGAGGCCGGCGCTTCCCATCAGCACCAGCCGGCCCACGCGCTGCGGCGCACGAATCGCAAGCGCCAACGCCAGCGCGCCGCCGAAGGAATTGCCGATCACATGCGCCTTGTCGATCTCGAGGGCATCCAGGAAGCCGAGCACATGGCTGACCCAGGTGTCCATGTTGTAGTGCACGCCCTGCGGCCGCTCGGTGTAGCCGAATCCGACCATGTCCGGCGCCAGCACGCGAAAGCGCGAAGCCAGCGCCGGGATCGTCAAGCGCCAATTGGCCCAGGCCGTGACGCCGGGCCCCGAGCCGTGAATCAGCACCACCGGCGTACCGCTGCCCTGGTCGTGATAGTTGGTCTGGATGCCGTTGGCAGAAATCGATTTGCCGACTTCCGGATTGGTGCTCATGCTTTGTCTCCTCAGTCTCAGGTCGCTTGAACCGGTTGTGCTCGCACGCCGGCGTCATCCGCCCCGGCGCGGGATCATTTCGTTCGATGTTGCAATGAAGCCCGGCGCGAGCCTGCGCCAGGCCGAGGGCGCTGTGTCAGCGGCCCAAATCCTTTGCGCTGACGCCGGCGATTCCCCAGTTTTCCTTGGGTACGTCGTGAATCCAGACGCGCACGTTTTCCTTTGGCGCGCCCAGCGCTTCTGTCAGCGCGAGTGTGACCTTTTCAATCACGGCCCGCTTTTGTTGCTCGGTGCGGCCTTCCAGCAAATACACTTGCGCGAACGGCATGATCAATTCCTTCCCAATGAAAGCTAGACAAAGCGCATGCCGACACTGCCCATGCCTTGCACGCGCAGGGTGACGGCGTCGCCCGGTTGGACCGCAACCGCTTCGGTGATGCCGCCGGACAGGATCAGCGTTCCGGCGGGGAGTTCCTCACCGCGCGCACCTAGATGGTTGGCCAGCATCGCGATCGCCGCTGCGGGGTGGCCGAGCACCGCAGCGCCGGCCCCGAATGCCACTTGCTTGCCGTTCTTCTCGAGCACGATGCCCACGGTGCGCAGATCGACTTCACTGGCTGGCACGGCCTGGCCACCGACCACGAAGCGTGCGGCCGAGGTGTTGTCTGCGATCACGCTTTTCAGGTCGAAATTGAAATCCCGATAACGCGAATCGATGACTTCGATGCCCGGCAAGACAAAGTCGGTGGCCGCCAGGACGGCGCCGATGTGGCATCCAGGCCCCTTCAAGGCGCGCTTGGTGACGAAGGCGATCTCAGGCTCGATTTTGGGATGAATCAGGTCGGACACCTTGCACTCGCCGCCTTCCGGCACGGCATAGTAGTCGGCCATGAAGCCGAACACCGGGGTTTCCACGCCCATCTGTTTCATCTTGGCGTGCGAGGTCAACCCCGCTTTGAGCCCGACAATCCTGTTGCCGCGCGCGATCTTGCGGCGGCGGATCTCATCCTGGATCGCATAGGCATCTTCCCAATCCATCTCGGGATGATCGTTGGTGATCTTCAGCGTGTCCTTCGCCTTCAGCTCGCAGTCTTCGAGATGGGCAGCGAGCTTTGCGATAGTGTCCTGGTCAAGCATCATGGTGCATTCTCCTGAGCGCGTTTGTCAGCTGAACCGGACCGAGCAACTGCCCAGGCCACCGATTGTGACGCGAAAGTTGTCGCCGGCCTTTGCCGGGAACATCGCGGCAAGCGCGCCGGACAGGATCACCTCACCGGCTTTCAATGGAATCCCCAGGCGGCCCATGGTATTGGCCAGCCATGCCACGGCGTTGAGCGGGGAGCCCAGGGCAGCGGCGCCAGCGCCGGTTGCGATGATCTCGCCGTTCCTTTCAAGCACCATGCCGCACAGCGACAGGTCGAGCTTGCGCGGATCGACCGCCTTGTCACCGAGCACGAACACCCCGCAGGATGCGTTGTCGGCCACCGTGTCCTGGATCTTGATTTTCCAGTCGCGGATGCGCGAGTCGACAATTTCGAAGCATGGCATCACGCATTCGGTGGCAGCCAGCACGTCGGCGTTTGAGATGCCGGGACCCATCAGATCCTTTTTCAGGATGAAGGCGATTTCGCCCTCGGCCTTGGGCTGGATCAGGGTGCCGATATCGATCGCCTCGCCCTCGTTGTAGATCATGCCGTCAAGCATGTAGCCGAAGTCCGGCTGGAACACGCCCAGCATGTTCATCACCGCATGTGAGGTGACCCCGATCTTCTTGCCGACGATGCTCTCGCCCGCCTGCAGTCGGCGTTCAATCATCCGCTGCTGGATCTGATAGGCGTCCTCGATGGTGATTTCCGGATGGCGGGTGGTCAGCGGCTCGCACATGCTGCGGGTCATCAGCGCCTGGTAAAGCTCATCGCCGAGCGATGTAATCAGTGTCTTGTCCATGGTCACAGTTTGATGCACACGTTTTTCAGTTCGGTATAAAACTCCAGCGAATGCACTCCGCCTTCGCGGCCGATACCGGATTGCTTGGCGCCGCCGAAGGGCGTGCGCAGATCGCGCAGGAACCAGGAATTGACCCAGACGATACCGGCCTCGATCGCCGCTGCCATTCGGTGCGTGCGCTGCAGGTTGGTGGTCCAAATTGCGGAGGCCAACCCGTACGGATTGTCATTGGCGCGCCGGATCACTTCGTCCTCGCTGTCAAAGGGAGCGATGTGGCAGCATGGGCCAAAGATTTCTTCGCGCACCACCGCGGCCGTATCCGACAAGCCGGTCCAGATCGTCGGCTCTACCCACGAGCCGCCCTTGAGCGCATCGGGCATGTCCGGAATGCCACCGCCGGTCACCAACGTGGCACCTTCCTCCAGCGCCTTCGCGTAATACGACAGCACCTTGTTGCGATGCTCCTGGGAGATCAGCGGCCCGAGGCCACTCGATGGATCGGTAGGCGCGCCCGGTTTCATTTTCTCCACCGCTTCTTTCAAGCGGTTGACGAAGGTCTCGAAGATCGGTCGTTCCACGTAGATGCGTTCGGTGCCCAGACAAACCTGTCCGCAATTGGCGAACGTGGAGCGGATCGTGCCGGCAATGGCCTCATCCATGTCGCAATCGGCAAACACGATCGCCGCGTTCTTGCCGCCCATTTCCAGCGAGACTGGTCTTGCTCCGTCGGCCGCAGCCTTCATGATCGCCGCGCCGGTGCGGGTTTCGCCGGTGAAGGTGATGGCGCCGACCTGCGGATGGGTGGTGAGGAATTCGCCGGCAGCATCCGGGCCGAAGCCATTGACCACGTTGAAGACACCCTTCGGCACGCCGACCTTGTTCATCACGTCGCCGAGCAGGGCGGCCGCCTGCGGCGTTTCTTCCGATGGCTTGACAACGACCGTATTGCCGCATGCCATGGCCGGGCCGAGTTTCCAGGTCATCAACAGAAACGGCAGGTTCCACGGACAAATCACCGCGACCACCCCGACCGGGCGACGCAGCGAGTAATTCAATGCCCCGCGTCCGTCGGGCGTGGCCATCTCGAAGAACTCGCTGGGTACATTCTTCACCACGTCGGCGAACACCTTGAAATTGGCCGCGCCGCGTGGCACGTCAACATGCCGCACGAAATGCTCGGGCTGCCCCATGTCGGTGATTTCTGCCTCGACGAAATCCTCGAAGCGACGCGTGATTTCATCGGCCACCGCGTACAGCATTTCCGAGCGCTCCGCGACTGCCAGTTTGCTCCATGGGCCATGCAGCGCTTCACGCGCCGCGCGCACGGCAGCATCGACTTCACCACGCCCGGCCTCGCTGACGCGTGCAATGATCTGGCCGTCGTAGGGTGCTGTCTTGTTGAACCACTTGCCGGTGCTGACGTACTCACCGTTGATGAAATTCAAGACTTCTTTCACTTGATGCTCCTTACCTGTCCGGCCGCAAGCCAGACCGCCGCAGGCAAGCCTGCCTGTGCGCATAGTTCATAGGCCGCTCGGACCCGCCCGAAACGCCGTTCCCAGCGCCTCGCTGGCGGTTCGACATCCCGCCTGACGCCGCTTCCCGCGCCAAGCTTGCTGGGAGCGGAAAGCGCAATCGCACCGCCGCGATCAGGTATAGACGTTGGTAAAGCTCTCCTCCAGCACCCCGGTATGGTAGAAGATGCCACGTGCTGCCTGGTCTTCGGTCCAGGTAATGACGGGCTTGTCGGGTTGCGCCTGGTATCCGAGGCCGGCGAAGGTTTCATTGCGGTTGCCGGAAGGGTCAAAGAAATAAATGGTTTCACCGCGCGTGAGGCCGTGCCTGGTTGGCGGCACGTCGATGCGGGTGCGGTTCTTGGCCATGATGTCGCCAGCCTTGAGGATGTCGTGCCACGAATCGAGGAAGAACGACACGTGATGCAGGCCTGGACGATCGCCACCGACGAAGGCGATGTCATGTGGCTTGCTGGAGCACGACAGGAATGAGGACAGCTGGATCGATCCGCCTGGGCCGACCAGGATTTGTTCGGTCTGAAAAAACCCGAGCGCTTCCTTGAAGAATCTGGTGTTCTCCTCGACCTTGTTGATGCCTTTTTCCGGGTTCAATTCGCACATCAGCAACACATGGTCGAGCCAATGCGAGCCGGCGCCGCGCAAATCGTCCGGCCAGGGATCAGGATTGGTGGAGCCGACATCGGTATCGACACATTCTTTCTGCGCATACAAGCGCATGTCGTGTCCGCTCGGCAGGTTGAACTTCAGCATACGGCCGACGAAAGGCAGCGAATTCTCCTTCAGAAACTCGGTCTTGACGCCTTTGGCTTCGATGGCGGTCCTAAAGACATCCAGGTCCTGGTCGCTTTCGACCTTGTAGGCAACATGGTTCATGCCGGCGTGGTCGGCAAGGCTCAGGATCACCGAGTACTTGTCCCACTCGTCCCAGCACTTCAGATAGACATTGCCTTGGTCATCCTTGTGCGTGACCTTCATGCCCACGACATTTTCATAATGTTTGAGCGCCGCCTCCATGTCCATCACGCGGAGGGCAACATGACCTATTCTCATCACACCCATTTTCTATCTCCTCAGGCTCTATTGGTTACGCGAGTTACGACCCAAACCCCGGCCCGCCCAGCGCAGCTGAAATCGGCGGGTGCAATTTGCTCATGTCACGATCGCCCCCCAGGGGCTGCGTGTGATCGCTTTCTTCAATTTTCCAACCACTTCGACTTCGATGGCGCTGGCTGGCGCGACTCGGCAAGCTAGCACGATTCCCTGCGCCTCTTCCTGCTCGTTGACGTGAACGCGGCTCATCGGGCCGGTCTTGTTTACCTTGCCGCTGCGGATCGCGACCTTGCACACGCCGCAGCCGCCATTCAGGCAGCCCGCCGGAATGCCCTTCCTACCCAGACGTGCCATGCCTTGCAAAAGCGTTTCATCGGCCGAGCAACGATAGACCGCATCGTTGTCCACGATATGAATCTGGTAAATTGCGGGAACGGCTTGGCTTGACACCGGCATGCAACCCTCCACTGCCCGTGAATGTGACTCGTTCATGCTAGCACCCATCGCTTCAATGTGATCCCCATATCGGTGAGACGCACCATTTCCACCGCACCGCCGCTCCTGATCAGGCCCCCGGACGGGGGGGGCGATCGCGGTTCGGCGTTATCCAATCCGAGGCGGCCACGCGGTCATGCACAACCGCGTACCTGCTTCGGCCAACCCGAGCAGCGGAAGTCGGCCAGATTGATCGGCTGAATGCGCTCCAGGCTAATCGATGGGCGTGCTGCGCTCCGGACAGGACGGATCGACCAGCGCAACACGGCTGGCCACGGCCGGTTCAGCATGTCCAGGAACCCGTCCCTCGGGCACGACTGTGATTCAGCTCCACGCCGACACCCTGACCGACGGCCATCGCCAGTCTGAGGCTTCAGCGGCACGTTCCTGTCCGTGGGCCACCAGTCTCTCGGTTGACCCACCGCACTGCCGACCTTCAAATCGTTCAGGGTTGCCTCAAAAATTTTCGGCCTCACCCGTGTGATGTCATGGACGCCTGCTCGATCTCTCAGCCTCCATCTTCGCTGTCCAGGCGTGCATAGATTCGGCCGTTTTCCACCACGACTGGATAGACAGCCAGTGGCTTGGTACAGGGAAATGTGGTTGCGGCGCCGGTGCGGATATCAAACGTGCCGCCGTGAAAAGGACATTCAACCTGGCCGTCGAAAATCTCGCCGTCACAAAGCGACGCTGCACCATGCGTACAAGTATCGTCCGTTGCAAAGAACTCGTCGCCCAGGCGAAAGACGGCGATCGGCGCTCGTCCAGCCAGTTCCACCAGGGTGCCGCAATCCGGCTGGACATCCGCAGTCTGCGCAAGAAAAGTCAATTCGCGCTGCTTGTTTGCTTGATCAGGCACTCGTGTCTCCGAAGCTTGCCTCGTCATCCAGAACGGCCTGTCCGACGTTGAAATAACGGCCATGCAGTTCCGCGATCTGGCGGTTGTTTTGATCAACGACCTTCACCAAGGTGGTGCCAGTGGTGCGGCCGACGTAGGTCACTTCCGAATGTGCGTACAAGTGATCGCCCTTTTTCGCTGGACGCATGAAATCAATATGACAGTTTAAGCCGACGGCGGCATTGTTGCGGGTGCTCGACGCATAAGCAAAAGCCGCATCCGCCAAGGTAAAAATGTAACCACCATGGCAAGTGTCATAGGCATTCAACATTTCCTCGGTTACCGCCATCGACAGCGCGATACGTCCTGGACCACCCGACTTGATTGTAATGCCGAGACCCTCCGATACGCGGTCTTTGGAACGCAGCTTGGCGATGCATCGCTTGGCCAGTGCGTCGGCATGCGACTGGCCCGCAGTGGCGGCCGTGGCCGCAGGTTGGTTGGTGTTCTGTTTCATTCAATCTCCGTGTTCCAGGGCACCAGACCTTTTTCGGAACTCAGCCACTTTTTTATTTCCGCTTTCTTGACCTTGGCGTTCGAAGTCTTTGGCAACTCATCGACAAATACTACATGTTTTGGCGTTTCCTGCTTGCTCAGCTTGCCATTGCAGAACGCGATGATGTCTGCGGCCGTCGCGTCCTGGTGCGTGGATCGCCGATTGACCACTGCCACGACAGCCTCGCCCCATTCAGGGTGGGGCACGCCAACCACTGCCACTTCCAGAATCGCCGGATGGTCGACCAGCACCGCTTCGACGGTGGTTGGGAAGACATTGACTGCGCCTGTGATGATCATGAATTTCTGCCGGTCAAGCAGGTACAGATAACCGCGTTCATCAAGTTGGCCGATATCGTTGGTGCGCAGCCAGCCGTCTTTCAATACCTCGGCGGTCTCCGCTGGCATGTCCATATAACCTTTCATCATGGTCGTGCCGCGCAGCCAGATCTCACCCTTGGTACCGGGAGGCACTGGCCTGCCTTCCTCGTCGCGGATCGAACAGTCGAAATGGAGGCCCAGGCGGCCGACTGACTTCAGCAGCTCCGGCTCCGATTCAAGCGCGAGTTTGTGGTCCTGCTCGGTGAGAAACGTGACCCAGCCGCCGCTTGACTCGGTCAGCGCATAGGTCTGGATCATCTGGACCTTGAAGCTTTCGCGTGCGTCGCGGATAAGCTTCGGCGTGGCAGGTGACGAGCCGTAAACCAACACCCGCATCGATGACATGTCGTATTGGCCGGTTTGGTACTCGGTGATCGCGCGATGGATCATCGTCGGCACCAGCAGACCCACCGTCACGCGGAAGCGCCCGACATCGCGCAGGTAGGTATCAATCTTGAAGGAACCGTCAGGAATCACCGTGGTCATGGCGTTGCCGAGGCCATAGCAATTCATGAGGACCACCACCCAGGCGGATGCGGCGGGCATATACCAGACATCATCCGGGTTAAAGCCGAACGAAATCACCGAGTGAATGACGCAGTCGGAGCCGCCTCGCTGCGTCAGCATCACGCCTTTGGGAACGCCGGTGGTTCCGGAGGTATAGCTGATGAGCAGCAGGTCGTCTGGTGCGAGTTCCGGCCATTCGGGCTCGCCCGTCGCTTCGCTCAGCAGCTTTTCATAATCGAATGCAAAGTCGTGCTCACCATTATATCCGATCAGTGTGATGCCGAGATCTTCGATCTCCTCGCGTTGTTCTACAACCATGCTCTTAACGCGTGCATCGACCAGCAAAACTCGCGTCTTGCTGTTCTTGAGAACATGCTTCATTTCTGGCCATGCGTATTGTGTATTGACGCCGACCCTTGCTGCACCCATCTTCATGCAGGCATAAAAGTGCTCATACACCTCGATGGATTCAAGCGTCATGATGGAGACGGTCGAACCTTTGCCGAACCCCATGTTTTGCAAGGCGACTGCAAAGCGGTCAGACCGCTCATTCATCTGCTTCCAGGTGGCTTTATGGTCCCCACAGTAATACGCCACTTTGGTTGGGTAGTTGTTGGCGCAGCGCTTGATCATCTGGCGTAGATAAAGCATGAAGGTCTCGTCTCCTGTTCTTTGTTGTCTCGGCGAATATTTATGGGATCACTGAAAAACAAGCCACTGGTCTCCAGCCGCACTGCTGCCAACGTTCCCATTGGCTCCTTTTGCCCGGTCTCTGCCAGGCTCACCAGCAACCAAGGCGCTTCAGCGACTTCCATCGAACCCGCGAAATACGGGATCTGGAAACCCTCTTCGTGCTGGGAGTTCAAAATCGGTGGACGCTATATTTTTATTATTTCTACTGTACCTTCGTATCTGTGGCGCGCCTCCAGCTGATGGTTACGGGCCCGGCGCCTCTCCAGAGTTAATCGTCGCGTCAAGGAAGAGCCCTCACCCAAATGATCGCCGAGGAGACCTAGCCGGTCATCAGGGCGGCAAGCATGAATCATTGACAGGTTCCTGGGAGGCCTCGATGCCGAGCGGATCAAGCAGGTCTCGGTCCAGTCCGTGCACCCAACCCCGCTGCGCGCGAATCAGAAACTTCATTTTCACGCTTCTGCCGCTGCGCATCATGCTGCCGCAGCGCGCACAGCGGCTGGACAGGATAGCGGTCGATTCGTCGCTCTTGAGCACCACGCAGGCTTCCTCCCGGCCAGTCGTGCGGTGCTGGTACTTGCTCCCTCCGAACTTCGGTGGAAAAGTGAAAAATGTCCAGCCGCCAATGAGAGCCTGCCACCTTTCTTTAGGTCTTTAGGACAACCCATTGTACTTTTCAAGCCCGGCGTGCGCTCCTCGTGCGGATCAGGCAATCCAGACCCCTCGCTGGGCTAGCAGGGGAGGGACACCACCTTCCAATGCCCAATGCACTTCTCGTCTTGCCCGGTTTTGTCGATAGCGAAACAACCGGCGCCGAGTGCGTAAACATACCAATTGATTGGTATTAATGGTACTAACAATTTTCCGGCGGTGTCAAGCGGTCTCCCGGAATCCCTTAAACGGACAATTTTTCAATGAAATCAAAAGCTTACGGTATAAAACGCTTCTCGCCGGCGTGGCCGACGCGTCATGATGCGGGTCGGCGCCTAAAGATCTGCATCTGGCGCTCCACCGGGGCCGGGGGCGGGGTGCCCAGATTCGGGCCGGCGAGGACGTAATTTTGCTCCGGGCGCCCTGGGTCGCGCGTCCAAGCACGCGATAGCGGGCGGCCGCCTCATTTTTGCTGCAGTGCAATATAGCTCAGCCGAGTGAGGAATGATAAGGTTCCTCTAGAGACGATTGCACGCGAGCCCCCCGTCCCGTTAAGGCCTGTACGTGGCGGGATGGTGCGGTACCTAACTTGTAAGCATTGCCATGCTGTCGACGGCGTAAATGGCTGATGGGACTGAGATTCATGGGACACATTGAACAAGAGAACCTGGTAGAACTGATCGCGTGTGACGAGGTGGAGGAGGATTTTGGCGCAAAGGTCGAGCGAGAGGGGGCTCCCCCGTTGGCAGTGTTCCGATTGGGCGACGAGTTCTTTGTCATCGACGATACGTGCACGCATGGTGATGCATCTCTATCGGACGGAGAGTTATTTTCGAATGGAGAGGTGAGTTGTCCGTTCCATGGCGGGACATTTGACGTCAGAAGTGGCGCCGCATGCAAATATCCTTGTGTGGTGCCGATCAAAACCTACAGGACCAGGATCATAAATAATTCGGTCTGGATTGATTTAAGTTGATTTTGTGCGGTTTTTGCGTTGCAGGTGGCGGGGGTTTTGCACTTGAACGCGCTTCAACTCATTGATAATGGAGTAGACAAATGAACATGTTGGAAAAGACGATTCCTTTCCTGGATCAAGCTGAATCCGGGCCACGACGGGTCAGTCGTGAGATATTCACGAGCCCCGAGCTTTTCGAGCTTGAGTTTCCCAGGATCTGGGAAAAGGTCTGGGTCTATGGCGCCCATGAGAGCGAGATCGCCAAGCCTCGCTCGTTCGTTACCCGGTGGGTCGGCCGCGTGCCGGTCATTATCAACCGCAACAAGGCCGGCGAAATCAATGCGTTTGTAAATGTATGTACGCACAGAGGTGCAACGCTGTGCCGCGTTTCCAAGGGAACGCGTGCAAATTTTGTCTGCCCGTTTCACGGCTGGGCATTTGACGATAACGGTTCCTTGATCGCCCCGATGAATGAGCAAGACGCCGGCTACCCCGATGGCTTCGAAAAGAAGGTGACGGTTATCACGTTGCGGCCACTCATGCAAACTATGTTCAGACCCTAAAAAACCGGGCGAGTTCCACCACCAAGGGTCAGAAGACGAAGGCCATGAATGTGGGAGACCTCCCGAATGCCCGGGGTGGTTATTATGACTTGAAGAACGGCCATACCCTTATCTGGTCGGACTGGACAAATCCTCAGGATAGGCCTCTGTTTCCTGTGAAGGACGAGCTCAAGTCGCGCATGGGGGCAGGTTGAGAAATCTGCTCATTTATCCCAACGTGTTTTTCATGGACCAGACCAGCAGTCAGATCAGGGTATTTCGTCCCTTGGCGGTGGATAAGACGGAAGTGACGATCTACTGTTTTGCCCCACCGATCTCTGACGGAGTTTTCCGAGGTCCAGAAGGGTTCGCGGGCGCATGATGTGGTTCGCTGGAGCGACATGTCCAGAGGCATGAGTCATGAAATCTTGGGTCCCGACGATCTCGCAAAAGAATTGGGCATCAGTCCGGCGAGTAGTGGTGCAAAAATCGAAGATGAAGGGATCTTCCTGGCGCAGCACGCCAGGGTGGCTGGAACTCATGGGGCTTGAAGGAGAGCAGTAATGGCTGAATGGAGAAACCACGACGTTTTACGGAACCTACCATTACCATCTTATCGAAGATGGAAGCGAGTTCCGTATCGGGGCCAAGAAAGTCATTGTGATGAATGATTTGATTCCCACTGTGCTTGATATCTATAACATTTGACCTTTGGGCGAGTGGCGCGATGTTGGCGATAAGAAAAATTACCGCCGGGCATGGGGGTCTGTCTGTAGACGATGTGCCTGCGCCAAAGGAGGCCCGCGGCAGCGACGTATTGGTGAAGGTCGAGGCAGCTGGAATCTGCGGTACTGACCTGCTGATCTACAAGTGGGGCGACTTTGCGAAGCGGATGAAACTGCCGACCATCATCGGTCACGAGATCAGTGGGGTGGTTGAACAGGTCGGTTCGGACGTCAAGGGCCTGCGACCCGGAATGCGAGTCAGTCTGGAGAGCCATGTTCCTTGTGGAGTCTGCTACACCTGTCGGCGTGGTTGGGCCCATGTGTGTCCTCATACGCGCTATCCAGGCGTCGACTTTGACGGGGGGTTTGCCCCGTTCGTCATGGTTCCGGAAAGTGTGTGTTGGCCGGTGCCGCCTGAAATCTCTCCACTGCAGGCGGCCATGATGGAGCCTTTTGGACTGGCGGTACACGCCAGCATGGAGGGTTCCGGGGTCTCGGGATTGAATGTCCTTGTCTCTGGTTGCGGGCCGATCGGACTGATGAACATTGCAGCTGCCCGGGCATTGGGCGCAAGCAAGGTGATTGCTACGGATGTCCATCCGCTCCGCCTGGCCGCGGCAGCCAGGATGGGGGTCGACGAATGTGTCAATGCAGCTGATGACAGTGTTTACGAGACGGTGCGCTCATTGCTCGGTGAGAGAGGGGTCGATGTCGCGATTGACTACTCTGGGCAGGCGTCGGCACTGAAAGCGCTTATTCAATCCATCACTCATGGGGGTGAGTTGCGGCTGATGGGCGTTCCCTCGCAGGAGATTTCACTCAACCTGGAAGAGTGGCTCTTCAAGGGACTTGTGGTCCGTGGGCTTCATGGAAGAGGCCTTTTCGAAACCTGGGAACGTTCAACAACTCTCCTCGCCAACGGGCGTGTCGACTTGTCTTCGCTTGTTTCGCATCGCGTGGCCCTTTCCGATGCACAGGATGCGTTTGAAATGGCCTTGAATGGAAAGTCGTTAAAAATCCTGTTTGAGCCCAATGGCGCATGTGCCTGAGTTATGGTGCTGAAGCTGGCGCACGAGCGTGAGCGTCCCTTCCAGCCGTTCGCGCAGGAGTCTCTTGGCAGGAGCATGACGGGCCGGTAGCGTTGCGCGCTTACCTCCTCACGAGCGTGTCCTCGCATGATCCAGCGTTTCGATTCCGGCCCCCGCATGTCCGAGATGACCGTGCATAACGGCGTGGCCTACCTTGCCGGTCAGATTGCCGAATCCGGTGGAGACATCGGCACCCAGACCCGCCAGGTGCTTGCCGAGATCGATGCGCTGCTTGCCAGGGCCGGCAGTGACAAGTCCAGGATCCTGCGCGCGGAGATCTTCATGGCCGACCTGGCTGAGTTTTCCGGCATGAACGCCGAGTGGGAAGCCTGGGTCGCCCCGGGCCACACCCCGGCCCGCGCCACCGTGCAGGCGCAGTTGGCAAGGCCGGAGTGGAAGGTCGAGATCATCATTACCGCTGCGGTCTGATGCGGGGCCGAGCTGGATGCGGCTGGGCACCCCGCCAGCGGGTCGCAGCGCCTCTTGGGGAGTCTTCGAAGGTGATGCACGACGACCTCTTCGCCCGCTCCGATGCGCAGCTGCTGAGCCTGTTCTTCGCCCTGATGCCTTCCGCGAGCGACCAGGCGGCGCTTGACGAAGCCGCGCGCCTGCATGCCACGCGCTTTGGCCGGATGAAACCCATCTTGGCAGCCAAGCGCCATGTGACCTTGCTTTACCTGGGCCAGCCGATGGACGAGCAGATTCCCTCGCTGGTCGCCGGTGCGGGGCGGGCGATGGCGACGATCCAGGGCGAGTCCTTCGTGCTGACACTGGACCAGGTGGCGGTGTTCGGCCGTAATTCGGTGGTGCTGGCAGCCTCGCAGACCCCACGCGCGCTGGCCGAGCTGGAGCAGCGCGTGCGCCTTGCGGCCCTGCTCAACCGGCTGCTGCTGGCCAGGGCGCCGGCGTTCCATCCGCACCTGACCCTTGGCCACAACGACGGTCGCCGCGTCGCGCCGGTGAATTGCCCACCGGTGCGTCTGGCCTTGGACACCGTCGTCCTGCTGCGCGGGGCGGGCGACGCGCCTTACCAGGAACTGGGGCGCTGGTCGCTGGCGTGATCCGGCAGCGACCGGCGTCCGCCGACCTGGGCCATGACCGCCGCCGCGGCCAGCACGACGGCGGCGATCAGGAGCGCGGTGGCAATGCAAGGCAGACTGGCTGCGGTCCGACCGGGGTCGAGGTCACCGCGCCGAAGAGCACCGGCGACAGCAACCAGGCGTAACGCTTAGGCTGTCGTTGGTGCCCCGTAGCTGGCCATGCTCGAAGTCGGACATTCGCCGGGGGCATCGGCGACTGCGGGGTTGGCATCGCCAGGCCCCATGGCGCCTTGGGCAGCATCGCTGCCAAGAACAGCCAGCGGGTCGGTCCCAGCCCCATGCAGGCGATGGCGGTGCTGCAGGCGGTGCTGGCGCCGCAACGCGATGGCCCGCGTGATCCGGGGCGGGCGATTCGGATTTTCCCCACGCGCCGGCGCGGCCTGCGCCGATCGCCCGGTCTGCCGTGCCCGCGCATGCTGTGGCATCGATATGGCAGGAGGCCTTCGATGGCGATCACCCAGGCGCGGGCACGCGGTGCCGGACGGATCTGGCAGCGGGTCCGCACGTTGTGCCGGGCCGCGTCCGCGGTGCATCTGGCGCCGTTCGGGGCCTGGGCCGCACTGTGGCTGCTGGTCGGCGTGTGCGGATGCCTGCTGTTGCCGGCGCAGCCATCGCTGCGATGGCTGCTGCCGATGCTGGGCGTCGGCGCCGTGCTGTGGTGGCGCTGCGGGGCGATGCCCGGGCGCGGCCTGGGCGTGGTGCTGACCGGCTTGGCGCTGGCCGGCGTCCAGGCGAGCTGGGCGCTGTCGGCGCAGCTGCCGGAGCGCTGGGAACGGCGCGACCTGGTCATCGAAGGGCGCATCGCCGGCCTGCCACAGGCCGAAGCCCGGCGCACGCGGTTCGACTTTGTCGCCGATGCCTGCCCCGGCGCGCAGACGCCGGGCTGCGGCAGGCGCCTGCAACTGGCCTGGTACGACGATTTCGGCGCCACCGCGCCAGGCCCGCGCACCCAATTGCAGGCCGGCGCGCGCTGGCACCTGGTGGTGCGGCTGCGCGCACCGCGGGGGTTGGCCAATCCAGGCGGCTTCGACAGCGAGCGCCATGCGCTGTCGCGGCGGGTGAGCGCGACCGGCTATGTGCGCCAGGTCGAGCAGGCGCGGGCCCTGTCCGCCGCGGCCGGGGTCGATGGCTGGCGCGCGCGCATGTCGGCACGGATCGCGGCGCAGGCGCCGGCCGGTTCACAGCGGTTCGTGCGCGCGCTGGCGCTGGGCGATACCGGCGGCCTGGATGATGCCGACTGGAGCACGCTGCGGGCCGCGGGCCTGACCCATCTGATTGCGATCTCCGGCTTCCACGTCGGCCTGGTGGCCGGCTTCGGCGCCTTGCTGGCGGCTGGACTCTGGCGTCTGTTTCCGCGCCTGGGCCGGCGCTTTCCGCGGGCGATGGCGGCGGGCGTGGCGGCCATGGCATTGGCCGCCGGCTATGCGGTGCTGTCCGGGTTCTCGCTGCCGACCGTGCGCACGCTGCTGATGATCGCGGTGGTGGCGCTGGCACGGTGCGGGCGAAGGCGTGCCAGCGCTGCCCAATCGCTGGCGCTGGCCACCATCGCGGTCCTGCTGGCCGATCCGTTGTCGCCGCTGACGGCCGGTTTCTGGCTCAGCTTTGCCGGCGTCGGCTGGCTGCTGTGGTGCCTGCCGCGCAGCGACGCGCCGCTGCTGCGGCAGTTCCTGTCCGCGCAGGGCGTGGCCACGCTGGGGCTGCTGCCGCTGACGGTGGTGCTGTTCGGCCAGGCCTCGCTGGCCGGGCCGTTGGCCAACCTGGTCGCGATCCCCTGGTGGAGCCTGGTGGTGGTGCCGCTGGCGTTGCTGGGGACCGCGCTGGAGGCGCTGCACGCCGGCTGGGGCGGTTGGGCGTGGTCGCTGGCCGGGCATGCGTTCGCGCCGAGCTGGGAGCTGTTCGGATGGATGGCGCGCAGCCGCTTCGCGCTGTGGTGGCTGGCCGAAGGGGCGTGGTACGCGTTGCCGCTGGCCCTGATCGGCGCGTTCTGGCTGCTGCTGCCGCGTGGTGTACCCGGCAAGGCGTTGGCGGCCCTGCTGTGGCTTCCGTTGCTGTGGCCGGACACCGACCGGCCGGCAGTGGGCGAGGCGGCCCTGACCGTGCTCGACGTCGGCCAGGGCCTGTCGGTGCTGGTCCGTACTCGCGCGCACGCGCTGCTGTTCGATACCGGCCCGGCCGTGGCCGACGGCTTCGACGCCGGCGAGCGGGTCGTGGTGCCGGCCTTGCACGCCCTGGGGGTGGCGCGGCTGGACCGGGTGATGGTCAGCCACGGCGATGCCGACCATGCCGGCGGCCTGGGCGCAGTGCGGCTGGGCCTGCCGGTGCTGGAAGTACTGAGCCCGGCGGGCGCGCCGGTGCCGCTGCAGAGCGCCTGTCGCGCCGGCCAGGCCTGGTACTGGGACGGCGTGCGTTTCGAGGTGCTGCATCCGGCGCGCGGCTTTCCCTACCTGGGCAACGAGGCCAGCTGCGTGCTGCGGGTGGACACCGCGCACGGCGCGGCGCTGCTGGCCGGCGACATCGGCCAGGTGATCGAACGCGACCTGCTCGCGCGCAAGCCCGGCAAGCTGCACGCGCAAGTGGTGCTGGTCGCGCACCACGGCAGCGAGAAATCGTCCGATCCGGGCTTCGTCCAGGCCACCGGTGCGCGCCTGGCGCTGGTCTCGGCCGGCTACGGCAATCGCTTTGGCCATCCGCGCCCGCAGATCGTGCGGCGCTGGCAACACGCCGGGGCCGAAGTGCTCAATACCGCCGACAGCGGCGCACTGGGCGTGTGGCTGCGCGCCGACGGCCTGGCCGTGCGCGAGCGCCGGCGCTGGAAGCCGCGGCTGTGGGACGCGGTCCAGGCAAAACGGGCGGCTGGGCTATCCTATCGGCCTGCAACTACACGGCCCGGCGTGCCGTAAGGATTGAACGTGCTGGAACTGGTGAAGGCGGGTGGCTGGCCCATGATCCCGCTGCTGCTGCTGGCTGTGCTGGCCCTGGCCATCGTGGTGGAACGGTTCTGGAGCCTGCGTCGCAAGGAAATCCTGCCGCCGGGCCTGGGCGAGGAAGTCCGCCGCTGGGCACTGTCGGCCAACCTGGAGCCCTCGCACATCGAATCGCTGCGCCAGACCTCGCCGCTGGGCGCGCTGCTGGCCGCCGCGCTGGACGTGCGCCACCGCTCGCGCGATGTCGTGCGCGAGCGCATCGAGGATACCGGTCGCCATCTGGTCCATCGCATGGAGCGCTTTCTCAACACCCTGGGCACCATCGCCGCGGCCGGGCCGTTGCTGGGCCTGCTGGGTACGGTGATCGGCATGATCCAGATGTTCCTGGGGATTCTCGACCACGGGGTGGGCGATGTGACCCAGCTCGCCGGCGGCATCGGCAAGGCGCTGGTGTGCACCGCGACCGGCATGCTGGTGGCGATCCCGGCGCTGATCTTCCATCGCTATTTCCGCGGCAAGGTCACCGGTTATGTGATCGAGATGGAGCAGCAGGCCATGGCCCTGTCCGATGCGCTGGAAGCGCGCAACGCCGCCGCCGCGCGGCCCCAAGCCTGAGCTGCGCCGCATGCGCATCCGCGACGACCGCGCCCACGACGAGCCGGAGATCAACCTGATCCCGCTGATCGACGTGATCCTGGTGCTGGTCATCTTCTTTGTGATCACCACCACCTTCGACGCGCGCTCGACCCTGCAGCTGCAGCTGCCCTCGGCCTCGCAGCAGGCGTCCGAGGCGCCGGCCAGGGCGCTGAGCGTGCTGGTCAATGCCGAAGGCCGTTATTTCGTCGGCGACAGCGAGGTACTGCGCACCGATGTCGATGCGCTCAAGCAGGCCATCGCCCAGGCCGCCGGCAACGACCGCGATCGCCCGGTGATGCTGCGTGCCGATGCCCGCACCCCGCATCAGGCCGTGGTGACCGCGCTGGACGCGCTGGCCCAGCTGAACTTCAAGCGCGTGTCCATCGCCACCGCGCCGGAGCCGGCCAAGTGAATGCAGCCTTCAACGGCTCGGCCTGGAAGACCTACCGCCGGCTGCTGACCTTTGCCAAGCCGTATCGTGGCCTGCTGGTGCTGGCGGCGCTGGCCGCGCTGGTCGAAGCCGCCGGTAGCAGCCTGTTCCTGTGGCTGATGAAGCCGATCACCGATGAGACCTTCGTCTCCAAGAACATGGAGTTTGCCGCCTGGCTGCCGGCGGCCATCATCGCGGTGTTCCTGGTGCGCGGCATCGCCGGCTACCTGACCGACATGTCGATGGGCCGCGCGGCGCGCAGCGTGGCGCGCGACCTGCGCGTGCGGGTGCTGGGCAAGTACCTGCGCCTGCCCGGTTCGCGCTTCGATGCCGAGCCGGTGCCGTCGATGCTGGTGCGCCTGGGTTCGGATTCGGACCAGGTCGCCCAGGCCGCAGTCGATGCGCTCAAGACCATGGTCCAGCAGTCGCTGCAGGTCATCGGCGCGCTGTGCATCATGCTCTACATCAGCTGGCAGGTGACCATTTCGGTCCTGGTGCTGGCCCCCCCGCTGGCCTTCGTGATGAACAAGGTCGCCAAGCGCTACCGCCGGGTCAGCCACCGCATCCAGGAAAGCGGCGCGCAGCTGCTGCAGGCGGCCGACCAGACCCTGTCCAACCAGCAGGAAGTGAAGGTCTACGGCGCCCAGCCCGAGGAACTGCGGCGCTACGCCACCCTGGCCGACAACAATCTGCGCCTGGCGATGAAGGTCGAAGCCACCCGCGGCCTGTCTTCGGCCCTGGTCCAGATGATGGGCGCGATCGGCCTGGCCGGACTGCTGCTGCTGGCCGGGCACGAAGCGGCCGCTGGCCGCCTGACCGCCGGCGGCTTCGTCAGCCTGATGGTGTCGATGATCGGCATCATTCCCGCGTTGAAGAGTCTCACCAGCGTGCAGAACGTCCTGCAGCGCGGGGTGGCCTCGGCCGAGCGCCTGTTTTCGGTCCTGGACGCGCCGGACGAGATGGACACCGGGTTGCGCCCGCTGGCACGCGCCAGGGGGATGATCGAGTTCCGCGACGTCAGCGCGCGCTACCCCGGCCAGGCCAAACCGGCACTGGAGCACATCAGCTTTGTCGCCCGGCCCGGCACCGTCACCGCGATCGTCGGGCGTTCGGGCAGCGGCAAATCCACCCTGATCAAGCTGATCCCGCGTTTCTATGAGCCGGAAGGCGGCCAGATCCTGGTCGATGGCGTGCCCCTGCAGGAGTACGCGCTGGCGGACCTGCGCCGGCAGATCGCGCTGGTCGGCCAGCAGGTGATGCTGTTCGATGGCAGCGTCACGGCCAATGTGGCCTATGGCGAGATGCGCTCGGCCGATCCGCAGGCGCTGGACAAGGCGCTGCGCGATGCGCACGCGATGGAGTTCATCGAACAATTGCCGGAGCGCAAGGACACCCCGATCGGGGTCAAGGGCAGCAGGCTCTCCGGCGGCCAGCGTCAGCGCCTGGCCCTGGCCCGGGCGATGCTCAAGGACGCGCCGATCCTGATCCTGGACGAAGCCACCGCTGCGCTGGACAACGAATCCGAGCGCCTGGTCCAGGATGCGCTGACCCAGCTGATGCCCGACCGCACCACCCTGGTCATCGCCCACCGGCTGTCCACCATCGAACACGCCGACCAGGTGCTGGTGCTGGATCACGGCAAGCTGGTCGAGCAGGGCACCCACGCCGAGCTGCTGGCCAGGGGTGGGCTGTACGCGCAGCTGCATGGTGCGCAGTTCCGCGAAGCGCAATGAGCAAGGCCCCGCGGACCCCGCGCCACTGGTTCGACGGCGCCCCGGTGCCGCCGGTCGCACGCCTGCTCGAACCGGTCTACGCCGGCGCCCTGAAGCTGCGCGCCGGCCTGTTCGGTCTGCACCTGCTGCGCCGCAAGCGCGCGCCGGTGCCGGTGATCGTGGTCGGCAACCTCACCGTCGGCGGCACCGGCAAGACCCCGCTGACCATCGCCCTGGTCAAGCGCCTGCGCGCTGCCGGCTGGAATCCGGGCGTGGCCAGCCGTGGCTACGGCCGCCACGATCAAGCCACCCCGCGCTGGGTGGAGCTGCAGACCACGCCGGCAGAAGGCGGCGATGAGCCGGTGCTGATCGCACGTCGTACCGGCGTGCCCGTGCGCGTGGACCGCGATCGGGTGGCCGCCGCGCGGGCGCTGGCGGCAGCTGGCTGCGACATCGTGGTCTGCGACGACGGCCTGCAGCATTACCGCTTGCGTCGCGACCTGGAGATCGAGGTCATCGACGGCCGTCGTCGCTATGGCAATGGCCGCCTGCTGCCGGCCGGGCCGCTGCGTGAACCGGCCGTGCGGGCAGCGCGCTGCGATTTCCGGGTGGTCAACGGTGGCAGCGCGGGCTTCGGCGAATGGCCGATGACCTTGCGTCCGGAGGGTGCGGTCCCGCTGGCGGGCGGCAAGCCCCTGCCGCTCACCGCCTTCGGCGGGCATCGCGTGCATGCGGTGGCCGGCATCGGCAATCCGGCACGGTTCTTCGACATGCTGCGCGACTACGGGATCGGCGTGGTGCCGCATGCCTTTGACGACCACCACGCCTACACGGCGCAGGATCTGCAGTTCGGCAGTCAGCTGCCGGTGCTGATGACCGAAAAGGACGCAGTCAAGTGCGCGCCGTTCGCCAGCGCGTGGAGCTACAGCGTGCCGATCGACGCTGAACTGCCCGAGGCGTTCTGGGTCGCGCTCGAGGCGCGCTTGCAGCTGCTGCGCGAACCGGCCGCCGGCCGCGGCAGCAGGCGCTGAGCGGCCGCGCCGGCGTTGCCTGTGGCCCTCATGGCGTGCGACGCACTGCCCGGAGCCTACAGACGTGGACCTTTAAACTGGTCCGCGCTGCCACCACGCCATCCATCTGGATGGTGTGTCCTGCAACCCGCGCGGAGGCGCCTGCATGCCTGAGCTGAACGAACCCTTCGTCGTCGCCATTCCCGCGCGGCACGATGCCTCGCGCCTGCCGGGCAAGCCGCTGCGCCTGCTGGGCGGCCGGCCGCTGGTGCTGCACGTGGCCGAGCGCGCCCTGGCCGCGGGCGCGCACCAGGTGTGGGTGGCCACCGACGACGAACGCGTGGCGCGGGTACTGGACGGGCAGGGCGTGCAGGTGGCGATGACCGCGACCGGCCACGCCTCCGGCAGCGACCGTCTGGCCGAATGCGCGCGGATCGCCGGCTGGGGCGATGGCGCCCTGGTGGTGAACCTGCAGGGCGACGAGCCGTTCGCCCCACCCGAAGGCATCCGCGCGGTGGCCGCGGCACTGTCGTCCAGCGGCCATCCCATGGCCACGCTGGCCACCCCGATCGAGCAGGCCGCGCAGCTCTTCGACCCCAACACGGTCAAGCTGGTCACCGACGCGCGCGGCGATGCGCTGTATTTCAGCCGGGCGCCGCTGCCGTGGCATCGCGACGGGTTCGCCCGCAGCCGCCAGGTGTTGCCGGAATCGGCGGCGCCGTTCCTGCGCCACATCGGCATCTATGCCTACCGCGCCGGGTTCCTGCGCCAGTTTGCTGCATTGCCGCCGGGGCGGCTGGAGCGGACCGAGTCGCTCGAACAACTGCGCGCGCTGGAAGCGGGCTTCAGGATTGCCGTGGCGCTGACCCCGGTCGCGTTTCCGCCCGGCGTGGATACACTCGAGGACCTGGAACGCGCCCAGCGCCATCTGGATGGTCTGGCGTGATCGAGGCGGCAGGGTGCGCAGGTGATGTCGATGTCTGGCGATGGGGCGAACCGGCCGTCCAGGCGGTCGGCGCGCGCCGATCGGGTGGACCGGGCTCCGGCATAATCTCATGCACATGACGCCCCTCCACGCACCGGACTTTCCCCACGGCCTGCACTGGCTCAATGCCGCCCCCACCGAACTGCGATCACTGCAGGGCAGCGTGGTGGCGTTGGCCTTCGTCGATCCTGCCTCGGCCTGGTGCATGCAGCGCCTGGCCGACCTGGCCGTGCTGGAACGGCGCTACCGCGGTCGCCTGCAGGTGCGGATCCTGGCCCAGCCGCGCTTCGATGCGCACCGCGATCCGCTGGCCACGCTCAAGCGCCTGCGCCGGCATGGGGTGAGCCTGCCGGTCGCGCACGACCGGGACTGGCATGCCTGGCAGCGCTTCAACATCGAGTCCTGGCCCACGGTGGTGCTGATCGACGCGCACGGCATGCTGGCCGATCGCATCGTCGGCACGCCCGGCGTGGGAGCACTGGAAGCGGCGGTGAGCGCATTGTGCGAGCAGGTCCTCGAGCCGCCGGGCACCACGCGCGCCGTCGAAACCAACCCCGAGCCACGCGCGCCGCTGCGCTTTCCCACTGGCCTGGTCGTCACCGCCGAGCGCCTGTACGTGGCCGACACCGGCCACCATCAGATCCTGGAATGCACCCACGCCGGCCGGGTGCTACGCCGGTTCGGCAATGGCACCGCCGACGCGCTGGATGGCGAGCCGGAAATCGCCAGCTTCTGCCGGCCCAATGGCCTGTCGCTGCTGCGCGAGGAGCTCTACGTGGCCGATACCGGCAACCACCTGCTGCGCCGGATCAACCTGCGCAGCGGCGCGGTCCAGACCGTGCTGGGCAATCGTCTCACCCGCACCCCGGCCGAAGGCCCGATCCAGTCGCTGCAGGATGTCTCGCTGCCCTCGCCAACCGCGCTGGTGGCCGGCAACAGCTACCTGCACCTGACCCTGGCCGGTGACAACCGCATCTGGACCTGGAACCAGAGCGCCGGCCTGGGGATACTGGAATGCCGGGCCGGCTCGGGCCAACTGGGCCAGCGCGACGGCGCCGGGATCCTGGCCAGCTTCGCCCAGCCCTCTGGCCTGGCCCAGGTCCAGCAGGCGCTGTACGTGGCCGATACCCTGGGCTCCTCGATTCGCGGCGTGCAGCTGCGCGGCGACCTGACCCAGACCCTGGTCGGGCAGGGCATGTGGGAATTCGGCGACGCCGACGGCCAGCGCCAGCAGGCGCGGCTGCAGGCGCCGGAGGCCCTGGCGCTGGATCCGGATGCGCCGCTGCTGTGGATCGCCGACACCGGCAACGGCTGCATCCGCAGCCTGCGCCTGGGTGGCGGGGTGGTCACCCGGCTGGACCTGCGCAAGCTGGCCGGCCCGGCCGGCGTGGCTGCCTTCGGTGGCAAGCTGTGGATCTGCGAAACCGACGCCCATGCGGTGCTGTGCCTGGACCTGGCAAGCAACACGCTGACCCAGGTCCCGATCGACGAATGAGCCGTCACCCTGTGCAAGACCCGCAACACCCCTTCGACGGCAAGGCCTTCGCCGCTGGCCTGAGCACCGCCCCTGGCGTCTATCGCATGTACGCAGCCGACGGCACGCTGCTGTACGTGGGCAAGGCGCGCGCGCTGCGCAACCGGGTTGGCAGCTATTTCAACAACGCCCCGCGCAACCCGCGCACGCTGGCGATGATCGCCCAGATCGCGCGCATGGACGTGACCGTCACCGGCACCGAATCCGAAGCGTTGCTGCTGGAAAACCAGCTGATCAAGTCGCTGGCGCCGCGCTACAACGTGTCCCTGCGCGATGACAAGAGCTATCCCTACGTGCTGCTGACCGCCGAGGCGTTCCCGCGGATCGCCCTGCACCGCGGCCCGCGCGCGATCCAGGGGCGTTACTTCGGCCCGTATGCCAGCGCCGGTGCGGTGCGCGACACGCTCAACCTGATGCAGAAGCTGTTCAAGTTGCGCAACTGCGAGGACAGCGTGTTCCGCAACCGCACCCGGCCGTGCCTGCAGTTCCAGATCGGCCGCTGCACCGCGCCGTGCGTGGGCCTGGTGAGCCAGGCCGACTATGACCAGTCGGTGCATCGCGCTTCGCTGTTTCTGGGCGGGCGCAGCGACGAACTCAGCGATGAGCTGACTGCCGAAATGGAGCGCGCCGCCGCCAGGCTGGACTTCGAGGAAGCCGCGCGCCTGCGCGACCTGCTGCAGCGGCTGCGCGGCATGCAGTCGCGCCAATACGTGGACGGCCACGCGGCCGACCTGGACGCGCTGGCCTGCGCGATGCACGGCAGCACCGCCTGCGTGCTGCTGCTGGCCTTTCGCGACGGCCGCAACCTGGGCACGCGCGCCTTTTACCCACGCACCAACGGCGAGGAGAGCGCCGAGGAAGTGCTGGCCGCCTTCGTTTCCCAGTACTACGCCGAGCAGCTGGCCCCGCGCGAGATCCTGCTGGACCGCGAGATTCCCGAGGCCGAGCTGATCGAGGCCGCGCTCAGCACCGCCGCCAACCGCAAGGTGCAGCTGAAGTGGAACGTGCGCGGCGAGCGCGCCGGGTACCTGGACCTGGCCAGGCGCAATGCCGAGATCACCCTGGCCACCGAGATGACCAGCCGCAACGCCCAGAGCGCACGCAGTGCCGCGTTGCAGGAGCTGCTGGGCCTGTCCGAGCCGGCCCAGCGAATCGAGTGCTTCGACATCAGCCACACCATGGGCGAGGCGACCGTGGCCTCGTGTGTGGTGTTCGACCAAAACGGCCCGGTGCGCTCGCAGTACCGGCGCTTCAACATCACCGGGATCGCGCCCGGGGACGACTATGGGGCCATGCGCCAGGCGATCGAGCGCCGCTTCCGCCGGGCGATGGAGGAGGGTGAAGAAGCGCGCTTGCGAAGCACGGGTTCGCGCGCCGACCAAGGCCCGGGCGCTGCCGGCGAGGGCCAGTCGGGCAGGATGTTGCCGGACGTGCTGCTGATCGACGGCGGCACCGGCCAGCTCAACCAGGCCCGCGCCGCGCTGGCCGACCTGGGTGTCGATGGCGTGACCCTGGTCGGTGTGGCCAAGGGCGTGGAACGTCGCGCCGGCCACGAGACCCTGATCCTGGCCGATGGTCGCCAGGTCCATCCCGGCGCGGCCTCGCCGGCGCTGCAGCTGGTCCAGCAGGTGCGCGACGAGGCGCACCGCTTTGCCATCACCGGCCACCGCGGCAAGCGGCAGAAGGCGCGCATGACCTCCAAACTGGAGGACATCGCCGGCATCGGCCCGCGCCGCCGGGCCAACCTGCTCAAGCATTTCGGCGGATTGTCCGGGCTCAAGGCCGCCGGCGTGGAGCAGATCGCGCGCGTGGAAGGGATCAATCACGCGCTCGCCGAGCGCATCTACGCTAACCTGCACGGGCTGTCTGCACCGGCCAATCCCACCGTGCCCGGGCCCGATCGAACATGAAGTTGACCATCCCCACCTGGCTGACCCTGCTCCGGATCGTGCTGATCCCGGTGCTGGTGGTGGTCTTCTACCTGCCGTTCTGGTGGACCAGCATCGCCTCGGTCACGGTGTTCACCGTGGCGGCGGTGACCGACTGGCTCGACGGCTGGATCGCGCGCCGCTGGCACCAGTCCTCGGCCTTCGGCGCGTTCCTGGACCCGGTGGCCGACAAGCTGATGGTGGCCGTGGCGCTGTTCCTGATCGTGCAGGGCCATCCCACCCCGTGGATGGCGTTCTGGGCGGCGGTGATCGTCGGTCGCGAGATCGCCGTGTCCGCACTGCGCGAATGGATGGCCGAGATCGGCCAGCGCGGCAAGGTCAAGGTGGCCTGGATCGGCAAGGTCAAGACCACCGTGCAGATGATCGCCCTGGCCTGCCTGCTGTATTCGGTGCGCCCGGCCAACCATGGCCTGAGCCAGATCTGGATGAGCGTGCCGGTGTTCCACATCGGCGACTGGCTGCTGGCGGTGGCCGCGCTGCTGACCCTGTTCTCCGGCTACCAGTACCTGCGCGCCGCCTGGCCGAGCCTGCGCCAGGACGAGCAGGCGGCCGTTGACAGCGGCAGGAAAGACACTACAATTTCGCCTCTCGAAACGCGGGATTAGCTCAGTTGGTAGAGCGCAACCTTGCCAAGGTTGAGGTCGAGAGTTCGAGTCTCTTATCCCGCTCCATGTTTCAAGACGCGCTTGAAGGCTGGTTTGCTTCCAGGGCGTCAATGAAACCCCTCACCGGGGTTTTGTTTTGTCGGAAGGTCGAAAGGCCAACCGCGCGTCACCGGCCTGGTGGCAGAGTGGTCATGTAGCGGACTGCAAATCCGCGTACGCCGGTTCGATTCCGACCCAGGCCTCCACAACTTGCAATGAAGCCCGGTTCGCCGGACTTGCGTGTCATCCGCGGGATTAGCTCAGTTGGTAGAGCGCGACCTTGCCAAGGTCGAGGTCGAGAGTTCGAGTCTCTTATCCCGCTCCAGATGCATGATCCACAGGCTTCACCGACGCCTGTGGATGATGGAGAAAAGGAGCTTCGGCTCCTTTTTTCGTTGCAGCGATGGCGCGCTCACGGGCGCGCCGGCGGAGCGAGTTCCTGCTCCTGCTCCTGCGCTTGAAAGCCGTGAAAGGTGGCGAAGCCGGCGACCAGTTCGCGCGGGGTTCTGAACGTGTTCTCCACCGCGTTCGGATCTTCGTGGCCCAGGGCGATGCCGCAGACCAGGAGCTGCTCGTCGGGCAGCGGGACATGCTGGCGGACGATCCGGTGGTACCAGGCGAACGCGGCCTGGGCGCAGGTATGCAGCCCCTGGCCACGGGCTGCGAGCAGGATGTTCTGGATGAACATGCCCAGATCCATGTAGCTGCCGGTGTTCAGGCGGCGGTCGAGGCTGACCAGCAGACCCACCGGGGCATCGAAGAACTGGTAATTGCGAAGCATCTGGCGCTTGCGTGCCTGCAGGTCGTCGCGGGCGATGCCAAGCGTTTCGTAAAGACCGAAGCCGTTCGCGCGGCGCCGGCCCTGATAGGGCTCGAACCAGTTGTCCGGGTAGTAGCGGTACTCGGCTTGGTGCGTCTGCCCGGATTCGGCGGCCGCGAGGATATCCGCGCACAGGGCCTGCTTGGCATCGCCGGCCAGCACATGCACGTGCCAGGGTTGCACGTTGTTGCCGCTCGGAGCACGGGCAGCCACCTGCAGGATGTGCTCGACCACGGAACGGGGAACCTCCAGGGGCAGGAAACGGCGAACGGATTTGCGCGAGCCAACGGCGTCATCGACATGCATGGTGTAGTCCTGTGTGAAGCAGGCGCCCGGCCAGGGCACGCTTGTGGGTCTATCCGTGATTAACGGCACTTGAAGGGAGAATGGAAGATCAGGCGATGTTCTTGATGTCGCGGCGTGGCTGCCACGGCAGGCAAGTTTAGCCAGCGCAGGCCGATGAAGGGCTGACCGATCGTGCCGCTCCGAGCCCGTGAGGCGATGGCCGGCGGCGCAGCTTGCCGTTGTCCACCGCGACCTCGTCCACCTACTGCGGCCGACAAAACCCATGACCGCAGCGCGCGAAGGGCAGGAAGGGGTCGCGAGCCTGCTAGTCCTCCGGCTGCGAGATCGCCCAGCGACGGATCGCCGACCCCGCCACGCGGTGCGACTGGCACTGGGCTATCCACACGGGCCGCTGGGCTTTGGCGAACATTACCGGGCATCCAGGATCATGCAGATCCTGCACCAGCTGCATGACCTGTATCAGGAGCCGCGTTATCGGATCAGTCCCTGGCTGCGCCGCCGCGTGCAGCTCGGCCTGGATTTCAACGATCCGCGGTTGAATCCCAACGGCGGCGCCATTGCCGTGGGCCACCCGCTCGGGGCTTCCGGCGCGCGCCTGGCGCTGTCTGCCATGCGCCAGCTGGAACGCACCGGCGGGCGCTATGCACTGGTCAGCTTGTGCATCGGGCTGGGCCAGGGGATTGCCTGCATCATCGAGCGGCTCGATTAACCACACGCCACAACGCATTCGGAGGCCCCATGGCCAGCAAGGCAAGCTTCAACTGGCAAGACCCGCTGCTGCTCGATCAGCAACTCACCGACGAAGAACGCATGGTGCGTGACAGCGCCCGGCGCTTCGCCGCCGACAGGCTGGCGCCGCGCGTGCTGCAGGCGTTCCGGCACGAGCAGACCGACTCGGCGATCTTCCGCGAAATGGGCGAAACAGGCCTGCTCGGTCCGACCATTCCCGAGGCCTATGGCGGCAGCGGCCTGAATTACGTGTGCTACGGGCTGATCGCCCGTGAGGTGGAGCGCATCGATTCCGGCTACCGCTCAATGATGAGCGTGCAGTCATCCCTGGTGATGGTGCCGATCCACGAATTCGGCAGCGAAGCCACCCGGCAGAAATACCTGCCCAGCTTGGCCAGCGGGCAATCCATCGGCTGTTTCGGTTTGACCGAGCCAGACCACGGCTCCGACCCGGGCGCGATGATCAGCCGGGCGAGGAAGGTCGATGGCGGCTATCGCCTCAGCGGCGCCAAGATGTGGATCACCAACAGCCCCATCGCCGATGTGTTCGTGGTCTGGGCCAAGGACGATGCCGGCCAGATCCGCGGTTTCGTCCTGGAAAAGGGCTGGCAAGGCCTGTCCGCACCGGCCATCCACGGCAAGGTTGGGCTGCGCGCCTCGATCACTGGCGAGATCGTGATGGACAACGTGTTCTGCCCCGAGGAAAACGCCTTCCCCGAAGTGCGCGGCCTGCGTGGCCCGTTCACCTGTCTCAACGCCGCCCGCTACGGCATCAGCTGGGGCGCACTGGGGGCGGCCGAGGCCTGCTGGCACACCGCGCGCCAGTACACCCTGGACCGCAAGCAGTTCGGCCGTCCGCTGGCACAGACCCAGTTGATCCAGAAGAAGCTGGCCGACATGCAGACCGAAATCACCCTGGGCCTGCAAGGGTGCCTGCGCCTGGGACGGATGAAGGACGAAGGCACCGCCGCGGTCGAAATCACCTCGATCATGAAGCGCAACAGCTGCGGCAAGGCGCTGGACATTGCCCGCATGGCGCGCGACATGCTGGGCGGCAATGGCATCAGCGACGAATTCGGCGTGGCCCGCCACCTGGTCAACCTGGAAGTGGTCAACACCTACGAGGGGACGCACGACGTACATGCGCTGATCCTTGGTCGGGCACAGACAGGATTGCAGGCATTCTTTTGAGGGTGACGGTCAGGCGCGAGGTTCCGATGCAGGGCCGCGCGGGCGGCGTCGACTTCGGCCTGGCCGGACTTCATCGCGTGCCGATCAGGCGGTTGTCGCTTTCGAAAGCTAAAGGGTCAGCCCGATGGCAGCCAGCCCCGCTTGCGCGCAGGCCTCATCCTGCGCCTCCGAGCCCCCGGAGACCCCGATGCCGCCAATGCGCTGGTCGGCCTGCTTGATCGGCAGGCCACCGCCAAAGACCACAAACCGGGGCCGGCGCACGATGCCTTCGCGCACTGCCGCAGATTCCTGCTGCAACGCCGCATGCCAGTGGCTGGTCGGCAGGCCAAAACTGGCCGCCGTGTAGGCCTTGTCGATGGCAATATCGATCGAATGCAGGAACGCGCCCGGCATGCGCAGGAACGCCGCCAGATTGCCGCCGGTATCGACCACCGCGATGTTGACGCGGATTCCCAGGCTGTCGGCATGCTGCGCAGCAGCATGCACCGCCGTGGTCGCGGCTTCCCAGCCGATCACCGATTGCGCAACAGCGACCTGCATCAGCGCACCCCACCCGAAAAAACGCCCTCGCGCTGGCGCTCGCGGCCAGGGTACAAACCATCGGTCATTGCCATGCTCAAGGTCTCCAGTTCCGGATTGGGAGAAGGAACGCCTGCCGGTTCAGCGCTGGCTGATTTCGCCGACGCTGATGGTCGCTTGTGGCACCAGAGGATACACACCAGGCAGCGCACCATGCAGTACGTCGTTCACGCTGCGCCTGGAACTGCGCGGTCTTGGCGCCATGCCGGCCGATGCCGTAAATATGGTAATTGCAGTCAGAAAAAATTCTTCATGGCCTGCGAAGCCCAAGACATTCTAGGCAGAATAAAGATCAGCCGCGCCCAAGCTGGGGCGCGGCGTAATGAGCCCCATTCGATGGATCAGGTGTATACCTCAGTGAAGGAAGCTACCATCTCACCCGTGTGATAAAAAATACCGCGGCCCATGTGGGACTCATCCCAGGTGGTGACCGGGCGGTCGCGCTGCGCCAGGTAGCCCAAGCCGGCAAAGGTTTCATTGCGGTTGCCACTCGGATCGAAGAAATAAATGGTCTCACCGCGGGTGATGCCGTGGCGTGTCGGTGGCACGTCGATCTTGGTCTTGGTCTTGGCCATCACGTCGGCCGACTTCAGGATGTCATGCCACGAGTCCAGGAAGAAGGCAATGTGGTGCAGCCCCATGTGCGGACCTGCCACAAAAGCAATGTCGTGTGGCGTGGTGGTGCGCGCCAGCCAGGTTGCGGCCTGCATGTCGCCATTGGGACCTACCAGGACCTGCTCGGTCAGGAAAAAGTCCAGCACCTCAACGACAAACCTGGTGTTTTCCGCCACCTTGTTGACACCGGTTTCCGGGTTCATCTCGCACATCAACAGGCAATGGTCGAGCCAGTGGGCGCCCGCGCCCTTGATGTTGTCCGGCCACGGGTCCGGATTGCTGGTGCCGACCTCGGTCCCCACGTACTCCTTCATGGCATACAGGCGCATTTCGTGGCCGCTGGGCAGGTTGAACTGCAGCATGCGACCGGTGGACGGCAAGTTTCCTTCTTCGAGAATGGTGGTCGTGACACCGTAGGCTTCGATTTTCCTTTGCAAGTCGTCAAGGTCGCTGTCTTTTTCGACTTTGTAAGCGACGTGGTTGATGCCGGCGTGATCGGAAGGCGTCAGGATCAGGGAATATTTGTCCCACTCGTCCCAGCACTTGAGGTACACGTTGCCGTGTTTGTCCGCCATCATTTTCTTCATGCCCAGCACGTTTTCATAGTGTTTCAGTGCGGCTGCCATGTCCATCACTTTGATGCTGACGTGACCAATTCGCATAATGCCCATCGCTATCTCCAGGTGATCGAAAATTGGAAAAAAACAGGTGCTTGCCGTGCGGGGAAGTTCTTATGGGGCCGATTTTAGATCTACCCTTTCATCTCGAGCAAAACGGCGTTGACCTGATCGTACTGCTCCGCGCTATATTTTGGTCTGCAAATGTTGCAACCAATGCCTCCTTGGATTTGGCCGATTTCGCGTCAGGTCTCCTTCGCGTCAGGTCTCCGCAGGTTACGCTGTGATTTGATAACGCGAAGCGAATCCACTTATGGCAAAGAACAGTAAATTCTTGCTGGCCGATGATGCTGCGGCGTTGATTTCCTGCGGTGCGTCCGAAATATCCAGCCGCCGCATAGAAATATCCAGGGCCTCTGTTCAAACAGCAGTCGTTCATATAGCTGCCACGCCTGTAGTCTTCCTGGATCAAGGTGGCCGGATCAACAGTTGCGCTATCGGCGGGGCGGCTAACCTCTTTCTGCTGTGCCATTCGGTGGACTCCTTTTTGTCCAGAGCCAAAGCAACTGGGGTCCTGTGTCGAAAACATACCAAGTGATTGGTATCTAGGATACAGGATGGAGCTTCAGCGGTGTCAAGCTATTTTTTTGAGTCTCATAAATTTGTAAGAAAAACTTATAAATCATATGGTTATGAAGGTTCCGCGGACAGGTGTGCACTGCCGCATCGACGTCAGCCAATTGCGGCAACCTTGTAACGGCCCCGGGAAGGACGCCGCGGCCGTGCGTGGGCGCGCGGTCCCTGCAGGCGATCATTTGGATGCGCGTACTGGCCGCTGGGCGATCCGCAGGCTTCGGTGCTAGCCTGCGCGCCTGTCTTCCTGCCCGGATGGCGAAACTGGTAGACGCATCGGACTTAAAATCCGCCGGGAGCAATCCCTTGCCGGTTCGATTCCGGCTCCGGGCACCACTGCAAGGCCTCGCCGCCGTCCGCCGATCCACACTGCCTGGCCGGGAATGCGGGGCCTCGTGGGAGATGCAGAAACGGTTTGACCGGATCGGCCAAGGCCATTACCATTTGCGCCCCGATCGGGCCTGAGCGCCGGCATCGCGGGCGGTTAGCTCAGCGGTAGAGCATTGCCTTCACACGGCAAGGGTCGCAGGTTCGATCCCTGCACCGCCCACCATCATATTCCGAGTGTCAGGATCGACAGGGCCATGCCGTGACGCGTGGCCTTTTTCTTTCGCGCCGCACCCGCGCTGAACGGCCTCGGCTCCATGCTGCCAGTTGCGGGCCAGCAGGCGACCTGCGTTGACCGGCACTGTGGCATGCGAGCGCAGGCGCCGGTTGCGCGGTGGCACAATCGAAGGGCCGCTGCTGCGTCGCACGAGGCGATGACGGCGCGGTCTTTTTCCCACCGCACACGAGGCAATCGACATGGCAGTTCCCGAAAAGATCGCACTGGTCACCGGCGCCACCCGCGGCATCGGCACCGAAACCGTGCGCCAGCTGGCCCAGGCCGGCGTGCACACCTACCTGGCCGGTCGCGATGCGGCGCGCACCAAGGCGGTGGCCAAGACGCTGCAGGACCAAGGCCTGAGCGTGGAGCCGATCACGCTGGAGGTGACCGACAGCGCCAGCATCGCCGCAGCCGTGGCCAGGGTGCAGGCCGAACACGGCCGCCTGGACATCCTGGTCAACAACGCCGGCATCCTGGTCGATGATCCAGGCAAGGCGCCGTCCGCCCAGACCCTGGACGCCTGGCGCACGACTTACGACACCAATGTGTTCGCCGTGGTCGAAGTGACCCAGGCGTTCCTGCCGCTGCTCATGGCGTCCAAGGCCGCGCGCATCGTCAACGTCTCCAGCCAGCTGGGTTCGTTCGGCCTGCATGTCGATCCGTCCTCGCCGATCTACAACGTCAAGATCCCGGCCTACGACACTTCCAAGAGCGCGGTCAATGCCTGGACCGTGCACCTGGCCTACGAACTGCGCGACACCCCGCACAAGGTCAACGCGATCCATCCCGGTTACGTCAGGACCGAGATGAATGGTGGCCACGGCGACCTCGACCTGGCCACCGGCGCCAGGAGCAGCGTGCAGATGGCCTTGCTGGAGGCCGACGGCCCCAATGGCAGCTTCACTCACCTGGGCAAAGCGCTGCCCTGGTGAAGCGGGGCGGGGGATGACGGCCGGCCTGGTTCAACGACCGGGTCCTGCCGGCGCACGCCGCGGGTCGACCGGCGCCGGTGCCAGGGTGCGCGCCCACGACTGCCAGCGGCGGCATTGGAGGTCGCCTGCCCTGATCGTGCGCGTACCGATGGACGCCTGCAGCCGGGTCCGCTTGCAGAAGCTGATCGAGAGCCGGGCCATGCCCGGCTTCTTCCTGTAGCCAGCGCAAGGTCAGCCGTGCAGTTTGATGGCGACCTCCGCCACCCGCCTGCCCTGGTAGCGGGCGCCGTCCAGCTCGATCTTGGACGGCTGGCGTGAGCCGTCGCCGCCAGCCAGCGTGGTGGCGCCATACGGCGCGCCACCGACCACTTCGTCCAGCGTCGTCATTTCCTGAAAGCCGTAGTCCAGCCCGACGATCACCAGACCAAAGTGCATCAGGTTGGTGATGATGGAAAACAGCGTGGTTTCCTGCCCGCCGTGCTGGGTGGCAGTGGAGGTGAACGCGCCGCCGACCTTGCCGTTCAACGCGCCCTTGGCCCACAGACCGCCGGCCTGATCCAGGAAGTTGGCCATCTGCGAGGCCATGCGCCCGAAGCGGGTGCCGACGCCGACGATGATCGCGTCGTAGTCGGCCAGCTCCTCGACCTTGGCGATCGGCGCGGCCTGGTCCAGCTTGTAGTGCGAGGCCTTGGCCACCTCCTGCGGCACCAGTTCCGGCACGCGCTTGATGTCCACGGTGGCACCGGCGGCGCGCGCGCCTTCGGCCACCGCGCCGGCCATGGTTTCGATGTGCCCGTAGGCGGAGTAATACAGGACGAGGACCTTGGCCATGTGCGCAGCTCCGGGATGAGAAGGGACCCTGGAGCTTAGCCCGGCCGCCGCGCACGTCGTGTCACGGCGATGTTGCCGTGCATGGGATGCCAGCTGCCCACTTACTCGAACCGCCAGCGCAAGCCGGCGTACACACCAAAGCCTTCGCCGGGCGTGGAGCGGGCCGCGTCGGCGCCGGCGTCGTCGTAGCCGGGGGTCACGGTGGCGGCGTATTGGCGGGCGGCCAGGTTGCGTGCTTCCAGCCAGCCCTGCCAGCGGCCGCCGGGCGCATCGAAGCCCAGCCGCGTGCCGAAGATCACATGGGCATCGGCCCAGAAGCTGTTGGCGTAGTCCACGGCCATCTTGGAGGCGTATTCGGTGTTGATGGTGGCATACAGGCCGGAGGGATGGTCGTAGCGCAGCTCGCTCTGGTAGAAGTGGCGTGGCAGGCCGGGCAGCAGGTTGTCGCCGAAGCGCGCATCGTGGCGATAGCGAAAATCGCTGAAGGTATAGGCCTGGCGCAGTGACAGGCGGGCGGTGCCGGATTGCCACAGCGTGCTGTCCAACCCGGCCTCGATCCCGCGATGCACGGTCGGGCTGGCGTTGGATTCGGTCACGATCAGGTTCGGCGCGGGCTGGACCTCGACCGCGAGCAGTTCGTGGCGGACGTGGGCGTAGTAGCCGGTCAGCTCCCAGCGACCGAGCGCCGCTTCGCCGCGCGCACCGAGTTCCAGCGTGTCCGCGCGCTGGTTGTCCAGCTGCACCGGGGTGCGCTGGCGGCCGGTCGAGGCGCCATTGCCGGCGAAGAACTGGCTGGAACTCCAGATCATCGACCACGGATGTGCCGGCTCCACCGACCGGCTCAGGTTGCCGAACAGCTGCGCCTGCGGCGTGGCCTGCCAGGTCAGGCCGATCCGCGGCGCGTGGTCCCAGTCGTGTTCGGACAGCCGCCCGCCGCTGCTGGGCCAGGTGACCTGCACCTGGCGGGCGGTGTGGATCAGCGCCAGCCCGGTCACCAGGTGCAGCCGGGGCGTCAGCGCCATGTCGTTGCCCGTGTGCAGCACCACGTCGGTGCCCAGGTGCTCGAACCTGCGGGTCAGGGTGCCGGCCGGATAGCCGTTGCTGGCAAAGCGCAGCGACTCGCGCACGTTGGCGTCCAGGTCATGGGTGAAGCGCAGGCCCAGCGTGGTGATGCTGTGGCGGCCGAACAGCGTGTGCCGATGCGTGTAATCGAGCGTGCCGTTGAGGTCGGCGTAGTCCAGTTGCTGGCGGTACAGGCTTTCGTTCAGGTCCATCGGGAACCTGTGGTAGACCAGTCCGGCCTGGAGCGTGGTGTCGGCATCGAGCTGCAGCGTGGTCGTGTTGCCGATCCAGGTGCTGCCATGCTGCGGGCGCTGCGCATCGATGGCCAGGTAGCCGGGGTTGGCCTGGCGCGGGTTGTCGCGGATCTGCGCGCGGGTCAGGCGGCCGGGGGTCTGGTGGTCGGTTTGGCGCCAGCGCAGGAAGAAGCGGGTTTCCAGGTCCGGATCGATGCGCCAGCCGATATTGGCCATCGCGCCCCGGCCGTCGCCGGCGGCGTGCTGCTGGTAACCGTCGGTCTGGCTGTCGACCAGGCTGAGGTAGTAATCGACATCGCCGGCAACGCCACCCACGCCCAGGGCGCGCTTGCGGTAGCCGAAACTTCCCGCCTCCAGGCGCAGTTCCAGGCCCGGCGAGTCCAACCCGCGGCGGCTGATGTAGTCGATCGCCCCACCCAGGGCCAATGCGCCGCGATCCAGCCCGTTGGCCCCACGCAGCACCTCGACCCGGCTGACCCACAGCGGCTCGAGCAGCTCGTACGGCGTGCCACCGGAGAAGGTCAACGGCAGGCCGTCCAGCGACACCGAGATGCCCGAGGCATGGGCACCGGGCGCACGGTTGATGCCCGACCCGCGGATCGACACCTTGACCCCCTCGTTGCCCGGTGACTGCGCATGGATGCCGGGCTGGTAGGCCAGCACGTCGGCGGTGCCAGCGCTCCGGCCGTCGGCGGCCTGCGACAGGTCGATCACGTTGCCGGCGCCCGCCACCCGCTCCAGCTGGCTGCGCGCCGGTTCGATCTCATCGTCGCGCTTGGCCGCGACCTTGACCGCATCCAGCGTGACCGCCTGATCGGGCGTGGCGGCGTCGGCGGCCTGCATGGCGAGGCCTGCGAACAGGGCCATCGCCAGGCGGGCGATGGGGTGGCGCATGGCGCCATGGGAGAGCAGCAGCGTGGTCATCGAACAGGATCGTCTTTGCGAAGGCGCGGCCGGATGTCCCAGGACCGGGCGCTTGGGGGCAGCGGGCGGGCAATGTCCGGCTCGCAGGCGCTCCTGTCAACTTATATTTTATTTTTTTGGTATACGTAAGGCACTTGAAAGCGGCGGCCCAAGGCGCGTTCAAACAGGGGAAATGGATGGCATGGCTGTCGCCCGGGTACTGCTGCCAAGGCGCGGTGAGCTCAGGATGGTGGGCAGGTTCAGGCCTTTGCCCGCGCAGTGGATCGCGGGCGCCGAAAGCCTCCATGTCTTTCAGGATTTGGCCGGTGGCGCCGCCAGCGGCGGCGCTTCGCACTGGCGCCAGCGGATGCGATCGCTGCTGCCGGGTGCCGGATTGAGCTGGATCCGCGAGAGGGCCAGGTCTGGATGTCTGGCCAGTTCGGCGCAGACCGCGGCCATCACCACCGCTTCGCTGGCCAGCACGTCCACCGCCAGGGTCGACCCGGAGATCCACGTCGGCTGGCGCAGGCCACCGGTCGTGGCCAGCGCCCTGGCGACCTGGGCACGCTGCTGGGCCAGCTCCTGATCGGTCGGCCGCGCCCGCGGCGCGGCCGGCTGGCTGGCCTGCGGCAGGGCGCTGGTGGTTGCCCGCTGTTCGGCAGGAGCCGGCGCCGGTGTGCTGGCGGACTGTGATGCGCTCGGCGGGTCGGCGTCGTTGACCGTCAGCACGGTGCTGAGCAGGACGCCGATCAGCAGGGCCAGGATCCAGCACAGGCCGATGCGTCGGCGCGCCAGCGCGTTGGCCTGACCGACAACGCGCTGGACGGTGGCGCTGTCCAGCATCGGCTTGACCTCGGCCCACAGGGACGCGCCATCGAGCACTTCCACGCTGGAACGCTCGGCCTTCTCGCGGCCGGCGGCATCGACCACCCCTTCGGTGGCCAGGATGCCGTAATGGGCGCCGCGCAAGCGCGCTTCGGAGGCCAGTTCCTCGATGGCGACCGAACCGATGCGGTAAGCGGTGCCATGCTTGCAGCTGAGCAGCACGTGCTTGCCCTGGCCATCGCCCAGCAGATAGCTCGGATGCTGGTTGCGCACATCCTCGGGCTTGAAGGACAGCCGCTGCAGCCCGCGCAACTGCAGCGAGGACAGCACCAGGCGCGAAAAGTCGCGCCAGCGCAGCGCCGCCAGGGCCAGCAGGCCGGCGGCGGTTTCATCCTGCCGACGGCGGATCATCCAGAAATAGAAGGTCGCGGCAAGACCAAGCACCAGGGCGATGAGGACCCCGATCAGCCAGGAAGGCATATTGAATTCGTCCGGTAAAACAGGAGAAGGAGTTTAAGGAGAACGCCTTCGGACGTCAGCGCGCACACGGGGGACGTGGCCGGGACGAAAAGACCGGCCAGGGCTGGAATTCGTCAAGGGGAGGGCGCCTTACTGAAGCCGGCACTGGCGGGCCTGGCACGATCCTGCCCAGGCCGGGCGATGCTCTGCGACACGAATCGGGCCGGTCCGCGGCCGTTGCCACCCCGCAGGCGGGTGGCCAGGATGTTCAGCGCAGCGCCTTGCGCGCTGCGGCCTTCTTCGCCGGTGCCTCGCCCGCCGCCGGTCCGGCGACCTTCGTGACGGCGGTGCGTGGTCTGGGTTTGTGCGTGGTCTTCTTCACCGCGGCCTTGCGCGCCGGCGGGCCGCCGGCAGCGGCGGTCTTGCGCGTGGCGGTCTTGCGGGCCGTGGACTTGTGCGCCTTGGCGCCCGGCGTGTCGGCCTGGCCGTTGTAGCGGCGCAGCAGGGCGTTGAGCGAATCGATGCGATCCAGCAGCGCGCCCAGTTCGCGGCGGGTCGGGACCTCCAGCGACTTCAGGGCGCCCTGGACCTTGCCGCGGAAGGCCTGGTCGACCCGGCCCAGGGTTTCTGCGGCGCGCGTACGTGCACCATGCACGCCGCTGTCCAGCGCCTCGCGCACCTTGCCGGCACCGCTACCGGCGCGCTGCTCGACGCGGCTGCCTTCCTTCACCAGCGTCTCGAACAGGCGCGAACCTTCGGTCTGCGCGCGGCCGAAGGCGCCCACGCCGGCCAGCCAGATCTGCTGCGCCGATTCGCCCAGCTTGCGCTGGAGCTGCTCGGCCTGTTCCTGCAGGGATGGTTCGGACGATGCGGTGCTGCGCGTGCGGCTGGTCTTCTTGGCGGCCATGCGGTGCCTCCGGAGCGGATGTTGGGAAGCCCGCGTGCGGGCGTGAGCGCAGTGTCCACGGCCGCAGGTGAGCGCCACGTCACCAACACGGCTTGCGGTGGCGATGGCGGCGCGTGGATCATGCAGGCCATGGCGCGAGGCAATCCCATTCCCGCACGCTTGACCCGGCGCCTGTCCTGGCACCAGGCGCTGCATGATGGACAGCGCGAACCGCGCAATGGCTCGCGCTGGCTTTCGCCGTTGCGGCAATGGCAGGCATGGCGCGTGGAACGCAGCTTCGGGCATTTCCTCAAGGACCCGCAGCGCCGTGATGCGGCGATGTTCTTCCTGTCCGAGGTCTATGGCGACCACGATTTCAGCCGGCGCGATGCCAGCGTGGCCAGGATCGTGCCGATGATGCAGAGGCTGCTGCCGGCCTCGGTGCTGGCCACGCTGTCCGATGCGATCGAGCTGGACGCGCTGACCCATGCGCTGGACCTGCACATGGCGCAGGCGCTGGAAGCGCTGGCGCCGCGCCGAAAGACCCTGGACACCGAACTCTACGCGCTGGCCTATCGCCAGGTGGGCCATCGGCGACTGCGCCAGCGCCAGATCGACCTGATCGTGCGGGTCGGCCAAGGCCTGGCCCAGGCGGTGCGGCTGCCGGGTATGGCGATGCTGCTGCGGCTCTCGCGTGGTCCGGCACGGGCCACCGGGCTGGCCGACCTGCAGGGCTTTCTCGAACGTGGCTTCGCGGCCTTCGCGCTGCTGGGCGATGCGGCGGCCTTCCTGCAGGAGATCCATCGCCACGAACGCGCCAGTGCGCGGCGGCTGTTCGCCGGCAAGCCCGATCCGTTCGGCTGGGATCAGCCGCGCAAATCCGCTGCGGGCCAGCGCGCGGCCGGGAAGACCACGGTCAGGCGAAGCGCTCGCTGAGCACGCGCCGGATCTCCGATTCGATCGGGCCCTTCATCGCCGACATCAGGAACCCCAGCTCGGCGGTGACATGCAGCACGCCCGGTTGCATGGCGATGCGGCCATCCACGCCGGGGCCGTCGAAGGCCAGCGTGTCGCCATCCCAGCGATGGCGCACGCCGAATCGGCTGGACAGCTTGCCGGCCACTTCTTCAAGGGCCTGGCGGCTCTGGGCGGGGGTCTTGCCGTGGGAATGCTGGATTTCGATGCGGGACATGGCGCTGGCGCGAAAAGAGGAAGATGCATTGTGCGCAAGCCGGGCGCGCAGCGCCAAGCGCGGCGGCTGCATGCTAGGCTCGCGCCGCGTGCGCAACCTCAGTCTCCATTTCCCGCAGGGCCGGACCGCAGACCGGGCGCTCGGCACCGGCGTCCATCGCATCGTGCGCGAAGCCAGCGGCACCATCGGCGTGGGCGATGCCGTCCCCGGCGCCTTGCTGGTACAGATGTGCCTGGATCGGCGCGGCCTGTGGCTGCAGGTGCCGCCCGGCATGCGCGGGGTCCACGTCAACGGCCGGCCGGTACGGCGCATGGCGATGCTGCGGCCCGGCGATACGGTCTACGTCGATGGCGTGGAGGTGCTGGTGCGCGGCCAGGCCGTGGCCCAGGCCCCGCATTCGGCCCCGCACAATGGCGAACCCGATCCGCGCATCGTCCTGCGCGGCATCGGTGGGCGCCATCACGGGCGCGCGTTCCCAATCGGCGCCGGCTGCGTGGTCGGCGCTTCGCGCGAGGCCGACATCCGCGTCGAAGGCCCGCACAGCGGCGCACAGCACGCCCGCCTGAGCCTGCACGGCGGGGGCGTGGTGCTGCGCCATCACGACCGCGCGGTGACCAGCGTGGTCAACGGCCTCCCGGTGCATGAGGCCCTGCTGGGCGCAGGCGACCAGGTCGCCTTCGACCCGCAGTCGCGCTTCGTGGTGGAGATTCCCTGGGGCCAGCCCGATCCCGACGCATCGGCTGCAGGCGAAGACCCGGCGCCGGCCGCCGCGCCGACCACGGTCAAGCCTTCGGGGCCGTCGATGAAGCGCTGGCCCTGGCTGCTGCTGGCCGCGGCGGGACTTGCCGGGCTGCTGTCGCTGCTGCTGCTGTTCGGCGTCGGTTGATCGCCACCCAGGCACGCCAGGCCAGCAGCACGGCCAGGATGCCGGCATAGAGCATCGGCTCGCGGATGTCGGATTTCACCAGCCACCAGAAGTGCAGCACCGCCAGCACGCCGATGGCGTAAATGGCCTTGTGCAGCCGGCCCCAGTTGCGGCCCAGGCGGCCGATCCAGCCGCTGGTGGAGGTGATCGCCAGCGGCACCAGCAGCAGCCAGGCGATAAAGCCGACGGTGATGTAGGGGCGCTTGAGGATCTCGGTGAAGATCTGGGTCCAGTAACCGCGCAGGTCCAGGCCCAGGTAGGCCGACAGGTGCACGGTGGCATAGGCGAAGGCGTACAGCCCCAGCATCCGGCGGAAGCGGATCAATTCGGCCCGCCCGGTGAGCTGGCGCAGCGGGGTGATGGCCAGGCAGATCAGCACCAACCGCAGCGCCCATAACCCGGTGAAGTGCTCGATGGTGGCGACCGGATCGGCACCCAGGGCGTTGCTGCCGGTGCTGAACACCTCCCAGAACCGCCAGCCCAGCAGCGCCAGCGGCGTCAGGCACAGCAGGTGCACCACGACCTTGGCCGCGATCAGCCAGCCCGGCGTCCTGGGCCGGGGCCGGCGCTTGCGCGCAGCCGGCGCGGCGCTTTGCCTGCTCAGAACCATCGCCGCAGGTCCATCCCGGCATACATGGACGCCACCTGGTCGGCATAGCCGTTGAACATGCGCGTCGGGATCCGCTCGGCGAACAGCTTGCTGGCATTGCCGGCGATGCGGCGCTCGGTCTTCTGGCTCCAGCGCGGATGGTCCACCTGCGGATTGACGTTGGAAAAGAACCCGTATTCGTTGGGCTGCAGGTCGTGCCAGGCGGTCTCGGGCATCTTCTCGACGAACTGGATCTGCACGATCGACTTGATGCTCTTGAAGCCATACTTCCACGGCACCACCAGCCGCAGCGGCGCGCCGTTCTGCTGCGGCAGCGGCTTGCCGTACAGGCCTGTGGCCAGGAACGCCAACGGGTGCATCGCCTCGTCCATGCGCAGGCCTTCGCGATACGGCCAGTTGATCGAGCGGTAGCGGATCTGCGGCATCTGCTGCGGATCGGCCAAGGTGGTGAAGGCCACGTACTTGGCCCTGGAGGTCGGCGCGAACGGCCTGAGCACCGCCGCCAGCGGAATGCCGGTCCAGGGAATCACCATCGACCAGCCCTCGACGCAGCGCAGGCGGTAGATCCGCTCCTCGGCCGGGGCGGCCTTGAGGATGTCTTCCAGGTTGACCCGTCCGGGCTTTTCGCACTCGCCGCTGACCTCGACCGTCCACGGAGAGGTCCTGAGCGTCCTGGGTGCCTGGCCCGGATCGGTCTTGCCGGTGCCGAACTCGTAGAAGTTGTTGTAGCTGGTGACGTCCTCGAGCTTGGTCAGCTCCTCGCTGGTGCGCAAGCCGGAGCGGGCCTGTTCGGGCGTGATCACCGCCCCGGGTGCCGCCGGGGGTTGGGCCTGGCTGCAGCCAGACAGCGCCAGCGCGGGCATGGCCACCATCAGGCCCAGCAGGTCGCGCCGCCCGCGGTAGATGGCTTCATCGGTGACCTGGTGGTCCTTGAGCTTCAGAGCGTGGCGGATGGACACGGACATCTCCTGTGAAAGTCACAATGGCAACCAATTGAACGCACGACACGCCGGAAAATTCCCGCCAAGGGCCAGATTTTTCGGGGACCACGTCACTGCGTTTCCCTCGCATTACGCAAATCGCGCCAGCGTGGATGCGTTCGCGGACCTTTGCCGATTCACGCTGCGGCATACTATGCGCCCCCTGAAAGAGGCTGCCATGGCACGCGTCCACAACTTCAGCGCCGGCCCTGCGGCGCTGCCCGAAGCCGTCCTGCGCCAGGCGCAGGCCGAAATGCTGGAATGGAATGGCGTGGGCGCCTCGATCGTCGAGATCAGCCATCGCAGCGCCGAGTTCATGGAGGTGGCGGCCAGGGCCGAGGCCGACCTGCGCACGCTGCTGTCCATTCCGGACGACCATGCGGTGCTGTTCCTGGCCGGGGGCGCGACCACCCAGCAGGCACTGCTGGCGCTGAACTTCGCCGGTCCCGGCCAGGCCGTGGACTATGTGGTTACCGGGCACTGGAGCAAGACCGCGATCAAGCAGGTCAAGCCCTACGTGAACGTGCACGTGGCCGCGAGCAGCGAAGCCGGTGGCTTTACCGACATCCCGCCGCGCGATACCTGGCAGCTGCGTGCCGATGCGGCCTACGTGCACATCACCGCCAACGAGACCATCCACGGCGTCGAGTTCCGCGACACCCCGCAGGTGGGCAAGGTGCCACTGTTCGCCGACTTCTCCTCCTCGATCGCCTCCGAGCCGCTGGATGTTTCCAAATACGGGCTGATCTACGCCGGGGCGCAGAAGAACCTGGGCCCGGTCGGCGTGGCGGTGGTCATCATCCGCCGCGACCTGCTGGAGCGCGCCGGGCAGCCGCGGGCGGAGATCTTCGACTACCGCGCCCACGTGGCGCGCGACTCGATGCTCAACACCCCGCCGACCTGGAACTGGTACCTGGCCGGGCTGATGTTCCGCTGGATGCTCGACCAGGGCGGGGTCAGCGAGTTCGCCAGGCGCAGCGCGGCCAAGTCGCAGCTGGTCTATGGCGCGATCGACAGCTCCGGCGGCTTCTACCGCAACCAGGTGGTGCCGGCGGCGCGTTCGCGGATGAACATCCCGTTTTTCCTGCCGGACCAGACGCTGACCGCACGCTTCCTGATCGAATCCAGGGCCGCCGGCCTGATTGGGCTGAAGGGTCACAAGGCCGTCGGCGGCCTGCGTGCCTCGCTGTACAACGCGCTGCCGGTGTCTGACGCGCAGGCGCTGGTGGACTTCATGCGCGAGTTCCAGCAGCGCAACGGCTGATCGTCTGCTGTTCTGGTGGGAGTCGCCATGGCGGCGATGAGGCTTTCGCGTAAGGCTCCATCGCCGACTTGGCCGCTCCCGCAACAAGATGCCCGCGCCAACTCGCTCTGCTCTCATCGCTGTCAAAACTTCGCTTCACGGATCACCGCGCATGACCAACAAATCCACCAAGCCCGCAGCCGCCAAGGCCAAGCCCGTCGCGAAACCTGCCAAGGCGCCGGCCGTTGTCGCCGCGCCGGCGCTGTCCGACGTGCGCGCCAAGATCGACAGCATCGACCGCCAGATCCAGGCGCTGATCGCCGAGCGTGCGCGCTTCGCGCACCAGGTCGGCAAGGCCAAGGGCAAGCTCGCCGCGGCAGTGGACTATTACCGGCCCGAACGCGAGGCCCAGGTGCTGCGCATGGTGATAGACCGCAACGAAGGCCCGCTGTCCGACGAGCTGCTGGTGCATGTGTTCCGCGAGATCATGTCGGCCTGCCTGGCCCAGCAGGAGCCGCTGAAGATCGGCTATCTGGGCCCGGAAGGCACCTTCAGCCAGCAGGCCGTGCTCAAGCATTTCGGCCGCTCGGCGCTGGGCCTGCCGATGGCCAGCATCGAGGAAGTCTTCCAGGAAGTGGAAAACGGCAACGCGGACTTCGGGGTGGTGCCGGTGGAGAATTCGGGGCAGGGCACGATCCAGATCACCCTGGACATGTTCCTGACCTCCAACCTGAAGATCTGCGGTGAAGTCGAACTGCGCGTGCAGCAGTACCTGATGTCGCGCAGCGGTCGCCTCGAGGACATCGAGCGGGTTTACGCCCATCCGCAATCGTTCATGCAGACCTCCGGCTGGCTGCGCGCCAACCTGCCCAAGGCCGAGAAGGTGCCGGTGTCGAGCAATGCCGAGGGCGCGCGCCGTGCCCGCAACAGCGACGATGCGGCGGCCATCGGCGGCGAGAGCGCGGTCCACGCCTATGGCCTTAAGAAAGTCGTGATGAGCCCGATCCAGGACGACAAGGACAACACCACGCGCTTTCTGGTGGTGGGCCGGCAGATCTTCCCGTCCTCGGGCCACGACCGCACCTCGGTGCTGGTGTTCATCCATGACAAGCCGGGCGCGCTGTTCGACGTGCTCAGCCCGTTCGCGCGCCATGGCATCAGCATGAGCCGGATCGAGTCGCGGCCCAGCCTCCATGCCAAGTGGGAATACGGCTTCTTCATCGACCTGGCCGGCCACGTCGAGGACGAGCCCATGAAGCTGGCGCTGGCCGAGCTGAAGGCACATTCGGCGCAGATCAAGGTGCTTGGGTCCTATCCGGTAGCGGTGCCTTAGCACAAGCACATCAACGCACAGGTGTGGGGAGGTAACTGGTGTGGTGACGCGCCAGGAGTCACTGCGCGCCATTCCCAACGGGGAGGCGAAGGACTGTGACTACCACACTTTAGTCGTATTGTCCCGTGAAGCTGTTGGTAACATCCTGCTGGAAGCGCCAAAGCTGAATCGAGAAGCGGTGGCCTTGTCTTTCAGCGTGATCAGGAGAATGCCAGATGACCGCCATTGCACGAAATCCGGCAAGCCATACCGAGCCAGATCGCTATGTGGACAGGAAGCGCTATTTATGGATGTTGTCGGTCGTCTGGCCTGCAGCGCCGTTGATAGGCCTCTACCTCGTGAGCAGAACGGGGCTGAGTGTTTTTTACGCGCTTACGCTGGTCATCTGGTATGTCGTCATTCCGGCGTTGGACGTCTGGTTCGGAAATGACAAGAACAATCCTCCGGAAGCAGCGGTGCCGCGCCTGGAGGCGGATCGGTATTACCGAGTTCTCACATATCTTACCGTCCCGGTGCATTATGCCTCGCTCATCGTCTCGGCATGGTGGGTGGCAACCCAACCCATGGCCTGGTGGGAAGTTGTCGCGCTTGCCTTGTCCATGGGCATCGCCAACGGCCTGGCGCTGAACACTGGCCATGAATTAGGGCACAAAAAGGAAGCCTTTGATCGATGGATGGCCAAGATCGTTCTGGCCGTGGTCGGCTATGGCCACTTCTTCATCGAGCACAACAAAGGCCACCATCGCGACGTGGCGACCCCTGCAGATCCTGCGACGTCCAGGATGGGCGAGAACATCTACAAGTTTTCGTTGCGCGAGATTCCGGGTGCTTTCCGGCGCGCCTGGAACCTGGAAAAGGTGCGGCTGGAGCGTGCGGGCAAAGGTACTTGGAGTTTGGACAACGAGATCATCCCGCCGCTGCTGATGACCGTGGTTCTCTACGCGGCCCTTTTGCTGGCCTTCGGACCCGACCCCAAGCTGCTGGTGTTCTTGCCTATCCAGATCGCCTTCGGATGGTGGCAGCTGACCAGCGCCAACTACATTGAGCACTATGGGCTGCAGCGCGAGCAAATGGCGGATGGGCGTTACGAGCGCACCCAGCCCCGCCATTCCTGGAACAGCAATCACATCGCTTCGAACCTAATCCTGTTTCATCTTCAGAGGCACTCCGATCACCATGCGCATCCGACCCGCAGGTATCAGTCTCTGCGTGACTTCAAGGACCTGCCGGAGTTGCCGAGCGGCTATCCCGGGATGTTCTTCATGGCGATGATCCCGCCCTTGTTCCGGTCGGTGATGGACCGCCGTGTCGTGGCATGGGCTGGCGGGGATCTGGGCAAGATTCAGATCGACGCTGCGCGCAGGAAGCAGGTTGAACGCAAGTTCGGTTCCGCGTCACGCTAGCTAGCGCGGCGCGGGCAACGGTCATGCGGCGACTGGACTGATCTTGTGCGGCTAGCCGAGAGGCTCGTGCAAAAAATTTTCCAAAGATTTAGGTCGTCAAAGGAAGGGCACCATGGCCCGGTATCAGTGTCCCGATTGCAGCTACGTTTACGACGAGATGAGGGGGGAAGTGCACGAAGGATTTGCGCCCAATACTTCGTGGGCGCAGATTCCCGACGACTGGGCCTGCCCCGATTGTGCGGTGCGCGACAAAGGTGATTTCATTCCGCTGGGCTCGGGTGCGGTCGGCGAACATGCCGGTCTCGGCGCTGGCCCAGGCAACGAACGATGATCAAGGCCAACCAAGGGGCGCAACCGTCGGGTTCTGCGGTGGATGCCGAGTTATTCGCGAAATGGTACTGCGTGACCTGCGGCCACCTCTACGATGAGGCCCTTGGCGATCCCGATGCAGGCCTGGCGCCAGGCACCCGGTGGGCGGACGTTCCCGCCGACTGGCATTGCCCGGAATGTGGTGCGACCAAGGAGGACTATGAGCTTTACAGGTGATCCATTCGAGCGGACGATCACCTGCCGGCTCGGCAAGCTGACAATTTCCTAGAGGAGAACCGAGTGAACGTTCATGCAGCCACCGCAGTCACCGCTGCACCGGTTCATCCCGCTACTGGGGGAGAGATCGAGGCGCTGTTTGCGGCCCAGCGCAGAGCGGCCATCGCAAACAGGACCAAATTCACCCTGGCTGCGCGAATGGCGATGCTGGCGCGACTGAAGGACACGATGAAGCGCCGCGAAGCCGATGTTGTCCAGGCGCTGTACGCGGATTTCAGAAAACCCGAACCCGAGGTGCGCCTGACCGAACTATTTCCGGTGTACCAGGAGATATCGCACGCCCGACGTCATCTGCGATCCTGGCTGAAGCCGCACCGGGTCCACGGCTCGTTGGGGATGTTCGGACTCGCAGCGCAAGTGCGTTATCAGCCCAAGGGCGTCTGCCTGATCATTTCCCCGTGGAACTATCCGGTCAATCTCAGTTTCGGCCCCCTGGTGTCGGCGCTGGCGGCCGGAAACTCCTGCATCATCAAGCCGTCCGAGCTGACGCCCGCCACCTCGGCCCTCCTCAAGGAGATCGTCGAGGAGACCTTTCCGCGGGATCTGGTGGCCGTGTGCGAAGGCGATGCCGAGGTGTCCCAGGTGCTGCTGGAGCTGCCCTTCGACCATATCTTCTTCACCGGCAGTCCCACGGTCGGCAAGATCGTGATGGCGGCTGCCGCCAAGCACTTGACCTCGGTGACGCTCGAGCTTGGCGGCAAGTCTCCGACGATCGTCGATGCGACCGCCAATATCGAAGACGCGGCCCGCAAGATCGTCTGGGGCAAGTTCTCCAACAACGGCCAGACCTGCATCGCGCCAGACCACATCTATGTCTCGCGCAGCCAGGCCCCGGCGCTGGTCGAGGCCCTGCGGCGAGAGATCAAACGCGTTTACGGACAATCGGAGAGCCAGCAAAAGAGCGGCCCGGACTACTGCCGAATCGTGGCGCCCCGGCACTTCGAACGCCTCAGCGCCCTGACCGATGATGCAACCTCGCGCGGCGCGACCATCCTGGAAGGCGGCGCGCGCGATCCGGGCCAGAACTATTTCTCACCGACCCTGCTCGGCGGGACCACGCCGCAGATGGCGATTTCCCGGGAAGAAATATTCGGCCCGGTGCTTCCGATCATCGAGTATGACGACATCGGCAGCGTTGTCGATGCGATCAACGCCGGCCCCAAGCCGCTTGCCATCTACATCTTCAGCCACGACGCCGCTGTGCGCGAGGACATTATCCGCAGGACCAGTTCCGGCGGTGTCTGCATCAACAACAACGTCGTCCAGTTCCTGCATCCCAATCTGCCCTTTGGCGGCGTCAACAACAGCGGCATCGGCACCGCGCACGGGTTCTATGGCTTCAAGGCGTTTTCCCACGAGCGTGCGATTCTGAGAGACAGATTTTCTGTCCTGCGGATTCTCTTCCCCCCGTACACGCCGACCGTAAAGAAGCTGATCAATCTGACCGTCCGCCTGTTGGGCTGAATCCAGAAACAAGTACGCGGCGTCTGGCCGCTGCCGTCCGGGAGACCAGGATGTTTGACTATATTATCGTTGGAGCCGGGTCCGCCGGATGCCTGTTGGCAGAGCGTCTGTCAGCCAATCCCGATACACAGGTCTGCCTGCTTGAAGCGGGGCCGCCCGATCGCAGTCCGCTGATCCACATGCCCCTCGGGATCGCGCTTCTGTCGAAGAACAAGACGCTCAATTGGGCGTTCCAGACGCAGCCACAAGCCAATCTTGACGGTCGCCGGCTGTTCTGGCCGCGCGGCAAGACCCTGGGCGGATCCAGCTCGATCAATGCGATGGTCTACATTCGTGGACACCGTGACGATTATGACGCCTGGGGCGAGGCAGTCGATCCGATCTGGTCCTATGACAACGTGCTCCCGCTGTTCAAGGCGATGGAGTCCAATCACCGCTTTGGCGACGATGCCTTTCACGGCGGCCAGGGCGAGCTTCACGTCAGTGACCTGCAGACCCATAACCCCCTGAGCGATGCCTTTGTGGAGGCGGGCGAGCAGGCTGGCTTTCCGCGCGCGCTCGACTTCAATGGCCAGACCCAGGAAGGGGTGGGGCCATACCAGGTCACCCAGTACAAGGGGCGGCGCTGGAGCTCGGCGCGCGCCTTTCTCTCCAAGGCCATAGGCCGGCCAAATCTGCAGATCATCACCGGCGCGCGGGCAACCCGGGTCATCATGGAGGACCGCAAGGCTGTCGGCGTGACCTATGCCGCGGGCGGCAAGCTGGTCGATGTGCGGACCAGGGGCGGTGAAGTCATTCTTTCGGGCGGCGCCATAAATTCCCCGCAACTGCTGATGCTCTCAGGTATCGGCGACCCAACCGAGTTGAAGGCACTTGGCATACCGGTGGTCGTCGACCTTCCGGCTGTCGGCAAGAATCTGCAGGATCACCTCGACATCACGGTGTTGCACCTGGCCAATGACCGCACCTCGATCGGCATCGCTGCCTCGTTCATCCCGCGGGCAGTGGCTGGTGCATTTTCCTATGGCCTGCGTGGGAGCGGCTTCCTGACGAGCAATGTCGCCGAGGCTGGCGGCTTCGTCAAAAGCAAGCCTTCCTTGGATCGGCCGAACCTGCAGTTTCATTTCCTGCCCACGCTGCTGAGGGACCACGGGCGCGTAACCTCGTTCGGCTATGGCTATACCCTGCACATCTGCGACCTCATGCCCAAGAGCCGCGGTCGTATCGGCCTGGCAAGTGCCGACCCGCTCGAGGATCCGTTCATCGATCCGGCCTATCTCTCGGCCCCTGAAGACATGCAGACCATGATCGAGGCGGTCAAGATCGGCCGAAAGATCCTGTCGGCGCCGGCAATGGCCGCCTTCTCCAAGACCGAAGTGGAACCCGGGCCGTCGGCCCAAAGCGATGCGGACATCGCGGCGGATATCCGGCGGCGGGCGGAGACCATCTACCATCCGGTGGGGACGTGTCGGATGGGACGGGACCCTGAGTCCGTCGTTGATCCGGCGCTTCGGGTGCGCGGCGTACAAGGCCTGCGGGTGGTCGACGCCTCGGTCATGCCGACGCTGGTCGCCGGCAACACCAACGCGCCGACGATGATGATTGCCGAGAGAGCTGCTGAACTCATTCTGGGGAAAACCAGGCTCACCACCCAGGCCGAGCAGGAGGCGGAGGCCGTGCTCCAGTGACGATCGCCGACAGAGCGGTGGCCCGGGGGGCGTTGCTGCCGTCAGCGGGCCAGTTGGCTCTCTCGGGCGGCTGAGCATTCCAGTTCCTTGCACGGTTGTGCAAGGACTTGATCGAGCGCAGCGCTTTCCAGCGCCTGGGCGCTGCGTGCATCTTGTTGCGCAGAAGACTCGCCTGGCCTCGGACCAGGCGCGGCCCTGTTCGACAGCCCGGTTCACCCAAGTCGCCGGATGCAGAAGGCCGCCACTGGCGCGTGCTCCGGCGCGCTGCTTTGACGCCGGGTCACTGGCACCGGCTAAACCCAAGCTTGCCGGCCCGCAGACCCTGCAGGCAACGCGCAGTCGCCGGCCTGTCCGGGCGCACAATGATCGGGCGCCTCGTCCAATCGCCATCGATCGCCTGGCAGGCATGCGCGCGAATCCAGCAAATTGCACCGGTGCCAATTTCGGCTGTTGCCGGAATCGCGAATCAGGCAGAATCATCGGGGCGCTGCACGAGATCCTGCTTTCCTTGCACTGGCGAAACAACCACCAGAAGAAGGCAGGCCGCCGCTGCGCCCACAGCCGCTTTGCGCCGACTGCCGCAGCGTGTGGCGCCGTTTGCTGCCTTGATGCAGGCGCTGTATGTGCGCTTGGCTTGTCCGCCGGTTCCCGCTGACGCCGCTGCTGCGGATGGAGCGCGACCGCGGCGGCAAGAACAACAGCGGCAGGCAGAGCGGATGGCCCGTCAATTGCAAGCACAACGCGGCCCTGGCCGCTGGACCGAACAACACGATGACCTCGCAATCCTGGATCGCTCACAAGGGCTCGGCGCTGCATGGCGCGCTGGCCATTCCCGGTGACAAGTCAGTCTCGCACCGGGCGGTGATGCTGGCCGCGCTGGCCGATGGCATCTCGCGCGTCGAAGGTTTTCTGGAAGGCGAGGATACCCGCGCGACCGCCGCGATCCTGGCCAGGCTGGGCGTGCGCATCCAGACACCGTCGCCGTCCACGCGCATCGTGCATGGCGTGGGCATCGATGGACTGCAGGCGCCGGATGGCGTGCTGGACTGCGGCAACGCCGGCACCGGCATGCGTCTGCTGGCCGGGCTGTTGTGCGCGCAAAAGTTCGATAGCGTGCTGGTCGGCGACGAATCGCTGTCCAGGCGCCCGATGCGCCGGGTCACAGGGCCACTGGCGCAGATGGGCGCGAAGATCGAAACCCGCCCGGACGGTACCCCGCCGCTGCGCATCCACGGCGGCCAGACGCTGACCGGCATCGATTTCACCTCGCCGGTGGCCAGCGCACAGGTCAAGTCCAGCGTGCTGCTGGCGGGCCTGTACGCGCAAGGCCAGACCATTGTGCGCGAGCCACATCCCACCCGCGACTACACAGAGCGCATGCTCGCCGCCTTCGGCGTGGAGATCGCCTTTTCACCGGGATTTGCCAGCTTGCCCGGCGGCCAGCGCCTGCGCGCCACTGAGATCGCGGTCCCGGCCGATTTTTCCTCGGCCGCGTTCTTCATCGTCGCGGCCAGCATCATTCCCGGGTCGGAGGTGACCTTGAAGGCGGTGGGCCTCAACCCGCGCCGTACCGGCCTGCTCGAGGCACTGCGCCTGATGGGCGCGGACATCGCACTGCTCAATCCTGCCGAGCACGGCGGCGAGCCGGTGGCGGACCTGCGCGTGCGTCATGCCGCCTTGAAGGGCGCACGCATTCCCGAAAGCGTGGTGCCGGACATGATCGATGAGTTCCCGGCGCTGTTCGTCGCCGCCGCCGCCGCGCAAGGCCAGACCATCGTCAGCGGCGCGGCCGAGTTGCGGGTCAAGGAATCCGATCGCCTGGCCGCCATGGCCACCGGCCTGCGCGCGCTGGGCGTGCGGGTGGACGAGACGCCCGACGGCGCCACGATCCACGGCGGGACCATCGGCGGCGGCACGATCGACAGCCACGGCGATCACCGGATCGCGATGGCCTTCAGCATCGCCGGCCAGCTTTCCACCGGCGAAGTGCTCGTGCGCGATATCGCCAACGTGGCGACCTCTTTCCCGGGCTTCGACACGCTGGCAACGGGCGCCGGCTTTGGCTTGCGCGGCGCATGAGGAGGACAGGCGGGGTGTGGTTTCAGGCGGATCGGGCGCTCGACGTCATTCGCTGTGGCGCGCACAGGCTCGGTAAGCTGAACGCAGGACCTCCACGGCGTGATGTGCCGGCGCGGGGTCAAGCGGACTGGCCAGGCTCCTCGACGCACAAAAAAACCGCCAGACGGGCGGTTTTTTTGTTGACCCCTTGCAAAAGCTGGTCGGGGAGACAGGATTCGAACCTGCGACCTCTACGTCCCGAACGTAGCGCTCTACCAGACTGAGCTACACCCCGAAGGAGCCGCGCATTCTAAGGAACGGGCGCGGGCGCGGCAAGCGGAATCTTTGGGGTCCGCTCTGGCCGGGCTCCGCGGACCTGGCGCGGTGCCGGCAGGCCGGCCGACGCTAGAATATGCGGCCCACGTTCCCCGGAGTTACCCGCTTGATCAAGCCGCGCACGCCGCCTGGCGTCATGGAGCTGCTGCCCCGTGACCAGATCGCCTTCCAGCGCATGCTGGACACGATCCGCCGCAACTACGAGCGGTTCGGCTTCCTGCCGGTGGAAACGCCGGTGTTCGAGCTGTCCGAGGTGCTGCTGACCAAGTCCGGTGGCGAAACCGAGCGCCAGGTGTACTTCGTCCAGTCCACCGGCGCCCTGCAACAGGAAAAGGAAGGCCTGCCGGAGCTGGCCCTGCGCTTTGATCTGACCGTGCCGCTGGCCCGCTACGTGGCCGAACATGAGCACGAACTGGCCTTTCCGTTCCGCCGTTACCAGATGCAGCGGGTGTATCGCGGCGAGCGCGCCCAGCGCGGCCGTTTCCGCGAGTTCTATCAGTGCGACATCGACGTGATCGGCAAGGACGAGCTGGGCATCCGCTTCGATGCCGAGATCCTGGCGGTGATCCATGCGGTGTTTTCCGAGCTGCAGATCGGCGCATTCACCGTGCAGCTCAACAATCGCAAGCTCATGCGCGGGTTTTTCGAAAATCTGGGCGTGGCCGAGGGCGAGCAGCAGCTGCTGGTGCTGCGCGAGGTCGACAAGCTGGACAAGCGCGGCGCCGACGCGGTGCGCCAGACCCTGACCGGCGCCGATTTCGGGCTGTCGGCCGAGGTGGTGGAGCGGATCTTGGCCTTCGTCGCGGTGCGTTCGAGCAGCCAGGAGGATGCGCTGGCGCGGCTGGACGCGCTGGGGCAGGGCAGCGAAGTCTTCAACGAAGGCATCGCCGAGCTGCGCGAAGTGCTGACCCTGGTCAAGGCGCTGGGCGTGCCGGAAAGCGCGTACTGCCTGAACTTCTCCATCGCCCGCGGCCTGGACTACTACACCGGCACGGTCTACGAGACCCAGCTGGACGCATATCCGCAGATCGGTTCGATCTGCTCGGGTGGCCGCTACGAAAACCTGGCCAGCCACTACAGCAGGTCCAGGCTGCCCGGCGTGGGCATCTCGATCGGCCTGACCCGCCTGTTCTGGCAGCTGCGCGAAGCCGGCCTGATCGTCGAGGCCGAGGTCAGCTGCGTGCAGGCGCTGGTCGCGCTGATGGAGGATGCGCATCTGCCCGAGTCGCTGGATATCGCCCAGCGCCTGCGCGCCGGTGGGATCAATACTGAAGTGCAGATGGAGCCGAAGAAGATCGGCAGGCAGTTCCAGTACGCCTCGCGTGCCGGCATCCGTTTCGTGGTCCTGGCCGGCGAGGACGAGCTGGCCCGCGGTGTGGTCACGGTCAAGGATCTGGTCCGCGAACTGCAGTTCGAGGTCCCGCGCGAGGAGCTGGCCGCGGCCCTGCGCGTCGAGCTGGCGCAGGTGCGCGCGCTGGCCGGGCGCTGAGCACACACTCAACCAACACAGGCCCATGCACCAGGTCCCGCCATCGCCTACCGGCGCCGTCGCCCTGCCGGCCAATTGCCAGGACGATGCGCGCTGGATGCGAAGAGCCCTTGAGCTGGCCGATCTGGCCCAGCACGCGCACGACGAGATCCCGGTCGGTGCGGTGCTGCTGGATGCGGCCGGGAAGGTCATCGGCGAAGGCGGCAACCGCAACCGCTGCGACCATGACCCGACCGCGCACGCCGAGATCGTGGCCCTGCGCCAGGGCGGGGTGCAGCTGCGCAATCACCGCCTGGTCGGCTGCACCCTGTACGTGACCCTGGAACCCTGCGCGATGTGTGCCATGGCCATGGTCCATGCGCGCCTGGCACGTGTGGTCTACGCAGCGGCCGATCCCAAGACCGGCGCGGCCGGCAGCGTGTTCGACCTGCTCGCCGATGCGCGCCACAACCACCGCGTGCAGGTCACCGGCGGGGTGCTGGCCGATGAAGCCGGCCGGCGCCTGACCAACTACTTCCGGTCCAAGCGCGGCCGCCCCCCGCTGGAGTGATCAGCCTGCGATGGCCGGCGCCGCAGCCAGTTGGCGAGGCGCCGCCAGCTTGCGCGAGAGCCAGATCCTGGCCGGGGTTTCGAACAGGCGGTTGACCGCAGATGACACCAGCGCCGACAGCGTCAGGCACAGCGCGGCCGCGACCCAGGGGTTGAGGTCTTCAAAAAAGCCCGTGACACGCATGAGCCCGATCACCGGCTCATGCAGCAGGTAGATGGAAAAGCTGACCCGCCCCAGCTCACGCATGAGCCAGTTGCCGAGCAGCTGGTTGGAAGCCCAGGTGCTGTAGGAGAATGCCAGCACCGCCAGACCTGCCAGCAGTACTCGCGGCAGGTCGGCATAGTACCAGCGACTGTGCTCGGCGACTGACGCGGCGGGAAACAGCGGCAGGAACATCCGAGTCGAGGGCATCACCAGGGCCAGGATGCCCGCGCAGGCGGCGAGCTGCAGGATCACCTTGCCGGCCCCCGGCAGCGGGTAGTGCGCCGCCAGCCACCAACGCAGCATCGCGGCGGCAATGCCAACCATGAAGATCTGCAGCTTGGAGACGAACAGGATACCCGGCAGCGTGGGCGAGGCCAGGTAACACGCCACTGCAAACACCCCCAGTGCCACCAGCGCATACGTGCGCCAAACCCCAGACAGCGCCGTGATCGCCCAGATCAAGACGAAGAATCCGTAGAACTGGAACTCCGGCCCGACCGACCAGAACACGCTGACCTTGCCGACAAATAGCAGCAGGCGCGCCAGCTGCAGCGTGTCCATGTCGTATTTGCTGAAGGCCTCCAGGCCCAGGACCTGTGTCGACAGATAGCCCAGGATCACCACCGAGTAGTACAGCGGGACGATGCGCGCGATGCGGGCCGCGCAGAAGCGGCGCACCGAGACCGCATTGATCGATTGCCTGAGATGCAGGTGCGCCATCAAGAAGCCGCTGAGCGCGAAGAACAGCAGGACGCCGCCGCGTCCCAGGTTGTCGGTGTCGCCGGTGAACAGGTGCAGGTGCGAGAACAGCACGATGGCCGCCGCCAGGCCGCGCAGGCCATCCAGGGCGGGCATGTGTTCCTTGTCGGTCGTGGTGCTGATCCCGGTGTCGTGCGGTGAGATGCCAGGATCTGCGGGCAGGATCGACCTGCCCGGCTCAACCTGCAGTGGGGGAAGCTGCATGGTGGATTCCTCGTGGGGTTGGCGATGTCGAGGACAGGCGTCGTGCATCCCTTGCGGGCTTCACAATGTCTCCTCAACCCTGAGCACGCGGAAATCGCGCGGCTCCGGCCGGCGCACTTGATTTTCTTGCGCCGTTCATGCCGTGAGCTACCCACTCATGAAACCCAGGCCTCGGAAACCGGCCTTGGCCGCGCCCGCAGGTCAACCCAAGTGGGTACCCACGGTCCGCGGGCGCGCAGGCATGAAGCGGCGCGTGATCCAGACCCTGGCGGGCGTCTCCAGAGCGCGGTTGACCAGCCAGGCCAGCAGCACCGTCGCCACGATGCAGCCAATGCCGGAGGCCCACGGATCCAGGGGCGCGAACACGCCGAGCGAGGTCATGGCATCGATCACCGGCCGATGCAGCAGATAGATGGAGAAGCTTGATCGGCCCAGTTCACTGGCAAGGCCATTGCCCAGCAGCAGATCGGACAGCGCGCTACGGTAGGAGAACGCCAGCACCACCAGCGCGGCCAGCAAGACCCGAGGCAGGTCGGTGTAGTACCAGGCGCTGAGCTGGGCGACGTCGGCTTGCGGAAAGACCGGCAGCAACATGTGCGGGTAGGGCAGTAGCATCACCCAGAGCGAGGCGCAGGCCATCAGCTGGAGCAGAGCCACGACGTGGGCCCGTGTTTGCACGCGCGCCCCCCACCAATGGCGCAGCAGTGCGATGCCGACCCCGCCCAGGAAGATATGCAGCTTGGACACGAACAGGATGCCGGGTAGATAGGGCGAAGCCAGATAGCTGGCCACGACGAACACGCCCAGTAACGCCAGGGCGATGGTCCGCGACCGCCCGCGCAGGCTCGGGATCCACCACAGCAGCAAGAAGAACCCGTAAAACTGGAACTCCGGCCCGACCGACCAGAACACATCGACCGAGCCGGCGAAGGCCAGCAGCCGTACCAGATCGGCCAGGTCCATGCGATAGTGAAAGTCGACCTGGGTCAGCATCGACACGGCGAAGGCCACCAGCACGATCGCGTAGTACAGCGGCACGATGCGCGCCACGCGCGCGACGCAGAAGCGCCTCACATTGACGGCATTGATCGGTTGCTGCAGGTGCAGGTGCGTCATCAAAAAGCCGCTGAGCACGAAGAACAGGAACACGCCGCATTCGCCGAAATTCATCTTTTCCCAGAACGGGGTCTTGGTCGGCAGATGCGAGATCACCACCGAGATCGCGGCAAGCCCGCGCAGGCCATCCAGCGCGGGCATGTGCTCTTTTTTCTTGCTTGCCACGGCCGTGGCAACGGTACGGGGAATGACAGGATCTGCCGACAAGCTCAACGTGCCTGATGCAGCCTGCGAAGGTGGGGGATTCTGCATGCTGGGCTCCACGGGGAAGGTCATCGTCCAGCCGCTGCAGGTGGCAGGTGGAGCGATGTCAGGGCGAGCATGCTGCCCTGGGGGAACGTGAGACGGTTACCAGGAAGACCACGTCGACACTAGCAGGCAAGCCCGAGTGAAGGCCTGCGGTATGATGAATATCCACAGCACGAATGCGCCAACCCATGAATTCGGTCCCAAATGAAAGCAATCTGATCTGGATCGATCTTGAGATGACGGGGTTGGATACCGGTCGCGATTCCATCCTGGAGATCGCCACGGTGGTGACCGATTCGCAACTGAACATCCTGGCTGAAGGCCCGGAGTTCGCCATCGCCCATCCGCTGGATGCGCTGGAAGCGATGGACGAGTGGAACCGCAACCAGCATCGCCATTCGGGCCTGTGGGATCGCGTGGTCTCCAGTACCGTCACCCTGGGCCAGGCCGAAGCGGCGACCGTGGATTTCCTTGCGCAATGGGTGCCGGCCAATGCCTCGCCGATGAGCGGCAATTCGATCTGCCAGGACCGGCGTTTCCTGCATCGGCTGATGCCACGGCTGGAGCGTTATTTCCACTATCGCAACTTGGACGTGAGCACCCTGAAGGAACTGGCCCGCCGCTGGGCGCCGCAGGTGCTGGAAAGCGTGAAGAAGCAGTCCTCGCACACCGCGCTGAGCGACGTACACGACTCGATCGCCGAGTTGCGCCACTATCGCAGGCACATGGCGGCGCTGGCCTTGCCAGGCGAGAACTGAGCCGGCGAGATGACAAAGCAAGGGCGTCATCGGCGCCCTTGCGTGTCCCTGGTCTGCCGGAGGCGCTCAGCTGACGTCGGGGCCTGGGTCCTTGTCCGGCGTCTTCTTTGGCGGTTGCAGGGCATCCAGTGAGACGGTGGTCAGTGCGGCGGCGGGAATCGCTTCGCCGTCGGCGCCAACGTGGTGGTAGACGTGCACGTCGCGCTGCGGGAACGGGATGCTCACCCCGTTGGCGTCGAAGGATTTCTTGATCCTTTCGGTCAGGTCGCACTTCACCCCGAACCAGTCGTCGTTGGCCACGTGAACGCGCACCCCCAGGTTGACGCTGTTGTCGCCCAGGGAATAGACCACCACGTCCGGTGCCGGATCTTCAAGAATGCGCTTGTCGTCGAACAGGGCCGAGATCAGCCCCTTGGCCTTGTCGATGTCGTCGTTGTAGCCGATGCCGATGACCAGTTCAACGCGGCGGCGCACGTCAGGCGTGAGGTTGATGATTTCGCCGTTGGTGATGGTGCTGTTGGGCAGCACGATGGTCTGGTTGTCGGCACCGCGCAGGCGGGTCTGGAAGATGCTCACCGACTCGCATTTTCCGGTCTGGCCGTTGAGGGTGACAATATCGCCCACGCGGAAGGGCTTGAGCGTCACCAGCATCACCCCGGAGGCCACGTTGGACAGTGAATCCTTCAGCGCCAGGCCGATCGCCAGGCCGGCTGCACCGATCACCGCGATGAACGAGGCCGGCGCCACGCCGAAAACCGACTGCAGGATCGCCAGCAGCAGCAGCACCACCAGCACCACGTACAGCACCCGTGCGGTGAACTGGATCGCGGTGGGCTCGAGTTCCGCACGGCTCATCCCCCGCGTGGCCAGGCTGGACATCCACCTGGCGACGCGCAGACCGACCCAAAGCGCCAGCAGTGCGATGGCGACCTTGATGCCGATCTGCAGCGCGACTTCGCCCCAATGTTGCTGTCTTGCAGGATTCCACCATTTCTCCATGGTGCATCTCCTCTTGTCGACTCAAATGGAGAGCCCCGCAGATGCGGGGCTCCTTGGACTGCCCGGGGAATGCCGGGGCGGGTTACGCGGCCTTGAGCTTGGCCAGTCGTAGCCAGGTGTCGACCACCGTGTCGGGGTTGAGCGAGACCGACTCGATGCCTTCGTGCATCAGCCACTCGGCCAGGTCCGGATGGTCCGAAGGCCCCTGGCCGCAGATGCCGACGTACTTGCCCTTGGCGCGCGCGGCCTTGATCGCCATCGACAGCAACTTCTTCACTGCCGGATCGCGCTCGTCGAACAGGTGGGCGACGATCGAGGAATCGCGGTCCAGGCCCAGGGTCAGCTGGGTCAGGTCGTTGGAGCCGATCGAATAGCCGTCGAAGATGTCCAGGAACTCGTCGGCCAGCAGCGCGTTGGACGGCACCTCGCACATCATGATGATCTTCAGGCCGTTTTCACCCTGCCTGAGGCCGTTGGCCTCCAGCACCTCGACCACCTTGCGGCCTTCATCCAGCGTGCGCACGAACGGGATCATCACCCAGAGATTGTCCAGGCCCATCTCGTTGCGCACCTTCAGCACCGCCTTGCACTCCAGGGCGAAGGCATCGGAGAAGGACGGATCGACATAGCGGCTGGCGCCACGGAAGCCGATCATCGGGTTCTCTTCTTCAGGCTCGTAGCGGCTGCCGCCGATCAGGTTGGCGTATTCGTTGGACTTGAAGTCCGACAGGCGCACGATCACCGGGTGCGGCGCGACCGACGCGGTCAGGGTGGCGATGCCTTCGGCCAGACGGTTGATGTAGAACTCCACCGGCTTGCCGTAGCCGGCGATCTTGGCGTCGATCTTCTTCTTCACCGCCGCGTCCTGCTGGTCGTACTCGAGCAAGGCCTTGGGATGGATGCCGATATGGCTGGCGATGATCATCTCCAGGCGGGCCAGGCCGATGCCGGCGTTGGGCAGCTGGCCGAAGTCGAACGCGCGCTCGGGGTTGGCCACGTTCATCATGATCTTCAGCGGTGCCGGCGGCATATTGCCCAGGTCGGTGGTGATGCGCTCGAAGGCGAGGATGCCCTCGTAGATGAGGCCGGTATCGCCCTCGGCGCAGCTGACGGTGACTTCCTGGCCATCCTTGACCAGCTCGGTCGCATTGCCCGAGCCGACCACGGCCGGCACGCCCAGCTCGCGGGCGATGATCGCCGCGTGGCAGGTGCGGCCGCCGCGGTTGGTGACGATGGCCGAGGCGCGCTTCATCACCGGCTCCCAGTCCGGATCGGTCATGTCGGCGAACAGCACATCGCCGGGCTGCACCCGGTCCATGTCCGCCAGGCTGCGGACCACGCGCGCCACGCCGGCGCCGATCTTGGCGCCGACGGCGCGGCCCTCGGCCAGCACCCTGGCGTTCTTGGAGGTCAGGGTGAAGCGCTCGATCTGGGTGGCGTGGCTGCGCGACTTCACCGTCTCCGGGCGCGCCTGGACGACGAACAGCTTGCCGCTGACACCGTCCTTGGCCCACTCGATATCCATCGGGCGGCCGTAGTGTTGTTCGATGACCAGCGCCTGCCTGGACAGTTCTTCCACGTCCTGGTCGCTGATTGAGAAGGTGTTGCGCAACTCGGCCGGGGTGTCCTCGGTGCGCACCCGCTCGCCCGGCACATCCGAATACACCATGCGCAGCTGCTTGCTGCCCAGAGATCGGCGCAGGATCGCCGGCTTGCCCGCGCGCAGGGTGGGCTTGTAGACGTAGAACTCGTCCGGGTTGACCGCGCCCTGCACGACCATTTCGCCCAGGCCGAAGGACGAGGTCAGGAACACCACGTCACGGAAACCCGATTCGGTGTCCAGGGTGAACAGCACCCCCGAGGCGCCCACGTCCGAACGGACCATCAGCTGCACCCCGGCGGACAGGAACACGTCCTCGTGCTTGAACCCGTGATGCACGCGGTAGGCGATGGCGCGGTCGTTGTACAGCGAGGCGAACACTTCCTTGACCTTGACCACCACATCGTCGGCGCCGGTCACGTTGAGGAAGGTTTCCTGCTGGCCTGCAAAGCTGGCATCGGGCAGGTCCTCGGCGGTGGCCGAAGAGCGCACCGCGACCGCCACCTCTCCACCGCCATTTTCTTCGCACAACCTGGCGTAGGCGGTGCGAATGTCAGCATCCAGCCCGGGCTGCAGCGGCGCATCGATCACCCAGCCGCGGATTTCCTTGCCGGCCACGGCGAGCGCGTTGACATCCTCGATGTCCAAGGTCTCGAGCTTGTCGAAGATGCGCTTGGACAGATCGTTGTAGGCGATGAAGTCCTTGAACGCCTCGGCGGTCGTGGCATAGCCGCCGGGAACCGAGACGCCAAGCTGCGCCAGGTTGCCGATCATTTCGCCAAGGGAGGAATTCTTGCCGCCGACGCGGCCAAGGTCGGACAGGCCAAGCTCATGCAGCCACAGGATGTTCTGGTTCAAGCGCTACGCTCCGATAGCGACCCTGCCACACACCCGGGTGGGCTGCAGCTTGAGGCCGCGTCCTAGGGGGAAAGACGGTTATGATGCAGCGCCGTCGCAAGCTTCACAAGCTTGAACGGCGAATTTTGAGTATCCACAGACAGGATGAACGCGATGTCGAGTGTCCGGCCGGTGTTCTATGTTTCGGATGGAACCGGTATCACAGTCGAAACCATTGGGCACAGCCTGCTGACCCAGTTCTCCGGGTTCTCCTTCATCACTGACCGGATTCCGTTTGTCGACGACATCGACAAGGCCAGTGAAGCGGCCGAACGCATCCGCGAGGCGGGCCTGCGTCACGATGCACGGCCGATCGTGATCCATTCGATCGTCGATCCGGCCATCGCCCACCTGCTCGAATCCAGCGGCGCGCTGATGCTCGACGTATTCGCGCCCTTCATCAATCCGATGGAAGTCGAACTGGGCGCGGTACGCCAGTCGCGCGTGGGCCAGGCACATGGCATCGTCAATTTCGAGGCCTATCATCGCCGCATCAATGCGATGAACTTCGCGCTGAGCCATGACGATGGCATCGCGGTCAACTACGACGAGGCCGATCTGATCCTGGTTGCGGTTTCACGCGCTGGCAAGACACCGACCTGCGTGTACCTGGCGCTGCATTACGGGGTCAAGGCCGCCAATTACCCATTGACCGACGAAGACCTGCACAGCGATCGCCTGCCGCCGCGCCTGCGTGCCTATCGCAAGAAGCTGTTCGGCCTGACCATCGACCCCGAGCGCCTGTGCCAGATCCGCCAGGAACGGCGTCCCAATTCGACCTATGCCAAGCTTGAAACCTGCAGGCGTGAAGTGGCGGCAGCCGAGGCCATGTTCACCCGCGAGCGGCTGCCGACCCTGAGCACCACGCACACTTCCATCGAGGAAATCGCCAGCAAGGTGATGTCCACGCTGGGGCTGCAGCGGGAGATGTTCTGATCCGCAAGGGCCTGCCGGCCGCGTTGGAAAAAGGACAGCCGGACCCTCAAACTAAAGTGAGGACACGTGCGGCGTCAATGCTGCCGCTGGCGCCTGCCAGCGTGTAGGATCGAGCCATGCCCACCACACTTTCCCGCGCTGCGCACCTGCCCAAGCTGGGCCGTTTCGGCTGGCTGATGGGACTCTACGCGGAGAACTACACGCGGCTGTCGCGCCTGTTCGCCCCGGCCGACCTGGTGCCCGGGCGCTACGTGTCCAGCATCGGCGATGGCCTGGACCTGCAGCTGGACGTCATCCAGACCCACCGCTACACCGTCGAGCTGCGCATCACCTACGGCATCATCGATCCGCAAACCGGTGAGCCGGATCCGTCGGCCTTCGTGCGCGTGTACCGCGATGCGCGCCAGGCCGAGGCCACCCATTGCTACGTGGGGCGCCGCTGGCAGGACGTGATCGGGATGTTCCCACCGCCGGCCGAGCTGATCAGCCACCGCATGCGGATGAATACCTTCCTCGGCAAGTGGGTCCAATACCTGGCCGAATGCGGCCATGGCGTGGCCACGCTGCGGCGCGTGGATGCAGATGCCACCGAGGTGTTGCTGGAAGCAAGCCGCGCAGGCTGATGTCGCAGGACAGGGCAAGGCGTCCTGCCGCCCAAGGTTCACCACTGATCGGGAAGCGGACGCTTGACGATCGCGTCCTGGCAGTCGATCTGCGATTCGATATGCATGCGGGCCAGCGCCAGGTAATTGGCCTTGGGGCCCGAGCCCGAGCCGGTCACTTCGCCCAGATATTCGTCGTCGGCCCATACCCGTCCGATCCACTCGGCCTGGTCCTCGCCGATGGTCAGGGTCACGGTGTAGCGCAATTGCCGGCCGTGCTTGTCCTTGCACAGATACACGGTGGGGAACTGCATGGTGAAGCTGTCTTCGGTACTGCGTCGCTGCAGGTAGGCCCGCGCTTCGCTGATCATCTTTTCGCGTTCGGACGGTTCCAGTGTCTCCAGTTCGCCCAGGAAATAGTCAGACATCTCCAGGAAGCGCTCTACCGCCTCGGCAGGGGGATAGCCATTGCGCCGGATCCAGCTTGCGAAAGCGGTCTCATGGCGTGCTGCGGATTTTGCGGATTTGGACATGAAGTGACGGACCTGGATGGATGTAGTGGGCTGTGCAGCCGGTTTAGTTTCATGAATTTCCGGTGTGCACTGCATGAAGAAACCGGCCCTTGGACAACGCAGCGCCGGTGGTCAACGCACGGGCGCTGGAGATTTTCGAGGGCCTCACCGGGGCCGGAACCGGCCCGGTTGGGTCGACGCGGGCGACGCGCACTGGCCTGGATCGCCGCTTCCGTCATCAAGCCTGGCGCCATCGGGGTGCGTGGGACTATGGGCTTAAACCCGGCGTAATTGCGGTAACAATGACGTCAGCTGCCTGGCGACGGCCTGCACCGAGAACGCGTGCTCGACCCGCCGCCGCGCGGCCTGGCCCAGGCGCTGGCGCAGGCCCGGGTCCAGGCGCAGCCGTTCGATGGCGGCCGCCAGCGCCGACGGGTCGTCGCGCGGCACCAGGATCCCGCCGGCCGCCTCGCCGCCTGCCAGGATGTCGGGCAGCCCTTGGGCATCGGTGGCCACCACCGGCAGGCCGCAGGCCATGGCCTCCAGCGGCGCGACCGGCATGCCTTCGATGCGCGAGGCGCTGAGGTAGACATCGGCGGCCGACAGCCAGCAGCGCATCAGCGCGCGGTCGGTGGTGTAGTCGGAGATCCAGCGCACCCGGCCCGGCGCACTGCCCGCGAGCAATCGTGCGAACGCCTCGCGGTCCTGTCCGGAGCCGATGATCACCAGTTGGTCGCCATGCGACTGCGCCCAGGCCTGCAGCAGCACGTCCAGGCCCTTGCGCCAGATGTCGATGCGGCCATGGTTGATGGCGATGAAGGCCTGTGCCGGCAGGCCCAGCTGCGCGCGCGCCTGCTGCCGGTCCAGGGCCTGCCATTGCCCGCAGTCCAGCGGATTGGGAATGGAAGCGATGGGTGGGTGCGCGGGGTAGGTGGCTTCGACCCGTGCGCGTTCGGCCGACGATGCGATCATCAGGCCCGCGCACATCCGCAGCGAACGCCGGCGCACCATGCGTTCCAGCCACGAGAACGTGCGCTCCCCGCCCTGGAAACTGGCATAGGCAGGAATGCGCAGGCGTGCGGCCAGGCGCACCAGTGTGTCGAAGCGGGTGTATTCGTATTCCTGAATTAGCAGCGCCCGGCAGTCCTGGGCACGCAGGACTTCTTCGAACCCAGCCAGCGGGGCCGCACGCCACTGCCGCAGGCTGTGCAGCGCGGCGCTGCGCCCGGCCGGCACGCGCCGACCGGGCACGATCCAGATCGGCGTGCCGGTGGCGGCGTGGGTCAGCGGGGTCGTCGCGCTCACCTGTTCGGACGCGGCGACGATGATCGGCGCCCAGCCGCCCAGCTGCAGCGCGGATGCATAGCCGAACAACCAGCCGCCGCTCATCTGCCCGGCGAAATCCTGCACCGACAGGCCAATGGGGTCCAGGAACTCCTCGATCACCTCGCCCCACGGAAACAGGGCGACCGTCGGCGGCGGCAGGGCGGCACTCATCGCTGCCAGGCAAAAGCGGTCTCGGTGCCGGGTGTGCCGGGCCGGTGCAGCGCGTAGGCCAGCGCTGTAGGCAGCGCGGCGGCCGCGTACAGCAGCGCGCGATGGGGACGGCGCAGCTTGGAGAACGCGACATCGTGGAAGAACGCGGTGACACCGTTGATGAAGGTCGCCGAGCGCACCGGCCTGCGGCCGAACAGGCGCTCCAGCTCGTCTGCCCGATAGCCGCGGCGGACATGGCCCCATGCGGCCATCAGTTCTGACTCGGGTGGGCACACCCGTCGCATCGGGCCGTAGTACGGATAGCGCCAGGCCGCATCGGGCGTGGACACCAGTACGTGGCCGCCGGGGCGGGTGACGCGCAGCGCCTCGCGCGCGGCCACCGCGTCCTGATCGATGTGCTCGAGCACGTCGAACAGGGTGACCAGTGTGAAATGGCCGTCGGGGAAGGGCAGCTCGCGCGCATCGCCGCAGACGAAGCGGGTGCGGGCCGAAACCGGTTGCTGTGCGGCCAGCGCGGGGTCGATGTCCAGCGTGGTGAGGTCCGCGCCCGGATACAGGTAGCCGGCCAGGCCACTGCGCCCGCCGCCGATCTCCAGGATGGGTTCGTCCGCGCCGATCGCGGCCGGCGCGATGCGGTGGATGGCGCGCATCTTCTCGCGGTAGAACAGCCCATCGGTCCAGCCGTGGGCGAAGGGATTGCAGGCCAGGAACCGGCCGAGCGGCGCCTTGCGGAGGCTGCCTTCGGGTCTTGCCTGCTTCGCGTCCATGGTCATGCCTTCGGCAGGTCCGCACGCGCGCGGCGCCAGTTGCGGCGCAGCAGGTAACGCAGGCCGGCGCACCAGCCGAGGATTTCCTGCAGCAGGATCGCGCCACGGGCACGGCGGCCGTGGCGCATGCAGTCCACCGCGGTGCGGGCAAAATACCGCGGCAGCTGCACGCCGATGCGGCGCAGGTTGGCGCTGTCGCCGAAGCGATCGGCCTGCGCCACCAGCGCCGACACGTGGCCGCGCATGTACACGCGCATCTGCCGCTTCAGCGCCGGCCATTGCGCGCGGTGATGGTGGAACACCACCGCGCGCGGCTCGTAGAGGCAGGCGCCGCCCAGTGCCAGCAGCCGGTACCACAATTCCGAATCCTCCGAACACCCTGACGCGCCCGCGCCCAGGCGCTCGTCGAACAATCCGGCCCGCTCGAACGCCTGGCGGCGGAAGGCCATGTTCGCCCCGGCGCCGATCTTCCACACCTGCGGCCCGTGCACGCGCGTGTCGGCATAGAAGCGGTGGTCGAACAGCACCGGAACGAAGGTCTCGCCGAAGCCGCCCATGTCGAACTGGAAACACTGCTGCGCCGGTGTGTCCAGCTCGGCCGGCAATACCAGCCCGGTCATGGCGTCGGCGCCGGCGTTGGCGAAGGCGCGGGCCATTTCCGCCAGCCAGCCCGGATGCGGCTCCACGTCGTCATCGGTGAAGGCGACGATTTCGCCGCTGGCCGCGCGCACGCCGGTGTTGCGCGCGATGCTCAGGCCGGGGCGTGGTTCGTGCACATGGATGACGTGGGGAAACTGCGCGCACACCGCCCGCGCCGAGGCCGTGGCGGAGTTGTCCACCACCACGATCTCGCCGGCGGGGCTGCGCTGATGCTGCAGGCTGCGCAGGCAGCGGCCCAGCGCCTGCTCGCGATCGCGGGTGCAGATCACCACGCTGATATGACCTGCGGTCAGCGTCGATGGCTCGGCCATGACCTGCAAGCGTTGCAGTGGCCGGTCGAACGCGTTCGCCAGGCCCAGGGTCAGCGCCGGCACCGGCCGGCCTTCGTGGGTGGCGTGCAGCGGCGCGCCCAGGCCCGGATCGCGCGCCGTCAGCTGTGCGGCCAGCAGCTCCACCGCCGTGGCGTGCAGTTGCCCTGGACCGAAGGGGATTTCCTCGGCGCAGGCCATGCGTGCGCCCAGCGGCAACTCACCCCACCAGAACACGTTGTAGGCCGCCGCGCAGGGGCCGGGCGCAGGTTCTTCTGGCTGGCGCAGGTCGATATGGCGGACCGGGATGGGCGCGCTCATTGATGGGCCTGGCGAATGGTCTGGATGCGTGCACGCGAGCGGTCGTATTCGCCGGCCAGCCCCATTACCCCGCCCCACATCTCGGCCAGGACGAATCGCACCTCGCGTCCCTTCAGGCGCCGCCCGGCGCGCAGCAGCGCGGCCAGCTGGTCCATGAACCACCAGCCCACCATGCCCCGGTGCAACGGCCGCAACGCCGGATCGCTGCGCCAGCACTTGACCAGGAACGCCATCATGCCCAGGCCCCAGGACCAGTACTGCCGACGCAGCTGGGCGATGGTCTCGCGGTGCTCGTGGTAGACCGCGTAGCGCGGCACGTAGACCATCGGCCGGCCGCTGCGCAGCACCCGGTAGAAGATGTCCAGGTCGCCGCCCCCCGGCAGCGGCGCGCCGGTGTCCAGGGCCTCGTCGAAGCCACCCAGCGCGACCAGCAGCCGCCGGTCGAAGGCCATGTTGCAGCCTGCGCCCAGCATGCCCACACCCACCGGATGCAGCGGTTTGCCGTGGCGTACCTGGCGGTATTCCAGGCGGCGCAAGCCGCGTCCGAACCCGCCACGGCTTTCGAACAACACCTGGGCCTCGGTGTCCAGCCGGTAGGGCAGTACCAGCCCGGTGAAGCCCCCGGCCTGCGGCGTGCTGCGCCAGGCCTCGGCCAGACCGGCCAGCCAGTCGCGGTCCACCACCACGTCGTCGTCCAGGTAGGCGAGCAGATCGCCGGTGGCCTCGCCGATGGCGGCGTTGCGCGCGAAGTTCAGCCCGGCCTTGGGTTCGAACACATAGTGCATGGCAGGAAAGCGTGCCACCGCATCGCGGGTGGCGTTGTCCACCGAGGCGTTGTCCACCACCACCACCTCGACCGCCGCGAAGGTCGGTTCGGGCGCCAGGGCCTGCAGCGACGCCAGCAGCCGCGCCAGCCGCGCGGCGCGGTCCTTGGTGCAGATGGCGATGCTCAGGCGCGGGCGCGCCGCCGCCTCGCCCGCCACATCCGGCGCCGGCAGGACCATGGCCAGTTGCGCGGCCACCACGGCCGGGGCGAAGGCTTCATCGGCGATGGCCTGCAGGCGCGCGGCCGTCAGCGTGGTCCCCGGCGACAGCGCCAGCATGCGAAAGCCCACCAGGCGCCCGCGCCAGCGCGCGATCAGGCCGCAGCCATCTTCCTGCGCCGACAACACGATGTCCGGCAGCGGCTGGGAAAGCTCGAGTTCGACGCGCCTATAGGTCATGGGAGCGGGCCTCGGGCTCCGGTTCGGTGCCGTGCTGGAGATGGTGGAGCCGGGCGAAGCGGCCACCGCGGTCGATCAGCTGCGCCGGCGGCCCGGCTTCCACCACCCGCCCACCCTCCAGCACGACCACCTGGTCGGCGCGTTGCACGGTGGCCAGCCGGTGCGCGATCACCACCACGGTGCGGCGGTGCGCGTACTGCTCCAGGGCCAGCTGGAAGGCGCGCTCGGATTCGGCATCCAGCGCGTTGGTGGCTTCGTCCAGCATCAGGATCTCCGGGTTGCGCACGACGGTACGGGCCAGGGCAATGCGCTGGCGCTGTCCGCCCGAAAGGCGCATGCCGTGGTCGCCGAGCACGGTCTGGTAGCCCAGCGGCAGGGCCTCGATGAAGGTTTCGGCACCGGCGACCCGGGCCGCGTTGCGGATGTCCTCGAAATCGGCATCGAGGTCGCCATAGCCGATGTTGGCCTGCACGGTGTCGTTGAACAGCTGCACCTCCTGCGACATCAACGCAATCTGCCTGCGCCAGCCGGACAGCTGGAACCGGGTCAGGGCGACGCCGTCGGCGCTGACCACCCCCTCGGTGGGGTCCTGGAAGCGGAACAGCAGGGCCATGAGCGTGGACTTGCCCGCACCGGACTGGCCGACGATGGCGGTGGTCTTGCCGGCCGGGATGTGGATGGAGACGTTGCGCAGCGCCCACGCCTCGTTGTCGCCATAGCGGAAGGAGACATCGCGCAGCTGCAAGCCTTCGCGGATGGGCGTGGCCGGGACGCTGCCATCGGCCAGGAAAGGCGCAGCGGTGGCATCGAGGAATCCGGCCACGTCCTCGATCGCCCCGTCCAGGCCTTCCACCGTGACCTTGGCCTGCATCAATTCGCGGGTGGGGCCCTGCAGCCGGTACAGCAGCGACAGGAACGCGGCGATGGAGGCGATGCCGATCCCCGAGCGCTGCGCCGCCACGATCAGCGCGCCGATCAGCAACGTGATCAGGACTTCGGAAATCGGCCCCGGCACCGCCCACAGCACGTCCAGCTTGAGCAGGCGCCTGCGCACCTGTTCGGACACGCGTGCAAAGCGCCCGGTTTCATAATCCTCACGGCCGAATGCGCGGATCAGCTGCAGTGCGTTGATGCTTTCCCACATGCGCAGACCGAAGGCCTTGTTCTCTTCCACGACCGCCCGTCCCGTTTCGCTGGCCTGTTGGGTGGCCCAGCGGATCACCAGCGCGCTGAGCGTCAGGAACACCGCAGCGATCAGCGTCAGCCGCAGCGAGATGACCATCATCAGGGCCATGAACACCGCGAAGGTACTGGCGCTGATGAGCAACCGGTAACACAGGCCCAGTGCGGTGCTCACCTTCCAGCTGTTCTCGGCAATGGTGGTGACGATGTCCGAGCGCCGGTGCCCGGCGCGATAGTCCACGCACGAGCGCAAGGTCTGTTCGAAGATGCGCGTGCGCAGCCGGTGCGCCACCTGTCCATCCACATGGCGCGACACCGCCGTGTTCACCAGCAGCACGGCGTTCTTGGCCAGGATGGTCAGGCACAGCAAGCCCACCAGCGCAGCGGTGGCATGGCCGGAGGGAAGTGCGGCCATGGCGCGGTCAAAAAACGCCTCGAGCCCTGTGCCGCGGCCGTCGCCGGCGCCCATGCTGCGCAGGATGGGAATGAACAACAGCAAGCCGGTGCCTTCCAGCACCGCAACGAGCAGACCCATGCCCACGATCGCCGGCCCGGCCCATCGCGGCGGTGCGGCCAGGCGCAGGATGCGCCTTGCCCGAGACCACAGGGAATCTGGCCCTGAGGTGGGCAGGGGAGCATCGCGCCGGGGCGCATCTGGCTCGCTGGCGTATGAGATCGCGGTATTCCTGGAGGGCGGGGCGGCCGATGTGGTTGACTCGAATCTCGCTGCCGCCACCACCGGGCTTTCTGCGGCACGGGATGACCCAGCTCATTGGGGCGAAGATAACCCCAACAGGTTGAATTACGGAACAACGAGTCGGCACCTTGCCGTCCTGACCCAGACTGAGCGTGCGCCCCGTCGTGGCCTTCGGCCGAGCCAATGGCCGGTCCGGGCCGATGCCCGCGTTGGTTGAGGGACAGCTTTGGATGTGGCTGTTCGGCGTGAGGCAAGGCCGGGAACGGTCTGAAGGGCGCGTTCGCCCGCTATTCCCACTTCCAGCAAAGGCCCAACATTCCCCCGCAGACCGTGCTCAAGCGTGCGTTAAGGGTGGCACCGGTCTGATGGAGCTTGTTGCGCCGCGCTCGACGGACCGCAGGTCTTGGCAACAGCCGCGGGTCGGCGCTGCCCGTGACTGCAGCCGAACCGGCCTATGCCAGAACAGGGTCTGTCTGTACCGGTTGAATCGCGTTATCCCCCACTTCCACAGGCGATGGAACCGATCTAGATGTCGAACGCTCCCATCGCGACCCAGGCGCTTGATGCACACGACCTGCCTCTGGTGACGGTGGTGATCCCCGCCTTCAACGCAGCGGCCACCATCGATCAGACGCTGCGCAGCGTACGTGCGCAGAGCTACGCCAATCTTGAGATCATCGTGGTCGACGATGGTTCGGCCGACGAGACGGTGGTACGCGTCGAGCAGCACATCCGCGCCGATCCACGCCTGCGCCTGGTCCGGCAGGCCAACGCCGGTGTCGCGGCTGCACGCAACAGGGGCATTGTCGAGGCGGCGGGTGATTACGTGGCACCGGTGGATGCGGACGACCTGTGGCACCCCGAGAAGATCGAGCGGCAGATGGCGCTCATGCTTGCCGAACCGGAGGCTGGCCTGGTCTACACCTGGTACTCCATCATCGACGAGCATGGCCAAGTGCTTGTGGAGCAAGTGAACACCTATCCCAAGGCGTGGCAGTTCGCCCAGTTGTGTCATCGCAACGTGATCGGCAATGGCAGTTCGGCGCTGATGCGGCGCGAGGCAGCGCTGCGCATGGGCGGCTATGACAGCGGCCTGCGCAGCCAGCGTGCGCAGGGGTGCGAAGACCTGAAGCTATATCTGCAGATCGCCGAACACTACCCGGTGGCTGTTGCGCCGTGGCCGCTGACCGGCTACCGCCAACTCAGCGGGAACATGTCCAGCGACGGCCAGCAGATGCTGCGCTCGTTCGATCTGGTCGCCCAGGAGTTCGTGTCGCGTCTGCCGCACCTGGCCGGCGCGTTCGCGTCGCACAGGGTGTTCATGCTCCACTGGCTGATCAGCCGCTCGCTCTCGGGCAAGCGTTGGGACATCACCCGGACGCTGGTCGCCGAGCTGTTCAAGGCGCCCAAGCAGCTGTTGCTTACAACCACCGCGTCCACGCTCAGGCGCTTCGTGCGGCGGCGCTTGCACAAGCTTGGGCGCCGAATTCGCGGCTTGCCGCCACGGCGGTATCTGGAAGAAGCGGGTTCGGACCAGCCCGCACCCGTCCCGTTGCCGGCGACGCGCCTGCAGGGGGAGGGGGAGTGATGGCAGCAGGTCCATGCGGCCGCGTCGCCAGCCAGTGGCCTGGGCGCTCGCCAGCAGCGGCAGGTGGAATAGTGGAAAAACAATCGCCGCGCAGTAATGAGTGGCAAGTGCAGTCCTTTCACCAACAGGGGGTTTCATGCAGAGACGGCGACGGATTCTGATCACCGGTGGCGCAGGATTCCTTGGCTCGCACCTGTGCGAACGCCTGCTGGGCGAGGGCAACGAAGTCATTTGCCTGGATAATTTCTTTACCGGCTCGCGCGGCAACATCCGGCACCTGCTCGATGACCCGTGGTTCGACCTGGTGCGCCACGATGTCACCGAACCGATGAAGATCGAGGCCGACCAGATCTACAACCTGGCGTGCCCGGCCAGCCCGGTGCATTACCAGCGCGATCCGGTGCAGACCACCAAGACCAGCGTGCATGGCGCGATCAACGTGCTGGACCTGGCGCGCCGACTGGGTGTGCGGGTGCTGCAGGCGTCGACCTCGGAGGTGTATGGCGATCCGGAAGTGCATCCGCAGACCGAGAGCTACTGGGGCCGCGTCAACCCGGTCGGCCCGCGCTCGTGCTATGACGAAGGCAAGCGCTGCGCCGAGACGCTGTTCTTCGACTTCAATCGCCAATACGCACTGCCGATCAAGGTGGCGCGCATCTTCAACACCTATGGCCCGCGCATGCAGCCAGACGATGGCCGCGTGGTGTCCAATTTCATCGTCCAGGCGCTTACCGGCCAGCCCATCACCATTTTCGGAGACGGCAGCCAGACCCGTTCGTTCTGCTACGTGGACGACCTGATCGATGGGCTGGTGCGGTTGATGGCCTCGCCGGAAGAGGTCACCGGCCCGGTCAACATCGGCAACCCGTCCGAGTTCAGCATGCTGGAGCTGGCCGACCAGGTGATCGCGTTGACCGGCAGCAAATCCGCCATCCAGTTTCGCCCGCTCCCGCAGGACGATCCACGTCAGCGCCAGCCGGACATCGCCGTGGCGCGAGCGCAGCTGGGGTGGGTACCGCAGGTGCCACTGGCCACGGGCCTGGAGCGCACGATCGACTACTTCCGGCAGTTGCTTGCCGATGCCACACACGACGGGCTGCCGCGATGAGGACCGTCCTGGTGACCGGGGGCGCGGGCTATGTGGGTTCGCACGCATGCAAGGCCTTCGCGCGTGCGGGCTGGCAGGTGGTGGCGCTGGACAATCTCTCGCGCGGTTGGCCAGAAGCGGTGCGCTGGGGGCCACTGGTGGTGGGCGACATCGCCGATGCTGCCTGCGTGCAGGCTGCGCTGGACCAGTACCGGCCTGATGTGGTCGCGCATTTTGCTGCCTACGCCTACGTGGGCGAATCGGTCGAGCAGCCCGACATCTACTACCGCAACAACAGCGTCGGCACGCTGAACCTGCTGGACGTGCTGCGAGGCAGCCCGTGCCGGCGGGTGATCTTCTCCAGCACCTGTGCCTCATATGGCCATCCGGTGCGGCTGCCCATCGACGAAACCCACCCGCAGGCGCCGATCAATCCCTACGGCTGGTCCAAGTTCATCATTGAACGCATGCTCGAGGACTACGCCGTGGCCTATGGCCTGACCTCGACCTCACTGCGCTATTTCAACGCAGCCGGCTGCGATCCGGAAGGTGAAATCGGCGAGCGCCATGAGCCGGAAACGCATGCGATTCCGCTGGCCATTGCCGCGGCGGTGCAGGGCGGGGTGTTCCGGGTGAACGGGACCGATTTCGACACCCGTGACGGCAGCGCGGTGCGCGACTACATCCATGTCAGCGACCTGGCCGACGCGCACGTCCTGGCGGCCGAGCGTCTGCTGTCCACCCAGGGCGCGCAGGTGTTCAACCTGGGCACCGGCACCGGCACCTCGGTGCTGGAACTGGTGGCGGCGGTGGAGCGCGCCACCGGCGAGCGCCTGCACGTGGAATACGGGCCGCGCCGCCCGGGCGACCCGGCCACGCTGGTGGCCGCGGCCGATAAGGCACGCCAGGAGCTGGGATGGAAGCCTTCGCGCTCGGACATCGACACGATCGTGGAAACCGCCCTTGCCTGGCAGCGCGCCAGCCTCTCGGCGCCGGCCTGAGCCCGGACCCACACGGACCCGGCCAGGAACCCCGGGATTTCCGGGTTGTGTTCATCCTCCCAGCTGGGCCATGGCCCCAATGTCGCCCAAAAAAAAACGCAGCGGATCAACGCTGCGCTTTCTTTTTTCCTTAGTTGTAGCTGGCGTCCCCACGGGGATTCGAACCCCGGTGTCCACCGTGAAAGGGTGGTGTCCTAGGCCTCTAGACGATGGGGACGCGGTTGAACCTGAAGCAATCGCAAGCAGGCCTGTGCCTGCGACTGATGAAACGTGGTGGAGCCAGGCGGGATCGAACCGCCGACCTCCTGCATGCCATGCAGGCGCTCTCCCAGCTGAGCTATGGCCCCGGTGTCTTGGGAGCCCGGCATTCTAATGACCGATCCTGCGTTCCGCAAGCATGAATGCTCACCTTTTTCGAACCGCGCGTGCCAAGCGCTGACCAGGTTTAGCGACGCCGGCGCGCGGCGTTGAACACTGCCACCGAGGCAGGCGCAATCAGGTGCATCGCCAATGCGGCGACCGTGGCTGACAGTCGCCAGGCCAGCCATCGCGTCACCGCGCCAGCGGCCCATGGCACGCTCGGGCCGCTGCAAGACGGGCCAAACCCGGGTCCTGCCATGCGCGCCAGCACCACCGCCGACTGCACGATCTCGCGCCAGACAGCACAGGCGCGGGTAGCGTGATCCCTTGGCCGCGCCAGTCTGCTCGGTCCGACCGGTCATGCTGACGGGCAAGACACCAACCGAGCGGCGCACCGGCTGCGGCGTGCAGAGCCGCCAGGCGCCAGCCGGAGCAAGGCGCCGGAAAGGCGAAAGAAGCGCGCGGTGCGCAGGCTGCCGGTTGGTGCCGAAACTACGAGTCGGCTACGAATTTTTACATAATATACATTATGCGAAGTCATGGTCAGCCTGGCTTGGGATGAGGATGAATCAGGCGGCGTTGCGGCCGACGCCGCTGCCGGGCTATTTCGTCTCCAGAGCTGTGTCCGGTCGCGAACGATCCGATCCGCACCGCGCAATCCCGGTGAGGACTGGAACGCGCCGCGCTGAAGCCAACCCAGGCAGCCACGCCAGCCGCCTTGGTCCGAGTGGCGGCGAAGAACACCTCACGCGGTCAGGCCCATCGCCGGCATCCTGGGCAGCAGCTTGTCCAGCGTGACCGGGTACTGGCGCACGCGCACGCCGGTGGCGTTGTAGACCGCGTTGGCAATGGCCGCGGCCACCCCGCAGATGCCCAATTCGCCCACGCCCTTGGCCTTCATCGGCGAAGCCGTCGGATCGGTCTCCTCCAGGAAGATCACGTCCTGGTGCGGGATGTCGGCATGCACGGGGACCTCGTAACCGGCCAGGTCGTGGTTGACGAAAAAACCCAGCCGCCTGTCCACCACCAGTTCCTCCATCAGCGCCGCGCCTGCGCCCATCGCCATCGCGCCGATCACCTGGCTGCGCGCGGACTTGGGATTGAGGATGCGCCCGGCCGCGCACACGGCGAGCATCCGGCGGATGCGGATCTCGGCGGTGGCACTGTCCACGGCCACCTCGACAAAATGCGCGCCGAAGGTCGATTGCTGGAACTGCTTGGCCAGCTCGCCATATTCCATCGTGTCTTCGGCACTGATCGGGCCCTGGCTGGACGCGCTGGCCAGGGCGATGCGCTTGCCGCCGGCCTGCACCTGGCCATCGATGAATTGCGCGCTGGCTGGATCCAGTCCCAGGCGCTGGGCCACGGCCTCGCGCAGCTTGACGCAGGCCGCGTAGACCCCGGCGGTGGAACTGTTGGCACCCCACTGCCCGCCCGAGCCGGCCGACACCGGGAAGGCCGAGTCGCCCAGCCGCACGCTCACCTGCTCCAGCGCCACGCCCAGCATCTCGGCTGCGGTCTGGGCAATGATGGTGTAGGTGCCGGTGCCGATGTCGGTCATGTCCGTTTCCACCGTGACCGTGCCGTCGCGCTCCAGGCGCACGCGCGCGGCGGACTTCATGTTGAGGTTGTTGCGGAACGCGGCCGCCACGCCGGTGCCGATCAGCCAACGGCCTTCGCGGCGGGTGGCGGGGGTGGCGCTGCGCTGGTCCCAGCCGAAACGTTGCGCGCCGGTGGTCAGGCACCGGATCAGCTGGCGCTGGGAGAACCGGCGTGCGGGCCTGGCCGGATCGACCTGGGTGTCGTTGAGGATGCGGAACTGGATCGGGTCGAGCTTGAGCTTTTCGGCCATCTCGTCCATGGCCACTTCCAGTGCCATCAGGCCAGGTGCTTCGCCGGGGGCGCGCATGGCGTTGCCTTCGGGCAGGTCCAGCACCGCCAGGCGCATGGCGGTCATGCGGTTGGCGCCGGCATAGAGCAGCCTGGTCTGGGCCACGGCCGTTTCCGGACCGCCGCCAGGCAGGTCGCCGGACCAGCTTTCGTGGCCGATGGCGGTGATCCTGCCCTCTGGCGTGGCGCCGATGCGGATGCGCTGGATGGTGGCCGGCCGGTGGGTGGTGTTGTTGAACATCTGCGGCCGGGTCAGGCTGACCTTGACCGGGCGCCCCACCGCCCGCGCGCCCAGCGCGGCCAGGATCGCATCGGCACGCACGAACAGCTTGCCGCCGAATCCGCCCCCGATATACGGCGACACCAGGCGCACGTCCTCCTTGGCCAGGCCCAGGGTGGTGGCCACGTCGCCGGCGCTCCAGGCGATCATCTGGTTGGCGGTCCAGAGGGTCAGCTTGCCGTCCTGCCAGGCGGCGATGGACGCGTGCGGTTCCATCATTGCGTGGGCCTGGTCGGGCGTGGTGTAGGTCGCATCCAGCTGCACCGGCGCGGCGGCGAAAGCACCGGCGAAATCACCCACGGCAGTATCCTTTGAACGTGGGCTGTCGGTGGGCATGGTCGCACGCTCGCGCGCGCTGGCAAGGTCGAAGGTGCCCTGCTGGCGCGCGTAGTCCACCTTGATCAGCTGCGCGGCGGCGCGCGCCTGTTCGAAGGTCTCGGCGACCACCAGCGCGATGGCCTGGTGGTAGTGCTCGATGTCCGGGCCGCCCAGCAGGTGCGCGGTGTTGAACTTGCCCTTCTCCAGCTTGCCGGCGCTGGCGGCGGTGACGATCTCCAGCACCCCGGGCGCGGCCTTGGCGGCGGCCAGGTCCATCGAGCGGATGCGGCCCTTGGCGATGCCGGCGCCGACCACGAAGCCGTACACCTGGCCGGGCACCACGTCATGCCGTTCGTAGGCGTAGGGCGCGGTGCCGGTGGTCTTGAGCGGGCCGTCGATGCGGTCGTGCGGCTTGCCGACGACCCGGAGCTGGTCGATGGGATTGGTGGTGGCGGGCGTGTCGAATTTCATGCTTGAGCCCTCGCTTCAGCCAGGATGGCACCCAGGGTGCGCTCGATCAGCGGCACCTTGAAGGCGTTGTGTTCGCTCGGCCTGGCGCCGGCCAGCAGCGTGTCGACCACCGCCTTGGCGCCGTTGCGCAACTGGGCATCGGCCTCGGGCTTGCGCCAGGGTTGGTAGGCCACCCCGCCCAGGGCCACGGCGCCCTGCCCGTCAGGCTGCACGATCGCGGCCACCGACACCAGCGCGAAGGCATAGGACGCCCGGTCGCGGACCTTGTGATAGACCTGCGTGCCGCCCACCGGCCTGGGCAGGGTCACCGCGGTGATGAGCTCGCCGCGCTCCAGGGTGGTCTCCAGGTGCGGTGTGGCGCCGGGCGCCCTGTGCAGCTGTTCGAGGGCGATGGTGCGGCGCTTGCCATCGGCCTGCACGGTTTCCACCCTGGCATCCAGGGCGCGCATGGCCACGGCCATGTCGCTGGGATGGGTGGCGATGCATGAGGTGCTGGCGCCGACGATGGCCAGCGTCCGGTTGAAGCCTTCCAGCGCCGCGCAGCCGCTGCCCGGCAGGCGCTTGTTGCACGGCTGGTCGGTGTCGTAGAAGTACGGGCAGCGCGTGCGCTGCAGCAGGTTGCCGGCGGTGGTGGCCTTGTTGCGAAGCTGACCCGACGCGCCGGCCAGCAGCGCCCGCGACAGCAGCGGGTAATCGCGGCGCACGGTGCCCTCGGCCGCCAGGTCGGTGTTGCGCACCAGCGCGCCGATGCGCAGGCCGCCGTCTTCGGTTTTCTCGATGGTGTCCAGGCCCAGGCCGTTGACATCGACCAGGTGAGCGGGCGTTTCGATCTGCAGCTTCATCAGGTCGATCAGGTTGGTGCCGCCGGCGATGAACCTGGCATTGGGCGTGGCGGCCAGCGCCGCGGCGGCGGCCTGGGGCGAGCTGGCGCGCTCGTAGCTGAAGGCCTTCATGCGCCTTCTCCGGCCACCTCGGTGATGGCCTGGATGATGTTGGAGTACGCGCCGCAGCGACAGATGTTGCCGCTCATGCGCTCGCGCAGCTCGGTGTCGGTGACCTGCATCCTGGCGTTGAGGTCCGCGCTGACGTGGCTGGGGATGCCCTGCCCGATTTCGTCCAGTACCGCCACCGCCGAGCAGATCTGGCCCGGCGTGCAGTAGCCGCACTGGTAGCCGTCGTGCCTGACGAAGGCCGCCTGCATCGGATGCAGCGCACCGGGCTGGCCGAGACCTTCGATGGTGGTGATTCTGGCGCCCTGGTGCATGACCGCAAAGGTCAGGCAGGTGTTGATCCGCCGGCCGTCGACGATGGCCGTGCACGCGCCGCACTGGCCGTGGTCGCAGCCCTTCTTGGTCCCGGTGAGCTTGAGATGTTCGCGCAGCGCGTCGAGCAGCGTGGTCCGCGTGTCCAGTTCCAGGGCCACCGGCTTGCCGTTGACCTCGAAGGAGACCGCGGCGGTGGAGACATGCTCCGGGCTCGGCGCGCGGCTGGCCATGGCCTGGACCGGTGCGGGGACCAGCCCGCCGGTGGCCGCGCCGGCCGCGGACGCGCCGCCGGCCATGAGCATGTTGCGGCGGGTGAACCTGACGTCGTTCAGGGGATTATTCATGCCTGGCGAGTCCTCTGGCTGGGGAAATTGGCATGCGGTCAGGACCCGCGAAGCGGCGACCCGCGCCCATGTTGTACGCCGGCAGACGTGAGTGCGCAGTGGCCGCACCGCGCCCAATGCCCTGCCCTTGCGAGCGCTTATTGTGCGCGCGGTTCAAAGGCCTGCAATCCCGGCTCCAGGCTGCCAGAGCGCCTCAGCGATGGGCCAGGGCGTAATCCAGGCCCGCGCACACGGCCGCCGCCTGGGCGGCGTTGCACTGCGCCGGGGTGGTGCGCGGGCTGTCCGGGTAGACCTCGGTGGTGGTGGTGTATGACGCATTTGTCATGCCCGCGCACAGGCCCAGGCGTTTGACGTCGTAGTGGATCACCCCCGGCGCGACCATCGGCGAACCGATGATCTGGCCGTTCGCATCGGCCGGCGCGATGTGGGTGACCCGGGCGACCGCGGCGATGATCGCCTGCTGGAACCCGGGCTGCGGATTGGCCGCATCGCCCACCAGGTAGAAGCCGTCTGGGATGCTGCCGGGGACATGGGCCGCGCCGTCGCGCGCGGCCAGCGCCGGGCGGAACTCGGTTTCGTCGCTGTCGGTGGTTTCGTGCAGGTCGATGTGCATCAGCAGCTGGTCGGCCAGGGGCGCGACCAGGGCCATCAGCGCCGCCGATTCCTGCGCCGGGCTGTCGGCGCGGAACGAGCGGTTGGGGTCCAGCGCATCTGCGTTCCAGCGGTGGATGTGCGCGTAGCCCCACGGGCTGACGCACGGCGCGACCAGCAGGTTGACCCGGCCGGCGTAGCGTTCGGCATGCAGGCGCAGGAACTGGAGCGCGCCGTGCACGCCGCTGGTTTCGTAACCATGCACGCCGCCGGTGACCAGCGCGCCGGGCAGAGCCTGGTCCCAGCGCCGGCTGCGCAGCGCCAGCAGCGGGTAGCGCTCCGGCGGATCGTCCAGCTGGCCGTAGTGCACCACCTCAAAATGCGCGCCCAGTTGGTCGATCGCGGTGACCACTTCATCCCGGTAGCTGCGCCTGGGCTGCTGCAGGGCACGCCACTGCGCCCTCTCCGCCTCGCCCCAGGGCTGTCCGGGCGTGCCGATCGGGTAACAAGCGGCCTGGTGCATGCTGTGGCTCGTGCGGGGAATTTGCGGAAGGGTGGATTCTTGCATGCCCCGCGCCGTGTGCCGGCGAAGGCCGGGGCCCTGGTCCTGTCGGGGTGCACGCCTGACCTGTGCGCCCGCCCGCGAGCGATGATGCGGAGCAGTGGCGGCGCGCGGTTACCGGTTAGCCGGGAATGCGCACCCAGCCTTCCATCAGGACCCGCGCGCTGCGGCTCATGATCGCCTTGCGCACGGTCCATTGGCCGTCGACCTGGCGTGCTTCGGCGCCGACGCGCAGGGTGCCCGAGGGGTGCCCGAAACGCACCGAGGTGCGCTCGCCGCCGCCGGCGGCCAGGTTCACCAGGGTGCCGGGAATCGCTGCGGCGGTGCCGATGGCAACCGCCGCGGTGCCCATCATGGCGTGGTGCAGTTTGCCCATCGACAGCGCGCGCACGTGCAGGTCGATCTCACTGGCCGCAATCTGCCTGCCGCTGGAGGAGACGTAGTCCTGCGCCGGCGCGACGAAGGCCACCTTCGGCGTGTGCTGACGGGTCGCGGCCTGCTCGATGCGGTCGATCAGGCCCATGCGCACCGCGCCGTGCGCGCGGATCGCCTCGAACCGCGCCAGCGCGGCCTTGTCCTCGTTGATCGCCGGCTGCAGTTCGGTGCCGGTGTAGCCCAGGTCGGCGGCATTGAGGAAGATGGTCGGGATCCCGGCGTTGATCATGGTCACCTGGAAGCTGCCGACCCCGGGCACCTCCAGGGTGTCGACCAGATGGCCGGTGGGAAACATCGCCCCGCCCTCGCCGTCCTCGGACGGGTCGAGGAATTCCAGCTGGATCTCGGCCGCCGGAAAGGTCACCCCATCGAGCTCGAAATCGCCGGTCTCCTGCACCGCGCCGTCGGTCATCGGCACGTGCGCAATGATGGTCTTGCCGATGTTGGCCTGCCAGATCCGCACGCTGGCGATGCCATCGCGCGGCACCCGCGCCGGATCGACCAGGCCATTGCTGATCGCGAACGGGCCGACCGCGGTGCTGAGGTTGCCGCAGTTGCCGCTCCAGTCCACGAACGCGGTGTCGATCGAGACCTGGCCGTAGAGATAGTCAACGTCATGTCCGGGCACCGAAGGTGCCGAGATGATCACGCACTTGCTGGTGCTGGAGGTCGCCCCGCCCATGCCATCGGTGTGCTTGCCGTACGGGTCGGGCGAGCCGATCACCCGCATCAGCAAGGCATCACGCGCCGCGCCCGGCACCTGCGCATCGGCCGGCAGGTCCTGCAGGCGGAAGAACACGCCCTTGCTGGTGCCGCCGCGCATGTAGGTGGCGGGAATCCTGATCTGCGGTGGATGGGGCATGGATGATCCTTTGCGCGTGCGCCGGGCACGCAGACATCAAAAGAAAGATGGGCTCAGGCCGCCTTGGACGATGCCAGGAAATCCTGCGCAAAGCGCTGCAGCACGCCGCCTGCCTCGTAGATGGCCACTTCCTCGGCCGTATCCAGGCGACAGGTGACGGCGACCTGCTGCTGGCTGCCGTCCTTGCGGTGGATGACCAGGGTCAGGTCCGCGCGCGGGGTCGGCGTACCGACCACGTCGAAGGTCTCGGTGCCGTCGATGCCCAGGGTCTTGCGGTCGGTGCCGGGTTTGAATTCCAGCGGCAGCACGCCCATGCCGACCAGGTTGGTGCGGTGGATGCGCTCGAAACCCTCGGCGACGATGGCTTCCACGCCGGCCAGGCGCACGCCCTTGGCGGCCCAGTCACGCGAACTGCCCTGCCCGTAATCGGCGCCGGCGATGATGATCAGCGGCTGCTTGCGGGCCATGTAGGTCTCGATCGCCTCCCACATGCGCGTCACCTTGCCTTCCGGTTCGATGCGGGCGAGCGAGCCCTGCTTCACCTGGCCATCGACCACCGCCATTTCGTTGATCAGCTTTGGATTGGCGAAGGTCGCGCGCTGGGCGGTGAGATGGTCGCCGCGGTGGGTGGCGTAGGAATTGAAGTCCTCCTCCGGCACGCCCATTTTCGCCAGGTATTCGCCGGCGGCGCTGTCGGGCAGGATGGCGTTGGACGGGGAGAGGTGGTCGGTGGTGATGTTGTCGCCCAGCACCGCCAGCGGGCGCATGCCGCGCAGCGTGCGCGCACCGGCCAGCGCGCCTTCCCAGTACGGCGGGCGGCGGATGTAGGTGCTGCGCGGACGCCAGGCGTAGAGCGGATCGATCCGCGCGCCGCTGTGGGCGGTGCGGGCGAACATCGGGTCGTAGACCCTGCGGAAGTGCTCGGGCTTGACGCTCTGGGCGACGATCGCATCGATCTGCGCATCGCTGGGCCAGATGTCCTTCAGGGTGACCGGGTTGCCGGCCTGGTCCAGGCCGAGCACGTCCTTTTCGATGTCAAAGCGCACCGTGCCGGCAATGGCATAGGCGACCACCAGCGGCGGCGAAGCCAGGAACGCCTGCTTGGCGTAAGGATGGATGCGCCCGTCGAAGTTGCGGTTGCCCGAAAGCACCGCGGTGGCGTAGAGGTCGCGGTCGATGATTTCCTGCTGGATCGCCGGGTCCAGCGCGCCGCTCATGCCGTTGCAGGTGGTGCAGGCAAAGGCGACGATGCCAAAGCCCAGCTGTTCCAGTTCCGACAGCAGCTTGGCGTCTTCCAGATACAGCTGCACCGCCTTGGACCCGGGTGCCAGCGAAGACTTCACCCACGGCTTGCGGGTCAGCCCGCGCGCGTTGGCGTTGCGTGCCAGCAGGCCGGCGGCGATCACGTTGCGCGGGTTGGAGGTGTTGGTGCAGCTGGTGATGGCGGCGATGATCACCGCGCCATCGGGCATCAGGCCTTTGGCCTGCTCGGCCTTGCCGGCCTCCAGCTTGGCCTCGTCGGCGATGCCGCGCGCGGCCAGTTCGGTGGTGGCCACCCGCCTGTGCGGATTGGACGGACCGGCCATGTTGCGCACCACGCTGGACAGGTCGAAACGCAGCACCCGCTCGTACTGGGCGGTCTTCAGCGCATCGGCCCACAGGCCGGCGGCCTTGGCATAGGTTTGGACCAGCTTGACCTGCGCGTCCTCGCGCCCGGTCAGGCGCAGGTAGTCGATGGTCTGCTGGTCGATGTAGAACATCGCCGCGGTGGCGCCGAATTCCGGGGTCATGTTGGAGATCGTGGCGCGGTCGCCGATGGTCAGCGCATCGGCGCCTTGCCCGAAGAACTCCAGGTACGCGCCGACCACCTTTTCCTTGCGCAGGAATTCGGTCAGCGCCAGCACCACGTCGGTGGCGGTGATGCCCGGCTGCGGCCGGCCAGTGAGTTCCACGCCGATGATGTCCGGCAGGCGCATCCACGAAGCGCGCCCCAGCATCACGCTTTCCGCTTCCAGCCCGCCCACGCCGATGGCGATCACGCCCAGCGCGTCCACGTGCGGGGTATGGCTGTCGGTGCCGACCAGCGTGTCCGGATAGGCCACGCCATCGACCGCGTGCACCACCGGCGACATCCGCTCCAGGTTGATCTGGTGCATGATCCCGTTGCCCGGCGGGATCACGTCCACGTTCTTGAACGCGCGGCTGGTCCAGTCGATGAAGTGGAAGCGGTCCTCGTTGCGCCGGTCCTCGACCGCGCGGTTCTTGGCAAAGGCATTGCGGTCGAAACCGGCGTATTCCACCGCCAGCGAGTGATCCACGATCAGCTGGGTGGGCACCACCGGATTGACCTGGGCCGGATCTCCGCCTTGGCTTGCGATGGCATCGCGCAGCCCGGCCAGGTCCACCAGCGCGGTCTGGCCGAGGATGTCGTGGCACACCACCCGCGCCGGGAACCAGGGGAAATCCAGGTCACGCCGGCGCTGGATCAACTGCTGCAGCGCATCGTCCAGCAGCGCCGGATCGCAGCGGCGGACCAGGTTCTCGGCATGCACGCGGCTGGTGTAGGGCAGCGTGTCCCAGGCGCCGGGCTGCAGCGCCTCCACCGCGGCGCGCGCGTCGAAGTAATCCAGGTCGGTCCCCGGCAGGGGCTTGCGGAAAGCGCTGTTCATGGCTTGAGTTCGATCAACGAGGGAAGGAAAGGCGTCTGGAGCGCGGATTGGCGGCCTTCGGCTGTGGCCCGCATCTGCTGCATCCATATCGCAGGGCGGCAATTTGGCACTGCCAGATCCATTGATCAATCTTGATTGGCCCAATCAACCTGTCTGCGTACAGGTATCGCCTCCGCGCTGGACGGCCCGGCCAACGCCGACAGCACGCTGCAGTCCCTGGCCGGCCTTCCGGGTGTGGCGGCATCACCTTCAGCGGCAGACCTTGAACACCCGGGCATCCCAGCGTGACGCATCGTCGAACGACCAGTGCAAGCCCTTGCGCGCGTGCGCCGCGGCCCGCGCGCTGCGCGCACGCTGGCAGGCACTGACGGTGGTGGTGCGCGCCTTGGCCCGGCGAGGCGGCACGGGACGACGCTGCACCTGCTGGGCCAGCATGCGACGGTTGCTGGCCTGCAAAGACTTGCGGTCACGCGCGATGCTGCGTTCGGCTGCGGTCCGCTCGGCGCTGGGTGCGGCGGCCAGACCCGGGTCGGGCGTCCATTGTTTCTCGATCCGGCCACTGCAGGCCTGCGACTGGTACACCACCACACCGGCGCCATCGCGACACTTGTAGACCGACTGCGCGTTGGCGCCTGCCGCCAGCAGGCACAGCGCCATCACCACGATGCGTTTCATCAAGCCTTCCCTGGTCTGCGACAACGAAGGCCAGTCTCGGCACGGCAACGACCGGCCACCATCGGTCTTGTGCGCGGCCCGATGTCAGACAACCTCCCGGCGTGCATCCGCGCCGCCGCTGCCTGCGTAACCGTGAGATCGCCATCGCCGCAGGGGCCCCATGCCCACCTTGCTCGTCCCTGCCATGCTGGCCATGGATCGGTGCACGATCACCCGTCGCGCCCGGTCTGGGTTGCTGGACAACGCACCGTGCCTTGAGCACCGTCCGCTCCGAAAGGCATTGGCACCCAAGCGCGCGGTGCGAGGTGGCGCATGAGCTGTAGCGCACGATGGCGTCCATTGCGCCTGGTTCATTGCTGGGCAATGAGTCCTGGCCCGCTGCCGCCCTTCCATCCGACCTGGAACCATGCTCCATGGCCAATGCCTATCTCTGGTTCAACGCCCTGCTCTACATGGGCCTGGGGATCTGGTGCTCGATCGACCCGGACCGCGCCGCGCAGGCGGTGGGCTTCACCGGACTCACGCCGTCCGGGCAGACCGAGTTCCTGGCCGTCTATGGCGGCATGGAATTCGGCATCGGCCTGGCCTTTGCTTACTTTTCGGTCAGCCGCCAGCCGCGCAATGGGCTGGTGCTGGGGGTGGCCTTCTACGCCCCCATCGTGCTCTGGCGAGCATGGGCGATCAGTCTGCATGGGCCGCTGGAGCCTACCACCTGGGTATTGGCCGGGATGGAATGGGGCCTGTTCCTGCTCGGACTGGTCCTGCTGTTGCAGCGCGGCCAAGAGCGCTGAAGCCGTCCAGGTCGCATTGATGTCGGGTGCTTCTGTAGGATTGCACGTTTTCGCATCCACGACCCCACAAGGCCAGTACCGCATGGCGGACTCCACCGAGCGCAGCACGTCTGCAGAAGAAGCCGATCAGCTGCTGCTGGCCACCGCAGGCGGCGACACGGCCGCCTTCGAACGCCTGTATCGGGCCACCTCGCCCCGCCTGTTCGCGGTCTGCCTGCGCCTGCTGCCCCAGCGCAGCGAGGCCGAAGACGTGCTCCAGGAGGTCTACAGCAACGTCTGGCGCAAGGCCGCGCAGTTCGATCCGGCCAAGGCCAGCGGCCTGACCTGGCTGTCGATGATGGCGCGCAACCGCGCTATCGACCACCTGCGCGCCTCGCGCAACGAGCGCAACTCGGTGCCGATCGAGCTGGGACCGGAACTGGTGGATGGTGCAGAAGCAGCCGATCAGCTCGCCCACGCCGCGATGCAGGCGCATGGGCTTGAAGCCTGCCTGGACGAGCTGGAACTGCAGCGCCGCACGCTGATCCGCAAGGCCTTCTATGAAGGCAGCACCTACGAGGAGCTGGCCACGCGCAGCGGCGCGCCGCTGGGGACGGTGAAAAGCTGGATCCGCCGCAGCCTGGCCAAGCTCAAGGCGTGCCTGGAACGATGAACACCTCGACGCGCCATTTCGAACAGGATCCACCCGAGCGCGATGTGCTGGCCGGAGAGTATGTGCTGGGCGTGCTCGACGCGCAGGCTCGTGCACAGGTGGCCGGGCTGATCGCCAGCGATCCGGTGTTCGCCGCCGAGGTGCAGCGCTGGGAAGTCCATTTCGGCCCATTGGTCGATCAGCTCCTGCCGGTGCCCGTGCCCGACTACCTGTGGGCACGCATCAGCCATGCGCTGGGTCTGGCCCCGCTGACGCGTTCGGTGCCTGCCATCGACACTGCGCCCAGGCGCGGCCTCTGGGACAACCTGGGTCTGTGGCGCGGACTGGGGATTGGCGGCTTTGCCAGCGCGGTGGTGGCGGTGCTGGCACTGGTTTCGGTGCTGCGTGCACCGCCGGTGCGGCCGCTGCCGGCGCCGGCGATCGTGCAGCCACCTCCGGCCCCGGCCATGCCGCAGATGGTGGCCGCGCTGACCCAGGACGATGGCAGCACCGGCTACGTGGCGACCATGGACGGGCGCACCGGCAAGATGATGATCATGCCGATGCACCCCATTGTGCAGCCTGGCCGTGCGCCCGAGCTGTGGATCATTCCCAGGGGTGGAAGACCGGTCTCGATGGGCGTGCTGGATCCCGAGCACGTGGCCGAGCACACCTTGCCGAAGAGGTTGCGCAGCCTGCTGGGCACCGATGCCTTGCTGGCCGTCACCATGGAGGCGCCCGGCGGTTCGCCTTCCGGCGCGCCAACCGGCGCGGCCGTGGCCAAGGGCGCGATCACCGCGCTGCTCTCGCCCTGAGCCGGGCTGCATCCGGATGGATGCAGCCAACGTAACCATTGGACATCCCCCGCGCAAGGACCCTGCGTGCACGAGTCACCGGCTACCGCGGCGCAAGCCTCGTCCCCGATCGAACCGGCGTTGCGCACGCGCTGGTGGCAGGCGCTGTTGCGCTGGTTCGACAGCGGCGTGCAGGCGCCGCTGGAACCGGCCCGTGCCGACCGCATCGACTGGCTGCGCGCACTGCCGTTCGTGGTGATGCATTTGATGTGCATCGCAGTGCTCTGGGTCGGCTGGTCGTGGTTCGCCGTGGGCGTGGCGGCGGCACTTTACGTGCTGCGGATGTTCGCCATCACCGCGTTTTACCATCGTTACTTCTCGCACAAGACCTTCAAGGCCTCGCGCCTGGTGCAGGGCGTGTTTGCCGCGATCGGCGCGACCAGCGTGCAGCGCGGGCCGCTGTGGTGGGCCGCACACCATCGCCACCACCACCGCGTCACCGACACCGCCGAGGACCCGCATTCGCCTGGTCAGCACGGGTTTTGGTGGAGCCACATGGGCTGGTTCCTGACCCCGCGTGGGTTTCGCACGCGCTGGGAGGCGATCCCGGACCTGCGCAAGTTCCCCGAACTGCGCTTCATCGACCGCTTCGACATCCTGCTGCCGGTGCTGCTGGCGGCCGGGTTGTTCGCGCTCGGCGGCTGGCTTGAAGAGGCTGCGCCGCAGCTGGGCACCAGCGCCTGGCAGCTGCTGGTATGGGGGTTCTTCATCTCCACCGTGGTCCTGTTCCATGCCACGGTCACGATCAACTCGCTGTCGCACAAGTTTGGTTCGCGCCGCTTCGACACCCGCGATGACAGCCGCAACAACTGGATGCTGGCGCTGCTGACCTTTGGCGAAGGCTGGCACAACAACCACCATTTCTTCCCGGGATCGGCGCGCCAGGGTTTCCGCTGGTGGGAGGTGGACCTGACCTGGTACGGGCTGAAGGCCATGTCCTGGCTCGGCCTGGTCCGCGACCTGAAACCGGTGCCGGCCGGCCTGATCAGGGCCGCCCGGGGCCGCGCATGAGCCGGATCGCGGTGGTCGGGGGCGGGATCGCCGGCATGGGCGCGGCCTGGGCGTTGTCGCAGCGCCACGCGGTCACCTTGTTCGAGGCCGGGGACCGCCTGGGTGGGCACACGCATACCCACGACATCCAAGTCGGCGGCCGGCACTACCCGGTCGACACCGGCTTCATCGTGTTCAATCCGGACAACTATCCGTTGCTTGCGCGCCTGCTCGAGACCCTGGGCGTGGCATCGCAGCCGACCACGATGAGCTTTTCGGTCAGCCACGCGGGCACCGGGCTGGAATACAACGCCGGCAACCTGGCCGGCCTGTTCTGCCAGAAGCGCAACCTGGTCAGCCCAAGGTTCTGGAAGATGCTCGCCGACCTGCGCCGCTTCTATCGCCAGTCGCCGGCGGTGCTGGAGCTGCCCGCGCCTGGACCGACGCTGGGCCAATACCTTGACGCCCATGGCTATTCGGCCACTTTTCGAGATGCGCATATCGTGCCGATGGCCTCGGCGCTGTGGTCCTCGCCGTCGAAGGCCATCCTCGATTTTCCCATGCAGCACCTGGTGCGCTTCATGCGCAACCACCACATGCTGCAGCTCAGCGGCCGCCCGCAGTGGCGGGTGGTCAGCGGTGGTTCCAGTAGCTACGTGCAGGCGCTGCAGTCGACCTGGAAGGTGCAGGTCAGGCTCGCCGAAGCCGTCCATGCCTTGCGCCGCGTGGAGACCGGGGTGGAAGTGCAGACGGCCGACTGCTGCGCGGTGTTCGACGAGGTGGTGCTGGCCTGCCACGCCGACGACAGCCTGCGCCTGCTCACCGATGCGGCGCCCGACGAGCAGCAGATCCTCGGCGCCATCACCTACCAGGCCAATGAGACGGTGCTGCACACCGATGCTCGCGTGCTGCCGCGCGATCGCCGCGCCTGGGCCGCCTGGAACGCACAGATCGCGGCCAGCGACGAGGGTCAGTGCATGGTCAGCTACTGGATGAACGCACTCCAGTCGCTGGACGCGCCGGTGCCCTTCATCGTCAGCCTCAACCAGGGCGGCCAGATCGATGAAGCCAAGGTGCTGCGGCGGATGTCCTACCGGCATCCGCACCAGACCCCGGGCTCGGTGGCCGCGCAGCAAGCCTTGCCGCAGATCCAGGGCCGTGGGCACCTGTGGCATGCCGGGGCGGGCTGGGGCTTCGGCTTCCACGAGGACGGCCTGCGCTCCGGCATCGAGGTGGCGCGCGCACTGGGGATCACATGGCCCTGAGCCAGGCCCGCACCGAGGCGCCGCGCAGCGCCGATCCGGCTGCGCGCACCCACGCGTCGACCCATGCGGGCAACCGCGATGCGGCCGGATACGCACTGGCCAGCGCGCTGTACGTGGGCCACGTGCGCCATCGCCGCCATGCGCCCAGCCCGCACGCGTTCACCTGGCCGCTGTTCATGGCCTACCTGGACCTGGGCGAACTGGACCGCGTATTCGCGCGGCGCTGGCTGTGGTCGGTCGGCAGGCGCAACCTGGTGGAGTTCCGTCGCTCCGATTACCTGGGCGACCCGGCCGTGCCGCTGGATGAAGCCGTGCGCGACTGTGTGCAGGCCGAAACCGACCATCGCCCGCGCGGTCCGGTGCGCATGCTGACCCACCTGCGCAGCTTCGGCCACAGCTTCAATCCGGTGACCTTTTACTACTGCTTCGCCGAAGACGGCCGCACGCTGGACACGCTGGTGGCGCAGATCACCAACACGCCCTGGAAGCAGCGCCATACCTACGTGCTGCCAGCCAAGCAAGCGCTGCACGCCGGCGAATTTTTTCACTGGCGCTTCGACAAACAGTTCCACGTCTCACCGTTCATGGCGATGGAACACGACTATGGCTGGCGCTTCCAGCTGCCCGGCGATGCCTTGCGCGTCCACATGGACGTGCTGTGCCAGCCCGACGCCGATGACCAGATCGCGCCCCGCCGTTTCGATGCCACGCTCAGCCTGCGGCGTCGACCGATGCGCGCCGGCGCGATGGCCTGGGCGCTGCTGCGCTATCCGCTGATGACCCTGCAGGTGGTCACGGCGATCCACTGGCACGCGCTGCGCATCTGGCTGCGCGGCAATCCCGTCCACGACCATCCCGACTACAGGGCTGCCCCATGAGCCGTATCGATGCCTCCAGTTCTCCGTCGGCACCTGTGTCGGCCGCCAGCGGATCGCTGACCGAGCGCATCCTGCGCCGCCGCCTGATCGACACCCTCTCACAGCTGCGCGGGTGCCGCCTGGTGCTGGAGGAAGGCGGCCAGCTGCATGTGCTGGGCACGCCCGATGGCGAGGCGACACTGCTGCAGGCGCGGATGCGCGTGCATGATCCGGCGTTCTGGCGCATGGCCGCGCTCAACGGCAGCGTCGGCGCTGGCGAGGCCTTCATGGAAGGCCTGTGGGAGTGCGACGACGTGGTTGCGCTGATGCGCATGCTGGTGCGCAACCGCGACCTGCTCGACGCGCTCGACAGTGGCACGGCCAGGATCGGCGCTGCGCTGATGAAGCTGATGCACGCCTTCTCGCGCAACACGCGCAGCGGCAGCCGGCGCAACATTGCCGCGCATTACGACCTGGGAAACCCGCTGTTCTCGTTGTTTCTGGATGAAAATCTCATGTACTCCTCGGCCATTTACGAGGACCAGACCGAATCGCTGGAAACCGCGGCCACCCGCAAGCTGGACCGGATCTGTCGCAAATTGCAGCTTGGCCCGCAGCACCGTCTCGTGGAGATCGGCACCGGCTGGGGCGGCTTCGCCCTGCATGCGGCCGGGCAGTACGGTTGCCACGTCACCACCACCACCATCTCGCGCGAACAGCACGAGCTGGCCGCGCAGCGCATCGCCCAGGCCGGCCTGCAGGACCGCATCACCCTGCTGATGCAGGACTACCGAGATCTGGAAGGTACATACGACCGCCTGGTCTCGATCGAGATGATCGAAGCCATCGGCCATCAGTACCTGGAAACCTACTTCGCCAAGGTCGCCAGCCTGCTCAGCCACGATGGCCAGGCCCTGATCCAGGCCATCACCATCGAGGATCATCGCTACGTGCAGGCACGCGGCTCGGTGGACTTCATCAAGCGGCATATCTTTCCCGGCAGCTTCATCCCGTCGGTGGCGGCGATGACCGCGGCCATTGCCAGGGCCAGCGACCTGCGCCTTTTCAACCTGGAAGACATCGGCCCCAGCTACGCACTGACCCTGCGCGCCTGGCGCCAGCGCTTCGTGGCCAGGCTGGAGCAGGTGCACGCGCTGGGCTACGACCTGCGCTTCATCCGCATGTGGGAGTTCTACCTGGCCTATTGCGAAGCCGGCTTCCTGGAGCGCTCCATCGGCGATGTGCACCTGTGGCTGACCAGGCCCGGCGCGCGCGCGGCGCAGTATCCGTACGCACTCGAGGGCGTGTGATGGCGATGTGGCCCAACCTGCGCAATTACCTGGCGCTGCAGCTGGTGTGGCTGGCGGCAGTGGCAGGCGCCGGGCGCGGCTTGTGGTGGGCCGGACCAGCGGCGCTGGCGGTGTTTTCCGCCTTGCATTTTGGCCTGCACTGGCACCTGCGCGGTGACGCGATGCTCATGCTGGCGGCCTTGCTGCTGGGACTGCTGATCGACTCGATCGCTGCCGCCAGCGGACTGGTGGATTACGCAGCCGCATGGCCCGCCGCGTCGCTGGCACCGGTCTGGATCGCCTCGCTGTGGATGGCGCTGGGGCTGACCGTGCAGCATTCGTTCGGCTGGCTGGTACGGCATCCGCGCTGGAGCCTGCCGGTGATGGCGATCGGCGGGCCGCTGTCGTACTGCGGCGCACAGGCGTCATTCGACGCGGTGCGCTTGGCTGCGCCGGCATGGATCGGCATGCTTGCAATCGGCGCGCTGTGGGCGGCCGCCACCGGTGTGCTGGTGGTGCTGGCCAGCCACCTGGATCGCAGCACGGCCACAGCGAAGGCGCAGCCATGAACGCCTGGCCGATCGCGTGGGTGTCCCTGGGGGCGCTGTTGGTGATGTTTGGCGCCTGGCTGTGGCAGCGCCGCACGCGCAATGCTGGCGTGGTCGATGTGGTGTGGGCGGCCGGCATGGCGGCCAGCGCGGTGGCCTATGCCTGCACCCTGCCCGGCGCAGCCCTGCCGCGACTGCTGGTGGCCGTGCTCGGCGGTGTGTGGGGCCTGCGGCTGGCCTGGCACCTGGGCGCACGTGTGTTCGGCGATGCGCACGAGGATGGGCGCTATGCCTACCTGCGCCAGCACTGGCACGATGCCCAGGGCAAGTTCCTGCTGTTCTTCATGGCCCAGGCGGTGATGATCATGCTGCTGTCGCTGCCGTTCTGGGTGGTGGCCCACAACCCGGTCGCGCACTGGTCGCGCTGGACCACGCTGGGCGTGCTGGTGTGGTTGCTGGCGGTGGCCGGGGAAAGCCTGGCCGATCGCCAGCTGGCGGCGTGGAAGCGCGATCCGTCGCACAAGGGCCGTACCTGCGACCAGGGCCTGTGGCGTTACTCGCGCCATCCCAATTATTTCTTCGAATGGCTGCACTGGTTTACCTATGTATTCCTGGCGATCGGCTTGCCCTGGGGCTGGGTGCTGGCCAGCCTGTGCGGACCTGCGCTCATGCTGGCCTTCCTGCACCGTGTCACCGGTATCCCGTACACCGAAGCACAATCGCTGCGCAGCCGCGGTCAGGACTACGCACGCTACCAGCGCACGACCAGCGCGTTTTTCCCGCTGCCGCGCAAACGCTAGAGCCACACCTGGAGAATTGCTGCATGCCCGCTTCAGATTCGCCCGTCTCAGAAGCAAAGGAAGTCCGCGAAAGCCTGGCCACGCGCCTGGCCGAGTCCGGCCGGCTGCCCGACGCGCTGCTGCGCATGGGCATCCGCCGCCAATGCGCCCAGCGCCTGAAGGACGAACGCAAGGGCGGCACCGAGGCAGTGTTCTCGCGCCAGCAGGCCTGGCTGGATGGCCTGCGTCAGGACGCCATCGCAGTGGAGACCCAGGCCGCCAACCGCCAGCACTATGAACTGCCGCCGGAGTTCTTCCGCCTGTGTCTGGGCAAGAACCTCAAGTACAGCGCCTGCTTCTGGGACGACAGCACCCGCGACCTGACCCAGGCCGAGGAAAAAATGCTGCGCCTGTACTGCGAGCGCGCCGAGCTGGTCAACGCCAGCCGCATCCTGGAGCTGGGCTGCGGCTGGGGCTCGCTGACCATGTGGATGGCCGAGCGCTATCCCAAGGCGATGATCACCGCGGTCTCCAACTCCAGGTCGCAGAAGGACTTCATCGAGGCGCGCTGCCGCGAGCGCGCGATCTTCAACGTCGAGGTCATCACCGCCGATGTCAACGCGCTGCAGCTGCCGGAGGAAATGTTCGACCGGGTCATCTCCATCGAGATGTTCGAGCACATGCGCAATTATCAGGCGCTGCTCGCACGCGTGGCGACCTGGCTCAAGCCGGGCGGCAAGCTGTTCGTGCACATCTTCTGCCACCGCGAGCTGCTGTACCTGTTCGAGACCGAAGGCAGTGGCAACTGGATGGGCCGGCATTTCTTCACCGGTGGGCTGATGCCTTCGGCCGACACGCTGCTCAAGTTCCAGGACCGGCTCTCCATCGAGGAACGCTGGCTGCTGCCCGGCACCCATTACGAGAAGACCGCCAATGCCTGGCTGGAAAACCACGACGCCAGCCATGACCAGGTCATGGGCCTGATGCGCCAGACCTACGGCGTGGCCGATGCCGCACGCTGGTACCAGCGCTGGCGCATGTTCTGGATGGCCTGCGCTGAACTGTTTGGCTACGCCAACGGCAACGAGTGGATGGTCGCCCACTACCGGTTCAAGCGCTGATCGCATTGGCGCTCGCCCTGGCCTCTTGTTGAAGCAAGAGGACAGGCTCGCTACAGCTGCCCGCGTGCAGCGCCTGATCCGTGCGTTGAGCATGCCGTCTGTCGGCATCCAGCAACAGACTCCCTGCCCACCAGGCCCGGCGCCTGCATGCCCGGCACCGCGGTGTGGTGGCCATGGGCCTGCCGCGATCATGCCTGCACCGTGGTCGACAGCTTCGTGTTGCACCGCAGCTTGTCCTCCAGCCGCGAGTCGTCCATATAGGCATCGGTGCGGTTATCGAATGTCGATAACAATGTCGAAATTATAACGAACCGCGTTCCCAGGATCCTGCCGTGGGCGTGGGTGGCGGGAAAGATTTGTAGTCACCTGGTGAGGAAGAGATCTGTCCTTCCGCCTGTCAGAAGCACTCAACGGAGACGTCCAACATGAATACTTTGATCAAAGAACTACAGGAATCCCCTGTGAATATCCATCAAAGGAAAGAAGTACACGAATCCCCTGTGAAGGGAATCCCTGAGTGGACACCGGAAACGGTCCGCGCACTGGTCGATCAGGAAAAAGGCCTGCTGGACCCGCGCATCTACACCGACCAGGGTCTATACGAACTGGAGCTGGAGCGGGTCTTTGCCCGCTCCTGGCTGTTGCTCGGGCATGAGAGCCATATTCCCAAGACTGGGGACTTCATGACGACTTACATGGGTGAAGATCCGGTGGTCATGGTGCGCCAGCCAGACAAGAGCATCAAGGTGTTCCTGAATCAGTGCCGGCACCGCGGCATGCGCATCTGTCGCACCGACGCCGGCAACGCCAAGGCCTTCACCTGCAGCTACCACGGCTGGGCCTACGACGTCTCGGGCAAGCTGGTGAACGTGCCCTTCGAAAAAGAGGCCTTCGGCGACAAGCACGACGGCGACTGCGGCTTTGACAAGGCCGAATGGGGCCCGCTGCAGGCACGCGTGGCCACTTACAAGGGCCTGGTCTTCGCCAACTGGGATGCGCAGGCGCCTGACCTGGAGACCTACCTCGGTGACGCCCGTCCGTACATGGACATCATGCTGGATCGCACGCCGGCCGGGACCGTGGCGATCGGCGGCATGCAGAAGTGGGTCATTCCGTGCAACTGGAAGTTTGCCGCCGAGCAGTTCTGCAGTGACATGTACCACGCCGGCACCATGTCCCACCTGTCCGGCATCCTGGCGGGCATGCCGCCGGAAATGGACCTGTCGCATGCACAGGTGCCCACCAAGGGCAACCAGTTCCGGGCCGGCTGGGGCGGGCACGGCTCGGGCTGGTTCGTCGACGAGCCGGGCATGCTCATGGCGGTGATGGGGCCCAAGGTCACCCAGTACTGGACCGAGGGTCCGGCTGCCGACCTGGCAGAACAGCGCCTGGAACATACCGGCATGCCGGTTCGACGCATGTTCGGCCAGCACATGAGCGTCTTTCCGACCTGTTCGTTCCTCACTGCCGTCAACACCATCCGGACCTGGCACCCGCGCGGCCCCAATGAAATCGAGGTGTGGGCCTTCACCCTGGTCGATGCCGAGGCCCCGGCCGAGATCAAGGAAGAATATCGCCGGCACAACATCCGCACCTTCTCTGCAGGCGGCGTGTTCGAGCAGGACGATGGCGAAAACTGGGTCGAGGTCCAGAAAGTGATGCGCGGGCACAAGGCCAGGAGCCGGCCGCTCAATGCCCAGATGGGTCTGGGCCGGTCGCAGACCGGCCACCCCGAGTTCCCCGGCAAGATCGGCTATGTCTATTCCGAAGAAGCGGCGCGGGGCATGTACCACCACTGGTCGCGCATGATGTCCGAGCCCAGCTGGGCCACGCTCAAGCCCTGAGCGCGGCGCGATCGACAAACTCTCCAACCGAATGCAAATCCATCAGGGGCCAGGCGTGCGCGCAGGCAGCGCGCCGAGGCCCGCTCCTTGGTATTGACTCAGAGAACAACCCTCATGACCAACCTGTCCGCGCATTCCTACAAGGTCTTTGAATGGCCCAGCAAGACCGTGGGCCTTGAGCTGCAGAACGAGATCGAACAGTTCTACTACCGCGAAGCGCAGTTGCTTGACCACCGGGCCTACGAGGCCTGGTTTGCCCTGCTGGACAAAGACATCCGCTACTTCATGCCGCTGCGCACCAACCGCATGATCCGGGAGGGCGAGCTGGAATATTCCGGCGACCAGGATTTTGCCCATTTCGACGAAACCTACGAAACCATGTACGGACGCATCCGCAAGGTGACCTCGGATCTGGGCTGGGCGGAAAACCCGCCTTCCCGCACCCGCCACCTGATCTCCAATGTCATCGTCAAGGAGACGGCCACGCCGGATACCTTCGAGGTCAATTCCGCATTCATATCTTCGCCGGCGAACGCCGGGACGTGCTGCGCCGCGCCGACAACAACCTTGGCTTCAGCATCGCCAGGCGCACCATCCTGCTCGACGCCAGCACCTTGCTGTCGAACAACCTGAGCATGTTCTTCTAGACAAGACGCCCACATCGGCCCGCCGCGCTTTGCGGGTCGTCATGAGGCCGGCATTCGGGGGTGGTCGCGACATCTCCGGGCTTCGCTCTGCACATCAGCCGGGGCACCGCAATTGCATGGTGCCATCGCATCAGGCGGCCGCTGATCGACGGCCGCCGCACCCCGACAGTGGCGCCGGCGCGCAGTGTTCGACGATCAACTGGATCGCCTCGCCGCCACGGTAATCGTCAGGCGCCAGGCGATAGGCCAGGTGGACCTGTGCCGGCGGCGGCTCGGCCCCGAGGCCGTTGAAGTGGATCGCGTTGAGCGGCGCGGCCCGTTGCGGGCAGCGCAGCACCAGCTTCAGGTGCCGCTCGCCGACGGCGCGCCAGTCGATGACCTCGAACACGCCGTCGAACAGCGGCTCGGCAAAACCCTGCCCCCATGGACCGCCGTCGCGCAGCGCTTCGGCGTGGGCGCGGTCGAACTCATGCGGCAACAGCTCGCCGTCACTGGGCAGCTCGGCCTGCAACAGCGTGGCATCCAGCGTGGCCGCGGCATGGGCGGCAAACGCTGCTTCGAAGGCCGGCAGGTTTGCCAAGTCCAGGCTCAGGCCGGCGGCCATCGCGTGGCCGCCGAATTTCTGCAGCAGGCCCGGATGCCGGGCGTCGATGGCGGCCAGCGCATCGCGGATATGAAAACCGGGAATCGAGCGCGCCGAGCCGCGCAGCGCGCTGCTGCCCGGCTCGGCCGGGGCGAAGGCGATCACCGGGCGATGCACGCGATCCTTCATTTTCGAGGCGACCAGCCCGACCACGCCCGGATGCCAGTCGCAATCGAACAGGCACAGCGCCAGCGGCCTCTGGCCGTCCAGGGCGACCCTGGACAGCGCCCGCTCGGCCTCATCGGTCATCTGCTGCTGCACGCCGCGGCGCTCGGTGTTGATCGCGTGCAGGATCCCGGCCATCTCGCGTGCCGGGCCGTCCTGCTCGCACAGCAGGCAGGCGATGCCCAGGGCCATGTCTTCCAGGCGGCCGGCGGCATTGAGCCGCGGCGCGATGGCAAAGCCGATGTCGGTAGCGCTCAGGGTCTGCGCGCGGCGCCCGCAGACCTCGATCAAGGCGCGCAGGCCGGCGCAGCCCTGCCCGGCGCGCAGCCGGCGCAGCCCCGCGGCAACCAGGGCCCGGTTGTTGGCATCCAGTGGCACCAGATCGGCCACCGTGCCGACCGCGACCAGGTCCAGCAATGCATTCAGGTCCGGCCGTTTTTGGCGAGAAGCGCAGCCCTCAATGGCCGCTGCCTGATGCCCACGATCAGCGCCTGCCCCCGACTTGACCGGGGCAGGATCGCCAAACAGATGCCGGCGCAAGGCCAGCAGCACGTAGAACATCACCCCGACGCCGGCCAGTGATTTGCTGGGGAAGTCGTCGCCGGGCAGGTTCGGATTGACGATGGCGTGGGCCAGCGGCAGGGTCGGACCGGGCAGATGATGGTCGGTCACCAGCACCTGCCAGCCCAGCGCGCGGGCCTGGGCGATGCCGGCGTGGCAGGCGATGCCGTGGTCGACGGTGACCAGCAGGTCGGGCTTGAGTTCGGCCAGCTCGGACACCAGCGACGGCGAGAGCCCATAGCCGTGGGTCACCCGGTTGGGCACCGCCGGGCTGACATGGCGCGCGCCCAGCATCACCAGCCCGCGCACCGCGACCGCACAGGCAGTGGCGCCATCGCAGTCGAAATCGCCGACCACCACGATGTGGCGGTCGTTGGCGATCGCCTCGGCAAGCAGCGCCACGGCCGCGTCCATGCCCGACAGCAATTGCGGCGGGTGCAGCTGGGCCAGGCGCGGGCGCGCCTGGAGATCATCCAGCGCGCCACGGGCGGCGTAGACGCGCTGCAGCAGCGGCGGCATCGAGGCAGGCCACACCCCGCCTTCGGGCACGGCGCGCCGGGTGATACGCGGCGATCCGTTCATGGGTCCAGCCGGGTCCACGGGCGACGCCAGAAGCGCCAGCGCTGCGCGGCGTCCAGCACGAAGCAGGCACCATCCTGGAAATCCAGGACCACCCGCGCCAGTTCGCCGGCACGCAGCTCGGCCAGCAGCGGCGCCAGCGCCTCATCGGTGAACAGGGCCAGCGAGCGCAGGTGGCGCAGGTCGACCAGTGCCTCCACTTCACCCTGGGCCTGGTCCGGCACGCCGGCAAGCGCCGACAACGCGCGCACGAGCTCCTCGCGGCTGCGCACCTGCCGATACCGCGTGCGCACCGACTGCGGCAGGCGGCCTTCGCCCCAGAACCACAGCGCGTTGACCGCCGGCTTGCCTTCGGACAGGCGCCGGGCATTCCAGGGATGCTGGTGCAGGGTCACCTGCACCTGCGTGAACAACGCGCGCCAGCGGCGGCCTGCATCACCGTGCGGCAGGTGGCCAAACAAATCGTCGCCGAGCACCTCGTCGGGCGAGGCAAATTGGGGCAGGGGCGTATCGCCGGCCAGGCGCAGGTACCAGCGCGACGGCTCGGGCGCGTCCAGGAGCAAACCGGCATCGCCGAACAACGGCCGCAGTGCCGGCAGCAGCGCGGCGCTGTCCGCTTCGGTCAGGCCCAGCGCCGGGCCGTGCGCCAAAAGCCGCGCGCCGGTCATGTCCGGCGCCAGGAACGCTGGATCGGCGCGCAACCAGCGCGCATCGGCCGCGTCGCCGGCGTCGAGCTGGCGGGTCAGCGCCGCGACCGGCCAATGATCTGGCGTCCACTGGAAATGCCGGCGCAGCTGGGCGCGCTCGCCGGGCTGGCCCACAGTGCGGTCGGCGCGGGCCAACGCCCGGCCAGCCTCGAGCGTAAGCGTACCGGCAAGCTGGGCGCGTGCCGGCAGCAGCAGCGTGGCCGATGCCATCGCGGCGTTCGACTCAGGCGCCGTAGGAGACGCTGATGATCTCGTACTCGTGCTCGCCGGCCGGCGCCACGATGACCACACTGTCGCCCTCGTTCTTGCCGATCAAGGCACGGGCGATGGGCGAGGAAATGGCGATAAGCGACTGTTTGATGTCCGCTTCCAGGTCACCGACGATCTGGTAGGTCTTCTCTTCGTCGGTATCGACGTCGGTCAGCACCACGGTCGCGCCGAACACCACGCGCGAACCGGCATCGAGCGCGGCCACATCGATCACCTCGGCCGTGGACAGCTCGGCTTCCAGCTGGTTGATCCGGCCTTCGATGAAGCCCTGCTGTTCGCGGGCGGCATGGTATTCGGCGTTTTCCTTCAGGTCGCCGTGCGCACGCGCCTCGGCGATGGCGGCGATCACTTCCGGACGCTTGACCGACTTGAGGTAATCCAGCTCCTCACGCAGGCGCTGGGCGCCCTGCTTGGTGATGGGGGCTCTCATGCTTGCAACTCCTTGTGCAGTTCCTGCAGCGCCAGCACCGGGCCGGTGCCGCGGAACTCCAGCGAATTGACCAGCGCACGTGCGCCGGCGATGGTGGTGGAATAGGTCAGGCGCTGCTGCAGCGCCTCACGACGGATGGAGAACGAATCGGAGATCGCGCGGCGGCCTTCGGTGGTGTTGACGATATACACGATCTCGCCGTTCTTGATCAGGTCGACGATGTGCGGACGGCCGTCGGTCACCTTGTTGACCAGCTCGCATTCGATGCCGTGCTTGCGCAGCCACGCCGCGGTGCCGACCGTGGCCACCAGCGAGAAGCCGCGCTCCAGCAGCGCCCGGGCCACCGGCAGCACGCGCTGCTTGTCCGGATCGCGGACCGAGACGAACGCCTTGCCCGGCTGCGGGGCCTTGATGCCGGCGGCCTCCTGCGCGCGCGCCATCGCCGCGGCGAAGCTGTGGCCCACGCCCATCACTTCGCCGGTCGAACGCATCTCCGGCCCGAGGATGGGATCGACCCCCTGGAACTTGGCGAACGGGAAGATCGCCTCCTTCACCGAGTAGTAGTCCGGCACGATTTCCTTGATTGCGCCCTGCTCGGCCAGGGTCTTGCCGGCCATGCAGCGGGCGGCAATCTTGGCCAGCGCCATGCCGGTGGCCTTGGACACGAACGGCACGGTCCGCGAGGCCCGTGGATTGACTTCCAGCAGGTACACGATGTCCTGGCCGTCGTCGCCGGCCTGGATCGCGAACTGGGTGTTCATCAGGCCAACCACGTTCAGGGCCTTGGCCAGCTCGACCACCTGGCGGCGCAGCTCGGCCTGGGTTTGGGCCGACAGCGAGTAAGGCGGCAGCGAGCACGAGGAGTCACCCGAATGCACGCCGGCTTCCTCGATGTGCTCCATCACCCCGCCGATCAGGACCTGGCCGTCCTTGTCGGCGATGATGTCCACGTCCACTTCCACCGCGTTGTCCAGGAAGCGGTCCAGCAGCACCGGCGAGTCATTGGAGACCTTGACCGCATCGCGCACGTAGCGGGCCAGGTCCGATTCGCCGTAGACGATTTCCATGGCCCGGCCGCCAAGCACATAGCTGGGGCGCACCACCAGCGGATAGCCGATCTCGCGGGCCAGCAGCAGGGCCTCCTGGTCGTTGCGGGCGATCCGGTTCGGCGGCTGCTTCAGGCCGAGCCTGTCGACCAGACCCTGGAAGCGCTCGCGATCCTCGGCCAGGTCGATGGAGTCGGGCGAAGTGCCGATCACCGGCACGCCGTTGGCTTCCAGCGCGCGGGCCAGCTTGAGCGGGGTCTGCCCGCCGTACTGGACGATCACGCCCTTGGGCTTTTCCAGCTCGACGATGGCCAGCACGTCTTCCAGGGTCAGCGGCTCGAAATACAGGCGATCGGAGGTGTCGTAATCGGTCGAGACGGTCTCCGGGTTGCAGTTGACCATGATCGTTTCATAGCCGTCCGCGCGCAGTGCCAGCGCGGCGTGCACGCAGCAGTAGTCGAACTCGATGCCCTGGCCGATGCGGTTGGGACCGCCGCCCAGGATCATGATCTTGTCGCGGTTGGTCGGGTTGGCTTCGCACTCGTCCTCGTAGGTCGAGTACATGTACGCGGTATCGGTGGCGAACTCGGCCGCGCTGGAATCCACGCGCTTGTAGACCGGCCTGACCCCCAGCGCCTTGCGCAGCACGCGCACGGCGGTCTCGTCGGTGGCGGTCAGCTGGGCCAGGCGCGCGTCGGAGAAACCGGCGCGCTTGAGCTCGCGCATGCGCGTCGCGTCCAGCGAACCCAGGCCTTCGGCGGCCACCCGGGCCTCGTCGGCGATCAGGTCCTCGATCTGGTCCAGGAACCACGGATCGATGAACGACAGCGCATGGATCTCTTCCACGCTCATGCCGGCGCGGAACGCATCGCCGACGTAGAACAGGCGCTCCGGGCCCGGCGCCTTGAGCTCGCGGCGCAGCGAGGCCATGTCGTCCTCGCTGCCCAGGTCCAGGCCGGTCGGGTCCAGGCCGACCTTGCCGGTTTCCAGGCCGCGCAGCGCCTTCTGCAGCGACTCGGAGAAGGTGCGGCCCATGGCCATCACCTCGCCCACCGACTTCATCTGGGTGGTCAGGCGCGCATCGGCCTGCGGGAACTTCTCGAAGGCAAAGCGCGGGATCTTGGTCACCACGTAGTCGATCGAAGGCTCGAACGAGGCCGGGGTCTTGCCGCCGGTGATCTCGTTCTTCAATTCGTCCAGGGTGTAGCCCACCGCCAGCTTGGCGGCGACCTTGGCGATCGGGAAGCCGGTGGCCTTGGAGGCCAGCGCCGAGGAGCGCGAGACGCGCGGGTTCATCTCGATCACCACCACCCGGCCGGTCTGCGCATTGATCCCGAACTGCACGTTGGACCCACCGGTATCCACGCCGATCTTGCGCAGCACCGCGATGGAGGCATCGCGCAGGCGCTGGTATTCCTTGTCGGTCAGGGTCTGGGCCGGGGCCACGGTGATCGAGTCGCCGGTGTGCACGCCCATCGGATCCAGGTTCTCGATCGAACAGACGATGATGCAGTTGTCCGCGGTGTCGCGGACCACTTCCATCTCGAACTCCTTCCAGCCCAGCACCGATTCTTCCACCAGCACTTCGTGGACCGGCGAAAGCTCCAGGCCGCGCTTGATGATGTCCTCGAATTCCTCGCGGTTGTAGGCGATGCCGCCGCCGCTGCCACCCAGGGTGAAACTGGGGCGGATGATGGTCGGATAGCCGACCGTGGCCTGGATCTCCACGGCCTGCTCGAAGCTGCGCGCGACCGCGGCCTTGGGGCATTCCAGGCCGATCTCGCCCATCGCCACGCGGAACAGTTCGCGATCCTCGGCCATCATGATCGCCTCGCGCCTGGCGCCGATCAGCTCGACGTTGTACTTGTCCAGCACGCCATGATCGGCCAGGTCCAGCGCACAGTTCAGCGCGGTCTGGCCGCCCATCGTCGGCAGCAGCGCATCAGGCCGTTCCTTGGCGATGATCTTCTCGACCGTCTGCCAGTTGATCGGCTCGATGTAGACCGCGTCGGCCATCTCCGGGTCGGTCATGATCGTGGCCGGATTGGAGTTGACCAGGACCACCCGGTAACCCTCCTCGCGCAGCGCCTTGCACGCCTGGGCGCCGGAGTAGTCGAACTCGCAGGCCTGGCCGATGACGATCGGGCCGGCGCCGATGATCAGGATGGTGTTGATGTCGGTGCGGCGGGGCATTTCAGTAGTCCTCGGCGGTTTCGGAGATTCGGGACCCGGGACCCGGGACCCGGGTCCCGGATTCAAGCCGCCGCTGCAACGACTGCTGCAGCCTGGAAAGCATCTGACTGACACGCTCACAGAGCAGCAGCGTTGCGGCCACTTCCGACCGAACGCCCAGGCCGAGGCGCTCGGCCAGCAGCAACTGCGTCTGCAACTCGGCGCATGAACCTGTCGCCATGGAGACGAAACGCGCGTAATCACGTGTCGAGCCTCGTGCATTGCCTTCAGCGATGTTCGATGGCACCGAAACCGCCGCACGTTGCAACTGGGAAGTCAGCCCATAACGCTCATCGCGAGGAAAGGCCGAGGCCACCCGATACGACTCCTGGGCCAGATCCATCGCCAAATTCCAAACCTCCAGTTCGCGGAAGTGGGATGCCGTCATGTCGCTTCTCCCCGGTCCCGGGTCCCGGGTCCCGGGTCCCGAGACTTTGCTCCCAGCATCGAGACGAACCGATCGAACAGCGGCGAGACATCCTTCGGGCCGGGCGAGGCTTCCGGGTGGCCCTGGAAGGAGAACGCCGGCGCGTCGGTCAATTCGATGCCCTGGTTGGTGCCGTCGAACAGCGAGCGGTGGGTCACGCGCACGTTGGCCGGCACGCTGGCCTGGTCCACCGCAAAGCCGTGGTTCTGCGAGGTGATCATCACCCGGCCGGTGTCCAGGTCGATCACCGGATGGTTGGCGCCGTGGTGGCCATGGCCCATCTTGACCGTCCTGGCCCCGGCGGCCAGGGCCAGCAGCTGGTGGCCCAGGCAGATGCCGAAGATCGGGATCTTCTTCTCGACCAATTCCTTGATTGCGGCGATCGCGTAATCGCACGGCTGCGGATCGCCCGGGCCGTTGGACAGGAACACGCCGTCGGGCTTCAGCGCCAGCACCTCGGCGGCCGGGGTCTGCGCCGGGACCACGGTCACCTCGCAGCCGCGCTCGGCCAGCATCCGCAGGATGTTGCGCTTCACCCCGTAGTCGTAGGCCACGACCTTGTATGTGCGTCCCGCACGAGAACCCGCACATCCATCTGCGGACTTTTCAATGCGCTTCGCGCCCAGACCGACGAACTTGTTCGTATCCAGGTCCAGCTGGCCCTCGCTCCAGGTGTAGGCCTGTTGGGTCGACACGACCTTGGCCAGGTCCATGCCCTTCAGGCCCGGGAACTTGCGCGCCGCTTCCAGCGCCTGCTCGACGTCGATCTGGCCGGCCATGAGCGCGCCGTTCTGGGCACCGTGCTCGCGCAGGATGCGGGTGAGCTTGCGGGTATCGATGCCGGAGATGGCGATCACGCCGCGCGCCTTGAGCCAGTCCTGCAGCGGCACCTGACTGCGCCAGCTGCTGGGACGGCGCGGCACGTCGCGCACGATCAGGCCGGCCGACCAGACCTTGCCGGCTTCGTCGTCCTGGTCGGTGCAGCCGGTGTTGCCGATATGGGGATAGGTCAGGGTCACCAGCTGCCGCGCGTAGGACGGGTCGGTGACGATCTCCTGATAGCCGGTCATGGCGGTGTTGAACACCACTTCGCCGATGGACAGGCCGTGGGCGCCGACGGATTGACCCTCGAACACGGTACCGTCTTCGAGGACCAGGATTGCGGATTGGGTCACTGCACTCGCCTTGGGATGGAGGAAACCCTGCGTCCACCTCAACTTGCGGCTGCAAGAAACCGCGAACACGGCGTTTCTCCGGTCCGAGGCGATGTGGTCAACAGGCGAGTGCGCATTGTACGGACCGGCCCCTTGCGGCGCCAGCCGTATTTTCAGTGACCGGTGCCTCACGCCGAGGCGATTCTAGTCAAGCAGGTCGCGGACCCGATACAGGCCGGGGCTTTTGCCCGCCAGCCGCTGCGCGGCGTGCAAGGCGCCGCGTGCGAAGATGTCGCGATTGCTGGCGCGGTGGATCAACTCCAGCCGCTCGCCAGGGCCGGTGAACTGGACCAGGTGCTCGCCGACGATATCGCCGGCGCGCAGGCTGGCATAGCGCGGCGCCGCGCCGGCCGCTTGCGCGCCCTGCCCCAGGGTCAGCGCGGTGCCCGAAGGGGCGTCCTGCTTGTGCACGTGGTGCGCCTCGACGATGTCGCAGTCCCAGCCCTGCAGGGCTGCCGCGGCGCGTTCGACCAGTTCGGCCAGCACCGCCACCCCCAGGCTGAAGTTGGAGGCCCACACCACCGGGATCGAGTCCGCCGCGGCCTGCAGCGCGCCGCGCTGGGCTTCGGACAGGCCGGTGGTGCCGGACACCAGCGCCACCTTGCGCTCCAGGCACAGCGCCAGGATCGGATCGAACCCTGCGGGCAGGCTGAAATCGATGGCCACGTCGAACGCGGGCACGCCGTGCAATTCGCTGGCGGCGAAATGCGCCACGCCCTGGACCACGCGCGCGACCGGACGCCGGTGCGTGACCGCGGCCACCACGCCCAACGCGGGGTTTTCGGCAGCCAGCCGCAGCAGCGCCTGGCCCATGCGGCCGGACGCGCCGTGGATCAATATGCGCAGGACATCATCCATCGATCGGTCTCTTCAGGCAGCGCCAGCCGATGGCAGGGCCAGGGTGCGCCGGGACAGGGTGATCCGGGTGTTCATCGGGGCCAAGGATACCGTGTCACCAGCGCCGCGCCTGGCGAAAATCTGGCCAGGCCGATCCAACGGCCGCCCGACGCGGCCCGCCGAACTTGTCCACAGGCTTGTACGGAACTTGATCCACACCCGGTGTGGAAAACGCGCCTGCGCTTTGAGTGCAGCGCCAGGCGCATGTGGAATTTTCAGGACCTGTGCGTTCGGCGGTCGGGCGGCGCTACAGGTTGGCCACGGTGCTGGGTGTGGTCGGCAGGTCGCCATCGAGCACCCGGCCGATGCCGCTGGCATCGACTTGCGCCGCGGCACGGGCCAGCGCCTGCAGGTCGGTGCCGCTGTCGAAACCCAACCGGAAATGCACTTCGCCGGCCGGATTGCGCAGCGAATGCAGCGAGGAAATGCTCACCCCGTGGCGCTCGAACACATGCAGCAGCGCGCGCAGCGAGCCGGGCTGGTCCAGCGGCAGGTGCACCGACAGGCTGCGCGGTTCGGCCAGGTCGGCCAGCAGGTAGCCGATGCGTTCGAACCGGTAATTGCCATCGGCCAGCGCCTCGGCGCCGATCGCGGCCTTGTTGGCGGCCAGCACGCTTTGGCGGAAGGTGGCGCGCGCGGCCTCGTCGCCGGCGCTCACCAGGTCGCGCAGCGCCGACAGCTCCTGCACCAGCGTGTCCAGCACCGCCGGCACATGGGGATTGCCGAACTGGATGTCCTCGTAGATGGCCGGGTTGAGCGAAAGGATGCGCGCGATCATCGCCCCGTCCATTTCGAACGAGGCCGAGCGATACGGGAACAGCTCGGCCAGCGAACCGACCCGATCGGCATGGCGGCGCAGCGCCGACGCCTGGGCCAGGTGCCCGGCGTGGACCATCGCCTGGACCAGGGCCATGACCTGGTCGTGGTGCTCGGGCGTGGTGCGCACGCACTGGGCTTCCAGCGCATCGAGCAGGGTCTGCAGCCACGGGCGCCAGGCGTCCAGGCGCGCTTCGCACACCACCATTGGCCGGCCCTTGAGCGTGGGCGACTTGGGCGGCGCACACATCGGGTGCAGGCCGACCACTTCGGCCTGCGACTGCAGCATCGCCGCCACCGGCTCGGTCTTGATCGAGGTCAGGTCCAGCCACAGCTGGCCGCGTTCACGCCCGGCCGCCAGCTGCGCATACTGGCCGATCAGCGCGGCGGTGAGCCGGATCGGCGTGCTGAACACCAGGACCTGCGCCTGGTCGATCAGCGCATCGGGCGAATGCGATCGCGGATCGGCCGGGTCATGGCCGATCACCGCCAGGCCCATCTGGTGCTGCAGGAACCTGGTCAGCCAGCGCCCGTAGCCGCCTGCGCTGCCGACGATGCCGATGACCGGAACAGACGATGTGTGCAAGAAAAAACGCCCGGGGAAACCGGGCGTCATTCTATGCGCAGGCGCGCACCTGGGCGCGAGGAAACGTAGGGCGGGTCTTGACCCGCCATTGCCATGCCGGATGAACCGGTAACGGCGGGTCAAGACCCGCCATCCGGAATCCGGGATCCGGCCCTGCGACGGCGGGTCAAGACCCGCCATTGCCATGCCGGATGAACCGGTAACGGCGGGTCAAGACCCGCCCTACGAGGTCATCCGGTCCCAGAAGCCCTTGACCCCGTCCAGGAACGTGGCCGACTTGGGCGAGTGCTTGCGCGCCTGGTCGTCGCCGACGAAGGTCGCCTCGAACTTCTGCAGGATCTCGCGCTGCTCGGCGGTCAGGTTGACCGGCGTCTCGACCACGACCTTGCAGAACAGGTCGCCGGTGGAGCGGCTGCGGACCGACCTGACGCCCTTGCCGCGCAGCCGGAACAGCTTGCCGGTCTGGGTTTCGGCCGGGACGCGGATCTCGGCCTCACCGCCCAGGGTGGGCACGCGCACGGTGTCGCCCAGCGCGGCCTGGGAGATGCGGATCGGTACGTCGCAATGCAAATCGTCGCCGTCGCGCTGGAAGATGGGGTGCTCGCGCACGCGCACCTCCACGTACAGGTCGCCGGCGGGGGTCCCGGCCGGACCAGCCTCGCCCTCGCCTGAGAGGCGGATGCGATCGCCGTTGTCCACGCCAGCCGGGATCTTCACCGACAGCACCCGCTCTTCCTCGACGCGACCGGCGCCATGGCAGGTCGTGCACGGGTTGCGGATCACCTGGCCGCGGCCGCCGCAATGCGGACAGGCCTGCTGCATGGTGAAGATGCCGCGCTGCATGCGGACCTGGCCGCGGCCGCCGCAGGTGGCGCAGTTCTCGGTCTTGCCGTCTTCCGAACCGCTGCCCTGGCAGGGCTCGCACGCGGCCATCGTCGGGATCTCGATGCGCTTTTCGACGCCGGCCACGGCTTCTTCCAGGTCCAGCTCCATCACGTAGCCGATGTCGGCACCGCGGCGGGCGGCGCGGCCGCCACCGGCGCCGCCCCCGAAGATGTTGCCGAAGATGTCGCCAAAGATGTCGCCCATGTCGGCGCCACCGAAGCCCGGCCCCGCGCCACCGCCGCCCATGCCATGCTCGAACGCGGCGTGCCCGTGCTGGTCGTAGAGGCGGCGCTTGCCGCCGTCGGACAGGACCTCGTAGGCCTCCTTGCATTCCTTGAACGCAGCCTCGGCGGTGGTATCACCGGGATTGCGGTCAGGATGGAACTTCATCGCGCAGCGGCGATAGGCTTTCCTCAGCTCCTCTTCACTGACCGTGCGGGCCACGCCCAGCACCTCGTAATAGTCGCGTTTGCTCATACGGCAGAACCCGGGGCCCGGGGCCCGGGGCCCGGGATAGTGGAAAGCGTGGTCATGGGATGATTCCTGGCAAGGCCGATGCCCAGTGCGTGGCGACAATCGCACCCGGCAGGTCTCCCCTGCCGGGTTTCCGCGTCACCCGGTTCCGGTTCCGGGCCGTCATTACTTCTTGTCGTCCTTGACCTCGGTGAACTCGGCGTCCACCACGTCGTCGGCAGCGCGGTGGGCCTGCTGGGCGCCGGCTTCCGGACCTGCCCCCTGCGCGCCGGCCGAAGCGGCAGCGTAGAGCGACTGGCCGGCTTCTTCCAGGGCCTTGGAGCGGGCTTCGATCTGGGCCTTGTCGTCGCCCTTCATCGCCGTTTCCAGGTCGGCCAGCGCCGCCTCGACCCTGCCGATCACCTCGCCGCCCACCTTCGAGCCATGCTCGGTGATGGCGGTGCGGGTGGAGTGGATCAGGGCGTCGGCCTGGTTGCGCACGGCCACCAGTTCGTGGAACTTCCTGTCCTCGTCGCGGTGTGCTTCGGCGTCGGCGACCATGCGCTGGATCTCTTCGTCCGACAGGCCCGAACCGGCCTTGATCTCGACCTTCTGCTCCTTGTTGGTCTTCTTGTCCTTGGCCGACACGTGCAGGATGCCGTTGGCGTCGATGTCGAAGGACACCTCGACCTGCGGCAGGCCGCGCGGCGCCGGCTCGATGCCGGACAGGTCGAAACGGGCCAGCGACTTGTTGAAGCGGGCCTGCTCGCGCTCGCCCTGCAGCACGTGCACGGTCACGGCCGACTGGTTGTCCTCGGCGGTGGAGAAGGTCTGCGAGGCCTTGGTCGGGATGGTGGTGTTCTTCTCGATGATCTTGGTGAACACCCCGCCCAGGGTCTCGATGCCCAGCGACAGCGGGGTCACATCCAGCAGCAGCACGTCCTTGACGTCACCGCCCAGCACGCCGCCCTGGATCGCGGCGCCCAGCGCCACGGCCTCGTCGGGGTTGACGTCCTTGCGCGGCTCCTTGCCGAAGAACTCGGTCACCGCTGCCTGTACCTTGGGCATGCGGGTCTGGCCGCCGACCAGGATCACCTCGCCGATGTCGCTGGCGCGCAGGCCGGCGTCGTTGAGCGCGGTGCGGCAGGGCTCGATCGACTTCTTGATCAGGTCATCGACCAGCGCTTCCAGCTTGGCCCGGGTCAGCTTGATGTTCAGGTGCTTGGGGCCGGAGGCGTCAGCGGTGACGTACGGCAGATTGACTTCGGTCTGTTGCGAGGAGGACAGCTCGATCTTGGCGCGCTCGGCGGCATCCTTCAGGCGCTGCAGGGCCAACGGATCCTTGCGCAGGTCGATGCCCTGGTCCTTGTTGAACTCGTCGACCAGGTAGTCGATGACCCGGGCGTCGAAGTCTTCGCCACCCAGGAAGGTGTCGCCGTTGGTGGCCAGCACCTCGAACTGCTTCTCGCCGTCGACGTTGGCGATCTCGATGATCGACACATCGAAGGTGCCGCCGCCCAGGTCATACACGGCGATCTTGCGGTCCTGCGCATTGCCCTTGTCCAGGCCATAGGCCAGGGCCGCGGCGGTGGGCTCGTTGATGATGCGCTTGACGTCCAGGCCTGCAATCCTGCCGGCGTCCTTGGTCGCCTGACGCTGGCTGTCGTTGAAGTAGGCCGGCACGGTAATCACCGCCTCGGTGACGGTCTCGCCCAGGTAGGCCTCGGCGGTCTTCTTCATCTTCTCCAGCACCCGCGCGGAAATTTCCTGCGGAGCCATCTTCTTGCCGTCGGCGGTGGCCACCCAGGCGTCGCCGTTGTCATGGGCCACGATGCTGTAGGGCACCAGGTCCAGGTCCTTCTTGACTTCGGCGTCGGTGAACTTGCGCCCGATCAGGCGCTTGACCGCATAGAAGGTGTTCTTGGGGTTGGTGACCGCCTGGCGCTTGGCCGAGGCGCCCACCAGCACTTCGCCGTCCTTGGTATAGGCGACGATGGAAGGCGTGGTGCGGTCGCCTTCGGAATTTTCGATGACGCGGGCCTTGCCGCCTTCCATGACCGCCACGCACGAGTTGGTCGTGCCGAGGTCGATGCCGATGATCTTGCCCATGATGGTGACTCCGTGAGTGCGAATGTGGGTCGGGTTGGAACCGGCGTTCGGGCCGGATGATGAACCTGATATAGGGATGTGATGACCGGCTTCAAGCGCCGCTGGAACACAAAATTCCGGGCCGTCGTGCGCCGGTCGGCGGCGCGCGCCGACTCAGTCGTGCTGGGCCACCACCACCAGCGCAGGTCGCAGCAGGCGATCGTTGAGCAGATAGCCCTTCTGGAACACCTGCAGCACGCTGCCCGGGGCCGCGCCCTGGGCCGGCGCCTGGCTGATGGCCTGATGGTGGTCAGGGTTGAACGGCTGGCCGGTGGGATCCAGCACGGTCAGGCCGTTGTCGCTGGCGACCTTGAGCAGCTGCTTGAGGGTCAGTTCCAGGCCTTCGCGCAGCGGGCTGGGTTCGGCCCCGGCAGCGGCCAGGCCCGCATCCAGGCTGTCGAACACCGGCATCAGCTGGCCCAGCAACTTCTCGTTGGCGAACTTGCGCGCGTTGTCCACGTCACGGGCCATGCGCTTGCGCTGGTTCTCCAGGTCGGCGCGTTCCAGCAGGACCTGGGCGCGCAGCTGGTCCAGTTCGTTGCGCAGGGTTTCGATCTCGGCCTGGAGCGCGGCCTGGGCATCCTGTGGCGCGTCGGCGGCCGCATCGTGGCTGGCCGGGTGTTCACTTGCAGTCATCGGTCAATGTCCGTCTGGCGGGTCGGTGTCCGCCGCAAGCCCCACCTATGGGGCCGGCGCAGAGGGATTCAAGTCATCGCCGGGACGCAGCATCGCCGCACCAAGCGCGTCGGCGGCGGCCTGGACCACCGGGATCACGGTCTGATAGGCCATGCGGGTCGGTCCAATCACGCCCAGCACGCCTAGCACCTGGCCACTGGCGCGGTATGGCGCGGCCACCAGCGAGACCCCGTCCAGCGGCGCCAGCCCGGTTTCCTCGCCGATGAAGATGCGCACGCCCGGCGCGCTGATCGTGCGTTCAAGCAGCTGCAGGATCTCGCGCTTGCGGGCGAAGGTCTCGAACAGCTCGCGCAGCCGGTCCAGGTCGGACAGGTCCTGCACGGCCATCAGCCGGGTCTGGCCGGCCAGGACCATGTCGTCGTCCGAGGGGGTCAGCGCATGCTCGGCCAGCTCGACGGTGTGGGCCAGCAGCCCTTCCATCTCCGAGCGGGCCGCGCGCAGTTCGCGCAGCAGGGTGGCGCGGATCTCGGCGATCGGCCGACCGGCAAAATGGGCATTGAGGTAGTTGGCCACCCGCTCCAGCTCGGACGGGTCGTAGGTGCGGCGCGGCTCGATCACCCGGTTCTGCACCTCGTTGTCGGCAAACACCAGGATCGCCAGCACCCGGCGCCCGTCCAGCGGCACGAAATCGATGTGGCGGAAGGCGAACTGCTCGCGCCTGGGCGCCCCGACCACCCCGACAAAGTGCGTCATCGCCGACAGCAGTTCCGAGGCATTGCCCAGCAGTGCCTGGGTGCCGGTGCCGGCCGGCAGCTCGGCGCGCAGGCGGGCCAGATCGCGTTCGGCCAGCGGCTGCATCTGGACCAGGCTGTCCACGAACACCCGGTACCCCTGCGCGGTCGGAATGCGCCCGGCCGAGGTGTGCGGCGAACTGAGCAGGCCGGCATCTTCCAGATCGGCCAGGATGTTGCGGATGGTCGCGGCGCTGACGTCCAGGCCCGAGTGCCGGGCCAGGGTGCGCGATCCGACCGGCTCGCCATCCTGGATATAGCGGGCGATCAGCGTGCGCAGCAGCTGCCGCGCGCGTGCATCCAGATCCGGACTTCGACGATTCATGGTCGATAGATAGCGACCGGCGGCCACCTTTGCAACCGGCACGGTGCGTCTTCAGCCCGCGCGCCGCCAAGCCCTACAATGCGCGCGCCATGCTCAGACACCTCACTATCAAGGACTTCGCCGTGGTCCGCGCCACGGACATGGAATTCGGCCCCGGCATGACCGTGATTTCCGGCGAGACCGGCGCCGGCAAATCGCTGCTGGTCGATGCGCTGGGCTTCCTGTCCGGCCTGCGCGCCGATGCCGGCATGGTTCGCCATGGCGCCCAGCGCGCCGAGCTGTCGGCCGAGTTCGAGCTGGCGCCCAAGGCCCCTGCCCTGGCCTGGCTGGCCGAACACGCGCTGGACGAGGCCGGCGCCTGCCAGCTGCGCCGGGTGCTGCGCGCCGACGGCGGTTCGCGCAGCTGGATCAACGGGCGCAGCGTGACCCTGTCGCAGCTGGCCGAACTGGCCGGACTGCTGGTCGAGATCCATGGCCAGCACGAGCACCAGGCACTGCTGTCCAAGGCCAGCCAGCTGGCACTGCTGGACGCCTTCGCCGGCTCACAGGCGCAGCTGGCACAGGTGCGCAAGGCCGCTGCGGCCTGGAGCCTGCTGCTGGCCGAGCGCGACCGGCTGACCGCCCAGGGCGATGTCTCGGACCGGCTCAACTATCTGCAGCACCAGCTGGACGAACTGCGCCGCGAGGAGCTGGCCCCGGCCGCGATCCAGGCCCTGGTCGCCACCCATCGCCGCCAGGCCCATGCCACGACCCTGATCCAGGCCTGCGACGATGGCCTGGCGCGGCTGTCGGGCGAGGACGGGCCATCGGCGGGCCGCCTGCTGCTGCAGACCCGCAGCGAACTGGCCCGCGTGGTCGCCCACGAGCCGCGCCTGGGCGAGGTCGAGACCTTGCTGGAAAATGCCCAGATCCAACTGGACGAAGCGCTGGCCGTGCTCAGCCAGGTCCGCGACACGCTGGACGTGGACCCGGACCAGTTCGAGCACGCCGAGCGTCGCCTGACCCGCCTGCACGACCTGGCCCGCAAGCACCGGGTCACGCCCGAACAGCTGGACGAGGTCGCCGCCCGGATCGAGCAGGAGCTGGACGGCCTGCGCGGCGCCGGCGAGCGCCTGGCCGGCCTGAACACCGAGATCGAGGCCGCAGGCCACGCGTGGCGCAGCGCCGCCCAGGCGCTGACCAGGGTCAGGACCCGGGCCGCGGCCACCCTGGCCAGCAAGACCAGCGCCCTCATCGCCGAGCTGGGCATGGGCGGTGGCCGGCTGGAGGTCCAGTTCGAACCGCATGTGGTCGACCGCCCCGATCCGCAGGGCGCCGAACGGATCGAACTGCTGGTGGCCGCCAACGCCGGCCAGCCGCCGCGGCCGCTGCGCAAGGTGGCCTCCGGCGGCGAGCTCTCGCGCATCTCGCTGGCCATCGAAGTGGCTGCGCTGGGCGCGGACGCGGTACCGACCATGATCTTCGACGAGGTCGATTCGGGCATCGGTGGCGCGGTGGCCGACATCGTCGGCAGGAAGTTGCGCGACCTGGGCCGCGAGCGCCAGGTGCTGTGCGTGACCCACCTGCCCCAGGTTGCCGCCCAGGGCCACGCGCACTACCGGGTCAGCAAGGCGCCGGTCGAGGGCATGACCCAGTCTTCAGTCGAGGCGCTCGATGCCGGCGCGCGCAAGGAGGAGCTGGCGCGCATGCTGGGCGGGGTGCACGTCAGCGCCGAGGCCCGCGCCGCGGCCGGCAAGCTGCTGGCATCGGTGGAAGCAGGATCACCGTAGGAGCGGACCGCAGGGCCGCGATGAGGCCTTACCGGCAAAGCCCCATCGCGCCCCTGCGGTGCGCTCCTACTGGCGCTTTTTGCGCACGTACAGCACCAGCGCGTGTTCCTCGATCTCGTAGCCGTGCTCGGCGGCGATCCTGTGCTGCAGGACCTCGATCTCGGGACTGGAGAATTCGATGACCTTGCCGCTCTCGATGTCGACCATGTGGTCGTGGTGTTCGCCGCGGTCCAGTTCGTAAACGGCCTGGCCGCCCTCGAAGTTGTGCTTCAGCACCAGGCCGGCAGCCTCGAACTGGGTCAGCACGCGGTACACCGTGGCCAGGCCGATTTCATCGCCCACCCCGATCAGCGCCCGGTAGATGTCCTCGGCGGTCATGTGCCGAGGCCGGGCTTCTTCCAGCAGCGCCAGGATACGCAGGCGCGGATGGGTCACTTTCAGTCCGACGTTGCGTAAATCCTGCGATTCCATCGGGGTTCCCATTCATTGGCGGTTTAACGCCAGCTGCCTCGCGATTGGGTCGCGGCGAGGGCGCCAGTGTATCATCGCCCAGGCTCGTTCCCGACCCTTCGCAGATGCCCTTTCCATGCGCAATTACCTGCTTATCGCCGCCCTCGGCCTGGCCACTTCCGGCTGCGGCATCATCTACAAGCAGCCCATCTACCAAGGCAACCTGATCGACCAGTCCGATGTCGAGAAGCTGGCCTTGGGCCAGAACAAGCAGCAGGTCATCGCCCTGTTGGGCACCCCGTCGATTGCCGATCCGTTCCACGCCCAGCGTTGGGACTACGCCGCCACCCAGCGCACCGACCGCCTGGGCCGTGTGCAGATGAAGAACTTCACCGTCTACTTCGACAACGATCAGGTCACCCGGTGGGAAGGTGACTATTTCCCCAACCAGGATGAGGAGCTGGCCCGCAACAGCGTGCGCCAGTTCGGCCCGAACCTGGCCAAGGACAAGAAGAAGGGCCGCGGCGGTTGATCACCGGGCGCTAGGCGCTAGCTGCCTGACGACCCGGCAGCGCGCCGTCGGCGGGCCTGCTTGGGATCGATCAACAGCGGCCGCAGCAGTTCCACCCGGTCACCCTCGTGCAGGAGCGTGCGTGAAGTGGCCTGCACCCCAAATACCGACACCCCCGCGGCCTGCCCGGCCTGTTCGATCGCGGCTGCCTTGAGCGCATCGCCCACGCAGGCGCCTTGCGGCAGCTCGACCCGCACCGACAGGTAGCGCCGCGGCCAGGCCAGTACGACCTCGATCTTCATCGCGTGTCAGTCGCCGCGGTCGGCGGTCCGCACGAAGTCATCCACCATGCGGTCGGCCAAGCCCTGGAAGCCCAGCGAGAAGGCCGGCCGCAGCAGGCGGTTGGAGGGCTCGAAATCCAGGGTCAGGCTGACCTTGCTCACGCCCTCGCCCAGCGCCTGGAATTCCCACAGGCCATGCAGCTTGCGAAACGGGCCGTCCTTGAGATTCATGTCGATGCGGCCCGGCCGCTGCAGCGTGTTCTCGGTGGTGAACCAGGTGCGCAGCGCGCCAAGGCCCAGGTCCAGCCGCGCGACCATGCGCGCCTGGTCCGATTCGATGATCTCGGCCTTGTCACACCAGCTGAAGCGGCGCGGATAGGCCTGGACGTCGTTGACCAGATCGAACATGTATTCAGGCGGGTGTTCGACCAGGGCGCTGCGGCGAATGGTGGGCATCGTGGAATGCGAAGAACCTGAAGTAACGGCGGGCTCGCCCGAACCGGCCCCATAAGCGACAATGGGCCGATGGCAAAGAAGTCGGACAAGGATAAAGCAAACGGCACTGGCACCATCGCGCTGAACAAACGTGCGCGCCATGAGTACCACCTGGAGGAGCGGTTCGAGGCGGGTCTGGCGCTGCAGGGCTGGGAGCTGAAGTCGATCCGCGCCGGTCGCGCCAACATCGGCGAGAGCTATGCGGTAGTGCGCAACGGCGAGCTGTTCCTGTTCGGTGCGCAGTTCACCCCGCTGATCCAGGCCTCCACGCATGTGGCGACCGATGACCGTCGCACCCGCAAGCTGCTGCTGCACCGGCGCGAGATCGACGTTCTGGTGGGCAAGGTCGAGCGCGACGGCTACACGCTCATCCCCACCGCGATGTACTGGAAGGGCAACAAGGTCAAGCTGGAGCTGGCGCTGGCCAAGGGCAAGCAGGCCCACGACAAGCGCGCCAGCGAGAAGGACCGCGAGTGGGCGCGCGACAAGCAGCGGCTGATGCGCCAGCACAACCGCGACGCCTGACCGCGGATTCGCGCGATGCCCAGCCTGGGCAGGAGCGGGCCATGCCCGCGATGCTCTTTGTCCATATCGCGAGAAAGCATCGCGGAGGCATGGCCCGCTCCTGCGGTCAGGTTTCGGCCAGCATCCTGACCAGGTTAGGAATGCCACGGCCCTGCATGTAGCGGTCACGGCCGATGTCGGTACAGTGACTCATCAGTACCTGCTTGATCCTGTCGGGGAAGCCGATGTACTCGCGCCGCACCGACAGGAAGCCGGCGATCAGGCCTGACACATGCGGTGCGGCCATGCTGGTGCCGCTCATCTCCACCATCCAGGTCTTCGGGTCCCTGGTCTTGTAGCCGAAGTGGGCCGAGACGATCTTCTCGCCGGGCGCGACCACGTCCGGCTTGCAGCGCCCGTCGGCGGTGGGGCCCTTGGAGGAAAAATACGACACCCCGTAGCTGCGCGGGTTGGTCTTGTGGACCGAACCAACGGCGATGGCCTCCTCCAGGTTCGCCGGGTCGCCGATGGTCATGTCCATGTTGGCCGGCACCGCCATGCCGTCCTGCTGGAGCAGCCAGGCCAGGCCCTCGTTGCCGGCGGCCAGGACCACCACCACGCCCTGGCGCCACAGCCGGCGCAGCTCGCTGCACAGCGGGGTGAAGCCGCAGCCGTAGCTTTCGGCATCGAACCAGCCACCCAGGCTCAGGTTGACGCCGTGGATCACCAGCTGGCCGGCCTGGTCGTTGATGTCGGCCACCTGCTGGATCGCCTTGATGATCCACGAGTCGCGGCCGTTGCCTTCATCGTCCAGCACCTTGAAGCCGTACAGCTGCGCCTGCGGGGCGATCGCGGTGAAGTCCACGCGCGTCTTGCCGTCGCCACCGGGCAGCGGGGCCGAACAATGTCCGGCGATGATCCCGGCCACGTGGGTGCCGTGCCCGGCGCGGTCCAGATGGGTGAACGCACGCCCGTCGCCGCGTTTGAGCGCGCGCGGGCGGCCGCGCACCGTGCAGTCCCACTGCGCCACCACCACATCGCGCGCGCCGGCCTGGTAGAAATGCGGGTGCCCGGCGGCGATCCCGGTATCGAGCACCGCCCAGCCGATGCCCTGCCCCAGCGCGTGATAGGCGTTCTGCGCCGCATCGGCCTGGATCACCACGCGCGAGCGGTCCAGCAGCGCGCGCTTGCCGGCATCGCGCCAGAGCCGCTTGAAGCCGAGCGCCTGGTACTGGTTGCGCAGCGACTCGATCTCAAAGCGCGTCAGCTGCGCGGAGATGAAGCGCTCCATCGTGTCCTCGAGCATGATCGCCTCGTCCAGCGCAGCGCCCTGCAGGCCAAGGTCCGGCGCGGCCAGCTGGCGGAGGTAGTCGAGCAGCGCCTGGCGCGCCTGCGCCGGCTGCCTTCCAGCCGGCAGCCGGTCCAGTTCGATCAGCACTTCGTGGCGCATCGCGCTGCCATGCGCCTCCATCCGGTCGGACAGGTCCTTGAGCACCACCGTGCTGGTCACCGGCTGGTCGAAGCCGGGGCCCACCACCGCACGCACGTGCTGGCGCACCTGCGCAATGGACAGGTAGCCCGAGCCCGAATGCGGATTGCGCGGCCCATCGGGATTGATGCCAGGCGCGGTGTAGGTGCTGAAACGGCCGTTGGCGCCCTGGATGTCATCGCTGAGGTCGCCATCCAGCGCCACCGGATCGAGCCGGTCGGCCACGTTGTACCAGGCGCGTACGCACGGCGGGAACGGCAGCTTCTCCTTGCCGATGTCCTGCTTGAACATGCTGCGCACTGCCGGCAGACCCAGCGGCGAGCCGATCGTGAGCAGCAGCGTCACCTCGCACTGGGCAGCCTGCAGCTTGCGCAGCACCTCGTAGGCGATCATCGATCCTTGGCTGTGGGCGACCACCACGAACGGCCCGCCACCGGCCATCAGGCGTTCGCGCAGGCTGCGTTCCATCGCTTCGCGCCGGGCCGGCACGAAGAAGAAATCGTGCACGTCCTGCAGCAGCGCCGCCGACACCAGGCGCAGCAGGATCTCGTTCAGGCCCGACCACACGCTGCGCGCGCCGGGTCCCGGCGCGGTATCCGGCGCGGCGCTGGCCTGCACCTGATCCAGCAGTTCTTCCAGCCAGGCGCGCTGCTGTGGCGTGTCGGCCAGGGCCTGGACCAGGGCATCCAGGTCGCCACCGGCCGGGGCCAGGCCGAAGCTGGACAGCATGTGCTGTTCGGCCCGGCTGATGGTGGGGCCTTGGTCGCGGTCGGCGCAGGTGCCGGCCTCGGCCACCGGATAGCGCTGGCGGTCGACCCAGTACGCCATGCGCGTACGCTCGCCCATCGCCCGGCCGAACAAGACCTGGTCCCACTGGCAGCGCAGCACCTCGGGTGGCGGCTTGTTGCCGATGCCGTGGATGTAGACCACGGTCATCGCCTGGCCCTGGGCGCCGGACATGTAACCGCTGCAGGCCAGCGCGCCCGCGTCCGAAAGCGCATGGGCCGCGGCTTTTGCGACTGGCCTGGCGGCCTTCTTCGCTGCCTTGCGCGCCGGGGCCTGGGCCTTGGCCGGCGGGGTCCTGGGAGAAGTGGCGCGCGTGCGCGCCGGTCGCTTGCTGGCCATATCCGGTCTGCCTTCCTTCAGATGGGTGCTCACCAACGCGCAGCGTTGCCCCTTCAGCCGCACCACTGCAGGCTAACCGCGCCGCGTCGCACGCCTTGTGACCGGCATCGCGCGCCCCTACACTGTTGCCATCGGGACGATCTTCCGACCTTGTTTGAAACCGGGGGTGCACTGGCTTCGACGGGGGTTGCGAAATTACCTGGTGCATGCCGAGGGGGTAGCTTTCCTCGTAAATCCAGCTGCAAACTTCTAGTTGCCAACGACGACAACTACGGTTCGGACTTCGCTCTCGCCGCCTAAACAGCAGCGTTGAGTTTTAGTTCTACAGCCGCCTAAGGCGAACCCCCGAACCTACTTGTGCCCGTGCTCGTAGGTGTAGGGTCATTATCACGGAACCGGCTGTGACGGCTGCCTGTCAGTCATGGCTTAACCAAAACAGGCTGGTCCTGGGGTGCGTTTTGCACACCGTGCTGCTCCAGGACGAGACCCAACGGTGAGCTAAGCATGTAGTACCGGGGATGGAGTGCCTTCGGACGGGGGTTCAATTCCCCCCACCTCCACCAACACCAAGGGTCTGGATAGTCTCCAGGCCCTTTTCTTTGCGCGAATCCCTGCGTGGCGCGGGGTTCCGGGCGATTGCCCTGCGGGTAGCACCTCGGCCAAATGCGCAGAAACGCCCCAATTCCCGGCTAGCCCCAATACTGTTCAGATAGAAAGAGATCATTGACAATCCATGTCCATCGAAGCTTCGGTGGACATGGACAATGGCGAGAACCCGCAAGACCCTCCCGGCGAGGGCGGACGTCGCGCATCTGATCAGGTCAGCAGTCGCGGGCGCTTCAACCCGCGTGGCGTCAAACGCAAGATGAGCAACTTCCATGTGCGCCATCGCGGCGAACTGCTTCACCAGCGGCATCAGCCTACGCCGGTGTTGCGTATCTGAACAGTATTGCGGCTAGCCCAGTCTCTTTTCTCCGTTTGCCCTGCGGGTAGTCGCGAGGCCGAGCCCTGCACTTACAAGGGCTTGGCGCGGCCTTTCTGTGGTCAACCATGGCCACCAATGCCCCTTCCAAACTGGAAAGTGTGCGTCTATTGTGCTAACATTGCGTCACTACACTAACGCATGGAGGTCAACCATGGCTGCCTCTACATCTTCAGCGACTCGCTCCGCCCGTCTGGGATTGCGTGCCACGCCCGAGCAGGAAGCTGTTCTGCGCCGCGCCGCCGATGTGGCGCACAAGTCGCTGACGGATTTCATCCTCGACAGCGCCTGCCAGGCCGCCGAGCAAACCCTGCTCGACCAACGCTTGTTCATGGTCTCGGGAAGCCAGTACCAGGCCCTGATGGATTTGCTGGAACAGCCCGAACAGGCGAACGAAGGGCTGCGCGACCTGTTCTCACGGAAAGCCCCTTGGGACAAGGCGTGAGCTTGAGCGGCGCAGAGCCGCTCGGGGCACAGCACCGGCTCGAAGGCTTCGATTGCGGCAAACCGACACTCAATGACTGGCTGGTGCGCCATGCCCCACAGGCGCAAGGCAGCGGCTCGGCCAAGACCTTCGTCGTCAGCGAAGACAACCGCGTCGCTGGTTATTTCAGCCTGACCGTCGGCCAGATCGATACGCTCGATGCGCCGGAGCGCATTCGCAAGGGCCTGGGACAGTATCCGATCCCCGTCGTGATCCTTGCCCGTCTGGCCGTCAGCCTGCAGGATCAGGGCCGAGGGATCGGCGTCGGACTGTTGCAGGATGCCATCCGCCGCACATTGCTGATTGCCGAGCAGGCCGGTATCCGCGCCATGCTGAGCCACCCCATCGACGAAGATGCGGCACGGTTCCACACCCGCTTTGGTTTCATCGGCTCGCCGCTGCGTGAGCAGCAACTCTTACTGCTCCTCAAGGACGCCCGCCGCTGGGTCAAGTGATCCGGCGCCAAGCATCGAACCCCTCGATCACCCGCCGCTGCGCGATCCAGTCCAGCGGCAACGGGTTGCCCTGGAACCAGATCAGGCTCATGCAGCGCGGCTGCTGGCCCGCCAGGATCGCCTGGATGATGGCCGACTCCAGCAGGATCAGGCGCAGCAGTTCATTGACTGTCGAGTGGTGCAGCCCTTCGCGCTGGGCGATGTCGGTGCCGCTGGCGACCACGCCGTCGTCAAGCAGCTGCTGCCGGTAGAAGGCCGGCGCCAGTGCGACCAGCATGGGGCGGTCGAACTGGCCGCGTGCGGTCGGACTGGCGAGACCCGGACACCGCGCGCACCAGCCCCGTGCCGGGCATGAGATGGCATTCGGTGCCGCGCCCAGGCTGCTGAATCTTCGAGAACTGTGCGCCGCGCTCCACCAGCTTTAATAACTGTTATTAACAGATAGGAGCTGCGCCATGCCAACCAGCGTCGCCCTCTGCAGCCATTTCGAGACCTTCGTCCGCGAGCAACTGCAAAGCGGCCGCTTCAACAATGCCAGCGAAGTCGTCCGCGCCGGACTGCGTCTGCTGGAAGAGCACGAACAACGCCATCAGGCCGAGCTGCAGGCCCTGCGTGCCGACATCGCAGCCGGCAAGGCCAGTGGCACACCCAAGCCTGCCGACGAGGGGTTCGCACGGCTCGAGGCCAAGTACAGCAATCAGTGAATGCCGTCTTGCCAAATTTTGCCAAGCCGACTAATCTGGCGGCATGAGTACGATGAATATTTCCCTGCCTGAAACGCTGAAGACCTTCGTTGACGAACAGGTCAGCCAGCGCGGCTACGGCACCAGCAGCGAATACGTCCGCGAGCTGATTCGCAAGGATCAGGATCGCTTGCACTTGCGTGGCTTGCTCCTGGCGGGGGCATCCTCCTTACCCACCGCGCCCGCCGATGCCAGCTACTTTGAAGGTCTGCGTAATCGGGTACGCCAGAGCGCCAAGCCCGGCGCCAAAGAGTGACGGCCAAGCCCGTCCTCCCGCGTGAACAAGCCAACCGGGACGTAGACGATGCGATCGCCTACTACCTGAGCGAAGGTGCTGAATCGGCCGCATTCGGTCTGATTGACGCGCTGGACCTAGCCTACACCCACATCAGCGGTCACCCCGCTACCGGCTCCCCACGCTACGCCCACGAACTGAACCTGCCCGGCCTGCGTCTGTGGCCGCTGGCCCGCTACTCCTACCTCGTGTTCTACGTTGAGCGGCCTGACCACATCGATGTCTGGCGCGTGCTACACGGCCAACGTGACATTCCCGCGTGGATGCAGGAGCCGGACGCCAGCGTCTGACGGCTTGCCCGCTACAGGACGGGTCCTTCCTTGCCAATTTCCAATACGGGGCGCGCGAGCGCGCTGCTCGTCTACCGCCAGGGTGCAAACCGAGGTTTGCAGGGTTTGCGGTTTGCACCTGCGTGCATGGTGCGGTGGGCGTCCGCGTCATCATCGACGTAGCGCAACATCGGCCAGCCGGATGTGATGCGCCCCTACATGGAAAGCCTGTCATGACAAAACATCAGGATGACTGTTTTGCACAGCGCAGCTGCCCGCAGGGTGGCGCACAGGGATGTGCGCCATGAATGAACGAAACGTGGCGGCATCCGTGCGTGCCCGTCTGCTCAACCGCGCCCGCGAGACCAAGCAGGATTTCAACTTGGTCCTCACGCGCTTATGCGATTGAGCGGCTGCTGTACCGGATCAACATCTCGAAGAACGCGGATCAGTTCCTGCTCAAGGGTGCCCTGCTGTTTGACCTGTGGTTCGACATCCCACATCGCCCAACCAGGGATGCTGATTTTCTGGGATTCGGCTCGGCAGAGCTGCCTCACATCGAATTCGAGGGTCGCGGCCATGGCAGTCTCCTGCGGATCTGGGTTGATGCCTGAATGGCAATGCAACTGCATTGCCATATCAATGCAGTTGCCTTGCCTCCAAGGACACCGGTTCGAATGGATGTAAATGGGTGTGCTTTTGGTCGGTGCGACGGACGCAGGTTCGATTCCCAGACCGGGAATTGAACTGGCGGCAGAAAGCAGACGAGGTTGAGCGGCCTTTCCGGGCACCAATCAGGACGAAAAGCCTGCTGGACCGTCCACCGCCGATGGGCCGTACCGGGGCAGGCTTTTCGATCCGGTTCGCACGGGTTCGCAGCAGCCGGCCGGTGCGTTCCCGGCCGCATTCCACTCTCCCCGGCCGTTGCTCGTTCCGGCATCGCCCCTGGAACTGGCCTGAAGTCCGCAAGGGCCACAGGTCATCGCCATCAGGATCAAGGCGTTACGCGCCGATGGATCGGGCGATTGGGTCGCACATCGGTCCGCATCGGCCAAGCGCAGCACCCCGCCGGGGGCCGCAAGCGTGGACAATGGGTTGCAGTGATCGTGTCGGGCGCCTTCGGCGCCAGGCTGCTTGCCCTGGCGACGGATGGCTTGCGGACAGATCAACAAATGGACAGCAACGATGAACCCCATTTTCGCCATCGGCCAGCTCGCCTCCGCTGGCGCCATACGATTCAGCATGACCGGAGCGTGGCCGTGAACCCTGATCAGCGCTCTCCCATGAGTGGCAATGCCAGACCGTCTTTCAGCAAGGTGCCCACCAGCGTGTGGGCGCTCGGCTTTGTCAGCCTGCTGATGGATATCTCGTCGGAGATGATTCACAGCCTGCTGCCGCTGTTCATGGTGGGGGTTCTCGGGGCGAGTGCGTTGACCGTGGGCCTGATCGAGGGCGTGGCGGAATCGACTGCGCTCATTGCGAAGGTCTTTTCTGGCGTGCTGAGCGATTACCTGGGCAAGCGCAAGGGCCTGGCGGTGGCCGGTTACGCGCTGGGTGCGTTGACCAAGCCCCTGTTTGCCGTGGCCTCGTCCGTCGGCATGGTGCTGGCCGCACGCTTTGTCGACCGGATCGGCAAGGGGATCCGCGGCGCACCGCGCGATGCACTCATCGCCGACATCACCCCCGGCGAGGTCCGCGGCGCCGCTTTCGGACTGCGGCAATCGCTGGATACGGTCGGCGCGTTCGTCGGTCCATTGCTGGGCGTTGGCCTGATGCTGCTGTGGGCCAACGATTTTCGTGCCGTGTTCTGGGTGGCGGTCATCCCTGGCACGCTCGCTGTGCTGCTGCTGGTATTCGGAGTCCGCGAGCCGGCGCGACATCTGGAAGAAAAGAAAACCAATCCGATCCGCCGCGCCAACATCGTTCGGCTCAGTGCCTCCTACTGGGGGGTGGTCGCCGTCGGTGCGGTGTTCACCCTGGCCCGGTTCAGTGAGGCATTCCTGGTGCTGCGTGCCCAGCAGGGCGGCATTCCCGTGGCCCTTGTGCCGCTGGTGATGGTCGCCATGAATCTGGTCTACGCGGGCGCGGCCTACCCGTTCGGCAAGCTCTCGGATCGAATGAACCACAAGACCTTGTTGGCCTGGGGCCTGGTGGCGCTCATCTGCGCCGATCTGGTGCTGACCACCAATGACCACTGGACCACGGTCCTGGCCGGCGTCGCGCTGTGGGGTGTGCATCTGGGCATGACCCAGGGATTGCTGGCCACGATGGTGGCCGACACCGCCCCTGCCGACCTGCGCGGCACCGCCTACGGGGTGTTCAATCTGATCAGCGGTGTGGCCATGCTGATTGCCAGTGCGATCGCAGGACTGCTGTGGGATCGGCTCGGTGCATCCTTCACCTTCTATGCCGGTGCGCTGTTCTGCGTGGTGGCCCTGCTTGGGCTGTTCAGGAGAACACGTCACAGCGCCCATCGGCATCCTTCCCAATGAGGCTTCATTCCCATGTGCGGTTCTGACTGATGGATCGCCTTGCAGACCACCACAGATCGCTTCTGCCCTCACTCCTGGACATCGCTCCGCGCCAGACAAGAATCAAGGAGCAACGGGAACACACATGGCCAACGGCAAAGACAAGAATAACGGCGGCGACCTCGGCTTCGAGGCCCGCTGGAAGGTTTACCCACTCGCAATGCCCGACCAGACGACCCCTTGCTGGCGGCGCAACGGACGCAGGTTCGGGTGCGCTGTCGGGAGTTGAACGGCCCCAACACAGACCAGGTGCTGCGCGACGGCGGTCCGATGCAGGCCGGGCAAGCCCTGCACTTGCGCACCAACTGGCCCGGGCATCTGCGGCCGTGCGGCAGCAGATGCCCGGTCAGGCCTTGGTGCGCAGCCGGTTCACCAATAAATCGTCCCGCAGGATCTGGTCCTTGAGCGCGGTGAGCTCCTCGACGTCCCAGTTGGCGCTGAGATAGCGCCCGGCCCAGTCTGCCTTGCCCGAGGCCAGCCAGACCATGAAACCGGCGGCCAGCTCGGGGCTGTCGGTGAGATAGGCATGCATCGCCACGGGCATGTTGCGCCCGAGATCGGTGGCCACCCCGCCGGGATGGATGGCGAAGCATTTGATGCCGTCCTGGCCATGATCCACGTTGACGAATTCACACAGACGGTTGATCGCATGCTTGGAGGTCTGGTAATCGGATGCAGTCGGGGCCAGCCGCTGAGCCCCGATCGATGACAGCAGAATCAGATGACCGCCGCTCGATCCTTCGGCGGTACCGCGTTTGGCCGACGCGATGAGATGAGCCAGCGAGAAGCGGATGAGGTGATAGACACCTCTCACGTTCACTTCCCAGGTGCGCCACCAGCTCTCCGGATCGGACTCACCGATCTTCGCCCAGTGGTCAAGGTAGCCGGCGCTGGCAGCGGCCACGTCGATACCGCCGAATCTTTCCACGCAGGTCGAGACCGTAGCTTCGACCTGGGCCGCGTTGGTGACCTCGCACGTCGAATAAGCGCATTGTGTTTCCGGATTCGCCCGAACGACCAGGTCCCGGGTCTGTTCGAGCGCCTGCTCGGACCGTGCGGTCAGATAGATCGCCCTTGCACCTGCCTCGGCGAAGGCGACCGCGGTGGCCTGGCCGATTCCCCGGGATCCGCCGGTGATGAAGATGACCTTGCCCGATGCGCTGCCGCGCAACGCCGAGGTCGGGTCGATCGCATCGTAGCGGGCATGGTGCTGCGTCAGGGCAAGGAATTGGGTCTCTATCGATGACATGGATGGCTCCTGGCAGGGGTGGCGTGCAAATGCCGGCTGCCGTTGATCGCCGATGTTGGATGAAGCACGGGCCGACAGAGGGGACAGCAAGTCGTCCGGTCGGGGCCGCGCATGACCTGGCGACTTGATGTGATCGCGCTGCCATGGCGCGCGCTGGTCCTCCAGCCCGGGACCCTCTCCAGGCCCGTGCCAGCGTCCGGCCCTCATCAGCGGCCACCAGGCCGTGCTCGTTTTTCGGCAGCCAGGCCCTACCTGGCGAAAATGGCCTGGTAGAAACGCATGGTGCCCTCCCATGAACGTTCGGCAGCATCCTTGTCATAAGCCACTGGCATGCCGAACTTCTCGGCGATCTTGTCCGCGTCCGGATTGGTGAATGAGTGCAGCACCCCGGGGAAGCTCACCAGGGTGAGGTCGACTTCGGCGTCCTGCATCTCCTTGACCAGGCCGGCAACCTGCTCTGAGGGCACCATCTTGTCGGCGCCACCGGTGTAGACCTGGATCCGGGCTTTTACCGTCCCGGGCTGAGCCTTGACCGGACTGGCGAGCGCGCCGTGGTAGCTGACCACGCCGTCCAGGTCGACGCCCGTGCGCGCCATGTTCAGGACGATGGCGCCACCAAAGCAGTACCCTTGCGCGGCAATGCGGGAAGGATCGACGCTTTCATGGTTCTGCAGGATTTTCATCGCGCTCATGAAGCGGGCCTTGACCTGATCCATGTCCCTGGTGGCTTCCTGCATGAATCCCTGTGCGGTATCGGGATGCTCGGCGTGCTTGCCCGAGCCATACATGTCCAGGGCAAAGGCGGGATAGCCGGCTGCCGCAAGTCGCTCCGCCTGGCGCCTGGCGAAGGCATCGTGCCCCCACCACTCGTGAACCACCAGCACACCCGGGCGCTTTTGCCCGAGCGCGTCATCCCAGGCCATGTAGCCGGTGAAAGTGTCATCGCCCACCTTGTATTCGATGACCTTGGTTTGCACTTCTGCCTGTGCCTGCGTGCTGGCAAAGGTGAGCGATAGAACTGCGGCCGCCACTGCTGTTCTCAGGATTTTCATGATCGGTTCTGCTCCTTTTGGAATCGTTTGGTGTTCTTGTTACCAGGATGGATCTGCCAGGCTCATGGACAGCTTCCCAGACCTGGATGACGCACAATCACTCACCGGCTCTATGCGTTATCCCTCCGGGGAGCCTGGCAGCGGGCACTGAGCAGCTGCGTTGCCGCGTCAAACACGGCCGGGGCTTGCTCGGTACGCGCGGCCAGATGGGCACCTTCGAGCATGGCCAGGGTAGCGCGCGCCTCCTGTGCCGGATCATGGATTGCCGATATCGACCCGTCCCTTCGCCCCAGTTCGAAGGTTGCCGTGATCCATCGGGTGACCATTGCGCGGATGGCACTGACCCCGGCGATGACGGTCTCGGACAGGCTTTCGCGGCAGGTTGAAAAGGCAACGCACAGACACACGGTCTGGCCATCATGCAACGCCGCGCGATACAGGCAAATCAGGGCCTGCAGGCGTGCGCCGCCGGTGGCGTGGACTGCCTCCATCTCGGCCAGGCGCTGCTGCAGATCGGCCTGATATCGCTCGATCAGGGCTTGGGAAAGATTTGCCTTGGTCGGAAAGTGATAGTGAATGGACGCCTTGCGAATGCCGATGGCAGCGGCCATGTCCGCATAGCTGAACCCATCAAACCCACGCGACCTGGCGCTGTGCTCTGCAAAATCCAGGAGCGCGGTTCTGGTATCACGGTTCATGTCATTGACCTCTCTGGTGCAACCGCGCAAGCGCAAGATCCGATGTCTCCGATGGCCACCGACGGTTGCGATCGGTCATCGGCATTGCCCGAAAGCTCACCACCTGAGCCCGCTCTTCGCAAGCGGTGTCCTGGAGCTGCCCTCGCCATGGCCTAAACAGCCGGTGGCCTGGCAAAGGGCAGATGCCCTGTCTTCATCCAGAGCTTCGCGCCGTGGGCGCCCGCCGTGGCCAGCAGCTTGTGACCTTCGGGAAGGCGCAGCCAGCCGTGCTTTTCCAGCAACTGGCCATCGACCGTGACCGCGCCGTCCAGCACCAGCAGCTCGATTCCGCCGGACGCGTCAGAGCGCAGCGTCGCACCGGCATCGAGCCTGCTGTAGGTCACGGTCTCGCGCGCGTCCTCGTGCAGCCGCGCGCTGGCAATGCCGTCCACAGGCGCGCCCAGCTCGGCTTCCATGTCCTTGCGGAACTGGTTTCGGTCGGCCATGTCGAACTGCCAGAGCTTGACGAAGATCGTGCAGCCCTCACTGGAGCCTGGGGTATGGGAGGTGGTCGGGGGGTTGCGCACGTAGGTGCCGGCAGGAAAATCGCCATGCTCGTCCTGGAACACGCCATCGAGCACGATGAATTCCTCGCCGCCGGTGTGGGTATGCGGCGAGAACCGGCTGCCCGGCGCATAACGCACGATGGTCGTGGCGCGGGCAACTTCGCCCCCGATCCGGTCCAGCATGCGCCGTTCGACCCCCTTCATCGGCGAAGGCTGCCACTCCAGCTGGTCCGCGTGTGCGACCACCGGCCTGGCGAAATCTGCATTGATCTCCATGGGATCCTCTTCTTTCATGGGCGCGACCCGGAGGTCGCGTGTTAACCGGCAACCGATGGACGGGCGGCGACCTTTTCCCGCCACGCCTGCAGGTTGCCCAGGGTCTGGGGAATCTCGACCTTGGCGAAGTCCGCAAACACCAGCCCGGCAAAGGCGGTGATGTCCGCGACCGAGAAGCGCTCGCCCGCGAGAAATGCGTTTTCGGCCAGAACCCGATCCAGATAGGCCATGGTCGCGACGGCGACCTCCTTCTGCTTGTTGCCCCACTCGGGGCATTGCCAGGTTTCCAGGTCCGGACCAAGGCCCGGGGTCGCATGGTGGAAATAGGCACCCACCGCGTTCATCAGGCCCGACTCGGCGCGCAGATTCATCATCGCGATCAGGGCGCGCTCCCTGGGGGTGGTGCCGGTCAGCGACGGCCCATCGAAAACGCCGTCGAGATATTCGGTGATGGCGTTGCACTGGGCGATGCAGGTGCCGTCGTCAAGCTCCAGCAGGGGCACGGTGGCATCCGGGTTCTTGGCCTTGAACGCCTCGGAACGATGTTCGCCGGCCATCACGTCCACCGGGACGAATTCCACCTTGTCCGTTGCGCCTTTTTCCGCCAGGGCGATGCGCACCCGGAGCGGGTTCGGGAAACCTTCGATGTCGTAGATCTTCATGACTGAGCTCTCGCTGATTGGAGTCCCGATCATATACCTACTGGTAGGTAAGTCTAGGTCGGTTGCATGACAATATGGTTAGCCATAGAATGGGTCGCCATCCATTTCGTGAGCGCAAACATGAGCACCCTGTATTCCACGACGGTCAACGCCGTCGGCGGCCGCAACGGCACGGTCAAGAGCACCGATGGGCTTGTCGAACTCAGGCTGGCGATGCCCAGCAGCCTTGGTGGCAAGGGCGGTGCGACCAATCCCGAACAGCTGTTTGCCGCCGGTTATGCCGCCTGCTTCGGCAACGCAGTGATCCATGTCGCACGCGACCAGCAACACAAGATCAAGGACGAGGATGTCGAGGTGGCGGCCACTGTCGGCCTGGGGGCCAACGGCAGCGGCGGTTTCGCCCTGACCGTCGCCCTGGATGTCACGCTTGCCGGCGTTGACCAGGCCGCGGCCGAGGCGCTTGTCGCGCAGGCCCATGAGGTCTGCCCCTATTCAAACGCCACCCGGGGCAATATCGAGGTCGCGCTGAATGTGAGGACCAGATGACGAGCTCTGCGCCGCAGCACGATGCTGACCACTGGCTCCGGCTCGACCGCCAGGTCTGCTTTCCCCTGTACGCGGCGACCAACCTGATGCAGCGCCTGTATCGTCCGCTGCTGGCGCCATTGGGGCTGACCTATTCGCAATATCTGGTTCTGCTGCTGCTGTGGGAGCGTGGCAGCGCGACGGTCGGCGAATTGCGCGACTGCCTCTATCTGGATGCCGGGACCATCACGCCCCTGCTCAAGCGCATGGAGCGCGGCGGTCTGGTGACCCGCAGCCGGGACAGTGAGGACGAGCGTCGCGTGATCATCGCCCTGACTCCGCACGGCACCGCGTTGCGCGAACAGGCCCGGAAGATTCCCGAAACGCTCGCGGCCCGGATCGGCCTGGATGCCACCAAGGCAGCCGAGCTGCACGAGTCGACCACCTCGCTGGTCGAGCGGCTTCATGTGCTGCTCAAGCCGCCAGGTTCGCAGCCCCTTTTTCAACATCAATCCACTTCATGACGAGGGACGACATGACAGCACCCAACCTGCCCCGGTTCCATGCAGACAACGGCCTGCGCTATCGAGCGCTTGGCAATTCGGGGCTCTTTGTATCCGAACTGTGCCTGGGGACCATGACCTTCGGCGGCGACGAGGACATCTGGGGCCTGATCGGCAGCCTGCAGCAGGAACAGGCCGATGAGCTGGTCAAGATGGCCCTGGAGGCGGGCATCAACTTCATCGATACCGCCAACATCTATGGCCACGGTGGCAGCGAGCGCATCGTCGGCCAGTCGCTGAAGAATCTCGGGGTTCGCCGTGAGGACATCGTGCTGGCCACCAAGGTGCTCGGTCCCATGGGAGACGGCCCCAATGCCCGGGGTGGCTCGCGCGGCCACATCATGAGTCAATGCAAGGCGAGCCTGGAGCGCCTGCAGACCGACTACATCGACCTCTACCAGATCCACGGCTTCGACCCGGCCACCCCGATCGAGGAAACCCTGGAGGCACTGAATACCCTGGTCCAGCACGGCCACGTGCGCTACATCGGCCTGTCCAACTGGGCCGCCTGGCAGGTGATGAAGGCCATCGGCATCACCCAGGCGCGGCATCTGTGCCCGATCACGTCCCTGCAGGCCTATTACACCCTCGTCGGCCGCGACCTGGAACGCGACATCATCCCGATGCTGGAGTCGGAAAAGGTCGGGCTGATGGTGTGGAGTCCGCTGGCCGGCGGTTATCTGTCAGGCAAGTACGAGGGGCCGAACGTTTCGGAAGAAAACCGGCGGGCCAAGTTCGATTTTCCCCCCGTCAACCGGGAGCGTGGCAGCAAGGTCATCCAAGTCATGCGACAGATCGCAGCCGGCAAGCAGATCGACGGTGAGCCTGTCAGCGTGGCCACCATTGCCCTGGCCTGGCTGCTGCACCAAAAGGCAGTGACCAGCATCATCATCGGGGCCAAGCGGGCCGACCAGCTCAAGGACAACGTTCGCGCGACCCAGGTCCGGCTTGCCGATGACGAACTGGCGGCACTGGATGAGGCCAGCCGGCTTCCGGAGGAATACCCGGGCTGGATGATGAAAATGATGGCGGGGTATCGGGACCCGATGACCAAATGATGGCCCCGGCGTGAGCGTCGGCGCTGCGCCCGGATCGGAACCGAAACAGGTTCCCGGAGCCGCGACCGGCGCGTCCGATGGCGCGCACGGCCCGGCCGGGCCACCGGCCACCTCCGACCCCCGCCGGCGCAGTGCGCATGAGGTTTGCTGCCCCTGGTCTCATCGCAATTCCAGTCACGCCGGGTTCTGGTTGAATCTGCCCGTGCGGGGAAGGCCGCACGGGCAGGAAGATCAAGCGGGCCGGCGGCGCCCTGTTCAGCCCCGTGCCGGGATCGCCTTGCCGCCTCGATGGAGCATGCGGTAGAGCGCCGGCAGGACCAGTAGGGTCAACAGCGTCGAGGACGCGATGCCGCCGATCACCACCGTGGCCAGCGGACGCTGCACCTCCGCGCCGGTGCCCACGTTGAGGGCCATCGGCACAAAACCCAGGCTTGCCACCAGCGCCGTCATCAACACCGGCCGCAGGCGGGTCAGCGCGCCCTGTTCAACCGCTTGGTCCAGCCCCAGTCCTTCGGCGCGCAGCTTGTGGATGAAGCTGATCATCACCAGTCCGTTGAGCACCGCCACACCGGACAGGGCGATGAAGCCGACACCGGCGGAAATCGAGAACGGGATCCCGCGCAACCACAGCGCAAGCACGCCGCCGGTCAATGCCAGCGGCACGCCGCTGAAGACGATCGCCGCGTCACGCACAGAGCCAAAGGCCATGTACAGCAGGCCGAAAATCAGGACCAGCACCACCGGCACGACCACGGCCAGGCGCCGGCTGGCCGAGATCAGCTGCTCGAAGGTGCCGCCGTACTGGACCCAGTAGCCCTCCGGCAGGTCGGCCTGCTGTGCCACCTCGGTACGCAGCTGCTCGACGAAGGAACCCAGGTCGCGCCCGCGCACGTTGGCGGTCACCACCACCCGCCGCTTGCCGTTCTCTCGGCTGACCTGGTTGGGCCCCAGTTCCACCGCGATGCTCGCGACGCTGCCCAGCGGCACCCAGGCCGATCCGGCGGCGGTCCCACCCTCGGCGCTCGCCCCGGGGATCGCAATGGGCAAGGATCCAAGCGCGGTGATGTCCTGCCGTCGCGCTTCCGGCAGCCGAACCACGATGTCGAAGCGGCGATCCCCTTCGAACAGCTGTCCAGCGGTGGCACCGCCCATCGCCACCGCGATGGTGTCCTGCACATCGGAGGTGCTCAAGCCGTGGCGTGCCAGCGCTTCGCGGTCCGGGGTCACGGTCATCAGCGGCAGCCCGGTCACCTGCTCCAGCTTGACGTCGGCCGCGCCGGGGATCGCGCTGGCGATGGCCTCGATCTGCTCGCCAATGGCGGCAAGCTGGTCCAGGTCGTCACCGAACACCTTGATCGCGATCTCGGCACGCACGCCGGCGATCAGCTCGTTCATCCGCATCTGGACCGGCTGGGTGAACTCATAGTTGTTGCCCGGCACTTCGGCGACGGCGGCCTCCAGCTCGTCGATCAGCTGCGGTTTGGTCTTGCGTGGATCGGGCCAGTCGGCGCGGTCCTTGAGCATGATGAAGGTGTCGGCGACCGAGGGCGGCATCGGGTCGGTGGCCACTTCCGCCGTGCCCAGCTTGGCCACGACCTGGTCGACCTCGGGAATCTGCTTGATGCGGGCCTCGAGCTGCTCCTGCATGCCAATGGCCTGGCTCAGGCTCGTGCCCGGGATGCGCAGCGCATGCAGGGCGATGTCGCCCTCGTCCAGCTGCGGTATGAACTCGGTCCCCAGGCGTGTGGCCAGGACGCCGGCCAGCAGCACCACGAGGGTGGCCGTTGCCACGACCACGGCCGGTGCCGACAGTGCCTTGCTCAGCACCGGCGCGTAGAGCCGATGCAGGCCCGCCATCACCCGCGTCTGCTTTTCGGCCACCGGTCCGCTCACCCATTGCGCCACCGCCGCCGGGACGAAGGTCAGTGACAACACCATCGCGGCGGTCAGCGCCATCACCACCGTGATGGCCATGGGATGGAACGTCTTTCCTTCGACTCCGCTCAACGCGAAAATCGGCAGGTACACGGCCGCAATGATGAACAGGCCGAACAGGCTGGGCTTGATGACTTCGGCGCTGGCCACGGCCGCCAGCTCATATCGCTCCTCGCGGGAAAGCAGGCGCCCCAGTTCATGCTGGCGCGCACCAAACCGGCGCAGGCAGTTCTCGACGATGATCACCGCGCCGTCCACGATCAAACCAAAGTCCAGCGCGCCCAGGCTCATCAGGTTGGCCGACACGCCCGCCTGGACCATCCCGGAGATCGTCATCAGCATGGTGATCGGGATCACCGCGGCGGTGATCAGCGCAGCACGCAGGTTGCCCAGCAGCGCGAACAGCACCACGATCACCAGCAGCGCGCCTTCGACCAGGTTCTTGCGGACCGTGGCGATGCTGCGGTCGACCAGCCGGGTACGGTCATAGACCGGCCTGGCGCTCACGCCTGCCGGCAGGCTGGCGTCGATCTCCTTGAGCTTGGCCGCCGAGCGCTGGGCGACCGCGCGGCTGTTTTCTCCGATCAGCATGAAGACCGTGCCGAGCACCACCTCCTGGCCGTCCTTGGTCGCCGCGCCGGTGCGCAGTTCGCTTCCTTCCTCGACCTGGGCGATGTCCGAGATGCGCAGCGGCAACCCGTCGCGGCGGGCCACCACCACCTTGCCGATATCGTCCATGTCGCCCAGTTGGCCGGGGACCCGGAGCAGGTACTGCTCGCCCGAGCGCTCGATGTAGCCGGCCCCCACGTTGGCGTTGTTGCGCTGGACGGCCTTGAGCACATCTTCCAGGGTCAGGCCGTAGGCCAGCAGTCGCGCCGGATCGGGCGTGATGTGGAACTGCCTGAGCATGCCACCGACGGTATTGACCTCGGTGACGCCCTTGAGATGACGCAGCTGCGGGCGCACGACCCAGTCCTGCAGCGCGCGCAGGTCCGATGCGCTGTAGGCGCTGCCGTCGGGCTTGCTCGCGCCCGGCTCCGCTTCCACCGTGTACATGAAGATTTCGCCCAGGCCGGTGGCGACCGGCCCGAGCGTGGGCTCGATGTCCGGTGGAAGCTGGGCGGCGGCCTGCTGCAGTCTTTCGGCGACCTGTTGGCGGGCGAAGTAGATATCGGTGCCGTCCTCGAACACCACCGTGACCTGGGACAGGCCGTAGCGTGAGATCGACCGGGTGTATTCCAGGTTGGCCAGGCCCGCCAGGGCCGTTTCGAGCGGAAAGGTGACCCGCTGTTCGGCTTCCAGCGGCGAATAGCCGGGCGCTTCGCTGTTGATCTGGACCTGGACATTGGTGATGTCCGGCACCGCATCGATCGGCAGCCGCGCGTAGTTCCACACGCCAAAGGCAGACACGGCCAGGGCCAGCAGCAGCACCATCCAGCGGTGCGCGATGGCCAGCCGCAAGATGCGTTCGAGCAGGCCCGGTGCATCAGTGGTCATGGCTCGCCCCTGACTTTTCGATGTCCGCCTTGATCAGGAAACTCTGCTGGCTGACATAGCGCGTGCCCGGCTTGAGCCCACCCAGCACCTCGACCCGCTCGCCATCCCGGGCCCCGAGCTCGAGCATCCGGACCTCGTAGGTGTCGCCGACCTGGGCGAAGACCACGGTGAAGTCGCGGAACCGCTGCAACCCCGATTCGAGCACCGTCAGTTGCGCTTGCGTGCTGGCAACGCTCACCTCCGCGGACACCACCATGCCAGGACGCCAGCTTCCGTCCTGGTTGGGGATGCTGACCCGGGCCACCACGCTCTGGCCCACCGTTGCCAACGGCAGCAGCGAATCAATCCTGGCCTGGACGGTTGCGTCGGTGGTCGCCGCGCGGATGGACACGGCCTGGCCGGGCTCCAGTCTGGCCGCGTCCTTGCCGATGGTATGCAGTTCCACCCAGACCCTGGACAGGTCCGCGATCTCCATCAGCGCATCGCTGCCGGTCACCTCGCCGACGCTGGCCTGGCGCACGAGCACCACCCCGTCGAAGGGCGCGCTCACCGGATAGGTGCGCATGGAGTCGTTGCCTTCGACCACGACCAACGTCTGGCCCCGCCGTACACGGTCCCCTTGGCGGACGTTGACCGCGCGGACCACACCAGGAAACCGCGCCTTGACCTGGGCATGTCGGTTGGCGTCCTGGACGATGACGCCCATCAGGCTGATGTTGTCCTTGATGACACCCGGCCCTGCCACTTCGGTCTTGATGCCGGCCGCCTCGGCGACCTTGGCCGGAATGCTCACCCGACCCTCGTAGGACGCAAATTGCCAGCTCGAGCGCTTGCCGGCATGGGTGGCCTGGACCTGGACATCGAACGAATGCGGCTCGGCCAGGGTGGCGCTGCCCTTCAGATGGTCCTGCTCGGGCACGAACTGGAAATCGGTCTGTTCGCCGTCCAGCCGCTTGATCCGGATCCTGGCCTGAACCTCTCCGGGCGGCAACGGCCTGTCGTCCAGATAGGCATAGAGCCGGTAGTGCGGCTCGACGTTGGTCTCGTAGACGGTCACCTCCAGGGCGAAATTCCCGTCGCGCAGCATGCGCCCGCGATGGGGTCCGCGTTCGTACTCGGCGGCCGGGGCCGAGGCATGCTCGGTGGCGCCGGGAGGCTCGGTGCCACCGCAGGCCGACAGCAGCGCCCCGCTCAGGAGCAGGGCGCAAAGGCGAAGATTCATGGCGTGATGTCCGTGGTGGAGGTCGTGAGACGCTCGATCTGGATGAGGCGGCTGCGCAGCAGTGCGGCGGCTTGGATCTGGCGAACACGCAGATCGAACAGCGTGCGCTGGGCCTGGGAGAGCGCAAGAAACGTGAACCGCCCCTGCTCGAACCCCTGTTGGCTCAGGGTCAGCGCCTGGCGCGCCCTTGGCAGCATGCGGCTGGACAAGGCGGCCTGTTCCACCGCGGCATGATTCAACTCCTGGAAGACCTCGAACAGCTCCTGGTGGCGTTCGCTGCGCGCCGCGTCGGCCCTGGCAGCCGATGCGGCCAGCAGCGCATCGGCCTCGGCAACGGCCAGGGTCGAGCGCACCTTGCTTCCCAGTGGAACCGACACCGACATCACCAGCCCCTGGTCATCCAGGCCTTGCAGCCGGCGCACGCCCAACGACAGGTCCACGTCCGGCCGTCGCATGGCGTGGGCCAGAGCGCGCTGTGCCGAAAGCTCCTCTGCTTCCAGCGCATGCGCCCGCTGCCCAGGAGTGTGGGCCAGGCGCGCAGCGAGCGAATCGAAGTTGGGCAGGGTGGTCGGCCCCTCCAGGTCGCCGGCGACCTCCGCAAAATCCACCTCCACGCCGCCCCAGCTGGCGGCCAGGGTCTGCCTGGATGCCAGCAATTCGTGCGCTGCGTGCTCTTCGGAGAGCTCGGCATCGGCCAGCGTGATATCGGCGGCGGCCAGGTCCGAATCCGGATTGCGACCGGCCTGGACCCATCGGGCAACCTCGTTCCTGGCCTTCGATGCGAACGCAGTCCGCTCTTTTGCCGCCGCGAGCCGCGCCTGGTCGGCCAGTACCTGGATAAAGCGCAGCGAGGTCAGGGCGATGACGTCGGCCCTGGCCAAGGCTGCGGTGTTTCGTTGCCGCAGCACGTGGGTCTGACCCAACGCGCGTCTTGCGGCCTGCTTGCCGCCCAGCTCGATCCGCTTGCCGACCCGGAAGGTGGTTTCGGCGAGCCTGGTCCCGGAGAGCGCCCCGGTTCCGGCAAAATTCTCCAGCTCACCGCCGATGGTGAGCGGGGTCGACAACGCTTCGCGCGCGGCGCGGCTGTCAGCCGCACGCAGAGCGGCAGCCTCGGCCGCCAGCAAGGGACTTGCGTCCAGCGCACGCGCAACCGCCTCGTCCAGGCGCAACGCTTCGGCGGCCCGCCCATCGAGGGCAAGACCGCAGGTCCCGGCAAACGCCAGAACCACCAACCAACACAGTTTCACGAAGAGACCTCCGAGCGATCGGGAATGACGATGTCCAGCCGCGATCCCGCGGCGACTTGGTCAGACGATCGGAGGTCTGTAGGGGTGGGTGACCAGCTCGACCCGGATCGGATGCGGACCCTCTGCGCTCGGCGCGCAAGCACGGTGACCGGCACCGACCGCCAGGACGATGGGCTGTTGCAGCGTGAAAGTCACTTGATCGACGACATGCAGGTGGAGATCGACCGGGCGATGGTCCTCTCCCGCAGCGTCGGCCGCCGGGGCTTGAAGCAGATGGTCCACCAGCGGGCGCTGGTCGTGGCCATGATCGCGGTCGATCCGATCATGTGCGTGGAACGAAATGGCAGGAACGCTCACCAGCAGGAACACCGCGGCCACCACGCACAGTCCCAGACGACCGGCCGGGCGTATCGTCCAATTGGCAAACAGGGTGCGCAGTCTTCGCATGACCTGCGCAGCATGCCCAAGCAAGCCACGCATCTCAAGTGCCTGTGGGGCGAGAAATGAGGGCGGCGAAGTGAGACATGAGGGAAAGCAGGGATGCCGGCCCCTCACTCCTCACTCCTCGGCTTCACCCGCCTCCGCCCGGACAGCGCGATGGCAACCCTGCCACGCGCCTTTCCTGCCAGGCCGCAGCCCTGGCGATGATCCCCCGTGGCCCACGCAAGACACGGGCCGCGATGCGCGGCCCGCTCCCTTCCTGCGCCGGATGAGGAATGGATCAGGCGCCCTGCCTGACCGGCAACACACGGATCTCCACCCGGCGGTTCTTCGCGCGACCGGCATCGGTCTCGTTGCTGGCGATCGGATAGCGCTCACCCATGCCGAGGATCTCGAAACGCTGGCGCATCAGGCCTTGCCCGATCAGGTAATCGGCCACCGCATTGGCGCGCGCCTCGGACAGGACCTGGTTGGCCGCGTCGCTGCCGATGCTGTCGGTGTGGCCGCTGACCTCCACGATGGTCTGGTCGTATTCCTTCAGCGTGGCGGCCACGTTGTTGAGCGCCGAGTAGAACTGCGGCTTCAACGTGGACTTGCCGAAATCGAAGGTCACCCCGTCCGGCAGGTTGAGCTTGATCACATCGCCGTCGCGGCTGACGTCGATGCCGGTGCCGGCGGTCTGGCGGCGCAGTTCGGCTTCCTGGCGGTCCTGGTAGGCGCCAATCGCACCACCGGCCAGGCCACCGACCCCGGCGCCGATCAGCGCGTGCTGGCGACGTTCGGTGGCATCGCTGCCACTGAGCAATCCCAGTGCCGTGCCGATGCCGGCCCCGATCAGGGCGTTGCGACGGGTGCGGTTGGGATCGTTGGGATCGGTGGTCTGTCCGGTGTAAGTGGCACAGCCGGCCAACAGCAGGGTCGACAGCACGCCGCACAGTATGGTGCGGGACAATAATTTGTTCGCTGGCTGATTCATGGTTCCTCGCTTTCGGGATGGGTCCGGTGGTCTTGCGGTCGCTGAAGCTAACCCTTCCTCCTGCAAAGCCGGATGAACAGGCGCCGACTGGCCGGGCCCGCGCCGCCGGCGGTCGGCTCAGCGGGTCCTGGCATAGGCGGCCAGCGCGGCCTGGCGGCCTTGGGCCAGGTCCACGATCGGCTGGTGCGGATAGTCGCAGGCCCTGCCCCTGCACAATTGCGGAAATTCCCACGGCGCGAAGCGCGCATTCACCGGCAGTGCTTCCAGCTCGGGCACCCAGCGGGTGATGTAGCGCGCCTGCGGATCGAACTTGCGCGCCTGGGTCACCGGGTTGAACACGCGGAAATACGGCGCCGCATCGGCGCCGGTGCCGGCGACCCACTGCCAGCCCAGCGTGTTGTTGGCCAGGTCCGCATCCACCAGCGTCTGCCAGAACCAGCGCGCCCCTTCCAGCCAGTGCACGCGCAGGTGCTTGGTGAGGTAGCTGGCCACGATCATGCGTACGCGGTTGTGCATCATCCCGGTCTGCCACAGCTCGCGCATGCCGGCATCGACGATGGGCACGCCGGTCCTGCCGTGCTGCCAGGCCTGCAGCGGGCCTGGTGCGGTGCTGGCCCAGTCGAACCGGTCAAAGCGCGGGTTGAGGTTTTGCTGCGCCGTGTGCGGGAAATGATGCAGCAGGTGATGGGCGAACTCGCGCCACACCAGCTGCCGGATGAAACCGTCGATGTCACGGTCCAGGCTGACGCCGCGTTGCGCCTGCAGCCGTGCGATCACCCGCCACGGCGCGATCTCGCCGAAGTGCAGGTGCGGCGACAGCCGCGAGGTGCCGATCCGGTCCGGCAGGTCGCGCTGATCCAGGTAGCCGCGCAATGCGCCCTCGACGAAGACCTCCAGCGCCTGGTGGGCGCCGGCCTCGCCGGCTTGCCAGATCTCCCAGAAGCCTGCATCCCAGTTCAACGCAGGTGCCAGGCCCAGCGCATCGATGCCCTCGCCCTTCAGCGCCGACGGCACGGCCGGCAGCGCTTCGGGCGCGTCCTGCAGCGCACGCTGCGCCAGCCCGGCCATGACGTTGCGATAGAACGCAGTGAACACCTTGTACGGCTCGCCGGTCCTGGTCTGCACGTCCCACGGCTCGGCCAGCAACGCGGCATTGCAGCTGCGCACCTGGACGTGCCGCTGCTTGAGCGCCTGCTTGATCGCCGCATCGCGCGGCTGGGTGGCCGGTTCGTACTTGCGGTTCCAGAACAGCGCCTGCGCGCGGCTTTGTTCGATCAGCTGCTGCAAGACCATCGCGCTGTCGCCGCGGCGGACCAGCAGGCGCGAGCCGCGCTGGCGCAAGGCCAGATCCAGCGCCTTGAGCGAGCGATGCCGCCAGGCATTGGAGGCCGCACCCGGCGCCCAGCGGCCTTCCTCGTGCGGGGCATGGATGTACACCGGGACCGGGTCGAAGCCGGCTTCCAGCGCCGCATGCAGGGCCGGATTGTCGGCCAGGCGCAGATCGCTGCGGAACCAGACCAGGGCGATGGGCATGGGCATTGGCGTTGGGGACGCAGCGGCATGATGCCCGCCTGGCTGCGAAAAAAATCCGCAGCGTGCCGGGCGTCGCCGGACCTATTCGAAGCTGCCCACTGCGTCGTGGGCCAGGTTGTCAAAGCGGGTGTACTCGCCGAAGAACTTGAGCTTGAGCGAGCCGGTCGGGCCGCTGCGCTGCTTGCCGATGATGACCTCGGCCAGGCCCTTGTCCGGCGAATTCTCCTTGTTGTAGTAGTCGTCGCGGTAGATGAAGACGATCACGTCGGCGTCCTGCTCGATGGCGCCCGATTCGCGCAGGTCGGCCATCACCGGGCGCTTGTCGGTGCGCGTTTCCAGCGAGCGGTTGAGCTGGGACAGGGCGATCACCGGCACGTTCAGCTCCTTGGCCAGGCCCTTGAGCGAGCGGCTGATCTCGGAGATCTCCGTGGCCCGGTTTTCGCTGTTGCCCGGCACCGACATCAGCTGCAGGTAGTCGATCACCACCAGGCCCAGGTCGTGTTCGCGCTTGAGGCGCCGGCACTTGGAGCGCAGCACCTCCGGCGACAGGCCAGGGGTGTCGTCGATGAAGATCTTGGTTTCCTTCAGCATCCGGATCGCGGCGGTGACCCGGCTCCAGTCCTCGTCCTCGAGCTGGCCGGTGCGCAGGCGCTGGGCGTTGATGCGGCCATTGGAGGAGATCAGGCGCAGGGCCAGCTGGGCGGCCGACATTTCCATCGAGAACACCGCCACGGCCTTCTTCGACTTGATCGCCACGTATTCGGCGATGTTCAGCGCCAGGGTGGTCTTGCCCATCGCCGGACGCGCCGCCAGGATCAGCAGGTCGGTCGGCTGCAGCCCGGCGGTGAGGTAATCGAACTCGGTATAGCCGGTGGCCAGGCCGGTGACGTTGCCGCCGCTGTTGAAGCGGTCCTGCAGCACCGAGAAGGCATCCTTGAGCGCGCTGGGCATGGACACAAAGTCGCTGCGTCCGCGCGAGCCGGCCTCGGCGATGGCAAACACCTTCTGCTCGGCCACGGCCAGCAGCTCGGTGCTCTCGCGGCCTTCGGGCTGGAAGCCGTTGTTGACGATCTCGGTGCCCACATCGATCAGCTGGCGCATCACCGCCTTGTCGCGCACGATCTCGGCATAGGCGGTGATGTTGGCCGCCGACGGCGTGGAGCTGGCCAGTTCGATCAGGTAGGCACCGCCGGCGATCAGGTCCGACTGGCCCTGCGCGTCGAACCACTCGCCCAGGGTCACCGCATCGTAGGGCCGGCTGCGCTCGGCCAGCTCGCTGATGGCGCGGTAGATCAGCTGGTGGTCGCGGCGATAGAAGTCCTCGGAAGTGAGCCTGTCGTTGACCCGGTCATAGGCATCGGCAACCAGCATCAGGCCACCGAGCACCGCCTGTTCGGCTTCGATGGAGTGCGGCGGCATGCGCAGCTGCTCCAGGCGTGCATCGCTGGGGTCATTGCGGAAATCACGGTCACGTTCGCGACGGGGAGCTGCCATGTTCGACTCGGAAAAAGCAAGAAGCGTTGCTCGGCGCCGCCCATGGTAGGCACAGGGCTGCGGCGACCGGTACGGATAACCTTGTGGACAACCGGTGGGAAAGATGTGCGCCGGCCGTCGCAATGGCTGCGACCAGGGCATGGCCTTGAAACAAAAACGGGCGCCCTGCGGCGCCCGTCTGTCCAGCCCCTCGCTGCGTGGATCAGCTTTCGCCGGTGACCACCACCTTGACGGTGGTTTCCACGTCGGCGTGCAGCTTGAGCAGCACCTCGTACTCGCCGATGTTGCGGAACGCGCCCTCGGTGAGGACGACTTCGCTCTTTTCCAGCGGCAGGCCGGCGGCGGTGAAGGCGTTGGCGATTTCGCGCGCGCCGACCGAGCCGAACAGCTTGCCTTCGGTGGAGGCATTGGCCGACACGGTCACGCTGGCACCTTCGAACCTGACGGCGCGGCCGGAGGCCTGCTCGTGGATCGACTTGGCCTTGGCTTCGTACTCGGCGCGCCTGGCTTCGAACTGGGCCACGTTGGCGGCGGTGGCCGGCACCGCCTTGCCCTGTGGCACCAGGTAGTTGCGGCCGTAGCCGGGCTTGACGTTGACCTGGTCGCCCAGGACACCCAGGTTGGTCACTTTCTGCAGAAGAATCAGCTTCATTTTTTCAGATTCCGTATTCGTTAGCGGCCCGCCGTGGCGGGCGCAACTGGTGCTGTCCGAATGGACGGGGGAGTGAGGCGAGGAACGAAGTGGGTGGAGTGAGGAGTGAGGGAGGCATTGCTTCCACTGGCTCCACACTGCGGCGCGGCCGCATCACTCCTGTCCTGCAATCACATGTCGTGGTTGTCGGTGTACGGGATCAGGGCCAGGAAACGGGCGCGCTTGATGGCCGTCTGCAGCTGGCGCTGGTAGCGCGCCTTGGTGCCGGTGACGCGGCTGGGAACGATCTTGCCGGTCTCGGTCAGGTACTGGCGCAGGGTATTGAGATCCTTGTAATCGATCTCCTTGACCCCTTCGGCGGTGAACTTGCAGAACTTGCGGCGACGGAAGAACTTGGACATGTCAGGGTTCCTTAGGCGGCTTCGGTGGCGTCGGTATCGTCGTCGGACTTGGCGGTCTCGCCTTCGTCGTCACGACGGCGGCGTTCGCCGCGCTCGGGCTTGTCGCCCTTCTCGTCCTTGCTCTTCATGATGATCGACATCTCGGTGTCGGCCACGTCGCCGTCGCGCTTGACGATCAGGTGACGCAGGATGGCATCGTTGAAGCGGAAGGTTTCGGTCAGCTCGGCCAGGGTGGCCTGGTCGACTTCGACGTTCATCAGCACGTAGTGGGCCTTGACCAGGTTCTGCACCGGGTAGGCCAACTGGCGGCGGCCCCAGTCTTCCAGGCGCACGATCTTGCCGTTGCCGGCCTCGATGATGCCCTTGTAGCGCTCGACCATGGCCGGCACCTGCTCGCTCTGGTCCGGATGGACCAGGAACACGATTTCATAGAAACGCATGTGTTTTACCTTTCGGATGAAGGCCCATCCCGCAACGGGACCGGCCGGACAGCTCCCCGCCTGTGCGGTGGAGCAAGGACCCCTAGGGCCAGACAGGCCAAGGGAGCGGGAAATTATGTCAGCTCAAGGAGTTGCGCGCAATCGGCCCGCCCTGCGCAGCCCGGCCTGGCCACAGCCGGGCCCGGCGCCCGTACGCTCCCCTTCAAGGCGGACCCGGCTGCACTGCCCGATCGTGCACCTGGGCAAACCAGGCGCGGTCAGGCTCCGCCACAGCCACACGCCTGCCCGTTCTTCAGGCCGCGTCGGCCGAGGTGGTAAAGCTCTCCCCGCAGCCGCACTCGGCGGTGGCGTTGGGGTTCCTGAACAGGAAGGTCTCGCCCAGGCCCTGCTTGCCGAAGTCGATCTGCGTGCCGTCCACCAGGGCCAGGCTGTCGGCATCGACGAAGATCTTCACGCCGCGGTCTTCGAACACCGTGTCGCCGGGGCGCTGCTCGCGCGCCAGATCGGTCACATGGCCCCAGCCCGAGCAACCGGTCTTGGTCACGCCAAAACGCAGGCCCAAGGCGCCGGGCGTGGTCTGGACGAAGTGCTGGACGCGCTGGTGGGCGATCGGGGTCAGGGTGATGGCCATGTGGGGGTGCCTTCGAAAATGCTCGGGGCCGATTATAGGCAGGTGGCCGTGGGCGGGGCGCCCTGCCAGGTGAACGGAGCGTGCCCGCCACGCAGCCAACCGGTAGACTTGCGCGTTCCCTTAGATCGCGCCGGACAGGCCAGGATTCAAGACATGACGGTGGTGAGCGTCGAACATGCGCTGGCGGGCAAGCTCCCGGCCGGCGGCGAAGTGACGGTCCGTGGCTGGGTGCGCACGCGGCGCGATTCCAAGGCGGGCCTGTCCTTCGTCAACGTCAGCGACGGTTCGTGCTTTGCGCCCATCCAGGTGGTGGCGCCCAATACCCTGTCCAATTACGAGTCCGAGGTGAAGCACCTGACCGCCGGCTGCGCGGTGGTCGCCACCGGCACGCTGGTCCCCTCGCAGGGCCAGGGCCAGCGCCTGGAGCTGCAGGCCCGATCGCTGGAGGTGGTCGGCTGGGTCGAGGATCCGGAAACCTACCCGATCCAGCCCAAGGCCCACTCGCTGGAATTCCTGCGCGAAGTGGCCCACCTGCGCCCGCGCACCAACCTGTTCGGCGCGGTGACCCGGATCCGCAACTGCCTGGCCCAGGCCGTGCATCGGTTCTTCCACCAGAACGGCTTCAACTGGATCTCCACGCCGATCGTGACCACCTCCGATGCCGAAGGCGCCGGCCAGATGTTCCGGGTGTCCACCCTGGACCTGGCCAACCTGCCGCGCAACGCCGCCGGCGAGGTGGATTTCAGCCGGGATTTCTTCGGCCGGGAAACCTTCCTGACCGTGTCCGGCCAGCTCAACGTGGAGGCCTACTGCCTGGCGCTGAGCAAGGTCTACACCTTCGGCCCGACCTTCCGCGCCGAGAACTCCAACACCACCCGCCACCTGGCCGAGTTCTGGATGATCGAGCCGGAAGTGGCCTTCAACGACCTGGCCGCCAACGCCGACCTGGCCGAGGAGTTCCTCAAATACCTGTTCCGCGCGGTGCTGGACGAGCGCGCCGATGATCTGGCCTTCATCGCCGAGCGGGTGGACCAGGCCGCGGTCAGTCGGCTGCAAGCGTTCATCAACGTGCCGTTCGAGCGGATCGACTACACCGATGCGATCGAGCTGCTGCAGAAGGCGGACAGGACCTTCGACTTTCCGGTCGAATGGGGCCTGGACCTGCAGACCGAGCACGAGCGCTGGCTGACCGAGGAACACGTCGGCCGCCCGGTGGTGGTGACCAATTATCCCGAGCACATCAAGGCCTTCTACATGCGCCTGAACGACGACGGCAAGACCGTCGCGGCGATGGACGTGCTGGCCCCGGGCATCGGCGAGATCATCGGCGGCAGCCAGCGCGAAGAGCGCCTGGACGTGCTGGATGCGCGCATGGGCCAGTTCGGCCTGGATCCGGGACAGTACGGCTGGTATCGCGACCTGCGCCGCTACGGCACCGTGCCGCACGCCGGCTTCGGCCTGGGTTTCGAGCGCCTGGTGGTGTATGTGTGCGGGCTTTCCAACATCCGCGACGCGATCCCCTACCCGCGCGCGCCGGGCCACGCGGAGTTCTGAGGCGATGAACGTCGAGCTGGTCGCGCAATCGGTCACGGTGGTCGTGGGCATGGGGGCCTTCGTGCTCGGCCTGGTCGGCATCGGCCGCAGCCTGCAGCTGCAGCGCCTGCTGGTGCGCAAGCAGCAGGAAGGTCTGGACGCGGCCGCGGTGAAAGCCGATCCGCAGGTGCGCGCGGCGATGCGCCGCCTGCGCATGCCGCTGCTCTGGGCCACGCTGCTGGCGGCCTGTTCGGTGGCCGCACCGTTGCTGGCGCGACGGGTGCTGGCATGATCCTGTTCTTCGCCCTGCTGTTCGTGGCCACGGCGATCGCCGGGTTCTGCGCGCTGGTGATCTTCTGGCCGCTGACCCTGATCCACGTGCGCGATCGCCATCCGGACATCGCCGCGCAGCTGGGCCCGGGCGCCTTCATGCGCCCCGCCGCGCTGGCCTGGCTGCTGCGCGGCGACTATCGCAGCACCGGCGATCGCTCGCTCAGCGGCCTGGCCACGCCGGCGCGGATCTCGGTGATGGTGATCATCGCCGCACTGGCCATGGCCGGGCTGCTGTGGCTGACTTCCGAGGTCCTGCCATGAACGACACCCCGCACAGCCAATGGTGGCTGGCCAGCCTGGGCCGCACCCTGATCTGGGCACGCCTGCGGATCAAGGAGGCCGGCACCGCCGAGGTTCTGGGCAGCGACGGCAATACCTTGTCCTACGATAGCCAGGACACTGCCCGCGCTGCGTTGTTCGACGCCGAGTTCGTCGCCTTCGACGGCCTGGACGAAGAGGACGCGCTGCGCCGCGGCTTCAGCCTGCACGAGGTTTCACCGCCCCACGCCGAGCGCGATGAGGATCTGCGTGCGCTGATGGTGCAATCGCTGGGCGAGCGCGCCTGAGGCGGCGACGTCCCGGTCGCGCGCCTTGGCCGAAAGCGCCTGCCTGCACGCTGCCGCCGGCTTCGCCCTGACCCGGGCGCGAGATCCCAAAGCGAACCGCCGGGCCGTGACCGCCAGGCGGGACGCGCGCGAGGATGCCGGCGCGCGCGATCTCCCTGCATTGATGCGCGCGTCGATGCAACGGTCCTGATCGCCTGGCGCATTGCACGCCTGCGCGGCCTGGGGTATCCAGTCAATCCCATTTGCGACAAGGACCGCTTCATGGATCTCAATCTTTCCGGCAGGCATGCATTGGTGTGCGGCGCCTCGGCTGGCATCGGCAAGGCCGCCGCGATCGAACTTGCGCTGCTGGGGGCCGATGTGACCGTGCTGGCACGCCGCGAAGCGGCCCTGCGCCAGGTCGTGTCCGAGTTGCCGGTGGTGGGCCAGGGCCAGGTGCACGGCTGGCGCGTCGGTGACGATGGCCAGACCCAGGCACTGGCGGACACGGTCACTGCGCTGGCGGCCGAGCGCCCGGTCCAGATCCTGGTCAACAACGGCGGCGGACCACCGGGCGGCAGGGCCGTCGATGCCGACCTGGAGGCCTACCTCAGCGCATTCCGTCACCACCTGCTGGCCAACCAGACCCGCGTGCAGGCCGTCCTGCCGGGCATGCGCTCGGCCGGCTGGGGCCGGATCGTCAATGTCGTGTCGACTTCGGTCTACGAACCGATGCACAACCTGGGCGTGTCCAATACCGTGCGCAGCGCGGTGGCCGGCTGGGCCAAGACGCTCTCGCAGGAGCTGGGCCCGGACAACATCACCGTCAACAACGTGCTGCCCGGCTTCACCCACACCGCGCGCATGGACCACATCGTGCAGGACCGGATGCAGGCCAGCGGCCAGAGCGCCGAGCAGGTCATCGCCAGCCTCGCCGCCTCCGCGCCGATGCGCCGGATCGGTGAGCCGGCCGACGTCGCGGCGGCCATTGCCTTCCTGGCCAGCCCCGCCGCCGGCTACATCAGCGGAGTGAGCCTGACGGTGGATGGCGGGCGGATGCATTCGATCTGACGGTCTCAGGTCCGGCCCGGGCCGGCCCTGCGCTTGACGCATCTGCGATAATCGAGCCCATGAGTGAACTCGACGCGTTGTTGCGCAATAACCGGGACTGGTCTGAAAAGGTCCGCCAGGACGATCCGGGCTTCTTCCAGCGCCTCTCGCAACAGCAGTCGCCGCGCTACCTGTGGATCGGCTGCTCCGACTCGCGGGTGCCCGCCAACCAGATCCTGGGCCTGGACCCGGGCGAGGTGTTCGTCCATCGCAACGTGGCCAACGTGGTGGTGCACAGCGACCTGAACTGCCTGTCCACCATCCAGTTCGCGGTGGATGTGCTCAGGGTCGAGCACATCCTGATCGTGGGCCACTACGGCTGCGGCGGCGTGCACGCCAGCATGACCGGACAGCGCATGGGCCTGGTCGACAATTGGCTGCGCCACGTCGGCGATGTCAGCGGCAAGCACGCCGAGCGCCTGGCCAGGGTCCAGACCGAAGCGCTGCGCCACGCGCGCCTGTGCGAGCTCAACGTGATCGAACAGGTCGCCAACGTCTGCCACACCACGATCCTGCAGGACGCCTGGGCGCGGGGCCAGGAGGTGGCGGTGCACGGCTGGTGCTACAGCCTGTCAGACGGCCGCATACGCGAGCTGGGCATGGACGTGGCTGCGCCCGGCCAGCTGCAGCCGGCCTACGCGCGCGCCCTGGCCTCGATGCCGGTCTCGGGCAAGCGCGACCCATAGCACCACCATCCACTTTCCCTGGAGCCCCCCATGCTGCCCGCCCCGCTCAACCTGCAGGCCTGGATCGAGGAACACCGCCACCTGCTCAAGCCGCCGGTGGGCAACAAGGTGATCTACGCCGGCGACTTCATCGTCATGGTGGTCGGAGGCCCCAACCGCCGCACCGACTACCACTGGGACGAAGGCCCGGAGTGGTTCTACCAGCTCGAAGGGCAGATGGTGCTGCGCATCCAGGAGGACGGCGCGGCACGCGACATCCCGATCAGCGCCGGCGAGATCTTCCTGCTGCCGCCGCGGGTGCCGCATTCGCCGCAGCGGATGGAAGGCTCGGTCGGGCTGGTGATCGAACGCCGGCGCCTTGCGCACGAGGACGACGGCCTGCTGTGGTTCTGCGAGGCCTGCAACCACAAGCTCTACCAGGAGTTCTTCCACCTGCGCAACATCGAGACCGACTTCCCGCCGGTGTTCGAGCGCTTCTACGCCTCGCTGGAACACCGCACCTGCAAGGCCTGCGGCCACCTCAATCCCGCGCCCGAGCGCTAGCCGATGGCCGAGCCCTGAGCAGCCGCGCGCCTGCTGCGCCGGTCATGCTGCTGTCCTTGGAATCGTCTGCCCATCTGCTGCGCCGTGGCAGCACGGCGGGAAACAGGACCGCCGCGACGGCGGCCGAATCAGTGCCCGGTTAGACTGCCAGGCCTTGCCCAAGGTGGCACGTTCCGTGCGTGTCCACTGCCTCCACGCCAGTGCAATGGCGCCCACCTCGCAAGAACCGCACCGCATGAACCACGCGCTTTCCCGCACCCACGCCATCGCCCTGGACGCCGCCGATCCGCTGCGCAGCTTTCGCAACGAATTCCTGCTGCCCAGGCACAAGAACAACGATCAGGCGTACTTCTGTGGCAACTCGCTGGGCCTGCAGCCGCGCGGGGCGCGCAAGGCCGTCGAGCAGGTCCTGGACACATGGGCGCACGAGGCGGTGGAGGGCCACTTCCGTGGCCAGGGGCAGTGGCTGACCTACCACGAGCAGGTGCGCGAGCCGCTGGCGCGCATCGTCGGCGCGCTGCCTGGCGAAGTGGTGGCGATGAACACCCTGACCGCCAACCTGCACTTGATGATGGTCAGTTTCTACCGGCCTACGGCACAACGCCCGGCGATCCTGATGGAAGCCGGCGCATTTCCCTCCGACCACTACGCGGTGCAGTCGCAGATCCGCTTCCATGGCTTCAACCCGGCCACCGACCTGATCGAGGTGGCACCGGATGAAGCCGAAGGCACGGTCTCCATGGAGGCGATCGAACAGGCCATCGCCGAGCACGGCCATCGCCTGGCGCTGGTGCTGTGGCCGGGCATCCAGTACCGCACCGGCCAGGCCTTCGACATCGCCCAGATCACACGCCTGGCTCACGCCGCCGGGGCGATGGCCGGCTTCGACCTGGCCCACGCTGCCGGAAATATCCCGCTGGCGCTGCACGATGCCGATGCGGATTTTGCGGTGTGGTGCAACTACAAGTACCTCAATGCAGGCCCGGGCGCGGTGGCAGGTGCGTTCGTTCACCAGCGCCATGCGCAGGCCGAGCTGCCGCGCTTTGCCGGCTGGTGGGGCCACGAGAAACAAACCCGCTTCCTGATGGCGCCCCAGTTCAGGCCCACGCCGGGCGCCGACGGCTGGCAGCTGAGCAACCCGCCGATCCTGGCGATGGCGCCGCTGCTGGCCTCGCTGGAGCTGTTCGACAAGGCCGGCGGCGTGCCGGCACTGCGGGCCAAGTCGGAAAAGCTCACCAGTTTCCTGGAGGAGCTGATCGAGGCGCGCCTGCTGGACACCCTGGACATCATCACCCCGGCCGAACCCGAACGCCGCGGCTGCCAGCTGTCACTGCGCGTGGCCGGCGGGCGCGAGCGCGGCCGCGGGCTGTTCGACTACCTGGCCAAGGTCGGCGTGCTCGGTGACTGGCGCGAGCCGGACGTGATCCGCATCGCGCCGGTGCCGCTGTACAACAGCTTCAAGGACATCTATCGCTTCGTGGAAGAAGTGGAGATGTGGGCCGGCGTCTGAACACGCCTTGCTCCTGCCATTGCCCCCGAAGAATTCCATTTGAACGCATCCTCGCGCTCCATCACGATCATCGGCGCCGGCCTGGCCGGCGCGTTGCTGGCCATCCTGCTCTCGCGCAAGGGCTGGCAGGTCACCGTCTACGAGCGCCGCGGCGACCCGCGCATCGAGGGCTACGAATCGGGCCGTTCGATCAACCTGGCCCTGGCCGAACGCGGCCGCCATGCGCTGCGCCAGGCCGATGCCGAAGCCGCGGTGATGGCCCGTGCGGTGATGATGCGCGGGCGCATGGTCCACTTCCTCGAAGGCGGCCAGCAGCTGCTGCCCTATGGCCGCGACGACAGCGAGGTGATCTGGTCGGTCCATCGCGCCGACCTCAACCTGACCCTGCTCGAGCTGGCCCAAAGCGCCGGCGCCACGGTCCATTTCAATCGGCGCCTGCACACGGTGGATTTCGCGTCCGGCCACGCGCACTTCATCGACGACCGCGACGACTCGGCGCACCAGATCCGTTTCGACACGCTGGTCGGCGCCGACGGCGCCGGTTCGGCCCTGCGCGCGGCGATGGACCGGGCCCGGCCGCTGGGCGAACACACCGCCTTCCTCGATCACTCCTACAAGGAACTGGAAATTCCGCCGGCCGCCGACGGCGGCTTCCGGATCGAACCGCATGCGCTGCACATCTGGCCGCGCGGCGACTACATGTGCATCGCCCTGCCCAACGATGAGGGCACCTTCACCGTCACCGTGTTCCTGCCCAATACCGGCCCGACCAGCTTCGCCAGCGTGCGCAGCGGCAGCCAGGCGCGGGCCCTGTTCGAGCGCGACTTCGCCGATGCGCTGCCGCTGATCCCACACCTGGAACGCGACTGGGAGCACCATCGGCCCGGCCTGCTCGGCACGCTGTCGCTGCAGCACTGGCACCTGGGCGGACGTGCGGTGCTGCTGGGCGATGCCGCGCACGCGATGGTGCCCTTCCACGGCCAGGGCATGAACTGCGCGTTTGAGGACTGCGTGGCCCTGGCCGCGCAGCTGGAGGCGCGCGACGAGCTGGCCAGCGCCTATGCCGCGTTCGAGGCCGAGCGCAAACCCAATGCCGCCGCCATCCAGGCCATGGCGCTGGAAAACTACACCGAGATGCGCGACCGCGTGGACGACGCCGACTTCCTGCTGCAGCGCGCCCTGGAGCAGCAGCTGCAGCAGCGCCATCCCGGCCGTTTCGTGCCGCACTACACCATGGTCACCTTCATGCGCATTCCTTACGCAATGGCGCTGGAACGCAGCCAGGTGCAGCGGCAACTGCTGATCGAGGCCACCTGCGGCCACCAGAGCCTGGACACGATCGACTGGACCGCCCTGGACCAGCGCGTGCTGGCACAGCTGCCCATCCTGCAAGACGCGCCGTAGCAGCGCCGAAACCGCAGGACCGTCGATTGTCCCGTAGGGGCCGCATCGCTGGGCCGCGAGGGGCTTTACCGCGAAAGCTCCATCGCGCCCCTGCGGTGCGCTTGTGTCTGCGCGAAGGTCTAGAGTTTGGGTGGAGAGCGATGTGCGGCAGGCCGATGGAGCGCAGTGTTGCCAAGCACGTGTAGGAGCCCGGGCCGCCGCACATCGACCTCGTCCCTAGCCCCAAGGTCGCCATCACCGCCTGCATGCGGGTGCTGCTCACCCGCCTCAACGCCATGGCCAGAGACCAAACTGAATGGAGAATGACAGGCGCCTGAGAAGACAGTTGCTCCTACGCCCAAAACTGCGGGAACCTCGATTGTCCCGTGGCGGCGGCCTTTATTTCCTCTTCGGGGCGCCGGCGCGACGGGAATTTCCGGCCACGACCATCGACATCCGCCGGGACGGCGCCGGCACTGTTCTACAATGCCTGCACCTTCGCCGACGGCTCCGACATGCCCGCCAGCTTCCTGTTCTACGACCTGGAAACCTTTGGCCAGGACCCGCACAGGACCCGCATCGCGCAGTTCGCCGCCCAGCGCACCGATCAAGCGCTGAACCCGGTCGAAGACCCGGTGAGCTTTTACGTCAAGCCCGCCGACGACCTGCTGCCCTCGCCGGTGGCCACGCTGATCACCGGCATCACTCCGCAGCAGGCGCTCAGCCAGGGCGTGCCCGAATGCGATGCCATGGCCCGCATCTTCGAGGAAATGGCGCGGCCGGAAACCTGCACGCTGGGCTGGAACACGCTGCGCTTCGATGACGAGTTCATCCGCCACGGGCTGTTCCGCAATTTCTTCGATCCCTACGAGCGCGAATGGCGCGGCGGCAACAGCCGCTGGGACCTGCTGGACGTGGCGCGGCTGTTCCATGCGCTGCGGCCGCAGGGCATGCAGTGGCCCAGGCGCGAGGACGGCACGCCCAGCTTCAGGCTCGAACACCTGGCCCTGGCCAACGATGTCCGCATCGGCGATGCCCACGAGGCCCTGTCCGACGTGCGCGCCACCGTGGGCATCGCCCGCGCGATGCGCAGCGCCCAGCCGCGGCTGTGGGACTACGCGCTGCAGCTGCGCAACAAGCGCTTCGCCGCCAGCCTGCTGGACACCGTGGCGATGACCCCGCTGCTGCATGTGTCCACGCGCTATCCGGCCAGCCGCCTGTGCGCCGCGCCGGTGCTGCCTATCGCCCGCCATCCACGCATCGACAGCCGGATCATCGTGCTGGACCTGGAAGGCGATGCGGCGCAGGCGCTGCTGGACCTGGACCCGCAGGACATCGCCGATCGCCTGTACACCCCGCGCGCCGACCTGCCGCAGGACGTGCGCCGGGTGCCGCTCAAGGAAGTCCACCTCAACCGCTGCCCGGCGCTGGTCCCGTGGAACTACCTGCGCCAGGCCGATTTCGAGCGCCTGGGGATCGATCCGGACCCCGTGCAGGCCCAGGCCGGGCTGCTGCGCGCGCATGGCCCGCTGGTGGCCGAGAAAGTCCGCCAGGTCTTCGCCAGCGAACGGGCGCAGGAACCTTCCGATCCCGATGCCGCGCTCTACGACGGCTTCCTGGCCGAGGGCGACAGGCGCCGCCTGGCCGAGGTGCGCGCAACCCCGCCGCAGCAGCTGGGCAGCCGCGCCTTCGGCTTCAAGGATCCGCGCCTGGAGGTGCTGCTGTTCCGCTATCGCGCGCGCAACTGGCCAGACACCCTGGATGCGATGGAACGCGGCCGCTGGGACGACCATCGCCGCCAGCGCCTGGCCGCCGGCACCCGGACCTCCGAATACAGCCTGGACAGCTTCTTCGAGGAAATCGCCAGCCTGCGCGCGGCCCATGCCGAAGATGGCGCCCGGCAGGTGTTGCTGGACCAACTGGAGGCCTGGGGGCGCCAGTTGCAAGCGGTGCTGTAGGGCGGGTCTGGACCCGCCAAGGGCCTGCCGCGCCCTCCCGCGCGAACCCTGAAGACCGGGCACAAGGCGGTCCAGATCCGTCCTGTCCGGCTCCTGCCTACAATCGCCATATGGCCCACTACTTTTCCGACGCCAGCTTCAAGTTCCTCAAGGCGCTGGCGCGTCACAACGACAAGGCCTGGTTCAACGCCAACAAGGCCAGGTACGAAGACCACGTGCGCCAGCCATTCCTGCGCCTGCTGACCGACCTGCAGCCGGACCTGGCCGCGGTCAGCGACAAGTTCCGCGCCGATCCCAAGACGGTGGGCGGCTCGCTGTTTCGCATCTATCGCGACGCGCGCTTTTCCAACGACAAGTCGCCGTACAAGTCCTGGCAGGGCGCACGCCTGTACCACGAACGCCGCAAGCAGGTGCCGGCGCCCTCGTTCTACCTGCACCTGCAGCCGGGCGAGAGCTTCGTCGGTGCCGGCCTGTGGCATCCCGAAGCCGACACCCTGCGCAGGCTGCGGCAGTTCATCTTCGACAACCCCGGCAGCTGGAAAGCCGCGGCGCATGCCCCGGCGTTTCGCAGGAGATTCGATTTCGAGCAAACCGAGCGGCTGAGCCGGCCACCGCGCGGGTTTCCGGCCGATTTCGAATTCATTGATGACCTCAAGCACAAGAACTTCGTGTTCTGGCGCGCGCTGGACGATGCCACCATGACTGGCCCGCGCCTGCGCCAGACCGTTGCTGCCGACCTGGCTGCGCTGGGGCCGTTCGTCGACTACCTGTGCGCCGCGCTGGACCTGGAATTTTGAACAAGAGCCTGCCCCAATGAAGAAGTGGATCGCACTGGTCCTGGTCGTGCTGCTGGCGTTCGGCGGCTTTGTCGTAGCCGGCCCGTACATCGCCATCCACGGCATTCGCAATGCCCTGGCCGAACAGGACACCGGCAAGCTGACGCGTTACGTCGACTTCCCCACCCTGCGCGTGAACCTGCGGGCGCAGCTGCAGGACCGGATCGTGCGCGCGGCCGGCATGCAGGCGCAGTCGAGTTTCCTCGGTTCCATCGCCCTGTCGCTGGCCGGCGGCGCGGCTGGCGTCGGCGTGGACGCGATGGTCACCCCCACCGGCATCGCCGCGATCCTGCAGGGCCATTCGGTATGGAAGCGTGCCACCGGCGAGACCGCCAATGGCGATACCTACGGCCCGCCGCGTCCGGCCGAACCGCTCAGGCAGGTCGAAGGGCATTACCAGTCGCTGTCGCGGTTTACCGCCACCAGCACCGTCTACGACGGCAGTGCACCGATGACGTTCGTGTTCGAGCGTCAGGGCATCGTGTGGAAGCTGACTGATATCCAGCTGCCACGCTGACCGGATAAGGCTGAAAGTCGATGGCATGCGCTGCGATTCCGCTTGCATAGCGCGTTCGCCTACTCGTTCGCCACCCCATGCGGCACATGCCCGGCCGCGGTGTGCGGGTGGGCGCTGTCGATGTTGTGCTGGGAATCGTCGAAGAAGATGTCCGCGCCGAAGGCCGCCAGGAACGGGCCCTTGTGCCGGCCACCCAGGAACAACGCCTCGTCCAGGCGCACGCCCCATTCGCGCAGGGTGCGGATCACCCGCTCGTGCGCGGGCGCCGAACGCGCGGTGACCAGGGCGGTGCGGATCGGTGCGTTCTCGCCCGGCGCAAACGCGGCCTGCAGCTGGTGCAGCGCGGAGAGAAAACCGCGAAACGGGCCGCCGGACAGCAGCTCGCGGGCCTTCTCGCGCTCGTGCCGGCCAAAGGCTTCCACGCCCTGCTCGCGCGAGATGCGCTCGCTCTCATCGCCGAAGATCACCGCGTCGCCGTCGAAGGCGATGCGCAGCTGCGTGGACAGGCGCCCGGCGGGCAGCTCGCCGGCGGCGGCGGCCGCTTCCTCGGCGCGTTCACCCGGCGGTTTTGGCAGGATGGTGGCCGCGGCAATGCCGTGGGCCAGGGCGCTGCGCACCGAATCGGGATTGGCCGAGAGGAACAGGTCGGTACCGAACGGCTTGACGTACGGCCAGGTCGGCTCGCCGGAGGTGAAGGTGGCGCGGACGATGTCCAGCCCGTAGTGCTGGATGGAATTGAAGATGCGCAGGCCGGTGTCGGCCGAATTGCGCGACAGCAGGATCACCTCCACCCGCGGCTGGTCTGCCGGCGCGCCGCTGTTCAGGGCCAACAGCTTGCGCACCACGGTGAAGGCCACGCCCGGCGCCAGCACATCGTCCTCGTGCGCGCGCTGGTAGGCGGCGTAGGCCTCCAGGCCCTGCGCCTGCCACAGCGCGTGGCTCTCTTCCAGGTCGAACAGGGCCCGCGAGGTGACCGCGACGGTGAGCAGGCATGGCGCCGCGTCGGCCATAGCGTCAGACCACGAACTGTTCGCTGAAGATCCGTTCTTCCAGGTTGTGCTCCGGGTCGAACAGCAGCCTGACGGTGCGGTCGCACGATTCACGGATGGTCACCTCGGTGACGTCGCGGAATTCATGCGAGTCGGCGGTGGCGCTGACCGGACGCTTGTGCGCATCCATGACCCGGAAAGTGATCTCGGTGCCGGACTTGAGGATGGCGCCGCGCCAGCGCCGCGGCCGGTATGGCGCGATCGGTGTCAAGGCAAGGGTGTTGCTGCCCAGCGGCAGGATCGGGCCATGCGCGGAGAAGTTGTAGGCCGTGCTGCCGGCGGGCGTGGCCACCAGCACGCCGTCACCGATCATCTCCTCCACCCGGGTCTGGCCGTTGAGGTCGATGCTCATCTGCGCCGCCTGACGGGTCTGGCGCAGCAGCGAGACCTCGTTGTAGGCCAGCGAATGCACCTCGATGCCCGACTCGGTCTGCGCAGTCATTTCCAGCGGACGCAAGGTGGCAGGTTCGGCCGCGGCGATGCGCTCGAGCAGGCCTTCTTCGCGATGGTGGTTCATCATGAAGCCGACCGTGCCCAGCTTCATCCCGAACACCGGCTTGCCCAGCTGTCCGTGGCGATGCAGGGTCTGCAGCATGAAGCCGTCGCCGCCCAGGGCCACCAGGATGTCGGCATCGGCTGGCGGGTGGTGCCCGTAGCGGGCCGAGAGCGTGACCAGCGCCTGCTGCGCCGATTCGGCGGAGCTGGCCAGGAAGGCAAGGCGGGGAGAGGTCATGCCGCGAAGGATAGCGCGGCGTGCGCGGCAAACGGCACCGCTGCCAACCAAAACCGGGCAAGGCGCCGGCGCGCTGCCCCGCCATTCATTGCACCTGTCCCGCCGGGCTGGCCCGGTCAGGTCAGCTGTGACATGCGCTGCACCGCCACCGAAGCGGTCGGATAGTCCAGCGACTTCTGCCCGGCCAGCTCGTCGAGCATGGACAGGGTCAAGCGCAGCGACGGATCGTCGCGCTGCAACCAGCGGGCGACCTTGGCCTCGGCCGTATCACCGGGCAACGCCAGCACCTGCAGGGTCAAGGCGCGCAGGTGCGTCTGCAGCTCGTCGCGCAGCACCCCGCGGGCCACCGCATGCCAGCGGCCGTCGACCTGCAGCGCGTCGATCTGGCTCACCAGCCACGGCAGGTGCAGCGCATCGCCCAGGCGGTAGTAGACCTTGGACACGGCCACCGGCGAGAGCTTGCGCTCGCGCGCCAGTTCGATGATGTCCGCCGAGGGCTCCAGGTACGGCAACGCAGCCAGCTGGCCGGCCAGCGGCTCCGGCACACCCTTGGCGAGCCAGTCGGCCAGCTTGGCCTGGTAGGCCGGGCGCAGTGAATCGGGCAGCACCCCGTCGGCGGCGCGGATGTCGTTGAAGCCGTCGTGGTAGCGCTCCACCGCTGCAGCAATGGCCGGGATCGGGCCGGGACGGTTCAACAGCCAGCGGGTGAAGCTGCGCTGCAGGTTCCAGATCACCTGCAAGGCGTCGATCTGCACCGACTCGGCGACCTTGCCATCCAGCGCGTCGATCCGGGTCCACAGCGCACGCGCGTCCAGTGTTTCGCGGGTGATGGTGAAGGCCTTGGCGACCTCGCCGATGCCACGGCCGGTGTCTTCCTGCATGCGCATCAGGAAGGTCGCACCCATGCGGTTGATCGTGGAATTGGTCACCGCCGTGGTGATGATCTCGCGCTTGAGCGGATGCTTTTCCATCTGCGCGGCGTATTTCGCCTGCAGCGGCTGCGGGAAGTAGCGCTGCAGCTCCTTGGACAGGTACGGGTCTTCCGGGATGTCGGTTTCCAGCAGTTCGGCAAAGGCCACCAGCTTGGCATAGGACAGCAGCACCGCCAGCTCCGGACGGGTCAGTCCCAGGCCGCGTGCCTTGCGCTCGGCGAACTCGGCATCGGAGGGCAGGTATTCGATCTGGCGATCCAGCTGGCCGCGCGCTTGGAGCACCTGCACGAAGTGCTGCTTGGAACCCAGGCGCGTCACGCTCATGCGCTCCATCAGGCTCAGTGCCTGGTTCTGGCGGTAGTTGTCGTTGAGCACCAGCTGGCCGACTTCGTCGGTCATGCTGGCCAGCAGCGTGTTTCGGGCCTGTTCGGCCAGCTTCTTCTGCCGGACCAGGCCATCGAGCAGAATCTTGATGTTGACCTCGTGGTCGGAGGTGTCCACGCCGGCAGAGTTGTCGATGAAGTCGGTGTTGAGCAGCACCCCGCCCAGCGCCGCCTCGATGCGGCCCAGCTGGGTCAGGCCCAGGTTGCCGCCCTCGCCCACCACCTTGCAGTGCAGGTCGCGGCCGTTGATGCGCAGCGCGTTGTTGGCGCGGTCGCCGACATCGGCTTGGCTCTCGCTGGAGGCCTTGACGTAGGTGCCGATGCCGCCGTTCCACAGCAGGTCCACCGGGGCCTTGAGGATGGCGCTGATCAGTGCGTTGGGCGGCAGCGAAGTGACCTCCTGGTCCAGGCCCAGCGCTGCACGCACCTGTGGAGTGATGGTGATGGCCTTGAGCGTGCGCGGATAGATGCCACCGCCGGCCGAGATCAGGCTGGGGTCGTAATCGGCCCAGCTCGATCGCGGCAGCTTGAACAGGCGTGCGCGCTCGGTAAAGGACCTGGCCGCATCCGGGCTCGGGTCCAGGAAGATGTGCCGGTGGTCAAACGCCGCCACCAGCTGGATGTGTTCGGACAGCAGCATGCCGTTGCCGAACACATCGCCGGACATGTCGCCCACCCCGACCACGGTGAACTCCTGCGACTGCGTATCACGCCTCAGCGCACGAAAGTGGCGCTTGACCGATTCCCAGGCGCCCTTGGCGGTGATGCCCATGCCCTTGTGGTCGTAACCGACCGAGCCGCCGGAGGCGAAGGCATCGCCCAGCCAGAAGCCGTGCTCGATGGCCAGGGCGTTGGCGATGTCGGAGAAACTGGCCGTGCCCTTGTCGGCAGCCACCACCAGGTACGGATCGTCCTGGTCGTGGCGTACCACGTCCCTGGGCGGGACGATCTTGCCGTCGACGATGTTGTCGGTGATGTCCAGCAGTGCCTGGATGAACATCCTGTAGCAGGCGATGCCTTCGGCCATCAGCGCGTCCCGGCTTTCAGCGGGCGTGGCGGCGCCGGCCGGCGGCTGCTTCACATAGAAGCCGCCCTTGGCGCCGACCGGCACGATCACCGTGTTCTTGACCATCTGCGCCTTGGCCAGGCCCAGCACCTCGGTGCGGAAATCCTCGCGACGGTCCGACCAGCGCAGGCCGCCGCGGGCCACCGCACCAAAGCGCAGGTGCACCCCTTCCACGCGCGGGCCATACACGAAGATCTCCCGATACGGACGCGGCTTGGGCAGGTCGGGCACCTTGGTCGAATCGAACTTGAAGCTGATCGTGTGCGCCGGCGCGCCATTGACACCGCTCTGGTAATAGCTGGTGCGCACGGTGGCTTCGATGCAGCCCATGAGGCTGCGCAGGATGCGGTCGTCATCCAGGCTGGACACGCCATCAAGCAGCTTCACCAGGGTTGCGTGCACCGCATCGCACTGGGTCTGGCGCGGCTGGGCGGCCGCATCGACCAGCCGCTGCAGGGTCTTGACCGTGTCGTCGTCGGCGTCGCCGGCCAGCGTCTGCAGCTGCCCGACCAGCGCTTCGGCGCGGGCGGTGTTGCGGGCCCTGGCCGGCAGCTCCAGCGCCGGATCGAAGCGTGCCTGGAACATCTGCACCAGCAGCGCGGCCAGCAGTGGATAGCGGCTGAGCGTGTCTTCCACCGAACCCTGCGAGAACGGCACCCCGGTCTGCAGCAGGTACTTGGTGTAACCGCGCAGCACCGCGATCTGGCGCCAGTTGAGTCCGGCACGCAGCACCAGGCGGTTGAAGCGGTCGTTCTCGGCATCGCCGCGCCAGACCCGGGCAAAGGCTTCATCGAAATCCGCCGCGCGCGCGGCCACATCGATCGGGCTCAGCGCCGGTTCGACCTCGAATTCCTGGATGTAGAAAACCGCGCCCTCCACCTCCAGCCGGAACGGATGTTCGGAGATCACGCGCAGGCCCATGTTTTCCATCAGCGGCAGCGCATCGGACAGCGCGATGTCCTGGTCCCGGCGATAGAGATTGAGCCGCAGCGCGCCTTCGCCGGCACGGTGGTGGATGGAGCGGTACAGGCTCAGGCGCAGGTCCGATGGCCCTTCCAGCGCGGCCAGGCGCTCGACATCGTCGGCGGCCAGCTGCACCGAGACGTTCTCGATGTAGTTCTGCGGCAGGGCCCGGCCGAAGCGGGACGCCAGGGCGAGTCCGCGTGCTTCTCCGTGACGCTGGATCAGCACCTCGCGCAGATCGTCCTGCCAGTTGCGCAGCAGATGCGCCAGGCGGGCTTCAAGCTCGGCCGCATCGACGCTGACCTCCTCGCCGGGATGCGGGCGCACCGTCAGGTGCAGCTGCGCCAGCGGCGACTCGCCCAGCTGCACCGTGGTGTCCACTGCCTCGCCATGCAGCGCCCGCTTCATCAGCGACTCGATGCGCAGGCGCAGCTCGGTGTTGAAGCGGTCGCGCGGGATATAGATCAGCGCCGACCAGAACCGGCCATAGCGGTCACGGCGCAGGAACAGCTTGCTGCGCACGCGCTCCTGCAGGCCCAGCACGCCCATCGCGGTGCGCGCCAGTTCATCCTGACTGGACTGGAACAGTTCCTCGCGCGGCAGCGTCTCCAGGATGTGGCGCAGGGCCTTGCCGCTGTGGCTGTTGCGCGACAGGCCGGACTGGCGCATGACATGCTCGTAGCGCTCGCGCACCAGCGGGATTTCCCACGGGCGCCGGTTGTACGCGCTGGAGGTGAACAGGCCCAGGAAGCGCTGCTCGCCGCTGATGCGGCCATGGGCGTCGAAGGACAGCACCCCGATGTAGTCCATGTAGCCCTTGCGGTGCACGGTGGCGCGCGCGTTGGTCTTGGTCAGGATCATCGCCTCGGCCTCGCCCGCTTCGTTGAGCAGGTTGGCCGCCAGCGAACGCACCGGGTGCGGCTTGCCGGGGGCGCGGTTGCGCAGCATCCCCAGGCCGGTGTCCTCCTGCGCCACCAGCACCTCTTCCCCGCCCTGCTTGGTGACCCGATATTGGCGATAGCCGAAGAAGGTGAAGTGGTCGGTCGCGGCCCAGCGCAGGAATTCCCGGGTCTCGCGGCGCATGAGGTCGGAAACCGGCATCGGCCGGGTGGCCAGGTCTTCGGAGACGGCCAGCATCTTCTCGCGCATCGCGCCCCAGTCGTCCACGATCTGGCGTACTTCATCCAGCACCTGGCCGATCCGGGCCTCGATGCGCGCCATGGCCTGCGCCGGCTGTCGGTCGATCTCCAGCAGCATCAGCGACTCGGCCTTGCCCTCCCCCACCGCAGTGACCTTGCCGGCCTTGTCGCGTTCGAAACGCACCACCGGGTGGCCCAGCACGTGCACGCCCACCCCCATCGCCGCCAGCGCCATGCTGACCGAATCGACCAGGAACGGCATGTCGTCGTTGACGATCTGCAGCACCGAGTGCGGCGCTTCCCAGCCGTTGTCCTTGTGGGTGGCATTGAACACGCGCACCTTGGCCGTACCGGGCTTGCGCACCCGGGCGAACTCCAGCATGTCGGCCGCCATGGCCGCCCAGGCCTCGGGACTGTGGTGCGGGTATTCGTCCTGCTCCATGCGCCGGTAGAAGGCCTCGATGAACACCCGCACCTGCTCGCGCCTGGCCGCGGGAACCCGCGCCTTGAGCGCGTCCTGGATCGGCTGCAGCGAGAATGCCGCCGCTGCACCGACCCTGGACGCAGCGCTGGCGATGGCCTGCCCGACGCCGGTAACGGCAGCGGCGGCCACCTCTCCCGCGGGACCTTTCCTGTCCGTCGCGGCCGGCTTGCCGGCCCTGGTAGTGGAAGCGGATTTGTCGCCAAGCCTGCTGTTGCCAGGGGTGCTCATACAGTCGCGGTCACACGGTTGAAAATAATTGACCATTGTATGCCTGCAGCCGATGACGGCCTTGCTGCGCGGCATCACCGGACAGCGGGTACATGCCGCCGGCGCAACTGGAGACGGCGTCGGCGCGCGCCTGGCCGGGAGGTGCCGAGAAGGCAAGGACGCCGCCGGATCGTGGTCGCTGACGGGGGTCGCTGACCAACACGTCATGCCTTTATCACACGCCTTTTACACACGCCCACGAAGCGTGTGCGCACGCGATTTCCACGCTGTTAAAATTCTAAACTGGACGGTATAGTCCAGCCGCGATGGCCTGTCCCGACCACAATTCCAGCACCGCAGAGCGCCGCCAGCGAGTGCTGGACGCCGCGCGTGCGCTGATGGCCGAACAGGGATTCCGGGTGAGCATGGAGGCGGTGGCCCACCGCGCGGGCTGTTCCAAGCAGACCCTGTATGCGCAGTTCGGCAGCAAGCATGCGCTGCTGCACGATCTGATGCAGGAACACCTGGACATCACCACCTCGCGCCTGGAGGCCTTCAACGGCCAGGCGCGCGAGCCACTGCTGGCATTCGCGATCGAACATCTCGAGCGTCTCTCCGCACCGGACGTGGCGGCCAGCTGCAGGTTGTTCAGCGCCGAATCGCCGCAGTTCCCAGAAGAGGCGCGCGCGATCTGGCGCGATGGCGGCCAGGCGCTGCTGGCACGGCTGGCGTCCTGGTTGTCCCTGGCCATGGAAGCCGGGTGTCTCAGGCATGACCAACCGCACGTGGCAGCCGAAATGCTGCTGAGCATGCTGGTCGGCCTGGAACTGGAACGGCAGCGCTTTTCTGTCGCCCAGCGCACGCCACAGGCACGACGGGCCTGGGCCGAACTGGCGGTGGACGCCTTCCTGCGCGCCTACGCGCCGGCTTCGCCGGCGGTCCAATGCTGATCCAACTCGATTCTGCCCGTCTCTTTTCCTTCACCACCCACGTTCTCCGGAGCCCCCTCCCCATGACCCCCTCGACCCGCTCGCTCCTGCTCGGCTCCGCCATCGTGCTGGCCATGGCCGCCTGCAAGAAGGAAGAACAGCAGGCGCCGCCGCCGCCGGAGGTGGGCGTGATCAACGTCCAGCCCACCAGCACCCCGCTGACCCGCGAGCTCAGTGGCCGCCTGGCGCCGGTGCGCCGCGCCGACGTGCGCGCCCGCGTCCCCGGCGTGCTGCTCGAGCGCGTCTACGAGGAAGGCACCGACGTCAAGGAGGGCCAGGTGCTGTTCAAGATCGATCCGGCGCCATTGCAGGCCGATCTCAGCTCGGCCCAGGGCCAGCTGGCCTCGGCCCAGGCCAGCTATACCAACGCCCATGTCGCAGCCGAACGCGCGCGCCGGCTGGCGCCGCAGCAGTACGTGTCGCAGTCGGACCTGGACAATGCCGAGGCCACCGAACGCAGCGCCCGGGCTGCGCTGCAACAGGCCCGCGCGGCGGTCACCAATGCGCAGATCCGGCTCGGCTATGCCAACGTGGAGGCGCCGATCTCCGGCCGCGCCGGCAAGCAGCAGGTCACCGAAGGCGCGTTGGTGGGTGCCGGCGATGTGACCCTGCTGACCACGGTGGACCAGATCGACCCGCTGTACGTCAACTTCACCATGAGCTCGTCGGAATTGCAGTCGCTGCGCCAGGCCCAGGGCCAGGGCAACGTCAGTCTGTCCGACACCGAGGACACCACGCTCAAGGTACTGCTCAGCAACGGCCAGACCTATGACCAGCCGGGCACGCTGGACTTCTCCGACGTGGTGGTTGACCCGGCCACCGGCGCGGTGTCGCTGCGCGCCACCCTGCCCAACCCGCAGCGCGCGCTGCTGCCGGGCAGCTTCGTCACGGTCATGGTGAACATGGGCACGCGCAGCAACGTGTTCCTGGTGCCGCAGGCGGCCATCCAGCGCGACACCCAGGGCGCCTACGCCATGGTGGTGGGCCAGGACGGCAAGGTCGCGCGCAAGGACGTGCAGATCGAAGACAACGCCATCGACAACCACTGGATCGTCACCGACGGCCTGAAGGCCGGCGACCAGGTCATCGCCCTGGGCCTGCAGCAGGCCAGGGAGGGCGGCCAGGTCAAGCCCATCCCTTACGAGCAGGCCAAGGCCCAGGCCGCCCAGGCCCAGCAACAACAGGGTGGTGCCGGTGGGCAGCCGCCTGCCGCTGCCGACGCGGCCCAGGGCGACAAGCCCGCCCCGGCCCCCGACGCCAAGGGCGACGACGCCCAGCAACCGGCCTCGGGCCAGGCCCAGTAAGGAACATCCCCCATGCCCAAGTTCTTCATCAACCACCCGGTCTTTTCCTGGGTTGTGGCGATCCTGATCTCGCTCGCCGGCGTGATCTCGATCCTCAACCTGGGCATCGAGTCCTATCCCAATGTCGCCCCGCCGCAGATCACGGTGAGTGCCACCTATCCCGGCGCCAGTGCCGACACGGCCGAGCGCTCGGTCACCCAGGTGATCGAGCAACAGCTGACCGGCATCGACAACCTGCTGTACTTCAGCTCCACGTCCAACTCGTCCGGCCGCAGCGAGATCACCCTGACCTTCGAGACCGGTACCGACCCGGACATCGCCCAGGTGCAGGTCCAGAACAAGGTCTCGCTGGCGCAGCCGCGCCTGCCGGCTGAAGTGGTCGACCAGGGCGTGGTGGTGGCCAAGGCCAATGCCGGCTTCCTGATGGTGGTCGGGGTGCGCTCGGACAATCCGTCGATCGACCGCAACCACCTCAACGACATCATCGCTTCGCGCGTGCTGGATCAGATCTCGCGCGTGCCGGGTGTGGGCAGTACCCGCCACTTCGGCTCCGAATACGCCATGAACCTCTGGCTGGACCCGGGCAAGCTGCAGGGCTACAACATGTCGGCCAGCCAGGCGCTGGCGGCGGTCCGGGAACAGAACGTGCAGTTCGCCGCCGGTTCGCTGGGCTCGGACCCGGCGCCGCAGGGACAGGCGTTCCAGGCCACCGTGGTGGCCGAGGGCCGCTTCACCCAGCCTGAGCAGTTCGAGGAGATCATCCTGCGTGCCGACCCCGACGGCGCCACCGTGCGCCTGAAGGACGTGGCCCGGGTGAGCTTCGGCGCGCAGAACTACGGCTTCGACACCAAGTACGACGGCAAGCCGATGGGCGCCTTCGCGATCCAGTTGCTGCCGGGCGCCAACGCGCTGTCGGTGGCCGATGCGGTGACCGCGAAGATGGATGACCTAGCCGCCAGCTTCCCGGCCGGGGTGTCCTGGTTCAAGCCCTACGAGACCACCACCTTCGTCACGATTTCGATCGAGGAAGTGGTCAGCACGCTGATCGAGGCCATCATCCTGGTGTTCCTGGTGATGCTGATCTTCCTGCAGAACTTCCGCGCGACGATCATCCCGACCCTGGTCATTCCGGTGGCGCTGCTGGGCACCTTCGCCGGCCTGTACGCGATCGGCTTCACCATCAACCAGCTGACCATGTTCGCGCTGGTGCTGGCGATCGGCATCGTGGTGGACGATGCGATCGTGGTGATCGAGAACGTCGAGCGCATCATGGCCGAGGAGAAACTCCCGCCGCGGGAGGCCACGATCAAGGCGATGGAACAGATCACCGGCGCGGTGATCGCCATCACCGTGGTGCTGGCGGCGGTGTTCGTTCCCTCTGCGCTGCAGGGCGGCGCCTCGGGCGAGATCTACAAGCAGTTCGCCCTGACCATCGCCATCTCCATGGGCTTCTCGGCGTTCCTGGCGCTGGGCTTCACCCCGTCTCTATGCGCGAGTTTCCTCAAGCAGCACGCCCACGACAGCCACGAGCAAAAGAAGAACATCGTCTTCCGCACGTTCGAGAAGTACTACGGCAAGCTGGAGAAGAGCTACGTGGGCATGGTCGGCCGCCAGGTCCGGCATGCCCCGCGCTGGATGATGGTGTTCGCCGTGCTGGTGGTCCTGACCGGCTTCCTGTTCACCCGCCTGCCGACCAGCTTCATCCCGGAGGAAGACCAGGGCTATGCCCTGGCGATCGTGCAGGCCCCGCCGGGCACGCCGATGCAGAAGACCAACGAGGTCTTCGACCAGATCCGCACGATCCTCAACAAGATCGATGGCTTCCAGGGCGTGCTGCAGATCACCGGTTTCAGCTTCCTGGGCCAGGGCGAGAATGTCGGCATGGCCTTCATCAAGCTCAAGCCGTGGGAAGAGCGGGAGGGCGACATCAACGCCTTCCTCGGCCAGGCCAACGGCGCGCTGCAGCAGGTCAAGGGCGCACGGATCTTCGTGCTCAACCTGCCCACCATCCAGGGCCTGGGCCAGTTCGGCGGCTTTGACATGTGGCTGCAGGACCGCACCGGTGCCGGCGCCGATGCCCTCATGGCCGCGCGCAACCAGCTGCTGGGGATCGCCTCGCAGGACAAGACCCTGATGCAGGTGCGCCCCAATACCCTGGAAAACTCTCCGCAGCTGCAGCTGAAGGTCGACCGGGTGCAGGCGCAGTCGATGGGCCTGTCGGTCAGCGACATCTACACCTCCATCCAGCTGATGCTGGCGCCGGTGTACGTCAATGACTTCTTCTACGGCGGCCGCATCAAGCGCGTGAACATGCGCGCCGACGCGCCGTTCCGCGCCGGCCCGGAAGCCCTGGAACAGTTCTACACGCCCAGCACCACCGAGACCGACGCCAACGGCAACCCCGCGATGATCCCGCTGAGCAACGTGGTCGCCACCAGCTGGGCTTCGCTGCCACCGGCGCTGTCCCGCTACAACGGCTATTCGGCGGTGAACATCAACGGCGCCCCTGTTCCCGGAAGTTCCTCGGGCCAGGCCATGAACACCATGGAAAATATCGTCAGCGACCAGCTGCCGGATGGCTTCGGCTACGACTGGGCCGGCATGAGCTACCAGGAAATCCTGGCCGGCAACAGCCAGCTGCTGCTGCTGGTGCTGTCCCTGGTGGTGGTGTTCCTGTGCCTGGCTGCGCTGTACGAGAGCTGGTCGATCCCGGTGTCGGTGCTGCTGGTGGTGCCACTGGGTGGACTGGGCGCGGTGGTGTTCGCCATGCTGCGCGGCCTGTCCAACGACATCTTCTTCCAGATCGGCCTGATCACGGTGATCGGCCTGGCGGCCAAGAACGCGATCCTGATCGTCGAGTTCGCGGTCATGGAACGCAGCCAGGGCAAGACCCTGCACGATGCGATCGTCAACGCCTCGCATCTGCGGTTGCGCCCGATCCTGATGACCTCCTTTGCCTTCATCATGGGTGTGGTGCCGATGGCCCTCTCCACCGGTGCCGGCGCCAACGCGCGCCACGCCATCTCCACCGGCGTGATCGGCGGCATGTTGTTCGCCACCCTCCTGGGCCTGCTGCTGATCCCGATCTTCTTCATCGTGGTCCGCCGGCTGCTGGGCGACAAGATGGACGAACCGTCGCGCGAATACCTGGAAAGCCACAAGGACCAGGACGGCCAAGGCACGCCACAGGCACAGGGCGGGCACTGAGTCAGCGGCCAACCGCAAAGAAAGCCCCGGCAATGCCGGGGCTTTTTCTTGTCGCTGTTACCGAGGTAAACCCGATCAGTTGGCCAGCTGGCAGGTCGTCGGTTTGGCCGAGGTGAACAAGGCCTGGGTGGCCCAGTCGGGATGATCGACGAAGGGATTGCGGTTGCCCTGGAAGCTGTAAATCACCTCGTTGCGGGCGCGTTCGGCCTGGTCAGGCGGATCGGCCGCGCTCCAGGCCAGCAGCGTGGACAGCAGGCCCATGTACGCCGGCGATGCGGAGGTGATCACGATCCTGCTGCGGTCGTCGGTCAACTCCAGGTCCGGCTCGCCCTGCCCGGTGTTGGGATCGTCATCGCCCTCGTAGCGGATGGCCATGTACATCACCGCGCGCGCCACGTCACCCTTGCGCGCGCTCCACACCTGGAACGAACCCTGGTTGCCGTCGGGTGACTGCACCCAGTTGGAATTGCCCGGATAGGTGCCGCTGCCGCCACCGCTGCCGTTGTTGGCCTCGGTCGTCCGTTCGCCGCAGCTGCTGGCGCAGTCGGCGTAGGGCTTGTTGCCACGATCGGCGTTGTAGGTCGTGTCGGTGAGGAACAGCATGTGGGTATCGGTGTAGGGTGCATAGGGCAGGCCCATGTCGCCGGTGGTGCTGCCAAAGCCCAGTGAATTGGGCCAGGTGTGCTCGCGGTTGTAGGTGCTGCCCGATCCGGTGCCGGCGCGGTCGCTGACCTTGGTGTAGCTGTGGTTCTTGTAGATGTCCAGGATCTTGCCGCTGTTGGACGGATCCTCGTCGGCGATCTCCAGGATCGACCACACGCTGGTGCCACTGCCGCTGTAGGGATAGACGGCGTGGCCCTTGATGGTCTCGTGCAGCGAGCAGCGCAGCTGGCTGGAGCTGCTGGTGTTGACCTTGCTGTAGTAGTCGCCGGTCCCGCCGCCGGCCGCGCCCACGCTGAATCCCACCACGGTATTGGCGGCCGGATGGGCGCCACCGGCATCGCTGACCTTTGCAGCGGCCACGGTGAAGCTGCAGCTTTCGCCGGCAACCAGTGCGGTATCGGTGGACGCGGCAAAGCCGGTGCCGCTGCTGGCGTAGCTCAGTGGCACGCTGCCACTGCTGGCGCAGGTCAGCGTCAAGGCACCGCTGGCCAGCGTCACCGGCTCGCTGAAGGTCACTTCCAGATCGCCCGCGGCCGGGAAGCCGGTGGCGCCATTGGTTGGCGTGGTCGACACCACGCTCGGCGCGGTGTTGCCACCGCCACCACTGCCACTGAAGGTCTGTCCGGCGTTGCACGCCCCGAAGGTCTGGGTCGCCGAAGCCTTCCAACTGAAGTCGCTGGCGGCCGCGCCGCTGCCGCCCAGCTGCAGCGAGGTGCCGACCGGCGTACTGCTGGTTTCGCTCACCGGCAGATTGGTGCTGGCGCGGCCGGCGGCCGGGCCGTTGCTCGCTGTGATCTGGCCTTCGTAGCTGATGAACTGGACCAGCTGGCCTGCGGCATTGGCCAGCGCCACGCCATCGGCACTGCCATTCTGCAGGCCATCGAGCGGGTAGGTGACCGAGGCGATGGTGGCGCTGCCGCCGCAGCTGACCGCGTTGCCGGCGCCCAGCGTGCGGGTGCCGTAGGTGCTGCTGCCGTTGTAGAGCACCAGCTGGTAGCCGGCCAGACTTTCGCCGGCCGTGGCGACCACTTCGATCGCCTCGCCGGCATCGGTGCCGGCATTGTCGTAATGCAGTTCGTTGATGAAGACCGCCGCCTGCGCCTGCGTACAGCAGGCAAGACCCAGGCCGAGGAACAGCGACAACCTTGTGCGTGAGGCCATGACAACTCCTTGTGCTTTCGGGGGATCGGCGATTCTGGATGTCACCACCGACACAAAACCCTCGAATGCAGCACGGAATGAGCGCGCCAATCACGCAGACGGCGCCGCGCGGCGCCGTCTGCACAGATGCGTGACATGGGTATTTCAGCGCAGGGCGGATTTTCCGGGTGCGATCGCCGGGCTGGATGTCCGAGTCGCCTTGCCAAGATCGCCCTCGTCCTGGCATCGCGTTGAACGCACCGGGCCAACCTCGCCGCCAGGCGAGCAGGCCGGTGCCTGGCGCTCGCTAACGCAGGCCGGTCTCGCCGCGCGCGATCACCAGGCGCTGGATTTCGCTGGTGCCCTCGTAGATCTCGGTGATCTTGGCGTCGCGGAAGTACCGCTCCAGCGGCATTTCCTTGGAATAGCCCATGCCGCCGTGGATCTGCACGGCCTGGTGGGTGATCCACATCGCCGCCTCGGAGGCGGTGAGCTTGGCGATGGACGCCTCGGTGCTGAACTTGCTGCCCTGCCCCTTCAGCCATGCCGCGCGCAGGGTCAGCATGAGCGAGGCATCCAGCTTGCACTTCATGTCGGCGATCTTGGCCTGGGTCATCTGGAAGCTGCCGATCGGCGCGCCGAAGGCCTTGCGCTCCTTGACGTACTCGATGGTCCTTTCGTAGGCGGCGCGGGCGATGCCGATGGCCTGGGAGGCAATGCCGATGCGCCCGGCGTCCAGTACACCCATGGCGATCTTGAAACCTTCGCCTTCGGCGCCGATCACCTCGGCCGGCTGGGCCACATAGTCGGCAAACTCGATTTCGCAGGTGGCCGAGGCGCGGATGCCCAGCTTGGGCTCGGTCTTGCCACGGTGAAAGCCGTCGCGATCGGTGTCGATGACAAAGGCGGTGACGCCCCTGGCGCCCCTGTCCGGCGCGGTCATCGCGAACAGCACGATGTACTTGGCCACAGGTCCGGAGGTGATCCAGCTCTTCTTGCCGTTGATGACGAAGCTGCCGTCGGCCTGCCTGACCGCGCGGCAGCGCATGGCCGTGGCATCGGACCCGGACTGTGGTTCGGTCAGGGCGAAGGCACCGATCTGGCTGCCATCGGCGATGGCGCGCACGTAGCGCTGCTTCTGCTCCTCGGTGGCGAACTTGAGCAGGCCGGTGCAGTACAACGAGTTGTTGACCGACATGATGGTCGAATGCGCGGCGTCGCCGGCGGCGACCTCGATCATCGCCAGCACGTAGCTGATCGGGTCCATGCCGGCGCCGCCGTATTGCTCGGGCACCTCGATGCCCATCAGGCCGTTCTGGCCCAGCAGCTGGATGTTTTCCAGCGGGAATTCGCCGGTCCTGTCGAAATGCTCGGCGCTGGGCGCGATCTTTTCCTGGGCGATCCGGCGGGCCACGTCCTGGATCATCAGCTGCTCTTCGGTGTATCCGAAATCCACGGTGTTTTCCTTGCAAAAGCTGCGGTGGGGTCGATTGTAGCCCCCGTGCGGTTGCGTACGGAATTGACCTTGACCCGCTTCGACGGCAAAATATCTCCCCATCGCGATATAGAGATGAATCATGGATCTGGAAGCCTGGTCGGCGCGGCTGAAGGTCTTTGCCGACGCCACCCGTGTCCGCCTGCTCGCCCTGCTGGCCGGCGAGGAGCTGACCGTGGCCGAGCTTTCGGCGATCACCCGCCTGGCCCAGCCGCGCGTCTCCACCCACCTGGCCAAGCTCAAGGATGCCGGGCTGGTGCGCGATCGCCGCGCGGGCGTGTCGGCCTATTACCGGTTCGACGAGGACAACCTGGACCCCGCCCAGCGCGACCTGTGGCACAGCCTGCGCGCGGGCAGCGACGATCCGCTGCTGCGCCAGGACGCCGAGCGCGTGGCCGAAGTGCTGGCCGCGCGCGCGGCGACCCAGAACTGGGCCGACACCGTGGCCGGCGACATGGAGCGCCACTACTCTCCGGGTCGCACCTGGGAAGCGCTGGCGCGGACCGCGCTGCCACTGCTGGAAACCGGCGAGGTGCTGGACATCGCCTCCGGCGACGGCGTGCTGGCCGAACTGCTGTCGCCGCATTCGGGCCGCTACGTGTGCGTGGACACCAGCGCGCGGGTGGTCGCCGCGGCCGGCGAGCGCCTGCGTCGCTTCCCCAATGTGGAAGTGCGCGAGGGCGACATGCATGCCCTGCCCTTCGCCGATGCCAGCTTCGACCTGGTCGTGCTGATGCACGCGCTGACCTATTCGACCGATCCGGCCCGCGCCGTGGCCGAGGCCGCGCGCGTGCTGCGCCCGGGCGGCAAGGCGCTGATCAGCTCGCTGGCCCGGCACGAACACCAGCCGGTGGTGCAGGCCTACGGTCACGTCAACCTGGGCTTCACCGACGCCGAGCTGGCCGCCTTCGCCGAACGCGCCGGCCTGCGCGCCACCAACCTGCACACCGTCACCCGCGAACGCCGTCCGCCGCACTTCGAAGTGTTGTCGCTGACTGGCGTCAAGCCGTAAGGACTTGCACATGACCCTGCCATCCCAGACCCTGCCCTGGCTCAACCCCGAACGCGCCCAGCTGCTGCTGGACGCGCTGGCCCGCCGCATCCTGATCATCGACGGGGCGATGGGCACCATGATCCAGCGCCATCGGCTGCAAGAGGCCGATTACCGCGGCGAGCGCTTCGCCGGCGGCTTCGACAGCACCCATGCGCCCGGCGATCACGTGCACGGCGCGGACTGCGACCACGGCCATGACCTGAAGGGCAACAACGACCTGCTGCTGCTGAGCAACCCGCAGGTGATCGCCGGCGTGCATACGGCCTACCTGGAAGCCGGCGCCGACCTGGTCGAGACCAATACCTTCAATGCCACCTCGGTCAGCCAGGCCGACTACCACCTGGAGCACCTGGTCTACGAGCTCAACAAGGAAGGCGCGCGCATCGCCCGTGCGTGCTGCGACGCGATCGAGCTGAAAACCCCGGGAAAACCGCGCTTCGTCATCGGCGTGCTGGGGCCGACCAGCCGCACTGCCTCGATCAGCCCGGACGTCAACGACCCGGGCTACCGCAATACCAGCTTCGACGCGTTGCGCATCACCTATCGCGAGGCGGTGGACGGCCTGATCGATGGCGGCGCCGACATCGTCATGGTCGAGACCATCTTCGACACGCTCAACGCCAAGGCCGCGCTGTTCGCGGTGGAAGAGGCGTTCGACGCACGCGGCGCGCGCCTGCCGGTGATGATTTCCGGCACCATCACCGACGCCTCCGGCCGCACCCTGTCCGGCCAGACCGCAGAGGCTTTCTACATCTCGCTGATGCACGCCAGGCCGCTGTCGATCGGGCTCAACTGCGCGCTGGGAGCCAAGGACCTGCGCCCGCACATCGAGACCCTGGCCCATGTCGCCGACTGCTACGTCAGCGCGCATCCCAATGCCGGCCTGCCCAATGCGTTCGGCGAGTATGACGAGAGCCCTGAGGAAATGGCCGAAACGCTGCACGAATTCGCCACTGCCGGCCTGCTCAACCTGGTCGGCGGCTGCTGCGGCACCTCGCCCGAGCACATCCGCGCGATTGCCGAAGCGGTGGCCGGGATCGCGCCGCGCCGCTTGCCGCAGGACCTGGCGCGCGCCGCATGACCCTGATCGTCCACGGCACGACCGACGCCAAGACGCTTTTGCTCCCTCTCCCCCATGACATGGGGGAGAGGGTTGGGGTGAGGGGGCGGGCTTGCGCCGCAGGCTGCCTTCCTCATCGCTTCGGCGAAAAGCGCCCCCTCACCCCGACCCTCTCGCCCGCGCAGGACGCGGGGGAGAGGGAGCAATCCATCCAAGCCTCATGAACGACACCCCCCGCTACACCCGCCTGTCCGGCCTGGAGCCGCTGGTCATCACCCCGCAGCTGCTGTTCGTCAACATCGGCGAGCGCACCAACGTCACCGGCAGCGCCCAGTTCCGCAAGCTGATCAAGGAAGAGCGCTACGAGGAAGCCGTCGAAGTCGCGCGCCAGCAGGTCGACAACGGCGCCCAGATCCTGGACGTCAACATGGACGAGGGCATGATCGATTCGGAGAAGGCGATGGTGCGCTTTCTCAACCTGATCATGTCCGAGCCGGATATCGCCCGCATCCCGGTGATGGTGGACAGTTCCAGGTGGAGCGTGATCGAGGCCGGCCTGCAATGCCTGCAGGGCAAGGGCGTGGTCAATTCGATCTCGCTCAAGGAAGGCGAAGCGGCCTTCATCGAACATGCGTTGAAGGTCCGCCGCTATGGCGCGGCCGCGGTGGTCATGGCCTTCGACGAAATCGGCCAGGCCGACACCTGCGCGCGCAAGGTCGAGATCTGCACGCGCGCCTACAGGATCCTGACCGAACAGGTCGGCTTTGCGCCCGAAGACATCATCTTCGACCCCAACATCTTTGCCGTGGCCACCGGCATCGAGCAACACGACAACTACGCGGTGGACTTCATCCAGGCCACGCGCATCATCAAGCAGACCCTGCCGCACTGCCACGTGTCCGGGGGGGTGTCGAACGTGTCGTTCTCCTTCCGCGGCAACGAGACCGTGCGCGCGGCGATCCACTCGGTGTTCCTGTACCACGCCATCGCCGCGGGCATGGACATGGGCATCGTCAACGCCGGCGCGCTGCCGATCTACGATGACCTGGACCCGGAACTGCGCGAGCGGGTGGAGGATGTGATCCTCAACCGGCGCAAGGACGGCACCGAGCGCCTGCTGGAAATCGCCGAACGCTACAAGGGCAAGAAGGGTGAGAAGAAGGTCGAAGACCTGGAGTGGCGCTCCCGCAGCGTGCGCGAGCGCCTGACCCATGCGCTGGTGCATGGCATCGACGCCTTCGTCGAGACCGACACCGAGCAGGCCCGCGCCGAGTCGACCCGTCCGCTGGATGTGATCGAAGGCCCGTTGATGGACGGGATGAACGTGGTCGGCGACCTGTTCGGCGCCGGCAAGATGTTTCTGCCCCAGGTGGTCAAGTCCGCGCGGGTGATGAAGAAGGCGGTGGCCTACCTGCTGCCCTTCATCGAGGCCGAAAAGCTGCGCACCGGCGATACGGCCACCTCCAACGGCAAGATCATCATGGCCACGGTCAAGGGCGACGTGCACGACATCGGCAAGAACATCGTCGGGGTGGTCCTGGCCTGCAACAACTTCGAGGTGGTCGACCTGGGGGTGATGGTCCCCACCCAGACCATCCTGGACCGGGCCAGGGCCGAGAACGCCGACATCATCGGCCTGTCCGGCCTGATCACCCCGTCGCTGGAAGAGATGACCCACGTGGCCCGCGAAATGCAGCGCCAGGGCTTCCAGATGCCGCTGATGATCGGCGGGGCCACCACCTCGCGCGCGCATACCGCGCTGAAGATCGACCCGCACTATGCGGCGCCCACGGTATGGGTGAAGGACGCCTCGCGCGCGGTCGGCGTGGCCCAGTCGCTGATCTCGCGCGACATGCGCGCCGCGTTCGTGGCCGCCAACGAGGCCGACTATGCGCAGATCCGCCAGCGCCATGCCAATCGCGGCGATGCCAAGCGGCTGGTGCCCTTGAGCAAGGCGCGCGCGCAGAAGTTCGACGGTGGCTGGGACCACTACACCCCACCGACGCCGGCCAGGCCGGGCATCACCGTGTTCGACGATTACCCGCTGACCGAATTGATCGAACTGATCGACTGGACTCCGTTCTTCCAGGCCTGGGAACTGGCCGGCAGGTATCCGGCGATCCTCACCGACGAGGTGGTCGGCACCCACGCCAGCGAACTGTTCGCCGATGCCCAGGCCATGCTCGGGCGGATCGTCGCGGAGAAGTGGCTGACCGCGAAGGCCGTGTTCGGGCTGTGGCCGGCCAATAGCGTGGGGGATGACGTGGAGGTTTGCCTTCTCCCTGTGGGAGAAGGTGCCCGAAGAGCCAGCCCCGGACTTGATCCGGGGGCGGATGCGGGTACGACGGAGCCAGCGGCAATCGAACCATTGCGGAACGGCCGAACCCTCACCCCAACCCCTCTCCCGGAGGGAGAGGGACTAAAAGCCACGCTGCATTTCCTGCGCCAGCAGGCCGACAAGCCGGCCGATCGACCGGACTTGTGCCTGGCCGATTTCATCGCGCCCAAGGACAGCGGCAGGCAGGACTGGATCGGGGCGTTTGCGGTCACCGCCGGGATCGGCATCGAGGCGCACGTGGCCGGTTTCGAAGCCGCGCACGACGACTACAACGCGATCCTACTCAAGGCCCTGGCCGATCGTCTGGCCGAGGCCCTGGCCGAACGCCTGCACCAGCGCGTGCGCACCGAGTTCTGGGGCTACGCTGGCGGCGAGACGCTCGACAACCAGGCCCTGATTGCCGAGCAGTACCGCGGCATCCGCCCCGCCCCCGGCTATCCGGCCTGCCCCGACCATAGCGAGAAGGCCATGCTGTTCCAGCTGCTGGACGCGCCGGGCAACGCCGGCATGTCACTGACCGAGAGCTTTGCGATGCTGCCCACCGCGGCGGTGTCCGGCTACTACTTCAGCCACCCCGGCGCGCAGTACTTCGTGGTCGGGCGCGTGTCCAAGGAACAGGCCGCCGACTACGCCAGGCGCAAGGGCGTCACCCTGGCGCAGGCCGAGCGCTGGCTGGCCTCCAACCTGGACTACGATCCGGAATGAGCCGGCCCTGTCCGGGCCGGCAGGTCACGGGTGCAACCTGGCCAGGATGATGACCAGCGCCACGATCCCCGCCATCAGCACGAAGATCACCCCTCCCCAGCCCACCCCGATACCGCCGCGCTTGCGGAAGATCACATTCAGAATGGCGACCGAGAGGGTCGGCACCAGCATCAACACCAGCATGATTTTCCAGATCGTGACATCCAGCCCAAGCAACATCGTGTTTCTCCGTGATCGTCGAAATTCTTTTGCAGTGCCGACGGTCGCGCCGCCGGCTCATGCCACCTGGCTCGATGCCAGGCATGCAAGGGTCTCACGTGCGGCCACCCATTCCTCGTTGGTCGGTTCCACGCAGATCCGCACGCGGCTCTCGCGCCGGGAGATGATCGGGGCATCATCCTGGTTGGCCTGGTCATCCAGTTGCGCGCCGAGGAAGGCCAGGCCCTTGCAGATGCGTTCGCGCACGAACGCGCTGTGCTCGCCCACCCCGGCGGTGAACACCAGCATGTCCAGGCCGCCCAGCACGGCGGCCAGTGACGCGGTCTCACGCACGATCCGGCGCACGTAAAGCTCCAGCGCCAGGCGCGCGCGTTCGCCCGCCTCGCCTTCGTCGGCCTCGTGCTGGACGATCACCCGCGGTTCGGAGGAAATGCCGGACACGCCAAGCAGGCCCGACTCGTGATAGAGCACATGGCCCACCTGTTCCAGGGTCAGCTTTCTGATTTCCATCAGGTAGATCACCGCGCCCGGGTCGAGCGCACCGGTGCGGGTGCCCATCATCAGGCCATCCAGGGCCGAGAACCCCATCGTGGTCGCCACGCTTTGCAGGCCCTGCATCGCGCACAGGCTGGCGCCGCTGCCCAGGTGCGCAACCACGGTGCGACCGCGCGCAGCCTCGCCGTGGCGCTCGGCCAGGGCGGTGGCCATGTAGGCATAGGACAGGCCGTGGAAACCGTACCGGCGCAGGCCCTGGCGCCAGGCCTCATAGGGCAGCGGCAGCAACTGCTCGACCTTGGCGATGGTGTGGTGGAAGCCGGTATCGAAGCAGGCCACCTGGGCGATGTCCGGGCGCTGCTCGAGCAGGATCTCGACTGCCTCCAGCGCGAACGGCTGGTGCAATGGCGCCAGCGGGATGTAGCCCTTCAGGTCGGCCAGCACCGCCGCATCCACCCGCACCGGCTGGAAATACTTGCTGCCGCCGTGCACCACCCGATGCGCGACCGCCACCACCTGGCGCCCGTCCAGGCGCTCGGCCACGCGCTCGCGGATCAGCCGCAGCGCATCCCGGTACGGGTGCGTGGCATCGAGGGTGACCGGGAACGCCGCCACGCCCGTCTGGCCAAAGTCCGCGTTGGGCCCGCCGATGCCCTGGACCTTGCCGTTCCACAGCGGCTGGCGCGGCAACGGATCGGCCATGCCGTCGAACAGCGCGAACTTGATGCTCGACGAGCCGCAGTTCAGCACCAGGATCAGCCCGCCGCTGCCAGACCCGGGCCCCGGCAGCGCGCTTGCTTCCACGGTCATCGGGCGGTGTAGCCGCCATCGACGGTCCACTGCGCGCCGGTGACGAACCCGGCAGCGTCGGACAGCAGGAAGGCCACCACGTGGGCGACCTCCTCGGCCGTTCCCAGCCGGCCGATGGGATGCAGCGCCTGGATCTGGCCCAGCGCGTCGGCGTCGAGCATGGACAGGATCGGCGTGTCGATGTAGCCGGGGTGGATGGAGTTGATGCGGATGCCCTGACTGGCATAGGCCAGCGCCGCTGCACGGGTCAATCCGGTCACGCCGTGCTTGGCCGCGACATAGGCCGTGCTGTCCGGTGTGCCCACCAGGCCCAGGATCGAGGACATGTTGACGATGGCGCCGCCGCCGGCGGCCAGGATCGCCGGAATCTGGTGATGCAGGCCGTGGAATACGCCGCTGAGGTTGATGTCGATGACCCGCTGCCAGGCAGCCGCGTCCAGCGTGCCTGCAGGGGCCAGGGTGCCGCCGATCCCGGCATTGTTGAATGCCAGGTGCAGGGCGCCGAAGTGGTCCACCGCACAGGCCACTGCCGACTGCGCGTGCTCGGGCCTGGCAACGTCGCCGGCATGCGCTACGGCCGTGCCGCCGGCGGCGACGATGGCCTCGGCGACCCGCCCGCTGGCGGCCGCATCGATGTCGGTGGCCACCACCTTGAGGCCATTGGCGGCCAGCAGCCGCGCGGTGGCTTGACCGATGCCCGACCCTGCGCCGCTGACCAGGGCAACATTTCCCTTGAACGAATACTTCATGGCTTGTGACTCCGGTTGTGGGAATTGAGGTGTGCGCCGGCAGCCGGCGCACTGCGCGGGATCTGCGCAAGGTCATCGTTCATGGCGGCGTGCTGCGATAGCGGTGCGCGAGCATCAGCGCGATGGCGCAGGAGGCGATCCGTGATTCGCGCGAATCGGCGCGGCTGGTCAGGATCACCGGCACCTTGGCCCCGAGCACGATTCCGGCACTGGCGGCATCGCCCATGTACATCAGCTGCTTGGCCAGCATGTTGCCGCTTTCCAGGTCGGGCACCACCAGGATGTCGGCCTGGCCGGCCACTTCGGAGACGATGCCCTTGATCCGCGCGGCAGCCAGCGACACCGCGTTGTCCAGGGCGAGCGGGCCGTCCAGACGGCCGCCGGTGATCTGGCCGCGATCGGCCATCTTGCACAGGGCCGCCGCGTCCAGGGTGGCCGGCATCGACGGGCTGACCGTCTCCACTGCCGCCAGGATCGCCACCTTGGGCTCGGCCACACCGATCACGTGCGCCAGTTCGATCGCATTGCGGATGATGTCGGCCTTCTGCTCCAGGTCCGGGGTGATGTTGATCGCCGCATCGGTGACGATGAACGGACGCGGGTAGAACGGGGTCTGCAGCACGAAGCAGTGGCTGAGCCGGCGCTTGGTGCGCAGGCCCGCGGCCGCAGACACCACCGCGGCCATCAGTTCGTCGGTATGCAGGCTGCCCTTCATCAGCGCCTCCACCTTGCCCTCGCGCGCCAGCGCAGCGCCGCGCTCGGCGGCGGCATGGCTGTGTGCAACGTCCTCGATCGCCACCCCGGCCAGGTCCAGTCCCGCTTCGGCGGCGACCGCCTCCAGCTTGGCCCGTGGCGCCACCAGGATCGGCACGATCAATCCGGCCGTGTGCGCCTCCAGGGCCGCCGACAGGCTCGGGGTGTCGCAGGGGTGGACCACCGCGACCCGGATCGGCTCCAGCGCCGCGACATGGACGAGCAGGCGCTGCAGCCCGCTGCCGCCGCTGCCGGCCACGTCCAGGCCGATCTCCGGAAGCGCGCCGCGGGCATGGACGATCCGCCGGTCCGGGGCCACGACCTGCGCCTGGCCTTCGATGATGGTGTGGCCGTGCTGGTTGGTGCAGCGGCACTCCAGGGTCACCTCGCCGGTGGCCGGATCCTTGGCCACCACCGTCACCCGGACCGAAAGCCGGTCGCCGATCGCCACCGGCGCCAGAAAGCGCAGGACCTGGCTGCGGTAGACCGTGCCAAAGCCCGGCAGGCGGGTGCCCAGGGTCGCCGCGATCAACGCCCCGGCCCACATGCCGTGCGCGATCAGGCTCGGGTCGTGGGCTGGCGCCGCCGACCCGGGCACCGGATCCAGCGCACCGGCGTCAGTCTGCCCGGCGAGCAGCGCGAACAGACGCAGATCCTCGCCGGTGAGGGTGCGCTCGATGCCGGCGCTCTCGCCAATGGCCAGTTCGTCGAAGGTGTGGTTGACGATCGTATCCAGCGGACGCTCCTGCGCGGTCATCGTGGCACCGCTGGGAAACGAAGCTGCCCGCACCGGTTCGGCGTTGAGGCGGCCATGTCACCGGCGTGCCCACCCGCGCCGTCGGTCGCGATCGTCCCGGTCATCAGGTCCAGCTCGTCCAGCGGCCAGCCGGCCGTCTGCAGCATCGGCCCGGTGACCGGCACCGGGCCGATGCCCATGATCGCCGGGACGATCTCGGTGCCGGTGGCGGCAGGGATTGCGACGTGGCTCATGCTGGGAATCTCTCGTTTGCAGATGTGGCCGGTGCGGTCCGCAAGCCCAAGGGTCCGCAAAACCGCGCAGGCCCGCATGGGGCAGGTTCATGGATGAACGTGTCCGGACCTTGACCCCGCAAGCGGACGGCGCGGGCGCCGTCCTTGTGCTGTGGGTTCAAGGCTCGGTTCAGCGCATGTGCTGGCCGCCGTTCATCGACACGTTGCTGCCGGTCATGAACGCACCGTCCTCGCTGGCGATGAAGGCAATCAGCGCGGCGATTTCCCGCGGCTTGCCAAGCCGGCCGACCGGAATGTGGGCGACGATCTGCGACTCCAGCACATCCTTGGGCACCGCCGTCACCATGGGCGTGTCCAGATAGCCAGGCGACACCGTGTTCACGGTGACGCCCTTGCGGGCCACTTCCTGGGCCAGCGCCTTGGTGAAGCCGTGGATGCCGGCCTTGGCCGCCGAATAGTTGGTCTGCCCGAATTGACCCTTGTCGCCGTTGATCGAGGAGATGTTGATGATCCGGCCCCAGCCGCGTCCGAGCATGCCCTCGATGAACGGCTTGGTGACGTTGAACATCGAGTCCAGGTTGACCCGCAACACCTGGTCCCAGTCGTCCTTGGTCAGCTTGCGAAAGGTGGCATCGCGGGTGATGCCGGCGTTGTTGACCAGGATGTCCACCGCCCGACCGTCGGCCTGGATGCGCTCGGCCATGCGCTGGCACGCGTCGAAGTCGGCCACGTCCACCTCATAGGAGCTGAAGGTGTAACCGTCGGCCGCCTGCGCCGCCAGCCAGGTGGCGGCGGCCTCATCGCTGCGCGAGTGGGTGACCAGCACCGTGTGCCCGGCGTCATGGAGCACCCGGGCGATCGCTTCGCCCAGGCCCCCCATGCCGCCGGTCACCAGCGCAGTGCGCTCACTCGGCACTGGACGCCCCCTTCGCACCCCTGTTCTGGCCGGCTCCGGTGGCGCCCGGCCAGAACTGGTTCCACTGCTGCAGCATCCCGTTGACCGTGCTGGTGAAGGTGTTGACGTCGGCCACCCCACCCAACGCCTGGGCGGTTTCCTTCTGCCAGGCCTGAAGTGCCTCCTGCAGGCCGGCGGCAAAGGCGGTCTGCGCGCTGACCGCGATCTGGGTGACCGCCTGGCTGTCGCCGAAGCGCTGCTGCAGCTGGCGCCAGAATGTCTCGCCCGGCAGCGCCGCCAGTGCCTGCCAGTCCTGGGTCTTGAGCACCTGCTCAAGCTCGGCACTGGACTCTGCGATGCTCTCGCCAAGGGCGCGGCTGCCCAGTTCCAGCCATTTCCTCTGGTTTTCCTGCAGCAGCCGGCCCAGGCGCAGCTGAAGTTCGAGATTGGCCTTGTGCAGATTCAACGGAAGATCGGTATTGATGCTCATCTGTGTGTCCTCATCAAGGTGTCGAAAATCGCATCCATGCGGGGAGGCATCAGGCCATCTGGCCGATGGTCTTGCGGAAGCGCTGCAGGGAAAGGAAGAACAGCACGCTTCCAATCACCAGCAGCGCCAGGAACGGCTTCCAGACCACGTCCAGGCCCGCGCCGCGGTAGAGGATGGCCTGGCCGATCTCGACGAAATGGGTGTTGGGCGCCAGCTGCATCAGATCGCGCACCACCCGCGGCATGCTCTCGCGCGGGGTCGTGCCGCCGGACAGCATCTGCAGCGGCATCATGATCAGGATCAGCAATAGACCGAACTGCGGCATGCTGCGCGCCAGGGTGGCCATGAAGATGCCCATCGAAGTGGTGGCGAACAGGTGCAGGGTGGCGCCGACCAGAAACAACGCCACCGAGCCTTCCACCGGCACGTGCAGCATGCCACGGACGATGAAGGTCAGCGAGAAGGCCGCCGCCGCCAGCACCACCGCGCCCATCGACCAGACCTTGGCCAGCATGATCTCCGTGCGCGTCACCGGCATGACCAGCAGGTGTTCGATGGTACCGTGCTCGCGCTCGCGGATCAGCGCCGCGCCGGTCAGCACGATCGACAGCATGGTGACGTTGTTGATGATCTGCATCAGCCCGCCAAACCAGGACTTTTCCAGCGACGGATTGAAGCGCGCGCGCAGGGCCAGCTCCACTGGCGGGGTCGTGGGGCCGCGGTAACGCTGCACGAACTCGTTCACCTCGCCCTGCACGATCTGCTGCACGTAGCCGCTGCCGGTGAAGGCCTGGCTCATGCGGGTGGCGTCGATGTTGAGCTGGATCTCCGGCGCGCGTCCGGCCAGCACGTCGCGCTGGAAATCCGGCGGGATATCCACCACGAAGGTGTACAGGCCCTGGTCCATGCCGGCGTCCATCTGGTCTAGCGAGATCAGCGACGGGGCCACGAACTGCGGCGGGTAGAACGCGGTGATGATCCGCGCCGACAGCGGCGAGCCGTCCTCATCGACGATCGCGATCGGCGCGTTGTGCAGGGTCTCGGGCATCGCCGTGGCGGCGGTGTAGACCGAGATGGTGAACGTGTACACGATCAGCAGCAGCATGATCGGGTCGCGCCACAGGCTCCACAGCTCCTTGATGCCCAGCCGGTAGATGTTGGCGACATGGCGCAGCACCTTCAGCGTTCCTGCTTCTTCAGCAGCGCGACCGCCAGGCCCAGGATCACCGGCACCGACAGCAGCAGCGGCACGAATGCCGAGTGCAGGTCGCCCAGTCCCAGGCCCTTGCTGAACACGCCACGGCTGATGGTGAACATGTAGGTGGCCGGATAGATGTTGCCGATGACCCGGCCGAACCCTTCCATCGCCGAGACCGGATCGATCAGCCCGGAAAACTGCGCGGCCGGGATCAGCGTGCCGATCATGGCAAAGAACATCGCCGCGATCTGGCTGCGGGTGACCGCCGAGGCCAGCAGGCCCATGCCGGTGGCGCTGAAGCTGAAGATCAGCGCCGCCAGCAGCAGGGTCGGGTAGCTGCCGGTCACCGGCACCCCGAACACGGTCACGGCCAGCAGGCTCATCAGCAGGAAGTTGACCATCGCCAGCGCCACGTAGGGCAGCTGCTTGCCGAGCAGGAACTCGCTGCGGGTCACCGGGGTGACGTACAGATTGATGATCGAGCCCATTTCCTTCTCGCGCACCACCGCCAGCGCGGTCAGCATCGCCGGCAGCATCAGCAGCAGCAGCGGCACCACCGCCGGCACCATCGCCGGCAGGCTCCTGACGTCGGGGTTGTAGCGAAAGCGCGGCTGCACCGTGGCGCGGCTGGCCACCGCGATGCCGCGCTGGCGGGCCTGGTCGGTCAGCCACTGCTGGTGGATGCCCTGGACATAACCCTGCACGGTTTCGGCGCGGGTCGGCATGGCGCCGTCGATCCACGCGCCGATCTCGGCATGGTCCCCGCGGATCACGTCGCGGCCGAAGCCCGAGGGGATTTCCAGCGCCAGCGACAGTTCACCGCTGCGCATGCGCCGGTCAAGGTCGGCGTAATCGGTGATCGGCGGGCGCTCGATGAAATAGCGCGAGCCGGCCAGGTTCAGCATGTAGGCCTGGCTCTGGGTGGTCTGGTCGCGGTCAAGCACGCCGTAGCGCAGGTTTTCCACATCCATGCTGATGCCGAACCCCATCACGAACATCAGGATCAGCGAGCCGCCCAGGGCCAGGGTCGCGCGGACCGGATCGCGGCGCAGCTCCAGTGCCTCGCGCCACATGTAGCTGAGCATGCGCTGCAGGCTGAAGCCCCTGTGGCGGCGTCTGGCTGCAGTGTCGGCCTCGGCCGCCATGGTCGGGGTCATCTCGTGCCCGTCCGCGTTTTCTGCACCACCGCCGGCTTCCACCAGATAGCCGATGAAGGCCTCCTCCAGGGTCCTGGCCCCGCGCTTGCGCACCAGCGCGGCCGGGGCATCGCTATCCAGCACCTTGCCGGCATGCATCATCGACATGCGGTCGCAGCGCTCGGCCTCGTTCATGAAGTGGGTGGAGATGAAAATGGTCACCTGGTCGCGCCGCGACAGCTGAATCAGCAGCCGCCAGAAACTGTCGCGCGCGATCGGGTCCACCCCGGAAGTGGGCTCATCCAGGATCAGCATTTCCGGCTTGTGGACCATCGCCACCGCCAGCGACAGGCGCTGGCGCATGCCCAGCGGCAGGCTCTCGGGCAGGCTGTCCAGCACCTCGCGCAGGCCGAAGCGGTCGACCATTTCATCGACCCGACCCGGCACCTGTTCCTCCGGCACGTGGAACAGGCGCGCGTGCAGCACCAGGTTCTGGCGCACGCTCAACTCGTTGTACAGCGAGAATGACTGCGACATGTAGCCCACGCGCCGGCGGGTGTCGATGTCGCGTGGATCGACCGGGTTGCCGAACAGCCAGGCCTGTCCTTCGCTGGCCGGCAGCAGCCCGGTCAGCATCTTCATCGTGGTCGACTTGCCGCAGCCGTTGGAGCCTAAGAAGCCGAAGATCTCGCCGCGGCGGATGCGCAGGCTGACATGGTCCACGGCGGTGAAGTCGCCGAAGCGCATGGTCAGGTCCCTGGCCTCGATGGCGATGTCGTCCTTGCCGTCGGCCGGCAGCGGCGGGATCTCCACCGGCTGGTAGCCGCGCTTCTTCTCCTCCGGCAGCAGCCGGATGAAGGCCGCCTCCAGCGACTCCGAACCGGTCTGCGACAGCAGTTCCTGCGGGGTGCCGGTAGCCAGCACCTTGCCCTCGTCCATCGCCACCAGCCAGCCGAAGCGCTGCGCCTCGTCCATGTAGGCGGTGGCCACGATCACGCTCATCGACGGCCGCTGCCGGCGCAGGCGTTCGATCAGGTCCCAGAACTGCGAGCGCGCCAGCGGATCCACGCCCGTGGTGGGTTCATCCAGGATCAGCAGGTCCGGGTCGTGGATCAGTGCGCAGCACAGGCCGAGCTTCTGCTTCATGCCGCCGGAGAGCTTGCCGACCGGGCGCGACAGGAACGGATACAGGCCGGTGCTGCGGGTCAGCTCGTCGATGCGGCGGCGGCGCTCGCCGGCGTCATGGCCGAACAGGCGCCCGAAGAACTGCAGGTTCTCCTCCACCGACAGGGTCGGGTACAGGTTCCGGCCCAGGCCCTGCGGCATGTAGGCGATGCGCGGGCACACCTGGTCGCGGTGCCGCTTGCTGGACATGTCGCCGCCGAGCGCCTGGACCGTGCCGTCCTGGACCGCACGCGCGCCGGCCAGCAGCGACAGCAGGCTGGATTTGCCCACGCCATCAGGACCGATCAGACCGACCATGATCCCGGCCGGGATCTCCAGGTCCACCCCGTCCAGCGCCACGGTCTTGCCGTAGTGCAGGCCGACCGCGCGCAGGGTCGCGACCGGCGCCGGCTGGGAGGCGGTCGCCATCAACCTACTCCGGGACCTTGAGCGCCAGCTCGGCGGGCCAGGGCTGGTCGGTGTCCAGCCGGACCCAGGCTACGCCCGGCAGCCCGGTCTTGACCTGCCTGAGGTGCTCGCGCAGCAGCTCCGGCGAGATCTGCGCCTTGACCCGGAACATCAGCTTCTGCCGCTCGCTGGCGGTCTCCACGGTCTTGGGCGTGAACTGCGCGGTGCTGGCCACGAACGACACCTTGGCCGGAATCACGTAGTCCGGGGCCACGTCGAGCACGATCCGCGCCTCGCTGCCCAGGGCGACCCTGCCGGCCAGCGTCTCGGGCAGGAAGAAGGTCATGTACACATCGGACAGGTCGACCAGGTTCAGCACCTTGCCGCCGGCGGGCAGCACCTCGCCAGGCTGGGCGACGCGGAACTGCACGCGGCCCTCGCGCGGCGACTTCAGCGCGCTGTCGTCGATGTCGGCCTGGATCCTGGCCACCGTCGCCAGCGCTGCGGTGACGGCGGATCGGGCGCCGACCAGCTGCGCTTGCGCCGCCGCGACCGCGGCCTGCGCCGACGCGGTCTGGGCCCGGGCCGCAGCGACAGCGGCTTCGGCGCTGCGTACTCTGGCGCGGTCATCGTCCAGTTCCTGCGCGGACGCAGCGCCTTCCAGGGTCAGCGTCTCCGAGCGCTTCAGTCGGCGCTGGGCCGCGTCCAGCTCGCTCAGGCGCTGGCGAACCTGCGCCTGCGCCGCCAGCACTTCGCTCTGGCGCAGGGTGACCTGCGCCTCGGCAGCGGTCACCGCGTGGATCGCCTGCTGATGGCCGGCAACGGCCTGGTCGTACTGCGCCTTGAGCACGTCGATCTGCATCGACGCCAACGGCTGGCCGGCTTTGACGAAGTCGCCCTCGTCGACCAGGATGTCCTCGATGCGACCGGCCAGCTTGGTGGCCACGTCGACCTCGATGGCTTCGATGCGGCCATTGCCGCTGGCGAAACCGTCGCCAGGCCCGGTCGGGCGCAGCATCCACCAGGCCAGCCCGCCCAGGGCCGCGATGGCCAGCACGACCGCCACGATGATCAGGTTCTTCTTGAGCAAGGGAGTGATTGCCTTCACGGTTGTGGTGCCCTGGAAGTCGGAGCGATCGCGGAAACGGGGCTGCCGGGGTCGGCCGCGCCGCCGCCGAGTGCGGCGTACAGCGACACCTGGCTGGACAGCAGCGCGCGTCGCACCTGGACCAGCTGCTGCTGGGCCGACAGCAGGTCGCGCTGGGCATCAAGCACTTCCAGATAAGTGGCCGCGCCGCTGTCGTAGCGCAGCTTGGCCAGGCGCGCCCGATCGCTCTGCGCATCCAGCGTGTCGCGCTGGAAACGCACCTGCTCGGCCAGCCACTGGCGCGCGGACAGGGCATCGGCAACATCGCGGAACGCCGCCTGCACGGTCCTTTCGTAGTCGGCCACCGCCGCATCGCGGCGCACCTGGGCCAGGTCCAGGTTGGCGCTGCGGCGGCCGCCGTCGAAGATCGGCAGCGACAGGACCGGCAGGAAACGCCAGGCCCGGCTGCCGGAGTCGAACAGGCCATCCAGTTCGCTGCTGGCCGAGCCCCAGCTGCCGGTCAGGGCGATGCTGGGGAAGAACGCGGCGCGCGCCGCGCCGATATTGGCGTTGCTGCCGCGCAGCCGATGCTCGGCGGCGATGATGTCCGGGCGGCTGGCCAGCAACTGCGAGGGCAGGCCCACCTGCAATTCGGCAAACATCGCCCCATCGTCGAAGCCGGTCACGCGCGGTGCCAGGTCCAGCGGCACACCGACCAGGCTGACCAACGCATGGGCCTGGAACGCGCGCGACTGCCGCAGCTGGGCGCCGAGGGCCTGGGCCTGGGTCAGCAGGGTCCGGACCTGGGCCAGTTCCAGCCTGGAAATCGCCCCGACCTCGTAGCGGCGGCTGAAGATGCGAAACGATTCCTGGCGGGTGGCGATGGTCTGCTCGGCCAGGGCCACCCGTTCATCCAGTTCACGCAGCGACAGGTAGCCATTGGCGACCGCGGCGATCAGCGATACCCGGACCCCGCGCCGGGCGGCGCTGGTGGCCAGGAACTCCTGCAGCGCCGCCTGCTTGAGCGAGCGTATCCGCCCCCACAGGTCCAGCTCCCAGTTGCTCAGGCCGACATAGGCCTCGTAGTCGCTGCCGACCTGAGGGCGGCCGCTGACGTTGAGGTCACCCGGCACCCGCGAGCGGGCACCCTCCACGCCCACGCCCAGGCTCGGAAACTGGTCGGCGCGCTGGATCCGGTAGGCGGCGCGTGCCTGCTCGACCTGCAGCACGGCCAGGCGCAGGTCGCGGTTGTTGGCCAGGGCGGTGCCGATCAGCCGCTGCAATTGCGGATCGGCGAAATAGTCCGGCCAGCCCAGTGCCGGTGCCGGCACCGGGCCTTCAGCGGTGGGCGTGGCGTCGGCGGGCCAGGCGTCGGCCACCGGCAGCGGCGGCGTTGAATCCGGTGGGGCCATCGAGGCGCAGCCGGCAAGCGCCACGGCCAGCGCGCAGCTCGCCAAACGGCCAAGGGTCACGAAGAAGGAAGGACGGGAACAGAACATGGAGCCTGGATGCAACACCTGGTTGATGACTTGAGGCTAGCATCAACCTGCGTGAGCACCCCGCCCATCCCGCGGGCGCTGCGTTGGTTGATCGACCGCGCCATGTCGGCGGTCATGGCTCCCTGACGTAGCGCCCGGGGGCATCGTCGATCACCGGATAACCGCTGGCCGCAGCGCCGGTGTCGGGCGGATCGACGGGCGTACCGGAACGCACGCGCAGCCACTGGCTCCACTCCGGCCACCACGAACCCTCCTTCCGCATGGCGGCCTCGAGCCAGGCGTCGGCATCCAGGTAGCCCTCACCCTGGTGCCGGGTCTTCACCCGGTAGCTGCGGCGCGGATGCCCCGGCTCGCTGACGATGCCGGCGTTGTGACCACCGGTGGTCAGGACGAAGGTGAGCTCGGCCGGCGAGAGATAGTGCAGCTTGTAGACCGACCGCCACGGTGCCACATGGTCGCTCTCGGTGCCCACGCTGAACACCGGCAGGGTGATATCGCCCAGCGACACCGGGCGGCCCCGTACCGGGTAACGCCCTTCGCTGAGATCGTCATTCAAGAACAGCCGGCGCAGGTACTGCGCGTGCATCTTGGCCGGCATCCGCGTGGTATCGGCGTTCCAGGCCATGAGGTCGTTCATCGGCTGGCGCTCGCCGAGCAGGTACTCACTGATCAGCCGCGACCAGATCAGGTCGTAGGAGCGCAGCATCTGGAACGCGCCGGCCATCTGATCGGCGCGCAGGTAGCCTTGCTGCTGCATCTGTGCTTCCAGCAGCGTGACCTGGCTTTCGTCGATGAAAAGACCCAGTTCGCCCGGCTCGCTGAAATCGGTCTGGGCGGTGAACAGGCTCAGCGAGGCCAGCCGGTCGTCACCGTCGCGGGCCATCGCCGCCGCCGCGATGGACAGCAGGGTGCCGCCCAGGCAATAGCCGGTGGCGTGGACCTTGGCCCCGGGCGCGATCGCGTTGATCGCATCCAGGCCAGCCCAGAAGCCCAGCGCCAGGTAGTCGTCCATGCCCAGCTCGCGCTCCTCCACGCCAGGATTCTTCCAGGAAATGCAGAACACGGTGAATCCCTGAGCGACCAGGTAGCGGATCAGCGAATCGTGCGGCGACAGGTCCAGGATGTAGTACTTCATGATCCAGGCCGGGATCACCAGGACCGGCTCGGGATGAACCTGCGCAGTGGTCGGCGTGTACTGGATCAACTCCATCAGCCGATTGCGCAACACCACCTTGCCGGGCGTCACTGCCACATCGCGCCCGACCTGGAAACTCTCCACGCCCGCCGGCGGCTGCTGGGCCAACCGGCGCTCGATGTTGTCCACCAGATAGCCTAGGCCGCGCCGCAGATTGGCGCCGCCTTCCTCGAAGGTCCGGCGCAGGGCCACCGGGTTGGTCGCCAGCTGGTTTCCGGGGGAAAACACGTCCAGCCACTGGCGGGCCGCAAAGGCCACCATGGTTTCGTGATGCCGCTCCACCCCGGGCACCCCGCCTGTGGCGGCCTCCCACCAGCGCTGGTTCAACAGGAACGCCTGGTGCCACAGGTTGAACGGCCAGCTGCGCCATTCCGGCGCGGCGAAGCGGCGGTCGCGGGCGGGCGGTTCGATGCAGGCATGGGCTTGGCCCGGCCCGGCGATCATGCATTCACGCAAGTAGCCGGCCAGGGTCGAGGCCTGTTCCAGCGCCAGCGCGGCCAGATCGGATTGCTTGCCGGGCGAGGCGACCAGATGGGTCGCCCAGTCCACCCAGGCCAGCAGGGCCGACTGCGGCGACAGCGACCCGGTGACACCGGCCAGAGCGGCCCGCGCCTGGACGTCCAACGGACTGAGCGCGTGCATCCGGGGAACCGGAGTGTCGGAAGGAGGGTGGTTCACCACGGGGCCCAGGGAACGAAAAGCGAATCCTGAATCTGCGGCCTGGTGGGCGCCTTGATCTGGATCAACACGGCCATCGGTCTGTCATGCCATCACCAGCCCCGCGGTATACACCCCTTGTATGACCGTGCCGATCAAGGCGCCGCCGCAAGCGCCACGCGCACGTACGAACCCTCGTCTACACGGGGGTTGCGCACACCGTCCAGGTCGCTGGCCCGATCCCGTCCTCGGCGCCGCAGGGCACCTGGTCCATCATGGCGCTGAGGTGCCTTCACCCAGGACACTTCCGCCAGGACACTCCGGGATCGAGGCCGAACGCAGTCGAGTCTTTCGCGCCCCGCGCTCGCGTACTCCATCGACCCATCGCGATTGCCATCGGAGGTAGTTAGTCACGGAAGGCCCGCTCGACCACCTCGACGATATCGGACCAGATGCCTGGTTCTCGCAACACCGGCATTTCCTTGGCCAACACGTTGCTGAGCTCCCCTCGATTCTGCTCGATCGAACGCAACACCCGGTCGGCCTGCTGATCCGGCATCTCGACGATCTCTTTCAGTGCCGCACGTGCCCACCCATGACGGCGCAGGTAGCGCGATTCCTCGCGCATCTGTTCCGTCAGGGTGCGTCCCAGGATGTTGGACAAGACCACCACGTGCGGGCCGAGATCCGGGTAACGCCATAGCGGCCTGGCCTGCTCGGCGCCACCGAAGGCGAAATTCGACACCACCCCATCCGGGTAGGTGGTCTGCACAGGCTCGAACGTCACGTACTCCCGTACTCCTTGCATCAAGGGTGTGGACATTTGATCCAGTACGCGCTCGTAACCGCGCCGCTCGCCGACATCGTCGGTGATGACTGCGGACACTGGCAGGATTACCGGATCAGGGATCACCCCATCACGTCGCAATACGTCGTTGATCAGGAACCGGTGCACCCGCCCATTGCCGTCGGCCAAAGGATGGATGTAGACAAAGCCGAACGATGCCACGGCGCTGCGCATCACCGGCGATTGCCCTTGCGTCCTTTCAAGAAAGACCCGCAATCCCTCCAACATCGCCGGAACATCCTCGGCAACCGGGGCCACGTAATGCACCACCTCCTGGTAGCGCACCACCTCGCCCACGAATACCGGCGATTGCCGTATCCCGAAACGCACAAGTGTGGTTCGCTCACCAAGGATCTCGCGTTGCAATTCGGCCAGCACCGTATCGGTCAGCGGCCATTCGCCCTGACCGGTACGTCGTGCCATCACGTCTGCAAAACGCTGGACACGGGTCGCCTGACCAGCCTCCCCTTCAATGGCAAAACTGGCCCGGCTTTCCCGCAGCGTCATCCACGCAGCGGCCCGCATCAGCAGGTCCTCGCCAAACTCGTCGGTCAATTCACCGAACAGGACCGATACGTCCAGTTCGGCCGCCCGTACGACGGCCTCGTTCTTCACCACCGTCGGGCAGAAGTCCCGCGTGCCCGGCAAGTTGTCGTTTACCCGCCAACGCTGCACCTTCACCGCACGCTCGGGTGAGGCGGCCACCATCTTGGCGGCGTCGATCGCATCGACGTAGTTGCCCCCCAACCGCTCCGGCACCTGCAACAGGTCGCCGGTGAGCCACTCGTACAGGAACGCTGCCCGACGGGCGTACTGCCCGGTTGGTTCGGCCGCAATCCACGCCTGGACGAAATCAGGGCCAGCCTGAGCAAACAGACGGGACAGGAATTCCAGATGCGGGACTTCATGGCGCAGGTGGAATTGCAGATGCGCAGCCGGCGTAGCCGCAGGCCGCATGATCTCCAGATACGCTTCCAGCCGGAAACCCTCATTGATCTCCGACGCACGTCGCCCGCCCACTTGGCTGAGGACGGGCAATCGCCCCATCGGCTCCACCCCGTAGGTTCGGGCCAACCATGCAGCCCCCATGGGGTCAGCGGGGAGGTTACTCATCTGCGCGCTCCCGATAGGAAGGAAGGCAGTTCCGTCCGCACAAAAACGTCGAAACTTGGGAGAAATGCCATCACAGGCGCTTAGAGATGCACAAAATCGATTATAACTTCAACAAATTAGTCGAAAACAATTATGAAAGACTTACCTAGGAGTCCGGAGAAGAGCTTTGCCGATCAGTTGCCTGGCATTTCATCCCCGGCCCCGGAAGCGGAGCAGCATCGCTGCCGCCCGTTTCTCACTGGCCAGCAGATCCAAGCGTCCATCATCTTGCAGCGCTCCTCCAGATACGAGGCCCGGTTGTGGGCTCGACGACGCTTGTTCGCCTCCTCATGGGCCAATTGCCGTTCGATGGCATCGGCATGGAATCCCCGCTCATTGAGTTCCGTCGAGGCCACTTGGCGTTGCGAATCTGGTTTGCGTTCAACTTGTCGATGGCCCTTCACCACACCTCGGACGTCCTCAACGACGTTCGATCTTAGTGGCGGGAAGGCAAAATCAACCCCGGGAAACACCCTCCGAAGCGAGGGATTTCCTGATTAGGCTTGGGACTTGGTGAGGCTACAACTCATTGATTTCATGGGAGGTCACAGCCTTATGAACCCACATAGTTTCATATGAAACTTCAGTCGCCCTGCTGCTTCTGCAGATGCTCCCAACGCTCCTGGGCATCCAGGGTACGTTCGGCAGTCAGGCGTGCTTCCAGGCGCTCCAGGCCGATTTCTTCGCCGGTATCCACGCAGTAGCCATAGTCGCCGGCTTCCAGACGCTTGAGGGTGCTGTCGATCTTGCCGATCAGCTTGCGGTAACGGTCGCGGGTGCGCAGTTCCAGCGAGTTCTCGGTCTCGCGGGTCGCGCGTTCGGCTTCATCGCCCACGTCGCGCACTTCGTCCTTGAGGTTCTCGATGGTCTGCTTGGATTCCTCCACCAGGTCGGCGCGCCAGTCGAGCAGGCGCTGGCGGAAGTACTCCTGCTGCAACGGGCTCATGTACTCCTCGTCGGGCTGGGGCTTGTAGCCTGGGGGGATCACCGGGCGGCCGGTGGCTTCGTCGATGGTGTATTCGACCTTGCGGACCTTGGGCTTGGACGAGGTTTCGGGCGCGCGCGCAGTCACGGCCACGGCGATCTTGCCGGTGACGCGCGAAGCTGCGGGCTTGGCGGGGATGGGGCGTTTGTCGGTTTTCGGGGGAGTCTTGGCGGGCACAGGATTCTTTGCAGGAACGGCCTTGGCTGCGGGCGTCGCGGCGGTCTTGACCACTGAGGCTTGACTGGGACCGGCAACCTTGGCGGGAGCGGATTTGGCCGGAGCGGTCTTGGCAACCGGCTTCGGAGCGGGCTTGGATGCAGGCTTGGCCGCGGGCTTTGCCGCTGCGGCCTGCCTGGCCGGCGCGGGCGCCGGTTTCTTCGCAGCCGCGGCTTTGGCGGCCGTGGGGGCGTTCGTGGCCTTCTTCGCCGGCGCGGTCTTGGTCGCCGCCGGCTTGCTGCTGGCGACAGGCACGGCTTTCTTCGCCGGTGCCTTCTTGGCCGGCGCCTTGGCAGCCGCTGCGTGCTTGCCAGCAGCGGGCGACTTGACGGCCTTGACGGCCGGTTCTACGGGTTTCTTGGCTGCCACGAACAGCGTCCTTGATGATTCCCGGGCCGGGAAAAGCGGGCCTTTATAGCTCACCCACGCAGGGGGGGCAACCACGTTGCCGAGCCATCGCTTATCATCGGGCCATGCTCCAGCGCGGACTCATTGCCTTATTGCGCGGCTACAAGCGCTTGATCAGCCCGCTGCTGGGTCCGCGCTGCAGGTTCGAGCCCAGTTGCTCGGTGTACGCGATGGACGCCATCGGCCGCTTCGGCGTGCTGCGCGGCGGCTGGATGGCGGCCCGCCGGGTCGGCCGCTGCCATCCGTTCCATCCGGGCGGCTACGACCCGGTTCCAGACGACCCCCATTCATCTACCCGTCCAGGCGCCCGTAAATGCCCGCCACCGTGATCGTCAACGCCCGCTGGATCAACGAAGCTCGCCAGACCGCCGGTGGCCTGCGTTTGGAGAACGGCCGGATCGCGACCTGGGTCAACGACCGCATGGGGTGGAACGGCGAGCAGCTGGCCGGCATGCCAAAGGGCCCGCGGCTGGAATCGGATCGGTGAGGCCGGTCTTGCTGGCCCTGCTGCTGGCCGCGGCCGGCAGCGCGAGTCCGGCCGGGTCCATCCCGGCCGCGCACGCGCAGGCGGCAACACAGGCGCTGTTTCCGGCTTCGGTGTCGCAGGGCGCGCTGGTGCTGGGCAAGGTCGCGCCGGGCAGCCAGGTGCGCTATGCCGGACGCACGCTGCGCGTGACGGCCTACGGCACGGTTGTGTTCGGCGTCGGCCGCAACCAGACCGGCCCGCTGCAGGTGCAGGTCACCGCGCCGGGCGCGACCATGCAGACCGTGTCCATCGCGGTGGCGCCGCGCGACTGGCCGACCGAGCGGGTCAATGGCGTGCCGCCGGCGAGCGTCAACCCGCCGCCGCAGCTCGCCGCGCGGATCGCGCGCGAACAGGCGCAGGTGAGCGCGGCGCGCGATCGCGATGATGACCGCACCGATTTCGCGGCACCCTTCCTCTGGCCGGTGCAGGGCCGCATCAGCGGCCGCTTTGGCAATGCGCGCGTCTACAACGGCCAGCCCTCGCCGGCCGGGCACTCGGGCATGGACATCGCCGCGCCCACCGGCACACCGGTCAAGGCGCCGGCGGCCGGGATCGTCACCTTCGCCGCGCCGGACCTGTACCTCACCGGCGGCACGGTGCTGCTGGACCATGGCCATGGGCTCAGCTCCAATTTCCTGCACCTGTCGCGGATCGGGGTGAAGGTCGGCGAGCGCATCGCCCAGGGCCAGGTGATCGGCGCAGTCGGTGCCACCGGGCGCGCGAGCGGGCCGCATCTGCATTGGGGGATGAGCTGGTTCGATACGCGCATCGATCCGCTGCTGGTGCTGGACCGCGCCAGGTAAGGCCCGGCCTCGGCCCGAGCCGGCCAGGCGCGCGACCGCCGAGGGTGCCGCGTTGGGCCACATACCGCGCCGCCCACATCCGGCGCCCGACGCCTGTGCCAGGGGCGTTTTGTTGTGTATAACCTCAAGGCGACGGCGATGCAGCTGACCGCAGCGTCATCGCCCGTACTGCGGCAGGACGCCGCCCCTGGCAATTTGCGTCGATGCCCAGCTGCCACCGCGCAGTGCCATCGGCCTGCAGTCGCAATCAGCAGCGTTGCGGAGCCGGCCGTGCAGGCCGCGCTCCATCTCCTCCCCCTTCAGCGATCGGAGATGCGCGTGATGTCGAACGAAAAACTCAAACCCACCCTGGGCACCCTGCACCTGTGGGGCATCGCCGTGGGCCTGGTGATTTCCGGTGAGTACTTTGGCTGGAGTTACGGCTGGGGCGTGGCCGGCACGCTCGGCTTCCTGGTCACCACACTGGTGATCGCGGCGATGTACACCTGCTTCATCTTCAGCTTTACCGAACTGACCACGGCGATCCCGCACGCGGGCGGGCCGTTCGCCTACAGCTGGCGCGCGTTCGGCGCCACCGGCGGGATGATCGCCGGCATCGCCACCCTGATCGAGTTCGTGTTCGCCCCGCCCTCGATCGCGATGGCCATCGGCGCCTACCTCAACGTGCAGTTCCCGGGCCTGGACCCGAAGGCCGCCGCGGTCGGTGCGTACATCGTGTTCATGACCTTGAACATCCTCGGGGTGACCATCGCGGCCACCTTTGAACTGGTGGTCACCCTGCTGGCGGTGGCCGAGCTGCTGGTGTTCATGGGCGTGGTCGCGCCGGGTTTCAGCTTGGCCAGGTTTGCCGCCGGCGGCTGGGCCGGCGCCGATGTCTTCAGCCCCGCGGCGATCGGCGGGATCTTCGCGGCGATCCCGTTCGCGATCTGGTTCTTCCTGGCCATCGAAGGGGCGGCGATGGCGGCCGAGGAAGCCAAGGACCCCAGGCGCACCATCCCCAAAGCCTATATCGCCGGCATCCTGACCCTGGTGGCGCTGGCCTTTGGCACGATGATCTTTGCCGGCGGCGTGGGCGACTGGAAGGCGCTGAGCAACATCAACGACCCGCTGCCGCAGGCGATGAAGGCGGTGGTCGGGAGCAGTTCGACCTGGCTGCACATGCTGGTATGGATCGGCCTGTTCGGCCTGGTGGCCAGCTTCCACGGCATCATCCTGGGCTACTCGCGGCAGTTCTTCGCCCTGGCCCGGGCAGGCTTCCTGCCGCACGGGCTGGCCAGGCTCTCGCGCTTCCAGACCCCGCACCGGGCAATCCTGGCCGGTGGCGTGATCGGCGTGGCGGCGATCTACAGCGATGGCCTGATCAGCGTGCAGGGCATGAGCCTGACCGCGGCGATGATCACCATGTCGGTGTTCGGCGCGGTGGTGATGTACATCATGAGCATGCTGAGCCTGTTCAAGTTGCGCCGCAGCGAGCCGGACCTGGCACGCACCTTCCGCGCGCCCGGTTATCCGCTGGTGCCGGCGATCGCGCTGGTCCTGGCGCTGGTGTGCCTGGTGGCGATGCTGTGGTTCAACCCGCAGGTGGCGCTGGCGTTCGTGGTGCTGATGGTGCTGGGCATGGGGGTGTGCTGGCTGAGCCTGCGCGGCGGCGGCCCGCAACCGGACGCGGCGATCGATCACGCATGAGCCTGGCAGCGGGACGGACGCGACGATGAGTGGCTTCCAGCACACCGCCGGCGGCCAGCGCTGGCACTTCACCGACCTCAAGGACCTGCTGGCCAAGGCGACCCCGGCCCGTTCCGGGGATCGCCTGGCGGGCGTGGCGGCCGACAGCGATCGGCAACGGGTGGCCGCGCAGATGGCGCTGGCCGAGCTGCCGCTGCGGCATTTCCTGAGCGAGTCGGTCATCGCCTACGAAGACGACGAAGTCACCCGGCTGATCGTGGACAGCCACGATGCGCAGGCCTTCGCGCCGGTGGCGCACCTGAGCGTGGGCGACTTCCGCAACTGGCTGCTGGGCGAGGCGGCGACCGAAGCCAGCCTGGCCGCGCTGGCACCGGGACTGACCCCGGAGATGGTGGCGGCGGTGTCCAAGCTGATGCGCGTGCAGGACCTGGTGCTGGTGGCGCAGAAGACGCGGGTGGTCACGCGCTTTCGCAACACGCTGGGCCTGCGCGGGCGGCTGTCCACGCGCCTGCAGCCCAACCATCCCACCGACGATCCGGCCGGCATCGCCGCCAGCGTGCTCGACGGCCTGCTGTACGGCAATGGCGATGCGGTGATCGGCATCAACCCGGCCAGCGACAGCACCGGCGCCATCATCGAGCTGCTGAAGATGCTCGACGGCGTCATCGGCGGCTACGACATCCCCACCCAGTCCTGCGTGCTGGCCCACCTCACCACCACCATCGAGGCGATCAACCGCGGCGCGCCGGTGGACCTGGTGTTCCAGTCCATCGCCGGCACGGAAGGCGCCAACGCCAGCTTCGGCGTCAACCTGGCGCTGCTGCGCGAAGGCCGCCAGGCCGGCCTGACCCTGGGGCGCGGCAGTGTCGGCGACAACGTCATGTACTTCGAGACCGGGCAAGGCAGCGCGCTGTCGGCCGATGCGCACCATGGCGTGGACCAGCAGACCTGCGAGGCGCGCGCCTACGCGGTGGCGCGTGCGTTCAAGCCGCTGCTGGTGAACACGGTGGTCGGTTTCATCGGCCCGGAATACCTGTACGACGGCAAGCAGATCATCCGCGCCGGGCTGGAGGACCACTTCTGCGGCAAGCTGCTCGGGGTGCCGATGGGCTGCGACATCTGCTACACCAACCATGCCCAAGCCGACCAGGACGACATGGACGTGCTGCTGACCCTGCTGGGCGTGGCCGGGGTCAACTTCATCATGGGCATCCCGGGCAGTGACGATGTGATGCTCAACTACCAGACCACCTCCTTCCACGACGCGCTGTACGCGCGCCAGGTGCTGGGCCTGCGCCCGGCGCCGGAGTTCGAGGCGTGGCTGGAGCGCATGGACATCCTCAAGCAGCGCGATGGACGCTTCCTGCTGGGCCAGGACCTGCCGGCACCTTTCAGGAAGGCGCTGGCCAGGTTGTCATGAGCGAACACGACGACCACCGCCCTGCCCGCCTGGATCCGTGGACGCAGCTGCGCGGCCTGACACCTGCAAGGATCGCGTTGGGTCGCGCCGGCACCAGCCTGCCCACGGCCGCGCACCTGGATTTCCAGTTCGCCCATGCGCAGGCCCGCGATGCGGTGCACCTGGCATTGGACGTGGAGCCGCTGAAAAAGCAGCTTGAGGCGCTGGGGCTGGAAGTACGGGTGCTGCACAGCGCGGCGCAGGACCGCGATGTCTACCTGCAGCGCCCCGATCTGGGGCGTCGCCTGGATGAGGCGTCCTCGATCGAGCTACGTGGCCATGCCGCCACCCGCGGCCACCAGCATGACCTGTGCATCGTGGTGGCCGATGGCCTGTCCGCACTGGCCGTGCACCAGCACGCCGGCCCGATGCTGCAGCGCCTGCGGGCTTACGCACAGGGGCAAGGCTGGTCGCTGGCACCGGTCTGCCTGGTCCACCAGGGCCGCGTGGCGGTGGGCGATGAGATCGCCGAACTGCTGGGCGCGCGGATGTGCCTGGTCCTGATCGGCGAGCGCCCGGGCCTGAGCTCGCCCGACAGCCTCGGCGCGTACCTGACCTGGGCCCCGCGCGTGGGCCTGACCGATGCGGCCCGCAACTGCATTTCCAACATCCGCGCCGCCGGCCTGTCCTATGAGGCGGCCATGTACAAGCTGGCCTGGCTGATGGACCAGGCGCGGCGGCGCCAGCTCTCCGGCGTGCAGCTCAAGGATGAAGCCCAGCAGGCGCTGCCGGATGCTTCGGCCCGGGGCCCTGGAAATTTTCTGGTGGTCGACCAGAAGTAACGGCCCTGGCCTTGAAGGACTGCCTGACAGCAGTGACCGCCGACGGCCGATCACGCGCCATTTTCAGCTCGAACCGCGCCCGGCGCCCGCCCGGCCACGACCCTGCCCCGATCACCCCGGCAGGCTGCCGCAGCCCAGGGCCGACAGCGCGCCGTGCAGGACCGGCACCCGCATCAGCCACGGCGCGGACAGGGTCAACAGGCCGGCCAGCAGCACCATGCCGGCGCCGGCGCGCCGCCAGCCGGGGCGTTGCAGCCAGCCGGACAGGCGCGCGCCGGACCAGGTCAGCGGCAGCATCATCGGCAGGGTGCCCAGGCCAAAGGCGGCCATGGTCAGCGCCGCGTCGCGCGCGTTGCCCTGCAGCCAGGCGGCGGTCAGCAGGCTCAGGCTCAGCCCGCACGGCAGCCAGCCCCACAGCATGCCCAGCGCCAGGCGCCGCCAGCCGCGGTCGGCCGGCAGCAGCGCGCGCTGCAGCGGTTGCAGCTTCGACCACAGCTTCGCGCCGGGCCTGGCGAGGACATCGAAGCGTCCGCGGCGATCGAACAGGCGCAACGCGACCAGCACCAGCACCAGGCCGGCGGCCATGCGCAGGCCCAGGGTCAGCCATTCGATGCGCAGCACCTGCAGCAATCCGCCGCCCAGGCCGCCGACCAGTGCACCGGCGAGGACGTAGCCGCCGACCCGGCCCAGGTTCACCTGCAACGCCGGCAGCCAGCCGCGCGCGGCCCCGACCGCGGAGAAGCCGGTGGCGATGCCGCCGCACATCGCCGCGCAGTGCGCGCTGCCCAGGGTGCCGGCGGCCAGCGCCGCCAGCAGCACCAGCCCGTCAACCGGCATCGCGCGCACTCGGTTCGCGGGGCTGATCGGAAGGCATCTCGTCGTCTTCGAGGATGTCCAGCGCCGGGGTGTCCAGGTCGTCGAACTGGCCGCGCCTGACCGCCCACACGAACGCGGCAATGGCCACCCCCAGCAGCACCAGGCTGATCGGCACCAGCAACAGCAGGATGTTCATTGTGCGGCGTCTCCGGGGCGGGTGCGGGCGCGGGTCAGCCGCAGCGCGTTGGCGGTGACCAGCAGCGAGGAGGCCGCCATGCCCAGCGCGGCCAGCCACGGCGTGGCCCGTCCGCTGACGGCCAGCGGCAACGCCAGCAGATTGTAGGCCAGCGCCCAGCCCAGGTTCTGGCGAATGACCAGGCGCGTGCGCCGGGCCAGCTCGATCGCCGCCGGAATCCGCCACAGCCCGGCGCCGGTGGTCACCAGGTCGGCGGCGGCCTGCGCCAGCGGCGCGCCTTCGCCCAGCGCGATCGAGACGTCGGCCCCGGCCAGCACCGGCGCGTCGTTGAGGCCGTCGCCGACCATCGCCACGATCCGGCCTTGGCCCTGCATCCGGCGCACCATCGCCAGCTTGTCTTCCGGCGTCTGCCGCGCGTGCGGCGCGGGGATCGCCAGCGCCGCGGCCAGGCGGCGCACTGGGCCCTGCGCGTCGCCGCTGGACAGGTGCAGGCGCAGGCCCTGCCGGCGCAATGCGGCCAGCGCCGGCGCCGCGTCGGCGCGCGGGTTCTCGCGCAGCTGCAAGCAGGCCACCGCGCGCTGGCCGTCGCCGAGCCACAGCCGCTCGTCATCGCCGTCACCGCCGGCGGCGAAGTCGGCGCGGCCCAGCCGCCAGCTGCGCCCTTCCACCCCGCCCTGCACCCCGCGTCCGGCGTGCGTGGCCACCGCCGTGGCGGGCAGACCCTGGTCGAACGGCGCGAACGCGATGCGCAGCGGATGGCCACTGTCGCGCTCCAGCGCCGCGGCGATCGCCAGCGCGTGGGACGCGTCGAAACCATCGAAGGTCTCCACCTCCTCCAGCGCCGGCTTGCCGTCGCTGAGCGTGCCGGTCTTGTCGAAGACCACATCGCTGGCGCGGGCCAGCGCATCCAGCGCCTCGGGACGGGTGGCGAGCACGCCGATCCTGGCCAGCGCGCCGTGCACACAGGCCAGCGCCGCCGGCACCGACAGCGACAGCGCGCACGGGCAGCTGATCACCAGCACCGCCAGGGTCACCTCGAACGCGCGCTCGGGCATGTATTGCCGCCAGAACAGCCAGGTCGCCAACGCCACCAGCAGCAGGCCGGCGACGAAGTGCGCGCCAATGCGGTCGGCCAGGCGCGCCACCGGCGGGCGGTGCGCCTGCGCGCGCTCGACCAGCGCGACCAGTTGCGACAACCGGGTGGCCTGCCCGACTCCGGTCACGCGCAGCCGCGCCGGGCGTTCGCGGCACTGGGTGCCGGCGTAGACCGGATCGCCCGGCGCCTTGGCCACCGGCTGCGATTCGCCGGTGAGCAGCGCCTCCTCGAAACTGGCCTGGTCGTCGAGCAGCACGCCGTCGGCTGGTGCGTTGTCGCCGGCGGCCACGCGCACCAGGTCGCCTTCGCGCAGCGCCGAGACCGGCACCGATTCGCGGCTGCCGTCGCCGCGCTCGCGGGTGGCGAACACCGGCCGCGCCCGCGCCAGCGCATCGACCTGGGCGCTGGCGATGTTGCGCGCGCGTTGCTCGAGCATGCGCGCGACCAGCAGCAGGAACACGAACATCACCGCAGCGTCGTACCAGACGTGCGCGCCGCCGCGGAGCGTCTCGACCAGGCTGGCGAAATAGGCGAGCAGGGTCGAGCCGGCGATCAGCACGTCCATGCCGACGCGGCGACGGCGCAGTTCGTGCCAGGCGCCGGCCAGGAACGGCCAGCCCGCGTAGAACACCACCGGCGTGGAGACCAGGAAGGTCAGCCAGCGGAAGAAGTCGCGGGTCGGCACCGGCATCGCGTTGGCGGTGTCCAGGTACAGCGCCTCGGCGAACATCATCGCCTGCAGCGCGCCGAGCCCGGCCACACCCAGGCGCAGCAGCCAGCGCCGGCGCTCGGCGCGGCGCGCGCGTTCGGCTTGCTCGCTTGCGGCCAGGTAGGGCCGGTAGCCGAGCATCGCCAGCCGCTGCAGCAACGGCGACAGCGCGGTGCGGGCCGGGTCCCAGGCGATGCGGATGCGCCCGGTCACCGCGTTGGCAGTGCAGTCGATCACGCCCGGCTCGCGGCGCAGCGCGCGGTCGATCAGCCAGGCGCAGGCGGCGCAGCGCATCGCGTCGGTGAGCACCACGATCTGGCGGCCACCGTCCACCGCGCGGCTGTGTTCGTCGAGCAACTCGGTGCGATCCCAGTCAGCCAGATCCGGGGCATCGTCGCCGACCCGGCCGGCGGCGGCGCTGCGCAGGCGGTAGTAGCCGCCCAGGTCGTTGTCGCCGATCCAGTCGGCGGCGGCGGCGCAGCCGTGGCAGCAGAAGGGCTGCGCCTGGCCATCGACCTGCAGCCACACCGGCGGTTCCGGCACCGGCTCGCCGCAATGGTGGCAGGCGATTGCGGCACCGGGCTGTTCCAGCTTGCCCATCGTGATGCCTAGTCGCCGCTGGACAGCGCCGGCGCCAAGCGCACCGCCTGCTGCTGGCGCGGCAGGCGGCCGCGCAGCCGCCAGCTGCCGTCGGCCGGCGCCAGTTGCACGCGCCAGTGATGGCCGTTGTCGATCCGCGCCGGGGCGCGCCAGCCCAGCGCGCTGGGTTGCAGTTGCAGTTGCAGGTCGGCCTGGGCGTGCAGCGGGTGCTCGAAGGTCGCACGCAGCGGCGCGGCACGGTCGAAGCCGGCACTGGCCGGCAACACTTCGACCGCGCCGTCCACGACCCGCAGCACCGCGAGCAGCCCGCGCTGGCGTGCAGCCTGGTCGGGCCCGAGGTCGGTGGTCTGGATCTGCGAGACGCGTTGCACCTGGTCTCCCACCGCGTCGTTGCCGCCGCTGCGGGTGGCGACCACCACCAGGCCGACGCCGACCACGATCGAAACCAGCGGGATGCCCAGCACCAGCCAGACCATCGGTTCGCGCCAGAAGGGCCTGGCGCGGTTCGTCGAATCGGAGCGGCTCATCGGGCCGGTCCGAAGAAGCTGCTTTCGACGCTCATTTTCGCGCTGCCGTCGGCAGCGGCGATGTCGAAGTGCACTTCGCGCCGGCCGTGCGCGTCGTGCGGGCCGACCACGGTGAGCGGTATGGATGCAACGGCGCCGCCGGCCACCGTGATCGCGGACGGCGTGCGCAGGCGTAGGCCCTCGTCGTCGCCATGGTCGTCGTCATGACCGTCCGCCTGGTCCTCTCGCAGGGCCACGATGTACTGCCGGGCGTGTTCGGTCTTGTTCACCAGCTTGAGCGTGTAGTCGTTCTCGATTGAGCCATCAGCGCTTTCGCGGAACAGGGCATTGCGGTCGCGCAGCACTTCGACGATCAGCGTGCTGCGGTGGGTCACGCCCCAGCCCCAGCCGGCCAGCAGCGCGACCAGCAGCGCGCCGTAGATCAGCACGCGCGGGCGCAGGATGCGGGTGCGCTTGCCGTCGATCGCGTTCTGGGTCGAATAGCGGATCAGGCCGTCCGGGTAGCCCAGCTTGCGCATCACCCCGTTGCAGGCGTCGATGCAGGCGCCGCAGGCGATGCACTCGTACTGCAGGCCGTTGCGGATGTCGATGCCGGTCGGGCAGACCTGCACGCAGATGGTGCAGTCGATGCAGTCGCCCAGCTGCTCCGGCGCAAACTTCGGCAGTGGCGCAAAGGTGGCGCCAGCGCCGGCGAAGGTGATGGTGCCGCGCGCCTGCAGGCGCGCGTCGGCGGCGCTGGGGTTGTAGTGCGCCCGCAGCACGTAGTCGTTGGCGGTGTCCGGGTCCAGCAGGCCGCGCTCGCGCTGCAGCACGCTGGGGATGTGCTTGCGCGGTCCGCGCGGTTCGCCGCGCATCGGGTCGTAGGCGATCAGCAGCGTGTTGCGGTCGAACATCGCGCTCTGGAAGCGTGCGTACGGGCACATGTACTTGCACACCTGCTCGCGCAGGAAACCGGCGTTGCCCCAGGTGGCCAGCGCGTAGAACAGCACCCAGAAGGTTTCCCAGCCGCCCCAGCCCGGCGCGCTGCCCAGCAACGGCGCGCGCGCCGCCAGTTCGGTGATCGGGGTGAAGAAGCCGACGAAGGTGAAGCCGGTCCACAGCGCGAACAGCGCCCACAGCGCGTGCTTGGCGCCCTTGCGCAGCAGCTTCTCGCCGGTCCACGGGCCGGCGTCGAGCTTCATCCGCCGGTTGCGGTCGCCCTCGGTCCAGCGCTCGATCCACAGGAACACCTCGGTCCACACCGTCTGCGGGCAGGCGTAGCCGCACCACAGGCGCCCGGCCAGCGCGGTGAAGAAGAACAGCGCCAGCGCCGCGATGATCAGCAGCAGCGCCAGGAACAGGAAGTCCTGCGGCCAGAAGGTCAGGCCGAACACGTGGAACTTGCGCGCCGGCAGGTCGAACAGCACCGCCTGATGCCCGTCCCAGCGCAGCCACGGGAACAGGTAGAACATCCCCAGCAGCCAGAACACTGCCGCGGTGCGCAGCCTTGTCAGCGGGCCGGACACCTCGCGCGGGTAGACCTTGCGTTCGCTGACGTAGAACGAGCCGCCGGCGCCGGCGTCGTCTTGGGGACGTGTGTTCATTGCGGCGGCGGGCGCTGATCACGGCCGCCCGCGCGCAGCAGGATCCAGGTGAACAGGCTCGAGGCGGCAGTCGCCAGCCAGAACATGAAAAAACCCAGCGTGTAGCCGAGCTGGCGGGTGATCGGCCACTGCGGGAAAGTGATCTGGCGCAGTTCCAGCGGGTCGATGAAGGCGAAGAACACCATGGTGCAGACGCCGGCGCTGAAGAAGCTCGGCCACAGGATCGCGCCGATCCGGCGGACACGCGGACCGGCGTCGTCCAGCGGTTGGCCGGTGACGTTCATGGAGCCTGCGCGGCCCTGGCGGCCGGCGGATGTGACAGCGACCACACGTAGCCGGCGGCCAGCCGCGCGCGGGTTTCGCCGAGCAGGTCGCGGTGCGCCGGCATCGTGCCCTGGCGGCCCTTGCTGATGGTCTGTACCAGGCTTTCCTTGCTGTTGCCGTACAGCCAGTAGTCGTCGGTCAGGTCGGGCGCGCCGAGCGCCTGGTTGCCCTTGCCGGCGGGGCCGTGGCAGGCCACGCACAGGCCGTCGTAGAGATCCTTGCCGCGGGCGGCCGGGTAGTTGTTGTACAGCAGCGACGGGTCGCGCAGGGTGCGCACGTAGGCAACGACGTACTCGACCGCGTCCGGGCCGCCCATGCTGGTCAGCGCCGTGCCCCACTCGGGCATCACGCCCTGGCGGCCGTCGAGCACCGTGGTCAGGATCGTGTCCGGATCGCCGCCCCAGTGCCAGATGTTATCGGTCAGGTTCGGGTAGCCGATCGCGCCCTGCCCGGTCGAGCCGTGGCAGGTGGCGCAGGTGTTGGCGAAGATCTGCCGGCCCAGGGTCAGCGCCTTCGGGTCCTGGGCCAGCCGGTCGATCGGCTGGCCGGCATAGGGACGGAAGGTCGCCTCCAGTTTCCGCGCGGCCAGCGCCTTGTCCGCCGCGTGCTCGGACGCCGAGGACCACTTGCCGTAGCCGGCGATGCCGCCCAGACCTCCGAACCAGAACAGGTAGCCCACGCCAAAGACAAGGGTCAGGTAGAACAGGTTGATCCACCAGCGCGGCAGCGGCTTGTTGTATTCGGTCAGGTCGCCGTCCCAGACGTGGCTGGTCTCCTCCGGCGCCGGATCCCCCGGGCGCCGCCGCGATGTCCACCACAGCAGGGCCGCGCACCCGATCAGGTTGCTCACCACCAGTGCGACGATGAACCATGTCCAGCCGGTGCTCATGGCCGATGCTCCCCCGTGTCGTTTTCATCATCCAGCGGCAGGCGCGCGGTCGCGTCGAAGTCGGCCTTGTGGCGCGGATTCCACGCCCAGATCCAGCCGCCGACGAACAGCGCCAGCAGGATCGCAGTGACGATGCCGGAAACCATGCTCAGCCCCCCTTCGGCGCGTGCTTGCCCAGGCCCTGCAGGTAGGCCACCACCGCATCCAGCTCGGTCTTGCCCTGCACGTCGGCCGGCGCCTGTTGGATCTGCGCGTCGCTGTACGGATCGCCCAGTGCCTGCAGCCCGCGCATCCTCCTGGCCACCGTGGCGCCGTCGAGCGGGGTGCCGGCCAGCCAGGGGAAGCCGGGCATGTTCGACTCGGGCACCACGTCGCGCGGATTGTCGAGGTGGACCCGATGCCAGTCGTCGGAATAGCGCCCGCCGACCCGGGCCAGGTCCGGCCCGGTGCGCTTGCTGCCCCACTGGAACGGGCGGTCGTATACCGATTCGCCGGCCAGCGAGTAATGGCCGTAGCGCTCGCTCTCAAAGCGCAGCGTGCGCACCATCTGCGAATGGCAGTTGTAGCAGCCCTCGCGCACGTACACGTCGCGCCCGGCCAGCTGCAGCGCCGGGTAGGGTTCGACCCCGGGCAGCGGTTCGATCGCCTCGGCCTGGAACATCAGCGGCACGATTTCGGCCAGTCCGCCGAAGGAGACCGCCACGGCGATCAGCACCGCCATCAGCCCGACGTTGCGCTCGATCTTTTCGTGGGAATTGTTGGATTGGCTCATGTCCGCACCTCAGGCGCGTGCTTCGGAAGCGGCGGGAACCAGCACCGGCTGCGCCGCCAGGCTGCCGGCAAGGTAGGTGCGCCACACGTTCCAGGCCATCAGGCCCATGCCGCTGAGCACCAGCAGGCCACCGCCCAGGCGGATCAGGTAGTACGGGTAGGTCGCGTTGAGTGCCTCGACGAAGCTGTAGGTCAGCGTGCCGTCGGCGTTGGTCGCGCGCCACATCAGGCCCTGCATCATCCCGGCGATCCACATCGAGGCGATGTAGAACACCACCCCGGCGGTGTGCAGCCAGAAATGGGTGTCGATGGCCTTGATCGAAAACATCTGTTCGCGCCCCAGCAGGCGCGGCAGCAACGCGTAGATCGAGCCGATCGAGATCATCGCCACCCAGCCCAGCGCCCCGGCGTGCACGTGGCCCACGGTCCAGTCGGTGTAGTGGCTGAGCGAGTTGACCGTCTTGATCGACATCATCGGCCCCTCGAAGGTGCTCATCATGTAGAACGAGAGCGAGACGATCAGGAACTTCAGGATCGGGTCGGTGCGCAGTTTGTGCCAGACTCCCGACAGGGTCATGATGCCGTTGATCGCCCCGCCCCACGACGGTGCCAGCAGGATCAGCGAGAACACCATCCCCAGCGACTGCGCCCAGTCCGGCAGCGCGGTGTAGTGCAGGTGGTGCGGGCCGGCCCACATGTACACCGCGATCAGCGCCCAGAAGTGCACGATCGACAGGCGGTAGGAATAGATCGGCCGCTGTGCCTGCTTGGGCACGAAGTAGTACATCATCCCGAGGAAGCCGGCGGTCAGGAAGAAGCCGACCGCGTTGTGCCCGTACCACCACTGCACCATCGCATCGACCGCGCCGCTGTAGACCGGGTAGGACTTGAACGGCCCGACCGGAATGGCGATGTTGTTGACGATGTGCAGCAGGGTCACGGTAATGATGTAGGCGCCGTAGAACCAGTTGGCCACGTAGATGTGCTTGACCTTGCGCCTGGCAATCGTGCCGAAGAACAGCACCGCGTAGGCGACCCAGACCACCGCGAGCAGGATGTCGATCGGCCACTCCAGCTCGGCGTATTCCTTGCCCTGGGTCAGGCCCAGCGGCAGGGTCACCGCGGCGGCGACGATGACCGCCTGCCAGCCCCAGAACACGAACGCCGCCAGCCGGTCCGAAATCAGCCGCACATGGCTGGTGCGCTGGACCACGTGCAGGCTGGTGGCGAACAGCGCGCTGCCGCCGAAGGCGAAGATCACCGCGTTGGTGTGCAGCGGGCGCAGCCGGCCGTAGCTGAGCCATGGCAGGTCGAAGTTCAGTGCCGGCCAGTACAGCTGGGCGGCGATCAGCACCCCGACCAGCATGCCGACGATGCCCCAGACCACGGTCATCAGCGCGAACTGGCGCACCACCTTGTCGTTGTAGGTTTCTCCGGCACCTTGCATGCGCGCTGCTCCCCGCGGCTGAGACGATACGCAGGGTAGAGGGCAAGCCGCCGGCTGCCATTGATCCAGATCAAGGACCGGCGCACGTTTCGATGCGCCACGCCCGCCGCCGGTTGCATCCGATTGCACCCGATTGCGGCGATTGCGCGGACCACCCCGCCTGGCGCCGCGCCGAGGGTCCGCACGTGCCGCCGTGGCGCCCGCCATGCGCTACGCCGGCGCTGTAGCGCTACTCGACAATCGGCATGCTTTCTCTGGCCGAGGGCGGGCGCGCCGCCGGCAGTCCGCCCCTGCACGCGAATGGACACCTGCCAACGCCGTTGCCGATCAGCTGCCGCCGGCGGCCGCGCGCCAGGTGGTCCATACCAGTTTCAACGGTTTGCTCGGCGTGCTGCCCTGGCCGTCGGCGTGCAGGTGCTGCAGGCGCAGGCGCATCAGGGTGGCCAGCACCCGGCGTGGGCGCGGGCCACCCACCCTGGCCGGCCAATGGGCCAGCAAGGCCTCGCGCCAGCGCGGCGCGTCGGCGTGCGGCGGGACCTCCATCCAGCGGGTGAACAGCAGCTGCGCGGACAGTTCCGGCAGGGCGCTGCGGCGGCGCGCGCCCGGAAACAGCCCGGCTTCGACCTGCGCGATCGCATTGGCCAGCGGCGCCACCAGCGGCAGCGCGGCGTCGGCTTCCTGCGGCAGGCCACGCATCAGCGACAGCGCCGGCAAGGCATCGGCCAGCAGCGCCCATGGCGCCTGGACCGGTTCGAGCACCCGGCCCAGCGGATGGCGCGAACGGTGCCGCGCCCAGTCGCGCAGTTCCTCGCCCCACCAGGCCAGCTTGGCATCGGCCGGCAAGGGATCGCCGGCGATGTTCATTGCATCGGCCAGTTCCTGCAGCAGCGCGAACCAGGCCACGGCGATGCGGCGCTGCGGCTCGGGGACGAAGCCCTGCACCAGCTGCCATTCCGGCCAGCGGCTGCGCCACTTCTCCAGGAAGTTGTCCAGCGCGGTGGACTCGCTCACCGCGCCTGACCTCGCCGCGGCCAGTTGCCTGGGTCGAGCAGATCGAGCGCCCGCTCGAGCATCACATCGGCCTGCCAGGTGAGCGGATCGTCGTGGTCCAGGCGGTAGCCCCACAGCGCGGCGATCGACGCCATCCCGGCGCTGCGCGCGGACTGGATGTCGCGTTCGTCGTCGCCCACGTACACGCAATCGTCGATGGCCACGCCGAGCCGGCGCGCGGCTTCCTGCAGCGGCAGCGGATGCGGCTTGCGCTGGGCCAGGGTGTCGCCGCCGATCAGCACCGCGCAGCGCGACTGCCAGCCCAGCAGCGGCATCAGCGCCCGGGCCAGTCCTTCAGGCTTGTTGGTGACGATGCCCCAGCGGCCGCCGGCGGCTTCCAGCGCACGCAGCATCTGCTCGATGCCATCGAACGGTGCGCCGTGCCTGCCCAGCTCGCCGGCGTAGACGCGCAGGAACTCGGGCACCAGCGCCTCGCGCTCGGCGATGGACAGCTCGGGAAACGCCGCGCCGGACATCGCACGCGCACCCTTGGACACGTGCGGGCGCACCGTCTCCAGCGTCAGCGGCGCGCGCCCGCGTGCGGCCAGCATGCGATTGACGGTGGCGACCATGTCCGGCGCGCTGTCGAGCAGCGTGCCGTCCAGGTCGAACAGGGCGACACTCGGAAAGCCGGGACCCGGGATCCGGGACCCGGGACCCGGGAAAGGCCAGGAGCCGGGACCCGGGACCCGGGACCCGGGACCCGGATCAGGCCGGGACTCGGGACTCGGGACTCGGGACTCGAAAGTTGGATCATCACGCACCGTCCCCTGCATGCCGAGAGGACCCGCGATCGCTTCATCCGCAACAGACGCGACCGCCTTTCCCGGGTCCCGGGTCCCGGGTCCCGAGTCCCGGCTCTTCAAGGCTTCACCGCGCAGGCCAGGTAATTGACCTCGGTGCGCCGGCTCAGCCGCGCCGCGCCGCGCCATGGCTCGTAGACCAGGCCGCTGACATCGGTCAGCTGCAGGCCGCACTGGCGTGTCCAGGCCGCCAGTTCGGAGGGCTTGATGAAGTCGGCGTACCTGTGGGTGCCCTTGGGCAGCAGCCTGGCAAGGTATTCGGCGCCGACCACCGCCAGGGCGAATGCGGCCGGGGTGCGGTTGAGCGTGGACAGGAACAGCTGGCCGCCGGGCTTGAGCAGGCGCGCGCAGGCCTGGATGATCGCGCCCGGGTCGGGCACATGCTCCAGCATCTCCATGCAGGTGATCGCATCGAAGCTTTCCGGCGCCTGCTCGGCCAGCGCCTCCACCGCGATCTGGCGATAATCCACCTCCACGCCGGATTCGAGCGTGTGCAGGCGGGCCACTTTCAGCAGTTCGGGCGCCAGGTCGATGGCGGTGACCTGGGCACCGGCCGCGGCCAGTGCCTCGCTCAGCAGGCCGCCGCCGCAGCCCACGTCCAGCACGCGCTTGCCGGCCAGCGGCAGGCGCGCGGCCACGTACTGCAGGCGCACCGGGTTGAGCGCATGCAGCGCCTTCTGCGGGCCGTCCGGATCCCACCAGCGATGGGCCAGCGCGCCGAACTTGTCCAGCTCGGCCTGATCGAAGTTGGGCGACGCGGCGCGGTCGGGTGCAGTGGACATGGGGAACTCCGTAACAGGGCATCAGGTGCGGGAAACCGTCGATATGATGGCCCGTCGCGCCGCTTTCGTGGGGTGAGCCGGTCAGGCCGGATGCAGGCCGACGATGCGCTGGCGCCACTGGCGCGCGTTGGCGACCACCCCGGCCATGTCGATGCCGGCCGGCTGGCGCTCGGCCAGGCGCTGGCGCCCGGCGATCCACACATCGGTGACCTGGTGGCGGCCGGTGGCATAGACCAGCTGCGAGACCACGTGATGCAGCGGCTGGGTTTCCAGTGCCGACAGGTCCACGCAGGCGATATCGGCCTGCTTGCCCACCTCCAGGGTGCCGACCTGGGCATCGAAACCGATCGCCCTGGCCCCGCCCAGGGTGGCCGCACGCAGCGCCGCGAACGCATCCAGCGCGACCGCATCGTTGGCCACGGCCTTGGACAGGATCGCCGCGGTGCGGGTCTCGCTGAACATGTCCAGGTCGTTGTTGGAGGCGCAGCCATCGGTGCCGATGGCCAGGTTCACCCCAGCCCTGGCCAATGCGCACGCCGGGCAGAAGCCGGAGGCGAGCTTGAGGTTGGATTCCGGGCAATGGACCACCGAGACGCCGCGTTCGGCGCACAGGTGGATCTCCGCCTCGGTCAGCTGGGTCATGTGCACGGCGATCAACCGGTCATTGATCAGGCCCAGGCGCTGCAGGCGCGCGATCGGGCGCTGGCCATACTGGTCCAGCGACTGCTGCACTTCCTGCGCGGTCTCGTGCAGGTGCAGGTGGACCGGCACGTCCAGCTGGTCGGACAGCATCCGCACCCGTTCGAAACTGGCGTCGCTGACCGTGTACGGCGCGTGCGGCGCGAACGCGGTGGCGATCAGCGGATCGCCGCGCCACTGGTCGTGGACCTCGCCGGCGCGGTCGAAGTATTCGTCATCGCTGCTGGCCCAGGCGGTGGGAAAGTCGATCACCGGCAGGCCGATCCGCGCGCGGAACCCGTGGTGCTTGTAGGTGGCCGCCTGCACATCGGGGAAGAAGTAGTTCTCGTTGACGCAGGTGGTGCCGCCGCGCAGCATCTCGGCGATCGCCAGGGTGATGCCGTCGGCGACGAACTGCGGCCCCATCACCGCCCCTTCCACCGGCCAGATGTGCTGCTGCAGCCAGACCTTGAGCGGCAGGTCGTCGGCAATGCCGCGCAGCAGGGTCATCGGGTTGTGGGTGTGGGCGTTGACCAGCCCGGGGATCAACGCCGATCCGGGCCGCTGCACGAGCTGCTTGGGCACAAAGCGCGTGCGGGCCTGGGCGGTGGGCAGGATCGCGACGATCTCGCTGCCGCTGATCGCCACCGCGTGGTCTTCCCACACCACCGCATGCGGCTCCACCGGGACCACGAAACCGGCCTCGATCAACAGGTCACAGGATTCGGGGGTGATGGTGGCTGGGCTCATGCTGTCTCGCTTGGTTGTGTGGCGCGCCCGGCAAAGCCGTTCAACCGGGACGCGAAGGATTTCCAGATCGTCGTCATTCCCGGGACGTCATCCCCGCGCAGGCGGGGATCCAGGGACTTTGACTTTGCGCTGTCCGGCTTTGCGAAGAAACGAACCCAACGGCAAAAGCAGGAGCAAAGGCGCTGGATGACCTGCCGTGCGGCGGTTGTGGGACACTTCCCGCCTGCACGGGGATGACGTAACGGCAAAGGCGACTGCAAGTGCAACGTCCCTGGATGACCCGCCATGCGGCGGTTGTGGGGCACTTCCCGCTTTCGCGGGGATGACGTAACGGCAAGGGCGACTGCAAGGGCGACTGCAACTGCAACGTCCCTGGATGACCCGCCATGCGGCGGTTGTGGGGCACTTCCCGCTTTCGCGGGGATGACCTGATGGCAAAGGCGTGCGCCTGCGCACGCGCCATCAGGTCACTTCACCCGGCTGACGTATTCGCCGGTGCGGGTGTCGACCTTGATCACTTCGTCCTGGCCGACGAACAGCGGCACGCGCACCACCGCGCCTGTTTCCAGGGTGGCCGGCTTGCCGCCGCCGCCGGAGGTATCGCCGCGCACGCCCGGGTCGGTCTCGGTGATCTTGAGCTCGACGAAGTTCGGCGCCTGCACCGCGATCGGGGTGCCGTTCCACAGGGTCACCACGCAGGCTTCCTCGCCCTTGAGCCACTTGGCGGCGTCGCCGACGCCGGTCTTGTCGGCCTGGACCTGCTCGAAGGTCTCCTGCTGCATGAAGTGCCAGTACTCGCCATCGGTGTACAGGAACTGCATGTCGGTATCGACCACGTCGGCCGCTTCCAGCGAGTCGGTGGCCTTCATGGTCAGCTCGACCACCCGGCCGGACTTGATGAAGCGGTACTTCACCCGGGTGAAGGCCTGCCCTTTGCCTGGCTTGACGTACTCGGTGTCGGTGATGATCGCAGGCTCGTTGTTGACCAGGATCTTCATCCCGTTCTTGACGTCGTTCATGCCGTAACTGGCCATGGGCAAAACTCCTCGGGTAAGGCAAACCCGCCGCCTGTGGCGACCGGCCGGATACAATGGGAAAGCCCGCCGCGACCGGCGGGCGCTTGTTTTCTGAAGCCGCCATGATACCTGCAGCACACGCCTCCAGACAGCCGGCCCCGGCCGATCCGCCCAGCCCCCCCGCTCCGCTGCAGCCCGGCGGCTGGCAGCAGGCGCTGCGCCAGGCCGTGCGCGAACCGGCCGAACTGCTGCAGCTACTGGGCCTGGAATCGGTGGCGCTGCAGGTCTCCAGCCAGGCCGCCGCGCAGTTCCCGTTGCGGGTCCCGCGCGGGTTCATCGCGCGCATGCGCCACGGCGATGCGCACGATCCGCTGCTGCGCCAGGTGCTGCCGCTGGATGCGGAGCTGCGCGTGCTGCCCGGTTTCGGCCTGGACGCGGTCGGCGATGCCGCGGCGCGTTCGGCCACCGGCGTGATCCAGAAATACGACGGCCGGGCACTGCTGGTGGCCACCGGCAGCTGCGCGATCCACTGCCGCTACTGCTTCCGCCGGCATTTCCCCTATGGCGAGGAAACCGCCGCGCGCGATCACTGGGCCCAGGCCATCGCCCGGATCGGCGCGGACGACACCATCGACGAAGTGATCCTCTCCGGCGGCGATCCCTTGTCGCTGTCCACGCCCAAGCTGGCCGAACTGACCGACGCGCTGGCCACCGTGCCGCACCTCAAACGCCTGCGCATCCACAGCCGCCTGCCGGTGGTCCTGCCCGAACGCGTCGATGCGGCGCTGCTGCAGTGGCTGTCGGCCCTGCCCTGGCCGGTGACCGTGGTCGTGCATGCCAACCACGCCAACGAGCTCGATGCCCGGGTCGATGCTGCGCTGGCTGCGCTGCGCGGCGCCGGCGCCTTGCTGCTCAACCAGGCCGTGCTGCTGCGCGGGGTCAATGACAGCGTCCAGGCACTGGCCGACCTGTCCACACGCGGCCTGGCCGCCGGGGTGCTGCCCTACTACCTGCACCAGCTGGACCGGGTCCAGGGCGTGGCCCATTTCGAGGTGGACGACGCCACCGCGCTGGCCCTGCACGCGCAGCTGGCCGCGCGCCTGTCCGGCTATCTGGTACCGCGCCTGGTGCGCGAGATTCCAGGCGATACCGGCAAGCGCGCGCTCTAGGAGCCTGTCGGACTTTGGCCGGCCGGGCTGCAAATCCGGCTGTGCGGTCCATATTTCCGTCGCTTCTTGCCCCATAGCACCACTATGGGGCGGCGAATCGCCAAAAATCTGTCCTCGCGCAGCCGAATTTTCGCCTCGACCGCCAAAGCCCGACAGACTCCTAGGGCCGTTCTCTCGCAGGATCGGCAGGGGATTGCTGTCGGCCATGCATCCAGCCCAGGATGGACGCTCCGGCTCGGCTGCTGTATTAAACGGCGTCCCCCGGCAGAACCCAGGCAATGCAGATCGGTAAAGACACCCCCGTGCGACTGATCATCGTCGACGACAGCGGCGATGCGGCCGAAGCGGTGGTCAGCACCTTCCGCAACGAAGGCATCGCGGTGCGCGCCCTGCGCCCGCTGGACCTGGACGAACTGGCCCGGCAGCTGGCCAGTCAGCCGGTGGATCTGGTCCTGGCGGCCAGGGGCGCCCGCGGCATTCCGGTGCACGACGTGCTGGCCCAGGTCCTGGCCAGCGGCAAGGACATCCCGGTGGTGATCATGATCGATGCACCGGGCGATGCCTCGGTGATCGATGAGCTGGTCCACGGCGCGCGCGCCCTGGCACTGCGCACCCGCCCGGACCATCTGCTCAGCGTATTGCGCAACGAATGGGAAGATCTGGAATCGCGCCGCGGCCTGCGCCGCCTGGAGGCCCAGCTGCGCGAGACCGAGCGCCGCTGCGATGCGCTGATCGCCTCCTCGCGCGATCCCATCGCCTACGTGCATGAAGGCATGCATATCCGCGCCAACGATGCCTACCTTGAGATGTTCGGCTTCGAGTCCTTCGAGGACATCGAAGGCCTGTCACTGCTGGATCTGATCGCACCCAAGGACGTGGATGACTTCAAGCAGCTGCTCAAGCGCATCGGCAAGGGCGAAGCCCCGCCGCCGCGCTACGAATGCCAGGCCCGCACCCAGGCCGGCGAGGGCTTCCCGGCGGTGATGGAATTTGTCACGGCCAGCTACGAAGGCGAGCCGTGCGTGCAGGTCGTGTTCCGCCGCCGCGAGCTCAACACCGAGCTGGCACGCGAAGTCCAGGACCTGCGCCAGCGCGACATGGTGACCGGGCTGCTCAACCGCCCGGCCTTCCTGCACGCACTGGAAGACGCCGTGGCCGAGGTTGCCCAGAGCGATGTGCAGTACGGCCTGCTGCTGGTCGAACCAGACCACTACGCGCGCCTGCTGCCGGACATCGGCCTGGATTGGGCCGATGCGCTGATCGCGGCGATGGCCGCGCACTTCACCGCCACCCTGGAGCCGGACATGGTGGCCGCGCGCTTCACCGAGCACGGCTTTGCGGTGCTGTGCAAAGGCGCGCACACCCATACCACCGAGCTGGCCGAGGCGCTGCGTGCGGGCTTCGCCTCGCACGTGTTCGAGATCGGCAACCGTGCGGTGACCGTCACCCTGAGCATCGGCGGGGTGCAGATCGGCGAGAAGATCGCCAGCGTCGGCCAGGTCCTGGCGCGCGCCAGCGAGAACCTGCAGTCGGCGGCCAACCTGGGCGGCAACGGTGTGCAGATCTTCGACCCGGCCGCGGTGGATCGCGCCGAACAGGAACGCGAGCAGCGGATCCTGGGCCTGGTGCGCCATGCGCTGGCCGAGCAAGGCTTCGTGCTGCACTACCAGCCGATCATCCCGCTGCTGGGCGAGCCGGGCGATTTCTACGAGGTCTTCCTGCGCCTGGAAACCACCGGCGGGGAAAGGATCAAGCCGGTGAGCTTCCTGGCCATCGCCGAGCAAGCCGGACTGCTGGGCGAGATCGACCGCTGGGTCGTGGCCCGTGCGATCGCGGTGCTGGGCGAGCGCGAACGCGCCGGCCGCCCGGTGCGGCTGCTGGTCAAGGTCAGCCAGGCCTCATTCGGCGATCCGCGCCTGATCGAGCTGATCGCGCGCGAGCTGGCCGCCCACGGCGTGCCGGGCCAGCGGCTGTGGCTGGAAACCACCGAGGCCAAGGTGTTCACCCACTTGCGCGGCGCCCAGGATTTGCTGACCGCCGCCACCGGGCTGGGCTGCAAGGTCGGCCTGGAACAGTTCGGCACCGGCCTGGATTCGTTCCAGCTGCTGGCCCACTTCACTCCGGCCTTCCTCAAGCTGGACCGCAGCTTCTGCCAGGACCAGACGCGCGCCACCGAAGCCCAGGACAAGATCCGCCAGATCACCGCCCGCGCCCAGCGCGATGGCATGGTCACCATCGCCGAGCACATCCAGGATCCGGCCACCATGTCGCTGCTCTTCGGTGCGGGCATCGACTACGTGGAAGGCCACTTCGTCGGCCAGGCGGCGCCGGAGATGAGCTTCGACTTCACCGCCTGATCAAGGCCCCTGCGTGCCCGGCCGCGCGCGGCACCGGCAACTCTGGCCACTGCCATTGCCCCGATGCTAAGCGGCGCCAGTGGCCTGGGCCAGCGCAGCACCGACGATCGGCTGTGCCCATTCAGGGACCGAAGCGACGTCCTCCCGGCCGACTGGCCACACGATCCGGCCATGCTTCATGTGCAGCACCAGCCTGGGAGGGGAGATCCGCATGCCGAGCGGCACCGATGCGCTGTTGTCGTAGACCCGCAAGGCCGCCAGGTGCGGCATCAGCCTGATGAGATTCAGCGGTGCGCTCAGGTAGCGCTGGCGAATCTTGTCCGATTGGATGTGATGCCCGCCGGCGGTCACCCGCAGGGCCACCCGCTCGATGTGCAACTCGGGCGAGCGAAGACCGCAGTACCAGACCATGACCTCGTGCGTGGCGGTCGCATCGATCAGCCGTTGCGTGATCGTGCGCCCGCCCAGCGTCGTCTCGAAGGCGTGGGATCGGCCTTGGGCGATGGCCTCCTCCAGCATCGCCAGGCCTTCCTTCCAGGCCTCGGCGTCGGCCGCTTCCCTGGCGTAGCCCAACCGTTCCTGCAGGCCGCGGGAGTAAGTGTCCGGGTTGTACCAGGCAAGCTCGGCTTCCCTCAAGGCGGCACCGCCCAGCGAACTCTTGCCCGCACCGTTGACGCCAGCCAGGACGACCAGCGCAGGCCGATCAATCATCCTCTCCCGCGCTGACCCGTCGCTGCAATGCCCAGGGCCGGTCCATGAACTCGCGCATCCTGTCCGCCGTGCCCGGCTCGGCCAGGACCGCCAGATGTTCCCGGAACTGCCTGCGGTAGTCGCCCAGCAGGCGCTCCTGCGTGGCCTGCGCGGCCCTGCCAGCAGCTTGCATGCGCTCAAACTCCGCCGCAGACACCACCACACCCTCCGGGACGCCGTGATGGGTCACCACCACGGCACCCTGGGACTGGGCTGTGTCCATGATCTTGCGCCATCCCAGCCGCTTCACATCAGCCGCCGTCGCTGTCGGCAGTCCAACCAGGGCATCCACCGCTTCAGTGACGTGAACCGCGCTGCTCATTGGCGAGCCTCCCTTGCTGATATGACCATCATATCTCCCGATTGGCCTTTTTCGATGAACTATGGCCACATGCAGACGGCGAGCGTGGGGCGGGTCTTGACCCGCCCCAAAACGCCGCCGTGCACATCCGCAACGCCGAGCCATCGGGCGGCGCGTGCTGCCGCACCCCGGTGTCTCCTTACATCACCGTGCCGGTGCGCTGCTGGGCCGCACGCAGCGCGGCAATGCGCTCGGGCAGCGGCGGGTGGCTCAGGAACAGCTTCTTCAGGCCATGGCCGACGCCGCCATTGATGCCGAAGGCTTCCACCTGCGAAGGCAGCGTGCTGGCGCCGTCGTTGGTCGACAGGCGCTCCAGCGCGGCGATCATCTTCTGCCGGCCGGCCAGGGTGGCGCCGCCATGGTCGGCGCGGAACTCGCGGCGACGCGAGAACCACATCGCGATCATCGTGGCAAACAGGCCCAGCACCATCTCCAGCACGAACACGATGGCGTAGTAGGCCATGCCGCGGCTGTTGCCCTCACGATTGCCGGACAGGGAGCTGTCGATGACCCCGCCGACCACCCGCGCCAGCACGATCACGAAGGTGTTCAGCACACCCTGCAGCAGGGCCATGGTGACCATGTCGCCATTGGCGATGTGGCTGACTTCGTGGCCCAGCACCGCCTCGGCCTCGGCCTGGGTCATCTGCCGCAGCAGGCCGGTGGACACGGCCACCAGGGCGTTGTTGCGGTTGGCGCCGGTGGCGAAGGCATTGATCTCCGGCGCCTCGTACACGGCCACTTCGGGCATGCCGATGCCGGCGGCCTGGGCCTGGCGGCGCACGGTCTGGACCAGCCACTGCTCGGCCTCGTTGCGCGGGGTGTCGATGACCACCGCGCCGGTGGCGCGCTTGGCCATCCACTTGGACATCAGCAGTGAAATGATCGAGCCACCAAAGCCGAACAGCGCGGCCATCACCAGCAGGCCCGCCATGCTGGATGGATTCACGCCAAGCAGGGACATCACCACGCTGGCCAGGGCCAGCACGGCCAGGTTGGTCAGCAGGAACAACGCGATGCGGGTCAACACGGGGAACTCCGGAATATTGGGGGGGGGGAACTGCAGCGAATCTTGTGGACGCCACCGGTTGACTTCAAGCTGCCTGCTGACCGCGCATTCAGCCATTCCTGCCAAGTTTTCCCCCATGCCATCGACTTGCTACCGGGGCCGGTTCGCGCCCTCCCCGACCGGATTGCTGCACGCCGGCTCGCTGCTCGCTGCCCTGGGCAGCTGGCTGCTGGCGCGCCATGCCCATGGCCAATGGCTGGTCCGCGTGGAGGACCTGGACCGGCCACGCGAAGTCCCTGGTGCGGCGCGCGCGCAGCTGCAAATGGCGGAAAACCTGGGCCTTTGCAGCGATGCACCGGTGCTGTGGCAACACACACGGCATGCGGCTTACCAGGCAGCGCTGACCCGGCTGCTGGAGACAGGCCTGGCGTTCCAATGCCACTGCAGCCGCGCCGACCTGGCCGCGACCGGCGGCATCCACCATCGCTGCGTGGCACGCAGGAAACGGCCCGATCCGGCGGTACGACTGAAGGTTGGCGGTGACAGCATTGTCACCTTCGAAGACGGCCTGCAGGGCGTGCGGACCCAGGATGTGCAGGCCGAGGTTGGCGACTTCGTCCTGCGTCGCGCCGATGGCTGCTGGGCTTACCAATTGGCGGTGGTGGTCGACGATGCCGACCAGGGCATCACCGAGGTGGTCCGTGGCGCCGACCTGCTCGATTCGACGCCGCGCCAGATCCTGCTGCAGCGCGCGCTCGGCCTGCCCACGCCGCGCTACCTGCACCTGCCGCTGCTGCTGGATGGCAGCGGGCGCAAGCTGTCCAAGTCCGACGCGGCCCAGCCACTGGACGCGGCCCATGCGCTGGAGGCGATGCGCACGGCCTGGCGCCAGCTTGGCCAGGCACCCGCTGCGCTGGCACGCGCCCACACCACCCATGCGGCGCTGGAAGCGGCACGGCAGCACTTCGATCCGGCACGGCTGCCGGCGGTGCCGGCCCTCTACGCCGCGCCGCACCATGGCCTGGGCGATGCGGCTGACTAGCAGCCTGTCGGGCTTTGGTGGTCGAGGCGAGAATTCGGCTGTGCGAGGTCAGATTTTCGACGGTTCGCCGGCCCATAGTGGTGCCATGGGCCAAGAAGCGGCGGAAAGATGGACCGCACAGGCGGATTCGCAGCCCGGCCGACCAAAGTCCGACAGACTGCTAGAATCAACACTGCCCGGCCTTGCGGCACAACGATCGACCCAATGACTTCCCGCATCGCGCCCGGCATCGGCACGCATGGCAGGGCCAACGGACCTGCGCAGCTCGGTCCTCTCCCGGATCCGCACCGCCGCCAACCTGTCGGCCAACGCCGGCGGGTGCTGGCAAAAACGTGGCCAGACACACATCAGGCACGGAAACTCCGAACCTGGAACGCTCCAAAAGTATGGTTGCGCCGCAAAAAACCCGGGCGCATGCTCCGCGCACCTTGGTTGAGGTGACCGCTACATGGCTGCGACCCGAATCATCAAGAAGTACCCCAACCGCCGTCTTTACGACACCGAAATCTCCAGCTACATCACCATCGAGGACGTGCGCCAGCTGATCGTGGACGGTGAGGAATTCGAGGTCCGCGATGCCAAGAGCGGCGAGGACCTCACCCGTCTGGTGCTGATGCAGATCATCAGCGAGCGCGAGCAGGATGGCGAGCCGGTGCTGTCCACCCAGTTGCTCAGCCAGATCATCCGGTTCTATGGCGATTCGCTGCAGGGTTTCATGGGCAATTACCTGGAACGCAGCATGCAGGTCTTCATGGACCAGCAGGCGCAGTTCCGCCAGCAGATGGGCAACCTGCTGGGACAGACGCCGTGGGCCATGATGAACCAGTTGACCGAGCGCAACCTGGAGATCTGGAAGGAGTTCCAGCGCAACATGACCGCCGGCATGGGCAGCCCGAGCGCCCGTCCGACGCCGTCTTCGACCCCCAGCAAGGATCCACCGCCGCAGCGCGAGCCGAACAAGACGCGCCGCTGATCCACATGCGTCGCGGCTTGATCGCCCCCACCCGCCTGGCGCGGGTTTTTTGTTAAGGAAAGACCGAATGACTCCACGCATCGCACTGGTCACCGGCGGCATCGGTGGCCTGGGAACGGCGATCTGCCGCGCACTGACTGAAACCGGCCACACGGTGGTGGCCACCGACCTGCCCGCCGACGCGGCGCGCCTGCAGGCATTTTCCGAGGCAACCGCAGGGGCGGTGCATTTCGAACCGGCCGATGTCGCCGACGATGGGCAATGCGCAGCGCTGGTGGCTCGCGTGCAGGCGCGCTTTGGCGCACTGGACGTGCTGATCAACAACGCCGGCATCACCCGCGATGCCACGCTGCGCAAGATGGACCTTGGCCAGTGGAACGCGGTGCTGCAGGTCAACCTGACCAGCGCCTTCCAGCTGTGCCATTACGCCGTCCAAGGCATGGTGGCGCGCGGCTACGGGCGCATCGTCAACATCAGTTCGGTCAGCGGTCAGACCGGAAACTTTGGCCAGGCCAACTATGCTGCGGCCAAGGCCGGCCTGCACGGACTGACCATGTCGCTGGCACGCGAGGTGGCCGCCAAGGGCATCACCGTCAACAGCGTCTCGCCCGGCTACGTACGCACGCCAATGACCGCGGCGATGCCGCAGGCGGTCCTGGACAAGACCCTGGCGGCAGTGCCGGTCGGCCGCCTGGGTGAGCCGGCCGACATCGCCCGCGCGGTGCGCTTTCTGTGCGAAGAAGACGCCGGCTACATCACCGGCGCCAACCTTCCGGTCAACGGCGGGTTGTACATGAGCTTCTGAGCAGGCCCCCACCGCCGCGCTGACAGCGGCTGGTCCTGGGCTGCGCTCGCTGGCGCCGCGGTCACGATCCTGGCATTGCCACCCGCGGCCTCAATGCCAGCCAGGGCGCGTTGCGCCTGGCCCGATCGCTGCGTCGCGTCGCCCGGCACCGGCGGACAGGCCCGTCGGCCCGGTTCGGGCCTGCGCTGACGTCGCGTTAGATGCCGCGCACCACCCGGAAGCCCACGCGTGCGCTGGTCACGTCCGAATCCTGCGAGGACCGCCACGCCGCCCGCGCCTGCTGCGGCGAACTGGCCCATGCCCCACCGCGCACGACCCGCGCCCGGCAGCCGGGGTTGAACCAGGCCGCGCCGTCGGCCGGGGCGCGGCGGAAGTTGGCGTGCCAGCAGTCGGTCACCCATTCGCTGACATTGCCGCCCAGGTCGTACAGGCCCCAGGGGTTGGGCCTGAAGGTGCCCACCGGCGCCGGCCCCCACCAGCCGTCGCCATAGCCGACGAAGGCGTTGGCCCAGCGCCGCCCGCTGGGCGAGACGTCGTTGCCGCCGGCGAGGTTGGCCACGCCCTTCGGTGGCGGGTTCTCGTTGCCCCAGGGATAGCGGCCCTGGGTGCCGGCGCGCAGCACGTACTCGAACTCGGCCTCGCTGGGCAGACGGTAGCCGTGGCCGGTCTGCTCGGCCAGCCAGTCGGCGTAGGCCTCGGCGTCGCGCACGCTCACGTGCAGCACCGGCATGTCATCGCCGACCCTGGCCCCGGCATAGCCGGACTGCCAGTCCACGCCGCTGCGCCGCACGAAGTTGCCGCTGCGCTCGTCGTAGACCATCGAGTGCCCGCGCCGGGTGGCCCGCGCGCGGTGGCCGGTGGCCTGCACGAAGCGCCGGAATTCACCTACCGTCACCGGATGGCGCGATACCGCGAAGCCGCGATCGAAGCGCACGTAATGCGCCGGCTGCTCGGCCTGGGTCGCGCCCGGCTCGTCCTCGTCAGCGCCCATGCGGAAGCCGCCGTGCGGCACCACCACCATGGTCGGGGTGCGTCCGCCGCCCGCGAGCGCATCGGTAAAGGCCTGGCCGGGGCGGAACAGGCCGTAATGGGTCGCCAGGTCGATGCGCTGGCGCAGGTCGGCGACCACCGGATCACCCGGCGCAGCAATGCGCAGCGCGGCAGCGAGTTTTTCCCGCGCCGATTTCAGGCCCAGTGGCGTAGCCAGCTCGGCCACCCCGGCATCGCGCAAGGCGGCGATCTGGCGGGCGCGCTCCTGCTCGATCCGCGCGTAGGCGTCCTTGACCGTCGGGGCGTCGGCACGCACCTGGCTGGCAAAGCCCATCCAGCGCGCCGCACCCTCAAAGTCACCGGCGCGCGCGGCGTCCTCGGCGCGCCGGATGAAGGCGCTCTCGGTGGCGGCCAGGCCCTGCCGGGCGCGTGACTGGCCCGGGGCCAGCTCCAGCGCGCTACGAAAGCTGTCCAGCGCGCCAGGCGCGTCGCCCTCGCCCAGCAGGCCCTGGCGCAGCTGGCTCTCGCCAGTGGCGTTGAGCCGGGCCAGCTGTTCGGCCAGGTCCAGCCTGGCCAGGTAGGCCTGGGTGCGCGTGTCATCGGGAAGCACCGTGCGCAGCACCGCTGCGATGCGCACTGCGCGGGCCAGCGCCTGACTGTCATCCTCGGCCGCGGCCAGGGCGCGCTCGCCCTGGGCCAGCAGCGCGCTCGCCGCACGGGCCAGGCCACGTTGGGCGAGGCGGTCCTCCGGGTCCAGGCGCAGCAGCGCCAGATACAGCGGGATGGCATCGCGCGGGCCCTCGAACAGGTCGCCGGCGCGCACGGCGGCGGCCGCGTCACGGCGTGCCTGACGCACCTGCTCCCTGGTCAGCACCAGCGCCGGCGGGGTCCAGTTGAGTCCGGCCTCGTCGCCGGCATCGGTGCTGACGGTGACGCTGGGACGCCGCGGCACGGAGACCGATGCCGCCGGCGGCGAGGTGGGCGGCGGCGAGGCCTGTGGCGCCGCTACCGGATCGGCCGCGCGCTCGCCACAGCCGGCCAGCATCAGCATCAGCAGGGCCAGCATCAGCAGGGCGGGGACGATGCGCCGCAATCTTGCTCCGATCATGTGGGGCCGGGCAGCCGGTTGGCAAAGGACGGTAGGCTATTGTCGCCCGAGCCGGCAAACCCCGCATTCACCGAAGAGACCTGCGTGACCCTCTGGATCGACACCGCCGACGCGCTGCGTGCGCACCTGCAGCAGCTGCCCGCCTGGGTGGGAATGGACACCGAATTCATCCGCGAAAAGACCTTCTGGCCGCAGCTGGCCCTGGTCCAGATCGCCATCGGCGACAGGATCCTGCTGGTCGATCCGCTGGTGCCGGGCATCAACCAGGCGCTGGCCCCGCTGCTGTCCAATCCCGATGTGGTCAAGGTGATGCACAGCGCCAGCGAAGACCTGGTGGCACTGGGATGGGCCTGCGGCACCCAGCCTTCGCCGCTGTTCGACACCCAGATCGCCGCGGCGCTGGCCGGCGTGGGCGGCGGCCTGGGCTACCAGAAGCTGGTCGCCGAGATCACCGGCGTGCCCCTGGCCAAGGGCGAGACCCGTTCGGACTGGCTGCGCCGGCCGCTGTCAGCCGCACAGCTGGAATACGCCGCCGACGATGTCACCCACCTGGGCGCGATCTACCAGGCCCTGTCGGCCAGGCTGGACGCGCTGGGCCGCAGCCCGTGGCTGGCCGCCGACTGTGCGCGCATGGTCGCCCAGGCCAGCGACGCCGGTGGCGAACGCTGGCCGCACCTGTCCATGCGCAGTGCGCAGTTTGTCGATGCCGACGCCCAGCGCCGGCTGCTGCGCCTGTTGCGCTGGCGCGAGGCCCAGGCCCGGGCCAGCGATCGGCCGCGCAGCTGGATCCTGGACAACGAACTGGCCCTGACCCTGGCGCGCAACCCGCCGGCCTCGCGCCAAGCGTTGACGCGCTGGCTGGAGCAGCAGCCCAAGGCTCCCAGAAAGCTGGCCGATGCGATCTGGGAGGCGCTGTCCACGCCCCTGGAAGACGAAGCCGAGGCACCACTGGCCAAGGCCACCGACCAGGACAAGCAACGCCTGAAGAAAATGCAGGACGCGGTGGCCCGGCAAGCGGCCGCGCTCGGCCTGCCCGACGGCATCCTGGCCTCGCGCCGCTGGCTGGAGGCGCTGATGGAGCGCGGCCAATGGCCGGCCGCGCTGTCCGGCTGGCGCCGCGAGCAGCTGGAACCGGTGCTGGCACCGCTGCTGCCGCCCGCCCCCTGAGCCGCGCGCGGGCCGGTGGCGCGCCTCCATGCCGCGCAAACGCGGGTGGCGAAAGCGCTTTTGCCCACAGTCTGGAACACGCTACGCTGCCGTTTCCCACGTCCATCCGCTGCCGGCGTCCGTCCCGGCCTGGAGGTCGTGCGGCATCCCTGCCCTTGTCGGAGCGTCTGATGCCCCTGCACCGCCCTGCCTTCCTCTTCTGCCTGGCTGCCTTGCTGAGCCTGGGCCACGCGGCCGCGCTCCATGCACAGACCACCGGGACGGCGGCCAGCGACAGGCCGGCGCACTTCGTCGCCCACGATCCGCAGGCCGATTTTGAACGGCGCGTGGTCCAGATCCCGATGCGCGACGGCGTCAAGCTGCACACCGTCATCCTGATTCCCGCCAGTGCCCGGCGCGCGCCGATGCTGCTGACCCGCACGCCGTACGATGCCGACGGCATGACCAGCCACGCCAAGAGCAACCAGCTCGGCGCGGTGCTGCAGGGCTACGACAACTTTCCCGAGCTGTTCCACAAGGACGGCTACATCCGCGTGGTCCAGGACGTGCGCGGCAAGTACGGCTCGGAAGGCGACTACGTGATGAACCGGCCGCAGATCGGTCCGCTCAACGACAGCAGCGTGGACCATTCCACCGATACCTGGGACACCATCGACTGGCTGGTCAAGCACGTGCCGGAAAGCAACGGCAAGGTCGGCATCCTGGGCATCTCCTACGACGGGTTCACCAGCCTGATGGCGCTGTTCCATCCGCATCCGGCGCTGAAGGTGGCCGTGCCGATGAACCCGATGGTCGATGGCTGGATCGGCGATGACTGGTTCCACAACGGCGCCTTCCGCCAGATCGGCCTGCCCTACATCTACGAACAGGTGAACTCGGCCGGCAACACCATCGACTGGATCGAAACCACCACCGACCAGTACGACTTTTACCTCAAGGCCGGCTCAGCCGGTGCGCTGGGTAAGTCGCGCGGGATGGAGCAGAACGGCTTCTTCCGCAAGCTGCTGGCGCATCCGGCTTACGACGCGTTCTGGCAGCAGCAGGCGGTGGACAAGCTGCTGGCCCGCGAGCCGCTCAAGGTGCCGGTGATGCTGGTCCATGGCCTGTGGGACCAGGAGGACATCTATGGCGCGCTGGCCGTGTACGACGCGATCGAGCCCAAGGACACCGGCAACGACAAGGTGTTCCTGGTGATGGGCCCCTGGAACCACGGCGGCCAACGCACCGATGGCAGCGCGCTGGGCCCGATCAAGTTCGGCAGCGATACCGCGGCCAGCTTCCGCAGCCAGGTCCTGCGCCCGTTCCTGGACCATTACTTGATGGATGCCGCGCCGGCGATGGACGTGGCGCCGGTCACCGTGTTCCGCACCGGCGAGAACCACTGGGAGCACCTGAAGGCCTGGCCGCTGGGCTGTGCCGAGGGCTGCAGCATCAAGCCCACCCCGCTGTACCTGCAGGACCAGGGCCAGCTGGCCTTCCAGGCGCAGGCGGCGACCGGCAGCGCCGCATACACGTCCGATCCGGCCAAGCCGGTGCCGTTCCTGCCGCGCCCGGTCAAGGGCCAGGGCTACGATGACAACCCTTGGCCGCAGTGGCTGGTCACCGACCAGCGTGAAGCGGCCACGCGCCCGGACGTGCTGACCTTCGTCAGCCAGGTGCTGGACGCACCGCTGCGCATCAGCGGCGCGCCCAGGGTCGCGCTGACCCTGTCCACGACCGGCAGCGATGGCGACTTCGTGATCAAGCTGATCGATGTCTATCCCGACCAGACGCCGGCCGACCCGCAGATGGCCGGCTACCAGCTGATGGTCTCGGCCGACATCCTGCGCGGGCGCTATCGCGACAGCTTCGAGCATCCCAGCCCGATCCCGGCCAACACCCCGGTCGGCATCGGCTTCGCCCTGCCCCAGGCCAACCACACCTTCCTGCCTGGCCACCGGGTGATGGTGCAGGTCCAGTCCAGCTGGTTCCCGCTGTACGACCGCAACCCGCAGACCTATGTGCCCAGCATCTTCCTGGCCCAGCCGCAGGACTATCGCAAGGCCACCATCACGGTGAAGCTGGGCGGTGCCGATGGCAGCGCGCTGGTGCTGCCGGTGGTCAGCGGGGGCGGCGCGGCAGCGGCCGAGTAAGGCGGCCTCTTCCTGGTGCCATTCAGCACCCAAGTCCTCCATCCCGACCACGTCCGGGTACAGCCAGCGGCTACCGTTAGGCCCGCGCTTGTTCGATGAGCGCTTCTCGTCGATCCGCTTCGAGTACACGCCAAACTCCTCCCACAGATACAGCGAGAGCAACGGGTACATCGCGTGCTCTCCAAGTTTGGCATCGCTACTGTCTGCAATGGGAACGGCAACCACCCCCTCCGCCGCCGCAACTTCGGCAACGTCAGATTTCTCTGAGTAGTAGTACTTACGCGGCCGACCCTCGGTGGTCTTCAGCTCTGGATGCCGTTTTTGCAAATGCGGCCGCTGAGAGCTAATTTCTGCGACCAACTGCTGCACCAGTTCGGCATCCGTGCTGACGTACTGGCTGATCTATTTCTTCGCTTGGCATTCATCTGGAAACGTGGCGAAGATCCATTCGGCGATCTGCCGCGCGGTCAGCTTTTCATCTGGCCGCTCCTTCAAGTAACCCAACACGAGCTTCGCCAGATTCAATGCCATACAAGTCCCCTCAGAATATTCATCTTGGTCACGCCGATGCGCCCGTCTGTGGCGGGGTCTTTGAGCGTGGCGAGGGTGAATTCCGAGGTGTTGTAGAACGCCTGCCCGGATGCCATCCGCAGTGCGCCGTCCTGCTCGGCCACGTCGTGCGTGTCGAGGAACTTCTTGCGCTCCAGCACCGCCTGCTTGGTCGACTCCAGCAAGGCATCGAGCCGCAGCAGCACAGTGAACGGCAGGATGACGTCACGATACTTGCCGCGCACGTAGACGTCGCGCAGGCGGTTGTCGGCAATGTTCCAGATGAAGTCGGCGACCCACTTCAGGCTGCTTTGGTCTTGTTTTATGGGCTTCATCAAGCCTGCCCTTGAATAGCTGTTGTGGTGTCAGGCACCTTGCTGACAGATATGGTTGGCGACACATCAAGAGCCCAGTGTTTTTTGAGCACGCCGACGAGGCGGTTCTGCCTATCAATCAGCATCGCCGGTGTCCATTTATCTTCCGAGCGGACTTCCTGGGTCAGCACGAAAGGTGACGCAGTGCCCTTGCCCTTGAAGTAAACATTCTTCTTCTTGGCGAAGTCGTAGTTGCTGGCGGACGAGTTCTTGTTCCGGTCAAGCGGAACCAGGTTGGCCAGGCGGTGTGTCCAGGCTTCCCGTTCGTTCTCGTCGGGGAACCACTGGAGCCAGTCCGAGCCATCCGGCGGTGTTTGCGGTAGCACGTGCTCCAACGACACGGCGTTCTGCAGTTCTACTCCGGGGGCCCGCACCAACGATTCAAGGCGCAAGACCAGCGCCATCCGTGCCTTGGGCAGATCGTCGTAAACGTCGCCATCAAGTGCCGCGACGAACTTGCGCTTTTGCGCGTCTGTCAGGGCGAGCGTAGTGAGCTCGGCCAGCTCGCCCTTGAAGGTCTCCGGTTCGATTTCCTTGGTGAGCGCGGCGTAGGTTTCGATGCGCTCGTTGATGCCCGCCTTGGTGACCAGCAGGAAATAGGTGAGCCGTTCCAGCGACCGGAAAAATTCTGCGAGCAGCTTGGGCTTTTGCCGGAAGCGCTTGAAATACACCAATGCCGGGGGCACCCAGTCTTTGAAGTCCACGCGGTTGAGCCAGGACAGGTGCTCGTTGATCGTCTCGGCGTGCTCAGTGGCCTCGAAGTCGGCGTCGCGGACGAAGCCCCAGACTTCGGCGTAGGGCTTGATCACCTTGTCGATCAGGTCGATGGGTGCCTTGTATTCGGTGACGTGCTCCTGGAATTCCTTGACCAGCGTGGCCCGCTGCTTCTGCTTGGCGTAGATGGTGCGGATGTGGCCGAACAGATCGCCGAAAGCGTCGCGGCCCAGCGCGTTTTCGATCCGGCTCCACTCTTTGGCGTACGCGCGGCTCTTGACGTCGCCTGCCGTGGTGCGGATCAGGCCCAGAACCTGCGCCTTGATGATGTCGATAGGCGCGAGGTCGAGCCCCCGGTTGTTCAGCACGGAAAAGATGCGGTACGCGGCTTCAAGATCGGGCGTGGAGATGACGACCAGCGAGCAGTCGTTGGCGAGGAACTGCCACAGCGTGATCAGGTCGACGGGCGGTAGCGCCTTGGCCTTGCCCAGCAGCAGCATGGCGTTTTCGCGGTAACGCAGTCGGCTGTCTTCCAGCTTATCGGTGCTTGCGACCAACTGCGCGATGCCACCGGGCTCCTGAATATTGGCGCGGAAGAAGTCTGCATCTTCCTCGCGGGCGGTCAGGCGGTATTCGTTCTTCTCGCCGAGGCTGACCTTGCCCTTTTTGTAGAGGAAATCGGTGATGTCGTCGGCGGCGTGCGGCATGGCCTCGCGCAGCACCGCGAACAGCATCGTCAGTGTGGACAGGCGCTGCTGGCCATCGACCACCGACGATTTCTGCTCCCGGTCGTTCTTGATCAGAACGATGCTGCCGAGGAAGTACTGGCTGGTCGCGCCGGAGACACGGGCGTCCTGCATCGCCGAGATCAGATCGTCGAACAACTCGCCCGCCTGCTCGGTCGTCCAAGCGTAGGGGCGCTGGTAGTCCGGGATCTCGAACTGGTAGCTGCCTTCGAAGATCTCCCGGATCAGCTTGTCGTGGGCTTCAAGTGTCTTGGTCATTGTTACGTTTCCGCTCCTTCTTCATCGATGCCGTCGCACTGCGGCTTGAGTTGTGGGTTGATCTTCATCGGTCACTCGAACAGCCGTTTTTGTTTGACGACGTAACCAGATGGCTTCTTCTGCTTTTCCAATACACCTTCGTCAACCAGACGCTGCAACCATGCCTTGGCCTGCGCGTTGGAAACGTCCAGCGCGGCTGCCACCTCGGCGTCCTTCATCGGTGTACTCAAGAGTTGCTGAATCGCTGCGCGCACGGCAGCGATGAGAACTTCGGCAGGGGTCGATTCCGGCTGCGCAGATTCCTTGGCCTCGTCTATCGGCGCCACGGCCTCTGGTGCGACTGGCGGCGGTTCTTCCAATGCCGTAGCGGGTGGCTGCGCATCGGAAACAACGTCGATCGGTGCCGATGGCTCGCTCTCGTCCTGGGGCGCTGGAGTGGCGTCGCGTGGCACGGGCTCGGTTGGCTTGGAGTCAGCCGACGATGGCTCTTCGTTCGAAAACAGCGCAAAGCCAACCTGTGGGGAGGCCGTCGGCGTCGGCATCGCCACGTTGAACACGTCCTCGAAGGAATCCACGTCTTGCGGGTTCGGCCAGGAAAGTGCTCCCTTCTTTCGCAAACCATCCAGTCCGGCGGAAGACTCACCCGTCGATCGAATGAAGACTGGAACAAACTTGAGTTTGTCGAGCTGCTCGACAGCACCCGTCCAAGTACCGCCTTTGTTTAGGTCGGAACTGACCACCAGCGATGTGTCTGCCAACGCATAAATCAGCTTGTTCCGCTGCACGGCCTTGCCGACATTGAACCCGGCACTCGGGTCGTAGGGCGAAATCAGCACCAGTTGGCCATCGAACAGCAGGTTGCGGTGCTCGCGGTTCATGGTGGTCTTTTCCAGACTGAGGTCCTTTGCTAAAGACGCAATCCAGGAAGGTCTGAAGGCCCCGCATTCACTGGATTCATGGCGGAAGCGGTGGGATTCGAACCCACGAACGGTTGCCCGTTGCTGGTTTTCAAGACCAGTGCCTTCAACCACTCGGCCACGCTTCCGGTCAGACATCACGCGGGATTCCGCCCTTGCATTCTCGCATGTCGAGCCGGCCGGCCGGTACCGCCCAAGCCGTGCGCGGCCTCAGGAGGCTTGGCGCAGGCCCAGTTCGACCAGGCGTTCGACGCACTTGCCGCCGCAGTCCAGGCGCGAATCCTCGATCTGCTGCGGCAGGTGCTCGGCCAGGTAGTCGATGAACACGCGCACGGCCGGCAGCATGCCGCGGCGCGAGGCGAACACCGCATGGCACACGCCCTGCGGCAGCGACCACTCGGGCAGCACCACCTCCAGCTCGCCGCTGCGGACCGCGTCGGCGCACACGGTTTCCGGCAGCATGGTGATCCCGTATCCGTCCTTGGCCATGGCCTTGAGCAGCGGGAAGTCGAAACCGGCCAGGCGCGGCTGCAGCTCGATCTTGCGCACCTGGTCATCGGGGCCGTGCAGTTCCCAGCGCTGGCGTGCCTCGTCCTCACTCATCGACATGGTCACGTGCTCGACCAGGTCTTCCGGACGCTGCGGCCGGCCGGCGCGCTGCAGGTACTTGGGGCTGGCCACCAGCAGTTCCTGGATCTGGCCGAAGCTGCGCATCACCAGGCTGCCGTCGTCATCGAGCTTGGCGCGCACCCGCAGGGCCACGTCGTAGCCCTCGTTGATGATGTCCACGCGGCGGTTGTTGACGTGCAGCTGCAGGCGGACCTTGGGGTACTTGTCCAGGAACCCCGGCAGGATCCTGGGCAGCTGCATCTGCGCCACCGCCACCGGCACGCTGACCCGGACCACGCCGCGTGGCTCGGCCGAGAGGCGATCGACCACTTCGCGCGCGGCCTGGGCTTCGGCCAGCATGGTCTGGGCGTGGCGATGCACGCTCATGCCCACGTCGGTGACCGCGAAACGGCGCGTGGAGCGCTGCAGCAGGCGCACCCCCATGTCGGTCTCCAGCTGGCTGATGCGCCGGCTCAGGCGCGACTTGGGAATACCCAGCGCGCGTTCGGCCGCGGCGAAGCCGCCGTGGTCCACGACCATGGCGAAGTAATAGAGGTCATTGAGGTCTTGCATGGCGCCATCCCGAATCTGGAACGATTCCCGCTATTTAACCACCCGCATCCCGCTGGCACAACGAAATCGGACCAAATCGGGCTGAATTCATTCCCACGCCCGCGGGGATGGCTCAGGCGATGCGCGCGATGCCGCCCATGTACGGGCGCAGCGCCTCGGGTACCTGGATGCTGCCGTCAGCCTGCTGGCAGTTCTCCATCACCGCGATCAGGCAGCGGCCCACGGCCACGCCCGAACCGTTGAGCGTGTGCACGCTCTCGGGCTTGCCGGTGGCCGGATTGCGCCAGCGTGCCTGCATGCGCCGGGCCTGGAACGCCTCGCAGTTGGAGATCGAGGAAATCTCGCGGTAGCTGTCCTGCGAGGGCAGCCAGACCTCCAGGTCGTAGGTCTTGGCCGCCGAGAAGCCCATGTCGCCGGCGCACAGCAGCATGCGGCGGTAGGGCAGGCCCAAGGTTTCCAGTACCACTTCGGCACAGCGGGTCATGCGCTCGTGCTCGTCGTCGCTGTCCTGCGGGCGGGTGATGGCGACCAGCTCGACCTTTTCGAACTGGTGCTGGCGGATCATGCCGCGAGTGTCGCGGCCGTGGCTGCCGGCCTCGGCGCGGAAGCACATCGAGTGCGCAGTCATGCGCAGCGGCAGCGCGCTGTCCTCGACGATGCTGTCGCGGACGATGTTGGTCAGCGGCACTTCCGAGGTCGGGATCAGGTAGCGCGTGGCCTGGCCCACCTCGGTGCGGAACAGGTCCTCCTCGAACTTGGGCAGCTGGCCGGTACCGCGCATCGACTCGGCGTTGACGATCACCGGGACGTTGACTTCCTGGTAGCCATGCGCGCCGGTATGCAGGTCCAGCATCAGCTGCGCCAGGGCCCGGTGCAGGCGCGCGATCGGCCCGCGCAACACGGTGAAGCGCGCCCCTGACAGCTTGGCCGCGGTATCGCCATCGAGCCAGCCGTTGCGCGCGCCCAGTTCGACATGGTCCTTGACCGGGAAATCGAAGCGGCGCGGCGTGCCCCAGCGGTGCTGCTCGACGTTGCCGGTTTCATCCAGGCCCGGCGGCACGCTGGCGTGCGGCAGGTTGGGGATGCCCATGGCGATGGCCTCGATCTGCGCGCGCAGCTGGTCCAGCTCGATTTCCGAGGCCTTGAGCTCCTCGCCGAAGCCGGCGACCTCGGCCAGCAGGGGCGCGGCATCCTCGCCGCGGGCCTTGGCCTGGCCGATCGCCTTGGAATGGGCATTGCGCAGGTGCTGCAGTTCCTGGGTACGCACCTGCAGCTGCTTGCGGCGTGCCTCCAGGGATTCCAGCGCGGACACGTCCAACTCAAAGCCGCGCGTTTGGCGCAGGCGCTGGGCAAGGTCGGCAGGCTGGTTGCGGAGCAGGGCGGGATCAAGCATGGGCAAGGGCTGGCTGCACGTGGAAGAACCTTGGATTATCGCCTGTTCCACCCGCGCCCGCCCGCGGCCGGCGGCGCGTGATCGGGAACGGGCCGGCCGCTGTGCAAGAATCGCAGGCTGTTTCCGCCGCATTGCCCCTGCCATGTCACCTGCCACGCCGCGCCGCCGCGCCTTCACCTTGCACCTGCCGCATCGCGCACTGTGGATCGCCCTGGGCGCCTTCCTCGCCGGGCTGGCCCTGTTTGCCATCGTGTGGCTGAGCAACCGCAACGACGACGCCTTTTACTCGGTCAAGCCGGCCGACAAGAGCGGCGAGCAAGCCGCCATCGCGCCGCTGCCGGAGCCCATGGCCGCGCAGGACAGCGCCAGCGGCATGCAGGCCCCGGCGCCTGGCGCGCAGGCCGACGCCGCGCAGCCTGCTGGCGACAGTGGCGCCCTGCCCCAGCCGGTGCTGGAAGAGGCGCCTGCCAGCGCCAGCAACGCGCCTGCGGCACAAGCGGCAACGACCGAACGGCCCGACCGGGTGACGCCGCTGCCCATCGAGGGCCAAAGCCCGCCGCCGACCTACCCGCCCGCGGCGCTGCGTCGCGGGGAGACCGGCACGGTGGTCGTGCGCATCCAGGTCGACGCGCAAGGCAGGCCCGGTGGCGTGGCCCTGATCCAGAGCAGCCGCTCGCGCGAGCTTGACCGGGCGGCGATGGAGGCGGTGCGCAAATGGCGCTTCGACCCGGCGATCGAGGACGGCGAACCGGTGCCGGCCGCGGTCGACATTCCGGTGGAGTTCAACCTGGAGCGTTGATCCAGGCAGCGGCATGAATCGCCTTTGGCAACGCTGAACTGCGCTGCATGCCGGCTCCAGGGTTTTACCGGCGTGTCACGTCACGAAAACGGAATGCGTTCGACAGCGGCAACCGCGCCCTGGACTGCGCCGCACTCCGCCGGCGACGCGTCACGGCACGGCCGTGCGGATGCCGCTGGCGCGGGGTTTCATTCCACCGGCAGGCTGATAAAGCTGGCCTGCTGCGGCGTGTGCCAGATGCGCTGGGTGGCCTTCTGGTAGTCGGCCGGCCTGGCGAAGAAGATGTTGTCCACGTAGGTCTGCGGGTTGCGGTCATACAGCGGAAACAGGCTGGACTGCACCTGGACCATGATCCGGTGGCCCTTGCCGAAGGTGTGGTTGGCGTTGGGCAGTTCGAAGTCGTAGGCCAGCGTCGCATCGGGCGTGATCGCCTTGGGATGCTCGAAGCGCTCGCGATAGCGGCCGCGGAAGATGGTGATGCCCACCGGCAGCTGGTAGCCGCCCATCTTCGGATCCGAAGCGACCTGGTCCGGGCCGACGTCGATCAGCTTGACCACCCAGTCGCTGTCGCTGCCGCTGGTGGAGGCCTGCAGGTTGACCTGCGGGCGGCCGGCGATCTTCAGCGGTTTGGCCAGCGGCTCGGTGACGTAGGTCAGCACGTCCGGGCGGCCATCGACGAAGCGCTGGTCCTTCACCAGCCAGCTCGTCCACATGTCGCGGTCGGCGAAGTCCACCGGACGCGGCACGAACGGCACCGGCTTGGCCGGGTCGGACAGGTACGCGTCGTATTCGGCCTGGCCGGCGGCCGGGGCGTCGAACGAAAGCTTGCCGCCTGCGCCCAGGTACAGCGCCCTGGGCTTGGCCTTGCAGCCTTCGCTGCACACTTGCGGCCAGGATTTCAGGCGATCCCAGTGGTTGGCGCCGGTGTCGTAGATCAGCACCGGCGGCGTGTCGGCCCTGGGCGCGCCGTCGACCAGGTACTGGTTGAAGAACGGCAGCAGCACGTCGCGGCGAAACTGCAGCGCGGTGTCACCGTCCCACTTCAGCGCGCCCAGGCTGCTGCCGTCGTAGTTGACCTGGCTGTGGCGCCACGGGCCCATGACCAGGTAGTTCCTGTCGTTGCCCTTGTCGCGCGCCTCCATCGCCGCGTAGCTGTGGTTGGCGCCATACATGTCCTCCTGGTCCCACAGGCCCTGCAGCCACATGGTCGGCACCTTGATCGGGGTCCTGGCCATCACCTTGTCCAGCGCCTGTTCCTGCCAGAACGCGTCGTAGGCGGGGTGCTCGGTCAGCTTGTGCCACCACGGCAGCTGCTCCAGCCCGGCGGCCCTGGCGTAGTCGCCGGCCGAGCCGGCACGCAGGAAGTTGCTGTAGTCGTCGTGGCCTTGGCGGGCGATGCGGCTGCCCTTGCCGCGCTTGGACAGCTGGCCGGTGAAGTAGTCGAAGTTGATCTGGCGGAACGCGCCATAGCTGAACCAGTCATCGCCCATCCAGCCATCGACCATCGGACTCATCGGGCTGGCGACCTTCAACGCCGGATGCGGGTCGGTCAGTGCCATCACCACGGTGAAGCCTTCGTACGATGAGCCCAGCATGCCGACCTTGCCGTTGGACTGCTGGACGTGCTTGACCAGCCAGTCGATCGTGTCCCAGGCATCGGTGGCATGGTCCACGTCGGTGCCGTTGAGCGGCCCCCTCAGCGGCCGGGTCATCACGTAGTCGCCCTGCGAGCCGTACTTGCCGCGCACGTCCTGGATCACCCGGATATAGCCTGCATCGACGAACACCTCATCACCCTGCGCCAGCAGGTTGCGCATGTGTGGCGACTCCATCCTCGCGGTGCGGCCATCGGCGTTGTACGGGGTGCGCGTGAGCAGCATCGGCGCATGGGTGGCGCCCCTGGGGATCACGATCACGGTGTGCAGCTTGACCCCGTCGCGCATGGGGATCTCCACCACGCGCTTGAGGTAATCGTTGGCCGCATCGGGTGCGACGAAGTCCTTGCCGGTGATGTCCGGGGTCATCGGCGCGGTCTGCGCCAGGCCGGCCACGGGCAGGGCCGCGGCAAGCAGCAGGGACAACAGCGAAGGAAGCAGCGCGGACTGACGCATCGTGGGGGCGTTCCTGCAAGATGACCGAGCCGACAGTCTATGCGCGGCGATTCCCCCTGGGGACCCCACTGATGGCACCCCTGCGACGTGTTTCAGTCCACGCGGATCGGCACCCGGGTCTGGCCCTGTCCGTGGACGACGAAGCGCTCGACGGTGAGCGCTTCCAGGCCCATCGGTCCGTAGGAATGCAGGCGCGTGGTGGAAATGCCGATCTCCGCGCCCAGGCCGAGCTCGCCGCCGTCGGAGAACCGCGAGGACGCGTTGACCATCACCACCGCCGCGCGCAGCGCCGCGACGAAGGCGGTGGCGTTGGCTTCATCGCCGGTGGCGATCACCTCGGTGTGGTCCGAGCCGTAATGGCGGATGTGGGCGATGGCTTCGGCCAGGTCCGGGACCACGCGCACGGCCAGGATCAGGTCCAGGAATTCGGCCGCGTAGTCCTCGTCCGAGGCGGGCTTGGCCTCGGCCACCAGCCTGCGGGTGGCCTCGTCGCCGCGCAGTTCGACCCCGCGCGCCAGCAGCGCCCTGGCCGCCAGCGGCAGGAACACCGGCGCGATGTCCTGGTGCACCAGCAGCGTCTCCAGCGAATTGCAGGCGCTCGGGCGCGAGACCTTGCCATCGATCAGCAGCTTGAGCGCCAGATCGAGATCGGCGCTGGCATCGACGAACAGGTGGCACACGCCCTTGTAATGCTTGATCACCGGCACCCGCGCGTGCTCGGCGACGAAGCGGATCAGGCCTTCGCCGCCGCGCGGGATGGCCAGGTCGACGATGTCGCTCAGTTGCAGCAGCTCGAGCATGGTCTGCCGGCGCAGGTCGGTGACCAGGGTCAGCGCGGCTTCGGGGATTCCGGCCTGGCGCAGCGCGCCTTGCAGGGCCTGCGCAATGGCGGTGTTGGAATGGATCGCCTCCGAGCCGCCGCGCAGGATCACGCCGTTGCCGGCCTTGATGCACAGCGCTGCCGCATCGGCGGTCACGTTGGGCCGGGCCTCGTAGATCATCGCGATCACGCCCAGCGGCACCCGCACCTTGCTGACCTGGATGCCGTTGGGACGGGTGTCGCTGCGGGTGACCTGGCCGACCGGATCGGGCAAGGCGGCCACCTCGCGCAGGGCCGCGGCGATGCCGGCGATCCGTTCGGGATTGAGCATGAGCCGGTCGAGCATGGCGCTGCCGATGTCTTTTTCGCGCGCGGCCTGCAGGTCCTGTTCGTTGGCCGACAGGATCGCGTCCTGTTGGGTTTCCAGGGCCGAGGCCATCGCCTCCAACAGCGCGGCCTTGTCGGCCGAGGACAGCTGGGCCAGGGTCAGCGAGGCTTCGCGGCAGGCCAGCGCCTGGGTCTTGATGTCGCTCATCGTGGAGTCCTCGGAAGTGGAGCGGCGCTGCCCAACAGCACCAGGTCGTCGCGGTGGATCACGTTCTCACCATAGCTGTAGCCCAGCACGGCCTCGATGTCACGCGAGTGGCGGCGGGCGATGCGGCGGATGTCGGCCGCCGAATACTGGGCGATGCCGCGCGCCAGCGGGCGCTGACCGTCGGCGTCGCCGGTGCGCACCAGCACCATGTCGCCGCGGCGGAAATCGCCTTCGGCGCCGGTCACGCCACCGGGCAGCAGCGATGCGCCCTTTTCGACCAGCGCCGCGGCGGCGCCGGCATCGATCAGGATCGCGCCCGGTTCGACCGGCGCGTGCCGCAGCCAGCCCTTGCGCGCGGCGATGCGGGTCTGCGCGGCATGGATGCGCGTGCCGCTCAGTCGGTCCTGCGCCAGGCCACGCACGACCTCGGCATTGCGGCCGTTGAACAGGTAGGTCTCCACGCCGGCCGCACCGGCCTTGGCCGCGGCCTCCAGCTTGGTGCGCATGCCGCCGGTGCCGACACTGCTGCCGCTGCCGCCGGCCATGGCCAACACCTCCGGCGTCAGCACCTGCACTTCATCCAGCGGGCGCGCGGCCGGGTTGCTGCGCGGATCGGCGGTGTACAGCCCATCGATGTCGGTGGCGATGAACAGGGCATCGGCATCGACCAGCGCGGCGACGATCGCCGCCAGGTTGTCGTTGTCGCCCAGTTTGAGCTCGTCCACCGAGACGGTGTCGTTCTCGTTGATCACCGGCAGGGTGCCCAATCGCAGCAATTCCAGCAGCGTGGCGCGCGCATTGAGGTAGCGGCGGCGATTGCGCAGGTCGTCGTGGGTCAGCAGCACCTGGGCGACCGGACGCTCGAAAAGGCGCTGCCACAGCGCGATCAGCTGCGCCTGGCCCAGCGCGGCCAGCGCCTGGCGCGCGGCGATCGCCCCGCCCGCGTCGGCCACCCTGGGCACGATCGCCCGCCCGGCCGCGACCGCGCCGGAAGACACGATCACCACTTCGCGCCCGGCCTGCACGTGCGCCGAGACGAACTGCGCCAACCCCAGCGCGAAACGCGGCGACAGGCCCACGCCATCGGCGGCCAGCAGGCTGCTGCCCACCTTGAGCACCGCCCGCCGCCAGCTCGGGATCGGCTGCGGGGTGAAAGGCGTGGCAACCAGGGAAGCGGTGTCGTTCATGCGCTCGATCGATGGGAGGGGTGGATTGCGATGGTGCGTGTCAGGCGGCATATTCCATTATCAGTTTGACTCGGCACATCCATGTGCCTCGCCCTTCGGGCCGGCTTCGCCGTTCTGCACTGCTCCTGCAGTGCAGTGGCTTGCTTTTGCCAAGACAAAAGTAGCTCGCGCCGTAAGGCGTGAAAGCCTTTGCCTTTGCCCTTGCATCACCAGACAACGCAAAAGCAAACCGCCCCTCACCCTCCCAACGCCTCCCACCGCGCCAGCAACACCTCCAGCCTCAAATCCGCTGCCGCCCCCGGCGACACCCGCGCCGCCAGGCTGGCTTCCGGCGTACGCCCCTGTCCGGCAGTGTCCGAAGCCGCCGCAGCGGCCCGGTACGCCTCGCGAAACGGCACGCCCGCAATGGCTGCCTCAACCGCCACGTCCGTTGCATACATGCCCGAATCGATCGCCGCGCGCAGCTTGTCGGGCCGCCACTCCAGGTTGGCCAGCAGCGCCGGCAGCAGTTCCAACGCCGCCAGGCCGCGGCCGAAGCCATGCACGATCGCGCCCTTGCTGCCCTGCAGGTCCCGGTGATAGCCCGAGGGCAGCGACAGCAGCTGTTCGATCTGCGTGCGCGCGGCGGCCACGCTGGCGTGGGTGGCGCGCATCAGCTCGATCACGTCCGGGTTGCGCTTGTTGGGCATGATCGAACTGCCGGTGGTGTACTGCGCCGGCAGCGCCACGAAGCCGTACTCGGCGCTGGTGAACAGCGACAGGTCCCAGGCGATGCGGCGCAGGTCCAGGGTGGCGGCGCCGAGGGCTTCCAGCGCGGCCAGTTCGAACTTGCCGCGCGAAAGCTGGGCGTAGACCGGTGAGACCTGCATCCGCGCAAAGCCCAGCGCGGCCGTGGTGTGCGCACGGTCCAGTGCCAGGTTGACGCCGTAGCCAGCCGCGGTCCCCAGCGGATTGCAGTCCACCAGCCGCAAGGTATCGGCCGCGCGCACCGCGTTGTCGATGAAGGCTTCGGCCCAGCCGGCCCACCACATGCCCGCCGAGGACACCACTGCGCGCTGGATATGGGTGTAGCCGGGAATCGGCAGGTCCTTTTCCGCCTCCGCGCGGTCGAGCGCCACTTTGGCGACCTCGCGGCTCAGCTGGGCCACGCGCAGCAGCTTGTCCTTCAGCCACAGACGGGTGGCGACCAGGATCTGGTCGTTGCGGCTGCGCCCGGTGTGGATCTTGCGGCCGGCATCGCCCAGGCGTTCGGTCAGGCGCGCCTCGATGGCCGAGTGGCAGTCTTCGTAGCGCTCGTCCAGCACGAAGGCACCGCTGCGGAAATCGTCGGCCAGTATGGCCAGTTCGCGCTTGAGCCCGTCCAGTTCTTCCGGCGAGAGGATGCCGATGTGCTGCAGGCCCTCGGCATGGGCGGTGCTGGCGGCGATGTCGTAGAGAAAGAACTCGCGGTCCAGGATCACGTCGTCACCGGCCAGGAAGGCCTGGATCTTCGCGTCCACTGCAACGCCGGGCTTTTGCCAGAGCAGGTTGGTCATTGGTGTTCTCCTGCGGTGCCGGCCATTGCCAGCATCGATGCCTGTGTCTTGCTTGATGTGGGAGTCGCTTCAGCGGCGCCCACGATTTCAATGCGCAATGGAGGTCAGCTCATCCAGGCCCAGGGCCAGGTTGAGGTTCTGCATGGCCTGGGTGGCCGCGCCCTTGAGCAGGTTGTCCAGGGTCGAGACGATGACCACGCGCTTGTTGCCCGGCGCGGTGGTGAAGGCCCCGATCTGCACGCCGTGGCGGCCGGCGATGCGGCTGACCCACGGCGCTTCATCGATCACCTCGATCAGCGGCTCGCCGGCGTAACGGGCCTGGTAGCGCGCCTTGATGTCCTGGCGCGTCATCGGCTGCTGCAGCCACAGGTTGACGGTCATGGTGATGCCGCGGAAATGCGGCGCCACGTGCGGCATGAACTCCACCGGGATGCCCAGCTGCGCGGAGACCTCGCGTTCGTGCAGGTGGTTGGTCAGCGCATACGGCATCAGGTTGTCGCGCAGCAGCGCCGGGTCGTTCCGGTCCGAAGGCGTGGTGCCGGCGCCGGAATAGCCCGACACGCCAAAGCACACCGGCGGCCCGGCCAGCTGGTCCAGCAGCGGCGCGATCGCCAGCTGCATCGCGGTGGCATAACAGCCCGGATTGCTGATGCGCCGCTGCCCGGCGTACTTGCCACGGGTCAGCTCGGGCAGGCCGTAGTACCAGCCCGGATCGAAGCGGTAATCGGCCGACAGGTCGACGATGATCGTCTGTGGCGCAGTGGCGTCGATCGCCTTGACGTAGGGCTCGGCCTTGCCGTTGGGCAGCGCCAAGATCACCGCGTCGGCGCCCTTGGCCGCGGCCGCATCGGGATCGAGGTTTTCATAGTGCAGCGGGCCGGCGTAGGCATCGCTGTGGTCGGCGACCGGCTGTCCGGCCAGTTCGCGCGAGGACACGAACGCCAGTTCCAGCTGCCGATGGTGGGCGATCAGCTTGATCAGCTCGGCGCCGGTATGGCCGCGTGCGCCGATGATGCCCACGGTAAAGCGCGTCTTGGAAGTCATTCAGCCCTCCAGGGTCGGCACGCGCGTGGCGCAGTGGGCCACGCACCGCTTGATCTGGTCGAAGTCGTCCATGCCATACCAGAACACCTTCCACTTCTCCTGCTTGAAGCAGCCGTCGGACTGCGCGTAGTAAAAAATGTTGACCTGATTGTTGTGGCGCGAGCGCCAGAACAGCTGCGGGGTCTGCTCGCGCATCACGTTCCAGACCGCACGGCCCAGGCCTTCGCCCTGCGCGTCGTCGGACACCGCGAACTTGTCCAGGTACACCATGCCCGCGCCCTCGGTGAGGATGATCGCGGCACGATAGTTCTCGCTGACGTAGGCGCGCAGCAGCGGGGTCTTGTCGAAGTAATCCGGCACCAGGGTGCGGCGAAAGCTGGATTCGATCAGCGCCCTGAGCCTGGGCAGGTCCAGTTCATCCCAGGAGGTGGCCTTGAGCACGCGCTCGCCGCGCCGCACCAGGGTGCCCGAGCCCTTGTGGGTGAACAGCTCCTTGGCCAGGTCCGCCGGACGGGTGATGGACACCGAGGATTCCATCGGCAGCTTGTCCAGCAGGTCCTTGATCTGCTCGATCTTGACCCGCATGCCGCCGTGGATCCACGGCTGGGCGATCAGGTGCGCGTACTCGGTGGACAGGTTGATCGAGTCGATCACCTTGCCGTTCTGGTCCAGCAGGCCGCCGGTGCCGGTGAGGAAGATGATCTTGTACGGCTGCAGTTCGCGCACCAGCTCGTTGGCGGCAAAGTCGGCGTTGATGTTGAGGATCTGCCCGGACGGGGTTTCGCCCAGGCTGGTGATCACCGGGATCGAACCGGCCTGCAGGCTGGCCTCGATCGGCGCCAGGTTGACGCCCTTGACCTCACCGACCAGGCCATAGGTGTCCTGGTCCAGGTAGTCGGCTTCGAACACCCCGCCGGTGATCGAGGTGGCACGCGCGCCGGCGGCCTGCAGCGCCTCGACCAGCTTGAGGTTGGACGCCTGGAATACCTTGCGCACGATCGCCAGGGCCTTGGGCGAGGTCACGCGCAGACCATTGATGGTCTGCTTCTCGATCCCGGCGGCCGACAGTTCCGCATCCAGCTGCGGGCCGGCGCCGTGCAGCACGATCGGGGTCAGGCCGACCTCCTGCAGGAAGGTCAGTGAGGAGGTCAGGTCGTCCAGCTCGTCGCGCAGCACCGCGCCGCCGACCTTGACCACCGCAAAGCGCTTGGCATCGAGCTGCGAGAAACGCTTGAGGTACTGGCTGATTTCCTTGGCGCTGGCCATGCTCGAAAGCAGGCGGACGATGGTCTGGCGGGTCTGGGCGTGGCTGGCGGGAATGTTCACGGTGTGCGGTGGGGCTCTAAGAAGGTGGCGGGCGGCGCGCAGGCCGGCTTGGCGCGCTGGAGACTCAGCGTCCGTTGATGATGTGATGCACCGATTCGGCGTAGCGCTGCAGCTGTGCCAGGGTCACGAACTCATCGGCGGTGTGCGCCTGGGCGATATCGCCCGGGCCGTAGACCAGCGCGGTGTAGCCAGCGGCCGAAAACAGCGAGGCCTCGGTCCAGAAATCCACCGCATTGCCGATCGGCAGATCCAGCGCATCGGCCACCTCGCGCGCAGCCAGGCGCTTGTCCTCGGCGCGGGCGATGTCGCCGGCCGGCAGACTCGGCCCGCGGAAGGTTTCGGTGAAGCCGGCCGCGGCCGGTTCGGCCAATCCTGCGAAGGTTTCCAGCAGCTGGTCCACGTCCATCGATGGCAACGGGCGGAAACCGAAGCGCAGCTCGGCCTGCGGCGCGATCATGTTGGCCTTGATCCCGCCTTCGAGCCGGCCGATGTTGAAGCGCAGCCCGGTCAGTCCGCCAAAACGCGCGTGGCTGAGCGATTGCACATGATCCAGCGCCCGGCAGCCCCAGCCGATGGCCTGGTGCAGCGCGCTGGCCGCCGGATCCTGCTTGCCCGCCGCATGCCCGGCGCGGCCGGCGAACTGCATCAGCACCGAACTGATCCCGCGATGGGCCAGCACGGCCTCACCCATCGTCGGCTCGGCCACCAGCACCGCCCTGTAGGGCAGGCCGCGCGCCAGGAACGCGGCGATGCAGCGCGGATCGTTGGCTTCCTCGTCGGAAGAAAACAGCAGCGCCGCATCGCCCTGGCCGGCGTTGACCGCAGTCAGCAGCGCGGCGGCCGCGCCCTTGATGTCGCACGCGCCCAGGCCGATCACGCGGTCCGATGCGCGCCGCAACACGTGCGGATCGGCGCTCCAGTGCGGCGAATCGGGCACCGTGTCCAGGTGCACGTTGAACAGGTACCGGGGCGCACCACGCACCGCATACAGGCTGACCGCGCCGGCGCCGTGGTCGATCACTTCCACGTTGAAGCCGGGCAGGTTCGCGCGCAGGTAATCGAAGATGCCGCCGGTGCCGATCGCACGCGGCGGGTTGCGGGTGTCGAAGGACACCAGCTTTTCCAGATGCGTCAGCGTGTGCTCGAGCAGGCAAGTCATCAACAAGGTCTCAAGTGGTGCAACAGGTCAGGCCGTGGCCGGCGGATACACACGCATATCCAGGCGGGTCGTGTCGATTGCCATGGGTTTGGAAATCAAAGCAAGCACAGTGCGAACCGAATGAAGAACCGCCAACGCGACATGCAACGACACGCTCACTCCTCACTCCTCACCCCTGCATCGGCGCCATTGACCTGCGCATACAGCGTGGAACTCATGCCAAACAGCTTGATGAAGCCTTCGGCCTCTTCCACGCCCCAGTCGGCCGACTGGGCGTAGGTGGCGCCCTTGGCGTTGAGGATGTGCGGCGATTTGACCGCGACCGCATCGACGCGACCGCCGCGGGTTTCCAGCACCACCTCGCCGTTGACCTTGGCCTGCGAGGATTGCAGGAACGCCTCCAGATCGGTCTTGAGCGGGTCGTGATAGAAGCCCTCGTAGACCAGTTCCACCCACTTGCGCGCCACTTCCGGCTTGAATCGGTTCTGCTGCTTGGTCAGCACCGCTTCTTCCAGCGCCCGGTGCGCGGTCAGCAGCGAGACCAGGCCCGGGGCCTCGAACACGATCCGGCCCTTCAGCCCGATCACGGTGTCGCCGGTGTACACGCCGCGGCCCACGCCGTAGGCCGCAAACAGCGTGTTGAGCCTGGCCAGGAGTTTCTCGCCGGGCAGTTTCTCGCCATCCAGCGCCACCGCCTCGCCGTTGACGAAGCGCAGGGTGACCGACAGTGGGCTTTCTGGCCAGGCCGCGCGCGGGGCGCACCAGCCGCGGGCGCCTTCGCCCGGCGCTTCCCACCTGTCGATCTCGCCGCCGGACATGGTCAGGCCCAGCAGGTTCTCGTTGATGGTGTAGGCCTGCTGCTTGGCGCGCACGCCGAAGCCACGGTCTTGCAGATACTTCTGCTCGTAGGCGCGGGTCTGGGTGTGCTCCTTCTGGATCTCGCGGATCGGGGCGACGATCTGGTAATCGCCCAGCGCCTTGATCGCCAGGTCGAAGCGCACCTGGTCGTTGCCCATGCCGGTGCAGCCGTGCGCGATGGCCTTGGTGCCCAGCTCGGCGGCGCGCTTGAGCGCGGCCTCGACGATCAGGTAGCGGTCCGACACCAGCAGCGGATACTGGCCCTGGTAGCCCTCGCCGGCCCACACGAACGGCTTGACGAAGCCGTTCCAGATCGCCGGGCCGCCATCGACGGTGACGTGGCTGGCCGCGCCCAGTTCGGCGGCACGCTTTTCGATGAAATCGCGTTCGTCGGCATCCACCCCACCGGTATCGGCAAACACGGTGTGCACCGCGTAGCCCTGCTCCTGCAGGTAGGGAATGCAGAAGCTGGTGTCCAGGCCGCCGGAAAAAGCCAGCACGATGTCTTTCGAGCCGGGACTCGGGACTCGGGACTTAGGATTGGAGGGGCTGGCTGGGTGCTGTGACATCGGAAAACTCCAGAAGGGAAAGTAGCGAAGCGAAAGGCCAGAACGACGATGGGGCTTTACCGGTCCCGGGTCCCGGGCCCCGGGTCCCGAGTCGTCGCGCCCTGCGCGACCAGGGCCGCCATGATCGCCTTCTGCACGTGCAGTCGGTTCTCGGCCTCGTCGATGGCGATGCACTGCGGCGAATCCATCACCGCATCGGTGGCCTTGACGTTGCGGCGCAGCGGCAGGCAGTGGCTGAAGACGCCGTTGTTGGTCAGGGCCATCTTGGCCTGGTCCACGATGAAGTGCCTGTACTGCTCGCGGATCGGCTTTTCCCGGTCCCAGTTGCCGAAGTACGGCAGCGCGCCCCAGCTCTTGGCGTAGACCACGTCGGCATTGGCGTAGGCGCTGTCGATGTCGTGGCTGACCTGGATCGAGCCGCCGCTTTCATCGACGTTGTCCCGCGCCCAGCCCATGTAGCGCTCATCGAGGATGTACTCGGGCGTCGGGCACAGCAGGGTCACGTCCATGCCCATGCGGGTGGCGATGGTCAGGGCCGAGTTGGCCACCGCAGTGTTGAGCGGCTTGGGATGGTAGGTCCAGGTCAGCACGTACTTCTTGCCGCGCAGGTCGCTGCTGCCGAAGTGTTCCTGCAGCGCCATGATGTGGGCCAATTCCTGGCACGGATGGGTAATGGTCTCCATGTTGATGACCGGCACCGGGCAGTACCTGGCAAAGCTCTTGAGCACCCGGTCCTGGCGGTCGATCGCCCAGTCCACGAACTTGGGGAATGCACGCACTGCGACGATATCGGCATATCGGCCCAGCACCTGCGCCACCTCGGCGATGTGCTCCTCGGCCTCGCCGTCCATCACCGCGCCCAGGTCGAACTCGATCGGCCATGCATCCTTGCCCGGCTGCAGCACCACCGCGTGTCCGCCCAGCTGGAAGGTCCCCAGCTCGAAACTGGTGCGGGTGCGCATGGACGGGTTGAAGAACACCAGCGCGACCGACTTGCCTTTCAGCTCGTTGCCCAGCTTGTTGCGCTTGAACAGCGCAGCCTGGGTGAGCAGGGCGTCCAGGTCCGCACGGGACCAGTCCTGGGTGTTCAGGAAGTGCTTCAGGGCCATCGAATCATCCTTTGCGGCAAGGGCGGCGCGCGATGCGCGGTTGCGGGCGAAACCTTTCTGTCACGGAAAAACGAAAAAACCCAGCCTGCTGGCTGGGTTTTCCCGGTAAATGCAAGACGACCTCCGGTAACCCAGCTAGTTGCAGGCGTCCGGTCGACGGGCACGCGAGGTCATGCCCGAGGCCATCCGGGCCGAACTTGCGTGCTGGTGCGAAGAGGTCTTCATCGGGCGCGAATCCTCGCACGTGCGCATGTTGCGGCGCAAGGCTTGGCGCCGGGTGCGCGGGGTTTATGGATTGCCTGCGCGGATCTGGCCCGGCGCATAGGGCATCACCGACACCCGGATGCGCAACCGGTTGCCCGGATCCTCGGCCAGGCGCGAGCGGTACTTGCTGCCCTTGTAGACGTAATCCACGTCGTAGGCGATCGGCCGGCGGAACTCGCGCTCGACCGTGACCATCCTGCAGTTCTGCCCGGGCGCCGGCGGCGTGGCCGCCTGCGGGTTGGGCTCGGCCGCATCCTTGTCATCGCTGCCGAAGATGCCCTTGACCGAATCGACCATGCGCGCAATGCGGCCTTCTTCCCTGGGCTTGTCGGCGTCGGCATCGACGCTGGGCGCATCGGCCGGCCGATCGCACTGCTGCTCGTTGCGGCTGGCACGCAGGACCTGGTAGACCGGCTCGACCGAGAGCACCTGGGCGTAGTCGATGCGCACGTTTTCCATGGGAACCACCGTCGTCTGCTGGGCAAACGCGGCCGGCAGCGGGGCCGACAGGCAGGCAAGCAGGAGGGCACGGAAAGCTCGGGAGGGCATGCAGCGACACTAAGCAGCGGACGACCAGGTCGACGACGGCACAGTGTAGGCAGCGCGAAACACCCGGGGCTGAATCCGGGCTGTCAGCGATCCTGGCGGGTCGCTAGAATCGCGGATCTGCTTCTCACGTGCGGCCCCCATGCCCCTGCAGCTGTTCAACACCCTGTCGCGCACCGTCGAACCGTTCGCCCCGCTGGACCCGGCCTGCCCCACCATGTATCTGTGCGGCCCGACGGTCTACAACTACGTGCACATCGGCAACGCCCGCGGCCCGGTGGTGTTCGGCGTGCTGGCCCAGCTGCTGCGTCGCCGCTACGGAAACCTGCGCTACGCGCGCAACATCACCGACGTGGACGACAAGATCAACGCCGCCGCTGCCGAACAGGGCGTGCCGATCGCCGCGATCACCGACAGGTTCACCGCCGCCTACCGCGCCGACATGGCCGCCCTGGGCGTGGCGCCGCCGGACATCGAGCCGCACGCCACCGCGCACATCCCGCAGATCATCACGATGATCGAGCAGCTGATCGAAGGCGGCCACGCCTACGCTGCCGACGGCCACGTGCTGTTTTCGGTGGACTCGTTCGACCGCTATGGCCAGCTCTCGCGCCGCGATCCGGACGAGATGCTGGCCGGCGCGCGGGTGGAGGTGGCACCGTACAAGCGGCACGCCGGCGACTTCGTGCTGTGGAAGCCCTCCACCGAGGAACTGCCCGGCTGGGATTCGCCGTGGGGCCGTGGCCGCCCTGGCTGGCACATCGAATGCTCGGCGATGGCCGCCGCGCATCTGGGCCCGACCCTCGACATCCATGCCGGCGGCGTGGATCTGCAGTTCCCGCATCACGAAAACGAAGTGGCGCAGAGCGAGTGCGCGCATGGCGGCCAGACCTTCGCCCGGTTCTGGTTGCACAACGGCATGCTCAACTTCGGCGGCACCAAGATGAGCAAGTCGATCGGCAACATCGAACGCGTGCACGACCTGCTGCAGCAGCACCCGCCCGAGGCGCTGCGCTACGCATTGCTGTCGGCGCATTACCGGCAGCCGCTGGAGTGGTCCGATGGCCTGATCGAGCAGAGCGTGCGTACCCTGGACCGCCTGTACGGGACGCTGCGCGATGTGGCCGATGTGCAGGCCGAAGGCGTGATCCCGGCCAGCATCGAGGCGGCGCTGGATGATGACCTCAATACGCCGCAGGCGCTGGCCGAGCTGGCGCGCATCGCCGGCCAGGTGCGCAGGGCCAGTGGCGATGGGCGCGCGGCGCTGAAGTCGCAGCTGCTCGGCGCCGGCCTGGCGCTGGGCCTGCTGCAGCAGGCGCCGGCCGAATGGTTCGGCCGCGGCACCTCCGGCGACGATGATGCGCGCATCCAGGCGCTGGTCGAGGCACGCAGCGCCGCCAAGGCCGCGCGCGACTTCGCCCGGGCCGATGCGATCCGCCAGCAACTGGCCGAACAAGGCGTATTGCTGGAAGACACCGCCCAGGGCGTGCGCTGGAAACGCGCATGAGCTTCAGCCGCGCCCATCCCGAGGCCAAGGCCTCGCTGGCTTCCCGCCTGCGCGGGAATGACGACTCGAGAGAATTCCGGCTGTGAATGACACCGTGTTTCCGATGGAACCCACCGCCGCCCAGGCACAGGCGGCGATCAAGGAAGAATTTGCGTTCTTCTCCGACTGGGCCGAGCGCTACCAGTACCTGATCGACCTGGGCCGCAAGCTGCCCCCGTTCCCCGACGCGTGGAAGACCGAGGAGCACCGCCTGCTCGGCTGCCAGTCGATGGTCTGGATCGTGCCCCAGGGCGACGCGCAGCGGCTGGAGTTCCAAGCGGTGAGTGATTCGGCCATCGTCTCGGGCCTGATCTTCCTGGCGCTGCGCGTGTACTCGGGCCGGCCGGCGGCCGAGATCCTGGCCACCGAACCGGACTACATCGCCGACATCGGCCTGGCCAAGCACCTCTCGCCCACCCGCAGCAACGGCCTGGCCTCGCTGCTGGCCTTCATCCGCAAGACCGCCCAGGCCGCCGCGCCGCCCCACAAAAAACCGTAGGGCGGGTCTTGACCCGCCATTGCCATGGCCGTTGAACCTGCATGGCGATCGAAACCCGCCATTGCCATGGCCGTTGAACCTGGCATGGCGATCGAAACCCCACATCGCCATGGCCGTTGAACCTGGCATGGCGATCGAAACCCCACATCGCCATGGCCGTTGAACCGCGCATGGCGGGTCAAGACCCGCCCTACCAGATCAAATCGTCCGGCACCTGGTATTTGGGGTCGGCGTATGGATCCTCCTCGGCGGTGGCATTGGGGTCCACGCGCAGGGCCACGGCCGCGGGGAACACCGCTTCCACTTCGTCCAGCAGGGCGGCAGTGACCAGCAGGTAGCGCCCGGCCTGCTGGACGATGCCCAACTGGCCCGCATTGAGCGCGCCGAGCTGTTCGGCGGTGACGTGGATGCGCTTGATCTTGCCGCCGTAGGGGAAGTGTCGCACCAGCTCGGCAGCCGGGTCATTGAGCGTCTTGCCTTCGATCAGGGCCTCGACCCTGGCCCGCGCCTCGCGGCGCAGGCGGGCCTGCTCCTGCTTGAGCCGCTCGGCCTCGATGCGCTCTTGCTTCTCGCGCTGGGCGCGGATCGCGTAGGCCTTGGCCAGGTCGATGTCCTCGCGCGAACGCGCCGGCCTGTTTGCCCCGCGCTGGCCACCGGGACGGCCCTGCGGCGTCGCCTTGTTGCCTGGCGCAGCACCGCTGCCCGACGGGTTGCCACCCGGCTTGCCACCGGCGTGCTGACGGCGCTCGTCCCTGGCGCCCGGCGGGCGCGGGCCCCGCGCCGGGTGCTGCGGGCGACCCGGGGGCTTGCCCCCGGGCTTGCGCTCGGCCGGGCGTTCGGACTTGGGCTCAGGCTTGGGCGCCGGCTTGAAACCCAGCCCCAGCAGCTGGTCTCGCAGTGAGTCTGTCATCGGTCCGGCTCTGGATCAGTAGTGCGGGGGCGGCGGCTCTTCGCCCGGGTCTGCATAGAGTTCGGTACGGACCTTGCGCAGGTCCGCGAGCAGGTGGCCGATCATGCCCGCGTTGCGGTTGCCTTCCGCACGTGCATCGGCCAGGGCCTGGCTCAACTCGGCCAGGGCGTGTTCCTGGAAGGCAAGCCTGGTCTCCAGCTCGACCAGGCGTTGCTCCAGCGCCTCGGGCAGGGCAGGGTCGGCCGGCTGCATTACTTGACGATGCCGATCAGTTCCACGTCGAAGGTCAGCGTGGCATCCGGGCCGATCGGCCCACCCGGGGTGCCGGCCTGGCCGTAGGCCAGCGAGGCGGGAATCCAGAAGCGGTACTTGGAGCCAACCGGCATCAGCTGCAGGCCTTCGGTCCAGCCCGGCACGACGTTGGCCAACGGGAAGGTGGCCGGCTCGCCGCGCTGGTAGGAGCTGTCGAACACGGTACCGTCCAGCAGCTTGCCTTCATAGTTCACGCGCACGGTGCTGGCGGCGGTCGGACGCTCGCCGCTGCCGGCGCGCAGGACCATGTACTGCAGGCCCGACGGGGTGGTGACCACGCCCTTGGCGGTCTTGTTCCTTGACAGGAAGGCGGCACCTTCGTCGCGGTTGCGCTGCGCCTGGCCGGCCTGGCGCTCGCTGGCGTAGGACTGCACGGCCTGACGCGCCTGGTCCTCGGTCAACAGCGTGTTGCCCTTGGCGAACATGGTGCGCACGGCCTGCATCACCACCGGCAGGTCCACTTCATCCTTCAGCGGGGCCAGCTTGGGGCCGATCATGTAACCGCCGATCAGCGCACCGACGTCCTGCTTGTTGACGACCGGAGGCTGGCTGCCCGGCGGCTGGCCCGGCGGCGTCTGCCCGGCCTTGGCGGCCAGGTTGGCGCGCAGCGCGGCGTCGGTGGCCTGGGCATCGGCTTCGCTCAGGGTCGGTTGCTCGCCCTTGAGGGCGCCCTGCAGCGCGGTCTGCAGGCTGGCCGGATCGATATAATCGGCGACCGGGGCGAACGAGCGGCCGATGTCCATGCCGATGGCATAGCTGACCTTCTCGCGCTGGGTGTCCAGCGTCTGCTTCTCCTGCGCCACTGCGTTTCCTCCGATCAGGGCCGAGGCCAGGCACACGCCCGCCACCCAAGTGCCAAACGATTTCATCCGGTGCATTCCTCATGCGGCAAAAAGCGCCGGAGCATCCCGGCGCGACAGGCGCATATTGTGGCATGGGCGCATGCGGCAGGCAGAATCGCCGGCCTGTAGTGAAGGCCAGGCCCCGGGGTTTGCGAGTGAGCCGGCCACTTGCGTCCATGCGGGCTGGCACCCGATGCGCCCCGCCCTGCCCTTGCCGAGCACAAGCCTTCGCCCCTGTTGACGACCTGTCTCCTTGTGTTGTAGTTTACTACAACACCATTAATCCAGGGCAGGGGACGCAATGGACAGCAGCCGCAAACACTCCGCTACGACCTGGCTCGGCCTGACCTTGCTGGCCTTGGCCGTGGCCGGCCTGATGGCACAGGTCCATCGGCAGCAGGCCGCCGCCACGACCGAGACGGTGCTGCAACCGGTGCTGGACACCCGCCCGGGCACGCGCCCTTCCCCCGCCCAGGACGCCCCCCGCCCTCGGCGTCCCGCGCTGTCGATGCCCTACTTCTCATTCGCCCGTCTGTTGCGACCCGGGAGCTGAAACCATGACATCCGTCCAGTGGAGCGACCGCGCTCCCATCTACCGTCAACTCAAGGAGAAAGTCATCGCCATGATGCTCGATGGTGAACTCAAGCCCGGCGATGCGCTGCCTTCGGTGCGCCAGGTCGCGGCCGACTACCAGCTCAACCCGATCACCGTTTCGCGCGCCTACCAGGAACTGGCCGACGAAGGCCTGGTCGAGAAACGCCGCGGCCTGGGCATGTTCGTCACCGAGCAGGCGGCCAGGAAACTGCTGGCCACCGAGCGGGTGCGCTTCCTGACCGAAGAATGGCCGGCCGTGGCCACGCGCATCGCGCGCCTGGGACTGAAGCTGGAAGACCTGCCCAAGGGAGACAAACCATGAACGCGACGATCGCACCGGTCGTGCAGGCCCAGGGCCTGCGCAAGACCTACCGCAACAAGACCGCCCTGGACGGCGCCAGTTTCACCATCGAAGCCGGGCGCATCGTCGGCCTGATCGGTCCCAACGGCGCCGGCAAGACCACCGCGCTCAAGGCCATCCTGGGCCTGACCCCGTTCCAGGGCGAGCTGCAGGTGCTGGGCATGGACCCGCGCAGCAGCCGCGACGCGCTGATGAACGATGTGTGCTTCATCGCCGACGTGGCCGTGCTGCCGCGCTGGATAAAGGTTTCCGAGGCGATCGACTTCGTCGACGGCGTGCATCCGCGCTTCGATCGCGCCAGGTGCGAGCGCTTCCTGGCCGGCACCCAGCTCAAGCCCAACCTGCGCGTGCGCGAAATGTCCAAGGGCATGATCGTGCAGCTGCACCTGGCCCTGGTGATGGCCATCGACGCGCGCCTGCTGGTCCTGGACGAGCCGACCCTGGGCCTGGACATCCTCTACCGCAAGCAGTTCTACCAGCGTCTGCTGGAGGACTACTTCGACGAGCACAAGACCATCATCGTCACCACCCACCAGGTGGAGGAGATCGAGCACATCCTGACCGACGTGATGTTCATCCGCGACGGCAGGATCGCCCTGGCCGCCAGCATGGACCAGGTCGCCACCCGCTACACCGAGGTGCTGGTGTCCGAGGCCGCCGCGGCGCAGGCGCGTGCCCTCCATCCCATCGACCAGCGCGCCCTGCCCTTTGGCAAGACCGTGATGCTGTTCGATGGCCAGTTGCCCGATGGCACGCCTTCGGGGGTGACCCGCGAACAACTCGCCGCGTTCGGCGAAACCCGCAACCCCGGCCTGGCCGACCTGTTCGTGGCCATCATGAAAGGAACCTATGCATGAACGCCCCTGCCCGCACTCTGACCAAGCCCGGCGTGTTCGGCTGGCTGCTGCGCCGCGAATACTGGGAAAACCGCGGCGGCTTCCTTTGGGCCCAGGTGATCACCGCCGGCATCATCCTGGTGTTTGCCGCGCTGGGTGCGGTGATTGGTGCGATCCAGCTGCGCGGCAAGATGCCGGGCGACTCGGTCCCTTCCAACTTCGACGGACTGGCCCAGGGCTTCGGCGCCACCGGCGATTTCGCCCTGCTGGCCGGCTTTGCCATCGCCGGGGTGGTGGTCGCCTTCGTGGTGTTCTTCTACTGCTTAGGCAGCCTGTACAACGACCGCAACGACCGCAGCGTGCTGTTCTGGAAGTCGCTGCCGGTGTCCGATGCGATGACCGTGGCCTCCAAGCTGACCTGGGCCCTGCTGCTGACCCAGATCATCTCGCTGGTGGTCGGCTTGCTGATCGGCCTGGGGCTGTGGGTGATCATCGCCCTGTCCTCATCGTTCGCCGGGATGCCAGGGGCCGGCGCGATCTTTACCGCCTCCCATCCGTTCCGGGTGATCGGCACCATGCTGGCGACCCTGCCGATCTATGTGCTGTGGTCGCTGCCGGCCATCGGCTGGCTGATGCTGTGCTCGGCCTGGGCCAGGCGCGTGCCGTTCCTGTGGGCGGTGCTGGTGCCGCTGCTGGCCTGCATCGTGATCAGCATCATGGGCGCCATGCCCGGTCTGAGCTTGCCACTGGGTGGGGTGTGGTACGTGGTGATGTACCGCGGCCTGCTCAGCGTGCTGCCGGGCACCTGGATTCCGGCCGAAACGGCCCGCCACGAGACGGTGGAAAGTGCCAGCCGCCAGATCGACAGCCCGGCCGGCGTGCTGGACATGGTCCTGCACCACACCAGCAATCCGTCCATCTATGCCAACCCCGACCTGTGGATCGGCGTGGTGGTGGGCATCGTCCTGATCACGCTGGCCGTGATCGTCCGCCGTCGCCGCGACGACGCCTGAGCCTTCCAGGGAGCTTGACCATGAAGTCCACGAACCGTTTCCTGCTGATCCCGGCCCTGGCGGCCGCATGGTTGGCCGCCCCACTGCAGGCCAGCGCCGAGGACGGGCACTGCAAGTTCTCAGAGCCGCGTTCGCTGAAGCTGGACCTTGCCGGGGCCACGTCCGTGCTGTTCGAGGTCGGCTCCAGTGACCTCAAGCTCAAGGCCGCCGCGGGCGCCGACAATGCCCTGGCTGGCCGGGCCTGCGCCAGTAGCCAGGACCTGCTCAAGGGCCTGATCGTGACCCAGAAGCGGTCGGGCGACAAACTCATTGTCAGCCTGACCGAGGACCGGCCCATCAGGATCAGCTTCGGCAGCAGCTATTCCTACCTGGACCTGACGGGCGCAGTGCCCAACGACGTGTTGGTCCAGCTGGACGTCGGCTCGGGCGATGCGACCCTCAGCGGCGCCAGGGCCGCCAGCGCCGACGTGGGCTCGGGCGATGTCGACCTGCACGACATCGCCGGCCTGGTCACCGCCAAGATCGGCTCGGGCGCCCTGAAACTCAATGGCGCCGGTGCGCTCAAGGTGCTGAGCATCGGCTCGGGCGAGCTGGAAGCCGCCCGCGTCGCCGGCAAGGCCGAGCTCGGCAGCGTCGGCTCCGGCGATCTGACCCTCAATGGCGTCGGTGGCGGCGTCTCCTTGAGGTCGATCGGCTCGGGCGACGTGGACCTGCGCGATGTCACCGGCGATGTCGAGGTTGGCGCGATCGGCTCGGGCGAGCTGACCATCCGCAACGTGCGCGGCAATCTGACCGTCCACAGCCGCGGCAGCGGCGACCTCGACCAGCGCGGCGTGACCGGCACGGTCCAGGTGCCCGAAGAACACTGATCTTCCGCTGTTTCCTACCACCAGGAACACCACGCCATGACCACCCAACTGTTGCGCACCCTGCTGGCGACCACTCTGCTGACCCTGGCCGCATGCCAGCCAAGCGCCGGCAACGGCGGCCTCGCCCAAGGCATCAACCAAGCCCAGAAGGGCCTGCAGAAAGCCTCCGAGGAAATGGAGAACGCCAGGCAGGAAATCGCCGAGGCCCAGCACAAGCTGGACACCGAGAACATGTCGCTCGGCGACAGCCGCCCCGGCCTGCCCAAGGCCGAAGTCACGCCCGCCGGCGAACTGCTGGTCGATGGCAAGCCGGTGGCGATGACGCCTGCGCAGAAGGCGCTGGGCCTGGCCTATCGCACCCAGCTGCAGGGCGTGGCCAGCGATGGCATCGCCATCGGCATGGAAGGCGCCAGGCTGGGCATCGATGCGGCCGCCGCGGCGCTGAAGGGCCTGATGAACGGCGATGGCGGCCAAGCGGCCGGCAAGCAGGCCGAAGCCGTCGCCAGGGAACGGATCCAGCCGCAGGTCGCGCGCCTGTGCGCGCGCCTGCCCGCACTGCTCCAGGCCCAGCAGGCCTGGGCCGCGGCGCAGCCGGAGTTTCGCCCCTACGCCACGATGGACCAGTCCGACGTGGATGACTGCAAGGACAAGGGCATCGTCAACCTGTGACAGCGGCCGGGACGTTTGCGCAGGTCCCGGTCGATGGCTCGCTTACAATCGGCCCATGCACATTCCGACCAAGCCCTTTCTGCTTGCCGCCCTGGCCGCCCTCTCGCTGGCAGCCTGCGGTGGCGGCGACGACAAGGCCGCGCTGTCGCGGGCCGAGCGCGCCAGGCCCGCCACCTCGGTGACGACGATGCAGGTGTCCATGCGCCAGCCGCCCGGCGCGGCGGTGAGCATCGGCCCCGACGGCACGCTGAAGATCGACGATGTGGTGTTGCCGCAACCGCCGGAAAAACGGCAGCAGCTGCAGAACTACTTCGGCCAGCTGCAGATGCGCCGCCAGCAGGCGCTGCCGCAGCTGCAGGCCAGCGGCGGCATGCCGGTCACCATCGCGCCCGATGCCCAGCTCAAGCCGCTGCAGGAACGGCTGATGGCCGACTTCCCCGAGCTGCGCCCCTACCAGGACAGTCTTGAAACCATCCGGCTGGAAGCGCGATAGGCGATTGCCGCGCATTGGACGCGAGTGCAAAAGCCGGTGCTGACGCCGGCTTTTTTCGGGTCGGTCGAACGCCCCGGCTCCTCCGCGCGGCGACAAGGGGCGTGGATCGGCACGCGTCGAACGGTGCGATCGTCATTCCCGCGCAGACGGGAGATGCTTTTCAAAAGCCTGGTGAGCCTCTTGCGAAATTCCCCGACGAGGCTGATTTTCTCACCGGCGATAGCGGTGAAAAGAGTAGAGCGGGTGTTGTCATTGAAGGCATGATGGAGTTGTCGAGGACTCACCAGCACCGGCCGAATGAATACTGCCCTGCGCGAACGCCTGACGCCATTCCACCGCCGCGACGGATGTCATTTCGCGGTGCGTTCATGGTTCTCGCGCGCACAGGCCGAAACGAGATGGGCGTGAAGGACGGGGGATGCCTTGGTGCGCGTGCCGTCCGCTCCGCGGTGGCGGCGGCCGTGCTTGTTGTTGCCACTGGCTTGGCGTAGAAGTGGAAGCGTCTGGATTTCGGGCATCCACCGTCACCAGACCGGCCAATGAAATATCTCGCCCTGTTCGTCTTGATTCTCGTCGTGCTGGCGGCCTGGGCCGGCGTGACCGGCACGGATACCGGATGGTGGCCTGGATCGCACGCCGGACAATTCCAGGGCATGCACCATGGCATGCACGGCATGATGGGGCGGCCTCGCGAGGCTGTTCCCGTCGATGCGCCGGCGGCGCTCGACCAGTACGCATGCAGCTCCTGTCACGCGCTGCATGATGGCGGTGTGGGGCCGGCGTTTGCCTGGATCGCATGGCGCTATCAGGGACAGCCCGGTGCCCAGGACGCGGTGGCGTCATTCATCACGCAGGGTGGGCAGGGGGGGCCCTGGGGCGGCGTGATGCCGAACCTTGCGGTGCCCCCGGCGCAGGCGCGCGAGTTGGCGCAATGGATTCTCGCGCTGCCGCCCGAGGTGCCACCCGATCCCCAGCGCTTTCGGCCGCAGTAGCCCGCACGATGTGCAAGTGGTCACCGTGCCAGGAACGGCGCAGGCGCAGGCGCATCGCGGAAGTCGAAGGGCGCCCCGCGCCGCGGCGATCTCCAAGCCCCGCCCGCGTCACGCCATACATCCACCCTGGCTTCGCCCCGGCCATTCCCGGCATGCTCGCGCCTTTCCCGCGATAGAACGCCCGCCCATGCAACGACTCCCCGGCCTCGACACCCTGCGCGTCGCCGCCATCGTCTGGGTGATGCTGTTCCACTCGTGGGTGGTCGGTGAACTGGGGGCGCACTTCGACTGGCTGTCGCACCATGGCTGGGTGGGCGTGGACATCTTCTTCGTGCTCAGCGGCTTCCTGATCGGCAGCCAGGAGTCTGTCGGGCTTTGGCGGTCGAGGCGAAAATTCGGCTGCGCGAGGACAGATTTTCGGCGATTCGCCGCCCCATAGTGGTTCTATGGGGCAAGAAGCGACGGAAATATGGACCGCACAGCCGGATTTGCAGCCCGGCCGGCCAAAGTCCGACAGGCTCCTACGTGCTGGCGCCGCTGGTGCGCGGCTGGACCTGATCTCGGCGTGGTTGGAGACCTTCTGCGGGCGCAGCACGATGCGCTGGCGGCAAGGGAGGCGCCAGACCAGGCTGGACCACCAGAGACGCTCGACATGTTGTTCGCGTTCGCGCTGGCGTTGCCTCCTGGCGGCACCTGGGCCCAGGAAACCGCGCCGACGCCCACGGCGACCGTCGGCGACACCTTGCCGCCGGGCGCTGCCCTCGCGCCCGGCCGCAACCAGAACTTTCATCGAGCCTGGTCGATCGCAGCAGCACGCCAGCGAACGTCTGGATCGGCCCGCGTTTCCACGACGAGCCGGCGAAAGTGCGTTGCAACCCGCCGGCGCGCGAGCGCTTGGGCCTGCGCATGCTCACCGGCACCTTCAGCGCGGCGAGCGTGGCCAATGGCGCTGTTGCTCGCCTGTTTCGCCGCGATGCGTGAGGCGTGTGGCGTGAGGCATTAGCCTGCCCGCGCGTGGCCGCAGCAGACGCGGCCATTCACTGGCCCGGATGGTAGCTGCGCTCGGTGTGGCCCTTCAGTTGCTCCGGCCAGAAGTACACCTCGCGCAGGTTGCCGGTGGTGTAGCGCTCGGCCTGGTCGTTGAAGTGCTTCGATTCCGGGTGGCCGCTCTCGCCGCCAGCGGTGATCGCGCGGGCGCCCACCCTGGGGCCGAACTCCACCACCGCCACGAAGCTGTTGCCGCTGGTGCCGTAGTAGCGCCGGGTACCCGGCCAGCGATGCGCGCCGAAGGAGGCCAGCGAGCCCCAGCGCGAGGAGGTGAACGGTACCGGGATGCTTGGCTTGCCGTCGTCGAACGGTTGCCCGATGGCGCCGGTGAGGCGCTGGAAGCGGTTCACCTCGCCCCACGGCACGCCCCAGTGGCCGAAGTCGCGCTGCAGTCGGTCCACCGCTTCGGCCAGCGCATGCAGGCGTTGCTGCGGGCCGGCCTTTTCGGCCATCACCTCGTAGATCGACAGGCCGTCGGCGGTGTCCGCCTTGCTCACCTGGTCCCACAGCGTGTCACCCCAGAACACCGCCAGCGTGGTCGGCATCGAGGCGATGCCCCAGCGGTAGTCCCACGGGCGCAGCAGGGCGATCGGGCCGCGCAGCTTCGCTTTCAGCGGGTCGCTGGCCGGCAGCGCGTCGTAGTCGCCGATCAGCACCGGCAACTGGCGCGCGAACGCAGGCAGGTAGGGGTCGAATGCCATGGCGATCAGCGACGAGCGCGTCACGTCCCTGGCACCGGTGAGCAGGCGCGTGGCGTGCAGGCCGCGCGGGTTCTCGCCGAAGGTGTCCATGTAACGCGGGAAGTCGGCCTGCTTGGGGCTGTTGGGCCCGGCGGCCGAGTAGGGCCAGTCGTTGGTGTTGAAGGCCCAGCCGTTGGGCGGGTTCACCACCTGCGGCAGCTGGTCCAGCGGGGTGAGGCCGTGCCAGTCGGTGGCCGGGTTCGCGCCGTCCACCGGCTTGGTGTAGTCGAAGCGGTCGTCGCGCCGGGGCACGAACTGCGGCATCAGGAAGGCGATCTGGCCCTTGTCGTCGGCCAAGAGCGTGTTGTTGGACGAGTTGGCCTTGAGCTCGGCCACCTTCATGTAGCTGGCCAGGTCGTGCGTTTTGGTGCGCAGCCAGCTCTGCTGCAGCGCCGGGATCGGCGTGTTCATCAGCGCCTGGGCAATCCACTTGTCGCCGTCCTTGCGCACGATCGGGCCGTGGTGGGTGAAGTACGCGGTGAAGCTGCGCTCGGCCATCGAACCATCCGCGCGGCGATACGGCACGGTGATCTGCCGTGAGGTCACCGGGCGCAGCTCGCTGCCGTAGCGATAGAACGGCTTGCCGTCCTTGCGCACGATGGTCTCGGCGAACTCGTCCACCGCGTCCAGTCCGGTGGAGGTGTGCATCCAGCCCACGTGCTGGTTGAAGCCCTGGTAGATGAAGAACTGGCCCCAGGTGACCGCGCCGTAGGCGTCGAGCCCTTCGTCGCTGGACATCTGCAGCTCGGAGCGAAAGAAGAACGAGGTGTGCGGATTGATCAGCAGCAGGGCGTGGCCGTCGGCGGTGAGCTTGGGCGCGATGGCGATGCCGTTGGAGCCGGTCGGCTCGACCCAGCTCGGATGCGTCTGGAGGGTCGCCAACGGCGCATCGCCGCTCTGGCCGTAGAAGTCCTTGAGCTGCTTGAGGTCGACCCGCTCGATGTCGCCGCCGATGCTGCCCTCGGTGAAGGAAAGCGCCATCCACGGCTCGAAGTGGGTGATCACTTCGGGGTGCACCTGCGGATGGGTGGCGAGGTAGTGGTTCAGGCCATCGGCCCAGGCGTCCATCAGCCGGCGCAGCCAGGCCGGACTCTGCGCGTAAAGCTTCTTCAGCTCCACCGGATCGATGAACAGCTTCTGCCGCAGGTCCAGCCAGATCGCAGACTCGCCCTTGACCTCGGCCATGCGTCCGAGCGAGAGCAGGTAGTTGGTTTCCACGCGGTGGAAATCGTCCTCGGCCTGCGCGTAGGCCATGCCGAACACGGCGTCGGCATCGGTGGTGCCGCGCACGTGGGCGATGCCCCAGTCGTCGCGGGTGATCGTCACCGCCTGCGCCTGGCGCTGCATGCGCGCCTGCGCGGTGTCGCTGGCATGGGCCGGTGCGCCGCCCAGCAGGCCAATGACCAGTGCGAGCGCCGCGGTGGCGATGCGGGCAGGGTGTCGCGGCGCGCGGGACGCGGAACGGATCGGCATGGAGTTTCCCCTTCGGTCGGCAAGCCCCGTGTTTTAACGCACCCGGTCGCGCTTGGCGACAGCCATCACGCCCCGGTGGGCGCCTGCCTCGGCAACCCGCGCGGCAGTGCCGCCACGCAAGTCGTCATTGCCTCTGCCACCGGTCGACCGCGCGCGTCCGGCCCCGCGTCGCACGCTTAGGCGTTCGATCAACCCGGCTTGCCGAGGATGCCGCCCCTGGTCAGCGCGGCCGGGTCCAGCAGCGGCTTGAGTTCGGCCTGGCTCATGCCGGTGACCTCGATGGCCACCTCCAGCACCGGGCGATTCTCCCGGTAGGCCTGCTTGGCGATCGCCGCGCCCTTTTCATAGCCGATCACCGGATTGAGCGCGGTCACCAGGATCGGGTTGCGGTCCAGTGCGCGGCGCACGTTGTCCTGCCGCACGCTCAGCCCGGCGATGGCCGAGTCGGCCAGCAGGCGCGAGACGTTGGCCAGCAGCTGCACCGATTCGAGCAGGTTGGCGGCGATCAGCGGCAGGGTCACGTTGAGCTGGAAGTTGCCGGTCTGGCCGGCGACGGTGATCGCGGTGTGGTGGCCGATGACCTGCGCGCAGACCATCACCGTGGCCTCGGGGATCACCGGATTGACCTTGCCCGGCATGATCGAGCTGCCCGGCTGCAGCGCCGGCAGCTCGATCTCGCCCAGGCCGGCCAGCGGCCCGGAATTCATCCAGCGCAGGTCGTTGGCGATCTTGATCAGGGCCACGGCCAGCGCGTTGAACTGGCCTGACAGCTCCACCGCATCGTCCTGCGCGGCCAGCCCCTCGAACTTGTTGTCGGCGCTTTCGAACCTGGTCCCGGTCATCTCGCTCAGCGCCTTGGCGACCTGCTTGCCGAAACGCGGATCGGCATTGATGCCGGTGCCGATCGCGGTGCCGCCCAGCGGCAGCCGGCGCAGGCGCTTGAGTGCGTCGGTGATGCGCGCCTGCGCCGATTCCAGTTGCGCGGCCCAGGCGCCGAATTCCTGAGCGAAGGTCAGCGGCATGGCGTCCATCAGGTGGGTGCGCCCGGTCTTGACAATCTTGCCCAGCGCCTTGCCGCGCGTCTGGATGGTCTTGCGCAGGTGCGCCAGCGCCGGCAGCAGGTCCTCGACCACCGCCAGCTGGGCCGACACGCGGATCGCGGTGGGCACCACGTCATTGGAACTCTGGCCCAGGTTGACGTGGTCGTTGGGATGCACGGCGAGCTTGCCCTGACCCTGCCCGGACATGCGCGCAGCCAGATTGGCAATGACCTCGTTGGCATTCATGTTGGACGAGGTGCCCGAACCGGTCTGGTAGATGTCGATCGGGAAATGCCCGTCGTAGCCGCCCTCGGCCACTTCCAGGGCGGCCTTGCGCACCGCCTTGGCGGTGGCCTTGGGCAGCAGGCCCAGCTCGGCGTTGACCTCGGCGGCGGCCGCCTTGATCAGACCCAGCGCGCGGATGAAGCCGCGCGGCATCGGCCGGCCGGAAATGGGGAAGTTCTGCACCGCGCGCTGGGTCTGGGCACCCCACAGCGCCGCTTCGGGGACCTGCAGCTCGCCCATGCTGTCGTGTTCGAGTCGGACTTTTTGCGGCATCAGCGTGTTTCCTTGTGGACAAGGTTACGGCTGGCACGCGGTGGTCAGTCCGCAACGGCTGGCTTGAAGCGGCGCAGGATACGCCCCCGGCGCGTGAGCGGACGACAGCGGTAGACTGTGCGGCCTTGCCCGGCCCGCCTGGCTGCCCTCCCACGCGCCGCGCCCGCACCGGTTTCCCCCTCGTCAGTTGCCCTTCCAGATGACCCACGCCAGCCTGCTCGCCCTGTCCCCGCTCGACGGCCGCTACGCCGCCAAGGTGGACGCCCTGCGCCCGATCTTCTCCGAATACGGCCTGATCCGCGCCCGCATCAGGGTCGAGGTGGAATGGCTGCTGGCCCTGGCCGCCGAACCGGGCATCACCGAACTGGCCCCGTTCGCCCCGGCACAGATCCACAAGCTGCGCGCCCTGGCCGAGCAGTTCAGCGTCGAGCAGGCCGCGCGGGTCAAGCAGATCGAGCGCACCACCAACCACGACGTCAAGGCGGTGGAGTACTTCATCAAGGAGCAGCTCGCCGATGACCCGGCGCTGGGCCCGGCACTGGAATTCGTCCATTTCGCCTGCACCAGCGAGGACATCAACAACCTGTCCTACGGCCTGATGCTCAGCCAGGCCCGGCGCGAGGTGCTGCTGCCCGGCCTGGAAGGCATCGCCGCCAGCCTGCGCACCCTGGCCCACGCCCAGGCCGAGCAGCCGATGCTGGCCCGCACCCACGGCCAGACCGCCTCGCCGACCACCCTGGGCAAGGAAATGGCCAACGTCGTGGCGCGCCTGGAGCGCCAGATCAGGCAGATCGCCGCGGTCGAACTGACCGCCAAGATCAATGGCGCGGTCGGCAACTACAACGCCCATGTGGTGAGCTACCCGCAGGTGGACTGGCCGGCCTTCGCGCAGCGCTTCGTCGAGGGCCTGGGGCTGGTGTTCAACCCGTACACCACCCAGATCGAGCCGCACGACAGCCTGGCCGAGCTGGGCGATGCCAGCCGCCGCGCCAACACGATCCTGATCGACCTGGCCCGCGATGTCTGGGGCTACATCTCGCTGGGCTACTTCAGGCAGCGGTTGAAGGAAGGCGAAGTCGGCTCCTCGACCATGCCGCACAAGGTCAACCCGATCGACTTCGAGAACGCCGAGGGCAACTTCGGGGTGGCCAATGCCTTGTTCGAGCACTTCAGCGCCAAGCTGCCGATCAGCCGCTGGCAGCGCGACCTGACCGACTCGACCGTGCTGCGCGGCCTGGGGACCGCCTTCGGCCATACCCTGGTGGCACTGGATTCGCTGGCCAAGGGCCTGGGCAAACTCACCGTGGCGCCCGAGCGCCTGGACGCCGACCTGGACGCGGCCTGGGAAGTGCTGGCCGAAGCGGTGCAGACGGTGATGCGCCGTCACGGCCTGCCCAATCCCTACGAACAGCTCAAGGCGCTGACCCGCGGCCAGGGCATCACCGCCGAATCGATGCGCGGCTTCATCGAATCGCTGGAGCTGCCGGCCGAAGACAAGCAGCGCCTGCGCGAACTGACCCCGGGCCGTTACACCGGGCTGGCGGCGAAGCTGGCGCGGGAAATCTGACCCGTAGGAGCGGACCGCAGGGCCGCGAGGGGCTTTACCGGGAAGGCCCCATCGCGCCCCTGCGGTGCGCTCCTACAACAGCCGACCGCCACCTCTGGCACAGCCGATGCGTCTCTCCCACCTCTGCCGCCCACGTCGATGACCAAAAAAACCGCCAAGTCCCCCACCCTGCCGCCGATCGAAGTCGACGCCTCCAGGCGGCCGCCACTGGGCATGCCGCCACAGCTGTTCCTGCGCCGTTACTGGCAGAAGCGCCCGCTGCTGGTCCGCAACGCCTTTCCCGGCCTGGTCTCGCCGATCGAGCCGGACGAGCTGGCCGGACTGGCCTGCGAGGAAGCCGCGCTCTCGCGGCTGATCACCCATGACCGCGCCAGCGACGGCTGGTCGCTGCGCAGCGGCCCGTTCGAGGAAGACCAGTTCCCGACCATGCCCGACCACGACTGGACCCTGCTGGTGCAGGACGTGGACAAGTGGGACCCGGACGTGGCCGCGTTGCTGGACGCCTTCGACTTCCTGCCGCGCTGGCGCATCGACGACATCATGGTCAGTTTCGCGGCGACCGGCGGCTCGGTCGGGGCACACGTGGATCAGTACGACGTGTTCCTGCTGCAGGCCCACGGCCAGCGCCGCTGGCAGATCGACGCCTCGGACAATCCGCCGCTGGATTTCCGTGACGATGTCGAGCTCAAGCTGCTGCGCCAGTTCACCCCGACCCATGACTGGGTGCTGGGTCCGGGCGACATGCTGTACCTGCCGCCGGGCGTGCCCCACCTGGGGGTGGCCCAGGACCCGTGCCTGACCTTCTCGGTGGGCATGCGCGCGCCCTCCTCGGCCGAACTGATTGCCGACTACCTGGACACCCTGGTGGCCGAGGCCGACGAGGCGATCCGCTATCGGGACCCCGACCTGGCCCCGCCGACCGATCCCAACGAGATCGACGCCACCGCCATGGGCCGGGTGGTCGAGGCACTCAATGCGCTGCGGATGAATGACCCGGACCGGCTGGGCGAGTGGTTCGGCCGCTTCATCACCACCTACCGCAGCGCCGGGCAGGCCGCCGCGCCAGCGCAGGCCCCGTCGCTGATCCAGCTGCAGTTCGCGCTGAGCCAGGGCGCCACGCTGCAGCGCCACCCGATGACCCGCATGGCCTGGCGCCGGGCCAGCAAGGGCGCGGTGCTGTTCGCCAGCGGCCAGGCGCTGCCGATGGCGGTGCGCGACGCGCGCGCCCTGGCGGCGGCCGAGCGGATCGACGCCGCGCTGTACCAGACCTTGGGCGAACGAGGCCGCGAGGCGGTCCTGGTTCTGATAACGTCCGGCCACTACGTACTGCCAGAAGCCAATGCCGATGAGTACAACGACCACCGCTGAGTTCACCCTGCGCCCTGCCTCGTTCATCGCCGACCGCGAGGCCTTGCGGGCGGTGCGCGAGACGGTCTTCGTCACCGAGCAGCACGCGCCGATGGACACCGAATGGGATTCGATGGACCCGGTCGCCGAACACATCCTGGCGGTCAATGCCCACGGCGCGCCGATCGGCACCGCCCGGCTCACCCCGGACGGTCGCTTCAGCCGCCTGGCGGTGCTCAAGCCCTGGCGCGGCAAGGGTGTCGGCCAGGCGCTGCTGCTGGCCATGATCGACAAGGCCCGCAGTCACGGCTGGTCGGAACTGATCCTGTATGCGCAGGTGGCTGCCGAAGGCTTCTATACCCGGCACGGCTTCGTGGTCGAAGGCGAACCCTTCGACGACGTCGGCATCCAACACCAGTTCATGCGGCTCAAGCTCAAGGGCTGAGGCGGTGGAAGTCGAACACCAGGCCCAGGCCATCCAGACCGTGGCGGCCCTGGCCCAGGACACCCGCAGCCTGCTGTGCATCTACAGCCGCGAACTGGACCCCGGCCTGCTCGATGCGCCGGCCGTGCTCGATGCCCTGCGCGCCCTGGCCGTGCACCATCGTGGTGCACAGATCCGCATCCTGATGCAGGACCCGCTGGTGCCGCAGCGCGCCGGCTCGGCCTTGCTGACCCTGGCCCAGCGCCTGCCCAGCAGCTTTGTCCTGCGCGCGGTCGACGAGCCGGTCGACCGCAGCTATGCCGGTGCGTTCGTCGCCAGCGACGGCGGCGGCTATTACTTTCGCCCGCTCGGCCATCGCTTCGAGGGTGAGGCCGAGCTGGCCGCACCGGGGCGCAGTCGCCAGCTGCGCGATGAATTCGGCCGCTTCTGGGAACGCGCCCGGCCCTGCACCGAGCTGCGCGCCCTGGGGCTGTGAAAGCCGGCCACAGGCAATGTCCCGCATAGTGGGGCATTGCCTTGGTGCGTTCCGGCAATCCGGCACGCGTGACCGCCGGGGTTCAGGGCGAGGCCTATAATTTTCTGGTTTCGCGGCTCCAGCGCGCCCTGACCGGCCTGTTTCGCTGCCTCCGCGGGCTCTCCAACCCCACAAAAGACGCCGCAGGCAATCACCGTGGACAATCTTCTCAAGCAGTTTGCGCAGTCCTCCCCGCTCAACGGCGGCAGTGCCGCCTATGTCGAAGACCTGTACGAGCAGTACCTGGTCTCGCCCGACAGTGTGGACCCCAAGTGGAAAGCCTTCTTCGACGGCTTCAGGGGCCGCGAAGCCGGCGACGTGCCGCACTCGGTGGCCATCGAACACATCACCCAGGCCTCCAGGCAGGCCGCCAACGCCGCCAACGGCGCCACGCCATCGGATGAGCGCGAACGCCACGTCGGCCGCCTGATCACCGCCTACCGCTCGCGCGGCCACCTCGGCGCCAGGCTTGATCCGCTGGGCCTGAGCGAGCCGGTCAATCCACCGGACTTGGGCCTGGAATGGCACACCCTGTCCGAGCGCGACCTGGACAGCGAATTCAGCACCGGCGGGGTGGCCGGCCAGCCGCGCATGGTGCTGCGCGACCTGCTCGCGCGCCTGAAGGCGACCTACACCGGCTCGATCGGCGCCGAGTTCATGCACATCCCCGACCATGACCAGCGTCGCTGGATGTACGAGCGCCTGGAACAGGCCGGGGGCAACTACGGCCTGGACGCCGAGACCCGCAGGCGCACCCTGGAGCGCCTGACCGCCGCCGAAGGCCTGGAGCGCTACCTGCACACCAAGTATGTCGGCCAGAAGCGCTTCTCGCTGGAAGGCGGCGATTCGCTGATCCCGATGATGGACGTGATCCTGCGCCGCAGCGGCAGCGACGGCATGCGCGACATCGCCGTGGGCATGGCCCACCGCGGTCGCCTGAACGTGCTGGTCAACACCCTGGGCAAGAATCCGCGCAAGCTGTTCGACGAGTTCGAGGGCAAGTTCGAGCATGCCCACGACGACCGCGCCCACACCGGTGACGTGAAGTACCACATGGGGTTCTCGGCCGACATCTCCACCCCGGGCGGCCCGGTCCACGTGGCGCTGGCGTTCAACCCCTCGCACCTGGAAATCGTGGACCCGGTGGTCGCAGGCTCGGTGCGTTCGCGCCAGGAGCGCTACAACGACACCGAGCGCAAGCACGTGCTGCCGGTGTTGATCCATGGCGACGCGGCCTTCGCCGGCCAGGGCGTGGTGATGGAGCTGTTCCAGATGTCCCAGGCCCGTGGCTTTGCCATTGGCGGCACCGTGCACATCGTCATCAACAACCAGATCGGCTTCACCACCAGTGCGCGCGATGACGCCCGCTCGACCCTGTACTGTACCGACGTGGCCAAGATGGTGAGCGCCCCGGTGCTGCACGTGAATGGCGACGATCCCGAAGCGGTGGTGTTCGCGGCCAACCTGGCCTACGACTACCGCCAGACCTTCAGGCGGGACGTGGTCATTGACCTGGTCTGCTACCGCCGCTGGGGCCACAACGAGGCCGACGAGCCGGCCGCGACCCAGCCGGTGATGTACCAGGTGATCCGCAAGCACAAGACCACCCGCGAGCTGTACGCGGCGCAGCTGGAACAGGCCGGCGTGATCGGCCAGGGCGAGGCCAAGGCGATGGTCGATGCCTATCGCGACAAGCTGGACTCGGGCGAGTACACCACCGAGCTGGCCAAGCCCGAGCGCGACCCGCTGGCCATCGACTGGTCCAAGTACCTGTCGGGCAAGCTGACCGATCCGGTGGACACCACGGTCAAGCTGCCCAAGCTCAGGCAGCTGGCCAAGACCATCAACACGATTCCCGAGGGCGTGACCCTGCACGCCCGCGTGGCCAAGATCTACGAAGATCGCGCCAAGATGACCGAGGGCGACCTGCCCGGCGACTGGGGCTTCGCCGAGAACCTGGCCTACGCCACCCTCCTGGCCGAAGGCCACACCCTGCGCCTGGTGGGCCAGGATGCCGGTCGCGGCACCTTCTTCCATCGCCACGCGATCCTGCACGACCAGAAGACCGACAGCTATTACCTGCCGCTGCGCCAGCTGGTCGATGATCCGCAGGATGCCACCGTGATCGACTCGCTGCTGAGCGAGGAGGCGGTGATGGGCTTCGAATACGGCTACTCCACCACCGATCCCAATGCGCTGTGCATCTGGGAAGCGCAGTTCGGCGACTTCGCCAACGGCGCCCAGGTGGTGATCGACCAGTTCATCGCCGCCGGCGAGGCCAAGTGGGGCCGTATCACCGGTTTGGCGCTGTTCCTGCCGCACGGCTACGAAGGCCAGGGCCCCGAGCACAGCTCGGCCCGGCTGGAGCGCTTCCTGCAGCTGTGCGCACTGGAGAACATGCTGGTCTGCGTGCCGACCACCCCGGCCCAGTGCTTCCACATGATCCGCCGGCAGATGCGCATGACCACGCGCAAGCCGCTGATCGTGATGACACCCAAGTCGCTGCTGCGCCACAAGCTGGCCGTCTCCAGCCTGGAGGAAATGGCCGAAGGCCAGTTCCAGCACCTGATCCCGGACCCCAAGGCCGATCCGAAGAAGGTCAAGCGCGTGGTGGCATGCGCGGGCAAGGTCTATTACGACCTGCTGGAAGACGCCAACAAGCGCGAGCAGGACGACGTGGCGATCCTGCGCATCGAGCAGCTGTATCCGTTCCCGCGCGAGCTGCTGGCTGCGCAGATGAAGCAATACGGCAACGCCACCGACCTGGTCTGGTGCCAGGAAGAGCCGCAGAACCAGGGCGCCTGGTACCAGATCAAGCATCACCTGCAGGCCTGCCTGGGCAGCAAGCAGGCGCTGCATTACGCCGGTCGCCCACGTTCGCCCTCGCCGGCGGCAGGGCACATGGCCGAGCACGTGGCCGAGCAGCAGAAGCTGGTCGCCGATGCGCTGGTCAACGATTTCGGCAACGACGTCGTCGCTGAATAGAACACCGCAATCCAATCCCTACCGACGAGATATCTAGGACGCTCCCCGCATGGCAACCGAAGTCAAAGTTCCGGCACTTCCCGAATCCGTTTCCGACGCCACCATCGCCAGCTGGCACAAGAAGGCCGGTGATGCGGTCAGGCGCGACGAGAACCTGGTGGACCTGGAGACCGACAAGGTCGTCCTGGAAGTGCCCTCGCCCGTCGATGGCGTGCTCAAGGAGATCAGGTTCCAGGAAGGCGACACGGTCACCTCCTCGCAGGTCCTGGCCGTGATCGAGGAAGGCGCCGCCGCCGAGGCCGCCCCGGCCAAGCCGGCCGAGGAGGAGGTCAAGCCTGCCGCCAAGGAAGAGAAGAAGGAAGCTCCCAAGGCTGCCGAGGCACCGAAGGCCGCCAAGGCCGAAGCACCCAAGGCCGCCGGCGACACCGCCTCGCTGCCGCCGGGCGCGCGGTTTTCCGCACTCACCGAAGGCGTGGATCCGGCCCAGGTGGAAGGCACCGGCCGGCGCGGCGCGGTGACCAAGGAAGACATCGTCAACTTCGCCCGGTCTGGCGGGGTGGGCAGGGCCGCAGGCGCCCGTCCGGAAGAGCGCGTGCCGATGACCCGGGTGCGCAAGACCATCGCCAGGCGTCTGATGGAGTCGAAGAACTCGACCGCCATGCTGACCACCTTCAACGAGGTCAACCTGAGCAAGGTTTCGGCCGCGCGCAAGGAGCTGCAGGACGAGTTCCAGAAGGCCCATGGCATCAAGCTGGGTTTCATGAGCTTCTTCGTCAAGGCCGCGGCCAACGCGCTGCAGCGCTTCCCCCTGGTCAACGCCTCGATCGACGGCGAGGACATCATCTACCACGGCTACAGCGACATCTCGATCGCCGTGTCCACCGACAAGGGCCTGGTCACGCCGGTCCTGCGCAACGTCGAGCGCCAGTCCTTCGCCGAGGTCGAGCAGGGCATCGCCGACTACGCGGCCAAGGCCCGGGCCGGCAAGCTGGGCCTGGACGACCTGCAGGGTGGCACCTTCACCATCACCAACGGCGGCACCTTCGGCTCGCTGCTGTCCACCCCGATCATCAACCCGCCGCAGAGCGCCATCCTGGGCATGCACGCCATCAAGGAACGCCCGATCGCCGAGAACGGCCAGGTCGTGATCGCGCCGATGATGTACCTGGCGCTGTCCTACGACCACCGCATCATCGATGGCAAGGATTCGGTGCAGTTCCTGGTGGACATCAAGAACCAGCTGGAAAACCCGGGCCGGATGCTGTTCGGCCTGTAGTCCAGCTGCCGGGATTCGGGACCCGGGACCCGGGACCCGGCAATGCAGATCAAGCAGGACTCGGGACACGCAGGTGATGCTTTGCGGGTCCCGCGTCCCGGGTCCCGACTCCCGACTCCCGCAAAAAGCACAGGACTCCTGCAACATGTCAGAACAAAACTACGACGTCGTCGTCATCGGGGCCGGCCCGGCCGGCTATCACGCGGCCATCCGCGCCGCGCAACTGGGCATGAAGGTGGCCTGCATCGATGCAGCGCTGGGCAAGGACGGCAAGCCGGCCCTGGGCGGCACCTGCCTGCGCGTGGGTTGCATCCCGTCCAAGGCGCTGCTCGATTCCTCGCGCCAGTTCTGGAACATGGGCCACCTGTTCGACGAACACGGCATCAGCTTCAAGGACGCCAGGATGGACGTGGCGACCATGGTCGGCCGCAAGGACAAGATCGTGAAGCAGTTCACCGGCGGCATCGCGATGCTGTTCAAGGCCAACAAGATCACCGCCTACCACGGCTTTGGCCAGCTGCAGCCGGGCAACATCGTCAAGGTCAGGCAGCACGACGAGACGGAAGTGGAGCTCAAGGGCACCAACGTGATCATCGCCGCCGGTTCGGAGTCGATCGAACTGCCATTCGCCAGCTTCGACGGCGAGACCATCGTCGACAATGTCGGCGCGCTGGACTTCCTCGAGGTGCCCAAGCGCCTGGCGGTGATCGGTGCCGGGGTGATCGGCCTGGAGCTGGGCAGTGTGTGGAAGCGCCTGGGCAGCGAGGTCACCATCCTCGAGGCGCTGCCGGATTTCCTGGCCGCCGCCGACGCCGAGGTCGCCAAAACCGCGCTGAAGGAACTCACCAAGCAGGGCCTGGACATCAAGCTCGGCGCCAAGGTCAGCGCGACCGAAGTCACCGGCAAGGGCAAGAAGAAGGAGGTCGTGGTCAGCTACACCGACGCCACCGGCGAGCAGACCCTGACTGTGGACAAGCTGCTGGTGGCGGTGGGCCGCAGGGCCGCGACCAAGGGCGTGCTGGCCGAAGGCACCGGCGTCAAGCTGACCGAGCGCGGCCAGATCGAGGTCGACGCACACTGCCACACCGGCGTGGATGGCGTGTGGGCCGTCGGCGACTGCGTACGCGGGCCGATGCTGGCGCACAAGGGCTTCGAGGAAGGCATCGCGGTGGCCGAGCTGATCGCCGGGCTGCCGGGCCACGTCAACCTGGACACCGTCCCCTGGGTGATCTACACCGAGCCGGAGATTGCCTGGGTCGGCAAGACCGAGCAGCAGCTCAAGGCCGAAGGCGTGCCGTACAAGACCGGCAGCTTTCCGTTTGCCGCCATCGGCCGGGCCGTGGCGATGGGCGAGCCGGCCGGCTTTGCCAAGGTGATCGCCCATGCCGAGACCGACCGCGTGCTGGGCCTGCACCTGGTGGGCGTGGGCGTGTCCGAGCTGGTCCACGAGGGCGTGCTGGCGATGGAGTTCAGCGGTTCGGCCGACGACCTGGCGCGCATCTGCCATGCCCACCCGACCCTGTCCGAAGCCATCCACGACGCCGCCATGGCGGTCAGCAAGCGGGCAATCCACAAGGCGAACTGAAGGCCGGGACTCGGGACTCGGGTTTCGGGACTCGGGTTTCGGGTTTCGGGACCCGGGACCCGGGACCCGGAAGAGCCTGATCCGGTCGGGACTGGTTGAGCCCCGGTTTCTCGGTCCGGATGCAAATTGCTTCAAAAGGCCCTGACAGGAGAGAGAGGCCAAAGATCCTGCCTTGCGGGTCCCGGGTCCCGGGTCCCGGGTCCCGAAACCAGTCCCTGGTTCCGAGCCCCAGTCCCCAATCCCCAGTCCCGGCTCCTGATCATGAAAAGCATCTGCGTCTACTGCGGCTCCAACCCCGGCTCCAAGCCGCTCTACGCCCAGCGCGCGGCCGAACTGGGCAGGCGCCTGGCCGCCGACGGCCTGCGCCTGGTCTATGGCGGCGGCAACGTCGGTCTGATGGGCACGGTGGCCAACGCGGTCCTGGAGGCCGGCGGCCAGGTCACCGGCGTCATTCCGCAACAGCTGGCCGACTGGGAAGTCGCCCATCGCGGCCTGACCCGGCTGGAGGTCGTCGGTTCCATGCACGAGCGCAAGGCGCGCATGTTCGAACTGGCCGATGGCTTTGTCACCCTGCCCGGCGGCTTTGGCACCATGGAGGAGATCTTCGAGATGCTCACCTGGCGCCAGCTGGGCATCGGCAACAAGCCGTGCGCGTTCCTGGACATGGACCGCTTCTACGCACCGCTGATCGGCATGATCGATCGCATGGTCCAGGAACGGTTCCTGCACCCGGACCAGCGCGCCGACCTGTGGTACGGCGAGGACATCGACGCGATGCTGGGCTGGATGCAGGCCTATACGCCGGTGCAGGCCTCGAAGTGGATCGACGAGAAACGCGCCAGCGTGGTTCGATGAGGACCGTTGATACCCGCAAGTGTGATGGTCTTCATGCTTTCAGAGCGGCCGCGTGGGCCGCGTGGGAGCGCCGACGGACGAGCGGAACATCGGCACCGCCGACCGGTCACCGGCGTATTACCTTGTCCATGAACAGCCTCTACAATCGGCGCGGGGACAATCAGGGGGTTATCGCATGGCACGGATTTTGATCGTCGACGATTCACCGTCGCAGTTGCTGGGCATCCAGCGCATCGTGGAAAAGCTGGGGCACGCCTCGATCACGGCCGAGGACGGCGCGCAGGGTGTTGAAGTGGCCAAGCGCGAGTTGCCGGACATGGTCCTGATGGATGTGGTCATGCCCAATCTCAACGGCTTCCAGGCCACCCGCCAGCTCAGCCGCGAAGCGACCACCAGCCACATTCCGGTGATCCTGGTCACGACCAAGGACCAGGATACCGATCGCATGTGGGGCATGCGCCAGGGCGCCAAGGCCTATCTGACCAAGCCGTTTTCCGAGGACGAACTGTCAGAAGTGATCGAACGCATCCTCAGCGCCAGCAGCGAGCCGCCATTGCCGGCCGCCTGAGCTGCCGGGCGCCCGTGGGAGCAACTGTCTGCTCGACGCGTTCGGAGCTCCCTCTCCCCCGCGAGCGGGGGAGAGGGGGCAAATCCCAGCGATGCGGCCGTAGGGCCCATGGCCGCGATGGGCTTTCCCGTAGGCCTTTATCCCCTTTTCGGGACATGGCCGCGATGGGGCGCTACACAGACGCCTGGTCGGGATCCGGTCGTTCTGCACCGCCGGTTCAGGCTTGGGACGCGAACGCCTTGGCCAGCTTCTCGTAGGCCTTGCGCTGGGCGTCGGTCTCCGGGCGCGGCGCGGTGATCTCCAGCTCCACGATCTGGTCGCCCGGCTGCGCGCCTGGCAGGCCGCGACCGCGCAGGCGCAGCTTGCGACCGGCTTCCGAACCGGCCGGCACCTTCAATTCCACCGAGCCGCCCAAGGTCGGCACGCTGACCGTGGCGCCGAGCGCGGCCTGCCACGGTGTGACCTGCAATACGTGGATCACGTTGCTGCCATCCACCTCGAACTGCGGGTCGGCGGCGTATTCCACCTCCAGCAGCAGGTTGCCACCGCCACTGCCCTGTCCGGCCAGCCGAATCGCCTGGCCGGGCCTGATGCCCTTGGGCACGCGCACGTCCAGCTGTCTGCCGTTGACGGTCACCCTGATGGTGCTGCCCTCGTAGACCGCGCGCAGCGGCACCGACAGCCGGGCGCGGGTCTCTCCGCGCGGCGCCTGACCGCCAAAGCCCGGACCGCCGCCGCGGGCGCGCTGGCCGAACAGGTTCTCGAAGAAATCGCTGAAGCCGGCACCGCCGCCGGTGCTGCCGAATACCTCCTCGAAATCGAAGCCCTGACCGGGACGGCCGCCGAAATCCTGTGGCTGGTATTCCTGCCCAGGCCGGTAGCCGCGCGCGCGCAGCTGGTCGTAGGCCGCGCGTTTTTCCGGATCGCGCAACGCTTCGTAGGCCTCGTTGACGGCCTTGAACCTGTCCTCGGCATCGGCTTCCTTGCTGACATCGGGGTGGTACTTGCGCGCCAGGCGGCGGTAGGCGCTCTTGATCTCCGCTTCGCCGGCCGTGGGTTCAACGCCCAGCGTCTGGTAGTAATCCTTGAATTCCATCGCACCTCCAGCAAGAAAAGCCCGCGACCTGGCAGCCGCGGGCTTGAACCTGGGCCTGATGCATTCAACAGCACATCACGCCCGTCACTCGCGCCCGGCAATCCGGGCTGGCGGCGTACAGCTTACTGGATCGATTCGCGCCCCACCTGGATCCGGCGCGGCGCGGCCTGCGCACGCTTGGGAATCACCACTTCCAGCACCCCGTCGCGGCCCGAAGCCACGATGCCGTCGGCATCGGCGGTTTCCGGCAGGGTGAAGCTGCGGGCAAACCTGCCGTGGCGGCGCTCCTGGCGCGTGAAGCGCTGGTCTTCGCCCGCCTCCGGCGCGGCCCGCTGGCCGCGGATGCTGAGCACATTCTTGTCCATCTGCACCTCGATCGTATCCAGGTCCACGCCCGGCAGATCGGCGAAGATCACGAACCGGGTGGCTTCCTCCTTCACGTCCACCGGCGGCGACCATTCGGCTTGTTCGGGGGACTGATTGGCCTGCACGAAACGCTCGATGACCCGGCCCAGATCGGCCTGGGCAGGAAGGCCGGACCAGCCGTTGTAGCGCACAAAATTCATGGCATGTCTCCTGTTTGGTTGCCGACATTCCGCGACTGCGGCGCGGCAGGGGCCCGTGGCCTCCATGGCCAGCAGATAGGCGCCTCCAGGCAGTTTTCAAGGGCCTTGACGCGCCCTTCCCATGGCCGCTCCTAGGGTGGCGTTCATGCACCCGCCAGCGCGGCGGGCGCGCCCCTTGACGAGACTTTCCCATGACCATCCAGCGTGGCCAGCGCATCCCCGAGATCACCCTCAACCGCATCCGCCAGGGGGTGGAGAAGGTCGACACGCCGACCCTGTTCCAGGCGCACAAGGTGGTCCTGTTCGGCGTACCCGGCGCCTTCACCCCGACCTGCTCCGAGCGCCACCTGCCAGGCTTCATCAAGCACTTCGACGAATTCCGCAAGCGCGGCGTCGAGGTCTACTGCGTGGCGGTCAACGACCCTTTCGTGATGAAGGCCTGGGGCGAATCGCTGCACGTGCCCGATGGCCTGCAACTGCTGGCCGACGGCAGCGCCGAGCTGACCAGGGCCATGGGCCTGGACATCGACCTGAGCGGCAACGGCATGGGCCTGCGTTCGCGCCGCTATGCCCTGTACGCGGTCGACGGCGTGGTCCAGGACATCTGGGTCGAGGCGCCGGGCGAATTCAAGGTGTCCTCGGCCGAACAGGTGCTGCAGCAGATTCCCGCCTGACCCTTTTTCTTCCCTATCGCACAAACAGGAACCCACACATGTCCCACACGCCCGCCACCTTCGACAAGACTTCCGCCAGCGCCCTGTCCGACCGGGACACGCTGCGCGCCAACGCGCGCAAGCGCATCGAGGACGGCGCGATCACCGACACCTACACCGCCGACCGCGACCAGGTGATCAAGCTGCTCAACGAAGCGCTGGCCACAGAGTACGTGTGCGTGCTGCGCTACTACCGCCACTACTTCATGGCCAAGGGCATGCTGGCCGACTCGATCAAGGCCGAGTTCCTGGAGCACGCCCAGCAGGAGCAGGAACACGCAGGCAAGCTGGCCGAACGCATCGTCCAGCTGGGCGGCGAGCCGGATCTCAACCCGGACACGCTGAGCCAGCGGTCGCACGCCGAATACAAGGAAGGCAGCGACCTGCACGACATGGTCAAGGAAGACCTGATCGCCGAGCGCATCGCCATCGACAGCTATCGCCAGATGATCAACTACATCGGCGACAAGGACACCACCACCAAGCGCCTGCTCGAAGCGATCCTGGAGCAGGAAGAACAACATGCCGACGAGTTGTCGGACATGCTGGAAGGCTACACCGGCAGGTAATTCATCGCCGGATCCTGGGAATGAAAACGGGCGCCTGCAGCGCCCGTTTTTCTTCTTGCGCACATTGCATCACCGCGACCAGGGCTCAGCGAAGCACGCGAAAGCGCACGCTCGCCCATGCCCCGCTCTCGGCCAGCGCAGTGAGCGTGTGCTCGCCGGGCGCGTCGAAGCCATGCTCGAAGCCGCGCGTGCCGCGGGTCCGCGCGATCCAGCGGCCGTCCACCAGCCATTGCACGTCGGTGTCGGTGCCCAGCGCCCGCAGGCGCAGCGTGGCCGGCGCGGGGCTGCCCGGCGCGCGGGCGATCGTGGCCCGGTCATTGAGGCCTTCGATGCGCAAGGCGGCGCTGGCATCGCGGCCGTCGGCAGCGCAGTCGGCGGCCAACGGCGGCAGTTGCGAGGCGCTGCGCTGGGCTGCCGTCAGCCACGGCGAAGCCAGCGCCGGCCAGCGTGCGATCTGCGCGGGCTGCGCCAGGTGCGGCGCAGTGCAGTCAGCCGACAGGCGCCTGCCACTGACGGCATCGCGCTGGAAGGTTTCCAGCCCGCTGCGCCACAGGCGCGCGTCGCGCTCGGCGAAAGTCGGCGGCACGTTGCCGTCCAGGGTCCAGGCCTGCAGGCGCTTCTGGCACAGCTGCGGCGCCCGTGGATCGGGCGGCAGGCCCAGCGGCCAGCACACCTCCACCTGCGCCACGGTGGCCGGCGCCGGCGTGGTCATCGCATCGCTGCGACCACGCGGCAGGCTGTCGATCACCTCGAACATCAGCGGCAACGCGGTGACCGCGCCGTACTGGCCTGGCAACGGCGTGCCGTCCGGGCGACCGACCCACACCCCGACGGTGTAGCGGCCGGTGCCGCCGATGGCCCAGGCATCGCGATAGCCGTAGCTGGTGCCGGTCTTCCAGGCCACGCGCGGGCGCGAGCCGGTATCGAAGGTGTCCAGCGCGTAGCCCGGCCGCGGGTTGTCCTGCAGGATCTGGCGCACGATCCAGGCCGCACCGGGCGAGAGCAGGCGGCGGTCGGAGGTGCGATCGTCGCGGGTGTAGCGCACGCGGCCTGACAGCCCGTCGCGGTTGAACGCGGCAAATGCGCCGACCAGGTCCTCCAGCCGCGCCCCGGTCCCGCCCAGGATCATCGCCAGGTTCGGCCCGGCGCCGGCGGGAAAACGCAGGTCGATCCCGGCATTGGCCAGGCGCGCGGCAAAACGCGCCGGGCCGACGTGGTCAAGCACATCCACCGCCGGCACGTTGAGCGAGCGCTGCAACGCCTGCGCCGCGCCGACCGGGCCGTTGAAGGCCGCATCGAAGTTGCCCGGCCGGTAGCCACCGAACCCCTGCGGCGCATCGACCAGCAGGCTCTGTGAATGGATCAGCCCATCATCCAGCGCCAGGCCGTACAGGAACGGCTTGAGCGTGGAACCGGGCGAACGCCAGGCCTGGACCATGTCCACGTGGCCCAAGCGCTTGCTATCGCCAAACTTCACCGAGCCGACGTAGGCGCGCGCTTCCATCGTGGCGTTGTCCACCACCAGCAGCGCGGCCGAGGTGCGTTCGGGCAGGTTGGAGAAGTACGCGGTAACGCGCTGCTCCAGGGTGCACTGCAGGTCGGCGTCGATGGTGGAGACGATGCGTGAGGCGGCAGGCTGGCGCTGGTGCAGGCGCAGGGCCAGCAGCGCCGCGCTCAGCGGTGGCTGCAGCGAACGGGCGACCACCGGCTCGATCCGCGCATCGTCCACCTGCGCCTGCGACCACACCTGCAGCGAGACCATGCGCGCCAGCACCTTGTCGCGCGCGGCACGGGCAGCCTGCGGGTGGCGGTCCGGGCGCAGCCGGCTGGGCGACTGCGGCAGCACCGCCAGCAGCGCGGCCTCGGCATGGGACAGGCGCGAGGCCGGCTTGCCCAGGTAGGCCCAGCTGGCCGCCTCGACCCCTTCGATGGTGCCGCCGAACGGGGCGCGCTCCAGGTACAGGTCCAGGATCTGGCGCTTGCTCAGGTGCACTTCCAGTTGCACTGCACGCAGCAGCTGCCTGGTCTTGCCCCACGGCGTGCGCGTGTGCCGGCTGTTCGCCGGCGGCTCCAGGATGCGCGCGACCTGCATGGTCAACGTCGAGCCGCCGGAGACGATGTGCCCGCGCATGACCAACTGGCCACCGGCACGCAGCAGCGCCCAGGGATTGATCCCCGGATGCTGCCAGAACCAGCGGTCCTCATAGGTCAGCAGCGCCTGCAGGTACAGCGGCGAGACGCCTTCGCGCGGGACCGGATAGCGCCACACGCCATCGCGATCGGCAAACGCACGCAAGGGGGTGCCATCGCGCGCCACCACCAGGGTGCTGGTGTCGCCCGCCCTGGGCAACGGCGGCGGGAAGGTCAAGTCCAGCACCAGCAACGTCAGCAGCACGCCCACGCTGGTCCAGCGCAGGACCTTGAGCAGCATGGCGATACGCGGGCGTAGCGCCTTCATCGACGGTGCGGGTCCTGGCTCATTGGTCAGCGATGGCGCAGGTGAAGGCATCCACGGCGGCCACGCATGATAGCGGCCGTGCCGGTCAGCCTGATCGTCCCGGACGTGGACAACGCGCCGGCCAGCATCAACCAGACTGCTGGCGGGCGCTTTTCATTTACGGCTGCACCACCGTGATCGTCGCCGGCAACGAGGCGCCCACACCGCGGATCTGCGGCCGGTACATGTCTTCGACAAGCGGCGGCGGCACGGTGTAGGTGCCGGGGGTCACCGCGCGGACCAGGTAGAACACCTTGGCGCCGCGGCCCCCGGCCGACAGGCGCAGGGCGGCCACGTAGCGGTCGTCGCGGAACTCCTCGTGCTTGACGTCGGCCGCGTCGCCGCGATCGGTGATGTTGATGCCGTCCACCACCACATCGGCCCACTGCTTGGCGTCGGACAGGTTGAAGTTCTCGATCTCCAGGCCCGCCGGCAGCAGGTCGGTCAGCAGTGCGTCGGGCATGGCGGTGTCGGCGGTGATGCTCAGGCCGACGATCAGCGCCTGCCCCTCCTTCAACGTCCCGCCGGTCCATTCCTTGCCATCGGTGGTGTAGTAACGGCGCACCACGCTGAGTCTGGAGGTGTCCTCGGCCGGCGCGGTGCGTGGCACGCCGGCGATTTCCAGGCTGGCGTACAGCGGCGGCGTGCTCCCCGATCCAGTCGGGGACAGGCTTTGCGGAGTGAAGGTCACGCCCTTGGCCAGGGTGTCGCCGTCGAAGCTGCGTGCGAACAGGCGCTGGCTGTCCACTGCTTCGCTCGCCCCGTTGGCCGCCCAGGTGCCGCTGACGGTCTTGGCCTGTGCATCGCCCAGCAGCGACTTGCCCAGGCGTGCCAGGGCCACCTGCTCCTGCGTGCTCAGGTAGAACCAGCGCGCCTTGCGGCGTTCGTCGAGCTCGCGACCCAGGGAGATCACGCGGGCGTCGTATTCGGGCCTGGAGAGCTTGCGCTCGCGCACCAGGGCCAGCATCAACGCGTCATCGCGCAGCGGGGTGCCGTAGTCGCCCAGGTAACCCGGCCGGTCGCCGGTCTTGTCCAAGCCCAGCGCGATCGCGCGGCTGCCACGCTTGGTATCGCCCTGCAGCGACAGCGCGATGCCCAGATGCACCAGCGGCAGGCCGGTCATCGACTTGACCCGGTCGTTGTCATAGAGCGCGCGCAGCGTGCCCAGCGGCGCACGGCCCACGCGCGCCAGCACGTAGCCTTCGTAGGCCTGGTTGGCAAAACGCAGGTGGTCGCGGAAGTCGGCGCCATAGAACTGGTTGCCGCCGGACAGCAGGTCCTCGCTCAGGCGGTTGAGCGCCTTCTGCAGCACCGCATCGGGCACCGCGAAGCCGGCATCGCGCGCATCCAGCAGGAACTCGGTGACGTACGGGGTGAGGTAGGGCACCACGTCGCTGTCATCGCCCCACATCGAGAAGTTGCCGTTGGCCACCTGCATCGAGGTGATGCGGCCGAACGCGCCTTCCATGCGTTCACGGCGCTTGTTGGCATCCAGTCCGTGGGTGCCCAGCAGCTCGGCGGTGGCCTGGTCCAGCAGCAGGGTGCCGTAGCCCTTGCTGGTGGTCTGCTCGATGCAGCCGTAGGGATACTTGAGCAGGTCCTCCAGCGCTGCGGCGAAGGGAATCGGCGGCAGCGCGCTGACCACCATGCGCGCGTTGATCGAGCCGGCCATCAGCCCCTCGCCGAAGGCCGCGCCCATGCTCACCGGCGCCAGCGGATCGATCACCCGGCTTTCGGTGCGCACCACGCTGGGCCAGCCGGCGCGCACCGGCAGGTCATACTTGCGGTCCACCTTGAAGCCGGTCGCCCCGCCTTCCACCTGCACCCGCACCTGCGCGGTGGTGTAGCCCTCGTTGGCCATGAGCGGGAAGCTGAGGGTGGTCTTGGCGCCATCGGCCAGCTGCGCGCTGCGGCTGCCCTCGCCGATCGCCAGCGGGCCAATCCCGTCCACCTGCACCTTGAAGGCGCCCGGCTTGCCGGTGAAGTTCTGTACGTCCAGGGTGACCATGCTGCGATCGCCCGGTGCCAGCACGCGCGGCAGGCTGGCCTCGGCCACCACCGGCGCACGCACCAGGGTTTCCACGTCGCGGTTGCCGTACTGGTCGTCCGAGTACACCAGCGCCGACACGCGCAGGGTGCCGTTGAAGTCCGGCACGTGCAGCACGATGCGCGCATTGCCCTTGGCATCGAGCTTCACCGGCCCGGCGAACAGGTCCACCGTCTGCACCCTGGCGGTGGGCCGCCTGGCCTGTGGCAGCGGGCCCAGGGCCATGTCGCCGCCAAAGCGCATGCGCGCGGTGTCGCCCTCGAAGCTCTCGATCACCCGTCCGTACACGTCGTAACTGTCCACGCCCAGGCGACGCTGGGCGAAGAACTGGGCGTTCGCATCGGGCACCGGATAGCCGGTGATGTTGAGGATGCCCACGTCCACCGCCGAGACGGTCACGTGCGCGTTCCTCCCCGCCAGCTGCGGCACGCTGACGGTGACCGCCAGGTCCTGCTCGGGCTGCATCTGGGTCGGCGCCTTCAGGCCGACGGCGACGCGGCGGGCGGTGCGGTCCATCGGCACGTGCGCCACCCCGACCGCGCGTGCGGGCGTGATCCTGGACGGCGCGCTGCCGCCGCGGAACACCAGCGCGGTCACGTATACGTCGTGGCGTTCCCAGTCGGCGGTGACCGGGATCTGGAAGGTGCTGCCGGCCTTGGCGTCGATGTTCCTGACGTAGAGCATGTGGTCGGACTCGACCATCAGCACGCCCTTGCCCGGGTGCGGCGGGGTGAGCGTCACCTTGAGCGTGTCGCCGGCGCGATAGCCGGCCTTGTCCAGCGACAGCTTGATCTTGTCCGGGCGCGCATCCAGGCCGCGGTTTTCGTCGCTCCAGCTCCAGCCGGCGGTGAACGGATAGCGCGTGGTCAGGCCGGTGGCCGGGTCGAACACCTCCAGCCGATAGCCGCCCCACTCCACCGGAAACTCGACCCGCGCCGGGTCGGTCCGGACATCGAGCGTGCGCGTGTCCACGTTCTCGAAACGCTGGGTGTAGTCGAACGCCCAGCCGGTGTCCTCGTCATGGGTCCAGTGGTAGTCGCGGCGTTCGCGCACCAGGGTGACCTTCAGGCCTTGGCCCGACAGGCGCTTGCCGGTGGCATCCATGCGCGCGATCTCGAAGCCGGCGGTGCCGTTGGCATCGGAGCCCTGCTTGTCGTCGAACAGTGGCCGCACGCCCACCAGCACGGCGGCCGGCCACATCACCCGCTTGAGCGTGCGGTTGACCGTGCGCCCGCCGGTCTCGTACACGCTGGCCGAGACGATGGCCGCCACCGGCGTGACCGGCTTGACCTCGTCGGGCAGCGCCAGGTCGCCTTCGAAGTGGCCCCTGGCGTCGAGGGTCGCATCGACCACCCCCTTGGCTTCCTTGGGCAGCTCGACGGTCGGGTCGCCGAAGAACCAGCCCGGCAGCTTGTCCAGCGGGTGCTGCTCGACCGCCACGGCCAGCTTGGCGGTGAAGCGGTTGCCGTCGGCCGGGGCGCCGTACAGGTAGGCCGCGTCGGCCTTGAGCGCCAGCGGCGCGCCGGGCCTGAGCGTGTCGGCCGCGGACAGGTCCAGCTTCATGCGTTCGGGCAGGAATTCCTCGATCTGCAGGGTCATGCCCTGCACCGCCTGGGCGCTGGCCGGATCGGTGCGGAACTCGATCTGCCAGCGCCCGGTCGGCGCCTCGGCGGGAATGGCCTGTTCGAACGCGAAATATCCCTGCTCGGCCGGCGCCAGGCGGGTTTCGCGGAACACCTTGCCATCGGGCTGCTTGAGCCGCAGGTACAGCGGCTGGCCGGGCTTGACCGGCTTGCCGTCGAAATCGCGCAGCAGCGCCGACACGCGCACGGTTTCGCCCGGGCGATACAGGTCGCGGCCGGACCAGGCGAACACATCGAACCAGGCCTGCTCGCGCCCGGCCACCGCGAACTCGGACAGGTCCAGCGCCGGCTGGTTGAACGGCAACAGGGTCACATCCTTGCCGCGGCTGGCCACCAGTACCTGGCCGGCGTCCAGCGCGTACTTGAGCAGCGCGTTGCCGTTGCCGTCGGTCTCGCCCTTGAGCACGGTATTGCCCTTGGCGTCGAGCACCCGCAATTGAGCGCCCTTGCTCGCCTCGCCGGTGGCCAGCGAGGCGGTGTGGACGAACAGCGTGTCCTTGTAGGCGCGTGCATGCAGGCCTAAGTCGCTGACGCTGAAGAACACGGTCTGCAGGTCTTCCGAGTAACGCCCCACCCGCTTCATCACCGCAAAGTACAGGCCCGGCTCCTGCAGCTGCCTGATGTCCTGGGTCGGCAGGTAGCTGAGCGCGCGCTCGTTGGGCTTGCCGTCCAGTACGAAGCGGTTGAGGTAGACCGAGTCGGCCATGTCTCCAAGCGGGGTGTGGTCGCCGTAGCTGCGGTCCAGGTCCCAGGCGCCGCGACTGCCGCCGCGCTGGTACTGGTCGAAGAAGCGCGGCAAATCCGCCTCGCGCACGCGCAGGAATTCCACGTCCACTTCGGCCACGTTGATCGACACCACCGGCAGGCCGCGGCTGTCCTTGGCCGGCAGCACGCTGCCCTGCGAGGCAAAGCCCACCGACGGCTTGAGCGAACCGCTGTGCACCACCTGCTCGACGCCCTTGCCCAGGCGCGCACCGGCGGCGGCCAGCAGGCCGGCGTCTATCTTCACCGTGTAGTCGCGCGCGGCCTCCACCGACGGGAAGCGCAGGACCTTGCCCTCATCCCCCAGCACCCAGCTGCCGCTGACCGGCGCGCCCTTGTCGTCGGTGACGTGCAGCAGCGCGTCGAAGTCCTGCGATTCCACCAGCGGCTGGCTGAATTCCAGGGCGAGGGCGACTTCGCCGTCCTCCTGGTCCGGATAGGCGTTGACCAGGCCGAAGCCGGCGATGGCCTTGGCCTTTTCGGCCCTGACTGCCTCGCCGGAGACCTGGGGCAGCTCGCCGGTCTTGTTGCGGTCACAGCCGGCCAGTGCCAGCAGCCCAAGCGCGGCGGCCAGCAGCGCGTTGCGCCAGGGACGTTGCGATGCGAAGCGGGAAGACATCCGGGCGGCTGAAGCCTGGTGCGCATCCAGCGCGGCGGCGTGCTGCAATGCGCGTGCGCCGTGGCCCTGCGTGCTCTCCATGTGACGCATTCCCCTGCCCAGGTTTGCGCGGGAGTATAGAACGCGGACGATCCTTCAAAACGGCGCCAATGAGCAGTTGTCTGGAGTGGGAGCGGCTTCAGCGGCGATGTGACCTACCGGGAAAGCCCCATCGCGCCCCTGCGGTGCGCTCCTACGGGAAAGCCCATCGCGGCCATGGCCCTACGGCCACATCGCTGGGATTTTGCCCCCTCTCCCCCGCAAGCGAGGGAGAGGGGGCACGAACGCGCCGAGCAGACAGTTGCTCCTACGGGGCGAACCGGAGGCCATCCGACGTTTCAGCCCTCGGGCTGGATCTGGCTGGATGCGTCGGTGCCTTGGGCCGCCGCGTCCAGTTCCTCGCCTTCTTCCAGCGAGGCATCCAGGCGCTCGATCGCCTGCAGCTTCTCGCCCTTGGACAGGCGGATCAGGGTCACGCCCTGGGTGTTGCGGCCCACCCGCGAGATCTCGGTCGAACGGGTCCGCACCAGGGTGCCGCCGTCGGAGATCAGCATCACCTCGTCGCTATTGCCCAGCAGCAGCGCGCCGACCAGCTTGCCATTGCGGGCATTGGTCTGGATGCCGATCACGCCCTGGGTGCCGCGGCCCTTGCGCGGATACTCGGCCAGCGCGGTGCGCTTGCCATACCCGTTCTCGGTGGCGGTGAGGATGTAGCAGCCCGATTCGTCCTGACTGGTCTCCAGCACGGTGTCCTCGGCGGCAGCCTCGAGGGCTTCATCGGCGTCGGCCACCTCGTCATCGGTCTGGTCGGCGTCCGCGCCGGCCGCACGGTCAGCCACGATCAGGCTGACCACGTGCTCGCCCCTGGCCAGCCTGATGCCGCGCACGCCGGTGGCGGTGCGGCCCATCGAGCGCACCGCTTCCTCGCCGAAGCGCACGGTCTTGCCATTGGAGGCGAACAGCAGCACGTCGCGCTGGCCATCGGTCAGGGCCACGCCGACCAGCGCGTCGCCCTGGTCCAGGTTGATCGCGATCTTGCCGCGCGCCAGGCGATAGGCGAACTCGGTCAGCGGGGTCTTCTTGACCGTGCCGTTGCGGGTGGCGAAGAACACGAAGCGGCCTTCGGCATATTCGCGCACCGGCAGCACCGCCTGGACCTTCTCGTCGGCTTCCAGCGGGATCCAGTTGACGATCGGGCGGCCGCGCGCATTGGGCCCGGCTTCGGGCAGCTGGTGCACGGCCAGCCAGAACACCCGGCCCTTGCTGGTGAAGGTCAGCAGCGTGTCATGGGTGTTGACCAGCCACAGGTGATCGATGAAATCCTCTTCCTTGGTGGTGGCCGCGTTGCGCCCGCGGCCACCGCGCTTCTGCGCGCGGTAGCTGCTGGCCGGCTGACGCTTGGCGTAACCGGCGTGGGAGAGCGTGACCACCATGTCTTCCGGGGCGATCAGGTCGAGGATGTCGAAGTCTTCCTCGCTCTGGCGGATCTGGCTGCGGCGCGCATCGCCGAATTCCTCCTTGACGTTGAGCAGCTCCTCGCGGATGACCTGCTTGAGCACATCCGGGTTCTGCAGGATGCGGATCAGGCCGGCGATGGTCTCCAGCAGCAGCTTGTATTCCTCGGTGAGCTTTTCCTGCTCCAGCCCGGTCAGGCGATGCAGGCGCATTTCCAGGATCTGCTGGGCCTGGGTCTCGGTCAGCTGATAGCGACCGTCCAGGAAACCCACGCCCTTGGGCAGGTCTTCCGGACGCGAGGACTCGCTGCCGGCCGCAGCCAGCAGCGAACCGACCAGGCCCGGCTCCCAGGTCCTGGCCAGCATGCGTTCGCGCGCCTCGCCGGGGTTGGCCGAGGTCCTGATCAGCTCGATCATCTCGTCGATGTTGGCCAGCGCGACGGTCAGGCCTTCCAGGACGTGCGCGCGGGCACGGGCCTTGCGCAGCTCGAAGATGGTCCGGCGGGTGACCACCTCGCGGCGGTGGCGGACGAAGGCTTCCAGCATCTGCTTGAGGTTGAGCAGCTGCGGACGGCCGTCGACCAGGGCGACCATGTTGATGCCGAACACCGATTCCATCGGCGTCTGCGAATACAGGTTGTTGAGCACCACCTCGGCCGATTCGCCGCGCTTGACCTCGATGTAGATGCGCATGCCGTCCTTGTCGGATTCGTCGCGCAGCTCGCTGATGCCCTCCAGCTTCTTTTCCTTGACCAGCTCGGCGATCTTCTCGATCAGCCGCGCCTTGTTCACCTGGTAGGGGATCTCGGTGACGATGATCGCCTCGCGTCCGCTGCGGTCATCCACCTCCACCTCGGCCCTGGCGCGCATGCGCACCCGGCCACGGCCGGTGCGATAGCCGGCGATGATGCCGGCGGTGCCGTTGATGATGCCGGCGGTGGGAAAGTCCGGGCCGGGGATGTATTCCAGCAGCTGGTCGATCTCGATCAGCGGGTTGTCGATCATCGCGATCAACCCGTCGATGACTTCGGACAGATTGTGCGGCGGGATGTTGGTGGCCATGCCCACGGCGATGCCGGCCGAGCCGTTGACCAGCAGGTTCGGGAAGCGCGTCGGCATGACCGACGGCTCCTGTTCCTTCTCGTCGTAGTTGGGGGTGAAATCGACGGTTTCCTTGTCGATGTCGGCCATCAGCTCGTGGGCCAGGCGCGACATGCGCGACTCGGTATAGCGCATGGCCGCGGCCGAATCGCCGTCGACCGAACCGAAGTTGCCCTGGCCATCGACCAGCATGTAGCGCAGCGAGAACGGCTGGGCCATGCGCACCAGGGTGTCGTATACCGACTGGTCGCCATGCGGGTGGTACTTGCCGATCACATCGCCGACGATGCGCGCGGACTTGAAGTGCGGCCTGTTGCTGTGCGCGCCCAGTTCGTGCATCGCGAACAACACCCGCCGGTGCACCGGCTTGAGGCCATCGCGCACGTCGGGCAGGGCGCGGCCCACGATCACGCTCATGGCGTAATCGAGGTAGCTCTTGCGCATCTCGTCTTCGAGGTTGACCGGGATGATTTCGGTGGCGAGATCAGCCATTGAATGTCCGTGCTTGTCTTCGGTACGTCAGGCCAAAACCCGGTCTGCCGCAACGATCGCGGCACCTGGGTCTGGGAGGGGTGTTGAACCGTGAAATTGTAACACGCCACGCCCCCACGACGCCGCCCGGGATTCGGCGCAAATCAAGCACTTGCGCGTGGAACCCGGCGCCGGCGGAGACCTTGCGCGGCAGGTTCCACCAAGGCCTCCGAGCCCGCCCGCACAATCGCGCGGGCTGCGCGCCAGGGTTCAGCCAAACAGCGCGCGCATCTTCTCGGTGGTCGGCGCCTGGACCACGCCCTTCTCGGTCACGATCGCATCGATCAACTCGCCCGGGGTGACGTCGAAGACCGGATTCCAGGCCTTGATGCCCTCGGCCACCATGCGCACCCCGCCGATGCCATGCAACTCGCCCGGATCGCGTTCCTCGATCTGGATCAGCTCGCCGCTGGCGGTGTCCATGTCGACCGTGGACGAAGGCGCCACCACCATGAACTTCAGGCCGTGGTAACGCGCGGCGATGGCCAGCTGGTAGGTGCCGATCTTGTTGGCGGTGTCGCCGTTGGCGCAGATCCGGTCGGCGCCGACCACCACCCACTGCACCGCGCCGGTCTTCATCAGGTGCGAGGCGGCCGAGTCGGCAATCAGGGTGGCGTCGATGCCGTCCTGCTGCAGTTCCCACACGGTCAGGCGCGCGCCTTGCTGCCAGGGCCTGGTTTCGTCGGCGAAGACCTTCAGGATCCTGCCCTGGGCCACGCCGGCGCGGATCACGCCCAGCGCGGTGCCGAAGCCGGCCGTGGCCAGCGAACCGGTGTTGCAGTGGGTCAGCACGCCGCTGCCCTGCCCGATCAGCGCCGCACCCAGTTCGCCCATATGGCGGTTGGCCGCCAGGTCCTCGCTGGCGATGGCCTGGGCCTCGCGTTCCAGCACCGCGCGCCAGTCGGCGCCGGCCGGCAACAGGGCCCGGCGCATGCGCGCCAGCGCCCAGGCCAGGTTGACCGCGGTGGGACGGGCGGCGTTGAGGCGCTGCAGGGCCGGTTCGATCTTCGGCGCCGCCTGCGCGCCGTCCCCGGCCTGGATCTGGCGTGCGGCCAGGACCGCGCCCCAGGCCGCGGCAATGCCGATCGCCGGCGCGCCGCGCACGGCCAGGGCGTGGATGGCGGCGGCAACCTCGTCGCTGGTGGTGCATTGCACGTGTTCGACCGCGAACGGCAGCTTGCGCTGGTCGAGCACCTGCAGGGCATCGCCGGTCCATAGCAGGGGCCGGATGCGGTCGTAGCGGGCGTAGTCGAAGGTCTGGTTCATCGGCGCATTTTACCCGCGCCATGTGGCGTTCCCGGAATGATGGGTGCGGTCAGCGCACGCGGAACAGCGCGCGGCAGCCCGCGTCGACCCAGACCCCGTCCGCGTCCCAGCCCCAGGTCTTGTTTTCCACGCAGGCACTGTCGGAAAGCTGCTGCACCAGCTCGACCGTCGAGCTGGCCACCTGCAACAGGCAGTGCTTGCGCTTCTGGTCCTGCGATTCGCAGCGCAGCACCTGGTGCCTGGGGTCGAATTGGCCACTATCGTCATCGCCGGCCCCGCTGACGAACTCGCCGCGGCAGCCGTGGTCCACCCACACCCCGAAGCGCCCGTAGCCCCAGGTCCGGCCCTTGATGCAGGGCATGCTGGACAGCTGCCTGGTCAGGCGCACGCCGGCCGAAGCGTCCACGTCGCAATACTTCAGCTCGGCACCCTTGGACTCGCAGCTGAAGTGTTGCACCGGCACCTGGCCCGGGGCGGTTTCATGACCACCGAACCAGCGCCCGAAGGTGCTGCAGCCGGCCAGGGCCGACGCAGCGCAGGCGAGCATGCTCCAGCGGACCCAGTGGCAGTTCGACACGGCCTTCCCCTGAACGGTACCCAGACTGAGCTCCTCGCTGGCAGTACCTGCCAGCTCATTGACGTGTTTACGGTTCCTGTATGCCGTGCGTATGTCAGGCCCTTGCGAAATCGAAGGCCAGCACCTCGGCGATCCGGGAGGTCCCCAGCATCGCCATCAGCAGCCGATCCATCCCGACCGCCACGCCGGCGCAGTGTGGCATGAGTGGCAGGGCGTCGAGCAAGTGCCAATCCGGTGGTGGCTGAACAAGCCCGCGCGCGGCCCGGCGCTGGTTGTCGTGGCTGAACCGGGCACGCTGTTCATCCGCATCGCGCAGCTCGTGGTAGCCGTTGGCCAGCTCGACCGCACCCAGGTACAGCTCGAAGCGCTCGGCCACCGGTGGATCGCCCGGGCGGATGCGCGCCAGGGCAGCCTGGCTGGCCGGCCAGTCATGGACGATGGTGATCGCATCGCCAGCAAAATCGGGCTGCAGGCGATGGCTGACCAGCAGGTCCAGCCAGTCGTCGCGCTCGAGCCCCTGCGGGTCGACCCGCACTGGGCCCAGCGCGGCCTGCAGCTGTTCCAGCGGTGCGCTGAACGGGTCGATCTGCAGCGCGTGCTGGAACAGGGCGCGGTAGCTCAGCGACTGGACCGTGGCGCTGCGCCCGACCAGGGCCAGCGCGCCCTGCACCAGGGCCACGGTTTCCTCGGCCAGGCGCACGTGGTCCCAGCCGACGCGGTACCACTCCAGCATGGTGAACTCGGGATTGTGGCGACCGCCGGCTTCGCCATTGCGGAACACCCGGCCCAGTTCGTAGCAATCGCCGACACCGGCGGCCAGCAGACGCTTGAGCGGATACTCCGGCGAAGTGCGCAGCCAGCGGGTACGCGCGCCGGCACTGACATGGCCGCTGAACGCGGTGGTGAAGCTGTCGATGTTCGGCTCGGTGTTGCCGGCCTGCGAGAGCACCGGCGTCTCCACTTCCAGCACCTGACGCTGGGCGAAGAAGGCGCGCACGTGGGCGTTGAGCTGCGCACGCAACTTGATGACTTCCAGCGTCGCGCCGGGACGCCAGGCATCGGCTGTCGGTTGCGCGCCTGCGCCGGCAACCCGCGTAGCCGGTTCACCGCGACTGCTGTTGCTGTTGCTGTTGCTGTTGCTGTTGCTGTTGCTGTTGCTGTTGCTGTTGCTGTTGCTGTTGCTGTTGCTGTTGCTGTTGCTGTTGCTGTTGCTGTTGCTGTTGCTGTTGCTGTTGCTGTTGCTGTTGCTGTTGCTGTTGTTGTTGCTGTTGTTTTTGCTGTTGTTGTTGCTGTTGTTTTTGCTCCCTCTCCCCCGCCTGCGGGGGAGAGGGTTGGGGTGAGGGGGCCGCTCTGCACCTGGCCTCACAGCTTGCAACGCATGCCAAATCGCCTCAACCACCGCTTCGGTCCGCGTCAGAACATCGTCGTTCCAGAATCGGACGACCTTGAATCCCCTGGTTTCCAGAAATGCCGTCCGCGCCGCATCCGCGTCGGCCTGCTCCAGATGCTGCCCGCCATCCAGCTCCACCACCACGCCAGCCTCAAGGCAGACGAAATCCACGATGTAGCCACCGATGCGGTGCTGGCGCCGAAACTTCAACCCGAACTGATGATTGCGCAGGCGTTGCCAGAGCCGATGCTCGGCGTCGGTTTGTTCTTGGCGCAGGCGTTTGCTGTGGTCCATGCGGAAAGCTCCCCCCTCACCCCATCCCTCTGCTTCGCACCCCGGCCCGCGCCAGCGGCGCGGGCGCTCCAAGGCACGCGCGCCAGTGGCGCGCAAGCCGTGCCTTCTCGCCCCGCGAGCGGGGGAGAGGGGGCAACAGCAACAACGGCAACGGCAACGGCAACGGCATCGAGGATGGCGGGCTCATGCACGCTGCCCTGCAAGAAATTCCAGCAGCCTGGCTTCATCCCAGACTTCGATGCCCAGCTCCCGGGCCTTGGTCAGCTTGGAACCGGCTTCGGCGCCGGCCACCACGAAGCTGGTCTTCTTCGACACGCTGCCGGTGACCTTGGCGCCCAGTGCCTCGAGCTTGGCGCCGGCCTGCTCGCGGGTCATGGCTTCCAGGCTGCCGGTGAGCACGACGGTCTGGCCGCTGAGCGGGCCGGCTTGGCCCGTCGCCTGCTGCGGGGTGATCGCGTCGAGCTGCTTGAGGGCCGCGCCGGCGGCCTGCAGCAGTTGCGCGTGGTCGTCTTCGCGCAGCCATTGGATCAGGGCGGCGGCCGTGTCCTGGGGCAGGCCCGCGCCGACCAGCGCCTCCGGCCCGGCCTGGAGAATGTCGTCGACCTCGGGCAGCGCCTTGACCAGGGACTCGGCGCGGATCCTGGTGAGCCTGGGGATTTCCAGGTCGACCAGCAGCGTGGCCAGGTCCAGGCCTTGGCGCAGCAGCGCGCTGGGCGGATGGGTGTCGCCGATCACCACCCCGCGTTGCAGCAGCGCATCGATGGCCTGCTGGTTGCCTGCCTGGGCGAAGAAGCTGCCCAGCGCGCGCGCCACTTCGCCACCGATGTCGGGCACGCGCTTGAACAGTGGCCAGGGCAGCGTGCGGATCAGGGCCAGATCGCCGAACCACGCCGCCAGCGCCTTGGCCGTGCTCTCACCGACGTGCTCGATGCCCAGCGCGAACAGGAAACGCTCCAGGGTGGTGTGCTTGCTCTTGTCCAGCGCGGCGATCAGGTTCTGGGCCCATTTGCTGGCGATCTTCTTGCGGTTCCAGTCGAAGGCCGGAAGACCGGCGCGCAGCAGCTCGGCCTGCCAGGTGTCCGGCACCGCTCCGGCCTTGCCGCAGATCCTGGCGACGGTGGCCTCCAGGGTCGAATACGCGCCGCTGGCCAGATGCTCGCGCGCCGCGCGCAGGAAGCCTTCGGGCGTTTGCGCGCTGGTGACCAGGCGCAACTGCAGCAGCAGGTCCAGGTCGAGCCTGTACAGGTCGGCCACGCCCTGGACCACGCCGGCATCGACCAGCACTTCGATGAACTTCTCGCCCAGCCCGTCCACATCCATCGCCCGGCGCGAGACGAAATGGCCAATGGCCTCCTTGCGCTGGGCCGGGCAGCTCAGCTCGCCCGAGCAGCGCCAGACCGCGGCGCCCTCCTCGCGCACGATGTCCGAGCCGCACACCGGGCAATGCCTGGGCATCTGCCAGGGCGTGGTGCCCTTGGGCCGGCGTTCGAGGATCACGCCGACCACTTCCGGGATCACATCGCCGGCACGGCGCACGATGACCGCATCGCCCACCCGCACGTCCAACCGCTTGATCTGGTCGGCGTTGTGCAGGGTGGCATTGGTGACGGTGACGCCGGCGACCTGCACCGGCGCCAGCCGCGCCACCGGCGTGGCCGCGCCGCTGCGACCGATCTGGATCTGGATGGCTTCCACCGTGGTGGATTGCTCCTGCGCCGGATACTTGTGGGCGAGGGCCCAGCGCGGGGCGCGCGAGACGAAGCCCATCTCGCGCTGGCCCTGCACATCGTCCAGCTTGTAGACCACCCCATCGATGTCGAAGGGCAGCGTGTCGCGGCGCGCGCCGATCTGGCGATAGTAGGCCAGCAGGCCCTCGGCGCCTTCCACCACCTTGGTCAGATCACTGACCGGCAGGCCCCATTGCCGCAGCTGCCGCAGCACCTGCGAATGCCGGTCCGGCAGGGCGCCGCCTTCCACCTGGCCGACGCCATAGGCGAAGAAGGCCAGCGGCCGTTGCGCGGTGATCCGCGCATCGAGCTGGCGCAGCGATCCGGCCGCGCCGTTGCGTGGGTTGGCCAGCACCTTGCCGCCGTGCAGGCGCGCCTGTTGGTTGTAGGCCTCGAACGCGGCGCGCGGCATGTAGACCTCGCCGCGGACTTCCAGCACGTCCGGCCAACCGCTGCCGCGCAGCTTCAGTGGGATCGCCTTGACCGTGCGCAGGTTGGCGGTGACGTCCTCGCCGGTGAAGCCATCGCCGCGGGTGGCGCCCTGCACGAACCTGCCGTGTTCGTAGCGCAGGCTCACGGCCAGGCCATCGAGCTTGGGCTCGGCCGAAAAGATCAGCCTTTCGCGACCGAGCCTGTCGCCGATGCGGCGCACGAAATCGAGCACTTCGGCATCGTCGAACGCATTGCCCAGCGACAGCATCGGGATGGCGTGGCGGACCTGGGCAAAGTGCGATCCGGCCGGTGCGCCCACCCGCTGGGTCGGCGAGTCGGGGCTCACCAGTTGCGGATGCGCCGCTTCCAGTTGCTCCAGCTCACGCAGCAGCCGGTCGTATTCGGCATCGGGGATGGTGGGCGCGTCCAGCACGTAGTAGCGATAGCTGGCCTCGTCCAGCTGCTGGCGCAGCGCGGCGATGCGCGCAGCAGGATCAGGGGTCTTGGTCATCGAGCGATCTTACCCAAGCGCTGGCCACGCCCGCGTTGCACGAGGCGCGTGGCGATCGGCGATGACCGCCCTATCGCGGCTGGCCGCGCGCGGCCGCGCCAACAAGGATCCCGCGTCGATCCGTTGCAGCAGGCGCCCGACTCACCAGCGCGGGGCCTTGCTCAGCGGCGGGGCCTGGTGCTGGCGGTCGTAGCCGCGCAGTTCTTCGCGGATGTGCTGGATACGCTGGCGGCCCAGCGCGTTGCGGCTGTCGTCCAGGACCACGCCATTGAGCAGCTCGGCCATGCGCTGGACGTTGGGCAGCATCATTTCCCAGGCATCGAGCGCGGTCAGCGGCGCCGGCAGGGTCAGGAAGAAGGCGATCGCCGGGGTTTCCAGCTCGCGGATGGCGGCCATGTCGAAGCTGCCCGGCTGCATGATGTTGGCCATGCTGAAGACCGGGCCGCGCTCGGGATGATGCTCGATCAGGCGGTGGAACACGTTCATGTGGCCGAAGGTCAGCCCGGTCTTCTCGGCGGCCACCACGATGTCCTCACCGCGCAGCATGTGCCCGGACTTGGCCGCCACGTACAGCGAGATGATCTTGTCGAAGTCCGCGGCCGGGCGCTTGCCCAGGTCGCTGTCGGCGGCACTGGCATCGGCCAGGCCCAGCTCGGGCTGGACCACGCCTTCGCCCCTGTAGTCGGCCTGCGCGTCGTAGCCGGTGTTCTCACCGCCCAGGCTGGGCTCGACCCGAGACGGATCGCGCTCGCCCGACTCCAGGCGCCGGCCCTGCGGCGGCTTCTTCGGCCGGCCGAACACGATCATGGCGGCGATCAGGATGACGCCGACCACGGCGATGCCGATCCGCAGCATCCACATATCCGACATCGGGCACTCCTTTCATAAAACAGGCCGGATGGTGCCATGGCTGGCGCAAGGCATCCATCCCTGTGGGGCGAGGAATGAGGACATAGGAGCGAGAAATGAGGGCGGAGGAGTGAGAAATGAGGGAAAGCAGGGACGCCGTCCTTCTCACTTCTCACTTCTCACTCCTCGCTCCTCACTCCTCACTCCTCGGCTTCACCCGGCGCCGGCCAGGCGCGAGGCCTCGGCCAGGTCCACCGAGACCAGGCGCGAGACGCCCGGTTCGCGCATGGTCACGCCCGCAAGCTGGTTGGCCGCTTCCATCGTCGCCTTGTTGTGGCTGACGAACAGGAACTGCACCTTCTGGCTCATCTCCTTGACCAGTGCGGCCAGGCGGCCGACGTTGGCTTCGTCCAGCGGCGCGTCCACCTCGTCGAGCAGGCAGAACGGGGCCGGATTGAGCTGGAAGATGGCAAACACCAGCGCCACTGCGGTCATCGCCTTCTCGCCGCCGGACAGCAGCGAGATGCTGGACACCCGCTTGCCCGGCGGGCGCGCCATGATGGTCACGCCGGTGTCCAGCAGGTCCTCGCCGGTCAGCTCGAGATAGGCATGGCCACCGCCGAACAGGCGTGGATAGAGTTCCTGCACGCCGGCGTTGACCTTGTCGAAGGTGTCCTTGAAGCGGCCGCGGGTCTCGCGGTCGATCTTGCCGATCGCCTCTTCCAGCGTGTCCAGCGCCGCGCTCAGGTCGGCGTTCTGCGCCTGCAGGTATTCGCTGCGGGTGCTGGCCTCGCCGTATTCCTGGATGGCGGCCAGGTTGACCGGCTCCAGCCGACGCATGCGGCCCTCGATCTGCTGCACCGCCGCTTCCCACTCGGCTGCGTCGGCGGCGTCGGGCAAGGTCTCAAGCACCGCCTGCAGGACGAAGCCGGCCTGCTCCACCGCGCTGGACAACTGCTCGGCCTTGAGCACCAGCGCCTGCTGGTCCAGGCGACGCTGGGCGATCGCCTCGCGCTGGGCCAGGGCCTGCTGGTCGCGCTGCTGGCGGGTCTGCTCGTCCTGACGCAGGCGATGGTCGATGCCGTCCAGCATCGCGCGCGCCTGCGCCAGCACGCGCTCGGTGCGCACCCGCTCGTGCAGGGCGTTCTCGCGCTCGGATTCCAGCGCGATGATCGGATCATCGCCTTCGCTCAGCTGCGCGGTGATCTGGCCCAGGCGCGCATCCAGCTGGCCGCGCTGGCCGCCCATGCGCTCCAGCGCCTGGGTCAACGAGGCAATCTGGGCGCGCTGGGATTCCAGGGTCAACGCCAGGGCATGGCTGGCCTCGCCGGTGGCACGTGCGGCTTCGCGCGCGGCATCACGGGCGGCGGTCAGTGCGCGGCGCTCGGCCTCCAGCTGCAGGCGCGCGTCTTCCTGGTCGGCCATGCGGGTGATGGCGTCTTCCAGGCGCAGCCGTGCTTCGGCGGCCTGGTCGCGCGCCTCTTCCAGGGTCTGGACCAGCTGTGCCAGCTCGCCGTCGATGCGCTCGATGCGGGTGCGCGCGGCCTCGAGCCTGCCCTGCTGGGCCTGCAGCTGGCCGCCGAGTTCGGAGACCAGACGGTGTGCGGCGTACAGGCTGCGCTGGGCTTCCTCGCGCGCCTGCTCGCCGGCCAGGGCCTGCGCGCGCAGGCCGGCCAGCGCCTGCTCGACCTGCGCCTCGCGCGCCTGCAGGGTGTCGATCTGTTCGCGCAGCGCCTGGATCTGGCGCTCGCGCAGCAGCGCGCCCTGCTTGGCTGCGCCGGAGCGCTGCACGTGGACCCAGCCCTGGCCCAGGCGTTCGCCGGCACGGGTGATGACCGCATCGCCCGCCGGCAGCTGCGGCTGCAGCGCGCGCGCGGCGGCCAGATCCTCGGCCGCGTGCAGGCGGGCCAGCAGCCGGCGCACGGCCAGCGGCCCCTGGACCTTGGCCGCCAGCGAGGTCGGGGCGAATGTCTCGGCACCGGCTTCGGCCGAGACCAGCGCGATCCGGCCTTCGCCCAGCTCGGCCAGGGCCTCGACCAGCGTCTCGGGGGACTGCACCAGCACGCCTTCGATCAGGCGACCGAGCGCGCCTTCCACCGCATTTTCCCAGCCGGCTTCCACGCTCAGGGCCTCGCCCACGCGCCTGGCCGAATCCAGCCCGCGCGCCTTGAGCCAGGCCACCGCGGCGCCCTGCTCCTGGCCCAGCGCGGCCTGTTGCAGGGTTTCCAGCGAGGACAGCCGGCCGCGCGCGGCCTGGGCGGTCTTGCGCACCTCGGCCAGCTCGGTCTGCAGGGTGCGCTGCTGCTCGCTGAAACCGTCCACGGCCTGCTTGCGCTGGGCCAGCACCTGGTTGAGCTCCTCCAGCGCGGCCAGCTTGGTTTGGTGTTCTTCGAACAGCGCCTGGTAGGCGGCGGCCAGCGCGTCCAGGTCGAGCGTGGCGCGTTCGGCCTTGAGCGCTTGCCGGCGGCGGTCCGCTTCCAGCGTCTGGCGATCCAGGTAATCCACGCGGGTGCGTTCGACTTCGCCGGCACGCGAGGATTCGGCGGTGGCGCGGTTGTGCGCGTCCCAGCGCGACTGCCAGTGGGCCAGCCTGGCTTCGGCCTCGCGCAGCGCGTCCTGGCGCATGAGGTCCTCCTCGCGCAGCTGCTCCAGCTGCGGCTCGGCCTGGTCCACGGCCTGGCGCAACACCGTCAGGCGGGCGCTGTCGCCCTCGATGTGGCTGCCCAGCTCGGCCAGTTGCGCCTGCGCTTCGGCCTGGGCCTTGGCCAGACGACTGGCAAGATCGCGCTGGTGCTGGATCTGCTGTTCGATCCGGGCCAGGGTGCTGCCGACCTGGTAGACATCGGCCTGGGCAATGGCCAGCGCCTGGGCCGCCTGGTCGCGGCGCACACGCTCGGCTTCGATCCGGGCCTCGGCCTGGCGCTGCTCGGCGATCAGTTGCTGCAGGCGGGTCTCCTCGACCGCGAGCCCTTCGCGCAGGCCGCCCAGCGCGTGGTCCAGGCCGCGGTATTCCAGCGCCTTCCACTGCGCGTCCTTGATCCGGCGTTCTTCCTGCAGGGCCTGATACTGCTCGGCCTGGCGCGCCTGGCGCCTGAGGTGCTCGAGCTGCTTGTCCACTTCCTCGCGCAGGTCGGTCAGGCGCTCCAGGTTCTCGCGGGTGTGGCGGATGCGGGTCTCGGTTTCCTTGCGCCGCTCCTTGTACTTGGAGATGCCGGCGGCTTCCTCCAGGTACACGCGCAGATCCTCGGGGCGCGCCTCGATGATCTGGCTGATCATGCCCTGTTCGATGATCGAGTAGCTGCGCGGGCCCAGGCCGGTGCCCAGGAACAGGTCGGTGATGTCGCGGCGCCGGCACCTGGTGCCGTTGAGGGAGTAGTTGCTCTGGCCGTCGCGGCTGACGGTGCGCTTGACCGAGATCTCGTTGAACGCGGCCAGTTCGCCGGAGATGGTGTGGTCGCTGTTGTCGAAGATCAGCTCGACGGTGGCCTGCGACACCGGCTTGCGCGCCGAGGAGCCGGAAAAGATCACGTCGGTCAGCGAATCGCCGCGCAGGCGGCTGGCCGAACTTTCGCCCATGACCCAGCGCACCGCGTCGATGATGTTGGACTTGCCGCAACCGTTGGGCCCGACCACGCCGGTCATGTTGGTCGGCAGGTGCAGCGTGGTGGGATCGACGAAGGATTTGAAACCGGACAGCTTGATCGTGGACAGGCGCATGCGTGGCATCGCGTTGGGGCGCGCGGCGGGCTCTTTCGATCGAGTCGCCAGGCAGCCATTGAACAGGTGCCGGCGGCGCTGCGTCCCTGGAAGGCCGGTGTCTGCAACAGGACCGGCCCGGCGCGGCGAGGCCATCGGCGGACAGCGGAGTATAGCGGCGGCGCTGGCCTGTCACCGGCGCCTGAACAGGCCGGCGGGTCAGGCGTCCAGGCGGCGCTCGTCGGCCGGATCGAAGCAATGCAGGCGGCCGGCGGCCAGCTGCAGGCCGATCGGCTCGCCCACCGCGGGCAGGGTGCGCGGGGCCACCCGGGCGATCAGCGCCAGCGTCCCGACCCGCAGGTGGACGAAGATCTCGTTGCCGACCGGTTCGACCGTTTCGATGGTGGCGGCGAAGCTGCCGGGTGCGCCCGGTTCGGCCAGGTGCAGGTCTTCCGGACGTACGCCCACGATCAGGCTGCGGCCGACCCTGGCCGCAGCCGGAGCGGCGCCATTCCAGGGAACCAGCACGCCGGTCTCCAGCTGCAGGCCTTGCGCGGCGGCGGTGCCGCGCAGCACGTTCATCGCCGGGCTGCCCAGGAAGCCGGCCACGAACAGGTTGGCCGGCCGGTCGTACAGCGCCATTGGCGTATCGATCTGCTGGATCTGGCCATCCTTGAGCACCACGATGCGCTGGCCCAGGGTCATCGCTTCGACCTGGTCGTGGGTCACGTAGATCATGGTCGTGCCGAGCTGGCGGTGCAGCCGGGCGATCTCGGTGCGCACCGAGGTGCGCAGCTTGGCGTCCAGGTTGGACAGCGGCTCATCGAGCAGGAACACCGCCGGCTCGCGCACCAGCGCACGGCCCAGGGCCACCCGCTGGCGCTGGCCGCCGGACATCGCCTTGGGCAGCTTGTCCAGCATCGAGGTCAGGCCCAGCGTTTCGGCCGCGGCCTTGACCCGCGCCTGGATGGTGGCCTTGTCGTGCTTGCGCAGCTTCAGGCCGAAGGCCAGGTTCTCGGCCACGGTCATGTGCGGATACAGCGCATAGGACTGGAACACCATGGCGATGTCCCGATCCTTGGGCGCCACCTCGTTGACCACCCGCTCGCCGATCTTCAGGGTGCCGCCGCTGATCTGCTCCAGCCCGGCAATCATGCGCAGCAAGGTGGACTTGCCGCAGCCAGAGGGGCCCACCAGCACCATCAGCTCGCCATCGGCGACCTGGAAAGTGGCGCCTTGCACGGCCACCTGGCCGTTGTCGTAGACCTTGCGGACCTGATCCAGCTGCACACTCGCCATCGTCACTCCCGTGGGCGGTCAAAAGGTGGCTGCGGCGCAGCGGAGCCTGCCCGGACTGCGACGCTGCAAAGGCTACGCCAGCCCTCGTGACGGGTGCCGGCGCGGCGCGGCATTGTGCCATGTAAGCGTTTTCACCACGCAACCCTGCCATTGCCGACGCCGCCGGAGAATCCATGTCGCAATCATCCGCGCATTCGTATGCGGGGACATCTCCGGCACCGGCCACGCGCTACCATCGGCCGCGCCCCACGCCCGGTCGCCGTCAACGCAGGCGCGCGGCGACCCAACTTCTGCCCCAGGACTCCGACATGACCTCACCCGATCCTGCGCAGTGCGTCCTGCTGGCCGACATCGGCGGCACCAATGCGCGCTTTGCGCTGGCCGACACCGGCGCCGACCATCCGTTCCTGGCCGAGAGCACGCGCGAGTACCGCGTGGCCGAGTTCCCCTCGCTGGCCGATACGGCCAGGCATTACCTGGAGCAAACCGGTGCCAAGGTCCGCAACGGGGTGTTCGCGGTGGCCGGACGGGTGGATGGCGACGAGGCCCGCATCACCAACCATCCGTGGGTGATCCAGGTGCCGCGCCTGCGCAGCATGCTGGGGCTGGAGGGGGTCAGGCTGATCAACGATTTCACTGCCCAGGCCCTGGCCGTGTCGCTGCTGACCCCGGCCGACGTGGCCCAGGTCGGTTCGGCCCGCTGGATGCCGTTCGACCTGGCCAGGAAGAGCACCTACGCGGTGATCGGCCCGGGCACCGGCCTGGGCGCCGGCGGCCTGCTGGTCCGTGACGGCAAGCGCATCGCGCTGGACGCCGAGGGCGGCCACGTCAGCTTTCCGCCGGGCAATCCGGAGGAAATCGAGATCCTGCAACGGCTGTCGCGCCAGTTCGGCCGGGTGTCCAACGAACGCCTGATCTGCGGCCCGGGGCTGGTCAACATCCACCGCGCGCTGAGCGAGATGGCCGGCCAGGATCCCGGCCCGCTGCAGCCGGCCGACGTGACCGCGCGGGCGGCAGAAGGCGACGCCCTGTGCCTGCATACGCTGGACGTGTTCTTTGCCGTATTCGGCGCCATCGCCGGCGATCTGGTGCTGACCCTGGGCGCATGGGACGGGGTGTTCCTGTGCGGCGGCCTGGTCCCACGCCTGTTGCCGCAACTGCAGCGCTCCGGCTTCCGCCAGCGCTTTGAAAACAAGGGCCGGTTCTCGCCGACGATGGGCACGATCCCGGTGCTGGCCAACCTGCATCCGCAATCGGGCCTGCTGGGTGCGGCGGCGGCGGCGGCCGAAGCGTTTGGCAATGTCGGCGGAACCCTGCCTACGCCAGCCCACGCCTGACTGGGCTTGCATTGGTATCTTCTCGTCAGCCCATCAGGTGTGTGAGGAAGCGCTAGAATCCTGCCCGATGTCGCGTCGTCGGTGATGGACCGGAAACTGGTATTGCCAGTGGTCTACACGCCGGAAGGCGCGCATCCCCTCTTCGATCCGTTACAAGGCGCCGCTCATGAGCCTGCATCCGCGCATTGAAGCTGTCACCGACCGCATCCGCCGCCGCAGCACCTATCCGCGCCGGGCCTACCTGGAAGTCATCGACGCCAGCCTCAGTGCCGGCCCGCGACGCACCCGCCTGAGCTGCGGCAACCTGGCCCATGCCTTTGCCGCCAGCGGCCCGACCGACAAGGGCCGGCTGCGTGCGGACGTGGCCCCGAACCTGGGCATCATCACCGCCTACAACGACATGCTCTCGGCCCACCAGCCGTTCCAGACCTATCCGGACATCGTCCGCCAGGTGGCGCGCGAGCTGGGCGCCACCGCACAGGTCGCCGGCGGCGTGCCGGCCATGTGCGACGGGGTGACCCAGGGCCGGCCGGGCATGGAGCTGTCGCTGTTTTCGCGCGATGTGATCGCCCAGGCCACCGCCATCGCGCTCAGCCATGACATGTTCGACGCCGCGCTCTATCTGGGCGTGTGCGACAAGATCGTGCCGGGCCTGCTGATCGGCGCGCTGGCCTTCGGCCACCTGCCGGCGGTGTTCGTGCCGGCCGGGCCGATGACCCCGGGCATCCCGAACAGGGAAAAAGCCGCGGTGCGCGAGCGCTACGCCGCCGGTGAGGCCACCGGCGAGGAACTGCTGGAAGCCGAATCGGCCAGCTACCACAGTGCCGGCACCTGCACCTTCTACGGCACCGCCAATTCCAACCAGACCTTGCTGGAGGCCATGGGCCTGCAGCTGCCGGGCAGTTCGTTCGTCAATCCGGACACGCCGCTGCGCCAGGTGCTGACCCGGGCCGCGGCCGAGCGCGCCCTGCACATCACCGCGCTGGGCCAGGACTACCGCCCGATCGGCCAACTGGTCGACGAGCGCGCCATCGTCAACGCGATCGCCGCGCTGATGGCCACCGGCGGTTCGACCAACCACACCATCCACTGGGTGGCGGTGGCGCGCGCGGCCGGCATCGTGCTGAGCTGGGACGACATCGACGAGATCTCGCAGACCGTGCCACTGCTGGCGCACGTGTATCCCAATGGCGAGGCCGACGTGAACCGTTTCGCCGCCGCCGGCGGCACCCAGTTCGTGTTCCGCGAACTGCTCGATGCCGGCCTGATGCACGACATCCCGACCATCGTCGCCGGCGGCATGCGTGCGTACTGCGACCAGCCGCGCGTGGTCGATGGCCGCCTGGGCTACGCGCCCGGCGTTGCCAGCAGTGCCGACGACACGGTCCTGCGCCCGGTGTCCAACGCGTTCGAGTCCCAGGGCGGGCTGCGCCTGCTGCGCGGCAACCTGGGCCGTGCGCTGATCAAGGTTTCTGCGGTCAAGCCCGAATACCGCCGCATCCACGCTCCGGCCGTGGTGGTGGACGACCCGCGCAGCCTCAACACGCTGCATGCCGCCGGCGCGCTGCCGCACGATTTCGTCGCGGTGGTGCGCTACCAGGGACCCAAGGCCAACGGCATGCCGGAACTGCATTCGCTGGCCCCATTGCTGGGCCTGCTGCAGAACCAGGGCCGGCGGGTGGCACTGGTCACCGACGGGCGCCTGTCCGGCGCCTCGGGCAAGATCCCCGCCGCCATCCACATCACCCCCGAGGCGGCTGCAGGCGGCCCGCTGGCACGGCTGCGCGAAGGCGACATGATCCTGCTCGATGCCCAGGCCGGGATCCTGGAGGCACAGGTCGATGCGCAGGAATGGAAGCTGCGTACCCTGGCCCCCAACACGACCAGGCCTTCGCACAACCTGGGCCGCAACCTGTTCGCCTTCAGCCGCGCCTTCGTCAGCCCGGCCGACGAGGGCGCGCTGTCGATCTCCTGCGGCCCGCCCTCGCCCGAGCACGGCTGGGAAGAGGTGGATGCCGAATACGAACTGGGCCACGACGCCCAAGCTGCCGCCGCGCCGCACGAAGCCAAGGACGCCTGACCGGCGCCTGGGGCGCCGCCGCCTTTTCATTTCGCACAGGACCGACCGATGATCATCTCCAAGCGCCAGCAGCAGACCGAAGACCTCCTGTCACGCGCCGGCATCCTGCCGGTGGTGGCCGTGGATACCCTGGACCAGGCCCGCGGCGTGGCCAACGCGCTGCTGGAAGGCGGCTTGCCGGTGATCGAACTGACCCTGCGCACGCCGGTGGCGATGGATGCCCTGGCCACCCTGAAAAAGGAACTGCCCGATTTCGCGATCGGCGCCGGCACGGTGCTGACCATCGACCAGATCGGCCAGTGCGTGGGGGCCGGCGCCGACTTCCTGGTGACCCCCGGCACCCCGACCCACATGGCCGAAGCGCTGGCCAGTGCGCCGGTTCCGGTGATCCCGGGTGCGGCCTCGCCGACCGAACTGCTGACCCTGCTGCACCTGGGATTCCATGTGTGCAAGCTGTTCCCGGCCAGCGCCGTGGGCGGCCTGGCGATGATCAGGGCCCTGCACAGCCCGGTGCCGCAGCTCAAGCTGTGCCCCACCGGCGGGATCACCGAGGCGAGCGCGGCCCAATACCTGGCCCAGCCCAACGTGGTCTGCGTCGGTGGCTCATGGATGGTGCCCCGGCAGTGGATCCAGGCCGGCGACTGGACCTCGATCCGCGACACCGCCGCGCGCGCCGCGCAGATCGTCAGCCAGGTGCGCGGCGGCTGAGCCAAGCGCCACCGCTGCGATGCAGGAAGCCGCCCCGATGGGCGGCTTTGCCGTCTGCGCACCCGCCAACCAAGGCCATACCTGCATGCCGGACGGCATGCGTTCGACCCCGTGCCTGAAGCGCAGCGTTGGGCAGGTCATGCCCTGCAGGCAGGCGCGGGCTCAGGGCGCGGCCACCTGCACGGTGGCCGGCAGCTGCCTGATGCGCAGCGCGTTGCCATCCCATCTGGCCGGCTTGCCATCGATGGTGGCCTTGCCCGGTGCCCCGGCGTAGGGCCAGGGCAGCACCAGGCCGCCCTTGGGCAGCGTGAGGCCCGAAGCCGGCACCTCCAGCTGCAGCATGCCGGCCTGACGCCGCAGCGAATACGCCAGCTGCCCGTGCGGGGTGCGCAGGCCGCTGATCGCGATGCCCGGCCCGTCCAGCCACGCCGTGGGAATGCCCGCCGCCAGCACGATGCTGTCATCGTCCTCGCGCGTGTAGGCGAACATGTCCAGCGCGGTGCGCACGAAATCCGAGCCCACCCACGCATGCGGCAGGTCGCCAAGGAAGAACGGCGTGCGCGGCGTGTGGGAGACCACCTCGGCCCACTGGTTCCAGGCCAGCGGGGTGCGATGGCCGAAGAAGAACGCCGCCGCCGCGTTGGCCCGTTCGCGCCAGCCCAGGCGCACGAAGGCCGCCGCGTTGCGCCATTCGTAGGGGGTGTAGTCCTTCCATGGGCGCTGGCCGTTGGCGCGCGTCTGGAAGTCGACCCAGTAGCGCTCGAAGGTGTTGTTGAGCAGTGGCTGCGGCAGGCTGGCCTGCTCGCCGGCCGGCGCCAGCGCGATGGTGGTCGAGGTTGGATCGAAATCTCCCAGCTCGGCCGAGCCCGGGATGAAATCCACGCGGTGCTGGCGCGCCGCCAGCTCCAGCGAGGCCATCAGGTCGGCGTGGAACTGATCGCGCGAGGCCGCCATGCGCTTGGCTTGCTCGGTCTTGCCCAGCAGCCTGGCCAGCAGCACCGCGTCCTTGTAGCCACGCAGCGCCCAGAAGTTGTCCCAATACGAATGCACCGGCTTGGCCGAATAGCCTTCGTGGCTGATCGACACCGGCATCATCCCGTAGAACGCCGGGTTCTTCAGGCGATTGGCTTCGGTGCGCTCGGACAGGCGCAGCTTCTCCATGTAGCGGTAGGCACCTTCCACGTGTGGCCACATGCGCTGCACGAAAGCCGCCTCGCCGGTGTAGCGCCAGTAGTCGGCGATGGCGAAGATCAGCTCGCCATGGCTGTCGTTTTCCGGCACCGGATCGCTGCCGCGCCGGTCCACGCAGCACGGCACCATGCCGTCCTTGAACTGGTACGGCGCATACCACTGGATGTACTCGCGCACCACTCCAGGACGGCCCATGCGCAGCAGGCCTTCGGAGATCATCGCGCCATCGCGGATCCAGCTGCGGTTGTAGGAGCGGGTGCCCGGCTGCAGGCGCGGGCCCACGCGCGAGATCAGCATGTGCGCGGTGGAGGTGCGCAGGGTATCGACCAGCGGCTGGCCGGCGGCCGGCACGGTGAAGCGCACCCGGTCCAGCTTGTCGCGCCACATCGCCGCCACCGCATCCTGCCGCGCCTGCGCGCTGCACTCGGGCGTGGTCACCTTCTGCGCACACCTGGGCTTGCCGGTCATCGGGATGCGCAGGTCGAACTCGCGCGACTCACCGGCGGCCAGGGTGAGCTCGTACACGTACGCGCCGGAGGCCAGGCCGGTCTGATCGACCACGTTGGTGGATTCAGGCAGCACGTCCTCGGTCAGGTGCGAGACCGCCATGCCGCCATCGAAGCTGCTGGCAAACACCGCATCGGGCGCCTGCGAGGCAAACACGCGCGGCGCGCCGTTGACGCTGGCGGTCGTGCCGGAAAAGGACAGCGTCTCGATCCGGCTGATGCCGCCCTGCACGCTCAGGAACTGGGTCGGCGGATTGACCTGGAACGGCCGCAGCGCCAGCGCCAGCCGATAGCCGTGCGGCACCTCGCCCGGATTGTGCAGGCGGTAGCGCACCACCAGCTGGGCATCGGCCGGCGTGCCGTCGGCGAAGGCGGTGGTGGTCAGCTGCAGCGCGCGATGGCGCCACTGGACGCTGGGGATCGGCAGGTAGCCGTCCTGCAGGGACTGCGCTTGGGTGACGTCGGCCCAGCCCACCAGTTGCCCGTCGGTGACCACGAATGGCTCGATCGTGAAACCGCCACGGGCCACTTCCACCGCGCCGTCCTCGCCGATCAGGCCCTGCTCGGTGCCGCCATCCAGGCCGATGATGGTCCAGTACGGCTGCTGGCCGCTGAAGCCGCGCGGGAACCAGCCCCGGGGCGATTGCGCGGCAATGGTCCTGACCACCTCGTTGGGCGTGGCCGAGAACGCCAGCGGCAGCACCTGCAGTTCAGACAGGCCGAACGAGCCATGCGGCCCTTGCACCGGCAGCAGGCGCACATAGCGCGCCTGGGTTTCGGGCAGCACGATCCAGTCGGTGCCGCCGTTGCCGCCCACCACCGCGCGCGCATCGCGCCACTGCTGGCCCTCGTCGGACAGCTGCAGCAGGTAGTCGGCGGCGTGTTCGCCCGGCTTCCAGACCAGCTTGAGCCCGCCGAATTCGCGCAGCCTGTGCAGGTCCAGGATCAGCTGTGGCGGCGTTGGCGCATCGAAATCCGCATACCAGGCCGTGTCCGCGTTGCCGTCCACCGCCTGGTTCGCATTGCTGCCGATGTTGGCCACCGAGGCGCTGGCCGAGCCGGTGAGCGGGCTGTTGTCCTGCGCCGGCAGCGGTGCGAAGGTCAGTGCATCCAGGCACACCGAACCCTTGCCGCCGGCGTTGTTGTAGACGGTGAATTCCAGCCTGGCGCTGTGGCGCAGGGTCTTGTCCGGGTCCGGTCCCCAGGCCTTGTCGATGTGGCGCTTGCGATAGCTCACCGGCGTCCAGCTTTCCGGGAAATCGTAGCCGGGCCGGTTGACCCACCACACGTTGTCGCCGGATGCATCGATCAGCTTGAACTGCAGGTCGTTGGCCGGCGAATGGCCGCGGATCTGAAAGTCGAAACGGTAGTTGTCCGGGTAATCGATGTCGACCACCTTCTGCAGGCCGGCATAGCCGGACACGCCGTGGTAGTCGTAGTCCAGGCATAGCGCCTTGCCGCCGTCGGCGCCAGGCACCACGCGCAGGGCGGCGGTGACCTGGTTGGAGGTCACCACCTTCCAGCTGGCCGGGTCATCGAAGCTGTCGATGACCCGCTCCTGCGCAAGCGCGGACGTGGCCGCGCCGGCCAGCAGGGACAGGGCGAGAAAAGTCGAATGCGACGGCGGAAGATGTGTAGAGGTCATGGAAAGTTTCCGCAGGACATCAGGAACTGCAAGGGCGGCAAAAAGAACTGCAAGGGCGGCAAAAAGAACTGCAAGGGCGGCAAAAAGAACTGCAAGGGCGGCAAAAAGCCCCTCTCCCACCGGGAGAGGGGTTGGGGTGAGGGTGCGGCGCACCCCGGCTCCGGGGCGTCCGGCCCGGCCATCCATGGCCGGGCGTTCGGCGCCTTGCGCGCCAGTGGCGCGGGTCCGGCCACACCCGGTTTCATGCTGCCATCCATGGCGCGACACCCCGGCTCCGGGACGTCCGGCCCGGCCATCCATGGCCGGGCGTTCGCGGCCGCGCGCGCCAGTGGCGCGGGTCCGGCCACACCCGGTTTCATGCTGCCATCCATGGCGCGACACCCCGGCTCCGGGACGTCCGGCCCGGCCATCCATGGCCGGGCGTTCGCGGCCGCGCGCGCCAGTGGCGCGGGTCCGGCCACACCCGGTTTCATGCCGCCATCCATGGCGCGACACCTCGGCTCCGGGGCGTCCGGCCCGGCCATCCATGGCCGGGCGTTCGGCGCCTTGCGCGCCAGTGGCGCGGGTCCGGCCACACCCGGTTTCATGCCGCCATCCATGGCGCGACACCTCGGCTCCGGGGCGTCCGGCCCGGCCATCCATGGCCGGGCGTTCGGCGCCTTGCGCGCCAGTGGCGCGCAAACAAGGCGCCTCACCCCTTCACGCTTCCGAGGAGCAGGCCCTGGATGTAGTAGCGCTGCAGCAGCAGGAACAACACCAGCACCGGGACCACGGTGACCACGGCCCCGGCCATCATCATTTCCACGTCCATGACGTGCTCGCGCGACAGCGACGCCAGGGCGACCGGCAAGGTGTAGCGGTCCTGGTCGGTCAGCACGATCAGCGGCCACATGAAGTCGTTCCATGCCGCCATGAAGGTGAAGATGGATAGCGTCACCAGCACCGGCTTGAGCATTGGCAACACGATCTGGAAGAAGATCCGCATCTCGCCGGCGCCGTCCATGCGCGCCGCCTCCAGCAGCTCGTCGGGAATGCTGCGCGCGTACTGGCGGACCAGGAAGATGCCGAACACCGTGGCCAGGGCCGGCACGATCACCCCGCCGAAGGTGTTGACCAGGTGCAACTGCTTCATCAGCAGAAACAGCGGCAGCATCGCCACCTGCGCCGGGATCACCAGCGCGGCCAGCAGCATCTGGAAGATCCGATCACGCCCGGCAAAGCGCAGCTTGGCAAAGGCATAGCCGGCCATGGTGTTGAACAGCAGCGCGCCCAGCGTGATCGCGATCGACACGATCAGGCTGTTGATGAAATTGCGGGCCATGCCGGTGCGCTCGAACAGGGCGTGGTAGTTGGCCAGGGTCGCGACGCTGGGCAACATCGGCGGCGGGAACCGGCTGGCTTCGCCGGCCGGCATGAACGAAACCGACACCATCCACGCCAGCGGCGCCAGGCTGATGATGGCCACCGCCAACAGCGCGCCATTGACCAGGATCGCGTTCCAGCGCGACTGACCGACGTCGCGGCTCATGCACAATCACCCGCGCATGGAAGCGCGCGCTGCGCTTGTGAGGGATTCACACCAGGTCCTTTCTGCGCCCCAGGCGCAGCATCAAGGTGGTCACCGCCAGGATGATCAGGAACAGCATGAACGCCACCGCCGAGGCGCGGCCCAGATTCCACCACTTGAAGCCCTCCTCGAACATGAAATACAGCACGCTGACCGTGCTCTGCAGCGGGTCGCCGCGGGTCATGACGTAGGGCTCGGCAAACAGCTGGAAATAGCCGGAGATGGTGATCACCCCGACCACCAGCAGCACCGGCCCCAGCATCGGCAGGGTGATGTGCAGGAACTGCTGCCAGCGGTTGGCACCGTCGATACGCGCAGCCTCGTACAGGTCCTGCGGGATCGCCTGCAGGCCGGCCAGGAAGATCACCATGTTGTAGCCGAAGTTCTTCCACACCGCGAACAGCATGATGGTGGGCATCGCCCAGTGCGGATCGCCCAGCCAGTCGATCGGGTCGATGCCCAGGTGCGCCAGCGCGTAGTTGACCAGGCCATAGCGGGTGTGGAACAGATAGCGCCAGATCACCGCCACCGCCACCAGCGTGGTCACCACCGGAGCAAACAGGGCGGTGCGGAACAGCGCCTTGAAGCGTGCCGCCGGCGCGTTGAGCAGCAAGGCCGCGCCCAGCGAGGCAGCAATGGACATCGGCACGCCCAGGATCACGAAATAAGTGGTGTTCCACAGCGACTTCCAGAACATCGGCGTGCCCAGCAGGTCGATGTAGTTGCCCAGCGCGACAAAGCGCAGGTTGTGCAGGTCGGCCAATGCGTACAGGTCGAAGTCGGTCACGCTCAGGGCCAGCGCCGAGAGCACCGGCAGGCCGAAGAACACCCCCAGCACGATCAACGAAGGCCCGGCGAACACCCAGCCGGCAAGCGTGTTGTGCTTCATGGCGACGCCCCTGCGGTGCCGGCGTCAGTGTGGTCGCGCTGGTACATCCAGCGACGCTTGGCCAGGATCTGGTCCACGCGCCTGTCCAGTTCGGCCAGTGCAGCGTCCTGCGGCTGCCCGCCGCGCACCACCCGCTCGGTGGCCAGGCGCATCTCCTGCACGATGCGTTCCCACTCCAGCACCTTGGGGGTGGGCTTGACCCGCTCGAGCTGGTCGGCGAAGGCCCGTGCCAGCGGATCGCTTTCCAGCTCCGGCGTGCGCCAGGTCGAACGGCGCGGCGGCAGGTCGCCGATCATCGCGTGGAAGCGCTGCTGGATATCCGGGCGCGAAAGGAACTCGACCAGCTTCCACGCCGCGTCCTTGTGCCGGGAGCCTTGAAACAGCACCAGACTCGAGCCACCGGCAATCCCGGCGCCTGGTCCGTGCGGACCGGGCAGCGGCATGGTGCCCCACTGGTCCTTGAGGTTTTCGGGCGCACGGTTGCGGAATTCACGGATGTTCCAGGGGCCGGAGAAATAGAAGGCGAAGTAGCCGTTGAAGAACTCGTCCCAGACATTGGAGACCTGGGTTTCCGAGGCCAGCGGCGCCCACTGCCGGGCAAAGATGTTGGCATAGAAGGCCAGCGCCTTGCGGAAGCCCGGGCTCTGGAAGTTGCCGCGGTTGTTGTGATCGCGCAGCAGCGGATCGTCCTGCTGCAGGCCCAGCGAGAGCTGCTGCTCGAACTCGTTCAGTGGCATCAGGATCGCATAGCGGTCCGGGCCCACGTACGCCTTGACCTGGGCCATGGCCGTGTTCCACTGTTCCCAGGTGTCGATGGGCAACTTGACCCCGGCCTGGCGCAGGATGTCCTTGCGATAGAACAGCAGGCGCGTGTCGACATACCAGGGGATCCCGACCAGCTGGCCGTCGATGACGTTGGTCTCCCAGATCCCGGGGAAGTAATCGTCCTGCTTCACCACCTCCGAGCCCTGCACGTAGGGCTCCAGCGGGGTCAGCGCATCGAGCGCGGCGAACTCGGCAATCCAGGTGTTGCCCAGCTGGCAGAGGTCCGGCAGCGTGTCGGCGGCGAAGGCAGTGAGCAGCTTTTCATGGGCAGCGGTGAGGGGGATCTGCTGCATGTCCACGCGGATGCCGGGATGGGCCTTTTCGAACTCCGGCAGCAAGGTGCTGATGACCTCGCCCTCGCGCCCGATCGCCCAGAAGCTCACCGTGGTCGTGTCCGCCGGCGCGCGGCTGCAACCGCTGCCCAGCACCGCGACGGCCGCAGCCAGGCCGAGCGCCAGCACTGTGCCGACGCGGGCGCGGAGGCGATACACCGTCGCCCGGCCGGCAAAGGGAAATCGCGCGAACGGCATGCCGGCCTTACTCGGGCTGCTGCGGACGCTGCGGCGTCTGGGTCGGCTGCCGGTTGGCGCGCGATTCGGCCGTGCCCAACGCGCGCGCGGTGGCCGCGTCCATCTGGCCCGGGCCTTCGGCGGCCGGCGCCTTCGCGGCGGGTTTGGGCTTTTCGCCCTCTTCGGCCGCCAGCCAACCGCCCTTGAAACCGGCCCGCTCCAGTCCCCTGCGGATGTGCGGGTTCTTCTTCATCACCTCCCAGACGAAGTCATTGCGGTAGTTGGCGATCATGGCCAGGATCGGGCCCTGGTCGATGCCGATGTAATCACTGGCCACCCAGCCGTTGCCCGGCACGATGCGTCCGGTCTTGAGCGGGATGTCGTAGGTGAAGCTGCGGTTGAACGAGTCCAGGAAGCCGTAGCTGGAATACAGGTAGTCGCCAAAGCGCCTGTGCATTTCCTCGGTGGCCGGGATCACGATCTCCGGCGCGAACGGCAGCGAGGCGATCGCTGCGGTCGGGGCGATGGTGCCGTCATCGAAGTTGTCGCGCAGGCCGGCGCCGCGCGCCGAATAGTGGCGGAACTCGCGCTGTTCGCCGCGGTATTCCTGCAGGGTCTGCTGCGGGCCATCGCCGGCGGTCAGGCCCCACACGTTCTCGCCGTAGTCCTTCCACTTCATCGGATTGGCGATGGCGTACTGGCGATGGGCATAGGCGGCGCGGCGGCTGTTTTCGAAGTAGTCCATGCCGTGTTCGCGCATGAAATCGTCCTGGATGCCGCGGAAGTCCACCCACACATGGGTGTACTGATGAGTGAACAACGGACCGTAGGACAGGTATTCCTGGCCCTGGTAGACGCCCCAGATCTCGTTGTAGGTGCGCGTCCACACCTGCCAGGCATCGGGTTCGACCGCATGCGTGGGCGAGCCCAGCGCCAGGATGTAGACCATCATGCCTTCGCTGTAACCGGTCCAGTCATGGTTGATGAACTCGCTTTCGGGGAACCAGCCCATCGAGATCAACGGCGAGCGTGGCTGGATCCAGGTCCAGTCCACGCGCCGGTAGATCTGCTCGGCCAGCTCGCGGATCTGCTTCTCGCGCGGATCGTCCTTGTCGTAGTAGGACTGGGCAAACAGCACGCCCATCAACAGCAGCGAGGTATCCACCGTGGACAGCTCGACCCAGCTGCTGAAGCGCTCGCCGGTCTGCATGTCCAGGAAGTGGTAGTAGAACCCCTTGTAGCCGGCCGTGCCGGTCGGCTGCTTGCCCTGCTTGAGCCCTTGCAGGAACTTCAGCGTGGTCAGGGTGCGGTCCACCGCCTGGTTGCGACTGACCCAGCCGTTCTCGATGCCGATCGGATAGGCGGTCAGGGCAAAGCCCACCGATGCCACCGAGGCGAACGGGCGCGACGGATAACGGTCGGGCGTCAGGCCATTGACTTCGTTGGTGGTGTCCCAGAAGAACTGGAAGGTGCGGCGCTCGATGTCGCGGAACAGCGGCGACAGATCGGGCTTCTTGTCTTCCACGGGCAACTCCACGGGCGGACGACCAGTGACCTTGATCGGTTTGATCGGGGTAGGCGCGGGCCTGCTGTCGCAGGCGGCCAGCAGGACCACCAGCATGCCCGTCGCGACCGGCACCAGCGGAGGAAGGAAATGGCGAATCTTCAAGTCCGGAATTCCATGTAAACGTTTACAAAGGCAGATGCACGTCCGCACCGGGACAGCCGAAGCGGCGCGGACTGCAACCGCTGCCGGGACCGGCCCGGCAGCGGTGCCTGAAGGTTACCAGTCCAGGCCGAAGGACAGCTTGAACATGCGCGGCGGCCAGCGGGTATCGGGACCACTGCGGGTACCGAGCAGCGCGCTGGCGTAGTCGGTGTTGTACTGGGTGAAGTTGTTCCAGTCGAAGACGTTGAACACGTCGCCACGGACTCGCATCTTCACGCTGGTGCCGGTGTCGAACACCTTTTCCAGGGCCATGTCCAACTGCTTGTATCCGATCGTGTGATCGGGGGTATACGAGGCGAACTTGCAGTTGCCATCCCCGGCGCGGCAATCGACCGCCGCAATCGGTTCGGGCGTGGCCAGGGTCAGCTTGCTGGAGAGCGTGAAACCCCAAACCCCGGCCATTGCGGTCATCACCAGGCGTTGGCGCGGGACGCCCGCCGAACGCAGGAACGACTGTCCGTCCAGACTGGGCAAATCAAAGAGGTAATGCTCGTTTGTAGCGGCCGTGCTGAGCCTGTTTTCCTTGGCATCGCTGAAGGTGTAGGCGATGGTCACGCCCCAGGGTGATTGCTCGGTATAGGCCTTGTCCGCCGACAGCAGCAGCTGGTTGAGCTTGGTGTCGATGGCGTTGTCCACCAGAAGCAGATTGCCGTAGCCGGGGATCGGCTGATCGAATGGTGCGCAGCTCCACTGCGCGCCGTTGTCGCAGCCGTGGAAGGAGCCATCCGGATTGCGGTTGCCCAGCGTGAACAGCAAGCCATCGTAACTGCGCACGTGTGCGATGGCGGCCGAGGTGTTCCACTGCGCGCCGGCCAGCTCGACGATGTTGCGCATGCCCACGCTGAACTGGTCCGAGTACGGGGTCTTGAGGTCGTTGTTGAGCAACTGGACTTCCGAACCCAGGTTCGGGTTGGCCGCCGCCAGCGCATCGAGATTGGCTGGATCGAAATAGCTTGTGTCCCATGCAAGGCAGGTTGTCGTGCCGACGTCGCAGGGATGATTGGCGCTGTCGAAGTTATAGGTATAGGGCGCAAAGCTGGTGGAAATCTGCTCCAGCGCCAGGTAGTCGAACAGGTTGCGATCGTATGAGCGACCTGCGCCACCAAAGATCACGTGACGCTGGTCGCCGGCCAGGTCATAGGAAAAGCCAAGGCGCGGCGCCCAGTTGTCCTTGTCGGCCTCGCGGTTTGAACCGGTGGAAATGTAGTCGTTGATGTTGTAGTCGGTGTTCTGGATATTGCTCCAGCCTTGCAGGGCCGTGACCAGGCCTTGCGGCGTCACGAAGTCCTCGTAGGCCGGCGTCTTTTCATAGTCATAGCGCACCCCGAGATTCAGCTCCAGCCTGTCGTTGACCTGCCAGTCATCCTGCACATAAAGGCCGAACTGCTTGTTCTTGGATTTCACCGCGCCTTCTTCAGCCCCTGGCAGCACCGACTGGAAACGCACGCGATACGGAATGAAGCTGTCCAGGGTGGTGTTGCCGGCGTCCAGGTTCTCGTAGTAATCCACCGAATACTGCGGACTGGCCGGATTGCGCTGCAGGGAGCTGACTTCAACGTCCTTGTACTTGACGCCCACCTTGATGGTGTGGCCCTGCAGCCCGTAGAACGTGAGGTCGTTCTGCAGACCGTCGCCCTTCTGCGCCTTGTCCTGGTAGTCCGCGCCGCCACCGACGTTGAGGATGGCGTTGCCGTCCTCGGTATTGACCAGGTTGTTGCGGATCTGATAGCCGGGACCAAAACTGATCGGGCGAGGACTCCACGCGTCATCCTCGTGGGTCAGGTGCAGGTCGTTGAGCCAGTTCTCGTTGCTGAACTGCCAACGCAGGTCGAAGCGCTTGGAGTCGTTGGACTTGTCGCTGCCGTAGGAAGGAACGTTGGGACCATCCCCCACGTTGGTCAGCTCTGTCTCATCACGAATCTTGGCCGACAGCTCGATCAGGTTGTTCTCGTTGGCCTGCAAGGTCAGCTTGCCGAAGTAGCTGTCCTGCTCGAACGGCACCGTCACCGGGCCGAGGTAGTTGGCCAGCTCGGGCGTCAGGTCGGCCGGATCGAACGCGGTATCTCCCACACGCACCGTGCGGGGCCGGTCGATGCGCTTGGCCTCGTAGGTTGCAAAGAAGAACAGGCGGTCCTGGATGATCGGACCGCCGAAGGACGCGCCGAACTGCTCCTCACTGGAAGGCACCTTGACCCCGCCGGGCTGCTCCTCGGCGTAGGTGCGATCGCGCCACTTTTCGGTGGTGTAGTCCCAGAAGAACTGACCCTTGAACGCGTTGGTCCCCGACTTGGTCAGGGCGGTCACCGCTGCCCCGGAAATCTGGTCGTATTCGGCCTTGTAATTGGACGTGATGACCTTGTATTCGCCAATTGCCAGCTGCGGGAACGGGTTGCCGCTGGAAGAGTCCTGGCCACTGACGCCGCCCTGAAGCACGTAGTTCTTCTGCCCGACCCCATCGATGAAGACGTTGATGCCATTGCCGTTCTGGGCACCGCTACGCAGTCTGGCCGAGCCATCGGCGGACTGTTCGAAGATCATGCCCGGCACGATATCGGCAAAGGCCAGGAAGTTGCGCGAGCTCTGCGGCAGCGACTGGATCTGCTGCTGGCTGACGTAGGTCGCCACCTCGGACGTCCTGGTTTCTGCAATGACCGGCGGCGCAGTGACCTTGACCGTGCTCAGGTCGGTCGCCCCGCGGTCCGGGGTAACCGCCGCCGATGGCGCGGCGTCCACGTTGAGCGTCGCGGTCTGGCCCACCTGCAGGGTCAAGGCCTGGCTGCTGGCCTGGCCATCGGCAACGACCTCGACCCTGTAGGGCCCGGGCGGCAATCCGCCGACGATGTAGCTGCCGTCTGCGCCAACGCGCGCGGTGCGGGACAGACCGGTGGCCGTGTTGGTTGCCGTCACCGTGGCGCCCTGGCCGGCACCGCTGACCTGGCCGCGCAGGGTGGCCGAGGTCGACTGGGCATGGGCCAGCGGCGCGGCGCCGATCAACAGCCAGCTGGCCAGGGCGCAGCTCAGCAGGCGGCGCGCAGGCCGGGCGGAAATGTGCGTGCAGTGCTTCATGCGTTGGCCCCTCCCAGGGCTTGCCCAATCAATGACTCGGGGGATCGTCAGTGCAGCAGGCGTGCTGCAAGGGGGGAAAACCGCGCCGGTCAGGCACGGGCGTTCATTGCTTCACTGCCGGCGCCGAATGGCGCACGATCAGTTCCGGGATCAGCGGTTCCGGCGCGGGCATCAGCTGGTCCTTGGCGTCGATGTCCTGCAGCAGGCGCTGCAGGGCATTGGCGCCCAGCTCGGCAATACTGATCCGCATGGTGGTGAGCGTGGGGTGGACGAAGCGCGCCACCGGCACGTCGTCAAAACCCGCCAGGGCAATGTCGCCGGGCACCTGCACGCCGGCCTGGTTGAAGGCGAACAGGCACCCCAGGGCCATCATGTCGTTGGCGGCGAACACCGCATCGGGCCGCTGCGCCGCCGCCAGCAGCGCGGTGCCGGCCTCCATGCCGGAGGCCTCGTCGAAGTTGCCCGGCACCACCCAGGCCTGGCTGCCGGGCAGCAGCTCGGCCAGCGCGTCGCGGTAGCCGCGCAGGCGCTCGGCCGCATCGAAGTTGCCTTGTGGCCCGGCGATGAAGGCGATGCGCCGGTGTCCGGCCGCGACCAAGTGCCGCATCATCGTCACCGCCCCGCCGTGGTTGTCGATGTTGAGCACCGGATAGGCGCCGTCGGGCACGCGCGTGTTGATCATCACCACCGGCAGGCCTGCCGGCAGGTTGTCGGTCAAAAATCCGGGTTGGTCGGCGTACGGCGACAGCACCACCAATCCATCCACGCGCCCGCGCATCGCCCGCAGCGCCGCGCCCTGTGCCTCCTGGGCACCGTGGTAACTGGACACCAGCAGGTGCTTGCCGCGCGCGCGCGCGACCCCGTCGATGCCGCGGATCAGTTCGGAAAAGAATTCGCCGTACAGGTCCGGCAGGACCACGCCAATGGTCTGGGTGGTGCGGCTGCTCAGGCTGCGGGCAGCGGCATGGGGCTGGTAACGCAGGCGCTGGGCAGTTTCCAGCACCAGCTTGCGGACCCCGGCGGCAACATTGGCCTGGCCGTTCAACGCGCGCGACACGGTAGCCACCGAGACCGAAGCCTCACGTGCCACGTCCCTGATGGTGATGGTGCCGCTTCGCCGCACGTCCGCCCTCCGCGGTCATGACTGTCGTTGGTCGGCGCGCACTGTAAACGCTTCCACGCAGCCGCGTAAACCCGACGTTCGCAGGAGGTTACAGGCGGGTGATCAAGGCCTTGCGAAAACCGGCCGCGGTTCCATGCCCGGGTCGGCGCAGATGCTGGCCCGGGTGGGCCGCTCAACCGGCCTGTTCGGACTCGGCCGGGGTCAGGGCCTGGATGCTCAGGGCATGGATATCGGTCTGCATCAGCTCGCCCAGCGCGGCATACACGATCCGGTGCCGGGCCAGCGGCAGCTTGCCGGCGAAGGCCTCGCTGACCACCCGCACCCGGAAGTGACCGCGCCCATCACGCGCGCCGGCGTGGCCCGCATGGCGGTGGCTTTCATCCTCAAGTTCCAGCGCACAGGGCTGCAGCCCCGACTCCAGCGCGGCGCGGATCCGGGCCAGGCGCGGTTGACTCACGGCAGCACCTTCAGGAACGGGCGCACCTCCACCCGCGCGTAGACACCGGCCAGCGCGTAGGGATCGGCCTCGGCCCAGGCGCGCGCGGCCTGGAGCGATTCGAACTCGGCGATCACGATGCTGCCGCTGAAGCCGGCCGGTCCCGGGTCGGGCGAATCGATCCGCGGGCACGGCCCGGCCACAAGCAGTCGGCCAGCGTCCTGCAGGGCCTGCAGCCGGGCCAGGTGGGCCGCACGCGCCGGCTGGCGCAGGGGCTGGGAGTCGGCCACGTCATGGCCTTCGATGGCATACCACATGGCAATATCAGGTCCGCAGCTTGAACACCGGCGCATTGTACTGGCCCTGTCCGCTGGACACGCGCCTTGCCAGCCCGTACTCTTTGGCACAATTCGGCACGGCACGACCTGCAGCGGCGCTCGTCCAGATCCCAGTGGGGTCCGTGGACGACCCTTTTACCGCTGCCACGCGCGTTTCGCAGCCAGATCACCTTCTCCCAACGTTCCCCGCCGCCATCCCCCGTGGGCGTGCGCCGCATTGGGCTTACGTGCCAAGCGCCTTGGCCACGCAAGGTTTCATCGCTGCAGTCACCCGCGCGCAGCCCGCCAGGCCCGCGTGTTTTTCGCAATTGCATGCTCCACCGGCGCCAGCACGCGGTGGACGGCCCCAACCGTAGTGTTGACGCGACACGGCCCCTGATGACATCGCAACCCGCGCCCGGCGCGACCGCTTCCACCGAGACCACGCACAATCGGCAGCAGCACCAGATGCCGCTGGCGCTGGTGCATGGCCAGCCGGTGCTGCAGATCCCGCAGGACCTGTACATCCCGCCGGATGCGCTGGAAGTGATCCTGGATGCGTTCGAGGGCCCGCTGGACCTGCTGCTGTACCTGATCCGCAGGCAGAACCTGGACATCCTGGACATCCCGGTGCTGGAGATCACCCGCCAGTACGTGGATTACATCAACGTCATGCAGGAGCTGCGCTTCGAACTGGCAGCCGAATACCTGGTCATGGCCGCGATCCTGGCCGAGATCAAGTCGCGCATGCTGCTGCCGCGGCCGCCAGCGGTGGAAGCCGAGGAAGGCGATCCGCGCGCCGAGCTGGTGCGCCGCCTGCAGGAGTACGAGCGCTTCAAGCAGGCCGCCGAGGACATCGACGCCCTGCCCCGCCAGGACCGCGACACCGCGCCGGCCCATGCCCACGTGCCGGATCGGGCGGCGATCAAGGTCCTACCGGATGTCGAACTGAAGGAAATGCTGCTGGCGTTGCACGAAGTGCTCAGGCGCGCCGAGCTGTTCACCGGCCACGCGATCAAGCGCGAGGCCCTGAGCGTGCGCCAGCGCATGGGCGAGTTGCTCTCGCGCCTGGAGGACGGCAGGTTCCACCGGTTCGAGACGATGTTCACCGTCGAGGAAGGACGCCTGGGCGTGCTGGTGACCTTCCTGGCGGTGCTGGAACTGGCCAAGGAACAGCTGCTGGACATCGTCCAGGAAGCCGCGCTGGCGCCGATCTACGTCAAGTCCCTGGCGCTTGGCAACACCAATGAGCCGCTGCAGTTCTCCAGCACGTTCGATGATTCCGATGCGGCCAATGACGCCTGAACCCGGCCGCCGCGACTGACCTGTCACGCCCGGGCCGATGCCCGGCCTGAAACGACACTGCATGCAAGACGACGCCTTCGACCACCAACCCCGGACCGACACCGCCACGCCAGCCCAGCTGGAGCCGGCGCTGGTCGGCCGCATCATCGAAGCGGCACTGCTGGCTTCGCCCCAGCCGATGGCCGTGCCGCAGCTGGCCAGCCTGCTGCCCGAGGACCATCCCGACGCCGAGGCCAGCGTCAGGGCCGCGCTGGAGCAGCTGTCGGCCGCCTGCGCCGGGCGCGGGGTGGAGCTGGTCGAAGTGGCCAGCGGCTGGCGCTACCAGGTCAAGGCCGAGGTCCATGGCTGGGTCTCGCGCATGTGGACCGAGCGCAAGACCCGCTACACCCGCGCCACCCTGGAGACCCTGGCCCTGATCGCCTACCGCCAGCCCATCACCCGCGGCGAGATCGAACAGGTCCGCGGCGTGGCGGTCAGCAGCAACATCATCCAGGCCCTGGAAGAGCGCGAATGGATCCGCGTGGTCGGCCACCGCGACGTGCCCGGTCGGCCGGCCCTGTTCGGCACCACCCGCACGTTCCTGGACTACTTCGGCCTCAAGCGCCTGGACGAATTGCCACCACTGTCCGAGCTCAAGGAGATCGGCGAGCTGGACCCGCAGCTGCCGTTCGCCAGGGCGCCGATCGCGGCCAGGGCCGATGCCCAGGGCCAGCCGCCCGAGCACGGCGCAGGGACCGCACAGGCCGACCGGGCTGATGCGCACGACGCCGCGGTGGGGGCAGCACCGCAGGATGCAGCGGGCGCCGATCCCGAAGCTGGGTCCGAGTGGCCGGCCCAGGACCTGCAGCAGGCCGCGCTCGACGACGCAGGCCCACACCCCGATGACGTCCCGGCCCCGGCCGACGCCGTCGAAGACGCCGCGCCCACCGCCGATGACGGCCGCCACGCGCACGACCCCTCCACTTCCCGACAACCCCAAGAAGACGACGCCGCACCGGTCTCGTCGGAGCAGAAACCATGAGTGACACCCCCCGCAGCAAGCTGTCGCTGAAGCGCGACGCCGCCGCAATCCCCGAAGTCCGCCTGCAGGAGCGCCTGCACAAGGTGCTGGCCCAGGCCGGACTCGGCTCGCGCCGTGCGCTGGAGCAGCGCATCGCCGACGGCCTGATCAAGGTCAACGGCGAGGTCGCACAGACCGGCATGTCCATCGGCAGCGGCGACCGGGTCGAGCTGGATGGCCGCACCTTCGTCGCCAGCGCACTGACCGAGCCGGCGCGGGTGTTGATCTACAACAAGCCCGAAGGCGAGGTGACCACCCGCGAGGATCCCGAAGGCCGCCCGACCGTGTTCGAGTCGCTGCCGGCCATCAAGGGCGCACGCTGGATCGCCATCGGCCGCCTGGACATCAACACCACCGGCCTGCTGCTGCTCACCACCGACGGCGAGCTGGCCAACGCGATGATGCATCCGTCCCACGAGGTCAGCCGCGAGTACGTGGTGCGCGTGCGCGCCCCGGAAGGCCAGGACACGGTGTCCGACGCGCTGGTCGAGCGCCTGCGCAATGGCGTGGAGCTGGAAGACGGCCCGGCCAAGTTCGACGAGATCGAGCGCATCGGCGGGACCGATTCGCACGACTGGTACCGGGTCGCCCTCAAGGAAGGCCGCAATCGCGAAGTGCGCCGCCTGTGGGAGTCGCAGGGCTGCCAGGTCAGTCGGCTCAAGCGCACCCGCTACGGGGCCATCGAACTGCCGCAGCCGCTGCTGCGCGGCCAGTCGCAGGAACTGTCCGATGGCCAGGTCCAGGCGCTGCGCAAGTCACTCAAGCTCGAGGATGGCGCGCCGGCCGCATTGACCCTGCAGCCGGTCATCGGCCAGCGCAGGGCGTCCAGGACCGTGGTCAACGCCCGCGGCGCCGGCAATGCCTACGTCAACGGCCACACCACCGCGGCCGACGAGGCGCGTGAGCTGCGTCGCTTCGACCACGTGCGCGAGGACCGTGGCCGCGGCGGCCGCGGCAAGCCCAGCTTCAAGGGCGGCCTGACGGTCACCGGTGAAGCGGCGGCCAACCAGTCGCAGAAGCCCTTCAAGACGCGCGCGGCCAAGGGTCCCAAGCCCCTGCCCGATGGCAACCCGGCCGCGTTCCGCAGCTGGTACGTGCCCGAGGGCGTGGACACCGGCCCGACCGGCCACCGCAACGCCGGTCCCGGCGGCCCGAAGAAGCCCTATGGCGGCAAGCCCGGCGGCCCGCGTCGCGGCGGTCCCGGCGCAGGCCTCGGTGGCAGCGGTCCCTACGGCGGTTTCGGCGAGGGCGCGCGCGGTCAGGGCGTCGGCCAGGGCGCCGGCCAGGGCCAGCAGCGCAAGGCCAGGCCGTATGGACATCCGGGCAACGCCCCGAGCTTCCCGTCCGACCATGCCACGCCCGGCGCCTACAACCCGTACGGCCAGCGCCAGGGCCGGCCCGGTGGCGGCAACCGGCCGGCCGGCGGCCCGCGTCCCGGCGGCGCCGGCCCACGTCCGGGCGCCAATCGCGGTCCCGGTGGCAAGCCTGGCGGCCCACGCGGCGGCAGCCGCGGTCCGCGCGGCGGTGGCAACGGCTAGGCGCCACCAACTTTGGGGGGGCGCGTGCCGCGCGCGCCTCGAGGTGCCTGTTCCAGGGCGCGCCCGCGCCCGACCACGCTTGCAGACAAGTGCGCGCCACCTCGCAAGAGGTGAGCACCGGTTCCATGGCGCCACTTACACTGCGTCTTGCATGATCCCCTCCGTGACGACGATTCGCCCATGTCTTCCGCTTACGGCACCGAGACGGTGCTTGAGGTCCACCACTGGACCGACGACTACTTCAGCTTCACCACCACCCGCAACGACGGCTTCCGCTTCGAGAATGGCCAGTTCGTGATGATCGGCCTGGACGCGCAGCCGCGGCCGCTGCTGCGTGCCTATTCCATCGCCAGTGCCAACTGGGAAGAGCAGCTGGAGTTCTTCAGCATCAAGGTGCCGGGCGGTCCGTTGACCTCGCGCCTGCAGCATCTCCAGCCCGGCGACAGCGTGCTGGTCGGCAAGAAGCCCACCGGCACCCTGCTGATCTCCGACCTGCAGCCGGGCAGGAACCTGTACCTGCTGGGCACCGGCACCGGCCTGGCGCCGTGGCTGAGCGTGTCCAAGGATCCGCAGACCTACGAGCGCTTCGACAAGGTCATCGTGGCCCACGGCGTGCGCTTCGAAAAGGACCTGGCCTACCGCGACGAGTTCGAGAAGGTGCTGCCCCGGCACGAGTTCCTGGGCCCGATGCTGCGCGACAAGCTGCTGTACTACCCGGCGGTCACGCGCGAGCCGTTCCGCAACCACGGCCGCCTGACCGAGCTGCTGGACAGCGGCCAGATGGCGCGCAGCCTGGGGCTGGAACCGATCGATCCGGCGCGCGATCGCTTCATGATCTGCGGCAGCCCGCAGATGCTGGCCGACCTGCGTGCGCTGCTGGACAGCCGCGGCTTCCAGGCCTCGCCGCGCATCGGCAGCCCCGGGCACTACGTGTTCGAACGGGCCTTCGTGGAGAAGTGAAAGCGCCCGTGCCGGCGCCACCGGCCCGGCTCGCAGGCACCAATGTCGTGCGCACTGCGGCCGGCTTCAACCCAGCGCGCGCCCGATGTCAGCCGCCAGCGAGGCCGGCGCGCGCCGCGGTCCGTAACGCCTGAGCACCTGGCCGTTGCGGCCGACCAGGAACTTGGTGAAGTTCCACTTGATCCGCTGCGTGCCCAGCAGGCCGGGCCGCTCGCGCTTGAGTCGCTGCCACAGCGGATGGGCGCGCTCGCCGTTGACCTCCACCTTGGCGAACATCGGGAAGCTGACCGCGTAGTTGAGGCTGCAGAACGCGCGGATCTGGTCCTGGTCACCGGGCTCCTGGTGGCCGAACTGGTCACACGGAAATCCCAGCACCACCAGTCCGCGATCGCGGTACTGCTGCCACAGCACTTCCAGCCCGCCGTACTGCGGGGTGAAGCTGCAGCGCGAGGCGACGTTGACGATCAACAGGACCGAACCGGCCCAGTCGGACAATGGCTGCTCGTGCCCGTTGATATCAATCGCAGAAAACTCGAAGACGCCCCGCATGCATCGATTCCCCGACCAGTCCCGCCGCGATCATAGGCGCTGCAGGAGTGCCCTGCCAGCAGCGTGCCGCCTGGGTCCTGGGCCTGGACCCGGTGCGAGCGGGCAGCTGGCAGATGACGGCCGTGTCATGCATCGCGCGCCCGCGCGTGCTGCAAATGCGCGACTGCGGTAGCCTTCACGGTCATCCTTCGCAACCGGAAGCTGCAACGCATGACCACCCGCCTCGCCCTGGCGCTCGCCCTTGCCCTTGGAATGCCCATGTCCGCCCATGCCCAGACGCCTGCCAGCGCAGCCAGCCAGCCGGCCAATCCATTTTTTGCGCAAAGCCCGCTGCCGCTGCACTACCCGCAGTTCGACAGGATCACCGATGCCGATTTCGCGCCGGCCTTCGACGCGGGCATGGCTGCGCAGCTTGAGGAAATCCAGGCCATCGCCGACAACCCGGCCAGGCCGACCTTCGACAACACCATCGTGGCGATGGAAAAGAGCGGCCAGCTGCTGGAGCGGGCGAGCACGGTGTTCTTCAACCTGGTCGGCACCGATACCAACCCGGTGCGCGAGAAACTGCGCAGCGACTACTCGGTCAGGTTCGCCGCGCATCGCGATGCGATCTCGCTCAACGGCAAGCTGTTTGCGCGCATCCAGGCGCTGTACGACACGCGCACCGAGCTGGGCCTGGACCCGCAGGGCGTGCGCCTGATCGAGAAGTACCACACCGATTTCGTTCGCGATGGTGCCAAACTTTCCGATGCGGACAAGACCAAGCTCAAGGAGATGAATGCCGAGCTGGCCGCGCTGGCCACGCAGTTCAGCCAGAACGTGCTCAAGGAGGTCAACGACTCGGCCGTGGTGGTCGATGACGTCACACAACTGGCCGGCCTGAGCGAGTCGGAGATCTCCACCGCAGCTGACGAAGCCAACTCGCGCAACCTGCCCGGCAAATACGTCATCACCCTGCTCAATACCACCGGACAGCCGCCGCTGACCAACCTCACCAACCGCGACCTGCGCGAGAAGATCTTCAAGGCCTCGATCAATCGCGGCAGCCGCGGCAATGCCTACGACAACACCGCCCTGGTGTCGCGGATCATGACCCTGCGCGCGCAGAAGGCGAAGATGCTGGGCTATCCCACCTACGCGGCCTATTCGCTGGAAGACCAGACCGCCAAGACCCCGCAGGCGGTCAACGACATGCTGGGCAAGCTGGCGCCGGCGGCGGTGGCCAACGCCAAACGCGAGGCGGCCGACCTGCAGGCGATGATCGATGCCGAGCAGAAGGCGGCCGGCAAGCCGAGCTTCGCGCTGGCCGCCTGGGACTGGGCCTTCTACAGCGAGAAGGTGCGCCAGGCCAAGTACAACTTTGACGAGTCGCAGCTCAAGCCTTACTTCGAAATGAAGAACGTGCTGGAAAACGGCGTCTTCTACGCCGCCGGCCAGGAATACGGGCTGACCTTCAAGGCGCGCACGGACCTGCCCAAGTACCACCCGGACACCTACGTCTACGACGTGTTCGATGCCGACGGCTCGCAGCTGGCGATCTTCATCTTCGACCCGTACGCGCGCGCCTCCAAGCGCGGCGGTGCCTGGATGAATGCCTACGTGCCCCAGTCCGGCCTGACCGGCGACAAGCCGGTGGTCGCCAACCACCTCAACATCCCCAAGCCACCGGCCGGCCAGCCGACCCTGCTAACCTGGGATGAGGTCACCACCGCGTTCCACGAGTTCGGCCATGCGCTGCACGGGATGTTCTCCAACGTGCAGTACCCGTATTTCTCCGGGACCAGCGTGCCACGCGATTTCGTCGAGTTCCCCTCGCAGGTCAACGAGATGTGGGCCGACTATCCGTCGGTGCTCAAGCACTACGCCAGGCATCACCAAAGCGGTGAGGCCATGCCGCAGGAGCTGCTGGACAAGGTCCTGGCCGCGGCCAAGTTCAACCAGGGCTTTGCCACCACCGAATATCTGGGCGCGGCGATGCTGGACCAGCGCTGGCACCAGATCAGCATCGACCAGGTGCCCGATGCGGCAGGCGTGATGGCGTTCGAAGCCCGGGCCCTGGCCGCCGACGGCATCGCCTATCCGCCGGTGCCGCCGCGTTATCGCACCCCGTACTTCAGTCACATCATGGGCGGCTATTCGGCCGGCTATTACGCCTACATCTGGTCCGAGGTCCTGGATGCCAACACCCAGCAGTGGTTCGAGCAGCACGGCGGCCTGAGCCGGGCCAACGGCGATCGCTTCCGCAAGCTGCTGCTCTCGCAGGGCGGCAGCCAGGACGCGATGAAGCTGTTCCAGGATTTTGCCGGCCACGCGCCGCAGATCGAACCGCTGCTGGAAAAACGCGGCCTGGAGACCAGGCTCGACTGACCCAGGCGCCAGCGCATTCGGCCCGAGAAGAAGCCCGGCCAATGGCCGGGCTTTTGCCTATCCAGGAGGGTCACTGTTCTTGGGAAACTCGATGATCCGCTGGCCGTCGCCGACCGGCATCGTCATATGGATCCTCCCGTCCCTGGGATCCAGCACCCGGTTCGGACCCAGTTGCACCGCGCCCGGGATTTCCCGCCCGCGCGCATCAAGTACCCGGACCGGCCGGGTCGGCGGGTCGGGCTGGATGGAGAGCGGCTGTTCCACGCGGACAGGGGTGATGCCGGTGTCGGAAGCGACCCTGGGCGTGGTGTCGGCGCGCTCGGAGAGGTCCTGGCGCACCGAAGGTGCCGCGCGCGGCTGACCCAACTGTTGCGCGCCGCTGGCCGTTGGCAGGAGCAGCAGTGCGGAGAAGGCGCAAATCAGCAGGGTCTTCATGCCGCCACATCCGGCGTGCAGAGGTCCAGCACGTAACGCGTCGACACCGGTGCCTGCAGCGCGGGCAAGGTGCATCCGCTCAGGGCTTGGGCGTCGGCTGGATGATCCGCTGGCCATCACCGTGGGGCATGGTGGTGTAGACCTTTCCGGTCTTGGGGTCCATGACCTGGTTGGTCCCCATCGGCACCGCACCGCTGATCGGCCTGCCTTGCGGATCGACCACGCGCGCTGACGCTGCCGGCGTGGCCGGTGCTGCGGTGCTCGGCTGGACCGGACGATTGGCATCGGTGGCCGGGCCCTTCGGACTGATCAGTGGCGCCTGGCTGCGCTGGCCGGGGTCGCTGGCGACCGAGCGGCTCTGCGGGCTGGCCGGCTGCGGCAGCGTGCGGGCGCCACTTTGTGCCGGGGCGATGGTTGGCTGCCTGAGCTGCTGCGCGCCGGCGGCAAACACGGCCAGAAGCGGCAGTGCCGCGGACAGGGAAATGACGGAGGCTTTCATGGCGATGTCCTGCTTGCGAAGGAATGCCTTGACGGTACGCCGGCACGGCTGCATCGCCGGTGAAAAAAATCGCCGCTTGCGCGTGCTTGGCGGCGTTGCGGCGAATTTGTGGTGGCGGGTCGAGACCCACCCCACGGCTCGGAATCGCGGACGCGTGCATGACGGCTTTTCGCGGTATCCGGCCAGGCCGCCCGACGGGGCCGGCATCGGTAAGGCTGGTCTCGACCGGCCGTTTTCGGCTGTTCATGCCCGCAATCGCGTTGCGGCAAGGCGGATCGTTCAGCCAGCCTGCTGGGCGGCCTGGTTTGCGCCCAGTTCCCGCGCGGCCGCCGGCTTGCGGGTCAACGCCACCTGGCGACGCGGCCTGCTGGGGAAGGCGTGTCGCACGATGCGCCAGGCCACCTGGCCGAACTGCCTGAACAGCGAGCCGGTGTTGTAATGCTGGCCGTAGCGCTTGCAGATCTGGCGCACTTCCACGGCCATGTCCGCATAACGATTGGCCGGAATGTCCGGGAAAAAATGATGCTCGATCTGATGGCTCAGGTCGCCGGTCAGCACGTCGATCACGCGCCCACCGCTGATGTTGGACGAACCACGCAGCTGGCGCAGGTACCAGTGACCACGGCTCTCCTTGCGCACCACGTCCTTGGGGAAGGTCTCCACCTCGGCGGTGAAGTGGCCGCAGAAGATCACCACGTAGGTCCAGATGCTGCGCAGCACGTTGGCAGCGATGTTGCCCAGCAGCACCGGCAGGAAGAACGGACCGGCCAGCGCGGGGAAGATCACATAGTCCTTGAGCACCTGGCGGCCGATCTTGCGGCCGAGCGGGCTGAGCTGGGCGCGCAGCTGCCTGAAGCTCATCTTGCCGGCAAGGAACCGGCCCAGGCGCAGGTCCTGGATCGCCACGCCCCACTCGAACAGCAGGCAGAAGACCACCGCGATCGGCGGCTGCAGCAGGTAGAACGGCCTCCACTTCTGCTCGGGGAAAATGCGCAGCAGGCCGTAGCCGATGTCGTCATCCAGCCCGCGCACGTTGGTGTAGGTGTGGTGACGGAAATTATGCGTCCTGCGCCAGTTTTCGCTGGTGGCCACGATGTCCCACTCGTAGCTGCGGCTGTGCAGCTGCCGGTCGCCCATCCAGTCGTACTGGCCGTGGATCACGTTGTGGCCGACGGTCATGTTCTCCAGGATCTTGGACAGCGCCAGCAACAGGGTGCCGGCGATGCAGGCCGGCCACAGCAGCATCGGCACGAATGCACCAACGAACAACAGGATCCGGCCCAGCGCGCCGGTCCAGCGCACGGCCGAAACCGCACCGCGGATGTAGCGCGCGTCGGGCGCGCCGAGCTGGGCCAGCGTGCGCGCGCGCAACGCGTCCAGTTCGGCGCCGAATTGCTGCAGTTCGTCCTGGGAAAGCGGGCGGTTCTTGTGGGCCATTACAGATCCAGGGTGAGGTCGGAGGCGGCGGCGTTGATGCAGATGCGCACGGTGGCGTCCGGCTCGGCCGAACGTGCGTTGGTCTGGATGTCGCGGGTGATGCCCTGGCGCTTGCCGCAGGCGCAGGTATTGCAGATGCCCATGCGGCAGCCGGAGGCCGGGCGCAGGCCCTGCTCTTCCAGCGCCTGCAGCAGCGGGCGGTCGCGCGGCACGGTCAGGGTGCGCCGGCTGCGTGACAGGGTGACTTCGGCGGTACCGGCTTGGCCGGGCTGGGCCTGGGGCGGGGTGAAGGCTTCGGCATCGAAGCGCGCCACCCGGCCCTGCAGTGCCTGGCGGGCGGCTTGGACAAAGCCGTGCGGGCCGCAGGCATAGACCTGGCACTGCGCCAGCTGCGGCACCCGCGTGGCCAGGTCGGTCTGGCCGATCCGCGGCGCCAAGCCGCCCCGGCCATCGTCCTGCCCGGTCAGCGCCAGGTGCAGCCTGAAACCGGCATGCCGGGCGGCCAGCGCCTGCAGTTCATCGGCGAAGCAGACCTGGGCGCGGGTGCGTGCCCAGTACATCAGGTCCATCTGCACCGGCATGCCGGCGGCGTCGAGCTGACGCAGCATCGCCATCAGCGGGGTGATGCCGCTGCCGGCAGCCAGGAACAGCCAGCGGCCCTGCACCACAGGCGGCAGGGTCATCTCCCCGAACGCCGCGCCCAGGTCGAACACCTCGCCCACCCGCGCATCGCGACACAGATGGCGGCTGACGCGGCCGCCGGCCACTTCGCGCACGGTGATCTCGATCCGGTCGCCAGCCACCGCGCTGGGGCTGTAGCTGCGGCTCAGGCGGGCGCCATCGACCTCCACCCCAAGGTTGACGTGCTGGCCCGGGCGCACACCGGCGAAGTGCCGGTTGGTCTGCAGCACCAGGGTCACCGCATCGGCCGCGGCTTGCCGGCGCTCGCGCAGGCGCGCCAGCGGTCGCTCCCAGGTCCACAGGGGATTGACCCGGGTGGCCCAGAAATCGAACACCGCCGGTTGCACCACCAGCGCACTGGCAGCGCGCAGAACGCGGGAAAACGGGGAAGCGGTGCGGCGGGGCAGGACGGCAGTCATGGAGGCCACTATACAGATGTCAGAACATCTGTCTATACACTTGTGCAGTCGTGATGAGACTATGATCCATCGACCCGACTGCTCCGGGAGAGGATTTGCCTGCCATGCGCGCTCCCGAACCTGCCATCGACACCCCCATAGAAGATGCCGTCCCCGTGCGCCGGGCCGGCATTTCGCGCCAGGACCTGCTGGCAGCAGCCCTGCGCCTGGTCGGCCCGCACCGCAGCCTGTCCTCGCTGAGCCTGCGCGAGGTGGCCCGCGAGGCCGGGATCGCGCCCAATTCCTTTTACCGCCAGTTCCGCGACATGGACGAACTGGCCGTGGCCCTGATCGACCTGGCCGGGCGCTCGCTGCGCCAGATCATCGGCCAGGCCCGCCGGCGCGCGTTGCGCGCCGAGCGCAGCGTGATCCGCACCTCGGTGGAAACCTTCATGGAACAGCTGCGCGCCGACGACAAGCTGCTGCACGTGCTGCTGCGCGAAGGCATGGTCGGCTCCGATGCGTTCAAGGCCGCGGTCGAGCGCGAGCTGAGCTATTTCGAGGACGAGCTGAAGGTGGACCTGATCCGCCTGGCCGCCGCCGACGGCGCGACCCTGCACGAGCCGGCGCTGGTCTCCAAGGCGATCACCCGCCTGGTCTTCGCCGCCGGTGCCACCGCCATGGACCTGCCGCCCGAACGCGACCCGGAGCTGGTGGAGCAGCTCTCGACCATGCTGCGGATGATCCTGACCGGCTCGCGGGCGATGGCGGCGTAGGGCGGGTCTTGACCCGCCATTGCCATGGCGCCCCCACCCAGGTGCATGGATCGAGGCCGTCTTGGCGGGTCGAGAGTGGCGGGTCGAGACCCGCCCTACGGCAAACGCGCGCGCGATCAGGACGCTGAAATCGACCCCGGCCGGCGTAGGGCGGGTCTTGACCCGCCATTGCCATGGCGCCCCCCACCCACATGCATGGATCGAGGCCGTCTTGGCGGGTCGAGAGCGGCGGGTCGAGACCCGCCATCGCTGCCCCTCGAACCACGCGCGGCGGGTCGAGACCCGCCCTACGGCAACGCCAGCCCGATCAGGACGCTGAAATCGGCACCGGCCGGCAGAGCGGCGGGTCGAGACCCGCCCTACGGCAAACGCGCGCGCGATCAGGACGCTGAAATCGGCCCCGGCCGGCGTAGGGCGGGTCTTGACCCGCCATTGCTGCTGCCGATGCCCACCCAGACGGAGCACGTAGGGCGGGTCTTGACCCGCCATTGCCATGGCGCCCCCCACCCACATGCATGGATCGAGGCCGTCTTGGCGGGTCGAGAGCGGCGGGTCGAGACCCGCCCTACGGCAACGCGCGCCCGATCAGGACGCTGAAATCGACCCCGGCCGGCAGCGTGCCCAGTGCCAGTCCGTGCTGTCCACCCAGGCGCGAGCGACAGAACAGCTCGGCGGCCGGGCTGCCGGCGCGCAGCAGCACGCTGGCCTGCAGCAGCAGGGCAAGATGTTCCACCAGCAGGCGGGCGCCGGCCTCGACGGTGTGGCCTGCGGCCAGCTGCGCGGCGACAACCTCGAACTGGCGGTCGTAGGCGTGGTCCAGGCCGCGCGCGGCGGCCAGTTCGGCCAGCAGCACCTGCCCGCATTCGGGCTCTTTGGCCAGCGCGCGCAGCACGTCCAGGCACTGGATGTTGCCGCTGCCTTCCCAGATGCCGTTGAGCGGTGACTGGCGGAACAGCCGTGGCAGGATCGATTCCTCCACGTAGCCCGCCCCGCCCAGGCACTCCTGTGCCTCGTTGACGAAGGCCGGGGCGCGCCGGCAGATCCAGTATTTGCCGATCGCGGTGGCCACCCGGGCCAAGGCCGCCTCGGCCGGCGCGGTGGGCGCGCGATCCACCGCGGCGGCCACGCGCAGGCACAGGGCCAGGGCCGCTTCCCATTCCAGCGACAGGTCAGCCAGCACGTTGCGCATCAGCGCGTGTTCGACCAGGGCCTTGCCGAAGGTGCTGCGATGGCGCGTGTGATGCACGGCCTGGGCCAGGGCCATGCGCATCTCGGCGGTGGCCGCCAGCATGCAATCCAGGCGGGTCAGCATGACCATCTGCAGGATGGTCGCCACGCCACGGCCTTCGGCGCCGACCCTGCGTGCCCAGGCGCCGGTGAACTCGACTTCGCCGGAGGCGTTGGCCCAGTCGCCGAGCTTGTCCTTCAGGCGCATCAGCTGGAAGGCGTTCTTCTGACCATCGGCCAGCCGCCGCGGCAGCAGGAAGCAGGTCAGGCCACCCGGCGCCTGGGCCAGCACCAGCCAGCCATCGGACATCGGCGCGGAGAAGAACCACTTGTGCCCGACCAGCGTGTATTCCCCCTCGACCGAGGTCGCGGTGGCGCAGGTGGTGTTGCCGCGCACGTCCGAGCCGCCCTGCTTCTCGGTCATGCCCATGCCGACGGTGATGCCGGCCTTGTCGGCGATGGGCACATCGCGCGGGTCGTAGTGCGGCGCGGCGGCCTTGTCGGCCCACGCCTGCAGGGCAGGCTCGCGGCGCAACACGGGCACGGCGGCATGGGTCATGGTCAGCGGACAGCTGGTGCCGGCCTCGGCCTGGTGATGCAGGTAACTGAGCGCGGCGCGGGCGACGTGGGCCCCGGGCTGCGGGGCGTGCCAGGACAGCCCGGCCACGCCGTGTTCCTTGGCCGCCTGCATCAGCTGGTGATAGGCGGGGTGGAATTCGACCAGGTCGATGCGATGGCCGAAGCGGTCGTGGGTCTTCAGCCGCGGCTTGTCGCCATTGGCCTCGAAGCCCAGCGCGTACAGCGTGCTGCCGGCCAGCGCGCCATAGCCGGCCAGCGCCGCATCGAAGGCCGCGGCGCCTGCGCGCGCCAGGCCCTCACGCAACACCGCGTCATCGGCATGCAGATCGCGTGGTGCAAACTCCGGCGGCTGGTTGTCCACCACGTGCGTGGCGAACGAGCGCGTGCTGGGTGTGTCCATGGGTCCTCCTCCCGGCCTGCGATTGTGCCGCAAGCTGCTGACGGGCGTTGACCCTCCCTGTGGTCTGGCCGACGGCCAGGTCGGCGCCCACGACAACACCGAGGCGATCATCCGCGTGATGAACGAAGCCGGGATCGCCGCCAAAGCCTTCCGTACCGATGGCGGCAACGAGAAATGAGGGTGGCCAAACCCATCTCGCACAGAACCATCAGCAGCGTCATCCCCGCGAAGGCGGGGATCCAGTGGCACTGCGCACGATGACGGATTTGCGAGGAAGGCCTCTGGGTTCCCGCCTTCGCGGGAACGACGTCTGCTGTTTCTGCTGCGAGGCGTCTCCATGAAACGCTTCGCCGACCCCTGCAAGGCGCTGGACGAAAGCCCGCCACCCTGGACAAGCGCGCGGCGCTGATCGCCTACTTCCGCCACGCGCCGCCGCGCAATGCGGTGTGGGCGCCGTATCTGCTGTCCGGCGGCAAGGTCACCGGCGCGCGGCGAAAGATCGCCGCCACCGGCGAACTGCGTGCGTGGATCGCGCAGGAATCGGCCACGCCCGACTGGTTGGTGGATGCCAGCCATGCGCATGTCGGCGAGCTGACCGAGATGCTGGCGCTGCTGCTGGGCGATCCTGGCGCGCCGCAGCCGGACATCGGCCTGGCCGAATGGATCGAGCAACGCCTGTTGCCGGTGGCGAACAAGGACCAAGCGCTGCGCCGCGCGGTGGTGGTGGACGCCTGGCGCGCCCTGCCCTACGGCCAGCGCCTGGTGTTCAACAAGTTGCTGACCGGATCCTTGCGGGTGGGTGTGTCGCAGCGGCTGGTGCAGCAGGCCTTGGCCGAGATGAGCGACATCGACATTGCGCGGATCGCCCAGCGCATGCCGGGCACGTGGACCCCTTCGGTTGAATTCCTGCAGGAGCGAACAGGCCGCGCCCTGCTTGCCGCATTGCTGGATGCGCACGACGATCCTCGCATCGTGATTTCGCAACAGATGCAGGCGGCAGCTGGAAGGTAGCCGCGCAACTGCCCTTTCCTTCATCGGATGTCCCCCGGGCGTTGCGTTTCGCACGCCCGGGCAGATGCGGTCAGGCCACGTAAACCGTCTTGATGTTGGTGAACTCCTGGATGCCGTGGCGGGCGAGCTCGCGGCCATGGCCCGAGCGCTTGGTCCCGCCGAACGGCAACCGCACATCGCTCTTGACCAGCGCGTTGACGAAGGCCGAGCCGCACTGCAGCTGCTGGGCCACGCGTTCGCCGCGTTCGACGTCGCTTGTCCAGACGCTGCCGCCCAGACCGAAGCTGGTGTCGTTGGCCACGCGCACGGCTTCGGCCTGGTCCTTGACCCGCACGATGCTGGCGACCGGGCCGAACAGTTCTTCGGTGTAGGCGGCCATGCCGGGCCGCACGCCATCCAGGATGGTCGCCGGATAGTCGGCATGGCCCGGGCCGGGCTTGCCGCCCAGCAGCACCCGGGCGCCGTCGGCCACGCTGCTGGCGACCTGGCGGTGCAGCGCATCGCGCAGGTCCTGGCGCGCCATCGGCGCCAGCGTGGTGGCGGCATCGTTGGGGTCGCCGGTCTGCAGCTTGCCGGCCGCTTCGACGAAGCGCTGCACGAAGGCATCGGCGATGGCATCGACCACGATGAAGCGCTTGGCCGCGATGCAGGTCTGGCCGGCGTTGTCGAAGCGGCCCTTCACCGCCGCGGCCACGGTCTTGTCCAGGTCGGCATCGTCCAGCACCACGAAGGCATCGCTGCCACCCAGTTCCATCACGCACTTCTTCAGCACGCTGCCGGCGGTGGCGGCGATCGACTTGCCGGCGCGCTCGGAGCCGGTCAGCGTGACCGCGGCGATGCGCGGGTCGCGGATGACTTCGGCCGCCTGGTCGTTGTCGATGTGCAACACCCCGAACACGCCTTCGGGCACGCCAGCGGCGCGCAGCGCATCGGCGATCGCATCAGCGCAGCGTGGCACGTTGACCGCGTGCTTGAGCAGCGCGGTGTTGCCGACCATCAGGGTCGGGGCCAGGAACCGGAACACCTGCCAGATCGGGAAGTTCCACGGCATCACCGCGAACACGCAGCCGATCGGCTCGTAGCGCACATAGCTGGCGCGCGCCTCGGTCTTGATTGGCTCGGGCTGCAGATACCCCGCGGCATGGTCGGCGTAGTAGTCGCAGGCGCCGGCGCACTTGTCCACTTCGGCCAGCGCTTCGCCCTTGAGCTTGCCCATCTCGGCGGTCATCAGTTGCGCGATCGCCTCGCGCCGCTCGCGCAACACCTCGCCCACGCGATGCAGCACGCCCGCGCGCTGCTCGAGCGAACGCTGGGCCCATTCGGGGAACGCGGTCTGCGCCGCGTGCAGGATGGCCTCGACGGTGTTGGCGCCCATCAGCTCCTGGCGATGCTCGACCTGGCCGGTGGCGGGATTGGGGGTTTCGGTGATCATGTGGGTCTCCGTAAGTCAAAAATATAGGCGGCCATGATCCTCGCGGCGCCGTTAGAGGGTCGTGCCTGCCGTGGCCGCCCCCCCCCCGCCAGGCCGCTTCAGCCAGTTGAAGGGTCCCGTTGGGCAGGATCTGCCTTGCCCTGGGAACTGCCGAGTCTGGCCAGGGTCCAGCCAGGCGGACCGGCGCACTTGCCGCGCGCACGATCTGCCGGTGGGAGCCGCCACGGCGGCGATCGGGACAGACCGGGAAGACTGCTTCGCCGCGGCTCCCACAACTTGAGTCGAGGTCAGCGGGAGGCAGTATCGGGCTGGGCGGCGCCCGGCACCGGCGCGTCCTGCCAGCCCAGGCCCAGGCTCTTCTGCAGGGCGATGAAATCCACCACCAGCTGCACCTGCGCCTGCACGGCGCGGTCGGTGGCCGACAGCTGCTGGCGCTGCACGTCCAGCAGGTCAATCAAGGACGAGGCGCCGGCGTGGTTGCGCTGTTGCATGAGTTCCGAAGCACGATCGGCCGAGGTCTGCGCCTGCTGCGCCACCAGCGCCTGCCTGCGCGCCGAGCCCAGGTTGGACAGCGCGGTGTTGGCGTCCTGCAGCGCGGCCAGCACCGTGTTTTCGTATGCGGCCAGGCGAGCTTCGGTGCCGGCGCGCGCCTGGGCGACCTGCGCCTTGATCCGGCCGAAATCGAAGATCGACCAGCGCAGCATCGGTGCAAGCAACGTCGCCGTCGAATCGCCGCCCAGTTCGCCCGGCGAGGTCCCCACCGCCACGTAATTGCCCACCAGCGTGACCTGCGGGAAATAGCCCGACAGCGCCTGGCCGATCTGGGCGTTTGAAGCGGCCAGCTCACGTTCGGCCTGGCGCACGTCGGGGCGACGGCGGATCAGCGCGGCCGGATCATCGACCCTGACCTGCGCCGGCAGCTGCGGAATCGGCTGCTGCGCAGCCAGGCGCGCATCCAGCGCACCGGGCACCTGGCCGATCATCAGCGCCAGCTGGTCCAGCGCCGCTTCGCGCTGGGCCTGCAGCGGCAGCAGCATCGCCTGCTGTTGCTGCAGCTGGCCGCGCATGCGCTCGACCTGCAGGTCCGAGGCGGCACCGCGACTGCGCCGCTGCTGGGTCAGCTCCAGCGAGCGCTGCGCGCTGACCACGTTGCCCTGGCCAAGGTCGATGCGCTGCTGCAGGCCGCGATAGTTCACGTAGACCTGGCCGATCTCGGCGGCCAGGCGCACCTGGGCGTCGGCCAGCTGCGCCTGCGCGGCCTCGGCCTGGGCGGCGGCGCCTTCCAATGCGCGGCGGCGGCGCCCGAAAAAATCCAGCTCCCAGCTGGCGTCGAACCCGGCCACATACAGGTCCTCGTCCAGCTCCAGGTTCTCGCTGGCCTGGCGGATGGCCGTGCCAGTCGCCGGATCGGTCGCCTGGGCAAGGCCCTCGGCGGCATCACGGCTGGCGTCCTCGGCCGAGTCCGGCGAGTCCACCCGCGCGTAGGCGCCCAGCGCGCCGACCTGCGGCAGGCGCTCGGCGCGACGCTGCGCAGCCAGTCCGCGCGCGGCGCGCACCCGCGCATCGGCGGCGCGCAGGTTGGGACTGTGCGCCAGCGCGGTGTCGATCAGCCAGGTCAGCTGCGGATCGTTCAGCTGCAGCCACCAGCGGCTGGGCGGCAACGCGCTGACCACCCCGGCATTGGCGGCGCGATGCAGCTGCGGCGCGTTGACCGCCGCGGGCGCGACCTCCGGACGCACGTAGTTGGGGCCCAGTACGCAGCCGGCCAGCAGCAGCGCCGTCAGCGCCAGCAGTGCGCTGCGCACACCGGGCAGATCAGTGCATTGCAAGGTGTGCCCCTTTCGGCAAAGGCTTGAGCAGGAAGGCCAGCGGGATCGAACAGGCCACGATCACCCCGAAGATCCAGAACAGGTCGTTGTAGGTCATCACCAGCGCCTGCAGCTGGACGGTCTGCGCAAACGCGCCGATCGCCTGCATCGGCGCATCGGCGCCGCTGCCCTGCAGCGCGCCGCTGAGCTGCTGCATGTAGTCCTGGCCCAGCGGCGAATTGGCCGTGGTGGCACTGCCCAGGACCTGGGTGTGATAGGTCAGGCGCCGGTCCTGGAACGTGGAGATCAGGGCCAGGCCGATCGAGCCGCCCAGGTTGCGCGCGGCGTTGAACAGGCCCGAGGCATCGCCGGCCAATTCGGTCGGCACCGCACTGATGGCGGCCTGGTTGAGCGAGAGCATCGCCAGCGCCAGGCCGCAGCCCTGCAGCAACTGGCCGGCGACAAAGTCGGTACCGACGCTTTCGGCGGTCAGATCGATATTGATGAAGCACGCCGCGCCGAAGCACAGCAGCCCGCTGATCACCAGCACGCGCACGTCCACCGTCTGCAGCAGGCGTGGCATGAATGGCATCAGCAACACCGTGGGCAGGCCGGCCAGCAGCAGCACGTAGCCGGATTGCTCGGTGTTGTAGCCGGAGACCATCGCCAGGAACTGCGGGATCATGTACATCACGCCGAACAGGATCATGCCCACCGCAAGTATCATCAGGAACACCGCGCCGAAGCTGCGGTTGAGCAGCACCTTGAGCTGGATCACCGGTTCGCGGCTGATGAACTGCGACAGCAGCAGCGCGGCCAAACCCACCGCCGCCAGCGCCGACAGCCACACGATGAACGTCGACTCGAACCAGCGCTCGCGCTGGCCGTCCTCCAGCACCACGGTCAACGCGCCCAGCCCGGCGGTCAGGCCGAAGATGCCCAGCCAGTCCGCCTCCAGCAGCCCGGCCCAGTTGGCCTGCTCGTGTTCCAGGCCCAGCAGCAGCAGCGCCAGCAGGCCCAGGCACACCGGCACGTTGATGAAGAACGCGTAGTGCCAGCTGACGTTCTCGGTCAGCCAGCCGCCCAGCAGCGGACCGATCACCGGCCCCATGATCACGGTCATGCCGAACAGCGCCGTACCCAGGGTCTGCTGTGACGGCGGCAGGCGGGTGGCCACGATGGTCAGCGCCGTGGGGATCAGCGCGCCGCCGGCAAAGCCCTGGCCGACCCGGCCGATGATCATCATCGGCAACGAGGTGGCCAGCCCGCACATCACCGAGAACGCGGTGAACATCACCGCGCAGATCAGCAGGAAGTTGCGCAGCCCCAGGGTGCGTACGAACCAGCCGGTCAGCGGGATCATCACGATCTCACTGACCAGGTAGGCGGTGGAAATCCAGGTGCCCTCGGTGCCACTGGCGCCGACTTCACCCTGGATGGTGGGCAGGGCGGCATTGACGATGGAAATATCCAGGGTCGCCATGAACGAGCCGATGGTGCCGGCGGCCACGGCCAGCCAGGCGCCTGTGTCGGCTTTTTGTGCGCCGCCGGACTGCGCCCTGCCGCCTGCGCTGGCGCCGGTCGCGCTCATGGGCGTGCGGCGTCCTGACGTTCGGCTTCGTCCTCGGTGCGCTCCCTGGCGTCCCTGGCCGAGCGCGTATCGACCGTGGCGATCACCGACATGCCCGGCACCAGCACCTTGCGCGCCTCTGGACCGGCTTCGACGCGGATGCGCACCGGCACCCGCTGCACGACCTTGGTGAAGTTGCCGGTGGCGTTTTCCGGCGGCAGCAGTGCGAACTGCGCGCCGGTGCCGGGCGAGAGGCTCTGCACATGGCCCTGCAGGCTGACCCCGGGCAGCGCGTCCACTTCGATCTCCACCGGCTGGCCTTCGCGCATCAGTCCGACCTGGGTTTCCTTGTAGTTGGCGGTCAGGTACAGCGCATGGATGGGCACGATGGTCATGGTGCGCGTGCCGGCACCAAGGAACTGGCCGACCTGCACGGTCTTGTCGCCCACCCGACCGTCGATGGCAGCCTTCAGGTGGGTGTCCTCCACCGCCACCTGGGCCTGGTCGACGTTGGCCTGGGCCTGCTTCAGACCGGCCCGGGCCTGCTCCAGCTGCGCCTCGCCCGCGGCGATCTGGCTCTGCGCGCTGGTGACCTGGGCCATGGCCGCCTCGTACTGGGCCTTGGCCTGGTCGCGCTGCTGCTGCAGCTGCTCCTGGTGCTCGTGGGTGTCGGCGCCGGAGGCGGCCAGCGGCGCGAAGCGGGCGACCTCGGCATTGGCGAACTTCAGCTGGACCGCGGCCGAGGTGACCTGGGTACGCGACTGCGCCAGCTGGGCACGGTAACCGTCCAGGCCGGCCTGGGCGGCCTCGATGTCGGCCTGGCGCAGGGCCACGGCGGCCTGGGCCTGTTCCAGCTGCGCGCGATAGGTGCGGTCGTCGATCTGCAGCAGTGGCTGGCCGGCCTTCACCCAGGCGTGGTCCTGCACGTAGATCGCAGTGACGTAGCCATTGACCCGCGGCGCCACGGCGACCGAATCGGCCTGCAGGTAGGCATCGTTGGTTTCCTGCAGGTAGCGGCCGACCAGCAGGTGGTAGACCAGCCAGGCAATCAGCAGCACCAGCGCCAGGATGCCGGCCACGATCAGGGTCCATTTCACTTTCGGATTCTTCAGCGGCGAAGGCTTTCCAGGACCGTCCTTGTCCGCGCCACCCGCCTGGCCGTCAGCCCCGCCCTGCCCGTTATCCTTGCCTTGATCCCTGCCTTGATCCTTGCCTCGATCCTTGTCCCGGGCGCGTGCCTGGTCGTTGTGGTCGTCGTCTTCGTGTTGGCTCAAGGCGGCAGGTCCTGCTGGGTGGGATGGGTCTGGGCCCGACCTGCACCAGGCACCGGGCGGCCGAGATGCCGGCCTCAATGCCGTGCAAATACGCCGCCGGATGCTAGGAGCCTGTCGGACTTTGGCCGGCCGGGCTGCAAATCCGGCTGTGCGGTCCATATTTCCGTCGCTTCTTGCCCCATAGAACCACTATGGGGCGGCGAATCGGCGAAAATCTGTCCTCGCGCAGCCGAATTTTCGCCTCGACCGCCAAAGCCCGACAGACTCCTAGATCACGACAACCGCATGACGTTGTGAAAGTGAAACTCGAAGTCCCACTTCTTGTCAATCATGTTCCTGCAGTGCCAGCTGAATGTCCCGCCGGCGGCGCTTTTCGCTGCGCGACATCAGCCACCAACCGATAAAGGCGCAGACCGAGACGATGGCGATCATCAACGTGGCCAGCGCGTTGATCTTGGGGCTCAGCCCCAGGCGCACCGAGGAAAACACTTTCACCGGCAGCGTGGTCGAGCTGGGACCGGAGACGAAGCTGGCGATCACCACGTCGTCCAGCGACAGAGTGAAGGCCAGCAGCCAGCCGGACACCAGGGCCGGGGCGATGATCGGCAGGGTGATCAGAAAGAACACCTTGATCCGGTTGGCGCCCAGGTCCATCGCGGCCTCTTCCAGCGACTTGTCCAGCTCGGCCATGCGCGAGGACACCACCACGGTGACGAACGCCAGCGCGAAGGTGGTATGGGCGATCCAGATCGAGAGCATGCCCTTGGGCTGGAAATGGAACAGATCACCCAGCGAGACGAACATCAGCAGCATCGACAGCCCAATGATCACATCGGGCATGACCAGCGGCGCGGTGATCAAGCCGCCAAACAGGGTCTTGCCGGGGAAGCGGCGCATGCGCGTCATCACCAGCGCCGCCAGGGTCCCCAGCACCACCGAAGCGCAGGCCGTCCAGAACGCGATGCGCAGGCTGACCCAGGCCGCCTCCAGCATCGACGCATCGCGCAGCAGCTCGCCGTACCACTTGAACGAAAACCCCGCCCACACCGTGGCCAGGCGCGAGCGGTTGACGCTCCACAGCATCAACAGCAGCACCGGCAGGTACAGGAAGGAAAACCCCAGACCCAGGATGATCCAGCTCGGCCAGCGCGCACGTCCGACCATGCTCACGTCAGCCTGCCTTCGATCTGGCGCTGCTGGACGCGGTTGAAGATCACGATCGGGATCATCAACAGCAGCAGCATGGCGATGGCCACTGCCGAGGCCAGCGGCCAGTCGCGGTTGGCGAAGAACTCGTTCCACAGCACCCGGCCGATCATCAGCGTGTCCGGGCCGCCCAGGAGTTCAGGGATCACGAACTCGCCCACGGCCGGGATCATCACCAGCATGCAGCCGGCAATGATGCCGGCGCGCGAGAGCGGCAAGGTGATCCTGAGGAACGCCTTCCAGGGCCGCGCGCCCAGGTCGTAGGCCGCTTCAAGCAGGTGCCCGTCATGCTTGACCAGGTTGGTGTACAGCGGCAGCACCATGAACGGCAGGTAGCAATAGACGATGCCGATGTAAGTGGCCAGCGGCGTGTACAGGATCTGCCGGCCCTCGATCCAGCCCAGCGACTGCAGCGCGTCGATCACTCCGATCCTTTCCAGCAGGCGCCCGACCGGCCCGCTGCTCTTGAGGATGCCGATCCACGCATAGACCCGGATCAGAAACGAGGTCCACGACGGCAACACCACCAGCATCATCGCGGTGTTGCGGCTCGAGGTCGGCAGCCTGGCGATGACGTAGGCCATCGGATAGCCGACCAGCAGGGTCAGCAAGGTCGCAATGGCCGCGATCTCGATCGAACTCCAGTAGGCGGCGATGTAGCCGTTCTGCAGCGCGCCCAGCTGCAGGAAGTTGGACAGGTTGAGCGTGAGCGCGACCTCGGCGCCGTCGATTTCCAGGATCGGCGTGTACGGCGGCATCGCAATGGCCAGCCGGGCGAAGGAAATCTTCAGCACGATCAGGAACGGGATGGCGAAGAACACCAGCATCCACAGGTAGGGAATGCCGATCACCCCCCAGCGCGGTCCGGGGGTCAGCTTGCGCAGCGCGTGGAAGACGCTGGCCGCGCTCATTGGGTCAGCACCACGCCGTCGTTGTCGCCCCACCACACCCACACCGTGTCGCCCCAGGTCATGCCTTCGCTGGCCCAGCGCTGGACGTTGGCGAAGTTGGCCATGATCGTGAAGCCTGTGGCCAGCTTGACGTGATAGACCGAGTGGCTGCCGAAATAGGCGATGTCCTCGATCACGCCGCGGGCCTTGTTGTGCGCCTGCGCCGGTTCGTCCTTGCCGATGCCGAGTTTTTCCGGGCGCACCGCGAAGGACACTTGCTGCCCTTCGAAACCGGAAATGCCGTGGCCGATGTAGATGGCCGTCTCCAGCTGTGGCGAACGCAGGGTCACAAATTCCGGCTCATCCTGGTCGATCACCGCGTCAATCATGTTGACCGAGCCGACGAAGCTGGCGGCGAAGCGGGTGGCCGGCTGCTCGTAGATTTCATCGGGCGGGCCGACCTGGCGGATGCGTCCGGCATCCATCAGCGCGATGCGGGTGGCCATGGTCATGGCCTCTTCCTGGTCGTGGGTGACCATCACGCAGGTCACCCCGGTCTTTTCGATGATCGAAACCAGCTCCAGCTGCATCAGGGTGCGCAGCTTCTTGTCCAGCGCGCCCATCGGCTCGTCCAGCAGCAGCAGCTTGGGCCCCTTGGCCAGCGAGCGCGCCAGTGCCACGCGCTGCTGCTGGCCGCCGGAGAGCTGGTGCGGCTTGCGCCTGGCCAGCTTGTTCAACTGCACCAGCGCCAGCATTTCCTCCACGCGCCTGGCGATGTCGGCCCTGGACATGCGGTCCTGCTTGAGCCCGAAGGCGATGTTCTGTTCGACCGTCATGTGTGGAAACAGCGCGTAGGACTGGAACATCATGTTGATCGGCCGCTCGTACGGCGGCAGGCCGTTGAGCGCCTGGCCGTCCAGGAAGATATGCCCGGCGGTGGGGTGTTCGAACCCGCCCAGGCAGCGCAGCAGCGTGGACTTGCCGCAGCCCGAGCCGCCCAGCAGCGCGAAGATCTCGCCCTTGCGGATCGACAGGGTGATCTCGTCCAGCGCCACGAAGCCGTCGAACTCCTTGCGCACGTTCTCGATGCGCAGATAGCCTTCCGCGCCGGGCAGGTGCAAGGGCCCGTGGCCTGAAACCGCGTGCTGTTCCACTGCTGCCATGTCGGTCCCCGTGGCTGTCTGGTGCCGCGCGGCGCGTGCGGCCGGCGGTGCGTGGCTTGCGTCTCCTGGCGCGTGCGCAGCACGTGCGTCTCCCGCACGGCGCGCGGGGCAGGCCCGGTGGCCTGCCCCGCGACGGCTTACCTGTTGGTCTTCAGGTCGGTCCAGAGCCGGGTGTACTGCTTGTCCACTTCCGGCGGAATGATTGCGAAGGTGAACAGCTTGGCGGCCACTTCCGGTGGCGGATAGATGGTCGGATCGGAGGTGATCTGCTCGTCCATCAACTCCTTGGCCTTGGGTACCGCGTTGGGATAGCTGATGAAGTTGGAGTTGTTGGCCATCACCTGCGGATCAAGCAGGTAGTTGATATAGGCGTAGGCGTTGTCCACGTTCCTGGCGTCCTTGGGGATGGCCAGCATGTCGAACCACAGCGGCGCGCCTTCCTTCGGGATCGAATAGGCGATCTTGACCCCGTTGCCCGCTTCCTCGGCGCGGTCGCGCGCCTGGATCACGTCACCGGACCAGCCCACCACAAGACAGGTATCGCCGTTGGCCATCGCATCGATGTAGGAGGACGAATGGAACTGGCTGATCGACGGCCGGATGGTCTTGAGCAGCGCGGCGGCCTTGTCGATCACCTTCGGGTCGGTGCTGTTGGGATCCTCGCCCAGGTAGTTCAGCGCGATCGGCACGATCTCGCTGGGGGTATCCAGGAAGGTCACCCCGCAGTCCTTGAGCTTGGCCAGGTTCTCCGGCTTGAACACCAGGTCCCAGCTGTTGGCGACATCGGTGTTGCCGAAGGCGGCCTTGACCTTGTCCACGTTGTAGCCGATGCCGGTGGTCCCCCACATGTAGGGCACGGCGTACCTGTTGCCCGGGTCCTGCTTCTCGATCCGCTTCATCATCTCCGGGTCGAGATTGGCGCTGTTGGGGATCTTGCTCTTGTCCAGCGGCATGAACACGCCGGCCTGGATCTGGCGGCCCAGGAAGTTCAGCGAGGGCACCACCACGTCGTAGCCGCTGGAGCCAGCCAGCAGCTTGGCCTCCAGCACCTCGTTGCTGTCGAACACGTCGTAGGTGACGGTGATCCCGGTGGCCTTCTCGAAGTTGGCGTTGGTGTCCTCGGCGATGTAGTCGGACCAGTTGTAGACGTTGACCGTCCTGGAACCGCCGCCGGCGGCCGGCTCCTGGTCACCTGCGGCCGATGTCTCTGGTGCCTTGTCGCCGCCACTGCAGGCGGCCAGTGTCGCCGCCGCCACCATCACATACAGCAATCGCAACTTCATCGCGTCTCTCCACTTGCGGCCCCATGCGGGGCGTTGGACAGGAAGTGCGGTCCACACACCGGTGCGGCTCGCGCGTTGATCCCTCCCCAGGGAACTTCAGATTGCAATCGCCTCGGCCGTCTCGTCCAGCGCCTTCCAGGCCTTGTCGAACAGCTCGTCCACCTGCGCGCGGGTGATCACCAGCGGCGGCGACAGCAGCATCGAATCGTAGGTGGCGCGCAGGATCAGGCCGTGACGCAACGCGTTGTCGCGGCACAGCGTGCCCACTGTACCGCGCTCGGCAAAGGTTGTGCGCTGGCCCTTGTGCGGGACCAGTTCCAGCGCGCCCATCAGCCCTGCGATGCGCGCCTGGCCGACCAGCCGATGCTCGCCCAGCTCGGCCCAGCGCTGGGCCAGGTACGGGGCGATGTGGTCACGCGCGGTCTCGACGATCTTCTCCTCCTGCAGGATGCGGATGTTCTCCAGCGCCACCGCCGCGCACACCGGATGGCCGGAATAGGTGGCGCCGTGGGCCAGCTCGCCGCCCTGGTCCTTGAGCACGCCGGCCACCCGATCGTTGAACATCGCCGCGCCCAGCGGGATGTAGCCGGAGGTGATGCCCTTGGCGATCGGCATGACGTCCGGCTGGAAGCCGAAATACTGCGAGCCGAACCATTGCCCGGTGCGGCCGAACCCGCAGATCACCTCGTCGGCCACCAGCAGCACATCGTACTTGCGGCAGATGCGCTCCACTTCGGGCCAGTAGGTGCGTGGCGGGATGTACACGCCAATCGCGCCCATGATCGGCTCGCCGATGAAGGCGGCCACCCGCTCGGGGCCAAGCTGCAGGATCTTGTCTTCCAGCCGGCGTGCGGCGACCAGGCCATATTCGTCCTCGGACAGGTCACCGCCGTCATAGAACCAGAACGGCGGCTCGATGTGGACGATGTCCGGGATCGGCAGGCCGCCCTGGCCGTGCATGCCCTTCATCCCGCCCAGGCTGGCGCCGGCCATGGTGGTGCCGTGGTAGCCGTTGTGGCGGCCGATGAAGATGTTCTTGCGCGGCTGGTCCTGCACCGCCCAGAAATGGCGCACCAGCCGCAGGATGGTGTCGTTGGCTTCCGAGCCGGAATTGACGAAGAAGGCATGGTTGAGATCGCCGGGGGTCAGTTCGGCCAGCTTGGCCGCCAGCCGGATCGTCGGCTCGGTGGTGCACTGGAAAAAGCTGTTGTAGTAGGCCAGCTGGGTCATCTGCCTGGACGCGACCTCGCCCAGCTCGCTGCGCCCGTAGCCGATGTTGACGCACCACAGCCCGGCGAAGGCATCGAGCAGCTTGTTGCCTTCGGCATCCCAGACGTAGCAGCCCTGGCCCCTGGTCAGGATCCGGGTGCCCTTGGCCGCCAGCGCGCCGTTGTCGTTGAACGGATGCAGGTGGTGGGCGGCATCGAGGTCCTGGAGGATGCGGGTTTGTTGGATGTCCATGGATCCTTTTTTCCTTGATTGTTCAGAACAGCAGTTGGAAAAGATTCAGTGCAATCTGCCGTTGCCGTTGCCGTTGCCTTGCGGCGCAGCCATGGCGGCTCGCGTCGGCGCCTGACGCGAAAAGCTGTTGCTCTGCGCCGTTCCCGAACACCGACTCAGCACCACCCCTCACACGTTCAACAACAGGAACTCCCGTTCCCACGAGCTGATCACCCGGAAGAAGGTCTCGTACTCCTTGCGCTTGACCGAGATGTAGGCGCGCACGAAGCGCGGGCCCAGCAGCTCGTGCAGCACCGTCGCCGCTTCCAGTTCGTCCAGCGCCTCGCCCAGCGAACGCGGCAGTTCGAAACCCAGGTCCTGGGCACTGCTCGCCAGCGGTGCGGTGGGCTTGAGCTTTTCCTGGATGCCCATCAGGCCGCAGGCCAGGGTTGCGGCCATGGCCAGGTACGGGTTGGCGTCCGAGCCGGCGAAGCGGCTTTCCACCCGGGTGTTCTCCAGGGTGTCCTTGGGCACGCGCAGGCCGCAGGTGCGGTTGTCGTAACCCCACTGCACGTTGATCGGCGCGACCTGGCCGATCGCCAGGCGCCGGTAGGAATTCACGTTCGGGGCGAAGAAGGCCATGGTCAGCGGCGCGTACTTCTGCAGGCCACCGATGTAGTGATGGAAGGTCTTGCTCTCCTTGCCCTCCACCTTGCCGGCGAACACGTTCTTGCCGGTCTTGCGGTCCAGCACGCTCTGGTGGATGTGCATGGCGCTGCCGGGCTCGTTCTCCATCGGCTTGGCCAGGAAGGTGGCGTAGATGCCGTGGCGCAGCGCCGCCTCGCGCATGGTGCGCTTGAACAGGAACACCTGGTCGGCGCGGCTCAAGGCATCGGCATGGGTGAAGTTGACCTCCAGCTGGGCCGCGCCGGACTCGTGGATCAGCGTGTCCACGTCCAGTTCCATCGCATCGCAGTAGTCGTACATCAGGTCCAGGATCGGGTCGAACTCATTGACCGCGTCAATCGAGTACGACTGGCGCGCGGTCTCCGGACGGCCCGAGCGGCCGGCCGGCGGCAGCAGCGGGAAATCCGGGTCGGTGTTCTTCTGCACCAGGAAGAACTCCAGCTCCGGCGCCACCACCGGTTGCAGGTCGGCATCCTCGTAGGCCTTGAGCACGCGCCGCAGCACGTTGCGCGGGGCCAGCTCGTGCGGGACGTTGTCCTTGGTCCAGCAGTCGTGGATCACCTGCGCGGTCGGATCGGCGGCCCACGGCACCATGCGCACGGTGGACGGATCCGGGCGCAGGAACATGTCCGAGTCCGACGGGCTGGTCAGTTCGTAATAGTCGTCCGGATAGTCGCCGGTCACGGTGGTGGCGAAGATGCCTTCGGGCAGGCGGGTGCCGTAGTCGTGGCTGAACTTGTCGGCCGGGATGATCTTGCCGCGGGCGATGCCGGTGATGTCCGGCACCAGGCATTCGACCTCGGTGATGCGCCGCTCCTTGAGCCAGCGGCGCAGCGAATTCTCCGGCTGCTCGATCGGGGTGGCGGGCTGGACCTGGCGGCGACTCATGCGAAGGCAGGCTCGCGGCGAAGGCGGGCACGGGCGCGACAGGCATCGCCAAACGCACGGAAGATCCCGGCATAAAAAGGGTTCTGGGTGAGCTTCCACTCCGGATGCCACTGCACGCCCAGCAGGAAGGTGGCGCCGGCATGGCGGAAGGCTTCAACCAGCCCATCCGGGGCGGTGGCTTCAACGACCAGATCCTCGGCCAGCCGCCTGATGCCCTGCCCATGCAGCGAGTTGACCTGTTGCCGGGCGCCGCCAACTGCGGCCAGCAGGCCGCCGGGGGCCAGGCTCACGACGTGGGCTGGACCATATTGCACGTCCAAAGGCGCTTGCTGGTCCTCGCGGTGGTCCATCAGGCCGGGCACCGCGTGGACCTTCTGGTGCAGGGTGCCGCCGAGGGCCACATTGACCTCCTGGAAGCCACGGCAGACCGCCAGCATCGGCACGCCGGCCGCCAGCGCTGCGCTCACCAGCGGCAGCGTGGTGGCATCGCGCGCCGGGTCGTGCAGGTTGCCCTCCCAGCTGGGCTCGTCGGAATAGTGATGCGGCTCGATGTTGCTGACCGCGCCGGTCAACAACAGGCCATCGACCGTCTCCAGCAGCACGGCCGGATCCAGCGGCGGACTCAGCGCCGGCCACAGCAGCGGAATCCCGCCGGCGCCATCGACCACCGCGCGCACATATTTCTCGCCGACCGCCACAAACGGGTGCAGCCCGATCTGGGTGCGGTCGGTGGGAATTCCGATCAGCGGCGGCTTGGCCATGCGTGACTCGGCGGGCGTGGGGCGTTGCCGCAAAGTAGCGTGGGCGTTTTATTTTTACAACACGCCCAGCGCCTGTGACCGGGGTTTCGCCGACATCAAGGGCCATTTTGCTGCCTGGAAACCGCCGACTGTTGAGTATTCTTGACAGCGCCGCACCCTGATAAGCTGGCCTGCACCATTCCCGAGGCCGCCATGACCGCCTTTTCCGACGCCTCAGACCACGCCCTGCGCGCCCGCGATGCCGCCACCCTGGCCGCGCTCCCCGACCTGGAAGCAGTCGACCTGCTGCTGCCGGACATGAACGGCCTGCTGCGCGGCAAGCGCATCACCGCCGACGCGCTGGACAAGGTCTACAGCGACGGGGTGTGCCTGCCGATGTCACTGATCGCCACCGACATCACCGGCAACACCGTCGAGGAAACCGGGCTGGGCTACGACATCGGCGACGAGGACCGGATCTGCCGGCCGGTGCCCGGCTCGCTGCGCCCGGTGCCGTGGTCGCCACGACCGATGGCGCAACTGCTGCTGGCGATGGAGGACGGCGCCGGTGGCGCATTCGAGGCCAACCCGCGCGAGGTCCTGCGCCGGGTGGTGCAGCGCTTCGCCGAGCGCGGCCTGACCCCGGTGGTGGCGATCGAACTGGAGTTCTACCTGTTCGACCGCCTGCCCGGTGCCGATGGCCGCCCGCAGACCGCGATCAACCCCAGCACCGGCGCGCGCAACGCGTCGACCCAGGTCTATTACATGGAGGACCTGGACGACAACCGCGACTTCATCGACGCGGTGTCCAGCGCCTGCGCGGCGCAGGAGATTCCGGCCGACACGGCCGTGGCCGAATATGCGCCGGGCCAGTTCGAGATCAACCTCAAGCATCGCGCCGATGCATTGCGCGCCTGCGACGAGGCGCTGATGCTCAAGCGCACCATCAAGGCGGTGGCCCAGCGCCAAGGCCTGCAGGCCAGCTTCATGGCCAAGCCGCTGGTAGACCAGGCCGGCAATGGCCTGCACGTGCACGTGAGCGTGCTGGACCGCGACGGCCACAACCTCTTCGCCGGCAGCCAGACCGCGCCCGCCGACGCCCTCAGGCACGCCATCGGTGGCCTGCAGGCCAGCGCCCGCGACACCATGCTGCTGTTCGCCCCGCATGCCAACAGCTACCGCCGCTACGTGCTGAACGCCTTCGTCCCGCTGGGCGAGACCTGGGGCTTCAACAACCGCACCGTGGCCATGCGCATCCCGCACAGCGATGCCAGCAACACCCGCATCGAACACCGCATCGCCGGCGCCGACGCCAATGTCTACCTGGCCTGCGCGGCGGTGCTGGCCGGCATGCTGCACGGACTGGAAGATCGCCTCGACCCGGGCCCACCGATCGTCGGCAACGCCTACCAGCAGACCGAGAACCGCAGCCCGCACTGGCGCCAGTCGATCGATGATTTTCTGACCAGCGGGTTCATCGCCCGCCAGTTCGGCGAGCGCTTCCGCCACATCTACGGCCAGCAGAAACTCAAGGAACTGCGCAGCTTCGAGACCCAGGTCACCGACCTGGAATACGCCTGGTACCTGCGTGCAGTCTGAGCAGCTCCCGCAGCACGTCGGCTCGCGGGTGGTCCGCTCCCCCGCCTGCCGGAACGAGCAAGCGGCCTGGCCTCGCCCCCTCTCCCCCGCCCGCAAGTCAGGAAGAGCAAGCCGGCCCGCTTTGCCCCCTCTCCCCCGCCCGCGGGGCGAGAAGGCACGGCTTGCGCGCCACTGGCGCGCGTGCCTTGGAGCGCTCGCGCCGCTGGCGCGGGCCGGGGTGCGAAGCAGAGGGCCGGGGTGAGGGGGGCAATCGAAGACCGGGCCCGCACGACCCTTCAGGCCATACCGAAGCCCATGTCAATGCATCAAGCCACCCGCGAAATGCCCCCCCTCATCTGCCCTGCGGGCATCTTCTCCACCGCACGCGGGGGAGAAGGGGTCCAGACACTGCGCTGCGCTGGCCCCGCCCACCCGCGTCGGCACGTGACATGACCCCGGCTTACCCGCCCAGCTGGTACGCCGCCAGCACCACGCCCCTGCCCGTCCAGCCCGCGCTGGTCGGGCGCATCGACTGCGATGTGTGCGTGCTCGGTGCCGGCTACACCGGCCTGGCCTGCGCACTGGAACTGGCCGAAGCCGGCTATCGGGTGGTGATGCTGGAAGCCCGGCGGATCGGCTGGGGCGCGTCGGGCCGCAACGGCGGCCAGGCGATCGTCGGCTTCGGCTGTGGCGAGCGCAAGCTGGAAGCCCTGGTCGGCGCGGACGATGCGCGGCGCATGTTCGACCTCTCGCGCGAAGGCCTGGACTGGCTGCATGGCCGTCTGGCCCGGCACGATATCCAGGCGCACTGGCGCCCCGGGCACGCCACCGTCCCGCTGAAGCCGCGCCAGCAGCGCGAGCTGCAGGCGATGGTCGAGCACTTCAATACGCGCTACGACCATCCGGTCCAATGGTGGGACCGGCAACAGCTGCGCGGCACGCTGGCCAGCGACCGCTACCTGGGCGCGCTGTATGACCCGATCAGCGGGCACCTGCATCCGCTGGCCTATGCGCTGGGCCTGGGCCGCGCCGCCATCGAGGCTGGCGTGCAGGTCTTCGAACAGTCCGAAGTGACCTCGCTGGTGCGCGGCGCACGTCCGCTGTTCAGGACCGCCCAGGGCGAGGTGCATTGCGATTTCGCGGTGCTGGCCGGCAACGCGCTGCTGCACGGCATCGCCCCGGAGCTGGAGGCGCGGATCATGCCGGTCGGCACCTACATCGCCGCCACCGCGCCGCTGGGCGAGGATGGCGCGCGCGCCCTGATCGGCAACGACATGGCCGTGGCCGATACCGCCTGGGCGCTGGATTACTACCGGCTCGGCCATGACCACCGGCTGCTGTTCGGCGGGCGCGCCAGCTATTCCGGGCGCGACCCGGGCGACCTGCAGGGGATCATGCGCCGGCGCATCGCCGGCGTCTTCCCGCAGTTGAAGGAGGTGCCGCTGGAGTACGTGTGGGGCGGCCTGGTCGACATCTCGCTCAACCGCGCGCCGCACTGGGGCCGGCTGCAACCGAACCTGTACTTCGCGCAAGGCTTCTCCGGCCACGGCGTGGTCGCCACCGGACTGGCGGGCAAGCTGATTGCCCAGGCCATTGCCGGCCAGGCGCAGCGGCTGGACCTGTTTGCGAAGATCGGCCACGCGCCGTTCCCCGGTGGCCAGGCGCTGCGCACGCCGCTGCTGGTGGCGGCGATGGGCTGGTACAAGCTGCGCGATGCGCTGTGGTGAGCCCGACGATGCGCTGAAGGTGCGGCCGCCAGCCAGCGTGCAAGCGCGCGCCGGCATCGCCCCTGATCGACAGCCCGTTCCGGTTCGACCCTGCGGACAGTGAAACGGCGCCAACCCGGCGCCGTTTCCCGCTCCCGTCCGACCGGCGCGATCAGGCGCTGGCGCCGCCGGACTTGTACTCGTAGTAACCGTAGCTGTAGTAACCGGTGACCCGCTTTTCGACCGCGTTGAAGATCGCACCCTTGATCTGCACGCCGTTCTGCTCGAAGCGTTTCTTGGTCAACAGCACTTCCTTGGGCTGGTTCACGCCGAACCGGGTGACCAGCAGCGACGAGCCGGCGTGCTGGCCGACGATGGCCGCATCGGTCACCGCCAGGATCGGCGGGGTATCGATGATGACCAGGTCGAACTGCGAGCAGATCGATTCCAGCAGCGCGGTGAAGCGCGGGTGCATCAGCAGCTCGGACGGGTTGGGCGGGATCTCGCCGCGCGTCATGTAGTACATGTTCGGCACCTGCTCCAGCGGGTGGATGGTCGCGGCCTGGTCGGCCTTGCCCACCAGCAGGTCGGACAGCCCGGCGCCGGGCACCACGTCCAGCACCTTGTGCAGCGTGCCCTTGCGCATGTCCGCATCGATCACCAGCACCTTCTGTCCCGTCTGGGCGATCACCGCGGCCAGGTTGGCCGAGACGAAGGTCTTGCCCACGCTGGGGCGCGGACCGGAGATCATCAGGACGTTGTTCTTGGCTTCCAGCATGGCGAAATGCAGGCTGGTGCGCAGGCTGCGGATCGCTTCAACCGCCGGGTCGGCCGGCGCATTGACCGCCAGCAGGTGCAGGCGGCCTTGCGTGCTGCGGCTGCTGCGCCGACCGCGCCGACGGCGCTTGCCGCGCTCCAGCAGGTCCTCGGCCGGGCTCAGCGGAATGACCGCGTACACCGGCAGGCCCAGCTCCTCGATCTGCGAGGGATCTTCCATGCCCGGGTTCATGATCCGGCGCAGGAACACCAGACCCACCGCCAGGAAGGCGCCCAGCAGGGTGCCGACCAGCACCACCAGCGACCGGCGCGGCTTCACCGGATGGGTCACATCCACCGCGGCAGCGTCGATGATGCGGACGTTGCCGACAGTGCCGGCGCGGGCCACGTCCAGCTGCTGGGCCTGGTTGAGCAGCGCGGTGTACAACTCGTTGCTGACCTGCAGGTCGCGGCTCAGGCGCAGCAGTTCCTGCTGGGTGTCTGGCAGTTCGCCGACCTGCCGATTGAAGCCGGCCTTGCGGCTTTCCAGCTCGGCGATCTGCTTGAGCAGCGCGCGGTAGGCCGGGTGTTCACGGGTGAAGCTGCGGTCCATCTCCGCCTGCTGCATGTGCAGCTGCTGGATGCTGGTCTCGACCGCGACCTGCTGCTCCAGCAGGCCCTGGGTCTGCATGGTGATGTCGACCGACTTGGCCTGGGTCTGGTAGGCGTTCATCGCCGCCTGCGCCGCCTCGACCTGGCGGCGCACGACCGGCAGTTGCTCCCTGACGAAACTCAGCTGCGAGGAGGCTTCGGCCGAATTGCGGTCCACGTTCTGGCGCACATAGGCCTCGGCTACCTCCTGCAGGAACCTGCCAGCCAGGTCGGGGTCCTCGTCCTGATAGCTCAGTTGCAGGATGCCGGACTCCTTGCCCTGCTCGGACGCCTTGACCTGCCCCTGCAGCGAGGTGACCACGTTCAACCGACGCTGCCGGGTGACACTGAAATGGGTGCCGGGGTTGGCGGCCAGCGACTCGACCAGCAGGGTCACCTGGTGCCCGCGGGCCTCTTCGCCGACCTTACCCTCAAGCAGGACCTCGCCTTCTTCGTCAAACAAGGTGTAGCGGCCTGCCGCATCGCCCACTTCAAGGGTCATCGGCGAACCAAGCATGGCCTCGGGCACCGCCAGCCTGGCGATCGCAAGACGCTCTCCACCCCAGCCGTAGCGGTTCAGGCCGAGCAGGGGCGGGGCGACCGCGCCTTCGGTCTCCGGCTTGAACCGCCGCGCAAGGAAATCCCCCAGCAGCGGCAACCGCTTGGGCGCGACCTGCGTGTCCAGCTTCAGTTGATCCACCGCCTTGCCCACCACCGCGCGCGAGGTGATCAGCGCCACTTCGGTGGTCGCCGCCGAACTGGACCCGTCCATCCCCAGCGAGGACAGGTCGGCCAGGCCGGGAATCGAGGGCATCTTGGATTCGACCTGGACCATGGCCTGGGCCTGGTACACCGGCGCTGCGAGCAGCGCGTAGGCGACACTGACCACGAAGAACAGCCCGGTAATGCCCGCAATCAGCCATTTGTGGTCCAGCAGCACGCCCACCAGTTCGCGCAGGTCGATCTCATCTTCATCCTGTGCGGAGTTGGCACTCAGGTCGTTGCTCATTCAGGCTGTTCTCTCTTGGATAAAAAAAAACTACCGCAGGTAGGGAACCCAGCTCGCCACGCTGTCGGCGATCAGGTCATAGACGTGTTCGAAGGCGACACGCTGCTGCCGGTAGGGGTCAGGAATTTCGCAGTTTTCGCGCCACTTTCCCAGCAGGAAGACCTTGCCGCTGACCTGCGGGAGGTCGCGACTGATGTCGGCCAGGTGCCTGCGCTGCATCACCAGGATCAGGTCGGCCGCAGTCAGCAGGGCCGGCGTGGCCTGGCGGGCGACATGCGCGCTGCCGTCCAGGCCGTGCTCGCGCAGCAACAGGCCGGCGGTGGCTTCGATGGGATGGCCAACCATTGCCTGCAGGCCGGCCGAGCCGATGTCCATGTCATCGCGCCCGAGCGCATGCCGCATCATGATTTCGGCGGTCGGACTGCGGCAGATGTTGCCTACGCAGACAAACAAGATCTTGCGAAACACGCGTCCCCGATTCCCCTGCTCGATGCCTGGCGGCCCCAGGCTGCAGCCGCCACAGGGTAGCGCATGCTGCACCACTGCGACCGAGATGCCTGCCGCAGCCCGCCCCGATGAGCCCGCGCCGGGCCAAGCTTGACAGGGCGGACCCAGGCGCCTAGTTTTAATCTTTGTTAAACCCATCGACGGCGCAAGGGGTACATCATGAAGCAGCTCGTGAATGCAGTCGGCATGGCGGCACTTCTGGCCCTGTCCTCCACCAGCCTCGCCCAGCAGCAGGCTCCGCAGCCAACCCCGCAGCCGCAGCCTGCCCAGCAGCCCGCGACCACGCCGGCCTCGGGCGCAGAAGGTTCTTCCGCCAGCAGTGCAACTGGCAGCAGTGCAGCTGGCAGCAGTGCGGCTGGCAGCGGTGCAGTCGCTGGCGGCGCGGCCGGGACCGGGGTAGCCGTTGGCGCCGGCCTCAGCACCGCAGCGACCATCGGCATCGTGGCAGGTGTTGCCGCAGTGGGCGCGGCGGCCGCCTCGGGTGGCGGCGGCGGTGATGACGGCAATGACAATGGCGGCGGTGACGGCACCGGCGGTACCGGCGGCACGACCGGCACGACCGGCACGACTGGAACCACCGGTACCACGAACTGAACCGCATCAGGCCCCTGGACCGGGGGCCAAATAACCCGCTGGGCTGGCTCGGCGGGTTTTTTATGGGCAGCATTCCGCTGTTATAAATGTGTGAAATGGAGTCTGCAATGAAGTTCCCGCGCGTTGTTGTCGCGGCCGCAGCGGCGGCCCTCCTGATCAGCGGCTGCGCCTGGGCACCTGGCCAGCACATGCGCCGGCAGGCCGGTGGACCCAACCAGATGCAGACCGTCGGCGATGACCAGGTGGAGGTCATCGGCATCACCCCGAAGCTGGTGGCCATGGACCGCGCCGCGCGCGAGGTGCCGCAGCTGCCCGAGGCGCTTACCAGCTACCGGCCGCCCAGTTACACCATCGGTCCCGGTGACGTGCTGTACATCACCGTCTGGGACCACCCGGAATTGACGGTCCCGGCCGGCCCACAGCAACAGCTCAACGCGGCCGGGCGCCCGGTCCAGTCCGACGGTACGTTGTTTTACCCCTACGTCGGCATGATCCAGGCCGCCGGCATGACCCCGCAGGCCCTGCGTGACCAGCTCATGTCCAAACTGGCCCGCTATGTGGAGTCCCCGCAGGTGGACGTCACGGTGCTTTCCTACGCCAGCCAGCGCGTGTGGATCACCGGCGCGGTCAACCAGTCCTCCGCGATCCCGCTCACCGTGGTGCCGCTGACCCTGAGCGATGCGGTCAGCCAGGCCGGGCTCAATCCCGAATCTGCCGATCTGTCCGGCGTGCGCCTGATCCGCGACGGCGTGACCTACACCATCGACCTGGACAGCCAGGCCGGCAGCACGATCTACCTGAAGAAGGACGACCAGGTGTACGTGCCCTTCCTCGATGCCAAGGAAGTCTTCGTGGTCGGCGAGGTCATTGCACCCGGCGCGCTCAACTTCAAGACCGGCAACATCAGCCTGAGCCAGGCGCTGGGCCGTGCCCGTGGGCTGGCGCAACCGACTGCCAACGGCAACGCGGTCTATGTCATCCGGGGTTCGGCCGACCTGCAGCAGACCCCTTCGGCGGTCTACCAGCTGGAAGCCAGGTCACCGGCGGCCTTTGCCGTGGCCAGCCAGTTCAAACTGCTTCCGGGCGATGTGGTGTTTGTGGGGGCGGCGGGAATCACGCGCTGGAGCCGCTTCGTGAGCCAGTTGCTGCCCTTCTCGGGGATCATCAGCAGCGCAGCGAGCAGCAAGAACGACCTGTCCAACTGACGCCGCCCTCGGCCCGGTCGTAAGCGCGCGCATGAGTGCCCCCCCGATTCATCACCCCCGACGGCTTGCGGCCGGTCGACGCCGGTTGCTCGCCTGCGCCGTGGCGCTGGCGGCGCTGGCTGGCTGCAGCACCACCAGCCGCGCAAGCTACGACGCGCTGCGCACGATCGTGGCCAGCCATCGCGAGCTTGCGCCAACCCCGGCCCAGGTGGCGGCCCTGCCCTACGCGCAGATCCTGCTCAACTGGCCCGATGGCAGCGCGCTGATGGTGCTGGGCAATGACGACGCCGGGCAGACCTCCTGGTACAGCAACGACCGGCACATGGTGTATCTGCGCGATGGCCTGCTGGTTGGAAGCACCGGCTTTGCCCAGGACGCCATGCAGATCCGGATCGAAGGCGACAACCCGTTCGACGAGCTGACCCGCGCTGCGCAGGCCACGACCGTGATCCGCCGCTATGACTGGATGCCGGGCTACCGCTACGGCGCGGTGGTGCGCGGCCGCCTGGTCCGCCGCGGCCGCGAGACGGTCCGGATCCTGGGCACCGACCGGCAGCTGGATCGCTTTGAAGAAGTGCTGGAAGGCCCCGGCCTGCGCGCGCTCAACCAGTACTGGGTCGATCCGGCCAGCGGCGAGATCTGGAAGAGCCGCCAGCTGGTCGCCCCCGGCCTGAGCGTGGAGATCACCCAGCTCAAACCCTACAGGCCGCAGCGATGAGGCGCGGACCTGGCCTGGCCATGTTGCTTGTGCTTGCGCTCGCCCTGGCCGATGCGCGGGCGCAGACCGTCCAGGCCAGCGTGCAGGGCGCGGTCGCAGTCCCCGGCACCCGCACCTTCGGCGCCGGCGCCCGCCTGGCCGATGCGGTCCTGGACGCGCGGCCGACCGAACTGGCCTATCCGCTGGGCGCCGCGCTCATGCGCCGCAGCCAGATCGAGGCCCAGGTCCGGCTGAAGGCCGGCCTGCTGTACGACCTGGATCTGCTGGCCGATCCGGCCTCGGCCGATGCGCCGCTGTCCCAGGACGCCTCGCGCCTGCGCGCGTGGCTGGCCGGGCGAGCGGCCACCGGGCGCGTGGTGGTGCAGCTGGAGCCTCGCCGGCTGGAACTGGACCTGGATGCCAACGGCCTGCTGGCCGACGGCGACCGCTTTGTCTATCCGCTTCGTCCCAGCACCATTGCCGTGGTCGGCGCGGTGGTCCAGGACTGCACCTTGCCGCATATCCCGCTGCAGGACGTGGCCAGCTACCTGCCCGCCTGTGCCCGCAGCCGGGCCGCGGACCGCGACCAGGTCTATGTCGTGCAGCCGGACGGGCACGTGCAAACGGTCGGCATCGCGGCCTGGAATCGCAGCCCGCCCCAGGCCCTGGCGCCGGGGGCCACGGTGTATGTGCCGCTGGCCGAGCGCGCCGTGGGCAAGGTCGACCCGGACTTCAACCGCGAATTTGCGGCCTTCATCGCCACCCAGCCACTGCCCGCGCCGGCCGGGTCGCCATGAACTCCGGCCGCCCCCTCAGCTGCAGGCTCAGCCGCCAGATCCTGGCCGCGCTGGGCCTTGGCCTGGCCGGCGGCGCGCACGCCCAGGCCCTGTCCTCGCAGAGCGACTGGGGCGGCGTGGGCCTGCTGCAGACCCCCAGCGCGCGCATGGCCGAGGAGGGCGAGCTGGCCTTCAGCGCCAGCCATGTCTCGCCCTACAGCCGCTACAACATCGCCCTGCAGCCATTCTCCTGGCTGGAAGGCAGCTTCCGCTACACCTCGGTGGCCAACCGCCGGTATGGCCCGGCCATCGCCGGCGACCAGAACTACAAGGACAAGTCGATCGATGTGAAGGTCCGCCTGTGGAAGGAAAGCCGCTGGCTGCCCGACGTGGCCCTGGGCATCCGCGACATCGGTGGCACCGGCCTGTTTGCCGGCGAATACCTGGTGGCCAGCAAGCGCTTTGGTGCCTTCGATGCCAGCCTGGGCCTGGCAACGGGCTATCTGGGCAACCGCGGCGATTTCGGAAATCCACTGGGCGTGCTGGATGACCGGTTCAAGACCCGGCCCGGGGGCTCGGTGGCCGCCGGTGACTTCAGCACCAGCGCCATGTTCCGCGGCCGGGTCGGCATCTTCGGCGGCATCCATTACCAGACCCCGTGGGCGCCACTGCAGCTGAAGCTGGAATACGACGGCAACGATTACCGGCACGAACCCCAGAACAACAACCAGCGCCAGCGCACGCCGGTGAACGTCGGCGTGGTGTACGCACTGAACCGCAACGTCGATGTCAGCCTGGGCTGGGAACGCGGCACCACGATGATGGCCAGCATCGCCCTGCACAACAACCTCAAGCGCGCGCGAGGCATGCCCAAGCTGCTCGATCCGCCGCCCGAGCCCGTGCGCCCACGCCCGTCGTCATCGACCGCCGCGCAAGCCAGCCCGGCACCGGCGCGCGCCTACCGCGATGCCGCCGAAAAGGCCCATGCCGAACGCGAGCAGACCGTGGCCGCGCTGGCCGGCACCGACTGGGCCGATGTCGCCGCCCGCCTGCGCGACAACGCCGGCCTGCGGGTCGACCAGATCTCGGTGCGCGGCAGCGAGCTGGTGGTCAGTGGCGAACAGGTGCGCTATTTCTATCCGGCGCAGGGACTGGGCCGCGCGGCGCGCGTGCTGGACAACAGCGTCGGCCCGCCGATCGAGTGGTTCACCCTGGCCCATACCCGCCTGGGCATGCCGGTGGCCGAAAGCAGCATCAACCGCAGCGCATTCCGGCAATACCTGGGCCACGACCGCGACCTGCAGGCCCTGGCGCGGGCGACCGAACTGACCGCGCCCACCCAGCAGCAGCGCGAGGTGCTGTACCAGGCCCCGCTGCAGCGCTACCGCGGCGGATTTGCGCCCGGCTATCGGCAGGTGCTGGGCGGGCCCGATGGCTTCATCCTGTACCAGTTGTCGGCCGACTATGGGGCCAGCTATTTCTTCAGCCGCCGCACCTGGCTCAGCGGCGTGGTCAGCGTCAACCTGCTCAACAACTTCGACAAGTTCCGCTACGACGCGCCGAGCAACCTGCCGCGCGTGCGCACCTACATGCGGCAGTACCTGACCAGCTCGGATATCACCGTGCCCAGCCTGCAGCTGACCACGGCCCGCAGCCTGGGCGGCGCGCTCTACGGCATGGGCTACGCGGGCCTGCTGGAATCGATGTACGCCGGCGCCGGCGGCGAGCTGCTGTACCGCCCCTTCGGCGAGCGCTGGGCCCTGGGCATCGACCTGAACTGGGTCAAGCAGCGCGGCTTTGAACAGCACTTCGATTTCCGCGACTACCGGATCACCACCGGCCACGTCAGCGGCTACTACGAGCTGGGCCGCGCGCAGCGCACGGTGGTGTCGGTGGCAGCGGGCCGCTACCTGGCCGGCGACTGGGGCGCGACGCTCAACGTGGGCCGGGTGTTCGACAACGGCGTCACCATGGGCGCCTATGCGACCAAGACCAACGTCTCGGCAGCCGAGTTTGGCGAAGGCAGCTTCGACAAGGGCATCTATTTCTCGGTGCCGATGGATTTCCTGCTGCCGCGCTCCACCCGCGGCCGGGCCACGGTGGTGTGGAGTCCACTGACCCGCGACGGCGGCGCACGGCTGGCGCGACGCTATTCGCTGTACCAGCTGACCAGCGAGCGCGACACCGACCTGTTCCGTGACAACTTCGACCAGATCGACAAGTGACCCGCTGCCAGCCATGGCCGCTAGCGCCAACCGAAGTTGCACGTCCGTCACCTTTTCATTAAGGTGGGGCGCTGCATTCATGGGCGCGTCAACTTCGCGAACCATGAGTGAAGATGCCTTTTTCTGCCTGCACACGAGAACAACCGTCCGCGCTGCTTGCGGGGACCGATGTTGTTGATCTTGTGGGACTAGCGTTGCCGAGACCTGGGGATGGCGCCAATGGAAGACGCGGCTGCATCAGGAAAGCGGCCCAACTGGGGGCGAAACAGCATGTTGCTGGCACCGATTTGGCGGGAAGCTGAAACGGCTGCGCGCTCCGCAAGCAAGTTCACGGCGCTGTTTGGCCTGACCTTGCGGCTGACGGACATCCTTGCGCTGGTGGGCGGCGGCGTGCTCGCGTATCGACTGCGCTTTGGCAGCTTCGCCCTGGAACTGGCCTACCGCCAGACCCTGCTGTGTTCGGTGCTGTTCGCGCTGATCATCCTGACCAGTTCTTCGCTCTATCGCAGCTGGCGCGGCCGCGGCCTGCCCGCGGAGCTGACCCGGGTGGTGTCGCTGTGGACGATGCTGTTTGGGTGCATGGTGATGTACAGCACCCTGGTCCAGCAGTTTGGCGGGATGTCCCGGGCGTGGTGGCTGACCTGGTACGGCCTGGGCCTGGCTGCGGTGATCTCGGTGCGGGTGGCGGTGCGCCACACCGCCGAACGGCTGCGCGCGCGCGGCGTGGACCAGCGCACCGCCGTGGTCGTCGGCGGTGGCGCCAATGCCCGGCGCATCGTCGGCGCCTTCAAGGCCCAGCCCTGGGCCGGCATCCACGTGCTGGGCTGGTTTGCCGCGCCCAACAGCCACAGATACCTGGATGAGTCGCCATGCCTGGGCGAACTGGACGCGCTGCCGGCATTCGTCGAAACCCACCGCGTGGACCAGGTCTGGATCGTCCTGCCGATGCGCGCGCAGGACCAGATCGCCCACGTGCTGGACGCGCTGCGCCATTCCACCGCCGACATCAAGATGGTGCCCGACCTGTTCGGCCTGCAGCTGCTGAACCATTCGGTGGAGCAGGTGGCCGGCATGCCGGTGATCAACCTGCGCAGCACCCCGATGAACGGCAATGCCTACCTGCTGAAGGCGGTGGAAGACCGCCTGCTGGCCTGTCTCATCCTGCTGCTGATCTGGCCGCTGATGCTGGCCATCGCCATCGGGGTGAAGCTGTCCTCGCCCGGCCCGGTGCTGTTCCGCCAGTCGCGCCACGGGCGCAACGGCCAGGAAATCGAGGTCTGGAAGTTCCGCAGCATGCACGTGCATGACGAGCACGCCGGCAGCGTGACCCAGGCCACCCGCGATGACGCCCGGCTCACCCGCTTCGGCGCGTTCCTGCGCCGCACCAGCCTGGATGAACTGCCACAGTTCATCAATGTGCTGCAGGGCCGGATGTCCATCGTCGGCCCGCGCCCGCATGCGGTGGCCCACAACCAGCAGTACATGGAACAGGTCGTCGACTACATGCAGCGCCACCGCATCAAGCCGGGCATCACCGGCTGGGCCCAGGTCAACGGCCTGCGCGGGGAGACCGACACGGTGGACAAGATGTCGCGGCGGATCGAACTGGACCTGCATTACCTGCAGCACTGGTCGCTGCTGCTGGACCTGCGCATCATCGTGCAGACCGTGCTGACCGGATTTGCGGGAAGGAACGCGTACTGATGCGCGCACCCCGATCCCACGTCCGGCAGCCCCGCAGCCGCGGTCCACTCCCCCGCCCCTTTTTTTCGGTCCGTGGCGCCTGGCGCGCCGCGGTGCGTCGCCTGCAAGGAGAGTCCACCGTGGCCAATATCCTGATCACCGGCATCAACTACGCCCCGGAGAACATCGGCACCGGCAAGTACACCAGCGAGATGGCCACCTGGCTGGCCGCGCAGGGGCACCGGGTGCGGGTGGTCACCGCCCCGCCCTATTACCCGGCGTGGAAAGTCGCCGCCGGCTACAGGCGCTGGTGGTGGTCGCGCGAGACCATCGCGGGCGTGGACGTGATCCGCTGCCCGGTCTGGGTGCCGGCCAGACCGGGCGGCCTGACCCGGATGATCCACCTGGCCAGCTTTGGCCTGTCGTGCCTGCCGCCGCTGGTCGGCTCGCTGTTCTTCCACCCCAACGTGGTGATCAACATCGCCCCGACCCTGGCCAGCGCACCGGGTGCCCTGCTGGCGGCCAGGCTGTCCGGCTCGCAGACCTGGCTGCACGTGCAGGATTTCGAGCTGGATGCCGCCCTGGACATGGGCATCGTCAACGCCGGCCCGGCCAGGAAGATCGCCATGGGCATCGAGCGCCTGGTGATGCGCGCGTTCGACCGGGTGTCGACGATTTCGGACAAGATGCTGGAGCGGCTGCACGCCAAGGGGGTCCAGGCCGATGCCTGCACCTGTTTCCCCAACTGGGCCGACATCGACGGCATCCGTCCGCTGGATGCGCCCAGCCCGTACCGGGCCGAGCTGGGCATCCCGCAAGACGCACTGGTGGCGCTGTACTCGGGCAACATGGGCCTCAAGCAGGGCCTGGAGCTGCTGGCTGAAGTGGCCCGCGCCACCAGCGACCTGCCACAGCTCCACTTCGTGTTCGGCGGCCAGGGCCCGGGGCGCGAACTGCTGGAACAGAACTGCCAGGGCCTGTCCAACGTGCACTTCCTGGGCCTGCAACCCACCGAGCGCCTCAACGACTGGCTGGGCCTGGCCGACATCCACCTGCTGCCGCAACGCGCCGACGTGGCCGACCTGGTCATGCCATCCAAGATGACCGGCATGCTGGCCAGCGGACGCCCGGTGCTGGCCACCGCCCTGCCCGGCACCGGCGTGGCCAACGCGCTGCTGGGCTCCGGGGTGAGCGTGCCGCCCGGCGATGCCCAGGCACTGGTCAATGCGCTGCGCGAGCTGGCCTGCGATGCAGCCATGCGTGGCAAGCTGGGCGCTGCCGCCCGCGCCCAGGCCGAAAGCACGCTGGCGCGCGAGTCCATCCTCACGCGCCTGAACATCGACATCCAATCCCTGCTGGCGCGCGGCGCGCCCAGCGAACCCTTGACCGACACGGACCCTGCATGACCAGCAAGCGCGCACTCATCACCGGCATCACCGGCCAGGACGGCTCCTACCTGGCCGAGCTGCTGCTGGAAAAAGGCTACGAGGTCCACGGCATCAAGCGCCGCGCCTCCTCGTTCAACACCCAGCGCGTGGACCACCTCTACCAGGATCCGCATCAGCCTGGCGCGCGCCTGCACCTGCACTATGGCGACCTGACCGACAGCAGCAACCTGACCCGGATCATCGCCGAGGTGGAGCCGGACGAGGTCTACAACCTGGGCGCGCAGAGCCACGTGGCGGTGAGCTTTGAGGCCCCCGAATACACCGCCGACGTGGACGGCATGGGCACCCTGCGCCTGCTGGAGGCGATCCGCTTCCTCAAGCGTACCGACAAGACCCGCTTCTACCAGGCCTCCACCAGCGAACTGTACGGCCTGGTCCAGCAAACCCCGCAGACCGAAACCACCCCGTTCTACCCGCGCAGCCCCTACGGGGTGGCCAAGCTCTACGCCTACTGGATCACGGTCAACTACCGGGAGTCCTACGGCATGTATGCCTGCAACGGCATCCTGTTCAACCACGAAAGCCCGCGCCGCGGCGAAACCTTCGTCACCCGCAAGATCACCCGCGGCCTGGCCAACATCGCCCAGGGCCTGGAGCACTGCCTGTTCATGGGCAACCTGGACGCCCTGCGCGACTGGGGCCACGCCCGGGACTACGTGCGCATGCAGTGGATGATGCTGCAGCAGGAGCTGGCCAGGGACTACGTGATCGCCACCGGCGTGCAGTACAGCGTGCGCCAGTTCATCGAGATGGCCGCCAGCGAACTTGGCATCACCCTGGCCTTCGAGGGCCAAGGCGCCCACGAGCGCGCCGTGGTCCAGGCGGTGGCAGGCGACAAGGCCCCGGCGGTCAAGCCAGGCGATGTGATCGTGCAGGTGGACCCGCGCTACTTCCGCCCGGCGGAAGTGGAGACGCTGCTGGGTGATCCGGCCAAAGCCAAGGCAGACCTGGGCTGGGTGCCGCAGGTCACGTTGCAGGAGATGGTGAAGGAGATGGTGGCGAGCGACTTACACGTGGCAAGGCAGCATGCGTTGCTCAGTACGCACGGCTATACCGTTGCAACTGCCCGAGAGTGATGGGACTCAAATGGAATGCGTCAGCGAAATCCCCCAGCGCGGGCCGGAAGGATTGGCTGCCGATTCCGCGAAGTCCATAACGCTGCTCGACATCGGCATGGTTGAAGACGGCCATCGCGCATCGTATGTCTCTTTCCTTTCCAGTCTCTTCCCTCTGGAAAGAATGGGCTTCTGCCGGCGAGCCGTGTTTTCGCGACGTCCCGTCCTTGTCCCGATGGTCGAGGAATCGTTTCTCATCTACGCTGCCACGGCCGTCATCCGCTCCTTGATGGGCAGATCGACCGCCGGCTTGCTGTTCCGCCCCTTGCCGGCACTGTACGGAAACGGAGTGCGGCTCAAAGCGAAGTACCTTTTGCTTGCACTACTGCGAAGATTCCCGCGCGTCACGACGTTGACCATCCTGCCCTTCGAAGTGGAGCCGCGCTTTGCCGAGATTGCAGATGACTGGATCCATGATCCACAACTTTGGGATCTGGAGGAACAGAAAAGGCAATCCGCTCCCCCATCTACACCTGGCCTTTTGAATCAGTTGCACGCAAGTGCGGGCGGGAGACCGATTTGCATGGCCATTGGTCGGCAGGACAGGAGCAAGGGATTTGACTGGTTTTGCCGACTTTTCGCAGAAAATCTCCGATTGCGTGAGTCGGTGCTGTTCGCGTTCGGCGGCAAGGTGAGCCAGGATCTGGCTGCCCCCCTGGAATCTTTCACGCGCTCCGGAGGCTTTGGTTGCAACCGCTTTGTCAGCGATGATGAGCTGATGCAGCTCTACTCAGGGGCTGACCTTGTCTGGTGCGCGTATGACGCGAGCTATGATCAGGCATCTGGCATTTTTGGACGTGCGGTCCAACTGGGGATTCCCGTCGTGGTCCGGAAAGGCGCATTGATCCACCGGCAGTGCCTGCGAGAAGGCATTCCATGCGTTGCCATCGGCACTGCTGACCACGACTGGGAGTCCCTGAGTCACATCCCGCCCAGGGAACCACGCGCTGTCGTACTGGCTCGGACCCGACGCATGCGCGACGAGAGCCTGCAAACCTTGCACAAGGCCCTGGACCTGCGCCGATGAGCGCCCCCGAAGGACTGCTTGAACGACTGAACCTGCGCAAGAACGTTTCTTACGCGGCAGGCGAGTTCATTCTCACCACGCTGCTGCTGTTCGTCGGCTATCGCCTTGTCATCAAACAGGGCGGAATCGAGGCGATTGGTGTCTGGTCCACCCTTTACGCATGGACCAACCTGATCCGTTTGGGCGATGCCGGGGTGGCTGTTGCCGCAACGCGCTTCCTGGCGATGTGGGATGTGGGGAAGGAACAGCAACGGGTGCGTACCTACGCCGAGACGGCGCTGCTGACCAACATCGTGCAGTTCGGCGCTTTGGCATTGATTGCCTACGCTGGCATTTCGCCATTTGTCGATCGCATCGTCGGCGCGGACCACGCTGCGGAGGCGCGGCATGTCCTGCCCTGGCTGCTGCTGGGCTTCTTCCTGCTGAACGTCGCCGGCACTTTGATGGGCATGCTTCAAGGCCTGCACCTGGGCTACCGCCGGTCGCAACTCTCGGTGTTCGGAACGATGACCCAACTGGCTGCCGTTCTGGTGCTGGTTCCCTCACATGGCTTGATCGGCCTGGCGTGGGCGCAGGTTGCGCAATATGCCATCGTGATGTTGCTGGCCTTTGCCGCCGTCAGCAGAAAACTGGGCCGTGTGCTGCGTCCGTACAGCTTTGACCTGCCCGCCTTCCGCGACATGTTGGGCTACAGCCTGAAAGCCCAGGTGGTCAACATCGCCAATGGACTGATCGAGCCGGTATCGAAAATGCTCGTGGGCCACTTCGGCGGGATGGCGGCCCAGGGACTTTATGAGCTGGCCTACAAGACCGTGCTGCTGCCGCGCAACCTGATCGCATCCACCGTGACCGCTGCCATGCCGTCCATCACCGCATTGTTCCGTGCAGACCGGCAGAGGCTGCGTCAGCTTTACGCGCGTGCGTTCCGGCTGTCCGCACAGCTGATGGCCGCCGCCTCGCTGGCCGTCGTCGCGCTCGCGCCACTGCCGTCGCTGTTCTGGTTGAACAGAATAGACGCCACCTACTGGCTATACGTGGCGTTGCTGGCATTGGGATTCCTGGGCAACGTGGTGGGCATTCCCGCCTATCTGTTGGGAATGGCCTCGGGGCACATGCGCAACAACATCATCATCACGCTATTGGCATTCGCCATATTGCTGGCGGTCGGCTGGCCGGCGGGCATCGCCTTCGGCGGTTCGGGCGCGGTGGCAATAGCCGCATGCACCGTCGGCCTCTGCGGCATCGCGATCTGGCTGACGAACCGGCACCTGCTCCATTCGGAGATGGCCTGAAATGCGACTGCTCCACCTTATCCATACGCCTCGTCATCCCGGGGCCGAAATTCTGGCTCATGACCCGATCACCGGCGACTATTCCGCAGACGCAGCCGACTCGGATGCTTTGGGCCTAGAACCGCCACGGGTGTCACCATGATCCCGCTACTCATCACCTCGTCAATCATCGCTTCAGCTCCCAAAACCATGCTTAGCGATAGCTCTGAGAGGCTTCTCGAAACCATCAAGGCGCTCGGGCAATGGATCGAGATGGGGGTCACGGACAAAATCATTGTTTGCGACGGGTCGAACTTCGACCTTGCCCCCCATATCGCAAATGTCATCCCGGCTTACGAAAAAATAGAGCTCATTCGTTTCCAAAACGACCTGAATATGATCTCCAGAAAGGGAAAAGGCTGGGGAGAAGGCGAGATTATCAAGTTCGCCCTGAAAGAGAGCGAGGTGCTACGCAGTGCAACGCAATTCATGAAATGCACTGCCAAGCTATGGGTAACAAATGCGGAAAAGTGCGCACGAAATTTCAACGGTGAAGCCGCTTTCGATTACGAAGGACGATTCAGCCCGCACAAGATCGACACGCGATTCTACATTGTTAGCAAGCGCTTCTACATCCAGAACCTGCTTGAGGCCCATGAAAGCGTCAGCGACCTGGATGGATTCTATCTTGAGCATGCATTCTGTGAAGCTCTTGCTGAAATATCACCTGCACGCTATGTCATGACGCCAACACCGCGGGTAATGGGTGTGTCAGGCTCAATGGGAATCTCCTACAAGAATTCTCGTCTGAAATCCGCATTTCGGAATATTAGGTCGCAACTTTTTAAGGTAATTTCACCTAGCTAGGACGGTAGTTCTTTTAATTTATATTCTTTCTCTAACCAAAAATCCCCCTTATTAAACCCGATTAAAATGCACCGGAGCTACTCGATATCGAAGTCTGAATTTAAATCGTGGCTGGCCGCCGCGGCGTATAGTTTTATACTTTTCTCACCAACAACCTATACAATATTTAACGTCGGCGGAAGATATTTTTTTGAGCTTGCAGCGCTGACCGTGATCGCTTTCCACATCATCTTCCGAGACAACCTTGGAAGAGAGTTTGCGCGCTCATTAATCTCGAACAGAGTATCTCTTTCATTTGCAGCATTCTTCATTGCAACCTTCTTTGTTATCGGCTCGCTTCGGCACGGAAGCATTCTCAATGCGTATGCCCAATTTAGATCATCCCTATTTCTGGTAGTTGGCTTTATTGTTTGCAGGCACGTCTTGCAAAGACGTCCAGATTATATATACATGCTCGCCATGTGCACAGCAATTTATAGTGCATTTTATTGGCTCTTTTTATACTCAAGCGGACAACTAGGTTCGAAGTTCGCCAATCCCCTGTTCGCCCCGGCCGTGGCCGCCCTAATCGCCACAGATCGAACAAAGACATTGCAATTAGTTTGCGCGGTCATTGCAGTGCTTTTTCTGTCCGCTGTCTCTTTCTATCGGCAGTATTGGCTTGTCGCGCTCTTTGTCGTCGTAGCATGCTTGTTTCGGAGACAAAGGGGGAATCAAATCATCTCGACAAAGTTAATAGCGACCTCCGCCATGGCGTTCATCGCATTATTTTCCTATGGGTTTTTCAACACCCTCTTTAATAGTAACGAATCTCTCTATATTCAGTCAATCGGAAAAACGGTGGACGCCTTGAATTATTTTGATGGAGGTTACGCATCAGATAGTGATAGCCTTCGGATTTCCTATTTCGGCTACATGTACGACCAGTCGTTTAATCTTATTTTCCCTCACGGCCTCGGCCTGGGGACGTCAGTCGAATCTGAGAATTTTGACCCTTGGTTCAATGGTATATCTAGTGCCAGTAATACAGCTGATTCTCTACTTCTTTTTATAACTTACCATTACGGATATCTGGTTTCTGTGCCCGCTACCTTCTGGTTAATGTTGAGAGCCTACAAATCACAGCATAGCCGAGGGGTTTTCAGCTTTCTTCTCCTACTATCAGCTTTCGCAATTCCACTTCTGTTCGACGGCGGTCAGGCTACGGTCACTTATCGGGCATTTTGGTTCGGCACATTTTGCGCATATCTAGCGACACCAGAAAAAAAGAATCATTACGCGGAAAATTCTGGCCAAGTTTAGAGATTTCTGATGGAGATTAATCTATTCCATAATGTCCGCTGGTCGCATTGCAAAGCGCATTTTTTCAGAGCTGCATCGCTCTGCCGCGAGCTCGGGCGAGGGGCGGGGACGTCACGTTCTCGTGGATTGCCGATACCGACACCCAGCGCCCTGTGTTGCTGGGCCCAGAATTGACGTGCAGTCAGCATGTGCATGAAGTCCGACGCTTCGGATCATCCAGCGGCCGCTCCAATCTTTATGCGAGGCTGCCCCTCCTTTACCGAGAGCCATTAAAAATGCTGGACACCAGATTGAATTCCAGTATCGGCACGGGGTCCTGCGCAGTCGATCTCGGCTGCGGCTCCGGTCGCTTGCTAATCGCACTGGCCGAACGATTCGATCAGCGCATCGGTCTGGATGTCTCCCGAACGCGCTTGGATACGCTGGGGGATGGCAAGACGGACGGCTGGGAGTTCCGCGAGGCGGACCTGAATGGCCTGTTCCCACTGGCGGATGGTTTGGCCGATGTCGTCATCGCCAATCAAGCGATTGAGCACATCCTGGATCCCGTCAAATTCAGCCGGGAAATTCATCGCATTCTTCGCCCAGGCGGGCGCTGTGTTATCACCACGCCAAATATTCGCTATCTGAAGAATATCGCCCATGTCGTGTTTTCTGGCTACGGGCCGCAAACGGCAGACGGAAATGCGCTCGATGGCGTCTGGGATGATGGCCATATCCACTATTTTACCCACCGCGACCTGCGTGAACTATTTATCCAATCTTGGCTCGGCCACGTAAAGAGCATGGCGCTCATCGACCTCACCCGTGGGAGCATCTGGCGGCGCTTGCTGGATCGTCAGGCCGGGACCTGGGCGGTGCGTGAATTTCTGTCCGGGAACATCCTGCAGTGGCCGGGAAAATAAAATGCGGCCCTTCGTCGTCTACTGGAACAACATCCCCTCCCCCTACATGGTCGAGCGCTTCAATGCGCTGGCTGATCGCAATCCGTTCGAGTTCGAGGCCTGGTTCAACGACCGCATCCACTCCGACCGAAGCTGGACAGTGGACGAAGCCGCGTGGCGCTTTCGCTATCGTTACCCACTTCTTCGGCCGTACCCCGCACTGGCCATTACCGGTGCGTGGGCATGGTCGCAGTCCATTCGCTCGCCCGCAGACAGCCACAAGATGCCAAGACGGATCGCCGGCAGCCCGGCCCGCGGCCGCTGCTCCTAACGAAAGCCCTTTGCTACTCCGATGACATCATGACCGCGCCGACCATCCGACCGACCGAGAAGGTTGCGTTCATCTACCATTTCTTCCCGCACTACCGCTACGGCGTGGTTCGCGCACTAACACAGCGGCTGGATGCGGCATTCGTCGGCGACCGCAAAGGCGCCGAAGGGATCGCTCCCTACATCTTCGACCATGGCGAGGAATTCCATGCGGCACGCTGTTATTACCTCGGTAAGCTAGCGTTCCAGCCGGCCGTGGTCGGCTATTGTCTGCGCGCTCGGCGCGACGTGTTCGTCTTCCTGGCCAGCCCCAACCACGTGAGCACCTGGATCGGCGCGCTAATCGCCCGCCTGCGTGGCAAGCGCGTAGTGTTCTGGGGACATGGCTTCAAGTACGCGCGTCGCGACCTAAAGAACCGGGTGCGCAAGCTGTTCTTCTCGCTCGCCCACGACTTCTACGCCTACGGCTGGCGGGCGAAGCGCAACGCAATGGCGCTGGGCGCGGACCCGGGACGCATTCACGTGGGCTTCAACTCACTAAACTACGACGCGCAGCTGCCACTGCGCCAGGCGTTGCTAGGAGGCAATCAGGCGGGCCATCGCGACGGCTCGGTCCTGCGCATCTTCTGCATCTCCCGGCTGACCCGGATATGCCGTTACGATATGCTGCTGGACGCGGCAGCGCAGCTAGCCGGCAAAGGCATCCGCAGCCGCGTTGTCTTCGTCGGCGACGGCCCGGAAGGCGAGGCGCTAGAGCGACAGGCGCGCGACTTGGGCGTGGATGTGGAATTTCACGGCGCGATCTACGATGAGTCACGGATCGCCGGATTGGTGTTCGACGCCGACGTCACTGTGTCGCCGGGCAAGGTCGGGCTGACTGCGATGCACAGCCTGATGTTCGGCACGCCGGTGATAACCCACGACGATTTCGAGTCTCAGATGCCGGAAGTAGAGGCGATCGTGCCCGGCTTCACCGGCGAACTTTTCCGCGCCGGATCGGTGTCGGACCTCGCAGACAAACTGGCCACGTTCCCCGCGCGTTTCCCCGACCGCCGGCTGACCCGAGAGAGGTGCTTCACGATGATCGACCGCCTCTATAACCCCGACAAGCAGGCCGAAGTGATGCTGCGCGCTGTTTGCGGCCTGCCCGCCGCCACCGGCGACGACGCCTTCACGCTGTTCGCGCGGGAGCAGGCATGAGCCTGCGCCGCTTAGTCCGCGCGCTGCGCCGCGCGTACTGGCGCAAGCGCCTGCGCCTGCGTTCGGTGCACCCGACTTTCCTCGTCGGCGGTCGCTCGTCGATCAGCCGGGACTTCGTCGCCGGCGCGTATGCCTACGTGGGGCCCGGCTGCCTGATCGACCCGGGGGTGGAGATCGGCACCTACACGATGCTCGGGCCTGGGGTAAAGATCGTCGGCAATGATCACGTCTTTGACGTCGCAGGCCGCGCGATCATCTTTTCCGGGCGGCCTCCGTTCAAAGCCACGCGGATCGGCAGCGACGCCTGGATCGGCGCGAACGCCGTGGTCATGGCTGGCACACGCATCGGCGACGGCGCGATCATCGCCGCCGGTTCGGTGGTAACTCGCGACGTGCCCGCGTTTTCAGTGGTCGGCGGCGTACCCGCCCGCTTCATCCGCAAGCGCTTCGCCGACGAGGAACAGGAGCGGCGCCACGCCGCCTTCCTGCGCCAACCGCCGCGCGAAAGCGAGTACTGCGCTCCGCAGGGCGCCAACCGTACGGAGGATCCGCCCCGATGACCGTACTCAATGCCCAGGACCAGCGCGCCCTGGAAGGCGGCCCCAGCTTTTCGTTGCGCCACCGGCTGTTGCGGGCGCTGTGGGGCATCACCTGGCTGTTGCTTGCCGCCTGGACGCCGCCGCCGCTGCATCGCTGGCGCAACTTGGTGCTGCGCTGTTTTGGTGCAAGGCTGCATCCCAGCGCGCGGGTCTATGGCTCGGCCCGCATCTGGTTTCCGCTAAACCTGACCATGGCCGCGCACGCGGTGATGGGCCCGCGGGTCAACTGCTATTGCCAGGGCCGGATCGACATCGGCGAGAAGGCGATCGTGTCCCAGGGCGCGCACCTCTGCGCCGGGACACACGACATCGCCGATCCAGATTTCCAGCTGGTGACGCGGCCTATCTGCATCGGGACACGGGCCTGGGTTGCCGCGGAGGCGTTCGTCGGTCCTGGCGTGACCGTCGGCGAAGGCGCCGTGCTTGGCGCACGCACCGTGCTCTTCAAGGACGCTGAACCCTGGGGTGTCTATGTCGGTAATCCCGCCGAGCGCCTCAAGACCCGGGAATTTCGCTCACCCTGACGACGCCGCTGCTGGTGCAGGCCGACTTCTGCACGCGGCCGGCGACGCCCCGCCGGTCTCCGATCGACCTGCTGCTGCGTGATGGCGGCCTTCGTGCATTGGTACAACGTCCAGCACCGCCACGGCGGCATCGGCTACGCGGCATCAGTTGTAGCAGGCCCGCCCCCGGGCCGATGGGTTGGGTGTGGGCGACGGGCGTGGCGGATATTGTCCCGATGCATGGCGGCGGCTACTATGTGACCAGTAATGTGGTCACGAGGTGATGTATGGGCGAGAAAATCGTGAGCTTTGCGCACGCCAAGGCTCACTTGAGCGAATTGACGGAGCAATTGGCTTCAGGTGACGAGGTGGTGATTACCAAGCGGGGCCGTCCGGTGGGCCGACTGATTCGTGCCGAGCGGCTGCTGCGGCCGGTGGATGCCGATGCGCTGCGGGAGCTGACCGCACGCATGGCCGAGCAGCCGCAGAGCGCGGGCGAGTTCATGCGCCAGGTGCGCGATCAGAGCCGGTATTGATGCTGTACGTCGACACCAGCATTCTGGTGGCGGCATTGACCCGCGAACCGGCTACCGGCCGGATGCAGGCGTGGCTGGCGGATCAGGCCGCGGGGGTGCTCGCAATCAGTGAGTGGGTGTTGACGGAGTTTTCGGCGGCGATGTCGGTCAAGGTGCGGACCGGGCAGTTGGCCGCGCCCGATCGGGCGGAAGCCCTGGCGGTTTTCACGGCTTTGGTGGACGCCTCCTTTCAGGTGTTGCCGGTCTCGGGGCAGGATTTCCGGGTCGCCGCGCGCCTCGCCGATCAGCACGCCACCGGCCTGCGCGCGGGTGATGCCCTGCACCTGGCGGTTGCCAGCCGGCGCGGAGCCCGGGTGCGCACGCTGGATCGTGGTCTTGCCGCTGCGGCAGAGGCCTTGGGTGTGAGCGTTGCACTGGTGTAGGTGTCCTCTGGTGGACGATCCTCTGGTCTTGCAATCAAATCATTCTTGCAGGCGGGCACGGCCAGCATTCGTGTGATGCGGCGGGTGAAGTGCCAGCGGCGGATCTCGCCGAACCGGCACTGCTCAAGATGGATGTCCAGGGCTTCGAGCTGCCGGCGTTGGCGGGCTGCGAGGGCATGCTGGACCGCTTCGCCTGGATATATGTGGAGTGCTGGTTCATGGAGCTGTATGCGGGACAGGCGTTGGCCGATGCGGTGATCGCCTGGCTGCGCGAGCGCGAGCGCGGGCTGGGGCTTGCGGGCGCCTACAACATGGCCGATGACGGCCAAGGCCGCGCGGTGCAGGCGGATTTTCTGTTTGGGCGGTGCGGTGTGGCCGCGGGCCGTTGATTGCGCGGGGGCGATCGCGGCGAGGGCGCCGCTCCTACCGGGTGCCTGTAGGAGGCCCGCCCTCGGGCCGATGGATTGCGAACGGCATCGGGGACCGATCGCGGCGGGGGCGCCGCTTCTACGGGGGTGGCCGCCGGCGTTGGTCGCGGCGGGGCGCCGCTCCTACGGGCTGGACTTGCGGCGCGGAAACCTGCGAGCATGTGACACTAAAGTGCTACATCATTTTGCTTCTGGAGCGGCCCATGTCCACCACGACCATTCGCCTGTCGGATGAACTCAAACAGCGTATCCGTCTGGCGGCGGAACGATCAGGCACCACAACCCACGGCTTCATCCTGCAAGCCATTGTGGAGAAAACCGAACAGGAAGCCTTGCGGCAGGATTTCAACGAGACCGCAAACCAGCGGTATGCGGACATCGTGGCGTCCGGCGAGACCATCCCGTGGCAGGAAATGCGGCGCTACCTTGAGCAAAGCATGGAGGGCAAGCGTCCCGCGCGGCCGGCGGCGCGCAAGCTGGCGCCCTGAAGGTGTCCCGTATCGAGCTGGCTCCGGAGCTTGCGGATGACTTTGACCGGATTCTGGCCCATCTTGCCGAGTACGACGTAGCGGACGCCCCGTCGCGGTTGCAGGACATCATCGCGGCAATCGACGTGCTGGAACGCAATCCCCTGATCGGCCGTCCGGACATCGCGGGCAATCGCGAGTTGGTGATCGGTCGGGGTGCGCGCGGGTATGTGGCGCTGTATCGCTATGCCGCGGCGATTGATACGGTTTTCATCCTGGCCGTGCGAAGTCAACGGGAGGCCGGGCATGCACGGCTGTAGCAGCCGAGGATGGGCCCCGCCCGGCTGCCAGACCGGGCCTCGGTCGGCGCATCTATTCCTTCTCTGCCCCCATGTCGCCGTAGCCATGCGCCTGGCGCCAGCTTTTCCGGGAGACCGGGGTGGGTGCATCTGAAAGCAGCGTGCCGATGCGGGCCAGCAGGCTCTCGGTGGGGATGCGGACCGGCGGCGCGGCGGTGACGGCCACCAGTACCAGGGCCAGCGGAACCAGCACCACGCGGCGGGCCAGGTCCAGGGTGTGGCTGCGCAGTGCGCGCAGCGCCAGCCAGGCGCCCAGGCCGCCCAGGCCGGCCCCGGCGATCACTTCTGCCAGCGAGTGCCCGCCCACGTGCACGCGCGAGTAGCCGGTCAACAGTGCCAGCACGATGCCGCCCAGGCACATGGCCTGGCGCGCGCCCGGCCACCGGCGTGGCGCCAGCAGCGCCCCAAGCACCGGCCAGGACACCATGGCCACCACCGCATGTCCGCTGAAGCAGGTCAGGTCCCAGGCAGGCACGCCGGTGCCCCAGCCGTAGAAGGCGATCTTGCTGGCCGCAGTCACCGCACAGGCCATCGCCACGATCAGCAGCCAACGCAGTGCGGGCCGGCGCGCATCGCGGTGGTGCCAGGCCAGCAGCGCCGCCGCGCAGACCACCAGCGGCAGCACCAGCAGCGCATCGCCCCACGGCGTGAACCAGCGCCAGCTGCCAAGGGGCAGCCCGTCACCCATCGCGGGCAGCACGGCCATGGGGCAAACGCGGCGGCATGCGGGCTGGGCGAGGATTTGTCAGTTGAGCTGGCCTTGCTGTCCCTTCAGCGGTTTGGGGGCGGCTGGCAGCGCGTCCGCACATTCAGGCCGCGCGCAGGGACTGCTGGTTGTCCAGGAACCACTGGTAAGTGGCGGCGATGCCCTCGCGCAGCTCCACCTGTGCCTTCCAGCCCAGGCTGTGCAGGCGGCTGACGTCCAGCAGCTTGCGCGGGGTGCCGTCGGGCTTGCTGGTGTCGTTGACGATCCTGCCGGTGTAGCCGGTGATGTCCTTCACCAGTTCGGCCAGCTCGCGGATGCTGATGTCATCGCCCACGCCCACGTTGACGATGTCCGCGCCGTTGTAGGTCTGGGTCAGGTAGACGGTGGCGGCGGCCATGTCGTCCACGTGCAGAAACTCGCGCCGCGGCGTGCCGGTGCCCCACATCACCACCTCCGGCGCGCCGGCCAGTTTGGCCTGGTGGAACTTGCGGATCAGCGCGGGCAGCACGTGCGAGTTGTCCAGGTCGAAGTTGTCGCCGGGGCCGTACAGGTTGGTGGGCATCAGGCTGATGGCGTTGAATCCGTACTGGCGGCGGTAGGCCTGGCACAGCTTGATGCCGGCGATCTTGGCGATGGCGTACCACTCGTTGGTGGGTTCCAGCGGGCCGGTCAGCAGCGAATCCTCGCGGATGGGTTGTTCGGCAAACTTGGGGTAGATGCACGAGGAGCCCAGGAAGGTCAGCTTGTGCGCGCCGTTGCGGTAGGCCGCGTCGATGACGTTGTTCTGGATCTGCAGGTTTTCCAGCAGGAACTCGGCCGGATAGGTGTCGTTGGCGTGGATGCCGCCCACCTTGGCCGCGGCCAGGAACACCACCTGCGGCTGTTCCCGGGCGAAGAAGGCATCAACCGCGGTGCGCTCGCGCAGGTCCAGCACCTCGCGGCCGGCCAGCAGCAGGTTGCTGTAGCCCAGCGCCTGCAGGCGACGGACGATGGCGCTGCCGACCAGGCCACGGTGGCCGGCGACGAAAATGCGGGAGTCAGGGTTCATGTGGGGACCGGGCACGTGAGGGAAGGTTGCGCGCAGGGGGGGCGTGCCGAGGATGGGCGGGGCGCGGTGCTGCGCCGGCACACCCCATGGCCTTCGCGTTGCCCCGTGTGCCGCCGCCGCAAGCTGGCGCGAGCCATTGCAGTCTGCCATGGGCGCCGGCGCGGGTAAATCTGCACCGGCCGCTGGTCCGGCGCACGCCTGCGCGCCGTCGGCGGCGCCCTGGCTGGCTACAATCTGCGCCCCACGGGGACAACCACGAGCGAGCATGCACATCCTGGTTTGCGGCGGCGCCGGCTACGTCGGTGCGCATGCGGCGCTGGCCCTGTCGCGGGCCGGGCACGCGGTGACGGTCCTGGACAACCTGGCCACCGGCCATCGCGCCGCGGTGCGCTGGGGGCCGCTGGTGCAGGCCGACCTCCTCCAGCCGGACACCCTGGATGCCGCGTTTCAGCGCCCGGTCGATGCGGTGATGCATTTCTGCGCGCGCTCGCTGGTGGGCGAATCGGTGCGCGCGCCTTACGCCTATTACGAGAACAACGTGGTGGGCACGCTGCATCTGCTGCAGGCGATGGCCCGGCGTGGGGTGGACAGGCTGGTGTTTTCCTCCACCGCGGCGATCTTTGGGAACCCGCTCAGCGCGCTGATCGATGAGGACCATCGGCAGGCGCCGATCAATCCGTACGGGGCCAGCAAGCTGATGGTCGAGCGCATCCTGGCCGATGCGGCCCAGGCTTACGGGCTGCGCTCGGTGTGCCTGCGCTATTTCAACGCCGCCGGCGCGGCGCCGGATGAGAACATCGGCGAATCGCACCAGCCCGAAACCCACCTGATCCCCAATGTGCTGCGCGCGGCACTGGGCACCGGCCCGGCCCTGAAGCTGTTCGGCGACGACTACGACACCGTCGACGGCACCTGCGTGCGCGACTACGTGCATGTGCTGGACCTGGCCGATGCACACCTGCGTGCGCTGGAACTGATGCAGCGCCAGCCGGGCGCGCACGCCTTCAACCTGGGCAACGGGCAAGGCTTCAGTGTGCTGCAGGTGCTGCAGGCGGCGCGCGCGGTCACCGGCCGCGACATTGGCTACCAGCAGGCCGGGCGCCGGGCGGGCGATCCGGCCGTGCTGGTGGCCGCCAGCGACAAGGCCCGCAACGTGCTGGGCTGGCAACCGCGCCACCCCGGGCTGGAGGAGATCATCGACAGCGCCTGGCGCTGGCACCAGGCGCCGGCTTATTGATCACTTGCCAGCGCGCGGGCCGGCAAACTGATTGATTGCGCAGGCCATTGCCGGCCAGGCGCAGCGGCTGGACCTGTTTGCGAAGATCAGCCATGCGCCGTTCCCCGGTGGCCAGGCGCTGCGCACGCCGCTGCTGGTGGCGGCGACGGGCTGGTACAAGCTGCGCGATGCCCTGTGGTGAGCGGCTGAAGGTGGCGCCGTGGCCGGCGCGCAAACATGCGCCGGCATCGCCTTGATCCGGATCAATGTCCGCCATGGGCCGCTTGCCTACTGCGCGCGCCGGGCCGGCAGTCCCGGCACTGGAGCGCGTTTCCATGGCTTTGCTGATCTGGCAGGACGACCTGGACACCGGCATCGAGGTGATCGACAACCAGCACCGGCGGATCGTGGAGATGATCAACCAGCTGCACGCCGCGCAGGGCCGCGGTTCGCGTGATGGCGTGGGCGAGGTGATCGCCGAACTGATCGACTACACGATGTCGCACTTCGCATTCGAGGAGGAGCTGATGGAGGAGGCCGGCTACCCGTTCTGCGCCGCCCATCGCCGGGTGCACGAGGTGTTCGTCAAGCGTGTGGGTGACTACCGGCTCAGGTTCGAAGCCGGCGAGGAAGTGGCCGACGACCTCAAGACCCTGCTCTCGCGCTGGCTGTTCAACCACATCCGCAGCGACGACAGGGCCTACAGCGACACCGTGCGCAGGCACCTGGATCAGTTCGCCCGCAGCCACCAGCAGGGCGGCTGGCTCAATCGCACCCTGGCCCGCTTCTTTCACTGAAGCGGCGGCCCCGCCGCGGCCGGTCGCGAAGACCGATGCGCGTGCGGCAGCACCATGCCACGGTCGGTCTGCTGGGCGAGCTCGCTGAGCTGGTGGACCACGCGGCGATAGTCGGCGGCCGAGAACGGTCTCAGGTTGAGCCACGTCTGCAATTTGGCGAGATGCTCGCGCCGAGTTTCCGGCCGCTGTGCATACTGCGGCCACACCGCCGGCTCGATGCGCAACTGTCGACGACGTGCATCAGCAAGGCCGCGGGCGGCTCGCCATCGGGCGGCAACGCGAAACCGGGACGGCGCGGGTAGCACAACAGTTCTTGAAACCCTATTCATGCACGACTACCGTAACCATGAGTTTCGATAAAGGAGAATGCCGGATGCGCCCGTCGATCGTGCTCGATCTCAAGCGAAGTGCCGTCCGCGAAGCAGCAAGCCGTTTTCGTACGGCGAACCCGCGCATCTTCGGTTCCGTGCTGCGTGGCACGGATCAGGAGGGCAGCGACCTGGATCTGCTGGTCGACGCGCTGCCCGGCGCAACGCTGTTCGACCTCGGCGGTTTGCAGGTCGAGCTGGAAGCCTTGCTCGGCATCTCCGTCGATCTGCTGACGCCGAGTGATCTTCCAGCGTCGTTCCGTGCGCAGGTGCTCGCCGAAGCGCAGCCCGTATGAGCGATCGCCGCCTGGCCGACTACCTGAACCATATGCGGCAGGCGGCGGCCGACGCGTGCGGATTTGTGGACGGTTTGAGCAAGGGCGACTTCCTTGCCGACAAGCGCACCCAGCAGGCGGTCGTCATGAGCCTCATCGTCATCGGTGAGGCCGCCACCAAGGTGATGGATGGCTACGCCGAGTTCACCCAGGCCCATCCCGACGTGCCGTGGCGGAGTATGCGTGGCATGCGCAACCGCATCGCCCACGGCTACTTCGACATCAACCTCGACGTGGTGTGGGAGACGGTGCAAACCGCGCTCCCCAACTTGTTGCAGTTACTGGGCACCGTGCGCAACAACGACGACGCTTCTCACCCATGAGTCGTCCCATGCCTGCTTTGCTCGTGCTGACCCTTCACGGCGTTGGATCTGCAAATTCGTCGACGCACCCGGCCCGCGCGTTGCACTGGGGTTGATTGAAGAGCACGGGCGGTTTCGGCATGCGTTTGAACGAATTTCGTGAGCTGACTCCTACTTGACGCTGGCGTGGCGCTGCACCGCCAGCAGCGCCAGGATCGTGACCAGGGCGGCGGCGCTGAGGTAGTAACCCACCATCTGCACGCCGTAGTTGCTCGCAAGCCAGGTGGCCACGTACGGCGCCGGCGCCGCGCCCAGCACGCTGGCCAGGTTGAACGACAGCGACGAGCCGGTGTAGCGCACTTCGGTCGGGTAGACCTCGGCCAGCAGGGTGCCGACCGGGCCGTAGGTCCAGCCCATGATGAACAAACCGATGCACAGGAAGATCGCCACCTGGACCACATGCCCGGCCTGGAACAGCGGGCCGAACAGCTGGCCAAACACCAGGATGCCGACGCTGGCCACCAGCATCGCCCCGCGTGCGGTGGTGCGGTCACCGTACAGCGCCGAGAGCGGGATGCCCGCGGCGAAGAACAGCATGGCCACCATCTGCAGCAGCAGGAATTGCTGACGGCTGTAGCCGAGGATGCCGGTGCCGTAGCCCAGCGCGAACACGGTCATGATGTAGAACAGCACGAAGGTCGCCAACGCGCCCAGGGTGCCCAGGACCAGCGGCCCCAGGTGCTGGGAGAACACCGCGCGAAACGGCACCCGCAGGCGCACGTTGCATTCGATCGCCTGCTGGAAGGCGGGGGTCTCGTTGATGCTCAGGCGCACCCACAGGCCGATGATCACCAGCAGCGCCGAGGCGATGAACGGCACCCGCCAGCCCCAGCCGATGAACTGCTCCGGGCTCAGCGTGGCGCCCATGATCAGGAAGGTCGCCGCCGACAGCAGAAAGCCCAGCGGCGCGCCCAGCTGCGGGAACATGCCGTACCAGCCGCGCTTGCCTGGCGGTGCGTTTTCGGTGGCCAGCAGCACCGCCCCGCCCCATTCGCCGCCCAGGCCAATGCCCTGGCCAAAGCGGCACAGGGTCAGCAGCGCCGGCGCGATCACGCCGATGGTCCCGTAGGTGGGCAGCAGGCCGATCACCACGGTGGAGATGCCCATGGTCAGCAGCGCAGCCACCAGCGTGGCCTTGCGCCCGATGCGGTCACCGAAGTGGCCAAACAGCGCCGAGCCGAACGGCCGCGCCACAAAGGCCACCGCAAAGGTCGCAAGCGAAGCCAGCTGCGCGGCGACCGGATCGCCCTGCGGGAAGAACAGCTTCGGGAACACCAGCACCGCGGCGGTGGCGTAGATGTAGAAGTCGAAGAACTCGATGGTGGTGCCCATCAGGCTGGCCAGCAGCACGCGGGCAGGCGAATTGACAGGGGCGGTGGTGGGGACGGCGGCCATCTTCAGGGTCTGTTCCATGAACCAATCCGGCGAATTCTGTCACGTCTGACGCTTCGGCAGCATGCGGTGCCGGCAGGCCGCCCGCGCGCCGGTGCGCCGCGCGTCATGGGGCTGCGCCCGGACAGCGCGGCGCAGGCCGGGCGCTGATGGGCCGGCTCGCTGGCTTATGCCAGCAGGCCCGCTCCGCGCAGGGCCGCTTCCACCCGGGCCTGGTTGCCCGGCTCCAGCTCGGTCAGCGGCAGGCGCAGGGTGCCGCCGCACCGGCCCAGGCGCGAGACCGCCCACTTGACCGGGATCGGGTTGGATTCGACGAACAGCTGCCTGTGCAGCGGCAGCAGGCGCAGCTGGATCGACATCGCGGTGGCGACATCGCCGGCCAGCGCGGCCATGCACAGCTCGTGCATCAGGCGCGGGGCGACGTTGGCGGTCACGCTGACGTTGCCGTGGCCGCCGCACAGCATCAGCGCCACGGCGGTGGCATCGTCGCCGGAGTAGATCGAAAACCCCGGCGGCGCCTCGCGGATCAGCCACTGCGCCCGTTCGATGTTGCCGGTGGCTTCCTTGATGCCGACGATGCCCGGCACCTGGGCCAGGCGCAGCACGGTGTCGTGCTGCAGGTCGGCCACGGTCCGGCCGGGCACGTTGTAGAGCACGATCGGCAGATCGCCGGTGGCCTCGGCAATGGCGGCGAAGTGGCGGTACTGCCCTTCCTGGCCGGGCTTGTTGTAGTAGGGCACCACCTGCAGCTGGCTGTCGGCGCCGACTTCGCGCGCAAACCGGGCCAGTGCGATCGCCTCGGCGGTGGAATTGCCGCCGCAGCCGGCCATCACCGGCACCCGGCCGGCGGCCTGTTCGACCGCGACCCGGATGATCTGGCAGTGTTCGTCCACGTTGACCGTGGGCGACTCGCCGGTGGTGCCGACCACGCCGATGCAGTCGGTGCCTTCGGCCACGTGCCAGTCCACCAGTTTGCGCAGGGCGGCGTAGTCGACGCTGCCGTCCTGGTGCATGGGGGTGACGAGCGCGACGATGCTACCGCGCAGGGGGGCGTGGGAAGTGGTCATGAAGGCGATCAGGGGTGCTGGGAAAGAAAGAACGCCAATTCTAAACGCCGCGGCGCGCCATCGCGCGCCTGCCTTGCCCGGTCAATGCCGGGCCACTGCGGCTGGATCGCTGATGGACGCCGGGGCTGACCTTTTGGCGCCCAAGGCGTGTTTGCTTGGAATGAAGTAAGGAAGTAAGATTTCCTTTGAAACCTACAGGAGGCTTCCATGCTTGCCAAGCTCACGTCGAAAAATCAGATCACGCTGCCCAAGGCGGCTGTCTCCAGCGTGGATGCTGCCGAGTACTTCGAGGTGACCGTCGAGGGCGGCCGGATCGTCCTGACGCCGGTGCGGGTCCAGAATGCCCAGGCCGTGCGTGAGAAGCTGGAACAACTCGGGATCACCGAGCAGGACGTCGAGGATGCGGTGGCCTGGGCGCGGCGCTGATGCGCAGGGTCGTCCTGGACACCAACATCGTGCTCTCGGCGCTGATCTTCAGTGCCGGACCTCTGGCCTGGATTCGACAGGCCTGGATTCGACAGGCCTGGCAGCGCCAGCAGTTGCAGCCGCTGGTCTGCCGGGAGACGGCCGGTGAACTCCTGCGCGTCCTGGCCTATCCCAAGTTGAAGCTCTCGGCATTGGAGCAACAGGAGTTGCTGGCGGACTTTCTGCCCTACGCCGAGGTGGTGGAACTGCCGGCACCATGGCCAGACCTGCCAGCCTGCCGCGACGAGAAGGACCAGGTGTTCCTGGTGCTCGCGCATGTCGGCAAGGCCGATGCGTTGATCACCGGCGATGCGGACATTCTTGCCATGCGAGAGGTTTTTCCCGACTTGATCATGACCGCAGAAGCGTTCGCGGCGCGGCAGGCATGATGTAAATCGATACCGCCGTGTCCGGGCAATGCAACGACACCGACCGCACCGGCCGCGCGCAGCAGGCACCAGTCCAAACCTGGCGCGGCGCGCGCGGAAAGTGGCCTGCGCGCCTGGCTTTCAACCCTCCAGGTTGATCCAGGTGGCCTTGAGCTCGGTGTACTTGTCGAAGGCGTGCAGCGACTTGTCGCGGCCATTGCCGGACTGCTTGTAGCCGCCGAACGGGGCGGTCATGTCGCCGCCGTCCCAGTAGTTGACCCACACGCTGCCGGCGCGCAGCTTGCGGGTCACCCGATGGGCGCGGGCGATGTCGCCGGTCCATACCGCCGCGGCCAGGCCGTACTCGCTGTCGTTGGCGAACCGGATCGCCTGGGCCTCGTCGCTGAAGCCGATCACCGACAGCACCGGCCCGAAGATCTCCTCGCGGCTGATCGTCTGGCCGTGCTGGACGCCGTCGAAGATGGTCGGTTCGATATAGCAGCCGCCTTCCACCACGCTGGCCTGGCGGCCGCCCAGCACCAGGCGCGCGCCTTCTTGCTGACCCTTGGCGATGTAGCCCATGACCCGCTCGACCTGGCCGGCATCGACCATCGCCCCCATCGCCGCGCCAGGGGTGAACGGATGCTGCGGCTGCAGCTTGCGGCCGGCCGCGACCACCCGCTCGACGAACTGCGCGTGGATCGATTCCTCCACCAGCAGCCGCGAAGCGGCGGTGCACACCTGGCCCTGGTTGTAGAAGATCGCCGAAGCCGCGACCTGCGCGGCCTTGTCCAGGTCCGGCGCATCGGCAAAGACGATGTTCGGGCTCTTGCCGCCGCATTCCATGTAGGCGCGTTTCATGTTGGACAGCCCCGCGCACTGCAGCAGGCGCTTGCCCACGGCGGTCGAGCCGGTGAACACCAGCCCGTCGACATCCATGTGCAGGGCCAGCGGCTCGCCGGCGGTCTTGCCGAAGCCCGGCACCACGTTGAACACCCCGGGCGGAATGCCCGCTTCCATCGCCAGTGCGGCCAGGCGCAGCGCGCTCAGCGGCGATTTTTCAGACGGCTTGAGCACCACTGAATTGCCCATCGCCAGCGCCGGGGCGATCTTCCAGGCGGCCATCACCAGCGGGAAGTTCCACGGCACGATCGCCGCGACCACGCCCAGCGGCTCGCGGGTGATCAGGCCCAGCTCGCCCGGCCCGGTGGCGGCGACTTCGCCGTAGACCTTGTCGATCGCCTCGCCGGTCCAGGCCAGGCAGCGGGCGGTCGCCGGCACGTCGTAGCCCAGCGCGTCATCGACCGGCTTGCCCATGTCCAGCGATTCCAGCAGCGCCAGCTCGTCGACATGCGCGTTCACCAGCTCGGCAAAGCGCTGCAGGACCTTCTTGCGATGGGTCGGTGCGGTCTGGGCCCAGTGCCCGGCCTCGAAGCTGCGCCGGGCCGCCCGCACCGCCTTGTCGATGTCGGCCTGGCCGCAGTCGGCCACCTGCCCCAGCACCCGCCCGTCGATCGGGCTGATGCAGTCGAAGGTCGCGCCGCTGGCCGCGTCCACGTACTGACCGTCGATGAAGGCCTGGGTGGCGATGGACAGCGCGGCGGCCTGGGATTTGCGGGATTCGAAGGTGGCGGTCATGGGGATTCCAGGGGCAGAGAATTAAGGAAAGCCAGCACACTGCTTTTCTCCTTCTCCCATCGGGAGAAGGTGCCCCGAAGGGGCGGATGAGGGTGCGGGACGGGCGATTCGCACCGTGCTGGCGGACTTCACCGTGGCATGCGCGGTCTATCGCTCGTTCCGAACCCTCACCCCACCCCTCCCCCAAGAAGGGGGTTGCCGTCCCGGCGGGAGAGGGGCTCAAAGCCAAGTACTAAAAGGTGGCAGGCGTGTTGGCACTGACGATGACGGCCTCGGCATCGCCCAGGTTGCGGAACCGGTGCGGCAGCCGGCTTTCGAAGTAATAGCCCTCGCCGGCGCGCAGCACCCGCACCTGATCGCCCACGGTGACTTCCACCTCGCCGGACACCACCACGCCGCCTTCCTCGCCGGCATGGGCCAGCATGGTCTGGCCGGTGTCGGTGCCCGGCGGCATGACCTCGCGCAGGATGCACATCTGGCGCTTGGCCACGCGCTGGCCGACCAGGAAATAATGGACGCCGTCGCTGCCCACATCCGGGGTGTCGGCCAGCGCGTAGAACGGGTTGTCCGGCGAGCCGGCTTCCAGGTCCAGGGTGAAGAAATCGGCCAGCGAGATCGGGATCCCGTCCAGCACCTTCTTCAGTGAACTCACCGACGGGCTGACCTTGTTCTGCTCGATCAGCGAGATGGTGCTGTTGGTGACCCCCACGCGCTTGGCCAGCTCGCGCTGGCTGAGCTGTTTGGAAGTGCGCACCTGCTGCAGTCGCGCCCCGATGTCCATCGACTTCCTCGTCCGCCGCGTTGCGAAATTCTTGACACTACCGCCCGCATTGAGCCCTTTTTGCGGCTCGGTTGTAAAGTTTTTTCAACGCGATAGGCTAGCTGCGTCCGCCATCCCCCGAGGTCCGCATGAGCGCCGATTCCCCGTCTCCCGCTGCCGGCTACGCCGCCCATTACGCACAGCTGGGCATGCAGATGCCGGCCTCGATGGAGGCGTTCTGGATGCCGTTCACCGCCAACAAGGCCTTCAAGGCCAGCCCGCGCCTGCTGGCCAGCGCCGCGGGCATGTACTACACCGACATCGAGGGCCGGCAGATCCTCGATGCCTGCGCCGGCCTGTGGTGCGTCAACGCCGGCCACGCGCGGCCGCGCATCGTCGAGGCGGTCAGACAGCAGATCGGCACGCTGGATTTCGCGCCCAACTTCTCGATGTCCTCGCCGCTGCCGTTCGTGCTGGCCCAGCGCCTGGCCGAACTGACCCCGGGCAATCTCAACCACGTCTTCTATACCAACTCCGGATCGGAGTCGGTGGATTCGGCACTGAAGATCGCCCTGGCCTACCACCGCGCCCGCGGCGAGGGCCAGCGTTTTCGCCTGATCGGCCGCGAGAAGGCCTACCACGGCGTGGGTTTTGGCGGCATTTCCGTGGGCGGGCTGCCCAACAACCGCAAGTGGTTCGGCCCGGGCCTGCCCGGCGTGGACCACCTGCGCCATACCCTGGACATCGAACGCAACGGCTTTTCGCAGGGCCTGCCGACGCACGGCCTGGAATGGGCCGAGGAACTGGAACGGGTCATCACCCTGCACGATCCGTCGACCATCGCCGCGGTGATCATCGAGCCGATCTCCGGCAGCGCCGGGGTGATCCTGCCGCCGGACGGGTATCTCAGGCGCATCCGCGAGATCTGCAGCAAGCACGGCATCGTGCTGATCTTCGACGAGGTGATCACCGGGTTCGGCCGCGTCGGCAAGGCCTTCGCCTCGCAGCGTTTCGGCGTCACCCCGGACATCATCACCGCGGCCAAGGGCATCACCAACGGCTGCGTACCGATGGGCGCGGTGTTCGTGTCCGAGGACATCTTCGAGGCGTTCACCCAGGGCCCGGACAGCGCCATCGACCTGTTCCACGGCTACACCTACTCCGGCCATCCGCTGGCCTGCGCCGCTGCGCTGGCCACCCTGGACACCTACGCCGAGGAGAACCTGTTCGAAAAGGCGATCGAACTGGGCCATTACTGGCAGCAGGGCCTGCATTCGCTCAAGGGCCTGCCCAACGTGATCGACATCCGCAACTTCGGCCTGATCGGCGCGATCGAGTTCGCGGCCCGCCCGGATGCGCCGGGCGCGCGCGGGTTCGAGGTGTTCAACCGCGCCTTCCACGACGGCCAGATGCTGACCCGCGTGACCGGCGATGTGATCGCGCTGTCGCCGCCGCTGATCATCGAGAAGGAACACATTGACCGGATCTTCAATGTGCTGGGGGATGTGATCCGGGCGACGGCTTGAGTCCGCTCTTCCAATCCTGCAACGGATCGAAATCGATCACGGCCTGTTCTTTTTTGCACGGCAAGATCAAAGGCTTTCGCGCCTGACGGCGCGAGCTACTTTTGTCTTGGCAAAAGTAGCCAAAACCGCCTGCGCCTGACACTCGCCGCCGCTCTGGCGGCGGTGCCCTGTGCTCCTCGTCTGATCGGGCACGGCGCCCAAACTCGCTACGCTCAAACAGGGCGCCTCTACGACCCGATCAGCCTGCGGTGCTCGGCTCGCTTTGAAGGCGCTGAAGATCAAGAGCAGGCAACAGCCAAAGCCAGAGCCGAAGCCGAAGCCGAAGCAGCCGGGCGTGCGCGGCTGCTTTTTGCTTACGCGCTGAAATCCTCGGTGAGCCGCGGCCAAGGACGAGCATCAGACCCGCGGCGCACCGCACAAGCATGTGCGGCATGTTCGCACTGACAGTGATGTTCCATCCAAAAATCCCTCGTCCCGTCGCGGACCCGCGAAGCGGGCGGGCGGGCCACGAAGCGGTGCGAAAGCCCTTGCTTCAGAAATTTCGATCAGATCCCGAAGGATCAAGCGACCGGCAGCACGACCACCGCCAACGCCCCACCCTCGGCATTCACAAGCGTCACGCTGCCGCCATGCAGCCGTGCGACCTCCCGCACGAACGGCAATCCCAGGCCCGTGCCCCGCTGTCCGGTTGCCGGCGCGGCCAGGGAATAGAACCGTTCGAAGACCCGCTCCAGCGCGTAATCCGGTACGCCCGGCCCGTCATCGCGCACGCTGATCTCCACCTGATCGCCTTGGGCGACGGCCGACAGCACGATCCGTCCGCCACGCGGCGAAAACGCGATCGCGTTGTCCAGCAGGTTGGACAGCGCCTGGCGCAGCAGGAAGCCATCGCCGTGCACCGCCAGCCCATCGGCGAGCTGGACCTCGAGGCGCACATCGGCCGCATCCAGTCGCGTCCGCACCGCCCCGGTCGCCTGCGAAAACAGGTCCTGCAGCGCGACCGGCTCGCGGCTCTGCAGCCAGCCGTGCTGCTCCACTTCGGCCAGCGCCAGCAGCTTGTCGATGGTCTCGGTCAGGCGCTGCTGCTGCTCCAGGATGTTGCGGGCAAAGCGCTGGCGCTCGGCCTCGGGCAGCGGCTCCTGCAGCAGTTCGGCCGCGCCGCGGATGCCGGCCAGCGGGCTTTTCATCTCGTGGGTCAGCGACTGCACGTACTGCTCGACGTAGTCCTTGCCTTCCAGCTTGCGGCGCATGGTTTCCAGCGCCCGGCCCAGGTCGCCGATCTCGTCGCGACGCGGCTTGGGCGGGGCCACCGGCAGCCCGGCGCTGACCGCCTGCGCGTAGCGGTTGAGGCGGCCGATGCCGCGCGAGAGCCACCAGGTCATCGCCAGGCCGATCAGTGCCGACAGCCCGATCAACCAGCCGCCGCGGCGCAGGATGCTCTGCTGGCTGGCGGCGATGAACGGCTCGAAGGTGCGGTTGGGCTGGGACAGGGTCAGCACGCCGATCAGCCGTGCCGGCGTCACGCCCGGCGCATGGATCGGCGCGGCCACGTGCATCACCGTGTGCACCTCATCGCCAGGCGACTCGGGACTGGAACGCGCACCGTACTGGCCGCGCAGGGTGCGGTAGACATCGTTCCAGCGCGAGTTGTCGCGGCCCAGCTCATGCCCGCGCGAATCGAACACCACCACGCCCTGCGCATCGGTGATGCTGACCCGGTAGTCGACCCGCTTCTTGGGGATCTGCCAGATATGCGCATCCACCTCGCGCTCGGCGGCGGCCTCCAGGTCGCGCGCGAACTGGCCATCGGCGATGTGGCCGGCGGCCAGGTCGTCGGCCGCCATCACCGCCAGCACGTTGGCGGTATCGACCAGGGTGGACTCCATCGCCTGGCGCACGCCGGGCTTGACCTCGTTGACGAACACCCGCATCACAAAGAACGCAGCCAGGCCGGTGATCAGGAAGAACCCGAGGAACAGCCGCACCCCGATCCGCACGGCCTACAGCTCCAGCGAATAGCCGATCCCGCGATGCGTGCGCACCGGGTCGGGGTCGGCGCCGGCCGCGCGCAGCTTGGCGCGCAAGGTCTTGATGTGGGTATCGACGGTGCGGTCGGCGCTGTCGGCATCGCGGTCCCAGCCGCGGTCCATCAGCTGGGCGCGGCTGAGGATGGCGCCAGGGCGCTGCAGCAGCGCGGCCAGCAGCGCGTACTCATAGCGGGTCAGGTCCAGCACCGTGTTGCGGAAGCGCACCCGGTGGCCCTCGTGGTCCACGCTGAACTCGCCGCGGGCCGGGCCTTGTGCCGGTTGCGCGATGCTGCGACGCAGCCGCGCGCGCACCCGCGCCACCAGCTCGCGTGGCGAGAACGGCTTGGCGATGTAGTCGTCCGCGCCCAGTTCCAGCCCCAGCACCCGATCGATCTCCTCGTTGCGCGCGGTCAGGAACAGCACCGGCACCTCGGAAAACGCGCGCAGCTGCCGGCACACATCCAGGCCACTGCCGTCAGGCAGGCCCACATCCAGGACCACCACGTCCACCCCGCCGGCACGCACCCGCGGGGCGACCTGGCGCGCCAGCGTCACGTGCTCGGCCTGCAGGCCTTCGCTGCGCAGCGCGTAGAGCACGGCGTCGGCAATGGCGGCTTCGTCTTCGACAACCAGCACGTTGGGCATGGCGCGCAGCATAACGGCGCCCTGCGGCCTTTCTGTATCCTGCACGCGATGAATTACCGCCACGCCTTCCACGCCGGCAACCACGCCGATGTCCTCAAGCACATGGTGCTGGTCAACCTGCTGGAGGCGCTGGCGCGCAAGGACAGCCCGTATTTCGTGCTGGACACCCACGCCGGCCGTGGCCATTACCTGCTGGCTGCGGCCGAAAGCCGCAAGACCGCCGAGGCCGAGGAAGGGGTCTTCAAGCTGTTCGGCCAGGCCCGCCTGCACGAAAGCATCGAGCGCTACCTGCGCGCGGTGCAGTCGCACAACCCGGTCGGCGCGCTGCTGGCCTACCCCGGCTCACCGCTGCTGATCGCCCAGCACCTGCGCCAGCAGGACCGCCTGGCCGCCTGCGAGCTGCAGCCGGAGGAAGCCCAGCGCCTGCGCGAGCTGTTCCACCACGACAGCCGGGTGGCCGTGCATACCCGCGATGGCTACGGCGCGATCAAGGCGCTGCTGCCGCCGCGGATCGGCCAGACCAGGTTCGGCCGCGGCCTGGTGCTGATCGACCCGCCCTACGAAACGCAGGACGCCGAGTACCGGCAGATCATCGCCAGCGTGCGCGAAGGCCTGGGCCGCTGGCCCCACGCCACCTGGGCGGTGTGGTACCCGATCAAGCAGCGCCGCACCCTGCTGCCGTTCCTGCGCAAGGCCGCCGCGCTGCCGGCCCGCTCCATCTGGCTGGCCGAACTGCAGGTGCGCGCGGATGATTCACCGCTGCGCTTGGCCGGCAGCGGCATGCTGATGATCAACGCACCCTGGCAGCTGGAGCAGGCCATCGCCCCGGCCCTGCCCATCCTGCAGAACCTGCTGGGCCAGGCCGGTGCCACCACCCGCCTGGAGTGGCTCAAGCAACCCGAATGACGCCATCGCGCGGCCCCCACGTTGCGCTGTCGCGCCTGTAATGCGGATGTCAAACCGGCTTTCACTTCATGCGTGCCAGCATCGGTTGCATGAGCGGGCAAAAGCGATTGCCGCCATGGCATGAGAAGTTCCGGCTGCAAGATGGCCGGGAGCTGCTGATTCGCCCCATCCGGCACGAGGATGCGGCCCCGATCCGCGGAGGTTTTCTGCTGCTGGAGCCTGAGCAGATCCGCCGGCGATTTCTCACGACCATGGCCGAACTTCCGGCGGAACAGGCTGCACGCCTGTGCAGCCCGGACCCGCGCAGCGAATTCGCCCTGGTCGCCGCCGAGCCGCTGCCGCCGGGTGAGGCGCTGGTCGGTGCGGTGGCCAGGGCCCGGGTCCTGGACGGCGCGCGCCATGCCGAATACGCGATCCTGGTCAGCCGTTTCATCGTCGGCCAGGGTGTCGGCCGGCACTTGATGCGCCGATTGGTGAAGTGGGCCCGCAGCCGCAAGCTGGAGCAGCTGCACGGCGAAGTCCTGGACGACAACCAGCCGATGCTGCAGCTGGTCAGGTCGCTGGGCTTTCGCGTGCTGCCAGCCCATGACGCCCCCGGCCTGGCCCGGGTTGTGCTGGATCTTGGAACCGCAGCCGGCAAGGCCGGCGAGCCGGATCTTGTGCCGGCACGCTGACCGTTTCCGGCCCTGCGTGGCCGGGCAGCCTCCTTCGCCCTATCCTGTGATTGCGCCCCGTAGGAGCGGACCGCAGGGCCGCGCGAGGCTTCACCGGGAAAGCCCCATCGCGCCCTGAGGTGCGCTTGTGTCTGCGCGAAGGTCTAGAGTTTGGGTGGAGAGCGATGTGCGGCAGGCCGATGGAGCGCAGTGTTGCCAAGCACGTGTAGGAGCCCGGGCCGCCGCACATCGACCTCGTCCCTAGCCCGAACAGTAGATCGGAAGGTCGCCATCACCGCCTGCATGCGGGTGCTGCTCACCCGCCTCAACGCCATGGCCAGAGACCAAACTGAATGGAGAATGACAGGCGCCTGAGAAGACAGTTGCTCCTACGCCCAAGCCCCGTCGCGCCGGTGGCGCGCTCGGACGCGGTTCAGCGCGCTGGCCACGCTAAAATGGCGGACTGATGAGCAAGTCCCCCCACTCCCCGCCGCTGCCGCGTGCCGGCCAATCGCGCGCCTGGTGGCGCGCCCCTTCGTCCCCGACCGCGCTGGCTTGGTACATCGCCCAGGCCGCCCGCGCACATGACGGTCCGCTGTTGGCCATTGCCGCCGACAACCAGGCCGCGCGCCAGCTCGAATCGGACCTGCACACCCTGCTGGGGCCGGACCCGGAGCTGCCGGTGCTGCCATTCCCGGACTGGGAGACCCTGCCCTACGACCGTTTCAGCCCGCACCCGGACATCATTTCCCAGCGCCTGTCGGCACTGAACCGCCTGCCCACGCTGGGCCGCGGGATCGTGGTGGTGCCGATCCAGACCCTGATGCAGCGGCTGCCGCCAGTGGCGCGCATGGTCGGCAGCAGCTTCGACTACAAGGTTGGCCAGCGGTTGGACTTGGACGCGGAAAAGCGCCGCCTGGAGGCGGCCAGCTACCGCAACGTGCCGCAGGTGCAGGACCCGGGCGACTTCGCCGTGCGCGGCGGGCTGCTGGACGTGTTCCCGATGGGCGCGCAAGCGCCACTGCGGATCGAGTTGTTCGACGAGACCATCGACACCATCCGCGCCTTCGACCCGGACACCCAGCGCTCGCTGGAAAAGACCGAGGCCATCCGCATCCTGCCCGGGCGCGAAGTGCCGCTGGATCCGCGCAGCATCGAGCAGGCGATGAACACCCTGCGCGAGCGATTCGACGTGGACACGCGCAAGAGCGCGCTCTACCAGGACCTCAAATCCGGCATCGCCCCGGCCGGGGTGGAGTACTACCTGCCGCTGTTCTACGCGCAGACCGCCACCTTGTTCGATTACCTGGGCCAGACGGCGCTGCCGCTGCTGGCCGAGGTGGCACTGAGCAATGGCGATGCGTTCTGGCTGCAGGCGCAGGCGCGTTACGAGCAGCGCCGCCACGATGTCGAACACCCGGTGCTGCCACCCGAGGAACTGTACCTGGGGCCCAATCCGCTGCGTGAGGCGCTCAACCGGCTGCCGCGCATCGAGCTGTGCGGGCCGGCGCATCCGCGTTTCGAGGACGCCACGCCGCTGGGCGATGTCGCCCTGCCGCCGCTGCCGCTGGCCCCGCGCGATGCACCGGCAGGACAGGCGCTCAAGACCTTCCTGCAGGACTATCCGGGCCGGGTGCTGATCGCCTCGGACTCGGCCGGCCGCCGCGAAGCGCTGATGGAAGTGATGCAGTCGGCCGGTCTGATGCCGGAAGTGGTGGCCGATTTCAATGCTTTTCTGAACCCTTCTCCCTCCGGGAGAAGGTGGCGCGAAGCGTCGGATGAGGGTACGACGAAGACCGCAACGTCCGAACCATCGCGCACGTCCCGCACCCTCACCCCGCTCCCGGTGGGAGAGGGGCTCAAAGGCAGGTTCGCCATCGCCGTGGCGCCGCTGGAAGACGGCTTTGCGCTGGAATCCCCGCCCATCGCGGTGCTGACCGAGCGCCAGCTGTTCCCCGAGCGGGCCAACCAGCCGCATCGCCGGCGCCGCAGCGGCAAGGAGCCCGAGGCGATCATCCGCGATCTGGGCGAGCTGTCCGAAGGCGCGCCGATCGTCCACGAAGACCACGGCGTGGGTCGCTACCGCGGCCTGGTCACGCTGGAAGCCGGCGGCATGCCGGCCGAATACGTGGAGATCGAATACGCCAAGGGCGACCGCCTGTACGTGCCGGTGGCCCAGCTGCACCTGATCAGCCGCTATTCCGGCGCGTCGGTGGAAACCGCGCCGCTGCATTCGCTCGGTGGCGAAGCCTGGACCAAGGCCAAGCGCCGGGCGGCGGAGAAGGTGCGCGATGTGGCCGCCGAACTGCTGGAAATCCAGGCCCGCCGCCAGGCGCGCGCCGGCCTGGCGCTGGACGTGGACCGGGCGATGTACGAGCCGTTCGCGGCGACCTTCCCGTTCGAGGAAACCCCCGACCAGCTGCACGCCATCGACGCGGTCCTGCGCGATCTGGCCAGCAGCCAGCCGATGGACCGGGTGGTCTGCGGCGACGTGGGCTTCGGCAAGACCGAGGTCGCCGTACGCGCCGCGTTCGCTGCGGCCAGCGCCGGCAAGCAGGTGGCCGTGCTGGTGCCGACCACGCTGCTGGCCGAGCAGCACTACCGCAATTTCAGCGACCGCTTCGCCGACTGGCCGCTGCGCGTTGAAGTGCTCTCGCGCTTCAAGTCGGCCAAGCAGATCAAGGCCGAGCTGGCCAAGCTGGCCGAGGGCGAGCTGGATGTCATCGTCGGCACCCATCGGCTGCTGCAGCCGGATGTGAAGTTCAAGGACCTGGGCCTGGTCATCGTCGATGAGGAACAGCGCTTCGGCGTGCGCCAGAAGGAGGCCCTCAAGGCCCTGCGTGCCAACGTGCACCTGCTCACGCTCACCGCCACGCCGATCCCGCGCACCCTCAACATGGCCATGGCCGGCCTGCGCGACCTGTCGATCATCGCCACCCCGCCGGCCAACCGCATGGCGGTGCAGACCTTTGTCACCGTGTGGGACGAGGCGCTGCTGCGCGAGGCCTTCCAGCGCGAGCTCAGCCGAGGCGGCCAGGTGTATTTCCTGCACAACGACGTGGAAAGCATCGGCCGCATGCAGCGCGACCTGCAGGTCATGGTGCCCGAGGCGCGCATCGGCGTGGCCCACGGCCAGATGCCCGAGCGCGAGCTGGAGCAGGTGATGCTGAGCTTCCAGAAGCAGCGCTTCAACGTGCTGCTGTGCTCGACCATCATCGAGTCGGGCATCGACATCCCCAACGCCAACACCATCATCATCAATCGCGCCGACCGCTTCGGCCTGGCCCAGCTGCACCAGCTGCGCGGGCGGGTGGGTCGCTCGCACCATCGCTCCTATGCGTATCTGGTCACGCCGGAGATGCGTTCGCTTACCGATGATGCGCGCCGCCGCTTGGAAGCCATTGCCTCGATGGACGAACTGGGCGCCGGCTTCATGCTGTCCACCCATGACCTGGAGATCCGCGGCGCCGGCGAGCTGCTGGGCGAGGACCAGAGCGGGCAGATGGCCGAGATCGGCTTCAGCCTGTACACCGAGCTGCTGGAGCGCGCGGTGCGCTCGATCCGCAGGGGCCAGCTGCCCGACCTGGATGCCGGCCAGGCGCGCGGGGCCGAGATCAGCCTGCACGTGCCCGCGCTGATCCCGGAAGATTACCTGCCCGACGTGCACACCCGCCTGACCCTGTACAAGCGCATCTCCAGCGCCCCGGACGTGCACGAACTGCGCGAACTGCAGGTGGAAATGATCGACCGCTTCGGCCTGCTGCCCGACCCGGTCAAGTCGCTGTTCGCCACCGCCGAGCTGAAACTCACCGCCGACGCGCTGGGCATCCGCAAGCTGGAACTGGGCGAGAACGGCGGCCGCATCGTGTTCGACGCCAAGCCCCAGGTCGACCCGATGACCGTGATCCAGATGATCCAGAAACAGCCGCGAATCTACGTCATGGACGGCCCGGACAAGCTCAGGATCAAGCTGCCCCTGCCCGAGCCAGCCGACCGCTTCAACGCGGCCAAGGGACTACTCGCGGCCCTGGCGCCGGCGGCGTGAAGCTGCAGCGCTGGCAGCTCCTTCTCCCCCGCCTGCGGGGCGAGAAGGCACGGCTTGCGCGCCACTGGCGCGCGTGCCTTGGAGCGCCCGCGCCGCTAGCGCGGGCCGGGGTGCGAAGCAGAAGTGGCTCGAAGGGTCGATGAGGGGGCGAGCGCAGCCGGCGGACATCGCGTTTGGCAGCTCCTTCTCCCCCGCCTGCGGGGCGAGAAGGCACGGCTTGCGCGCCACTGGCGCGCGTGCCTTGGAGCGCCCGCGCCGCTAGCGCGGGCCGGGGTGCGAAGCAGAAGTGGCCCGAAGGGACGATGAGGGGGCGAGCGCAGCCGGCGGACATCGCGTTTGGCAGCTTCTTCTCCCCCGCCTGCGGGGCGAGAAGGCACGGCTTGCGCGCCACTGGCGCGCGTGCCTTGGAGCGCCCGCGCCGCTAGCGCGGGCCGGGGTGCGAAGCAGAAGTGGCCCGAAGGGTCGATGAGGGGGCGAGCGCAGCGAGTGTGCTGTTGCCTCACATGCGGTGAAACGACGCAAGAGCGCGCTCGCTTTGCTCGCGCCCCCCTCACCCCCGGCCCTCTCCCCCGCTCGCGGGGGGAGAGGGAGCAAAACAGCCCCGCCTGACCGTTGATCGTGATCGTCGCCGGCGCCAGCTCCATCACCCCCCTCAGTCGCTCGCCGCGACTTCGAGCTCTCCCCGCAGGCGGAGGAGAGGGAGCAAAGCAGCCCCGCCTGGCCGTTGACAGGGACAAGCAGCTTCTTCTCCCCCCCGCCTGCGGGGAGAAGTGGCCGCCGGGATCAGCCCGCCATCGACGCCTGCAGCCTGGCCTGGCGGCCGCTCAGGGCGGCCAGCGCAGCGGCCTGGGTCTGTGGGTCCAGGCTGACCAGTGCGTTGAAGTGCTCGGTGACCCAGGTCGCGATCGGTACGCCGTCGCGGAACAGCACGCGGTTGCCCGGCACCCGCGCCACCCGCTCGCCGGGCAGCACGCTGCCCAGCAGGTTGGCCGGGTCCGAGGCCGACAGGCTGAGCAGGCGTCCGTCGTGCGGGCGATGGCGTATCTGGCGCAGCAGGCCGATGGCCTCGGGCAGGGCGAACTGTTCGCCGGACAGGCCGTCGATGAAGCGGCCGCCGCGGATCTCGCCGCGCGCTTCCAGGCGCTGGTAGACCCGCACCAGCTCGCGCCAGGGGGGCAGCCAGACGGCCTCGCGTTCCAGCAGGCGCCAGGCGATCACGCCGTAGCGCTGCAGCACGATCCGGGCGATGTGTTCGACCGACTCGCCACGCGCTTCGGCCATCAACGCACGGCCCTGGGCCTGATCGGCATCGGGCACCTGGCGCGCACGCACCAGCGCCCAGCGGCCGGTGTCCTGGATGCCGAACAAGGGCACGCGCCGGCGCTTGCGCGACAGCGCCGAAGGCCGCCTGGACGCCGGCACCAGCAGCGCGCGCAGGCCGCCGAAGCTGTCGCAGTGCGCGCGGCCGCGAGCGACCAGTTCGGACAGCGCGTCTTCCAGCTCGGTGGACAGCAGGCGCGCGCCCTCGGCGATCTCGTCGAAGAACGAGGCCCCGTGCGCGGCCAGGTAATCGGCCACGCGCTGCGCGCGCGAGCCCAGCGCCGCCTGGCCCTCGCCGGCCGGCACCAGCCGGGTCCAGTGCGCGGCGCTGCGCCGGGGCAGCAGCAGGATCGGGGTCGAACGCAGGGAGTTACCCACGGTGCCGCGCGAAGGTGGCTGTGCGGGCGGCGAGGCGATGGCATCGCTGGGTGCCGAGCGCAAGGCGCTGGGCCGCCGCGTGCGCGGGGATGACGGTATCGGGGGTGAAGCGGTCGCTGGCGGCGGCCGCAGCCGCGTCCACAGCAGGCGCCCGGCGCTGCACAGCTCGTCCAGCCAGGACGGCGCGTAGTCGCGCACGCGCGCCGACAGGATCTCGCTTTCCCACACCGCGGCCTGCGCCTCGAAGCCTTCCAGCTGGGCCAGCACGCCGGCCAGCGCTTCGGGCCCGGCCACGCGGCTGTCGGCATCCAGGTGCTGCCACTGGAACAGGAAGCGCGCGTAGTCGCGCACCGGCACCGGTTCGATCTCCCGGCGCAGCCGGCCCAGCGTGTAGCGGTGGATGCGCGCCAGCAGGTGGCGCTCGCACCACTCGTCCTGCGTTGCGCCAGGACTGAAGCGACCGGCGATGACGAAGCCCTCGGCCTGCAGCGCCAGCAGGGCCAGCTGCACTTGGGCCAGCGGCAGCTGCAGGTCGGCTGCCAGCAGCGCGGCCGGCATTGGGCCGAAGCCGGACAGGCGTGCGCGCAGCAGCTCGCGCAATGCGGTTTCCGGCTGCCAGTCGGCCACGGCATAGCCGCGCGGCACGGTGATCTGCGGCTCGGGCCTGGCGCCCGGATACAGCGGGCCGAACTGGGCCAGGCGCTCGGCCCCGACCCACAGCCCGGGCGTTCGGTCGGCATCGACCAGCTGCGCCGCGCGGCCGGCAGCGGCCAGTTCAGCCAGCCATGCGGCCCAGCCCGGGTTGGCGGCGACTTCGGCCGGGGTCAGCAGGCCCAGTCCGGTCAGCGCCTCGTGCAGCTCGTCGGCATCGCGCACCTGCGGCCAGGCTTCGGCGCGCACCGCGGCGATCGCTTCCGGATCGAGCCGGCCCAGGTCGTCGGCACTGTCCGGATCGCTGTAGCGGCGGGCCTGGACCGCCTGGGTGCGGCGCTCTTCCAGCGGCGCGTCGTCGAGAAAGGCATAGGGCTTGGCGTTCAAGGCCTCGGCCGCCAGCGGCGAGGGTGCGGCCAGATCGCGCGCCAGCAGCTTCACCTCGCCTGCCTCCATGCGCCGCAGCAGGGCCAGCCAGCCGTCGGCGTCCATGGCCTGGTGCAGGCAGTCTTCCAGGGTCTGGGCGACCAGCGGATGGTCGGGGATCTGGCGTTCGCCGGCGAGGTTCTCCAGGCACGCGAGCTGGTCGGGAAACACCGCGGCCAGCAGGTCCTGGGACTTCATCCGCTGCAGCTGCGGGGCGGTCTTGCGGCCGCCGCTGAAGCGCGGCAGGGCCAGCGCGTTGGTCGCGTTCCAGCGCCAGCGCACGCCGAACAGCGGCGCATCCAGCAGCGCCTGGACCAGCACCTCCAGCGCGCTGGCAGACTTGAGGTAATGCCAGACCTCCTCCAGCGCGAAGCTGTGGCTGGTGGACAGCGACAGCACGATGGCGTCCTCGGTGGCCGCGGCCTGCAGTTCGAAATTGAAGGTGCGGCAGAAGCGCTTGCGCAGGGCCAAGCCCCAGGCCCGGTTGAGGCGGCTGCCATACGGGCTGTGGATCACCAGCTGGGTGCCGCCGGAGGCATCGAAGAAGCGCTCCATCACCAGCTGCTGCTGGGTCGGCAGGGTGCCCAGTGCGGTCCTCGCGCTGCCCAGGTAATCGGCGATCTGCCGGGCGGGCTCGGCATCCAGCGCAAGCGCGCGCATCAGCATCGGCTGCACCGCCTCGCGGCCACCCTGCTCGATGGCCTGTGCCACCTGGGTGCGCAGGCGCGAGACTGCCTGGGAGAGTTCGTCGCTGCGGCCGGGCGCCTCGCCGAGCCAGAACGGGATGTTGGGCGCCGCGCCACGGGCGTCTTCCACGCGCACGCGGCCGGCTTCCACCCGCAGGATCCGGTAACTGGCGTTGCCCAGCTGGAACACGTCGCCTGCAAGGCTTTCCACCGCGAAATCCTCGTTGACCGTGCCGATGGTCTGCGCCTGCGGCTCCAGCACCACCGCGTAGTCGCCGGTCTCGGGAATCGTGCCGCCGCTGGTCAGGGCGGTCATGCGCGCGCCGCGGCGCTGGCGCAGGCGGCCATGGACCGCATCGCGATGCAGGTAGCCGGCGCGCTGGCCGTGACGAGTGCTGAAGCCTTCGGACAGCATCCGCACCACCGCATCGAAGTCCGCGCGGGCCAGACGTGCATATGGCCAGGCGCCGCGGACCAGGTTGAACAAGGCATCCTCGTCCCACTCCTGCGTGGCAACCTCGGCCACAATCTGCTGGGCCAGCACATCGCGCGGGGCCTGGAGCAGGTGCAGCGCGTCCAGCTCGCCGCGGGCAATGGCATCGAGCAGCGCCGCGCATTCGACCAGCTCATCGCGCGACTGTGGGAACAGCCGCGCCTTGGGCGTGCCGCCGACCGCATGGCCCGAGCGCCCGGCGCGCTGCAGGAAAGTGGCGATCGAGCGCGGCGAACCGATCTGGCAGACCAGGTCGACCTCGCCGATGTCCAGGCCCAGCTCGAGCGAGGCGGTGGCCACCAGCACCTGCAGCTGGCCGGCCTTGAGCCGCTGTTCGGCCAGCAGCCGCGCCTCGCGCGCCAGGCTGCCGTGGTGTGCGGCCACGGCCTGATTGCCCAGCAGTTCGCCCAGGTGACGGGTCACCCGTTCGGCCATGCGCCGGGTGTTGACGAACACCAGCGTGGTGCGGTGCGCGCGCACCAGCTGCGCGATGCGTTCGAACACCTGCTGCAGCTGGTCGCCGGACATCACCGCCGACAGCGGCGTGGGCGGCAGCTCCAGGGCCAGGTCGCGCTGGCGGGTGTAGCCGATGTCGACGATCGCGCAGTCCGCTGTGTCCTGGTGCACGTGGCGCGTGCCGACCAGGAAGCGGGCGACCTGCTCGATCGGCTTCTGGGTGGCCGACAGGCCGATGCGGGTGGGCGGCCGTTCGCACAGGTGGGCCAGGCGCTCCAGGGTCAGCGCCAGGTGGCTGCCGCGCTTATTGGCGGCCAGCGCATGGATCTCATCGACGATCACCGTACGCACATGGCGCAGCGCGGCGCGGCCGGAGTCGCTGCCCAGCAGCACGTACAGCGACTCGGGCGTGGTCACCAGCACGTGCGGCGGCCGCTTGCGCGCGGCGGCGCGCTCGCGCTGCGGGGTATCGCCGGTGCGCACGGCGGTGCGGATGGCCACGTCGGGCAGGCCAAGCTGGGCCAGTTGCGCGCGGATGCCGGCCAGCGGTGCGTCCAGGTTCAGGTGGATGTCGTTGGACAGCGCCTTCAGCGGCGAGACGTACAGCACCCGGGTTTCATCGGGCAGCACGCCGCCGGCTTGCAGGCCTTCGCGCACCAGTGCGTCCAGCGCAGCCAGGAACGCGGTCAGGGTCTTGCCCGAGCCGGTCGGCGCGGCGACCAGGGTGTGGCGGCCGGACTGGATCGCCGGCCAGGCCTGTTCCTGCGCTGGGGTGGGCGCGGCAAATGTCCTGGCGAACCAGCGCTGGACGGCGGGATGGAACGAATGGGCCACGGGCGGCGGCACGAACAGCGCGGCGAGGATGAAGTGCCCAAGATGGGGACGCGTCCGGGCGCGGTCAATACGCGATGCAGCGGTGTTGTGACCGCGGGCCGGTCCCCAAGTGGGACGGTGCCCGCACCTGTACACGGCCTCTGAAGGTTTTCACAACAACCGGTTTGCAGTTGTTTTACGTCAGGACCGATAGCGTCCTTGATTGCCCGCGCAGACTTTCCCCCGCATTGCGCGCGAACGAGGACCGAAACCCATGATGGCCTTGAAGCACGGACATGATGACGATGCGCACCAAGACCACCGCTGGTCGCAGCAGGTCACCGAGACCAGTGATGCCATGGATCTGGCCCCTGGCGTGTTCGAACAGGACGACCCCCGCGCCATCGCCCGCTCGCTGAAGCACTCGGCCGAATCCAGCACCCGGCGCAAGGCGCCGCCGTTCCGCTCGGCGATGTCGATGCTGGTGTTCTACATCAACCGGGCCGGCAAGAACCTCTCGCAGCAGCAGCGGGAGATCCTGGAACGGGCCAAGGACGAACTGCGCGATCTCTACGGCAAGCCGCGCAAGGCGGCTTGAGCGCCACATCGCGCCGTGCCTTCAGCGCGGCGCGATGTAGCCGCCAACCACACCGCGCGGGGACAGCACCAGCTGCCACAGCTGCGAGCGTCGGCTGCGGAAGGTGGCCATCGAGGCGGCCAGATAAAACCGCCACATGCGGCGGAAGCGCTCATCGTAGCGCGCCGACAGCCGCGACCATGCCGCTTCGATGTTGCTGCGCCAGGCCTGCAGGGTGCGGTCGTAGTCGGTGCCGAAATTGTGCCAGTCCTCGATCACGAACTGGCCCTCCAGTGCCTGGGTCACCTGCACCGGCGAAGGCAACATCGAGTTGGGAAAGATGTAGCGCGCGATCCACGGATCGGTGCGGTTCTGCGAGACGTTGGTGCCGATGCTGTGCAGCAGGAACAGGCCCTGCTCGCTGAGCACACGCCGCACCGTCTGGAAATAGGTGCGGTAGTTCTTCACGCCCACGTGCTCGAACATGCCGATCGACAGCACCGCGTCGAACGGACCTTCCACCGTGCGGTAATCCTGCAGCGCGATCTGGATCGGCAGGCCGGCGCACAGCTGGCGCGCATACTCGGCCTGCTCCCTGGAGATGGTCACCCCGACCCCGCTGACGCCATAGCGCTGCGCGGCAAACTTGAGCGCCTCGCCCCAGCCGCAGCCGATGTCCAGCACGCGCATGCCGGGCCGGAGCCCCAGCTTGCGGCAGACCAGGTCCAGCTTGGCTTCCTGTGCGGCATCGAGCGTATCGGCATTGCGCCAGTAGCCACAGCTGTAGACCAGGCGCTGGCCCAGCATCGCCGCGTACAGGTCGTTGCCCAGATCGTAGTGCTGTTCGCCGACCTTGCGGCTGCCACGCAGGGTTTGCGCGTTGAACAGCCGCGCCCGCAGCGCGTCCCAGATCTCGCCGATGCCGTGGACCTGCTCGTCCAGGCGCGCGGCCAGCAGCCGGGTCAGGAACCGGTCCAGCGAAACGGCATCCCACTGACCGTCCATGTAGCCCTCGCCCAGCCCCAGCGATCCCTGGCTCAAGAGCCGCGCGTAGAGCGCCGGATCATGGACCTGCAAGTCCCAGGGCCGGTCGCCGCCGATGCGCACATCGGCCTGACTCAGCAGGCGGGCAACGCGGGCCTGGAAGCGCGGGGCGCGGGTGGTGGCGGTGGTGGCCGGTGCCTGGAACTGTTTCATTTCACCTCAGGAAAAGATCGGCGTACGCCGGTGCCAGGTAGGGGCCCAGGACCTGGGCCGGAACATCGACGGTCTGGGTGCCGTCGGCATAGGACCCCACCTGATAGGGCGGGAACACGAACCGGACCGCGGCGATCTTGCCGTCGGCGTTCATCACCGGCTGGAACTGGCTGAAGTTGGCCGCTTCCGGGCCGGTGCCGGCGTCGATCATGCTGGTGCCCGACTGCAGCATCCGGGCGCGCTCCTCCGGTGCCATGTCCTCACCGTCGGCGCGCAGCGACAGGCTGGTGTGCAGCTGCTCGCGCACGTAGCTGCTGACCGCCTGCAGGCCTTCGGGCGAAGGCAGCATCGCCTGGGTGGTCAGCATCGCTTCGTGCCTGGGCAGCCAGGTGAAACGCGCCACCAGCGGCTCGCCGTGGGCGCCGCCGGTGTAGCGCCCGCCATCGGCCGCCACCGACACCACCTCGGGCGTTTCGGCCACCATTTCGAACGCCAGCGACAGTTCATAGGGCGCGGGGGGTTTCTCGCTGCCCAGGCCCTCGACCGCCTGCATGAGTCCGGCGCGGGCGGCGCCGGCGTAGTCGCCCAGCGCCTTGGCCAGGCCCGGGTACCGGTTGGCCTGCGGCGGATAGCTGATGCCCACCACATAGCGCGGATCGGACTCGGCCACGTCGGTCAGTACGGTGGAAGCCGGTGCCGGCGCGGGCGCCTGGGCCGGCGCCGAAACCGGCGGCGCGCTGGCGGCCGGTGCGGGCGGCGGTGCCCGGTTGCAGGCAGCCAGCAACATGGTCAGCACGGTCACACTGGCGATGGTCTTGGCAGAGCGCACGCTGGACATCTCCGGGCAGAGAACGGCGCGAGTGTACCCATCATCCGCCGCCGCGCGTTTCATTTTGACAGCGCCGCATATTCGGGATGGCGCTGCAGGAAACTGGCTGCATACGAACACGCCGGCGTCACTTTCAGCCCCTGGTCCTGCGCATGGGCCAGTGCGGCGCGGGTCAGGGCTTCGGCCAGGCCGCGCCCGCGCAGGGCGGTCGGCACGCCGGTGTGGGTGATGACCATGCGGTGGCCCTGCAGCTGGTAATCGAGCACGGCCTGCTGTCCGTCCGCGTCGATGACGAAGCGGTTGGCCTGGGGCTGGTGATGGACAGGCTGGGTCATGGGCATCTCTCCGGTTGCGGGTGTCGATCCCGGCACTGCCCTGGCCGGTCCGGCGTGGATGGCAGGGTTGGACCCAGCGCGTCACCTTTTGGCAGGAACCGCGCATTGCGGGCTCGCAGCCGTGGCCAACGCCGCCTGGACGATTGGCACGGATGATGCGTGAAACACCTCGAGATCATCTGGACAGGGGCAGTGCAATGAGCCACATCGAAGACCCGTCGCAAGGGCCGAGCGACTTTACCTTGCTCGAAGGCCTGTATCAGCTGGCCATCACCGGCCATACCAAGGATTGGGAGTTCGAGCGCCTCAACAACGCCGTGTACGAGCGCCTGCTGTCCTCCTACGCCGGCAAACCTCCTTCGTTTGACAAAAGCAAGCGCCGGTTCACCGGTTCCTGACCGAAGGCGCATACAGCAGCAACACCTGCTTCAACATTGCCACGACGGGCGACGGGGGTCGCCCGTCTTTTTTTGTGGCCCACCATCCCTGGCGGCCACCCCCGGATCAAGTCCGGGGCAGGCTCTTCGGGCCGTTGCTGCGCAACGTCAAAAATCGCTCCAGGCGATTTTTTGCCTGTGATTTTCTCAGTCGGCCCTTCGGGCCCATGCACGGCATTCACATCCAGCAGGCGTTGCCCTGCAAGTTCAGCAGTTGCCGGCTGCATCAACCGGTTTAGAACCTCGGCCGGCTCAGTTCGGACAGGAAGTGCTGCAGGACCTGCGGCTGCATGATCATCAGGAACAGGATTCCGTAGGCCGCCCCGGACAGGTGCGCACTGTGGTTGATCCGGTCGCCGCCGCGGCGGTCCATCCAGATGCTGTAGGCGACGTAGAGGATGGCAAAGACGATCGCCGGCATCGGGAACACGAACACCACGATCCTCGACCACGGCGCCAGCAGGATGAAGGCGAACAGCACCGCCGAGACCGCGCCGGAGGCACCGAGGCTGAAGTAGTTGGGGTCCTTCTGGTGCTTGAGGTAGGTCGGCAGGATCGCCACCACCAGCGCCGAAAGGTAGAACAGCGGAAATACCCACAGCGCACCGGTCTGCTCGGCCATGAAGCCCTCGATCGGCCGGCCGAAGAAGAACAGCGTCAGCATGTTGAAAAACAGGTGCATGAAGTCGGCATGGATGAAGCCATGGGTGAGCAGGCGATCGTATTGATGGTTCCTGGCGATGGCCGGTGGCCACAGGATCAGGCGGTCGGCGATGCGGCGGTTGTTCAGGGCCAGCAGCGACACCACGACGGTGACGGCGATGAAGATCAGGGTGAACATCGAAATCCTGGGGTCGGGACGAGGAGCGCCGCCTCAGGCGACCCGAGCATTGTCCTGCATCGCTCGCCTGATGTCCCAGAGCAGGTGCTTGCGCCGAGCGCGTGGCGATCCGGCGCCAGACATCCTCGTTGCCCTTGCAGCCACACGACAGACGGGCGTATTCCCCTTCCGCGCCCGGCCGACCATCCTGTCATGCCGTGGCTTGCCCATGTGCTGTTGATCGGCTGGCAAGGCGCGCCGCCGCTGGCATCATGGCGGCCCGCACTGAACACGGTGAAGCCGCCCGATGCGCCTGCGTCCCGCCCTGGTACCGCGACAGCCGGAAAATGTCGAGCCGAACGTGCCCACCCCTCACATCGCGGCCGCGCAGGCGTTGCCCGCATTGCCAGTCCGGGCAACGCAGCGTGCCTTGCGCCGCGCCACGATGACCGTCTCCAGGCTGCGCCCCCTGGCGAGGGCCGCGACCCTCGCCTGCCTGCTGCTTTCGCCCCTGGCCGGCGCGGCGTCCACCATCGGTGATGCCGATCTGGTCACCGAATCGGAGGCCTCCGGCTTCCACCGGACCGGCCGTTACCAAGAGGTCGGCCGGCTGTGCCAGGCCTTCGCCGCCCGCTGGCCCGCTGCCGTGCGCTGCTTCGACTACGGCACCACGCCCGAGGGCCGGCCGATGCATGCCATGGCCCTGTCCACCAGCGGCGCGCTGGACCCGGCCGCGGCCAGGGCGCGCAAGTTGCCGGTGGTGCTGATCCAGGGCGGCATCCACGCCGGCGAGATCGACGGCAAGGACGCCGGCTTCCAGGTCGCGCGCCAGCTGCTGCAGGGCACCCGCGCCAGGGGCACCCTGGACAGGCTGGTGTGGCTGTTCGTGCCGGTGTTCAACGTCGACGGGCATGAGCGCTTCGGCCCGTGGAACCGGCCCAACCAGCGCGGCCCGGAACAGATGGGCTTCCGCGCCACCGCGCAGAACCTCAACCTCAACCGCGACTACATGAAGGCCGATGCGCCGGAGATGCAGGCGATGCTGGCGCTGGTCGAGCAGTGGGATCCGCTGCTGGCCATGGACCTGCACGTCACCGACGGGGCCAAGTTCCGCCATGACGTGTCGGTGCAGGTCGAGCCCTCGCATGCAGGCGATGCCACCCTGCAGCGCGATGGTGCGGCCCTGCGTGCAGCGGTGATTGCCCAGCTCGACCGCCAGGGCTCGCACGCGCTGCCGTTCTATCCGGCACTGGCGCAGAACGACAATCCGGCTGCCGGCTTTGCCGATGAGGTCTATCCGCCGCGCTTCTCGCATGGCTATTTCCAGCTGCGCAACCGCTTGGGCATGCTGGTGGAGACCCACGCGTGGCTGCGCTACCCGCAGCGCGTGGCGATCACCGGCAATGCCATCGTCGCGGTGCTGCAGCAGGTTGCCGCGCATGGCGCCGCATGGCGCGCCGACGCCGCTGCCGCCGACCAGGCCGCCACCGCGCTCGGTGGCCAGCCGCAGGTGCTGGACTGGAAGGCCAGCGACCAGGTGCGGATGATCGACTTCCTCGGCTATGCCTACACGCGCACGCCCTCGGACGTCTCCGGCGCGCAGATGACGCAGTACGACGAAACCAGGCCGCAGGTCTGGCACATTCCGCTGCGCGAGACGATGACGCCCTCGGTCACCACCACCGCCCCGCGCGCCGGCTATCTGGTGCCAGCCGGCTGGGCGTCGATCGTGGAGCCAAAGCTGCGCGTGCATGGCCTGCAGTACCGGCGCCTGGACGCCGAGGCGGCGCAGCAGGTGCAGGCCTTCCGCGCGACGAAGATCGACTTCGACAAGACCTCCACCGAGGGCCGCCAGCGCCTGAAGCTCAGCGGCGCCTGGGCCGACGAACCGGCCCAGCTGCCCGCCGGCAGCCTGTTCGTGCCGATCGCCCAGCCGCGCGCGCGGCTGGTGGTGGCCCTGCTGGATCCGGCCGCGCCGGATTCGCTGCTGCAGTGGGGCCTGTTCAATGCGGCCTTCGAGCGCAAGGAGTACATGGAAGGCTACGTCGCCGAGGAAGTCGCACGGCAGATGCTGCGCGATCGGCAGGTCAAGGCGCAGTTCGAGCAGCGCCTGAAGGACGACCCGGACTTTGCCGCCAATCCACGCGCGCGGCTGGAGTTCTTCGCCCGCCGCCATCCCTCGTGGGACACCCGCTACGGCCTGTATCCGGTGCTGGGCACCGATACCGCGCCGCCCTGACGTCATCAACCCATTCCCGGGAGCGAACACATGCTCAAACCAGGCCGGTTACGGCGGCTCGATGATCGGCAAGCGGCCCGGCAGGGCACCGGCCGGCCGCGCCCGTCCGGTTCGGCGACCGGCCAGTGCCAAGGCCTGGGAGAGTCGTGGCCGGCCCGCCGCTGGCCTGGAACCGACGCGGCCCACCACCCGAAGGGACTGGCCCGGGACCCGCCTGCCCGGACCGTACAGTAACGCGCACGACGCCCGCTGCAGGCCCGTGGCGCCAGCGGAATCCCCGTCACAGACCGGCGTATGGTGACCGATCTTCACCCATTGAACCGTTTACAAGCGGGCCGCGTCGGCCGACACTCTCGTCTCTCAACCTGAACAGGGAAAAGCGCATGTCGCTTGGGGGATTGGGCGCGTGGGGCGCCCAGGGGAACAGCGCGTGGCTGCGCCTGCTCGCTGCAAGCGCGGGGGCCATGGCACTGGTCTGGCGCCCGTGGTGGTGCTCAGGCAGTACCGGAAAGCTGCAGCGCGCCGCACCACATCAGGCGGCGAGCGCGTTGCCACGGGCGTCAGGTGGCGCGTTGCCCGCATTCCTGCCCGCGCCAGCGCGGCAAAGCGCACCGGTGTTCGTCCCTGACCAATCCCAGGTACCCGCCCGATGAGCAGCCACGACCCGCAGCTGGAAGATCCCGGCCGCGCCGGCGTGTATTTCGTCAGCGCCCACGAGCTGGACGTGCTGGCTGCATTCGCCTTCGAGGCGCGGCTGCTGGTGCGACGGATCGACCTGATGGGCGTGCGCGACAGGCGCACCCTGCTGCTGCGCATCGCCGTGGCGCTGGATTTCCCGATGGCTTCCGGGCGCAACTGGGAGGGCCTGCTGGATTGCCTGCGCGACCTGCAGTGGCTGCCGGCGCCGGGCTACGCGCTGCTGCTGGAAGGCGCCGGCGAGATGCACGCCCACAACGAGCCGGACTTCGACACCCTGGTCGCGGTGCTGGACCAGGCGCAAGCGGCCTGGCGCGCGCGCAATGTCCCGTTCTGGGCGTTCATGGCCCTGCGCGACAAGGACATCGCCGAGCTGGAAGACTGAAGCCGCTCGCCGATGTTGCTTCGCAGCCACCGGCGAAGCTGCGATCATGGCCGATGGAAGATTTTTCGACTTTGCCGCTGTCCGACGCGCTGCGGCGCGGCCTCGACGCCGCCGGCTATACCCGGCCCACCGACATCCAGGCCCGCGCCCTGCCGCCGATCCTGGAAGGGCGCGACGTCATCGCCCAGGCCCCCACCGGCAGCGGCAAGACCGCCGCCTTCGCCCTGGGCCTGCTCACCCGCATGGACACCGGCCTGGTCAAGACCCAGGCGCTGGTGCTGTGCCCGACCCGCGAGCTGGCCGACCAGGTCGCCCGCGCGGTGCGCCGCCTGGCGGTGGGCCTGCCCAACCTGAAGGTCTCGCTGCTGTGCGGGGGCATGGCGCTGGAACCGCAGCTGGCCTCGCTGGAACACGACCCGCACGTGGTGGTCGGCACCCCGGGCCGGATCCAGGAACTGCTGCGCAAGAAGGCCCTGCACCTGAACGGCGTGCGCGTGCTGGTCCTGGACGAGGCCGACCGCATGCTCGACATGGGCTTCGAGGAGCAGATCCGCGAGATCCTCGGCCGCACGCCCAGGACCCGGCAGAGCCTGCTGTTCTCGGCGACCTGGCCCGAGGCGATCCGCGCCATCGCCCAGGACAGCCTCAAGGAACCGGTCGAGGTCGCCACCGATCTGGCCACCGCCGACACCCCCGACATCCTGCAGCGCTTCTGCGAAGTGGAGCCGGCACTGCGCCAGAAGGCCCTGGCCGGCCTGTTGCTGCAGCAGCGGGTGGAGCCGGCGGTGGTGTTCTGCAACACCCGCAAGGACGTGGACGAGGTGGCCAACTCCCTGCAGGGCTATGGCTTCTCGGCGCTGGCCCTGCACGGGGACATGGAACAGCGCGATCGCGAGGAAGTGCTGGTGCGCTTCTCCGGCGGCAGCTGCAACGTGCTGGTGGCCAGCGACGTGGCCGCGCGCGGGCTGGACGTGGAAGAGCTGGCCGCGGTGTTCAACTACGAACTGCCGACCGACACCGACACCTACACCCACCGCATCGGCCGCACCGCACGCGCCGGCCGCAGCGGCCTGGCCTTCAGCCTGGTGACCCCGCGCGAACTGCCGCGCGCCCGCGCCCTGGAGGAACTGGCCGGCGCGCCGCTGGCGTGGATCAAGACCCCGCTGGCCACCGGCCGGCCCAGCCAGCCGCCGCGCGCGCCATTCGTCTCGCTGCGCGTGGACGGCGGCAAGAAGGACAAGCTGCGCCCCGGCGACATCCTCGGCGCCTTGACCGGCGAGGCCGGGCTGCCGGCCAGCGCGATCGGCCGGATCATCATCGGCCCGGTGCGCAGCTACGTCTCGATCCGGCACGAACACGCCGAAAAGGCGGTGGCGCGGCTGTCGGCCGGCAAGATCAAGGGCCGCAGCTTCCGCGTGCGCGCGCTGTAGAAATCATCGTCCCGCGGCGCAAGCCCAAGCGCATGCAGCCCCGAGTCTGGTCCGTTGGGACCTTTCTCCCGGATCCGCACCAGGGCGGCGCAGCCCCGGCAAGCAATCGCAGCAGGTCCGCCCCTGCAACAAAGGGGTCCCAGCCTGCTGCCGGGAGCATTCAGGGAAAGCGCAGCGTCGCGGTCAGCGGCAGATCCGCCTGCCAGCGCCCGCGGCCACCCAGCGACTGCAGTTCGATCAGCACCGCCGCACCGAGCACGTCGCAGCCCTGCTGGCGGGCCAGCGACAGCGCCGCGTGCAAGGTGCCGCCGGAGGCCAGCACGTCGTCGACGATCAGGACGCGGGTGCCGGGCGCGACCGCATCGGCGCGCAGCTGCAAGGTGTCCTTGCCGTATTCGAGCCCGTATTCCACCGTCAGCACCGATCCGGGCAGCTTTCCGGGCTTGCGCACCGGCACGAAACCGCTCTTCAACGCCCGCGCCAGGGCCGCGCCCAGGATGAACCCGCGCGATTCGATGCCCAGCACCGCCTGCACGCCGGCGTCGCGCCAGGGTTCGGCCAGCGCGCCGGTGGCCGCGGCGAAGGCCGCGGCGTTGGCCAGCATCGGGGTGATGTCCTTGAACAGAATTCCCGGCCTGGGGAAATCGGGCACATCGCGGATCAGGCCCGCCCACTCGGTTTGGCCGTACATCACGCTCTCACGTTCCTGGATGAAGGCCGATCCTACTGCACATGACCGGCGGTGCCAGCCGGAGCGGTGCTGCGGCGATCAGGAACTGCACGAGAGCATCGAGCAGCCGGGTTTGGAACGCGCCCAGTCCGGGCGCTTGCGCGCGAACGCCTCGCGTCCGGGCTGGTCGTCGTACGGATGGCGCAGCACCTCCAGCAACGCATGCACGCCGCCCAGATCGCCGGCGTGGGCGCGGTCGATCGCCTGCTGGGCCAGGTAGTTGCGCAGCACGTAGCGCGGATTGGCCGCGCGCATCCGGGTGCGGCGCGCCTGCTCGCTGCCCTCCTGCGCACAACGCTGCGCGTAGCGCTGCAGCCACGCACCGAACGCGCCGGCGTGCGCGTGGTACTTGGCATCGTCGTAGAACGCCTCGCGCAGCCCTTGCAGTGCCTGCGCACCCGGCGGGTGCTCGCCCAGGCCGCGGAAGAACAGGGTCATGTCCACTTCGGCCTGTTGCAGCAGCGCATGCAGATCGGCCATCAGGGCCTGGTCGGCCGGTCCGCATTCGGCCAGCCCCAGCTTGGCCGCGATGGTGGCCCGCTCGGCCGCGGCATAGGCCTCGGCGTAGCCGCGCAGCGCGTCCTCCAGCGGCGTGGCGTCGGTGAACAACGGCGCCAGCGCACCGGCCAGCCGGCTCAGGTTCCAGAACGCCACCTGCGGCTGCCAGCCGAAGCGATAGCGCCGGCCGCTGGCATCGGTGGTGTTGGGCGTCCAGTCCAGGTCGAAATCGTCGATCCAGCCATAGGGGCCGTAGTCGATGGTCAGGCCGGTGATCGACAGGTTGTCGGTGTTCATCACCCCGTGCACGAAGCCCACCCGCATCCAGTGCGCCATCAGCGTGGCCGTGCGCGTGCAGACTTCGGCGAACCAGGCCGCATCGCGGGCCTGGCCCGCCGGCCCGTCCAGGTGCGGGAAATCGCGGGCGATGGTGAAGTCCACCAGCTGCCGCAGCAACGCGGACTCGCCGCGCGAGGCCGGCAGTTCGAAATGGCCGAAGCGCAGCAGCGACGGCGCCACCCGGCAGACCACCGCGCCCGGTTCGGGCGCGGCGTGGCCGTCGTAGAACATGTCGCGCACCACCGCCTCGCCGGTCCCGATCAGGCACAGCGCGCGCGTGGTCGGCACCCCCAGGTGCGCCATCGCCTCGCTGCACAGGAACTCGCGAATCGACGAGCGCAGCACCGCCCGGCCATCGGCGAAGCGCGAGTACGGCGTGGGGCCGGCGCCCTTGAGCTGCAGCTCCTGGCGCGAACCATCGGCCGCAATGACCTCGCCCAGGCAGATCGCCCGGCCATCGCCCAACTGCCCGGCCCAGTTGCCGAACTGATGGCCGCCGTAGTTGGTGGCATACGGCGCCATCCCCGGCAGCAGCGCGTTGCCGCCGAACACCTGGGCGAACTGCGGATCGGCGATGTCGCCTGCGCTCAGCCCCAGCAGGCTGGCCACCTCGGCCGACCAGGCCAGTACCCGTGGGGCGGCCACGGCGGTCGGTGCGACCTGCGACCACAGCGCGCCGCGGACCTGGCGCACCTGTGGCCCGGACACCGGGTCGCCCGGCAATTCACGCAGCAGGCGGTTGTCGAAGTTCAGTTGCATGCGCACAGCCTACGCGCCCATGCCTGCAGGGCAGCCAAACCAGGCACATGCCGCTGCGTTCAACGGCAAGCCCTTGCAAGCGGCGCATAAAAAACGCCGGGACAGGCCCGGCGTCTTTTATGCTGCGTGTGACGCGATGAAGCGGTCGATCAGACCGGCTGCACCTGGTCAGCCTGCATGCCCTTCTGGCCCTGCACGGCCACGAAGGTCACGGCCTGGCCTTCCTTGAGCGACTTGAAGCCGGTGCCCTGGATCGCGCGGAAATGCACGAACAGGTCCGGGCCGCTCTGCGGGGTGATGAAGCCAAAGCCCTTGGCATCGTTGAACCACTTGACGGTGCCCTGCTGGCGCTGGTTATCGGACATTTTTACTACTCCTGGAAACATGTTGATGGGTAATCACAACCACGAAGAACCGCGGCTGAGACTGGGTTTGCAGGCGTAGGAAAAACGCAAACGATGTAGCGATCTAGCGATCTACCGCATCAGGTCTCACGATTTACGGGTGAGCCTGGCAAGCACAGTGGGCGCACCATACGCAGGTTGCGGGGAAAAAGCCAACACAAATGCAAGCCCGTTCATCGGTTCGTTCGGCGCAGGCGCGGACCGGCCGCAGCCAGGTTTGGAAAACCAAAAAAAATTCCTTTAAATTCATAAAGTTGTGAATTGACGCGATGTTCCAGGGCCGCCGTTACGCCAGCGCAAGCCTGCTGCGGAAATGGCGCGTTGCACCACAAACCGGATCGACGAAACCCAGGCTGCAGGCCAGCAGTTGCAGCGGACGGCTGAAATCATCCGGCGTTTCAGCCTGCAGGAGCGGATAGCAGCGGTCGTTGCAGATCGGGGCGCCCAGGGCCGCCATGTGCACGCGCAGCTGGTGCTTGCGGCCGCTGACCGGGGTCAGCGCGTAGCGCCAGTGGATCTGGCCACGTTCGAGCACCTCGATGCGGGTCAGGCTGTTGGCCGGGCCCTGGCCTTCCTCGGTACGGAAGAACGGCGTGCCACGCTGCAGCCGGCTGCGCCGTTCCAGCGGAAATCCCTGGTCCGGCAACGGCGGCGCCAGGGCCTCGTAACCCTTGTCGATGCGGCGCTCGCGGAACAGCGCCTGGTAGGCCCCGCGCGTGGCCGGATCGGTCGAGAACAGCACCAGGCCAGCCGTGTCACGGTCGATCCGGTGCAATGGCACCAGCGTGGCGCAGCCGGTGCGCGCCTGCAGCCGGGCCAGCAGGGTTTCGCGCACGAAACGCCCGGCCGGGACCACCGGCAGGAAGTGCGGCTTGTCGGCCACCAGCAGGTGCTCATCGTGGTGGAGGATAGTTTCGCTGAACGGGATCGCCGGCTCATGTGCCACCTCGCGGAAATAGACGATCTCCTGCCCCGCCCGCCACCGATCGCCTGGCGCAAGGGCGCGGCCGCCGCGATCCTGAACGCGGCCCCGGGCGAACCGGTCCTGCCACTGCATGGTCGAAATCCAGGGAAAGCGCGCGCACAGCCCTTCCAGCAGCGTGGTCCACGGGCCGGGCGCCAGCTGCAGGCGAGCGGGAATCGAGGCAGGAGACGGCGGGTTTTCCATCAGGCGTCTGCTCCGGCGCGCATCGAGGCGAACTGGCCATATCATGACGCCTGTTCTTCATCGGTACCGGCATGGCCCTTTCCGCCACGATTCGCAAGGTCGAGTTGCAGATCAGCGACATCGACCGCAACCACTACGCCAGCCACGCGCTGACCCTGGCCCAGCATCCTTCCGAGACCGACGAGCGCCTGGCGGCGCGCTTGCTGGCCTTCATCCTGCACGCCGACGAGCGCCTGGAATTCGGCCGCGGCCTGAGCAACGAGGACGAACCGGACCTGTGGCGGCGCGACTACAGCGGCCAGATCGAACAATGGATCGAGCTGGGCCAGCCGGACGAGAGCCGCCTGCGCAAGGCGGCCGGCCGTTCGCGCCAGGTGGTGGTGCTCAACTACAGCGGCAATCCCGGCGATGTGTGGTGGTCCAGGAACGCCGCCTCGCTCAAGCGGATGAAGCAGCTGACCGTGATCGACCTGCCGCACGCGCAGGTCAGGCAGCTGGCCGATACGCTCCAGCGCACCATGCGCCTGGACGTGCTGACCCAGGATGGCGAAACCCAGCTGATGGGCGATGCATTGCAGCTGGTGCTGGTCCCGACGATCCGGCACGCGCCGCCGGCCTGAAGATGGCGTCCGGCTTCAGCCACGACGTGCTGGTCATCGGCGGCGGCGCGGCGGGCCTGATGTGCGCGGCCACTGCCGGCGCGCGCGGTCGTTCGGTGCTGGTGATCGAACACGCCAACCGGGTCGGCAAGAAGATCCTGATGTCCGGCGGCGGGCGCTGCAACTTCACCAATACCGGCGCCGGCCCGGCCAACTACCTGTCCAGCAACCCGCATTTCTGCCGCTCGGCGCTGGCCCGCTACACCCCGCGCGATTTCATCGCCCTGGTCGAAAGCCACCGCATCGCCTACCACGAAAAGGACCTGGGCCAGCTGTTCTGTGACGACTCGTCCAGGCAGATCGTGGCCATGCTGCTGGCCGAATGCGAACAGGCCGGGGTCCACATCGCCACCGGCTGCAGCATCGAGCAGGTGACCGTGCACGAAGGCGGCGGCTATGTGGTGCACAGCGCGCACGGGGCGTTCGCTGCGCCCGCGCTGGTGGTGGCCAGCGGCGGCCTGTCGATCCCCTCGATGGGGGCGTCGGGCTTCGGCTACGCGCTGGCCAGACAGTTCGGCCACACCCTGCTGCCCACGCGGGCCGGGCTGGTGCCGCTGACCTTGAGCGGCAAGCCGCAGGAACAGCTGGCCGACCTGGCCGGGGTGGCCTTGCCGGTGCGCGTGGCAAGCGGCAGGGCCGCGTTCGAGAACGCGATGCTGTTCACCCACCGCGGCGTCAGCGGCCCGGCGATCCTGCAGATCTCTTCCTACTGGCAGCCCGGCCAGCCGCTGCACCTGGACCTGCTGCCCGGCCAGGACGCACTGGACCTGCTGCAGGCCCAGCGCGCCGCGCGCCCGGCAGCCGAGCTGAAGACCGTGCTGGGCGACCTGCTGCCGCGCCGGTTCGCCCAGCGCCTGTGCGAACACTGGCTGCCCAACAGGCCGATGAAACAGTTCAACCCAGCACAACTGCGCCAGGCCGCGCAGCTGCTGCGCGCCTGGCCGCTGGTGGCCAGCGGCACCGAGGGCTATCGCACCGCCGAGGTGACCCTGGGCGGGGTGGACACGCGCGAGGTCTCGCAAGCCACCTTCGAATCCAGGCGCGCGCCGGGCCTGTACTTCGTCGGCGAGGTGCTGGATGTGACCGGCTGGCTGGGTGGCTACAACTTCCAGTGGGCCTGGGCCTCCGGGCACGCCGCAGGGCAAGCGGTCTAGCGCAACCGCGCGCTGCCTGCGCGCAGGGCCGGGTTTGGTGCAAGCCCTCCTCCTGCACAGGCCGTCCGCGCTCAGGCGCCGTCGGTCGATTCCAGCCGTGTCGCGATTGCACCCTGGCGCTGCAGGCGTCGGCCGGCACGCCGGTCGGCCTTCCAGCACAGCCAGCCAGCGGTGAAGAACACGCTCGCACCCAATGACAGCTTCAGCGGATCGTGCGCAACCAGGGGCGAAAGCACGCCGGCGACGATGGCATTGCAGGTCAGTTGCACGAAGGCCTGCAACGACGAGGCCAACCCGCGCTGGCGTGGATACAGGTCCAGCACGGCCAGCGCCACGATCGGGAACACCAGGCCCATGCCGGTGCCGGCAAGCAGGATCGGCAGCACAGCCCACGGCACGACGAACGTGCTGGACAGCGCGGCATAGCCGATGCTGGCCACGCTGGCCACCGCGCAACAGACAAAGCCCACGCGCGCCTGCGCGGCCGGCTTCATCCTGCCGGCCATGCGCCCGGACAACCACGAGCCCAGGGTCATGCCGCCGATGGTGGGGATGAACAGCCAGGCAAAGTCCTGCTCGGTCTTGTGCAACAACTCCAGCACGAACACCGGCGCCGAGGCGATATACAGGAAGATGCCGGCGAACATCAGTGCGCCGACGGCGGCCAGCCGCTGGAAGCGGCGGTCCCGCGCAATCCCCGTATAGCCTCGCCACAGGCCGGTCACCGACAGCGGCGTGCGCGATGCCGGTGGGTGCGTTTCCGGCAGCCATACCGCCGTGGCCAGCAGCAGCACCACACCGAAGGCGACCAGGAACCAGAAGATCACCGGCCAGCCCGCGCCGGCGCCCAGGATCCAGCCGCCGATGATCGGCGCGATGGCCGGGGCGATGCCGAAGATCATCGACACCTGGCTCATCAGCTTCTGCGCCAGGTGCCCGCTGTAAAGGTCGCGGATGACCGCACGGCCGACGATCATGCCGACCCCGGCCGAGAAGCCCTGCAGGGCGCGGAATGCCAGCAGCGTGCCCAGGTCAGGCGACAGCGCGCAACCGGCCGAGGCAATCACGAACACCACCAGCCCGCCCAGGATCACCCGCCTGCGGCCGAACGCGTCGGACAACGCGCCGTGGGCCAGGCTCATCACCGCATAGGCCGCCAGGTACACGCTCACCGTCTGCTGCACCGCCACCTGGTCCACGCCCAGGCGCTGGGCCAGCTGCGGGAACGCCGGGAAGATGGTGTCGATGGTGAACGGGCCGAACATCGCCAGCCCCGCCAGCAACAGGGCAAGCCGACGGGTCGAGGTGGCAGGCAACGGCATGGGACATCCTGGAAGGGACCGCCGCGACCGGTGTCCGGCGGCGACACGACGCAGGCCGCGCCAAGGACAAGGCACGGGCCGACGCTGGTGGGAAGAGGCGGCATGATAGGCGTTGCCCCCGGGCTGGTCACCGCCGCCGGCTGAACACGCCATTGCGGGACCGCATCGCCCATGAGCGCGTGCACAGCACCCGCGCAGCCGGCAGGCCCGTATAATCGGCCGCGTAGTTCAGGTGGGAGAAGCGGCGCCGGCCCCCAGGGCCATCGCCGCTGCCGAAGGCGCAACGCCCGTAATCGCTCAGGCCCGATACCACCGCAGGCAGCACACACTCTGGAGAGACCGGTCGGCCCGCATGGGTCGGCACCGGCGCCGAAGGGGCACGAAGCGGCAGTCGGCGCGCTTCCAAACTCTCAGGCAAAAGGACAGAGGGGCGCGAGAGGATGTCCTGATCCGATCGTCGTTCCCGCCTTGGCGGGGATAACGGCTTGAAGATCCGGGGCATCCGTTGATGACCGCGTGCCCCACCCTTCGGATGCCTGCCATGTCCCGGAACACCCCCTCGCTGCGCGAACTCGAACACCACGAGGCCTTCGTCCAGCGCCACATCGGCCCCAACGACGCCGAGATCGCGCAGATGCTGTCGGTGATCGGCCACCCGACCCTGGAGTCGATGACCGATGCCATCGTCCCGGCCAAGATCAAATCGCCAGCCCCGCTGGCGCTGCCCGAAGCGATCACCGAGGAAGAAGCGCTGGCCAGGATCGGCCAGATCGCGCTGAAGAACCAGGTCTTCAAGAGCTTCATCGGCCAGGGCTATTACGGCACCCATACCCCGCAGGTGATCCTGCGCAACATCCTGGAAAACCCGGCCTGGTACACCGCCTACACGCCGTATCAGGCCGAGATTTCGCAGGGCCGCATGGAGGCGCTGATCAACTTCCAGACCCTGTGCGCCGAGCTGACCGGCATGGAGATCGCCAACGCCTCGCTGCTGGACGAGGCCACCGCCGCAGCCGAGGCGATGACTCTGGCCAGGCGTTCGGCCAAGTCAAGGTCGCAGGTGTTCTTCGTCCATGACGCCGTGCATCCGCAGACTCTGGAAGTGCTGCGCACCCGCGCCGAGCCGCTGGGCATCGTGCTGGAGCTGGGCACCGTGCAGCAGGCTTTGGAAGCCGATGCCTTCGGCGTGCTGCTGCAGTACCCGGACACCTTCGGCGGCCTCTCGTTCAACACCATGGGTGACTACCAGGCATTGGCCGATGCGGTGCACGCCCGCCACGGTCTGGTCGCAGTGGCCGCCGACCTGCTGGCCCTGACCCTGATCGCCGCGCCCGGCGAATGGGGCGCGGACATCGTGGTCGGCAACTCGCAGCGCTTCGGCGTGCCGTTCGGGTTCGGCGGCCCGCATGCGGCGTTCATGGCCTGCCGCGATGCCTTCAAGCGCTCGATGCCCGGCCGCCTGATCGGTGTGTCCATTGATGCGCAGGGCAACCCGGCCTACCGCCTGACCCTGCAGACCCGCGAGCAGCACATCCGCCGCGAGAAGGCCACCTCCAACATCTGCACCGCACAGGTGCTGCTGGCGGTGATGGCCTCGATGTATGCGGTCTACCACGGCCCCGAAGGGCTGACCCGGATCGCCCGCCGCACCCATCGCCTGGCTGCGATCCTGGCCGCGGCGCTGCGTGGCGCCGGCGTTGAAGTCGGCGCGCACTTCTTCGACACCCTGCACGTCAAGGGTGTGCAGGCCGATGCGATCCACACCAGGGCCCTGGCCGCCGGCATCAACCTGCGGGTGATCGACAGCGAAGCGCTGGGCATCAGCCTGGATGAGACCAGCACCCGTGCCGACATCGTTGCCCTGGCCCAGTTGTTCGGTGTCACCGTTGATGTCGATGCGCTGGATGCGATCACCGCCGACGCCCTGCCGGAAGGCCTGAGGCGCAGCAGCGCGTTCCTGCAGCACCCGGTGTTCAACACCCACCACAGCGAACACGAGCTGCTGCGCTACATGCGCGCCCTGGCCGACAAGGACCTGGCGATGGATCGCACCATGATCCCGCTGGGCAGCTGCACCATGAAGCTCAACGCCACCGCCGAGATGGTCCCGATCACCTGGCCGCAGTTCTGCGCGATCCATCCGCTGGCTCCGGCCGCACAGACGCAGGGCTACAGGCAGTTGATCCAGGAGCTGGAAGCGATGCTGGCCGAATGCACCGGCTACGACGCGGTCAGCCTGCAGCCCAACTCCGGCGCGCAGGGCGAGTACGCCGGCCTGCTGGCGATCCGCGCCTACCACCGCGCGCGCGGTGAAGGCCATCGCGACATCTGCCTGATTCCCGAATCGGCCCACGGCACCAACCCGGCCTCGGCGCAGATGTGCGGCATGAAGGTCGTGGTGACCAGGTGCGACGCCAACGGCAACGTCGACGTGGAAGACATCCGCGCACAGGCGCAGAAGTATTCGGACCGCCTGGCCGCGCTGATGATCACCTACCCGTCAACCCACGGTGTATTCGAGGAAGACATGGTCGCCATCTGCGAAGCGGTGCACGCGCACGGCGGCCAGGTCTATACCGACGGCGCCAACATGAACGCCCTGGTCGGCGTGGCCAAGCCAGGCAAGTGGGGCTCGGACGTGTCGCACCTGAACCTGCACAAGACCTTCTGCATCCCGCACGGCGGCGGCGGTCCGGGCGTGGGCCCGTGCGCGGTCAAGGCGCATCTGGCCCCGTTTTTGCCGTCGGCTCTGCCCCCTCTCCCCCCGGGAGAGGGTCGGGGTGAGGGTTCGGCCTCGCGCGGCGGCGGCATGGTCTCGGCTGCCGCCTACGGCAGTGCCAGCATCCTGCCGATCAGCTGGATGTACATCACCATGATGGGCAGCGCCGGCCTGCGCAAGGCCACCCAGGTCGCCCTGCTCAACGCCAACTACATCGCCAGGCGGCTGGCCCCGCATTACAGGACGCTCTACACCGGTCGCAACGGACTGGTCGCGCACGAATGCATCCTGGACGTGCGCCCGCTGGAGAAGGCCACCGGCATCGGCGCCGAGGACGTGGCCAAGCGCCTGATCGACTTCGGCTTCCACGCCCCGACCCTGAGCTTCCCGGTCGCCGGCACGCTGATGGTCGAGCCGACCGAAAGCGAATCACTGCACGAGCTGGACCGCTTCATCGACGCGATGATCCAGATCCGCGAGGAAATCCGCGCGGTCGAAGACGGCCGTCTGGACGCTACGGACAACCCGCTCAAGCACGCCCCGCACACCGCCATGCAGGTCTCGGGCAGCCAGTGGACCCACACCTACCCGCGCGAGCTGGCGGCCTTCCCGCTGGCCTCGCTGAAGCAGGCAAAGTACTGGCCGCCGGTGGCGCGGGTGGACAACGTCTACGGCGACAAGCACATCATGTGCGCCTGCATCCCGGTGGAGGCCTACAAGGAAGAGGTGCAGGCCTGATCGGGCACGCCTATGAATCGAATGTCGGCGCACGCTGGCCGGCGTCGCCATCGGCGTGGCGGATGCGGTTGCGGCCGTCGGCCTTGGCCTGGTAGAGCGCATGGTCGGCAGCCTGGAGCAATGCGGTGACGGCGTCGCCTTCATCCAGCCAGTCGTGGCGGCCGATTGCCACGCCGATGCTCACCGTGACGTAACCCAATGGCGAGGACGGATGGGCGATGTGCAGCCCTTGCACCGCGGTCAGCAGGCGCTGGCCCATCTGCTCGGTTTCCTGCGCACTGGCATCGGGCAGGACCACGGCGAACTCCTCGCCGCCATAGCGTGCAACCAGGTCGCTGCTGCGCTGGAGCGCGCCCTTCAGCGCCGCGGCCACCTGCACCAGGCAGCGATCACCCAGCACGTGGCCGTGGTTGTCGTTGAACTGCTTGAAGTAGTCGATGTCGATCATCATCAGCGAGCAGCTCACGCCGCTGGCCAGGATCTGGCGCATGCGCGCATCCAGCGCGCCGCGGTTGGCGATGGCCGTCAGCGGGTCCACGCCCAGCTGACGCAGCAACTGGCGGTTGCTCAGGTCCGCCAGCTGCTGCTTGTCCTCGTGCTGGGTCTGGATGACGGCCACGCGCAGGCCGTACAGCACCGCGGCCAGCAGCACCGCCGAGGCGCCACCGATGAAGTTCAGCCGCGACAGGCTGATGCCCAGGATCAGCACGCCCAGGGAGATGGCCACCGGCGCGAAGGCCGCGATCAGGCGCGCGGCCTGCACGCTGGGCACGTACCGCCGCAGCCAGGCCGGCGGCGGCCGCCAGGCCAGCACCGCCAGCAGGACGAAGGCCACATCGAGCAGCACCGGACCCCACCAGGTCTGGCCGGCCATGTCCAGGCGGTTGTAGATCGCCGCGGCGATCGCGTTGACCCATAGAAAGGCCGAGGTGGCCAGGTAGAAGTGACGCCGGCCCAGCCCGCGTGCGCCGACCAGCCGCACCGTGGCCAGGACCGCCAGCGAGAAATCGATCACATCGGCATGCCAGATCGCCAGCCGGACCGAGGCCACATCGCCAGGGGTGTCCCCACCCATGACCGTGGAGATCAGCAGGATCAGCAAGGCCGCCAGCAGCACTGACATGCCGGTATCCAGCGCCTTGACCAGGCGTGGCTCGCGTCCGGTGAAGGCGCTGGTGATCAGGTACATGCAAGGGATGGTGTACAGCGCCGAGAGCACGCTGGCGGCGATCGCCAGCGCCAGCCCATGGGCCGGCCACAGCACCGAGGCCAGCATGGACGCGGCCCACAACACCTGCATCAACAGCGCGAGCGCCAGCAGCGCCCACAACACCCGGCCCATGCCCCGGGTCCGGCGTTGTCGTTGCAGCGCGGCGCAGACACCGCTGGCGAACACGCCGATCCGCAGCAGCTGGCCGATGATGTCCGCGTGCGTGCCGCCGCGGGCAGCCACCAACAGGTGCAGCAAGGTCAGGACCAGGGCAATGCCGGCGTAGCGCATGGTCAGACGTTCCGCAACGTCAGGTTCCGATGGCGCCCATGCGCCCGCGGCGGCGATGTTAACGCACCGTGGGTGATCGGATGCCGGCCTGGTCCATGGTTTCTGGCGCCCGTCGGGGCGAGGCGCCGCGCAGGGCCCCATCGGCATGCAGCGCCTGCCATCGCGGCCAGCATCCGGCGCAATCAAGCAAGCCCCCCGTGCCGTCACCTGTCGCTTCGACCATGCGCAGCGCCCGTGCCGCGTTGGATGGCGTGAAGCCAACGTGCCCCGATGGGCACAATGCATTCACGACCATGGCCGGAGCATGCGGGCTCCCCTTCGCACGCCACCTGGAGCCTTTACGCCATGGCCGCACGCAAACCCGTCCCCACCTCCCCGCCCGCACCGGCCGATACCCGTGGCACGGGCGGCGAACTGCACCAATCCTGTGGTGCCAGCCATCCGCCGCTGACCACCAATCAGGGCATCCCGGTCAGCGACAACCAGAACTCGCTGCGCTCCAGCACGCGCGGGCCGACCCTGCTGGAAGACTTCGTCCTGCGCGAGAAGATCACCCACTTCGACCACGAGCGCATCCCCGAGCGCATCGTGCATGCGCGCGGCACGGCCGCCCATGGCTTTTTCGAACTGACCAAGTCGCTGTCCGAGTACACCACGGCCAAGATCCTGACCGAGGTCGGCGAGAAGACGCCGCTGTTTGCCCGCTTCTCCACCGTGGCCGGCGGCGCCGGTTCGATCGACACCCCGCGCGATGTGCGCGGCTTCGCGGTCAAGTTCTATACCAAGGAAGGCAACTGGGATCTGGTGGGCAACAACATCCCGGTGTTCTTCATCCAGGACGCGATCAAGTTCCCCGACCTGATCCACGCGGTGAAGATGGAGCCGGACCGCGGTTTTCCGCAGGCGGCCAGCGCGCATGACACGTTCTGGGACTACATCTCGCTCACCCCCGAGGCCATGCACATGATCATGTGGGCGATGAGCGACCGCGCGATCCCGCGCTCGCTGCGCATGATCGAGGGCTTCGGCATCCACAGCTTCCGCCTGCTCAACGAACGCGGCGAAAGCACCTTCGTCAAGTTCCACTGGCGGCCCAGGCTTGGCCTGCAGTCCACCGTGTGGGACGAGGCGGTCAAGATTGCCGGTGCCGATCCGGATTTCCACCGCCGCGACATGTTCGAGGCGATCAGTTCCGGCAACTTCCCCGAATGGGAACTGGGCGTGCAGCTGTTCACCGAGGAACAGGCCAACGGTTTCCCCTTCGACCACCTGGACTCGACCAAGCTGATCCCGGAGGAACTGATCCCGCTGCAGATCATCGGCCGCATGGTCCTGGATCGCTGGCCGGACAACTTCTTCGCCGAGACCGAACAGGTCGCCTACTGCCCGGCCAACATCGTGCCCGGCATCGACTTCTCCAACGATCCGCTGCTGCAGGGCCGGCTGTTCTCGTACCTAGACACCCAGCTTTCGCGGCTGGGCTCGCCCAACTTCCATCAACTGCCGATCAACGCGCCCAAGTGCCCGTTTGCCAACAACCAGCGCGATGGCCACATGCAGACCCAGGTGCCCAAGGGCCGGGTCGCCTACGAGCCGTCCTCGCTGCAGGAGGACAGCCCACGCGAAACGGCGGCCGGTTTCCGCAGCCATGCCACGCCCGATGACGGCGTCAAGGGCCGCGTGCGCGCCGAGAGCTTTGCCGATCATTTCACCCAGGCGCGGCTGTTCTATCGCAGCCAGACCGGGCCCGAACAGGCGCACATCGCCTCGGCGGTGGTGTTCGAGCTGTCCAAGGTCCAGACCCCGCACGTGCGCGAAGCGGTGGTCGGCCAGCTGCGCCATGTCGACGCCGATCTGGCCCAGCGCGTCGCCGACGGCCTGGGGCTGGAGCAGCTGCCGCCCGCGCCACCGGCCGCGGTCGAAGCGCAGGACATGCCGCCCTCGCCCGCGCTGCAGCTCATCGGCAAGATGAAGGACACCCTGGAAGGGCGCACCGTCGGCATCCTGGTGCACGACGACTCGGACGCGGCCACGGTCAAGGCCTTGCAGAAAGCCGCCGAGAATGCCGGTGCCACTTGCAAGATCGTCGCCCCCAAGCTGGGTGTGAAGCTTTCCGACGGCAAGCAGATCACCGCCGACGGGCAGCTGGCCGGGACCCCTTCCTTCGTGTTCGACGCGGTGGCCGTGGTGCTCTCCGCGGAGGCGGGCAAGATGCTGGCCAACGAGTCGGCCGCGATCGATTTCGTCAGCAACGCCTGGGCCCACCTGAAGGCCATCGCCAGCGATGCCGGCGCGCAGCCGCTGCTGGAGGCCGGCAACGTGGGCAAGGATGCCGGCATCGTCGATGCCGGTGATGCCAAGGGCTTCATTGCCGCGGCCAAGACCCGCCAGTGGGCGCGCGAACCCAAGCTGCGCATGCTGGCCTGATCGCCCGGCCCGCACGACAGGCAACAAGGCCGCGGCAGCCCCGCGGCCTTGTTTTTTTTGATGCGCGGATTTGGATCAGGCCGGCAGGCGGCCGGAGATGATGCCCAGCGCTTCGCGCAGCTTGGCCGTGGTAATCGGCTTGACCAAGTGGTAGTCGAAGCCGGCTTGCGCGCTCTGCGCGCGGTCTTCCAGGGTGCCCCAGCCGGTCAGTGCGACGATCTTCAGCGGCGCGCCCTCGCTCATCGCCCGCATCCGCCGACACACTTCGTGTCCGTCCATGCCCGGCATGCCGATGTCGGTGAACACCAGGTCCGGGCGCGCCGCCGCCAGCGCGTCCAGGCCCTGCTGGCCGCTATAGCACGTGGTCACCCGGTGGCCCAGCAGCTCCAGGACCATGCTGATCGAATCGGCCGCATCATGGTTGTCGTCGATCAGCAGGATGTCCAGGACGCCATCGTTGGCAGGCACCGGTTCTTCGGACGGGGCGAGGGCCGGCGGCGCGCTGGATTGCAGGTCCAGCGGCAGGCACACGGTAAAGGTGCTGCCGTGGCCCAGGCCGTCGCTGTGGGCCAGGATCTGGCCCTGGTGCATCTCCACCAGCTGACGCGCCAGGGCAATGCCCACCCCCAGTCCGCCCGAGGAGGCATTGCGCTCGCTGTCCACCTGGGCGAACAGCTCGAAGATGCTCTCCAGCTGCGCCGCCTCGATGCCAACGCCCTGGTCGCGCACCTGGATCACGGCCTGTTGTCCATCGTGCTGCAGCGACAGCGTCACCCGCCCGCCGGGATTGCTGAACTTGGCGGCATTACTGAGCAGGTTGCCGAACACCTGCATCAGGCGCGCCGGATCGGCCTTGACCCACTGCGGCTGCACCGGCCAGGCCCAGTCCAGCACCAGGCCCTGCTGGTCGTAGTGCGGCTGGAATGCCTCGGACACCTGGCGCAGCAGCTGGACCAGGTCGCAGCGTTCGCGGCGCAGGTGGACCTTGCCCAGGGTGATGCGGTTGATGTCCAGCAGGTCGTCCAGCAGGCGCCGCATCTGCCCGACCTGGCGCTCCATCATCGCCGTGGCCGGGTGCGAGGCCACGCCGTGACTGCCCAGCTTCATGGCCTGCAGGCCGCTGGTGATGGTGGCCAGGGGGTTGCGCAGTTCATGGGCCAGCATGGCGATGAACTCGGTCTTGCGCCGGCCATCCTCGCGCAGCGCGTCCTCCGCGCGCTTGCGCTGGGTGATGTCGGTGAACAGCACCCCGACCTGGTTGAGCCCCGGGTCGCCGACCCGAAAGGCATAGACATCGTAGTAAAAGCCCAGTTGCTCGGCGCTGTTCTCAAAGCGCTCGGGAATGCCGGTGCGTGCGATCCGTCCGTAGGTTTCGAACCAGTGCCGCTCATGGGTGCCGGCGAATTCGCGCATCCTGCGCCCTACCCCGTCGCGGATGCCGGTGATGCCCTCGAAGGCAGCATTCACTTCCAGGAAGCGGTAATCCTCCGGCTCGCCGGCGGCATCGAAAAGCACCTCGATCACGCAGAAGCCGGCGTCGATTGAATCGAACAGCAGCCGATACTTGTCCGACGCCTCCTGGGCACGACGCTGCAAGCTATTGCACGCGGTGACATCGTCGATGACGCCAAACAGCCGCAGCGGCACGCCGTCGCCGGCGCGCTCCACCACGCGTGCACGGTCGCGCAGCCAGCGCTGGCTGCCATCGGGCAGCTGAATGCGGTATTGGATATCCAGGCTTTCACCGGCGGTGATGAACTGCAGATAGCCCGCCAGCGCGCCGTCCAGGTCCTGCGCCAGCACCGCATGCCACCAGCTGTGCCGGTCCACGCCTTCCAGCCCGAGCAAGGCGCGGGCTCTCGGGTCATCGGGCACGCGGCGCTCGCCAGGCGCGACGGCCTGGGCCTGGTACAGCACACCGTTGGGCCGCAGGGCTTCCAGGCCATGGCCCGAGACGATGGTCGCCGCCGCACGTGCCGTGCGGCCCAATAAATTTCCGTGCATCGCAACGCCTCTGGAAGACCCAGTGAGGTTAAAGACGCAGGAGCGGCCGGGATGTGAAAAAAAGATGGCGCGATTACTTGCCCACCGCGCCATTTTGCAGCTTGCGCGCCTGGCTCAGGTGGTCCTCCACCGCGGTGCGGGTCTGTACCAGATACGCGCGCACCGGCGCCGAACGCGCAAGGCCGGCGCGCTCGTCCAGCAGATCCTTGGCTGCCATGTGATCCTTGACCATCGCATCGATGTAGGCGTGCTCGAAGGCATCAGGTGCCAGCGCAATCAGCGTATCGGTTTCGGCCTGCTGCTGACGCTGCAGGGCCAGCACCGCCTGGGTCTGGCCGGGCGCGATGCCCAGCCTGGCCTGCGCGGCCTCGTTCCGGGTGTGTTCCTGCACCAGCATGGTCGCCATGGCCTGGGTGGTCTGGGCGGCCGGACGGGTCAAGGCCAGCTTGGCCAATTCGATCTCGTGCAGGTTGATCGCCTGGACCAGGGCGAGGCTTTCCTCGTCGGTCGGACGTGCCTGGCCCTGGGCAGGTGGCGCCGTGTCGGAGGCGATCGCATTGGTGGCGATCACCGTGCCGCCGGCCAGTAACAACAGCACGCCGGCGGCGCGCGAGGCGGAAGCATGCATGAGGTCTGTCTCCTGGCGTGGCGCGGCTGGGTTCAGCCTGGCACCCGCGTGTTTGGAACGAGGGCGGACAACCGCTGCCGTCCGTTTGGATCAGGGCGTGCGCGGCGGATGCGGCATCCCGTCCACGGAGGCCGGCTGGGCGTGGGGATCATTGCGTTCGTCGTTGGTCCGCTTGCCGGGTTGCTCGCCGCGCAGCGGCGACTGGCCGTCGGGCATGCGCTCACGCTCGATGGCGTTGTGCCGCGGTATCGGCGCCTGTTTGTCCGGTCCTGGCTGGGTCATGGAATGCTCCTGGGGTTGGGGGCTCACGCAGCCTGCCTGCGCGTGCGTGCGGCCTTCCTGGCTGCCGCCTTGCGCACGGCCGGGCCCTTGGTGGTGGAGGCTTTCCTTGCAGCAGCCGAACGGCTGGCGGCCGTGCGCTTGCTGGCGGCCTTGCTGGCCTGGGCGGAAAGGGCCTGCTTGCCAACCGTCTTGCGTGCCGTGGTGGCCTTGCTGGCGGTCTTGAGCGCCTTGCGGGCCCCCGCCGAGCGTTTGGTGGCGGGCTTGTGGGTGGTTTTCTTCGCCGCCTGGCTGTCTTGCCCGGCCTTTTCCCTGGTGGCCTTGGATGCGGACCTGGAGGGCTCGACGGGCACCCCGTCGCGACGCGCCTTGGACAGGCCGATGGCGATGGCCTGCCTGGTGTTCTTGACACCATGTTGGCCGTGCCGGACGTGTTCGATTTCCTCGTGCACGTATTCGCCGGCCTGGGTGCTGGCCGACTTGCCCTGGCGCTTGTCCCTGGCGGCAGCCTTGCGGGTACTGGCTTCTGGCATGTGAGGTCTCCCTGCGGTGGCAGTGACCCATGCAGATGTAGCAATGACGGAGTAAACACGTCGTCTCATCCCGGGCCTGCCATGCGCATGGGGCGTTAACACCAGGGAGCGCCAGGAATGGCCGAATGGCCCGGCGGGCTCAAAGCCGCTTGCACACCGCGAGGCGACTTCGCGCTGTTCTCGCCGCTCAAGACGCGCAGGCGGGCTGGCTCAACGACCTACAGCGGCCGGTGATGCAGCCCGGGGTCGACCTGGGGCTCTTGCTGGTCCTGGTCGTCGTGCCGGGCCGGCGACGGTGCAGGCATCGGCTCGGCGGCATGCGGGTCCATGTCGGACGGCGGGATCGGATCGATGGGAAGACCAGGCATCGCGGGCACTCCTGACGGGAGCTGCCAGTCTGCGCGCTGCCGCGTCATGGCCGCGGCAGCGCGGCGTGAAACCACCTTACAGGCGCGGCGCGGCCAGGGCCTGGTTGAAGTTGGCCGGCAGCTCGCCGGTGGTCTCATGAACAGCCTGCTGCGTGCGCGGAGCGGCATCGGCGGCGGCCGCCTTCAGTGCCAGCTCGCCTGATCGCGACTGGGAAGGCGCCAGCCAGGGCTCGTCGGCCTGCGACGGCGGAGCGACCACGGCCGACACGCTCGGCTTGAATAGCAGCTGCAGGAGTTCGCCGCGCAGGGCCGGCACCGAGGCGAAGGCCATCGTGGCCGCCATGGCCAGGCCACCCATGCCGATTGCCAGGCGCATCGGCCAGCCGGGACGGCCTGCATCGCGCGGCAGCGTGCCGGGCAGTGCGTCCGGCGTTGCCAGCAAGTCCCAGGCGTCGGCTTCGCTGCCACCGGTCATCGCCTGCAGCGCGGCCCCGTCCAGCAGCGCGATCCGGCCCAGGCGCGCGGCCGCGCGACGCGCACCGACGCTGAAGCCCGAGCGGCCGACCAGCACTGCCGAATCGGCACCGGCATCGAACAACGCCTGGGCCAGGTGGCCCACGGCCTGCGACGCCAGCGGCGCCTGGGCTCGACAGTAGGCATGCACCAGCACGCTGTCACCGCCGCGATGGAGCACCAGCGCGGCATCCGGCGCCTCATCCGCGGCATCGGCAGCGGGCGCGAGCTGCTCGACGCGGAAGCCCTGCTCACGATAGACCTGTGCCAGGCGCGTGGCGCCCACGCTGGATGACGATACGGCCAAGCCGTCAGCTGCGCGCTGACCGGCCAAGGTGATGAAATGCTGCATGGTGTGACGCCCCTGTTCCTGAGCCTTCCAGATGGAAGGCCTGCGCCCGATCTACCGGACCTGCGGCGCCACCACAAGCGCGGCGTTGCACCGCATCTCCAATCTTCAACGCCGGTCTCAATCCGGGCGTGCGCGCAATACCACACTCATCCGCGGCGCCACCGGACCGGCGGTCTTGGGGATGCCGTGCTCGTGGGTGCGCTGGGAGGCGTGGCTCATCATCAACAGGCTGCCCGGCGCCAGTTCCAGCGACCAGGTCCTGGGTGTGTGCATGGCGCGGATCCGCATGCGCCGCGGGCCGCCCAGCGACAGCAGCGCGATCGGCTGGCCCGGGACCAGCATGTGCAGCTTGTCGTGATGCATGGCCACGCTGTCGCGGCCGTCGCGGTAGAAGTTCAATCCCACCTCGGTGTACGGCGCCGGCACCCTGCCCTGGACCACGGCCAGCATCTGCGCCAGCGGCAGCTGCGCCGGCAGCGCGTCCAGGCGATAACCGGCGCGCAGGCGCGGGACCTCGACGATGCGCTCGTACATCGGCCGCCGTTCGTGCTTCCAGTGGGCGTGGGCGCGCAGCGTGTCGAACCAGCGCGCGGCGGTGGCCGGATCGACCACCTCCGGCCAGTAGCGCATGCCGCCTTCCGCATCGTCGAACACCGTCAACGGCTGCGGCGCGAACAGGTCGTGCGGGTGTGCGTTCATCGGAAATCCCGCGACGGCAGCGACAGCGCACCCAGCATGGCGCTCAGGTCGCGCAGGTCGCCGGCGATCAGGTGTTCGACCCCGTCCACCCGCTCCCAGCGCCCGCGCACGGCCAGCAGGCGCGACTCCAGCAGCGCGCGGCGCCGACGCATGGCCAGGTGCGACCACACGATCACGTTGATCATGCCGTGCTCGTCCTCCAGGGTGACGAAGAAGGTGCCCTTGGCGGTGGCCGGGCGCTGGCGCTGGGTCACCAGCCCGGCCACATGCACGCCACTGCCATGGCGCCTGCCTTGAAGATCGCGCAGGCCCAGGATGCGCTGGGCGCGCAGCCGTGGGCGCAGCAGCGCCAGGGGATGGGCCTGCAGGCTCAGGCCGAGGCTGCGGTAGTCGGCGGTGACCTGCTCGCCAAGGCGCGGCGCGGGCAGCTCGACCTGCCGTTCTTCGGGACTGCCCGGCAGCAACGGCCGCTGGCGTTCGATGCCGGCCACCGCCCAGCGCGCGGCATTGCGGTTGCCGACCAGCGCGTGCAGGGCGCCGGCTTCGGCCAGTGCGCTGCGCGCCTTTTCGTCCAGTTGCGCACGCAGGCACAGGTCGGCGACATCGCCAAACGGCTGCCGCCTACGTGCGGCCATGATCGCCAGCCCGGCCTTTCCCGATAGCCCTGCCACCTGGCGCAGGCCCAGGCGGATAGCCGGCTGCTGGCCTTGGTCATCCTCACCGCGCCAGGGCGTGCCGCCGACCAGCGTGTTGTCCCAGTCGCTGTGCATCACGTCCACCGGCAGCACCTGGATCGGCTTGCGGCCAGCGCGGCCACGGCGTGCGTCCTGCACGATCTGGCTGGGCGAATAGAACCCCATCGGCTGCGCATTCAACAGTCCGCAGGCAAAGGCGGCCGGTTCGTGCCGCTTCAGCCAGCAGCTGACGTAGACCAGCTTGGCGAACGAAGCGGCATGGCTCTGCGGAAAGCCGTAGGAGCCAAAACCCTTGATCTGTTCGAAGATCTGGTCGATGAAGTCCGGCGCGTAGTGTTTTTGCTCCATCAAGGCGCGGATCCGCGCGCGATGCGGTTCCATGTCGCCGCCACGCCTCCAGGCGGCCATCGAACGGCGCAGGCCATCGGCCTCATCAGGCGAATAGCCGGCATGGATCACCAGTTCCATGACCTGTTCCTGGAACAAGGGCACGCCCAGGGTTGGCCCGAGGATGTCTTCCACGCCCTGGGAAGGATACGTGGGCTTTTCCAGGCCCTGGCGACGGCGCAGGTACGGATGGACCATCTCGCCCTGGATCGGCCCGGGACGCACGATCGCCACTTCGATCACCAGGTCGTAGAACCTTGCAGGCTTGAGCCGCGGCAGCATCGCCATCTGCGCACGCGATTCGATCTGGAACACCCCCACGGTGTCGGCCAGCTGGATCATCGCGTAGGTCTGCGCGTCCTCCCCGGGAATCGTGGCGATCTGGTAATCGCGCCGGCGGTGCACCCGGATCAGGTCCAGGGTCTTGCGGATGCAGGTCAGCATGCCCAGGGCCAGGCAATCGACCTTGAGCATGCCCATGGTCTCAAGGTCGTCCTTTTCCCATTGGATGATGGTGCGATCGGCCATGGCCGCGTTCTCCACCGGCACCACGGTGGACAGGGCCTGCTCGGCGATGACAAACCCGCCGACATGCTGGGAGAGATGGCGCGGCTTGCCTTGCAGCTGCCCGGTCAGCGCCAGGATCTTGGCGATCAACGGGTTGGCCGGATCGAACCCGGCTTCCTCCAGGCGCTGTTCGATCGGCGTCTGCTCATTGCCCCAGCCGAAACAGTTGGCCAGCAGCGAGATCTGATCCGGCGGCAGGCCGAAGGCCTTGGCCACATCGCGCACCGCACTCTTGCCGCGATAGCAGATCACCGTCGCGGCCAGGGCCGCACGATGCCGGCCATACTTGCCGTAGATGTACTGGATGACTTCCTCGCGCCGTTCGTGCTCGAAATCCACGTCGATGTCCGGCGGCTCGTTGCGTGCCTTGGACAGGAACCGGGAGATCAGCAGGCGGTTTTCTTCCGGGTCCACGGCGGTGATGCCCAGCGCGTAGCACACCGCCGAATTGGCCGATGACCCCCGCCCCTGGCACAGGATCTGCCGCGACCTGGCAAAGCGCACCAGGTCATGGACGGTGAGGAAGAACGCCTCGTACCCGAGCTCCTCGATCAGCGCCAGTTCCTGCTCGATGTCCTGGCGGACCTTGGCCGAGATCCTCAGCCCACGCGCGTCCCAGCGCTCGCCGATGCCGGCTTCGGTCAGCTCACGCAGATGGCTGGTCGCGGTGTGCCCGGCGGGCACCAACTCGGCCGGATAGTCGTAGCGCACGTCGCGCCTGAGATCGAATCGGCTGCAACGCCGGGCCAGTTCCACCGCTGCCTGCAGCAGTTGCGGCGGATAGATGTTGCCCAGCGCCCGGCGCGAACGCAGGTGGCGCTCGCCGTTGCGGAACAGCAGCGCGCCGGCCTCGGCCAGCGGCACGCCATGGCCGATGGCGGTGAGCGTGTCCTGCAAGGCGCGGTCGCGGCGGTTGGCCATGTGCACATCGCCGCTGGCCAGCGGCGTCATGTCCAGCTGGCGGGCGAGCGCCAGCAGCGCATCCAGCCGCGCTGCATCATCGCACTCGCGGTGCAGCTCCACCGCCAGATAGGCGCGCTCACCGAACACCTGCTGCAGCCAGCGCCCGGCTTCGGCCTGCGGCAGGCTGCCCGGCAGCCACAGCGCGAACAGCTCGGGCGCCGCATCTTCGAACTGCGCCTGCACATCAGCACGGGTCAGCGTGTAGTGACCCTTGGCGGCTGCGCGCCGCGCGGTGGTGATCAGCGCGCACAGCTGGGTGTAGCCGGCGCGCGTTTCCACCAGCAGGACGAACCGGGTGCCGTCGACCAGGGCGAACTCGCTGCCGACGATCAGCTTGACGCCGGTGGCCTTGGCCCCTTCCCAGCCGCGCACGATGCCGGCCAGCGAGCATTCGTCGGTGATCGCCAGGGCTTGGTAGCCACACCTGCCGGCGCGCTCGAACAACGCCGCTGCATCGGAGGCGCCACGCAGGAACGAGAAATCCGACAGGCAATGCAGTTCGGCATAGGCCGGCAGGCCATCGTCCTGGCCGCCCTGCAGCAGATCGTCATTGGCCGCCTGCTGCAGGCGCGGAGGCCTGCGCCAGGCACGCGGCATGCGGCCACCGGGCGTGTCGCGATCCAGCCCGTCGATGGCCTGCTCCCGGCTCACCCGAACCACCCATGCAGCATCCAGCCGGCATCGCGCACGCCTGCCGGCTGGAACGCCCAGGCGCGCTGGCCGTGGACGGTTTCCACCACGTAGTAATCGCGGCGGGCGTCGCCGTCATCCCACCAGCCGCTTTCCAGGCGCTCGGGGCCGGAGATGATCCTGGCCATGCCCTGCAGCGGCACCGGTTGCGGCAGCAGCCAGGCCGGACGCGGTGGGCGTGCCGGCGCGCTCTGCACCCCACCGGCCAGTGCATCGCCGCTGGCGCGGCGCCAGGCGCGCTCCGGGCGCGGATCGCCGGCCGGTTCGACCCGATACACCGCCTGGTCGCCCAGCCGCGCGCGCAGGCGTTCGCGCAGCTGCGGCCAGTCCAGCGCCTGCTGCGGGCGTGGATCGAACAAATCACGCGCGGCCGGCACGAACGGCGGCAGCTGCCGCGCCAGCAGGCGCACGCCGACCACCGGGCGATCGATCGCCACGCGCTCGAGCCGGTTGCGGGCCAGTTCGAACAGCATCGCCTGCTCGCGCTCCGGTGCCAGCAGGCCCACCTCCACGTCGCTGTGGCCGTGCTCATGCTCCAGCCGCAATACGAAATGCTGCACGCCGCCGTCGCGGATGGACAGAGACATGCACAGCTCGCCGATCAGGCGCCGCAGCGGGAACAGCAGCGCCATGTGGCTCTCGACCTCGTAGCCCATTTCCACGCGCGCGTCGAAATGGTCCGGCGGCCTGTACCAATCAAGCGGATCGTCGGCCTGCCCGTACAGCCGATCCAGGTGATCTAGCAGCGCCGCGCCAAAGCGCCGCCGCAGCGCATCGCGCGGCAGTGCGCGCAGCGCAGCCAGCGTGCGCAGCCCCATGCGCTGCAGCCGTTCGCCGCTGTCTTCGGGCAGGTGCGCGCGCCGCACCGAGACTCCATCGAGCACCTGCTGCAAGCGCTCGATGTGGGCAATGGCCAGGCCGTCTTCCAGCCCGGCCAGCACGTAGGCCGCGCGCGGCGTGGGGGCCAGCGCCAGACGATGACGGAAGCCCAGTGCGGCCAGCTCGTTGCGCAGGCGCCGGGCGAACTGCGGCCAGGGCCCGAACAGGCGAAACGATGCACGCGCCTCCAGCACGATCGCGTGCGGCCACTGCTGGCTGACCAGAGAGCTGTGCCGGTAGGCCCAATTGGCCAGCAAGCACTGGCTGCGCGCCTGCTCGCGCGGATCGAAATCGACCGTCTCCACCTTGGCCATCAGCGCATGCGCGGCGGACAGGCGCATGCCCGCTTTCAGGCCCGCCTGCGCGGCGGCGGCATTGACCGAATGCAGGCGGCGCAGCTGCGCCGGGCCTTCGACCAGCACCAGCGGCGTATCGGTTGCCGGGTCCGGGCGGCGGCGCAGGATGCTGTCCATCGCCAGGTGCGGCAGCAGGATGCAGGCCCAGAGCATCAGCGCGCCGCCTGCGGCGTGGCGGTTGCTTCAGCGTCGCAGCGCAAGGCCGGATTGCACGGCAGTGAAGGGTGCGATGCCATGGCCGGGCCTCAATGGACCAACCGCAAGGGCTGCGACGGCACCTGCGCGCCGCGGCATTTGCGCACGTGCCAGGCACCGGTCTGGCTGCGGTATTCCAGGCGCAGCGCCGCGGGCGAGGCGTTGACCGCATGGCGTGCATCGCGCAGGGCGAAGCCGCAGCAGTGGCCGCTGTCGGCCGCCACCTGCAGGCGCCGCAGCGCGCGCTCATCGGCCGTCTGTGGCCAGCCCAGCACCGCCGCGAAGGCTCCGCTGCGCAGGCATTGTTCGAACGCCCACAGCGCATCGCGCGGCTCGGCCTGGATGACGTCCAGCTGCGCCAGGTCGATGCCGCCGCCCTGCCAGGCCGGCGCGTAGGGGATGTACGGCGGCGCGACCAGCGCCACCCGCCCGCCGGCAGCAGTCATCCGCGCCAGAGCCGGCAGCAGCAGCGTGATCTCGCCGATGCCAGCGGCCGGCAGCAGCAGTTCGGTCAGCGCCTTGCGCGGCCAGCCGGCGGTAGGCAGCAGCGCGTCCAATGCGGCATGGCCGCTGGCTTCACCCGCATGCTGGATCGCGCCGCCGCGCCCTGCCCGCCAGACCGTGCGCGCGGCCAGCAGGTCCTCCAGCGCCATGGCCTGGGCTGGCACAGCGGACGCTGCTCGAGGTGGCACCGGGGCCATCGCTCAGCCCTGCCGGACCAGGCCGCAGTACAGGCCTTCGATGGCGAAGTCCGCGCCGGCCGGCACCACGATCGGCGCATGGGCCGGGTTGCGCGGCAGCAGGCGGATCTGGCGCGGGCCGTGCTCCAGGCGCTTGATGGTCAGCTCGCCCTCGACCCGGGCCACCACGATCTGCCCGTTGCGCGCCTCGGCGCTGCGATGCACCCCGACCAGGTCGCCATCGACGATGCCATCGTCGATCATCGAATCGCCCTGCACCCTGAGCAGGTAATCCGGACGCAGCGAGAACACGCCGGCATCGAGCAGCAGCTGCTGGTCCAGGCCGATGTCCGCGCCGATCGGCACGCCGGCAGCGACCCGGCCCAGCACCGGCAGCGACAGCAGCGCGGCGCCGCGCCCGGCGCCCGGCAGGCGGATGCCACGGCGCTGGCCGGCCTGCAGCTGGATCAGCCCGACCTGGGCCAGCGCCTGGACGTGCTTCTGGGCGGCATTGCGCGAGGAAAAACCGAAGGCGGCGGCGATCTCGGCCAGGCTGGGCGCGTGGCCGAGCGCGGCCTGTTGCTGCAGAAAGGCCAGCACGGCCGCGCGTTTGGGGGGCAAGGTATCCATGGGTGTACATTTGTACACCGATTCGGTCGCACGCGGCGAGATTCATGCCGGCCACCCCACTTTGCGCCGCAGGCGCGGGCGGTTTATAGTCCACCCGTATAACATCCGTTATAACCAACAGGCCGCTGCCATGAAGCTCAAGATCACCACCATCGGCAATTCCGCAGGCGTCATCCTGCCCAAGGACCTGCTGGCGCGGCTGCGCCTGGGCAAGGGCGATGAGCTATATGCGCTGGAGACGCCGGACGGAATCAAGCTGACCGTATTCGATCCCGAACTGGCCAGGCAGATGGAAGTGGCCGAGCAGGTGATGCGCAATCGCCGCAGCTTGCTGAACAAGCTCGCGCAGTAGGGATGACACCACCATGATCGTCTGGATCAGTCGTGCATTGGTCCTGGCCATTCACGATCGGCAACTGGCCGAGCATGGCGGCGCCAGCGGCGTGCGCGATGATGCCTTGCTCGACTCGGCCCTGGCACGGCCGCAGCAACTGTTCGCCTATGGCGACCCACCCCCCGACATTGCCGCGCTGGCAGCCAGCCTGGCGTTCGGGCTGGCCCGCAACCATCCGTTCGTGGACGGCAACAAGCGCACCGCAGCGGTCGTCTGCGAAACCTTCCTGCTGCTCAATGATGTGGAGCTGGATGCCGATGACCTGACACTTTATCCGGTCTATCTAGGGCTGGCCGACGGCTCCCTGGACCAAGCCCAATTCGCCGACTGGCTGCGGGTCCACCTCAAGCCCAAGCCGGGCAGCCAAGTGCACGAAGCCGCGGCGGGCTATCGCCGCTGATCGACACCTTGCACTGGCGAGATCCCTGTCACGCCATGCGTGCGCCCGCAGCAATCCCAGCATCAGCTTGACCAGCCAGGCACGCCGACTTCGACCGCGAAGCGGCCGATGACCTGGGGACCATGGTCGTCGGTTTCGAGCGCGCTGGCATGACGCCGACGGCGGCACTGAGCAAGGCGATGAAGCTGGCGTACAAGATCGACCTGACCAAGCCCTCGGCCGAGGACACCAGCAGGACCAAGGCGAAGGAAGCGCCGGCCCAGAAGAAGGCCGATGCGGCCAAGGCCGTCGATACGGCAAAGCGCCAGCCGCCAGACGCTGGCGATCGCGGCGTCAACCGCGACAGCACGAAGATCCGCATTGCAGAGCTTTCGGACGCCGAGTTTGACAAGCTCCCGGAATCCAAGAAAGCGGAGTTGCGGGGCGACTACGCGTAGCCCTTCACCGGGGTTTGAAACAGACGGCGCCTCCGGGCGCCGTCTTCAATTAATTCTTATAATTCAATCGTTTACATACCGTTTCAGCTGTTGTAGCGTTCTCCACATCAACCGAACAACCCGGTTGTTACTCGTCCGCCAACGCGTCAGTTTGGCAACGCTTCGCGGGGCGAAAACCGTGTTACTCGCAGACCTGAGCGTGATCCAGGTGACGACGCGGCCATTCCGGCCACCACTCACTTTTCAGAGATCATACCCATGGCAACTACCAATTTCGCCGCCCTTACCGCTGAGCAGTACACCTGGTCCCGCCAGTTCTGGCGCTCCGCTGAGTCAGGGCGCGGCCACGTTCGCGCGTGCGCAGGGGCTCAAAGAGCGCAGCATGGGCAAGTACGTCAACCGCAACAACAGCTTCCACGAGTGGCTGGCCGACAACATCGCCCGCGCGCTGGAAGGCAAGCGCGAGACCCAGTCGGTGGTTGGTATGTTCTTCGCCGACATCGCCGAGAAGCTGCGCAAGCTCTACGCGGCCATCGCCGGCGACCCGAAGTTAGCCAAGTACAAGCCGGCGCCGACAGTCGAAGCGTGGGTCAACGACCTGTTCGACGGCAACATCGCTGCGGTGCGCCAAGTCACTGGAATCACGGGCACGAAAGCCGGGGCCGAGAGTGAACACCGCCCCTTCGCGCGAGGGCGACGCATCGAACCAACCACCTGCGCCCCCGAAGAAAGCTGGTGGCACCCTGCGCGAGTTCGATCCGAGCACGGCGGGGTTCGCCGAGCTGATGCGCTACAGCCGCGAGTTCCTCACCCCGGATGTGCGCGGCATCATCGACCGTGGGCTTAGCACACCAGCGTCCAAGGCGATGATCGACGCGGTGTTTGGCGATATGCCGCGCGAGTCTGCGCTGCTCAACAACGCGCGCACAGCGCTCGAAGCGCGGTTCGCCGCCGGGTACATCATCTGGCGCAGCGGCGAGCTGACAACTACTGCGCGCGACTTCTCCAGCACCGAGTCGATCAAGCTCGGCCCCAAGACCCGCAGTGCCATGCTCACCGTGAAGGATGACCTGGCCAAGATCCTGGGGCTGGCTGGCAAGGGGGACGTAGCCGAGCGGATTTTCCAGGACATCGCCGTGCGGCGTGTGGAGCGGATCAAGAACCTGAAGTCGGCGCATGCCACTATGGATAACGATGCGCTCCAGGACCCCGATGTGCGGCGCGCGTATCGGCTCAGGAGCAGGAACGGGGTGAATGATGACCTGGTGCCACGTTACGACCCGATGGCCCGTGAGGCCCGCGAGCGTGGGACGAAGCAGAAGCTGTTCAACCAGGCGGCCGAGATAATCGGCGTCGTTGGCGAGGCACTGAGCCGGGCCGTGGACGGGAAGTGGGCGCGGTTGAGCGGGCACAACGTACCGGCGCTGCGCCAGATCGGCGTGCTGCTGCAGAAGCCGCATGGCAGCGCCGGCGAGGATCGTGGCTACATCCCGGCCGCCCGTGACGCCCTCGCTCGCCGCAGCAACTACCTGCGCCGTGCGGTAGCTGGCATGAAGCGCGGCGAGATGGCCCGGGCCATGACCCTGCTGCAGTCCGGGGCGACCGACCTGTCGGCAGAGCGTCCGGTGGTGCAGGAGGCGGTGGCGAAGATCCGCGCCTTCAACGTCGAGATGATGGGCTACATGCGCGAGGCCGGGATGAACGTCGGCAACCGCGGGGCCAACTACTTCCCAGTCATGCTTAACGTGGTGACCGACGCCCAGAAGAACACGCTGCGCACGCCGGCGACCCTCGCTAAGCAGGCCAAGCCGCATTCCGCCGCTTCCGATTGCAGGATCGTTTTCACAGGGCGCCGTTAATCAACGATCAGGGTTTGCTGTGTCCGCGCGCCACCCTTCGGCTCCACCACATAGCGGTACTGTCCAGAACGAAGGAACAGCAGAGCCCGATCGTCAGGCCCCTCGAGCAGGACCCGGTCGGCAGGCACCGCGTCCTCGCCCTCGCTGGCGTAGATCGCGGCGACCAAGCACGGCCATGCGTCGGCGCATGCGCGTGTGTCCGGCTGAATGCCCTTACGGCGCCCCCCCAAGGTGAGCCACCCCGAGTGCGCTGTGCGTCCATCCTTGCGTGCCTTGTGCAGAACAGTGACATCCACACGATCAGGTTTGCTCGCCCAGCCGACTCCCTTGGCATCCACGAGAACGTAAGGCTGCAGCGAATCGGTCTTGGGCGGCAAATCACACCCAAGGAGGCCAGCGGTCTGATCGATCGACAGGATCTTCCCACTGATTTGCCTCTGCAGCCGCTCGGCCATCCATCCATCGGCTTTCCAGATGTGGGAATAGCCTGCGATGACCGCGACCTTGGCGTGAGGATCGGAGGCGATCAGCTTGGCCAGCGCATCGGCCTGCCCAGCCTCGCGCTCGTCACGGGATTTGGCCTGCAGGGTCTCGTAAGCAACCAGGGTAAACCCCTGCGCGATGGCCTCCCGTACCATATCGGCGTAGATCGGCTCGCGCAGATAGAACCCGGCGGCAGACTGGTCGAGTGGGTAGCCGCGCGAGGGCAAGGCGGGATCCTGCAGTGCCATCATGGATTGGCCCTGCGGCGGTTCGTCCGATGCGGGCGCGAGCGCCTCCATTGCCAGATACTTGAACCCAAGCGCGCGCAGCACTGGCAACAAGTCGTACAGGAAGACTCGCGTGGTGACCATCGAGTGGGATTCGTTGATCATCACGACCTGCGCTTCGGCGGCGAACCTGCGCAATGCCATCAGCGCCGGCTCGGGCGTCACACCCGTCGCAGGACACGAGATGGGTTTTCGGCCGGCGGGAAAGGCCGCGTAATAATGATCCTCTGCATCCTGATAGCGCCCGAACATCGCATCGGTCATGGACAGCAATTGCGCTGCCTGCGCCTGCTCCTTGCCTGCCATCCGCGCATAGAGCGATTGCAGCCGCTCGTACTCGGCGAATGCGTCGCCCTTGTCCTGGGTAATCTTGCCGAATGCCTCCTGAAACCTAGGCATCGCGGATACAGTGGGCTCAGCAGCGCATGCGCTACACGACCACAGCAGAATACCGAGCGCGAGGCCAAGCCCTCCTTCAATTGCCCACTTGCTCATGATGCACGGTGCTCCTTCATCGTGGTGATTGACTGGCCGTTCTTGCCGTTGAACTGAAACTGCAAGCTGACCGCATTCCAGTCCATTTTTGTTGCGCCTCAGGACCCTATCCGGCGATCCTATCAGTCTCGATTTGGCTAAGCGTAGGCAGGTTCCTCCACGAGGTCGTCCAGCTTCCTGGATAGTTCCTCTGCGAATGCCCGCGACACCTCGCCGGCGACGAGATCATCCAGCCGGCCCCTCACCGTACGCCCCGGAACCCAATCCGGACGAACTTGCCTGGGCGCACATCAAGTCAGAGATCGCCAAGGCTACCGTACAGACCAAAGACGATCTGAAGGTACGGGTTGAGCGCGTGATGCGTCGTTTGCAGAAACTACCGCAGATCGTGGCCGGCTTCTTTCGACACCGACCTGCGTGTACGCAGCTATGTGAGGCTTTGTTAACGTAGTTATTATTAATAGTAATGCCGCCCGGCATGGCATCTCCATCCTCTACCAGAGGGCTGCGATCATTCTGGAGGAGATGGCGATCGCGCACGAAACCTGCGACATCGAAGAGGTGCGCAATCAGTACGCCCGGCCACAGTTGCTCATCCTCGATGACTTCGGCCTAGCAGCCTGTCGGACTTTGGCCGGCCGGGCTGCGAATCCGCCTGTGCGGTCCATCTTTCCGCCGCTTCTTGGCCCATAGCACCACTATGGGCCGGCGAACCGTCGAAAATCTGACCTCGCACAGCCGAATTCTCGCCTCGACCACCAAAGCCCGACAGGCTGCTAGTCGGGCTGATTCAGCGTCACAAGACCGATCTGCTGGAACTGGTCGAGCGGCGGGCGGAAGGCTCGACCATCGTGGCCGGGCAGATGCCGATTGGGAAGTGGCACAAGTACATCGGCGATCCAGCGGTGGCCGATGCGATCATGGATCGGCTCGTGTACTCCAGCATGAAGATCGAGCTCAAGGGCGAATCGTTGCGCAAGACGCGGGGCAAGCCGGGCGGCTAACGCCAACGCTGCAAGTCCGCGGGCCGGGCAACCGCTCCGCGGTGGTCCGCGGATGTTTTGCCGGTCAGTCAGCCACCGCAATCTCAGGTCCCCGGCCGCGCCATCGGTTTGGGATCGGTGATCTCACCGCCAGGCTGGGCGCGTCCGGCCATCTCGGCGCCGGCATCGGGCGCCAGCTTGCTCATCGTGTAGACCGAACTGGCCGAAATCAGGCCGATGGTGAGGAAGGCAAAGGTGAAGTTGATCGGCGCGCCGGTGGCCTGCCCGGTGGCCAGGCTGGTCAGGCTCAGTGCATAGCCGCCGACGGTCACACCCAGCGCCAGCGAGACCTGCTGGACCATTGCCGCCAGGCTGGTGGCCTGGCCCATCCGCGCCTGGTCCACCTCCGAATAGATGATCGCGTTGAGGCTGGTGAACTGCAGCGAACGGAAGCAGCCGCTGACCAGCAGGATCGCGACCATCAGCAGGTACGGCGTCCCGGGCCGGAACAAGCCATAGGTGCACAGCATCAGCGAGGCGGCCACCGCGTTGAACACCAGCACCCTGCGAAAGCCGAAGCGCTTGAGAATGCCCGCGGCGAGGGTCTTCATGAACATGGCCCCGGCGGCCGAAGTAAAGGTCACCGCGCCGGACTGCAGCGGATTCAGACCGAAGCCCAGCTGCAGCATCAGCGGCAGCAGGAACGGGATCGCGCCGATGCCGATGCGAAACAGCGAGCCGCCGATCACGCCGATGCGATAGGTCGGCAGCTTCAGCAGTCCCAGGTCGATCAGCGGGTGCCGGTGCCGCCGCGCGTGCATCACGTAGGCTGCCAGGATCGTCACGCCGGCGGCCACGCACGCCACGGCGGTCCAGGTGCCGACCATGTGCCGGCCCAGCGTGGCCAGGCCGAACATCGACAGCGCCAGGCCCGCACCGGACAGCACGAAGCCGGTCCAGTCCAGCGACTTGACCTCGCCCTTGAGCAGCGGGATGTACTTCCACGCCAGCCAGATGCCCAGCGCGCCCATCGGCAGATTGATCAGGAAGATGAAACGCCAGTGGCTGTAGGTGGTGATCAGGCCGCCCAGCAAGGGCCCCAGGATCGGCCCCAGCAGCGCCGGGATCGTCAGCCAGCTCAAGGCGCGCACCAGATCGGCCTTGGCCACGCTGCGCAGCAGCACCAGCCGGCCCACCGGCACCATCATCGCCCCGCCCATGCCCTGGATGAAGCGCGCCAGCACCAGCCATTCCAGCGAAGTGGACACCGCGCAGCCCAGCGAGCCCAGCAGGAACACCCCGATCGCGCTCATGAAGGTGGGCCGCGCACCAAACCGGTCCGCCACCCAGCCGCTGACCGGGATGAACACCGCCAGCGCCAGCAGGTAGGCGGTCAGTGCCATCTTCAGTTCCACGGGCTCCACCGCCAGGTCCGCGGCCATGGCCGGCAACGAGGTCGCGATGGCGGTGGAATCCATGTTCTCGATGAACAGGGCCGTGGCGACGATGAGCGGGAGCAGGCGTTCGGGTTTCAACGGAACCGGTGGGCAACAGCAAGGAAGGAGAAATGTTCGCGCAAGCGCCCTTGGCGCCACGTGAGCCGCACCGGCACGCCGCCCCGATCAATCCGATCGCCGACACCGGCTAACGCCAGGCCAGTCCGTACCAGCGCGCGATCGCCGGCGGCAGCCGGTCGGCAAGGTCGATGTCCAGCGCGCGGTCACCATCCAGCACGTTGCGCAGGGTCTGCTGGGCGGGGCGCCCGCGCCGCCTCGCCCGGCGCCGGCTCCCAACCGAACACGCTGCGCCCGCCATAGCGATGCGACTGGCGCCGCTCCTGGTCCAGGTAGGCATCCAGCGATGGTCCGCCGGCGTGCGCTTCCAGCTGGCGCGCCTGCGCATCCAGCCGCGCGATCGCCGCGAGCTTTTCCTCATTGCCCAGCCTGGCCTGCTGCACGGCGGTCCTGAGCACGCCGATGGTGTGGTCCAGCACCGCGGTCGGCACCGGAAACGGATGCCGGTCCTTGCCGCCATGGGCCAGCGAGAAACGCGCCGGATCGCTGAACCGGCACGGCGTGCCGTGCAGCACTTCGGCCACCATCGCCAGCGCGCGCACGGTGCGCGCACCGACCCCGGGCACCTGCAGCAGTTGCGCGAAGTCTTTCGGGCCCTGTTCGGCCGCGGCGGCCAGGCTGCCATGCAGGCGGCGCAGCACGATGTCCTGCGCACGCACGTCGTGATGGTCCGGCAGCGACAGATGCGGCTGTACGGCCGGGTCCCACGCCCACCGGTCGGGCCAAGCGGCTGGCGTGGCGAACAGGTCGCCGGTGACCGGCACCGCCGCCTTGGCCCGCGCCCGCGCGGCGCGCCTGCTCGCAGCGGCCGAGGGCGTGGCCAGGTGCGCATATTCGCGCGCGATCTCATGCGGGCCCAGCGCCTGCAGCAGCTCCACCTGCGCCGCACGCGCGCCGGCCGCACGCCGGTCGGCCAGGTTGACGATGTTGCCCTGGCGCGGCCCATCGATCGCCGCATGCGGGGCATCGACGAAATCCTTCAGCCCCTCCGACAGCCAGTGATAGCGGCGCGCCTGCCTGCTGGCGGTGTTCATGCCCTGCTGCACCACCACCCAGCGGCCTTCGTCGCTGACGATGAAGCCATGCAGATACAGATCGAACCCATCCTGCACCGCGGCGCTGTCCACCTTGGCCACCAGCCGGCTGGCGCGCGCCAGTGCCGCGCCATCCACGCCGGTGCGTTCGCCCACCGCCAGCAGCTCCTCAGGCGTGGCGCGCGAATGCCGGCCGCGGCCGCCGCAGACATGAATCCCCAGTTCGCCCGACAGCGGCGCCAGCCCGCGCTTGAGCGCGCCGATCACGCTGGTGGTGATCCCCGAGGAATGCCAGTCCATCCCCATCACCGCGCCAAGGGACTGGAACCAGAACGGATGGGCCAGCCGGCGCAGCAGTTCATCGCGCCCGTAGCTGTGGACGATGGCCTGGCACATCACCGCCCCCAGCCGGGTCATCCGCTGTCCCAGCCACGCCGGCACGCGCCCGCCATGCAGGGGAAGATCGGCGCTGCCGGCGCGGCGGGTCACGGAACGGCTCTCATCGCGCAACCCTGGCCCATGCCCATCTCAGCACCTGAGACGGCAGGCCAGGTGCATCAGGCAAGCGCCAAGATCGGCACGTTGCCATTGCGGCTCTCGCGCACAGACTGCGCGACCCGCGTCCACGTCCGACGCCGGCCGCCGCCCCCGGCTTCACTCAAGATTCTCGCCTGCGCTGCCGATAATGAAATCAGTTCCCATCACCACGCGCCACAACCCATGCCCTCGATTCCCGTCTGTCGCGCCTGCCGCGATGGGGACGCGCTTTCCCTGGACATCACGATGGCCTTCCAGCCCATCGTCGCGGTCTCCAGCCGCGTGGTCTTTGCCCACGAAGCGCTGGTGCGCGGGGCCCATGGCGAAGGTGCTGCCCAGGTGCTGGCCCAGGTGACCGCCGACAACCGCTACGCCTTCGACCAGGCCTGCCGGGTCAGGGCGATCGAGCAGGCCGCCGCGCTGGCACTGCCGGCGCTGCTGTCGATCAACTTCATGCCCAACGCGGTCTACAACCCGGCGCACTGCCTGCGCGCGACCGTGGCGGCGGCCACCCAGCACGGCTGGCCGCTGTCCTCGATCCTGTTCGAAGTGACCGAGCAGGAGGTCATGCGCGACCCGGCGCACCTGCTGGACATCCTGCGCACCTACCGCGACGTCGGCCTGAAGACGGCCATCGACGACTTCGGCGCCGGCTACTCGGGCCTGAACCTGCTGGCCGACTTCACCCCGGACCTGCTGAAGCTGGACATGCACCTGGTGCGCGGCATCGACCAGGACCGCAAGCGCCAGGCCATCGCCCGCCACGGGGCCGCGCTGGCCCTGGAGCTGGGCATCGCAGTCATCGCCGAAGGCATCGAGACCGCCGACGAATCGCGCGCGCTGCAGGATCTTGGCATCGACCTGCAGCAGGGCTACCTGTTCGCCCGCCCGCAGCTGGACGGGCTGGCGCCGATCCATTGGCCGGCCTGAGCCTGGCCTCGGCAGGCGCTGTGCTTCAACGCACGCGCCCGGATGCCCGGCATCCTTGCCTTGTCCAACCTGGACGACCGTCGGCGTTTGCTGCAACCGACAGGTAAACGCGCCTTCGAGGATGATTCGGCGCTCTGATACGGGAAATCCAGGCGTCAGGTCTGTCGTTCAGCCCTTCCCTGAAGGGCTCAACCCGCCGCCGGGACGGTCGTTTCCGCGGCTTCGCGCTGCAGCCCCTCGGTCAGCTGGCGGATATCGTTTTCGTCCAGGGTTTCCCGCGCCAGCAGCTCGCGCGCGCAGCGTTCCAGCACCGCGCGATTGGTCTCCAGGATGCGATATGCACGCGCGAACACGCCCATCACGATGTCGCGGATGGCCTGATCGATGCGCGCCTGGGTCGTTTCGGCCACCTGCAAGCCGCCGTGCGCCAGCTCGGGCACGTCGAGGAAGCGCGGCCGCTGCGGCTCGTAGGCGACATAGCCAAGTCCCTCGTCCATGCCAAAGCGGGTGATCATGTCGCGGGCGATATCGGTGGCCCGCGCCAGATCGTCCGCCGCCCCGGTGGAGAGCTCGCCGAACACCAGCTTCTCGGCCGCGCGCCCGCCCAGCAGCACCGCGATCTTGTTTTCCAGATCGGCGCGCGTCATCAGAAAGCGGTCTTCGGTGGGACGCTGCAGCGTGTAGCCCAGCGCGCCGATACCGCGCGGGATGATCGAGATCTTGTGCACCGGGTCGGTGCCCGGCAGCGACAGCGCCACCAGCGCGTGGCCCATCTCGTGATAGGCCACCGTTTCGCGCTCCTTGGGGTTGAGCACACGATTCTTCTTTTCCAGGCCGGCCACGATGCGCTCGATGGCGCTGGTGAAATCCTGCAACTCCACCGCCTGCGCCTTGCGCCGGGTCGCGGCCAACGCCGCTTCGTTGACCAGGTTGGCAAGATCGGCGCCGGAAAAGCCGGTGGTCAGCGCCGCGACCTGTTCGAGATCGACCTCGCTGGCCAGGGTGACCTTCTTGACATGGACCTTGAGAATCTCCAGACGACCCCGCTTGTCGGGCCGGTCCACCAGCACCTGACGGTCGAAGCGCCCGGAGCGCAACAGCGCCTGATCGAGGATTTCCGGACGGTTGGTGGCGGCGAGAATGATCAGGCCGACCGAGCTGTCGAACCCGTCCATCTCGGTGAGCAACTGGTTGAGCGTCTGCTCGCGCTCATCATGCCCGCCCATCGGTCCGCCGGCGCCGCGCGCGCGGCCGAGCGCATCGAGTTCGTCGATGAAGATGATGGCCGGTGCCTTGGCGCGGGCCTGCTCGAACAGGTCGCGCACGCGCGCGGCGCCCACGCCGACGAACATCTCGATGAATTCCGAGCCAGAGATGGAAAAGAACGGCACCCCGGCCTCACCGGCCACCGCCTTGGCCAGCAGCGTCTTGCCGGTGCCCGGCGGGCCCACCAGCAGCACGCCCTTGGGAATCCGCGCCCCCAGGCGGCCATAGTCCTGCGGGTGTTTCAGGAAATCGACGATCTCCACCAGTTCGGCCTTGGCTTCGTCCACGCCGGCGACATCGGCGAAGGTGACGCCGGTGTTCTTCTCCACCAGGACCTTGGCGCGGCTCTTGCCGATGCTCAAAAAGCCCCCCATCCCCTGCTTGTCGGCAAAGCGGCGGAACAGGAAGAACCAGACGCCGAAGAACGCAACCGCCGGCAGGATCCACGACAGGATGTCCCGCAGCCAGGTGTTTTCCACCACGCGGGTGTAGCGCACGTCGTACCTGGACAGGCGATCGGCCAGCTCCGGTTCCACCCGGGTGGCGACGATGGTGGTCTTGCCGCTACTGTCGGGCGATTTCAGGCGCCCGGTGACGGTGCGGTCGGACACCAGCACCTCGGCCACGCGCCCTTCCTCCAGCGCCTTCTCGAACTCGCTGTACGGCACCGGCTCGACCGTCCTGGCCACTTGCCAATAGTTCTGCAGCATCAACAGGAACACGAAGGCGAAGATCCAGTAGCCGACGTGCCACTGATTTTTCTTTTCCATCACCGATCTTCCTCGAACAGAGCTGGCCCCGGCAATCTGCCCCGTCCGATGGCTCGATCACCAGCGCTCGGAGGCGATGATATCGCCACCCAGGCAGCGCAACGTGACCGATGCACCGGCTGGACTGGCGGCTTCAAACGCAGCTTCGCTGGCGCTTTTTGCCATGGCCCGTCTTTAGCGGATGAGCTGGATATCCAGATCCGGGCTCAGCCCGGACCAGGCCCGGTCCGCGGTAAGAACTGGGAGTTGGCGTTCCATCGCCAGCGCCAGACAGGCGCGATCAGCCAGCGACAGCCCGTGGTGGCGTGTCTTATCCCACAACAGGGCGGCGATTTCGGCCTGCTCCTGCGTGAACGGCATGAAGATGACGCCCGCCTCCGCGAATTCCTGCCGCATCCCGGCAATATCGACCTGACGGCGCAGGGATTTCTGCACGAGTTCCGACCAGTTCACCGCGCAGACCATGGCGCCCGCCGATACGAACCAGACCCGGTCGGCCCCTGGCTCGGCGTGCAGAAACGCCAGCAGACTCGAGGCATCAAGGACCAGCGTCACCCCCCTCCGCCGCCTCCTTCGCTGCCTCGGCGCGACGCTCGGCGATCAGCTCATCCACCAGACTGATCTCTTTGGGGATGTGGCGAAACCGATCCTGGAGCCGTTTCTCGATCGCCTCGCGCCGCTCCAGGACTAGTCTTTCGCCCTCTTGCCGGGCGATCAGCCGATCCCCCGGCTTCAGGTGCAGCGCCTTGCGCAGCGCGGCGGGAATGACCAATCGCCCTTGCGCGCCGACCTGGACTTCGTTGTTTGAAGGATGTATTGCCACATCGCCTCCATCGTGCCTACGGCAACGAAGTGTGGTACATGCTCACGACCGGTGCCAGACATTTCCGCTCCGCTGATCCGCCCGCCAGCCCAACCGACCAGAGGGCTGTTTCAAGCGCCGCTTCGCTGCTCGCTTCATACGACGGCAGATCGCCTGCCCGGCTGCCGTCCCGATTCCCGCCTCGGGAGGCGATCGAGAAGGAAATCGCCGGGTTCAATCACGTGTTGCACTTGATGCTTGAGACCGCCTTTCGCGCTGCTGCTGCATATCGCAACAGATGCCCGGGCACGATGAATCGGCCGCTCATGGCAGCAGCGGCAAGCCAAGCTCTTGCAGGAACGCGTTGTGCCTGTTTTTTGCGGCGCGCAGTTCGCCATCAAGTTTCACCAGCTCGGCATGGGTCGCGGCCAAATCGATTTCCGCTTCCGAACCGGCAGTGCTGACGTAGCGCGAGATATTGAGGTTGTAGTCGTTGTCGATGATTTCCTGCATGGGCACGCGGCGCGCGTACCGCTCGATCGGCTCTTCAGGCCGTTGCTGGTAGGTTTGGACGATTCTGGCGATGTCGCTGTCGCCCAGCTGGTTCTGCCGTTTGCCCTTGGTGAAGTGCGCGGCGGCGTTGATGAACAGCACGTCGTCCGGCTTCTTGCACTTCTTCAGCACCAGGATGCAGACCGGTATGCCCGTGGAATAAAAAAGGTTGGCCGGCAGGCCGATCACCGTGTCGATGTGCCCGTCGGTGAGCAGCTTGGTGCGGATGTCCGCCTCCTTGCCGCCGCGAAACAGCACGCCATGCGGCAGGATGATGGCCATCACGCCGTCGTCCTTGAGGTAGTGCAGGCCGTGCAGCAGGAAGGCGAAGTCGGCCGCGCTCCTGGGCGCCACGCCGTAATTCTTGAATCGCGGATCCTGGCTTGCCTCGTCTTTGGGTTCCCAGCGGTAGCTGAAAGGCGGATTGGCCACCACGGCATCAAACTGCGGCTTCTTCGCCGGATTGGTTTCGCGCAGCCAGTCCCAGTCGTTCTTCAGCGTGTCGCCGTGGTAAATCTCGAACTCGGTGTCCTTCACCCCGTGCAGCAGCATGTTCATGCGTGCCAGGTTGTAGGTGGTGATGTTGGATTCCTGCCCGTAGATGCGGCCGATGCTGCCGCCGGCATCGGTCATGCGGTGGCGCACGTTGAGCAGCAGCGAACCCGAGCCGCAGGCAAAATCGAACACGCTGTCCAGCTTGGTGCGCGTGCCGGTCTTTGGCTCCTGGCTGTCCAGGGTGACGATGGCCGAGAGGATGTTGGAAATCTGCTGCGGGGTGTAGAACTCGCCGGCCTTCTTGCCGCTGCCTGCCGCGAACTGGCCGATCAGGTATTCGTAGGCATCGCCCAGCGTGTCGCTGTCGGTGGAGAACAGCGCCATGCCGCGCGCGATCTCGCTGATGATGGAGCACAGCTTGGCGTTGCGGTCGTGGTACTTGCGGCCAAGCTTGTCCGAGCCGAGGTTGATCTCCGAGAACAGGCCCTGGAAGTGGCTCTGGAAGGACTCTTCCTCGATGTACTTGAAGCCGGCCTGCAGCGTATCCAGCAGCGTGTCGTCCTGGGTCCTGGCCAGGTGGACGATATGGCCCCACAGATACCTGGGCTGGATGACGTAGTGCGCCTTGCGCCGCATCTGCTGTTCGAACTGTGCCACATCCGCAGGGTTTTCCGCATACCAGACCGACAGCGGAGTCTTGCCGGCATTGCCGATGGCGTTGGGGTCCGGGTAGTCCGAGCCCAGCTCCTTCTTCGCCGCCGCCTCGTAGTTATCCGAGAGGTAGCGCAGGAACAGGAACGAGAGCATGTAGTCGCGGAAGTCGTCCGCGTCCATCGTGCCGCGCAGCTGGTCGGCGACGGCCCACAGGGTCTTGCCGAGTTGTTTCTGGTCGTTTTCGGTCACCGTGCCGAATCCCTGTCGGTCTTGGTCTGGTTGCGCAGGGTATCGGCGGAAATCCACACCGTTTGGCCGTCACGCACCACGACCAGGTCGGTGCCGGTCTGGATCGCCGTCTTGCGCGCCAAGGCGGCTGCACGACGCAACGCCGTCAGCGAAGCACGCAGATCCGGATCGCTGGCCTGGGAAATATCGCGCGGATTCATCACTTCTGGCTCCAGTCAAGCAGGGCGGGCTCCTCGCCCGCGTTATCGTACAAAGCCCAGGTGTCCACTTCCTCCTTGTAGATCGCGTCCAGGTTCCGCAGTCCGGCATCAAAGCGGCGCCGGATCACGTCGTCGGGAATGTCATGGCCGCCCTGACGTACACGCATCGCCACACGGGCGATGGCAGTGCCTGCATCGGGCAGGCGCAGGAAGAACAGGCTGACGTGGTATCCCAATCCACGCCAGCGCCGGATGTGCCACCGGTAGCCGACGCCGGAAAGCGTGGTTTCGAACGCGAAGCTTTCACCGCGGGCAACACAGGCGTTGATCTCCTCCAGCATCAGCCGCGCCGCCTCCACCGCCGCTGCGTCCGGTGCGAAGGGCGACAAGCCCGCCGCGATCAGGTCGGCATTGATGAAGCGGGGACACTGCGCCTCCTCGGGAAGAAACGAACGGGCGAAGGTGGTTTTTCCGGCGCCGTTCGGGCCGTCGAGGATGAGGATCTTCTTGCTCATGCGGCGACGACTTCCCGCGACGGGAACAACTGCTGCATCAGGCCCTGCTTGTGGGTCTTGAGGGCGGCGAGTTGGTTGGATTCGGCGGTGATTTGGGTGTCGAGGGAGGAGAGGCAGTCGGCGATGCGACGCTGTTCTTTCTCGCTAGCCGGCACCGCACACTCAACCTTGTTGAGCACGTCAACAGACAATCCTGGCTGGGCTTGTCCAGTCGCGAATCGATTCAAATTCAGCAGATCTAGCGTGTAAAAGAGCCAGTCAACATCAACTCCTGGCCTCGGTGAGGCAACGAGTGCATGCTCAGTAGCGTGGAAATCACCCCGGGCCAACTGAACGTTGCCGCAGAGTGCCCCTTGACGTCCGATCAACGAGTAAATCCCGGAATGTGTGAATGTTCTGGTATAGCCGCGAATGCCATTCCCGCCATAGCACGGATACATACCTTCGCCCTGTTTCTCGGCTATTGCCGAGGCTGAAACGAACTTGCCGGCTTGCATCTCGCAAATGCAACTTAGCGCTTTCTGCGCCCACTCCGGCGCGTTGCGGAACTCGGGGAAGCGGAGGCGGGGGCGGGTTTCGCCTTCGCGGGGGAAAAGCTGCTGCATCAGGCCGCGTTTGTGCGCCTTCAACGCCGCAACGATCCGCCCCTGCGCGGCAATCACCTCGTCCAGCGACGTCAGGCAGTCGGCGATCTTTTGTTGTTCATCTATGTTCGGGAGGAAAACAGGGAGGCTTGATAGATTTTCCCTGCTTATACGTTGGCGCGTCGATCCAGATGAAAGCGCGGCGACTTCACGAAAGTAGTTCTCGGTTTGCGAGTGGGCGATGAACAGGGAGGGAATAATTTTCTTCTCATCGAATCGAACGATCGTGCAATCAACTGCCGTAATCATCCGCGCGCCAATATCGGGGAGAAGACAAGACCGCCCCGCTGGGTCTGGAAGTCGAGAGACCAAGCAGTCGCCTGGAAAGACCTCCGTGCAACGAAGTCTCACAAAGGTTTCGGCAGAGATGTAACGGGTTTTTCCACTCTTCTCAATGAAGACGCCTACTCCAATATTTCCCGTCTGAATAAGCCGAAAGCCGCTTTCGGATTGGTCTTTCGATTCAATCCAATCACCGTCAAGGAATTCCGTTGCTAACTGTTTAAGGGTGTGCTCTTCCCACGAACCCTCCTCCCGAAACTCCGGAAACCGCAGCCTCGGCATCACCGTCGACGCACCCTGCTTCGCCATCATCATTCCTCGTACGCCTTGAGCCCGGCAATCTCGCGTCCACCCGCCCGCTTGTTCAGCAACGGCAACAGATCGCCCATCAGCGCCAGTTCCTTCTGCGTGCGCGCCTTCCAGCCCAGATCGAGCGGCGAAAGCAGCTCGGTGAGCTGTTCGCCGTCGAAGATGCGGCGGGCGAGAATGGCATCGACGAAGGCCCGCAGCGCGGTCACGGGCAGACCGTGCTTGTCGGACAGCGCGGCCATTTCCTGCGCCGCCCTGTCCTGCTTGAAACGTTCGTAGCCGGCGCGGATGGCGGCCTCGTTGAGCCCTTCGCCGGCCTTGAGGCCACGCACGTACTCACTGATGTCCTCGCGCTCGTCCATGAACTTGGCATCAGAGGCGATCAGGCCGATCAGCTGCTCGCGGCTCATGCTGGCCTTGCCGGGCGCCTTGGCCGAGTAGTCGGCGATCAGCTTCATGATGTAGTCGTAATCGATGGTGCTGGAGGCAAACAGCACGAACTCGAAATCGAGCTGGTCAATCTGCTCATCGGCCGCCCCGTCTTTCTGGCCTGACCACTTGGCCTGCTGGGCGCGCAGCCGCTGCGCGGTTTCCAGATAGGCACCACGGAAGGCGTTGTGCTCGTCGCGCGGCAGCACCTGGTCGATCTGCTGCGCCTGTTCGGGTGTGAGGTCGGTGTACTGGTCCAGCTGCACTTTGAGCTTCTGCACCTGCTTGAAGTGCTCGACGAAGGCGGCGCGGGCGGCGTCGCCCTTGAGGTTGGCGATGTCGTCCGGCTTGCCGCTGAGCCCCTGCGAGGCCATGAAGCGGTCGAGCCTGCCGCGCGCGTCCTTCAGCTTGTCGATGACCACGGGCGCGGTGTCGACCAGCCAGATCTCCCGCGCCTTGTCGGCCTTGGCGCCGGAGAACAGCGCGATGGCCGCATCCACCTCCTTCTGCTGGCCGCGGAAGTCGAGGATGTTGCCGTAGGGCTTGGTGTCGTTGAGCACGCGGTTGGTGCGGCTGAAGGCCTGGATCAGGCCGTGGTGCTTGAGGTTCTTGTCCACGTACAGGGTGTTGAGGTACTTGCTGTCGAAGCCGGTGAGCAGCATGTCCACCACGATCACGATGTCCAGCTTCTCGCGGCCCTTGTGCGGCAGGTCGGCATTGGGGAACTGCTGGTCCTTGATGCGCTGCTGCACGTCCTGGTAGTAGGCGTCGAACTCCTCGATGCGGTGGTTGGTGGAAAAGCGCGCGTTGTAGTCGGCGATGATCGCTTTGAGCGCGTTCTTCTTGGCCTCGGGATCGTGCTTGTTGTCTTCCTGCTCCTGCGGCAGGTCCTCCTGCAGCTGCCTGACATCGGGGCTGACGTCGGCTGGCGGGGAGAACACGGCGGCGATGTTGAGCGGCTGCCAGTGCGGGTCGGCCTGCTGCTTCTCGGCCTGCGCCACCGCGAACAGCTTGAAGTATTCGATGGCGTCGTTGATCGATGCGGTGGCGAGGATGGCATTGAAGCGGCGCCCGCCGGTGGCGGTGTCGTGCTTGGCCAGGATGGCATCGACGATGGCGCGCTTGGCCAGCGTTTCGCCGGGCTTGGGCGGGCGTTTGCCGTCGGGTTTGTAGTAGTCCACGTGGAAGCGCAGGACGTTCCTGTCCTCGATGGCGTGGGTGATGGTGTATTCGTGCAGGGACTGCTGGAACAGGTCTTCGGTGGTCTTGAGCGTCTGCTCTTCGCCCTCGATGCGCTTGTAGCTGGCGTTGGCCTCGAAGATCGGCGTGCCGGTAAAGCCGAACAGCTGGGCCTTGGGGAAGAACTCCTTGATGGCCTGGTGGTTGTCGCCGAACTGCGAGCGGTGGCATTCGTCGAAGATGAAGACGATGCGCTTGTCGCGCAGCGCTTCGAGCTGCTCGGTGTGGCTGGCCAGCCCGCGCCTTTCGCGGCTCCTGTTGCGCTTGCTGTTTTCGTCCAGCGCCAGGCCCAGCTTCTGGATGGTGCAAACGATGACCTTGTCGGCCGCATCGTCGGACAGCATGCGACGCACCAGTGCGCCGGTGTTGGTGTTTTCCTCGACGCAGCCTTGCTGGAAGCGGTTGAATTCCTCGCGGGTCTGGCGATCCAGGTCCTTGCGGTCCACCACGAACAGGCACTTCTCGATGGCCGGGTTGGCCTTGAGCAGGGTGGAGGCCTTGAAGCTGGTGAGCGTCTTGCCGCTGCCGGTGGTGTGCCAGATGTAGCCGTTGCCGAGGTTCTTGTCGATGCACTCGACGATGTTCTTGACCGCATAGATCTGGTAGGGCCGCATCATCAACAACTTCTGCTCGCTGGCCACCAGCACCATGTAGCGGCTGATCATCTGCCCGAGCGTGCACTTGGCCAGGAACGCTTCGGCGAAGGCGTCGATGCCGTTGATCTTGGTATTGTCCGGCGCGGCGTACTGGTAGATCGGCAGGAAGCGTTCGTCCGCGTTGAACGCGAAGTGGCGTGCGTTGTTGTTGGCGAAGTAGTAGGTGAAGTCACGGTTGCTGACGATGAACAGCTGGATGAAGCACAGCAGCGTGCGGGTATAGCTGTTGCCCGGGTCGTTCTTGTACTCGACGATCTGCTCGATGGCCCGGCGCGGGTTGATGCCCAGGGTCTTCAGCTCGATCTGCACCGCCGGCACGCCGTTGATGAGCAGCAGCACGTCATAGCGGTGATAGCTGTACTCGGTATTGATGCGGAACTGGCTGGCGACCTCGAAGTCGTTTTTGCACCAGTCGTTGATATTGACCAGCGTGTAGTTGAGTGGCGTGCCGTCGTCGCGGGTGAACGCGTTGCGGTGGCGCAGCGTCTGGGCGGCCTTGAACACGTCCGGCGTGACGATCTCGTCCAGCAGGCGCTGGAACTCGGCATTGGTCAGGCTGACCCGGTTCAGCGCCTGAAACTTCTCACGGAAGTTGCGCTCCATGGCCGCACGGTCACGGATGTCCGGGCGCAGGGTGTACTTGAGCTCTCCGAGCTTGTCGATCAGCTCCTGCTCGATGGAGCTTTCCTTGACGTGCATGGCACCCTCGTTCCCGGACGAGCAGCGCGGTGCCTTGAGAGACATCCAGGCCGCATGGTTTGAGGCGCGAGTTTACCGGCTGCCTCCACTCCTGAACCATCGAGGCCGCGCCGAGGCACGCGAAAAGCAAAAGGCCCCGCGATGCGGGGGCGTGATTTGCGGCGGCGGGCTGAAAACTCAGCGCTTGTGCTGCTTCAATCCTGCCTCTGGAGCTTCGGCAGGCGCCGCGCGCGCTTTGACGCGGGTCTGGACGCCGATCATGGCGAAGGTTCGCCGCCGGCATGCGGCTGGGCCGAGGCCAGTTCCGGATGCCAGAGCTCGTGGGTGTCCACGCGCACCAGCAGGATCGCCTGCAGGGCCTGCACCCGCGCCAGGGCCTCGGCCAGCTGGGCCTGGCGCTGGTTGCGCTGGGCCAGCAGGTACTCGCTCAGCGGGATCTCGCCCAGCTCCCAGGCGCGGCGGGTGCGGGTGCTGGCGGCGGTCTGTGCGGCCAGGGACTGCTGCTGCAGTTGCCACTGCACCATGCGGTCCTGCGCGGCCTGGGCGGTGGCCCATGCCGCCTGCTCGATCATCAGGCGCACGGCATCGGCGTCGGCTTCGGCGGCGGTGGCGTTGGCGCTCTCGGCGGCAGCCTGTGCGCTGCGATAGGCGCTGCCGATCGGAACACTCAGGACCAGGCCGATGGCGCGTTCATCGTTGCTGCGGTCGGACATCACCCGCACGCCGACGCTGGGGTCGGGCCGGCGGTCGGCGCGGGCACGCGCGGCGACCAGCGACTGGCGGGTGGCGTCCTCCCTGGCGATGCCGATCTCATGGCTGCGGGCGATGATGAGCTCGCGCCAGGCCTGGACGTCACCGGGCAAGGCCACCGGTTCGGGTAACGCCGGTGCCCGTTCCGGCAGGGGAATCTGCGGGAATTCGGCGGCCAGCGCCTGCCGGGCGGCGATCGCGGCGGCGCGCGCGCCGATCGCCTGCACCGCCAGTTGCGCGCGCTCGGCCTCGAACAGTTCCAGGTCGCGCTGCGCGGCATCGCCCAGGGCCACGCGGCGTGCCAGCGCGTCGCGTTCGCGGACCAGCAGCGCCTGCTGGGCCGAAGTTTCCTCGGCGCTGACCGAACTGCCCAGCCAGCCCATCCACAGCTCCAGCAGGCGCCGCGCGGCCTGGTGTTCGGCATCGTCCAGGCGCAGATCGGCGGCGCTGCGGGTGTGGTCGCCGATCTGGCGGTCCAGCCGGGCCTTGCCGGGCAGGCGGATGCGACGGCTGAGCAGGGCTTCCCATTCGCGGAAGTCGCCGTCGGCGTCGGTGGTCCGGTACTGCGGGATCACGCTGGCCTCGAATTCGTGGCTTCCCACCGACAGCGCACGGGCATTGGCAGTGGCCGCGCCGGCCCGGGCCATGGCCGCGCGCACGTTCGGCTGGGCCTCCAGGGCGATGCCGACCAGGTGCTCGGGCGGCAGGTAATCCTGGGCCAGCGCGGCGGCCGGCAGCGACGCCAGCACGGCCACCAGCAGGCGCTGCAGCGGGCTCATGCCAGCCTCCCGGAGGCGATCACCGGCTCGGCCCACCAGCGCACCTCGGTCGATGCGACCCGCGCGTGCAGCACGGACAGCACCTCATCCAGGCGCGCGTATTCGATCACCACCCACAGCACGCGGCGCTCGACCCGGCCGCGCACCCGTTCGCTGGCCGAGGCGCGGCTGAAGTCGCTGGTGTGGCCTTCGGCATGGAACAGGGTGAAGCCGGGAAGCGCCGGGCCGGCGAGCAACGCCTCGGTCACCGCATCCTCCAGGCTGGGCGGAAACACCAGGTTCAGGCGGACCAACCCGGCCCCCGGTGTGGCTTGGCGGTGCGCAACGTGGTCTTCGCCGGGCAGGCTCATGGGTGCAGTTCCGTGCTGGGCGCCGCGGGCGTGGACGGCGGTCGCGACGCCGGCGCCGGCGGCTGGCCGTAACGGCGGTACATCACCGGCAACAGCAGCAGGGTCAGCGCGGTGGAGGTCACCAGCCCGCCGATCACCACGATCGCCAGCGGACGCTGGATCTCCGAGCCCGGGCCGCTGGCCAGCAGCAGCGGCACCAGGCCGAAGGCGGTGATGGTGGCGGTCATCAGCACCGGGCGCAGCCGGCGCCAGGCGCCCTCGCGCACGACATGTTCGAGCGGATGGCCAAGCGCGTGCAGCTGGTTGAAATGCGACACCAGGACCAGGCCGTTGAGCACGGCGATGCCGAGCAGCGCGATGAAGCCCACCGAGGCCGGCACCGACAGGTACTGCCCGGCCAGCCACAGCGCCAGGATCCCGCCGACCATCGCGAACGGCACATTGCCCAGGATCAGCAGGGCCTGGCGCACCGAGCCGAAGGTCATGAACAACACCAGGAAGATCAGCCCCAGCGCGACCGGCACCACCAGCCCCAGGCGCGCGGCGGCGCGCTGCTGGTTCTCGAACTGGCCGCCCCAGGCCAGCCGGTAGCCCGGCGGCAGCGGCACATCGCGCGCGACCGCAGCGCGCGCCTCCTCGACGAAGCCGACCAGGTCGCGGCCGCTGACGTTGGACTGGATCAGCGAGAAGCGCGAGCCGTTCTCGCGCCGCACCTGGACCGGCCCGGAGGTCGAGGCAATCGTGGCCAGGGCGGCCAGCGGCACTTGCCCGGCATCGCCGCGGGCCAGCTGCAGCTCCCCGAACCGCGCCGCCGAACCGCGCACCTGTGCATCGCCGCGCACCAGGATCGGGGTGCGCCGGTCGGGCTCGATCACGATGCCGGCCGGCACCCCTTCCAGCTGCGCGCGCAGCTCGTCCTGCACGTCGGTCACCGCAAGGCCGGCGCGTCCGGCCGCCTGTGCATCCACCTTCACCTGCAGGTACTCCACGCCGTCGGTGGACTGGGTCAGCACGTCCTGCGCGCCGGGAACCCGCTCGACGGCCGCGGCGATGCGCTGGGCCAGCTCGCCCAGGGTGGACAGATCCGGCCCGAACACCTTGATCGCCACATCGCCGCGGCTGCCGGTAAGCATCTCCGACACGCGCATCTCGATGGGCTGGGTGAAGCCGAAGTCCAGGCCGGGGAAGGCGGTCATCTGTTCGCGGATGCGGTCGGTGAGCCAGGCCTTGTCGTTGACCCGCCACTGCTCGCGCGGGGCGAGCTGCATGAACAGGTCGGTCTCGTTCAGGCCCATCGGGTCCAGGCCCAGCTCGTCCGAGCCGACCCGGCCGATGCTGTGCTGCACCTCCGGCACGTTGGCGGCGATGGCCTTTTCCACTGCCAGATCGATCTCCAGCGAACGCTGCAGGCCGATCGAGGCGGGCTTCTGCAACTGCAGCAGGATGTCGCCCTCGTCCATGGTCGGCATGAAGGTCTTGCCGGTGCCCAGGTAGGCGGCGGCGCCAAGCACCAGCGCGACCACCGCCAGCGCCACCGCGCGCCCGGGATGGCCCAGCGCCTGCTCCAGCAGCGGCCGGTACAGCCGGTCGGCCTGGCGCATCAGCCACGGTTCGCTGTGCGCGCGCTCCTTGAGCAGCAGCGAGGCCAGCACCGGCACCAGCGTCAGCGACAGCAGCAGCGAGGCGCCGAGTGCGAACACGATGGTCAGCGCCACCGGTGCGAACAGCTTGCCCTCCAGCCCCTGCAGGGTGAGCAGCGGCATGAAGGTCAGGCAGATGATCAGGATGCCGGCGGCCACCGGCGTGGCGACCTCGCGTGCGGCCGCGAACACCCGGTGCACGCGCGGCAGGTGGGCGCCGGGCGCATCGGGGGCCAGCCGGCTGACCGCGTTCTCGACCACCACCACCGCCGCATCGACCAGCATGCCGATGGCGATCGCCAGGCCGCCCAGGCTCATCAGGTTGGCGCTCATGCCGGTCAGGCGCATCAGCAGGAACGTGCCCAGCGTGGCGAAGGGCACCATCAGGGCCACCACCAGCGCGGCGCGGAACTCGCCCAGGAACAGCAGCAGCAGGATCACCACCAGCACGGTGGCTTCGATCAGCGCGTGCTCGACCGTGCTGACCGCGCGCGTGATCAGGGTGCTGCGGTCGTAGAAGGGCACCACCTTGACCCCGGCCGGCAGGCTGGGCGCCAGCTCGTCCAGGCGCGTGCGGATGGCCTGCACCAGGGTCGAGGCGTCGGCACCGCGCAGGGCCACCACGATGCCCTCCACCGCCTCGCCGGCGCCGTCGCGGCTGACCGCGCCATAGCGGGTCAGCGCGTCGGTGCGCACCTGGGCGACATCGCCGATCCGCACCGGCGCCGGGCCGGGGCGGATCACGATCCGCGACAGGTCCTCCAGGGTGTGGATCGCGCCCTCGGCGCGCACGATCAGGGTGTCCTCGCCGGCATCGACGCGGCCGGCGCCGTCGTTGCGGTTGTTGCGCCCGATCGCGTCGATCACGTCGCGAAAGTGCAGCCCGGCCGCCGACAGCCGCGCGCGATCGGGGATCACGGTGAAGCTGCGCGCCTGGCCGCCGAGCACGTTGACGTCGGCCACGCCGGGCAGCGTGCGCAGCGCCGGGCGCAGGGTCCAGTCGAGCAGGCTGCGGCGTTCGGCCAGGGACAGCCCGCCGCCCTCGATGGTGAACATGAACACGTCCGAGAGCGGCGTGGAGATCGGCGCCAAGCCGCCGCTGACGTCGGCGGGCAGGTTCGGCGCGACGTTGCCATAGCGCTCGGCGACCTGCTGGCGGGCCCAGTAGATGTCGCTGCCCTCGGCGAAGTCCAGGGTGATGTCGGCGATGGCGTACTTGGCGGTGGAGCGCAGCATCACGCCCTGCGGCACGCCGAGCAGCTCCATCTCCAGCGGCGAGATGACCCGCGACTCGACCTCTTCCGGGGTCATCCCCGGCGCCTTGAGGATCAACTTGACCTGGGTCGGCGAGATGTCCGGATAGGCATCGATCGGCAGACTGAGGAACGCGGCGACGCCGGCGCCGGCCAGCGCGACGGCAGCCAGCAGCACCAGCACGCGCTGGCGCAGCGAGAATTCAATGAGCCGGGAAAGCATGGCTGGCGTCACTCCGCCGGGATCAGCGACTTGAGCAGCGCCGTGCCGCGGGTCACCACCTGCGCGCCGGGACCGAGCCCATCGGCGCGGACGATGCTGATGGCTTCATCGCCGCCGAGCAGTTCCTGCACCGGCACCGCGCGGAAGTGACGGCCATCGCGCCGGTACAGCACCTGGCCCTGTCCGGAAGGCAGCAACCCGGCAGTGGGCACGGCCCAGGTGCCGGCCGGGGCCGGCAACAGCAAGGTCACGCTGAACTGCTGGCCCGCCGAGTAGCCGGCCGCGGGCGTCGCATCGTCCACCCGGGCACGCACGCGCAGGCTCTGGCTGGCCGGATCGGTGTCGGCGCCGACCGCGACCACGCGCGCGCTGCCACCATCGGGCAGGCGCACTTCCAGGCCTGGCGCCAGCGCATTGCGGACCCGCACCGGCGCAGTGAAGGTCACATCCAGCGGGCCGGGCTCGGCGATGACGAAGGCTTGCTCCAGCGCCGCCAGCGCCTGCCCGGGGGCGACCATCCGGCGCAGCACCGTGCCGGAGATCGGCGCCAGCAAGGCGTATTCGCCGGGCTGGCCGCCGGTCGCGGTGCCCACGTGCGACAACGCGCCCTCGGCCTGGCGGCGCGCACCTTCGGCGGCGCTGGCGCGGGCTTGGCTCTGCTCGTTGCGCGAAGCGGCGATGATGCCCTCGGCCAGCAGCGCCGCGTCGCGGCGCGCCTGCTGCGAAGCCGCCGCCGCCTCGCTGCGTGCCCGGGCCAGGTCGGCCTGCGCGGTCAGCAGGTCAAGGCTCTGCAGCCGTGCCAGCGGCTGGCCCTTGCGCACCGAGCCGCCCTCGTCGACCAGGATGCGGGTGACCACCCCGGCATACGGCACCGCCACCTGCGCGCTGGCCTCCAGCGGCGCGGCGGCCTGGGCCGGCAGGCCGGGCAACGGCAGCTCGGTGGCGGCCGCGACCGCGGCGCTTTCGATCCCCAGGTTGCGGATCTGGGCGTCGGTCAGATCCACGCCGCCTTCGGCACTGGCGGCCGGCGGCGCCGGCGCAACGCTGTTCGGCGCACGGGAAGGCCACAGCCACACCGCGAGCACCGCGGCCAGCACCACCGCAGCGGCCAGCCAGATCAGCGGCCGGCGCCGGCGCGCCCGGCCTGGGGGAGCCGGGCTCATGGCCGAACCGCCGCATGGGGGCTGCGGGCTTGCACCGGAAAACCAATGGACAAGTGGCGCATCGAGGTCGATCGGACATGGACGGGGACCGACATCCTGCCGGGCCAAGCTTTGGCCAAGCTTTGGCGCACCACGATCCGCCGCTGCGGCCGGCCCTGCCCGGCGCGGTCTACAGCGCTACAGCGCCGGCCACGGCCCCAGCCGCACCGACAACCGGCCGCCGTCCAGATCGAAGCGCAGCGGCAGCGCCAGCGCCTGGGCCAGGCCATGGGTCAGGGCCAGGCCCAGGCCGGCATGGTGCGCGGTGCCGCCTTCGGGATGCTTGCGCCAGAACCGATGACCGAAGTGCTCCAGGTCGGCCGCCTCCAGGTCCGGCGCGGGGTTGTCGATGATCAGCAACCAGCCCGCGCTTTCGCGGCGCACGCGGCACACCACCTGCCCGCCTTCGGGCGAATATTCCAGCGCGTTGCGCAACAGGTTGGACACGATCCGCTCGACGATGCCCAGATCGCTCTGTACCCAGGCCGACGGTGGCAGCTCGGTGTGGACCGTGATCGCGCGCGACAGCGCCAGCTCGTGCAGGGCCGCAACCAGCCCAGCGACCAGGTCGGCCAGGTCCAGCGGATCGGGCGCGATCGCAGCCTGGCCGGATTCGAGCCGGGCCAGCAGCAGCAGCGCATCGACGCTGCGCTGCATGCGCGTGCTGGCCTGGACGGCCGCGTGCAGGCTGCGCCGGGCCTGGGCCGGATCGGCATCGGCCAGTGCGGCTTCGGCGCTGGCGCGGATTTCGGCCAGCGGGGTGCGCAGCTCATGGGCCACGTCCCGGGCAAAGCGGCGTTCGCGTGCGATCGCCGCATACAGGCGCTGCAGGCCGGTGTTGAAGGCCTCGGCGAAGGGTTTGAGCTCGCTCGGAAACTCGTCGCCGATGGGCTGCATGGGCGCTTCGGCGTCCAGCGCCGCGACCCTGGCGCCGGCCCGGTACAACAGGGTGATCACATGCCGGACCACCAGCAGGCCCAGGCCGACGGCCAGCACCAGGGCCAGCACGATCCCGCCCAGCAGGGCGAAATGAATGCGCCCCTCGGTCCGGTCCCAGTTCTCGCGCTCGGTGGCCACCACCAGCACGCGTGGGGCGGCATCGGCCGAGCGCGACGGCAGGCGCGTGGCCAGCGCCCGGCCGGCATGGCCATCGGGCAGCACCAGGTCGAAATAGCGCGGCGTGCCGCTGCCCTCGGGGCCCATCGACAGCGCGCTGCCGGCGCTGTTGGGTGACAGCAGCAGGCTGCGGCCATGGGCATCGAACACGGTGAAGAATTCGGTGTGCCGCTCGGACTCGTACTCGGGCATGAGCCGTTCCAGCTCGCGCAGGTCCTGCTCCTGCAGCACCCGGCCCACCGCCCCGGCGCGCTCCAGCAGCGCCAGGTCCATGCGCTGGTAGATCTCCCGGTCGATCCAGTAGTCCAGCGCCAGGAACAGCACGCCGAACACGCAGCCGATGCTCAGCGCCAGGCCCACCGCCAGCTGGCGATGCAATGACCAGGAGGGCGGCGAGCCTGCGCCCGGCGTCGATGGCGCGTTCAAGGCAGGTGCGTCTTCAACGGCTCATCGAAAACATAGCCGAAGCCGCGCCGGGTCTGGATCAGATCGCCGATGCCATGGCGTGCCAGCTTGGTGCGCAGGGTGCTGACGATGACCTCCACGACCTTGTCCGAGGCATCGCTGCGGCTGTCGTAGAGATGCTCGAAGATCTGGGTACGGGACAGCGTCGCGCCCTGCCGACGCAGCAGCAGTTCCAGCAATCCGTATTCCTTGGGGGTCAGGCGCAGGTCCTGCCCACGCCAGCGGGCGGCGCGCGCGCGCGGGTCCACTTCCAGCTCGCAATGGCGCAGCACCGGCGCGTCGCGTTGCGCGGGGCGACGCACCAGCGCGCGCAGCCGCGCCAGCAACTCGTCCAGTGCAAAGGGCTTGACCAGGTAATCGTCGGCCCCGGCGTCCAGCGCATTGACCCGGTCATCGACCAGCTCGCGCGCCGACAGCACCAGCACCGGCGCGGCCCCGCTCTCGCGCCCCATCTGGCGCAGCACGCCGAAGCCGTCCAGTCGCGGCAGCATCAGATCCAGGACGATCGCGTCGTAGCGATAGCGGCGCAGGAATTCCAGCGCCGCCACGCCGTCGGCCGCGATGTCGCAGGCATAGCCCTCCTGGCGCAGGCGTCGATCCAGTGCCTCGGACAGGGTCTGGGAGTCTTCGACGATCAGGATGCGCATGTCGCGCTCACCCCACCAGGAACTTCTGCAGCCGCGCCGCGCCTTCTTCCAGCCGCCCCAGCTCGCGCGAGGCGAAGCACCAGCGCAGCCAGCCTTCGCCGGCGCTGCCGAAGGCACTGCCCGGGGCCAGGCCCAGCCTGGCTTCGACCACCAGCCGCTTGGCCAGGGCCAGCGAGTCGTCGTGGCCCTGCACGCGCAGCAGCACGTACATGCCGCCATCGGCGGGGATGACCTGCACCCCGGGCAGCGGCGCCAGCGCGTTGACCAGGGTGTCGCGGCACTGCCGCAGATGCGCCACCAGCGGCGCCACGGTGGCCGCATTGTCGATGGCGGCCAGGCCGGCGCGCTGCACGAACACCGGCGCGCACGAGGTGTTGTATTCGATCAGCACCCCGACCTGGCGCACCAGCGACGCCGGCACGACCAGCCAGCCCAGCCGCCAGCCGGTCATCAGGAAGGATTTGGAAAAGCTCTGCACCACGATCAGGCGATCGGCGGCCTGCGCGATGTCCAGGAAACTCGGTGCGGCCGTGGCACCGGGCACGTAGTACAGGCGCTCATAGACCTCGTCGGCCAGGATCCAGGTGCCGGTGTGGCGGCAATGGTCGAGGATGCGCTGCTGCTCGGCGCCGGTCAGCGTCCAGCCGGTCGGGTTGTTGGGCGAACTCAGGATCAGCAGGCGCGTGGCGGGGGTGATCGCGGCCAGCAGTTGCTCGATCTCCAGCTGCCAGCCATCGGCGGTCGGGGCCAGGCTCACCTCGCGCACCTGCGCGCCGAGCAGGCGTGGCTGCCAGACCAGGTTGGGCCATACCGGGGTGATCACCACCACTTCGTCGCCGGCCTCCAGCAGCAGCTGGTTGGCGATCATCAGCGCATTGACGCCCGAGGACGTCACCGCGATGCGGTCGGCGCCGATCGGCCCGTGCAGCGCCGAGGCGTAGCCGGCGATGGCCTGGCGCAGCTCGGGCAGGCCGAGGTTGTGCGAATAGAACGTCTCGCCGCGCGCCAGCGCCGCGGTCGCCGCAGCGGTGACCTCCGCCGTGGTGGGCATGTCCGATTCGCCGAACCAGAACGGCAACACGCCGGCCACGCCGAGACCGGCATTGGCCACTTCGCGGATCTGGGATTCGGGCATGTGTGCAACGAGCGGGCGGATGCTCAGGGGATTGCTCATGTGGGAGTTCACTGAAGAAGATCACGATGGGGCTTCAAGATAGCCGATGCATCGTCGGGCCAAACGACGCCCGCTGGCCGCTGGGAGCCCGCCTTCCGCAACGACCCTGGATGGATCGAAGTCGGCGCGAGGTGAAGCGTTGGATGTTCTATTCGCGCTCATTTGCCGGTGCCATTCGATGCAGACGCTCAAGGACGACGCCGGCCCGCTCCGCATCGGCAACCAAACCAGGCAGGCAGTTGGTGAAATCGGGATTGACCAAGAGACCAGAGATGATGGCAGCCACTGCTTGCCTGAGGCCGAGCGAGGCCGCAGCGAGTTCCTGACTGAGCTCGGGCCGTCCATCGACAACATTCAGCACGTCTTCCAGGTCGTGACTGGAAAGGAAGTCGCCCTTGCCGCGGCTGAGGAAAGCCTCCAGCTTGGTCGCGACGAAGGCAGGCGCGCTGACCAGCCGGATCTTCAGCCCGTTGCGTAGCGCGATCTCCTGGGCGGTGGCGATGGCCTCCCCATACCAGTTGTTGGAGAACCCAAGTACCGAGGCATCGGTAGGCATCAGGTCCAACACGACGCCGGAGTCAATAGCAGACCGGCAGTGGAGCCGCCGACGAACACGACCTGTTCGCGCAGGTCGCCCAAGGCTTCCGCGATGATCTCCAGGTGCGGAAGATTGGGATCAGGCCGCCGCATCGAGCGGCCTCAACGCATCGGACAGGAGTTGCGCGGCCAGTTCGCGCTCGCGCGCGCGCCCAATGCGCAGTGCATCCAGCAGGGCCAGCAGGCGATGCAACTGTGGATCGACAAGCGCGGCCTGTGGCGCGGTGCGGTAGATCGGAGATACCGAGGGTCCACGGGCGCTGCCCTGCGGATGCGCCCACACCGGCGTGTCGCCTTCGTTGCGCAGGACACTGGCGAGCGGCTCGGCCCCATGCGCCGTCGGCACGCCACGCTTGACCGGCCCGATTTCGGCCGGGAACGCGTAGCGGGCGCCGTGGAGCATGAACTCCTGCAGTGCCGGCCGGATCGGCGACCAGTCGCCCCTGCCCCGAGCGTTCACCAATCCGGCGGCCGTCGCCCGCCTGACGCTGGCATGGACTTCCGCCGCACTCATGGCCAGTTCCTGGGCAAGCGCGGCGAAGGTGAATTTCCGCTTCGGGTGCGCAGACACCTTCAGCAACACCAGCAGCTCTTGAGGTTTCAGGTCCATGCCCGCATTCGCTATTCGCAAATAGCGAATATAAAAGGCTTGTCAGCCAAAAGAAGACCCTCTCGGGGCCTTCTTCGATGCGCCTGCCCTCGCTTGGATCAGGCAAACGGATCCTGCAGCACCATCGTGTGGTCGCGGTCCGGGCCGGTGGAGACGATGCTGATCGGGCAGCCGGCCAGTTCTTCCAGCGCGCGCAGGTAGGCGCGGGCGGCGGCCGGCAGCTTGTCCCACTCGGTGATGCCGTGGGTGTTCTCGCTCCAGCCGGGGAACTCCAGGTACACCGGGGTGATCTGGTCCCAGCCCTGCGCGTCCAGCGGCGCGTACTCGGTGCGCTTGCCACGGTACTGGTAGGCGATGGCGATCTTCAGCTTGTCCATGCCGTCCAGCACGTCCAGCTTGGTGATGCACAGGCCGGAGATGCCGTTGATGGCCACCGCGCGCTTGAGCGCGACGATGTCCATCCAGCCGCAGCGACGCGGGCGTCCGGTCGAGGCACCGTACTCGGCGCCGCGGTCGCGGATGCCCTGGCCGATCTCGTCGTCCAGCTCGGTCGGGAACGGGCCACCGCCCACGCGCGTGGCGTAGGCCTTGGCGATGCCCAGCACGTAGTCGATCGACTGCGCGCCCACCCCGGTGCCGGCCAGTGCGCCGCCAATGGTGGTGTTGGAGCTGGTGACGTACGGATAGGTGCCGTGGTCGATGTCCAGCAGCGCGCCCTGGGCACCTTCGAACAACACCCGCTTGCCCTGCTTGCGCAGGTCGTGGAGGATGCCGGCCACGTCGGATTTCATCGGCTCGACGTATTCGCCGAAGGCCAGGGCTTCGTCGTAGGTCTTCTGGAAGTCGACCGCGTCGGTCTTCAGGTAATGGGTCAGCACGAAGTTGTGGTAGTCCAGCGCGGTGCGCAGCAGTTCTTCCAGCTGCCTGGGATAGCGCAGGTCGGCCACGCGGATGCCGCGGCGGGCGACCTTGTCCTCGTACGCCGGGCCGATGCCGCGGCCGGTGGTGCCGATGGCCTTGCCGCCGGCGGCCTTCTCGCGGGCCTGATCCAGGGCGATGTGGTAAGGCATGATCAGCGGCGCGGCCGGGGAGATCTTCAGGCGCGAACGCACTTCGACGCCCGAGGTTTCCAGCTCGTCGATTTCCTTCTTCAGCGCCGCCGGGCTGATCACCACGCCATTGCCGATCAGGCACAGCGCGTCATCGCGCAGGATCCCGGACGGGATCAGGTGCAGCACGGTCTTCTTGCCGTTGATGACCAGGGTATGACCGGCATTGTGGCCGCCCTGGAAGCGCACCACCGCGCCGATCTCCTCGGTGAGCAGATCGACGATCTTGCCCTTGCCTTCATCGCCCCACTGGGCGCCCAACACCACCACTGACTGACCCATGACCGGTACTCCTGTTCTTGTTGCGGCCATCGGGGCCGCGGACCTGGACCGCGCTGCCCGGGACCGGCGTTGCGCACGTGGGCCGGCACGCCATCGGGGCATGCCGCGTGCGGCGCCGTGCCCCGGGACACGGAAAAAGCCGGTGGGTGCTTCTGGTGGGAAGCGCCCGGCCGGCTTTTGTGCATTATCCGGGTTTTCGGCGGCGCGGACCACCGCGGAACCTGGTGACGCAACGCGGCGCGCCCAAGGCGCCCGCGCCAGTGGATCAGCCGATCAGATGATCAACGATCACTCTTCATGTACTGCAGGAACGGATCGTTCTTGTCCAGCACGATCACCGCATTGCCGTCGGAGAAGGAATTGCGATACGCCTCCAGGCTGCGATAGAAGGCGTAGAAGCCAGGATCGGTGGCGCTGGCCCTGGCATAGAGCTGGGCGGCCTGGGCGTCGCCTTCACCGCGCAGGCGCTGCGCATCGCGCTCGGCCTCGGCGGCGATCACCACCTGCTGGCGGTCGGCCTCGGCCTTGATCGTGCGGGCCTGTTCCTCGCCTTCGGCGCGCAGGGCGCTGGCCACCTGCTGGCGCTGGGCACGCATGCGGTCGTAGACCTCGCTGAGCACCTTGCTGTCCTGCGGCAGGTCGATCTGCTTGAGGCGGATGTCCACCAGCTGCATGCCGAGGTTCTTGATCGCCGCGTTGATCCCCTTGAGCTGGCCGGCGATGATCTCGCTGCGGTCACCGGAGACCAGCTGGGTCAGCGTGCGCGAGTTGATCTCGTTGCGCAGCGAGTTGGTGATGATCGGCGCCAGGCGCTTGTCGGCCACGTCCTCGAGCCCGCCGGTGGCGCGGTAGTAGGCACGCACATCGGAGATGTAGCCGATCGCGAAGAAGTCCACCGACACGTCCTTCTGCTCGCTGGTGAAGTAACGCTCGGGGGTGGTGTCCATGATCCGGAAACGGCGGTCGAACACCCGCGCGGTTTCCACGACCGGCAGCTTGAAGTGCAGGCCCGGCTTGAGGTCGGCGCGGACCACGCGGCCCAGGTTGAGCACCATCGCGGTCTGGTCTTCGCGCACCACGAACACCGAGCCCATCAGCGCCAGCAGGACGGCCACGATCAGGGCCACGGTTGCGGAAGTCTTCATGGGCGGGCCTCCTCGCGGCCGCTGGGTCGGGCCGGACGCACGATGTCGCTGCCCGAACTGCCGGCGGCGTTGCTGCCGGTGCCCTCCAGCGGCGGCAGATAGGTCTCGGCCGGCAGGCGCGGCAGGCTGGTGGCCGGTGGCAGCTGGGCCTGGGCGTTGCCGTCCATCGGCACGTAGATCAGCTGGCGAGCGTCGCCGCCCACGACCTTGCGGTTGTGCGCCAGCACCTGTTCCAACGTCTCCAGCCACAGGCGCTTGCGGGTGGTCTCCGGGGCGGCGGCGTACTGCTGCTGCAGCAGGGTGAAGCGATCGCCATCGCCCTGCGCGTTGGCGATGGCGGCCTCCTTGTAGCCCTGGGCGGCGGTGCGGGTGCGCGCGGCTTCGCCACGGGCCTCGGGCACCACGCGGGCGGCATAGGCCTGGGCCTCGTTGACCAGACGCTCGCGGCTCTGCTGGGCACTGTTGACGTCGTCGAAGGCCGGCTTGACCTCATCGGGCGGGCGGGCGTTGGGCAGGGTCAGGTCGGTCACGGCCATGCCGCTGCGATAGGCGTTGAGCGCGGCCTGCAGGCGATCCTTGGCGGCGATGGCCAGCGGCCCGCGCTTGTTCAGCACATCCTCCAGCGTGGCCCGGCCGACCTGCTCGCGCACCGCGCTCTGCGCGGCCTGGGTCAGTACCTGGTCGGCCGCGGCGGTGCCATACAGGTACTGGCGCGGATCGTCGATGCGGTACTGCACGTTGACCGTGACATTGACGATGTTCTCATCGCTGGTCAGCACCGGCAGGGTATTGCTGAAGGTCTGGATGGTGGTGACTTCCACTGTGCGCACGGTCTCGATGGGCCAGGGCCACTTGAAGTTGGGGCCGGGCTGCATGATGCGGGCGAACTGGCCAAAGCGCAGGACCACCCCGCGCTGCTGCTCGCCCACCAGCTGGAAGCTGCTGAAGGCCAGGACCAGGACGACGATCAGCCCGATCCAGCGCAGCGGATTGCTGCCACCGCCACCGGCCAGCAGGGTGCGTAGCCGATCCAGCAGGTTGTCCGCGGCGCCGCGGCCTGGCTTCCAGGAATTGCGTCCCCCGCCCGATCCGCTGCCGCCACCGTTGTCTCCCGAACCGCTACCAGGGGTGTTCCAGGCCATGCCCACTCCAAAATTGATGAGGTGCACGCGCTCCAGTTCCCCGGAACGCAGCGCCGCCCGATTCTACTAGGTCGCCACCGGCATACCCGCTGACAGGCCTGTCATGGCGCTGCAGGGCCGATATTGCAAGCACATCGGCCCGCGCGCCGGGCCGCGCCGACACCGTGTGTCCTGCCGATGGCACCGAACCCGCACGCCGGGACGACATGGGCGCTGGTAGAACTGCCACGTTTTTACCGGAACAGGACCCATGTCGACCCCGATCGAAGACTACGCAATGCTTGGCGACTGCCGCAGCGCCGCCCTGGTCTCCCGTAACGGCTCCATCGACTGGCTGTGCCTGCCCCGGTTCGATTCCGATGCGGTCTTCGCCGCCTTGCTGGGCACCCCGGAACACGGCCGCTGGCTGCTGTGTCCGCAGGACGACCAGGCCACCAGCACGCGCCGCTATCTGGACGGCAGCCTGATCCTGGAAACCACCTTCACCACCGCCACCGGCGTGGTCAGGATGATCGACTTCATGGTTGCCAGTGGCAACGGCCATCCGCACAGCCACCTGGTGCGCTGCCTGGAGGGCGTCCAGGGCCGCGTGCCGATGCGCACCGAGCTGGTCCTGCGCTTCGGCTATGGCCGCATCGTGCCGTGGGTGACCGAGGACGACGATGCGCTGCGGGCCGTGGCCGGTCCCGATCAGGTACTGCTGCGCACGCCGGTGGCGATGCAAGGCCGCGACCTGACCTCGCAGTCCGATTTCACCCTGGCCGCCGGTGAATCGACCTGGTTCGTGCTCAGCCACGGCGCCTCGCACCTGGAGCGCCCACCGGCGCTGGAACCGCAGGATGCGCTGGAGGCCACCCTGGCCTTCTGGGAAGACTGGTCCGCGCGCTGCGCACCGGCCGGGCGCTGGAGCGCGCAGGTCAGGCGCTCGCTGGTGGTGCTCAAGGGCCTGAGTTACCTGCCCACCGGCGCGATCGTCGCCGCGCCCACCGCCTCGTTGCCGGAGAAGATCGCAGGCCAGCGCAACTGGGACTACCGCTACTGCTGGCTGCGCGACAGCAGCTTCATCCTGCTGGCACTGATGAACGCCGGTTTCCGCCATGAAGCCGGCGCATTCCGCGACTGGGTCAAGCGCGCGGTGGCCGGCACGCCCGACCAGCTGCAGGCGCTGTACGGGGTCGGCGGCGAACGCCGGCTGCAGGAATGGGTCGCCGACTGGCTGCCCGGCTATGAGGGCTCGGCCCCGGTCCGGATCGGCAACGCGGCCGCGTGCCAGTTCCAGCTGGACGTCTACGGCGAGCTGATCGCGCTGTTCGAGGTGGCGCGCATGCGCGGCATGAAGGTCGGCAGAGACGGCAACCAGCTCGAGCGCGCCTTCCTGCAGGAGCTGGAGGCCCGCTGGCAGGAGCCGGACGAAGGCATCTGGGAAGTGCGCTGCGGACGCCGCCATTTCACCCATTCCAAGCTGATGGCGTGGCTGGCCTTCCATCTGGCCTCGCAGAATGACCAGAGCGGCTTCAGCCAGGAAGATCGGCAGCGCTGGCAGGTGCAGGCCGAGCAGGTCCATGCGCAGATCCTGCAACGCGGCCTGCACGCCGACGGCTACTTCGTGCAGAGCTACGACAGCGATGCGCTGGACGCGGCCCTGCTGCTGATGCCACTGGTGGGGTTCCTGCCGGCAGACGATCCGCGGATCGTGGCCACGGTCGAGGCGATCCAGGCGCAACTGACTGTCGATGGCCTGGTCCAGCGCTATCACACCCACGACCACGCCGATGGCCTGCCCCCCGGCGAAGGCACCTTCCTGGCCTGCAGCTTCTGGCTGGTCGAGGCGCTGGTGATGCTCGGCCGTACCGAGCAGGCCACCGCGCTCTACGACACCCTGCAGGCCCTGTGCAACGACGTCGGCCTGCTGGCCGAGGAATACGACCCGCGCAGCAAGCGCATGCTGGGCAATTTCCCGCAGGGGTATTCGCACGTGGCGCTGGTCAACGCCGCCTACCGTCTCAACGATGCCCACAACGCCAAGCGCACCAGCGCGGAGGTTCATGCATGAACGATACCCCGTCCCCCGGCGTGACCGACTCCTCCGCCCTGGCACCGCCGTGCGTACTGGTGCTGTTCGGCGCACGCGGTGATCTGGCCCGGCGCCTGGTGATGCCGGCGCTGTACAACCTCAAGCGCGCCGGGCAGCTGGACGAGCGCTTCGCCATCGTCGGCTTCGATCACGGCGACATCAGCGAGGCCGCCTGGCGGCGCATGATCGGCGATGCGCTGCGTCGCCAGGCCAAGCGCGGGGGCGGCGAATTCCAGGCCGACGGCATCGACGAGGACACCTGGCGCTGGTTGTCCAGACGCATGTACTACCAGCGCGGCAGCTTCACCGTGGCCACGGACTACCGCGCGCTCAAGACGCGCCTGGCCGAGCTGGACCACAAGCACGATACCCAGGGCAATGCGCTGTTCTACCTGGCCACCGCACCGCGTTTCTTTGGCCAGGCGGTCAGCGAACTGGGCCGCGCCGGCCTGGTCAAGCAGGCGCAGGAGGGCCCATGGCGCCGGGTCATCATCGAAAAACCCTTTGGCCACGACCTGGACAGCGCCCGCGCGCTCAATGCCCAGATCGGCAAGGTGCTGAGCGAGGACCAGGTGTTCCGGATCGACCATTTCCTGGGTAAGGAGACGGTGCAGAACATCCTGGCGTTCCGTTTCGCCAACGGCCTGTTCGAACCGGTCTGGAACCGGGACCGCATCGACCACGTGCAGATCACCGCCGCCGAGACGATCGGCGTGGAAGGCCGCGGCAGCTTCTACGAACCCACCGGCGCACTGCGCGACATGGTGCCCAACCACCTGTTCCAGCTGCTGGCAATGGTGGCGATGGAACCGCCCAGCGAGTTCACCCCCAAGGCGATGCTGCGCCGGCGCTCGGAAGTGATCGAGGCAGTGCGTCCGCTGGGCCCGGATGATGTGGTGCGCGGCCAGTATGCGGCCGGTACGGTCAATGGCCAGGCGGTGCCGGCCTATCGCGATGAGGACACGGTCTCGCCCACCTCCGACACCGAAACCTACGTGGCGATCAAGCTGGCCATCGACAGCTGGCGCTGGGCCGGGGTGCCGTTCTACCTGCGCACCGGCAAGCGCCTGCGCACCCGTACCACCGAGGTGGCGATCCGTTTCAAGCCGGCGCCGTTGGCGCCGTTCCGGCACACCGCCGTGGGCGGCTACGGGCCGGACTGGCTGGTGCTGCACGTCCAGCCGGACGAGGGCATCTCGCTGCAGTTCGACGTCAAGCGCCCGGGTTATCCGGTGGCCCTGGCACCGGTGCGGATGGACTTCCGCTACCGCGACTGGTTCCCGCAGCAGAACACGGTCGGCTACGAGCGCCTGCTGCACGACTGCATGCGCGGCGAGGCCGGCCTGTTCCAGGACGCGGCCATGGTCGATGCGGCCTGGCGCATCGTGCAGCCGGTGCTGGATGCCTGGGCCAGGCAGCCGGCGACCGATTTCCCCAACTACACCGCCGGCAGCGCCGGCCCGACCGCAGCCGATGCGCTGCTGGCGCTGGACGGCGGACGCACCTGGCGGGTGTTGACCCCGGGCCGCACGCGTCCGCCGCAGCGTGCGCGGCGTCCAGTCGATCCAGGCGCGACGAAGAACAAGCGCGCCCCGAAGGCGGCCGCGGCCGCGCCTGCCAAGGCGCCGGCGAAACGTAGCGCGACCAAGGCGCCTGCCAGGCACGCGGCGAAGACCGCGACCAAGGCCGTCACATCGCCGCCCGCGGCCAGGTCGCGCACCGGCAAGCGCGCAAGGTGACCGGCGCGGCCCGCAGACCGCGACGCGGCCCAGTGCCGTACGGCGTGGTCTGCATCGCCTCGCCCTGATCCGATCCGATTCCTTTCACGCGAAGGCGCAGCCATGAGCAATCCCGGGACATTGGTGGTAATGGGCGTTTCGGCCTCCGGCAAGACCACGATATCCAACCTGCTCGGCGCCGAGCTGGACTGTCATGTGCTCGACGCCGACGACCTGCACCCGGCCGCCAACGTGGAGAAGATGCGCGCCGGTATCGCCCTGGACGATGCCGACCGCTTGCCGTGGCTGCAGAAGGTGGCCGCGTGGATCGCCGAGCAACGCGCATTGCAGCACCGCGTGGTGGTGTCCTGCTCGGCCCTCAAGCGCCGCTACCGGGATGTGCTGCGCCAGGCCGATCCGGACATGGTGTTCGTGTGGCTGGACGTGGACCGCGCCACCCTGGAGCAGCGCATCGGACACCGGTCCGGCCATTTCATGCCGGCCAGCCTGCTCGATGACCAGCTCGCCACGCTGGAACCGCCAGCGGCCGATGAACGCGCCGTGCGGGTGGTGCCCAAGGGCCCGGTCGAAGGCACGGTCGCCCAGATCATCGCCCAGCTCCCTGCCCTGCGCTGAGCTGAGCTGGTCAATCTTCGTCGGGCCAGCGGACCTGCGCCGCCGGCGCATCGGCACGCGGCATCGGCACGGCAGCCACCGCCGCCCAGACCTTCAGCGCGTCGACCGTGGCGGCCACGTCATGCACGCGCAGGATCATCGCGCCGCGCTGGGCGGCGATCAGGTGCGCGGCGACCGAGCCGGCCAGACGCTCGGCCGGCACCTGGCGCCCGGTGATTTCGCCGATGCTGCGCTTGCGCGAGAGCCCGGCCAGCACCGGCACCCCCAGTTCGCCAAAGCGCTGCAGCTGGGCCAGCAGCGCCAGGTTGTGCGCGGTGGTCTTGCCGAAGCCGAAGCCGGGATCGACCACGAGCTTCTTCCTGTCGATGCCGCTCATTTCCGCGGCAAGGATCCGCTCGGCCAGGAACCGATGCACCTGGCCCACCACGTCGTCATACACCGGCGCATCCTGCATCGACTGCGGCTGGCCCAGCATGTGCATCAGCACCACCGGCACGCCGAGTTCGGCGGCCGCTTCGAGCGCGCCGTCCTCGCGCAGTGCGCGGATGTCGTTGATCATGCCGGCGCCGGCGGCCACCGCCGCGCGCATCACCGCCGGCTTGAAGGTATCGATGCTGATCGGCAGCGTGGTCTGGCGCGCGAGCCGCTCGATCACCGGCACCACCCGGCGCAGCTCTTCTTCCAGCGGCACCGGCTGCGCGCCCGGGCGGGTGGACTCGCCGCCGACGTCCAGCAGGTCGGCGCCTTCGGCAGCCAGTTGCAGGCCATGGGCGACGGCCGCCTCCAGCGTGTCGTGCGCGCCGCCGTCGGAGAACGAATCGGGGGTGACGTTGACGATGCCCATCACCCGCGGACGGTCCAGGCGCAGCAGGCGCCCGGCGCAATCCAGCTGGACCGAGGTGTCGAACATGCGGCGCACTCCGTGGGCATTGACAACGAGCGCGCATGATACGCGTCAGTCGCGCGCTCTCCCGCGCAGGCAGCGACGGCCGCGATCGATCCCGCCCAGCAGCGCCATCCAGCCCGCGCCGATGCCGGCGCCCATGCCCAGCCACAGGCCCATCTCCCCAGTCGCCGCGCCCAGGGCCGCGCCCAGGGCGATGCCCAGTACCAATACCACGATGCCGCGATGGCGTTTCATGTCGTTGCTCCTGTCCGGGCCGCACCACACGCCGCCGTGCGGGGCCCTTGTGGGACAGGACGCATCACGCCGGCCGATGTGACCGCATGCGCGGCGGCCCTCATGGGTCAGCGGCGTTTTTTCTGGCTGAGCTTGAACGCACCGAGCACGGCACCCAGGCCGAGCCCGAGCGCCAGGCCGGCACCGATGTCATGCATGGCCGCGCCAAAGCCCACGCCCAGCGCGGCGCCCAAAGCCATGCCGATTCCCAGACTCCAACCCGCGCGCTTGTTCATGCGTTCCTCGATCTATCCACCGCCGCAGGATTCGCTCCCTCGACGCGTTCTGAAGCCATGTGGGCCTGCACATGGGCGCGTCGCCTTGACAAGGATCGACAGATCCAGTGAAGCAGCTGCGCAAAGTCGCTGCAGGGAAAACCCCGTCTGGACGATCGCAAGCCCTGGCCCGAAACCCCACGATCCAGCACAAACGAAAACGGCGAGCCCGTTGCCGGGAACGCCGTTTCGTGTACCACCGCTGCATCGTCGCCGATGCAGATTTTCCGTGGTAGCGGGGGCAGGATTTGAACCTGCGACCTTCGGGTTATGAGCCCGACGAGCTGCCAGACTGCTCCACCCCGCAACAGAAACTTCTGAAGCGACTACGTCATCTCGAACGTAGATTCATTGGTAGCGGGGGCAGGATTTGAACCTGCGACCTTCGGGTTATGAGCCCGACGAGCTGCCAGACTGCTCCACCCCGCATCAGGAGCGGAATTATGGAGAATTACAGGAAAATAGGCAAGCCCTGTGACACCTTGGCGACTGAATGGATCACAGGCCGAAGGCGGCCTTGCACCAGGTCATCAATGGGTTCCAGGCAAGACCCAGCACCAGCAGGCCCAGCGCGTTGACGCCAAACAGGAACGGCACGACCTTGCCCGCGCGCGGCGCCGGCAATGCACCAACCGGCTCGTCGAAGTACATCACCTTGACCACGCGCAGGTAGTAGAACGCGCCGATCACCGCGCACACCACCGCCAGCAGCGCCAGCCACATCAGGTCGCCGTTCAAGGCCGCGCGCAACACCACCAGCTTGGCCCAGAAGCCAAGAAACGGCGGCACCCCGGCCAGCGAGGCCATCACGCACAGCACCATGCCGGCCATCCACGGGCTGCGCGAGCTCAGCCCCTTGAAATCGTCGATCATCTCCGCTTCGAAACCGTGGCGCGACAGCACCAGGATCGCGCCGAACGAGGCGGCCGACATCAGCGCGTAGGTGATGCCGTAGAACAGCGCCGCTGCATAGCCCTCGGGTCCACCGCCGGCCAGGCCGAGCAGCAGGAAGCCCATGTGCGACACGGTAGAGTAGGCCAGCATGCGCTTGAGGTTGCGCTGGGCGATGGCCACGACATTACCGATGATCAGCGACAGTGCGGCCAGGCCGGCCAGCAACAGCTGCCACTGCGGCGAAGTCGGGCCCACGCCCTGCTCCAGCACGCGATAGGCCATGGCGAAGGCGGCCAGCTTGGGACCGGCGCTGATGAACAGCGTGATCGGCGTCGGCGCGCCCTGGTAGACGTCCGGCAGCCACATGTGGAACGGCGCGGCGCCCAGCTTGAAGGCGATGCCGCAGACCATGAACACCATCCCGGTCAGCAGCATCGGGCGATCGGCAATGCCGGCGATGGCGGCGTTGATCTGCGACAGCTCCAGCGAACCGGTCGCACCGTAGACCAGCGACATGCCGTAGAGCAGCAGGCCCGAAGCGATCGACCCGAGCACGATGTACTTCATCGCCGCCTCGGTCGCCAGGCCGTTGTCGCGGTTCATGCCGACCAGCGCATACGAACACAGCGACAGCAGTTCCAGGCCCAGGTAGACCATCACCAGGCTGCCGGCCGAGGCCAGCATCATCATGCCGGCGCTGGCGAACAGCACCAGCACAGGGAATTCGCCCGGATACAGGTTGCGCTCGCGCAGGTACGGCCAGCCATAGACCAGCGACAGGCCCGAGACCAGCACGATCGCGGCCTTGATCACATCGGCCAGCTGATCGCGCACGAACATGCCGTTGAACACCGTCCTGGCGCCTGCGGCATCCCAGCCGACGTGGGTCACCAGCAGGACCAAGGCGATCGCCAGCACCACCAGGGTCAGGCCGTGGGTGATGACGCGGCGGCGCGCGTCCAGGAACACGTCCAGGATCAGCAGCGCGAAGGCACCGGCAACCACGACCAGCTCCGGGATGATCGGCAGCAGGTCGGTGACGGGGGCGGAGGAAAGCATCGGGGCGGCCATGACGTTGGAGTCCTTACAGCTTGCTGGTGGCGAGCTGCATCGCCAGTTGCGCGATCGACGGCTCGAGCAGGTCGGTCAGCGGCTTGGGATACACACCGATGGCCAGCGTGCCGGCGGCGAACACGCCCAGCACCAGGGCTTCGCGCCATTTGATGTCCTTCAGTTCGGCGACGTGGCTGTTGGCCACTTCCCCGTACAGCACGCGCTTGACCAGCCACAACGTGTAGCCGGCGCCGATGATCAGGGTCAGCGCCGCGACCACGGCGATGTAGGGATGCTTCTGGAAGCTGGCCAGGATCACCATGAACTCGCCAACGAAGCCGCTGGTGCCCGGCAGGCCCGAGTTGGCCATGCCGAAGAACACGAAGAACACCGCAAACCAGGGCATGACATTGGCCACCCCGCCGTAGTCCTTGATCATGCGCGTGTGCATGCGGTCGTAGACCACGCCGACCAGCGAGAACATCGCGCCGGAGACCAAGCCATGCGAGATCATCTGCACCACCGCGCCCTGCAGGCCCAGGCGCGCGGCATCGCCGTTGTCGTAATCGCGCATCAGGCCGGCGGCAATGAAGGTGCCCAGGGTGACAAAGCCCATGTGCGAGACCGACGAATAGGCGATCAGCTTCTTCATGTCCTCCTGCACCAGCGCCACCAGGCCGACGTAGACGATGCCGATCAGCGATAGCACGATCACCAGCTGGCCCCACTCGTGGGCCGCATCGGGCGTGATCGGCAGCGAGAAGCGCAGGAAGCCATAGCCACCGATCTTGAGCATGATCGCGGCCAGGATCACCGAGCCTGCAGTCGGCGCCTCCACGTGCGCGTCCGGCAGCCAGGTGTGAACCGGGAACATCGGCACCTTGACCGCGAAGGCGATCAGGAAGGCGAAGAACAACCAGGTCTGTTCCCTGGCCGTCAGCAGCAGGATGTACAGATCGGCGAACTGGAAGCTTGCATGGCCCAGCTCGCCGCCCTTCATGTACAGGTAGATCAACCCGACCAGCATCAGTACCGAGCCGAGGAAGGTGTACAGGAAGAACTTGATCGACGCATAGATGCGGCGCGGGCCGCCCCAGATGCCGATGATCAGGAACATCGGGATCAGCATCGCTTCAAAGAACACGTAGAACAGGATCGCGTCGGTGGCACTGAACACGCCGATCATCATGCCTTCCAGCATCAGGAAGGCGGCCACGTACTGGTTGACCCGCTTGTCGATCGCCGTCCAGGCGCCGATCAACGCCAGCAGCGTGGTCAGCGTGGTCAACACGATCAGCGCCACCGAGATGCCATCGGCCCCCAGCGCATACCAGATGTCGAAGGCCGACACCCAGGCGTGCTTCTCGACGAACTGGATCTCGCCGCTGCCCCACTGCAGGTGGGTCAGCAACGGAATGCTCGCCAGGAAGGTCAGCAGCGCGACGATGAGTGCCAGCCAGCGTGCGGCTTGCGCGCGTCCGGCCCCCATCGCCAGTGCCAGGGCACCGCCGAGGATCGGCAGCCAGATCAGAATGCTCAGCAGGTTCGACACGTGTTCGTATCCGTACAGATCAGCGCCAGTACGTCATGACTGCGGCCAGCAGTGCAATCAGGCCGAGGATCATGGCGAAGGCGTAGTGGTAGAGGAAACCGGATTGGGTGCGGCGCAGCAGCTGCGAGGCCAGCTCGACCACCCGGGCGCTGCCGTTGACGAAGAACCCATCGATGATGCGCGTATCGATCCAGCGCGAAAGCTTGCCCAGTTGGACACCGCCAGCGGCGAAACCGTCGATCCACAGGATGTCGAAGCCGTACTTGGCCTCCAGGATCTTCACCAGCACCGAGAAGCGCTGGCGCAGCCTGGCCGGCCATTCCGGCGACAGCACCAGGTACAGCAGCGCGGCCAGCACGAAACCGAGCACGGTCAGCGCGAACGGCCAGGCCCAGATGCCGTGCAGCGCAAACGCCACCGGACCGTGGAATTCCTCGGCCAGCGCCCCGACCGTATCGCGTGCAGGCTCGTAGAAATCAATGATGCCGGTGAAGAAGCCCACCTCCTGTCCAGGCACCGCCGCCTCGGCGTGATGCCCCGCCCAGTTGGTGCCGAACAGCATCGGGCCGATGGTGAAGAAGCCGATCAGCACCGAGGGGATCGCCAGCAGGATCAGCGGCACGGTCACCACCCACGGCGGCTCGTGCGGCTCATGCGCGCCATGCCCGTGCTCGTCATGGGCGTGATCGCCATGGGCCTGCACGCCGCGATCATCGGCGTGCACCTGTGCCTCCGCATCGGTGTGCGCGGCTGCGCCGTGCTGCGCTCCGTCCGCGGCATGGGCATCGCGGAAGCGTTCAGCGCCGTGGAAGGTCAGGAACAGCAGGCGGAAGCTGTAGAAGCTGGTGATCAGCACCCCGCCCAGCACCGCCATGTAGCCGTATTTCGCGACGCTCCAGAACGGCGCGCCATGCGCGTGGTGCTGCGCCGCCTCGATGATCGTGTCCTTCGAGTAGAACCCGGAGAAGAACGGCGTGCCGACCAGGGCCAGGGTGCCGATGATCATCGTGACGTAGGTGATGGGCATGTACCTGCGCAGCCCGCCCATCCTGCGCATGTCCTGCTCGTGGTGCATGCCGATGATCACCGAGCCGGCGCCCAGGAACAGCAGCGCCTTGAAGAAGGCATGGGTCATCAGGTGGAACACGCCTGCGCTGTACGCCGACACGCCCAGCGCCACGGTCATGTAGCCCAACTGGGACAGCGTGGAGTAGGCGATCACGCGCTTGATGTCGTTCTGGACGATGCCGATCAGGCCGGTGAAGAAGGCCGTGGTCGCGCCGATGAACAGCACGAAGTCCAGCGCCGCCTGCGACAGTTCGAACAGCGGCGACATGCGCGCCACCATGAAGATGCCGGCGGTGACCATCGTCGCGGCGTGGATCAGGGCCGAGATCGGGGTCGGGCCTTCCATCGAGTCGGGCAGCCACACGTGCAGCGGCACCTGGGCCGACTTGCCCATCGCACCGATGAACAGGCAGATGCAGATCACCGTCGAGACCTGCCACGGATGGCCCTCGATCAGGGTCAACGACATGTTCTTGAGCATCGGCGCGCTGGCGAACACCGCGCTGTAGTCCAGCGTGCGGAACCACAGCAGCACCGCGGCGATGCCGAGCAGGAAGCCGAAGTCGCCCACCCGGTTGACCAGAAACGCCTTCAGGTTGGCAAACACCGCGGTCGGGCGCTTGAACCAGAAACCGATCAGCAGGTAGGACACCAGGCCCACCGCCTCCCAGCCGAAGAACAGCTGCAGGAAGTTGTTGCTCATCACCAGCATCAGCATGCTGAAGGTGAACAGCGAGATGTAGCTGAAGAAGCGCTGGTAGCCGTCGTCGTCGGCCATGTAGCCGATGGTGTAGATGTGGACCAGCAGCGACACGAAGGTCACCACCACCATCATCATCGCGGTCAGGCGATCGACCATGAAGCCGACGTGGCCATGGAAGTTGCCGATGTCGAACAGCGTGTAGAGGTTTTCGTTGAACGGCGCCGCACCGTTGAAGGCCAGCTGGTAAAGCACCCAGCACGACAGTGCGCAGCTGATCGCCACGCCCAGGATGGTGATGGTGTGCGCACCGACACGGCCGACCTGGCGGCCAAACAGGCCGGCCACGATGCTGCCCAGCAACGGCGCCAGCACCACGGCGACCAGCATGGACTTGGAAAGGAGGATTTCGCCCATCATCAGTACATCAGCCCTTGAGGGAGTCGACTTCGGCGACGTTGATCGTGCGCCGGCTGCGGAACAGCGCGACCAAGATCGCCAGGCCGATCGCGGCCTCGGCCGCGGCCACGGTGAGGATGAAGAACACGAACAGCTGCCCGGCCGGATCGCCCAACTGGCGCGAGAAGGCCACGAAGTTGATGTTGACCGACAGCAGCATCAGCTCGATCGACATCAGCAGGATGATCATGTTCTTGCGGTTGAGGAAGATGCCCGCCAGCGAGATGCAGAACAGCACCGCGCCCAGGGCCAGCAGGTGTCCCAGGGTGATCATGGCTTGGTCTCCTGCGAATCGTCGGCCGGCGTTTCCGGAACAGCCACCACCGGGCGCACCGACTCCATGTGCACCATGCGCAAGCGGTTGCTGGCCTTGACCCTGGTCTGCTCCGACACGTCCTGGGTCTTGACGTTTTCGCGCTTGCGCAGGGTCAGCATCACCGCGGCGATCACCGCCACGGTCAGGATGACCGCGGCGAACTCGAACGGCAGCAGGAATTCGGTGAACAGCGTGCGCGCCAGCCAGGTGATGTTGGAGGTCTCGGCCGCCACCGAGGCCGCGTTGTCCGGCAGCGGCGCGCCGGTCTTGGCCTTGATCCCGATCAGCACCAGCATCTGGACCAGCATGACCACCGCCACCAGGATGCCCACCGGCAGGAACCTGACCCACCCCTCGCGCAGGTTGGCCACGTCGATGTCCAGCATCATGATCACGAACAAAAACAGCACCATCACCGCGCCGACGTACACCAGGATCAGGGCCACGCCCAGGAACTCGGCGCCCACCAGCAGCCAGGTGCAGGCCACGCTGAAGAAGGTCAGGATGAGAAACAGGACCGCGTGCACCGGGTTGCGCACGCTGATCACTGCCGCGCCCGACAGGGCGGCCACGGCGGCGAAGATGTAGAAGCTGATCAGTACCCAGTCCATCTCGTCCTCAGCGGAAGGCGGCGTCGGCGGCACGGCGCTCGGCGATTTCCGACTCGAGTCGGTCGCCAATGGCCAGCAGCTGCTGCTTGTTGACGATGTTCTCGCCACGGTTTTCGAAGTGGTACTCCAGGATGTGGGTTTCCACGATGGAGTCCACCGGGCAGCTTTCCTCGCAGAAGCCGCAATAGATGCACTTGAACAGGTCGATGTCGTAGCGCGTGGTGCGGCGGGTGCCATCCTCGCGCCTGGTCGAATCGATGGTGATCGCCAGCGCCGGGCAGACCGCTTCGCACAGCTTGCAGGCAATGCAACGCTCTTCCCCGTTGGGATAGCGGCGCAGCGCGTGCAGGCCGCGGAAGCGCGGCGACTGCGGGAACTTTTCCATCGGGTACATCATCGTGTACTTGGGCTTGAAGGTGTACTTGAGGGTCAGCCACAGACCCTGCAGCAGCTCAAGCAACAACAGGCTCTTGAAGTAATGGGCGATCTTGTTCATAGGGGTCAGGCGCCTCGGTGGATGACGCCGTAGAAGACCATCAGTGCGGTCACTGCGATCCACACGATGGTCAGGGGAATGAACACCTTCCAGCCCAGCCGCATGATCTGGTCATAGCGGTAGCGCGGGAAGCTGGCGCGGAACCAGATGTAGGCACTGGCGAAGAAGAACACCTTGGCAAACAGCCACGGCCAGCCACCCTGCCAGATCCAGTCGACCCACGGGGAGACGTCCGCCTCGACCCAGCCCTGGATCGGGCTCAGCCAGCCGCCCAGGAAGAAGATCGAGATCAGGAAGCTGACCAGGATCATGTTGGCGTATTCGGCCAGGAAGAACAGCGCGAACGCCGAGCCGGAGTACTCCACCATGTGCCCGGCGACGATTTCCGATTCGCCTTCCACCACGTCGAACGGCGCGCGGTTGGTCTCGGCCACCCCGGACACCCAGTACACGATGAACAGCGGCAACAGCGGCAGCCAGTACCACTCCAGGAAGCCGGCATTGCCGCGCTGGGCCTCGACGATGGCCGACAGGTTGAGGCTGCCGGCCGCGATCATCACGCCCACCAGCGCAAAGCCCATGGCGATCTCGTAGCTGACCACCTGCGCGGCCGAGCGCAGCGCGCCCAGGAAGGCGTACTTGGAGTTGGAGGCCCAGCCGGCCAGGATGATGCCGTACACGCCCAGCGAGGTCATCGCCAGCAGATACAGCAGCCCGGCGTTGGCATTGGACAACACCAGCTGGCTATCGAAGGGCACCACCGCCCAGGCTGCGAAGGATGGCGCCAGGGTGATCAGCGGGGCGATGACGAAGATCGACTTCTGCGCGCTGGCTGGCTGGATGATTTCCTTGAACAGCAGCTTGAAGACGTCGGCAAAGGCCTGAAAGATGCCCATGCCGACGTACATCGGCCCGTGGCGCACGTGCATCCAGCCGATCAGCTTGCGCTCCCAGACCACGTAGAAGGCCACCGAAATGATCACCGGCATGGCGATCACCAGGATCTTCAGCACGATCCACACGATCACGCCGATGGCGCCCAGGCCCAGCAGCCAGTCGCGCAGCGGGCTGACCCCATTGATCAACAGCTCGTTCATGCAGCCACCACCTTCACACGGCCGGCACCGATGGGCGCGGTCGCGCCATGGCCCGACTCGATCCACACCGAACCCGGTGCGACACGGTCATTGATCACCACCGGCAGGGTGGCCGTTCCGTCACTGGCCTGCACCTTGGCCACCTGGCCGTCGGCCAGGCCGGCGGCCTTGGCGTCGTCCGGGTGCAGGCTCACGGCCGGCGCGGCGTTGAGCGGATGCGACTGCAGCGCGCTGGCGCGACGGACGAAGCCGTCGGTGCGGTAGATCGCCGCGGTGGTCACCACTTCCAGCCCCTCGCCCGCCAGCGACGGCGCCGCCGATGCCCTGGGCGCCACGGTGGCGGCACCAGCCAGGCTGGCGCGGGCGCCGGCCAGATCGGTGAACTCGAAGCCTGGCAATTCCAGCGCGCCGCCCAGGGCGCGCAGCACCTTCCAGCCTTCGCGTGCCTCGCCCGGCGGCTTGCCGCCGGCCTGGGCGCGCTGCTCGCGGCCGTCCAGGTTGGTCAGGGTCGCCTCGATTTCCGGCAGCGCACCGATCGGCAGGATCACATCGGCCAGGCGGCGGGTGGAGGCGCAGGCGAAGTGGCTGAAGGCCACGACCTTGGCTGCGGCCAGCGCCTTCTGGGTGGCAAAGCCATGGGCGAAATCCAGGCCCGGCTCGATCCCGTAGATCACATACGCAGCACGCGGCCTGGACACCATCTCGGCCGCGTCACTGCCGGTCGGCAGCACCCCGGCGCGGGTCAGGCCCACGGCGTTGGCGCCCTGCGGGATCCGGCACAGCGCAGCGCCGGTGGCCGCGGCAAAGTCGGCCGCGGCCTTGCGCAGTGCCGAAGCCTGCGGGTGGTTTTCGGCGATCGCACCCACGATGACCACGGCCGAGCTGGCGCCCTTCACCGCGTCGCGCAGTTCGGCATTGCCCAGTGCGTCAGCCAGCTGCGAGGGCGGCACGATGTACTTGCCGGTGGTGGCGAAGGTGAACTCGAAATCCACCGGATTGACCACGTGCACCTGGGCGCCGTTGCGGTTGGCCTTGCGGATGCGCTGGTGCAGCAGCGGCAACTCGTGGCGCAGGTTGCTGCCGAACACCACGATCGCGCCGGCCTTCTCGATGTCGGCCAGCGGCAGCGCAAACGGCTGCGCCACCGCGCCATCGGACAGGTCGCACGACAGGATGCGGTGGTCGAGGTTGCCGCTGCCCAGCCCTGCGGCGAGCCTGGCCAGCAGCCCGCCCTCCTCGTTCGAGGTGGCCGGATGGACCAGCACGCCCAGCTCATCGCCCTGGTGCGCCTTGAGGATCTGCGCGGCAGCGGCCAGGCCTGCGGCCCAGCTCACTTCCTTCCATTCGCCGTCGACCTTCTGCAGCGGCTTGACCGCGCGGTCCTGGGCATAGAGGCCCTGGTGCGAATAACGGTCGCGATCGGACAGCCAGCACTCGTTGACCGCCTCGTTGTCGCGCGGCACCGTGCGCAGCACTTCGCCGCGGCGCACGTGCACGAACAGGTTCGAGCCCATCGGGTCGTGGTAGCCCAGTGACGGGTACGCCTGCAGCTCCCACGGGCGGGCGCGGAACTGGAACACCTTGTTGGTCAGCGCGCCGACCGGGCACACGTCCACCACGTTACCGGACAGCTCGGTGGTCAGCGGCTGGCCGTCGTAGGTGCCGATCTGCAGGTTCTCGCCGCGGTACATGCCGCCGAGCTCGTAGGTCCCCGCGATCTCGGCGGTGAAGCGCACGCAGCGCGTGCACTGGATGCAGCGGGTCATCTCGGTGGCGACCAACGGACCGATGTCCTCGTCGGGCACGGTGCGCTTGCGCTCATTGAAGCGGCTGACCGAACGGCCATAGCCCAACGAGACGTCCTGCAGTTCGCACTCGCCGCCCTGGTCGCAGATCGGGCAGTCCAGCGGATGGTTGATCAGCAGGAACTCCATGACGCTGCGCTGGTACTTGAGCGCCTTCTCGTTGCGCGTGAAGACCTTCAGGCCATCGCCCACCGGCGTGGCGCAGGCCGGCGACGGCTTGGGCGCACCGCGGCCACCGATTTCCGTATCGACCAGGCACATGCGGCAGTTGGCCGCAATGGACAGCTTGTCGTGGTAGCAGAAACGCGGGATCGGGATACCGGCCTTGTCGGCGGCCTGGATGATCATCGAGCCCTTGGGCGCGTACAGGACACGACCGTCGATCTCGATGGTGACGTGATCCGGCGGGACCTTGGGATCGACCGGTTGGGCACTCATGCCGCAGCCTCCAGCGGACCGTCCACAATCGAACGACCGTTGACGATGTAGTACTCGAATTCGTCCCAGAACTGGCGCAGGAAGCCCTGGATGGGCCATGCCGCCGCTTCACCGAACGCGCAGATGGTGTGGCCTTCGATCTGGCCGGCCACGGCTTTCAACTGATGCAGATCTTCCATCGTGCCCTTGCCGGCGACGATCCGCTCCAGCACCCGGTGCATCCAGCCGGTGCCCTCGCGGCACGGGGTGCACTGGCCACAGGATTCCTTGTGGAAAAACTGGCTGATGCGGCAGGCAAAGCGCACGCAGCACACGCTGTCGTCCAGCACCACGATGGCGCCCGAGCCCAGGCCGGTGCCCAGCGCACGCAGGGTGTCGTAGTCCATCTGCAGGCCGGCCAGCTGCTCGGCCTTGAGCACCGGCATCGACACGCCGCCGGGCACGGCGCCCTTGAGCGTGCGGCCCGGCCTGAGGCCGCCGGCCATTTCCAGCAGTTCATCGAAGGTGGTGCCGAGCGGCACTTCGAAATTGCCGCCCTTGGTCACGCAGCCGGAGACCGAGAAGATCTTGGGGCCGCCGTTCTTGGTCTTGCTCAGCCCCAGGAACCATTCCGGACCGTTGCGGATGATCGCCGGCACCGAGGCGTAGGTCTCGGTGTTGTTGATTGTGGTCGGCTTGCCGTACAGGCCAAAGTTGGCCGGGAACGGCGGCTTGTAGCGCGGCTGGCCCTTCTTGCCTTCCAGCGACTCCATCAGCGCGGTCTCTTCGCCGCAGATGTAGGCGCCGGCGCCCAGCGCGGCGTGGATGTCAATGTTCACGCCGCTGCCGAGGATGTCCCGGCCCAGCCAGCCATTGGCGTAGGCATCGGCCAGGGCCTGTTCGAAACGCTCGAACGGCTCGTGGTGAAACTCGCCGCGCAGATAGTTGTAGCCCACCGTCGATCCGGTGGCGTAGCAGGCGATCGCCATGCCCTCCACCACCGAGTGCGGGTTGTAGCGCAGGATGTCGCGGTCCTTGCAGGTGCCAGGCTCGGATTCGTCCGAATTGCAGAGGATGTACTTCTGCATGTCGCCCTTGGGCATGAAGGACCACTTCAGACCGGTCGGAAAGCCCGCCCCGCCGCGGCCACGCAGGTTGGAGGCCTTGACCATCTCGATGACGTCGGCCGGCGCGATCTTTTCTTCCAGGATCTTGCGCAGGGCCGCATAGCCGCCGGTCTTGAGGTAGTTCTCGTAGGACCACGGGGTGTCGTAATGCAGCGTGGTGTAGACCACCTGGTGCGGCTGCGGCGCCGGCCCGACCGGGCCGGTGGATGCGTGCGAATCTGCCATGCGCTTACTCCAGCCCGTCCAGCAGTGCGTCGACCTTCTCGGGTGTGAGGTGTTCGTGGTAATGGCCGTTGATGACCATCATCGGCGCGGCCGAACAGGCGGCCAGGCACTCTTCCTCGCGCTTGAGGAAGATGCGCCCGTCGGCGGTGGACTGGCCACGCTTGCAACCGAGCTTGCGCTCGGCGTGCTGGGCCAGCTCTTCGCCGCCATTGAGCCAGCAGCTGATGTTGGTGCAGAAGGCCACGTTATGGCGGCCGACCTTTTCCAGCTCGAACATCGAGTAGAAGCTGGCCACCTCATAGGCCCACACGGGCGGAATGTCCAGATACCTGGCCACCGCGGCGATCAGCTCGTCGTTGAGCCAGCCGCCGTTCTGTTCCTGCGCCGCATGCAGGCCCTGCAGCACCGCCGAGCGCTTGCGGTCCGGCGGAAACTTGCTCAGCCAGTGATCGATATGGGCGCGCGTCTTTTCGCTCAGCACGACCATCGGATCGACGTGGCGCGCGTTTTCGAAATTGCCTGTGGCTCTCATGCGTGAATCTCCGGGACTCGGGACTCGGGACTCGGGACTCGGAAGAGCCCATGCGCCGGAATGCCCGGACCGTCGAAAAACCTTGGTGCAGTTGCAGAAAGGGGAGCCATGGACCGACGTTCGCCGAGCCCCGAGTCCCGAAACCCGAGTCCCGAGCCGTTCACCGGTCCACCTCGCCGAACACCAGATCATAGGTGCCGATCATCGCGACCACGTCCGGCAGCATGTGCCCGACCACGATCGCGTCCATCGACGAAAGATGGACGAAGCCCGGCGCGCGCAGGTGCACGCGGAACGGCTTGTTGGCGCCATCGGACACCAGGTAGCAGCCGAACTCGCCCTTGGGCGCCTCGATCGCGGTATAGGTCTCGCCGGCCGGCACGCAGTAGCCTTCACTGAACAGCTTGAAGTGATGGATCAGCGCTTCCATGTCGTCCTTCATGGCCTCGCGCCTGGGCGGGGCGACCTTGAAGTTCTCCACCATCACCGGACCGGGGTTGGCCTTGAGCCACTTCACGCACTGGGCGATGATGCGGTTGGATTGGCGCATCTCGGCCACGCGCACCAGGTAGCGGTCGTAGCAGTCGCCATTCATGCCGACCGGGATGTCGAACTCCATCGCGTCGTACTTGGCGTAGGGCTGCTTCCTGCGCAGGTCCCATTCGATCTGCGAACCGCGCAGCATCACCCCGGTCATGCCCCAGGCACGCGCCTGGTCCGGGGTGATCACGCCGATGCCCACGGTGCGCTGCTTCCAGATGCGGTTGTCGGTGAGCAGGGTTTCGTACTCGTCGACGCGGCTCGGGAAGGTCCTGGTGAAGTCTTCCAGGAAGTCCAGCAGCGAGCCCTCGCGCGCGGCGTTGATGCGCTTGAGCGAAGCGCCCTTGTGCCAGGGCGATTCCTTGTACTTGGGCATCTGCGAGGGCAGGTCGCGATAGACCCCGCCCGGACGATAGTAGGTGGCATGCATGCGCGCGCCGCTGACCGCCTCGTAGCAGTCCATCAGCTCTTCGCGCTCGCGGAAGCAGTACAGCATCACCGCCATCGCGCCCAGGTCCAGCGCGTTGGAACCCAGCCACATCAGGTGGTTCAGGATCCGGGTGATCTCGTCGAACATCGTGCGGATGTACTGCGCGCGCTCGGGCGCCTGGATGCCCATCAGCTTCTCGATGGCCAGCACGTAGGCGTGCTCGTTGCACATCATCGATACGTAGTCCAGGCGATCCATGTAGCCGATCGACTGGTTGAACGGCTTGGACTCGGCCAGCTTCTCGGTGCCACGGTGCAGCAGGCCGATGTGCGGATCGGCACGGACGATGGTTTCGCCGTCCATTTCCAGGATCAGGCGCAGCACGCCGTGCGCGGCCGGATGCTGCGGGCCGAAGTTCATCGTGTAGTTGCGGATTTCCTGCTTGCCTTCGCTGGGGTTGCTGGCGAAGGCTTCATGCGATGGCCTGACGTGTGCGCTCATTTGCTCGACTCCCGCGCTGCGGCTTCACCGGCGGCGGTCTGGTAGCGGGGGTCCTCGCGGATCACGCGCGGCACGCCCACGCGCGGCTCGACCGAGGTCACCGGCTCGTACACCACCCGCTTGCGCTCTGCGTCGTAACGCACTTCGACGTTGCCGATCAGCGGGAAATCCTTGCGGAACGGATGCCCGACGAAACCATAGTCGGTCAGGATGCGGCGCAGATCCGGGTGGCCGGCAAAGACGATGCCGAACAGGTCGAATGCCTCGCGCTCGAACCAGTTGGCGCCAGGCCAGATGTCGGTGACCGAGGCCACCACCGGCACGTCGTCGTTGGGCGCATAGCAGCGCAGGCGCAGGCGACGGTTGTGCTGGTACGAGATCAGGTGGACCACCACGGCAAAGCGCTGGACCGGCACCTGCATCGGCTGGACACCGTCGGCGTTGCCGTTCTCCTGCGAGGGGAACTCACCCCAGGCGAAACGGCCCACGGCCTTGCCTTCCACCCCGCGCGAGAAGCCCTGCGAGGACACATCCGCGGTATCCCACTCGTCACTGCCATAGCCCAGGTAATCGACCCCGCACAGATCGCTGAGCTGCTCGAAGCCGAAGCTGTCGCGCAGCGCCAGACACAGCGCATGCCACTGCGCATGCGGCACCTCGATGGTGGTCTCGCCCGCGGGCGACACGGTCACGACCGCGTCGGTCAAACGCGTGCACAGCTCTTGGATATAAGCGGCTTGCTCTGCCATGGGGGCTTTGCGTGCTCTAGGTAAAGGGGTTCAGCGGGCGATGGTCTGGGTACGCCAGATCTTCTTCTGCAGTTGCAGGATGCCGTAGACCAGCGCCTCGGCAGTGGGCGGGCAGCCCGGCACGTAGATGTCCACGGGCACGATACGGTCGCAGCCGCGCACCACCGAGTACGAATAATGGTAGTAACCGCCGCCGTTGGCGCAGCTGCCCATGGAGATCACCCACTTGGGGTCGGGCATCTGATCGTAGACCTTGCGCAGCGCCGGAGCCATCTTGTTGACCAGGGTGCCGGCCACGATCATCACGTCGGCCTGGCGCGGGCTGGGGCGAAACACCACCCCATAGCGGTCCAGGTCCAGGCGCGCGGCACCGGCATGCATCATCTCCACCGCGCAACAGGCAAGGCCGAAGGTCATCGGCCACATCGAGCCGGTGCGGGCCCAGTTCATCAGCGTATCGACGCTGGTGGTGACATAGCCCTTGTCCAGCAGCGGATTGTCGCCCTCGGGACGCAGGATGTCGTCCACCCGACCCTCCGGCACGGGGTTGGTCATCAGCTTGTCGATGGTTTGGATCACTCCCATTCGAGCGCTCCCTTCTTCCAGACGTAAATGAAGCCCAGGAACAACATGCCCACGAACAGGCCCATGGTGACCAGGGAGCGCGCACCGATTTCCATGAACACCTGGGTCCAGGGCACGATGAAGATGATTTCCAGATCGAAGACGATGAACTGGATGGCGATCAGGTAGTAGCGCACGTCGAACTTCATGCGCGCGTCCTCGAATGCCTCGAAGCCGCATTCGTAGGGGGAGAGTTTCTCGGCGTCAGGGCGCCTGGGGCCGATCAGGCGACCGATCACCATCAACGAGATGCCGATGCCGGTGGCGACGATCAGGAAAAGCAGGTTCGGCAGGTAATTGGCCAGCACGCGCAGTTCTCTCTGTAGGGGTCCGGCGACTGGGCACAGTCTACTGCTGCAATGCGGCAGGCGATGCGAAGGTCGCAAACGGGTCCGGTCTTGCGGGTCCACCCTTGCGGTGGGCCTGGCGCCCGGAAGCCGCGACCCGCGTCTTCCGTACTCCGGTCCGGCCAAGCCGGGCGCTCCGCTTCAGTCTCCTTCCGTTGATTCGTACCGGACACTGCAGCGAACCGTTCAATTGTAGCGTTCACTGAACTGGTGAGTAAACGTTTTGAGGCGCTGCCATCGACGACGAACGCATTGGGCCGCAACACGTCGCTCAAATGGCCCACTGGACGGGCCAGCCGCGCAAAATGCCGATGCCAGCAACGGCAAAGGGCCATCAAGGCCCTCTGTCGTGTCCTGCTCGTTTGGTGCCCAAGAGGGGACTCGAACCCCTACGGCTTTCGCCGCTACCACCTCAAGGTAGTGCGTCTACCAATTCCGCCACCTGGGCAAAGCTGTCTGCCAACCCGACCTGCGCCGGGCGGGCATTGTACGCGTCACTCCGCCGGAGCGGGAGCCTGCTGCGGCGGCGGTGCCGGCGTGGCGGCGGCCGGGGCCGAAGCAGCTGGCTGGCTGCTGGCCGGCGGTGCAAGTTCGCCCGGCGGCGGCGGCGCCGGCTCGGGTGCGGCGGCGGCCGGCTGCTCGGACATCAGGCCCAGGTCCTGCTGCTGGCTGCCGGTGTGGGCGGTGCGCGAGGCGCTCCAGGCCATGAACAGGCTGATGGCGAAGAACGCCACGGCCAGCCACTTGGTGCTCTTGGACAGGAAGTTGGACGCGCCGCGCGAGCCGAATACGGTGCCGGAAGCACCGGCACCAAAGCCCGAGCCGGCCTGCGCACCGGAGCCGCGCTGCATCAGCACCAGCCCGATGATGGCGATCGCCACCACCACGTAGACCACATTGAGGATCAGCATCAACATCGACATGAATCGGTTTCTCGGTAAAGAACCCCGCCGGCATGCAGCGGAGCCGTTCTAATTACGCGTGAGGTCAGCCGGCCGCCGCACGCGCGATGGCCAGGAAGTCGGCAGCCACCAGCGAGGCGCCTCCGACCAGCCCACCATCGACATCGGCTTGCGAAAACAGTTCGGCGGCGTTGTCAGGCCTGACGCTTCCGCCGTACAGCAGCGGCAGTGAATCGCCAATTCTAGCATCGTGCCGCGCCACCACGCCACGGATGAAGGCATGGACCGCCTGGGCCTGCTGCGGCGAGGCGCTGCGGCCGGTGCCGATCGCCCAGACCGGCTCGTAGGCCACCACCGCGCCGTCGAAGGCGGCCACGCCGGCCAGGGCCAGCACCGACTCGAGCTGGTCGGCGATCACCGCCTCGGTCTGGCCGGCCTCGCGCTGCTCCAGGGTTTCGCCCACGCACAGCACCGGCGTCAGGCCCGCGTTGCGCGCAGCGAGAAACTTGCGCGCGACCAGCGCGTTGCTCTCGTGGTGATAGCGGCGGCGTTCGGAATGGCCGACCAGGCCGTAACGCGCGCCCACATCGGCCAGCATCGCGGCGGAGACTTCACCGGTGTAGGCGCCTTTCTCGTTGGCGCTGACGTCCTGCGCCCCAAATGCGATGGGCTGGTCTTCGAAATCCTCGATCAGGTCGCCCAGATAGGGCAGTGGCGGCAGGATCACCAGCTCCACGCCGCCCAATGGCAGCGCGGCCACCAGTTCCGACACCAGTTGGGTGGCGAAGGCGCGGCTGCCATGCAGCTTCCAGTTTCCGGCGACGATCCTGCGGCGCATGGGGGCTCCTGTCTGGACAAGATCAACAGGATACCGCGATGCCCGCGTCGGTGCCGTCTCAGCTCACTCAGGCTCCCCACAGCGCCCAGGCCTGCGTCGCCAGGCTGGCCGAGCTGGTGCACACTCTGCCGCCTCAACCAGAGCAAAAGGCGCATCCATGGATGCTACGGCGGCCCGAGGCTATGCCCTGATCACCGGCGCTTCCAGCGGCATCGGGGCTGAATTCGCGCGCCAGTACGCCGCCCTTGGCGTGCCGCTGATCCTCACTGCGCGACGGGTCCATCGCCTGCAATCGCTGGCGGCCGAACTGGCATCGCAGGTGGACGTCCAGGTCATTGCCGAGGATCTGGAAGACCCGGCTGCGCCGGCGCGTCTGCAGGCGGAAATCCAGCGCCGCCGGCTGCACGTGCAGATCCTGGTCAACAATGCCGGCTATGGCGTTGCCGGCCGTTATCTGACCCGCGACTGGGCCGTGCATGCACGCTTCGTGCAGTTGATGGTGACCGCGCCCAGCGAACTGACCTGGCGCCTGCTTCCAGACCTGATCCAAAGCGGCAGCGGCCAGATCATCAACGTCGCCTCGTTTGCGGCCCTGGTCCCGGGTGCAGATGGCCAGACCCTGTATGCACCGGCCAAGGCCTGGCTGCTGGCGATGAGCCAGTCACTGTCGCTGGAATACGCCGACCGCGGCGTGCACGTGTGCGCGCTGTGCCCGGGCTTCACCTGGTCCGAGTTCCACGATGTCACCGGCACCCGCGCGCAGATGTCCAGGCTGCCCAAGTGGGTCTGGCTCAGCGCCGAGCAAGTGGTGCGCGCCGGCATCGAAGGTGTCCGCCGCGGCCAGGTGCTGGTCATTCCCGGCTGGCGCTATCGCGGGCTGTACCAGGTACTGCGGCATCTGCCACAGGCCTGGCTGCTGCGCCTGATGGCGCGCAGCTCGCGGCGGGTGCGCTCGCAGGGGTGAACGGGGGCGGCCTTTGTCGCCTTCTTGGGACGCGGCCGCGAGGGGCTTTACCGGGAACGCTCCATCGCGCCCCTGCGGTGTGCTCCTACTTCAGCTTGATCTCGCGCAGGCGCTGTTCCAGATAGCCCTGTGCGGTGATCGCTTCCGGATAGCGGTTGGGATTGTCCGGGGTGATCGTCGAAGGCAGCACGTCGATCAGGAAATCCGGATTGGGGTGCAGGAAGAACGGCACCGAATAGCGCGGCTGGCGCGCTGCCTCACCCGGCGGATTGGTCACCCGGTGGGTGGTGGAGGGATACACGTGGTTGGTCAGGCGCTGCAGCATGTCGCCGATGTTGACCACGATGGTGTCCGCATCGCTGGTGAAGGGCACCCACTGGCCCTGCTTGGACTTGACTTCCAGGCCAGCGGCGCTGGCGCCGACCAGCAGCGTGATCAGGTTGATGTCCTCGTGCGCGCCGGCGCGCACGTTGGGGATGTCCTGGCTGGTGATCGGCGGGTAATGGATCGGCCGCAGGATCGAATTGCCACAGTCGGTCTTGTCCAGGAAATAGTCTTCCGGCAAGCCCAGATGCAGCGCCAGCGCCGCCAGCACATGGCTGCCCAGTGCATCGAGCTGCTGGTACAGGCCGTAGCCATGCTCGCGGAAGCCGGGCACTTCCTCCGGCCACAGGTTCGGCGGCATCACCTGGGCGTACCTGGAGTCGGGCGGAAGCTCACGGCCGATGTGCCAGAACTCCTTCAGGTCGAAATGCCTTGAGTCCTTGGCCGTCTCCACACCGAAGGGTGTGTAGCCGCGCGCCCCGCCGCTGCCGGGCAGGCAGTACTTCAGCTTGGTCTGCTCCGGCAGCGCGAAGAAGTCCCTGAACACCTCGTAGGCCGCAGCGATCTGCGCCTGCGCAATGCCGTGATTGCGGATGCCTGCAAAGCCCCATTCGCGGTAAGCCGCGCCCAGCTCGGCCACGAACGCGGCGCGATCGGCCTCGCTGGTGGGCGAGATGAAACGGGCGATGTCGAGGGTGGGGATGGCGCTCATGGGCGATCGGCGGTCAGCATGCTTGGCCGACCAGTTTATCGCCTGGTACGCAGCTAACGCAGGAGCAGACACAAGCCCCAGAACGTGAACGCCTTGGCGATGACCACGCCCAGGGCGATCAGCAGCCTTTCACGCCGCGGCACGCACCGCACCGGCCAGGGCGTCGAGGGTGGCCTGCATCAGTGCATCGTCGTCGGCTTCCACCGTCACCCGCACCACCGGCTCGGTACCGGACGGACGCAGGAACGCGCGCCCACGCCCGGCCACGCACTGCTGGGCCTGGGCCAGTGCCGCCCTGACCGCCGGCGCCTGGACCACGTCCTTGGCCGATACGCCCTGCAGGCGCACGTTGACGGTCTGCTGCGGCAGCATCACCAGTCCCTTCAATGCCTGGTCCAGGCGCTGGCCGGTGCGCCGCAGCACTTCCAGCACCTGCAGCGCGCTGACGATGCCGTCGCCGGTGTTGGCCCGGTCCAGGCACAGGATGTGGCCGGAGGCTTCGCCGCCGAGCACGCCGCCGCCATCGACCAGCGCCTGGTGCACGTAGCGGTCGCCGACCTGGGCACGGACGAAGGCGATGCCCTGCTCACCCAGCGACTTTTCCAGGCCGTAGTTGGTCATCAGCGTGCCGACCACGGCCCCGTGCAGGCGGCCGCTGCGCTTCCAGTCGCTGGCCAGCACGTACAGCAGACCGTCGCCGTCGACCACCTTGCCCTGGCCATCGACCAACAGCACCCGGTCGCCGTCGCCATCGAAGGCGATCCCCAGGTCGGCGCCGGACAGGAGCACGCGCTTGGCCAGGTGCTCGGGATGGGTCGAACCCACCCCGTCATTGATGTTCAGGCCGTTGGGCGCATCGCCGATGACTTCCACGCGTGCGCCGAGCTCGCGCAGCACGATCGGCGCGACCTGGTAGGTGGCGCCGTTGGCGCAGTCCACCACGATCTTCATCCCGGTCAGGTCGAACTCGCGCGGCACCGAGTTCTTGCAGCTTTCCACATAGCGACCGACCGCATCGCGGGTGCGCACCGCCTTGCCCAGGTGCTCGGAGGCCACGGTCCGGAACGGCTGTTCCAGGGCGGCCTCGATGGCCAGCTCGGTGGCATCGTCGAGTTTTTCGCCTTCGGCCGAGAAGAACTTGATGCCGTTGTCGTAATGCGGATTGTGCGAGGCCGAGATCACGATCCCGCCCGAGGCGCGCAGGGCGCGGGTCAGGTGCGAGACGGCCGGGGTGGGCATCGGCCCCATCAGCTGCACGTCCACGCCGGCGGCCACCAGCCCAGCTTCCAGGGCGGCTTCGAACATGTAGTTGGAGATGCGCGTGTCCTTGCCGATGATCACCATCGGCTTGCCGGCCCCGGCCCGGCGCACGCGCGCGGCCAGCGCATGGCCATAGGCATTGCCCAGGCGCAGCATGAAATCGGCCGAGATCGGGCCCTGCCCCACCCGCCCGCGGATGCCGTCGGTGCCGAAGTACTTGCGGGTCATGGGGAGGCCGGGCGACGGTCGCGGCGGTCAGGCCGCCGAGTCCCGAGTCCCGACTCCCGACTCCCGCCACTAGCCGCCGGCGGCGACCAGTTCGGCCAGCTGCACGGCGTTGAGCGCGGCGCCCTTGCGGATGTTGTCCGAGACGATCCACAGGTTGAGTCCGCGCGGGTGCGAGAGGTCCTCGCGGATGCGGCCCACGTACACCGCATCGGTGCCCGAGGCATGGGTCACCGGGGTCGGATAGCCGCCGGCCACGCGCTCATCGACCACTTCCACGCCCGGCGAGCGCGAGAGCAGTTCGCGCGCCGCTTCCGGGGTGACCTTGATCCTGGTCTCGATCGCCACCGCTTCGGAATGGCCGTAGAACACCGGCACGCGCACCGCGGTGGGGTTCACCAGGATGCTGTCATCGCCCAGGATCTTGCGGGTTTCCCAGACCAGCTTCATTTCCTCCTTGGTGAAGCCGTTGTCCAGGAACTCGTCGATGTGCGGGATCAGGTTGAAGGCGATCTGCACCGGGAAGCGCTGCGGGTCGATCTGCTGGAAATTGAGCAGCTGGCCGGTCTGCTTGCCCAGCTCCTCCAGCGCCGAACGCCCGCCGCCGGACACCGACTGGTAGGTGGCCACGTTGATGCGCTCGATGCCGTACTGGCGGTGCAGCGGTGCCAGCGCCACCACCATCTGCATGGTCGAGCAGTTGGGGTTGGCAATGATCCCGCGCGGGCGGTTGCTGGCCGCTTCCGGGTTCACCTCGGACACCACCAGCGGCACGTCGTCCTCGTAGCGGAAGGCCGATGAGTTGTCGATCACCACCGCGCCGGCGGCAGCGAACCTGGGGGCGTATTCCTTGGAGATGGCGCCACCGGCCGAAAACAGCGCGATGTCCACGCCGGCCGGATCGAAGCTGGCCAGGTCCTGGATCACGACCGTGCGGCCGCGGTACTCGATCTGGCCGCCGGCCGAACGCTCGGAGGCCAGCACCGACAGGGTGCCGACCGGGAAATCGCGTTCGGCCAGGATCGAGAGCATGGTCTCGCCGACGGCGCCGGTGGCGCCCACGACGGCGACGTGGAATGTGCGCGATGGGGTGTTGCTCATGGAAGTGTCTTCTTCAAGGGAAAGGATGGTCAGGGGCATGGGGCACGCGGGGCTTGGGCTCGGGGAACCTTTCGCTGTCGGTGTGCGCGCGCAAGGTTCCCTATCGTTTGCTCGCGGTGGTGTTTTTCGCGCCGGCGACGGCAGCGCCAGTCCCGGCGGCCTTGAGCGCGTCGGCGTTGAGGATGCTCGGCGGATGGCCGGCGTTGGGCCCCACGCCCATCGCCGCGATCAGGTTGTCCACGGCCAGCTGCACCATGGCCCGGCGCGTGGCCAGGCTGGCGCTGCCGATGTGCGGGGTCAGCACCAGGTTCTTCAGCGCCAGCAGCTCCGGGCGGACCCTGGGTTCGCCTTCGAACACGTCCAGCCCGGCGCCGGCCAGGCGGCCATGGGCCAGCGCATCGGCCAGGGCCAGTTCATCGACGATGCCGCCGCGGGCGATGTTCACCAGGGTCGCGGTCGGCTTCATCCTGGCCAAAGCACGGGCGTCGATCAGGTGGTGCGAGGCCGGTGTGTACGGCAGCACCAGCACCAGGTGATCGGAGGCAGACAGCAGGTCATCGAAGCCGAGCCAGGAGGCGCCGAGTTCGGCTTCCAGCGCCGGCGTCAGCCGCGAGCGGTTGTGGTAGACCACGCGCATGCCGAAGCCGCGCGCGCGCCGGGCGATGGCCCGGCCGATCCGGCCCAGTCCCAGGATGCCCAGGGTGCTGCCGTGCAGGTCCGCGCCGAGCAGGGTGGTGAACGACCAGGCACGCCAGCGACCCTCGCGCACGAACGCTTCGGCCTCGGTGATCCGGCGCGCGGTGGCCATCAACAGGGCGAAGCCGAAGTCGGCGGTGGTCTCGGTCAATACGTCGGGCGTGTTGGTGGCCACGATGCCGGCCGCGCTCAGCGCCTCCAGGTCCAGGTTGTTGTAGCCGACCCCGACATTGGCGATCGCGCGCAGGTTGCCGGCGCTGCCGATCTCGGCCGCGCCGATGCGCTCGTTGAGCGTGACCAGCGCCCCGTCCAGCGGCGCCAGCCGCTCGGCCAGCTCATCGGAGGAATAGCTGCGCACTTCGCGCTCCAGGGTCAACTCGAAATGCGCGGCCAGCTGCCCGACGATGTCGTCGAACAACGGCTGGCTGACCCAGACCCGGGGCCTAGACATCACGAGATTCCCTGCGGCCATCCACGGCGCCAGACGGCAAGGCCGGCGGCACCGGCCCGGCCCTCCATGGCCGGGTGCTGGCAGGAACCGCGCGGCATGCCGGGCGTGGCACGTTCCTGCTCACCCGGGAATGCGCGGGCTGACGGCGCCGACATCGCCGCACTGGGCGCGATGGCGCAGGGCCTGGTCCATCAGGACCAGGGCGACCATCGCCTCGGCGATCGGCGTGGCGCGGATGCCCACGCACGGGTCGTGGCGGCCGGTGGTGACGACCTCCACCACGTTGCCGTCCACGTCAACGGTGGCCCCGGGCAGGCGCAGGCTGGAGGTGGGCTTGAGCACGATCGAGGCGGTGATCGCCTGGCCGGTGGAGATGCCGCCGAGGATGCCACCGGCGTGATTGCTCAAAAAGCCCTGCGGGGTGATCAGGTCGCGGTGTTCGGTGCCCTTCTGCGCAGCCGCGGCGAAGCCGTCGCCGATCTCCACACCCTTGACCGCGTTGATGCTCATCAGCGCCGCGGCCAGTTCGCCGTCGAGCTTGCCGTAGACCGGCTCGCCCCAGCCCGGCGGCACGTTGTCGGCGACCACGTCCACCCGTGCGCCGACCGAATCGCCGGACTTGCGCAGCGCGTCCATGTAGGTTTCCAGTTCATCCACCTGCGCGGCGTGCGGCCAGAAGAACGGGTTGTCCTCGACCGCGTTCCAGTCGAAACCGGCCGGCCTGATCTGGCCCAGCTGCGAGAGGAATCCGCGCACGCGCACCCCAAAGCGCTGGCCCAGCCACTTCTTGGCGATCACCCCGGCGGCCACGCGCATGGTGGTCTCGCGCGCCGATGAGCGCCCGCCACCGCGCGGATCGCGGATGCCGTACTTGTGCCAGTAGCTGTAGTCGGCATGGCCGGGGCGGAACTGGGCGGCGATGGTGCCGTAGTCCTTGCTGCGCTGGTCGGTGTTGCGGATCAGCAGGCCGATCGGAGTGCCGGTGGTGCGGCCCTGGTAGACGCCGGAGAGGATCTCCACCACGTCGGCCTCGCGCCGGGCCGAGGTGTGCCGGCTCTTGCCGGTGGCGCGACGCTGCAGGTCGTGGGCGAACTCGGCCGGGTCCAGCTCCAGCCCCGGCGGGCAGCCATCGACCACGCAGCCGATCGCCGGGCCATGCGACTCGCCGAAGGTGGTGACGCGGAACAGATGGCCGAATGTGTTCACGATTGGGATTTACCGTTACCTACTGTTTTCGCTGTTGCCGTCATGACGAGCGAAAGCGCAGCTCACGGCCGCTGCGCCGCCAGTTCGCTGATGCGCGCGCGGTGGGCGATCAGTTCGCCGCATTCCACCGCGAACACCCCCATCTGGCCGACCTTGAACTCGATCCAGGAAAAGTCCACTTCCGGCAGCAGCCTGACCAGGTGCCGTTCGGATTCGCCGACTTCGCAGATCAGCAGGCCGTCGGCGGACAGGTGGCTCGGCGCATCGCGCAGGATCTTCAGGACCAGGTCCAGGCCGTCCTCGCCCGCGCGCAGGCCCAGCTGCGGCTCGTGGGAATACTCCTGCGGCAGCGCGTCGGTTTCCTCGTTGGTGACATACGGGGGATTGCTGACGATCAGGTCGTAGCGACGGCCGGACAGGCCGCTGAACAGGTCGGACTTGATCAGTTGCACGTTGTCGGCGTGCAGACGCGCCTTGTTCTCGGCGGCCAGGGCCAGCGCGTCATCGCTGATGTCGGCGCCGTCGACCTGCCAGTCCGGGTTGTAGTGGCCCATGGCGATGGCGATGCAGCCCGAGCCGGTGCACAGGTCCAGCGCGCGCTGCACCTGGCGGCCGGCCAGCCAGGGCTCGAAGCCGGACTCGATCAGCTCGGCGATCGGCGAGCGCGGCACCAGCGCGCGCGCATCGGTCTTGAAGCTCAGGCCCGCGAACCAGGCCTCGCCAGTCAGGTAGGCCACCGGCACGCGCTCGGCCACGCGACGCTCGATCAGCGCCAGGATGGCCTGCTTTTCTTCGGCCAGCAGGTGCGCCTGGCCATAGGCCGGGCCCAGGTCCGGCGGCAGGTGCAGGGTATGCAGGACCAGGGCGGTGGCCTCGTCCAGCGCGTTGTCGTGGCTGTGCCCGAAGGTCAACCCGGCCGCGTTGAAGCGGCTGGCGCCGTAGCGGATCAGGTCGATGAGGGTGTGCAGGGCGTTGGCTGCGTCGGCAGTCATGGACAGCAACAGCGGAAGGCGGCCGCCGATTATAGGGGGGCGGCCGGTATCATGGTTCCTCGTTGCAGCGGAAACGTAAACAATGTCCAAACGCACTCTGGGTGTCGCACTCCTGGTCGCAATCGCCGCGGTGCTGGGCGTGCTGGCCGGCAACAGGCTGCTGGGGCCGTCCACCTCCAACAACGCGCGCTGGCCGGCAACCCAGGCGGTGACCCTGCTGCCCACGCCGCGCCCACTGCCGGCATTCTCGCTGCGCCAGTCCGATGGCACGCAGCTGACCCAGGGCGAACTGCGCGGGCACTGGACCCTGGTGTTCCTGGGCTTCACCTATTGCCCGGATGTGTGCCCCACCACCCTGGCCCAGCTGGCCCAGGCGCAGAAGCAGTGGGCCGCGCTGGCCGACAGCGTGCGGCCGCGGGTACTGTTGGTCTCGGTCGATCCCGAGCGCGACAGCCCGATCAGGGTCGGCGAATATGCCCACGCCTTCCACCGTGACACCCTGGCGGCCACCGCCGACATTCCCGCCCTGGAGGACTTCGCCCGCGCGATGAGCCTGGTGTTCATCAAGGTGCCAGGCGAACACTTCAAGGACAACCCGCAGGACTACTCCATGGACCACTCCGCACAGCTGATCGTGCTCGATCCGCAGGCGCGCATGGCCGGGCTCATCCAGCCGCCGTTCAATCCGCAAGCCATCGCCGCGGACATGCTCGCGCTCACACAGGCCAGCAAGTGAGCCTGGTCACCACCGTCACCTATGCATTGCCGCACCAGCTGCTGTCCTCGCTTGCGCGCAGGCTGGCGTACTCGCACAACCCGGCGATCAAGCAGCGCCTGATCGACCTGGTCGTGGCCAGGTTCGGCGTGGACCTGTCCGAAGCGGCGCAGCCGGACCCCACCGCCTACCCGACCTTCAATGCGTTCTTCACCCGCGCGCTCAGGCCGGGCGCGCGGGTGCCCGACCCCGATCCGCGTGCGCTGCTGATGCCGGCCGATGGCCGCATCAGCCAGTGCGGGCCGATCGAGTCCGGCCGCATCTTCCAGGCCAAGGGCCGCCATTTCACCGCCAGCGCGCTGCTGGGCAGCGACGCCGACGCCGCGCCGTTCGAGCACGGCGCCTTCGCCACGGTGTACCTGTCGCCGCGCGACTACCACCGCGTGCACATGCCCTGGACCGGTACCCTGCGCGAGACCGTGCACGTGCCCGGGCGCCTGTTCAGCGTGGGCGTCGACGCGGTGGCCAGGGTCCAGGGCCTGTTTGCGCGCAACGAGCGGCTGGTGTGCCACTTCGATACCAACTTTGGCCCGATGGCCTGCGTGATGGTCGGGGCGATGCTGGTCTCGGGCGTAGAAACGGTGTGGAGCGGGGTCGAGATCCCCGCGTACGCCACCAGGATCACGCGCAAGGACTACCGCGGCCGCGGCATCGTGCTGGAGCGTTTCGGCGAGATGGCCCGCTTCAACTACGGCTCCACCGTGATCGTGCTGCTGCCGCCGGGCGTGGCCACGTTGGCACCAAACCTGGGTGCGCAAACCCCGGTGCGGCTGGGCCAGGCGCTGGCGCGGTTGCGGTAGGGCCCGCGGCGAATCCCGGGGCTACGCCGCGTACGGTCGCGCCGTGCGTTCCAGCGCCGCCCGGCCCAGGCGCTCGCCGCTGATGCGGCCCCAGACCTGGGAGAACACCTCGCTGGCCTGGCGCTCGCTCAGGCCCAGCAGCTGGACTGCGGCACATCGCGCATAGCGCGCCTGGGCGCGGTCCGAATCCCAGCCGGGATAGTTGATGTAGACGTCGTAGACCGCGCCGATCACCGGCCAGTAGGCGGCAAATCCGCGCGCTGCCGCAGCGCCGGGCAGGTTCTGGTACCAGTCCTGCCAGTACTCCTGTTCTGCTTCGATGTCGATGAAGACCCGCGGCAGGCGGGTGTTGCTGATGACGTTCATTGCGGACTCCCTGACTGGTTACCGCCCCTGTGCAGCCAGTGTGGCGCTGGCGCATTGCAGATTGTTGAACGTGCGCGGTCATCGGCATGCACACGCGCGCCCGGTGTGCGCCGGGTCACGAAGAGATCGTTTTCATCCCCCACCGGTGCCGCCGCGCGTTTGCACTGCAGCACCGATCCCGGTCCCCGATCGTTCAGCTGGCCCGGGCCAGGCGCTGGCGGCGACCGGCCAGCTTCTTCTCGCGGCGGCGCGCGCGCCAGTTGCGCCAGTGCCGCTGCAGGCAGGAGAAGATCACGTACAGCGCCGGCGTGCTGAGCAGGGTCAGGCTCTGCGAGACCAGCAGGCCGCCGATCATGGCGATGCCCAGCGGCCGGCGCAGCTCGGAACCTTCGCCCAGGCCGATCGCCAGGGGCAGCGCGGCCAGCAGCGCGACCATGGTGGTCATCATGATCGGGCGGAAGCGCACGATCGAGGCCTCGCGCACGGCGGCCAGCGGCTCCAGGCCGTGCTCGCGCTGGGCCACCAGGGCGAAGTCGATCATCATGATCGCGTTCTTCTTGACGATGCCGATCAGCAGCACCAGCGCGATCATCGAGATCACCGACAGCTCGGTGTTGGTCGCCACCAGCGCCAGCAGCGCGCCCACACCGGCCGCCGGCAGCGTGGACAGGATCGTGACCGGGTGGATCAGGCTCTCGTAGAGCATGCCCAGCACGATGTAGACGGTCAGGATGGCGGCCAGGACCAGCACGCCCATCGAGTTGGGATTCAGCTGTGCGCCCCAGCCGCTGTCCTGGGCGATCTTGATGTCCCCGGGCATGCGCATGCCTTCGACCACCGACCTGAAGATGACATCGGCCTCGCCGGTGCTCACGCCCGGGGCCAGGTTGTAGCTCAGGTCCATCACCGTGTACTGGTTCAGGTGGGTGACCTGCGAGGGCGCCAGGGCATCGGTCTGCCTGGCCAGGGCGGTGAGCGGGATCATCTGGCCGCTGCGGGTCTTGAGCTTGATCGCGTCCAACTGCGCGGGGCTGGCGGTCTGGCTGGGCAGCGCATTGACCACCACCGAGTACTGGTTGAGCTCGGAGTAGATCGTGGACACCGAGCGCTGGCCGAAGGCGCCGTACAGCGCGCCGTCGATGGCGCCGATCGACACCCCCAGGCGCGCAGCCTTGTCACGGTCGATCACGATGTTCTGACGCAGACCGCCCTCTTCCACGTCGCTGCCAACGTCGCGGAACTTGGGGTTCTTCTTCAGTTCGGCCACCACCCTGGGCAGCCAGTACTGGAGTTCCTGCAGGTCGTTGCCCTGCAGGGACTTCTCGTACTGCGCGCCCTGGTTGCTGCCGCCACCGCCATCGCTGGGCAGGTCCTGGACCGCGCGCAGGCGCAGCTGCAGGTCCGGATACTTGTCGGCCTTGGCGCTCAGCCGCGAGAGCACCACCGAGGTGGGTTGCCTGCGGCCCTCGGCGCGGGTCTTGAGCTCGACGTTGAACTGTGCGCTGGAACCCTGCCGGCCGCTGCCCAGGCGCACGCCCACGACCTTGACCGCCGGGTCGGCCAGCAGCATGTTGGTGATCCGCTCCTGGCGCTTCTTCATGTCGGTGAAGGACACCGTGGCGCTGGATTGGGCGCGGCCCCAGATCAGGCCGGTGTCCTGCGGCGGGAAGCTGCCAGACTGGACCTTGGTGAACAGGAACATGGTCAGGCCGATCAGGATCAACGGCGTCATCGACAGCAGCAATGCATGGCGCAGGCTGAAATCCAGGCACACGGTATAGAGGCGCAGCATCCGCGCGTGGCCGGCCTCGATCAGGCGGCCCAGCCTGGAGGTGGCCTGGCTGGCATCGTGTGGCTGCAGGAAGCGGCTGCACAGGGTCGGTGTCAGGGTCAGCGAGATGATCGCCGAGACCGCGATGGCCGCCACCAGGGTCACGGTGAACTCGCGGAAAAACGCCCCGATCATGCCCTTGGCGAACAGGATCGGGATGAACACCGCGATCAGCGAAGCGGTGATCGAGACGATGGTGAAGCCGATCTCGCGCGAGCCGGCGATGGCCGCCTCCATCCGCGACTTGCCTTCATCCAGGTGGCGCATGATGTTTTCGATCACCACGATCGCATCATCGACCACAAAGCCAATGGCAATCACCAGCGCCAGCAGGCTCAGGTTGTTGAGCGTATAGCCCAGGATGTACATCACCACCGCAGAGCCGGCCAGCGACAGCGGCACGGTGACCGTGGCGATCAGGGTCGGCGCCAGCCGGCGCAGGAACAGCGCCATCACCAGCACCACCATCGCCAGGCTGATCAGCAGGGTGATCTCCACCTCGTGCAGCGAGGCGCGCACGGTCGGGGTACGGTCGAAATACGGGGTCAGCGTGGTGCCCGGCGGCAGGTACTTCTCCAGCAGCGGCAGCTGGGCGCGGATCCGGTCGACGGTTTCCACCACGTTGGCGCCGCTGCGGATGAAGGTGTACATCACCACCGCCGGCTTCCTGTTGAACCACGCGGCCTGATAGGCGTCCTGCTGGCCGTCGTAGACGCTGGCCACGTCCTTCAGGCGCACGGTCACCCCGTTCTGGCTGGCGATGGCCAGGTTGGCGAAGTCGGCCGCCTTGCGCACCGAATCGTTGACGATCACCGCCATGGTCGTCTTGCCGTCGGACAGAAAGCCGGTCGGCGAAACCACGTTGGCCGCGCGCATGGCATTGCGCAGGTCGTCGGGCGACAGGCCCATGGCATTGAGCGCACGCAGGTTCACGTCCACGCGCACCGCCGGAGTGGACGCGCCGGCAATGTCCACCGAGGCCACGCCGGCCACCTGGCGCAGGCGCTGGGCCAGCAGCGAGTCGGCCAGGTTGTACAGCTCCGCCGCCGACTGCGTGTCGGAGGTCAGGGCCATGGCAATCAGCGGATCGTCGTTGGGGTTGGCTTTCTGGTAGTTGGGCGGCTGCATGCCCGAGGGCAAATCCATGCTGGCCGCGCTCAACGCGGCGGCCACGTCCTGCGCGGCCGAGTCGATGTCGCGACTGGGATTGAAGCTCAGGAAGATCATCGAGCGGCCTTCGAAGCTGCTCGAACGCATCGTGTCGATGCCGGGCACCTGGCCCAGGCGGCGCTCCAGCGGCGCGGTCACCGTGGCGGCCATGGTGCTGGCGTCGGCGCCGGGCTGGCTGGCCTGGACGAAGATCACCGGAATGCTCAGCGTCGGCAGCGCGGCCACGCCCAGGCGCAGGTAGCAGATCAGGCCGATGACGAACAGGCCCGCCGCCAGCAGCGAGGTGCCGATCGGCCGGCGGATGAAGATGCTGGAGAGACTGACTCGGCGCGTCATGGCTCGGTTCGCGGTTGCGATCGCGTGGGGCGACCGTCAACCGGCCTCCGCTAGCGGCGCGCCGTCGCCGGCCGCGCGCTGGTTGCGCCAGCGCTGCACGCGCTCGGAGAAGCGCTCCATGTACAGGTAGATCACCGGGGTGGTGTACAGGGTCACCAGCTGCGACAGCAACAGGCCGCCGACGATGGACACGCCCAGCGGCTTGCGCAGCTCCGAGCCGATGCCATCGCCCAGCGCCAGCGGCAGCGCGCCCAGCAGCGCGGCGGCAGTGGTCATCATGATCGGGCGGAAGCGCAGCAGGCAGGCGCGGCGGATCGCATCGTGCGCGCTCATGCCCTCGCGGCGGGCATCGATGGCAAAGTCGATCATCATGATCGCATTCTTCTTGACGATGCCGATCAGCAGCACGATGCCGACGATGCCGTCCACCGACAGGCTCATCCCGCACAGCATCAGCGCCAGCAGCGCGCCGACGCCGGCCGGCGGCAGGGTCGAGATGATGGTGAGCGGGTGGATGTAGCTTTCGTACAGCACCCCCAGCACGATGTAGATCACCACCACTGCAGCGATCAGCAGCCAGACCACGTCGGACTGGCTGGAGGAGTACTCGGCGGCCTTGCCGATGAACTCGGTGCGCAACGTATCGGGCAGGTCGAGCTGCTCGCGCACCTGGTTGATCGCGGCCACCGCCTGGGAGAGCGAATAGCCGGGGGTGACGTTGAAGGAGACGGTCACCGCCGGCAGCTGCTGCTGGTGGCTGATCACCAGCGGCGTGGTGCCCACCTGCGAGGTAGCCAGCGCCGAGAGCGGGATCGCCCCACCGGTGCCCACATTGATGCCGATGTTGGCGTTGCCGATGCCGGTGGCGGTGGCCGAGTTGGACGAGGTCACCTGGCCCAGGGTGGTGGCGTTGCTGCCGGTCAGCGCGCCGCTGCCGTTGCTGGCCACCGCCAGTTTGTTCATGAGTGCCTCGCGGGTGCGGAATTCCGGCGCCACTTCCAGGACCACCCGGTACTGGTTGAGTGCGGTGAAGATGGTCGAGATCTGGCGCTGGCCGTAGGCGTCGTACAGGGTATCGTCGATGGTCTGCATCGGCACGCCCAGCGCGCTGGCGGTGTCGCGGTTGACGTTGATCATCAGCGCGCGGCCGGCATTGGCGGCGTTGTTGCCCACGTCCGACAGTTCCGGACGCTGGCGCAGCGCCTGGGTCACACGCTCGGCCTGGACCTGCAGCTCGGCCGAATCCACATCCGAAAGCGAGAACTGGTATTCGGTCGCCGCCACCCGCGTATCCAGGGTCACGTCCTGGACCGGCTTGAGGTACAGCGCCACGCCCGGGATGCCGGCCACGGCCTTGTGCAGGCGCGGCACGATCTGGTCCAGACCTTCGCGCTGGCTGCGCTCGGCCAGCACGATGCTGATCTGGCCCTGGTTGATGGTCGGATTCATGGTGCCGGCGCCGATGAAGGCAGCCACCCCGGTCACCGCCGGGTCCTTGCGCAGCGCCGTGGCCACAGCCTGGGTGCGCGCCTGCATCTGGTCGAAGGCCACGGTCTGGTCGGCCTGGACCACGCCGGCGATCAGGCCGGTGTCCTGCTCGGGCAGCAGCCCCTTGGGGATGGCGATGTACAGCAGGACCGTCGCCGCCACCGTGGCCAGGGCCACCGCCAGGGTCAGGCGCTGGTGGGCCAGCACCCAGTCCAGGGTCCGCTCGTACAGGCCGACCGTGCGCGACCACAGGTTCCGCCTGCCAGCGGCGTGGGTGCGCTCGTGCGCATCGTCGCCTTCGGGCAGCGCGTCGGGCTTGAGCAGGTAGGCGCACATCATCGGGGTCAGGGTCAGCGACACCAGCATCGAGATGACCACCGCGATCGACAGCACCCAGGCGAACTCGTGAAACAGCCGCCCGGTCACCCCCGGCATCAGCAGCAGCGGCAGGAACACCGCCACCAGCGAGATGGTCAGCGACAGCACGGTGAAGCCGATCTGCCGGGCGCCCTCCTCGGCCGCCTCCGGCCCGCTCTTGCCCTGTTCGATGTAGCGCACGATGTTCTCGATCATCACGATCGCATCGTCGACCACGAAGCCGGTGGCCACCACCAGCGCCATCAGCGACAGGTTGTCCAGGGACATGCCGGCAAAGGCCATCACCCCGAAGGTGCCCACCAGCGACAGCGGCACGGCGACCGAGGGAATGATCGTGGCCCACAGCCGGCGCAGGAACACGAAGATCACCGCCACCACCAGGCCGATGGTGAGGATCAGGGTGAACTGCACCTCGTGCACCGAGGCGCGGATGGTCTCGGTGCGGTCGGAGAAGATGTCCAGCTTCACCTCAGCCGGCAGCACGCTCTGGAGCTGCGGCATCAGCGCGCGGATCGCGGCCACGGTCTGGACGATGTTGGCGCCTGGCTGGCGGCGGATCTCCAGCAGCACCGCCTGCTTGCCGTCGGCCCAGGCCGAGAGCTGGTCGTTTTCCACCCCGTCGACCACTTTGGCCACATCGCCCAGGCGCACCGGCGCGCCGTTGCGGTAGCTGATGATGATGCTGTTGTAGCCCTCAGCGTCCTCGATCTGGTCGTTGGTGCCGATGCTGTAGGACTGGGTGACACCGTTGAGCGAGCCCTTGGGCGCGTTGACGTTGGCCTGGGTCAATGCGCTGCGCAGGTCTTCCAGGGTCAGGCCCATGCTGGACAACATGGCCGGATTGGCCTGGATGCGCACCGCCGGACGCACGTTGCCGGCGATGGAGACCAGGCCCACGCCCGGCACCTGCGACAGGCGCTGGGCCAGGATCGAGTCGGCGTAGCGGTTGACCTCGCGCAGCGGCAGCGTGTCCGAGGTCAGCTTCAGGGTGAGGATCGCCGCGTCGGCCGGGTTCACCCGGTTGTAGGTGGGCTGGTAGGGCAGGCCGCTGGGCAGCGTGGCCTGGCGGATGGCCGACTGCACGTCCTGGGAGGCGACGTCGATATCGCGCTCCATCGAGAACTGCAGCACGATCGTGGACAGCCCGGCCGAGGAGTCGGAGGTCATCATCTCCATGCCGGAGATCTGGCCCAGCTGGCGCTCCAGCGGCGTGGTCACCAGCGCGGCCATGGTCGCCGCGCTGGCGCCCGGATACTGGGTGGTCACCACCAGGCTGGGCGAATCGATTTCCGGCAGCGCCGAGACCGGCAGGCTGCGGTAGCCCAGGATGCCCAGCAGCATCACCCCGATCATCAGGAGCGTGGTCGCGATGGGGCGGCGGATGAAGATGCTGGAGAAGCCCAAGGGAAGTCCGTCCTGTCAGATCGTCGTGCAGCCGCGCCGAAGGCGGCGCACCTGCGCTGCCGAGGCAGCGCAGGCGTGGGGTGGATCAGCGCGGCGGACCGCCACGGCGGCCACCGCGCTGGCCCTGGATGGCCTGCTGCAGCTCCTGCTCGGTCGGCTCCGGCGGCGCCTGGCCAGGCTTGAGCGCATTGACCCTGGCGTCGGGCTTGAGCCGGAACTGGCCTTCGGTGACCACCCGGTCGCCGGCCTTCAGGCCCTTGGTGACCACGATGTGGGTATCGCCCACTTCCACCCCGGTGGTCACATTGGTCATCCTGACCGTGTTGTCGGGCTGGACCACGTACACATAATCGCTGTCCGGGCCGCGCTGCACCGCCTGGGTCGGCACCACCAGCCCGCCCCTGATGACGGCCACCTGCAGGCGCACGTTGATGAACTGGCCCGGCCACAGCACATGATCGGTGTTGGGGAAACGCGCGCGCAGGCGGAAGGTGTTGGTGTCGGTGCTGACCTGGTTGTCGACCACGTCCAGGACCCCGTCGCTGGCGATCACGTGCTGGTCGGTGCTGTCCAGCGCGGCCACGACCGCCTCGCCCCTGGCCTGGGCCGCGCGCACCGCGCTCAGGTCCTGCGCCGGCAGGCTGAAGGAGGCGTAGATCGGTTCGACCTGGGTAATGGTCACGATCGTGGTACTGGTGTTGACGATATTGCCCACGTCCACGCCGCGAATGCCGGCGATGCCGTCCAGCGGCGAGATGATGTTGGTGTACTGCAGCTGCACGCTGGCCGCCTGCATGGCCGCATCGGCCGCGGCCACGCCGGCCTGGTACTGGGCGACCAGGTTCTTCTGGGTATCAATGTCGGTGCGTGCCACGTACGGGGCGTAGGCCGGATCGGTCAGGCGCGCGTAGGTGTCGCGCGCGGTCTGCAGCTGGGCCTGGTTCTGCTTCTTGGCCGCGGCGGCCTGGTCGTAGGCGGCCTGCAGCTCGCGCGGATCGATCCGGGCCAGCACCTGGCCCTTCCTGACCGGCTGGCCCTCGCTGAACTCCAGGCTCATCAGGCGCCCGCTGGTCTGCGGATTGATGGTGACCGTGTTGAGCGCGGTCACCGTGCCGGTGGCGCTGAGGTACACCGGCACATTCTGGGTGGTCACCGACTCGACGGTCACCGGCACCGGCCTGGTACTGTCCTGGCCGCCCTGCTTGGTATCCTCCGGCGCGCCCTTCTTGCCGCATGCGCGCAGACCAAATGCCACGACCGCCACCAACACGACCACCGCCAGGGCGATCTTCCATTTACGCGACATGCAATGATTCTCCGGATGGGGGGGACGGCACGCCCCCCGGCGACAGTCCACAAGGTTACCGGCAGTGAACGCAGCTGCCTGCATGACTGATGACAGGGGCACGGCCGCGTCAACGGCATTCGTTCAGCCAGTCCAGGCGCAGATGTCACCGCGCTGACACCTGCGCGCCCCTGCACGCTGCGGATGCAAGGCGCCCCGCGTCCGGTCGCCAGATGTCGCGGTCGGCGGCGGCTACCGGATCAGCTCAGCGATCGCAGCCGGTCAGCTTGAGCTGCTGACCGGGCTTGAGCACATAGGATGGCGCGCGCAGGCCGTTGGCCCTGGCCAGTTCCCTGGTGTCGCACTGGAACTTGCCCACGATCCTGCCCAGGGTGTCGCCGCGGGCGACCTTGTAGCTGCGGACCTGCGCAGCCGGAGGCCTGGCTGGCCTGGGCGCACCAGTGGCCACGGTGGTGGGCACCCCGACCGGCACGCCGCTGACATCGCCCACGGCCACGCGCGTGGTGCGGGGACTGTCGTCCCTGATGGCCGAATCGACCGTGGCGGTGACCAGGGTGTGGGCCAGCTCGGCGGTCGGGCCCTTGACGCACTGGCGGTTGTACAGCCGGACCATGTGCGCGCTGGCGTTGATCGTGGACCCGGCCGGGATCCAGGTTTCGGCCTGGTAGCGCGGGTTGAGGTTGCGCAGCGCGCGCATGAAGCCCTCGCGGGTGCGGCCGTTGCCCAGGCAGATGGTCAGCTCGTAGATCGAGGCGGTGCGCACCAGCTTCAGCGGCGCCGGGCTGGCATCCACCTTCGGGAACTCCAGCCCGTACTGCCTGGGATGCAGGTACAGCCAGGCCGCGGCGATCACCATCGGCACGTAGTCCTGGGTCTCGGCCGGGAACTGGCGGTACACCTCGGCATCCCAGAAGCTGGCGCCGGGATGGTCGCGGTAGATCCGCCCGGCGCGGCCCTCGCCACCGTTGTAGGCGGCCAGGGCAAACTCGATGTTGCGGTCCAATTCGCCCATGCGCTCGTTCATGTACGCGGCCGCCGCCTCGGTCGCCGCGTACGGATCAAAGCGCGTATCGAAGCCGGTCCCGTCCTGGCCCAGCCCGAAGCGGCTGCCGGTGGCCGGCATGAACTGCATCAGCCCGGCCGCGCCGGCGCGCGAGCTGACATGCACCCGGCCATTGGATTCCTTGGCCATGATCCCGAACAGCAGCGCCTCGGGCAGCCCGGTGGCCTGCCAGGCCGGCAGCAGCTGCGGACGCAGGTTCTGGTAGTTCTCGTAGCTGTCGATCAGGGTGCCGCGCATGTCGGTCAGCCAGCGGCGGATGCCGGCCTGCACGGCCGGGTTGTAGGCAACCATCGAATCGAACCGATGGCGCTGGTCGTCCAGCAGCCGCGTGGTCCGGGCCGAGTCGGGGATGTTGGAATCGGCCGGGACGCTGTGGTCGCTGCCATCGTCCAGCGGATCGTCGCTGGTGTTCTCGCCGACCAGGTCGTCGCCTTCGGCATCGGATTGGGCGTCCACCTTTTCCTTGAGCAGGCGCTTGTAGCTGGCCAGCAGGGTGTGGATCTGGCAACCCTTCTGCCTGGCGCAGGCATCCAGCACGTCCTCCATGTCCTCCAGCGCCGCGTCGCCTTCGGCCTGACCCTTGGGATCGCTGTTGGAGGCCAGCACCAGGGCATCGGTGTAGCGCTTCTCGGCGGCCTGCATGCGTTGGGCCAGGGCGTCGGCGGCCGCCTGGTCCCTGGCCGAGACCCGTGCCAGGGCCGCTGTGGACAACGGCAGCAGGACGAGCGCGGCAAGCAGCGGAACGGCGCGGAGCGAAACGGGCATCAGACACACGACACAGGCAAACACGGTTCGGCAGGGTAGCCGTGGTCGCAGCGCAGCGGCAAGGGTCGCAGGCGACCGGCCCGGCAGCGGCCGGTCGGGATCGGGGCCGGCGGCCGCAGTCGGCGCACCCCTGGCTGCCAACTGCTGGCTGCCAACTGCGCCTAGAATCGAAACGACTTCGCGAAATAGAGCCTCCATGGACCCGATCCTGCCGGGCACCGGCGTTAGCCAAAGCTGCCGCACGCCTCTGCCCTCAGGTGCGTTGAAGAAACCGTGCCACACAAGGAACCGCCGCATGACCGTGCTCCGCCTGTCCCTGCTCGCCGTCACCGTCGCACTTGCCCTGGCCGCCTGCAAACCGGCCGACGCGCCGCAGGCCTCGACGCCGCCCCAGACCAAGGCCACCACCACGCCGGCCGCAACCACGCCCGGCACCGACGCCACCAGCGCCGTGGACCAGGCGCCGGCCGCCGAAGTCACCGACAAGGCCGGCGTGGTGATCGATGCGAAGGCCCTGGCTGGCGAATTCGAAGGCAATGGCTCCACGCTCATCCTCGAGGCCGACGGCGCCTATACCCAGACCCTGAATGCCGGCGGCGCCCAGCTCAGCAGCAGCGGCACCTGGTCGGCGGCCGGCCCGGGCCTGCTGCTCCTGGACCCGCAGGACAAGGCCGCGCAGGACGTGCACTTCGAGGTGGTTTCGGCCGACGAGCTGCACAGCCAGGACGGTACCTACACCTTCAAGCGTGCGCGCTGAAGCGACCCGCCAGCGGCGCAGGGGGCTCGGCACGGCTGCCGAACGCGTCATCGGGTTGACGATTGCGCCAGGCGAAGGCGGACCACACCGTCGGCGCTGTGCAGGGAGATGGAAGGATTTGAGGCATGCACCTGCCGGCGCAGCGCGCGGCCTGCGGCCACTCAAACCGTTCCGGGCCTGGCTCCGAACTTTTTGCACTGTTCCCTGCCCGGCACCGCGTCGGTAGCCGCGGTCGCCCTGCCGCCGTGCACGCTGAGCGGACCGGTTTGCTGGCGTGTCGGCGCCTTGCACCGACGCCGCGTCCGGGTACACGCACACGCCGTAAAATCGGCGCCATCTTCCGCAACACCTCGTCCCATCACGCATGAGCCGTTGGCGCCCGCCTGCCGAAAAAAGCACCGCCCTGATCACTCCCGCCGGCCACGCCACGCTCAAGGCCGAGCTGGAGCAGCTGTGGCGGGTGCGCCGGCCCGAGGTGGTCAAGGCGCTGGCCGCCGCCGCGGCCGAGGGCGACCGCTCGGAGAACGCCGAGTACACCTACCGCAAGAAGCAGCTGGGCGAGATCGACCGCCGCGTGCGCTACCTGAGCAAGCGCCTGGAGGCCCTGCGCGTGGTCGCCGGGCCACCGTCGGACCCGCAGGCCGTGTTCTTCGGCGCCCTGGTGGAACTGGAAGACGTGGAAACCGGGCAGACCGCGCGCTACCGCGTCGTCGGCCCGGATGAGACCGACGCGGCGCTGGGCCACATCAGCATCGATTCGCCGCTGGCCCGGGCCATGCTCAAGAAGAAGGTGGACGACCAGTTCGAGGCGGCTCTGCCCGGGCGCACCGCCAGCTTCGTGATCGTGGCCGTGTCCTACGCCGGCTGAGCGTGCATCTGCGCCCGGCGCGACGCACTGACGGCAGTCCCGCAACGGAACCGTACTGCGCGGTCATTTAGACTCCGCGTCCCACATCCTGCTTGAAGAGGGACAGCCCATGGGTCAATGGATCACGCTCACCACCTCCAAGGGGCCGGTGGCCGCCTGGCAGGCCGAACCGGCGGGTGCGCCGCGCGGCGGCCTGGTCGTCATCCAGGAAGTCTTCGGCGTGACCGAACACATCCGCAACGTGGCCGAGCAGTACGCCGCCGAAGGCTACCTGGCGATCGCGCCGGCGTTCTTCGACCTGGTCGAGCCCGGCCTGGAACTGCCCTATGACCAGGCCAGCACCCAGCGCGGCCTGGAGATCGCCAACACCATCGGCCTGGATGCCGCAGTGGACGTGGTGGAGATCGCGGCCCGGGCCGCGCGCACGGCGACAGGCCAGGACAAGGTTGCCACGGTCGGCTATTGCTGGGGCGGCACGGTCGCCCTGCTCGCCGCCCAGCGCCTGGCCCTGCCCAGCATCAGCTACTACGGCGGCCGCAACGGCGATTTCCTGGACCAGCCGCTCAAGGCGCCGGTGCAGTTCCACTTCGGCGAGCTGGACCCGTACATCAGCGCCGACATCGTCCAAGCCCAGCGCAAGGCCTGGCCGGACATGGAGGTGTTCACCTACCCGGCCAACCACGCCTTCAACCGCGACGCCAGTCCGGCGGTGTACGACCCGGCCAGCGCCAGGACCGCCTTTGCCCGTGCGCTGGCGTTCCTGCGCAAACACGTCGGCTGATCGGATCGGCGCAGGTGCGCGATTTCAGCCTGGACCCGCGCCTGGCCGCCGACAGCGTGTTCGTCGCCGACGGGCCGCTGTCGCAGGTGCGGCTGATGAACGATGCGCGCTTTCCCTGGCTGCTGCTGGTACCGCGCCTGGCCGATGCCAGCGAATGGATCGAGCTGGACGGGGCCCAGCAGCGCCTGCTGCTGGCCGAGGTCAACCAGGTCGGCCAGCTGCTGCGCACCCGGCCCGGCGTGGAGAAACTCAACATCGGCGCGCTGGGCAACAGCGTGCGCCAGCTGCACGTGCACCTGGTCGGCCGCCACACCGGCGACCCCGCCTGGCCGGGCCCGGTCTGGGGCAGCGGCCCACCGCAACGCCACAGCGCGCAGGCGCTGGAACAACAACTGAGCCACTGGCGCGCCTTGCTGGGCTGATTCCCGGACGCCAGAGCGGCGCCGTTCGCCTCGCAAAGCAGCCGTCACTACACGCTCAGGTCCGCGGCAGGGTCACCCCGGTCTGGCCCTGGTACTTGCCGCCGCGGTCCTTGTAGCTGGTCTGGCAGACTTCGTCGGACTCGAAGAACAGCATCTGCGCCACGCCTTCGTTGGCGTAGATGCGCGCCGGCAGCGGCGTGGTGTTGGAGAATTCAAGCGTCACGTGGCCTTCCCACTCCGGCTCCAGCGGAGTGACGTTGACGATGATCCCGCAGCGCGCGTAGGTGCTCTTGCCCAGGCACACCACCAGGGTGCTGCGCGGGATGCGGAAATACTCCACCGTGCGCGCCAGCGCGAAACTGTTGGGCGGGATGATGCACACATCCGACTCCACGTCCACGAAGCTGCCGCTGTCGAAGTGCTTCGGGTCGACGATGGTGGAGTTGATGTTGGTGAACACCTTGAATTCACGCGAGCAGCGCACGTCGTAGCCGTAGCTGGAAGTGCCGTAGCTGACGATGCGATGGCCCTGCGCATCGTGCTTGACCTGGCCCGGCTCGAACGGCTCGATCATGCCCTGCGTTTGGGCCATGCGCCTGATCCAGCGGTCGGACTTGATGCTCATGCGGTGCGGTTCCCGTGCGTTACGGTGGCTAAGCCGCGCATTGTAAGGGGCCACGGCCGGCCGTAGCGGACTTTCAGAGCAGCGAGGACGCGATCGGCATGGCCGCGCGCGGGCGCTTGTCCAGCTCGGCCACCAGGGCTGCCGCCACCTGGCGATAGGCCTGGGCCACGGCCGAATCCGGCGCGGCCACCAGCACCGGCTCGCCGGCATCGCCCTGCTCGCGGATGCGCACGTCCAACGGCAGCGAGCCCAGCAGCGGCACGCCATAGGCGGCGGCCATCGCCTGCCCGCCGCCCTGGCCGAACAGGTGCTCGACGTGCCCGCAGTTGCTGCACACGTGCTGGGCCATGTTCTCCACGATGCCCAGCACGGCCACGTTGACCTTTTCGAACATCTTCAGCGCCTTGCGCGCATCCAGGGTGGCGATCTCCTGCGGGGTGGTCACGATCACCGCGCCGGCCACCGGGATCTTCTGCGACAGGGTCAGCTGGATGTCGCCGGTGCCCGGCGGCAGGTCGACCAGCAGGTAGTCCAGATCGCCCCACAGGGTGTCGTTGAACAACTGGGTCAGGGCCCCGGTGGCCATCGGCCCGCGCCAGACCATCGGCGTGTCCGGATCGATCAGCAGGCCGATCGACATCGCTTCCAGGCCAAATGCCCGCAGCGGTTCGATCGACTTGTTGTCCGGGCTCTCCGGCCGCCCCGACAGCCCCAGCATGGCCGGAATGCTCGGCCCGTAGATGTCCGCGTCCAGCACGCCGACCCTGGCTCCGGTGGCCGCCAGGGCCAGCGCCAGATTCACCGCCGTGGTCGACTTGCCCACCCCGCCCTTGCCGGAGCCGATGGCGATGACGTTGCGGACGCGGGGATGGGGCTGCAAGCCGCCTTGGGGCTGGTGTGCGCGAGTGTTCATGGCGCCATTGTCCCCCAATGATCGGAACTTCCCCAGATCGGTCCCAAGAACGCCCACGGAAGTCACCAAAGGTGTCGCATAACAATAAAAGATGACATTTTTGCCTGTATTGACATACCTCATTAATCCGATGTTAATTTTCCGCTTAAGTCAGTGGGGACTGATCCAGCAGGCGGCCTGTGATTGAGCCTCTCGCAAACTTCCCCACCGGCCAGACGCTGCCAACCACGCCCTCACAAGGAAGCCCCATGTTTCGCAAGCCTTCGCAAGCTTTCTCAGGCCTTCGCAAGCCCAAGCGTCATCGCCTGACTGCGGCGTTACTCGCTGCCGCCACCCTGCCCCTGGCGGCGATCGCGGTCGCCCAGTCCAATGACGAAAGCGCCGCAAAGAAAAGTGCCACCGACCTGGACCGGGTAACCGTGACCGGTTCCTTGATCCCTCGTAGCGAGATCGAGACAGCCACGCCGGTCATCGTCGTCACCCAGGAAGAAATCCGGTCGCGCGGATTCACCAGCATCGCCGACGTGCTGCGTTCCTCGACCTTCGGCAGCGGCGGCTCGCAAGGCGGGCAGACGGCCAACACCTTCACCCAGGGCGCAGAGGCAGTGAGCTTCTTCGGCCTGCCGCCAGGCTACACAAAATACCTGATCAACGGACGGCCGATGCAGAACTACCCGGCCCTGTACAACGGTGCGGACGTGTTCAACAACATCAGCGGCATCCCGATCGATGCCGTCGAGCGGGTCGAAATCATCCCCGGCGGCGCGTCGTCCCTGTATGGCTCGGATGCGCTTGCGGGCGTGGTCAACTTCATCATGGTGTCCAACTACGAGGGCACCACTGTGAACGTGCGTGCCGGCGGCTACAGCGATGGCGGCGGCTCCTCCACCCGTTTCAGCCTGACCAACGGCCTCAACGCGCTCGACAACCGCTTGAACATGATCAACTCGATCCAGTATGAGAAGAAAGATCCGATCTGGCGCTATCAACGCGACGAGATGAAGCACTACAACTTCGACGGCTATGACCCGCAGAACATCGCTGCCTCGCGCGACATCGTGCTGCTGCCCTCCCTGGGCGGGACGCGTTATCCGTGGCCGGATGGGGTCAGTTGTCCCGAGGGGCTTTTCGGCGGCACCCAGGGCTACCAGACGCGCCCCCGCTATACCGGCGCATATTGCGGCACGATGTATAGCGGCGGCTACACCACGATCAGCAACGAGAAAGAAAGCACCCAATATTTCAATCGCACCACGTTCGAACTGAACGACCGCGCCAGCCTCTATGGCGAATTGCTCTACAACCGCGAGACCTCCAAGTACTTCGCCGGATCGAACGTCTTCTGGTACGGCTCGGACGACTACTACGATCCGGATTTCGGCCAACTGCTGTACATGCAGCGCGCGTTCGCCCCGGAGGAAGTCGGCAGCTTCAAGGACATCATGAGCCGGAACAAGACCGAGAGCTATACCGCGACACTCGGCATCGAAGGCTCATTCGGGGAATCTTGGGATTACAACGCAAGTTTCACCCGCAACGAGTACGAACTGGACGAAGTGGGGTTCTCGCGATACGCGGACCCACTTGCTGCCTATTGGGAGCAGAACATCTTTGGGCCGGTCCTGGGCACTTACGCGCACCCGATCTACGGCAACTTCCCAATCTATCGACCTGACTACGGGAATTACTTCTCGGCTCTGACACCGGCGCAGATGGCCCAGTTCACCGGCTACGAAACCGACCGTTCCAAGACTTGGGACAACCTGTTCCGCACGATCTTGACCAATGCCGATCTGTTCGGCTTGCCCGGCGGTAGCGCCGGCCTGGCGTTCGGTGTCGAGGCCGGCAGCGAAGGCTGGGATTATTCCCCGTCTGCCGCAAAGCTGAACGGCGAGCTCTGGGGTACCTCGGCCATCGCCGGCGCGGGGCACCGCAGCAAGTACGCCGGCTACAGCGAGCTGCGCCTGCCATTCTGGGACCAGCTCACCGTGACCCTCTCCGGGCGTTATGACGCATTCGAGGCTTCGGAGATCGACACGCTTGACAAGTTCACCTGGAGCGCGGGCCTGGAGTATCGGCCGATCAAGAGCCTGCTGCTGCGCGGCAAGTACGGCACCGCGTTCCGCGCGCCCACGCTGTCAGACCTGTTTCAGGGGCGCAGCACTGCGTACAGCTACGTACCGGACTTCTATCGCTGCAGCCTGCCTGCAAACGGAGGGCACACGCCCGACGACATCAGCGGCTGCGCGTACAACTCGGAGCAGATCATCACTGCCCGCGCCGGCAACACCGGCCTGGAATCGACCAGCGCCGACACCTGGAACGCCGGGTTCGTCTGGGCGCCGATGGACACGTTCTCCTTTTCGGCCGACTACTACAGCTGGAAGATCGAAGACGAGCCCAGGCAGATCAGCGCCCGCGACATCCTGGAGCAGGAATACTATTGCTCTGTCGGGCAGCCCGGCCGCGCGATCGCGTCCTGCAGTGACGTCTCCAGCTGGATCGCGCGCGGCCCAGGAGATCGGCTTGAGGAAGTTTTCACGCCACGGATCAACATCGCCCAACAACGCTTGAACCTGCTGCTGCTGCAGACCAACTATCTGCAGGACATCGGCCGCTGGGGCAGCCTGAAATTCAATGGTTCCTACAGCAACAAGCTCAAGCACGAACTGCAGAACTTCCCAGACCTGCCCGTGGTCGACCGCCTCGATTCGCCTGCCCAGATGTATGTCGACGGGGCGAAATGGAGCGCCGAGGGCTCACTAGGCTGGAACGTCGGCGACTGGACCACGACGTGGTTCACGCTGCTGCGCGGCTCGACGCCGAACTGGGTCGCCCAGGCGACCAACAGCTGGAATGCCGTGAATGCATTCGGCGCCGAGGCAGGCCGCTTCGGCACCTACGTCACGCACAACCTGGGAATCGATTACCGGGCAGCCGAAGGCCTGCGGGTCTCGCTACAGGTGAACAACCTGTTCAACAAGTACCCGTTCTATCCCTCTGCATACCCAACCAGCACCAATACACCCTACAACACCTACCTGAACAACGCGTATGGCCGTTCGGTATACCTGCAGACACGCATCGAATTCTGATGCCAAGCAGCAGCGTCGCCGCATAGAATCGGAGAAGGCCCCGCAAGGGGCCTTTTCTTTTGGTGCGCCCGGCACGGGCGCACTCTCTGGATGTGCTGCCATGGCGGGGGAATCGCGAAGCACAACTGCGGAAGGCTTGCGAAAGGACTGGATCTTTCGGCGATCGAGCGCGCTTACAGTAAGTGGCCCACCACACGCCCCGCTACGGTATAAAGCATCACCACTCAACCCCTGGGAGGGGAGTCATGCGCAAGACCAAGCTGATCACGTTGTCCCTGCTGGCCCTGGCCGGCGCGAGTTCGGCGGCGATGGCCGCCGATGGCGCCGTTGGCCGCTGGAAGACCATCGACGACAAGACCGGCGAGGTGAGGTCGATCGTGGAGATCAGCCAGGCCAGCGACGGCAGCGGCCTGACCGGCAAGGTGGTGGAGATCCTCAAGTCGGACGACGGGCCCAACCCGCTGTGCAAGGCCTGCACCGGCGAGCGCAAGGACAAGCCGATCAAGGGCATGACCATTCTCTGGCATCTCAAAGCGGACGGCGCCAATGAATGGGCCGGCGGCACGATCCTGGACCCGAACAACGGCAAGACCTACAAGTCCAAGCTGGAGCTGCAGCCGGGCGGCAAGAAGCTGGACGTCTCCGGCTGCATCGCCTTCATCTGCCGCGCCCAGACCTGGGTGCGCGAATGACGCATCGCCGCAGCGCTTGACCAGGACGGCCCGGCCTTGATCCGGGCCGTCCCGCTTCCGAAGGCCTGCGCGGTGCCCATGCGATAATCGGCGACCCCAGCCGCTTGATCGCCATGACCCGCACCGCACTCGTCAGTACTGCCCTGCCCTACGCCAACGGCCCCCTGCACCTGGGCCACCTGGTCGGCTACATCCAGGCCGACGTGTGGGTGCGCGCCCGCCGCCTGCGCGGCGACAAGACCTTCTTCGTCTGCGCCGACGACACCCACGGCACCCCGATCATGCTGGCCGCCGAACAGGCCGGGGTCACCCCCGAAGCCTTCATCGCCAACATCCAGGCCAGCCACGAGCGCGACTTCGCCGCCTTCGGTGTGGCCTTCGACAACTACGACTCGACCAACGGCCCCACCAACCGCGAGCTGACCGAAGGCTTCTACACCAGGCTGGAACAGGACGGCCACATCAGCCGCCGCAGCGTGGCCCAGTTCTACGACACCGCCAAGGGCATGTTCCTGCCGGACCGCTACATCAAGGGCACCTGCCCCAACTGCGGCAGCGCCGACCAGTACGGCGACAACTGCGAGCACTGCGGCGCCACCTACGCCCCGACCGAACTGATCCAGCCGCGCTCGGTGCTGTCCGGAGTGCCGCCGGAGATCCGCGATTCGGAGCACTTCTTCTTCGAGGTCGGCCACTTCGATGGTTTCCTGCGGCAGTGGCTGGCCGGCGAGGTCGCCCGCCCCGGGGTCAAGGCCAAGCTGATGGAATGGCTGGATGCCGAAGGCGGCCTGCGCGCGTGGGACATCTCGCGCGATGCGCCGTATTTCGGCTTCCAGATTCCCGGCCACCCAGGCAAGTACTTCTACGTCTGGCTGGACGCGCCGATCGGCTACCTGTCCAGCTTCAAGAACCTGTGCGCGCGCATCGGCGAGGACTTCCAGTCGCACCTGGCCGCCGGCACGCAGACCGAGCTGCACCATTTCATCGGCAAGGACATCGTCAACTTCCACGGCCTGTTCTGGCCGGCGGTGCTGCACGGCACCGGCCACCGCGCGCCCACGCGCCTGCACGTCAACGGCTACCTGATGGTCGACGGCGCCAAGATGTCCAAGTCGCGCGGCACCTTCGTCATGGCCCGGACCTACCTGGATGTGGGCCTGGAGCCGGAAGCGCTGCGCTACTACTTCGCGGCCAAGTCCTCCGGCGGCACCGACGACCTGGATCTGAACCTGGGCGATTTCGTCGCCCGCGTGAACGCGGACCTGGTCGGCAAGTTCGTCAACCTGGCCAGCCGCTGCGCCGGCTTCATCGGCAAGCGCTTCGACGGCAAGCTGGCCGACGCGCTGCCCGACCCCGCCCAGTACACCCGCTTCGTCCAGGCCCTGGCACCGATCCGCGAGGCCTACGAGCGCAACGATGCCGCCGCGGCGATTCGCCAGATCATGGCGCTGGCCGACGAGGCCAACCGGTACATCGACGAGCAAAAGCCATGGGTCATCGCCAAGCAGGAAGGCGCACACGCCCAGCTGCAGGCCGTGTGCAGCCAGGGCCTGAACCTGTTCCGGGTGCTGGCGGCCGCACTCAAGCCGGTGCTGCCACGCACCAGTGCCGAAGCCGAAGCCTTCCTGTCCGCGCCCGTGCAGACCTGGGCCGACCTGGACGCGCCGCTGACCGCGCACGTCATCCAGCCCTATACGCCGCTGTTCACCCGGATCGATCCCAAGCTCATCGATGCCATGACCGAGGCTTCCAAGGATACCCTCGCCACCCCGCCTGCGCTGGCGGCCAAGCCGCAGGACAAGAACAAGGACACCGTGCAGGCTCCGGCGCCTGCCGCGGACGGCGCGGCCTTGATCGGCATGGACGATTTCGCCAGGCTCGACCTGCGCATCGGCAAGGTGCTGGCCTGCGAGTTCGTCGAAGGCTCGGACAAGCTGCTGCGCTTCGAACTGGATGCCGGCGCGCTGGGCAAGCGCCAGATCTTCTCCGGCATCCGCGCCAGCTATGGCGAGCCAGACAAGTTGGTCGGCCGCAACGTGGTGTTCATCGCCAACCTGGCCCCGCGCAAGATGCGCTTCGGGATGAGCGAAGGGATGATCCTGTCGGCTGGTTTCGACGGCGACGCGCCGGCGCTGCTCAGTGCCGACGACAGCGCCCAGCCCGGCATGCCGGTGCGCTGAGCGCATCGCTGCTGCTGCGGCGCACTGTGCAGCCTTCGCCAGCCGTGAGCACCTTGCCTGCCGACCTGGTCGAACGCCTGGACCGCCTGCTGCCGCAGACCCAGTGCGGCCAATGCGGTTTCGACGGCTGTCGTCCCTATGCCCAGGCCATGGCCCGCGGCGAGGCCGGCGTGGAGCGTTGCCCGCCGGGCGGTGACGAGGGCGCCCGCGCCCTGGCACGGCTGCTCAAGGTCCCGGTGCAGCCTTTCGATCGCCAGCGCGGTCAGCACCTGCCACCGCAGGTCGCATTGATCGTGGAGGCCGACTGCATCGGCTGCACCAAGTGCATCCAGGCCTGTCCGGTCGATGCCATCGTTGGCGGCGCCAAGTTCATGCACACGGTGCTGGAGGACCTGTGCACCGGCTGTGGGCTGTGCCTGCCGCCATGCCCGGTGGACTGCATCGAGATGGTGCCGGCGGCCTGAGAGGCTGATTCGAAGTGGACACCGGCCTGGCTGGCGCTCGATCAATCCGCTTGCTTGCAGGCCTTGCAGATCCGCTCCACCTCGTAGCCCCTGGCCCGCAGCTTCTCGACCACCCCGTCGCTGCCCAGCAGGTGCAGGGCGCCGACCACGACCAGGGTGTCCTCGTGCCCGGGACCATCGAGGCGGGCCTGGAGTTTGGGCAGCCAGGCCTCGTTGCGGGCGACGTTGATGCGCTGGTAGAGCGCCGGGTACTGGCGCTTCATGTCGGCGGCCAGGCCGTCGCTGAGGGCCTGCACGTCGCCGGCGCGCCAGGCCGCGTGCAGGCGCTGGGTTTCGCGGGCGCCGCTGCTGCCGGCATCGTCCAGGGTCTCGGCCATGTACTGCTCCTGTTCGGCCGGCGACATGCCATCGAGCATGTCGATCTGCTCCTGGCCCAGTTCCAGGCCGGCCACCGGCTTGCCTTCCTGCCTGGCCAGGTTGCCGAAATGCAGGTCCAGGCCGAGCTGCGCATCCAGGCCCTGCCTGGCCATCTCCTGCAGGCTGATGGAGGTGGCCACCAGCCACGGCTCCAGGTGCTGCAGTGAATCCAGCGGCAGGTTGTTGGCCTGCGCATAGGCCTGCAACGCCTTCCAGGTGGCTGGCTTGAGGTGGCGCTGCAGCGAATCGCCCGCCGGCAGCTGCGCGGCGGCCAGCATGGCCTGGCCCAGCGCGGGCGAATCCAGTTCCTCCGGGGACAGCTCCAGCAGCAGCTGCTCGGCGTCGGCGAAGGCCGCCTGCACCTCGGGCGCGAGCGGATAGTCCTGCGGCGTGAGCAGGTGGAAGGAGCCCAGCAGGTACAGCGTGTGCTGGCCATGGCTGGCCTTCCACAGCAGCGGCACCGGCGGCGCCACGGACGCAGCGAAGGACCACGCTGCCACACACAGCAGGCCGGTCAGCACACAACAACGCAGGAACATGCTTGCAACCGCCTTGAGTCAGTGCGAGCCCACCGGCCCGGTGTAGATCTTCTCGCCCGCATCGACCAGCAGGTCCAGGCGGTTTTCGGCCGGCGGCAACGGACAGGTCGCAAAGCGGGTGAACACGCACGGCGGGTTGTAGGCGCGGTTGAAGTCCAGCACGACCTTGCCCGATGCATCGGCCGCCGGCGCGTCCAGGAACCGCCCGGCCGGATACGAGCCATGCCCGCTGGTGCGGTCGGCCATGACCAGGAACAGACCGCCGTCCTCGCCCTCCATCGCGGTCAGCCGGTACGGCCTGCCATCGCGCTCAAACTCGATCACGCCCGGGCTGGGCGCGGCCACGGTATTGCCCACCATGTCGGTGAAGGTCAACGTGCTGCCCGGCGCGCTGGCGATGAACCTGCCCTGGATCCGCCACGACGGGTCGGGCGGCCAGTATTCAAGCGCGGTGAACTGCAGCCGCGCCGGTGCGTTGGCGCTCTTGATCCGCAGGCCCAGGCGCGAGCCGCGGCGGATCAGGGTCATCTGGTTGGCACCGTCATCGAAGCCGATCACCGTCGCCTTGCCGGACTGGTCGTCGATCAACTGGATGCGGCGGGTCAGCGGCTGGCCGTCGGCGGTCATCGCCACACCGCGCTCGGGCGTGAAGTACACCTTGCCACCCAGCTGCTGGACCAGGCCCAGTCTGGGCGGGCCGACCTCCAGCCTGATGCCGCTGCCGGGACCGCTGCCGATGTAGTGGGATTTCAGTTCCAGCCAGTGCAGGCCGACCAGGCTGGTCCAGCCATCGGGCGCCAGCAGCGCGTTGCGCCGCTCGGTCTGCCAGATGGCGTTGTCGGCCAGGAAGGTGGTGTCGGAAGTCAGCGCCTGTTCCGCCTGTGGCGCGGGCTTGTCGCTGCAGCCTGCCAGCACCAGGGCCAGCGCGACCAGGCATGCTTCCGTCGCGCGTTTCATCAGCGTCCCCGTCGAAACCACTTGTCGATTTCGGCCAGGCCGAAATGTGCCCAGGTCGGGCGTCCGTGATTGCACTGGCCGGAGCGCTCGGTGATTTCCATATCGCGCAGCAGTGCGTTCATTTCGGGCAAGGTCAGCCTGCGGTTGGCGCGCACCGCGCCGTGGCAGGCCATGGTGGACAGCAGTTGGTCGCGCGCGGCGGCCACGCGCCGGCTCTGGCCATGTTCGCGCAGGTCGGCCAGCACGTCGCGCAGCAGCGCGCCGGGTTCGGCATGGGCCAGCAATGCCGGCACGCTGCGCACGATCAGGGTCTGCGGGCCGCTGCGGGTGAGGTCGAAACCCAGTTCGGTCAGGGTGGCCGCTTCGCGCTCGGCGACGTCGGCTTCGCGTTCGGCCACGGCCAGGGTCATCGGCACCAGCAAGGGCTGCGCGGTCAGGCCAATGCCGTCGTGCGCGGTCTTCAAACGTTCGTAGCCGATGCGCTCGTGCGCGGCGTGCATGTCGACCACGATCAGGCCCTGCGCGTTTTCGGCCAGGATGTAGATGCCGTGCAGCTGGGCCAGCGCGTAGCCCAGCGGTGGCGTGCCGCCTTGGCCATCGTTGGCTGGCATCGGCGACACCGGCGCCGGCTCGGCCGTGCGCGGCGACGGGCTGTTGTACAGCGCCGCATAGGCGCTGGGGGCATCGGCCACGCGCAGGCCCAGCGGCGACTGCCGGGCGCCGGTCCACTGCAGGGGCTGCGGCATCGCCGCCGCTGCGGGCACGCCGTAGGCCGCCTGCGCGAACGGCATCGCCTGCACCGGCGCCTGCTCGACGCCGCCGGCCACGCCGGCGCGCGTTGCGGCCAGCGCTTCGTGCAGGGTGCGGTGGACAAAGTCGTGGATCATGCGCGACTCGCGGAAGCGCACCTCGTGCTTGGCCGGATGCACGTTGACATCCACCCGCGCCGGATCCAGCTCCAGGAACAGCACATAGGCCGGCTGGCGGCCGTGATGGAGCACGTCCTGATAGGCCAACCTGACCGCGTGGGCGATGTTGCGGTCGCGCACCGGGCGGCCGTTGACGTAGAGGTACTGCTGGTCGGCACTGGCGCGCGAATAGGCCGGCTGGGCGATCCAGCCGTGCAGGCGCAGGCCGGCAGCACTGTGCTCCACGCGCAGCGCCTGGCTGGCGAAATCCTGGCCCAGGGTTTCGTGCAGGCGCAGGGCCGGCTCGGCCTGGCTGCCGCCCTTGTAGCGACGCGAGGCCCGGCCGTTGTGCGAGACGCGCAGCTCCACGTCCGGCCGCGCCAAGGCCAGCGAGCGCAGCCATTCTTCGATATGGCCCAGTTCGGTGCGTTCGGCGCGCAGGAACTTGCGCCTTGCCGGCACGTTGTAGAACAGCTCGCGCACTTCCACCGTGGTGCCCTGCCCGTGCTGGCAGGGACCGACCTGGCCGAGGCGGCCGCCGTCGACCTGCAGGGTCGCGCCATGTGCGTCATGGGCACGGCGCGAGCTCAGCGACAGGCGGCTGACCGAGGCGATCGACGGCAGTGCTTCGCCACGGAAGCCGAGCGTGGCCACGGCTTCCAGATCGTCCAGCGAGGCGATCTTGCTGGTGGCGTGGCGCGAGAGCGCCAGCGCCAGCTCCTCAGGGGCGATGCCGCCGCCGTCGTCGCGGATCCGGATCAGGCCGATGCCGCCTTCCTCCAGGTCGATGTCGACCCGCTGCGCGCCGGCGTCCAGGGCGTTTTCCACCAGCTCCTTGACCACCGAGGCAGGTCGTTCGACCACTTCACCGGCGGCGATCTGGTTGATCAGGGTCTCGGGCAGCTGGCGGATCGGCACGGGCATCACGCGCACGCGGCGCGAAGGAGAAAAGCCAGCCTCGATGATAGCCGACTGGGCCCGGCGGCTTATGGCGCGCCGCCGCCGGCACTGCCAGTCGAAGCGGCCTGCGCGCGCGCGGCGAACAGCGTGCCCGGCGGCGGCGAGCGGCTGAAATAGGTTTCCACGCCTCCAAGCACCGCCCTGGCGATCCCGCGCTGGAAGCTGGGATCGGTCAGCTGCCTTTCTTCGCTGTAGTTGGAGATGAATGCGGTCTCCACCAGCATCGCCGGCATGTCCGAGGTGCGCAGCACCGCGAAGTTGGCCTTTTCCAGGCTGGTCTTGTGCGCGTTGCCGACCTGCTTGAGGCCGGCCAGGACGTGGCCAGCAGCGTCCTCGGAAGCCTTCATGTGGCCACTCTGGGCCAGGTCGATCAGGACCGAGCCCAGGGTGCTGTCCACGCTCTGCAGACTGCGGCCGCCGATCAGGTCGGAGGCGTTTTCCTTGTCGGCCAGCCAGCGCGCGCGCTGCGAGGTGGCGCCCTTGAGCGAGAGCACATACACCGACGAACCGCTGGCGCTGCGGTTTTCCGCGGCATCGGCGTGAATCGAGATGAACATGTCCGCATGCGCGGCACGCGCCTTCACCGCCCGCTGGTTGAGCGGGATGAAGTAGTCGCCATTGCGGGTGAGGTAGGACTTCAGGCCCGGCGTGGCATCGATCTGGCGGGCCAGTTCGCGGGCGATGGCCAGGGTCACGTTCTTCTCGTACTTGCCGGTCGGGCCGATCGCGCCCGAGTCCTGGCCACCGTGGCCGGCGTCGATGGCGATCACCAGCGGGCGCATGCCGGCGCGCATGGCCAGCCTGGGCTGCGGCAGGGTGGTGGCCGGCTGATCGGCCACGGTCGTCTTGGGTTCGACCGGCGCCGGTCGGCCGGTGGCAATGGTCACCCCGGGGGCGACGGTCTGCGGTTCGCTCGGCGCGGGACGGCCGGTGGCGATGGTCACCGCCGGGGCGACGGTCTGCGGCTTGCTCGGCGCAGGCACGATGATACCCGGCACCGGTTGACCGGCCAGGATGGCGGCCGGCGAAAGATCGCCGGGCATGGCCATGGCCAGAGCAGCAGCCGGCGCCTGCTGCGAGGCCGAGGGCGGCGTCGGCGTAGGCGTGGGCGCCGGCATGGCGGCGGCTGGTTCGGGTGGGGCTGCGGTGGCCTGACGCACCACCTCGGCGGCCAGCGACGAGGTTGCACGGGCGGCCGAGACCTGCGGCGCAGCGGCCGGCGCTACGGCCCTTGCAGGTGCAGCCGCGGGCGGCTGGCCGTCGCCGGGCCACGCGATCACCAGCCGCGACTGCGCACCGCTGCCCTCGATATGCGGGGTCATGGCCTTGACCGGCGAGGCCAGCTCGAACACCACGCGCACGGTCCCCGGCACGGGCTGGCCGGTGCGCACCGCGGTGACAACCCCGGTGGGCGCGGGCAGCTTGAGCTGTTTCGGCGCCGACGACTCAGGCAGATCCACCACCAGGCGGTCGGGGCCAGCCAGGGACAGGATCTTGAACTTGCCGGCCCCCTGCAGGGTGATTTCCGCGCGGGTGCCGGTGACACCGTTGCTCAGGTCGATGCCACTGACCTGCCCGGCAAACGCGGGCGACAGGCTACCCTGGAGCAGGACAGCGCCCCCCAAGGCAAGTGCGATTGCGGCTTTCCCCATTGGCATGCCCCGGATTCAAGCATTAACGACCTGCTAATGCAACCCGTTTTTCCCTTAATAATCCGTGACCTGCCTGAACTTCCTCGGCCAGCCAACAGAAGAACCTTCTAAATGGCACTTTCGGCCAGTTGCGCCAGCCAGGCACGGCCCGACTCGGAGCCGGCCAGCAGACGCGCACTGCGCCCTTGGCCGTCGATGGCCAGGTGGATCTGAAGGTCCGGCGGGGGCAGGCCGCCGCGGCCTTTTTCCGCCCATTCGATCAGCCACAGCGTGGCCACTGCCTCGTCCAGGCCCAGGAAATCCAGCTCGCTGGCATCGCCGAGCCGATACAGATCCAGATGCCAGGCCTCTCCGCCGGCAATGGGATAGCGCTCGACCAGGGTGTAGGTCGGGCTGCGGATCGCGCCGCTCACGCCCAGGGCGCGCAGCAGCGCCCGCGCCAGGGTGGATTTTCCGGAGCCCAGGTCACCATGCAGGTGCACGGCGGCCAGCGGCGGCCGGGTCCGGGCCAGCGCAGCGCCCAGTCGGGCGGTGTCCTCGACCGTGGCCAGGTGCAACTGCATCAACGCGGCTGCGGGTTGGACAGCGGTTGCAGGTGCGCGAACAGGTCGCTGGCCAGCAGGCCACGCTGGCCGCGCCTGGCTGCGGCATCACCGGCCATGCCGTGCAGCAGGGCGCCGGCGCTGGCCGCTTCGAGCGACGGCAGGCCCTGCGCGCGCAGGGCGGCGATCACCCCGGTCAGCACGTCGCCCATGCCGCCGGTGGCCATGCCGGGATTGCCTGCGGCGATCACGCGCGGCAGCTGGCCTTCGCTGGCGATCACGCTACCGGCACCCTTGAGCACGACGGTCGCGTGCAGGCGCGTGCACAACTGGGCGATGGCGCCAAAGCGGTCGGCCTGCACTTCCCTGGGTGTACGCCCGAGCAAGCGCGCCGCTTCGCCCGGATGCGGGGTGAGGATCGCATCGCCCAGCGGGCGCGGATTGGCCGCGATGAGGTTGAGCGCGTCGGCATCGAGCACCAGCGGCTTGCCGGCCTCCAGTGCCAGGCGCAGCAGGGCCCTGCCCCAGTCGCCCTGGCCCAGCCCCGGGCCGATCGCGACCACGTCGGCCGCATCGAGCAGCGGCTGCAGGTCGCTGCCCGATTCCACCGCGTAGGTCATCGCTTCCGGGCGACGGGCAAGCAGCGGGCCGACATGCGCCTTGCGGGTGGCCACGCTGACCAGCCCGGCACCGCTGCGCAGCGCGGCTTCGGCGGTCATCGCGATCGCACCGCCATGGCCCAGGTCACCGCCGATCAACAGCACCCGGCCGCTTTCGCCCTTGTGGGTGTCGCGGCGGCGCGGCCGCAGCCAGGTATGCAGCAGCTGCGGGGTCAGCAACAAGGCCTTGGGTGCGGACATCTGCACCAGGTCGGCGGGCACTTCGAGCGCATCGAAGGCCAGCTCGCCGGCGTGTTCCAGGCCGGCGCCGGTGTACAGGCCGTGGTGGCGCACGATGAACTGCAGGGTCATCTGCGCGCGCACCGCCACACCCGGCGCCGTCGCCAGCGAGGCATCGATGCCGCTGGGCACGTCCAGGGCAAACACCGGCGCCGGCTGGGCGTTGATCGCCTCGATCAGCCGCTGCGCCTGCCCTTCCGGCGCACGCGCAAGGCCGATGCCGAACAGCGCATCGACCACCACCTCGGCCGCCGGAAACTGCTCAGGGAACAGCGCGATCGCGCCACCGGCGGCGATGTAGGCGGTGCAGGCGCGTTGGGCCAGGTCGGTGCGCGGGGCGTGCTCTTCCAGGTGCAGCACCACCACCGCGCGGCGTGCCTGCAGTGCGGCCAGGGCCAGCACGTAGCCGTCGCCGCCGTTGTTGCCCGGCCCGCAGACCACGGTGAGGCGTTGCGCATCGGGCCAGCGCGCCTGCAGTTGCCGCCAGGCCGCGTGGCCGGCGCGCTGCATCAGCTCGAACGCACCACCGGCCAGCCGCGCACTGGCCTGCTGGTCCAGGGCACGCGCCGCGGCGCTGCCGTGCAGGGGAATCAAGGCGGTCATGGCGCGCGATTCTATACTTGCGCGCATGAGTGCCTGCTCTGCCACACCGATCGACCTGCACGCGCTGGCTGCGCAGGTGCGCGCACTGTCGCGCGAGCTGGGGTTCCAGCGCTGCGGCATCACCGGCGTGGAGCTCGGCCAGGACCAGGAGCACCTGCGCAGCTGGCTGGCCGAAGGCCTGTACGGCTCGATGGACTGGATGGCGCGGCACGGTGACATGCGATCGCGCCCGGCCGAACTGATCCCCGGCACGCTGCGGGTGATTTCGGTCGGCCTGGACTACGGCCACGATGACAGCAGCCAGGCCTGGGCCACGCTGGCCAACGGCGAGCGCGCCTACGTCGCCCGCTACGCGCTGGGCCGCGACTACCACAAGCTCATGCGCGGTCGTCTGCAGAAACTGGCGATGCGACTGCAGGAGCAAGTGGGGCCGATCGGCCATCGGGTGTTCGTCGATTCGGCGCCGGTGCTGGAGCGCGCCCTGGCCCGCAACGCAGGGCTGGGCTGGATCGGCAAGCACACCTGCCTGATCGACAGGCACGGCGGCTCATGGTTCTTCCTGGGCGAGATCTACGTGGACATCCCGCTGCCGGTGGACACCCCGGCCAGCGCCCACTGCGGCAGCTGCGTGCGCTGCATCGATGTGTGCCCCACGCAGGCGATCATCGCCCCGCACCGGCTGGACGCGCGCCGCTGCATCGCCTACCTGACCATCGAACACGAAGGCCCGATCCCCATCGAGCTGCGCAAGCCGATCGGCAACCGCATCTTCGGCTGCGACGACTGTCAGCTGGTATGTCCCTGGAACAAGTTCGCCAGGCGCACCGACGAGCCGGACTTCCGCGCCCGCAATGACCTGGACGTGGCCACGCTGCCGCAGCTGTTCGCCTGGGACGAAGCGGAGTTCCTGACCCGCACAGAAGGCTCGCCCATCCGCCGCAGCGGGCACCAGCGCTGGCTGCGCAACATCGCCGTGGCGCTGGGCAATGCACCAAGCTCGCCGGCGGTGCTGGAAGCCCTGGCCAGCCGACGCGAAGACGATTCCGCGCTGGTGCGCGAACATGTGGGCTGGGCGCTGGCGCAACACGAGGCCTGACGATCGTCAGAGGCGTAGGGCGGGTCTCGACCCGCCGCCGTTAATTCAACGATATCGCGATGGCGGGTCAAGACCCGCCCTACGGTTCAACGCGTGCGGATCTGCTCCAGCAGCGCGCGCGTGACCGGATCTTCGGCTTCCGCCACGCCCTTGAGTGCCGGCAGCAGGCCGCTGGCCAGCTGCTTGCCCAGCTCCACGCCGAACTGGTCGAAGGCGTTGATGCCCCAGGCCAAAGACTGCGCGTAGACGCTGTGCTCGTACATGGCGATCAGCGCGCCCAGCGACTGCGGGGTCAGTGCGTCGAGCAGGATCATGGTGCTGGGGCGGCCGCCGGCGTAGCTGCGGTGCGGATCGTCGCTGGCCTGGCCATTGGCCAGCGCCTCGGACTGGGCCAGCAGGTTGGACAGCAGCGCGATGTGGTTTTCGGTGTATGGATCGTCGTTGTGGATGGTGCCGACAAAATCCAGCGGCACGATCTGGGTGCCCTGGTGCAACGCCTGAAAAAAGCTGTGCTGCACGTCGGTGCCGGGCCCGCCCCACCACACCGGCACCGTCTCGCAGTCCACCGGGCTGCCATCGATGCGCGTGGACTTGCCCAGGCTCTCCATCACCAGCTGCTGCAGGTAGTTGGGCAGCAACGCCAGGCGCTGGTCATAGGTCATCACGCCATGGGCGGCGTGGCCGAGCACATTGCGGTTCCAGATCGCGGTCAGCCCGTGGCGGATGGGAAGGTTGGATTCGGCCGGGGCCTCCAGCACGTGCTGGTCCATCAGCGCCGCGCCCTCCAGCAGCGCCTCGAAGTTCCTGAAGCCGATCGCCAGCGCAATCGGAAACCCCACCGCCGACCACAGCGAATAACGCCCGCCCACCCAGTCCCACATCGGCAGCACGCGCTCGGATGGAATGTCGAATGCATCGGATGCGCGCTGCGGGTTGGCGCTGACCGCATACAGGCGCTCGCTGCCGCCCAGCCACTCGGCCAGGATCCGGCCGTTGAGCAGGGTCTCCTGGGTGCCAAAGGTCTTGGAGATCAGGATCGCCGCGGTGGTCGCAGGATCCAGCCCGGCCAGCGTGCGCTGGGCGGCGGCGCCATCGACATTGGAAATGAAGTGCACGCGCAGCTTCGGCTGCAGCGGACCCAGCGCATCGACCACGTGGCGCGGACCCAGGTCCGAGCCGCCGATGCCGACGCTGACGATGTCGGTGACTTCGCTGGCTTCCAGCGCGGCCACCAGCTGGCCCATGCGCGCGCGCACCCTGGCCGCTTCGGCATGGGCCTCCTGCGCGAGCCTGCCCTGGGTCAGGTTGCTGCGCAGCGCGGTGTGCAATGCGGCGCGGCCTTCGGTGGGATTGACCACTTCACCGCAGAACAGGCGCTGGTAGGCGGCCTTCAGGTCCAGCTCGGCGGCCAGCGCATGCAACGCGGCCAGCGCCTGGCGGTCATAGCCCTGGCGGGCGAAGCTGGCGTACAGCGGCCCGACCCGCAGGGCGAACTCCGAGGCGCGCGCAGGGTCCTGTTCCAGCAAGTCCGGCGCGCGCAGACCGCGCAGGCGTGCAGCGTGGGAGCGCAACGCGTCGAACTTCGTCATCAGGCGGCCTGCTTTGGAATCGACTGGTTGGTGTGGGTGATGCGGTTGTACCCGTCCACGTACACCAGGGTGGGCTTGAACAGGTCGGCTTCGGCCTCGCTCATCGCGGCGAAGGCGGCGATGATGATGATGTCGCCGACCTGCACGTGCCGGGCCGCGCCGCCATTGAGCGAGATGATGCCGCTGCCTTCGTCGGCACGCAGCGCATAGGTGCTGAAGCGGGCGCCGTTGGTGACGTCCCAGATGTGCACCTGCTCGAACTCGCGGATGCCGGCGGCGTCGAGCAGGTGGCCGTCGATGGCCACCGAGCCTTCGTAATTCAGCTCCGAATGGGTGACGGTGGCGCGGTGGATCTTGGTCTTGAGCAGGCTCAGTTGCATCGTCGTATCGACCCCGGGAACACAGGCCGGCGAGTCTAGCAGCGCCCGCCGCACGCGGCCGTGCAAGCGCTGGCGCCTTTTAGAATTCCAGGTTGTCGATCAGGCGCGTGCGGCCCAGGCGCGCGGCAATCAGCGCCACCCGGGCACCGGTGTCCGCCGGCCCCGGCTCGGACAGGTCCGGTCGGCGCACCACGGCATAGTCGACCTGGAAACCGGCAGCGGTCAGGTGCGCGCGCGCGGCCGCTTCGACCTCCGCCCGCGCGGTGCCGGCCAGCATGGCCTGGCGCATCTGCTGCAGGGTGCGGCGGATCTCGGCCGCGCGCGGGCGCTCCTGGGCCGACAGGTACTGGTTGCGCGAGCTCATCGCCAGGCCATCGGCCTCGCGCACGATGCTGCCGCCCAGGATCTGGATCGGGAACGCCAGGTCGGTGACCATCTGTCGGATCACCGCCAGCTGCTGATAGTCCTTCTTGCCGAAGCCGGCCACGTCCGGCACGACCTGGTTGAACAGACGGCTGACCACGGTGCACACGCCATCGAAATGACCCGGGCGGCATTCGCCTTCCAGCACCGAGCTCACGCCCGGCACGTGCACCTTGGCCGCCAGCTCGATGCCGAACGGATACATCGATTCGACCGTGGGCAACCACAGCACGTCGCAGCCGGCGCCTTCCAGTCCCGTCGTGTCGGCATCGGGCGTGCGCGGGTAGCGAGTGTAGTCCTCGTTGGGCCCGAACTGGGTCGGGTTGACGAACACGCTGGACACCACGCGATCGGCGTACTGCCGGACCAGCATGATCAACGAATAATGGCCGGCGTGCAGGTTGCCCATGGTCGGCACGAAGCCCACCCGCAGGCCCTGGCGCTTCCAGCCCATGACGCGGGCGCGCAGGGCGTCCAGTTCGGTGATGGTTTCGATCATGAGCGCCCTGTCCGCGCGTGGGGAGTCGTGGAAAACGGCGCGATCAATACGAGTGCGCGGCATCGGGAAAACTGCCCTCGCGCACCGCGGCGGCATAGGCGCGCACGGCGCCGGCGACCGAGCCACCTTCGGCCAGGAAATCCTTGACGAACTTCGGCCGGCGATGGCCCATCTCCAGGCCCAGCAGGTCGTGCAGCACCAGCACCTGGCCATCGCACTGCGCGCCGGCGCCGATACCGATGGTGGGGATGTCCACCGCGGCGGTGATGCGCGCGGCCAGCGCGGATGGCACGCACTCGAGCACCAGCAGGCTGGCGCCGGCATTGGCCACGGCGATGGCATCGGCCAGGAGTTTTTCCGCTGCCGCCTCCTCGCGGCCCTGCACCCTGTAGCCACCGAAGGACAGCACCGACTGCGGGGTCAGGCCCAGGTGCGAGCACACCGGGATGTCGCGCTCGGCCAGGAAGCGGATGACCTCCAGCTTGTGGCCGGCGCCTTCGAGCTTGACCATCTGCGCGCCGACCTGCAGCAGCTGGGTCGAGGCAACCAGGGCGCGTTCGCGCGTGGCATCGGCCTGGAACGGCAGGTCGGCCACCAGCAGCGCGCGCGCCAGCCCGCGGGCGACGATGCGCGTGTGGTAGACCATCGCCTCCACGGTCACCGGCAGGGTCGAATCGTGGCCCTGCACGACCATGCCCAGCGAGTCGCCGATCAGGATCAGATCCACGCCGGCCGCATCAAGCGTGCGCGCGAAGCCGTAGTCGTAGCAGGTCAACATCACCAGTTTCTGCCCGGCCTGCTTGGCTTGGCGCAGGGCGGGAACGGTCCAGGGCTTGCTGTCGGCGTGGGTACTCATCGCCGCGCATTATCCACTGATCACCCGGATGGCGTCATGGCCCACGCGCAATGCAGCTTCCCGCACCGTCCCGTGGCCGGCGATGCGCAGTTCCGGCGCCACATCGGCCAGCGGCACCAGCGCAAAGGCGCGCTCATGCAGGCGCGGATGCGGCACCTGCAGGCCAGGCAGTTCGATCATCGCATCGCCGTAGAGCAACAGGTCCAGGTCCAGCGTGCGCGGGCCCCAGCGCTGCTCGCCGCTGCGCTGGCGGCCGAACTGGCGCTCGATCTCCAACAGCGCGGCCAGCAGCGCCGGCGCGTCCAGCGTGGTGTCCACGCGCGCGGCGGCGTTGATGAAATCCGGCTGCGCCTGCATGCCCCAGGCCAGGGTGAGGTACAGCGGCGAAGCCGACACCAGCGTGGTGCCGGGCAGCGCGCCGATCGCGGACAATGCGGCGCGCACCGTGCCGGCCGCATCGCCCAGGTTCGCCCCCAGGCCGATGCAGGCCGTGACCGCCATGCTCATTCCCCGCTTGCGCCCGCAGCGCCACTGCGACGACGACGGCGCCGGCGGCGCTTGGACGGCACCGCATCTTCGTCGGTGTAGCTGTCGCCGGGCACCTCCACGCCCAGGGTCGCGGCAAGCTCCTCGTTGGTCTGGGTCTGGGCCTGGGTCCAGAACTCCACGTCGGCCGCATGGTCGGGCGAGGCCGACTGGCGCAGCACCAGGAAATCGAACGCCGCGCGGAAGCGTGGATGGGCCAGCAGGCGCGTGACCCGCTTGCGCTGGCGCTGGGAGAAGCGCGACTGCAGCAGCCAGATTTCCTGCATCGGCAGCGAGAAGCGCCGTGGCAGCGCGATGGTATTGAGCTGGTGCACGGTGACCCGGTCGGCGGCCCGGCGCGCGGCCTCTTCCGGATGGACGCCCTGCGCCTGCAGGCCGATCAGCGCCTTGCAGTACGCCGGCCACAGCAACAGTGCAAACAGGAACGCCGGCGAGACCGGCTCGTCATTGGCCACCCGCGCATCGGTGCCGGCCAGACCTTCCAGCAACATCGCGCGCAGCGCACCGCTGCGGTTGGACTGCAGCGCCGCGGCGCTTTCCGGCAGCAGCACCGGCAGCAGGCCGCTGTGCTCCAGGCCCTGGAAGCTGGCCACCGCGTTGCCGGACAGGAACAGCTTGAGGATCTCCTCGAACAGCCGCGCCGGCGCGGCCTCGGCCAGCAGCGGCGCCAGCACCGGGATCGGGTCGGCGGTGGGCCCATCGATGGTGAAACCCAGCTTGGCCGCCAGGCGCACCGCGCGCAGCATCCGCACCGGGTCTTCGCGGTAGCGCTGTTCGGGATCGCCGATCAGCCTCAGCCGCCGCGCCATCACGTCCTCGAAACCGCCGCAGTAGTCGCGCACCGAAAAATCCTCGATCGCGTAATACAGCGCGTTGGCGGTGAAGTCGCGGCGGATCGCGTCGTCCTCGATCGAGCCGTAGACGTTGTCGCGCAGCAGGCGGCCATCCTCGTGGGTTTCGCGGTCGCCGCTGCCGTCGTCGCTGTTGGCGCGGAAGGTGGCGACCTCGATGATCTCGCGGCCAAACACCACGTGCGCCAGGCGGAAGCGGCGGCCGATCAGCCGGCAGTTGCGGAACTGCTGCTTGATCTGCTCGGGCGTGGCGTCGGTGGCCACGTCGAAATCCTTCGGGTGCTGCCCGACCAGCAGGTCGCGGACCGCGCCACCGACCAGATACGCCGAGAAGCCGGCATCGCGCAGGCGATACAGCACGCGCAGGGCATTGGGACTGATATCCCGACGCGAGATGGTGTGCGCCTCGCGGGGAATGACGATGGGCTGGAGTTCGGCGGTGATGATTGCGGCTTCCGTGTATTTGAGCGGCCGACCCGATTGCCGGGGGCCAATGCTGCCGATATACTAACCAGCTAAGCGCTCGCGGCCAAAACGCTCCCTTCGTCTAACGGTTAGGACGTGGCCCTCTCAAGGCTAAAATAGGGATTCGAATTCCCTAGGGAGCACCACCGCGACTGCCTGGAAGTGATCAGACCCGGCCCACGCCGGGTCTTTTCATTTGCGTCCGGCCTGAATCATGCCGGGGGCTTCCTATAGAATTGCCAGCCCCCTTGTTGCGCGCCACCGGATCTGTCATGCCCTTCGTCGTCACCGAGAACTGCATCAAGTGCAAGTACACCGACTGCGTCGAGGTGTGCCCGGTGGACTGTTTCCATGAAGGCCCCAACTTCCTGGTGATCGACCCGGACGAATGCATCGACTGCACCCTGTGCGAGCCGGAATGTCCGATCAACGCAATTTATCCCGAAGACGACGTGCCGGCCGGCCAGGAGGCCTTCGTGGCACTCAATGCCGAACTGGCCAAGGCCTGGCCGGTGATCACCGTGCGCAAGGAGCCGTTGCCCGACGCCGCCGACTGGGAAGGCAAGCCCGGCAAGCTGCCGCTGCTGCAACGCTGAAGGCGCCGCACCGCCACGCCCGCTCGGGGACCCGCCCCGGCTCCAGACCGGGATCAACGGGAAAGGCGCCATCGGCGCCTTTCCCGTGAGCAGCCATCGGCGGACCGATCAGGTCCCGCCGAGCTTGTTCTTCAGCTCCGCCATCAGGCGGGTGGCTTCCGGGCCATTGGCCGGCACGCCGCGCGGATCGACCGCCGACACGTAGGTCCCCGAGGCGGTGGGTGAGACCCGCACCAGGAAGCTCTGGCCCTGGTAGGACACGTCGTAGCTGCCCAGCAGTTGCGCGCTGCTGGCGATGGTCAGGCCATCGACCGTGCCCAGCGCCTGGCCTACCCTGGTGAAGACCTCCTCGCGGGTGCCGGCCACGTTGAAGCCGGAGGTGTTCACGCTCGAAGGCCCGCTCTGCTGGCCGGCGCCGGCGGCAGCGCCGGTGGCCACGGTCGGCACCTGCATGGCGCCGGCAGTGCTGGGTACGTTCAGGTCGGGCGGGACTTCCAGCGGACGCTCCTGCTCGGCCAGCGCGTAGTCGCCCTTGGGCCCCTTGTGGAACCACTTGCAGCCGGACAGGCCGACGATGGACATCGCCAGCACCACTGGCAAGGCGAGACGCGAAGCACGGGAAAAACGCATTGGATGAATCTCCATTTTTTAAAATTCAGGCCGTTGAAGTCGGGCCGCGAGCAGTACGCCTCTGGCGCAGGCCCTGGCTAGGCGTGGAATTCTGCCAGTTGCGCGTCCCATGCGCTCGCCGCGGCAGGATCGCCCTGAGGCGCCAGGCGCACAGCCGGGGCAACGCCGCCGGCGGGAGGCGGCCCGGAACGAGTCTGGGCGATGGTCCCGGTGTTCATCGGGCCGGTGCCGGCGACCACCGGCATCGCGCCTTCGACCAGCTGCACCGCTTCGCAGGTCAGGACGCGATCTTGATCATCGGACAGCGCGGCCGCCTCGCCGGTCGATCCGGCCACCACTACGCCCTGCACGCCACCGCGCAGCTGCAGGTTCAGCAGGCCGCGCCAGGCATCCTGGTCGAGCGTGCCAGCGCCGGAAAACGGCGTGGCCAGGGCGGTGATGCATCCGGGAAGGGACAAACGAAGCGCCTGTAAGGAGTAATACGCACGCAAATGCCACGTACCGGCGGCGATGTTACTTGCGGCGCGAAAGGACGGGCAAGTATGCTGGCCGCGCATCACAGGCCCCGTCCCGGGCGCCATTCAGACTCGCTGTAATGCCGGAAGCCCCTTTGACCGACTCCACGCCCCGGCCCTCGCCGAACGAAAACCACCTCCTGATCAACGCCTATACGACCCATCCGGAGTCGCCTTTGCTGGGAGTGACGCGTCGCATCGCCGATTCGGGCTGCAACCTGGTCGATGCGCGCCTGTCCACGGTGGGTCGCGACGTCTCGGTGACCGCACTGGCCACCGGTTCATGGGATGCGGTGGCCAAGCTGGAAGCGATGATGGCCCGGCTTGAGCGCGAGGAAGGCCTGAAACTGGTCTGGTACCGCACCGGGCCCAAGGTGGTGCAGTCCAACCTGCTGCCCTACATCGTCGAGGTGGTGGCCGCCGACAAGCCCGGCATCCTGTTCCAGCTGGCCGATTTCTTCGACCGCCAGGGCATCACCATCGAGAACCTGCAGTCCACCCGCTACCGCGCGATGCAGACCGGTGCGGAGATGTTCTCCGCGCAGGTGACCATCGGTGTGCCGGCCAACATGCACATCGCCGCGCTGCGCGATGATTTCCTCGAATTCTGCGACCATCTGAACCTGGACGCGATCATGGACCCGATGAAGTTCTGAAGATGACGGCAACCGCAAAAGCGCTTCCGAAGTCCACCCTGAAACTGCCGCTGGCCCTGTCCGGCGGCACCTCGACGACCCTCGCAGAACACGCCGGCCACTGGCTGGTGCTGTACTTCTACCCCAAGGACAGCACCCCGGGCTGCACCACCGAGGGCCTGGAGTTCAACGCGCTGCTGCCGCAATTTGAGGCGCTGGATGCCCGCGTGCTGGGTGTATCGCGCGATTCGGTCAAGTCGCACGACAACTTCTGCGCCAGGCAGGGATTCAACTTCCCGCTGGTCAGCGACACTGACCAAGCGCTGTGCCAGGCCTTCGAGGTGATCAAGGAAAAGAACATGTACGGGCGCCAGGTGCTGGGCATCGAGCGCAGCACCTTCCTGATCTCGCCCGAGTCGGGCATCGTGGCGCAGTGGCGCAAGGTCAAGGTCCCCGGCCACGCCCAGGCCGTGCTCGACGCGCTCAAGGCCGCCCAGTCCCAGTGACCTTTACCGTTTGTCTTTACTTCCACCACCCCGCCACGCGGGCTGTGGTGGCCTGCTGCTGTCCGCCCAACAGGAAATGTCGATGACCCGAAGCAAGCGCATCTACGTGCTGGACACCAACGTGCTGATGCACGACCCGACCGCGCTGTTCAAGTTCGAAGAGCACGACGTGTTCCTGCCCATGCAGGTGATCGAGGAACTGGACAATGCCAAGAAGGGCATGTCCGAAGTCAGTCGCAACGCGCGCCAGGTCAGCCGCTTCCTCAACGAGCTGATCGTCGGCGCCGATGCGGCGCGCATTTCCCTGGGCATCACCCTGCTCCACCCCAAGAGCCTGAACCTCAGGCAGCCCGGCCAGATCGGCCAGCTGCACTTCCAGCTCAAGGCGGTCGATCCGGGCCTGACCTTCGGCGCGATCGCGCCGGACAACAAGATCCTGGCCGCGGTGCTGCAGCTGCAGGAGGAACATCCCGGCACGCCGGTGATCCTGGTGTCCAAGGACATCAACCTGCGGATCAAGGCCTCGATCAGCGGCATCGTCGCCGAGGACTACGAAAACGACCGCGCGCTGGACGATTTCAGCCTGCTCTACACCGGCGCCACCGCGCTGCCGGAGGATTTCTGGCACCGCCACCAGAGCGACCTGAAATCCTGGAGCGACAAGAGCGGACGCACCAGCTACGAAGTGGTCATGGCCGATGAGGAGGACTGGTTCCCCAACCAGTACCTGTACATGCCGGGCGAGGACGAAGTAGAACTGCGCGTGGCCAGGGTCAACGCCGACGGCCGGGCCACGCTGACCCTGGTCGATGACTTCCGCAGCGGCCAGCACGCGGTGTGGGGCATCAGTGCGCGCAACCGCGAGCAGAATTTCGCGCTCAATGCACTGATGGACCCGGAAATCGACTTCGTCAGCCTGCTCGGCACCGCCGGCACCGGCAAGACGCTGCTGGCGCTGGCCGCCGGCCTGGCCCAGACCATGGACCAGCAGCGCTACCGCGAGATCATCATGACCCGCGCCACGGTCAGCGTCGGCGAGGACATCGGCTTCCTGCCCGGGACCGAGGAAGAAAAGATGACCCCGTGGATGGGCGCGCTGACCGACAACCTGGAAGTGCTCACCCACAACCAGGAGGGCGGCGCCTGGGGCCGCCAGGCGACCAACGACCTGCTGGCCAGCCGGATCAAGATCCGCTCGATGAACTTCATGCGCGGGCGCACGTTCCTCTCGCGCTACCTGATCCTGGACGAGGCCCAGAACCTCACGCCCAAGCAGATGAAGACCCTGATCACCCGTGCCGGCCCGGGCACCAAGATCGTGTGCCTGGGCAACGTGGAGCAGATCGACACCCCGTACCTGACCGAGACCACCTCGGGCCTGACCTACGCGGTGGACCGCTTCAAGGCCTGGGCGCACAGCGCGCACATCACCCTGCGTCGTGGCGAGCGTTCGCGCCTGGCCGACTACGCCTCGGAAGTGCTGTGATCCCGGGCGCACGCCTGCACCGGAGAGCGCTGCAAGGCCTGCGCTGCGGCGTGCTTTCGCCTGGCACACCACGCGCATGACGGACGTGGCTGCTGGCCAGTCACCATTGCGCGCGGCCGATGGCCATGCGTGGACACTGCTGTATCGCATTCCCGCGCGGCCGCGTGCCAGCGTGCTGTGGGTGCCGGCGCTGGGCGTGGCCGCCAGGCATTACCTGCCCCTGGCCGATACGCTGGCGGGGTTGGGCGTGGCGGTGTTCGTGCATGAAGCGCGCGGGCACGGCAGCAGCAGCTGGCGTGCAGCGCGACGCTGCGACTGGGGCTATCGCGAACAGTTGCAACTGGATCTGCCGTTGAGCCTGCGGGCGATGGGCGATGCGGTGGATGTGCCCCATCGGATCGTCGGCGGGCACAGCCTGGGCGGCCAGCTGGCGTGCTGCCTGGCCGCGTTGGCGCCTGCGCAGTTGGATGCCCTGTGGCTGGTGGCCAGCGGCACGCCGTACTGGCGGTGTTTTCCTGGCCCACGCGGCCTGCTGCTACCGATGGCCTATCGCTTCATGCGCTGGCTGGCCCGGCGCAATGGCGCGCTGCCGGGGCGCAGGATCGGCTTCGGCGGCAACGAGGCGCGTGGCCTGATCGAGGACTGGTCGCGCGTGGGCCTGTGCGGCCGCTACGCCGGCCGTGGCATGCAGATCGACCTGGAACAGGCCCTCTCGCGCCTGGCACTGCCGGTGCGCAGCGTGGTGCTGGCGCGGGACTGGCTGGCGCCTGCCCGTTCGCTGCAGGGCCTGACCGACAAGTTCGCCATCACCGTCGAACCGCCGGTGATCCTGGACGCACGCGCCCTGGGCGTCAGGGCCGATCACTTTGCGTGGATGCGCCAGCCACAGGCAGTGGCTGAAGCACTGGCCGCTTGCCTGCCCTGAGGGACCTCGGCTTGCCCCGCACGCGCAGCCATCGCGCCGGATGAACGGCAATGCGATGCTATGGCACCTGGCCCTGAGCCAGTCCAGCAGGAAATCCGCATCGATGCCGCAGACCAACGCCAGTCCCAGGATCGCCATCATCGGGCTTGGCTATGTGGGGCTGCCGCTGGCCGTGGCCTTCGGCCGGCAATATGAAACGGTCGGCTTCGACATCAGCGCTGCACGCGTGCGCGCCTTGCAGGCCCGCCAGGACCACACGCTGGAAATCTCACCCGAGCAATGGAAGGCGGCTGGACGCCTCACCTGCACCGACGATGCCGCCCACCTGGCCGGCTGCGAGGTGTTCATCGTCGCCGTGCCCACGCCGGTGGACGACTACAAGCGCCCGGACCTGGGGGCGCTGGAAGCAGCCAGCCGCACCGTCGGCCGCGCCATCGGCCCCGGCGGCCTGGCGATCTTCGAATCCACGGTCTATCCCGGTGCCACCGAAGAGATCTGCGTGCCGATCATCCAGGCCGAATCCGGGCTGGTGTTCAACCGCGATTTCCACGCCGGCTACAGCCCCGAACGCATCAACCCCGGCGATCGCGAACACCGCCTGGAAACCATCGTCAAGGTGACCTCCGGCTCCACGCCCGAAGCGGCCGCGCGCGTGGATGCGCTGTACCGCAGCATCGTCCAGGCAGGCACCCACCGCGCGCCCAGCATCCGGGTGGCCGAAGCGGCCAAGGTCATCGAGAACACCCAGCGCGACGTCAACATCGCCCTGGTCAACGAACTGGCCCTGCTGTTCCACCGCCTCGGCATCGACACCGGCGAGGTCCTCGAGGCGGCCGGCACCAAGTGGAACTTCCTGCGCTTCAAGCCGGGCCTGGTCGGCGGCCACTGCATCGGCGTGGATCCGTATTACCTGACCCACAAGGCGCAACATGTGGGCCACCATCCGGAAGTGATCCTGGCCGGGCGCCGCATCAACGATGGCATGGGCGCGCACGTGGCCCAGCGCACCATCAAGCTGATGGCCAGGCGCGGGCAGCCGATTTCCGGGGCGCGGGCACTGGTGCTGGGCCTGGCCTTCAAGCAGGACTGTCCGGACCTGCGCAACACCAGGGTGATCGACATCGTCCAGGAATTGCAGCAGTACAACGTGTCGGTGGACGTGCACGACCCCTGGGTCGACGCGGACCAGGCCAGGCACGAATATGGCCTGGACCTGGTCCAAACGCCCGCACCCGGCCACTACGACGCGGTGATCCTGGCCGTGGCCCATCGCCAGTTCATCGCGCTCGGTGGCGCCGGGGTGCGCGCCTTCGCCAAACCCTGCGGCACCTTGTTCGACGTGCAGCGCGTGCTGTCGCGCGAAGACGTCGACGACCGCCTCTGACCTGCCGCCTCCTGTTCGAATGCGAGAGAGCCTTCCATGAAAATCCTGGTCACCGGCGCGGCCGGCTTCATCGGCGCACGATTGAGCCAACGCCTGCTCGAGCGCGGCGATACCGTCCTTGGTTACGACAACCTCAACGACTACTACGACCCGTCGCTGAAGGAGGCCCGCCTGCACCGCCTGCAGGGACAGCCCGGCTTTGCGATGGTGCGCGGCGGGCTGGAAGATCGCGCCGCGCTCGAAGCGGCCTTCGACGGCTTCGCCCCGCAGCGCGTGGTCAACCTGGCCGCACAGGCCGGCGTGCGCTATTCGCTGCAGAACCCGCACGCCTACATCCAGAGCAACATCGTGGGCTTCATGAATGTCCTGGAAGCCTGCCGGCATCGCGGCGTGGAGCACCTGGTCTATGCCTCGTCCAGCTCGGTGTATGGCGGCAACCGCAAGCTGCCCTTCGCGGTGGAAGACAGCGTCGACCATCCCTTGAGCCTGTACGCGGCCAGCAAGAAGGCCAACGAGCTGATGGCCCACACCTACAGCCACCTCTATCGCCTGCCGACCACCGGCCTGCGTTTCTTTACCGTGTACGGGCCGTGGGGCCGCCCGGACATGGCCCTGTTCCAGTTCACCCAGCGGATCCTGGCGGGCGAGCCCATCGAGCTGTTCAACAACGGCCAGCACACGCGCGACTTCACCTACATCGACGACATCGTCGAAGGCGTGATCCGCACGCTTGACCACGTCCCGGGCCCCGACCCGAACTACGACCCGCGCGCGCCCAATCCGGCCACTTCAGACGCGCCGTATCGGGTCTACAACATCGGCAACAACGCGCCGGTACAGCTGCTGGACTACATCGAAGTGCTCGAAGATGCGCTGGGGCGCAAGGCGCAGCGTCGCCTGCTGCCGCTGCAACCCGGTGACGTGCCGGACACCTTTGCCGACGTCAGTGCCCTGCAGCGCGATGTGGGCTACGCCCCTTCCACGCCGATCCAGACCGGCATTGTGCGTTTTGTCCAGTGGTATCGCACGTACTACAAGGTCTGAGCACGACAAGCTGCGCGGCCTGCCTGGCCACCGTTCGCGCTGCGGGGCGCCACCGCGCAGGTTGACTGGCGGACCGGAGGCTTTGATGGGAACCGGCCGAAAAAGAGGTTGACGAAAAGGACCTTCGTCACCATAATTTCGCTCCTCGCAAGGCGCCCGTAGCTCAGCTGGATAGAGTACCTGGCTACGAACCAGGCGGTCGGGAGTTCGAATCTCTCCGGGCGCACCATGCGATCAAGACAAAAAGGCCAGCATCGAATGCTGGCTTTTTTGTTGCCCGGTTTTTTTGGCCGCGATGGCACGTGGGCGCCAGCACGCGTCGCTGACGCGCAGATGGCCGCGTCACTGCTGCACCAAATCCTCGGCGCACCGATCCACATCAGCGAACACATGACCTGCCCACGCCTGGCCTTGAATTGCAAAAAACCCGCCAAAAAAGGCGGGTTTTTGCTTGGCGGAGTGGGAGGGATTCGAACCCTCGATAGAGCTTTTGACCCTATACTCCCTTAGCAGGGGAGCCCCTTCAGCCGCTCGGGCACCACTCCAGGCAACGCTGCTGACGTATGCCTACGCAGCAGCCGGCAAGGATACCGGCTGAAGGTGCGCACGGCAAACGAAAATCGTCAGTTCGAGGAATTGTTGTCGGCGTGCTCAGCCGAACCGGCCTCTTCGCCACGCTGGATGCGCTGGTAGATCTCTTCGCGGTGCACGGCAACATCCTTGGGCGCGGTGATGCCAATGCGCACCTGGTTGCCTTTCACGCCGAGGACGGTGACTGAGACCGAATCTCCGATCATCAGGGTTTCGCCGACACGGCGGGTCAAAATCAACATTTCATTTCTCCGTAATCCGGCTAGCCTAAAGCCGGCAGAAGCGTTTGGCATCGGTAGTTGCCAAAACACTTCCAGATAGGTTCATGGACGTGAAACATGGTAGCGGCCAGCCATGCCGGGCCGCAAGGCTTGAAGGTCGATCAGGCGGCGAGCCGTTGTGCCACCCAAGTCCTGATTCCCTCCAACGCCGAGGCAAGGGCAGGTCCATCCTCGCCGCCCCCCTGGGCCAGGTCCGGGCGACCGCCGCCCTTGCCTCCGATCTGACCGGCCACGTGGCTGAGCAGTTCCCCGGCCTTGACTCGGCCCATCGCGCTGCCATTCACGCCGGCCACCAGCGCGGCCTTGCCGGCATCGGTCCCGGCCAGCACGATCACCGCATCGCCCAGCTGCTGCTTGAGACGGTCCATCGCCTCGCGCAAGGCCCTGGCATCGAAGCCCTCCAGGCGCACGGCCAGGACCTTGATCCCATCCAGGTCGGTGGCCTGACCGGCCAGCTCGGCGGTTGCGCCCGCGGCAGCCTTGGCCTTGAAGCTTTCCAGCTCGCGTTCGAGTTTCCTCTGGCGCTCGACCAACTGGCGGATCCTGTCAGCCACCTCGGTGGGATGGCCGCCCAGCAGCGCGGCGGCCTCGGCCAGGCGCTGCTCTTCGGCATCCACGTAGTCCAGTGCGCCCTGGCCGGTCACGGCCTCGATCCGGCGCACGCCGGCGGAGACGCCGCTTTCGCTGACGATCTTGAACAGGCCGATGTCGCCGGTGCGCTGCACGTGGGTGCCGCCGCACAGTTCGGTGGAGGTCTCGCCCATGCGCAGCACGCGCACGTGTTCGCCGTACTTTTCGCCGAACAGGGCCATGGCGCCGAATTCCAGCGCCTCCTGCATGCCCATGTGGTGGATCTCGACGGCGTGGTTGCGACGGATCTCGGCGTTGACCCGGCGTTCGACCTCGGCAAGCTCGCTGGCCGACACCGGCTGGAAATGCGAGAAGTCAAAACGCAGCCGATCTGGCGCCACCAGCGAGCCCTTCTGCTGCACATGGGTGCCCAGCAGCGAGCGCAGCGCCGCGTGCAGCAGGTGGGTGGCCGAGTGGTTGAGGATGGTCGCGCCACGGCGCTGCGCGTCGGCGGTGGCCGAGAGCACGTCGCCGACCGCCAGCACGCCCTGGCTCACCCGGCCGACATGGCCATGGAACTGTCCGGCCAGCTTCAGCGTGTCGCTCACCTCGAAGCGGCCGCGTTCCCCTTCCAGAACCCCGGTATCGCCCACCTGGCCGCCGGACTCGGCATAGAACGGGGTGCGCGCCAGCAGCACCACGCCGGACTCGCCCGCTTCCAGGCGCTGGACCGGGCGGCCGTCGCGCAACAGTGCGACCACGGGCAGGTCCTGGGCCTGCAGACAGTCGTAGCCCAGGAATTCGGTCGGCCTGAGCTGGGCCACCAGCTCGGCCGGCAGGCCGGTGCCGGACGCAAACCGACCGGCGGCGCGCGCGGTCTGGCGCTGCTGCGCCATGGCCTCGTCAAACCCGGCCAGGTCCACCTCCATGCCCCGCTCGCGCGCGATGTCGGCGGTCAGGTCGACCGGGAAGCCATAGGTGTCGTACAGGCGGAATGCGTCCACGCCCGGGATGGTCTTGCCCTTAGCGCGCGCGGCCACCTCCTCGAAGATGCGCATGCCGGCGTCCAGCGTCTCGGCAAAGCGCTCTTCCTCGGCCTTGAGTGCGCGCTCGACCAGGTCCTGCCTGGCCGGCAGCTCGGGATAGGCATCGCCCATCAGCGCCGACAAGGTCGGGACCAGTTGGAAGAAGAACGGCTGGCGCACGCCCAGCATCCAGCCATGGCGCAAGGCGCGGCGGATGATCCGGCGCAGCACGTAGCCGCGGCCTTCATTGGATGGCAGCACGCCGTCGACGATCAGGAACGCGCAGGCCCGAATGTGGTCGGCGATCACCCGCAGCGACTTGTTTTCAAGGTCGGTGGTGGCGGTCAGGCGCGCGGCGTCCTTGATCAGGGTCTGGAACAGGTCGATCTCGTAGTTGCTGTGCACGTGCTGCAGCACCGCCACCAGCCGCTCCAGGCCCATGCCGGTATCCACGCATGGCGCCGGCAGCGGCACCAGGGTGCCGTCGGGCTGGCGGTCAAACTGCATGAACACCAGGTTCCAGATCTCGATGAAGCGGTCGCCATCCTCATCGGGCGAGCCCGGCGGGCCACCGGCGATGTCCGCGCCGTGGTCGTAGAAGATCTCGGTGCACGGGCCGCACGGGCCGGTGTCGGCCATCTGCCAGAAGTTGTCCGAAGCGAACGGCGCGCCCTTGTTGTCGCCGATCCGCACGATCCGCTCGGCCGGGATGCCGATCATCTCGTGCCACAGCGCGTAGGCCTCCTCGTCGGTGTGGTAGACGGTGACCAGCAGGCGCTCGGCCGGCAGCTTCCAGACCTGGGTCAACAGTTCCCACGCCCAGGCGATCGCGTCCTTCTTGAAGTAGTCGCCGAAGGACCAGTTGCCCAGCATTTCGAAGAAGGTGTGGTGACGCGCGGTGTAGCCCACCTGGTCAAGGTCGTTGTGCTTGCCGCCGGCACGCAGGCAGCGTTGCACGTCGGCCGCGCGCACATAGCTGCGCTTCTCCGCGCCCAGGAACACGTCCTTGAACTGGACCATGCCCGAATTGGTGAACAGCAACGTGGGATCGTTGCCTGGCACCAGCGGCGCCGACGGCACGATGGTGTGGCCCTTGCCGCGAAAAAAGTCGAGAAAGTCCTGGCGGACCTGGTTGCTGCTGAAGGTGGGGGCGGTCATGTGGAAGCTTGCGTTGGGCGAGCGGCTGGCAAAACGGGCCGCGATCCCCTTACATGCGGATGCAGCCAGTCCCGGACAACCTTGAGCCGCAAAGGGTAACAAACCCCATGCCCTCAGTCGTCCGGTTGCCCGCGCAGCACTGCCCGCACGGTCGGGCCGTCGAAGCCACGCCGCATCAGCAGGTCGGCCGCCTTGCGCTGGCCGGTCAGTTCCCGCGGGCCGTCGGCGCCGAACCGGCGCGCGACCAGATCCTGGGCCAGCGCGCGCCAGTCACCTTCAAACGTTGCCATGGCCGCCGCGACCTGGGCCGCGTCCAGGCCGTGGGTTTCCAGTTCGAGCTGGATGTAGCGCGGCCCGTAGCCGGAACCGGCGCGGCTGCGGACCAGCAGCTCGGCAAAGCGCGCGTCGTCCTGCCAGCCCTCCCCTGCCAGGCGCGAGACCGCCGCCGCGGCCGCCTCGCCGTCCACTCCGCGCGCGGTCAGTTTGCCGATGAGCTCCTTGCGCGAGTGTTCGCGCCGGACCAGCAGCGACAGGGCGCGCTGGAGCGGAGTCGGCTCGGGCCTGCGCCGGCGCCGGCCTTCCGCCGCGGCGTCTTGCCCAGGCGCAGCGGTGGGGTCAGGGTCTTCCATTGCGGCCCTCCAGCCGGCCGGGACCGAAATCCCTGGCCGGAAAACAAGACCGGAGGCGGCACCCTCGCGGGCCCATCCTCCCGGCATGCCCTGCACCACCCAGGGCGGCGCCGCCACTGACCGCAGCGCCGACCCGCGTGGCAGCGATGAGCTCAGTCGACATCGACCTCGTCGTTCTCACGGGCCGCCACTTCGGCCGGCTGGAACTTCTCGCGCAGCTCGGCCTCCAGCCTGGCGGCCACGGCCGGATTTTCGCGCAGGTAGGTGCGGGCATTGTCCTTGCCCTGGCCAATGCGCTCGTCGCCGTAGCTGTACCAGGCGCCGGCCTTGTCGACCAGCTTGGCCTCCACGCCCATGTCGATCAGCTCGCCTTCGCGGCTGATGCCTTCGCCGTACAGGATCTCGGTGACGACCTGCTTGAACGGGGGCGCCATCTTGTTCTTGACGACCTTGATGCGGGTCTGGTTGCCGATGATCTCATCGCCCTTCTTGATCGCGCCGATGCGGCGGATGTCCAGGCGCACCGAGGCGTAGAACTTCAGCGCGTTGCCGCCGGTGGTCACTTCCGGGCTCTGGCCCGGCATCATCACGCCGATCTTCATGCGCAGCTGGTTGATGAAGATCACCAGGGTGTTGGAGCGCTTGATGTTGCCGGTCAGCTTGCGCAGCGCCTGGCTCATCAGCCGGGCCTGCAGGCCCGGCAGCTGGTCGCCCATCTCGCCTTCGATCTCGGCCTTGGGGGTCAGCGCGGCGACCGAGTCGATGACCACGATGTCCACCGAGTTGGAGCGCACCAGCATGTCGGCGATCTCCAGCGCCTGCTCGCCGGTGTCGGGCTGGGACAGCAGCAGGTCGTCGACGTTGACGCCCAGCTTGCCCGCGTAGATCGGATCCAGCGCATGCTCGGCGTCGATGAAGGCCGCGGTGCCGCCCAGCTTCTGGCACTGCGCGATGGCCTGCAGGGTCAGGGTGGTCTTGCCCGAGGACTCCGGCCCGTAGACCTCGACCACGCGGCCCTTGGGCAGGCCGCCGATGCCCAGTGCGATGTCCAGCATCAGCGAACCGGTCGGGATGACTTCGGCCGCCTCGATCACGCGATCGCCCATGCGCATCACCGAGCCCTTGCCGAACTGGCGTTCGATCTGGGTCAGGGCGGCAGCCAGGGCGCGCTTCTTGTTCTCGTCCATTTTCGGTGTCCTCAAAGGGGTGGTGATCTGTTGGGAAGCAATCTAGGGGTAGGTGATCGCACGGACTGAGACCGGCGCGACCCCCTGTAAAAATGCGTCAGCCGGGGTGGAACGGACAGCAGGCAAGCACGCGGCGTGGCGTCGGAAAAATCCGCAATCGCCCGTGCGGTTCATCGGTTGGGCCGCACCAGCCCGCAGTACAGGCCTTCGATGGCGAAGTCCTGGCCCGGCTTGACCTCGATCGGGGAATAGTCGGGGTTGCGCGGCAGCAGGCGGATCGAATCGCGGCCAATCTTGAGCAGCTTGACGGTGATCTCTTCATCGATGCGCGCCACCACGATCTGGCCGCTGCGCGCATCGCCGGTGCGGTGCACCCCGATCAGGTCGCCATCGAAGATGCCCTCGTCCCGCATCGAGTCGCCCTTGACCTTGAGCAGGTAATCCGGCGAGGGCGAGAACAACACCCGGTCCAGCACCACGTAGGCGTGGTGGTCGGCGTCGGCCCCGATCGGCGTGCCGGCGGCGACCCGGCCCAGCACCGGCAGGCGCAGCGCGGAGGAGTCATTGGCCGCGGCGAAGTTCATCGAGGCCTGCACCGGCGGTGGCGCGTGCAGGACCCGGATGCCGCGCGCCCGGCCGGGCCTGCGCTCGATGGCGCCGGCTGCTTCCAGCGCCTCCAGGTGGTATTGCGCAGCGCGCACGCCCTTGAAGCCGAAGGCCCTGGCGATCTCGGCCTGCGAGGGCGGCATGCCTTCGGCTTCGATGCGCTCGGCAATGTGGGCCAGGATTGCCTGCTGGGTAGCGGTGAGGTCCATGATTAGTATTAATACTACTAACGCGGCCAGCTCGCAAGTCCGGCAAGCACACGCTGGAACCCATCTGCACGACCCTCGAAGGCCAGCCCGGCGACCTGCTCCCATCCCGGCCGGATCGGAATTCCTCAAGTCCCCGCGCTACCCGCCTCGCGCCCGCCACCACGGCCGCCGCAGGCGCGAGAACAGCCGCTTCAGCGCCTGCCGCTGCGCAGGATCCAGACCAGCAGCACCACTCCGCACAGCCCCGCGCCGATGAAGCCGCCCAGTCCCAGGACAGTGCGGAAGCGGCTGGCCACCCCGCCGCTGTCGATGACGATGGACGAGCCGACGATCAGGGCCGCGGTGATGATGCCCATGGTCAGCCGGTTGACCGCGTGGGCGACCTGGTTGCCGAATGGCCGCAGGCTGGTCACTTCCAGCTTGAACTTGCCCTGCCCGTAGCGGCGCAGCATCCGCCGCAGTTCGCGCGGCAGGTCTTCCAGCAGGTCCAGCGAACCGGCCAGGGCGCGTTGGCCGCGCTTGGCCAGGCGGCGCGGCGAATAGCGCTGCAGCATCGCCCGCTCCAGGAACGGGCGCGCCTCGCTGGCCATGTCGAAGTCCGGGTCGAGCAGCCGGCCCAGCCCCTCCAGGGTCAGGAAGGCCTTGATCATCAGCGCCAGGTCGCCCGGCAGCACCAGTGCGTGCTGGCGCAGCAGCGCCGACACGCCCAGCAGCATCCGGCCCATGTGCAGGTCCTTCAACGCCAGGCCGCGGTACTGGTCGATCATCTCGTCGATGTCGGCCTGCAGCCGCGCTTCGTCGACCTCGGCCTGGCCGGCCCAGTCGATCAGGATGTCGGCCACGTCCTCCGGCCGCTGCGCCACCAGTCCGTACAGCAGGCGCGCGACCTGCCCGCGCCGCTGCGCGTTGACGTGGCCGACCATGCCGAAGTCGATCACCGCGATGCGCCCGTCGGGCAGGTAGAAAATGTTGCCGGGATGCGGATCGGCGTGGAACAGGCCGTCCTCGAGCACCATCTTCAGCACGATGTTGGCGCCGCTGCGCGCCAGCTGGGCCCGATCCAGGCCGGCGGCCTCGACCGCGGCGATGTCCGCGCCGGGGATGGCGCCGACGAACTCCTGCACGTTCAGCCGCTCGCTGGTCAACGGCCAGACCACCGCAGGCACCACGATTTCCGGGTGGCCGGCGAAATTGGCCGCGATGCGCTCGGCGTTGCGGCATTCGGCGGCGAAGTCCAGCTCGTTGCGCAGCGACGCGGTGAACTGGCGCACCACCTCGACCGGGTGGTAGCGACGCAGATCCGGGGCACGCGCTTCGGCGATGTCGGCCAGCCGCGCCAGCAGGCGCAGGTCGGCCTCGACCACCTCGCGGATGCCCGGCCTGCGGATCTTCAGCACCAGCGCGGTGCCGTCGGCCAGCCAGGCGCGGTGGGTCTGGGCCAGCGAGGCGGCCGCCAGCGGCACGGTGTCGATGCGCGCGAAGATGTCCTCCGGTTCGCAGCCCAGGTCCTGGCGCACCTGCGGCCGGAGCAGTTCGAAATCCAGCGCCGGGACGTTGTTCTGCAGCTGGCCCAGTTCGCGCAGGTATTCCGGCGGCAGCAGGTCCACGCGGGTGGACAGGATCTGGCCGAACTTGATGAAGGTCGGGCCCAGGTCCTGCAGGGTGCGGCGCAGGCGTTCGGGCGTGGGCATGGTCAGGTACTGGTCGGCATGCTCCATGCGCAGCAGCCGGCCCGCCTTTTCCAGCGCGCCGGTCATGCCCACGCGCGCGGCCACATCGCCGAACCCGTAGCGCAGCAGCACCACGGCGATCTCCTGGATCCGGCCCAGGTCGCGCACGCTGCTCAGCGTGTCCCACAGCGAACCGTGCCCGGACCCGCTCACAGCATCGACTCCAGGCCTTGCAGGGCCGCGGCCACGGTCTGGCGGCGCACCGCGTCGCGATCGCCGTCGAACCGGAAGACCTGGGCGCGGGCGTAGCCGCCGCGGCGTTTCCAGCCGATCCAGACGGTGCCGACCGGCTTGTCTTCGCTGCCGCCGCCCGGCCCGGCGATGCCGGTCACCGCCACCGCAACGCTGGCCCCGGAATTGACCAGCGCGCCGGAGACCATTTCGATCGCGGTCTCGCGGCTGACCGCGCCAAAGGTCTCCAGGGTCTGCGGGCGCACTCCCAGCAGCGCCTGCTTGGCCTCGTAGCTGTAGGCCACCATGCCGCAGTCGAACCAGACCGAGGACCCGGCGATGTCGGTCATGGCCTTGGCGATCCAGCCGCCGGTACAGCTTTCGGCGGTGACCAGCATGTCGCGCTGGGCGCGCAGCTGCTGGCCGACGGAGATGGCCAGTTGTTCGAGTTCGGCATCAGTGGGCGGCATCGGTGAGGCGCTTGCGGTAAGGGACTGCCGTGAGTATCCCAGATCGGGCCGCGGCGACCTGCTGGGCGGCCGTCGTGCAGTGCGGCGTGCTTCCTGCTTGTAAACGATTACATTGCGTCCCCGGCGCCGCCGTGGGGCGGCCAAACAGGCTCTGAAGGGGAGCAAGATGACACCAGGCGGAATCACGCGCCGGCAGCTGCTGGTGGCCACCGGCGCGGCCACCCTGCTCTCGCAGCTGCCAATGGGCCTGGCCCTGGGCCGCGACGCGGGCAAGGTGCCGGCCTTCATCGACACCCTCATCGGCAAGATGACCCTGCAGGAGAAAGCCGGCCAGCTGACCCTGTTCAGCTCGGCCAGCCAGAACGGCGCGGCCGCCGCGGCCAACCCGGTCACTTTCACCGGCGCGGTGTCCGTGCAGATCGCCGCAGCCATCGCCGGCCAGCTCACCGGCGTGTTCAACAGTTCCAACGTGCTCTGGCACGAGCGCCTGCAAAAGGCGGCGATGCAGAGCCGGCTGAAGATCCCGATGATCTTCGCCGCCGACGTGATCCATGGCTTCACCACGGTCTTTCCGGTGCCGCTGGGCGAATCGGCCAGCTTCGAGCCGGAGCTGGCCCGGCGCACCGCACGCGCGGCGGCGATGGAAGCGGCCTCGGTCGGCATCGACTGGACCTTCGCGCCGATGGTGGACATCGCCCGCGACGCGCGCTGGGGCCGCGGGGTGGAAGGCAGTGGCGAGGACGTGCTGCTGGGCCGGCGCATGGCCGCCGCGCGCGTGCAGGGCTTCCAGGGCGAGCGCGGCCTGGCCGATCCGGAGGCGGTGGCCGCCTGTCCCAAGCATTTCTGCGCCTATGGCGCGGCCGAGGGCGGCCTGGACTACAACACCACCGACGTGTCCGAGCGGGTGCTGCGGCAGACCTATTTCCCGCCGTTCCAGGCCGGGTTCGAGGCCGGCGCACTGACCACGATGGCCGCGTTCAACGAGATCTCCGGGATCCCGGCCACGGCCAACAAGTGGCTGCTGGACGATGTGCTGCGCGGCCAATGGGATTTCCGCGGCGTGGTGGTGTCCGATTACACCGGCGATGAGGAGCTGATCGCGCATGGTTTTGCCCGCGATGGCCGCGACGCGGCGCGCCTGGCGATCCTGGCCGGTGTCGACATGAGCATGCAGAGCGGCCTGTACCTCAAGCACCTGCCCGACCTGGTGGAAAGCGGCGAGGTGCCGTTGGCGGTGGTGGATGCCTCGGTGCGCCGGGTGCTGCAGCTCAAGGCGCAGCTGGGGCTGTTCGACGATCCGTTCCGCCGGATCAGGCCGTCGGCGCCCTCGCGCCAGCGCCTGCCCGAAACCCTGGCCCTGGCGCGCGAAGCGGCGCGCAAGTCGGTGGTGCTGCTCAAGAACGACAACCAGGTCCTGCCGCTGCGCGCCGGCGGCCAGCGCATCGCCCTGATCGGTCCGCTGGCCCAGGACTGGGACAGTACCAAGGGGCCGTGGACGCTGTTCGGCGGCGACGATTCGTCCAGCGACCTGGCCAGCGGCCTGAAGCAGGCCATGGCCGATCCGACCCAGCTGAGCGTGGTGGCCGGCTGCGGCTACCAAGGCCCGCTGCCCGGCGGCATCGAGGACGCGGTCAACGCGGCCAATGCCGCCGATGTGGTGATCATGGCCATCGGCGAGTCGCGCGACCACTCGGGCGAGGCGCGTTCGCGTACCTCGATCACCGTGCCGCAGCCGCAGCTGGACCTGCTGGACGCGGTGGCCGCCACCGGCAAGCCGGTCGTGGTAGTGCTCGGCAACGGCCGCGCGCTGGCGCTGGGCGAGCTGCTGCCCAAAGCGCAGGCGGTGCTGGTCGGCTGGTACCTGGGGTCGGCCTCGGGCCTGGGGCTGGCCGATGTGCTGTTTGGCGCGTACGGCCCGTCCGCGCGTCTGCCGGTGAGCTTCCCGCGCGAATCGGGTCAGGTGCCCTACTACTACGACCACAAGATCACCGGCCGGCCCGATCCGCATCCGGAGAAGCTGAGCGCGTTCAAGACCCGATACATGACCACGCCGAACGCGGCGCTGTTTCCGTTCGGTTTCGGCCTGACCTATGGCCGGATCGAATACGGCGGGCTGGACATCGGCGACGGCAGGCTCACCGTCGAGGGCACGCTGGCCATTCGCGCCACCGTGCACAACCGCGGCACGCGCGCGGCCGAGGAAGTGGTCCAGCTCTACATCCACGATCGTGCGGCCAGCATCACCCGCCCCGTGCAGGAGCTGAAGGACTTCCGCAAGGTCGCACTGGCGCCCGGTGCCAGCACGCAAGTGCACTTCACCCTGCGCCGCGCCGACCTGTTGTTCATCGGCCAGGACCTGAAGCCCACCGTCGAGCCGGGCACCTTCGACCTGTGGGTCGCCCCGTCGGCCGAAGTGGATGGCCTGCACGCCACCTTCGAACTGCTGGCTTGATTGGCCTGGTGCGCCCAGTGCCCACCCCATCGGCCGGGCTGCCGGCCACCCCCTCAGGACTTCAATGGCAGCGCCAGCACGCAGACGCTGCCTGCGGCCGAGCTTTCGATCGAGAGCCTGCCGCCCAGCCGCTTGGCGATGGCTTGCGCCAGCGGCAAACCCAGGCCATGGCCTTCGACCGAACCGTGTCGCCAGAACCGGCGCGTGGCCAGCTCCGGGTCCATTCCGGGACCCTGGTCGCTGACCGCGATGTGCACGGTGGCGTCGACCCGCGTGACCTCGACCCGCACCGGCCCATCCGAATACTTGAGCGCGTTGTCCACCAGGTTCGCCAGGGCCAGCGTCCACAGCGCTGCGCGCCCCGGGATGTGCAGCATCGCCAGCCCTGGATGTACCTGAAGCGCCACCCGTGCGCTGCCGGCTTCACTGCCGTCCAGGGCGGTGCTCAACAGGGTCTGCAGGCGCAGCGGTTCGGCATCGTCCGGCAGCGGCTCGCTGGCATCGAGCCTGGCCAGCAACAGCAGGTCCTCGATGATCGCGCGCATGCGCAGGGCCCCCTGCCGGGCGTCGTCGAGTGCTTCGCGTCCGCGCGGGCCGGCGTCGAGCCGGGCGACCTGCAGATGGGTATCGATCACCGTCAGCGGGGTGCGCAGCTCGTGCGCTGCGCTGCTGGCAAAGGCGCGCTCACGTTCGAAGGCACGCGCATCGCGCTCGAAGCTCTCGTTGAGCACCCCGGCCAGGGCCGCCAGTTCGGTGGGCATGCCCGCCGTCGGCAAGACGGTCGGCTGGGCTGAACTGCGCCCGGCGATGCGCTGGCTCATCAGCCTGAGCGGGGCCAATCCACGCCCCAGGCCCCACCACAGCAGTCCCAATCCGCCCAGACCGGCGATTGCAAACGGCAGCCCCGCCACCAGCGCGACATGCCGCGCCAGCGCGTCGCGTTCGCCCATCCGGTCGGCCGTGCTGATCACCAGGCCGTCCCTGACCAGGGTATAGGTCCGCCAGCGCACGCCACCGGCCATGGCCATGCCGTAGCCGGGGATGCCGCGACCGAGTCCGTCCTGGGGCGCATTGGCCGTGGTGGCCAATATCTCGCCACGCAGCGAACGCACCTGGCAGGCGACCGCCTGTTGGGGCGGGATGGTGACCGGGCCCGATACCAGCCGGCGTCCCGAGGCAAGCGGAACGCCCATGTTGCCGACCAGGCCGGCCACCATTTCGGCCGACATCGCCAGCCGCCGGTCCAGGGCCTGGCCGATGCTGCGGTCCAGGTCATGCAACATCCACGCAGCCGAGGCCGACCACAGCAGCGCCAGGGCCACGCCGATGCCCAGGGTCAGGCGCAGGGTCAGGCTGCGGGGAAGCCACTTCACGGCCGGTGTCCGAGGCGATAGCCGAGCCCGCGCACGGTCACCACCACGTCCTTCCACAGCTTGCGGCGCAGATGATGGATGTGCACGTTGATCGTGTTGCTCTCCACATCGTCATCAAATCCATACAGCTCGCCCTTGAGCTGCTCTGCGCTCAGACAGCGTCCATTGGCCTGCATGAGCGCAGCCAGCAGGTGGCTTTCGCGCCGCGACAATGCGATTTCACGACCATCCAGGCTGGCCCAGCCGCTGGCCGGCTCCAGTCGCAGCCCGGCATGCTCGATGACCTGCGCGGCGCGGCCGGCCTTGCGGCGCTGCAGGGCATGCAGCCTGGCCGCCAGTTCGCCCAGGTCGAATGGCTTGCCCATGTAATCGTCCGCGCCGGCCTCCAGTCCAACGATCCGCTCCGGGGTCTCGCCGCGGGCCGACAACACCAGCACCGCCGCCTGCTCGCCGCGCTGCCTGAGACGGCGCAGCAGCAACAGGCCATCCTCATCGGGCAGGCCCAGGTCCAGCACGATGACCTCGTGGGTGGCGCTGGCCAGCGCGGCCTCGGCCTCGGCCGCGCTGGCCACGTGATCGACCGTGATCGCCGCTGCCGCGAGCCCGGCCACGATCCCCTTGGCGATGAGCAGGTTGTCCTCGACAAGCAGGATGCGCATGCATGATCTCCGGCAATGGGCGCCAGACTGTAGCGCGCCACGCCGCGCCGTTTCGCCGCTTAAGACTGGCTTAATCGCACCCGGGCAGCATGGAGCCGGTTCCTCCACCGGAAGCTTGCCCTTGCCTCACACCGTTGTCCGCCTGGCGTTGGCCACCGCGCTGTCCTTGACTGCGATATACCTTGAGCCCGCCGCCCAGGCCCGGCCCTGGGCCGGCGAGCCGACCTACCTGCCTGCCGCGCAGGTCGTGGAATTCCAGGTGGAGGCCGCCGACCCTGGCCACTTGCGCGTGGAACTGGAGATCGCGCAAGGCTACTACCTGTACCGGGACCAGTTTGCCGCGAGCGATGCCAGCGGGCGCGCACTGGCGCTGACGCTGCCGCCGGGAACAGCACGCCACGATGCCAGCTATGGCGACACCAGGGTCTACGAAGGCCGGCAGACGCTGACCATCGAAACGCCTGCGCAGCCCGAGATCAGCCTGCGCTGGCAGGGTTGCGCCAAAGGTGGAATCTGCTATCCGCCGCAGACCCACACCCTGCGCGTGCCGACCGGGTCCAGCCGCACTCCCGCGGACGCCCTCCAGCCCGCCTCGTCTCCTGCGGCAGCCACGCCCGCATCGATGCCGGTTGCGGGGCCGCCGTCGGCGGCGGGCGCCGCGCAGACCCAGACCAATGGCGGTCCGATGGCCGCCCAGGACCAGTCGCTGGCCGCACGCCTGCGCCAGGCACCCTTGCCGCTGTCACTGGCGTTGTTCTTCGGCATGGGGCTGCTCCTGGCGTTCACGCCCTGCTCGCTGCCGATGCTGCCAATCGTCTCCAGCCTTGTGGTGGGACGGCAACGCAGCATGCGCCGGACCGCGCTGCTGGCCGGCACCTATGTGCTGGCCATGGCGCTCACCTACGCGCTGCTGGGGGTGATCGCCGGCCTGGCTGGCGCCGGCCTTCAGGCCTCGCTGCAGCACCCGCTGATCCTGTCGGCTTTCGCAGGCGTGTTCGTGATCCTGGCATTGTCGCTGTTCGGTGCGTTCGAACTGCAGCTTCCGGCGTCGCTCTCGCGGCGGCTGGATGGCCTGGGCCGCAACAGTCAGGCGGGCAAGGTGGCCGGCGCGGCGGTCCTGGGGGTGCTGTCGGCGGCGCTCGTCGGCCCCTGCATGACCGCTCCGCTCGCCGGGGCGCTGCTTTTCCTCGGCCAGAGCGGTAGCGCGATGGTCGGTGGCGCCGCGTTGTTTGCGCTGGGGTTGGGAATGGGACTGCCGCTGATCCTGGTGGCCACGCTGGGGGCGCGGGTGTTGCCGCGGCCCGGCCCCTGGATGGATGTGATTCGCGTGGCCTTTGGGGCAGTGATGCTGGCCTTGGCCATTTCGATGCTGGCACGCTTTGTTGATCCGGCCAGCGTGCAGGCGCTGTGGGGCGCCTGGCTCCTGCTGGTGGCCGTGCTGCTGGTGGCGCGTGAGCAGGCTGGCGCCAGCAGGGGCCTGCGTCGCTGGGCCCCGCGCTACCTGGCGGGCATCTGCCTGCTGTGCGGCGTATCGCTGCTGGTGGGTGCCCTGGCCGGAAACAGCGATCCGCTGCGCCCGCTCCAGGTGTTTGCAGGGACCGCCGACAGCACGCCGTCCAGCCAGGCAGGTGCACCGCTGCGGTTCGAGGAGCCGGCCGATGTCACCGCCCTGGATCAGGCGGTTGCCGAAGCCGGCAAGCGGGCACAGTGGACACTGGTGGATGTCTATGCCGACTGGTGCGTGAGCTGCAAGGTGATCGAGCGTGAAGTCTTCGGCGACCCACGCGTGCAGGCGCGCCTTGCCACGGTGACCCTGCTGCGGCCTGACGTGACCGAGAACGATGCCAAGGATCAGGCGCTGATGTCGCGCCATGGCATCGCCGGCCCGCCGACATTGATGCTGATCGGCCCCGACGGGCACGAGCGCAGGCAGCTGCGCATGGTGGGCGAGACCAGCGCCGAGGACTTCCTCGCGCGCCTGGACGCAGCCGGTGTCGGCCGATGATCAGCCTGGGCCCGCTGCCGATCATGGCGATCCTGGCGCTGGCCTGCTGCGGCATCGCGCTGGGGCTGGTGAAGTGGCAGCTGCGCCGCCAGGCGCCTCCCGTCCCCCGGCGTGGCGCCGACGTCGCCTTCTGGATGCTGCTGTGGCTGTTGCTGGCGGCGCGGGCGGGCTTCGTGCTGACCCGCATGGACAGCTACGCCAGCGACCCGCTCTCGCTGCTGCGCTTCGCCGACGGCGGCTTCAGCCTGCCCTGGGGGATCGCGGCGGCGCTGCTGTACGGCGGCTGGGCGACCCGGAGCCAGCGGCGGCTGCGCGCGCCGCTGCTGGTGTCGATGTCTGCAGCGCTTGCGCTGTGGTGGGTCGGCGGCTGGGCGATCAGCGCGGCGCAGCGCGAAGCGATCGTGCTGCCGGAGGTCGCGCTGCAGACCCTCGATGGCCGACCGACCACGCTCGCCGCCCACCGCGGCAAGCCCATCGTGCTGAACCTGTGGGCCACCTGGTGCCCCCCCTGCCGTCGCGAAATGCCGGTCCTGGCTCGCGCACAGGCCAGCCAGTCGCACGCCCAGATCCTGCTGGTCAACCAGGGGGAAGACCAGGCGACCATCAGCCACTACCTGCAGACCCAGGGCCTGCAGGTCCGCGATGTCTATCTCGATCCGGGCATGCACAGCATGAAGGCCGCAGGGACACAGGGACTGCCCACCACGCTGTTCTTCGACGCCAACGGCCGGCTGGTCGACGCCCACATGGGCGAGATCACCGCCCCGGTGCTGCAGGACAAGCTTTCCCTTCTTGATTGACACCCTACCTACCCAAGTGGAGCCACCGCATGCGTTTTGACCTTCGCCGTAGCCTGATTGCCATGTCCATGGCGCTCCCGATGGGATGCGCCAACAGCACGCCGGGCCAGGCCGACCAGGGCGCCGACGCAAAGCCGGCCGCATCGCAACAGGACCAGCCGGCGGTGATCAAGGCGCTGGAGCAGCAGGGGCTGGAGATCCAGGGGCGCTTCGACGCGCCCTCGGGCCTGCGCGGCTACGCAGGATCGGCCGGCGGGCGTCCGATCTCGGTCTACCTGACCTCCGATGGCAAGTACGCACTGGTTGGCACGCTCATCGATGCCCAGGGCAACGACGTGGGCGCCGAAGCGCTGCGCAAGCTGGTGTCCGGACCGGCCGGGCAAAAGATGTGGGAGCAGCTGGAGCACAGCACGGTGGTGGTGGACGGACAAGCGGACGCGGCCCGGATCGTCTACACCTTCACCGATCCCAATTGCCCGTATTGCAACGCCTTCTGGCGCGCCTCGCGGCCCTGGGTGGAATCGGGCAAGGTGCAGCTGCGGCACGTGTTGGTCGGCATCATCAAGCAGGACAGCCCGACCAAGGCCGCCGCGATCCTGCAGGCCAGCTCGCCCGCCCAGGCGCTGACCTACAACGAGGAGCACCACGACCAGGGTGGCATCAAGCCGGCGGCTTCGGTTTCGCCGGAGGTGGCCAAGACCCTGCAGCAGAACCTCATGCTGATGACCGCGCTGGGCTTCCAGGGCACGCCGGCCATCGTCTTCAAGGACGCGCAGGGCCAGGTGCAGACCCGCTCGGGCATGCCGCAGGGCGCAGACCTGGAGAACGTCCTGGGCCCGAAATGAGCCCGGCTCAGGCGTGGATGTAGTGCCAGCCCGCCTGTTGCAGGCGGGCGATGGCCAGCACCGCGCCTTCTTCGAGCACGCGCAGCGGGGCAGCTGCCTGGCGCTTCAGGCCGCGCAGGGTGTTGGGGCACACCCAGGTCATCGCATCGACCGCCGCGTCAGCCTGGTCGAGCAGGCTGGACACCGCCGCCGCGCCATTGACCACGATCCGTACTTCGACCGCGCGCTCGCCGGCGCCGGCGGCGTTCTTCGCATTGCTGCGCGCACGTTCCAGGCTGGCCGGACTTGAAGCATGCAGCACGATGCGCATGGCAGGATCATTCATGGGTATGGACCTGTGCAGGGTCAGTCTTCAAGCCACTGTGATCGGCAGTCTGGTCACGACACCAGGCATCATCATTTCGCGCCGATCTTGGTACTGCGCAGGCGCGCTCGCCGCAACCGGGCAAACCATGCAAGCCGGCATGACTGTATCCATTCACTGCTGCAACCATCGGCGCAGCACGCCGGCGACGATGCCAAGCGCCAGCACGCTGGACAGCCAGATGCCTGCAAGCCATGCGAGCCGTTTCCAGAGCGGGGACTCGGGCTTTTCCATCAGTGATATCCCTCGCTGCCGACAGTACCCGGCCGCCCCTGCGGCCCGTGCGATGCCTTCCTGTCGCACCAAGTCCTGCGCTTGGGTGACCGGCCAAGCCGGGCTTTCCGATCTGAATGGCGATGTCAAATTCGACCGCCCAAAAGCGTCAGCTTGCGTCAGCTTGCACGATTTATAATTTTCGTACAGAGTAAAATCTAATTATGAGCGCATAAGGAGAGCCCATGCAAGGCATGACCCTTGAGCAGCTTCGTGTTGCCAGCAACGCCGGCGGCGTCTTAAGCGTGACCTTGAAAGGGCAAGGCGGGGCGTTCGTTGTGCAGATCCACACCCGCAGCGGTTCCGGTGCCGTGCTGTCGAAGGCGCGCAGCGGCGAACCGCGCCGGTTCGGCAATCCGATTGCAGCCCTGTCCCTGTTGCGCGACCTTGGAATCACGGTTGGCCAGTTCGACGCCAGTGACTGGAACCCGGCCGAAAAGGTGGTCAATAGCCGCGAGGATGCGAGGGCGCAGGTCCTGCGCGGAGCGCATCAAGCCGCCGCCTATAACCAATGGCTGGCCGGCGAAATTCAGGCATCCATTGACGACCCACGGCCGGGCATTGCGCACGATGAAGTCATGGCCGGGATGGACGCGGACATTGCCGCCCTGCCGAAGAAAAAGCGCGCATGACGGCCAAGCCTTACCGCATTGAATGGCGGCCGATGGCACGCGAGGACTTGCGCGCCATCTTGCGCTACATCGGCAAGGACAACCCGGCCGGGGCAAAGAGCTTCGGCAAGGAACTGCGCGAGAAGACCAAGACGCTTGCACGGCATCCAGAGCTGGGCCGGCATGGCCGGCCGGGCTTGCCCGAGTGGCTGCGCGAACTGATCGTGCATCCGAACTACATCGTTTTTTATCGTGTGCTGGCCCAGGCCCGCACCGTTGAGATTTTGAGAGTGAAGCACGCGGCACAAAAAACCCCTTGATGATCGACCCCCGAACGTTCCAGCGGCGGTTTTTTCAGGAGTGGCGAAGATGAACACCAACCAGGAATCGGGCGTATCAACAGAACGGGCAGAGACGATGGCCGACCTTGGCATCAAGCCGGCACGGCTGCATCCATTCACTGCTGCAACCATCGGCGCAGCACGCCGGCGACGATGCCAAGCGCCAGCACGCTGGACAGCCAGATGCCTGCGAGCCACGCGAGCCGTTTCCAGAGCGGGGACTCGGGCTTTTCCATCAGTGGTATCCCTCGCTGCCGACCTTGCCCCTGAAGATCCAGTAGGACCAACCGGTGTAGGCGATGATCACCGGGACGATGATCGCGGTACCGACCAGCATGAATTCCTGGCTCTCCGGCGGAGCGGCTGCTTCCCAGATGCTCACGGCGCCCGGCACTACGTACGGGAAGACGCTGATCAACAAGCCGGTGAAGCCAAGCAGGAACAGCGCCAGCGCCATGAGGAAGGGGACCCGCTCGCGGCCAGCGCGCAGGCTTCGGAACAGGACAAAGGCCACGATCAAGGTGAGCAATGGCACCTGGGCGGTGAGCAGGACGGTGGGCATGGCCAGCCAGCGACGCGCGTATTCCAGTGACAGCAATGGCGTTGCGACGCTGACTGCTGCAATGGCAAACAGCACGGCCAAGAGCAGCCAGGAAGCCAGGCGCCTGGCATGCGCCTGGGCGCTGCCTTCGGTCTTGCCGATGAGCCAGGTCGAACCCAGCAGCGCATAGCCGGCCAGCAGGGCAACGCCAGTGACCAGGGAGAACGGGCTGAGCCAGTCGAGCCATCCACCGGCATACGCCTGGCGCTGGACATGGATGCCCTGCAGGATCGCGCCCAGCATCACGCCCTGGGCGAAGGTCGCCATGATCGAGCCCAGGCAAAACGCCCAATCCCAGAATGCACGGTGTCGCCCATCACGCCATCGGAACTCGAAGGCCACACCGCGGAACACCAGGCCAAGCAGCATGGCGATCACCAGCGGATAGGTTGCCGGCAGGATGATGGCGTAGGCCACTGGGAATGCGGCCATCAGCCCGCCACCGCCCATGACCAGCCAGGTTTCGTTGCCATCCCAGACCGGGGCGATGGAATTCATCGCCTGGTCGCGCTCCTGGCCCACGGCAAAACTGGGAAAAAGAATGCCGATGCCAAGATCAAAGCCGTCCATCACCACATAGGCAAAGACGGCGAAGGCGATGATGCCTGCCCAGACCAGTGTCAGATCAACGCCTGCCATGCTCAATGCTCCCCGGGAAGCCGCCGGACCGCGGCCGCGGCCGGTGTGATGCCGGCCGCGTGCTGCGGGAGCCGCTCCGGCTCGGCCTCGTGCGGCTGAGGAGGCTTGGCCATCAGCCGCAAGATGTAGTAGGTGCCTGCACCGAAGGCAAAAAAGTACACGATGACGAACGCCAGCAGCGAACTGGCCAACGCCGGCGCATGGAGCGGCGAGGCCGACTGCGCCGTCCGCAGCAGGCCGTAGACGGTGAATGGCTGGCGCCCGACTTCGGTGGTGACCCAACCGGCGATCACCGCGATGAACCCGGCAGGCCCCATGGCCAGCGCCGCACGATGCAGCCAGCGCCAGGCGTACAGTCGTCTGCGCACCCGTGCCAGCAGGCCCAGGGCCCCAAGCCCGAGCATGGCCATGCCCAGCCCGACCATGATCCGGAATGACCAGAACACCACCGGCGTGGGCGGCCACAGCTCGCGCGGATAATCGGTCAGCCCGGGCAGTGGCGCATTGAGGTCGTGCTTGAGGATCAGCGAGCCGATCCTGGGGATCGAGACCTCGCCATGCACCTTGGCTGCGTCGTTGTCCGGAAACCCGAACAGGATCAGTGGCGCCCCATCCGGGCTGGGCTGGTAGTCGCCTTCCATGGCCAGGACCTTGATCGGCTGGTGCTCCAGCGTGTTCAGGCCATGCGCATCGCCGACCAGGATCTGGATGGGCGCGGCGATGGCCACCATCCACATCGCCATCGAAAACATCTTGCGGGCGCCGGCGTTGGCGCGGTCCTTGAGCAGGTGCCAGGCGCCGACCGCGCCGACCACCAGCGAGGTAGTCAGGAAGGCGGCAATGACCGTGTGCACAAGGCGATACGGGAAGCTGGGGTTGAAGATGATCGGCAGCCACGAGCCTGCCGGAACGAACTGCCCGTCGGCATTGATCGCATAGCCTGCAGGGGTCTGCATCCAGCTGTTGACACTGATGATCCAGGTCGCCGAGATCAGGGTCCCCAGCGCCACCATGCAGGTCGCGAAGAAATGCAGCCGGGGGCCAACCTTGGAGATGCCGAACAACATCACCCCAAGGAACCCGGCCTCCAGGAAGAACGCCGTCATGACCTCGTAGGCCATCAGCGGCCCGATGATCGGGCCCGCCTTGGCCGAGAACACCGACCAGTTGGTTCCAAACTGGTAGGACATCACGATGCCCGAGACCACGCCCATGCCAAACACCACGGCGAAGATCTTCAGCCAGTAACGGTAGAGGTTGGCGTACAGGCCGCTGCCGGTGCGCAGCCACATGGCTTCGAGCACCATCAGGAAGCTGGCCAGGCCGATGGAAAACGCAGGAAAGATGAAGTGGAAGGAGACGGTAAACGCAAACTGCGCCCGCGCCAGTAGCAGGGCATCCATCAGACCACCTCAGTCAAGTCGCGGCGCCGGGCGCCCTTGCGAAATACGCCGACCTTGTCGACCACGTTTGACACCCATCCAATCACCAGCGGCTGGCGGTGCAGCCGACGCACGCAGGGTCCGCACCGCATCGTCAATCCACCGTGATCAACGCGCGCCATGGATCGCCAGGGCCGACTTGACCAGCATGTACAGCGCGGTGACAAAGATCAGTGCTGCGAACACGGCATTGAGTGTGCCTCGCCGCCTGGACAGATGCGTGGCCAGACGCGCCCCGAACAGTCCGCCGAACAAGCCACCGCCGATGAAGACCGCTGCCAGCGCCCAGTCCACCAGGCCGGAACGCGCATAGTTGAGTGCGGTGGTCAGGCCGAAGGCCGTGACCGCCAGCAGTGAACTGCCCACCGCATACAGCATCGGCATGCGCGTGGCCGCCACCAGCCCCGGCACGATCAGGAAGCCACCGCCAATGCCGAAGAACCCGGACAGCGCGCCGGCCAGGCCCCCGCCCAGCAGCAGGCGCGGCGCGTTCTGCCGGCTGAGGTGGACATCCGGGTCACCCTGGGCGTCGCGCTTTTTCAACATCAGCACGCCGACCACGATCATCAGCAACGCGAACAGCATCAGCAGCTTCTGTCCGTCGAAGGCCTTGCCCAGACTGGAGCCGAGGAAAGCACCGGCAACGCCAGCCAGGGCGAACACGCCCGCGCAGGCCCACTTCACGTTGCCACGCCGGGCGTGGTTGGCCAGGTTGGTCGCGGCGTTGACCGCCACCGCCAGGGCGCTGGTGCCGATGGCGACATGTGGGTTGTCCACCCCGACCAGATAGACCATCAACGGTACCGCCAGGATCGAGCCGCCGCCACCGACCAATCCCAGGGTAAAGCCCACCAGCACGCCCGCACCCATTCCGAGCACGTATTGCAACACCGTCAGCGTGGGCATCTTTAGAGGGTTCCCGGGGCGGCGACGCGATCGGGCGCGCACAGCCACTCGCGGCCCTTGAGCATGGCGTCCCAGTACAGGAGCGGCATCGCCTCGGACTTCAGATACCAGGCCAGGCGCGAGGGACGCCGTCCGTCGATCAGCCATTCCGGGAAGGTCGGCATCAATTTGCCGCCGTAACCGAATTCCGCCAGCACGATCTTGCCGCGCTCGACGGTGAGCGGGCACGCGCCATAGCCGTCGTATACCGCGGTCAGCGGCTTGCCGGCCAGGGTCGCCAGGACGTTCTCTGCCACCACCGGCGCGTGCTTGCGCGCGGCAGCGGCCGTCTTGGCGTTGGTCGTGCCGACGACATCGCCCACGCCGAACACGTTGGGATGGCTGGGGTGGCGCAGGCTGGCCGGGTCCACTTCCAGCCAACCGGCGTCATTGGCCAGCTGGCTGTCGCCGATCAGGCCAGGCGCCCGCTGCGGCGGGCATACGTGCAGCATGTCGAACGGGCGGATGCTCTCCTTGCGCGCGCCATCGGCCGCCTGCGTGGCGAACGTGGCCACCTTGGCGTGACCGTCCACGGCGACCAGGGTCGAGCCAAGGTTCAGTTCAATGCCGTAGCGCTCCACGTATTCCATCAACGCCGGCACGTAGTCGGCCACGCCAAACAAGGCCGGCCCCGCACTGTGGAACTCGATGTTGATATCGGACAGCAAGCCCTGCCGGCGCCAATGGTCGGCTGACAGGTACATCGCCTTCTGCGGGGCACCGGCGCACTTGATCGGCATCGGCGGCTGGGTGAACAGTGCCTTGCCGCCGCGGAGCTTCTGGACCAGCTCCCAGGTGTAGGGCGCCAGGTCGAAGCGGTAGTTGGAGGTCACCCCGCCATGGCCCAGCGCCTGGCGCAGGCCGGGGATGGCATCCCAGTCCAGTTCCAGGCCGGTGGCGACCACCAGGGCGCGGTAGCACACCGAGCCGCCGCCAGCCAGGTGGACCCGGTCATTCGGCGCATCGATGGCTTCGGCCGCCACCTGCTTCCAGTCAATGCATGCGGGCACCAGGCTGGCCATCGGGCGCACGGTCTGCGGTGCATCGAACACGCCGGCGCCGACCATCGTCCAGCCGGGCTGGTAGTAGTGTTCCTGGCGCGGCTCGAGCAGGCAGATGCGCAGGCCGGATTCGCGCCGCAGCAGGCTGGCGGCCACCGCCAGGCCGCCACTGCCGCCGCCGATGACCACCACGTCGTACATCTGTCAGCCCGCCTTGTCCGGCGCGGCCAGCTTGGCCATCCGCTCGGCCTGCCCGGACAGGTCGTACCCTGCCTGGGCGGCTGCCTGCAGCAGCTGCGCGACCGGCTGCTGTCGCGCCTGCGACAACGCCCACAGGGTGGCCGCGCGCGTGCCGGTCTTGCAGAACCCGAGCACCGGGCCGGGCAAGGTGTCCAGCAGCGTGCCGAAACGGGCGATGTCCGCATCTGAGATGGCGCCGCCGACCACCGGCACGTGTTCGAACTGCAGGCCGGCCGCCCTGGCGGCGCTGGCAATCTCCGCAGTGGCGGGCTGGTCGGGTGCTTCGCCATCGGGCCGATTGCTGATGATCGAGCGGAAGCCCATCGCGGCCAGGGTGGGCAGATCCTCAGGCTGGATTTGCGGCAGCACCGAGAGGCGCTCATCGAGCATGCGAGGTGTCATGGCAGGGTGTTCCTTTGCGTCAGCGACGCGCGTGGAAAAGGCGAAACAGGGCCATGCCACCGAGCATGGCCAGGACGAACACGACGAAGGGCCAGCGCCCGGTCACCAGCGCGGCCACGGCCGGGCCCGGGCACAGGCCAACCAGGCCCCAGCCGATGCCGAACAGCGCCGCGCCGATGACCAGCGGGGCGTCGATGCGTCCGCCGCTGGGCACCTGGGCGCGGTCCTCCAGCACCGGCGCCTGGCGACGCAGGTGCCAGCGGTAGGCCAGGGTCGAAGGCACCAGACCGGCGGCCATCACCAATGCCAGCGACGGATCCCACGCGCCGAAGATGTCCAGGAAAGCCAGCACCCGCGCCGGGTTGGCCATGTCCGAGATGATCAGGCCGGCGCCGAACAGCAACCCGCAGGCCAAAGCGGCCAGGGCCTTCATGGCGCACCTCCGATCAGGTGCCGCACCACCCAGACCGTGACCACCCCGCAGGCCATGAACACGCCGGTGGCCACCAGCGAGCGCGGCGAGAGCCGGGCGATTCCGCAGATGCCGTGTCCGCTGGTGCAACCCGAGCCCAGCCGGGTGCCGTAGCCGACCAGCAGGCCGCCGATGACCAGCACCGGCCAGGTGCCGGTCACCTGCAGGTCCGGCATCCCGCGCAGCCGCATCGCAATGGCGCTGCCGCCGAGCAGCCCGATGAGGAACCACGCCGCCAGCCCGCGCGCGGTGTTGCGCGCCAGCCCGGTGGCCGCGGCGACCAGGCCGGAGATGCCGGCGATACGGCCCAGCAGGATCAGGTAGCCGCCGGCGGCCAGCCCGATCAGGGCGCCACCGGCCACCGGCCAGTACCAGGCGATCGTCTGTACCGTACTCACAGCAGGTCCAGCGGCAGCTTGAGGTAACGCACGCCGTTGTCCTCCGGCTCGGGAAGGCGTCCGCCGCGCATGTTCACCTGCACCGAAGGCAGGATCAGGCGCGGCATGGACAGGGTGGCGTCTCGCTGCTCGCGCATCTGCACAAAGCTGTCCTCGTCCACCCCCTGGTGCACGTGGACATTGCCGCTGCGCTCGGCCTCGATGCTGGTCTCCCAGGCGTACTGGTCGCGTCCGGGCGCCTTGTAGTCATGGCACAGGAACACCCGCGCCTGCCCCGGCAGGGCCAGCAGGCGCTGGATCGAGCGGTACAGCGTGCGCGCGCTGCCGCCAGGGAAATCGCAGCGGGCAGTGCCGTAGTCGGGCATGAACAGAGTGTCGCCCGGAAACACCGCATCGCCGATGACGTAGGCCATGCACGCCGGGGTGTGGCCGGGCACGTGCAGGGCCGTGGCCTGCAGGCCACCGATGCTGAAGCGCTCGCCCTCGGCGATCAGGTGATCGAACTGGCTGCCGTCGCGCGCAAAGCCGGTGCCGGCGTTGAAGATCTTGCCGAAGACTTCCTGCACCACGGTGATGTGGGAGCCGATCGCCAGTCGCCCGCCCAGGTGTTCCTGCAGCAGCGGTGCGGCGGAGAGATGGTCGGCGTGGGCGTGGGTCTCCAGCAGCCATTGCACCTTCAGTCCCTGGTCGCGCACGAACTCGACCAGTTGCATCGCCGAGGCATGCGAGGTCCGCCCGCTGGCCATGTCGAAGTCCAGCACGCTGTCGATGATCGCGCAGGCAGCGCTGTCCGGATCCTTCACCACATGGCTGGCGGTGAAGGTGGCCTCGTCGAAGAAAGTCGTCACCTGCGGACGCGGCGAGCGTCCGTGCAGGGCGTCATCGACGGTGGATTGGGCAAGCAGGAGTGCGGAATCCCGAGTGTCGCCAGTCATGCGCATGTACACCGATGAAGATCAGAGTGGCGCTATAGTTATACATACTCATAAAGTATGCAACTATTGGACGCCCCTGGAAGCGCGCGTGTCGACAGGCGGCGCTTTAGACTTGTTTGCGCGCCTTTCCCACACCGGCTCCCGCATGTCTCGAACCGAACCTTTCGCCAATGCGTCCACTCCGCTTCGCCTGCACGATGTGGCGCCGGGTTTCCACGCGCGCACCACCCTTGGCGAGGTGTCGCTTGCGGACTACCGCGGCCGCTGGCTGGTGTTTTTCTCGCACCCGGCCGACTTCACCCCGGTGTGCACCAGCGAGTTCATGGCCTTTTCCGCGGCCCAGCCACGCTTCGAAGCGATCGGCTGCGACCTGCTTGCCCTGTCGGTGGACGGGCTGTTCTCCCACCTGGCCTGGATCCGTGACATCCGCGACCGCTTCGGGGTGACGGTGAATTTCCCCCTGATCGAAGACCCGTCGATGGCCATTGCGCGCGGCTATGGCATGGTCGGCGCCGAGGCTGGCGACAGCGCCACGGTGCGGGCGACCTACGTCATCGACCCGCAGGGGGTGATCCGCGCGATCAGCTGGTACCCGATGAACGTGGGCCGCTCGGTCGAGGAACTGCTGCGCCTGGTCGCCGCGCTGCAGGCGGTGGACCAGACCGACACCGGGACCCCCGAGGGCTGGCAGCCGGGCGGCAGGCGATTGCAGTCCGCCGCGGTTGATTCCGGCACCGCCCTGGCGCTCCAGCCTGGCCAAGGCGAGGCCTGGTACTACCTCTGGTGCCAGGCATGAGGGCCATCAGCGCCGCCGAGCTGGAGGAAATGAAGGCCAAGGCACCGGAAGTGTCCGAACTGCTGCGACTGATGGCCACCCCCTCGCGGCTGCTGCTGCTTTGCCAGCTGTCGCAAGGAGAAGCTTCGGTGGGCGAACTCGAACAGGCCGTGGGCATCCGTCAGCCGGCCCTGTCCCAGCAACTGGCCGACCTGCGCCAGCACAAGCTGGTCAGCACCCGGCGCCAGTCGCGTTCGATCTTCTACCGGATCGCCGACCCGCGCGTGCAGCAGCTGCTGGCGGCGATGTATACGATTTTCTGTGCCGACCTCTGTGCCGAAGGCCGGTCAACACCCAAGCCACCACCGCCCTCACCGGACAAGCCCAGCACGGGTGCGGCGCGATTTGCGCGCCTGGATCCGGTGCAATAGCGGCACCGGAGGATCGCGCCGTGCATCGGCGGACTGCTTGCTTGTTCCCTGGCCGGCATCGTGGTTGACCAGAAGGCAAGCGAGCATCCGGCGCGCGGCCAGGCAAGTGACGCGGTTCGGCACCGATGAGCCCGGCTGCCCGAAGCCGCAGCTGAAAACCCTCAACCCATCACTGGCGCGCCGCGCCCGGGAGCTTGCTGGCTTGGCTGCTGGTCCATGGCCAGCTGCTGCTCGCGCTGCTGGTTGACCACCTGCAGCTGCTGCAGGGTGTCCTGCACCGGCGGTGCCTGCTGACCGACATCGATCGCCACGCGTTGGCCTTCACCGGTGCCAATGATCCACAGCCGATCACCGGCCATGGTCATGCCCGCGATCTTGCTGGCGTCGTCGATGCCGCTCTGCTTGGCAGCCAGCATGGACTGGGCCACCTGATCGTCGCCAATGTGGCCCGGCGTGCCTCGCCGCAGATGGGCGAACATGACCTGGTCGGCCTTCGACATGGCCCAAAGGGCGTGCGCCTGTGCAGGTTCACGCGCGGCTGCAGGCGCCTTGCTGGCCAGGTGCGATGAAAGCGTGGCCTCCAGCCTGTCGGCGTATTCCTGCATCGAAAGCCCCTGCGCCTGCCTGGGGACGATGCTGACCTCGCGTGGCGTGTCGAATGCGCTGAGCTGCTGGATGCCGCGCACAGTGCCATCGGCCCCCATCCTGACCTGGCTGATGTGCAAGCCCTTGGCCACGCTTTCATTGAGCAGGGCAGCGGCGATCTTCTCGCTGTGCGGGCCCGGGGCGATGCCCTGGCCGGCTTCCATGGAATGCACTTCGCGCAGGATGCGCTGGTAGGTGGCATGGCCTGCATGGCCAGGATCGGTAAAGCTGGCCGGGCGTGCCGGCATCGGCGCCGGTGTCGCCTGCTCCTGCGAATGTGGTGGTGCGGGTTGGGGCTGGCGCTGCTGCGGCAGCGCAGGGGCGGGCTGGCCGGCGGTATCGGACATTGCCGGGCCGGGCACGCTGGCCGATGGCGTAGGCGTGTCCGCCGGCGTCGCTTCGCCCCGTGTCAACGCGGGCGGCCGAGTGGACTGTCCATGACCCGTGCTGGGTGCAACCACCGAGACCGTGGCCAAGGTGGCCGTTGCCGCTTCGACGTGCTGCTGGCGGACCTCGGCCAGCGCCTGCCGGATCTCTTGCGTGGTGGTGGTCGCCACCAGGCGGTCCACGCCGTCGGTGCCCCGCGGGTAGTGGGCGATCGGGCTGTCGGCAGCGAACTGTCCGGTCTCGTTGCGCAACAGCTTTACCGATCCTTGACCGGTGATGCCGTGCGCCTGGCGCGTGCGCTGGCTGGCCAGTTCGATGGCCTGCTGGAAGTCAGGGTTCAGCTCGGTCCCTGCGACCCGATAGCGGTGCAGCAGTTCGTTCTGCTCCACCTGCGCCGGTGTCGGTGCGGGCCGGGCCTGCAACTGGGCCAAGGTCTGCTGCGCCTGCTCCAAAACAGGCTGGCGCACCTGCCAGGTCAATTCCAGCTCCAATGCCCGGTTGCCTTCTGCCGCTTCGCCAGTGTCCTTGCGGACCCATTGCACGGTCTGTTCGGCTTGCTCGCGGCGATAGAGGCGATTGTCCGAACCGGTCACCGTATCGGGCTTGGCGCGGGCTGCTTCCACCGCAGCAGGCACGCCGATGAAATCCTGTGTCCGCTGCGCGGCGGCGTTTTCCAGATATGACTGGGCGATGGCTTCCCGGCTGTTTGCGATGTTGTGCTGGATGATTCCCAGCGCTTGCCTGTCCAGTTCGACCTTGCGTTCGGGCAGTGCGATCTGGGTTTGGTAGACGCCCGTGTCATTGACCCCCGTCAATGCCACCTTGACCGAGCGCGACCATTGATCGGAGCGGGCGTCGTAGCGCCAATCGGGATTGTCCAGCCTGCGCTCGCCGTCACTGGCCGGCACGCTGAAGGGGTCTTGCGGTGCCGGCACCTTGCCCAGGGCCAGTTCGACGGCCGCCGCGTTGGCATGGGCATTGAGTTCGCGCGACTTTTCGTAGCTGGCGCCGAAAGAGGAGTCGATGGCAGCATCGTCACCGTTGCCGTGGTCGAGCTGGCCCTCGCGTGTCCATTCCCGCCCCGTGAACTGCCAGTCCACCCCGGCCTTGTCGGTCTGGCGGAAGACCTTGTGGTTGTCCACCAGATCCGAACCATGTTCGAAGGCCTTGCTCATCAACAATGCATCGCCGGCGACGATGGCTGCAGGCACGAAGCCGGATGCACCCATGGCATAGGTCGCCGCAGCTCCGCCCACCCAGCCGCCTGCGTTTCTGGCCCACGCATGGTTGATCTCGGACTGGGCGGCCGTGTGATTGCCCTGCTCCATCAGCTCCGAGACGCGGCGCGCTGTCTGCACGCCGTCGTAGGCTGTCGCGCCCACACCCAACGCGACGCCAGCCCCGTCGGCAACCCCGCGGGCCAGGTTGGCCAGCTTCTGCTCGCCGGTCAGCGGCCCGATGCCTGCAGCCTCGGCTGCGGCGATGCGTTCCAGGTTGGCGACGGCGCGCTCGCCAGGCCGGTCTGGCACCGGACCGATGCGCACCTGGGTCATCGCCTCACGCGCGAGCTCCCGCGCAAGCGGCTTGGGACCATGCGGCAAGGACTCCGGCATGGCGACCTGGCCGGCCGCCACGGGCAGCTCAGGGGCCAGGCGTGTATTGACGCCTTCGGGCATGGACCGGCTGACCTTGCGGTCCAGCTGGTAGATCGGCATGCCCTCGTGTGAGTTGTGCACCCGGTTCAGGCGCGGATCGTCCGGCTCATGCACCTTCTCGAACATGGGCGCGCCTGGCCGCTGCGCGTTGAGAAAATCGACCGTCAGGTTGAGGCTGCGATTGGACAACCCATCACGCAGGTAGCTTCCACCAATGTCCGAGTGCGCGCCCGCCACCGCCACGTTGAGGAAACGTCCGTCCTCGGACAGCCCCAACGGCATGACGCGGTCGGAGATGAACTTCACCCGCTGTTCGTCCAGCGCGGTGATCTGGAAACCGGACACCACTGACGGCGCCAGTCTGCGATCGGCCAGCTCCTGCACGCCGGTGGAGACCGGATCGAACAGGGCCACCGACTGCGGCGTCTGTCCGGGGGGCGCGATGTGGCGAGTGTAGGAGATGCGTCCATCCGCATCTGTCACGCGACTATCCAGATCGACGATGCCGCGCTGGTCCAGCAGGTTGGTGAAGATCGCGCACTGGGTGGCGCCTCGGCTGTAGCCGACCGCGCAGACGCTGATTTTGACGTCTGGATCTGCGTCCCGCCAAGCTTTTGCCTGCTCGGTAAAATGCTTGTACATCTCCTCCATGCGGGCTTCGTAGGTGTGGCCCAGCGCGCCATCCAGCGTCCGAGGAAGTGCCTGGTCCTGGGTGCCGACGCCTGCGACATAGTGAAAATCGACCCGAGCATCGGTTTTATTCAGATCGATGATCTGATCGCGTAACCGTGCAACATTGGTCGCGTGCAGGGGATCCTTGTCCGCGTCGTTGCCGGTCCCGTCGAAGAAGGCATAAAAGAGCTTCTCATGGGCATTGCTCGCATCGGCCAGGCGCGGCACCTCGAAACGCGACAGCTGCTCGCTGGCGTCCCGGAAGCTTTGCAGCCGCGCTTCGTCGGCAGGGAACGAGGTGACGTCATCGTCCATCGGAATGATGCGCAGTTGGTCCTTGTCGCTCATGTCGACGCTCCTTGTCCGAGTCAGTAGGTATGAGTCCAGACTTCGATCAGGTCGTTGCGATAATTGCTGTAGTCGTTGCCCGGAACGCGCAGCGACTTGGTGGCCACATGCGCCCGGGTATAGACCGTGATCGTGCGGTCATTGATCTCCATCAGGACGTGAATGGAGACCGGATCGATTGCATTGGCCGCAAGCCAGCCCTCCGGAATGTCCTCCCTGGGCACGTTGTGCCGCACCAGCCGGTCCTTGAACATGGCGCCGATGTCGATCCGGGCATGGTGTTCGGTGCCGTCCAGCGAGATCCAGTCCACCTGCGCAGGCGGAGGGAAACACTTGTCGACGCCCGTCCCCGCCGTCCACCGCTGCTTCCAATCCCCAGCGGGCGGAGGACCAGAGGCTTCAAACTCGTAGCGGCGCGTGAACTGGTCCCGGTCATAGACCACGCTGCAACGCTGCGTGTTGTGGCACGCCGCTTCGAAGTTATGCCGCGTGAACTTCAACGGCCACGGATCCTTGGAACGGGAAGTCAGGCCCAACATGCAAATCTCCTTCTCGCAGTCGACGCGCCGATGCTAAGCCAGCGGCGCGGTCCACTGCCACAACAGGACCTTCTCAACCGGCCTCCACGAAAGCCCAGGCGGTTCAGGCCAACGCTATCCTGCCAAGGCATCGGCGTATCCTGTCCAGTCCGAGCGGGGCTGCCGGTTGAAGCCATGACTGCGTTCGTCGATGCGCACCCGTGCCCACTTCCAAGAAACAGGTGCGCCGCAAGGAACGGGGCCGATCGGGCACACCCCGCAGGCGCAATCCGAAGCAGCCCACCATCGGCAACCGGCCGCGCTGCCCATGGCGGCATGACTCAAGCCAAACGGCGTTGGGGCGCGCGGGACGGGTCAAGTGGTTGTCCGCACAAAGAAGCGATACGTTCTGAAGTCAATGACAAAAAAAGACGATGCGCCAGCCAGCAAGACTGTGTTGGAACACACCCCGCTCATGAAGCAGTTCTTCGCAGCCAAGTCCGAGTACCCGGACCTGCTGCTGTTCTTCCGCATGGGCGATTTCTACGAGCTGTTCTACGACGATGCGCGCAAGGCGGCGCGGCTGCTGGACATCACCCTGACCCAGCGCGGCAGCTCCGGTGGCGCGCCGATCCCGATGGCCGGTGTGCCGGTGCATGCCTACGAAGGCTATCTGGCGCGGCTGGTGGCGCTGGGCGAATCGGTGGCGATCTGCGAGCAGATCGGCGACCCGGCCCTGGCCAAGGGCCTGGTCGAGCGCAAGGTGGTGCGCATCGTCACCCCGGGCACGGTCACCGACGAGGCGCTGCTCAACGAACGCCGCGACACGCTGCTGATGGCGCTCTCGCGTGACAAGCGCGGCTACGGCCTGGCCTGGGCCGACCTGGCCGGCGGACGTTTTCTGGTCAACCAGGTCGAATCCGAAGACGCGCTGGAAGCCGAAATCGCACGCCTGGAACCGGCCGAGCTGCTGGTGCCCGATGAGGAAGGCTGGCCGGCGTTTCTGGCCGCCCGCAGCGGCGCCCGCCGGCGCGCGCCGTGGCTGTTCGATGCCGACAGCGGCCGGCGCCAGCTGCTGCAGTTCTTCGGGCTGCATGACCTGACCGGCTTCGGCATCGAAGACAAGCCGCTGGCCATTGCCGCCGCCGGCGCGCTGCTGGGCTATGTCGAGGAAACCCAGAAGTCCCAGTTGCCGCACCTGACCGCGATCGCGCTGGAGTCATCCAGCGAGGCGATCGCGATGAACGCGGCCACCCGGCGCCACCTGGAGCTGGACACGCGCGTGGACGGCGACACCCGCCACACCCTGCTGGGCATCCTGGACAGCACGATCACCCCGATGGGCGGACGGCTGCTGCGGCGCTGGCTGCACCGTCCGCTGCGCGACCACGCGGTGTTGAACCAGCGCCAGCATGCGGTCCAGACCCTGATCGAGCACGGCACCGATGCCGACCCCGCAACAAGTACCGGCCAGGCGCTGCGCCAGGCGCTGCGCGCCTTCGGCGATGTCGAACGCATCCTCACCCGCGTGGCCCTGCGCTCGGCGCGCCCGCGCGACATCTCCACCCTGCGCAACAGCCTGGCGCAGCTGCCGCGCCTGCGCCAATTGCTTGGCCCGCTGGATTCGCCAAGACTGCAGGCGCTGGCCGCCTCGATGGGCGAACACGATGCCGCCGCGCAGCTGCTGGTCGCCGCGGTGGCCGAGCAGCCACCGCTCAAGCTCACCGATGGTGGCGTGCTGGCCGATGGCTTTGATGTCGAGCTGGACCAACTGCGCCAGCTGTCCAGCAACGCCGACCAGTTCCTGATCGAGCTGGAAACGCGCGAGCGCGCCGCCAGCGGCATCGCCACCCTGAAGGTCGGCTACAACCGCGTCCACGGCTATTACATCGAGATCAGCAAGGGCCAGGCCGACCGGGCGCCGGTGCACTACAGCCGCCGCCAGACCCTGGCCAATGCCGAGCGCTACATCACCGAGGAACTGAAATCCTTCGAGGACAAGGTGCTGTCCGCGCGCGAACGCGCCCTGTCGCGCGAGCGCGTGCTGTACGAACGGCTGCTGGACGCGCTCAACGAAGTGATCGAACCACTCAAGCGCTGCGCCCTGGCCCTGAGCGAACTGGACGTGCTGTGCACCTTTGCCGAGCGCGCCCAAACCCTGGACTGGAACCGCCCGCAGCTGACCGACGCGCCGTGCCTGGTGATCGAACGCGGCCGCCATCCGGTGGTCGAGGCGGTGCGCAGCGAGCCGTTCGAACCCAACGACCTGCGCCTGGACGGCAGCGACACGCTCCAGGCGCGGCGCATGCTGGTCATCACCGGCCCCAACATGGGCGGCAAGTCCACCTACATGCGCCAGAACGCGCTGATCGTGCTGCTCAGCGCGATCGGCAGCTTCGTGCCGGCCGCACGCGCGCAGATCGGGCCGATCGACCGCATCCTGACCCGCATCGGCGCCGGCGACGATTTGGCCCGCGGCCAGTCCACCTTCATGGTGGAAATGGCCGAGACCAGCTACATCCTGCACCACGCCACCCACCAGTCGCTGGTGCTGATGGACGAGATCGGCCGCGGCACCTCGACCTACGACGGCCTGGCGCTGGCCGATGCGGTCGCCCGCCACCTGGCCTCGGTCAATCGCTGCTACACGCTGTTTGCCACGCATTATTTCGAGCTGACCGCGCTGGCCAGCGAGAGCTTCGAAGGCGGTCCCAGCGGCATCGCCAACGTGCACCTGGATGCGGTCGAACATGGCCACACGCTGGTGTTCATGCATGCGGTCAAGGACGGGGCGGCCAACCGCAGCTTCGGCCTGCAGGTGGCGGCGCTGGCCGGCCTGCCGCGCAGCACGCTGGCCCAGGCCCGGCGCCGCCTGGCCGAGCTGGAACAGCGCGGCCGCCACACCCAGGCCTCGAAGATGGCGCCGCGGGCGCTGGACGCCCCGCAGCAGTTCGGCCTGTTCGCCGCGGCCCCGTCCGCGGCGCAGGAGGCCCTGGCCGCACTGGACCCGGACGAACTCACGCCCAAGCAGGCGCTGGAGGCGCTGTATCGGCTCAAGGCGCTGCTCTGAGCGCCGGCCACCGCGCTGGATTTGCAATAGCGCCTCACTATCGAAACGGCCACAACTATCGATTTTAATTTTCCATCGTGCCTGCCTATGGTGGCCGCTCACCCGCACCCGCCCCTCCGCCACGCCCATCACGAGACAGCCACGATGACAACCCAAGCCAAGTGCCCGTTCAACCACGCCGCCGGCAGCGGCACGACCAACGCGCAATGGTGGCCCAAGCGCCTGCGCGTGGACCTGCTTGCCCAGCATTCCAACAGGTCCGACCCACTGGGCGACACGTTCGACTATGCCCAAGCCTTCAACAAGCTGGACTACGCCGCGCTGAAGGCCGACCTGCACGCGCTGATGACCGACTCGCAGGACTGGTGGCCGGCCGACTTCGGCCATTACGGCCCGCTGTTCGTGCGCATGGCCTGGCACAGCGCCGGCACCTATCGCACCGCCGATGGCCGCGGCGGCGCCGGCCGTGGCCAGCAGCGTTTCGCCCCGCTCAACAGCTGGCCGGACAACGTCAACCTGGACAAGGCGCGGCGCCTGTTGTGGCCGATCAAGCAGAAGTATGGCCAGGCCATTTCCTGGGCCGACCTGCTGGTCCTCACCGGGACCGTCGCGCTGGAGTCGATGGGCCTGAAGACCTTCGGCTTTGCCGGTGGCCGCCAGGACACCTGGGAGCCGGACCAGGACGTGTACTGGGGTGCCGAAACCACCTGGCTGGGCGGCGATGTGCGCTATGCGCACGGCTCGGAAGGGGTGCAGAAGCCGGGCGACGAGGCGGTCCTGGTGGCCGACGACGATGCCGGCCACACCCATTCGCGCAAGCTGGAAAACCCGCTGGCCGCCGTGCAGATGGGGCTGATCTATGTCAACCCGGAAGGCCCGGATGGCGATCCCGATCCGCTCAAGGCCGCCCTGGATATCCGCGAGACCTTCGCGCGCATGGCCATGGACGACGAGGAGACCGTGGCGCTGATCGCCGGTGGCCACAGCTTCGGCAAGACCCATGGGGCAGGCCCGGCCGACAATGTCGGCGCCGAGCCTGAAGCGGCCGATCTGGAACAGCAGGGCCTGGGCTGGGCCAACAGGTTCGGCACCGGCAAGGGCGCCGATACCATCACCAGCGGCCTGGAAGTGACCTGGACCAAGACCCCGACCCGGTGGAGCAATGACTTCTTCGAGCACCTGTTCGGCTTCGAGTGGGAGCTGTCAAAAAGCCCGGCTGGTGCGCACCAGTGGGTGGCCCGCGATGCCGGGGCAATCATCCCGCACGCACACGATGGGTCCAGGAAAATCCTGCCGACCATGCTCACTACCGACCTGGCGCTGCGTTTCGACCCGGCCTACGAGAAGATCTCGCGCCGCTTCCTGGAAAACCCCGACCAGTTTGCCGATGCCTTCGCCCGCGCCTGGTTCAAGCTGACCCACCGCGACCTGGGCCCGAAGGCCCGTTACCTGGGGCCGGAAGTACCGGCCGAGGACCTGCTCTGGCAGGACCCGATCCCGGCCTCGCAGACCCGGCTGGAGGCGGCCGACATCGACGCGCTCAAGGGCAGGATCGCCGCCTGCGGGCTGAGCGTTGCGCAGCTGGTCAGCACGGCCTGGGCGTCGGCGTCGACCTTCCGCGGCTCGGACAAGCGTGGCGGTGCCAACGGCGCACGCATCGCGCTTTCGCCGATGAAGGACTGGCAGGTCAACCAGCCGGCACAACTGGCCCAGGTGCTGGGCAAGCTGCAACAGATCGGCCAGGACTTCGGCAAGCCGGTGTCGCTGGCGGATCTGATCGTGCTGGGCGGCGCAGTCGGGGTGGAGCAGGCGGCCAGGGCCGCCGGCCAGGCCATCACCGTGCCGTTCACGCCTGGCCGCGGCGACGCCACCCAGGAACAGACCGATGTCGAGTCGGTGGGCATGCTCGAACCGCTGGCCGATGGCTTGCGCAACTACGTCAAGGGCCAGCCCGGCGTGCCGGCAGAGGCGCTGCTGATCGACAAGGCGCAGCTGCTTACCCTGACCGCGCCGGAACTGACCGTGCTGGTCGGCGGCCTGCGCGTGCTGGGCGCCAACGTGGACGGCGCCGGCCATGGGGTGTTCACCGACAGGCCGGGCACGCTGAGCAACGACTTCTTCGTCAACCTGCTGGACATGGGCATCGACTGGAAGCCGGCCTCGCCGACCACCTTCGAGGGGCGTGACCGCAAGACCGGGGCGGTCAGGTGGACCGCGACGCGCGTGGACCTGGTGTTCGGCTCCAACGCGGTCCTGCGTGCGCTGGCCGAGGTCTATGCCGCCAGCGATGCGAAGGACAAGTTCGTGCAGGACTTCGTCGCGGCCTGGACCAAGGTGATGGAGCTGGATCGTTTCGACCTGAAGTGATCGCACCGCGCGCGCCCTTCGCGCCACGGCATCGGCAACACGACAACGGCGCCTTCTGGCGCCGTTGTCGCACAATACCGGCCATGTCGCCGCGCGTTTTGCCATGACCGCTCCCACCCATCGCGTGCATGGCGTCGGCGCCGAGGAGGTGCCGCCGGACTGGCCACCGCTGCGCGCGCAGGAAATTGCCCAGCTGCTGTGGCGCTATCCGGGCCTGCATGGCGACGCAGCGGTGCTGTGGCACAGCCCGCGCCCGCTGTCGGCCGCGGCGCTGGTGCGCACGCCGCAGCGGCAGGTCTTCATCAAGCGCCACCATGCCCGCGTGCGCACCCCGGCCCAGCTGGAAGAGGAACATCGCTTCATCGCGCACCTGGCCGCGCACGGCGTGCCGGTGGTGCAGGTGTTTGCCGACCGGGACACGCACACGGCGGTGGCCATCGGCGATTGGACCTATGAGGTCCACAGTGTCGGCATCGGCCAAGACCTGTATCGCCAGAGCGCCTCGTGGACGCCGCTGACCGATCCTGGGCAGGCCCATGAAGCCGGGGCGATGCTGGCACGCCTGCACCGGGCCGCTGCCGACTACCGCGCGCCCCAGCGCAGCACCCACCTGCTGGTCGCCCGCGACGACCTGCTGCGCGCCGACGATCCGATTGCCGCGCTGCACGCACAGCTGGGCCAGCGCCCGGGCCTGGCGGCGTACCTGCAGCATCGCCAGTGGCAGGCCGACTTGCGCCATGCGCTATTGCCCTGGCACGCCGGTCTTGCCGCGCGCCTGCGCGCCGAGCCGCGCCTGTGGGCGCACAACGACTGGCACGTCTCCAACCTGCTGTGGCAACACGATGGCGCGGCCATGCGCGTGAGCAGCGTGCTCGACTTCGGCCTGGCCTCGCCGACCAGCGCGCTGTTCGACCTGGCCACGGCGATCGAACGCAACGCGATCGCCTGGCTGACGCCAGAACGCGGCATGGACGCGCTCCACCTGGACACCGCCCTGGCACTCATCGAGGGCTATCGCAGCGTGCTGGCGCTGGAGCCACCGCGTCTGCAACTGCTGGCCGACCTGTTGCCGCTGGTGCACGTGGAGTTCGCGCTGTCCGAAGTCGAGTATTTCCACGCCGTGACCCATTCGCCCGGCAATGCCCAGGTGGCCTACGACACCTTCCTGCTGGGGCATGCACGCTGGTTCCACACCGCGCCGGGCCAGGCCCTGCTGCAGGCGATCGGCGCGGCGGCCTGAACACGCCGGGTGTGCAATTGCCCGCGGTTTGTTGTCAAATGACCCCTGAAGCGGGGGTGCCTGGCGTTGCCAGGCTGAGAGAGTCCCTTGGAACCTGATCCGGTTCGTACCGGCGTAGGGAGCTTTGAGCAGCACGCAAGCACCGCCTGTGGCAGGCGTGCGCACGTGCGGCCGTCGCTTCGTCCCTGAGCCACTCCCTGGTGACGAATCGATGAACCGCTCTCGCTCCACCCTGCTGCTTTCCTCCCTGCTTTGCACCGCGCTGCCGCTCCAGGCCCAGCAGGCCGACGATGCGCAGGCAACCGACACTTCCGCCACCGAGCTGGCACCGGTGCGGGTGCAGGGCCAGCAACAGACCACCCCCGCCCCGCAGCTGAGCAGCTTCGGTCCCGGCAGCTGGAAGGACATCCCCGCCTCGATCAACGTGCTGGGCCGTGGGTTGCTCGACAACCGCCAACCGCGCACGTTGAGCGAGCTGGTCTACAGCGACGCCTCGCTCGGCGACAGCTACGCGGCGGTGGGCTATTACCAGAACGTGGCCATCCGCGGCTTTGCGCTGGATCTAGCCACCGGCTATCGCTTCAACGACCTGACCATCGCCGGCGAGCAGCGCCTGGCCCTGGAGCACATCCAGCAGGTGGAGATCCTCAAGGGCGAAGCCGGCCTGACCGCGGGCATCATGGCCCCTGGCGGCATCATCAACTACGTGGCCAAGCGCCCGGCGCGGGTGCAGGAGCTGACCGTTGGCACCGACTCGCATGGCTCGCGCTACACCGCGGTGGACCTGGGCCGCTGGATCACCCCGCGCTTTGGCCTGCGCTTCAATGCGGCCTGGGAAGACACCCATTCCCACGTCGAGCACGCCGATGGCCGGCGCAATTTCTATGCGCTGGCGGCCGACTGGTTGATCGGCGACAAGGCCAGGCTCGAACTGGACGGCAACTACCAGACCAGCGCGCAACGCTCGGTCTCCGGCTATCAGCTGCTGGGCGGCCAGGCCCTGCCCGACCATCCCAGCCGCACCCGGATGCTCGGCTACCAGCCCTGGCAGCAGCCGGTGGGCATCGCCTCGAGCAACTTTACCGCGCGCTATCGCTACCGGTTCAACGATGCCTGGCAGGGCAGCGTGGCGCTGGGCCACAGCCGCAGCGTGATCGATGACAACGTGGCCTTCGCCTACGGGTGTTTCTATGCCGCACAGTGCGCCGATGGCAGCGTGCCGGGCAACTTCTTCGCGCCCAACGGCGACTACGACATCTACGACTACCGCAGCCCCGACGACACCCGGGTCAACGATCAACTGCGCGCGCAGCTGCAGGGCAGCTTCCACACCGGCGCGCTCAGCCATCAGCTGACCTTTGGCGTGGACGGTTTCCAGCGCACGGTGGACCGGCGCCAGGACGTGTACGACTACGTGGGCACGGCCAACATCGATGATCCGCAGGTACCGGTGTTCGCGCCCTCGCCCAACCAGCCCGGTCCCTCCGCGCGCCGCCTGGACGACAGGCAGCGCGCGGTCTTCGCGCTGGACCGCATCGGCCTGGGCAACGGCTGGCAGTGGCTGGCCGGGGGGCGCTACGTGCGCCTGGATGAAGACGCCAACGACAGCGAAGGCGTGCGCGAGCGGCACACGCGCCTGAGCAAGTTCCTGCCGCAGACCGCGCTGCTGTGGCAGGCCACCGCGCAGCTCAACGCATACCTGAGCTACAGCAAGGGCCTGTCGCTGGGCCAGCAAGCGCCTTACTGGACCTCCAATGCCGGCAGCTTCCTGCCGCCGATGGTCTCGCGCCAGCTCGAGCTGGGGGTCAAGTTCTCCGCGACCGACACCCTGGACCTGGGCGCGGCGTTGTTCCGCATCAGCCAGCCGTTCCAGTACGCACGGCCCGACGACAGCGCCGCCGGCTACAGCTTCGTCCAGCAGGGCAACCAGGTGCATACCGGCCTGGAACTGAGCGCCAACGGCCGCATCACCGAGCACCTGCGCGTCACCGCCACCGCCAGTGTGCTGCGCGCGCGCGCCGAGGATGCCGGCACGCCGGCCTACCAAGGCCACCAGCTGGTCAACGTGCCCAAGGCGCGCGCCAGCGTGTATGCCGACTACCAGCTGCCGTTCGCGCCGGCCTGGACGCTCAGCGGCGGCTGGCGCTATGCCGCGCCGAACGTGGCCACCGCCGACGGCGCGGTGCGCGCGCCGGCCTACAGCGTGTTCGACGCCGGCGTGCGCCTGCGCAGCGAACTGCGCGGCCATGCGCTGACCTGGCGCCTGTCGGTGGACAACGTGTTCGACCACCGCTACTGGCGCGACACCGGCAGCAGCGGCGGCGACTATTACCTGTTCCCCGGCGCGCCGCGCATGGCGCGCCTGTCGGTGAGCTACGCGCTGTGAACGCCCAGACCCTGGAATGGATCGCCGCGGCGGTGAGCGTGGCCGCGGTCTGGCTGGCCGCGCGCCGGCACCTGCTGGGCTGGCCGCTCGGGCTGGTCTCGGTGGCGCTGTATGCCGGGGTGTTCATCCAGGCCAGGCTGTATTCGGATGCGCTGCTGCAGGGCGCCTTCGCCGGCTTCATCGGCTACGGCTGGTGGCGCTGGAAGGCGCACCTGGATGGCGATGGCCTGGTCCAGGTTGCGCCGCTGGCGGGGCGCGCGATGCTGCGCGACCTGGCCTGCGGCGTGGTCCTGGCCGTGGCGCTGGGCATGGTGATGCACACCTTCACCGATGCCGCCCTGCCCTGGCTGGACGCGGCACTGACTGCCTTCAGCCTGGTGGCGCAGTGGTGGCAGGCACGCCGCCACGTGGCGGCGTGGTGGCTGTGGATCGTGGTGGACGTGATCTACACCGGGCTGTACCTGTACAAGTCGCTGGACGTGACCGCGGCGCTGTACCTGGGCTTCGTCGGGCTGGCCATACTCGGCCTGCGTCATTGGCGCCGCGCCGGCGATCCCACGCTGGCCACCGGCGCATAGGCGCAGCGGTCTTCACGACATGGTGCTCGGCTCCCTTTCCCCCACCTGCACTGTCTCTCTGTCACCTCGTCAATCCCCTAGCAGCCTGTCGGACTTTGGTCGGCCGGGCTGCGAATCCGCCTGTGCGGTCCATCTTTCCGCCGCTTCTTGGCCCATAGCACCACTATGGGCCGGCGAACCGTCGAAAATCTGACCTCGCACAGCCGAATTCTCGCCTCGACCACCAAAGCCCGACAGGCTGCTAGCCTGGGCTCCGGCCAGCGACGCGGCACATAAGCCCCTCTCCCCCGCTGGCGGGGGAGAGGGTTGGGTGGGGGGGCTTGTTGCTTGAAACTCAGCAAACCGCAGCCGGCTCCGGCACGCGATGTGTCGTCGTCAGCACGGCCATCACCCCGATCCCCCTCACCCCGGCCCTCTCCCCCGCAGGCGGGGGAGAGGGGGCAAAACCCCAGCGGCGCGGGGGGTGGGGTGCCCGGCGCGAATGCAGAACAGCTCCTGGCTTCGACCCACGACCATGCGGAGCCGGCGGCACCTGCCAGTCACCACGTCGATGCTGACGCTGGTCCTGCTGGACCGCTGGACGTTTTCGTTGTTCCTTGCCGGTGGCCGATCCTGCCGCGCCGGGCTGAGCAGCCGGCCAGTCCCTGCAGCGTCGGCCGCCAGAGGCCGGATCAGAACGCGTCGATGTCGCCCAGCGCCTGGATCAGGCGCCGCGCGCGCTTGTCCGGCTTGGTCTGTGGCGCGCGGTAGCCGCTGCGCTCGGCAGCGCGTGTGGCGCGGACCTCGGCGCGGCGCTGCTGCGAAGCCTGGCTTTCGCCGTAGAGCGCCTGCGCCACCGGTGCCGGCCCGCGCACATCGGACAGGCCCAGCACGGTCACCTCAAAGCGTTCATCGCCGCGCTGGACCTGCAACACATCGCCCACTCGCACCGCACGCGCCGGCTTGGCCCGCTGGCCGCCGATCTCCACCTTGCCCAGCGCCACCGCATCCTTGGCCAGCACACGGGTCTTGTAGAAGCGCGCCGCCCACAGCCAGACATCCAGGCGGACGGTTCGTGCGACAAGCGGTTCAGTCATGTTTTCCTGAAGAAGTCGGGTTTGATGGTGTCCCGCTTGCCGCTGGACCATTCCGGCAAATCGTTGGGCTGGCAGGGGTCACGGACCATCGTGCCGGCGCTCGACCTGGCCAATGTTGCGGCCGAGGAGGACGAAGCCAGCAGTTTCATGGATGAATTCCTGAATATCCGAAGGCCATCAATGCCACGATCGGATGCGCCTGTTCAACTGCCGTGCGTGGGTTTGAAGGTGACTTCGACATGCGAATCGACTTCCTGCTGGCAGGATCGCGACATCTGCGCGTCGCGGATGCCTTGTTGAAACTCCTGACCATGCTTGCCGTCTCGCAACGACTTTGGGAACGGCGGCTGGTTGGCCGCCTCGCGCGCCTGCTGCTGGCAGACCAGTGAAACGGTCGAGCCATCCTGGCCGATCGTGCTGGCGCAGCCGGCCAGGGCCAGCATCGCCATGCCGCACAGCAACTTCAATGCATTGGGCTGCATCGCCATCACCTCAAGCCTTGAGCGGAATCGTCCTGCATGCAGGCATGCGCCTGTGCGATCCAGCAAAAACAGGAAACCCGGCTTTCGCCGGGTTTCGAGCATAGCGCAGCGCCGCCGCAGCGGCGCATGTGGCCAGGTTTACTTGCCTGCGCTGGCCGAAGCAGCGGCCTGGCGGGCCACCTTGGCCTGAGCCGCGGCAGCCAGGTCTTCCTTGATGCGTGCGGCCTTGCCCTGCAGGCCACGCAGGTAGTACAGCTTGCCGGCGCGGACCTTGCCGCGGCGCTTGACCTCGACCGAGTCGATGGTCGCGCTGTGGGTCTGGAACACGCGCTCGACGCCGTAGCCGTGCGAGATCTTGCGCACGGTGAAGGCCGAGTTCAGGCCGGCGTTCTTCTTGCCGATGACCACGCCTTCGTAGGCCTGCACGCGCTCGCGGTTGCCTTCCTTCACCTTCACGTTGACCACGATGGTGTCACCCTGGCTGAACTGCGGCAGCTCGCGGGTGATCTGGGCGGCTTCGAACTCCGCGACGATGGACTTGTTCAACTTGCTCATGGTGGCACCGGTTATCTGTTGAGGTGGGCGTGTCGGGTTTCGACAGCAGGCACTGATGCGTTCGCAGGATTGCGCCGCACGATTGTTGTTATGGGGTTCCCCGCAAGCCGAGCTGGCCGTGAGAACTGCGCATTATAGACAAATTGGCCGCCGTGGCTAGGAGTCTGTCGGGCTTTGGCGGTCGAGGCGAAAATTCGGCTGCGCGAGAACAGATTTTCGGCGATTCGCCGCCCCATCGTGGTTCTATGGGGCAAGAAGCGACGGAAATATGGACCGCACAGCCGGATTTGCAGCCCGGCCGGCCAAAGTCCGACAGGCTCCTAGGGTTTGGCGGGCGATCCATCTGCCGCCCATTCCTGCCGGAACGCCTCCAGCAGCTTGCGATCGGCCGGTGACAGGGCCGACTCGTCCAGCAGCTCCGGGCGCCGCAGCCAGGTCCGGCCCAGCGACTGCTGCCGCCGCCAGCGGGCGATGGCGGCGTGGTTGCCCGAACGCAGCACCTCGGGCACCTCGCCCCAGGCGTGGCTGGCCGGGTGGGTGAAATGCGGGCAGTCCAGCAGCCCGCCCTCGCCCTCGAAGCTGTCCTGGGCGGCCGATTCGGCGTCGTTGAGCACGCCCTCCTGCAGCCGGGTGACCGCATCGATCAGGACCGCGGCAGCCAGTTCGCCGCCGGACAGCACGTAGTCGCCGATCGAGATCTCCTCGTCGACCTGGTGCGCCAGCAAGCGCTCGTCCACGCCTTCATAGCGCCCGCACAGCAGGATCATCCGCGGCAGCAGGGCCAGTTCGCGCACCCGCGCCTGGGTCAGCGGGCGGCCCTGCGGGCTCAGGTAGAGGACCGGCGCAGGAGTCGGATCGGCCTGGCGCGCGGCCTCCAGGCAGGCGCGCAGCGGCTCGATCAGCATCACCATGCCCGGCCCGCCGCCGAACGGACGATCATCCACGCGGCGATAGTTGCCGCTGGCGTAGTCGCGCGGATTCCAGCCCTGCAGCTGCAGCAGGGCGCGTTCGCGCGCGCGCCCGACCACGCCAAAGCCGGTGCTCTGGTCGATGAATTCAGGGAACAGGCTGATGACGTCGATGCGCATGGAAGCTCGGGACTCGGGACTCGGGACTCGGGACTCGGGACTCGGGACTCGGGACTCGGGACTCGGGACTCGGGACTCGGGACTCGGGACTCGGAGGCAGGATCTTTGGCCTCGATATCCTGTCAAGTCCTTCTTGAGAAAAAGCGTCCATTATTTTCCGGGCCGAAAAGCCGAAGCTGCCCTCCGCCTTTCCATGCAGGCAAGCATGCCCCGACTGGAGCCCGGCTCTTCCCAGTCCCGCAAGCCGTCCCGGGTCCTGGCCGCTAAAACTCCGGATCCCAGTCCACGCCGACGACACCGGCCTGGAAATCCACCCCGGTCACGAACTCGGGCTGCACGAACGGAATCAGCCGCTCCTTGTCGCCCTTGGCCACCAGCACGTCGTTGGCGCCGGTGGAAAACAGGTGCGAGACGATGCCGAAATCGCGGCCGTCGGCGTTGATCACACGCAGGCCTTCCAAGTCGACCCAGTAATACTCGTCGGGCCTGGGCGGCGGCAGCGCGCTGCGCGGCACCGAGATTTCCAGGCCCACCAGCGCATCGACCGCATCGCGATCCTCCACGCCGGGCAAATCGGCGACCAGGTGCTTGCCGGAGTTCCTGCCGCGCGCACCGCTCAGCTCACGCGCGTTGCCGGCGGCGTCGCGCAGGGTCCAGGGCTGGTAGCGGAAGATGGCCTCGCGCGGCTCGGTCCAGGATTCGATCTTGACCTGGCCACGCACGCCAAACGCGCCAACCACCCTGCCCAGCAGAATGTGGCGCGTCGTGTTCCCGGTCATGGGGATCTTTCGGCCGCGGCTGGCAGCCGCGCCCGAGGCGCGATCAGGCCGAAGCCTGCGGGTTGAGCCTGGCCGCTTCCTTGTACAGGTTGCGGACCTTGTCGGTCAGCTGGGCGCCCTGGCCGAGCCAATGGTCGACCCGGGCGATGTCCAGCACCACGCGCGGCTCGGCGCCCTGGGCGACCGGGTTGTAGTAGCCCACGCGCTCGATGTTGCGGCCATCGCGTGCAGCACGCACGTCGCTGACGATGATGTGATAGAAGGGGCGCTTCTTGGCGCCGCCGCGGCTAAGGCGGATCTTGACCATGGTGCTTTCTCGGGTGTTGCCCAGTCGCCGAAATGGCGCGGTAAGCCGACAATTATAGCCGGCTGCGCGCGACACGCAAACTTGCGCGGTTCAGCCGCCCAACCTCACGCCAGCCCCGCCTTAGATCAGGTCCCAGGCCTGGGTCGCCAGCGCGCGCGCCAGCAGGTCCTGCAGCTCGGGCGCGGCAGGCAGCGTCACCCCTTCGATCGATCTCACGCCGGCACACCCGCTGGCGTTGGCGGTAAAGGCGGCCAGGGTCGTGGCCTGGGCCACGCTCACCGCGGCCAGGCGCTGCGGCACGCCGAGCTGGTCCAGGCCGCGCTGCAGCAGGGCCTCGCAGGTGCCGCGCAGGGCCGGCCCCTGCGGCCACAGCACACCGGTGCCGTCCCAGAAGCCGATGTTCCACAGCGAGCCTTCGACGACCCGGGCATCGCTACCGGGCCCTGCGATGAAGAGCGCATCGTCATGTCCGGCCAGGCGAGCCTGGCGCCGGTAGTGGAACAGCGGCAGGGTCGCCAGGTGCTTGACCTGCGGTAGCGGGCGCACGAACGCAAAGCACTTGAGCGACAGCGGCGCCCCGCCGGCCACCGGCGCCGCGGCGGCCACCGAGATGAACCACGCCGGCTGCACCGCCTGCAAGGGATCGCGGTAGTTGAAGTCCCGCGCAAAGCCGGTGATCCGCACCGACGCCTCGCCCTGCCCGGCCAGCACCGTGCGCAGGTCATGGCGCAGCTGTGCCTGGTCGAAGTCGGCATCGAACAACGCCGCATGGCCTTGCCGCAGCCGCGCCAGGTGCAGATCCAGCCCCTGGACCGCGCCGTTGCGCACGCGCATGACGGTGAAGTGGCCATAGTTGACGCTCGCCAGCGCGCGCAGCTCGTCGGTGCCGGCCAGCCGGCTGCCGCAATACAGTGCCGGCGTGCTCACAGCAGCGCCTCGGCCTGGATCCACCAGTCCTTCAGCAGCGTTGCCGCCGGCGTGGCCTGCGCCATCCACGCCGACTGGCCGGCCCAGGCCTGCATCGCATCGATCCGACCCTGCTGCACGGCTTGCCTGCGCATGCCGGCGGTCAGCGCACGCTGCACTGGATAGGGCGCCGGTGCCGGCGCATCCGGCGCGGCAGCGGCGCGTACGTAAGGCGTGGCCAGCGCCCGCCCCAGGCGTCCGGAAAACGCCCGGGTCAGCCAGGTGTCCTGCGGTTCTGCCTCGGCCAGCGCCTGCGCCCAAGCCGGCGCGATGGCCGCTTCCGGCGTGCGCAGGAACCCAGTGCCGACCTGCACCGCGCTGGCACCCAGAAGCAGCGCCGCGGCGATGCCGCGCCCATCGGCGATGCCGCCAGCGGCGATCACCGGCACCGACAGGGCATCGGCCAGGCGCGGCACCAGCGCGAACAGACCAACCAGCTGCCGTTCGGCCGCCGCCGCATCGAACGCACCGCGATGCCCGCCTGCTTCGAATCCCTGGGCCACGACCGCATCGGCGCCAGCGTCCTGCGCGGCGCGCGCCTCCTTCAGCGTGGTCGCACAGGCAAACCAGGCGATGCCGGCGCGCTTGAGCGCCTGCACCTGGGCCGGCTGCAGCACGCCCATGATGGTGGACAGCACCTGCGGGCGCGCCGCCAGGGTGGCGTCGAACTGTTCCTGGAAATCGGCCGGCACTGCATCGCCGGCCTGCTCGGACACCACCGGCCCCCACTGCGCCAGGAAGGCACGCGTCGCGGCCTCGGCCCGCGCGTGGCGCTGCGGCGGCCGATCCGGCAGCCACAGGTTGACCTGCGCGGGCCCATCCGACCGGGTCCGGAAATCCTCCATCCAGGCGCCGATGTCCTGCGGGGTGGACAGCACCGCACCCATCGCGCCCATGCCGCCGGCGCTGGCCACCGCAGCCGACAACGCCACCGGACAGGCGCCGGCCATTGGCGCCAGCAGGATCGGAAGCCGTGCGCCCAAGCGCGCACAGAAAGCCTGCGATCGCTGGCGCGCGGCCGATGCCATCAGCGCATCAACGCAACGGCGGCATGCCGCCGCGGCCGCCCATGGCCCCCATCATGCCCTTCATGCCGCGCATCATGCCTTTCATGCCGCCACGGCCGAGCTTGCTCATCATCTTTTCCATCTGGGTGAACTGCTTCATCAGCTTGTTCACGTCCGAAGGCTGGGTGCCCGAGCCCTTGGCGATCCGGGCGCGGCGCGAGCCGTTGAGCAGGGCCGGATTGCGTCGCTCCTTCTTGGTCATCGAACCGATGATGGCGATCATGCGTGGCACTTCCTTGTTGCCGGCAACCTGCTGCTTCAGATGCTCGGGCACCTGGCCCAGGCCGGGCAGCTTGTCCATCAGCGCGCCGATGCCGCCCATGTTCTGCATCTGCTCGAGCTGGTCGCGCATGTCGTTGAGGTCGAACTTCTTGCCCTTGGCGACCTTCTCGGCCAGCTTCTGGGCCTTGTCCTTGTCGACCTGGCTTTCGACCTGCTCCACCAGCGACAGCACATCGCCCATGTCCAGGATGCGGCTGGCCACGCGCTCGGGGTGGAACACGTCCAGGCCGTCGGGCTTTTCGCCCACGCCGATGAACTTGATCGGCTTGCCGGTGATGTAGCGCACCGACAGCGCCGCGCCGCCACGGGCATCGCCGTCGGTCTTGGTCAGGACCACGCCGGTCAGCGGCAGCGCTTCGGAAAAGGCCTTGGCGGTGGTGGCCGCGTCCTGGCCGGTCATCGAGTCGACCACGAACAGGGTTTCGACCGGCCTGGCTGCTGCGTGCAGCGCCTTGATCTCGTCCATCATCGCTTCGTCGATGGCCAGCCGGCCGGCGGTATCGACGATCAGCACGTCGGCATAGGACCTGCGCGCGTCCTCGATGGCGGCACGGACGATGTCCACCGGCTTCTGCTCGGCGCTGGACGGGAAGAACAGCACGTCGACCTGCTGGGCCAGCGTCCTGAGCTGCTCGATCGCAGCGGGGCGGTAGACGTCGGCGGACACCACCATCACCTTCTTCCTGCGCTTTTCCTTCAGGTGCTTGGCCAGCTTGGCCACCGTGGTGGTCTTGCCCGCGCCCTGCAGGCCGGCCATCAGGATCACCGCCGGCGCCGGCACGTTGAGGTTCAGGTCGGAGGCGGCCGAGCCCATGACCGTGGCCAGCTCGTCGCGCACGATCTTGATCAGGGCCTGGCCCGGCGTCAGCGACTTGAGCACTTCCTGGCCGACCGCGCGCACCTTGATGCGCTCGACCAGGGCCTGGACCACCGGCAGGGCCACGTCGGCTTCCAGCAGCGCGATGCGCACCTCGCGGGTGGCCTCGCGGATGTTTTCCTCGGTCAGGCGGCCGCGGCCGCGCAGGCGCTCGATGGTGCCGGACAGGCGCTGGGTCAGGGATTCGAACATGGCAGGAACCGGGGGGGCGAAGGCAGGCGCGCAGTATATCCGGCGCGTTTTGCCCGGGCCGCATCGGCATGGGCAATCGGCAATGATCCTCGCCGCGCGCGGCTGCGTGCGACACTGTTTGCATGGGTTTCATCCTTGCTGCCATCGTCTTCTACCTGCTGGCGACCGTGCTACTGGTGCGCGCGCTCGGCCACGAGGCCGCGGGCCCGTCGCGTAGCTGGCGCTGGCCGGCGCTGGCGGCGCTGGTCCTGCACGCCGGCTATCACCTGTGGATCGCCTGGCGCACGCCGGGCGGGCCGGACATGCACTTCTTCTCGGCCCTGTCGCTGGTCAGCCTGGGGATGGCGGCAATGACCGCGGTGGTGGGCGCGCGCGGGCGCATGGCCACGGTGGGCGTGGTCGCCTTTCCGCTGGCCGCGCTGCTGCTGGCGGTCTACCACGGCTATGGGCACCGGCCTTCACCGCACCTGGACTGGCGCCTGCAGCTGCATGCCTGGCTGGCGCTGCTGGCCTATGCCGCCCTGGCCGTGGCGGCGCTGCTGGCGATCATGCTGTGGGTCCAGGAACGGGCCCTGCGCCGGCGCGAATTCCACAGCTGGCTGCGCGCGATGCCGCCGATGACCGAACTGGAGACCCTGCTGTTCCGCACGATCGGGGTCGGCTTCACGCTGCTGACCGCGACCCTGCTGACCGGGACGCTGTTCGTGGAGAACCTGTTCGCCCAGCACCTGATCCACAAGACCGTGCTGAGCGTGCTGTCGTGGCTGGTGTTCGGCGGGCTGCTGCTGGGCCGCTGGCGGCGTGGCTGGCGCGGGCCCAAGGCGGTGCGCTGGACCCTGGTGGCGATGGCGCTGCTGCTGTTGGCGTTCTTCGGCAGCAAGGCGGTGCTGGAACTGATCCTGCATCGCACCCTGTAGCTGACCGTTCTGTCAGCAGAATGATGCGACGCGTCATTCTGCTGCCGAGACAATAATTGCATTGACAGTTATTTCGTGGGCGCAGATCATGCCGCGCCATGAAACCCCCCGCGTCCCTCGCCGCGCCTGCCAGCGGTGCCTCGCTTGGCCTGCTCATTCGCCAGGTGCGTGAAGCCGTCTGGCAAGCCCTGGAGAAGGAGCTGGCCGCCACCGGCCACGATCTGACCTTCAGCCAGTTCATCACCCTCAAGAGGTTGGCCGGCGGCATGGCCAGCGTCACCGACCTGGCCCGTGCCGCCGAGGTCCACCCCGGCGCGATGACCCGCCTGCTGGACCGGCTGGAAGCACGCGGCCTGGTCGTGCGCCAGGCTGATCCGGGCGACCGCCGGGCCCTGCACATCCACCTGACCGATGCCGGCCATGGCATCTGGCAGGACATCCACCTGTGCGGCCAGCGCATCCTCCAGCGGGCCACCGCCGGCATGTCCGAAACCGAAGCCAGCGAACTCATGCGCCTGCTCCAGCTGGCCCGCGACAACCTCACCTCCGAGACCGATTGACCATGTCCACGCCTGTTTCCACGCGCCTGCCCGGCAGGCTCACCGTGTCGCTGGCCTGGGCCCTGGCCCTGGTCGGCTGCGCGAGCAGCCATGGCCTGACCGCCACCGGCCAGGCGCTCGATGCCGACACCCTCAGCGCCCGCCAGAGCCTGGGCAAGGACGCCTTCAGCGCCGCCGCCTTCCCGCAGCAGGACTGGTGGAAGACGCTGGGCGACCCGCAGCTGGACAGCCTGATCAACGAAGGCCTGGCCGGCAGCCCGTCGCTGGCCGCTGCCGACGCACGCCTGCGCCAGGCCCGGGCCCAGGCCGGACTGGCCGATGCCCAGCGCAGGCCCACCCTGGATGCTTCGGCCCAGCACAGCGGCGTGCAGCTGCCCGAGGGCCTGGCCGGGGAAGATCTCGGCGGCGATCTGAGGTGGAGCAACGTGCTCAGGCTCGACTTCAGCTGGGCCCCGGACCTGTGGGGCGGCCAGCGCGCCGCCTGGGAAGCGGCCGTCGGCCAGACCCGGGCGAGCGAGGTCGATGCGCAGGCCGCACGCCTGGCCCTGTCGGCCAACATCGCCCGCACCTACATTTCGCTTTCACAGGCCCATGAAGCATTGGACGTGGCCCGGCGCGAGATGGACCGCTCCATCCAACTGCGCGAGCTCAGCCAGCAGCGCGTGGACGCTGGCCTGGACAACGACCTGCAGCTGCGCCAGGCCGAAAGCACGATCGCCGCCGCGCGCCAGCAGGAACAGGCCGCCGGGCACCAGATCACCCTGCTGCACAACGCCCTGGCCGCACTGCTGGGCAAGGGCCCGGACCGCGGCCAGTCGATCACCCAGCCGCGCCTGCTGCAGGCGCCGGCCCCGGCCGTGCCCGGCGTGCTGCCCAGCGAACTGCTCGGCCACCGCGCCGATGTGGTGGCCGCGCGCTGGCGGGTGGAAGCGGCCAACCGCGGGATCGACGCGCGCCAGGCCGCGTTCAAGCCCAGCGTCAATCTCAGCGTGATCGCCGGCCTGGCCTCGGCCCATCTGTCGGACCTGTTCGAGAACGACTCGGCCCTGGTCTTCGGTGGGCCGGCGATCAGTCTGCCGATCTTCGACGGCGGCCGCCTGCGCGCCAACCTGGACAGCGCCCAGGCGCAGTACGACCTGGCCGTGGCCGACTACAACCAGTCCCTGGTCGGGGCCATGCGCGAAGTCGCCGATGCGGTGCAGACCGCCCGTTCGCTGGACACGCAGATCGCCTCCATCGACCAGGCCCGCGACGCGGCGCAGAAGGCCTTTGTCCTGGCCAGCAGCCGCTACGACGCCGGCCTTGGCACCCAGCTGGAGGTCCTGGCCGCGCAGCGCCCGCTGCTGCAGCTTGAACAGCAGCTGGCTGGCCTGCATGCGCAGCGCTACGCCGCCGTGGTCGACCTCGACCAGGCCCTCGGCGGCGGCCTGCCGCTGACCGTCCCTTCTTCCAACCTCACCGCCGAAACCAGCCCATGAACACGCAGACCCCACCTCCCGCAGCGGCCGCCACGCCACCGCAGAAGAACCACCGCAGGCGCGCGCTGCTGATCCTGGTGGCCGTGGTGCTCGTGGCCGGCCTGGGCTGGCTGGCCTACGCGCTGCTGTACGGCCGCTGGCACCAGTCCACCGACGACGCCTATGTGGACGGCAACATCGTTTCGATCGTGCCGCAGACCATGGGCACGGTGGTCAGCATCGATGCCGACGACGGCATGAAGGTCGAGGCCGGCCAGGCGCTGGTGCACCTGGATCCCAATGATGCCCAGGTCAGCTACGACCAGGCCGTGGCCAACCTGGGCGCGACCGTGCGCCAGGTGCGCGGCCTGTTCAGCGATGTCCAGTCCGGCGAGTCGGACCTGCGCGCGCGCCAGGTCGCGGTCGATCAGGCCCGGGCCGACGTCAAGCGCCGCCAAGGCCTGGTGGCCAGCGGTGCGGTCTCGCGCGAGGAACTGGCCCATGCCCGCGATGTCCTGGCCTCGGCCGAGGCGGCCCTGGGCGCTGCGCGCGGCGGCCTGCAGCGCAGCCGCGCGCTGGTCGATGCCACCACCGTGGGCAAGGCCCCGCAGGTGCAGGCTGCGGCCTCGCAGCTGCGCCAGGCCTACCTGAACCTGCAGCGTGTGGCGATCGTGGCACCGGTCTCCGGCTATGTGGCCCAGCGCAGCGTGCAGCTGGGCCAGCAGGTCCAGCCGGGCACCACGCTGATGACCATCGTGCCGATCGACCAGCTCTGGGTGGAAGCCAACTTCAAGGAAACCCAGCTGGGCAAGATGCGCATCGGCCAGCCGGTACAGGTGCATGCCGATCTGTACGGCGATGAGGTCACCTACGCAGGGACGGTGGACAGCCTGGGCATGGGCACCGGCAGTGCGTTCTCGCTGCTGCCGGCGCAGAACGCCAGCGGCAACTGGATCAAGATCGTCCAGCGTCTGCCGGTGAAGATCACCCTGGACCCCGGGCAGCTGCGCGAGCATCCGCTGCGCATCGGCCTGAGCATGGACGTCAATGTCAACCTCAAGGACCAGAGCGGCCCGGTGCTGGCCCCGGCGCGCCAGGACCGCGCCGATGCCAGGCCGTTGATGACCACCGCGGCCTACGCGCAGCAGCTGGCCGATGCCGACCGGCTGATCGCCTCGATCATCGCGCAGAACCTGCCCGCATCGTCCCAGAGCCACTGAGGACGCCGCAGATGTCCACCATTGCCGACGACGCCGGCGGCCCCAGGGCCGCTCCACAGCCGGCGGCCGCGCCGTTCCGGCCGCCGAACATGGCCCTGTGCACGGTCGGCCTGGCGCTTGCATCCTTCATGCAGGTGCTGGACACCACCATCGCCAACGTCTCGCTGCCCACCATCTCCGGCAACCTGGGCGCCAGCGCCAACCAGGCCACCTGGGTCATCACCTCCTTTGCGGTGAGCAACGCCATCGCCCTGCCGCTGACCGGTTACCTGACCCGCCGCTTCGGCGAGGTCAGGCTGTTCACCTGGGCCACGCTGGCCTTCGTGATCGCCTCGTTCCTGTGCGGCATCGCCAACTCGATGGGCCTGCTGGTGGTGGCCCGGGCGCTGCAGGGCTTCGTCGCCGGGCCGATGTACCCGGTGACCCAGGCGCTGCTGATCTCGATCTATCCACCGCAGAAACGCGGGCAGGCCATCGCCCTGCTGGCGATGGTCACGGTGGTGGCGCCGATCGCCGGGCCGATCCTGGGCGGCTGGATCACCGACAACTACAGCTGGGAATGGATCTTCTTCATCAACATTCCCATCGGCATCTTCGCCAGCATCGTGGTCGGGCGGCAGATGAAGGGACGTCCGGAAAAGCTGGAAACGCCGAAGATGGACTACATCGGCCTGGCCACGCTGGTGCTGGGCGTGGGCGCGCTGCAGATCATGCTCGACCTGGGCAACGACGAGGACTGGTTCAACTCGCACAGGATCGTGATCCTGGCCATCGTGGCGGCGATCGCGCTGAGCGTGTTCGTGATCTGGGAACTGACCGAGAAGGACCCGATCGTCAACCTGCGCCTGTTCCGCCACCGCAACTTCGCCGCCGGCACGCTGGCGCTGGTGATGGCCTATTCGGCATTCTTTTCGATCAGCCTGCTGGTCCCGCTGTGGCTGCAGCGCAACATGGGCTACACGCCGATCTGGGCTGGCCTTGCCACCGCGCCGATCGGCCTGCTGCCGGTGATCCTGACCCCGTTCGTGGGCAAGTACGCCCACCGCTTCGACCTGCGCGTGCTGGCCAGCGTGGCGTTCGTGGTGATGGCCGCGACCAGCTTCCTGCGTTCGGGCTTCAACCTGGAGGTGAACTTCGGCCGGGTGGCCGAAATCCAGCTGATCCAGGGCCTGGGCGTGGCGCTGTTCTTCATGCCGGTGCTGACCATCCTGCTCTCGGATCTGGAGCCGCACGAGATCTCCGCAGGGTCGGGCCTGGCCACCTTCGTGCGCACCCTGGGCGGCAGTTTCGCCGCCTCGCTGACCACCTGGGCCTGGAACCGGCGCACCACCATCCACCACGCCGAGCTGACCGAACATATCAGCGCCTACGACCCGGCCATGCAGCAGACCGTGTACCAGCTCGGCCACGGCGATCCCCAGGCCGGGGCAGTGATGCTCAATCAGATGATCGGCCAGCAGGCCTTGCAGATCGGCTTCAACGAGATCTTCTACCTGCTGGGCTGGATCTTCCTGGGCGTGATCGTGTTCGTGTGGTTTGCCCGGCCGCCGTTCGCGGCCAAGGCCGGCACCGGGGCCGCGGCCGGGCACTGACCTTCCGGGATTTGCAGCACGCACAACGGGAACGGGGCGCTGCAGTGCGTACCCCTGGTTGCTGCCAGACTCCATGGCCTGTCGCCACGAGGGATCAACACCGCTCCGATGGGAGCCGCTTCAGCGGCGATGGAGCTTTCCCGGGAGAGCCCTTTCGCCGCTGAAGCGGCTCCCACATCTGCTTGGTCCGCAGACTGAGGGCCGCTGCGATACGGCCCTTCCCGATTGCCGCAGGGTCTGCCACCTGGCTTCAGCGCAGCAGCACCAATTCCTCGGCGCTGGTGGGATGGATCGCCACGGTGTCGTGCAGGTCGTCCAGGGTGGCGCCCAGCTTCACCGCCAGCGCAAACCCCTGCAGGATCTCGTCGGCGTTCTCGCCCATCAGGTGCACGCCGACCACGCGCTTTTCATCACCGACGCAGACCAGCTTGAACAGGCTGTGCTGGGGCGTGTCGGCCAGCGCGTGGAGCATCGGCCTGAAGGTCGTGGCGAACACCCGCACCGTGTCATCGCCATGCTCGGCGCGGGCCTGTTTTTCGGTCATTCCGACGCTGCCCATCGGCGGATGCGAGAACACCACGCTGGGGATGTTGGCGTAGTCGAGCCGGGCCTGCGGCTTGTGGCCGAAGAGGCGATCCATCAGCCGGCGGGCCGCGGCAATGGCCACCGGCGTCAGCGCCACGCCGACGTCGGTGACGTCGCCGATCGCGTGGACGCCTTGGACAGTGGTGTCCTGCCAGCAGTCCACCTGCACCGAGCCGTGGGTGTCGGTGGCCACGCCAACCGCCTCCAGCCCGAGCTCGCGCGTGTTGGGCGCGCGCCCGGTGGCGAAGATCACGCAGTCATAGCCACCCGGCACCGGCCCGGTATCGGTGACCACGCAGGTCTGTTGGCCGGCTTTTTCCAGCGCAGTGACCTCGGTGTCGAAGAACAGGCCAATGCCGCCCTGGCGCAGGTTCTCGGCCAGCTGCAGGGTCAGGTCGCGGTCGAAGGACTGCAGCAGGCATGGCCCGCGCACGAACAGTTCGACCTGGCTGCCCAGCGCCTGCAACACACCGGCCAGCTCCACGGCAATGTAGCCGCCGCCGATGATGGCCACCCGCGGCGGCGCCGAACACAGGTTGAAGAAGCCGTCCGAATCGATCGCCAGTTCCGCGCCCGGGATCTGCGGTCGCAGCGGATGGCCACCGGTGGCAAGCAGCACGTGCCTGGCCTTCAGGTCCAGGCCGTCCTCGCAGCGCACCCCGCCCGGCACCAGGGTGCCGCGCGAGGGGATGCGCATGATGTCGGCCTTCGCCAGGCGCTTGCGGTAGCTGTCGTGGATACCGGCGATGTAGCGCTGGCGGTGGACGACGAACTCCTGCCAGTCCAGCGGCCCGCCATGCACCCTGAAGCCCAGGTCGGCGGCCATCTCGACGTGCCGGCCCAGCTCGGCCGCCAGCCACATCGCCTTCTTCGGCACGCAGCCGACGTTGACGCAGGTGCCGCCCAGTTCACCCGGGTCCAGGATCGCGACGCTGGCGCCATATTCGGCTGCACGGAAGGCGCCGGCCAGGCCGCCCGACCCAGCCCCGATGACGATCAGGTCGTACTGGCTGTTGTCGCGCTGAGGCATCTACACCACTCCATCGAATGAAAACCCGCAGCGAACCGAGGCCCGCCGTTGTCGCTCCAGCATGCCGTGCAGGGCGATCGAAGGAAGTGAGGATCGCGCCGACCGACCGCGCCTGGCGCGCGGGAGGTCAGCTGGCGCGGCGCCCCGGCGCACGCGCATAGGCGGCGGCGCGCAGCAGCCATTCGGCCGGCCCCATCGCTGCACGTGCCAGCCACCAGCGGCTCACCAGCAGCTGCAGCGCAAACAAGCCGAAGCCCAACGCCACCTGCCAGGCGCGCCCCAGTCCGAAGGCCCCCATTCCATAGCCATAGAACACCCCCACACACACCAGCGACTGCAGCAGGTAGTTGCTCAATGCCAGGCGCCCGGCCGCGGCCAGCAGACCAGCCAGCCGCGCCGAGGCCGGATGTGCCAGCCAGCGCAGGGTCCAGCCGATATAACCCAGGCACAGCGGCAGGCTGGCCGCCAGCATCAGGGCCGCCGCCAGGCCGGCGCGCAGATCGGCACGGCCGGGCGCGATCCACGGCGCCAGCCACACCGACACCAGGGTCATGCCAAGCCCGAGCGGCAAGGCGCCCTGGCGCATCCACGCCAGCGCGCGCGCATGCGCCTGCGGCCGGGCCAGCACCTGGCCCAGCCACGGTCCGATCAGGAACAGCCCCAGTACCTGCGCACCGGTGATGGGCAACACGCTCAGGCTCTGGCCCAGGTCGCGCAGGCGCTGGGCGGTGGCCATCGCGAAGTCGCCGTGCCCGTAGGCCAGCACCTGCGCACGGGTCACTTCGGCCACGTGCGCGGCCTGTGCCTGCAGTGCGTGCTGCCACTGCGCCGAGCCGGCCAGCGCCGGTTCGGCCAGTCCGGCCAGCAACGACACACCGGCCGGGATCAGGAACACCCCTGCCCCGACCCACGCCAGCAGTCCGCCCAGCACTTCGCGAAAGGCCAGCAGCACCAGTCCGCACAGCGCGTAGGTCACCAGGATGTCGCCGGACCACAGCAGCAGCGCGTGCGCCAACCCGATCAGCAGCAGTCCGATGCAGCGCCGTAACCAGACCTGGCTCAGCGGCCAGCCTTCACCCTCGGCGCGCGCAGCCATCGCCGCAAAGCCCGCGCCGAACAGCAAAGAGAACAGCGCGACGAACTTGCCCTGAACCAGCACGTAGATTGCTGCATCGGCCCAGCGGTCCAGGCCCCGCCAGGCCGGGTCGATCCCGGTGCCCATCTGCGCCGGCGGGCCGGCAAAGCCTTCCAGGTTCATCAGCAAGATCCCCAGCAGGGCCAGCCCGCGCAGCACGTCCAGCGCCGCCACGCGTGCCATCGGCGGCAGCGGCGCGGCCGGCTGCCCCGCGCGCGTGTCCGCCCTCATCGCGACCGGCGCAGACGAAGACGGCCCGCGCCAGCGAGCCGCCAGATCGATCGCGTTGGACGCCGATCAGTGATCGTGGCCACCGTCGCCATGGACATGGCCATGCTCGAGCTCTTCGGGCGTAGCTTGCCGCACCTGGACCACTTCCACCTCGAAATGCAGGTCCTTGCCGGCCATCGGATGGTTGAGATCCACATCGACCACGCTCATGCCCACCTTCTGCACGGTCACCGCGCGCGGGCCGAAGTTGGTCTGCAGGACGACCTGCTGACCCGGGGCCAGCTTCTGCGCCCCGAAGTGCTTCTTGGGCACGCGCTGGGTCAGGCCGTCGCGCTTGTCGCCATAGGCCTGGGCCGCCTCGACGTCCACGCCGAACTGCTCGCCGGCTTCCCTGTCCATCATCGCCTTCTCCAGGCCCGGGATGATGTTGCCGTGGCCGACCAGGATCGCCAGCGGCTCGCGGCCTTCGGAACTCTCCAGCGGCTCGGCGCCGATTTCGGAAACGGTGTAGTGGAAACGCACGACGCTGTCTTTGGCGATTTTCATTGAACACTCTTGGATGGGCCGCGGCGGGCGGCGGGTGCGCGGCTTGTCTGCCGCAGGGCATGCGGTCAACATGGGCCGCCATGAAGACCGCCCATTATCCCGGCTCGCCCAAGCGCTTGCCAGTCGCCCATGCCGCCGCCTGGCTGGCATTGGGTGCCAGCCTGCTGGCCGGTTGCGGCAGCGAGCGCGCGCTGGTCCGCAGGCCCGCTGCGCCACCCTCGGACAAGGCCTGGCCGACGGTCCAGGTCGCCGACCCGGCCGCGGTCAACGGCGTGCTGATGCGGGCGCTGGGCCTGGTCGGCACGCCCTACCGCTACGGCGGCAACACGCCCGATTCGGGCTTCGACTGCAGCGGCCTGGTCAGCTATGTCTATCGCGACATGCTCGACCTGCGCCTGCCGCGCAGCTCGGGCGAACTGGCCAAGGTCCAGGGCCCGAAGATCGACCAGGACCGTCTGGCGCCGGCCGACCTGGTGTTTTTCGGCAGCCGCGGCAATGTCAGCCATGTTGGCATCTACCTGGGTCAGGGGCGCTTCGTCCACGCCCCCAGCAGCGGTGGCACCGTGCGCCTGGATGATCTGGACGGCCCCTACTGGCGGGATCACTACACCGGCGCCCGGCGCGTTGTTGAGTAGAGGTGATGGCTGAAAATGTGATGGAAGTATCAGGTCACACCCCGGAAACCTAACGAACTTTGAACATTTTCACTTGGATCTAACGGCACACTCCTGTCTCCGCCACGAAACCTTCATCTGCCCGTGACGAACGATGACCTGCCGTCAGGCACACCGCTCACCACCCGCCGACCCCGTCGCGGTTCGCTCCACCTTCTGATCCTGGCCCTGCTGGGCACGTCGGCCTCGCCATTGGCGATCGCTCAGGATGCTGCCCCTGGCTCCCAGCCGCAGGCCATCCATACCCTCTCCGGCGATGTCGCCACGGTGACCAGCCCGGTCCCGACCACGGTCGCCACCGGCGTTCCGACCACCATCACCCCCGCCGGCCCGGCCGCCGTACCGGCAGGCCAGTCCCTCGCCGCCACACCCCTGGCAGTGACCCTTCCCGCTTCGGCCCTGGTGCCCGGCGCCGCGGTGCCGGCCGTGGCCAGCACCGGCAGCAGCCTGCGCGACAAGGCCACCCAGGCCGCCGCCGCCACCCTGACCGCCCTGCTGCCGCGCCTGGCCGCCACCGACACGGTGCCGGTGATGGACCGTTCGGCGATGCTGGCCGGCGACCTGAGCCGCCTGCTGAGCAACTACGACCTGACCGGCGCGGCCGCCGCCAACGAAACCGAGGTCGGCAAGGTCCAGAGCGTGCTGCAGCGGGCCCTGACCCTGCTGGGCACCCCGTACCGCTGGGGCGGAACTGATCCGGACAGTGGCCTGGACTGCAGCGGCCTGGTCGGCTACGTGTTCCGTACCGCGCTGGGCGTGGACCTGCCGCGCGTGTCGCGCGACATGGCGGCCAGCGGCGAGGGCCAGCTCATCAGCAACCGCGACGAACTGCGCCAGGGCGACCTGGTGTTCTTCGGCGTGCGTGGCCGGGTCAACCATGTCGGCATCTACGTCGGCGAAGGCCGCTTCCTGCACTCGCCCAGCACCGGCAAGGATGTCCGCGTGGACACCTTGACCTCCGGCTACTGGGGCGGCCGCTTCATGCAGGCCCGTCGCGTGACGATGTAACGCGGCGCCTTACTTGGATCATGAAAAAAGCCGGCGCATGCGCTGGCTTTTTTCATGCCTGCAGGGGTCTGCGGCCGGGCCATCAAGGCGCGTCGGCGTGGAAGGCCGCCACGGTCTGCTCGATGCCCTTGCTCAGCTCCATCACCTTGGTCGCGTATTCGGCCAGGCGATGGTCCTGGTCGTTGACCGGGGTCCAGGCCGGCACCGCAGTCGGTCGGCCTTCTGCCTGGTCCATGGCCACGAACACGATCACGCAGTGCGTGCACAGCCGGCTGGCGGAGCTGCCATCCTCCAGGCCCAGGCCGCGGGCGCGCACGTCGACGGCAAAGTGCATGCTGCTGGTGCCGGTGTGCACCAGCTTGGCGGTGATGGTCACCACATCACCGATCCGGATCGGCGCGACGAAGCGGATGCCGCCCACCGCCACGGTCACGCTGTAGTGGCCACTCCAGCCGACCGCCGCCGCATAGCCGACCTGGTCGATCCAGCGCATCACCACCCCGCCGTGCACCTTGCCGCCGTAGTTGACGTCCTTGGGCTCGGCAAGGAATCGAAACGTCAGTTCACGCTGTTCGCCGCGCATGCGGACTCCTGGGTCGTGCCTGGGGGCAGTGGCCACCGCCGGAGCGTGCGGCCTGGCCGTGACTGGGCGCAGCATAGCCCGGTTGCGGCAACGCCGAGTTTCGCGCGATCCTCTGCCCTCCCCCAATGGAATGCATGTCTCATGCGCACGCTCATCGCCGTCGTGCTTGGCAGCCTGGTCGCCGCGGCGGTCATGGTCGGCGCCTATCACGGCTACCAGCGTGTGTATCGGCTGCCGGCCGGCCCGGACTTCTACACCTTTTCCAGTCTGGCTGCCTATGCGCTGGCCGCGCCACGCCAGGCCCTGGCCTGGGTGATCGGCGGCTACGCGCTGGCGGGCCTGCTGGGCGGCCTGTGCGCGGCGTTCATCGCACGCAGCCACCGTGGCGGTGCGGCGGTCACCGTCGGTGCAGTGGTGATGCTGGCGGCGATCGGGCTGGCGGCGCTGGTTCCCTTCCCCGCCTGGGTGACGGTGGCCAGCCTGCTGCTGCCCATCCCGCTGGCCTTGGTGGCCACGCGCCTGGCCACCCCGCGGCTGGAAGTCTAAAAAGCACCCCCCGTGCAGGAACACTGATCCCTGCGCACGGCCGAGGCCCTTCAGTGCCTTGTCAACGCGGTCTACCTTTGCAGCTTGAAGGTCGCGAACTCCTTGAGCTGCTCGCCCACCGCCTTGCCGTCGCCGACCACGATCACCGACTGCCTGGCCGGGTCATCGTACTTTGCGCGCGATGCGCAGCTGGCGGTGAAAACGGACAAGGCGCGCGCGGCGACAGCGCCATTTCCTGCACATTGCCGGGTTTCAGCCGCGCGTGGGCGACTCGATCCCGACGTTGGTCGGCGCCGCATCGTAGGTCTGCCTGTCCAGCAGGCCGGTCTCGCGTGCGACCAGCACCGGCACCAGCATCTGCCCGGTGACGTTGGTCAGGGTGCGCATCATGTCCAGGATGCGGTCGATCGCGTAGAGGTAGCCGATGGTCTCCAGCGGCAGGCCGGCGGCGCTCAGCACCACCGTGGCCATCACCACCGCCGTGCCCGGCACCCCGGCGGTGCCGAAGCTGCCCAGCACCGAGGCGATCAGCACGATGAGGTACTGGTTGCCGGTCAGCGGCACGCCGGTGTACTGCGAAATGAACACCGCGCACAGCGCCGGGTAGATCGCCCCGCAGCCATCCATCTTGATGCTGGCGCCCAGCGGCACGGCAAAGGACGCATAGTCCCTGTTGACGCCCAGGTTGTGGGTGATCGAACGCAGCGCCACCGGCATGGCCGCGAAGCTGGATGAGCTGACGAAGGCCACCTGCATGCCGGGCGCGGCACCGCGGAAGAACTTCAGCGGATTCAATCCGTGGGCCACCAGCAGGCCGCCGTAGACGAAGACGATGTGCAGCGCGCAGGCAAGGTAAAGCGCCAGCACGAAGTTGCCCAGCGGCAACAGTTTCTCGAACCCGTAGGCCCCCACCAGCGCGGCGATCAGGCCGAAGGTGCCGATCGGAGTGACCTCCAGCACGAAGCGGGTCACCTGGATCATGATCTCGCTCAGCTGCGCGGTCAGCCTGCGCGCTTCGCTCACCCGATCACCCAGCTTGACCATCGCAAACCCCAGCAGCGCGGCGAAGAAGATCACCGGCAGGATCGAGCCGCGGCCGGCGGCCAGCACGGTCTCACCGGCGGCGTTGGTGCGGGTCCCGATCCCGGCCAGGGCAAAAAAGGGGTTGGCGGGCACCACGTCCAGCAATACCCTGACCGGGCTGGGCACATCGCGTGGCTTCCAGGCCGGATCGATGGCGATGCTCGGCGCGCCACTGCCCGGCTGCAGGATCGTGCCGACCAGCAGGCCCACGCCCACCGCCAGACTGGCGGTGATGACGAACCAGCCGAAGGTGCGTGCGCCCAGGGCGGCGATCGATTTCTGCCCGCTCAGCGCCGAGATCGCATTGATCACCGCGAAGAACACCAGCGGGATGGCGATCATCTTGATCAGGGTGACGTACAGCTCGCCCAGCGGGCCGAACCAGGTTTCCGCACGCGGCCCCAGCGCCCAGCCAGCCAGCGCACCCAACACGAAACCGGCCACCACGCGTTGCCAGAACGGGATCTTCAGCCACGCCTGGATCAGTTTCATTGCCACACCCTTGCCGTCATTTTGGTCTCGGGGCGCACCTTAGCCCAGGCACCGGGCGGTGACGACGCCCGCGCTGGAACCCGGCGGACCAGTGGCGGGACAGCGCCGACAGCACTGGCGTCCACGACAGCGTGGGCAGGCGTCACAGCAGTGCCGCGGAGGCTGCGCATAATCGAGGGCCGATCCCTACAGAAGCCGCTCCCGCATGCGCCACGCCACCCGCATCGCCGCCGTCCTGACCGCGACCGTCCTGGCCGGCTGCGCGACCCCGCCCTCGTCCACCGCCACCGCCATGGCCGCACCGCCGATGCAGGTGCCCGGGGTGACCCATCCGCAAGGCGAAACCCCGCAATGGTGGTATCGCAGCGGTGCGGCCAGCGCGGCCGGCAACGGCGCAATGACCGGCCGGGCGCGCAACGTGATCCTGTTCCTGGGCGATGGCATGAGCCTGACCACCGTGGCCGCCGCGCGCATCCTGGAAGGCCAGCGCAAGGGCGGCCCGGGCGAGGAGAATGCCCTGAGCTGGGAGGGCTTCCCCGCCACCGCGCTGAGCAAGACCTACAACACCGATTCGCAGACGCCCGATTCGGCCGGGACCATGACCGCCATCATGACCGGCGTGAAGTCGCACATGGGCGCCATCGGCGTCAGCGCCGGCACCCGCAATGACTGTGCCGACAGCCTGGACAAGGGCCTGTTGAGCTGGCTGCAGCTGGCCGACAGCGCCGGCATGGCCACCGGCATCGTGACCACCACGCGCCTGACCCATGCCACACCCGCAGCCACCTACGCCCATTCCCCGGAGCGCAACTGGGAAAGCGACGCCGACCTGCCGCCCAAAGCCAGGGCCGCCGGCTGCACCGACATCGCCCAGCAGCTGCTGACCGACGCGCGCTTTGGCCGCGGTCCGCTGGTGGCCCTGGGCGGTGGGCGCGGCCAGTTCCAGCCGGCCACCGCGCGCGACCCCGAATACGCCGACAAGGTCGGCCTGCGCCTGGACGGCCGCGACCTGGTGGCCGAGTGGAAACAGGCCCACCCCGGCGGCGCCTACGTCTGGAACACCGGCCAACTGCGGGCAGCCAAGGATGCACCGGCGCTGCTGGGCCTGTTCGAGCCGGACCACATGCAGTTCGACCATGACCGCGACCGCACGCCCGGCGGCGAACCCAGCCTGGCCGAGATGACCACCACCGCGATCCAGGCGCTGGCGCGCACGCCGCAGGGCTTTGCCCTGATGGTTGAAGCCGGCCGCATCGACCACGCCCACCACAACGGCAACGCCTTCCGCGCGCTGGACGAGACCGTGGCCCTGTCCGATGCGGTGCGCGCCGCCATGCAGGCCGCGCCGCCGGAGACGCTGATCATCGTCACTGCCGACCATTCCCATTCGCTGAACTTCGTCGGCTATCCGGTGCGCGGCAACCCGATCCTGGGCAAGGTCCGCGGCCTGGGCGGCGAAGAGGGCGACCGCACCCAGTACGCCCGCGACCAGCTCGGCCTGCCCTACACCACGCTCAGCTATGCCAACGGCCCCGGCTACCCCGGGGCCAGCAACGCCCAGCCGCAGGGATCCAAACACCATCCGCACCAACCGGCCAACGTGCACCCCTCGACCGGCCGCCCCGACCTGACCCACGTCGATACCCAAGCACCGGATTACCTGCAGGAAAGCATGATCCCGCTCAAGGCCGAGACCCATGGCGGCGATGACGTCGGCATCTGGGCCACCGGCCCGGGCAGCGCGGCCTTCCACGGCACGCTCGAACAGAACACGCTCTACCACCTGATCGTGCAGGCCACCCCGAAGCTGCGCCAGCGCCTGTGCGCGGCAGGCACGTGCGATGCAGCGGGCGTGCCGGTGGAACTGCCGCCGGCCAAGGCATTCGAGGCGAAATAGCCGCGTCCAGGGCAAGACATGGACGCCCCGGCCGGGCGCGCTGCGCCCTGCACCGCGGCGGCCACGCTGCCGCCGCGCCCCCGCTTTACCTGACCGTCACCGGGCCGCATCCGCGGCAGGTTCCACGCCGAACAGCACCCGGCCCTGGAACGGCGAGCCCCACGGGTGGACCGCATAGCCGTAGGCGTGGATCACCCGCTCGACCTCTGGGTATCGCGCCTGCTTGACGACGAACACCAGGCCCGGGTCGCGTTCGGCCTGCTTCAGTTCGGCCTGCAGCGCGCCGTCGTAGGTGGGATTGAAGCGCGCAGCGGGGACAGGCATGACCGACACCTTCCTGATTTCGGTCCCCAGGTGCAGGTGAAGTCCATAGCGGGCCATGTCTTCGACGAACACCACTTCATGGATCGGGCCGTGGACCCGGGCCCTGATCGCCTCGGCCCAGGTGGAGGCGTCCTTGTGGGTGGGCCATAGCGCACCGCCGGCACGCGCCGCCAGCAGCAGCACGATCCATGCGCCGAGCCATTTCCAGTTGAACCGCCTGCCCGCCTGAAGCCGCTGGCCGGCCACGGCAACGGCCAGCGGGACGAAGAGCGGCAGCAGATACAGCGGCATGCGCGACCTGGCCAGGCAGAACACCAGCAGCGGCACCAGGATCCACAGCGCCAGCAGCAGCTGTTGGTCCACGCTGCCTTGGCGCCGCGCACGCCAGCTGCGCAGGTGGCCCGGCAGCTGGCGCAGCCAGCGCCACAGGTCGCCGGTCCACGGCAAGGTGCCCAGGGTCAGGACCGGCACATAGACCTGCAGCCAGCCATACCATTGCCCGCTGCGGCCGAAGCGGTCGGTGGCGACGCGGTCAATGACCTCGGCGCCGAGGAAATACCCGAGCAGCCCGGGATTGCGCGCCGCCACCATCAGGTACCACGGCAGCGCGATCGCCAGGAACACCACGATGCCGGACAGATGCCACCGCCAGCGCAGGCCGGGCGCCGGGCAGAGCATGCCCGCCAGCCCCACCGCCAGCAGCGGCAGCAGCGCCGGAGGCCCCTTGATCATGAAGCCGATGCCGAAGGCCGCCCACATCAGCAGCAGCCATCGATGCCGATACAGCGCGTCGCCCGCCCTGCGCCCGAGCCAGGCATACATCGCCAGCGCCTGGCTGGCCGCCAGGGGAAAGTCGGTCGTGATCAACTGTCCGGCCACGGACGGGGTGCTCATCGTGGCGTAGGCGATGGCTGCCACTGGCCCGCTGCCCGGGAACAGCCGATCCGCGCACAGGCCGGCCAGCAACATGCAGGCCAGGTAGGACAGCGCAATGGGCAGCCGGGCGGCCCAGGGGGTTTCGCCGAACAGGGCCACGCTGCCGGCCACCATCCAGTAGGTGCCGGGTGGCTTGGTCCAGTGGCCGATGGTGCTGTTGCGCCTGGGCGTGAGCCAGTCGCCGGTATCGAGCATGGTCAGCGCCACGTTGCTGTAGCGCCCTTCGTCCGGATCCCAGATGCCACGTGAACCCAAAAAGGAGAACGCCAGCAGTGCGCCCAGGGCGCAGGTCAGCAACAGGTTGGTGGCAACGCCTACGACCCGGGGCGGCAGCTGCCAGGTCACCGCCATGCCCCAACCCTCCACCAGCCTCCACGACCTGCGCGGGGGTCTGCGAGCCCGGTGCCCCGGCCAGCGCCTGGCGGCACGGTGGCCGCTTGATCACGCCGGGCACGGCAACTTGACCGAGCCGCCGGCGCTGCAGCGGCCCACGGCGGTCGGCGCCTGGCAAAGACAGCGGGAGAGAGGTTGCGCTCGGGCATGGCCAACGGGGTCGGGTCCAACGGCACCGGAAGGATGGCCAAGTTCCTGTGGGAAACCCGTCGGAAGCCGCGCCGGAACATCCGCGCCGTGGCCCCGCGCCGATCGTGCCCGGGGCCACGCAGGCCATGCGAAGGCAGCGGCATGTCGGAACGGAGTTGCCGCAGGTCGGCTCCATGACCCTCCAAGCACCGGGCCGGCCGTGCAGCCGGCCCGGCCCGTCACCGTGGCCCCGGCTTTTCACCAGGGCTTTTCCCGTTCCACTTCAACCGGACCCTGCTGGCCCGGAACCCATCCTCAGAACGGCTTGGCCAGCACCAGGTACACGATCACCACCAGCAGCAGCACCGGCACCTCGTTGAACCAGCGCAGGGCCCTGGCCGAAGGCACGGTCCTGCCGCTGGCCACGCCCTTGAGCCAGCGTCCGGCCACGATGTAGTGCGCCAGCAGCAGCAGCACCAGCGCGATCTTGGCGTGCAGCCAGCCGGCCGGCCCGCCGACCATGGTCGGAAAGTCGGGAAGCACCCGATACCCCAGCCACAGCACCACTCCCAGGATCAGCGCCAGCCCGAACATGCCGTGACCAAAACCGTACAGGCGCCGTCCCATCAGCTGCAGCCGCGCCTGCACCTCGGCCTGGCCGGCGCTTTCGGCGATGTTGACCAGGATCCGCGGCAGGTAGAACGCCGCGGCCATCCAGCCGATCACGAACAGCAGGTGGAAGGTCTTGACCAGCAAGTAGGCCTGCATGCATCGACTCCGTGGCGCGCGCGGCGGGGGTGGGGCGATGATTGTCGCCCATTTCCTCGCAGCGGCGGCCCCCCTTGGACAAACAGTACGACCAGGCATATTTCCAGCGCTGGTACCGCCACGGCGACATCGGCGGCCCGGCGCGTCTGGCGCGCAAGGTGGCCCTGGCCGTGGCCTGCGCCGAATACTGGCTGGAGCGGCCGCTGCGCACGGTGCTGGACATCGGCTGCGGCGAGGGTGCCTGGCGTGGCCCGCTGCTGAAACTGCGGCCGAAGCTGCGCTACCTGGGGTTTGACAGCAGCCACTATGCGGTGCAGCGTCATGGCCGGCGCCGCAACCTGCACCTTGCCGCGTTCGGCGATTTCCAGTGGCTGCGGCCGTGCCCGCCGGTGGACCTGCTGGTCTGTGCCGATGTCCTGCATTACCTGCCCGATGCCGAACTCAAGCGTGGCCTGCCCGGCCTGGCGCAACTGTGCGGCGGGGTCGCCTTCCTGGAGACCTTCACCGCGCAGGACGCGTTCGAGGGCGACCACGACGGCTTCGTGGCGCGTCCGGCGGCCTGGTACCGGCGCCAGCTGGGCAGGGTGGGCCTGCGCCCGGCCGGATCGCACTGCTGGCTGGGCCCGGAGCTGGCCAGCGAGGCCGCCGCCCTGGAAACCTCGGCCTGATGGGCCGCACCGGACGGTCGCCGGTTCACGTTGGCCTGGCCACATTCGGCTATGCTGCACCGCGGCAACCGCCGGATTTGTAACGGCTTTTACATATGATGCTTTACCAGTGGCATGAATTTGGCCGCCAGTGGATGGCCCCGTGGGTGCATCTGGCCGGGGCCAGTTCGCGGGCGTTCTCCGACCCCAGCAGCTGGCTGTCCAACCTGCCCGGCGCGCAGCGCATCTCGGCCTACCACGAGCTGATGCACCGCCTGGGCAAGGGCTACGAGAAGCCTGCCTGGGACATCCCCGAGGTCGAGACCGAAGGCCGCACCGTGCCGGTGATCGAGCTGGAGGTCATGGCCAAGCCGTTCTGCCGGCTGCTGCGCTTCAAGCGCTACACCGACGACCCGGTCTACATCGACAAGCTCAAGGCACAGCCGACCGTGCTGGTGGTCGCACCACTGTCCGGCCACCACGCCACCCTGCTGCGCGACACCGTGCGCACGCTGCTGCGCGACCACAAGGTGTACGTGACCGACTGGGTCGACGCGCGCCTGGTGCCCACCGAGGCGGGCGGCTTCGGGCTGGAGGACTACGTCGGCTACATCCAGGAGTTCATCCGCCATATCGGCGCCGAGCAGCTGCACGTGATGAGCGTGTGCCAGCCGACCGTGCCGGTGCTGGCGGCGGTGTCGCTGATGGCTGCGGCCGGCGAGCCCACGCCGCGCTCGCTGGTGATGATGGGCGGGCCGATCGATGCGCGGGTCAGCCCGACCCAGGTCAATGACCTGGCCACCCGCAACCCGCTGTCGTGGTTCGAGAACAACGTCATCCACAGCGTGCCGTCCAACTATCCCGGCCACGGCCGCGCGGTCTATCCGGGCTTCCTGCAGCATGCCGGATTCATCGCGATGAATCCCAACCGGCACTTCATGTCGCACTGGGATTTCTACACCGACCTGGTCAAGGGCGACCTGGAGGACGCCGCTGCGCATCGCCGCTTCTACGACGAATACAACGCCGTATTGGACATGCCGGCCGAGTTCTACCTGGACACCATCCGGATCGTGTTCCAGGAATTCCTGCTGCCGCGCGGGCAGTGGGAGATCGACGGCCAACGGGTCGATCCGGCCGCGATCACCGACACGGCGCTGATGACCATCGAAGGCGAGCTGGACGACATCGCCGGGCTGGGCCAGACCGAGGCGGCGCATGCGTTGTGCACCGGCATCCCGGAGGCCAGCCACCAGCACCTCACGGTCAAGGGGGCCGGCCACTACGGCATCTTCAGCGGCCGTCGTTGGCGCGAACAGGTCTACCCGGACGTCAAGGCGTTCTTCGCCAGGTACAACGCCTGACCTTCCCTGATTTGTGGTGGGAGCCGCCATGGCGGCGATAGCTTCATCAGGGAACCCCCTCGCCGCCATGGTGGCTCCCACTACTAGAAGCGCCCCCAAAAAAACCCGCCAGCGCTGGCGGGTTTTTTGGTTTTGGCGAGGTATTGCTCAGGTCATCGGCAAGCGCACCAGCAACTGCCTGGCCAGCCAGCCATGCAGGTGGCCAACACCACGGGCGGGCACCGGCGCTTGTGGCATCCACCGCCGCTGGCGCACGATGTCTGCCATGAGCCTGCTGCCCGCGGACATCGACGCCGCTCCGATCCCCCAACCGCCCTCCTCGCCCGGCAATCCCGCCAGCGTGATCACCTGCGCCTCCTACGACCGCGCCGGCAAGCGCCACGACCTGACCCTGGATGAGATCAGCGACGTGCTGGCCGCCGATGACGGCTCCTTTGTCTGGGTCGGCCTGTACCAGCCGCCTCGCGAGGTGCTGCTGAAGCTGCAGGAGGAATTCGGCCTGCACGACCTGGCCATCGAGGACGCCAGCAAGGCGCACCAGCGGCCGAAGCTGGAAGCCTATGGCCAGTCGATGTTCCTGGCCATGCATACCGTGCAGGTGATCGACGAGAAGATCCGCTACGGCGAGACCCAGGCCTTCCTCGGTCAGCGCTATCTCATCACCGTGCGCCATGGCGCATCGCTGTCCTACACCCCGGCGCGACTGCGCATCGAGCGCGAGCCGGAGCTGCTGGCGATGGGCCCGACTTATTGCCTGTACACCGTGCTGGACTTCATCGTCGACAACTACCTGCCGATCATCGAGGGCGCGCGCAACGCACTGTTCGCGCTGGAGCGCGACATCTTTTCCGAGACCTACAAGGGCGCAGTGGTGCGGCGCCTGTATGACCTCAAGCGCGAACTCACCCTGATGCGCGTGGCGGTGGGCCCGCTGCAGGACGTGCTCAACCACCTGGTGCGCACCCAGAGCCCGTTGGTGCCAGAGGAAATCCGGCTGTACATGCGCGATGTCCACGACCATGCGCTACGGGTCAACGACGGCATCGACACCCTGCGCGAGATGCTGGGCACCGCGCTGAGTGTCAACCTGTCGCTGGTGACCCTGGGCCAAGGCGAAACGGTCAAGCGCCTGGGCGCCTGGGCCGCGCTGCTTGCTGCGCCGACCCTGATGACCAGCTGGTACGGCATGAATTTCGAGCACATGCCCGAGCTTCACGCCCGCTTCGGCTATGTCGGGCTGATGGGCGCGGTCGCGGTGGTCTGCACGGGGCTGTACGCGCTGTTCAAGCGCGCACGCTGGCTGTGACCGCGGCCAGGGCCAGGACCGGATCCCCGGCCCTGTGCCCTAGGAGCCTGTCGGGCTTTCCAAAAAATGGGCCACGTACGTGAATTCTAGAGACTTCGCGTCCTGCAAACTCGCTTTATGCACGTACGCGGACGGTTTTGGCGATTTTTTGACCAATCTTCGGTCCGCCCATCGAAAGCCCGACAGACTCCTAGACCAAAGTACGAGGCGCCAATCGTGCTTTTCAATTGACCCCCAACCTGGCTTCATGAACCCTTGCCATCACTTCCAGCGGGAATCTTGACCATGAAATGGTTTTCCAAAGTTGCCTGGGCGTTGCTTGCGCTGCTTGGCGCGTTCTGCCTGGGCACGGTGGCGCTGCGGCGCGGCGAGACGGTCAACGCCATCTGGATCGTGGTCGCCGCGGTCTCGATCTACCTGGTGGCCTACCGCTACTACGCGCTGTTCATCGCCGACAAGGTGATGCGCCTGGATCCGACCCGGGCCACCCCGGCGGTGCTGCGCAACGACGGTCTGGATTTCGTGCCGACCAACAAGCACGTGCTGTTCGGCCACCACTTCGCCGCCATCGCCGGCGCAGGTCCGTTGGTCGGCCCGGTGCTGGCCGCGCAGATGGGCTACCTGCCCGGCCTGCTGTGGCTGGTCTTTGGTGTCGTGCTGGCCGGGGCGGTGCAGGATTTCATGATCCTGTTCATCTCCACCCGGCGCGACGCGCGCTCGCTCGGCGACCTGGTGCGCGAGGAGATGGGCCAGGTGCCCGGCACCATCGCGCTGTTCGGCGCCTTCCTGATCATGATCATCATCCTGGCGGTGCTGGCGATGGTGGTGGTCAACGCCCTGGCCGAAAGTCCGTGGGGCATGTTCACCGTGGTGGCGACGATGCCGATCGCAATCGGCATGGGCGTGTACATGCGCTACATCCGCCCCGGCAAGATCGGTGAAATCTCGGTGGTGGGGCTGATCCTGCTGCTCGGGGCGATCTGGCTGGGCGGCAAGGTGGCGGTGGACCCGACCTGGGGCCCGGCGTTCACCTTCACCAAGGAGTCGATCACCTGGATGATGGTGGGCTACGGCTTCATCGCCTCGGTGCTGCCGGTGTGGCTGCTGCTGGCCCCGCGCGACTATCTGTCCACGTTCCTCAAGATCGGCACCATCGTCGCGCTGGCCATCGGCATCCTGCTGGTCAGGCCCGACCTGAAGATGCCGGCGCTGACCGAGTACGCGCACAACGGCCTGGGGCCGGTATGGACCGGCGGCCTGTTCCCGTTTCTGTTCATCACCATCGCCTGTGGCGCGGTCTCCGGTTTCCACGCGCTGATCAGCTCGGGCACCACGCCCAAGCTGCTGGCCAACGAGCGCCACATGCCCTACATCGGCTACGGCGCCATGCTGATGGAATCCTTCGTGGCGGTCATGGCGCTGGTGGCGGCCTCGATCATCGAGCCGGGCGTGTATTTCGCCATGAACGCCCCGCCGGCCGCGGTCGGCACCGAGGTGGTGGCCGTGGCCGCCAAGGTCAGCGAATGGGGCTTTGCCATCAGTCCCGAGGTCCTCACCGCCACCGCCACGGACATCGGCGAGACCACCATCCTCAACCGCGCCGGCGGCGCCCCGACCCTGGCCGTGGGCATCGCCCAGATCCTGCACCAGGTGCTGCCCAGTGAGAACTCCATGGGCTTCTGGTACCACTTCGCGATCCTGTTCGAAGCGCTGTTCATCCTGACTGCGGTCGATGCCGGCACGCGCGCGGGCCGGTTCATGCTGCAGGACCTGCTGGGCAACTTCATCCCGGCGATGAAGCGGACCGAATCGTGGGTGGCCAACGTCATCGCCACCGCCGGTTGCGTGGCGTTGTGGGGCTACCTGCTGTACACCGGCGTGACCGATCCGTTCGGCGGGATCAAGACCCTGTGGCCGCTGTTCGGCATCTCCAACCAGATGCTGGCCGGGATCGCGCTGATGCTGGCCACGGTGGTGCTGTTCAAGCTCAAGCGCGACCGCTACGCGTGGGTGACCATCGTGCCGGCGGTATGGCTGCTGCTGTGCACGACCAGCGCCGGCCTGATCAAGGTCTTCGACCCCAGTCCGGGCCAGGGCTTCCTGGCCCAGGCGCGCAAGTTCCAGCAGGCCATCGCCGAGGGCACCGTCACCGCCCCGGCCACGACCATGGACCAGATGCACCAGATCGTGGTCAATGCCTACGTCAATACCGGCCTGACGGTGCTGTTCCTGTTCGTGGTGGCCGCGGTCCTGGTCTATTCGGTCAAGACGATCCTGGCTGCACGCCGCAATCCGCAACGCAGCGACAAGGAAACGGCGTACGTGAAGCTCGAGCCGCACCAGATGGTGGACGTGTAATGGGCACCGAACTGGTTCCGGTCGGGCAGTACCAGGCGCACCGCCGCCTGTGGCGGCGCCTGGTCCAGACCGCGCGGCTGTGCTGCGGCATTCCCGACTACGACAACTACGTGCGCCACGTGCTGGACAAGCACCCGGACCGCACGCCGATGGACTACAAGACCTTCTTCCGCGAACGCCAGCAGGCGCGCTTCGGCGGTGGGAACGGGTTCCGCTGCTGCTGACCAAAGTTGGTTGACCTGCGCAGCAGGGCCAGGCCGGCGCTTGGCCCTTTCCAGTTTCCGGTCGGGCTGATCTGGGACGCAAGTCCTGGAACAGGCCTCCATACATCCGGATGGACATGACCAGAGTTGCCCGCGTCCCCGTCAGCCAAGGCCAAGGCCTGGCCGACACGCGGCGCGAGGGGTAGACCGTCTATTATTCGCTGGCGCCGGGGCCGGCGCTCCAGGTGATCCAGGCGCTTTACGGCATCTGTTGCGCGCCGGCACGGACGAAAAGGAAAGTCGACTCTTGATCGGGTTCCTGAAATCGCTGCTGACTTTCACTGGTGAACGGAAGATCTGCTTGCAGCCATTCTGCTGGCCCAACATGGCGTGGTGACGACCATGCTCCATACAACCCTTGGCCAAGAGGAGGATTTATGTCCAGCAACCGCTATCAGGACCTAACCGCCAACACCAACCAGCATCTGATATCGCTTCGCAACGGGTTACCCGGGGTGATGCAAGGCTTCGGGGCGTTGGCCCGCAGTGCGATGGCGCCCGGCGTGCTCGACGAGAAGACCAAGGAGCTGATCGCGATGGCCATCGGCGTTGCGGTCCGCTGCGAAGACTGCCTGGGCTTCCATGGCAAGGCGCTGGTACGCGTGGGGGCCACCGAAGAAGAGGTGCGCGAAATGCTCGGCGTCGCCGTCTACATGGGCGGCGGTCCGTCATTGATGTATGCCGCGCACGCACTGGAAGCATTCGAAGAATTCTCCAGGGCAGCTCAAGCCAAGACCGGGCAGGTCGAGCGCTAGGCCGGCGCTTGGCCCTTTCCAGTTTCCGGTCGGGCTGATCTGCGACACAGGTCCTGGAACAGGCCTCGATACATCCGGATGGACATGACCAGGGTCGCCCGCTTCGCCGTCAGCCACTACGCTCGGCCCGTGCGATGGCCATCGGGTAGAACATGAGCCTGCAGTTCGATTCGCTGATCAGCGGCGCCGCACGTCTGTTTCAGACCGCCCCTGCCAGCGACGCCGCAGCGTCTTGCTTTGCCGACCAGGTCCGCTGCGCCGGTATCGAGCCGCAACTGCACAGCGACAAGCGCGGTTTCAGCGCCGGCATCTACACCGACACCGGGCCCCGATGTGCCTGCCCCAACCTGCATCGAAGACAGCATTGGCGCTGAAGGCTCAACAGTCGCGCGAGCACGATACGATGGTGCGGGCGAAGCCGGCCTGCGCACTGCCCTCGCCTATCGACGTCCCAGACCAACGCCGCCCTTACCGGAATCCCTCTCCCCATGCAGCACGCCCCCGCCGCCATCGCCGTTGCCGTCACCCTTTTCCTGGCCGGCTGCAGCACCCACGACGCCGGCGCCCAGGAGCAACCCGCGATGAAGTCCACTGATATAAAAGCGATCTTCCCCGACCCGTCGCTGGAAAAGATGGCTCGCGCCATCGCCGACGGCGACCGCGCAAAAATCCTCGCGCTTGCTCCCACCACTGACCTTTCCGGCCACGGCGACAAGAACGTCACCCTGCTGGAATGGGCCATCTACAGCCGCAGCACCGAGGCGCTGGCCGCGCTGCTGGATGCAGGTGCGGACCCGACCGAGTTTGGCATTGACCAAGAGACCGTCGTTCACATGGCAGCGATGGTGAACGATCCGAAGTACCTGAAAGTCCTGGTCGACAAGAACGCCCCGATTGATGTCGTCAGCCCGCGCGGAGGGCGAACACCCATTTTTCGCGCGGTGGAAAGCAAACGCATCGAACAATTCAATCTGCTGGTTCAAGCGGGCGCGGACCTGAAACGGGTCGACAGCATGAACAACTCGCTATTGCACGTCGCCGCGCAAACGTCCGGCGGCGACCTTGTGCTGAAGTTGCTTGAGCTGGGCGTAGATCCGAGGCTAAGGAATGCCCAGCACGCGACATTCCAGCCTTACTTCTTCACCACCCCTGACAAGCTGCTCAACGCAGATGGGAAGCGCGCGCGCGCCGCTGTCAAAGCCTGGCTGGCTGATCATGGCATCCCTGTCGAAGAGGCGGGCTGAAAAATCCCCCGCCTTGCAAGGACAGCGCAATGAATATCTCCAACGACATGCCTGCCGACACAGCGGCGACAGCGACCGGAAATTCGTTCCCCTTCTCCGACGCAATGAGAGGCAGGTCCCCGCACGCCGAAGACCTTCAGCTTCCGAGCCTGTTGAGTGATCTCTACGCGGTGGCCAACGACCGCAAAGCCAGTGCATCGCCCGCCATAAGCACGCTTTCTGGTACCTGGCGACGCATGGACGATGCCACTGTTCGCAATGCGGGCATCGATCCTGCACTTTTACATGATGAGAAAAGCGGCTTCGATGCAGCGTTCTATCAAGATGCGAACGGCCATGTGGCACTGGCGTTTTGTGGCACCGATGAAGGAAGGGACTGGAACCCCAACGTTCGGCAAGGCCTTGGGCTCGAAGATCCGCAGTACGAATCTGCCATCGCCTTGGCTGACCAGGCCAAGCAGGTGTTCGGGAAAAACCTGGTGATGACCGGCCACTCATTGGGCGGAGGCTTGGCGGCCGCTGCCTCCATGATCAATGACGTACCTGCAGTCACCTACAACGCTGCAGGGGTACATGATCACACGCTTGAGCGTCACGGCCTCGACGCACAGGCCGCCAAGGACTACGCCAAGGAAGGCCTGATCCGCGGCTACCACGTTGACAACGAGATTCTGACCCATCTGCAGGAAGACAGTTTCCCGATCAGGTACGCGATGCCCGATGCGGCGGGGCATCAGATCGAGCTGCCCGATCCCGATCCGCTGTCGGTGCTGGAACGCCTGGTGCCCGGCAAGATGCTGGGGCATCGACTCGACCTGCATGGCATCGAGGCGGTGATGCAGTCGCAGAGCCTGCAGCAGCTGCGCGCCCGGGAGGCAGCACCGGCCCATCCGGCCAGCGCGCGAGCTGCCGATGACACCGCCAACACGCTGCTGCGCGATGCGGTCGGCAGTCTCGGCGAACAGCGCGAGCGCCTGGGCCTGCAGGACGATGTGCGATTCCTCAACGCGGCGGCGCGAGTGGCGGCTCAGGCCGGTGCCGATGGCATGTCACGCATCGATCACCTGGTGCCCGATGCGCGCGGCGGCGTGTTCGCGGTGCAGGGGCGACTGGACGATCCCGCACACCGGCGCAGCCATGTCGATGCCAACCAGGCCGCACAGGTACCTGCAGACCAGAGCGCCCAGCAACTGCGCGCGCAATCGCAGGTGCTCGCCACGCAGCAGGATCAGGAACAACAGCAACGGCAGGCACCGCGCCCGACGATGGCCTGAAGCGCGCTGGCGGCGAGGCCCGTCGTGGGCCAGCCCAAGTCCCGCATCGGGCGGCGCGGCATGCGGCCATAGGAGCCGATCGCGCATCGGAACGCACATTTCCCGCTCATCAGAGGCCTCAGCGTGACCCTCAGACAAACAGGGCGCCCGAAGGCGCCCTGCGACAGGCATGACCCACCGACGTGCCTACTCAGTCGCCGATGTGCTGCCTGAGCCAGGCGTTGACCGTGTCGTGCCACTGGATCGAGTTCTGCGGCTTGAGCACCCAGTGGTTCTCGTCGGGAAAGTACAGGAACTTCGACTCAAGCCCCAGGCCCTGGGCGGCGGTGAACGCGGCCAGGCCCTGCTCGACCGGGATGCGGAAGTCCTGCTGGCCGTGGATCACCAGGATCGGCGTCTTCCAGTCCTTGACGTGGTTGACCGGATTGAACCGCTCGAACTTCTCCGGATTGGCCCACGGGGTGCCGCCGTTTTCCCACTCGGAAAACCACAGCTCCTCGGTGCTGTAGGCCATCATCCGGTTGTCGAACACGCCGTCGTGGTCGACCAGGCACTTCCACGGCGCGCTTCCATCGGACTTGAACCAGTTGCCGGCGGCCCAGTACACCATGTAGCCGCCGTAGCTGGCGCCGAGCGCGCAGGCCTTGTCGCCGTTGAGGAAGGCGTATTTCTGCTGCGCGGCGGCCCAGCCCTTCTGCAGGTCTTCCAGCGGGCGGTCGCCCCAGTGCTGGCTGATCGCATCGGTAAAGGCCTGGCCGTAGCCGGTGGAGCCGTGGAAGTCGATCATCACCACCGCGTAGCCCTGGCCGGCATAGGTCTGCGGGTTCCAGCGGTAGCTCCAGCCGTTGCCGAAGCTGCCCTGCGGCCCGCCGTGGATCAGGAATGCCACCGGGTACTGCTTGCCTTCCTGGTAGTCGTACGGCTTGACCACATAGCCGTGCACGGTTTCCTGGTTCCAGCCCTTGAAGGAAAACTGCTGGTAATCGCCGAACTTCACCTCCGGCAGCATCTGCTGTGCGCTGGGCGTGATCGCACGCGGCCGCTGGCCATCGGCCTGCGCCACGAACACCTGATCGCCGCTGTTGAGCGAGTTGCGGGTGAAGGCCAGGGTCGGGCCGGCCAGGGTCGGCGAGCCGATGCTGCCCTGGCCCACCAGCTTGTCGACCTTGCCGCTGGCCACCTCGATGCGGAACAGCGGGTGTTCGCCCATGTCGTCGGCCGTGGTGTAGATCGCCTTGCCGTCATCGGCGAGCACGATCTCGCCGGCCGAGCGGTCCCAGTCGACAGCGATTTCGCTGAGCTTGCCGCTGGCCAGGTCCATCGCCATCAGGCCGAAACGGTCGGCCTCGAAGCCCGGGCGCTTCATCGCACGGTAGTACAGGGTCTTGCCGTCGGCACTGAAGACCGGGCCGGCATCCCAGGCGGGGTTGGCCGCGGTCAGGTTCTTCGGCGCGGCACGGCCGGCGGCATCGAGCATGTACAGGTCGAAGTTGGTCGACCACGGCTCCCTGTTGCCGGCCACGCGGATGCTGGCCACCACCGACTTGCCGTCCGGCGACCAGGCGATGTCCTCCATGCCGCCAAACGGCTTGGACGGCGCGTCACCGGCGATGGTCGCGCTGATGGCCGAGGCACCGACCACCGGCCCGGCGCCGGCCGCCGGCAGCGGCGCGACGAACAAGGTGTTGCGACGGCCGTCGTTCCAGGTATCCCAGTGGCGCACGAACAGACTGTCAAAGACCTTGCCGGTGGCCTTGGCGTTTTCAGCGGCGTCGAGTCTTTGCCTGGTGCAGGCCAGATCCGAGCCGCAGTCCTGGAACACGCCGACGCTGAAGACGATGCGATCGCCCGACGGTGAAAGCCTGAAGCCATCCACGCCCACGGCAAAATCGGTCAGCTGGCGCGGCTGCCCGCCGGTGGCCGGCACCGCATGGAGCTGCTGGCTGCCGGATGTGTCCGACAGGAAATACACGGTCTGGCCGTCGGGCGAGAACGCCGGCGCGCTGACATTCCAGCCCTCGGGCGTGATCTGCCTGGGCGCGGCCAGATCGCCGGTGCGCAGATCGCGCAGGTACAGCGCGGTGCTGGCCTTGGTCAGCTCGGCGTTCATCACGCGCCTGGCGAACACCAGGCGCGCGCCGTCCGGCGAGAGCGTGGGCGAGGAATACCGATCCAGCTTGACCAGGTCGCGCACATCGAAGCCGCGCTCGGCAGCGGCGGCCGGCAGCACGGCGATCAGGGACAGGGCCAACCAGACGGGGCGAAACTTCATTGGCTCGAACTCCGAAAAAGGTAAAAAAGTGCTCGATGGTAGGCCGGGCACGTCAGCCGGCGCAAAGGAATGCGGTCATGGCCTGGCCGAGCTGTCATCCAGGCAACCGTGAGCCGCCATGGCGGCGAAGGGGCATCGGCGGCAAGGCCCTTTCGCCGCCATGGCCGCTCCCACCGGGCAAGAAGAAAGGCGGCCAGTGGCCGCCTTTCCTTGACACGCATGCGGCTGCTCAGGCGACCTGCTCGGCCTTCCTGCCGACCCGGTACAGCAGCCAGCCGACCAGCGCCAGGATCGCCAGGCCGACCCACTGGTTGAGCTGCAGGGCCTCGGGCAGGGCCAGCACGTCGGCCCGGGCCGAGACCACGATCGGCACGGCGATGGCAATGCCCATCAGCGCCTCGCCGGTGATCAGACCGGCGGCAAACAGCACGCCCGGGCGATGCACGCGGTCGCGGCCGTCCTCGTCATCGGCACCGATCCTGTGGAAGCGTTCGACCAGATGCGCCAGCAGGCCGCCCAGGAAGATCGGCACCATCAGTTCCAGTGGCAGATAGATGCCGATGGCCGCGGCCAGCACCGGGACGCGAAAGCGCCTGCCAGTGCGCTTGAGCCATTGGTCCAGGGCGATCACCAGCGCACCGACCACTGCGCCCAGCGCAATGAAGCTCCACGGCAGCTGGCCGCCGAACAACCCACGCGCCACCGAGGCCATCAGGTTGGCCTGCGGTGCGGCCAGCGACTGGGGATGCGCGGGCGTCGGCGCGCCGATGCCGTAGGCCTGGGCCAGCAGGTTCAGCACCGGGGCCATGATCAGTGCGCACGAGAACGCGCCGATCCCCAGCATCAGCTGCTGCTTCCATGGCGTGGCCCCGACCAGATAACCGGCCTTGAGGTCCTGCAGGTTGTCCCCGCCCACCGCCGCTGCGCAGCACACCACCGCGCCGATCATGATCGCCGCCACCGCGCCCAGCGGCGCCCCGCCACTGCCGACCGGGGTCAGGCCGCTCTTGCCCAGCAGCAGCACCAGCACCACCGAGGCGAACAGGATGGTGGAGATGGTGATGCCCGACACCGGGTTGTTGGACGAACCGATCAACCCGGCCAGATAACCGGACACCGAGACGAACAGGAAGCCGGCCACGATCATGATGATGGTCATCGGGATCGAGACATGCCACTGGCCGACGATGGCCTGATACAGGCCCAGCAACGGCAGCGTGCACAGCACCAGCGCCACCAGCATCCACTTCATCGGCAGGTCGCGCTCGGTCTCGGCCACCGCCACCCCGGCGGTGTTCCTGCGTGCGGCGGCCAGGCCGGACTTGATCCCGCCCAGCAAAGACTTGCGCAGCGAAAACAGCGTCCAGATGCCACCGATCAGCATCGCGCCCACGCCCAGGTAACGCAGCTTGGCGCCCCAGATGGCGAAGGCGGCATCGGCCGGGGGCGCACCGGCAATCGAGGCGGCCAGCGCCGGATCGGTGTGCATGAACAACGCCTGGTACAGCGGGATGGCGATGTGCCAGGACAGGACCGAGCCGGACAGCACCACGATGCCCACGTTCAGGCCCACGATGTAGCCCACGCCCAGCAGCGCCGGCGACAGGTTGGTGCCGATGAAGGCGGTGATCCTGGAACTGCCCAGATAGGCCGCCTGGGTCCAGGTGTCGGGGATCACACGCAGGCCACTGGCCGCAGCCAGCTTGACCAGGGCGCCGATCGCGCCGGCGGCGGCCAGGATTCTCAGGCCCGGGCCGGGCGCGCCTTCACCGGCACGGTCACCGGCCTTGAGCACTTCGGCCGCGGCCTTGCCTTCGGGAAAGGGCAGCGGCTCCTCGACGATCATCGAGCGCCGTAGCGGCACCGAGAACAGCACGCCCAGCAGGCCGCCCATGCCGGCGATGCCCAGCACCCACCAGTACTTGAAGTCCGGCCAGTAGCCCATGATCACCAGCGCCGGGATGGTGAAGATCACCCCGGCGGCGATCGACGAGCCGGCCGAGGCGCCGGTCTGGACGATGTTGTTCTCCAGGATCGTGCCGCCGCCCAGCAGGCGCAGCACGCCCATCGAGACCACCGCCGCCGGAATCGCGGTGGCGATGGTCAGCCCGGCAAACAGCCCCAGGTACGCGTTGGCCGCGGCCAGCACCACCGCCAGGAAGACGGCCAGCACGATCGCGCGAAAAGTGAGCTGCCGCGGTTGGGCAACGGGCTGCTGCATGACAAGGACCTTGGGAAAGACGCAAGCCGGCAACGCTACCTGAACTGGCCCGGCCGGCAAAGTGGCGCGGGCACTGCGGCCGCACCGCCAAGCAGGGCCTTGCCGCTGCGAAAACAACAAAGCCCCGCGCGTGCGGGGCTCTGGTCAGTGCAACCGCCAGCCGGTCCGATCAGAACGGAATGTCGTCGTCGGCGAAGTCGTCGCTTGGGGCCGGCTGCGTGGCCGGGGCCTGGCCGCGCGGGCCCTGTTGCTGGCCGCCACCGTAGTTGCCGTCTGCGCCACCGCGCTGACCGCCCGCGCCGCCGTATTCCTGGCGCGGCGCAGCCGAACGTTGCGGCCGCTCGCCGCCGCCCATGCCACCACCGCCCTCACCGCGGCCGCCAAGCATCTGCATCTCGTTGGCGACGATGTCGGTGCTGAACTTCTCCACCCCGTCCTGGCCGGTGTACTTGTCGTAGCGCAGTTCGCCTTCGACATAGACCTGCGAGCCCTTGCGCAGGTACTCGCCGGCGATCTCGCCGAGCTTGCCGAAGAACACCACCCGGTGCCATTCGGTGCGCTCCTGGTTGTTGCCTTCCTTGTCCTTGCGCACGCTGGTGGTGGCCAGGCTGATGCGGGTCACGGCCATGCCGCCCTGCGTGTACTTGGTGTCCGGGTCATTGCCCAGATTGCCGACCAGGATGACCTTGTTGATGCCGCGTGCCATATGAGTATCCGCTCTAGCTTGGCCCGCCGATTGCGGGCATTGACATTCGATTATAGCCGCCCCGGTCCGCGCCATCGGGCAACGACCCGCCCACGGGTAGGAGAATTCCCCAACGCCCGGCGCTGGCTGAACCTATAATCGCAATTCTCCTTGGAACAGCCCAGAGCGCATGTCCGCCGTCCAGCTTCCCCGCCCCGCCCTGGCGCTGGCCCAGATCCAGTCCCTGGCCGCCCCGGACATGGCGGCCATCGATGCCCTGATCCGTCGCCGCCTGGCCTCGGAGGTGGTCCTGATCAACCAGATCGCCGACCACATCATCTCCGCCGGCGGCAAGCGCCTGCGGCCGATGCTGGTGGCCCTGGCCGGACGCGCCTGCGGGGTCGATGCGACGGCCGAACACCACCAGCTGGCGGCGATCATCGAGTTCATCCACACCTCGACCCTGCTCCACGACGACGTGGTGGACCAGTCGGACCTGCGCCGCGGCCGCAGCACCGCCAACGCGCTGTGGGGCAACGCCCCCAGCGTGCTGGTCGGCGACTTCCTGTATTCGCGCAGCTTCCAGCTGATGGTCGAACTGGAGCGCATGGCGGTCATGCGCATCCTGGCCGATACCACCAACCGCATCGCCGAAGGCGAGGTCCTGCAGCTGCTGCACGTGCACAACCCCGATACCGACGAAGCGGCCTACCTGCGCGTGATCGAGCGCAAGACCGCGGTGTTGTTCGCCGCCGGCACCGAGCTGGGCGCGCTGGCTTCGGGCGCCGATCCGGCCACCCGGCAGTGCCTGTACGACTATGGCCTGCAGCTGGGTCATGCCTTCCAGATTGCCGACGACGTGCTGGACTACACCGCCGACGCGACCGAGCTGGGCAAGAACCTGGGCGACGACCTGGCCGAGGGCAAGGCGACCCTGCCGCTGATCCATGCCATCGCCCATTCCGATCCGGCCACCGCCGCACGCCTGCGCCAGATCGTCCAGGATGGCGATGGTGATGCGATGCCGGAGGTGCTGGCCGCGATCCATGCCGCCGGCAGCATCGCCTACAGCCAGCAGCGCGCAGCCGAGTACGCGCGTGCCGCCGAAGCCACGCTGGAAGGATTGCCCGAAAACGAGGCCATCGCCGCCCTGCGCGGGCTGGCCCGCTACGCGGTCCAGCGCCAGCACTGACCAAATGGCACGGGTCAGGCGTCAGCGGCGATGGGGATTTTGCTGGTAGAGCCCCATCGCCGTCGAAGCGGCTCCGACGAAAGGCTCGGCGGGCTCAGGGACGACGCGCCAGCGCCTCGATGTCCCTGGCCTTGGGCAACAGGTCCTGCTTGGTCACCTTGAATGGGCCGATGCTCAGCATCGGCACGGCCACGATCACCGAGGAAACCACCACGATCACTGCACCGACCATGTGGGTCTCGGCCAGGCCTTCCATCGAGCGGCCGCCGAACAGGTACAGCGCCAGCGCCGAGAGGAAGAACATCACCGCGGTGATGATGGTGCGCGACAGGGTCTGGTTGATCGAACGGTTGAGCACTTCCAGCGGCTCCACGCGCAGGGACCGGAAGTTCTCGCGCACCCGGTCGAACACCACGATGATGTCGTTGATCGCAAAGCCCATCACCGACAGCAGCCCGGCCAGCACGGTCAGGTCGAACTCGCGGCCCAGCAGCGACATGTAGGCCACGGTGAGGATCAGGTCGAAGAACGCGGTCAGCGAGGCCACCACCGCGAACTTCCATTCGAAGCGGACCGCGATGTAGATCAAAAAGCCCACCAGCATGAAGATCGTCGCGTACACGCCGTTCATGGCCAGGTCCCTGCCGACCTGCGGGCCGACGAATTCGCCCGGCTGCACGGTGGCGGGGTTGGCATCGCTGGTCACCACCTTGCGCACGGCCTCGGCCACGGTGCGGCCGGCGTTCTCGTCGTTGTTGTGCTCGCCATGCGGCTGCAGCCGCACCATCACCTCGTTGGCGCTGCCGACGTTCTGCACCTGGGCGTTCTGAAAGCCGGCCTGGTCCAGGCGCGTGCGCAGCTGGTCCACGTCGACCGGCTTTTCGAAGTGCGCGCGCACCACGGTGCCGCCGGTGAATTCCAGCGCATAGTCGAAGCCCTTCAGGCCGATGATCGCCAACGAGGCCACCAGCAGCACCAGCATCACCGCCAGCACCGGGCGGCGGTGGCGCATGAAGTCGATCCTGGTGTCGTTCGGGATGAGATGCAGCGGGAACAGTTTCATGGAATGTTCTTCCTTTTTAAAAGTCCGCACATGGATGTGCGGGCTTCTGCGAGGGACTCGCATCAATGTGCGGGCTCTTGCGAGGGCCTGGCATCAAATGGCAACGGAAGTGAGCTTCTTGCGGCGGCCGTAGATCAGCACCGCCAGCGCACGCGAAACGGTGATCGCGGTGAACATCGAGGCGAAGATGCCGATGATCATGGTCAGGGCGAAGCCGCGCAGCGGTCCGGTGCCGAAGGCGAACAGCGCGATGCCCACGATCAGGCCAGTGAGGTTGGCGTCCAGGATCGTGCCGCCGGCCTTGTCGTAGCCGGCGTTGATCGCTGACTTGGGCGGCATGCCGTTGCGCAGTTCCTCGCGGATGCGCTCGTTGATCAGCACGTTGGCATCCACCGACAGGCCCACCGACAGCGCCAGGCCGGCGAAACCGGGCAGGGTCATGGTCGCGCCGAACAGCGACATCACCGCCACCACGATCAGCAGGTTGAACAGCAGCGCCAGCGAGGTGATCGCGCCGAACACGCGGTAGTAGATGGTGAAGAACACCAGGGTGAACAGGAACGAATACACCACCGCCTTGATGCCGCGCTCGACGTTCTCCGCGCCCAGGCTGGGGCCGATCACGTACTCCTCGACAAAGCTCATGGGCGCGGCCAGCGAACCGGCGCGCAGCAGCTTGGCCAGGTTGTCGGCTTCGTCCTTGCTCAGGCCGGTGGTCTGGAAGTTCTTGCTGAAGACGCCCTGGATGGTGGACGGCGCCAGCGCCTGCTCGCTCACCCGCACGCTGCGCACTTCCTTGCCGTCAACCACCTTCACTTCCGGAATGCGCTCGATGTAGACCACCGCCATCTTCTTGCCGACATTGGCGCTGGTGAAATCGAACATGCGCTGGCCGGCCACGTTGTTCAGGGTGATGTCCACCGCGGGCTGGCCGTTCTGGTCCACCGTGGCCACGGCATTGACCATCTGCTCGCCCGAGGCCAGCACGCGCTTGTTCAGCAGCACCGGGACACCGGGCGCATCGCGCAACGGGTAGAGCTTGGCTTCCGGCGGAATGTTGCCGGTGCGCTGGGCCTCGAGCGCATCACCATCGACCACCGCGCGGAACTCGATCGTGGCGGTGGCGCCGATCAGGCGCTTGGCCGCCGCGGTGTCCTGCACGCCGGGCAGTTCGACCACGATCCGGTCGCTGCCCTGTTGCTGGATCACCGGTTCGGCCACGCCCAGCGCGTTGACCCGGTTGCGCAGGGTGGCGATGTTCTGGGCGATGGCGTCGCCGGAGATGCGGGCCAGCTCGCTTTCCGGCAGACCGATGGTGATGCGGTTGCCCTGCACCTGGTAGCTCAGTGGCGAGGCACCCACCAGCGCCCCGCTGGCACTGCTGCTGGCGCTGAGCGTGGTGGCCAGCGCCTTGCGCGCCGCAGCCACGTCCTGGCCCTGGGCCACGTTGACCACGATGGTGTTGTCAGGGCCGCGGGTGACCGAATCGACGCGGATCCTGGCGTCACGCAGTGTCACCCGGGCGTCCTCGACATAGGCCTCCACGCGCTTGTCCAGCGCCGCCTTCTGGTCCACCTGCAAGGTGAAGTGCACGCCGCCCTGCAGGTCCAGGCCACGCACCATGGGCTTGGCGCCCAGGCTGGAGAGCCAGCGCGGCACGGTGGGCGCCAGGTTCAGCGCCACGGTGTAGTCATCGCCCAGCGACTGGCGCAGCACGTCGTTGGCCTTGGCCTGCGCCTCGGGCGACGCCAGGCGCACCAGCAGGTCGCCGTCGCGGGTCTCCAGCTGCTTGGGCGTGATCTGCACGGTCGCCAGCGCCGCGGCGACCTTCTGCCGCAGCGCCTCATCGATGGCCGCGCCGCGGCTGGCGGTGATCTGGACCGAAGGATCCTGCGGATAGATGTTGGGCAGCGCGTAGACCGTGCTGAACACCAGCACCAGCACGATCAGGACATACTTCCAGCGGGGAAACTCAAGCATTGCTCAGCACCCGCGCACCTGCATCCCCAGGCGCGCTCTACGTGATGAAACCGAAAACGCCGCCTGGCCCGATGGCCATGTGGCACGGCATGAAACGCAGACGGACCGCGGCAGGCGGTCCGTCGGATACAGCCAAACGCTTAGACCGCGGACTTCAGCGTGCCCTTGGGCAGCACGTTGCCCACGGCGGCCTTCTGCACGCGAACCTTGACCCCGTCGGCGATCTCGACGGTGACGAAGTTGTCGCCGATCTCGGCCACGGTGCCGGCGATGCCGCCGGAGGTGATGATCTCGTCGCCGCGGGAAAGCTTGTCCAGGAGCGACTTGTGCTCCTTCTGGCGCTTCATCTGCGGGCGGATCATCACGAAGTACATCACCGCGATCAACACGACCGGGAAGATCAGCATGGACAACCCGCCACCCTGGGCGGGTGCGGCGCCGGCAGCCTGGGCCTGGGCGGCGGGAATCAGCAAATCGAGCACGTTCATCTATCGTGGGTCCATTGGTGGGCCGAAAGCAGCCGGGGATTATGCCACGCGCTCGCACGGGCGTGGTCCGGGGTCGCGCCGCAGGTAAAACGCGCGTCTCTCCGGATCCTGCGTCACCTTGCGACCCCGGCCGGCGGCAAAGGTTCCGCAGGCAGCGCCGGGGACGCTTGTATGTCCCATGGCCATGTCGGCTTTGCTCCTCTTCGCAAGCGCTGTCTCTTTGTCGTGTCTTTCGAGCAGGCCTGCAGCCCATGTGCCGATGTGGATGCAGTATTGCCCCTTCTCCCCGCGTTCGGGGAGAAGATGCCCGCAGGGCAGATGAGGGGGTGTTTTCGTTCGCGGCCCAACGCACCGTCGCCGGCCCCGGAACGTCGATAGGCATCGTCAGCATGTTTCCTGCGGCCTTCCTCCTCACCCCGGCCCTCTCCCCTGCAAGCGGGTGAGAGGGGGCCGAACGTTGCGCCGTCGGCGCCACGCCCACGTCCCCGATGACAATCCAGTCACGCCGGGACGGGCATCCCGCGGGCCTCGTAGAACTCGGCTCGGAAGGCCTGGAACCTGCCCTGCTCGATCGCCGCGCGCATGCCGGCCATCAGCTGCTGGTAGTACCAGAGGTTGTGCAGGGTGCCCAACATCGGCGCCAGCATCTCGTTGCAGCGATCCAGGTGACGCAGATAGCTGCGGGTGAAGCCGTTGCGGCAGGCATGGCAGCCGCAGCCCGGCTCGATCGGGTCCAGGTCCTTTTCGTATCTGGCGTTGCGGATGCGCACGGTGCCGGTGGAGGTGAAGAAGTGGCCATTGCGCGCGTTGCGGGTGGGCATGACGCAGTCGAACATGTCCACCCCGCGGGCCACGCCTTCGACCAGGTCCTCCGGGCGGCCCACGCCCATCAGGTAGCGCGGCCGGTCGGCCGGCAGCTGCGGATCCAGGTGTTCGAGCATCGCGTTGCGCTGGGCCTCGGTCTCGCCCACCGCCAGCCCGCCGATGGCGTAGCCGTCGAAGCCGATCGCCTGCAGGCCGTCGGACGACTGCGTGCGCAGGTCCGGATGCACGCCGCCCTGGACGATGCCGAACAGCGCCGCGTCGTTGCCCAGGCCGTCGTGCGCATCGCGCGAGCGCTGCGCCCAGCGCAGCGACAGCGCCATGGATTTGTGCACCACGTCCTTGTCCACCGGCTGGCCATCGACGTTCACCGGCGGGCACTCGTCGAAGATCATCACGATGTCCGAATCCAGGGTCTTCTGGATCTGCATGCTTTCCTCCGGCCCCAGGAACACCCTGGCACCATCGGTGGGCGAGGCAAAGGTCACCCCGGCCTCGGTGATCTTGCGGCGATGGGCCAGCGAGAACACCTGGAAACCCCCCGAATCGGTCAGGATCGGCTTGTTCCAGCGGGCGAAGCCATGCAGGCCGCCGTGCGCCCGGATCACCTCCAGGCCCGGGCGCAAATACAGATGAAAGGTGTTACCCAGGATGATCTCGGCGCCGAGTTCGGCGATGTGTTCGGGCAGGATCCCCTTGACCGATCCATAGGTGCCCACCGGCATGAACGCCGGGGTCTGGATCGTGCCGCGCGGAAAGTGCAACTGGCCGCGGCGGGCGCGGCCATCGGCCCGGGCCAGGGCAAAGGTCATGCGGCTCATGCGCAGCGCCGGGGATCGGCCTGCGGGAACAGCAGCATCGCATCGCCATAGGAAAAGAACCGGTAGCGCTGCGCCACCGCATGCGCGTAGGCCTCCAGGATGCGCTGCCTGCCGGCAAAGGCCGACACCAGCATCAGCAGCGTGCTTTCAGGCAGGTGGAAATTGGTGATCAGCGCATCGACGCTGGCGATGCGGTAGCCAGGGAAAATGAAGATGCAGGTCTCGCCGGCGAAAGGCTGCAGCTCACCATCGCGCATCGCGCTTTCGAGCGCACGCACGACCGTGGTGCCCACCGCGATCACTCGGCCGCCGGCGGCGCGGATGCGGCGGATCTGCTGCACCAGTTTCGCCCCGACGTTGAGCCACTCGCTGTGCATTCGGTGTTCGCGCACGTCCTCCACGCGCATCGCCTGGAAGGTGCCGGCGCCCACGTGCAGGGTCACGTGGCCAAACTGCACGCCCTGCGCCTTCAGCGTGTCCAGCAGCGGCTGGTCGAAGTGCAGCCCGGCAGTCGGCGCAGCCACCGCCCCGGGCTCGCGCGCGAACACGGTCTGGTAGCGCTCGTCGTCGTCCTGGCCAGGCTCACGGGTGATGTACGGCGGCAGCGGCATGCGCCCAGCCTTGAGCAGCCAGCTGTCCAGCGCATCTTCCACATCGAAGCGCAGCTGGTAGAACTCGCCTTCGCGGCTGAGCACCTCGCAGCTGCCGCCGGCATCCAGGGCGATGTGGCCGCCGGGTTTGGGCGACTTGCTGGCGCCGATCTGCGCCTGTGCCCGGTTGTCCGGCAGCAGCCGCTCGATCAGGATCTCGACCCGCCCGCCGGTGTCCTTCTGGCCGAACAGCCGCGCCGGGATCACCCGGGTATCGTTGAACACCAGCAGGTCGCCGGCGCGCAGCTGGCTGGGCAGCTCGCGCATGTACAGGTCGAGCAACGCCGCCTGGCCCGGCGGCACCACCAGCAGGCGGCTGGCCGAACGCTCGGGCAAGGGCGCCTGGGCAATCAGCTCGGGCGGCAGGTCGTAGCGGAAATCGGATTTTTTCAAGGCAGCGGGGCGTGAAAGCGAGCCGGGTATTGTAGGCGCACCGGCAGCTGATCGTCGCCACGCCAGCGCCAGCCGCAGCCCGGGTATCCGGGGCGCGATCGGCGGTGCGTCGCACGTCGATCCCGAGGCGCTGGTCGGTGCGTCCTCGCTCCCTTCGCTCGATGAGAGCGACGACGAAGACGCGCCCCCCTGCTCCATCGGCCAGCCACCGGGGCAAGACCAGCGCAGCGTCGACGCCACTTGCCGAAAGCTCCGTGCCTTCTTCACCACACAACCCCCGACAATCCACTGAAGATCACCACGGATTTCGCCGACGAGCCCAAGTTTTGTTGTTATTGATCAATTCTGTTGGCGAAAAACAGGACAGGAACGGCACCCATGGATTCTCGCGATACCCCGAAGGTGGGCGCCAAGGCGCGTGCGCTGGCACAACGCCAGGGCCGCGCCATTCAACGCGGCTTGTCCGGACAACCGGATCTGCACCGCGGCGTCCACCTGGCACGCAAGGCCATCCGTCGGCTGCGGGCACTGCTGGCGCTGGTGGATGGCCGGTTCGAGCAAGTGGTGGCCATTGATCGCGCCCTGCGCAAACTCGGCGATGGCCTGTCCGCATTGCGCGATGCCCACGTTGCAGTCGAACTCGCCCATGCCTTCGCCGCAGGGGACAACACCGACCGATGGCAACCGATGATCTCCTACCTGGTGCAAAGGCGGGACCGGCTGGCCGCCCGACTGCTGGCACGCGACCCGGGATTCGGTCGTCGCCGCGCCATCGTCAGCCGCCAGATGGCAGCGCTGGACGCTGTGGAATGGCGCCGGCTGCGCAACAAGGATCTGCGTGCTGGCCTGGAGCGGAGCCTGGCACGCCTGGCCCGTGCCGAACGGCGCGCACGCAAGGAACCTTCGGCCGAGAACCTGCACCGGTTCCGCCGCCGCCTGCGTCGGCTGCGCATGCAGCAGGAAGCCCTCCGCTCGCTGGCCCCCAACCTGGCCAAGGACCCGGCCATCACCGGCAAGGACCTGCGCTCGCTGCGCCGGCGCAGCGACCACCTCGGCCGGCGCCAGGACGTGCTGGCGCTCTGCGGATTGGTTCAACGCGCTCCCGGTATTCCCGATCGCCGGCGCCTGCTCGACCAGTTGCGCGAGCAGCTCCCTTCCTGAGCGCGCCCACCATCGCCGCCTCGCCCATGGCGCTTGCGGACGAGGACAAGATGGCGGTCCAAATCCTCAGCGCTCGAACTTGGTCGACAGCACGATCGAGGAAGTGGTCCGCTCCACCCCTTCGATCTGGCCGATCTGGTCGGTCAGCACGTCCATTTCGCCCACGGTCGGCGTGGTCCCCAGGGCGATCAGGTCGTAGGGGCCGCTGACCGAATGCAGCACCCGCACCTGCGGCATGGCGCGCAGGGCCCGGGTCACCGCCGGCATCTGCTTGGGGCGCACGGTGATCATGATGTGGGCACGGATGTGGCCGTGCTCGACCTCGTCGGCCAGGCGCACGGTGTAGCCGCTGATCACGCCCTGGCGCTCCAGGCGTTCGATCCGGCTCTGCACCGTGGTGCGCGACAGGGCCAGGCGCCGGGCGATCTCGGCCACCGAGGCGCGTGCGTTCTCGCGCAGCACGCAGAGCAACAACTGGTCGGCCGCCGAAACCTTCATTTCCACCAATCCGCTCGTCATTGCGCCGAAATCTACCACCCATTTGCGCGGATCGGCCCTGCCGAACGACGAGCTGCTTTCCCGATAATGGGGGCGAGCCTGGCGCCGCTGCGACTGCCCCGTCCGCGGCGGTCGTCGCAGCCGCCCGCCCTGCCTGCCGTTTCCTGAGGAGACCACCATGTCCGTGACCGCCCCGCTCGCCCCGCTGCGCAGCCGTGCCGGCGCCGTCCAGACCCCCGGCCTGGACCAGGCGACCCTGGAGCGACTGGCCGCCGGCCATCCGGACCTGGGCCGGGCCATCGACGCGGCCGCCGCGCAATTTGCCGCGCTGGAAGATGAGTTTGACGAACTCCTGGACCTGGACGAAGCCGACCAGGTGGCCGCGGTGCAGGCCGGCTATGTCAATTTCTACCCCGACGATGCAGTCAACCCGTATGTGGCCCTGGCCGCGTGCGGTCCGTGGGTGGTCAGCCTCAAGGGCGCGGTGCTGTTCGATGCCGGCGGTTACGGGATGATCGGTTTCGGCCACACCCCGCAGCCGGTGCTGGAGGCGATGGCGCGGCCGCAGGCGATGGCCAACATCATGACCCCCAGCCTGTCGCAGCTGCGCCTGGAACGCGCCCTGCGCGCCGAGATCGGGCATACCCGTGGCGGCTGCCCGTTCGCCAAGTTCATGTGCCTGAATTCGGGCTCGGAGGCGGTCGGCCTGGCCACGCGCATCGCCGATGTCAACAGCAAGCTGATGACCGACCCCGGCGCGCGCCATGCCGGCCGCACGATCAAGCGCGTGGTGGTCAAGGGCAGTTTCCACGGCCGCACCGACCGGCCGGGGCTGTATTCGGATTCCTCGCGCAAGGCCTACCAGCAGCACCTGGCCAGCTATCGCAACGAGACCTCGGTCATCGCGGTGGCCCCGTACGACCAGGCCGCGCTGCGCAAGGTGTTTGCCGATGCGCAAGCCCACGGCTGGTTCATCGAGGCGGTGTTGCTGGAGCCGGTGATGGGCGAAGGCGACCCGGGCCGGGCCCTGCCCGCCGCCTTCTATGCGCTCGCGCGCGAACTGACCGGCGAGCACGGCAGCCTGCTGCTGGTCGATTCCATCCAGGCCGGCCTGCGTGCCCACGGGGTGCTCTCGGTGGTGGACTACCCGGGTTTCGAAGACCTGGACGCGCCGGACATGGAGACCTACTCCAAGGCACTCAACGCCGCCCAGTACCCGCTGTCGGTGCTGGCCCTGACCGAACACGCCGCCGGGCTGTACCGCAAGGGCCTCTACGGCAACACCATGACCAGCAACCCGCGGGCGCTGGAGGTGGCCTGCGCAAGCCTGGCCATGCTGACCCCGCAGGTGCGTGCCAACATCCGCAGCCGCGGCGCGCAGGCGGTGGCCAGGCTGGAACAGCTCAAGGCCGAACTGGGCGGACTGATCACCAACGTACAGGGCACCGGCCTGTTGTTTTCATGCGAACTGGCACCGCAGTTCAAGTGCTATGGCGCAGGTTCGACCGAGCAATGGCTGCGCCAGCACGGGCTCAACGTGATCCACGGCGGCGCCAACTCGCTGCGCTTCACCCCGCACTTCAACCTGGACCAGGCCGAGCTGGACCTGATGATCGACCTGGTCGGCCGGGCCCTGCGCGAGGGCCCGCGTAAGCAGGAGGCGCAGGCGGCGTGATCTCTGCACCTTCTCCCTTCGGGGCAACTCTACCAAGCATGTTGCCAGCGGTGACCAGTGCAATGGCGAAAACGGCAGGCGACTTGTTCATCGCCAGGGCTTTCATGTTCAGCGCTCGCATGCCGGCAGTTTCAGCGCGGCCGCAATGTCGCGCCAGTCAAACGCGGACACGGCCACGTCCAGGTGCGAGGCGTAGAACACGCCCTGCGGAAAACGTGCATCGCCGCGCTCGTCCAGCCAGACGCCGTCGGTCAGGCCGGTGACGTTGCCGACGAAGGAGCCGGCGTGTTCCAGGGTCCTTCGGTCGAACAGGTGGAACACCGTGCGGTCGTCGAACTGATCGCTGGCCAGCCACCAGCCGCTGCCGTCCCGGCAACGCATCAGCGCGATGCCCTCGGCCTGGGCCTTGTAGTTGGCCGCACCGACATCGCGGCCTGCGTACCTGCCGTCCAGCGTGTATTCGCGCAGGCGAGTGCCTGTCGGGATGTGCTCCTCGGCGATCAGGAGGCGGTTGTTGGCCGCGTCGCCAAACACCGATTCGGCCACCCGGATCGCGCCGGCTTCGCTGGTATCGCCGAAGTGGCCGTCCGCGCCGGCCGTCCACCGGCCGCCCTCCCGGCGTACCTGGTAGCGATGCAAGCGCCGGTCCAGCTCGGCCAGCGGCGGAATGATCTCCTCACCGTTGGCGTTTTCGCCCAGGGTGTAGTTGTCGCTGACGATCACCTGGTAGCCTTGGCCATGCCTGCGTACCCACAGCCCATAGGGCTGAAGGAGTTCGGCGTCGCCAAAGGCCAGCAGTGGCTTGAAGTCCGGCAAGGCGAGCATCTGCACGCGATGGTTATCGCGTTCGACCACGAAGACATATTGGTCGTCCACCGTGGCGATGCCGTTGGGACGGTTCAGCTGCCCCGGTCGCGTGCCGGAACTGCCGACGGTGCGCAGGCGCTGGCCGGTATCGCCATCGTAGATGATCAGCTGGTCGGTGGACTTGGCCGTGGCCGCGACCATCAGCCTGCCATCCTGCAGCCAGCTGGCCGGCGAATCGACGTTGTCTTCGGGCGCCGCCACGCTGACCCAGGCTTCCTTCACCACCACGTGCGGAATGTCGGCCCGGTGCTGGCTGAAAAGCAGGGCCGCCTTGCCCTGCTCGTCGCCTTCCTTGCCGTGCCCGGCCTGCATGACGGGCGCCGCCGAGGGCGCCGTGGTCGAACAGGCTGCGAGCAGCAGCAGTGCGGCAAAAGGAACCCTGCGGTTGGTCACGTGGAGCATTCCCGTCCTGCCTGAGTGAAACCGGCCAATCTATGCACGACGCATGACGGTTTGGTTGCCATTGCCGGGCTCGCCATTGCTGCCGACATCGTCATGTTTCCGCCATGTCCCCCACGTAGAAAAAAGCCCGCTTAACTTTTTTTCGACGGGGCTCACACATGAAACATCACGCACTGGCCATCGGCCTCAGGCGTGCGCTCGCTTGCGCCGCACTGTTTCCCGCCAGCGCCGCCTGGTCGCAGACCACCATGCCGGACGGATCGACCCAGGCCCAGGCGAAACAGCTCGACACGCTCGTCGTGCAGGGCGAAATCGCCTACCGCAACCGCACCGATGACATCGAACCGGTGCTGAGCTACGACCTGGAATACTTCCAGCGTTTCGAACCGAACACCGTCGGCGACATGGTCAAGCGCCTGCCCAGCGCGGTGTTCATTTCGGACATCATGGAATACGACGGGGTGCGGATGCGCGGCCTGGATCCGGGCTACACCCAGGTCCTGATCAACGGCAAGAAAGTACCGGGCGCCGGCGACGACCGCTCGTTCTGGGTAGACCGCATCCCGGCAGAAATGGTCGACCACATCGAAATCCTGCGCAGCAACAGCGCCAACCGCAGCGGCGACGCCGTCGCCGGCGCGATCAACATCGTCCTGCGCGATGCCTACCTGTTCGAAGGCAGCTACGTCCGCCTGGGCGCGAACCGCTACTACGACGACGAAATCAACCCCACCTTCGGCGCCGTGACCAGCGGCCAGGCCCTGGGTGGGCGCATCCTTGCCGGCGTCAATGTGCAGGACCGCTACAACGCCAAGATCAAGCGTTCCGACCGTTTCAACGACCCGTCGATGGAAGAGCGGGTCAGCTGGGAAGACCAGACCGAAGTCAAGGATGGCCGCGACTACTCGGGCAACATTTCCTATACCGCCGATGTCGGGCAAACCGGACGCGTCAACATCAACGGCTTCTACGTCAAGACCGATCGCGACGTGACCGAGGTTTCGCACGAGGTGGAATACGACGACCAAGACGTGATCGAATCCGACGTGCCTGGCCTGAATCCCATCAACCAGAAAAACTGGGGCATCGGCGCCGGTTACAAGTTCGACATGGCCGGCGGCACGACCGAATTTGACCTCGACCATGCCCGCTTCGAAGACGACAGCTCGGTGATCGAGGAAAAGCACGAATACGTCAATGGCCAATGGGACGCCTCCGAAGCCGAGGCCCAGTCGGTCGATGCCAGGGATACCGAAACCAGCCTCAAGGTTGCGCACAGGCGCGCGATCGGCGCCGCCACCGAACTGGAATTGGGCGTGGACTACCGCACCAAGGAGCGCGACATCGCCTACACCAACTATGCGTGGGAAGCCGAGGAGGAAGGCGACTCGGTGGTCTACGAACTGGATGGCCGCCTCGCCAGCGTGATCGAGGAAGATCGCCTGGACCCGTACATCATGTTCTCGGGCAGGGGCCAGCGCTTCTCGTGGGAAGCGGGCCTGCGCTATGAAACCACCCAGTCGGACATCACCTACAGCGAGGACGGCGAAGCGCAAGGCGCTGCCAGCAAGGACTACAACGAACTGCTGCCGTCGCTGCACCTGAAGTGGGATCTGACCGACACCGACCGGGTCAGCCTGTCCCTGGCCAGGAGCGTCAAGCGCCCGAACTTCAACGAGCTGATTCCGGCCCTGCTGGACGGCGAGTACGGCGACAACGACTACCTCGGCAATCCGCTGCTCGAGCCAGAGACCGCCGTCGGCATCGATCTGGGCTTCGAGCATCGCCTCGGCAAGCACGGTGTCATCGGCATCAACTTCTTCTACCGCGATGTGAAGGATCTGATCGAACTGGTCAACACCGGCGAGCCGAGCGAGGACGCGCTGGACGGCTACGCCGATGACATCGAGGACTACGTGGAGGAAAACGGGGTCAGCGAGGAAGACGCCATCGCTGCCAATCCATTCGACCCGGAAAGCTGGGTGTTCACCTCGGCCAACGTCGGCGACGGCAAGGTCTATGGCGTCGAATTCGACCTTTCCACCCCGCTGACCGCGTTGGGTCTGCCGAACACCGGCGTGTTCCTGAATTACTCGTACCTGGACAGCAAGGTCGACGACTTCCTGGGCGAGCGCCGCTTCAACAACCAGGCCAAGTCGGTCTACAACATCGGCTTCATCCATGACCTGCCGGATCTGGCCGCCAGCTTCGGCGTGACCTACCGCAAGCAGGGCGACGCCTACAGCCGCATCCTGGCCGAGGAAGTGACCACCAGCTACGGCGAAGACCTGGAACTGTTCGCCGAAAAACGTTTCGGCGACAGCTTCTCGATCCGCTTGAGCGCCGCCAACCTGCTGGATGCCTCGAAGGACGAGTTCATCCACAAGTTCGACAACCAGGCCGACCAGCAAGAGCGCGATTACGACGAATACGAACTGGAAACCGAAGAGGCCGGGCCACGGTACCAGGTGGTCATGCGCTGGGCGTTCTGATCGCGTCCTGCCTGCGGCACGAAGAGGCCGACCGAGCGTCGGCGTTTTCGCAAGCCGGGCCGCGCTGCCGTGCAGGCGGACATGCACGGGTGGCCGCATGGCACGCAACGGCGCGGCGGCGCGGGGCCAGCCTTAGCAAGGCACGGGACTTTGGTGCAGACTTGCCGGGTCGAGCCCTGGTAACCCTGCATGAAGCACGTCCAAGTCCGCCACCCCCTGGTCCGCCACAAGCTCGGCCTGCTGCGCGATGCGAGCCTGAGCACCAAGGGCTTCCGCGAACTGGTCACCGAGCTGGGCACGCTGCTGGCCTACGAGGCCACCGCCGACCTGCACACCGAGGCCGGGATCGTGCAGGGCTGGGCCGGCGATGTGCAGGTCCAGAAGATCGCCGGCGCCAAGATCACCCTGGTGCCGATCCTGCGCGCGGGCTTGGGCATGCTGCCCGGCGTGCTGGCGCTGATCCCGGCCGCGCGGGTCAGCGTGGTCGGCCTGCAGCGCGACGAGCAAACCCTGCAGCCGGTGCCCTACTTCGAACGCCTGACCGGCCGCCTGGAGGAGCGCGATGCACTGATCCTGGACCCGATGCTGGCCACCGGCGGCACCCTGATCGCCACCATCGACATGCTCAAGCGGGCCGGCGCGCGGCGGATCAAGGGCATCTTTCTGGTCGCAGCGCCGGAGGGCCTGAAGGCACTGGAAGCAGCGCACCCGGACGTGGTGGTCTACACCGCGGCCATCGACGAGCGCCTCAACGAGAAGGGCTACATCCTGCCCGGACTGGGCGATGCCGGCGATCGGATCTTCGGCACGCGGCTGGGCTGAAGGCCGCGTGGGAGCCGCTACAGCGGCGATGGAACTTCGCAGTGAAACCCCATCGCCGCTGTAGCGGCTCCCACGGGCTTGTTACTGCGCCAGCGGCTGCGCGCGCAGCTCGGCCACTTCCTGCGCGGTGCCGAAGCGCCCCTTTTCATCGCGCGTGACCTGGGCCAGGGCGCAGTCGGTGTCGTGGGTGAAGAACAGCCGCACATCGCGTGCCAGCGCATCCTCCAGGAACGCGCGCTTCTCATCGATCAGCAGTTCGGGGTTGCGGTCGTAGCCCATCGTGATCGGCACGTGCACCCAGAAGCGCCCCGGAATCAGGTCGGCGCAGAACGCCACCCCGCCGTGCGCCATCCCATCGTTGTCGGTGTCGGCACCGACGATCTCGGCCAGCATCAGGCCCGGGGTGTGGCCATCGCTGTAGGAAAACCGCACCGCCTGGCCCAGCGCCCGGGCATGGGCGCCCTCGACCAGCTCCAGCCGGCCGCTGGCTTCCAGCAGACCGGGCAGTTCGGGGATGAAGCTGGCCCGGTCGCGCGGGTGTGGCGCCCTGGCCCGCTGCCAATGTCGCGCACCGACCAGGAAGGTCGCATTGGGAAACAGCAGCCGCGGCCCCTGGCCCTGCGCCCACGGCGCCAGCAGCCCGCCGGCATGGTCGAAGTGCAGGTGGCTCAGCACCACCACCTCGATGTCCTGGTGCGAGAAGCCGGCTTGCGCCAGCGACTGCAGCAGCACGTGTTCGGGTTCGACCACGCCGTAGCGCTGGCGCAGGTTCGGTTCGAAGAACGCGCCGATGCCGGTCTCGAACAGTACCGTCTTGCCGTTGATCGGTGTGGCCAGCAGGGCGCGGCAGGCCAGGTCGATGCGGTTGTGCTCGTCCGGCGGCGCCCACCTGGCCCACAGCGCGCGCGGCGCATTGCCGAACATCGCCCCGCCGTCGAGCTTTTGCGAATTGCCGATGATGGACCACAGTTTCATGCGATCGCTCCCGAAAATGTGGCGCCTGCCCGATGCGCGCAGGCGCCGCTGGCCCGGATGATGCGTGCGCCTGCGCCCTACGGCGTGCCCGGCCGCACCAGGGCCGCGCCGACCGGGTTGCGCGGGTCGCTGCCGCCGCTGAGGGTGTTGGTCTTCCTGTCCCACTCCACGGTCTGCAGATTGCCCCACACGTGGCTGGAACCGCGCCCGCCGGCGGCAGTGTCGCCGGGCAGCTTGAGCTTGTGCCCCATCGCTTCCAGGCCCCTGACCGTGGCCTGATCGAAGGTGCCGCTTTCGGCCTCGATCAGGTCCGGCAGCCATTGGTGGTGGTAGCGCGGCAGCGCGGCCACCTGCTGCGCGGTCAGGCCGTCGTCATAGCCCAGGATGCCCAGCAGGACCATGGTGATGATGCGGCTGCCACCGGGCGTGCCGAGCACCGCGGACTTGTCGGCATTTTCCATGAAGGTCGGGGTCATCGAGCTCAGCGGGCGCTTGCCGGGCTTGGGCGCATTGGCCTCGTAGCCCATCACCCCAAAGGCATTGGGCGTGCCAGGTTTCAGGGCGAAGTCGTCCATCTCGTCGTTGAGCAGGACCCCGGTGCCCTTGGGGATCAGCCCCGAGCCATACAGCAGGTTGACCGTCTGGGTGGCGCCCACGCGGTTGCCCTCGGCGTCGATGATCGAAAAATGCGTGGTCTCCTCGTCTTCCAGCGGCGTCGGATTGCCCGAGAGCAGGTCGCTGGGCGTGGCCTTTTCAGGATTGATGGTCGAACGCAGGCCCAGCGCGTAATCCTTGCTCACCAGCACCTTCTGCGGAATGGTGGTGAAGTCCGGATCGCCCAGGAAAAAGGTACGGTCGCGATAGGCGCGGCGCATGGCTTCGACCGTCAGGTGCGTGCGCTGCACCGGGTCCATGCCCTTCAGGTCGTAGCCTTCCAGGATCTGCAGCATCTCGGCCAGTGCAATGCCACCGGAGGACGGCGGCGGCGCGGTGGTGATCTTCCAGCCCTTGTAGTCGAACTGGATCGGCGCACGTTCCTTGACCTGGTAGCTGGCCAGCTCGGCGGCGGTCCACTTGCCGCCGGACTGCTTGACGCCGGCCAGCAGCTTCCGGGCGGTTTCGCCCTTGTAGAAGCCGTCGCGGCCGTGTTCGGCCAGCAGGGTCAGGGTGTGCGCCAGCTCGGGCTGCCTGAAGATATCCCCGGTCTGGATCGGCCTGCCGTTGCGCAGGTAGACCTCACGCGTACCGGGATACTTCTCCATCTCCTCGCGGCGCAGGGCATAGCCCTTGGCCATGCGCTCGTAGACCGGGAAGCCCTCGCTGGCGATGCGGATGGCCGGGGCCAGCGACTGCTTGAGCGGCAGCCTGCCGTACTTGCCCGCCAATTCCACCAGTGCCGCCGGCAGGCCGGGAATCCCGGCCGACCACGGGCCGTTGATCGACCTGGACGGGTCCAGCTTGCCGGCCTTGTCCAGGAACTTGTCCGGCGAGGCCGACTCGGGCGCGGTTTCGCGCGCATCGATCATCACGTCCCTGCCGGTGCTGGCCTGGTGCAACAAAAAGAACCCGCCGCCGCCCAGGCCCGAACTGATCGGCTCGACCACGCCCAGGGTGGAAGACACCGCCACCGCCGCATCGAAGGCGTTGCCGCCCTGGGCGATGATCTCCAGGCCGGCCTCGGTGGCCAGCCTGTGCCCGGAGGCGATGGCCGTGCCAGGCGGATGCGCGGCCGGGGCCGCGGTGGAGGCCTGCTGCGCACTGGCAGCGACCGCAAGCAAAACCGTCAGGGCGACGGCAATCAGTCTCGAAAGTTTCACGCACGCTCCAAGATAAGGGCCGGACGGCGTCAACCGTCCCGCAGGCGCTGGAATTTGGCCAGCAGGTCCTCCCAGGTCTCAGGATACGCCGGGTCCGGGTCGATGCACTCGACCGGGCAGACCACCACGCATTGTGGTTCGTCATGGTGGCCGACGCATTCGGTGCAACGCGCCGGATCGATGACATAGATGTCCTGGCCCATCGAAATGGCCTGGTTGGGACAGGCCGGTTCGCACACGTCGCAGTTCACGCACAGGGAATTGATCTTGAGGGACATGCGGGCACTCGTTGCGCCGGGGCTACCGTCTTGGTGGGGGTGATGGGGGCAAGGCCCAAGCCCTTGGCCGCAGCAGTGGCCATGGCGGCGATGGATGGCCGGGAACGGCTGATCGCCGCCATGGCGGCTCCCACTGGACCCCCTTCCGCCGGGAGCGGAGCAGGCTGCCTGCTGCGGGAAGGCAAAAGCGCTGGACCCCCGCTTTCGCGGGGGCGGAGGAGGCATGCCTCCTCCGGGAGTGGCAAAGGCGTGGCCGCGGTGCGGCCACGCTACTGGCAACCGCTGGACCCCCGCCTGCGCGGGGATGACGAAGTGGCAAAGGCGTGGCCGCGGTGCGGCCACGCTACTGGCAACCGCTGGACCCCCGCCTGCGCGGGGGTGACGAAGTGGCAAAGGCGTGGCCGCGGTGCGGCCACGCGCCACTTCGTCACTTGGCTTCGATGAAGACGTATTCGGCGCCGCTTGGGGCCACGGCGGCCTTGACCCGGTCGTTGTCGACCGCGGCGCCAACGAACAATACGCGTGCGCCGTTGAACGAGCCGGGTTCGGCCTTGGCGAAGGAGGCCACGATCAGATCAGCCATTTTGGCGCTGGCCGGCGAGCCAAAGGCCACCATGTTGCCGGCGGTCACCCCGCGCTGGACGGCATTGCCGACCTGCTCGGCCAGGCGGTCGTACTTGCCCTGGAAATCACTGTCGGTCTCGGCCGGCAGGTAGTACATGATCGGCGAGTTGCTGATGGTGCCCATGTTGCGGCCGACCACGTCCTGCAGGTAAGGCTTCCAGGCCGCGTCTTCGGTGCCGGTCGGGGCGGTCATCGGCGCGGCTTCGGCCTGCTGCGCGGGCGCCTCTTCCTTTTTGCACGCGGCCAGGGACACGACCGACATGCCCAGGCAGGCGGCCAGCATCAGGCGGTTGGTGGACTTCATGGGTACAGCCTCCGGTTGGGATCTTTCAGGGATGTTCTGGCAGGAAACGCGGGTCGCTCAGTCGGCGTTTTCGCGCGCCTCGGACAGCGCCCGGGCCACCGAGGCCGGCACGAAGCTGGACACATCGCCGCCCAGGCGCGCGACCTCGCGCACCAGGGTCGAGGAGATGAAGCCGAACTGCTCGGCCGGGGTCATGAACAGCGTTTCCACGTCGGGAATCAGGTGCCGGTTCATGCTGGCCATCTGGAATTCGTATTCGAAATCGGACACCGCGCGCAGTCCGCGCAGCAGCACCCCGCCGCCGACCTTGTGCACGAAATCGGCCAGCAGACTGTCAAACCCGGTGACTTCCACGTGCCGGTGATGGGCCACTGCCTCGCGGGCCAGGGCCACGCGTTTTTCAAGCCCCAGCGCCGGGCCCTTCTTCTGACTGGCGGCCACCCCGATCACGATGCGCTCGAACAGCGGCGCGGCACGGTCGATCAGGTCGATGTGGCCGTTGGTGATCGGGTCGAAGGTGCCCGGATAGACCGCGGTCCGGATGGGCGAAACGCTCATTGAGGGATGTACCGTCGGAAAGTTCGCCGTTCAGTGTAGCAGCGGCCAGTCAGCCGGGCGCGCGGGCCAAGGTGTAGCGCACCTGTCGGGTGCTGCCCTGGCGATGGAGCAGATAGCCCGGCGGCAGCGCCGGTGCCTGCTCGTGCGGGGACTCGATGTAGAGCCAGGCGCCGGGGGCCAGCAGCCGGGGCAGCCGGGCCAGCACCGTGTCCCACAGGCCGGCGGCAAAGGGCGGATCGACGAAGGCGATGTCGAAGGCCGCAGCGCTCTGTTGCTCCAGCCAGGCCAGGGCGTCGGCGTTGACGATCCTGGCCTGGTCGGCGGCCTTCAGTCTTGCCACCACCTGGTCCAGCTGGCCGGCCAGGCCGGGGTCGCGCTCGACCAGCACCGCGCTGCCGGCGCCGCGCGAGAGCGCCTCCAGCCCCAGCGCACCGGTGCCTGCGAACAGGTCCAGGACCCGGGCGCCGGCCAGCTGCCCGGTCAGCCAGTTGAACAGCGTCTCGCGCACCCGATCGCTGCTGGGGCGCAGGCCCGGCAGGTTGGGCACGGCCAGACGGGTGTTGCGCCAGCGGCCGCCGACGATGCGGACCTGGCCGATGTCCATGGCGCGGGGCGGTTGCGCGGCTGGCTTTGACGGCGGACGGGGCATCGCGGCGCAGGCTGGATCGGGCCGCCGATGATAACGATCCGGGCGCCCTGCAGCCTGCGCCGTGAGCGGGCCCGGCGGCTGTTGCAAACGCGGCCGGGCACGGCGCTGCCCTTGAAAATTGCGCTTCCACCCACACCCCGAAGAGCCATCGGCCGCCCTGCGGCCCGGCCAACCCACGGAGCACGAGCCCCTCATGACCACTGCCACCGAAACCCACAAGGAAACATTGGGCTTCCAGACCGAGGTCAAACAGCTGCTGCAGCTGATGATCCATTCGCTGTACTCCAACAAGGAGATCTTCCTGCGCGAGCTGGTGTCCAACGCCGCCGACGCCGCCGACAAGCTGCGCTTCGAGGCGCTGACCAATCCCGGCCTGCTCGAGGGCGACGGCAGCGACCTGCGCGTGCGCATTTCCTGCGATGCCCAGGCCCGGACCATCACCATCGACGACAACGGCATCGGCATGAGCCGCGAGGAAGCCATCGCCCACCTGGGTACGATCGCCAAGTCCGGCACCGCCGATTTCCTTGCCCACCTGTCCGGCGACCAGAAGAAGGACGCCAACCTGATCGGCCAGTTCGGGGTGGGCTTCTACAGCGCCTTCATCGTCGCCGACCGGGTCGATGTCTACAGCCGCCGCGCCGGCCTGCCGGCCAGCGAAGGCGTGCACTGGTCTTCGGCGGGCCAAGGCGACTTCGAGGTGGCCACCATCGACAAGCCGCAGCGCGGCACCACCATCGTGCTGCACCTGAAGGAGGACGAAGCCGGCTTCGCCGACCCCTGGCGCCTGCGCGGCATCGTCAAGAAGTACTCCGACCACATCGCCCTGCCGGTGGAACTGCCCAGGCAGCAAGCCACCGGCGCCGATGCCGACAAGCCCGCCGAACCGGAGTGGGAAACGGTCAACCGCGCCAGCGCGCTGTGGACCCGGCCCAAGAGCGAGATCCAGGACGAGGAATACCGCGAGTTCTACAAGCACATCTCGCATGACTTCAGCGACCCGCTGGCCTGGAGCCACAACAAGGTCGAAGGCAAGCTGGAATACACCTCGCTGCTGTACGTGCCGGCGCACGCGCCGTTCGACCTGTACCACCGCGACGCGGCCAAGGGCCTGAAGCTGTACGTGCAGCGGGTCTACATCATGGACCAGGCCGACCAGTTCCTGCCGCTGTACCTGCGCTTCATCAAGGGCGTGGTCGATTCATCGGACCTGCCGCTCAACGTCTCGCGCGAGATCCTGCAGAAGGGCCCGGTGATCGATTCGATGAAGTCGGCGCTGACCAAGCGCGCCCTGGACATGCTGGAGAAGCTGGCCAAGGACAAGCCTGATCAGTACGCCACGTTCTGGAAGGAATTCGGCCAGGTGCTCAAGGAAGGCCCCTCGGAGGACTACGCCAACCGCGAGAAGATCGCCGGCCTGCTGCGCTTTGCCTCCACCAAATCCGGTACCGATGCGCAGGAGGTGGCCCTGGCCGATTACGTGGCGCGCATGGTCCAAGGCCAGGACAAGATTTACTACCTGACCGGCGAGAGCTACGCCCAGGTCAAGGACAGCCCGCACCTGGAGGTGTTCCGCAAGAAGGGCATCGAGGTGCTGCTGCTGACCGACCGCATCGACGAATGGCTGATGCAGTACCTGACCGAGTTCGACGGCAAGGCCTTCGTCGATGTCGCCCGTGGCGACCTGGACCTGGGCGCGCTGGAAAGCGAGGAGGACAAAAAGGCGCAGGAAGCTGCGGCCAAGGACAAGGAAAATCTCATCAACCGCCTGAAGCAGGCGCTCGGGGAGGATGTGTCCGAAGTGCGCATCTCGCACCGCCTGACCGATTCGCCGGCGATCCTGGCCATCGGCGAAGGCGACATGGGCCTGCAGATGCGCCAACTGCTGGAAGCCAGCGGCCAGAAGGTGCCCGAGGCCAAGCCGGTGTTCGAGTTCAACCCGACCCATCCGCTGATCGAGCGGCTGGATGCGGAAACCGACGAGGACCGCTTCGGCGACCTGTCGCGGGTGCTGTTCGACCAGGCCGCCCTGGCCGCCGGCGACAGCCTCAAGGATCCGGCCGGCTACGTGCGCCGGCTCAACAAGCTGCTGCTGGACCTGGCGCGCTGACGCTTGAAAGCGCTCCCGCCGGGACAGCAGTCCCGGCGTGGGGCGGGCGCTGGAGGCGAGGCGAGCAGGATCGGGTCGCCTATCGTTGTTGCAGGTTGGCGTGCATGCCGGGCGCCGGCCGTTTCCAACCCCGGTGTTAGCATTTCGGCCCCGATTCCCCCCCATTCCAAGGTTGCACATGGTCAGTTTCTTCCGCCGCAAGAAGCCCGGGGACGCGCCGTCCGGTCAGGACGGCAACACCCGGCGCTACAGCGTGGAGGAGCTGGCTGCGGCCTTCCCCGAACCCCGGCCGGCCGCGCCGAAGCAGGTCGATGCGGCCGCCGCGATCGAACAGGCCAGACACGGCGCGCCCGAGCAGGCGCCGGCAACGCCGCCGCGGACGCCGGACACCCAGACCTTCGCGCCGGCCGATGGTGGCCAGCCGGAGTTCGTGGTGCCGGCGCCTTCGCCACTGCGCGCAGAACCCGCGCCGCTGCCAGTCTCACCGGTGGCGGCCGAGCCGGCGCCCGCTCCAGTCGCGCCCGCGCCGGCCCCGGCCGAACCGGTTGTGCCACCGACCGTGGCCCTCGCGCCGGAGGTGCTCCCGCAGCCGGTCGCGCCCACCCCCGCCCCTGCCCCTGCGCCAACCCCGACCGCCGAGCCGATCGCCAGCGGCAGCCTGGGCACCGCCGAGCGCCCGGCCGCGCCGGCAGGCAAGGCCGGCTGGCGCGAACGCCTGCGCGGCAGCGTGTTCGCACGCAGCTTTGGTGGCCTGTTCTCGCGCAACCCCAAGCTTGACGAGGACCTGCTGGATGAAATCGAGACCGCGCTGATCACCGCCGATGTCGGCGTGGGCGCCACCACCGCCCTGGTCGAGGCCTTGCGCAAGCGCATGAAGGCGCGCGAATTCGCCGATGCCAACGCGCTGCTGGCCGCGCTGCGCGCCGAGCTGATCGCGATCCTCAGGCCGGTCGCGGTGCCGCTGGTGATCGACCCGCAGGCCAAGCCGTTCGTGGTCCTGACCGTGGGCGTCAACGGGGTCGGCAAGACCACCACCATCGGCAAGCTGGCCAAGCGCTTCAAGGACGAGGGCTACAGCCTGATGCTGGCCGCCGGCGACACCTTCCGCGCCGCGGCAGTGGCCCAGCTGCAGGCCTGGGGCGAGCGCAACGGGGTGACCGTGGTCGCCCAGGGACAGAACGCCGACGCGGCCTCGGTCGCCTTCGATGCGCTGCAGGCCGGCAAGGCGCGCGGCACCCAGGTCCTGATCGCCGACACCGCCGGGCGCCTGCATACCCAGACCGGGCTGATGAACGAGCTGGGCAAGATCCGCCGGGTGCTGGGCAAGCTCGATCCTGCCGCTCCGCACGAAGTGCTGATGGTGATCGACGGCACTACCGGCCAGAACGCGCTCTCGCAGCTGCGCCAGTTCCATGCCGCAGTCGGGGTGACCGGCCTGGTGGTGACCAAGCTGGACGGCACCGCCAAGGGCGGCGTGGTGTTCGCGCTGGCCCGCGAGTTCGGCATCCCGATCCGCTACGCCGGCATCGGCGAACGCCCGGAAGACCTGCGCGTGTTCGACGCCGAAGCCTTCGTCGATGCACTGCTGCCGGAGGCGCTGGGCAGCGCCTGATGCTTGAGCCCCTCTCCCGCTGGGCAGCGCTTGATGCTTGAGCCCCTCTCCCGCTGGGAGAGGGGTTGGGGTGAGGGTGCAGTACATCGCAATACCACAGCTGCGCGCAGCTTCGCCCGAACCCTCTTCCAGCACTTCGCGCCGGCTTCTCCCGCGCGCAGACGCAATAAAGCCAGCACGAGCCCGCCAGCCCATCGACACCTTCGCCACCAACCTGCTGACCTGGTTCGACCAGCATGGCCGCCACGACCTGCCCTGGCAGCATCCGCGCACGCCCTACCGGGTGTGGCTGTCGGAAATCATGCTGCAGCAGACCCAGGTGCGGGTGGTCATTGGCTACTTCGAGCGCTTCGTGCAGGCCTTCCCGACCCTGCCGGATCTGGCCGCGGCCAGTTTGGACGAGGTGATGGCGCAGTGGGCCGGGCTGGGCTACTACGCCCGTGCCCGCCACCTGCATGCCGCCGCCAGGCGCTGCGTCGAACTGCACCACGGCGAGCTGCCGCGTGACTTCGATGCGCTGCACGCACTGCCCGGGATCGGCCGCAGCACCGCCGGGGCGATCCTCTCGCAGGCCTGGAATGCGCGCGTGGCAATCATGGATGGCAACGTCAAGCGCGTGCTGTCGCGCGTGCACGGCATCCCCGGCTGGCCCGGCCTGCCGGCCATCGAAAGGCAGCTGTGGACACGGGCGATCGACCACCTGCGGCACGTGCCCGACGGGCGCCTGGCCGACTACACCCAGGCGCAGATGGATTTTGGCGCCACCCTGTGCACGCGCGCCAATCCGACTTGCCTGCTGTGCCCGCTGTCGGGCAGCTGCGTGGCCTTCGGCCAAGGCCTCACCGAGACGCTGCCCACACCCAAGCCCGGCAAGCCACTGCCCGAACGCGGCGCGGTGATGCTGATGGCCTTCGACGGGCAGGGCCGGGTACTGCTGCAGCGGCGCCCGCCGGTGGGCATCTGGTCGGGACTGTGGTCATTGCCACAGGCCGATGACAGGTCCGCAGCACGGCTCTGGTTCGAGGCACACCTCACAGGTGATTTCGACCAGGCCGACGCGCTGGCGCAGATCCCGCACACCTTCACCCATTACCGCCTGCACATGCAGCCGCTGCGCTGGCGGCGCCTGACGCCGCGCGCGGCGGTAGGCGACAATACCGACCTGCGCTGGGTCGCACCCGGCGAGCTGGCGACCCTGGGCCTGCCTGCGCCGATCCGCAAACTCCTGGATGCCTGACATGCCCCGCACCGTGTTCTGCCAGTACGAGAAAAAAGAAGCCCAAGGCCTGGACTACGTGCCCTACCCGGGCGAGCTGGGACAGCAGATCTTCCAGCATGTCGGCAAGGCCGGCTGGACCGCCTGGCTGGCGCACCAGACCATGCTGATCAACGAAAACCGCCTGTCCCCGCGCACGCCCAAGGACCGCGCTTTCCTGGAAAGCGAACTGCGCAAGTTCCTGTTTGGCGAAGGCGCCGACAAGCCGGCTGGCTACGTCGCTCCGTCCGAGCAGCGCTGATTTCAGCTACCGGGGGGCACCGCGTCGCGCTCGGCCGTGCGCGCTTGGCGCAAGGCCTTCTCGGACGCACGGATCGCCTTGGTGTCGAGCGGGCGGATCGTCTCGATCCGGCAGGTGAGGTTGAACCCGGGCGGCCGGTCGAGGATCTTCACCCGGTCCAGCCCGGCCGACACCTGGCCCAGCAGGTTGGTGATCAGGATCGTGGAGGCGCTGTCCAGCCCGTTGCAGCCGCCACCGCCAAATTCGAGCAGGTAAGCCTCATTGGGCTTGGTCCACACCGCCAGCGCCTCATCACCCAGCGCCGTCCAGCCGGTGAGCTGGCGCGAATAGCGGAAATCGCGCTGCGGCTGGCCGGCGTGCTCGCGATACAGCGCCAGGCGCTGCTGATCGCTCAGGCCGGTGGTGGCACAGCTGGCCAGCGCCGCCGCACAGACCGCGGCGGCAAAGGTCAATGGGATCGAACCAGGCATGGCGAAGACTCCTGTGCATCTGGGCGCCGGGCAAGCCATCAAACGCGCGTGTGAGGCAAGCGCTCGTGAGGACGCGCCTTCAGTTTTCCATGTCCGGCGCCGGCTGTGCCGCGCGCTCGGTGGACCTGGCCTCGCGCAGCTGCTTCTGCGCCTGGCGCAGCGCCTTGACGTCCAATGGCCGGATCGTGTCGATCCGACAGGGCATGCGGAAGCGGCTGGGCGGCCCGCCCAGCACCAGGACCTGGTCGAACTTGGCATAGACCCGGCTGCCCTGGCTGGTCAAGGTGATGGCCGGTGCCACGTCAAGGTCCAGGCAGCGGCCCGGCAGCTCCAGCAGGAACGCCTCGCTCGGCCTGGTCCACACCGCCAGCGCAGTGTCGCCCAGCGGCACCCAGCCGCTGAGCTGACCGAACAGCGTGAAACTCTTGACCGGCTCGCCAGCGTGAGACCGGTACAGGGCCAGTTCCTGGGCATCGCTCAGCCCGGTGGTTGCGCAACCACCCGCGAGCAGGGCCAGCAAGGTCGCGGCGGCAGCGAAGCAGAGGCGGGCCTTGCGCTGCATGGGCGTGGCCTCGGGCAAGGCGCCACCGCGGGGAAGTCGGCGATGCAGCGCCGCTTGCACGGTGATCCGCACGGGATTCACCCCAGATCGGCGAGCTGCTTCTGCGCGTTGCGCAGACCCTTGACATCCAGCGGCCTGATGGCCTGGATACGGCATCGCTTGACCGCCTTGTCTCCCGTGCGCTGAACCAGGACGTCGTTGAAACCCACCTGCACGCGGTCGCGCTCGGTGGTCATTGACAGCGAAGGCGACCATTCCAGATCCAGGCATCCTTGAGAGACATCAAGCAGGAATGCCGTATCCGGCTTGGTCCAGACGGCAACCCCGGAGTCACCGACGGTTTCCCACTGGCGGATCCAGCCAAAGTAACGAAAGCTCTTGACTGGCTCGCCCGCATGGGCGCGGTACAGCGCCTGATCCTGCTGGTTGGTCAGTCGCGGTGCATTGCTTGCACATCCGGCAACCGCCAAGGCAGCAACAATGGCCAAGACATGAGGTTGACGTGTGATTGGCATGGCACTTCCTTATGAAAGCCGAGACCACCCCGGCAGGCCGATCATGCCCCTGAAGGGAGGCGATCGCCCGGCGCGCCCAAGCGAGCATTCAGTCAGGACTTAGGCTTGCCGGATTGGGTCTGCGTCCGTATCATGCCGCCCTCGCTTCGGCTCGGCCGCAAGTGCGGCAACGGCCGGGTAGCTCAGTCGGTAGAGCAAGGGATTGAAAATCCCTGTGTCGGGGGTTCGATTCCCTCCCCGGCCACCATCCTGGTGGCGATCTAAAGCGTTATGAACCAAGGCCTTGCAGAGATGCAGGGCTTTTTTCATCACGGCGACAAACAGAAGAACCTGCCAAAGCTCAAACCGTTGACCAGGGCGCCCAGCCCCAGGCAAAAAAACGCCTCATGCATGGATCGACTGGCCAAGCCCTGGCCGGCTCGCAGTCCATTTCCATTAAGCTGGTCGCTGGTTCGGAAACGCCGGATTCATCGATGCGCCTGCCCGTTGGCCTGCTGGTCCTGCTGCTGGTTGCCCCTTGCACCCCGTCCTTGGCCGCCCAGCCGGTGAGCTCGGTACCGGCGCTGGACGTGTCGCGCTACGCCGGGCAATGGCACGAAATCGCGCGCCTGCCCAATCGTTTCCAGAAAGACTGCGCGCGCGACATCACCGCCAGCTACACACTGCGCCGGGACGGCCACCTGGGCGTGCGCAACGCCTGCATTGACAAGGACGGCCAAGCGATCGTGGCCGACGGCGAGGCGCGGCCGGTCAAGGGCCACCCGGGGCAGCTGGAGGTGCGCTTCGCCCCGCGCTGGCTGGCGTGGCTGCCGCTGGTGTGGGCCGACTACTGGGTGATCGACCTGGACCCGGATTACACCTGGGCGGTGGTGGGCGAACCGGGCCGCGACTATTTCTGGATCCTGGCGCGCGAGCCATCCATGGATCGGGCGTTGTTCGAAGGCCTCAAGCTGCGCGCCACCCAGATGGGCTACGAGCTCTCTGGCCTGGTGGTGACCGCGCCACTGCGCTGAAGGCCTGGCCGGCCGTTGTATCCTCGCCCGTCCTTGGGCCTTGCTGGACTTCAAGCCATGCCGCCTCGCCTGTTGCTGTTGCTCCTGTCGTGCACCGTGCTGCTGGTCGCCTGCAGCCACGGCAACATCAAGCGGGTGTCCGAACCTGCCGTGAGCCTGCAGCAGATCAGCGTGGCCAGCGACGGCCGCTGGAAGGTGGAGCTGCGCCTGCAGAACTACAGCACCGTGTCGATGGTGTACGACGCGGTCGACCTGCAGGTCACGGTCGAAGGGCAGCCTGCCGGCACCCTGGCCGGCAGGCCGGGCTTCTCGATCGGTCCCGGCGCTGCCGATGTGGTAACGCTTGACCTGACGCCCACGCCAACCGCGCGCATGGCCGTGGCCAATGCCCTGGCGGGCAGCGGCATGCTCGGCTACGCCCTCAAGGGCAAGGTCACGGTGACGCCGGTGGAGGGCGCGCAACGCAGCTTCGAGATCGACATGCACAGCACCCTGAGTCCAGCGCCGGGGCTGACCGGGGTCCTGCGCTGAGAGGCTGAGCGCAGCGGCGGCCGGGCCTTTTTCCATCTGCCTAGGAGTCTGTCGGGCTTTGGCGGTCGAGGCGAAAATTCGGCTGCGCGAGGACAGATTTTCGGCGATTCGCCGCCCCATAGTGGTTCTATGGGGCAAGAAGCGACGGAAATATGGACCGCACAGCCGGATTTGCAGCCCGGCCGGCCAAAGTCCGACAGGCTCCTAGGATGCGCGCATCGGACCCGGGCGCCACGGCGGTGTCCTCATCGTTTCCATACGCCGTAGTATCCTCGCCCGTTCGGCGGGCCGGCAGGCGGCCTGCAAGGTGACAAGAGCATCCGCATGAGCAGCTACCGCGCCCCTTTGAAAGACCTCCGCTTCGCCCTGAACGACGTGCTGAACGTCGCACCCCTGTTTGCCCGCCTGGGCTTCGCCGATGCCACGCCGGACCTGGTCGATGCGGTCCTGGAGGAGGCTGGCCGCTTCACCACCACCGTCCTGGCCCCGCTCAACCGGGTTGGCGACGAGATCGGCTGCACGCTGGACACCGCCACCGGTGAGGTCACCACCCCGCCCGGCTTCAAGCAGGCCTACGCCCAGTTCGCCGAAGGCGGCTGGACCGGGCTGACCGCGCCGACCGAGTTCGGCGGCCAGGGCCTGCCGCACACCGTCGGCGTGCCGCTGGGCGAGATGGTCAATGCCGCCAACCTGGCCTGGGGCAACTTCCCGCTGCTCTCGCACGGGGCGATCGAGGCACTGAAGTTCCACGGCCAGCCGTGGCAGCAGGAGGTGTTCCTCAAGCCGCTGGTGGAAGGCCGCTGGACCGGCACCATGTGCCTGACCGAGCCGCATTGCGGCACCGACCTGGGCCTGCTGCGGACCCGCGCCGAGCCGGTCGGCGAGGACACCTACACCATCACCGGTACCAAGATCTTCATCACCGCCGGCGAGCACGACCTGGTCGACAACATCGTCCACCTGGTGCTGGCCAAGCTGCCCGACGCACCGCCGGGACCCAAGGGCATCTCGCTGTTCGTCGTGCCCAAGTTCCAGGTCGCCCGCGATGGCAGCGTCGGTGCGCGCAACGCCCTGCGCTGCGGCTCGATCGAACACAAGATGGGCATCAAGGGCTCGGTCACCTGCGTGATGAACTTCGACGGCGCCCAGGGTTACCTGGTCGGCCAGCCGCACAAGGGCCTGCAGGCCATGTTCACGATGATGAACACCGCGCGCCTGGGCGTGGGCCTGCAGGGCATCGGCCTGTCCGAGCGCGCCTACCAGAACGCGCTGGTCTATGCACGCGAGCGCCTGCAGTCCCGTTCCCTGTCCGGCGCCAAGTTCCCCGACAAGCCGGCCGATCCGATCATCGTCCACCCCGACGTGCGGCGCATGCTGCTGTCGATCAAGTCTTTGACCGAAGGCGCGCGCCTGCTGGCCCTGCACGCCGGCACCCTGATCGATATCGCCCACCACGCCGATGACGCTGCCGAGCGCGAGCAGGCCGACACCCTGGTGAGCTTCCTCACCCCGATTTCCAAGGCCTGTCAGACCGAATGGAGCATCGAGAACACCTACAACGCGCTGCAGTGCTTCGGTGGCCACGGCTACATCCACGAGCACGGCATGGAGCAGCTGGCCCGCGACGCGCGCATCACCACCCTTTACGAAGGCACCACCGGCATCCAATCGCTGGACCTGATCGGCCGCAAGACCGCGGCCAGCGGTGCGGCCGGGCTGAAGCTGTTCCTGGGCCTGATCGAGCAGTTCGCCAGCGCCCATCAAGGCGATGCCACGGCGGCCGAATTCATCGCCCCGCTGCGCGAAAAAGCCGCAGAATGGAGCGAGCTGACCAAGACCGTGCTGCAACAGGCGGCGAGCAATCCGGAGGAACTGGGCGCGGCCAGCACCGATTACCTGTTCTATTCCGGCTACGTGGTACTGGCCTATTGGTGGGCACGCAGCGTGGTCGCCGCGCAGGCCTCCGGTCACGAGGCGGCGTTCAAGCAGGCCAAGCTGGAAACGGCCCGGTTCTACTTCGCCCGGATCCTGCCGCGCACGCTGGCCCATGCCGCGGCGATCCGCTCCGGCGCCGAACCGCTGATGGCCATGGACGCCGACCGCTTCGACGCATGAGGCACGCGCAGGGCTGGCTACTGTGCCGGCCGGTCCTGCGCAGTTGCGTCGCCGTCGCTGGTCACAGGCGCACCGGCCGCGGCAGCAGAAGCCTTGAACTTCGAGCCTTTGCCGAGACCGTGCAACCCAGTACACAATTGGTCACCCATCAGGTATACCCTGTTCCCCCGATGGAAGCAGACCCTGCTCAGCTTCATTCGGATGACTCCGGAAACCCGGCACTGTTCGACAGTGCCACTCCGGACGCACAGTTGCTCCCCGATTCTGTCGTCAGTTCAATTTCGCCTCTGATTCGTCCTGGCAGCGTGCGCTTTTTGTCGCTGGACGCGCATGGCCGCGTGCTGGACTGGATCAACTGGCAGGACGCGACCTGCCTGTATGCGCGCGATGCGGTCGCCTGGACCCTGGGTGATCCCTGCCTGACCGTGCGCGGCGGCACTAACCGCCTGACCGGCCAGCAGAGTTTCATCGAGCTGCATCCGATCGTGGCCTCGCGCGGACATGCGCGCGCGGCCGGGCTGTCACCGACGCCGTCGCTGACCAACCAGGCGCTGTTCGCCCGCGATGACCACCTGTGCCTGTACTGCGGCCAGCAGTTCTCGCGCCAGCTGCTGACCCGTGACCACGTGCTGCCGGTGTCCAAGGGCGGGCGCGACACCTGGGAAAACGTGGTCAGCGCCTGTTTCCACTGCAACTCGCGCAAGGCCAACCGCACCCCGCAACAGGCGCACATGCCGCTGCTGGCCGTGCCCTACCGGCCGAGCTGGATCGAGCACCTGATCCTGTCCAACCGCAACATCCTGGCCGACCAGATGGCCTTCCTGAAGACCCACCTGCCCAAGCGCTCGCGGCTGTCGGCGTAAGCCCCGTTCAAAGCGTAGGGCGGGTCTCGACCCGCCACCCGCCACCCACCACCATGCCCCATCGCGAGTTTCGACCGGCCATCCACACCCCACGGTGCTCCATGGCGGGTCAAGACCCGCCCTACCTGACCCGGCGGGTTTCACATCACCCCGACCTTGGGTGATCCCAGACTGAATCCCCTTGCTTGCCCCTCCTTGTCCACGGGAGGAAAATGCGCAACTGCATTGCCGACCGCCACGATGATCGACTCCTCCCGCTATCCCCGTCTTTCAAGGATCGAAAACCCGGCCGACCTGCGCCGTTTCGAAGAGGCCGAGCTGACCGCCATCGCCGACGAACTGCGCGCCTACCTGATCGAATCGGTCGGCCGCAGCGGCGGGCATTTCGCCGCCGGCCTGGGGGTGATCGAGCTCACCGTCGCCCTGCACTACCTTTACGACACGCCCAATGACCGCCTGGTCTGGGACGTGGGTCACCAGACCTATCCGCACAAGATCCTCACCGGCCGCCGCGATGCGATCCACACGGTCAAGCAGGCCGGCGGCGTGGCGCCGTTCCCCAAGCGCGAGGAATCCGAATACGACACCTTCGGGGTGGGCCATTCGTCCACCTCGATCTCGGCCGCGCTGGGCATGGCCATTGCCAACGCGCAGCTGGGCAACGGGCGGCGCACGGTGGCGGTGATCGGCGACGGCGCGATGACCGCCGGCATGGCCTTCGAGGCGCTCAACCACGCCGGTGGCATGGAAGACGAGCCGGACCTGCTGGTGGTGCTCAACGACAACCAGATGTCGATCTCCGAGAACGTCGGCGCATTGACCCAGATGCTGGGCCGGATGAGCTCCTCCCGGACCCTCAACGCGCTGCGCGAAGGCGGCAAGAAGCTGCTGGGTGACAAGCGCAAGCCGCCGGCACGCTTCATGCGTCGCTGGGAAGAACACTGGAAGGGCATGTTCGTGCCGTCCACGCTGTTCGAGCAGATGGGCTTCCACTACACCGGCCCGATCGACGGCCACGACGTGCCGGCCCTGGTCGGCGCGCTCAAGACCCTCAAGGGCCTGAAGGGCCCGCAGCTGCTGCACGTGATCACCACCAAGGGCAAGGGCTACCAGCTGGCCGAAGGCGACCAGATCGGCTATCACGCGGTGGGGCCGTTCGATCCGCTCAAGGGCCTGCCCGTCAAGGCTGTCACGGCAACCAGAAAACCCACCTACACCGAGGTCTTCAGCGACTGGCTGTGCGACATGGCCGCGGCCGATCCGCTGCTGATGGGCATCACCCCGGCCATGCGCGAAGGCTCGGGCCTGGTGCGCTTTTCCAGGGAATTCCCCAGGCGCTACTTCGATGTGGCGATCGCCGAGCAGCATGCGGTGACCCTGGCCGCCGGCATGGCCTGCGAGGGTGCCAAGCCGGTGGTGGCGATCTATTCGACCTTCCTGCAGCGCGCCTACGACCAGCTGGTGCACGATGTGGCGATCCAGGACCTGGACGTGCTGTTCGCGATCGATCGCGGCGGGGTGGTCGGGCCCGACGGCGCCACCCACGCAGGCAACCTGGATCTGAGCTTCCTGCGTTGCGTGCCCAACATGCTGGTGATGGCCCCTGCCGACGAAAACGAATGCCGGCAGATGCTCTCCACCGGCTTTGGCCACCGCGGCCCGGCCGCAGTGCGCTACCCGCGCGGCACCGGCCCCGGGGTGGCGATCGATCCGTCGCTGGAGGCGCTGCCGATCGGCAGGGCGCAGCTGCGCCAGCGTGGCAAGCAGGTCGCACTGCTGGCATTCGGTGCGATCGTGCCGGCGGCCGAGCAGGTCGCCTGCGAGCTGGGCCTGACCGTGGTCAACATGCGCTTCGTCAAGCCGCTGGACCGCGAGCTGGTGCTGGAACTGGCCCGCAGCCACGCTGGACTTGTGACCCTGGAAGACAACGTGGTGGCCGGCGGCGCCGGCGCGGGCGTGGCCGAACTGCTCAGCGCCGAAGGCCTGGCCGTGCCGATCCTGCACCTGGGCCTGCCCGATGCCTTCCAGCATCACGCCAGCCGCGAACAACTGCTGGCCGAAGCCGGCCTGGATGCGCCTGGCATCCGCGCCGCGGTGCTGGCGCGCTGGCCGCAACTGCAGGTCGGCCACGTCCCGCTGACCGCCGCGGGCTGAGCGCCATCAAGTCAGGCGCAGGCCTGCGCCTGCCGGCGATTCAATCCTCGCCCGGTGCCTGGACGGTGTAGCCGCGCGCCCTGAGCGCCTCCATCAGGTTGCCGGGCCCCAGGACCAGACCGATGGGCAGCAGGCCAAAGCTGCTGGCGTTGCTGGCCAGCGCGGCCTCGGCCTTGTCCAGCCACAGGTCCAGCGACTGCTGGCGCAGGTTGCCCATGCCCAAGTTGCGCGCCAGGGTGCTTTCGCTGAGCGCGGCCTGGCAGGCCGCGTACTGGCTGGTCTGCGGGCTGTGGCGCAGCAGCTCCACGTCGCCCACCGACCAGGCGTTGGCCTGTTCGCGCATGGTGCCGATCTCGCGCTCGATCACCTCCAGCGTGCGCACAAAGCAGGTCTGGTCCTCCAGGCTGGTGCGCTGGAATTCCTTGATCGCCGCCTTGGGATCCTCAAGCCGCACGGTGCTGGTGGCCGGGGTGATGGTGAGCCTGGCGCGCTTGGCCAGCTTTTCGACCCGCTCGCGCACCGGGTTGTCCAGGGTCAGCCCGGAACGCTTGATCGCCGCGGTGTAGAGCTCGAGCGCGGCAAAGATCGGGCGCCATTGCTCCACGCTGCGGTCGCCGCCGATGTAGCGCGCCTTGAGCACGGTCCAGCGCGCGTACGCATCGGCCGGCACCAGCTCCTGCAGCGTCTTGCCGTCGGGATTCCTGCGCGCCTTCAGCAGCGCCGGGATCAGGAACAGGTTGCGGAACAGGCCGCGCCCGGTATCCACCGACAGCGTCGGCGGCAACAGCAGTTCCTGCGAGCCGGCGATGGCCTGCTCCACCTCCTGCGAGTGCCACTCCATCTTCCTGGGCAGCGGCGAGAGCGTGCCCAGCACCCACAGCACGTGACCATCGCGGCTGACCTTCCAAAGCCCGGGCCCGGGCTGGGTGCCCGAGACCGTCATCGGCGCCAGCTCGGTGATCGGCGGCGGCGTGCCGGGGGCCTGCTGCTGGGCCAGGGCGGGCCCTGCCAGGCAGACCAGGCTCCATGCCATCGCCACAATCCATGCACGCATGGTTTTTTTGCCCTGCAGATTCCAAGCGCCCGGGCTCGGCGGTCCGGCTGCACCACCCAAACAGCCCCGCGTCCGGGCGTTCATCCTGCCTCGCCCGCGCCCAGCGCAGCCAGCTGCCCGGCCACCTGCGGCGCGGCACCGAGCAGGGCGAAGCCTTCCCACACGAATCCCGGCGCCACTGTGCACGCCACCAGCGCAAACGGCGCGTCGGTCCAGGCGCGCTGCCACAGCTCGGCGCGCACCACGTGCAGCATCATGCCCGGCTGGTGCGCCGCTTCGCCCAGCGTGACCAGGGCCAGTTCACCCGTGGCCGGATCGTAGGTCTGCAAGCGCAGCGCACCGCCGTCTTGCCAATGCCAGGCTTCATCGGCGTCCACCCGATGCCAGCGGCTGCATTCGCCGTAGCGCAACAGAAACTGGATGGCCGTCATTGCCGGGCGCCAGGCGCCGCGATGCTGCACGACCACATCCGATGCATGGATGCGGCGGTAATGGCCGCCTTCCGGGTGCGGGGCCAGGGCGAGCGAGTCAATGAGCTGATCGGCGAACTCCGTCATGGCGGCATCGTACCAATCCACTGCAAACGCTGAATTACCCGGTCGCAGGATGCGGGCGTGAAAAACGCGGCAGCCCTGCCAGGCCTCGAGCGCCACATCTGGCCATACGGCAGCGCGCTATCGGGCGGCTCCATGGTGTCGTCGATTCGTTGGCGAACCATGCGTATCGCCGGGGCCGGGCACTGGGTGGTGGCCGCCGGCATTGCGCAGCCTGTGCGACGCACGGCTGCGGCGCGGGCTAGCCGGCGCGTTGCGGCGCAGCGCCCTGCTGCCGATTGCGCAGGCACACGCCGAAGAACGTCAGCAGGTCCACCGAATAGCGCTTGAGCAACCGGCGCGGCTCGTGCAGCAGGCGGAACGCCCATTCCATGTGCATGTGCTGGACCCATGCCGGCGCGCGACGGGCATTGCCGGACAGGAAATCAAACAGCGCACCGACACCAAAGGCCAGTGGCACCTGCAGCTGGGCGCTGTGTTCCAGGATCCAGCGTTCCTGCACCGGATTGCCCAGCGCCACCAGCAGCACGTCGGGCTGCGCGCGATTGATGCTGCGCACCAGGTCGTCCCCTTCACTGCGCATCTGGCCATAACCGTCGCAGATGCCAACCACGTCCTGGCCGTAGCTGCCTTCCAGCTTTGCCGCCGCCGCGGCCGCCACACCGGGCTTGGCGCCCAGCAGGAAGAACCGCAGCGGGCGCACGCTGCGCTCGCACAGGCTGGGGATGAGGTCGGTGCCGTTGAGGTTGGCCGCGAACCGCTTGCGATGGATCAGCATCGCCGCCAGGTCCAGGCCGATGCCGTCGTTGACGATGGTCACCGATGGATCCTGCAGCGCCTGGCGCAATGGCCGGCACTGGACCACGAAATTGGTATTGGCGAAGAACACGTTGCGCCGCTCGCGCAGCGCGACCGTCTTGAGCAGTGCATCGGTGAAGGGCGCAAGCTCGGTGCTGGCGATTGGGTAACCCCCCAGCCAGATCGGATCGCCCTGCAGGGTGATGTCCTGGGAATGTCCGGAGAAAACAAGCATCAGCTCACCACAGGTCGTAAGGGAAAGTATCCATCAAGCCGCGCTGGATCGACGCCAGGTCGAAACGGCCATTGCCGCCAATGTCCAGACATTCTTCCACCGAATTTCCCGAGCGCCACTGCATCCGCCCGGTGCCGGCATAGTAGTCGTCGTACTTGAAACGATCTTCGCCGTTGCCCCAGTCCAGGTACACCGCGGGAATGCCATAGGCCTCGGCCAGGATCACGCCGTGCAGCGAGCTGCTGACCACGTACTCGGCCTCCAGCAGCTGACTGACGAAAGCGGCCGGCTCGATCCGCGGCGATACCAAACGATCTTCGTAGCCGCGGTACTTGTCCGGCGGCTCGTTGAAGTGTGGCACCACCACGTAGGGCTTCCTGGGTGCGCCGCTGCGCAGCAGATCGGCATTGAACAGCCGTGGCATCAGCAGCGCCGGGTCGCCGTACACCGGCGGTGCAGGAATGCCCATGCTGCCCAGGACCTCGCGCGTCCTGGGTCCGCGCACCGCGCGCACGTCCAGGGCCGTGAACCGGTGCGCGCTCGCAGGGATCTTTCCGTTGATGCCCGTGCCCCACACCACTTCGCCACCGGTGGCGAAATGCAGGACCGAACCGATGCACAGCAGGCGCGGCGTCCCGGGCCGTTTGCGCAACAGGTTGGTGTCCTGCAGCGCCAGAATCGAGGACACCAGCACCTTGGACAGGTGGTCACCCACGTTGACTGAACCATCCTTTGGCTTCCACCAGAACAGCGACTTGCGTTCCTGGCGCTCCACGATACCTTCGATCAACGGCATAACTGACAGCTCCTCGCGTCCTGGCCTACCCAAGGCGTACGTAGAAAATGAAAAAAAACGGAAGTTTCCCGACAAGGCGGCGATGACAGTTGCCGTTACCGTTCCAGATGCGTTTCCGGATAGCGTTCCGGCTCCAGCAGGCGATCGGTGGTCTGCGGCCAGTCCAGGCACTGTCGAGAGCGCACATGCGGTGCATCCAGCGCCCTCTGGATGGCCACGCGGATCGATTCGGCGTCACCGGGCGTATAGCCAAAGCGCGAGGCGTAGCTGCCGACCACCGCATGCGGGCACACCGCCGGCAGGCCGAAGAAGTCGTACTGCAGCAGCTTCATCGAACTGTCGGCCAGGTAGGCCGGCACCTGCTCGGACGAGTACGGCGCGATGCCGAAGCGCGCGTGCTTGATGTAGCCGATCACGTCGGCATGCTTCATTTCGCCGTAGACCTTGACGTTCTCGCCATAGCCGGGCATCGCGCCGCGGCCCGAGCCGATCACATGAAAGGTCACCTCCGGGAAGGCCCGGCTGGCCAGCACGATGAACTCCGGATCGAACAGCATCGACCCCACCGAGACCGCGTGGATGCCGGTGCCCGGATAAGGCGACGGATCACCCATGTCCTGCAGGCCCGGATCGACACCGTGGCCGACGTGGTAGACGTTGTGCCTACTGTTGATCTCATCGGCCATCACCGGCGAGACCAGCGCAATGGCATCCAGGCAGCCGCAGACATCGTCGAACTCGCGCGCGATGAACTCGGCCACCTCGATCGTGCTCAGCCCGTCCGATGCCCGGTACACCAGCCGAGCATCGGGATTCAGACGCTTGGCCAGGCGGATGAAGGCCACCGCCGCGCCGCTTTCCACCACGATCACGTCGGACTCGCGGATCCAGCGTTTCAGCAGCTCGGGCGGATGCTTGGCATACATGCGGAACATCGCGTTCTCCACCGGCCGCAACCAGCGGCGGCGGGTGTTGAACGGATGGACCAGCGTGCGCCACAGGTAGCACTCCACGCCCTTGTGCTTGACCACGGTGTTGGCCGTGCCGTCCAGCGGCAGGCGCATGTCTTGCTTCCATCGCGACAGGCGACTGTAGCGCAGCGAGAAGAACCGCGTGGTGCCGCGCTTGACCAACTCATCGGTGATGAAGTGGATATTGGCCCGGCGCGGCGTGCGGTAGTCGTGGGCCGACAGCACCAGGTAGCGCAACTTGCTGCGTGGGAACGGGCGCGAAGCCGCGCCCGGTGGTGCAACCGGCATTTCGGTAACTGCGGGGGATTCAGAAACCGACATAAAGCGTGTCCTCGTCAGGAGCAGGTCGTGGGGGCGGACATGGCAAAGCGCACGCGGATATGACCATCACCACGCGTGCGTTGGGTGACCCAGGACAGAATCGATTGCATGATCGATCGCATGAGCGTGGAGCCAGAAAACGCGGGGGGATGGCGCCAACGATGCCCCCCTTCGATGAAGGCAGGAATCGCCTTGGCAGGATGCTGTTTTCCCGGTATCCAGAGCGTGACCGCGCGCACTGATATGAATCTGCGCGTGAATCGATGCATGCCGCTGTTCAGCAACATCATCCACTCGCATCAACCGCGCCGACGCAACAATTCCCTGCTGTGCATGATGGTCTGCACGTCACGGCGAAAAGCCGGCCACAACAGGCACACCACGCCGAAGGCCAGCAGGATGGCGGGCGCGCCGATGACCAGCTCCATGACCGGCGTGTGTGCCCACTGGCGCGCTGCCGCCCAGGACACCAGCGCACACACGCCATAGCCGAGAATGGCGCGCAGGCCGTTGTTGAACATCGCCGCGCCCGGCGCCTTGCCGACACGCGAAACCCATACCGTCGACAGCGGCCAGATCAGCGCCAGGCCTGATGCGTAGCCTGCGGCCACGCCCAGGGCACCCCACTGCGAGCCGCCGAAGATGCAGGCAATGATCAGCACGCGCGCCACCACCGAGTAGGTCAGCTGGGCGCGCGCCAGGCCTTGTGACAGGAACACCCAGTACGAGGCGTAAGCGACCACCTGGAAGATGCCACCCACGCTCAGGATCTGGAAGATGGGCACCGCAGGCTGCCACTTTTCCCCCAGGAACAGCACGATCAGCGGATGCGCCTGCGCGCAGGCAAAGGCGAAGATCGCCGTCACGATATGCACCATCACCGTCTGCCCGCGCAGCAGGAAGGCGGCATAGCGTGGCGGTTCGTCCTGCAGCTTGGACAGCACCGGCAGGGCCACGGTGGTGGCCGGCGCGTTGATCTGGTTCAACGGCATCATCAGCAGCTGGAAGGCGCGGTTGTACAGACCCAGCGCCTCGGCGCCGGTGCGATAACCGATCACCACCTGACCGATGTTCTGGCTGACATAGCCCAGCATCTGCGCGGCCATCAGGTTGCCGCCGAACATCAGGAAATTGCGCATCGGCACGCCACGACGCGGGCGCCCGGGCAGCCAGCGTGACGCCATGGCCGAGATCACCAGGCCCACGCTGGAACCCACCACCTGCTGGATCACCAGCGACCAATAGCCCAGGCCACCCAGCGCTGCAAGCACGCCGCAAATCAACCCCAGCGTCTGGCCGCCGACATCGCTCATCGCCAGCCGGCCAAACTGCAGCCCGCGGCTCAGGGTTGCCCGGTACTGGGTGTTCATGCCACTGAGCAGGAAGGTGACCGACATCACCTGCGCGACCGCCCGCAGGCGCGGCTCCTGGTAGAAATCGGCAATCAGCCCGGCACCCGCGAACACGCACAGGCCCAGCGCCAGGCCGATACCGCTGTTGATCCAGAACAGGTTGTCGCGCTGCTCACGCGAGAGCGTCCTGGCCTGGATCGCGGCCGAGGACAGGCCAAAATCGCGCAGGATCTCGCAGATTCCCACCAGCGCGGTGACCATGGCCATCAGGCCGTAATCTTCCGGGCTGAGCAGCCGTGCCAGCAGGATGATGCCGCCGAACTGCACCACCATGCGCACGCCCTGCCCGGCCATGGTCTTGGCAGCACCGGTTGCAGCACGCGAACCCAACCCGGAGGTCGAACCGGGTGGCGTGGTCACGGACACGGCCTCACCGGTCCCTGCCAACGGGCGCGGCGCGATCTTCCTGACCTTGGCCACGGCCTCGCCCGCGCCGCTGATCGATGGCTGCCATATAGCTGCGGTAGTGCTGTTCGCCAACCCGGTCCCAGTCGCGCAGCGACAGGTCCGGATCGGCCTGGCGGTGCGCGGCGCGCGCGCGGCGCAGGCCCTCTTCAACCACCTGCGCGGTCAACTGGCCTTCGTACATGAAGACCCAGCCCGGGCCAACCTCATCGGCGAGGGCCACGTTGTTGGGCGTGCGCGGCACCAGCACCGGGCGCGACAGCGACAGGCTCAGCAACAGTGTGCCGGAGTTGTGCATTTCCCGGTACGGCAGCACGATCAGTTCGGCTTCGGAAATCTCGGCCGCCAGGGTGGGATCCTGCACGTACTGAAGCAGCGCACTGATGCGCGGATCGGCCGCGCACGCCTGCTCGACCAGCGTACGCATCTGCGCATCGGCCGGGTTGCCGGCGATGCGCAAGGTGCAGCCGGGTTCACGCACCTCGGCCATCGCCTTGATCAGGACTTCGACGCCCTTGTACGGGCGGATCAGGCCGAAATGCAACAGGCGCCCGGGCACTTGCACGGGCTTGGCGAAGCCGGCGTACCAGTGGCGATAGTGGCCATGCAGCGCGGTGTCGGTGCCCGGTGCGCGCAGTTCGGTGGTGGCGTTGATGCGGATCCAGCGCGTGGTCAGCCGATCCATCCACCGCAGCAGCAGCGTCTCGAACCGGCCGCCGCCTTCATGTGGCTCCAGGTTGTGCATGGTCCTGACCACCGGCGTGCGCAGCACCTGCCAGCGCAGCAACAGCAAGGCCACCGCGCACTGACGCAGCAGCCGCCCCAACGCGCTCGGGTGCCGCATCATGTATTCGGGCCAGTGCAGGTGCACCACGTCATAGCGGGTCAACAGGGCATTGCGCAGCGACCAGTAACGAAGGTGCACCATCGGCTCCAGCGCGCGGAACAACTGCACCAGATAGGGATTGGTCGTGGGCGTGGGCCGATCGACTTGTTGCAGCACGGTCAGCACGGGCGCACCAGCGCAGCGTGATATTCATCCACGTAGCGGCCCACCACGTGCTTCCAGTCATAGCGCTCCACATAGGCCATCGCGGCAGCCCGGCGAGCGGCATAGACCTCGTCGGATACCGCGGCCTGTGCCTGGGCGGCGTCGGCGGCCGCCTCGGCATGGGCCGCCTCGACCACCACGCCCAGTCCGGACTCCTGATGCAGCCGCGCGAAGGGCGGGATGTTGCTCAACACCGGCAGCAGGCCGGCGCTCATCGCCTCGACCGGCGCGATGCCGAAGCCCTCGTGCCGAGACAGACACACGAAATACTGCGCCTTGCCCAGCAGAGTGGCCAGTTCAGACTGCGTAGGCGAAACCACGATCTCGACCTGGCCCTGCAGTCCACGCGTGGCGATCTCGCGCGTCAGGTCTTGGCGGGTGAGATCGTACTCGCGCCCGGCGACGATCAGCGACCACCGCAAGTCGCGGCGGCGCAGGGCGGCGAACAGGTCCAGGGTTTCCAGCAACCCCTTGTTGACCGACCAGCGCCCGAAATAGATCAACGTCCGGCCATTGGCCGCACTGCCGCGCCCGGCAAACTTGGTGACATCCACGCCGTTCTCTATCACCCGCAGGCGCTGCGCCGAGACCACCCGGGAAAACAGATCGCCATCGTTTTCGCTGGTGGCCACCACGCGTTTGTAGGCCAGCGCGGAGGTGCGGGTGAGCGTGTTGAACCACAGCCGCTTGAGCCTGGATGCATAAGCGGTGTGGAAGAACCCGCCGTGCGTGGACACGATCATCGGCTTGCGATGCACCGCAGCGGTCATGGCCAGGTAGTCGTAGAAGAAGTCGATGCCATGCACATGTACCACGTCGGCACCGTTGATGGCCTTCAGCACGCCCGGCGTCAATGGATAACGCGACGAACCGTGCCAGGGCAGGCGCCTGACCGGCAGCCCGCCGTGCTGTGCTGAAGGCGCCAGCCGCAGTTCGGGCTGGGAGAAGACCCGGTCCAGCGTCACCACTTCCACCTCGTCGGTGCTGCTGGCTTGATGATGGCGCGCCACGTTCAGCACGACCTCCTCCATGCCGCCGACCGAAGGATGGAACTGACGCACCACGTGGACCACTTTCATACAGACACCTTGTTGCAGGACATCGCCAGCCGGCTTATCGGCCACCTGCACGTGACAGGCCGATGGCCCAGGGCGCGATGCGCACGAACACCCAACGCATCGGCAAGGCCAGGCCCATGGCCACCAGGGAGACCAGCAGCGCCCATCCCGGGCCGGGCTTGTTCTGTTCCGAATACAGCCCCGCCAGCGACGCCACACCGGAAAGCACGAAGAACACCAGGATATGCGTGCACAGGATCAACAGCGTATTGCGCCCGATCCACTGCAGGACCGAAGCCTGCGCCACCAGCCTGGCGACGAACAACGTCAGCAAGGTCCCCAGGATGGCGTTGACGAAGAACAGCCCCACCGACTGGCCGAACTCCAGCGCATTGACATCCACCCGCCCGTTGCGCAATGCCAGCACCATCCACGGCACGACCAGCACCAGCGTGAAAATGACGTTGAGCCAGGCCTCCTTCGGGAGCAGGCTCCGCGAGGCCATCCAGGCGCCCAGTGCGTAGAACGCCAGCGCGATCGGCATCACGTCCAGGCCGAATGGCAGGCGTACGCCAAGCGGAGGGAACACCAGAATCCACAGTGCAGCCACCGGCATCGACAGCAGGACCAGCAAGCCGGCCGGCACGCGCCGGAGCATGATGGCCGCCAAGGTGGTGACGAACAGCACCGGCAGGAACCACAGCACCGGATTGACGTACAGATCCGGTCCTATGCCGCTGACCAACCCCTTCAACGGATCCCACCAGGGCAGTGCGCCCCAACGCGCAGCCTTTTCGCCAACGTGGCGGGTCACCAGCCAGTACCCATAGCCCAGCAGATAGAACACCACGTACGGCAGCAGCAGCGTGCGCGCCAGTCGAAGCGCCGTCTCGCCCAGGCCGCGCGCGGTGCCATGCGCGCGCGACACCCAGCCGGACAGCACGAAGAACAGCGGCACGTGGAAGCTGTAGACCAGGATGGTGAACAGGTGCGGGATGCCGCGCGCGTGCCCCATCACGACCAGCATGATCGCAAGTGCCTTGGCTGCATCGATTCGTAGATCGCGCGCAGCCAGATCGCTGCTCATGGTTCAAGGAGTTCCGGCCGTCGTTGTTTCCGCGCGGGTGGCGCGGCCAACGGGCAATGCCGCCTCATCAAAAGAACGCCCAGCCAACAGCGAGGGATGCGAGAACCATGCGCCCTTGGGCAATTGCCACATCGCGCCCAGCACGAAGTACCAGAGCGCCGCCGACTTCACCGAGAACAGGCTGTTGGAGACTAGCAGACCCGTGGCAAAGGCCAGCATGAAGAAATTCTTGAAGGCCTGGCCATCCTCGGTGGGCATCTCCAGCCCGAACGAGTACGCCAGCAGGAAAGCGCCCACCACCATGATCGACTGCGAGGCGATGAAGTACGCGATACCGCTGTCGGCGTACCTGTACGGCACGTCGAAATCCAGGCCCAGCCAGGCCTCGGCTGTCATGTCACGCAGCGCGGCCACCGTCAGATAGACACGGCCCAGGGTGGTGTCGTCATAGGCTTCCACGCCCATCACCCAGATCAATGCAGCCGCCGCCAGGATCACCAGGGGCATGATCAGGAAGGACAGGCGCTGGTCGAGCTTCCTTAAAAAAGGCGCGCCCAACAGCAACAGAAAGCTTGTCCCGGCCGCAAGCCGGCCGTCGGAGGCCACGATCAGGAACAACAGCAAGCCAACCGAAAAGATGATCCGTTTTGGCCCGAACGATCGCCAGAACACCAGCAGGATCGCGCAGAAGAACACCAGGTAATTGCCCGTAGTGACCGGCTCGACGAAGATGGACGAAGCACGCGGCAGGTTACTGCCGGCCAGGAAGTTGCGCTCGCCAGGACGGGTGGCGCTGACGAACAGGTTGCTGTCCTGGTTCCAGAAGCCACCCTCGTCGACGCCACGGGTGTTGACGTAATAGCTTTTCGGATTGACCACGTCTCCGTAGACCTCGGGCACGGCGAGTTCAACCGCGGCGACCAGCGCCACGATCACGCTCATGCGCAGGAACAGCCGCGGCAGCGAGCCGCCATAGGCCGCGCCAAGCACCAGGAAGGCAAAGGGGATGATCGCATCGCGGATGAACTTGGCATCGACCCGCCATTCCACCACGTAGCGAAACAGCATTACCGCCGCAATCAGGCCAATGCCCACCAGCACCGCGGCGATCTTCTCGCGCTGCAGCGTCCAGATCCCAAGGCCAAAGCAGCCCGCATAGATCACCAGCTCTGCCGCGTAGGTCATGGCCGGAGTCACGGCGAACAGCTGGGCGTTGATGATCGCCAGCAGAAAGTTGTAGCCAATCGCGAACAGCAACAGCAATTCAATCAGGACGTCACGCAGGCGGTGTCTGGCCTGGGCTCGCGTCCCGTGCTGGACCAATGCCTCATGGGGAACCGCGGCCATAAGTCAGTACGCGGTCTTCTGGCCGAGCACGCGGAACGCGGTCAACACGATGATCTTGCAGTCCAGCCACAGCGACCAGCGGCGTATGTAATCCAGATCGTATTGCACGCGCTTTTTCATCGTCCGCAACTCCGGGGTCTCACCACGGAATCCATTGACCTGCGCCCAGCCGGTGATGCCCGGCTTCACGTAATGGCGCTGCATGTAATGATTGATCAGCTTTTCGTAATGGCTGTTGTGCTGAGCTGCATGCGGACGCGGGCCGACAATGGACATGCTACCGCCCAGGACATTGAATATCTGGGGCAGCTCATCCAGGCTGGTGCGGCGCAAAAAAGCGCCAAACCGCGTGATGCGCGCGTCGCCGCGCGTAGCCTGCTTGACCTCGACCTGGCCTTCCTGGTGCACATACATCGAGCGGAACTTGAGCATGTGGAACTCGCGCCCGCCCAGGCCATGGCGCTTCTGCCGGAAGAACACCGGGCCCGGCGAGCTGAGCTTCACGCCGATGGCGATGGCCAGCAGCAGCGGCCACAGCACCAGCAGCGCCGCAACCGCGACCAGCTTGTCCTGCAGGGCCTTGGCCACCACGAAGTAGTTGTCACGATCCACGCCGCCCTGGCGCAGGTTGATGACCGGCACATTGCCGATCTGCTCGCCCTGCTGGTTGAGGAGGCCAAAATCGAACAGATCAGGCACCAGCTTGACCGTGATGGGGAAGCGATCCAGCACCTGCAGCAGGCTCTTGATCCGGTCACGATCGCCAAGCGGCATGGAGATCCACACCTGTTCGACCGTGTTTTCCTGCAGGTAGCGCTCCAGCTCTTCGGGCGCGGAGATCCCGAGACACGGCAACCTGCTCGACGCGGCACTGGGTACCATGTCGTAGCGACTCTGGAAATAACCCACGATCTGCAGCCCGACCCAGCTGTTGCGCAAGAGGTACTTCTGCAGCTTGAACACCGGCGTGCGCAGACCGATCACCACCACGCGCTGCACGTCCAGGCCAGTGCTGCGCAGCATGTTCAGGCAGTTGCGCAGCAGGGTGCGCGATAACACCAGCGCGGCGAAACCACCGACGTACCACGTCCCGAGCCAGGCCCGTGAGACATATTGGCCCATCTGCACGATCAGCGCGTGCACCGCGAATAGCGCGAACACGCCGGTCCAAGCCAGGCCCAGCACCATGCACTCGCGCAACAGCCCACGTCCGCGCCAGCTGCGATACAGGGGAAACGCGCTGAAGCAGATCACCGCGTAGAGCAGCGTGGTGCCGATGACCACGCGATAGCCAGCCGTCGGCAGCCAGGTGTCAAACCTGAGGCGATAGGCCACGATCGCCGCGGCGACCACCACCACGATATCCGAGACGCGCAGGACGACGTCAGCCGCAGCGGAATATTTTGAAAGCAGTCGCGGCGATGAGGTGGTCTGCGTACCGCCACTTAGATCAGCCAGGAGCATGGTGTCCTCCGGTCCCGGTTCATCACTGGCAAAACGCGGGGGATCGTTTTGCCGGAAGAATCCAAAAATTGTCCGCTGCCCGACCGCTGCGCAATGCGCTCATGCGCATTGGCCCCGTGGTCGACGGCGGCACCGTTGTGACATACAAACTTGAGCTGCATCCAACCACGCTGTCCCCTAATCGGTCTGGAACAAGCGCCTGCTGCGATGCAACAATCGCACGAAAAAGCCTGTTGTTCTGTGCACCAACGCACGTTCACAGTCGCGATTCACGCCTTGGTGCAAAGCGTGAACGCTCTGCTCACACCCGATGCGCGCGGCGTACCGAGCCAACCAAGTGCAGCATCAGAGCCAGCACCAAGCCGAGGAACACTCCAAACACCGCGCCCAGCGCCAGATTGATCGGCAGGCGCGGTGAGTAAGGCGCGCCGGGCACTTCCGCCGGGTCGATGACCGAGACGTTATTGGCGCCGACATTGCCCGCCACCCCGATCTCCTTGAAACGCTGCAACAGCGCGTCATACAGTTGGCGATTGGTATCCACATCACGCTTGAGCATGTTGTAGCGGATGCTTCGCTCTTCCAGGTCCAGCTGGTCATGCTTGAGCGAACTGATGCGCTGCTCGGTCAGCTGTTCCTGTTGCGCAGCCATGTCGTACTGCGACCTCAATGACGCCCTGATGACGCCCACTTCGCGCCGGATCTGTGCATTGCCAGCATCGATGCGGCTCTTCAACCGCAGCATCTCCGGATAGTCGGGCTTGTAGGTGGCCAGTTTCTGGTTGTACTCGGCCTCCATCTGCGACTGTGCTTCGCGCAAGTTCTGGATCAGCGGGCTGGACACCACCTGCGGCAGGTTCAGGCCGTCACCGCCACGCGCCTCATTCCAGGCCGCTTCGGCCTGGATCTTCGCGCTTTGGGCGGCAGCCAGCAATCCGTTGAGCTCGCTCAGGTTCTGCGCCGGCAGCGACGGTGCGTCCTCGCCTACCGATACGATCTGCTGGTCGCCCGAGTAATCCACCAGCGCGCGCTCGGATTCCTCGACCTTGCCGCGCAGCTGCTCCAGACGTTCGGACAGGTACTTCACCGCAAAGGTGGACGCATCCAGCTGGCGCTGCAGGTTGTCGGAAATGAACGTACTGGCGTAGGCGTTGGCCACCCTCGCCGACAGCGCCGGATCAGGAGAGCTGAAGTGGATCTTGGCCAGGCGCGAGTTGCGCACCGGCTCGATCTCCAGCCCTTGGATCACAACTGCGGTCAGTGCACGTTCGGCCGCTTCCTGCTGGCGCTTCTGGATCGTGGCCTGGTCACCTTCGGCACCTTGCGCGGCCTGCGCGGCGGCCTTGTCCGCCAGCTCCTTGTAGGCCGGATGCTCGGCCAGACGCGTCTTGCGGATCACCGCCTGCGCCAGCGAGCGACTTCGCAGCAGCTCATACTGGGTTTCGTAGAAGTCGCGGTCCATCGGCGACTCGGCCGGCATCAGGTTCTCGATGTTGACCACGTTCATCGCATCGCGATTGATCTGCAGTGTCGTGGTTGCCCGGTACTGGGGCGTCGTCAGCAGGGTACCGACCAGCACGATGGCGACCACCAGGACCGTGACCCCGACGATCAGCCAGCGGCGCGAGGTGATCGCCTGCCAGTATTCGAGCAAGCTCACGTCTGGCAGCCTGGTGTGGATGTGCCCGGAAGGGCGTTCGGTCGTACTCATTGGTACGCCCTGAAGACCATCACGAAGGGGGTCAGCTCCAACACCGTTCTCAGGAGCAAGCGTGCGTCAGAGCGATAGACCACAACGATGTCGCCTCCGTAGATTTCAGGGTCGGGTGACTGACCGGTCTCGATCTGGGTCAGGTCGAAGCGGGCGATCATTTTCTGGCCGCCGATGGTGCGGAAGACCACCACGTTCCGGCGACTGGCCAGGTCGCTGACGCCTTGCGCCTCAGCCAATGCCTGCTGCAAGGTGAGCTGGGTGGCGCCCTCGAGCGGATAGTTCCCTGGCTTGGAGACCGCGCCAGAGACCGTGATGCGCTGGCTGGTAAATTCCTCGATCAGCACCGATACCTGCGGATCCTGCAGGAACTTGCCGCCGTAGGCGCGGGTGATCTCGGCCTCCAGTTCCGAGCGGGTCAGGCCGGCGGCCTTGAAGTTGCCGATCAGCGGCAACGAGATCATGCCTTCGTTGTCCACGCGGACCTGGCGCTCCAAATCCTCGATCTGGAAGACCTGGATCTGGATCAGATCGCCTGCCCCGATCCGGTACTCGGGCGCTTCCTTCACCTCACCCAACGGGTCGGGCGTGGGCAGCGAGGAGGCCATGTCGGGGACCGAGCTACAGCCGGCCAGCAAGGCCAGGCAGGCCAGGGCGAACAGGAGGAGCGGACTTCGGGGTGACGAGGCGTTGGGATCCATGAACGGTGGTCTTTACCTTTGGGTTGGGGGGAGCCCGCGGGCGCCGAGCCGTGGAACCGCGCGGATCAGGCGATTGGATCTGGAATGGTGCCAGCCACCTTGTCGTTGCCGGGGGCGATGCCCTCGGGGCGACAAAAGTGAATGCGACCCTGGATCGACTATGGCACAACCGTGCCGAGCGCTCCAGACAACAACCCAGATCCAAACCCGTGGCTCATATCAACAACAAGTGACACCGCAAAAACGCACGACGCGGACGGGCTTCCAGCAGAAGCCTTGTTTGATGCTGCCTTGCACCACTTGTAGAACGCCGGAGCCGGGCGGGACCGGACATTAATTCGTGACGAGAAACACGATTTAACCCTGACAGAACAGTTATACGCGACTCAGCAACCTCAACGGCCATTCACGATCGCACGAAGATGAGCCCGTGCTGTGCAGCGCTTGCGCGCCTGGTGACCGAAAATAAAAACGCCCGGCAAGCCGGGCTTTTCATGTCATATGCGATTGGTCGGGACGGCCGGATTTGAACCGACGACCCTCTGCCCCCCAGGCAGATGCGCTACCAGGCTGCGCTACGCCCCGACTTCGCAAAAGCGCTCCCGCCTTGCAGCGGGCCGCGCATCATACCGGATTCATCCGTTGGCGCGCACCCCTCCCTCCCTCCCGCCCAGCGCAGTGGCGATGCAAGAAGTTGAGGCCCGTGCGTTTCAGCGCCGCAGCAGCTGCAGGACTTCTTCCAGTTCCATGCGGACTTGGCGGACGATCTGGTTGCTCAGGGCCGATTCCTGCTTGGCGCCCTCGCCTTCCAGGCGTAGCCGGGCGCCACCGATGGTGTAGCCCTGCTCGTAGAGCAGCCCGCGGATCTGGCGGACCATCAGCACGTCGTGGCGCTGGTAGTAACGGCGGTTGCCGCGGCGCTTGACCGGCTCCAGGCTGGGAAATTCGGTCTCCCAGTAGCGCAGCACGTGCGGCTTGACGTCGCACAGCTCGCTGACTTCGCCGATGGTGAAGTAGCGCTTGGCCGGGATCGGCGGAAGTTCGCGGTTGCTGCCGGGGTCAAGCATTGCGGTCGCCTCCGGCATAGGCTTCGACGCGTTCCTTGAGCTTCTGGCCGGGGCGGAAGGTCACCACGGTGCGGGCAGAGATCGGGATTTCCTCGCCGGTCTTCGGGTTGCGGCCCGGGCGCTGGTTCTTGCGCCGCAGGTCGAAGTTGCCAAACCCGGACAGCTTGACCTGGCGCCCCTGTTCCAGGGCGTCACGCAGCACGTCGAAATACGCGTCGACGAACTCCTTGGCTTCGCGCTTGTTCAGACCGACTTCGTCGAACAGCCGCTCGGCCATTTCCGCTTTGGTCAATGCCATCGATGTCCCCTGAGCCTCAACCGCGGATGCGGGCGCCGTGTTCGCGTGCCAGGGCAGCGACCGTTTCGGCCACCACCGTTTCCACATCGCGGTCGTTCAATGTGCGCGTGTTGTCCTGCAAAATCAAGCCTATAGCCAGGCTCTTTTGCCCCGTTTCGACCCCCGGGCCGAGGTAGCGGTCGAACAGCAGCACCTGCCGCAACAGCGGTCCGGCGGCCTCGCGTACGCTCTGTTCGATCGCGGCGAACGGCACCGATTCGGCCACGGTGAAGGCCAGGTCGCGGCGCACCGAGGGGAAGCGCGACAGCTCGGCCGCCTGCGGCAGCGCGCGCTGGGTCAGTGGATCCAAGTCGATTTCGAAGCCGAGCACCGGCCCGTCCAGGTCCAGCGCCCTGTGCAGTCGCGGATGCAGCTGGCCGATCCAGCCGATCCACCGTCCATCGCGGAAGACCTCGGCCGAGCGGCCCGGATGGCCGTAGCCGCGCGCGGACTGCTGGAAGGTCAACTGGGCCGCGGATGCAGCCGCCAGGCTCTGCAGGTCGCCCTTGAGATCGTAGAAATCCACCGGACGGGCCGGCACGCCCCACTGCTCGGCCGCGGCATCACCACTGACCGCGGCGGCCACGCGCAGGGTTTCCACCGGCGCTGCGCCCTGCCCGCCAGCAGCGGCAAACACGTTGCCCAGCTCGAACAGGCGGATCCGCCCGGCCTGGCGCGCGGCGTTGCGCTGCAGTGTGGCGACCAGCCCTGGCAGCAGGCTGGTGCGCATCACGCCCAGTTCGCCGCTGAGCGGGTTGGCCAGTGGCACGGCGCCTTCGCTCAGGCCCCAGCTGTCCAGCAGCTGCGCATCGACGAAGGCGAAATTGATCGTCTCCAGCAGCTCGCGCGCGGCCAGCTGGCGGCGCACGGTGGCCGCGTCCAGTCGCGTCTCGGTCCCGGCGGCGATGCGGGTCGCTCCCCCCGGCACCGTGGCTGGAATCCGGTCGTAGCCGTGGATGCGGGCCAGTTCCTCGATCAGGTCCTCCTCGATGGCGATGTCGAAGCGGCGGCTGGGTGCCACCACCGACCAGCCTTCGGCCGTTTCGGTCAGCTCCATGCCCAGCGCACGCAGGATGCGCACGACATCGGCATCGGCGATCTGCATGCCCAGCACCCGGGACACGCGCGCGCGGCGCAGGGCGATCGGCGCCGGAGCGCGCAGATGTTCGTGCAGCGCAGCGTGCACGACCGGGCCTGGCGAACCGCCGGCCAGCTCGACGATCAGGCGCGTTGCCACTTCGATCGCCTGCGGCGCCAGCGCCGGATCGACGCCGCGTTCGTAGCGATGGGAGGCATCGGTGTGCAGGCCCAGGCGACGGCCGCGGCCGATGATCGCCGACGGCGCGAAGTACGCCGATTCCAGGAACACGTTGCCGGTGGCGTCGGTCACCTTGGTGTCCTGCCCGCCCATGATGCCGGCCAGGGCGACCGGACGGTCGGCGTCGGTGATCACCAGGAAGCCATCGTCCAGCGCCGCGGTGCGGCCGTCGAGCAGCTGCAGCGATTCGCCAGCGCGGCCCTTGCGCACGCCGATCGGCCCGGTGAGCAGGTCGCGATCGAAGGCGTGCATCGGCTGGCCCAGCTCCAGCATCACGTACTGGGTGATGTCCACCAGCAAAGAGACCGGGCGCACGCCGCTGCGGCGCAGGCGCTCGGCCAGCCAGGCCGGTGTCTGCGCAGTGGCGTCGACGCCTTCGATGATGCGACCGCAGTAGCGCGGCGCATCGGCGCCGGCGTCGAGCCTGACTTCAAGCGCGCGCTCATGCCGTGCGGCAATCGGCGTGGCATCGAACGGCACCACTTGGCTGCCGAATGCGGCGGCCACGTCGAAGGCGATGCCGCGCACGCTGAAGCAGTCGGCCCGGTTGGGCGTGAGCTTGATCTCGATGCTCGCATCGGGCAGGCCCAGGAAATCGGCGATCGGGGTGCCCAGTGGTGCATCGCTTGGCAGTTCCAGCAGACCAGACGCATCGGCGTCCACGCCCAGCTCCCTGGCCGAACACAGCATGCCGTTGGAGTCCACGCCGCGCAGCCCGGCCGCCTTGATCGCGATCCCGCCGACGTTGGCCCCGACCATCGCCAGCGGCGCGACCAGCCCCGCACGCGCATTGGGCGCGCCGCACACGATCTGCAGGTGCTCGCCAAGTCCGGCATCGACCTGGCAGACCTGCAGGCGGTCGGCCTGCGGATGTCTGGCGCAGTCGACGATGCGCGCGACGACCACCTTGTCCAGACCCTCGCCCAGCGCGGTGACCTCTTCGACCTCCAGGCCGATCGCGGTCAACGTGGCCGTGAGTTCATCGCGCGTGGCGCTGGTGGGGACGTGGCTGCGCAGCCAGTTTTCAGAGAATTTCATCGTTGGTCATCGTAGGGCGGGTCTTGACCCGCCATTGCATGTATGGGAACCGGGGTGGCGGGTCGAGACTCGCCCTAAATGCCTTGAGGTGGCGGGTCGAGACCCGCCCTACATGAATTGCCTGGGTGGCGGGTCGAGACCCGCCCTACGCAAACTGCCTGAGGAACCTGACGTCGTTCTCGAAGAACGCACGCAGGTCGCTCACCCCATAACGCAGCATCGCCAGGCGCTCCACGCCCATGCCGAAGGCAAAGCCGGTGTAGCGCTGCGGATCGATGTTCACGCTGCGCAGCACGTTCGGATGAACCATGCCGCAGCCGAGCACTTCCAGCCAGCGGGTGCTGCCATCGGGCTGCTGCCAGGCGATGTCCACTTCCGCGCCGGGTTCGACGAAGGGGAAGTAGCTGGGACGGAAGCGCATCTGGAAGTCACGTTCGAAGAACGCGCGCACGAACTCGGCCAGCGTGCCCTTCAGATCGGCGAAGGTGGAATGCTCGTCGACCAGCAGGCCTTCGACCTGGTGGAACATCGGCGAATGGGTCTGGTCGCTGTCGGAGCGATACACCTTGCCCGCGGCGATCATGCGCAGCGGCGGCGCGTGCTGCCCCATGTAGCGCACCTGCACGCCGGAGGTGTGGGTGCGCAGCAGGCGGCCATCACCGAAGTAGAAGGTGTCGTGCATCGCCCGCGCCGGGTGGTGCGGGGGGAAATTCAGCGCCTGGAAGTTGTGCCAGTCGTCCTCGATCTCCGGACCATCGGCCAGCTCGTAGCCCAGCCGGCCGAACAGGTCGGCGATCCGCTCCAGGGTGCGGGTGATCGGATGCAGGCCGCCGCGGGCGGCGTTGCGGCCCGGCAAGGTCACATCGATCGCCTCGCCGGCCAGGCGCGCGTCCAGGGCGGCGTCTTCCAGTACGGCCTTGCGCTGCGTCAGTGCCTGGGAGATCACATCGCGCGCGCGGTTGATGGATTCGCCGGCCGCCTTGCGCTGGTCGGCGGGCAAGGTGCCCAGCGTCTTGAGCTGGGCGGTGACCTGGCCGCTCTTGCCCAGCAACGCCACGCGCAGGGCTTCGACCGCATCGGGCGTCTGCGCCGATGCGATATCGGCAAGCGCCTGGGTGGTGAGGGATTCGATTTCACTCATGGGCGGTCAACCTCGAATGTGTAACGAGCTCCTCGTAGGAGCAACCGTCTTGGGTGGGAGCCGCTTCAGCGGCGATGTGGCCTTGCCGGCAAAGCCCATCGCCGCTGAAGCGGCTCCCACGATGTCCGATCCTCTGTAGGAGCGCCCTTTGTCCCCTTCCTGGGGCATGGGCGCGAGCGCTTGGCGCAACTGCAGGACTCCCAACAGCTCGCGCCCATGGGGGCGCTCCTACGGGAATGAATCCCAAAAAAATGGGGAAGGACTGGCGCCCTTCCCCATGCATGCAATGTTGTCTCCAGCCAGGCGCCGCCGACGGCGAGGCCTGCGATGGATCCACACTTATGCCGCGAGCGCGCTCTTGGCCTTTTCGGCAAGGGCCGTAAAGCTGGCGGCATCGTGCACGGCGATATCGGCCAGCACCTTGCGGTCCAGGGTGATGTTCGCCTTCAGCAGGCCGTTCATGAAGCGGCTGTAGCTCATCCCGTTCAAACGCGCGGCGGCGTTGATCCGGGTGATCCACAGCGAGCGGAAGTTGCGCTTCTTCTGCTTGCGGCCGATGTAGGCGTACTGGCCGGCCTTGATGACCGCCTGCTTGGCGACGCGGAAGACCTTGCGACGGGCGTTGTAATACCCCTTCGCACGGCTCAGGACCTTCTTGTGACGGCGACGTGCGGTCACGCCACGCTTGACTCGTGCCATGGTCTATCTCCTCAGAGGTAAGGCAACATGCGGTTCAGACGGCCGGAATCTTCGGCACGAATGATGTTCGTCGCACGAAGACCACGCTTCCGCTTGGTCGCCTTCTTGGTGAGGATGTGGCTACGGTTGGCGTGGCCAGCCTTGAACTTGCCGGATGCGGTCTTGCGAAAACGCTTCGCCGCCGCCCGGTGGGTCTTGATCTTGGGCATTGCTTGAGATCCTTGTGGAATTTCGATAACTGGCCTGGGCGGTGGCTTGCGCCACGCTTTCCGTCCTGCCCGAACCGGCTTGTAAGTCGTTGATCCAAAAGGATCAAGACGGGTTCCCTCTGGCTTTGCAGCCGCCCCGGCGTCAACCGGGCCGCGCATTATGCACGCCTGCGCTTTCCCTTGCAAATCAGCAGCTTTACGCCGGCCGGCGCAGTGGTAGACGCAAAAAGCCGGACCTGGCTGGCCCCACGTTGCGCAGCGACCCGCTCCCGCTCCCGGTGCCGGCGAAGGCTTACTGCTTCTTCTTGGGCGCGATCATCATGACCATCTGCCGGCCTTCCAGCCGCGGCCGTGATTCGATGACGATCTCCTCGCCCAGGTCATTCTCGATGCGTGCGGCCATCTCCCGGCCCAGCTCCTGGTGGCTCATCTCGCGGCCACGGAAGCGGATGTTGACCTTGACCTTGTCGCCCTCTTCCAGGAAACGGCGCATGTTGCGCAGCTTGATCTGGTAGTCGCCTTCGTCGGTGACCGGGCGGAACTTGAGTTCCTTGATCTCGACCTGCTTGGTCTTCTTCTTGGCCTCGTTGGCCTTTTTCTGGGCCTCGAACTTGAACTTGCCGAAGTCCATGATCTTGCACACCGGCGGGTCGGCCTGTGGCTGGATCTCGACCAGGTCCAGGCCTTCTTCCTCGGCCTTGGCCAGCGCTTCGTCGCGCGAAAGCACGCCGATCATCTCGCCGTCGCTGCCGATCACGCGGACCCGCGGGACGCGGATTTCCTGGTTCTTGCGGTTTTGCTTGTTGTCAGGGGTGCTGATGTTGCAGTCTCCGTGATGGGGTGGGCCGGCATCCCTCCGGTGCCGGTTCCGATGTCAGGCCAGTTGCTCAGCGCCAAGGCGCTCGGCGAAAGCCTGGATGCTCATTGTGCCCAAATCCTCGCCCGAGCGCGTACGCACGGCGAGGGCGCCATTTTCCTTCTCGCGGTCGCCGATCACCAGCAGATAGGGCACCCGCTGCAGGGTGTGCTCGCGGATCTTATAGCCGATCTTCTCGTTGCGCAAATCCGAAACCACGCGGAAGCCTTGATTCGCAAGGGTTTTCTGGACCCTATCGGCATAGTCGGCCTGGGCGTCGGTGATGTTGGCCACCACCGCCTGGACCGGGGCCAGCCAGGCCGGGAAGGCGCCGGCATGGTGCTCGATCAGGATCCCGATGAACCGCTCCATCGAGCCGACGATGGCCCGGTGCAGCATGACCGGGTGCTTTTTCTGGCTGTTTTCGTCCACGTACTCGGCGCCCAGGCGGGCGGGCATCATGAAATCCACCTGCATCGTGCCCAGCTGCCAGGTCCGGCCGATGGCGTCCTTGAGGTGGTACTCGATCTTGGGGCCGTAGAAGGCGCCCTCACCCGCCAATTCGTCCCATTCCACGCCGCACGCGCTCAACGCAGCGCGCAGGGCAGCCTCGGCCTTGTCCCAGGTGGCGTCGTCGCCCAGGCGCTTTTCCGGGCGCAGGGCGATCTTGATCTGGACGTCTTCGAAACCGAAATCCCCGTAGACCTTCAGCGCCTGGCGGTGGAAGGCGGTGACCTCGGCTTCGATCTGTTCCTCGGTGCAGAAGATGTGGCCGTCGTCCTGGGTGAAGCCGCGCACGCGCAGGATGCCGTGCAGCGCGCCCGAAGGCTCGTTGCGGTGGCAGGCGCCGAATTCGCCGTAGCGGATCGGCAGGTCGCGATAGCTGTGCAGGCCCTGGTTGAACACCTGGACATGGCCCGGGCAGTTCATCGGCTTGACCGCGTAGGTGCGCTTCTCCGACTCGGTGAAGAACATGTTGTCCTGGTAGTTGTCCCAGTGGCCGGACTGCTTCCACAGCGACACGTCCAGGATCTGCGGGCAACGCACTTCGCCGTAGCCGCTCTGACGGTAGACCTTGCGCATGTACTGCTCGACCACCTGCCAGATCGCCCAGCCCTTGGGATGCCAGAACACCAGGCCCGGACCTTCTTCCTGCAGGTGGAACAGGCCCTGCTGCTTGCCGATCCTGCGATGGTCGCGCTTGTCGGCCTCTTCCATGCGCAGGATGTAGGCATCGAGCTGCTTCCTGTCGGCCCAGGCGGTGCCGTAGATGCGCTGCAGCTGCTCGTTGCTGGCATCGCCGCGCCAGTAGGCGCCGGAGATGCGCGTGAGCTTGAACGCCTTCAAAAAGCGCGTGTTGGGCACGTGCGGGCCGCGGCACATGTCCACGTATTCCTGGTGGTAGTACAGGCCCATGGCCTGGATGTCCTCGGGAATGTCCTCGATCAGGCGCAGCTTGTAGTCCTCGCCACGGGCCTTGAAGGTTTCGATGACTTGCGCGCGCGGGGTCATCTTCTTGATCACGTCGTAGTCCTGCGCGATCAGTTCGGCCATCCGCGCCTCGATCGCAGCCATGTCCTCGGGCGTGAACGGGCGCTCGGAGTAGATGTCGTAGTAAAAACCCTCGGCGATCACCGGGCCGATCACCATCTTCACGTCCGGATACAGCTGCTTGACCGCGTGGCCGAGCAGGTGCGCACACGAGTGGCGGATGATCTCCAGGCCCTGTTCGTCCCTGGGCGTGATGATGCGCAGGGTTGCGTCGTGGTCGATGATGTCGCTGGCGTCGACCAGGGTGCCGTCCACGGCGCCGGCGATGGTGGCCTTGGCCAGGCCGGCGCCGATCGACTGGGCGACCTGCAGGACCGAAACGGGGGCTTCGAACTGGCGACGGCTGCCGTCGGGGAGGGTGATGGTGATCATGGGTCCTGAAAGCTCGTGGGCCGTGGCCCGAGCGCGCCGGGCAACAGTGAAATGCAGGGATACAAGGACTGGAAACGGCAAAGGCGCCACATCGGCGCCTTTGCAGGTGGCCATGCGGGCTGGGGCGGCGTCAGACGTTGATAGTGCTCATGTCGCACGCTCGGCCGGCGCGGGTGCGCGAGCCACCTGTTCCTATTGAAAGCCAAGGCCGGCATGGTAGCGCAAAGCCTGCATCGCCACGCAAGGGCGCAGGCGCAGGCGCAGCGGGCGCGGCGGCTATAATACGATGTCATTTCTCCCCCTCAGCCACAGCCCGCCCATGCCCAACAAACCCCTCGTCGCCGAACTGATCGAACTGCTGGCGCTGGAGCGCCTGGAGGAGAACCTGTTCCGCGGTCAGAGCCGTGACATCGGCTCCAAGGCGGTGTTTGGCGGCCAGGTCCTGGGCCAGGCACTGTCGGCCGCGCAGGCCACGGTGGATCCGGATTCCCGGCGGCGCGCGCATTCGCTGCATGCCTACTTCCTGCGCGCCGGCGACGTCCAGGCGCCGATCATCTACGACGTGGACCGCACCCGCGACGGCGGCAGTTTTTCGGTGCGCCGGGTCAGCGCGATCCAGCACGGCAAGGTGATCTTCTTCTGCGCCGCTTCGTTCCAGGGCGACGAGGACGGGGTGGAACACCAGGCGCAGATGCCCGAGGTGCCGGCACCGGAGGACATCGCCGAACCGCCCCCGGTGCCGCCGGAGGTGATGGCGACGCTTCCGGTCAAGATGCAGCGCTGGCTCAGCCGGGAGTTGCCGTTCGAGTTCCGCTACGTGCAGCCACGCAACGAACTGAATCCGCAGCCCTTGCCGCCGCGCGAGCGGTTCTGGTTCCGCCTGACCGAAAAAATCGGCGATTCGCCGGAACTGCACCGCACCCTGCTGGCCTATGCCTCGGACTACCAGCTGCTGGGCGCGGCCAATTTCCCGCACGGCATCAGCTACTACCAGCCGAACGTGCAGATGGCCTCGCTCGACCACGCGCTGTGGTTCCACCGCCCGTTTCGCGCCGACGACTGGCTGCTGTATGCCATCGACAGTCCCACCGCCCAGAATTCGCGCGGCATGGCCCGCGGCCTGATCTTCGACTGCGCCGGCCGGCTGGTCGCCAGCGCTGCGCAGGAAGGCCTGATCCGGGTGGTCCCCACCGCCAGCGACGTGGCCCACGTGCCTGCCAGGGAGTAGGCGCAGCATGCGCCAGATCTTCACCAGCCAGCGCGTGGAAACCGTCGAAGGGGTGGCCGAGCTGCTGCAACGCAACGGCATCGAGACCTACATCAGCAACGGCCGCTCCTACCAGGGCCGGCGCGGCAGCCAGTTCCGCTACTCCGAGCCGGTCGGCAAGCAGAAGCAGCCCACCGTCTGGGTGCGCCGCGCCGACGACCAGCCACGGGCACGCGAGCTCCTGCGCGAGCACGGCCTGCTGGGCAGCACCCGGCCCGGCCAGTCGCGCCTGCTGGAACCGGGCCAGTCCAACAATGCCGCCGACCGCAGGCGCCGCTGGGCCACGCGCATCCGCCTGGTACTGCTGGCGCTGGTCGTGGCGGCGGCAGGCTTCACCTTCCTGCGCCAGCGCAGCCTGCGCCAAGCGCCGCGGCAGCCAGCAGCGGCCGCTGCGCCGGCGCAGCGCCAGGCCGCTCCGCCGGATGCCGGCCTGAAGGAGGACGAGGAGCGCATCCGCCTCCCGACCGTGCCGCCGGCCCCGCCGGCGCCTGCTCCGCGGCGCTGACTCCGGTCACATCCGGCCTTGGCACGCGTCATGGAGGTCTGGCCCCGCCTGCGAACCGCTGCGATGAACGCCCTTCCGCTCGATGTCATGCTCCGCCAGGAGCTCTCCGCCGCCCGCCGCGGCGACACCGCCGCCTACGGCCGGATCGTGCGCGGCTGCCAGAACACCGTCACCGCCATCGCCCTTGCCATCACCGGCGACGTGGCTGCCAGCGAGGACATCGCCCAGGACGCCTTCCTTCGCGCCTGGCAACGGCTGGACCGGCTGAAGAACCACGACAGCTTCCTGCCCTGGCTGCGCCAGATCACCCGCAACCTGGCCCGCGACCACCTGCGTGCGCGTCGCCACGAGGCGATGACCGGGGAGGACGCCGAACTGGCCATCGCCATCGCCGCCGACCCGACGCCCGGCCCGGCCCAGCAGCTGCTGATCACCGAACAGGAAACCGCGGCCGCCGACATCATCGCCGCCCTGCCCGAGGACGCGCGCGAGACCCTGCTGCTGTACTACCGCGAAGGCCAGCGCTCGCAGCAGGTCGCGCTGCTGCTGGGACTGTCCGACGCGGCGGTGCGCAAGCGCCTGTCGCGGGCCCGCGAGACGGTGCGCAGCGAACTGCTGGCCCGCTTCGGCGAGTTCGCGCGCGACTCGACGCCGGCCGCAGCCTTCACCCTGCTGGTGACCAGCGCGCTGAGCGTGGCCGCCCCGCCGGCGGCGGCCGCCACGGCGCTGGGCATGGCCGGTTCGGTCGGCGCCAAGAGCCTGGGCAAGGTGCTGCTCGGTGGACTTGGCAGTATCGGCATCGGCGTCGCGGGCGCCTGGCTGGGCATCTGGTGGGGCCTGAAGCGCAACCTACGCGGCGCCCTCGATGACCGGGAACGCACCCAATTGCGACGCAGCGCAATGATCAACGCCGCGGTCACCGCCGCCTTCGTCCTGGCCATGTGCGCCTACGCCGCCTGGGGTGACGGCTGGCTGATTCCCACCGGGCTGTCGCTGGTGCTGTTCGCGGTCGTCGCCTACCAGGGCCTGGTGGTGGAGCCGCGGATCAAGGCGCGGCGCCATGCACTGGAAGCACGCCAGGATCCGATCAAGGCGGCGCGCTGTCGTCGGCGCGAACGGTTGTGGGCCTGGATCGGCTGCACGCTGGGCCTGCTGTGCGGCGGCGGCGCACTGCTCTACGGACTGGTCGCGCGCGGCCACCTGGCGTTTTGAGCTTGCGTTCCGACGCCTCGAGCCCCGCGCCGGCAAGGCGCGGGGCGGGCCTGAGCCCGGGCCAGAGGCATTACGGCCTGGCGGCTGGCGCCTCGCCTGCCGATGGCGGCGCACCCGGGCCACCCCGGCGATCCCGCATGCCCTTGCCCTCGTGCCGGCCGCCGTGCATCGACCGGTCCGGCTTGGCCGCGTCGAACTCGGCCTTGCTCAGCTGGCCATCCTTGTTGGTGTCGGCGTTGGCGAACCAGGCGTCGTGACGCTGCTTCATCCGCAGCTCACCATCGGCGCGATCAACCGAGCCATCCTTGTTGGCGTCCATCCTGGCGAAGTGCTCGGCGAACTTCGGATCGGCCTTGGCTTCCTCGGCGCTGATGCGGCCGTCCTTGTTGGTGTCCAGCTTGGCCATGCGCTCGCCGTGGCGCGGCGGCGACGGCGTGTTGGCATCCTGCGCGGCGGCGGAGGCCGCGCCGGCGCCCAGCACAGCGGCGATGGAGAAGGCGATCAGGGTCTTGCGCATCATGAGTGTTCCTTCAGGTCCGTGGCTGCTTGCCACTGCCAGGGAAAACGCTGCCGCGGCGGCCGGGTTGACCGCCACGCCGGCCGCGTTAAGACGGCGGTTAGCTGGGTCAAGGCATCGCCTGGCTGCACGACGCATGACATCGGCCGGCAGACGCGTGCCCCGGGCAGCACGCGCAGCGCGGGCGTCTCACCCGGGCGGACGGCGGCGCAGTATGCTGAAGGCCATGGCCATCTGCCTGCCCTGCCCGCCGATCCGTTTCCTGTCCCCCGCCCGCCCCGACGGGCGTGTCCGGGGCCGGTGCACGGAGCCAGGCGCATGAAGACCGATGCGTTCCCCCCGCGCGAGGACGTGCGCCTGTTCCACACCGGCGAACACCCTTGTGGCTACTGGTCCGACCGCATCGCGCGCGACCTGGTCCTGGATCCGCGCGACCCGCGCCTGCCGGCGTTCTACCCGACGGCGCTGTCCTGGGGTTTCCGCCGTTCAGGCGACCTGGTCTACCGCCCGCACTGTCGGGGCTGCCGCGCTTGCGTGCCGGTGCGCATTCCGGTCAGCCATTTCACGCCCGATCGCAGCCAGCGCCGCTGCGCCGCGCGCAACGCACAGGTGGAAGCGCGAGTGGCGCCGGCCGAACGCAGCGAGGAGCATCTGGCGCTGTATCGGCGCTATCTGACCAGCCGCCATGTCGGCGGTGGCATGGACGACCATGGCGCCAGCGAGTTCCAGCAGTTCCTGATCGGGCGCTGGTCGCAGACCCGCTTCCTGGAACTGCGCGAGGACGGACGCCTGATCGCGGTGGCCGTGACCGACCTGGTGCCCAACGCACTGTCGGCGGTCTACACCTTCTTCGACCCGGACCTGACCGCGCGCAGCCTGGGCACGCTGGCGATCCTGCGCCAAGTGGAATGGGCCCGCCGCGACCATCACCAGTACCTGTACCTGGGCTACTGGATCAACGGCCATCGCAAGATGGAATACAAGCGCAGGTTCAAGCCGCTGGAAGCCTTCGACGGGCGCAGCTGGGACGACATCGAGAAGGTGGTCGGCTGAAGGCGCGCAGGCCGGTCACAGGCGCACCCTAGTACCGCAACCCGAAGATATCGAAACGTGAAAGCGCGGCTTCAAGCCCAGGGCGGCGTTGCAAGCCTTGCCAAGGCGGCCTGCCTTGGCGGCAGCTTGCGCCTTGCCCTGGACTTGAATCCATCACTTTCACCATGTTCCGTTATCTCCGGGCTACGGTACTAGAATGTGGCCATGCGCCCACGACTTGCCCTGCTGTGCCTGATGGCCGCCTTCGCCACCGCCTCGTGCAGCAGCACCCCTGATGCCACTGCCAGCGCGCCGCTGCGTGTGGCCACCTACAACACCTCGCTGTATTCGGACCAGGCCGGTTGGCCTGATCGCCGAGCTGGAAGGCGACAGCGGCCATGCGCGCAAGATCGCCGCGGTGCTGCAGCAGGTACGGCCGGACCTGGTGCTGCTCAACGAGTTCGATTACGACCAGGCCCATCGCGCGGCCGACCTGTTTCAGCACAAGTACCTGGAAACCCCGCAACCCGGCGGCAGCGAACCCCTGCGCTATCCGTATCGCTACCTGGCGCAGGTCAACACCGGCGTGCCCAGCGGCCTGGACCTGGACAACAACGGCCGCATCGGCGGCAGCGGCCGCGATGCCGGCAACGATGCCTGGGGCTACGGCCTGCATCCGGGCCAGTACGGGATGCTGGTGCTGTCGAAATATCCGATCGACCCGGCCGCCGTGCGCAGTTTCCGCCTGCTGAAATGGTCCACTGTGCCCGGCGCGGTGAACCCGATCGATCCGCGCACCGGCCGGCCCTGGTACGCGGCCGCGGCCTGGGCGCAGCTGCGGCTCACGTCCAAGTCGCACTGGGACGTGCCGGTGCAGACACCCGGCGGCCTCGTGCATTTTCTGGTCTCACATCCCACCCCGCCGGTGTTCGACGGGCCAGAAGACCGCAACGGCCATCGCAACGCGCAGGAAATCGCCCTGTGGCGACATTACCTGGACAATGCGCCCGATGCGGCCTGGCTGTGCGATGACGCCAGCCGCTGCGGCGGGCTCGAGGCAAACGCCAGGTTCGTCATCGCCGGCGACCTCAACAATGACCCCATCGATGGCGATGGTCACCACGCCGCCATCATCGAATTGATGGAACACCCGCGCATGCTGCGTCATCCCGCGCCGACCAGCGCCGGCGGCGCCGAGACCGCGCGCGCCTACGCGGCCAGAGGCCTGCTGCGCAAGGGCGCGCCCGAACAGGTCACCGGCGATTTCGGCCCGAAATCCGGCGCGATGCGGCTGGACTATGTGCTGCCGTCCACTGGCCTCGAATACGTGGGCGGCGGCATCTTCTGGCCTGCCTCGACCGATCGGCACGCACCGATCGCCGACGGCAGCGACCATCATCTGGTCTGGGCCGAGCTGGCGTTCTGACTCGGGTGCCTGCCGCCGCGCCGAGCAGACGCCCGCCAGGCGTGTTCGGCCTGAAGGGTGAAGTGAACCGTTACTCCAGGCGGATCTGGATCGCCGCTGCCGCCTCGCGCGCCCTGGCGCGCGCCTGCTCGATGTCCGCGCCGCGGGCCAGGGTCACCCCGACCCGGCGCTGGCCTTCCACGCGTGGCTTGCCGAACAGGCGCAGCGCGGTGCCGGGCGCGGCCAGGGCCGCCTCCACGTTGGCGAACACCGGCACGCCATGCCCTTGCGCCAGCATCGCGCACGACGCGGACGGGGCGATCGCAGCGATCACCCCGCCATCGCCGGCACCCACTGGCAGGCCCAGGATCGCGCGCGCGTGCAGGGCGAACTCGCTCAGATCCTGCGAGACCAGGGTGACCAGGCCGGTGTCGTGCGGGCGCGGCGAGACCTCGGAGAACCAGACCTGGTCGCCCTTGACGAACAGCTCCACCCCGAACAGGCCGCGCCCGCCCAGCGCGTCGGTGACCGCGCGTGCGATCTGCTGCGCGCGCGCCAGCGCGTCCGGGGTCATCGGCTGCGGTTGCCAGCTTTCGCGGTAGTCGCCGTCCTTCTGCCAGTGACCGATCGGATCGCAGAAGCTGGTGCCGCCGACATGGCGCACGGTCAGCAGGGTGATCTCGTAATCGAAGTCGATGAAGCCCTCGACGATGCAGCGCCCGGCGCCGGCACGGCCGCCGGTCTGCGCGTACGCCCACGCCGGACCGATGTCGGCCTCGCTGCGCAGCGTGCTCTGGCCCTTGCCCGAGGACGACATCACCGGCTTGACCACGCACGGCAAGCCGATCGCGGCCAGCGCGTCGCGATACTCGGCTTCGCTATCGACAAAGCGATACGGCGAGGTCGGCAGGCCCAGGGTTTCGGCGGCCAGCCGGCGGATGCCTTCGCGGTCCATGGTCAGGCGCGCGGCGCGTGCGGTGGGAATGACGTGCAGGCCGGCGTCGCGCTCCAGCGCGACCAGGGTCTCGGTATGGATGGCCTCGATCTCCGGCACCACCAGGTGCGGTTGCTCGGCGGCGATCAGCGCGCGCAGCACGGCCGGATCGAGCATGTCCAGCACCTGGCTGCGGTGGGCGACCTGCATGGCCGGCGCGTCGGCATAGCGGTCGGCGGCGATCACTTCCACGCCGAAACGCTGCAGCTCGATGGCCACTTCCTTGCCCAGTTCGCCCGAGCCCAGCAACAGGACGCGGGTGGCGGAAGGCGAGCGCGGCGTGCCGAGCGTGGTCATGGCGGTGCTTCAGGGGCAAAGGGGCAGCCATTCTAGCTAGCCAGTGGCCGGCTACATCCCTGGTGCCCAGTCGCTCCAGGTCGATGCGCAGGGCATCGCCATGCGATCCACGTTCTTCCGCACCCAGGTGTCCATTGCCCAGCTGCAGCTGGATCAGGCACGCGTGGTGGACCTGGCCGAACACACCAAACTGCGCTCGCTGCGCAAGCTGCGCGGCCATGGCCTGCCGGGTTTTCGCAGCGGCTGGTATCGGCTGCGCAACCGGCGCAAGGCCTTCGTCGCCACCGCCGACAGCCGCCTGCTGCTGTGGCTGCCCAGCAGTGCCGGGCACGGCCTGCTGCTGGACGTGCGCGATCCCAACGGCCTGCTGCGTCGGTTGCGTGAGCTGGCCGCACACCCGCACCCGCGCTAAAGTGCAGGCGATGCCGGTCCGCTCGACCTTCGCCAACGCCCGCACCCTGCTCAACACCGCCGAGGTCGAACTGTGGCCCGCCGGCCTGCTGCGTGCGCGCAGCAGCGCCGATGCACGCGCCCTGGCCCGCGCCAGCCGGGTGCTGCGGCGCAAGGACGATGGCCGTTACCTGGCCGCGGTGCTGCCCGAAGGCCTGGTCGGCCTGGTTCCCGGCTGGAGCCGCAGCGTCGGCATGGACGATGCCCTGGACCGGCTGGAAGCGGCCCAGGCGCGCGGGGCACCCATCGATCCCGATCTGTCCGGCGTCCTGCCCCTGCATGGCCTGCGCCGCCGCCTGGATCACCTGGGCCTGGACGCGGACGATTACGCCGCCCGCACCGGCCTGGTCCTGGTCGCCGAACCGGCCACCCTGGCCCTGGCCGGGTTCGACCGCTACCGCCGCCCGCTGTGGCTGACCCGCGCGGCCGGCCGCGCCTGGCAGGCGATGCGCCAGGCCGCGGCCGGTGACCAGATCGCCCTGGAGGCCATTTCCGGCTATCGCAGCCACGCCTACCAGCTCGGCATTTTTCAGCGCAAGCTGGAACGCGGCCAGCCCCTGGCCCGGATCCTGACCGTCAACGCCGCCCCCGGCTACAGCGAGCACCACGCCGGCACCGCCCTGGACATCGGCACGCCCGGCCAGCCGCCGGCCGAGGAATCGTTCGAAACCACTGCTGCCTTCGCCTGGCTGCAGGCCAACGCCACGCGCTTCAGCTTTTACATGAGTTATCCGCGCGGCAATGCGCATGGCATCATCTACGAACCCTGGCACTGGCGCCACGGCGGCCGCTGACCTGCCGCGCGCGGCTGTCGCCCCCACGCGGGCATCGGCTACCCTTGCTGCGCGCTTGGCCGACCAAAGAACGACGGCGCTCGAACCTTCCCCCATCCGGCGCAGCCGCTGCCCTCGCACGAAGGCAGCCACGCGCCCGCTCTGGCGCCCGGCGCGCCGACAGAGGCCACCTCCTTGCAATCGATCCAACCCCTGCTGCAGTCCTTGAACACCATTACCTGGCTGCTGGTCTTCATCAGCGCCGGAATCCTGGTCATGTCGGTCTGTTTCGTGATCCTGGTGGTCAACGTGGTCAGCGTGATGCGCGAGAACCGCAGCAGCCGCCGCGGTGACCTGCGTGAGACCGAACTGGACGACCTGCTGGCCTCGGGCCAGAGCAAGGCGGCCAAGTTCTCGGCCACCGAATGGATCGCCCTGGAACCGCGCCGGCCCGAGGCGCACTGGGCCCTGGCCAAGGCGCATTACCAGCTGGGCGAACTGGCCGAAGCCAAGCAGGTGCTCAACGAGCTGCTGAAGATTGCCCCGGAAGAGGATTATCGGGTCGATGCCTGGCTGGAACTGCTGGAAACCGAGTTCTCGGAAAGACGCCCCAAGCCGGTCAACTGACCACGCCCCAGGCGCCCGGCTCCGGCGTGCAGCCCAGCTGCCGCCAGGATCAACCCTGCGAGCGGCTGGTCGGGGCGGCGGCCTTGCCCGAGAGCTGCTGGAACAGGATCGCCCGGGCCAGCGCATCGACCGGGTCGAAGGTCCCGCGCCAGCGCGGCTCGGCCTGGATCACGCCGATGCGCCTCATACACGCGCCCAGCTTGCGGTCGCACCTGGCCAGGTGGTCCCAGGCCGCGGCGGTATCGAATCCGCGCGCGTGTCGGGCCACGGCCGGCGATCCTAACGACGCAGTGCGTCGACGGCCCAGAGCAGCCAGGCCAGCATCATCGCCACGCCACCGGCCGGCGCCAATGCGCTGGAGGCACCAGCCAGGTGATGCAAGGCAATGCTGCCGGAGAACGCCAGCGTCCCCACCAGCAGCAGGCGCAGGGCCCATTGGCCCAGCGCACGCCGTGCGCGTGGGGCCAGCGCCGCCAGCGCGATCCCGTGACCGAAGGCATACAGGCAGGCACTCTGCAGGGCCGCCTGGACCTTGGGATCAGGTACCCCGTGCGCGGCGTAGGCGGCCAGCCCGATCGCCACGGCGCACAGTACCGCCCCGATCGCGGCCAGCGGAGAAACAGTAGAGGTTCGGCGCTCGATCATGCACAGGTGCCTGCTCTGGAGGCCCGGCGCTTCGCGGGGGGCCTGGAACGAAAACGCCGCGCCTTCGACGGTGCGAAGGCGCGGCGCGGATGATCAACTGCGCGTTGCGTTGCGCGTGGCCGGTCAGTACTTGATGGCCCAGTAGAGGGTGTAGGTGGCGCTTGCGTCGGTGAATGGCTTGTCCACGCCACTGTTCCAGGTTTCATACGGACGGTCCTGCATCGCGTGGCCATTGGTCATCGCCCAGGCACGCAGGCCGTTGCGAGCCGCTTCCAGCTCGGACATGTAGCCGGTGTACCTGGCGGTGGCGGCCTGCTGGGGCTCGGTGCGCTGGTAGGTAACCGGGGTGCCGGCGACCTTGACCTGCAGTTCGGGCGCATCGGTGGCCGTGGCCTGCTCCGGTGCCGGCGCAGGTTCGGCTGCAGTGGCGGCCTTGTCACCGGTCTTGCTGGCCTCATCCGCCCCGGCGGCCCCGGTCTTGGGACCGCTGCCCTTCTTGCGCACCGGCTGGGCCAGATCGAAGGTGTAGGTCTGCGAAGCCAGCTCGGTGGTGATCAGACGGAACGGACCGGCCGGCTCCAGGTCGTTGGACTCCATCACCCGCTTGATCCACTCCTGGTTGGACAGGATCGACTTCTTGATCGCATCGTTGCTGCGCTCGACACTGCCGGCGCTGACCACCAGCAGGTTCTCAGCAGGCACCTGGGCGATCTTCAGGTCGGTCAGCTTGCTGCCTTCGACGCGGTAGTCGAAGTTGGGGATGGTGGCCAGGTTGGTGCTCAGCTTGGCCAGGCTGGCGTCCAGCGAGTCGCCGATCTGGCTCTTGATGTACATGCCCAGGAAGCGGCCGTAGATGTTCCAGCCGTAGTCCACGTCATAGGTCTGGGTGATGCGCACGTTGCGGCCGCCCTTGCCGGTCGGGGTCAGGGTGATGACGCTGACCTTGTTGCGGCCCGGGGCGCCGTCGCTGATGGCATAGGTCACCTCGGCCTTGCCGCCGCCGGCCGGCGGGGCCTGACTGTCGGTGATTTCCCAGCTGCCCTTCTCCCAGGCGGCGACCACCGGCGAGGTGAACTCGACCCTGGCACCCTTGCCCACGTTGCCCTCGGCGCCGCCGGAATAGCGCAACAGGGCCGGGTCACCCGGCAGCATCAGGCTCCAGTCCTTGAGGCGGCGCACGTTGTTCACCGTGTCGTACACGATGGTCATCTTGCGGTTGCTCTCCACGCTTCCTTCGAGATGGCGATGCGACGGCAGGACCACACCGATGACCAGGAACAGCGCCAGGACCAGCGCCAGGGCGATCAAAATCTCGAGAAAACGGGACATTCAGCGGTCTCCGGGGCCGGTGACAGGCCATGGTTAAGGGCAGGCAAGTGTCCAATCGTAGCAGGCTTGGAACGGCGCGGTCAGCCAAAAACTGCGCTTGAATCATCGCGTTGGGGTGACAAAACGAAGTCTTAACAGACCAGCACGAAACAAGTCCTCTCCTGCCCTGCCAAGCCGGCATCCTCGCCAGCTTGACGCCTGGTCATGACCGGAAAATGCCGCGCCGAGCGGCCTGCACCGATGCGGTCCCGGGACGCGCGCCACGTGCCGCCATGGCCCGCAACCTGGCGCCGCGGAGCGGGGGCGGAAACAGCGACTGCCGCCCGGCCGCGCCGGCCGGTTCCAGCGCCCCGGCTGGCGGCTGCGCCCGGGGTCAGACGAGCTGCAGCTCGAAGGCCTTGAGCACCGCGCGGGTGCGGTCGCGCACGCCCAGCTTGGACAGGATGTTGGACACGTGGTTCTTGATCGTGCCCTCGGCCACGCCAAGGGAGTTTGCGATTTCCTTGTTCGAGAAGCCCGAGGCCATCAGCCGCAGGATCTCGGTCTCGCGGTCGGTCAGCGGATCGGGACGGTCCAGGCTGAAGAACTCGTTGCGCATGTGCTCCAGCCCCGACAACAGGCGCTGGGTCACCGCCGGCTGAACCAGCGAGCCGCCATCGGCCACCGCACGGATCGCACCGACCAGTTGCTCCAGCGACACATCCTTGAGCAGGTAGCCCCTGGCGCCGGCCTTGAGCCCGGCCAGCACCAGCTGGTCGTCGTCGAAGGTGGTCAGGATGATGCTGGGCGGCAGCTGCTGCAGCCGGGCCAGGGCCTGCAAGGCCTCCAGGCCGGACATCACCGGCATGCGCATGTCCATCAGCACCACATCCGGCTTGAGCTGCGGAATCAGCTCCACGGCCTGGCGGCCATCGGCCGCCTCGCCCACCACCTCGATGCCATCGTCCAGCGCCAGCAGCGAGCGGATGCCCTGGCGTACCAGGTTCTGGTCGTCGACCAGGCAGACGCGGATCATGCGGTGTCTCCAGAAGAAGTCGTGATCTCGGCCGGGATCGCCGGCGCAGGCAACAGCGGATCGTCGCTGGCCGCCGGCAGGCGCAGGCTCAGGCCGAAGCCGGTGCCCTGGCCGGTATCCAGCTGCAGCTGGCCGCCGTACTGGCGCAGACGCTCGCGCATGCCACGCAGGCCGTTGCCGGCGACCAGCTCGCCCACGCCGCGGCCGTCATCGCGGGCTTCCATCAACAGATCGCCCCCCTCGCGGCGGCAACTGATCCACAGGTTGTGCGCACCGGCATGGCGCACGGCATTGGTGATGATTTCCTGGGCGCAGCGCAACAGCACGTGGGCGCGCTCGGGATCCTCCAGGGTCAGCGGCTCATGCAGGTCCAGGTGGATGTCCAGCGAGGGGACGTGTTCGGCCAGCGGCCACAACGCGGCGGCCAGGTCGATCGAGCCGGACTCGCGCAGCTGGCTGACCGCCTCGCGCACGTCGGTCAGCAGCAGCCGGGCCAGGGTATGGGCCTGGCGGACGTGCTCCCGGGCGCGACCTTCGCTGATGTGACCGGCCACTTCCAGGTTCAGGCTCAGCGCGGTCAGGTGATGGCCCAGCAAATCGTGCAGCTCGCGCGAGATGCGGGTGCGCTCGTTGACCCGCGCGCTTTCGGTCAGCAGCACCCGGGTGGCCCGCAGTTCGGCGTTCAGACGGCGCTGTTCCTCGCGGGCCTGAGCCTGCTGGCGGGCCACGTAGGCGGTGACCAGCACGAACGCGGCAAAGCCCACGTAGAAGGACGACTGGAACACCGACTCCCACAGATTGAAATCCTCGCGGGCCATGAACGAGGGCACCAGCGGCACGTGGGCGAACATCAGCCACAGCACCGCCCAGCGCAGCTCCAGCATCCACGGCAGCACCCCCGCCACCACCACCAGCAGCAGTGCGCCCAGGCCGGTCTGGGTGTAGAAGCCGACCGCCACCGCCGCCGAGATCATCACCAGCAGCAGCGCCACGCTGCCCGGGCTGGGATGCTGCGGCGGGCGTTCGTGCAGGGTGCGGGTGGCCAGCCAGTAGCACAGGCCGAAGGCCAGATAGGCGCCCAGCGCCATTGGCAGGTTCAGTCCCTGGCCCTGCGTTCCGCGCGAAGGCGGCAGGAACCAGACGTTCAGAATGATGGGAATGCCCACCATCGCCCAGGTGTAGAGCCCGGCGGCGCGCAACAGTCGGGTATGGGCGATGGGTCCGAACATGCCGGCATCTTACGTGCCGCGGCCACCGCGCGACCTGAGTCCGAAGTCATGCCCGCCACGCGCCCGGGACGCGACCGGCCGCCCGCAGCTGGGGCCGCCCATGCGATAATCGGCCCGGTTCCGGCGCTGCCGGGGCGCAGTTTCATGGAGCAAGCCCGATGTCGATCGTCATCCGCGATGTGCGCGAGCACGAGCTGGATTCCGTCCTGGCCCTGAACAACAACGCAGGCCTTGCGATCCTGCCGCTGGACAGCGCACGCGTGCACGATTTCTTTGAACGTGCCGAGTATTTCCGCGTCGCCGAGCGTGATGGCAACCTGGCCGGGTTCCTGGTCGGTTTCGGCTCCGGCGCCGGCCACGACAGCAGCAACTACGCCTGGTTCCAGGAGCGTTACCCCGATTTTTTCTATATCGACCGCATCGTGGTGGCCAGCCGCCGCCGCGGCGGCGGCGTGGGTCGTGCGTTCTACGCCGACGTGCAGAGCTACGCCGAGCTGCGCTACCCGCAGCTGGCCTGCGAGGTGTTCCTGGACCATGGCGCCGATCCGGCCCTGCTGTTCCATGGCAGCTTCGACTTCCGCGAGGTCGGCCAGCACGTCATGCCCGGTGTGCAGGTCCGCGCCAGCATGCTGATGAAGGAGCTGTGCAGCTATCCGTGGGTGCTGGAAACCTACCGCGGCCAGCTGCCCGACACGGCCTGGACCCGCCCGCGCCGGTTCACCCCTGCCAGCGCCAAGCGGTCCACCGGCACATGAGCACGCCTTCCCCTGCCAGCAGCTACGAGCAGGCTGGCGAACTCAAGATCGGCCAGGTCGGCGTGGCCAACCTGCGCGTGCGCACGCTGGACGTGGAGGCGCTGGTGGGCGAGATGCGCGCGCGGGTCGAGCGCGCGCCCAGGCTGTTCGGGCGCGCCGCGGTCATCATCGATTTCGGCGGGCTGATGCAGACGCCCGAGCTGGCCACCGCGCGCGCGCTGCTGGAAGGCTTGCGCGCGGCCGGCGTGCTGCCGGTCGCGCTGGCCTACGGCACCTCCGAGATCCAGGCCCTGGCCGAACAGCTCGGCCTGCCGCTGCTGGCCAAGTTCCGCGCCCAGTACGAGCGCGGCGAACCGGCCGCTGCCCCGCCGCCGGCCCCGGTGCCGGTCGCCGCACCCGAACCGGCCAAGGCCACCGTGCAGCCGGGTCTGGTCCACAAGACCGCCGTGCGCTCGGGCCAGCAGCTCTACGCCGAACAGCGCGACCTGACCGTGCTGACCGCGGTGGGTGCCGGTGCGGAAGTGATCTCCGACGGCTCCATCCACATCTACGGCGCGCTGCGCGGGCGTGCGCTGGCCGGCGCCCAGGGCAACCAGGACGCCCGCATCTTCTGCAGCGCCTTCCATGCCGAACTGGTCGCCGTGGCCGGGCACTACAAGGTGCTCGACGACGTCCCGCGCGCGCTGCACGGCAAGGCCGTGCAGGTGTGGCTGGAAGACGGGCAACTGAACATCGCCGCGCAGGACTAGGCGCGCGGCATTGGCGGCCCGGCGTTTGCCGAGGCGCTCCACGCAACATGGCAAGGCTCCACCGCACACCACTTCCCCAGGAGAACACCATTGGCTGAGATCATCGTCGTCACGTCCGGCAAGGGCGGCGTAGGCAAGACCACCACCAGCGCCAGCATCGCCTGCGGCCTGGCCCGGCGCGGCAAGAAGGTGGCCGTCATCGACTTCGACGTCGGCCTGCGCAACCTGGACCTGATCATGGGCTGCGAGCGCCGGGTGGTATACGACTTCATCAACGTCACCCAGGGTGAGGCCACGCTCAGGCAGGCCCTGATCAAGGACAAGCGCTTCGACACGCTGTTCGTGCTGGCCGCCTCGCAGACCCGCGACAAGGACGCGCTGAGCAAGGAAGGGGTGGAGAAGGTGCTCAACGACCTGGACGCGGACGGCTTCGACTTCATCGTCTGCGACTCGCCGGCCGGCATCGAGAAGGGCGCGTTCCTGGCCATGTACTACGCCGACAAGGCGATCGTGGTGGTCAACCCGGAAGTGTCCTCGGTGCGCGATTCGGACCGCATCCTGGGCCTGCTCGATTCCAAGACCCGCCGCGCCGAGCAAGGCAAGACGCTCATGCCCAACCTGCTGCTGACCCGCTACAACCCGGCACGGGTGGAAACCGGCGAGATGCTCTCGGTCAAGGACGTGGAGGAAGTGCTGGGCCTGAAGACCATCGGCATCATCCCCGAGTCCGGCGACGTGCTCAACGCCTCCAACAAGGGCGAACCGGTGATCCTGGACCTGGAATCGCCGGCCGGCCAGGCCTACGACGATGCGGTCGCGCGGCTGCTGGGCGAAGACCGTCCGATGCGCTTTACTTCGGTTGAAAAGAAAGGCTTCTTCAGCAAGCTCTTCGGGGGTTGAGCATGGGCATGTTCGATTTCCTCAAGGCCAAGAAGAACACCGCCGAGACCGCCAAGAACCGCCTGCAGATCATCATCGCGCAGGAACGCAACCAGCGTGGCGCACCGGATTACCTGCCGCTGCTGCAGCGCGAGCTGCTGGAGGTGATCAAGAAGTACGTCAACGTCGACGCCGACGCGGTCAAGGTCGACCTGCTCAAGGAAGGTGACCACGACGTGCTGGACATCTCGGTGGCCCTGCCCGACGGCAAGGCCTGACCACCGGCGCGGGGCCGCGCGCCTGCGCCCATCCGCGTCTCGCCCATCCGCCCGCCATGTCCAGCCAGACCACCCTTGCCTTGGATGATTCCACCCCGCCGGCGCCGGGCAGCGATGCCGCAGCGCTGACCGTGCTGCGGGTGCGCGAGCTCGAATTCGCGACCCTGGCCGCGCTGCTGGCGCGCTTCGGACTGGTGCTGCATCGGGTGCCCGATGGGGTGCCGATCCCGGGCAGCTTCTGGGGCGATCCGGAAGCGGGCGTGATCGCGCACAACGTCTACGTGCGCGGCGACACGCCGCTGCACTCGATGCTGCACGAGGCCTGCCACCTGATCGTGCTCACGCCCGAGGCGCGCGCACTGGTGCACACCGATGCGACCGATTCGGACATCGAGGAAGACGCCACCTGCTACCTGCAGGTGGTGCTGGCCGACGCGTTGCCGGGCGTGGGCCGGGCGCGGCTGATGGCCGACATGGACGCCTGGGGCTACTCGTTCCGCATGGGCTCCACCCAGGCCTGGATGACGCACGATGCCGATGACGCACGCGCCTGGCTGGCCCAGCGCGGCCTGCCGCATTGATCCGGCGGCGGGCTTCACACTGACACCGGCGTGAGGGGACGCGCATGAGCACCCAATCCGGCCCACGCCCCGGCGATGCCTGGCAGCACATGACCGTGATCGGCTGTGGCGCCAACCGCGTGTGCGTGATCGATCGCCGCAACACCCGGCAGTGCCTGAAGTTCATGCTGCCGGCCGGCCAGCGCAGCCGGGTGGGCCTGCGCCAGCGGCTGCAGCGCTGGCGGGCCGCGCGCAAGCCGCAGCATGACGAAAACCACGCCGAACTGCGCGCCTGGCTGCAGCTGTCCGCACGCCTGCCGGCCAGCGAGCTGCAGGCGCACATGGCCACGGTGCTGGGCATCCTCCCCACCGCCTATGGCCCGGCACTGTGCTGCGAGCGGATCACCCTTGCCGATGGCACGCCCGCACCCAGCCTGTATGCGCTGCTGTTCGAGCAGCCGCAATATCCGGCGCAGGTGCTGTGCGCGGCAGTGGATGCTTTCGAAGACTGGCTGCTGCGCCATCGCATCGCGCTGTTCGACCTCAATGCCGGCAACCTGCTGGTGCTGCCCAGTGACGCCGGCGTGCGCCTGGTGTGCGTGGATGCCAAGTCGATCGTGGCCGGCAAGGAGCTGGTGCCGCTGGCGCGCTGGTTCAACACCCTGGCCCGGCGCAAGATCCGACGCAGGGCCCAGCGCCTGCGCGAACGCATCCGCGCCGCCCTGCCCGCCTGAGCCATTGGACAGCGCCCTTGCGGCGCGCCGGGCGCTTCTCTAGCCTGCGGGCAGCACCCTGCCAGGAACCCATTCGTGAAGCCACGCCACCTCGTGTTTGCCACCGCCGCGTGCCTGTCGCTGGCGGGCCTGTCCGGCTGCGGTTCGGACCAACCAGCCACGCCGGATGGCGTACCACCGGCGCCGAAGGGCGAGACCGCCGAGGAATTCGTCGAGCGCATCAATACCGGACTGCGCGCCCAGTCGCCCGAGCTCAATGCGGCGCAGTGGCTCTCGTCCACCTACATCAACGATGACAGCCAGCGGGTGGCGTCCAGGGCCAACGAACGCGCGCTGACCCAGCTCAATGCCTGGATCACCCAGTCGCGGCGTTTCGAGGGCAAACAGATGCCGCCGCAGACCGCACGTGCGATCCAATTGCTCAGGCTGATGACCGCCATGCCCGCGCCGCAGGATCCGCAGAAGCTGGCCGAACTCACCCGCATCGCCACCCAGATGGAAGGCATGTATGGCGCCGGTACGTACTGTACCGGCGAAGGTCAGGCACGCAGCTGCCGTCAACTGGGCGCGCTGGAAAGCGTGCTGGCCAGCAGCCGCGACTACGACGCCCAGCTCGACGCCTGGCAGGGTTGGCATTCGATCGCCCCGCCCATGCGCGAGCGCTACACGCGCTTTGTCGCCCTGGTCAACGAAGGCGCGCAGGACATGGGCTTTGCCGATGCCGGCGAGCTGTGGCGCAGTGGCTACGACATGGCCCCGGGCGAAGTGGCCGCCGAGACCAATCGCCTGTGGAGCCAGGTCAAGCCACTCTACGAGCAGTTGCATTGCTACGCGCGCGGCAAGCTGGAAGCGCACTACGGCATGCGCGGCCAGGTCGATGGCGGGCTGCTGCCGGCGCATCTGCTGGGCAACATGTGGCAGCAGGACTGGAGCAACCTGTGGGACCTGCTGCAGCCCTACCCCGAGGCGGGCAGTCTGGACATCACCGGCGCGCTGCAGGCGCTGGACGATGCGCAGTACGAAAAGACGCTCAAGACGGCCGCACTTGCGCCGGAGGATCCGTTCGAGGGCGCGCGCGATGCCGCCTACACCGCACAGCTGCAGGCGCTTGGCCACGACCCCGACGATGCCGAACGCACGCGCCTGAACCGCCTCGCCTACGACCAGGCCATCGCCCGCGTCGCCGACCTGCGCCGCGCCGCCGCCCTGGCCGGCGCCAAGGCCATGGCCGCCCGCGCACAGGACTTCTACACCTCGCTGGGCATGCCGTCGCTGCCGAAGAGCTACTGGCAGAAGTCCCAGTTCATCAAGCCGCGTGACCGCGAGGTGGTCTGCCATGCCAGTGCCTGGGACATGGACATGACCGGCGACGTGCGCACCAAGATGTGCATCGAACCGGATGAGGAAAGCTTCACCACGCTCTACCACGAACTGGGCCACCTCTATTACGACCTGGCCTACAACAGCCAGCCGCCGGTGTTCCAGGGCGGGGCCAACGACGGCTTCCACGAAGCCATCGGCGATACCATCGTGCTGGCGATGACGCCCAGGTACCTGGCGTCCATCGGCCTGGTCAAGGACGCGCCCACCGGCGAACAGGCGCTGGTCAACGCCCAGATGCGCATGGCCCTGTCCAAGGTCGCCTTCCTGCCGTTCGGGCTGATGATCGACCGCTGGCGCTGGGGCGTGTTCGACGGCTCGATCACGCCGGAGCACTACAACAGCGCCTGGTGGCAGCTGAAGGCGCAGTACCAGGGCGTGGCCCCGGCAACACCACGCGGCGAGGAATACTTCGACGCCGGCGCCAAGTACCACGTGCCGGGCAACACGCCCTACACGCGCTACTTCATGGCCCACATCCTGCAGTTCCAGTTCTACAAGGCACTGTGCGATGCCTCCGGCCATACCGGTCCACTCAACCAGTGCAGCTTCTATGGCAACAAGCGCGCCGGCCAGAAGTTCTGGGCGATGCTGCAGAAAGGGTCCAGCCAACCCTGGCCGGACACGCTCAAGGGCCTCACCGGCAGCGACAGGATGGACGCCGCGCCGATGCTCGAATACTTCCAGCCGCTTGATGCGTGGCTCAAGCAGCAGAACGAAGGCAAGACCTGCGGCTGGAGCGCGCCGGCTGCCAGCCAGCGTTCGCCGCGGCCCTGACCTCGGCTTGCCCGACCTCGGCTTGGCCGGCGCCGGTCACCCCGGCGCCGGCAGCGACAGCCAGCTTCAATGGGATCGGCCGCGCCCGGCCAGCGCGTTGACCACGGCCGCTGGCATGGCCCGGGTCAGGCCGCAGCGGCCTGGGCCATGGCCTCGGCAGCGATGCGGTAGGACTTCACCCGCGCGGCGTGCTCGTAGATGTTGGCCGCGATCATGATCTCGTTGGGGCGATGACGTTCGATGAAGGCCGCCAGGCCGGCGCGCACGGTCTGCGGGGAACCGACCACGCTGCAGGCCAGCGCGTTCTGCACGCCCGGTTTTTCGTGCGGCTGCCAGAAGTTCTCGATGTCCTCGATCGGCGGCGGAAGCAGCCCCGGGCGCCCCCGGCGCAGGTTGACGAAGCTCTGCTGGACGCTGGTGAACAGGCGCTGGGCCTGCGCATCGGTGTCGGCGGCGATCACGTTCAGCGCCAGGATCGCGTACGGCTGCTGCAGACGGCGCGAGGGCCGGAAATCGCGGTGGTACACCATCAGCGCCTGATCCATCGCGTCGGGCGCGAAGTGCGAAGCAAAGGAAAACGGCAGACCCAGCTGCGCGGCCAGGGTGGCGCTGAACAGGCTGGAGCCCAGCAGCCAGACCGGCACCTCCAGGCCCGCCCCGGGCACGGCCTGGACCAGCTGGCCGGGCTGGACCGGGTCGAAATAGTGCAGAAGTTCGGCCACATCGGCCGGAAACCGGTCGGCGCCGTCGAAATAGCGGCGCAGCGCGCGTGCGGTGGCCTGGTCTGTGCCCGGCGCCCGGCCCAATCCCAGGTCGATGCGGCCCGGATACAGGGTGGCCAGCGTGCCGAACTGCTCGGCCACCTGCAGCGGTGCATGGTTGGGCAGCATCACCCCGCCCGAACCGACCCGGATGGTCGAGGTGCCACCGGCCACATACCCGATCAGGACCGCGGTGGCGGCGCTGGCGATGCCGGGCATGTTGTGGTGTTCGGCCAGCCAGTAGCGCGCGTAGCCCAGGTGTTCGGCGTTGCGCGCCAGGTCCAGGGTGTTGGCGAAGGCCTGGGCCGGCGTGCTGCCTTCGCAGACAGGCGCCAGGTCCAGCACGGAATAGGGAATCTGGGGGATCGATGTGTTCATGGCCTGGACATGGGGGCTGGCGAGGCGGCTTCCAGCCCCACCAGCGCGATGCTGTTTTCAGCCCAGCAGCACACCCCCGGCGCCGTCGCTGCCCATGGGCCGGACGGGCGCACCCGATGAACCGGCACGCAGCCGACGGTGGCCAGCGGCGGGTTCACCGCCCGTCACCTGCCTTTTGGCTATGGTGGGCGCGTCGAATCAGGGGCGACAGGGAATGGGGTGGTTGAACGGCCGGGTCGATGACCTGGCACTGGAACAGCGCAAGGAGCTCATCGCCCAGCAGCGCGCGCAATCGCGGCGCTACCTGGTGATCCTGTTCCTGGCCATGCCGTTGCTGTTGCTGATCGGCGCGATCGGCGAGCTGCTGCGCGACGCGCCATACGCCTGGCGGCTGTTGCCCTGGCGCATCGCGCTGGCATTGGCCAGCGCCGGGCTGGCGGTCGCGATCCGCCGCGGTCGGGTCAGCGATGGTGTCTCGGCCGGGCTGGCGGTGCTGGGCATCGGCCTGATCAGCGTCGGCCTGGTCCTGGACACCCGGGCCGGACCTGCGCACCTGAGCCTGGTTCAGGTGGTGGTGATGCTGCTGGCGATGATGGTCCTGCCACTGACCATCCGTGTACGCAGCACGATCGGCATGGTCGCAGTGCTGGTCCTGCCGCTGCTGTGCCCGCTGGCCTGGCGGCAGCAGACGCCGGCGGCATGGTGGAGCGCGCTGGCCATGGTCGCGCTGGGCGTGGCGGCCGGGCTGCTCCTGCGCCGCGAGCGCCTGCAGATCGCGCTGGAGCTGTTCCAACTGCGCCGCCAGCTGGAGCTGCGCGCAGACCTGGACATGCTGACCGGACTGTTCAACCGGGAGGGCTGGTTCCGCAGCGCGCGCGAGGTCTTCACCCTGACCCGCAATGCGCGCAGGCCGTTGTCGCTGGCCTACCTGGACCTGGACCACTTCAAGCAGATCAACGACGACTTCGGCCATGCCGCCGGCGATGTGGCCCTGGCCGCGGTCGCCGACATGATGCGCCGGCACAGCCGCCGCCAGGACGTGGTCGGGCGCCTGGGCGGCGAGGAATTCGTGCTGCTGATGCCCGGGGTCAACGAACAGGCGGCCGTGCAGCTGGTCCAGGCCCTGTGCGAAGCGGTGCGCAGGGTGCCGGCGCCGCGTGCGATCACCTTCAGCGCCGGCGTCTGCCAGGTGCGGATCACCGAAACCCTGGAGGCGGCGATGCGCCGGGCCGATCACGCCCTGCTGCAGGCCAAGCGCGAGGGCCGCGACCGGGTGCTGCGCGCCAGCTGAAGGGTTCAGTCCTGCGGCGCGACCGGCGACAGGTCGGGCCTGAGCGCCACGCGCTGGTCGAACACGAAGCACGCGCCATCGTAGTGACGCCCGCCGACCTGCTCGAAGTAGCCCAGGATCCCGCCTTCCAGCTGCAGCACGTTGGCCATGCCGGTGTCGCCCATCCACAGCGCGGCTTTCTCGCAGCGCACCCCGCCGGTGCAGAAGCTGACCACGGTCGCGCCGGCCAGCGCGGGGCGATGTGGCGCCAGGGCGTCCGGAAGCTGGGTGAAATCGGTGATCGGCAGGGTCAGCGCGCCGACGAAGCTGCCGTGGCCGACTTCCTCCTCGTTGCGGGTGTCCAGCAGCGCGACCGGCCTGCCTGCGTCGTCGCAGCCCTGGTCCAGCCAGCGCGCCAGGTCGTGCGGCGACACCGCCGGGGCGCGCCCGCGCCCGAGCGGGGCGGTGCCGGCGTGGCCGAAGGTGATGATCTCCGGCTTGACCTTGGCCTTGAGCCGGGCGAAGGGCACCGTGGCGCTGTGGCTTTGCTTGGCCTTGAGCGTGGCAAAGCGCGGATCGGCCCGAAGCTGGTCCAGGAACCCGCGCAGCGCCGTCGGTGCGCCGGCCAGGAACAGGTTCAGCCCTTCCGGTGCCACCAGGAGCGTGCCGCGCAGGCCGGCGGCGGCCGCGCGCGCATGCAGCGCATCGGCCAAGGCGCGCGGGTCGTCGATGGCGACGAAATGGTAGGCGGCAATGTTCAGGACCATGCCGCGCATTCTAGCCACCCGCCCCGGCGCGGGACCTGACGCTCACCGCGCCAAATAACGCAGTTGCGCCGCCGCGCGCATCTGGGCAGCCTGTGCATCCCCTTGCCTTCTTCGCCGGCGGCCATCCCGCAGGCCGCCGCCATGACCGAGACCGCCGCGCCACCGCAGATCGTCCTGACCCGCCACTACGCGGCCACCCCCGAGCGCATGTTCGACGCCTGGCTGACCCCGCACACGCTGGGCATGTGGATGTTCGGCCAGGTCGCCGACGAGCGCGTGCTGGGGCTGGATATCGACCCGCGCGTGGGCGGGCGCTTTTCGCTGCGGGTGGAACGCGGCGGCAGGGTCATCCACCACGTGGGCCGGTTCCTGCGGCTGGTGCGCCCGGAGTTGCTGGAGTTCACCTGGGGGATGGCCGACGACGGCGAAGACCCGCTGAGCGTGGTGCGGCTGGAGCTGACCGCAGCCGGCGACTATTGCCGGCTCAACCTGACCCACACCCTGGACCCGCGCTGGGCCGCCTCCCTGGAGCGCACCCGGCAGGGCTGGAACACGCTGCTGGACGCGCTGGGCGAACTTTTTCCCGACTTCCGCGGCAGGCGCCCGGGCGCCGCACACCCGGGCGCAGGATGAGCGCCAGCTGTTCGCACGTGCAGGCCCGGAAGCAGCCGGGCGCGTGCGACCAGCCCGGGCCAGCAGGCGCCGCGGCCCGGTCAACGCAGCAGCCACCACGGCAGCGCCAGGGTCACCACCACGATCACCACGATCGCCACCAGCACGCCGACCACGTACAGCGGCCGCGCGCGCAGCTGGCTGGCGAAGCTCTCCGCCTTGCCGTCCCGGCGTGCCTGTTGCGCCGCGGCCCGCGCCGTGGCAGCACGGCCGGCCTGATAATCGGCCATCAGCGCCCTGGCCCGTGGCAGCTGCGCATCGTCTTCCAGCCAGATGCCGCCGTGGCTGATGCCCCAGCTGCTGGGCATGGTCTCGTAGAAGGCCAGCTGTTCGCGCCTGAGCCAGGCGCGGATCTCCTCGGCCTCATCGTCGGGGACATTGCGCAGGTTGAGCAGGAGCTTGGCCATGGAGCACAGGATAGCCGCCCGCGCCCGCCGGCCCTGCTACCGTGTCGCGCTTGACCTGGATAGAGGAGCGCGCGATGCGCCTGTGGACCCCCCTTGTGCTGGCGCTTGCGCTGGCCGCCTGCACCCCGGCCAAGCCGCCGGCCGAACTGCACGGCAGCGTGGCGAAGCTGCAGATCAACGACATCGCCCCCGGCACCGGCGTGGTCGCCACCACCGGCAGCGCCGTCACCGTGCACTACACCGGCTGGATCTATGACGACACCAGGCCGGACAGGCGCGGCGAGAAGTTCGACAGCTCGGTCGAGCGCGGCGAACCGTTCACCTTTGCGCTGGGCGGCGGCCGCGTCATCAAGGGCTGGGACCAGGGCGTGGCCGGGATGAAGGTCGGCGGCAAGCGCACCTTGCTGATTCCGGCCGAGATGGGCTACGGCGATGCCGGCGCCGGTGGCGTGATCCCGCCCGGCGCCTCGCTGGTGTTCGACGTCGAACTGCTGGATGTCAAGGCGCCTTGAGGCGCAGCGCCGTACTCGGGATCGTCAACACACGATCAAAAACACCGTACGCACGAAGCAGATTGTCGTTCCCGCGAAAGCGGGAACCCAGTGCCCTGGCACATTCAAGTTCAAGGCACTGGATCCCCGCCTTCGCGGGGATGACGACTGTTGGCAGCAGACCGGCTGTGGGGATTTCAGAATCGACGTCAACCCGTCCTTGACGATGGCCGCCGCGATGCCGGGCACCTCCAAGGTCTCGCGCGCCTGGTCCACGCAGGCATCGAAATCCTGCAGCTGCGCCGGCAGCGGCGCGACGTCCTGCGCCGGGAGGGCGGGCACGCCGCCCAGCAGGCCGGCCGCGAGCAACGCTCCGGCAAGGGTCGGCAGCACGCGCATCGGGTTCCCAGGTTTCATCGAAGACAGGATAGGCGCGCACGACCGCCGCACGCGGCGTGGCCCGGGGCCTGCCATCGGTCATGCGCGCGCGGCTCCATAATGCTGCGATGTCCGCAACACCTACACCCGGCCCCACCCTGGCCATCGTCGGCGGTGGCCCGGCCGGCCTGATGGCCGCCGAAACCGCCCGCGCCGCCGGCCTGTGCGTCGATCTGTACGAGGCCAAGGGCTCGGTCGGGCGCAAGTTCCTGATCGCCGGCAAGGGCGGCATGAACCTGACCCATGCCGAGCCGCGCCCGGGTTTCGATGCGCGCTATCGCGAACGTGCAGGTGAAGTGGGCGCGTGGCTGGACGACTTCGACGCCGGCGCCGTGCGCGCCTGGGCTGCGGGCCTGGGCGTGCAGACCTTCGTCGGCAGCTCGGGGCGGGTGTTCCCGACCGACCTGAAGGCCGCGCCGCTGCTGCGCGGCTGGGTGCGCCGGCTCAAGGACCAGGGCGTGCGCTTCCACGTGCAGCATCGCTGGACCGGCTGGGACCAGGACGGCGCGCTGCGCCTGGAGACGCCCGATGGCCCGCGCAGGGTCAGCGCCGATGCCACCGTGCTGGCGCTGGGCGGAGCGAGCTGGCCGCAGCTGGGCTCCGATGGCGCCTGGCAACCCTGGCTGGCCGCGCGCGGGGTGGCGGTGGCGCCGTTGAAACCGGCCAACTGCGGCTTCGACATCGCCTTCAGCGCGCACATGATCAGACACGCCGGCGCGCCGCTCAAGCCGGTGGTCGCACACTGGCGCGATGCAGGCGGCCAGGCCCATGCGCAGCAGGGCGAATGCGTGCTGACCGAGACCGGAATCGAAGGCAGCCTGATCTACGCCATCGCCCCGGACCTGCGCGCGGCGATCGAGCGCGATGGCCATGCACTGCTGGAACTGGACCTGGCCCCGGGCCGCGACCTGCAGCGCTTGGTGAGCGAGCTGTCGCGTCCGCGCAGGGGCCGCTCGGTCGGCGAGCACCTGCGCCGCGCGAGCGCGATCGAAGGGGCCAAGGCAGCGCTGGTGTTCGAGGCCACCGATGCCGCGGCGCGGCATGATCCTGCGCAGCTGGCGGCGGCCATCCATCGCCTTGCGCTGCTGCTGCAACGCGCAAGGCCGCTGGCCGAAACCATCAGCAGCGCCGGAGGCGTGCGGCTGGAGACGCTGGATGGGGCATTGATGTTGAAGCTGGTGCCGGGCGTGTTCTGCGCCGGCGAGATGCTCGACTGGGAAGCGCCGACCGGCGGCTACCTGCTCACTGCGTGTCTTGCCAGCGGCCGCCGCGCCGCGAAGGGCGCGACGGCTTGGCTGCAAGGCCTGTAAAACAAGCGTTTCAAGGCCGGATTGGTCGTCCGCACGGGCCGGAAGGAAGTTCGACTTCAACCCCGGCGGGAGCGGACGTGGGCGCATCATGGGGATCAAACTGTTCAATCCCGGTGACACGGTCGGGTCGGGTGAATGACAGCATTCAGGCGCACCACGCCAAGCCCTGCAATCACAGGGAAAATCGGTGACAGACCGTTGGAAGGAACGTGGGGACCAAGCGCGATCATGCTGCCGCGCAGCAACAGGCCGCCATTGGGCACCCTGCTCCGGGGCGTGTTCAAAACCGCCAGAAACCGCGCGTGACCCGGCGCAGGTTCGCGCGTGCGGCCGCATCCAGCCGCGCATGGAAGAAGTCGCTGAGATAGATGCGTTCGCGTGCCAGCAGCCCCTTGAGAAACCGGCGCCGCCTGCGCCGGAAGATCCAGCCCGGTGCCACCGGCCGGTATTCGCGCGCGATCCCCGCATCGTAGGCATCGAACACCGCCGGCGCCGCTGCCAGGATCGCCATGTCGCAATCCAGGAACAGCGCGGCCTCTTCATCCACCTCCTGGCGGCCGATCGCCCCGTGGCGCGCGGTCAGTTCGATCAGCTGCACCACCCGATCGATGTCGATGCCTTCGTCGGGCAGCCAGCGGCCGATCTCCTGGCGGGCCAGCTGCGCCGAACGGGCCTCGTTGTCGCCGCGCCCGGCCTGATGGATCGCGTCGTGGTACAGCACCGCCAGCTGCACCTCGCGCGGCTGGCGCCAGCCTGGCCCTTGCGCCACTTCGCGGTAATGGCGCAGCACTTCGGCCACGTGGTCGAGGGTGTGATAGGCCCGCGGCGGCGTTGCGTAGGCCGCCTCCAGCGCATCGCGCTGGCCGTCGGGAAGCGCGAAATCGTCGGCGTGCATGGGCGGTTCCTGGTCCGGCGGCCAGCCTACACCGCGGCGGCCGGCCCGCGCCGCGAGCGCGTTTAGCTGGGCTTGTGCGTTGTAACCGTTTCCGTGCAAAAAGTGCGGGAAACAGGGGATTTGGCGGCGTCTGCTCTCATCCGGGATTCATCGGCGCCTGCAATAAATGCACACCTTCCACCAAGCCGGTACACCACCGGGGCACATGACGATGTACAGCTTCCACCCCCTCGTCCCACGCGTACTGGCGATGGCGATCTGCGCCTCGATGCTGCTGGCCAGCGTGACGCCGCTGCGGGCCCAGGACAAACCCGAGGGCCGTGGCGCGATGATGCGCGAGCGCATCGAACAGTCGCGCCAGAAGCAGGAAAACGCCCGCGACCAGCCGCAGGAGCAACGCCCGCAGCGCGATGACCAGCGCGCGCAGGCCGGGCAACGTGCCCAGCAGCAGCGTGCCGAACAGCAGCAACACGATCGCCAGGACCAACGGCGTGCCCAGGCGCAACAGCGCGCCGAACAGCAACGCCAGCAGGCCGGGCAACGCAATGCGCAGCGCGAGGACGCCATCCGCGTCCAACGGGAACAGCGCCAGCAGCAGCAGGACAACCAGGACGGACAGCGCGCCCAGGCGCGGCAGCAGGCCGAACAGATGCGCCAGCAGTCCGAACTGCGCGACCAGCAGCGCGGCGACCAGCTGCGCGGAATGCGCCAACGCAACGCGCAGCAGCAGGCCCAGCGCCAGCAGGCCGCCGCGCAGCACCAGCGTCGAGGGGACGACCCGCGCGAGGCCTTGCTCCAGCAGCGGCGCGACCAGCAACAGCAGCGCGACGACCACCGCGCGCAGGCCCAACGCCAGCAGCAACTGGCCGAGCAACGGCGGGGTCGCCGGCAGGAGGACGGCCGCGCCGCCTCCCGCGTGCGTGAACTGCAGGCCCGCAGCGACAACGACGCATTGCGCCAGCGCCCGCAGCAGCGGCGCGAGATCTCCAGGATGCAGGACCAGGACCGACGCAACCAAGGCGCGCTGCCGTCGGGCACCGGCGAGCGAGGCGATCGCGACCGCGATGGGGATGGGCGCCGCAACCACGATCTGACCCGGCTCGACCGCGACCAGCAGCAGCGCCGCATCCGTGAAGAGCGCCACCGCGCCGAGGAGTATCGCCGCGGCGAAGACCAGCGTCATCGCCTGGCCCAACAGCGCGGGCGCGAACTGGAACGCCAGCGCCGCCACGCCCAGCACCGCTACCAGCAGGACTATGCCCGCCGTCTCCATGCGCAGCAGGACCGCTGGCAATCGCGCGGCTACGACCACCAACGTGATCCCTACTACTACACGCCGGCCAGCTATCGCTACGGCTGGGGTGGCGCGTATTACCAGACCAACCGCTACGGCGCCGACCTGCTGCGCCAGGCGGTCAATTACGGCTACAACGAAGGCTTCGAAGCCGGTCGCGCCGATCGCCAGGACGGCTGGAGTTTCAGCGTTGACACGCCCTACGCCTACCAGGACGCCAACTATGGCTACTACGGCTATTACCTCGGCCAGGACACCTACAACCACTACTTTCGCGAAGGGTTCCGCCGTGGTTATGAAGACGGCTATTACAGCCGTTATCGCTACGGCACCGCCAGTAACGGCAGCCACGTCATGCTGGCGGCCGTGCTCGGCACGATCCTGGGACTGAGCCTGCTGGACAACTGAGCCGGGCGTTCAGGCCGGCGCGCCCTCGCCTGTGGGCCGGGCGTGTTCGGTCGCCGCGCGCGCCGGATCGGACCCGGCATCGATGATGCGCACGTCCTGCGCGATGGCCAGCGCGATGTGCTCCTCGGCCAGCGCCTTGAGCAGGCCGAAGAACAGGTCGCTGCGCGTCCCGTAGACCGCACGCGGGCTTTGCACGTACGCAAAACTGTTGATGGTCACCGCGCCGGCCTTGATCGAGTCGATGAACACCGACGGCGCCGGCTCGGCCAGCACCCCGGGATGATCGGCATACAGGCCCAGCAACAGTTCGCGGACGCGCGCCACATCGGTGTCCAGTGGCACCGAGAATTGCACCTGTACCTGCCCCGGCGGGTTGGCCATGGTCATGTTGCGGATGGTCTTGGTGATCAGCTCGGAGTTGGGCACGATCAGGGTCGACCTGTCGCCGACCTGGATCTCGGTGGAGCGCACGTTGATGCGGCGGATATCGCCCTCGGCATCGCCGATCCGCACCCAATCTCCGATCTTCACCGGCCGCTCGGCCATCAGGATCAGGCCGGAGATGAAGTTCTGGGTGATCGCCTGCAGGCCAAAGCCGATGCCCACCGACAGGGCGCTGGCCACCAGCGCCAGCTTGGCCAGGTCCAAGCCCAGCGTGACCAGCGCCCACAGGCCCACCACCAGGATGCCCAGGTAGCGCATCACTGCGGCGACCGAGGCCCGGGTACTGGTATCCAGTTCGGTCTGCGGCAGGTAGGTCTGGGTGAGCCAGCGCTGGGAGGCCTTGACCAGTCCCATGCCGATCACCACCACGACGATGGCTTTGAGGATCTTCAGCGGCTCCAGCGGGACACCAGCGACCTTCCAACCCTGGCGCGCCTGCTCGATCCAATTGGCGATGCCCGAGAAGTTGGCGCCGTAAGGCACCAGCAATGCGCCAATCACCCCCACCGCCAGCCACAGCCGCAGCACCGCCGACAACAGCACCCCGGCCTGTTCCATGTGACTGGCGCGCAGGCCCAGGGCTGCATTGGCCGCCCTGCCAAAGCGGCTGTCGGGCTTGAACATCCACCTTGCCAGGTCGTCGGCGAACATCATCAACAGGCCGCCTGCACCGCACACCACCACCGACCAGATGACCTGGGTGGTGGCACGGCGGGCAAAATTGACATAGCCAAGCAGCGCCGCCACCAGCGCCGCGACGATGATGATCTCCACGAGCAGCGAGATCAGCACCATCACGCTGGAGCGGCGTGGCGGCGCGACCTGCGGCACAGCGGCAGGGTCCTGGCCGGCCGCCGCTGCGCCGAGCGCCGGCGCGCGTTGCAAATGCAGCAGGCTGACCAGCATGGCGATGAGCAGGACCACGAAGATCAACGCGATCAGCCCGTTCAGGGCCATCGTGGTGACCTCCGTGGTGCGGGCGGCCAGATTGACCGCGCCCAGCACCCCGCTGAGCCAGGCCGCCACTGAGGTCAACCATGCATAGCGGCCCAGCTTGAGGGCGGTGGCGTCATCAAAGGGCAGCAGGCGCCACGAGGGCTGTCGGGGCAGCAGCAGGGCCGAACTCACCGCGCCGATGAACGCCGAAACCAGAGTGACGAACACGATCGAGGAGGCCAGCGCCTGCAGCGAGCGTGGAATGGCATCGATGCCGCGCAGCGACTCCACCAGCACCCAGGCGGCAAGCGCCGGCGTGGCGGTACCTACCAGCAGCATCCAGACTGCCAGGGCCGAACGTCGCAGCCGGTTGCCGGGCGCTCGCTGGATCAGATAGCGCCGGCCAAACCAGCGCAGCGACATCGCCGCCGGCAGCAGCAACAGAACGGCAATACCCAATCCAACCGCCGGCGCCGCCCAGCCGTGTCTGGCCACTGCAGCGTCAAAGGCCTGGCGCTGCTGGTCCCACAGCGCGCGGACCCGGGCCAGGTCGCCAGGCAGCACTTGGCCCAGCTGCCGCCACAGGCTGATCGACAGCGGGGATTGCGCGCGCCGAAACAATTCCTGGGCCTGCAACTGGCCGCGAAGCTTGTCGATCGTGTCGCCCAGCTGCTGGGCTTCCACCGCCAGCAGCCGCGCACGCTTGATCGCGCCATCGAGACGGTCGCGACTGGCTTTGAGCTGTTTGCGCTCGGCACGGATATCCGGCGGCTCGACCGTGCCCGGTGTCACTTCGCCCAGCTGCTTGAGGCGCTCGTCGATCTGCGCCAGTTGCGGCTGCAGGGCCAGCACCTGGGTCTCTGCCTGGTGCTGCTGTTCGGCCACCTTGTCACTGAGCGCGCGCAGGGCCTCGGGCGTATCGGCCTGGTCCTGCTGGTCCTGCAGCTTGTCCAGCGCCGTCTCGATGGCATCGATGCTCGCGTCCGAGCCGGGCTCGGGCGGCCCGCTCTGGGCCATGGCGCAAAGGCCTGGCTGCAAGGCCAACAGCAGGGCGAACAAGGCCGGCCGCAGCCCGGCGAACAAGCGGAAATTGAGGGGCACGACGGATGGACGACCTTGCACGCGGGTTTGCGCAGGCGGCGATGATAGAGCAGGCCCGTGCCGATCCGGTCAGCGGGCCAGCGCCACAAGCCCGCCGGCCAAGCCGGATCAGCCGGCCGGCGTGGCCAGGATGTGCTGGACCAGGGCCTGGTAGTCCGGCTCGATCGGATCGGCATGCGCCGGGCGCTGCAGCAGCGCGTTCAGCGCCGGCGGCACGGGTACCGCGCCCACCAGCGGCTCGACCACGCCTTCGAACTTGGCCGGGTGGGCGGTGGCCGCCACCGCCCAGTCGCCCTCCACGCCCTGGTTGCGCAGGTCTTCCAGGACCTTGACTGCGGTGGCCGTGTGCGGGCAGAACACCTCGCCAAAGTGGCGATGGCGGCGCGCGATCAGCAGGCCGATCGCATCGTCCTCGACGCTGGCCGCGGTGAAGGCCGCACGCAGCGCCGCATCATCGCCGTGGTAGAGCCAGCGCAGGCGCTCGAAGTTGCTCGGCGCGCCCACGTCCATGGCATTGGCGATCGTGGCCACGCTGGGCTGCGGTGCGTAGTCCTTGCCGGCGAAGTAATCCGGCAGCACCCGGTTGGCGTTGGTGGCCAGCACGATCCGGCCGATCGGCACGCCCAGCGCGCGCGCCAGGATGGCGGCCATCGCATTGCCCAGGTTGCCGGTGGGAATGACGAAGTTCAGCGTGTTGCCGGTCTGCGCGCGATGGCACAGCGCGGCGTGCGCGTAATAGCTCATCTGCGGCAGCAGGCGGCCCAGGCTGATGCTGTTGGCCGAACTCAGCGGCGCCCGCGCCTGCAGTGACGCATCGGACAGCGCGCGCTTGACCAGCGCCTGGCAGTCATCGAACGAGCCGGCCACGCGCAGCGCGGTGATGTTGTCGCCGAAGCAGCCCAGCTGGTGCGCCTGGCGCGGCGACACCCGGCCGTCCGGATACAGCACCACCACGCGCAGGTTCGGCTGCCGGTGGAAGGCCGCCGCCACCGCCGCGCCGGTATCGCCGGAGGTCGCCACCAGGATCGTCAGCGGCCTGGCATCGGCGCCGCGCAGGCGGGTCAGGCACTGCGCCAGAAAGCGCGCACCGAAATCCTTGAACGCCGCGGTGGGTCCGTGGAACAGCTCCAGCACCTGGTCACCGGGCGTGGCCAGCGGCAACAGCGGCGCGGGAAAGTCGAACGCGCTTTCGCAGATCGCCGCGAGCTGGCTCTCCAGCCGGTCGCCTGCAAGGAACGGCTGCAGCAGCGTGGCGGCGGTCTGCGCCAGGCTATGGCCGGGCTGCAGTTCGCGCGCGTCCGGCATGGCCTGCGGCACGTACAGGCCGCCATCGGGCGCAAGGCCGGCGGCGATGGCATCGCTCAGGGAGACGGCGGGGGAGGCGTTGCGGGTGGAGATGAAGTTCATGGACAGATTCCAAAGTGACTCGGTGAGGCCAGGCCCTCTCGCAGCGCAATGCGCTCGATCCGGCCAGTTGAAAAATGCGCTTTGTGGGAGTCGCTACAGCGGCGAACGGGGCTCTGCTGCTGCAGGCCTTGAGCCCGCAAAAGCGCCTTGACCGCTGAAGCGGCTCCCACAAAAGCGCAGATCACAGCACCTGCGCGCCCGGCGCGGCGATGCGCGAGACCCAGGCCTGCGACTGCAAGCCTGCCGCCTTGAACGCGGCCTGCACCGCAGGTGCAGCCGCTTCGGCGCAGGCGCGCTGCTCGAACCAGCCGAAGATGCTCGGGCCGGCGCCGGAAATGCTGGCGCCCATCGCCCCGCCGGCCAGCATCGCCGCCTTGGCCGCCTCGAAGCCCACGATCAGCGGCGCCCGGCGCGGTTCGACCAGCACGTCCTTCAGGCCGGCACGGACCAGCGCGGCATCGCCGGCATGGCAACCGGCCAGCACCAGCGCCAGGTTGGCGCTCTGGGCGACGAACTCGTTCAGCGCATAGGTGCCGGCCAGCGCGGCACGGGCGCGGCGGGTTTCCAGAATCGCCTCCGGATGCACCAGCAGGCTGTGCCAGGCATGCGGCACCGGCACCCGGACCAGGTGCTCGGCGGTGGCCAGCACCAGGCCGCCCAGCAGCATCGGCCCCAGGTTGTCGCCATGCTTGCCGCCGCTGGCGACCGCTTCGCCGACCAGCGCGAACGGATACAGCGCCTGGCGCGACAGCGGCGCCTCCAGCAGCGCATTGGCCGCCACCAGCGCGGCCACACAGGAGGCCGCCGAGCCGCCCATGCCCGAGCCCAGCGCAATGCCCTTGTCGATCTCGACCTCGAAACCGAACGGCAGCGCGAGTGCTTGGCGCATGGCGATCAGCGCCGCGCCGGCGGTATTGGACGGCGCATCCAGCGGCAGGTCGACGGTGGTGCCGCCGATCGCGGCAATGCGTACCGTCGGCGCGTCGATGCGGCGCACGGTGACCGTGTCGCCCGGCCCTTCGATCACGTGGCCCAGGATGTCGAAACCGACGCCGACGTTGCCGACCGAGGCCGGCGCGAACGCACGTGCCTGACCCTTCACAGCCGCGCCCCCTGCCCGGCCGCCACCCGCAGCAGGTCGGCGAACACGCCGGCCGCGGTGACTTCCGGGCCGGCGCCCGGGCCCTGCACGATCAGCGGATTGGCGCAATAGCGGCGCGTGTTGAACTGCACGATGTTGTCGGTCAGCCGCAGCCTGGCGAAGGCGTGGTCGGCCGGCAGTTCCACCAGGCCGACGCTGGCGCCGCCTTCGTGCAGGCGCCCGACATAGCGCAGCACGTTGCCCGAGGCGCGCGCATCGGACAGGCGCTTGGCGAACACTGCGTCCACTTGCCCCAGGCGCGCCATGAAGTCCTCGACGCTGGCCTGGCGCAGGCCCTCGGGCACCAGGCTTTCCACCTGCACCTCTTCCAGCGAGAGGGTCCTGCCGATCTCGCGCGCCAGGATCACCAGCTTGCGGGCCACGTCGGTGCCGGACAGGTCCTCGCGCGGATCGGGCTCGGTGTAGCCCATTGCGCGGGCCTGGGCGACCAGTTCGGAGAACGGCACGCTGCCGTCGAACTTGTTGAACAGCCAGGCCAGGGTGCCGGAGAAGATGCCCTCGATGCTGGTCACCACATCGCCGGTATCGACCAGGTCGCGCAACGTGTTGATCACCGGCAGGCCGGCGCCGACGGTGGCTTCGTAGCGGAAGCGCGCGCCACTGGCGGCAGCGGCCTCGGTGATGGCCTGGTAGCGCGCCAGCGGGCCGGCGCCAGCCTGCTTGTTGGGCGTGACCACGTGGATGCCCGCGGCCAGCCACTGCGCGTAGCGGTCGGCCACGGCCGGGCTGGCCGAGCAGTCCACGATCACCGTGTGCGGCAGATGCGAGGCCAGCAGGTGCTCGGTGAAGCGGTCCAGGTCCAGCGCCTGGCTGGCCTGTTCGAAGGGCACCTTCCAGTCGCCCTCGATGCTGCGCTCGGCCAGCAGCATGCGCCGGGACGAGGCGATCGCGCGCAGGCGCAGGTCCACGTTGGCCTTGGCCAGCAGTTGCGGCTGGGCGGCACGCAGCTGCTCCAGCAGCGCGCGGCCGACGTTGCCCGGCCCGATCACGCCCACCGCGAAGGTCTGCGGCGACAGCCAGAAACCGGCATGCGCCGCGCGCAGCGCCTTGGTCGCGTCGCTGCTGGCAATGGCCACCGAGATGTTGCGCTCGGACGAGCCCTGGGCGATGGCCAGGATGTTGACCCGCGCCCGGCCCAGCGATTCGAACAGGCGCGCGGCCACGCCCGGCATGCCGGCCATGCCGTCGCCGACCGCGGCCAGCACGCTCACCCCGTCGGTGAGCTGCACGCGCTGGATCTGGGCGATGGACAGCTCGTGCGCAAAGGCGGTCAGCAGCGCAGCGCGCCCACGGACCGCATCGGCGGACTTGACCACGCAGCAGATCGAATGCTCGGACGAGCCCTGCGAGATCATCACCACCGACACGCGTGCATCGCGCAGCGCGGCGAACACCCGCTCGGCCGTGCCCGGCACGCCGATCAGGCCGGTGCCTTCCAGGTTGAGCACGGCCAGGTCCGGCGACAGGGTCAGGCCCTTGACCGGGCCGGAGGTGTCCCTGCGCGCGGTGATGCGCGTGCCCGGATGGTCGGGCTGGAAGGTGTTGCGGATGATGATCGGCAGGCCGCGCTCGATCGCCGGCGACATGGTCTGTGGATGCACGACCTTGGCGCCGAAGTAGGCCAGCTCGCAGGCTTCGTCGTAGCTGAGCGATTCCAGCTGCACCGCTTCGGGCACCACCCGCGGATCGGCCGAGAGCACGCCATCGACGTCGGTCCAGATGTGCAGTTCCACCGCGTCGAACAAGGCGGCAAAGATCGCACCGGAGTAATCGCTGCCATTGCGGCCCAGGGTGGTGATGCGGTTGCCGCGATCGCGGGCGACGAAGCCGGTGACCACCACCCGCCTGGCCGGGTTGGCCGCGCGCCACTGGCGCAGGCGCTGGGCGCTGAGCTCCCAGTCCACGTCCACGCCCAGGTCGTTGCGGTCCACCACCAGCACCTCGCGCGCATCCAGCACCGCGCAATCCTCGCCGCGGCTGCGCAGGTGATCGCCGAGCAGCCTGGCCGAATACACCTCGCCCAGGCCCTGCACGCGCTCGAGCACCTCGCGCGGCAGTTCGCCGATCACCGACAGCGCCTGCAACACCTCGGCCAGCATGTCGAACTGGGCATCCAGCCATTCCACGGTCGGGCCCGAATGCTCGCCCAGCAGGGCCACGGCCGCGCCGCGATGGCGGGCGCGCAGTTCGTGCCAGCGCTCGCGCCAGTCCTCCAGGTTGCCGGCCGCGCGCCCGGCCAGGTCGATCAGCGCATCGGTGACCCCCTTCATCGCCGAGACCACGGTGATCTGTTGGTCTTCCTCGCGCGCCAGCAGCAGGTCGGCCACGTGGCGATAGCGGGTGGCATCGGCCACGGAGGTGCCGCCGAACTTGTGGGCGACGGTTTTCAGCGGTTGGGCGTGTGCTGCAGGCGACGACATGGGGACCTCAGGGTTGGGAGGGCCTCGCGCGCATCAGGATGTGGGGGCTCCCGCATCCTGATCCGGGTGCGGGGCGGTGGTTGCGAAAAACTTACGCTTGCACGGCCGACCACACCCGAAGACCCCGGGTGGTGGTAATGGTCGTGGTGCCGGGCACGCCCAGGCCAGGGCCCGCGATGGACGCGGTGCAGGCGGCGAAGGGGGTGGGCAGGTGCGACATGGGCGGCTAATGAAACCCAAGCGTGAAGCGCTGTCAAGCGATGGTGGAACAATACATCCTTCAAGCTGCCGATCGTTTCAGGAGCAACATCAACACCGGTCGATGCAACGCCCCATGCCCGCATCGCCGAGCGTCTTCATTCGACCCGGATATGTCCGGATTCCCGACCTGACCGGTCGGCGTGCGCGAGCTGCGGCAGGGTCACCGGCGCCAATCCAGCGCCTGTGGCAGATGGTTCGCCTGGCACTTCACCAGGACCGGGCGCAGGCCTGCCGAGAAGATCATCGTCGGCACCGACCCACTGGACCGCGGCCGCGGACGTTGCGGCACCACCGCTACAATGCGCGCCATGTCCAACCCCGCCACGCCGCACCCTTCCCTGCAGGGCCTGTTCCTGACCGGCCTGCTCACCCTGTTGCCGATCTGGCTGACCTGGGTGGTGGTCAAGTTCGTCTTCGTGCTGCTGTCCGATGTCAGCAAGCCCCTGGTCGAACCGATCTCGCGGCAGATCGCGCAGGATTTCCCGGGTGCGGCGCCGTGGTTCACCGGCGTGTGGATCCAGAACGTGATCGCGCTGGTTGCCACCCTGCTGGTGATCGTGCTGGTGGGCTTCCTGACCCGGCGCGTGGTCGGGCAGACCCTGCTGCGCTGGTTCGAATCGCTGATTCGCCGGGTGCCGCTGGCCAGCACCATCTACACCAGCGCGCGCCAGTTGCTGGACATCCTGCAGACCAAGCCGGGCAGCACCCAGCGCGTGGTCCTGATCGACTTCCCGCACCGGGACATGAAGTCGGTCGGGCTGGTCACCCGGGTGATGCGCGAACAGGGCACCGGGCGCGAGCTGGCCGCCGTGTACGTGCCGACCACGCCCAACCCGACCTCCGGCTACCTGGAAATCGTCCCGGTGGAACTGCTGACGCCGACCGACTGGAGCGTGGACCAGGCGATGAGCTTCATCATCTCCGGCGGCGCGGTGGCGCCGGACGCGATGCCGTTCACCCGCAGCGGCGATCGTCGCGCATGAGCGTGGGGCCGCGCACCCTGGACGACCGCGCGGTGCGGCTGTTCATCGCGCTGGCGGCGTTTCTGTGCGTCAACGCGGTGCTGGCCGAATTCATCGGGGTCAAGATCTTTGCCCTGGAAGACACCCTGGGCATCGCGCCGCTGCAGTGGAACCTGTTTGGCGAGAATGGCTCGCTGAGCTTCACCGTCGGCACGCTGCTGTGGCCATTCGTGTTCGTGCTGACCGACACCATCAACGAGTTCTTCGGCCGTCGCGGCGTGCGTTTCATCTCCTGGGTGGCCGTGGCCCTGATCGTGTACGGGTTCCTGTTCGCGTTCCTGGCGATCAAGACCGCGCCGGCCGGCTGGTGGGTGGGCGCAGCCGCCAGCCAGGGCGTGCCTGACTACCAGGCCGCGTTCGCGGCGATCTTCGGCCAGGGCATGTGGTCCATCGGTGGCTCGATCGTGGCGTTCCTGCTGGGCCAGCTGATCGACGTGTCGGTGTTCCACCGCATCCGCAATGTCACCGGCGAGAAATACGTCTGGCTGCGCGCCACCGGGTCGACCGCCGTGTCCCAGCTGGTGGACAGTTTCGTGGTGATCTACATCGCCTTCGTGCTCGGCCCGCAGCACTGGTCCACGCCGCGGTTCCTGGCGATCAGCACGGTCAACTACGGCTACAAGATGCTGGCGGCGGTGGCGATGATCCCGCTGCTGTACCTGATGCGCCACGCGATCCGCACCTACCTGGGCCGCGCGCGCGAACAACAACTGCGGGCCGAAGCGGCGGCAGATTGAGGCCGGGGAACCATGTCCGATTCAACTGCCTGATTCATAAAGGGATCGGCGACACGCCCTAGAATCGCGCCATGAAGCCTCTCCTGATGTTCGCGCTGGCCGCCCTGGCCAGCACCCCGGTCGCGGCGCGCTCGCCGCAAGTCAGTGCCGCCCCGGACATCGGCCGCAAGCCGGCCCCGGACAGGCCTGCCGGCCAAAGCGGTGGCACTTCGCCCGATGGCCTGCCTGACCTGTCGCAGCTGGCGCCCGATGCCGATCCGCAGGTGCTGGCGCTGGGCCTGTCGGCGATGCAATGCGCGCAGGCCCACGGCACCGGGGTTGATGCGCGGCGGCTGGCGGTGATCGACTACAGCCGTTCCTCGCTGACCCCGCGGTTGTGGGTGTTCGACCTGGCCCAGCGCAAGCTGCTCTACAAGGAGCTGGTCGCCCACGGCCAGGGCTCGGGGGGCGATGTGCCCGACCGCTTTTCCAACGAGGACGGCACCCACGCCTCCAGCCTGGGCCTGTTCTATACGCGCGACACCTACCAGGGCAAGAACGGGTATTCGCTGCGCATGCAGGGCCTGGAGCGTGGCTTCAACGATGCCGCGATGCGCCGCGCCATCGTCATGCACGGCGCACCCTACGTGAACGCCGACAGCGGCAGGAAGATGGGCCGGCTGGGCCGCAGCTGGGGCTGCCCGGCGCTGCGCGCGGCCATGGCCAGGCCGATCATCGAGGTGATGAAGGACGGCCAGTTCGTGTTTTCATATTCGCCGCAGCAGGCCTGGCTGACCCGCTCCTCGCTGGCCCAGTGCGCGATGGCGCGCCTGCACGGGCGCCCGGACCCGGGCAAGGCCCTTGCCACGCGCTGAGGATCACCCCATCAAGGCCGCGGCGCTGAAGCTTGAGGTTGGGATGGGTGCCCGGCACTGCCCCCTCCCCTTCGCATCGCGAAGGGGAGGGAGGGGGCCAGAAGCAGGCAAGGGCCGTGGCGCGAGGGCGAGGGGGCTTCGGCGCACTTGGGACTCGGCCTGCCTTGTACCGACCCGTCCTGGCCATGGAGGCCCGATGCGCCATCGCTTCGCCTTGCTGCTGTCCACGCTGCTGCTGTGCCTGGTGCCGCAGGCCCTGGCGGCAGTGCCGTTCTGGGGCGACAGGCAGTCCAGCCCGGTTGACACGCCCCCTGCCATGCTCAAGCCTGGCCAATGGGTCTGGGCTGGCAGCAGCATCGGAAACGCCGGGCCGATGGCGGTGATCGTCAGCCTGACCGAACAGCGCGCCTACGTGTACCGCAACGGCATCCTGATGGCCTGGACCACGATCAGCAGCGGCAAGGCCGGCTACGAGACGCCCACCGGGGTGTTCACCATCCTGCAAAAGGACAAGGACCACCGTTCCAACCTGTACAACAACGCGGCCATGCCCTACCAGCAGCGGCTGACCTGGGGCGGCGTGGCGCTGCATGCCGGCGGCCTGCCCGGCTATCCCGAATCGCACGGTTGCGTGCACCTGCCCAGTGCGTTTGCGGAAAAACTGTTCGCGGCCTCCAACCTGGGCATGACCGTGGTGGTGTCCGAGGAAGGCAAGACGCCGCCGGCGCTGGTCCATCCCGGCGCACTCAGTCCGATCGATCCAACCACCGGCAAGGACCTGGACATCCCGCTGCTGGAAGACGGCCGCGCCTGGCGCTGGGAACCGGAGCGGGCGCCGGACGGCCCGGTCTCCATCGTGCTCAGCCGCAGCGACCGGATCCTGTTCGTCTACCGCAATGGCATCGAGATCGGCCGCACCCGGATCGCCCTGAACAGTCCGACCCCGCGTACCGGCACCCATGCCTACATCGTCGCGGCCGGCGATGACCCGCCCGCGACCGGCGCAGTCGACGCTGGCCAACACATGCCGTCCTGGATCGCCATCGGCGTGCCCGGGCGCGAGGACGAGGCCGGCGCCGCGTTGCCGGCCGAGGAAGCCAACCAGGTCGTGATTCCGGACGGCTTCAAGGCGCTGGTGCTGCCGCTGGTCCAGCCCGGCACGGTGCTGGTGGCCACCGACGCCAGCGTGCTGCCGCAGACCACCGGCGCTCACCTGCAGGTGATCGACTCGGATCCGCCGGAGCAATAACCGGCGGCTCGGGAATCTGGATAGACCACCCTCGCCGGCTGCGCGCCCTCATCGCAGATCCGAAATGACCACCTGTGCGGCATTGTGGCCTGGCGCGCCGGTCACCCCACCACCGGGATGGGTGCCCGAGCCACACAGGTAAAGGCCCGGGATCGCCCCGCGATAGCCCGCCTGGCCCAGCGCCGGGCGCGCGCTGAACAACTGGTTGAGCGAGAGCGCGCCGTGGAAGATGTCGCCGCCGACCAGGCCGAAATCGCGCTCCAGGTCCAGTGGACTGTTGATCTGCCGGCCCAGCACCGATGCAGCAAAACCCGGGGCGTAGCGCTCGACCGTGGCGATCATCAGGTCGGCCACGTGCTCGCGGTGATCGTCCCAGCTGCGGCCGTTGGGCAGTTCCGGCGCGACGTGCTGGCAGAACAGGCTGGCGACGTGTTTGCCGGCCGGCGCGAGCGAATCGTCCAGGGTCGAGGGAATCAGCAGCTCGACGATCGGCGCGCGCGACCAGCCGTGTGCCCTGGCATCCAGGTAGGCGCGATCCATGTAATCCAGCGACGGCGCCAGGATGATGCCGGCGGTGAGGTGGTCGCCCTCGCCCGGCAGCGCGGTGAACGAGGGCAGCCGGTCCAGCGCCACGTTCATGCGGAAGGTGCCCGAGCCGCAGCGCCAGTGCGCCATGCGTTCGGCAGTGGCCGGCGGCACGTGTTCGGCGCGCAGCAGGCGCTGGTAGAGCAGCTTGGGATTGACGTTGGCCACCACGCTGCGCGCGCGCAGGATTTCGCCGGTATGCAGGCGCACGCCGACCGCGCGGCCGCCTTCGACCAGCACCTGATCCACGCCGGCATCGGTGCGGATCGTGGCGCCGGCCGCGCGCGCGGAGGCAGCCATCGCCTGGGTGATCGCACCCATGCCGCCGATCGCGTGGCCCCAGGCGCCCTTGACCCCGTCGACCTGGCCGAACACGTGGTGCAGCAGCACGTAGGCGCTGCCCGGCGTGTACGGACTGGCGTAGTTTCCGACCACGCCGTCGAAGCCGAACAGTGCCTTGACCGGCGCGCTCTCGAACCAGCGGTCCAGGTACTCGGCCGCGGAGATGGTGAACAGGTCCAGCAGCTCCTGGCGCAGGGTCTGGTCCAGGGCCAGCAGCCGGCGGCCGAGCCCGGCGCCGCGCAGCAGCTCGGGCAGGGCCTTCCACCAGCCGTCGCTGGTGATGTTCGGCGGCGGCTGCAGGGCCAGCGCGCGCAGCACCTCGGCGATGGCTTCAAGGCGTGCCTGGTAGGCGGGCAAGGCCTGTGCATCACGGGTGGAGAACCTGGCCACCTGCGCGGCGGTCTGGCCGGCGCCGGTCAGCAGGTAGCGGCCATCGGGCAGCGGCAGGAAGTTGTCGCGCCGGCGCTGGACGATGCGCAGGCCATGGCCGCGCAGGTCCAGCTCGTCGATCACCCTGGGCTGCAGCAGCGAGACGGTGTAGGAGGCGACCGAATTGCGGAAGCCCGGATGGAATTGTTCGGTCACCGCCGCGCCGCCGACCACGCTGCGCCGTTCCAGCACGGTGACCTTCAGGCCCGCCCGGGCCAGGTAGGCCGCGCACACCAGGCCGTTGTGGCCGCCGCCGACCAGCAGCGCATCGCAGGGGGAATGGACCGTCATTTTTCGTAGAATCCGTGACCACTTGTACAGTCTGTCGCTGGCGTGCATCCCACCGCGCCGATCAGGGGAAGGACCGCAATGGACCACCACAGGGGTGCCGGCCAACACCGAGCGCGCAGGTTAGCGTGAACAGGCCCCCGGCATGCTTGGGCCACCCGTTTGCCCGATGCGCCCGCTGACCCGGTCGTTGCGGCGCACGCATGGGCAGGTGCGCGCCCGGGTGCTGGCTGCGCTGGGCGCGGTGGCGCTGCTGGTGCTGCTGACCCTGTCGGAGGTGACCCTGCCGCTGGACCAGGCGCTGTTCGACCTGGCCGCGCGCAACGGCCGGCAGCAAGGCAACCACCAGGTCGTGGTGGTGGCCATCGACCCGGACAGCATCGCCCGGCTGGGCCCGTGGCCCTGGCCGCGGCACCAACTGGCGCAGCTGGTCGATCGCCTGTCCGCGGCCGGCACCCGCGCCATCGGCCTGCACCTGCTGCTGGCCCAGCCCAGCCTGTACGACCCGCGCGGCGATGCGCTGCTGGCCCAGGCGATGGTCCGCGACGGCGCGGTGGTCATGCCGGTGGTGGCCGAACCGGCCTCGCCCAACGCACCAGCCACCGCCATCCTGCCCGCGCCCGAGCTGATGGCCGCCGCCGCGGGGCTGGGCCATACCGAGGTGATCACCGATCAGAACGGCATGGGCCGGCGCCTGGCCCTGCACGCCGGCCTGGGTCTTCCGGACTGGCCGGCCTTTGCCCTGGTGCTGAAGGACCTGGCCCAGGCCAGTACACCGCCGCCGCAACCGCGGGCGCTGTTCGAAGGCCCATCGCCAACACCGCAGGACTGGGTCCGCGCCGATACCGTGCTGGTGCCCGATTCCGGCAGTGCCGGCGATATCGCCCGTGTTTCGGCCGCCGCGGTGCTGGCTGGCGCGGTCGGCCCGGAGGCCTTCGCCGGGCGCATCGCGATCATCGGCCGCACCGACCTGGGGCCGGACCAGCGCCTGTCCCTGCCCGGGGCGCCGGGCAGCCTGGCGCGGGTCGAATTCCAGGCCCACGCCCTGGCGCGTCTGCTGGAAGGGAGCGCGGTGTGGCCGATGCCGGTCGGGCCGCAGCTGCTGCTGTCGACGGTCCTGGTGACCCTGCCGCTGCTGCTGCTCGGCCTGCCCGGCCTGCGCGGGCTGTGGTTCCCGATGACGCTGGTCCTGGTGCTGCTGATGTCCTGGACGCTGCTGCGGGCCGGGGTGTGGTTCCCGCCGACGCCTGCGCTGCTGGTGCTGGGGCTGGGCCTGGCAGCGGGCGCGCGCTCGGCCTGGCAACGCGCGCGCCGGCGCGGCCTGACCGATCCGGAAACCGGGGTGGCCAACCGGCTGTGCTTCGAAAACCGCCTGGAAAGCGAGACCCGGCGCGCCCGGCGCGAAGGTCGACCGCTGTCGCTGCTGCTGATCGAAGCGCGCAGCACCTCCTCGCACGCGCCCGGCAGCGGCGGCGACCTCGCTGCGGCGATGGCCTCGGGGCTGCGCCTGCGCGCGCAGGCGCCGCAGGACCTGATCGCGCGCCTGGATGCCTCACGCTTCGCCGCACTGCTGCCGGGCACGGCCCTGCACGTGGCCGCCGCCCTGGCCACCGCACTGATGGTCGACCTGGAAGGCCGCCCGGGTCGTCCCGGCCCGGCCACCGCCGGCCGGGCGCTGCGCATGGGCCTGGCCAGCCTGCAGCCCGAAGACGCCCGCGGCGCAGACCTGCTGCTGCGCGCCACCCGCGACCTGGTCACCGTGCGCGATCCCATCGCGCGTTGAGCGCTCCTGCGCCGGCGCGCGGCGTCCATGACCTTCGACACCGGCCCCGCGCACCGCGCACCGCTACAGTCCTGCGGTTGTCCCGGCCCTGCGGGACGCGCCTGTCGTCGCGGCATATCCAACGGAGTCCACGTGAGCACGCCCAAGACCAAGATCCTGCTGCTGTCCCTGTCCCTGTCCATCGCCGCCGCCCTGGCCGCCTGCAAGAAACCCGACGCGCCCACCGCGGCTGCGCCTGCGCCTGCCCCGGCCGCCGACACCGCCGCGCCCAAGGCGCTGCGCGTGGACCAGTCCAGGCTGCCGCCCTTCAGCGGCTTCCAGATCGGCGATCTGGACCCAGCCGTCAACGTCTGCAGCGACCTCAATGCCTACGCCAACGCGCGCTGGCTCAAGGCCAATCCGGTGCCGGGCGACCGCACCAGCTGGGGCAGCTTCGAGGTGCTGAGCGAGCGCTCGGAAGCCATCCAGCAACAGCTGGCCGAGCAGGCCGCCGCCGACACCGCCGCCAGCGGCGTGGAAAAGATCGTCGGCGACTTCTGGGCTACCGGCATGGATGAGGCCAGGATCGAGCAGCAGGGCCTGGCCCCGATCAAGGACGAGCTGGCTGCCATCGATGGCCTCGGCGACCAGGCCAAGATCACCGACTACCTGCGCACCCGCGCGGCCAAGGGCCAGAACGCGCTGTTCGGCTTCGGTGCCAGCCCGGACTTCAACAATTCGGACATGAACATCGCCTATGCCTTCCAGGGCGGGCTGGGCCTGCCCGATCCGGAGTACTACACCGGCGCCGAGAACAAACCCAAGCTGGACGCCTACCAGGCGCACATCGCCAGGACGCTGGAGCTGGCCGGCGTGGCCGCCGATGCCGCCGCCGCCCAGGCCCGCGACGTGATCGCCTTCGAAACGCGCCTGGCCAAGGTCTCCAAGACCAGCACCGAGCTGTCGCGCAAGGTCGAACTGGCCTACAACCCGGTGTCGCTGGAACAGGCCGACCAGTTGACCCCCAACTGGTCCTGGAGCGAGTTCTTCAAGTCCCAGGGCGTGGCCGCGCCGCAGATGTTCTCGCTGGCCATCCCGGCCTTCCACCAGGAAGTGTCCAAGATGCTGGCCGACACCGCGCCGGCGGCCTGGCAGGCGTACCTGCGCTTCCACACCATCGACAGCGCCAGTCCGTACCTGAGCAAGCCGTTCGTGGATGAGAACTTCGCCTTCTGGAACCAGACCCTGCGCGGCCAGAAGGAAATCCGTCCGCGCTGGAAGCGCGTGCTGGCCACCCTCAACCGCCAGGCCGGCGAGACCCTGGGCCAGCTGTACGTCAAGACCACCTTCCCGCCCGAGGCCAAGGCGCAGATGGAGGCCCTGGTGGGCAACCTGCGCACCGCGCTCAAGGCGCGCATCGAGCAGCTGGACTGGATGAGCCCGCAGACCAAACAGAAGGCCCTGGCCAAGTGGGAGACCTTCACTCCCAAGATCGGCTATCCGGACAAGTGGCGTGAGTGGAGCGGGCTGAACACCAGCGGCGACAGCTACCTGGGCAACGTGCTGGCCGCGCAGCAGTTCAACTACAGGTTCGACCTGTCCAAGATCGGCAAGCCGGTGGACCGCACCGAATGGGGCATGACCCCGCAGACCATCAATGCCTACTACAACCCGCAGCAGAACGAGATCGTGTTCCCGGCCGCGATCCTGCAGCCGCCGTTCTTCGATCCCAAGGCCGATCCGGCCATGAACTACGGCGGCATCGGCGCGGTGATCGGCCACGAGATGACCCACGGCTACGACGACCAGGGTGCCAAGTTCGGCCCGAAGGGCAACTTCGAGAACTGGTGGACCCAGGCCGACGAGCAGGGCTTCAAGTCGCGCACCGGCAAGCTGGTGGAGCAGTTCAACGGCTACACCACCGCCGACGGCGGCAAGGTCAGGGGTGACCTCACCCTGGGCGAGAACATCGCCGATCTGGGCGGCCTGAACACCGCCTACGACGCGATGAAGGTGGCCGAGCAGGGCAAGCCCGATCCCAAGGTCGACGGCCTGACCCAGGACCAGCGCTTCTTCCTCAACTGGGCCACGGTGTGGCGCCGCAACTTCACCCCGGAAGAACTGGCCGTGCGCCTGAAGACCGATCCGCACGCCCCGGCCAACTTCCGCGCCATCGGCGCTCCGTCCAACATGCCGGCCTTCGCCCAGGCGTTCGACTGCAAGCCCGGCGATGCGATGGTGCGCACCGGCGAGCAGCAGGTGGTGATCTGGTAGGCGCCACCGAGGCGATGGTTCTGAGGCGGCGTGGCGGGTCCGGCACGCCGCTTTTTTCTTTGATCCTGTTTCCCGCCCCGCGGGGGTTCCCGGGCTGCCCGGGCGCTGGGCGACAGGCGGGCGCGGACCGGTGGCTTGCTAGAATCGGCCCTTCCACCGCCGGATATCACCCCAGATGACGCAGCTGCGCCACGCCCGTACCCCCACCCTGCTTGCCCTGGCGCTGCTTGTCGCGCTGGGCAGCGGCGATGCCTTCGCCGCCACCAAGAAGAAAAAAGCCGCGGCCAAGGCGCCGGCCGTCAGCACCGAGTGCAATGACTTCTACGCCGCCGCCAATGCCGACTGGCTCAAGGCCAACCCGCTGCCGGCCGGTGTCGGGGCGATCTCCGCGCTGGGCAACCTGCGCCAGTACAGCCTGGAGCAGCAGAAGGCGCTGCTGGACGGCGCCATGCAGGCGCCGCAGGGCAACGTGCAGAAGCTGCTCGGCGACTTCTGGGCCAGCGGCCTGGACGAGGCGGCGGTGGAGGCCGATGGCGCCAGGCCGATCGCCCCGCTTTTGAGCCGCATCGACGGCATCAGGAAGTCCAAGGACATCCCCGCCGCGATCGCCGCCCTGCACCAGGTCGGCATCCCGGTGGCGTTCAACTTCAGCCCGGACGTGGACCTGCAGGCGCTGGACCGCCACATCGGCTACTTCATGCAGGGCGGCCTGGGCCTGCCTGACCCGGCCTACTACACCCGCACCGATGCGCAGACCCGCGAGCTGCTGGGCCGCTACCGGGCCTACGTCAAGCAGATCCTGGCCCTGACCGGCACCCCGGCCGACCAGCTCGATGCGCAGTCGGCCCAGGTGCTCGACCTGGAAACGCGCCTGGCCAGCGCTTCACGCCCGCTGGACCAGCTGGCCAGCCCGTTCAACAACTACAAGCCGCTGCCGATCAAGGACCTGAAGAAGCAGTACCGCAACCTGCAGCTGGATGCCTTCCTGGAGGCGCAGGGGGTGAAGGACGACACCGTGTCGCTGGCCGACCCGGCGCTGTTCGGCCAGATCGACGCGCTGGTCAAGCAGCTCTCCCCGGAGCAATGGAAGGCCTACCTGCGCTGGCGCGTGGGCGATGCGATGGCACCGTACCTGGCCAGGTCCTGGCGCGAGGCCGCGTACAACTTCCACGGTCGCGTGCTGGAAGGCAAGCAGTCGCCGGACCCGCGCTGGGTCCAGGTGCTGGACGCGATCAACACCGCTGCCGGTCCGATGCTGGGCCGCGAATACACCGCCCGCTACCTGCCCAAGGACAGCCGCGACAAGGCCGAAGTCATCGCCGCCAGCGTGCGCGACGCCCTGGGTCGCGCGCTGGAACGCAATGGGTGGATGAGCACCCAGGCCAAGGCCGAAGCCAAGGCCAAGCTGGCCAGGCTGGAGATCGAGATCGGCGCGCCCAGGCGCGACCTGGACTACACCGTGCAGCCGATGGGCCGCGGCAGCTTCGGCGGCAACATGCTGATCGCCAGCACCTGGCGGCATCGCGAGGAGATGAAGCGGATCGGTCGCGGCAACGCCGAGCGCCGCTGGAACGTGCTGCCGCAGCAGCCGGCGCTGGCCTATGACCTGGCCCAGAACCGGCTGATCGTCACCGCCGCGGTGCTGCAGCCGCCGGTGTTCGACGTCAGCCGCGACGTGGCGGCGCTGTATGGCAGCTTCGGCGCGCTGGTCGGCCATGAGCTGACCCGCGGCTTCGATGCCAAGGGCCGCATGATCGACGCCGCCGGCCAGCTGCGCGACTGGTGGACACCTGCCGATGCCAGCGCCTGGAACGCGCTGGGCGCGCGGGTGACCGGCCAGTACAACGGCTATGCCTATCCGGGCCTGACCGCGACCCAGGTCAACGGCACCCTGACCCGCGACGAAAACCTGGCCGACCTGTCCGGTGTGGAGCTGGCCTGGGATGCCTACCTGAACACACAGGCCGCACCCAATCCCGGCGCCAAGCAGACCTTCTTCCGCAGCTGGTCGCAGCTGTGGGCCCAGCAGGTGGACCCGCAGGAGGCCAGCGTGCGCGTGGCCACCGACCTGCGTGCACCTGGCCCGGTCCGCAGCAACGCACCCCTGCAGAATCAGCCCGAATTCAGCGCCAGCTTCCAGTGCAAGCCCGGCAACCCGATGGTGCGCCCGGAAGCGGAGCAGATCGGCATCTGGCGCTGACTCCCGGAATCGGCGTGTGTGTGTGTAGGCGCACCGCAGGGGCGCGATGGGGCTTGCCCGGTAAAGCCTGTCGCGCCCTAAGGTGCGCTTGTGTCTGCGCGAAGGTCTAGAGTTTGGGTGGAGAGCGATGTGCGGCAGGCCGATGGAGCGCAGTGTTGCCAAGCACGTGTAGGAGCCCGGGCCGCCGCACATCGACCTCGTCCTGTCCCCAGTGTACGAGAACTTTATGTCCCTGACCCTTGTTGGTATCGACGTAGCCAAAGCCACCCTGGCCGTCTGCGTGCTCCCCCACCAGCTGCATCTGACCCTGCCCAACACCTCTGCCGGCCATGCCCAACTGCTGGCGCCCCTGAAGGGGCACAGCGTGGACAACCTGTTGCTGGAAGCCACCGGCGGCTACGAGCGCGCGCTGATGCGCGTGTTGAGCAAAGCCGGGCTTCCCGTCACCCGGATCAATCCGCGCCAAGTGCGCCAAGGTCGCCATCACCGCCTGCATGCGGGTGCTGCTCACCCGCCTCAACGCCATGGCCAGAGACCAAACTGAATGGAGAATGACAGGCGCCTGAGAAGACAGTTGCTCCTACACCACCCGGAAGGTGGCCGTGCTGCGGCGCCTGCCATTGCCGCCGCCACGTCCACCACGCCCACTGCCGCGCCCGAACGGCGGCTGCCCGCGCCAGTAGCGGATCAGCAGCCAGCCAAACAGCATCCCGCCCAGATGCACGAAGTGGGCCACCCCCGGCTGGCGCCCGGTATAGGCGAAGAACAGCTCCATGGCCCCGTAGATGATTACCAACGTCCTGGCCTTGATCGGCACCGGGATCGGAAACACGATCATGCGCTGGTCCGGGAACAGCATCCCGTACCCCAGCAGCAGCGCGAACACCGCGCCGGAGGCACCGAGCACCGGAATGGGGAACTGACCCTGCGCCAGCAGCAATGTCCCCACGATCACCTGCAGCACGTTGGCACCGACCAGGCTCACCAGGTAGTAAGTGGTGAACCGACGCGCGCCCCACACCGCCTCCAGCGGCGAGCCGAACATCCACAGCGCCAGCATGTTGAAGAAGATGTGGCCGAAGGTGGCGTGCATGAAGCCGGCGCTGACCAGCTGCCAGGGCAGGAAACCGGCGCCGGGCAGCACCTGACCCGCCCCGACCGGCCACAGCAGCAGCCGCGCCATCAGCGCATCGGGCAGCACCATCTGCAGCAGGAACATGGCCACGTTGGCGATCAACAAGGCCTGGGTGGCCGGCTGCAATCGGGGAAACATCGGAGGGCGACCTCATGGGTAGGAAACCGGCTGCATGATACGTGCGAACGACTGAGCGGCCGCGCAAGCCCGCCTTGCCGCCCGCTACGATGCGATGGGAAGCGGCGGGAGGATGGCCGCGATGCGGATGTTGCCGGGCCGGTTCAGGCCGGTCCCCAGACCTGTTCGTCAACCGATGCGGCCGCGTTCAGCCCGACCACCCGCCCCTTGACCACGCGCACGCCTTCGGCGCGCAGTCAGCATCGACAGCGACGAGAGCCTGGACCAGAGACCTCAACTGAGACAGCGGGCGGCCGCCGCGGCTGCGGGCGGCGGTTGCGCGCGCGGCCGCGCCGCATCAGTTCAGCTGGCAGTGCGCAAGCAGCCGTAGATTGGACCGTAACAGGCCGTACCAAGCCCAAGAGAGGATGCTCTCGGACTTGAGCGCGGCGGCCAACTGTGATGCCATGGACTCGCCGCGCGGGAGAACCTTCGGCATCGGCAGAACTCAAAGCGTTGGCGCGCGCTGCGTCACGCAGGCGACACATCGCGTCAAGCCGATGACAGCGGCAGCACGACACAGCGTCGCTGCCGCGGCTACCACTTGCGGTCCTCAGGCGATTATGACAAGACTCGACAGCCAGTGCACTCAGAACACCGTGCGCCTGTCGATGGTTGAAGAAGGGCCCGCGTCTTGCGAGTCATGCTTGGCGGTCGGCTACCGACTTGACCGGTCAGCGCCGACCAGAACCGACGAGGTGAGCTGATGGAGATCTTCGAGAAGTTCCGCGACAACTTCCTCAAGGCGCGCGACGAGGAGATGTCGCTGCAGGATTATCTGATGTTGTGCAAGCGTGACCCGCTTGCCTACGCATCGCCGGCCGAGCGGATGCTGGCCGCGATCGGTGAGCCGGAGATCATCGATACGCGCAACGACGCGCGTCTATCCCGCATCTTCTCCAACCGGATGATCCGGCGCTATCCGGCGTTCCGTGAGTTCTACGGGATGGAGGACGTGATTGCCCAGATCGTGTCCTTCTTCCGGCACGCCGCACAGGGCCTGGAAGAACGCAAGCAGGTGCTGTACCTGTTGGGCCCGGTCGGCGGCGGCAAGTCGTCCATCGCCGAGCGACTGAAGGTGCTGATGGAGAGCTATCCGATCTACGCGCTGAAAGGCTCGCCGATCAACGAATCGCCGCTGGGGCTGTTCACGCCCGACCGCGACGGCGAGATGCTCGAGCGCGAATTCGGCATCCCGAGGCGAGTGCTCACGGGCATCGCCTCGCCCTGGGCCATCAAGCGCCTGTCGGAGTACGAGGGCGACATCACGCAATTCAAGGTGGTGCGTGTACAGCCGTCGGTGCTGCGTCAGGTGGCGATCACCAAGACCGAGCCGGGCGACGAGAACAATCAGGACATCTCGACCCTGGTAGGCAAGGTCGACATTCGCAAGCTGGAGCACTTCGGCCAGGACGATCCGGACGCCTACTCCTATTCCGGTGGCCTGTGCCTGGCCAACCAGGGCCTGCTCGAGTTCGTCGAGATGTTCAAGGCGCCGATCAAGATGCTGCACCCGCTGCTGACCGCCACGCAGGAAGGCAATTTCAAGGGCACCGAAGGCTTTTCGGCGATCCCGTTCCAGGGCGTCATCATGGCCCATTCGAACGAAAGCGAATGGCAGAGCTTCCGCAACAACAAGAACAACGAGGCGTTTCTCGACCGGGTCTACATCGTCAAGGTCCCGTACTGCCTGCAGGTCTCCGAAGAGGTCAAGATCTATCGCAAGCTGCTGCAGCACAGCGCGCTGTCCAAAGCCCCGTGCGCGCCGGGCACGCTGGAGATGATGGCGCAGTTCTCGGTGCTGACGCGTCTGAAGGAGCCGGAGAATTCGAGCATCTATTCGAAGATGCGCGTCTATGACGGCGAGAGCCTGAAGGACACCGATCCGGCCGCGAAGTCCTATCAGGAGTACCGCGACTACGCCGGTGTCGATGAGGGCATGACCGGCGTCTCCACGCGCTTCGCGTTCAAGGTGCTGTCGGCGGTGTTCAACTATGATCAGGTCGAGGTCGCGGCCAATCCGGTGCATCTAATGTACGTGCTCGAGCAGCGCATCCTGCGCGAACAGCTGCCCGAGGAGACGCAGCGCCGCTACCTGGAATACATCAAGGGTTGGCTGGCGCCGCGCTACGCGGAGTTCATCGGCAAGGAGATCCAGACCGCCTACCTGGAGTCGTACTCCGAATACGGACAGAACATCTTCGACCGCTACGTGACCTTCGCCGACTACTGGATCCAGAACGAGGACTACCGCGACGCCGAAACCGGCGAGAGCCTCGATCGCGCCGCGCTCAACAGCGAGCTCGAAAAGATCGAAAAGCCGGCCGGCATCGCCAATCCGAAGGATTTCCGCAACGAGATCGTCAACTTCGTGCTGCGCGCACGCGCCCAGCACAACGGCCACAACCCGCGCTGGACCTCCTACGAGAAACTGCGCCATGTGATCGAGAAGAAGATGTTCTCGTCGACCGAGGAACTGCTGCCGGTGATCTCGTTCAATGCCAAGGCCTCGGTCGAGGATCAGAGAAAGCACGAGAACTTCGTCGGCCGCATGGTCTCGAAGGGTTACACCGAAAAGCAGGTGCGCTTGCTGTCCGAGTGGTATCTGCGCGTGCGCAAGTCGGCCTGAGCACCGGCTGGCGCGAGGAGCGAGGTACCTTGATGATCATTGATCGCCGGCTGAACGACCGCAACAAAAGTGCAGTCAATCGGCAGCGCTTCATTCGACGGTACAAGGATCAGATCCGCAAGTCGGTGTCGGATCTGGTCTCGAAGCGTTCCATCACCGACATGGACCGGGGCGGGGAGGTCAACATCCCCGCCCGCGACATCTCCGAGCCGCAGTTTCACCACGGCGAAGGCGGCGACCGCGAGATCGTGCACCCGGGCAACCACAGCTTCCAGACCGGTGATCGCATCAAGCGGCCCGACGGCGGCGGGGGGGAAGGCAGCGGCGGTGAGGGCGACGAAGGTCAGGGCAGCGACTCGCAGGACAGCTTCGTGTTCACGCTGTCGCGGGACGAGTTCATGAGCCTGTTCTTCGACGACCTGGAGCTGCCGCGTCTTGCGCGCACCATGCTCGGCGACATCCGCGAGGCCAAATGGGTGCGGGCCGGCTACATGCCGCGCGGCGTGCCGACCAACCTGTCGGTGGTGCGCTCCTTGAAGAATGCGATGGCCCGGCGCATGGCGCTCGCTCGCCCGATCGAGCGCCAGATCGCCGCGCTGGAAGCGGAACAAGCGCCGCCCGAGACGATCGAGGCGCTCAAGCGGCGCCGGGCCAGCATTCCGTTTCTGGACGACATCGACCTGCGCTACCGGCGCCGCGAGCGCGTTCCCCAGCCAATCTCACGGGCGGTGATGTTCTGCCTGATGGACGTCTCGGCGTCGATGTCCGAGCAGAAAAAAGACCTCGCCAAGCGCTTCTTCACGCTGCTGTACCTGTTCCTGACGCGCAAGTACGAAACGGTGGAGCTGGTGTTCATCCGCCACACCGACGATGCGCAGGAGGTCGAGGAGGATGCGTTCTTCCATGACACGCAAAGCGGCGGCACGGTGGTGCTGTCGGCGCTCAAGCTGATGCACGAAATCATCGTCGAGCGCTACCCGTCCGATCAGTGGAACATCTACGGCGCGCAGGTGTCCGACGGCGACGCATTCGGCGCCGACCCCGAGAAGAGCCGCGCCTGGCTGGAGGAGCAGCTGCTGCCGGTGGTTCGTTACTTTGCCTATATCGAGGTGCCGGACAACATCGCGCGCGTCAGTCCGCTGGCGCATGCGTATCGCCGCATCGATGCGCCGCACATGGCCATGGCATCCGTCGCTGGACGCCACGAGATCTACCCCGTTCTGCGCGAACTCTTCCGCCGGGAGACGACCGCATGAGCAAGCAGGCCGCCGGTGCGGCGACCGGTCCGATCTCGACCGGCGCGGACTGGACCTTCGAGCTGATCCAGCGCTACGACGAGGAGATCCGCAAGATCGCCGTCGATGAGTATGGTCTGGACTGCTTCCCGAACCAGATCGAGGTGATCGCCTCCGAGCAGATGCTCGATGCCTACGCGAGCCTGGGCCTGCCGATTTCCTACCCGCACTGGTCGTACGGCAAGGAATTCATCCGCAACGAGCAGAACTACCGCAGCGGCGCGCAGGGCCTGGCCTACGAGCTGGTGATCAACTCCGATCCCTGCATCGCCTACCTGATGGAGGAGAACAGCATGGCGATGCAGGCGCTGGTGATCGCGCACGCCTGCTACGGCCACAACTCGTTCTTCAAGGGCAATTACCTGTTCCGCCAGTGGACCGACCCCGACGCGATCGTCGACTACATGGTCTTCGCGCGCCAGTACGTGATGAAGTGCGAGGAGCGCTACGGTTATTCAGCGGTGGAAGATACGCTCGACTCCTGCCACGCGCTGCGCCACTACGGCGTGGACCGCTATCGTCATCCTGCGCCACTGTCGACCGAGGAGGAACGCATCCGGCAGCTGGCGCGCGAGGAGTTCGAGTGGAAGCAGTTTGCCGAGATCTGGCGCACGGTGCCGACACGCGGCGGGGACGACGGCGCGCCCTTCGGGCGGCAGGCGATCTACCCCCCCGAGCCGCAGGAGAACCTGCTGTACTTCATCGAGAAGCACGCGCCCAAGCTGCAGCCCTGGCAGCGCGAGCTGGTGCGCATCGTGCGCAAGACGTCGCAGTACTTCTACCCGCAGGGCCTCACGAAGGTCATGAACGAGGGCTGGTCGACGTTCTGGCACTACACCATCCTAAACCGCCTGTTCGACAAGCGTCTGGTCGACGACGGCTTCATGCTCGAGTGGCTGTCCTCGCACACCAACGCCGTCTCGCAGCGCGGCTACGACCAGCGTGGCTACGGCGGCATCAATCCCTACGCGCTGGGCTTTGCGATGTTCTCGGATATCCGCCGCATCTGCGAGAGCCCGACGGAGGAGGACCGCGAATGGTTCCCGGACATCGCCGGCAGCGACTGGCGCAAGACGCTGGACTTCGCGATGCGCAACTACAAGGACGAGTCGTTCATCGCGCAATATCTGTCGCCGCGGCTGATGCGTGAGTTCCATCTCTTTGCGATCGACGACTTCGAGGACAGCGAAGTGCTGACAGTCGACGCCATCCACAACGAGCAGGGCTACCAGCACCTGCGCCGGCTGCTCGCCAACCAGTACAACCGCGATGTGCAGCTGCCTGACATCCAGATCGTGCGCTACGACATCAACGGCGACCGCTCGCTGACCCTGCAGCACCGCCAATATCGCGGTCGGCCGCTCGCCGTCGATGGCGCCGAGGTGCTCAAGCACGTTGCCCAGCTGTGGGGCTTCACCGTGCGGCTGGAGACGGTGGACGCGGACGGCCAGTTGGTCGACGAGCACGAGGTCCGCCCCGGGTCGCTCGGCTGACCTGGTACCGTCGCCAGGAGATGGCGGAACATGGTGAAAGTGATGGATTCAAGTGCAGGGCAAGGCTTGCAACGCCGCCCAGGGCTTGAAGAGGCGCTTTCACGTTTCGATATCTTCGGGTTGCGGTGTTGGCTCGCGGATACGTGCTGACGACCGAGCGAGCACGCAAGTCCACCTTCGCCGCCCGTTAGGATGCGCTAGCAAGCGGCGGGAGGATGGCCCGCGATGGGGACGTTGCCGGGCCGCTCAGGCCGGTCCCCAAATTTGTTCGTCAACCGATGCGGTGGCCTTCAGCCCGACCACCCGTCCCTTGACCACGCGCACGCCTTCGGCGCGCAGCCGCTGGCCCTGTTCGCGGTAGCTGCTGGAGCCTGCTGGAAAGGCAATGGACCCATCCGAGCGCAGGATGCGGTACCAGGGAAGGTCCGGCGCACCGTATTTGCGCAGCACCTGCGCCACCAACCGCGCCCGGCCCGGCATGCCGGCACGGCGGGCAATCTCGCCGTAGCCGGCGACATGCCCCGCGGACACCGCGCGGATCTCCTTGAGGATGGCGGCGGCGCGGGCTGCGGGAGTGTCCAGATCCGGGAACATGTCTTGGTCTCGCAAGGGGGCGTGCGCGCTATCGCCCGCCCTCCCATTCAGCGGGAAAGTGCAGGCCCGCTCGGTTCCGGCTGCGGCATCTGCTGTACCTGGACTGCGCTCAGGGCTTGCTGCCGGCCCAGTTGCTCCATCTTCTCGAGCGATTCGGACACGGGCAATTGCAACGCGGCAGAGAGTTCGACGTGGGTCCGCAGCTGGGCCGGGTCACCCAGTGCGCCCTGTACCGCGAACACTCGCGCCTGCTCCCCCGTTCCCAGCAGCACATGGTCCGCATGGGTGATTCCAGCCTGTTTGCACTGGAGCAACAACCCTGCAGCGACACGGCTGCCCGGTCCGTCGGCCGAGCCGTCCCGGGCACCATCGAAACCCAGCTCCGCAATGCCATCGAGCAGCTGCCGGTGCAACATCCCATCGGCCGGACGCACCCCGCCGGCCGGCACTGCCAGGGGTGTGCGCCAGTGCTCCGGTCCGAGCGCCTCGCTGCGCTCCATCACCTCACGGACCGCGGCCTGCTGATCGCCCCAACTGCGCGCCTCGCGCCGCGCAGGCTCGCCCGGCTCCAGGGTGCCCTGCAGGTCGCGTATCGCCGTACGCATCACGTCCGGCAAGAGCCCGCCCTGGCCCAGGGTGGTCAGCTCTCCCCGCATGTGCAGCACGTCGGAGCGGTACTTGGCGATCATCGGCGCGTATTCGACCGCCCGCGCACGGGCACGCGGATCGTCCAGCACCGACAGGTCCGGCCGTCCCTGGCCATCGATGTCCAGGAAGTTGTCCTTGTGGTGCGAGTCCAGCCGCGCAATGGCCGGCACCAGCGGATTGCGCGCGTCCAGCAGGCCCGGCGCGTTGTCGTAGCCCCCGAGGTGGCGCAGCGTTTCGATCTCGCGCTCGCTGGCGTAGTAGCGCACCTGCCCGTAGTGCCCACTGGCGGCACTCACCACATCGGCCGCCATGACGTGGTTGACGAAGCGGTCGCCGCCCTCGGGAATCCGCATCCCCAGGCTCACCGCCCCATAGGGATTGAACGCCTCGCCGTACAGCCCGAAGTGGTGCGCGGCGACCTGGGCCAGCGCGCCACCGAGGGAGTGGCCGGTGACGGTGACTTGGGGGACAGGAACATATCCACCTTCATTCTTCTTCGCATAGTCGAGCGCAAGCTTAGTAAGTGCAATTGCAGCGTCAGCTTGCGCGTTGACCCGCCCGAACACCATGCCGCCATCGGCCAGCCCACCGTCCTGCAATGGCTGGCGGTCGAACTCGGTTCCGCGATGCGCCACCACGATGTCACCGGTATCGGCACGCTGGTAGATCGTGCCCTGGTAGCCATTGGCCCGGTCCACGTGCTCGAGCACCTTGTAGGTGACGCCATGGCGGACAATATTTTCGTAGCGGCCATCGGCGCCGCGCACCGGGTCCATGTAGGAATCCGCCATCAAGTCGGCATATCGCTGACTGCTTAGACTCATGGCTCAATCTTCCTTGAAGTGAGAGTAAGTGTGAAAAGATCGCCGTCCTTGAGTTGCTTACTCATTTTATTGCGATCCACTTGTCCAAAAGCCCGCATATTTGGGATATCCGAATCGATAGGATAGAACCGCTTCTGCAGGTACGTGCTAACCCTTCCGCCTGAAGAAAGTTCTTCTCCCGATAACCCCGCAATAAACTCCGTCTCCCCGTCAGCCCCCGTCGCCTTCAGCCGCACGTGCATGCCGGTGGACTCCCAGTGGCACACGCCACGGCCGTAATAATCCGCATCCAGCATCCGGTCGGTGTAGACCGTGGCCACATACTCGGTTTCCGATACCTTGGCGAACTGCACCGGCAGCGAACGCCGCTTCGGCGCCACCTGATCGCCGTTGAAATTGTTGTCGCGCGGCAGCAGGCAGGTCTCGCCCTGGATTTCATAGGTCGCATAGGCCTCCAATGAGGCGAACGGCCCCGGCGCATCGGCGATGGCCAGCGTCACCCGGTAGCCCTGCCGCGGGTGCGGGTTCTCCTTGTAGCGCTTGATGAGTTCGGCCGGGTCAGGCGCGGTGTTCATCGAACACCCCCACAGCAGCGGGAACAGGCACAGGCTGAAGAAGGACCGCTTCCACATCGCATCGCTACCTCCATGGCGCCAGGACCAGGAGCACTCTAGCAGTCTGTCGGACTTTGGTCGGCCGGGCTGCGAATCCGCCTGTGCGGTCCATCTTTCCGCCGCTTCTTGGCCCATAGCACCACTATGGGCCGGCGAACCGTCGAAAATCTGACCTCGCACAGCCGAATTCTCGCCTCGACCACCAAAGCCCGACAGGCTGCTAGGCCGTGATTTCCATGCCTGTCAAAACGCCTAACGCTATTCCCTTGCCCATGCACCATGCACCCGCGACTTTCACACCGTCGATGCTCCGGAACGGCTGGCCGGAGCCGAGGCAGGTCTGCCGGGTAAAGCAGGCCGGGCCGCTCCTGCCACCGGACACCAGGGGTCGGAAAATGCCTGTCTCCGCACCCGCCTCCCGCAACGGGTTGCCCCCGGCATCCGCCGCAGCCGCGGCGTACAGGTGCCGTCCTGGCCGCTCCGGTCGGCCAGCGCGGCCAGTCACCTGCGCTTTGCTAGACTGCCCGTCGCGCCCCTTCAAGGGCGCACCCTATGGAAGACGATCCCACGCCCCCGACCGTCCCGCGCGCGGCCAGCCGCTGGACACATGCCGCCCTTTCACCTGATCGGGAGGGCGCATCGTGCTCGAACTGCTGATCGTCGGTTTCCTGATCGTGCTCAACGCCTTCTTCGCCCTGTCGGAGATGTCGCTGATGACCTCACGCAAGCTGCGCCTGAAGCAGATGGCCATCGAAAGCCGCGGCGCGCGCGTGGCCCTGTCGCTGGCAGAGCACCCGGACAACCTGCTGTCCACCGTGCAGATCGGCATCAACCTGATCGGCATCCTGGGCGGGGTGTTTGGCGGCGATGCGATCGGCGCCATCATCGCCGGCTTGCTGACCGGCTGGTTCCCGGGCATCGAGCCCTACGCCGGCAAGATCGGCGTGGCAGTGGCGGTGACCCTGATCACCATCGGCTATGTGATCTTCGGCGAGCTCATCCCCAAGCGCCTGGCCCTGACCAACCCGGAAAAGATCGCCACGATGGTCGCCCGTCCGGTCCACTGGCTGCTGCGCGCGGCGCGCCCGATCGTGTTCGTGCTCGGTGCCATCAACCGCGCGGTGCTGCGCCTGCTGGGGATCAAGGATGACGCGCGCCATGCGGTGACGGAAGAAGAAATCCGCATGCTGGTGAGCGAAAGCCACGAGCAGGGCGTGATCGACGACGACGAACGCAACATGGTCAACCGGGTGCTGCGCCTGGGCGACCGCACCGCCGACAGCCTGATGACCCCGCGCAAGCGCATCGTGTGGCTGGACGTGGCTGCCGCGTACGAGGAAAACCTGGAGACCATGCGCAGATCGCAGTATTCGCGCTTCCCGGTCTATCGCGGCAACGATCAGGACGTGGTCGGCATCCTCGAGGTGAAATCCCTGCTGGGGCGTATCGCCGACCATTCGCCGGAGCTGTTCACCGAACTGCGCGAGCCGCTGTTCGTGTCCGAGTCCACCCATGCGATGAAGCTGCTGGAGATCCTGCGCGAGGAGCAGCAGTCGCTGGCCCTGGTGGTGGACGAGTACGGCGAGATCCAGGGCATGGTCACCCTGAGCGACCTGATGAATGCGGTGGTGGGCCGCCATCACCAGCTCACCGAGAACCCCGACCCGAATGCGCTGGTGGTCACCCGCGACGACGGCTCGCTGCTGATCGACGGCTCGCTGTCCAACGACGACCTGCGCGAGGTCCTGGGCGGGGTCGCGCTGCCGGACGAGCACGCGCATGACTACAACACCGCCGCAGGCATGGTGATCGAGCACTTTGGCCGCATCCCGCACGTGGGCGAACACTTCGACTGGGCCGGCTGGCGCATCGAGGTGGTGGACCTGGACGGTGCGCGGGTGGACAAGCTGCTGCTACAGAAGTTGAGCGGCGAGGACGATGACGAGATCGTCGGCTGATCCAAACGAACCGGGCCAACCAGCGCAAAGCACCCGCAGCCTGCTCGAGGACATGGCGCGCGGCGATCCGGCCGAGCGCCTGCGCCTGGTGGACATCCTGGCCGACCTGCAGCAGGGCGCGTTCGGGATGTTGCTGTTCATCGGCACCCTGCCCTCCTTCATCCCGATCCCGGGGCTGGCCGGCGGCATCAGCGGGCCGCTGGTGATGCTGGTCGGCGCGCAGTTGCTGCTGGGTCTGCGCGAACCATGGCTGCCACAGTTCATCGCCATCCGCGGGCCGGCCCGGCATTCGGTGGTGCGCTTCGGCGAGGTGATCGCCAGGCCCCTGCGCTGGCTGGAAAGAATGGTGCGCCCGCGCTGGCCGGCGATGCTGGACAGCCGCCCGGCCAGCGCCTTCACCGGTCTGCTGCTGTTGCTGCTTGGCCTGCTGCTGTTACTGCCGATCCCGTTCACCAACTACCTGTTCGGCCTGTTGCTGCTGATCTACGTGTTCGCCCTGCTCGAACGCGACGGCATGCTGCTGCTGGGCGCCTGGATCCTGGGCCTTGTCGCGATCGTCGGCTTTGGGGTGTCGCTGAAGGAACTGGCGCAGGTGGCGCTGGACTGGATCGGCAGGCTGTTGTGAGTAGGGCGGGTCTTGACCCGCCGTGGTCGCACCGCAATCGCGATCCAGGCCGTACCGCGGTGGCGGGTCAAGACCCGCCCTACGTGCTCGATCCATGCATGCGTGTGTGGGGATGCATGGCAATGGCGGGTCAAGACCCGCCCTACGCCAGCAACTGGATGAACTCGTCTTCGTTGAGCGGATAGCCCAGCCAGAAGCCCTGGGCCAGGTCGCAGCCGCGCTCGCGCAGCAGGTCGAACTGGCCCTGCTTCTCCACGCCCTCGGCCACCACCGAGATCCCCAGCGAATGGGCCATGGCGATGATCGCGGTGGTCAGCGCCAGGTCGTCCGGGTTGCGCTGCAGGTCGGCCACGAAGCTGCGGTCGATCTTGACCCCGTCCACCGGCACACGGCGCAGATGGCTCAGTCCGGAGAACCCGGTGCCAAAGTCATCCAGCCAGACTTTCACCCCGGCGCGGTGCAGCTTGGCCAGCATGGTGCTGGCGTGCGCCTCATCGCCGATCACGGCGGTTTCGGTCAGCTCCAGGTGCAGGCGCCCGGCCGACAGCCCGGTGTCGCGCAGGGTCTGGGTGACCAGCTCGGGCAGGTCGCCGCTGCGCAACTGGCGCGGGGAGACATTGACCGAAACGAACAGCGTGTCGGTGCCATCGCCGCCGTGGTGCCAGCGCGCGGCGGCGGCGCAGGCCGCGCGCAACACGCGCGCGCCGATCTGTTCGATCAGGCCGCTCTGCTCGGCCACCTCGATGAACACCACCGGCGAGATCGCCCCCATCTCCGGATGCTGCCAGCGCAGCAGCGCCTCGGCGCCGACGATGCAGTTATCGGCCAGGCGATAGATGGGCTGGTAGACCAGGGACATCTCGTCGCGGTCCCAGGCCCCGCGCAGCGCCGCTTCCAGGCGCACGCGGCGTTCCACCGCCTGGTCCATCGCCCGACTGTAGAAACGGAAGCAGTTCTTGCCGGCCATCTTGGCCTGGTACATGGCCACATCGCCGTTCTTCATCAATGCGCTGGCGCTGGCGGCATCTTCCGGGAACAGGGTGATGCCCACCGAGGTGCCCAGGAACACCTGGCGCCCCTGCACGGTCAACGGCTGGCCCAGCAGCTGGACCATCTCCTGGGCCAGGCACGTGGCCGCGGCGCGCACGTCGCCACCCTGGATCATGATCACGAACTCGTCGCCGCCAAAGCGCGCCAACACTGCATCGTCACCGCCCAGGCGCTGGACCGCGTCGCGGATGCGCGAGGCGAAGTGCAGCAGGACCTCGTCGCCGGCCTCATGGCCCAGCGAATCGTTGACCCGCTTGAAGTCGTCGATATCGGCAAACAGCAGCGCCAGCTGTCCACCGCTGCCGCGCGGCAGGAGCCGATGGTCCAGGCTTTCGCGAAACGCCAGGCGGTTGGTCAGCCCGGTCAACGCGTCGGTGTAGGCCATGCGGCGCACGTCGCGGTCGTGGCGCGAGATGCTCTCGCTCATCTCCGAGAACGCGCGCACCAGCTCGCCCACCTCGTCCCGACGCTGGCTGATCGGCCGCGGCACGTCGTAGTCGCCCACGCCGATGGCGCGCGCCGACTGGGCCAACGCGCGGATCGGCCGGACCAAGGTGCGCTGGGCGTACCAGGCCATGCCCAGGAATACGCACAGCAGCCCGCCCAGCAGGGCGGCGATCCAGCCCAGGTGGCGGCGCGCCAGCGCATCCAGGCGCCCGCGCAGCAGGCCGGCGGCGCGTTCTTCGCTGGCCTTGGCCTCGTCCAGCGAATACCCGATCCGCACGCCACCCAGACGGGCCTGGCCCAGTTCCACACCCTGCGAGACCTCGATGGTCTCGTCGGTCCACTGGGTCAGGCGCCCGGTGCTGGACAGCGCGCGGGCGGCCAGCGGGTCGTGCATGGGCTGGCCGTAGGAGGCCATGTCCCAGGAACCGTCGTTGACCATGTTGCCGGCAGCGTCGAATACCAGCACGTAGGCCACGTCCGGCTGGCGGCGGGCCTGGCGCACCAGCGTGCCGATCGCATCCAGGTCCGAGTAGTACATCGGGTTGGCCAGCGCGTCGGCCAGTTGCTGGGCCATGGCCGCGCCGCGCCGGGTCAGGCCTTCGGCGGCCATCGCCTCCACCGCCTGGCGGCCAAGCAGGTCCACCTCGGCCTGCATGGCGCGCTGGCGCTGCAGCAGCACGCCCATCAGGGCCAGCACCATGGCCAGGGTCAGGCCCAGGGCCAGGGCCAGCTGCGCCTGCAGGCCGAAGCGCGTGCGCGGGCTCATTCGATCTGCTCGCGCACGCGCGCGGCGGCGTCGCGCACCCGGTCCAGCCCCTGCAGCGCCGCGCTGTCCAGCGGCAGGAACCGGGTGGTGCCGAAAAACCGCTTCATCGCCACCGCCGCGGCCGGGTCCTGCGCCGCATCCAGCAGCACCTGGCGCAAGCGTGCGCGGACCCGGGGGTCCAGGCCGGGACGGACCATTTCCAACGCACGCGGAAAGTCAGGCGACTGCGCCAGCACGCGCATGTTGGCGCGGAACGCCGCGGGCACGCGCTGCGGATCCTGCCAGTCCAGGTTGCTGAGCGCGCCGGCATCGACCATGCCCTTGTCCACCCAGGCGGCGATGTTGAGTTCGGAGCGGGCGAACACGTAGCCCACCGAGGCCGCATCGGGCCGGTCCTGCGGCGAGAGCAGGATCTCCAGCGGCAGGCCGGCATCGATCAGCATCGCCGCCGGCATCAGGTAGGCGCTGGTCGAACCCACCCCCTGCAGCGCCACCGACTTGCCGCGCAGGTCGGCCAGCGAGGTGATGCCCGAATCGGCGCGGGTGAACAGGAGCGTGTGGTAGGCGCTGGTGCCGCCGCGCTCGGTCAGCAGCAGCGGCTGGGCGCCGGAACGGCGTTGCAGCTCGGTGCCGGTGCCGGCGGTCTCGGTGACCCAGTCCACCCGGCTGCGGCGCAGGTAGCTGCTCATCTGGCGCGCATCGCGCGCCATCAGGATCCGGCCACCGGTGATGCCCACCTCGGTCATGTGCGCCACCACGTAGTCCAGCAGCGGCTTGAGCTGGGCGTAGTGCGCCTTGGGGTCGTCGCTGATGCGGCCCAGCACCAGCACGTGCGGGTCGTCCTCGCCCGGCACCGGGGCGGCGGACAGCGGGAGCGCCAGGGACGCCAGGACCAGCAGCAGGACACGGACGAACCAGGGGCGCAAACGGGGGAACCGGCAAACGGGACGAGGCAGCCTAGCCGAAATCTTCACGCCCCGACAATGATGTTCACCCTTCCGGCTGGGCCAGGCGGGCCATGCGCTGACAGTCGGCCAGGATCCCGCGCAGCAGCCGCACTTCCTTTTCGTCCAGATCGGTGCGCAGGTACAGCCGGCGCAGCTTGCGCATCGCCGATTCCGGCGCGCGGCCCTTGTGGAAGTCGATCTGTTCCAGCGTCTGCGCCAACTGGGCGAAGAAGCCTTCCAGCTGGGCGTGGGTGGCCGGGGCCGGGCGTGGTTCGGCCGGGTCTTCCACTGGCGCTGCGGCGTCCTGCAGGGCCAGACGGGTCTCGTAGGCCAGCACCTGCACCGCCGCGGCCAGGTTGAGCGAGCTGTAGTCCGGATTGGCGTCGATATGCACCGCCGCGTGGCACAGCTGCAGTTCCTCGTTGGTCAGGCCGGTGCGTTCGCGGCCGAACAGCAGCGCCACCGGGCCTGCGCCGGCGGCCTGGGCCAGGCGTGCGGCGGCCTGGCGCGGGCTGTGTTCCTCCAGCGCCACCCGGCGGCTGCGCGCGGTGCAGCCCAGCACCAGCCGGCAGTCGGCCACGGCGGTGGCGACATCGGGGGCGACGACCGCCTGCGCGAGCAGGTCGTCGGCGCCGGCGGCGCGGCGACAGGCCTCTTCGTGCGGGAATTTCTCCGGCTGGACCAGGACCAGCCGGGTCAGGCCCATGGTCTTGAGCGCGCGCGCGGCCGCACCGATGTTGCCCGGATGCTGGGTGCCCACCAGCACGAAGCGGATGCGGGCGGCGGAAATGATGGCGTGGGAGTCCATGCGTAGAATTCTAGGGCAGCGCCGCGGTTTCACCCGCAGGAGCAACTGTCTTGGGTGGGAGCCGCTTCAGCGGCGATGTGGCCTTGCCGGGAGAGCCCATCGCCGCTGAAGCGGCTCCCACGATGTCCGACGCTCTGCAAAGCCCTATCGCGGCCATGCCCCCGAAGAGGGATAAAGGCTGCTCCTGCGCGCCGGACCCGAATGGGTGGCAATGATAGAATTTCCGGTCCGGCCCAGCGCCGGGATGCTCTTTCCACGTGTTTCGCACGTTCGCCCTGCCCGAGGTCGTTTCGCATGCTCAATCCCGTCGTCACCGTCATGACCAAGGCCGCGCGCATCGGGGGCAATGTCCTGCTTCGCAGCATCAACAAGCTCGACGCGCTGCACGTGGTCCAGAAGGAGCGCATGGATTACGCCAGCGAAGTGGATGCCGACGCCGAGAAGGCGATCATCAAGGAACTGCGCCGGGCCTATCCCGACTACGGCATCGTCGGCGAGGAAGGCGGCATCGTGCCCGGCAAGAACGGCCGCTACCACTGGGTCATCGATCCGCTGGACGGCACCAGCAACTACCTGCACGGCTTCGGCCACTACTGCGTGTCCATCGCCCTGGTGGACAACGGCGAACCGACCGACGCGGTGATCTTCGACCCGCTGCGCAACGAGCTGTTCACCGCCAGCCGCGGCGCCGGCGCCCAACTCAACGAACGCAAGATCCGCGTCTCCGAACGCAAGGAACTGGCCGGCGCAATGATCCACACCGGCTTCCCGCCGCGCGAGCGCGCCCGGGTCGGCGCGCACCTGGAATGCGTGCGCGAACTGCTCAACCAGGCCGAGGACATCCGCCGCACCGGCTCGGCCGCGCTGGACCTGGCCTACGTGGCCTGCGGCCGCGCCGACGCCTACTTCGAGGCTGGGGTGAAGGACTGGGACGTCGCCGCCGGCGTGCTGCTGGTGCGCGAGGCCGGCGGCAAGGTCAGCGACTTCAAGGGCGCCAGCACCGGCCGCATGGACGGGGTCGGCCCGGAAACCCGCCAACTGATCGCTGGCAACCTGCGGGTGGCCGACGCGCTGCAGAAGGTGGTCGCCTCGTCCGGATACGCGGCCGCATTCAACGCCTTCGCCAGCTGATCGCGGCTCTTCGTCCTGATGCATCGAGCCCCGGCTGTCGAATCGATCGCCGCGGCTGCGTGATTGGCTGCAGACAGAAGTAAAAGCAAAGCTTCTACGCAGCTACGCGGCGAGAGCTGCTTTTGTTGTGGCTGAAGCGGGGCTTGTTTCAACCACCTTTTGGGGACTCCGCTGCTTTGGCTTTGGCTCTGGTCTTGTCTGTTCGCTCTCAATCCCCTTGAGGCACGGCGAAGGGGCGAGGGTCAAACCCGCAGGGCGACGTGCATGGATGCACGTCGTTTTTGGAAGGGGCAGGATGCCCCATCCAAAAATCCCTCGGCCCGCAGCGGACCCGCGTAGCGGGCGTGCCGCCAGGGGTGTGTTGACCAGCCAGTCGGCTGTTGATAAGCGCTTCTTTGCCTAGCTTTCTTTGCACAAGCAAAGAAAGTAGGTCGGGTGGCGAAGCCGCACGAAAGCTTTGCTTCTGATGCTCACTATCAAACAAGCAGCGCGGACAAAAAATTCAGGCCACGCCCAACCCGGGAATCGCCACGATCGCCTCCGGATCAAACCCCGCGATCCGCGCGAACTCCTTGCCGCGTTCCACGTAGTCGCGGTACATGCCAAAGCTCGGCGCGCCTGGCGAGAGCAGCACCACGCCTTGCCCCCCGAGCATGGCTTCGGCCTGCTGCATCGCCGAGGCCAGATCCGGCGCGGATGAAAGCGCAAACCCACCCTGCCCCGCCACCTCTTGCAGCAACGCATGGATGCGCGGCCCGTTGGCGCCCATCGTCACGATCCCCAGCGGCGCCTGCATGCGCATGGCCTGCGCGAAGTCGTGCCAGTCCAGGCCGCGGTCATGGCCACCGACCAGCAGCGCGATGCGCTGGCCGGAAAAGCACTCCAATGCCGCCAGCGTGGCGTGCGGGGTGGTGCTGATCGAGTCGTTGACGTAGCTGATGCCATTGCGCGTGCCGAGGGTCTGCAGGCGATTGGGCAACGGCTGGAAGGTCAGCGCCGCCGGGGCCAGCGCGCTGGCCTCGATGCCGAGCGCCTCGATCGCCGCCAGCGCCGCGCACAGGTTGCCGCGGTTGTGCCGGCCTGGCAGCGGTACCGCGCGCGTGTCGAACACCTCGGCATCGCCGCGATACAGGACATCGCCGCGCAGGTGCCAGCCCTGGGCGTGGTTGAACCAGACGATGCGGCTGTGCGGCAGTTCCAGTTTGAACAGCAGCGGATCGGCGGCGTTGAGCACGGCGATGCGCGGGTGCGCTCGGGTCACCAGCGCCAGCTTGTCCTGGATGTAACGCTGCTGGCTGCCGTGCCAGTCCAGGTGTTCGGGAAACAGGTTCAGCACCACCGCCACCTCCGGCGCAACGCCACCATCGGCGACCGCGCCGGTCTGGTAACTGGAAAGCTCGATTGCCCACAACTGCGGCGCTGGCTGCGGGTCCATCACTTCCAGCAGCGGCAGGCCGATGTTGCCGGCCAGCGCGGTACGATGGCCGCCGGCACGCAGCAGGTGCGCCAGCAGGGCGGTGGTGGTGCTCTTGCCCTTGGTCCCGGTCACGCACACGGTGCGCGCCTCAGGATGCTCGCCGAACCACAGCGCGGTGCCGCCCAAAAGACGCGCGCCGCGTGCCTGGGCTTGCACCGCTTCGGCCGAATACGGGCTGATGCCGGGCGACTTGATCACCACCTCGAAGCCGCCGAGCGCTTCACCGGTGATGTCGGTGCGCGCGGTGAGCAGGCCATCGCCCAGCGCCGCAGCCTGCACGGCTTCGGCCTGGCTACAGAACAGGGTCAGCGGCAGCGATGGCAGCCGGCTGCGCAGCAGCGCATGGGCGGCGCGGCCTTCGCGGCCCCAGCCCCACAGCGCGACGCGCTGGCCTTCAAGCTGCGAAATTCGCACGCAGCATGTTCCACAACGCCGGCGGTACGCGGTGCTCGCCCTCAGGCTGCAGCAACGGGCCGATCTGTAGTTCGTCCGCATCCAGCTGCGGGCCGATCTCGCGATTGAAACGCGCCACCAGCGCGTCCTCGCGCCATTCCGGGCGCTGGCCCAGGGTGGCCATCGCCGCGCGCGCCTCGCGCCCCTCGCCCACGCATTCGAACGGCTTGTGGTCCTGGTATTCCAGCAGCGCGTCGAAGCCTGCGGTCTGCGCCACGTCATCCAGCAGGTTGCGGCCGAAGATGTTCAGCAGCCGCGGCTTGGGCATGAACGGCGCCAGGGCCAGGAACACGAAATGGCACTTGGGGCACACCCCGCACCAGCGATTGACCGGACGCTCGCCCAGGATGTGGAAGTTGCGGTTGCAGCTGGAAAAATGCGCGTCGTAGTGATCGGTCCTGGCGAACTGGCGCGCCACGGCCAGCTCGGAGAACGGACGCAGCAGCGAGTAGTAGTGCAGATCCGCTGCGACATGGCGCTGCACATGGGCGCCGAACAGCGACTCGAACGCCCAGCCCTTGGACCACTGGTGGTTCACCTCACCGGTGCCGGGAATCATGCTGCCGTAGCTGGCCGAGCGTTCGTTGGAGAACACCACCTGGTCCACCCCGCGCAGCAGCGCGGCCACGACCAGGATCGCCGAATTGATCGCAGTGACCGGGATATGCCCGTTGTAGGCGCCCTGGCGGTTGAGTTCGAACAGCTCCGGGGCGATTGCCCGGCCGATGTTGAGCGTCGGCAAGCCGGTGCGCGCGGCGCAGGCGGCGATCAGCTGCGAACTGCCGATCCAGCTCACGGTCTGGGCCACACCGGCACGGCGCAGTGCCTCGATCGACACCAGCGAATCCTTGCCGCCGCCGATGGCCACCAGCGCGTGCGCTGCCAGGCCCAGAGCAGGCGCCCCTGCCCCCGCTCCCTCGCTTGCGGGGGAGCGCTCGAAGTCGCGGCTAGCGACCGAGGGGGTGAGGGGGTTACTTGCGATGATTGACTGCGAAGCGTCCCCCTCACCCTGCCCTCTCCCCCGCTCGCGGAGGCGAGGAGGCGATTCGGAACAGGGAAAACGGATGCGCCCGTGCAGGTCCAGCCCGTTGCGATAGGCGAATTCGCCCAAGCCGTGGCGGTACACGGTTTCCAGCAACGCCGCGGTTTCCGGATCGATGGGATCGCCTTCGATCACCACCTGCGGCGGCACCGCGGCCTTGTAGTAGCTCACCCCGGCGATCAGGTGCAGCAGGCGCACGGCGCGCTGCACGGCCTGCGCCCGCGCACCGTCCAGCGCCAACGGCGCGCCGGGGAAGCTCACCGTCTCGGTCAGCGCCGGGCCGTCATCGAAGGCGTACACCAGCCGCGCCACGCCGGTGGCCAGATCCAGCGAGCAATCGACGAAGCGGAACGCCTTGACCGCCTCGCGCTGGAACTTCAGATCAGACATCCAGGACCTCTTCCTTCGGCAGGCCGCGCAGGTTGTAGTGGCTGGCCATCACGTAGCCATAGGCGCCGGCATCGGCGATCAGCATGACATCGCCGGGGGCGGTGGATGCAGGCAGCGGGCGGCGGCGGCCCAGCACGTCGCTGGACTCGCAGATGGGCCCGACGATGTCGAACGGCGCATCGGCATCCAGGTCCAATCTGGACAGGTTCACCACGTCGTGCCAGGCGTCATACAGCGCCGGGCGCGCCAGGGTGTGCATGCCGGCATCCAGGCCGACCCGGGTGATGCCCTGCTTGGCCACCACCTGGGTGGCATGGCTCAGCAGCACCCCGGCTTCGGCCACCAGGTAACGGCCCGGTTCGATCGCCAGGCCAAAGCCCGGATAGGCGGCCTTGATCTCGGCCAGCCCCGCGCCCCAGGCCTCCAGGTCGAAGGGCTCATCGTCGGCGGTGTAGGGAATGGGCAGGCCGCCGCCGATGTCGATCACCTCCACCGTGCCGATGCGCTCGGCGATGCCGCCGAGCTCGTCGCAGACCTGCTTCCAGTGCTGGGCGGTGTCCACGCCGCTGCCCAGGTGGGCATGCAGGCCGGTGATGCGCACGTCGGTCGCGCTCGCCGCGGCGATGAAGTCATCGACGCGCTCGAACGGAAACCCGAACTTGGAATCCCTGCCGCCGGTGCGAACCTTGGCGTGATGGCCATCGCCGCGCCCCAGGTCCACCCGCAGCCACACGCTGCGGCCTTGGAACATGTCCGGCCACTGCTGCAGCAGCTCCAGGTTGTCCACGGTCACGGTCACGCCCAGTGCGAAGGCCTGTGCGTATTCGGGATGCGGAGCGAAGCTGGGGGTGAACAGCACGCGCGTCGGTGACAGATCGGGCAGCACTTCGAAGATGCGGCGCAGTTCGCCCAGCGACACGCACTCCAGGCCGAAGCCTTCTTCCACCAGTGCCTTGAGGATGGCCGGATGGGTATTGGCCTTGACCGCGTAGTAGCGCCGGTCGATGGCGCCGATCGCGTTGAGCGCCCGCGCCCGCGCCCGCACCGTGGGCAGGTGGTAGACGTAGGCGGGGGTGCCGGCGGCGGCAAGCTCGATCAGGCGCGCGCGCTGGCTGCGCCACCACGGGGTTTGGCGCGCACGCACGGTGCCGGCGATCTGGCGCCAGCGCGGGCCGAACACGCTGGTCTCTGCCACCGGCATCGCGCCGCTGTCGATCAGCTCGGCGTGCAGGATCGGCAGCAGGCCGTCGGCATCGGCTTCGTCGATGACGAAGGTCAGGTTGAGGTCGTTGGAGGACTGGCTGATCAGGTGCACGCGCTCCTTGCCGAAGGTCGCCCACACGTCCGAAAGCTTGTGCAGCAGCGAGCGCATGCCGCGCCCGACCAGGGTGATGGCCGCGCACGGCGCGATCACCTTGACCCGGCAGATTTCGGCCAGGTCGCTGGACAGCGCGGCCAGCACGTCGGTGCTGACCAGGTTTTCCGACGGGTCCAGCGACACGGTGACGTTGGTCTCCGACGAACCGATCAGGTCCACCGACAACCCGTGCTTCTTGAAGCGGGCAAACACGTCGGCCAGGAAGCCGACCTGTTGCCACATGCCGATGCCTTCCATCGACACCAGCACGATCCCGTTGCGGCGGCTGATCGCCTTGACACCCGGTACGGTCAGCGCATTGCCGTCGATGCTGGTGCCCGGCAGTTCGGGGCGTTCGGTATCCAGGATCGCCATCGGCACGCCGGCATCGCGGCACGGCTTGATCGAGCGCGGATGCAGCACCTTGGCCCCGGTGGTGGCGATTTCCTGGGCTTCGAAATAATCCAGCCGGGTCAGCAGGCGCGCGTCGGGCACCTCGCGCGGGTTGGCGCTGAACATGCCCGGCACGTCGGTCCAGATCTCCACGCGCTGCGCTTTCAGCAGCGCGCCGAAGTATGCGGCCGAGGTGTCCGAACCGCCGCGACCCAGGATCGCGGTGCCGCCGTCGCCGTGCCGGGCGATGAAGCCCTGGGTGATCAGCATGCGGTTGGACTGGGCGCAAAAGCGCGCGCGCCAGTCCTCGCTGCCGCGCGGATCGCATGACACCGACAGGCGCTGGGCCCAGGCGCTCTGATTGGGAATGGTCATCGCCTCCAGCCACTGCCGCGCATCGCACCAGCCGATGTCCAGGCCGCCGGCCGACAGATACGCCGCGCCAATGGTGGAGGACAGCAGTTCGCCCTGGGCCAGCACCTCGGCCTGCCAATCCAGGGTGCGGGCGGTGGCGCGCGGATCGGCCACCAGGCTGCGCAGCACCGCCAGGCGCTGGCCCAGCACCGCCTCGGCGTCCAGTTCCAGTTCGGCCAGAAACTCGCGGTGGCGCAGTTCCAGCGCGGCCACCCGCGATGCGGCATCGGCCGCGCCATCGGCGATGGCGGTCAGTTCGTTGGTGACCCCCGACAGCGCCGAGACCACGATCAGCACCCGCGCGTGGTTGTCTTCGGCCCGTTTTTTCGCCAGCTTGCCGATGGTGTCCCAGCGATGACGGCGCGACACCGAGGTGCCGCCGAACTTGAGCACGATCCAGCGATCGTTCGGGGGGGAAGCTGACATGGGGGTTGGAGATCTACGAAGAGGGAGAAAAACCCGACCGCGCGGGCGGAACCGTTAATTCTAAAGGAAGCGCCCGAGCCAGCGGCCCGTGCGCGACGGAGAATGCGCGCCTCGCGTTTACCCATCGGCCAGCGGAAGACCAGGTGTGGGTCGGCGGCCTGACCCAGCCGGTGATCGAGGGTCATCTGCGCTGGTGAACGCCGGGCGTGCCGGCGGGGCGCTGCTACCCTGCACGCCTTCCCACTGCCCCGATTCGACCGCCATGACCAGCCGCCGCTTTTTCCAGGTCGATGTGTTCTCCCCGCGCCCCGGCTGCGGCAATGCGCTGGCGGTGGTGCTCGATGCCCAGGGCCTGGACCAGGCGGCGATGCAGGCCATCGCCCGCTGGACCAGGTTGCCGGAGACCACCTTCGTGTTCCCGGCCGCCGATGCCGCCAGCAGTTACCGCATCCGCATGTTCGCCCCGCACCACGAAGTGCCTTTCGCCGGCCATCCCAGCATCGGCACCGCGCACGCGGTGCTGGCCGCCGGCCTGGCGCAGCCGCGCCAGGGAATGCTGGTCCAGGACGGCATCGCCGGCCGGCTGCCGCTCAAGGTCGAAACGATCGACGGCATCGGGCGCATCGCCATCGGCGTGCCGCGCGCGCAGCTGGTCGAAGTGGTGGACGCCGCAGATGCGCGCCTGGCCGCGGCCATCGCCGGCTGGCCGCTGGGCGCGCTGCCGCCGGCGTTGATGGATGGCGGGCGCAGGTGGTGGGTGGTCGAGCTGGCTGACCAAGCCAGCCTGCGCGGTCTCAGTCCGGACTGGGACGCCATCGCGGCGCTGGCGCAAGCGAGCGCGGCGATGGGCGTGTTCGCCTACGCGCGCGTGGCAGGCAACGCCGACTACCAGCTGGCGGTGCGCGCCTTCGTCGGCAACGGCCGGCGTTTCGAGGATGCCGCCTCCGGCGCGGCCAACGCGGTGCTGGCCGCCTGGCTGGACCGCCAGGGCGCCCTGCCCGGCCAGGACGGCCGCTATGTGGCCAGCCAGGGCCGCGAAGTGGGCTTCGATGCCCTGCTGGAGCTGCGCATCGATGCCGATGGCCAGGTCTGGTCCGGCGGCCAGGTGCAGACCGTGGTCACCGGCATGCTGGACTGGTGAACTCACCCGCCCCGGCCCTGATGCGACCGCACGCTGTCCTGATGCACCTGGCGCGTGGCCGTGTTGATGCGATTTGCCCGACAATGCGCGGCGCGTGGCGCTCGGCCAGGACCGCCCAACGCGCGCTTGACTGCCCACATCGGCCCGATGGCCAGGATGACCGGCAACATGAGTGAAAACAGGCGCAAGGCCACCAGCACCATCGAGCGGGCGCTCGATGTCCTGGAGGCGATCGGCACCTCGCCCCAGGGCGTGACGTTCGCCGAGATCGCGCGCAAGGTCCAACTGCCGCGCACCACGGCCTATCGCATGCTGAGCGGGCTGATCGAACGCAACCTGGTGCGCCGCGAATCCACCCGCCGCGCCTACCGCCTGGGCTTCGGCGCGCTGCAGCTCAGCCGCGAATCGCACCCGGCCCCGGCGCTGGTGGCCGCAGCCAACATCGAACTCAACTACCTGCGCGCGATCACCGGCGAGACCACCAGCCTGTGGGTACGCGACGGCCTGGAAGTGATCGCCCTGGAGCGCACTGGTGGCGCGCACCGCTCGCAGAGCGACACCCACGTCGGCCAGGGCCGGCTGCTGCACGTCACCGCGGCCGGCAAGGCCCTGCTGGCGGCCATGCGCACCGGCGAGCGCAACCCGCTGCTGGCGCGCCTGCCCATGACACCGTTCACGCCCAACAGCGCGACCAGCCGCGAGCAGGTCGATGCGATGATCGCCACGGTCAAGGCGCAGGGCTATGCGATCGACGACGAGGAAAGCCGCCTGGGCGCGCGTTGCGTGGCCGCGGTGATCCGCGACATGCAGGGCATGGTGCGTGGCGCGCTGAGCCTGTCCGGGGCGACGGTGCGCTTCACCCCCGAGCGCATGGCCCGGTTCGGCACCGAGCTGACCGAAGCGGCCCAGCGCATCGGCGAACGCCTGGCCGGCACGGTCGAAGTCACCCACGACGACCAGGTCCAGCACGTGCCCGGCCCGGCTGCGCGCGGCGGCGACTTCGCCACCTGGTCGACGGTGCGCAACTGCTGGTACTGGGTCGATACGGCCACCGCCACCTTGCACCGCGCCCAGGACCACCAGGACTGCGTGCTGATCGCGCTGGAGGTGCAGGCGCGCAGCCTGCACGCCACCCCCAACGGCCTGGAAGTGGTGCACGAGGGCGGCATCCTGCGCCTGGATTTCGACGGCAAGGCCGTGCAACGTCCACTGGAACGTCGCGGTGGCGCCGGCCCGCTGGCTGCCTGCGTACAGCCGGACGGCCGCGAATGGCAGGTCACGCCCGATCCGGCCGGCGGCTATCGCATCGCCACCTGGCTGCACACCGGCGTGGCGGTGCCGGGCTGGCGCATCGACGACCGCATCGACGCGCTGTGCTGGAATCCGCAAGGCACCCGCCTGTTCGCCGCCAGCGCCACCACCGGCACGCTTTACGAGATGCGTCCGGGCGATGCGCGCATCCGCCGCCTTGCCGTGGTGCCCAAGGCTTCCGGCGAAATTCGCGGCGTGGCCGCCGATGCGCACGGCGATGTGTGGGTGGCGCTGTACGGCGGCTGGGCCGTGGCGCGGTTTTCGGCCGAGGGCGGGATGATGCAGGAAGTGGTCGGCCTGCCGGTGGCCTGGCCGACCAGCCTGGCCGTGGGCGGGCGCGATGGCCGCCAGCTGGCCATCACCACCCGCATCGGACCGCAGCCGGACGATGCCGTGGCGCAGCGCGCGCCCGCGCTTGAGGCATCGGCCACCGGGCTGTACGTGCTGACCCGCCCGGCGTTGGCCAAATAGGGCGCAAGCGCGCAACCCCGCCGCGGCTTGGCGATCCCGGCCGGCCCGGCTAGTCCTGGAGCGGAACCACATCCACCCGCACGCGGATCCGGTCGCCGGGGTGATACGCAGTGCGGGTGTGGTACTGGCGGCCGGCATATTCGTAGGTGACCTCGTAGCCATCCACCTCGCCGTCGGCGCGCGGGTCGGCCAGCGGTTCGCACACGCGCACCGTGCCGCGCGTGGTGTGCGAATTGTCGTAGACCGATTGCCCCATCGCCGTCCCCGCTGCGGTGCCGACTGCGGTGCCGACCACCCGCCCGGTGCCGCCGCCGAAGCTGCTGCCCACCACCGCGCCCAGCACGCCGCCCAGGATCGTGGCACCCACCCGTCCACCGGGTGTGGCCTGGGGTGTGTCATTGCCGACGGCGTCACCACCGCCTTGCGTGGAGCGCTCGTCCGCGTCGCGCTCGTAGCACTGCTGCCGGGCCGGTGGCGGCGCCACGATGATCGGGTCGACGCGTACCACCCGGGCGTAGTCCTCGTTTTCGCTGCCGCGCCGGTCACCGTAGTCACCGTCTGAGCGAAAGCTGCGTGCGTCCTCGCCCGGATCGCCATGGGCCTGGCGGTAATAGTCTGCGTAGCGCGACTGTGCCTGGGCATGACCCATGCAGGCCAGGCCAAGCAGTGCGACGACAAGCGTGGCGCGGATCATGCAGTGTCTCCTGCGCCGTTGCGGCGCGCGCGCATCGTCGAGCTGCTTGGGTGAAACAGTCCTGAACCGCTCCATCAGCCGTGCCCGCATGTAGCGACGCGATCGGCCAGGGTCGCGCAAACAGACCTCTCGCGCGCGGCCACAAGGGCCACGCGTGCCGAGTCGATCAGCCGACGATCTCGCTTTTTCAGGCGCATGGGCTGACGGTGAGGCGTTGGACGGCGGCCAGTTTCAGGCCTTGGGTTCCCGGCGATGTCCCTGACCGCCAACGGACCGGTCATCTGTGGTCCTTGCCTCGCCTTTGGTCGCAATCGGCGCGAAAAGCCGAGAAAAAAGCCTGTTTTCCCCTTGGCGGCACGTCACTCTTGGCCTACATTCCGCATGCCGACCGTTTCGGCTCGAATACTTCACCCAACACGGTACAACAGGAGCCATATGGCAAAGACCACCAGCAAGAAGGCAGCACCGAAGAAGGCCGCCAAGACCGCCGCCAAGCCGGCCGCTCCCAAGCCGATCAAGGAAGCCCTGACCAAGTCGGGTCTGGTCGCCCACATCGCCGACAACAGTGGCGTTGCCCCGAAGGACGTGCGCGCCGTGATGGCTGCGCTGCAGTCGGCCATCCAGGGCTCGGTCAGCAAGAAGGGCGCAGGCAGCTTCACCTTGCCGGGCCTGCTCAAGATCAAGACCGTCAGCGTTGCCGCCAAGCCCAGGCGCAAGGGCATCAACCCCTTCACCAAGGAAGAGCAGTGGTTCGCCGCCAAGCCGGCTTCGACCAAGCTCAAGGCCACCTTCATGAAGAGCCTGAAGGATGCCGCCGCCTGATCCTTGGCGCGGCTTCCTGCATCACCTGCTCGGGACGGCTTCAAGCCGTCCCGAGTGTTTTTGAGGCCGATCTTCTGGCCAGCCCGTGCCCATTGACCGTGTACTCATTGCGCTGCAGGCAGGCTTGAGGCCCATGCAACCGGCCCTCGACATCGCCACGCCCACCCGGCACGCACGGCGCGTGCTGGCGCCGATGATCTTCCTGGCGATGCTGGGCTTTGCCGCCGGGTGGGCCTGGAGGCAGCCATTGCTGGACACGCCCAGGATGCTCTGGCGCATCAGCCGGATGCCGCCGGCCACGGCGCTGCCTTCGCCGGTCCAAGGGGTGCCGGCCAGGGCGATCGCGGCAACCTTCGGTGCGCCGCGCGGCAGCACCCGCACCCATGCCGGGGTGGACATCTTCGCCAGCCGCGGCATGCCCGTGCGCAGCGCCACGGCCGGCATCGTGATCACGATCGGCGAGGGCGGCCTGGGCGGCAAGCAAGTCTGGATCCTGGGGCCGGGCCGCGAGCGCCATTACTACGCGCACCTGGATGGCTGGGCCGAAGACCTGCATGAAGGACAGAGCATCCTGCCCGGTGACCTGCTCGGCCATGTCGGTACCACCGGCAACGCGCGCGGCACGCCGCCGCACCTGCACTACGCGATCTACGGGCGTCAGGGCGCACGCGACCCACTGCCGGCATTGCGCGCGTGGCCGGGGCAGGACCCGCCGGAACACTGAGTCACGCCCCACTCGGTCGCGGCCGCGGCAACAGCCTCCTACCTTGGAACCCTGTTCCCCAGTCGTCGTGTTCGCCATGAGACCCCGGCCGCACCGCTACCGCATCACCGTCACGCCCGTCGAGGAAGACGGCCATCCGTGCCACCATCGCTGCAGCATCGAGTTCGAACATCGCGCCAGCCAGGACTGGATGCAGCTGCTGGAGACACTCCAGCGCCATCGCCAGCTCAGTGCCGACGAGCGCGCCGGCACCCTGATCAGCAGCCGCCTGCTGCACGACATCGCCCAGCGTCACCGCGATGCCGGCGAGGACCTTTTCGCCCCGCTGCAACCGGCCCTGGAGCGCTTCATCGCCGGGCTTGATCCGCGCCGTTAGAAGACGGCTGCGCATCGCCGATGCACAGGGCAATGTGCGCAACTGGTCGGGCTGGTACCGGCTGCGGCGCAGGATCGGCAACGACGGCTGGGAGATTTCCACAGCCTCGATGCGGCCGCAGCTTGATTGAAGCCCGGTTCACCGGTCGCGCCTATGGTGTGGCCAGCGCACCGGGCGCCACGACCAGCCAAGGACATCCATGCAGACCTCGAACATGACCTCCCTTCGCGCCGCGCTGGCCGCCGCGGCCCTGGTGGCCGCTTCCATCGCCGCCGCGGCATGGGCGCAGACCAGGCCTTCCAGCGAGCTGGCCGTCTCGGCCGCGCAGGTGCAGGGCTACCTGCAGTCCGAATTCCCGCGTGATTTCCAGGCGTTGGGCGGGCTGGTGTCGATGACCGCCAGCAATCCGCAGCTGAGCATCCCGGCCGACGGCAATCGGGTGCAGATGCAGTTCGACGCCAGCAACGGCGGCGACGCCCTGGGCCGGGTGTGGCTGAGCAGCGGCCTGCGCTACGACCCGCAGGCGAAGGCGCTGTTCCTGGAGGCGCCCCGCGTGGACCGGGTGGTCCCCACGTCCGGCCATGAGCTGCGCGAACGCGACCGCCAGCTGGTCAGCCTGTTCCTGCAGGACTACGCCAGCAGCGAGCCGCTGTACAGGCTCGATCCCCAGCTGCTGGCCAGCTTCGGCAACGTGCGCGTGGAATCCACGCGCGTGGCCAATGGGCGGATCGTGGTGCAGTTGAACCAGCCGGTTAGCATGCCCGACCTGAGCGGGGCGCAATAGGTTGCGTCCACGCCGTCACCGCCCATCCGGCCATGACCCAGCGGCCCGCGCAGCAAACGCGGTGAATTGGCCGCGATTGCCTGTCTGCGCATCCAGCTGGATCAGCCAGCAACCGCGTTTGCGATCGCTTGGCTGAAGGCGGGAATATCGCCCGGGTTGCGACTGGTGATGATGTTGCCATCGACCACCACTTCGCTGTCCTGCCATTGGGCGCCGGCATTGGACAGGTCGGTCTTGAGCGAGCTCCACGAGGTCAGCTTGCGGCCCTTGGCCAGGCCACTTTCGACCAACATCCAGGGGCCGTGGCAAATCGCCGCCACTGGCTTGTCGGCTGCGGCAAAGGCCTTGACGAAGTCCACGGCCGTGACCTCCTGGCGCAGATGGTCAGGGTTGATCACCCCGCCCGGCAGCACCAGCGCGTCGTAGTCGCTGGCCGCGACCTCGCCCAGCACCTTGTCCACCGGGACCGCCTCGCCCCAGTCCTTCTTGTCCCAGCCGCGGATGCTGTCCTTGCCCGGCAGCGAGACCACGTCCACCTTGGCGCCCATGGCTTCCAGGCGCCGCTTGGGTTCGGTGAGCTCGGACTGCTCGAAACCATCGGTGGCCAGCACCGCGATCCTCTTTCCGTTCAGGTCGGTCATGGGAAAAATCCTCTGCAAAGATGGGAGCGACCATGCTCGGTCCGGCGCCATTGGCCGGCCATGAACGTCGGCGCCGCACGCGCAGACGCAGCGCAAACGTCTGCAGCGAACGGCTCAACCCATGTGCCAGCCATGGCTGACCAGGATGCTCTGTCCGGTCAGGGCGTTGCTGGGGAACCGGCACAGGAACAGCACCGTGGTGGCCACGTCCTCCAGCGTGGTGAAGGTGCCATCGACGGTGTTGCCCAGCATCACCCGCTGGATCACCTCCTCTTCGCTGATCCCCAGGCTTGCGGCCTGTTCGGGGATCTGCTTTTCCACCAGCGGCGTGCGCACGAAGCCCGGGCAGACCACGTGGCTGCGCACGCCATGCGCGCCGCCTTCCTTGGCCAGGGTGCGGGCCAGGCCCAGCAGCCCGTGCTTGGCGGTGACGTAGGCCGACTTCAGCGGCGAGGCCTCGTGCGAATGGGCCGAGCCCATGTAGATCACCGTGCCGCGTTTGCGCGCATACATGCCAGGCAGCACCGCCTTGGTGGTCAGGAACGCACCATCCAGGTGGATCGCGAGCAGCTTTTTCCAGGCATCGAAGGGAAAGTCCTGGATCGGATGGACGATCTGCACGCCGGCATTGGCGATGAGGATGTCCACCGGGCCAAGCGCCTGTTCGACCTGGGCGATGCCGGCGTTGACCGCGGCCTCATCGGTGACGTCCATCGCCACGCCCAGCGCGCGGCCACCTGCGGCCTGGATTTCGCCCGCCGCAGCTTGCGCGCCTGGCAGGTTCAGATCGGCGATGGCCACCTGCGCGCCGGCCTGCGCCAGCGCCTGGGCCAGGGCCTTGCCGATGCCGCTGGCAGCGCCGGTGATGACGGCCACCTGGCCATCGAGGGAACCGGACATGGAGCACCTCCACAGATGCGGGGAAGGGCCCAGTGTCTCCCAGCACCGGTGACCGCCGCGCGACTACGCCGCAATGCGATCGCTGAACTCCACCAGCAGCTGTTCACGCATGGCAGGCTTCAGCGCTTGGGCTGAAGAATGGTCCCGGTGCACTTGCTCGAGCCGCAGCGACAGGCCCAGATCTTCTTCAGGCGCGGGGTATGGCGCTCGGCCAGGGTGATGCCGTAGTTGTAGGTCAGCTCCTCGCCGGGCTTGATGTTGCGCAGGGCCTCGATCACCACCTTGTCCTTGCGCCGGTCCGGGCCATCGTGCTCTTCGATCAGCGCCTCGCAGTTGGGATCGCAACTGTGGTTGATCCAGCGCGCGCTGTTGCCGCCGCGGGTGCCGTCGATCACGTACTTGTCATTGAGCGTGAACAGGAAGGTATGGCCGCTTTCCACATCACCGCCGCTGCCACGATCGGCCTGGGCGTGGGTGCGTCGTTGGCCCTTGTATTCGATCAGCCGTTCGCCCTTCTTGATGGGCGCGATCGCAAACATGCCGTTGCCGTGGATGGTGGATTTGCGGGTGGCGATCTTGCGCGGCATCGAAGCGTCCGGAGGAGAAGTCTTCAGACATTGTGGCGGCGCGGCGCGCTTGCTGCCAATCGCCGTCCGGCATTCATGCCGATCGGGTCAGCTGAGCGCAGGCCAAACCCGGGTCTGGCCTGGATCCCGCGGAAAGAGTACAATTTCGGTCCGCTTTAGCCGTTGCCCCCATCATGCTGCGCGTCACCAAGCTCACCGATTACGCCACTGTGTTGCTGACTGTGCTGGCCAGCCGCGCCGGCGAAGTGCTCAGCGCGACCGAGCTGGCCGAGGCCTCGGGCCTGGAAGCCACCACCGTCAGCAAGGTGCTCAAGCCCCTGGCCCAGGCCGGTCTGGTCGAAGGCCTGCGCGGCGTTCATGGCGGCTATCGGTTGGCGCACGCGGCCGGTGACATCACCCTGATGCAGATCATCGAGGCCCTGGAAGGGCCGCTGGCGATCACCGAATGCAGCCAGCACGATAGTCAGTGCGGCATTGCCCAGCAGTGCGGGGCCCGTACCAACTGGCGGCTGATCAACGACGTGGTCGCCGATGCCCTGCGCGGCATGACCCTGGCGCAGATGCTGCACCCGGCGCCGTTTCCCCCTTCCACCCATGTCCACACGCGGCGGCGCTCCATCACCGCGCGTGTGGCCAGCTGAACCGTAGGCAGCCCAACATGGCCACCGAAGCGACCCAAATCCCCGCGCCACTGCGCAACGTCGAGATCATCGAACAGCTCGGCCGCCGCTACGAGGCCGGCTTCATCACCGAGATCGAATCCGATTCGCTCCCGGCCGGGCTGAGCGAGGACATCGTCCGCGCGCTGTCGGCCAAGAAGGAAGAGCCGCAATGGATGACCGACTGGCGCCTGGAGGCCTACCGCCATTGGCTGACCATGCCCCAGCCGCACTGGGCCAATCTGAAGATCGTGCCGATCGACTTCCAGGCGCTGAGCTACTACTCCGCGCCCAAGGGCCCCAGGTACGCCTCGCTGGATGATGTCCCCAAGGAACTGCTGGACACCTACGACAAGCTGGGCGTGCCGCTGCACGAGCGCGCCCGGCTGGCCGGGGTGGCGGTGGATGCGGTGTTCGACTCGGTTTCGGTCGGCACCACCTTCCGCAAGGAGCTGGCCGAAAAAGGCATCATCTTCTGCTCGATGTCCGAGGCCATCAAGGATCATCCGGAGCTGGTCAGGCAGTACCTGGGCTCGGTGGTGCCGGTGGGCGACAACTATTTCGCCGCGCTCAATTCGGCGGTGTTCTCCGACGGCAGCTTCGTGTTCATTCCTGCCGGGGTGCGCTGCCCGATGGAGCTGTCCACCTATTTCCGCATCAATGCCGGCCATACCGGCCAGTTCGAACGCACCTTGATCGTGTGCCAGGACAGGGCCTCGGTGTCCTACCTGGAAGGCTGCACCGCGCCGATGCGCGATGAGAACCAGCTGCACGCCGCGGTGGTCGAGCTGGTCGCGCTGGAGGATGCGCAGATCAAGTATTCCACGGTGCAGAACTGGTATCCGGGCGATGAGGAAGGCAGGGGCGGCATCTACAACTTCGTGACCAAGCGCGCGCAATGCCGCGGCGCGCGCAGCAAGGTCAGCTGGACCCAGGTCGAGACCGGCTCGGCCATCACCTGGAAGTACCCGTCCTGCGTGCTGCTGGGCGATGATTCCAGCGGCGAGTTCTATTCGGTGGCCCTGACCCACCACCGCCAGCAGGCCGACACCGGCACCAAGATGATCCACGTGGGCAAGCGCACCAAGTCCAAGATCGTCTCCAAGGGCATCAGCGCCGGCCGCGGCCAGAACACCTATCGCGGCCTGGTCAAGGTCGAAAAGGGCGCCGCCGGCGCACGCAACTTCACCCAGTGCGATTCGCTGTTGATCGGCAAGCAGTGCGGTGCCCACACCTTCCCCTACATCGAGGTGAAGAATCCCGGCGCCACGGTCGAGCACGAAGCCACCACCTCCAAGATCAGCGACGACCAGATGTTCTACTGTCGGGCGCGTGGCATCAGCCAGGAAGACGCGGTGTCGATGATCGTGGACGGCTTCTGCAAGCAGGTCTTCCGCGAGCTGCCGATGGAATTCGCGGTCGAGGCCAAGAAGCTGCTGGAAGTCTCGCTGGAAGGCTCGGTCGGTTGACCTGTTTCCTTCTCCCCTCGGGAGACAAATCGGCAGGATTGCCGATCTGCACGGCGAAGCCGCCCGGAGGGTGAAGCACATGGATGTGCCGAATGCATGCGGCGCCAAGCAAGGGTCCGGGCGAAGCCACAGGCATCAACACTCTGTGGCGCTTTGCTGCGAACCCTCACCCCAACCCCTCTCCCGGCGGGAGAGGGGCTCAATCACTGGACCCAAGAACATGTTGAAGATCGACAACCTCCACGCCTCCGTCGCCGGCAAGGAAATCCTCAAGGGCCTGTCCCTGCAGGTGAAAGCGGGCGAAGTGCACGCCATCATGGGCCCCAACGGCGCGGGCAAGTCCACCCTGGCCAACATCCTGTCCGGGCGCGAGGGCTATGAAGTCACCGCCGGCACGGTGGAATTCGAAGGTGCCGGCCTGCTGCAGCTGGAGCCGGAACAACGCGCCGCCGCCGGCATCTTCCTGGCCTTCCAGTATCCGGTGGAAATCCCGGGCGTGAACAACACCTACTTCCTGCGCGCCGCGCTCAACGCCCAGCGCAAGGCGCGCGGCGAAGCCGAGCTGGATTCGATGCAGTTCCTCAAGCTGGTGCGCGAGAAGCTGGCGGTGCTGCACCTGAAGGACGAGCTGCTGCATCGCGGCGTCAACGAAGGCTTCTCCGGCGGTGAGAAGAAGCGCAACGAGATCTTCCAGCTGGCCGTGCTGGAGCCGAAGCTGGCGATCCTGGACGAAACCGATTCGGGCCTGGACATCGATGCGCTCAAGGCCGTGGCCGATGGCGTCAACGCGCTGCGCTCGGCCGGCCGCTCGTTCCTGGTCATTACCCATTACCAGCGCCTGCTGGACTACATCAAGCCGGACCTGGTCCACGTGCTGGCCGATGGCAGGATCGTGCAGAGCGGTGGTCCGGAACTGGCCCTGGAACTGGAAGCCCACGGCTACAACTGGATCAAGGACCGCATCACGCCGGAAGCGGCGGCATGAGCGCGCTCCTGGACTCGCTCGCATCGGCTTTCCACGGCGACAGCGCGCGCCGCACCGTGCTGGATGAGGCCCTGGCCGCCGGCCTGCCGACCCAGCGCGAGGAGGCCTGGAAGTACACCTCGCTGCGCGCGCTGGAGCGCCGCAGCTTCGCCCCGGTCCAGGTCGCACCGCCGGTCGATGCGGCGCCGATCGCGCACATCCCGGCGCCGCGCCTGGTGTTGGTCAACGGTCGCCATGTCGAAAGCCTCAGCGATCTTTCCGGCCTGGCCGACGGCATCAGCGTGCAGCGCCTGTCGCAGGCGCTGGCCGAAGGCGGCGATGCGGCGCGCTTCCTGGCCCGGCGCTTCGAGCGCGGCGATGAAGTCTTTGCCCGGCTCAATGCCGCCCTGGCCACTGAAGGGGTGCTGGTACGCGCCGAGGCCGGCGTGCAGGCCGCCACGCCACTGCAGCTGGTCTTCATCGGCGCAGCCGATTCCACTGACCGCGCCTGGCACCTGCGCCACCTGATCGAGCTGCGCGCAGGCGCGCAGCTGCGGGTGGTCGAGCACCACCTTGCCGCAGGCGAGCACGCGCACCTGGCCAACACGCTGACCCACGTGCACCTGGCCCAGGGCGCGCAGCTGGTCCACGCCCGCCTCCAGCACGAGTCCGACAAGGCCACCAGCCTGCTGCGCACCGATGCGGTTCTGGCCCGCGAGACGGTCTACAGGCGGCTGGACCTGGAACTGGGCGCAGCCCTGTCCCGCCATGAACTCAACGTCCGCCTGGAAGGCGAACACGCCCGGCTGGAAGCCAACGGCGTGCTGCTGGCCGGCGGCCGGCGTCATCTGGACACCCGCCTGGGCATCGACCACATCGCCCGCGACACCGGCTGCGCGCTGACCTGGCGCGGCCTGGGCACCGGCCGCGGCCGCGCGGTGTTCCACGGCGGCATCCTGATCCGCCAGGGCGCCGACGGCACCGACGCACGCCTGTCCAACAAGAACCTGCTGCTGTCCGACGACGCCGAGATCGACACCCAGCCGGTGCTGGAAATCCACGCCGATGAAGTCCAGGCCGCGCACGGCGCCACCGTCGGCCGCCTGGATGCCAATGCGCTGTTCTACCTGCGTTCGCGCGGCCTGCCGCTGGAACAGGCCCAGCGCCTGCTGACCGCCGCGTTCTGTCGCCAGCCGCTGTCGGTGCTGGGCGATGATGCCCTGGTCGCGCAGCTGGTCGAAGCGCTGGACGCCGCGTTGCGTCAGGCAGGTGCGGCATGAGCACCAGCGAAAACATCGGCTCCGCCGCGGTGCAGGACACCGATACGGCCACCGCGCAAGCGCCGGACTGGAACCGGATCCGCATGGACTTCCCGCTGCTGACCCGCGCGGTGAATGACAAGCCGCTGATCTACTTCGACAACGCCAACACCTCGCAGAAGCCGGTGCAGGTGATCGCCGCGGTAGACAGCTTCTACCGCAACCAGAACGCCAACGTCAGCCGCGCGGTCCACGCGCTGGGCAGCGAGGCCACCGATGCCTACGAAGGCGCGCGCAACAAGCTGGCCCGCTTCATGGGCGTGCGCGGCGATGCGCTGATCCTGTGCAGCGGCACCACCTTCGCCATCAACCTGGTGGCCTATGCCTGGGCGCTGCCAAACCTGAAGCCCGGCGAGGTCATCCTGGTCTCGCGCATGGAGCACCACGCCAACATCGTGCCCTGGCAGCTCATCGCCCAGCGCACCGGCGCAAGGATCCAGGTGGCCGAGATCCTGCCCGATGGCAGCCTGGACCTGGAGGCGCTGTACAAGGCCATGACCCCGCAGGTGAAGCTGCTGGCGATCACCCATGTCTCCAACGTGCTGGGCACGGTCAATCCGGTGCGCGAGATCTGCAGGGCCGCGCGCAAGGCCGGCATCGTCACCGTCGTGGATGGCTCGCAGGCCGCCCCGCACCTGCCGCTGGATGTGGCCGCGATCGGCTGCGACTTCTACGCGGCCACCGGCCACAAGATCTGCGGCCCGACCGGTACCGGTGCGCTGTGGGGCCGGCGCGAACTGCTCCAGGCCATGCCGCCCTTCATCGGCGGCGGCGAGATGATCAAGGAAGTCAGCTTCGAGCACACCACGTTCAACGACGTGCCGTACAAGTTCGAGGCCGGCACGCCGAACATCGCCGGCTTCGTCGGCCTGGGCGCGGCGCTGGATTACCTGGAAGGCGTGGGCATGGCTGCGATCCGCGCGCGCGAGGCCGAACTGCTGGCGCATCTGACCGAGGAACTGAATCGGATCGAGGGCCTGCGCATCTTCGGCACCGCGCCGGACAAGGCCGCGGTGGTTTCGTTCCTGATCGAGGGCGCCCATGCCCACGACCTGGCCACGCTGCTGGACCTGGAAGGGGTGGCGGTGCGCTCGGGCCAGCACTGCGCCCACCCGCTGCTGCAGTATTTCGGGGTGGCCGCCACCCTGCGTGCCTCGCTGGCCTTCTACAACACCCACGAGGAGATCGAAGACTTCGTGGCGGCGTTGCACAAGGCGCGCGCGCTGCTGGGCTGAGGAGCTTCAGGCGTGGGAGCCTCCATGGCGGCCAAGAGGCTTCATCGCGCACCTCATCGCCGCCATGGCGGCTTCCACGATGAATGCGATCAGGCGCCTGCCCGCGCGTTTTACAATGCGCCCATGCCCACCCTGACCTTTCGCGACGCCACGCTCGCCGACATCGACGCCATCACTGCGCTGGTGACCTGCGCCTACCGCGGCCCGGCCAGCCGGGTCGGCTGGACCACCGAGGCCGACCTGCTCGAGGGCAACCGCATCGACCGCGGCGTGCTTGAACATGACCTCACCCGCCCCGACAGCCGCGTGCTGCTGGCCGAACGCGACGGCGTGCTGCTGGCCTGCGCGCATGTGGCCATCGAGGATGGCGCCGGCTATTTCGGCATGTTCTCGGTGCGTCCGGACCTGCAGGGCAGCGGCATCGGCAAGCAGGTCCTGGCCGAAGCCGAGCGCATCGCCCGGGATGAGATGGGCGTGGAGCGCATGCGCATGACCGTGATCGACCTGCGCGAGACCCTGATCGCCTTCTACCAGCGCCGCGGCTACGTGCGCACTGGCATCTTCAAGCCGTTCCCGTATGGCGATGCGCGCTTCGGCACGCCGCTGCGCCAGGACCTGCGCTTCGAGGTGCTGGAGAAATCCCTTGTCTAGGAGCGGCCCGTGAGCGAACCGTGGACCTTGGTCTGCGCCACGGCGGAACTGCTGCCGGGCGAAATGCATGTTGCCTTTGACGAAGTCACCGGTGCGCCGATCGTGGTGTTCAACCTGGACGGCGAGCTGTACGCGCTGGAAGACCGCTGCAGCCATGCCGAGTTCGAACTCTCGGCGGCCGGGACCTTCGACACGCAGGCCGGCAGCATCGAGTGCATGCTGCATGGCGCGCGCTTCGACATCCGCACCGGCACGCCGCTGTGCGGGCCGGCCTACGCGCCGGTGCCCAGGTTCCCGGTCAAGGTCGAACACGGCGGAGTCTGGGTGCGCGACGACCGCGATTGAGTGGCCGCGCAGGACCGGACAACCCGATCAGCCGATTCCATGCGCCACCGGCCGCATGCAGCGGAATGTGCGGTGCGGGCGCGCACCCGCCCTGCCCACCGCCATGGCCGGCGAATTCGGTCCACCCCACCCAAGGTTGCTAATACAAATCGTTCTCATTACAATGCGACGCGATTCAGGGGCAGCCGTTTGCCGTCGCCGGGCCGTCCGGAGCGAGCGACCGGCCTGCCCCGGCCCGACCCCGTGCACAAAGCATGAGGTCGGCTGCCCGCACTCCCGTCAGCCGTCGCCAATGGGGGAATCCGCTTTCACTCCATTGGAAGAACGCCCGACATGTACATCCGCTCCCGCAAGCACACTTCTGCCCGTCCCCTGGCCGTGGCCGCGCTGGCCACATCGCTGGCCCTGGCCCTGCCGGGCGCGGCGTGGGCGGGCGCGGCCACGCCGGTGGACACCGACACCGACAGCGGCGCCAAGCACGAGGACCACAAGGACAAGGCGCACCAGCCCCAGCCCCAGCCCCAGACCCTGGCCCAGGTCCAGGTCACCGGCTCGCGGGTGCGCGACTACTCGGCCGAGCAGGTGTCCTCGGACAAGTTCACCCAGCCCATCCTGGACACCCCGCAGACCCTGCAGGTGATCACCAGCGCCCTGTTCACCGAACAGGGCGCCACCACCCTCACCGAGGCCCTGCGCAACTCGCCGGGCGTCGGCACCTTCTATGCAGGCGAGAACGGCAACACCTCCACCGGCGACACGATCTACATGCGCGGTTTCGACACGTCCGGCAGCATCTTCGTCGATGGCATCCGCGATACCGGTTCGATCTCGCGCGATGTGTTCAACATCCAGCAGGTCGAAGTGCAGAAGGGCCCGGCCGGCACCGACACCGGCCGCTCCGCGCCGACCGGCTCGATCAACCTGGTCACCAAGCACGCGCAGCTGCAGGACGCCACCTCCGGCACGGTCAGCGCCGGCGTTGACGGACAGCGGCGCGCCACCACCGACTGGAACCACACGCTCGATGCCAGATCCGGCACCGCGCTGCGCGTGAACGGCATGTGGCAGGACAGCGACGTCCCCGGCCGCGACCACGTGCAGAACAAGCGCTGGGGGATTGCTCCGTCGCTGGCCGTCGGCCTGGACACGGCCACCCGCTTCCACCTGGACCTGCTGTACGTCGAGCAGGACAACATCCCCGACGGCGGCGTGCCGACCATCGGCCTGCCCGGCTGGACCGCGCAGCCCGGCCTGGCGCAACTGGCAGGCCGGCCGGTGGATCCGGAGAACTTCTATGGCACCGGCGCCGACCACGACGATGTCACCACGCAGATGGCCACGTTCCGCGTCGAGCATGACTTCTCCGACACGCTGAAGCTGACCAACACCGCGCGCTGGGGCAAGACCGAGCAGGACTACCTGCTGACCTCGTTCACCGGCACCGGTGGCACCGCCGCCGATCCGCTGGCCGGCAACATCAAGTGGACCGACATCGACGACCGGTCGACCTACACGCTGGCGCGCAACCTGCCCACCTTCAAGGACCAGGAAAACACCATCCTCACTGACCAGGTCAACCTGCGCGCGGACTTCAACACCGGCCCGGTCGTGCACAACCTCAGCACCGGCCTGGAGTTCACCCGCGAGGAGCAGAAGACCCGCGGCCAGGCGGTCACCGGCGGTACGGCCTGGACCGCGGCCAGCCTGTACGACCCGGACTGGAACGCCACCGGCCTGGCCTGGGCACCCAACGGCGCCGACAGCCAGGGCAAGACCACCACTTCCTCTGCCTACCTGTTCGACACGATCAAGTTCGGCGGGCAGTTCCTGGTCACCGCCGGGCTGCGCGTGGACCATTACAGGACGGACTTCAGCAGCCTGGTCGCCTGCGGTAGCCGCGGCGCCCCGGCCTGCGGCGCCCTGGCCGCCGGCAGCATCGTGCAAGGCGTCGATGCCGACGCCTCCGACACCCTGTTCAACTGGAAGCTGGGCGCGGTCTACAAGGTCGCCGACCTCGTCAGCCTGTACGCCAACTACGCCATTTCCCAGCAGCCGCCCGGTGGCAACAACTTCACCTTCAGCAACTCGGCCAGCAGCCTGGACAATCCCAACCTGGAGCCGCAGAAGGCCAGGACCGCCGAGATCGGCAGCAAGTGGAACCTGCTCGACGACGGCCTGCTGCTGAGCGTTGCCTTGTTCCAGACCGAGGTCACCAACGAGCTGGTCCAGAACCCGACCGATACCGCGGTGTATTACCAGACCGGCAAGAAGAAGGTCGAAGGGATCGAACTGTCGGCCGTGGGCAAGCTGACCGATCACTGGTCGCTGTCGGCTGGCTATACCGCCATGAACACCAGCGTGGAGGAGGGCGCGGCGGTGACCAGCGACGGCTCCAACAACCTGAGCTACACCCCGGACGATGCCTTCACCGCCTGGAGCACCTATCGCCTGCCGTTCGGCCTGACCGTGGGCGGCGGGGTGCGCTATTCCGGGCGCATGCACCGCGGCACCGATGGCGCGGTGGGCACCCCGGCATTCACCAAGTCCTACACCGTGTGGGACGCGGTGGCGACTTACACGGTCAACCCCCACCTGGACCTGCGCCTCAACGCCTACAACCTGTTCGACAAGGAACACGTGGTGGGCATCAACAAGAGCGGCTACCGTTACACGCCCGGCGCGCCGCGCACCGTCATGCTCAGCGCGGACTTCCGCTTCTGAGCCGGCATTGACCCCTTTCGGCCGGGCGACCGGCCACCACGGGCACGGCGCAGGGTCCGCTCTTCCCGCGCCCGCCTCGCAAGGCAGGAAACCGCCCATGCTGCTGCACGTACCCAGGATCCTCGACGCCGACCAGCTCGCCCAGATCCGCACGGCGCTGGACGCGGCCGAGTGGATCGACGGCCGCCAGACCGTCGGCGCGCAGGGCGCGCAGGTCAAGCGCAACCAGCAGCTGCCGGATGCCTCGCCGCTGCGCGAGCGGCTGGGCCAGCAGGTGCTGGCAGCGCTGGAGCGCAACCCGCTGTATTTCGCCGCCGCACTGCCGTTGCGCACCCTGCCGCCGCGCTTCAACCGCTATGCCGGAGGTGGCGAATACGGCTTCCATGTCGATGGCTCGGTGATGGCACTGGAGCGCCCGGGCCAGGCGCGCGGCCAGCTCCGCTCGGACCTGTCGTGCACCCTGTTCCTGTGCGAACCGGAGGAGTACGACGGCGGCGAGCTGGTCATCAGCGACACCTACGGCGAGCACGAGGTGAAGCTGCCGGCCGGCGACCTGATCCTGTATCCGTCCAGCAGCCTGCACAGGGTCGCCCCGGTCACCCGCGGGGCGCGGCTGGCCTCGTTCTTCTGGGTGCAGAGCATGGTCCGCGACGACAGCCGCCGGCGCCTGCTGCTGGAGATGGACACCGCCATCCAGGCACTGGCCCGCACCGGCGCCGACCAGCCATCGGTGCTGCAGCTGACCGGCGTCTATCACAACCTGCTGCGTGGCTGGGCCGAAGTGTGAGGCCTGCGTTTTCGGCCCAGCAACGCCGTGGCTTCTGGCTGCGCACGCTGCACCAGTGGCACTGGATCAGTTCGGCGCTGTGCCTGGTCGGGATGCTGCTGTTCGCCGTCACCGGCATCACCTTGAATCATGCGGCCAGCATCGAGGCCAAGCCGATGGTCAGCCGGCGCACGGCCACCGTCCCGGCCGCCTTGCTCAAGTCGCTGGGCACGCGCCAGCAAGGCAATGCGCCGTTGCCCAGGGCGGTGTCGGACTGGCTGGAAGGCGAGCTGGAGATCGGCCTGTCCGGACGCCAGGGCGAATGGTCGGCCGAGGAGGTCTACCTGTCCCTGCCGCGTCCCGGCGGCGATGCCTGGCTCTCGCTGGACCGGGCCAGCGGCGCAGTCGAGTACGAAGGCACCGACCGCGGCTGGGTCTCCCTGCTCAACGACCTGCACAAGGGCCGCAACGCCGGCACGGCGTGGAGCTGGTTCATCGATCTTTTCGCGCTGGCCTGCCTGGTGTTCTGCATCACCGGCCTGTTGCTGCTGCAGCTGCACGCCGGCCAGCGCCGCATGACCTGGCCGATGGTGGGCCTGGGCCTGCTGGTGCCGCTGGTGCTGGCCCTGATCTTCATCCACTAAAGGCTCCTTTGAAGGACACCTGCGCCATGACCAAGACCGTTCCGCTCACCCTGACCATTGCGCTCAGTGGCTTGCTGGCCATGCCGGGCCATGCCACCACGCTGCAGGTCAAGCTGGAGATCCCCACGCTCAACGTCGCCGAGTACCACCGCCCCTACGTGGCGGTCTACGTGGAAGACGCCAACGGCAAGGCTGCCGCCAACCTGGCGGTGTGGTACCAGCACCAGGACAACAGGGAAGGCCACGGCAGCAAGTGGCTGCCGGACCTGCGCCAGTGGTGGCGCAAGTCCGGCCGCACCCTGGACCTGCCGGTGGATGGCGTGACCGGCCCGACCCACCCGGCCGGCGTGCACACCCTGGAGCTGGCCGCCAATGCGCCGCAGCTGGCGGGCCTCAAGCCCGGCAGCTACACGCTGGTGGTGGAGGCGGTGCGCGAGGTCGGTGGCCGCGAACTGGTCAAGGTGCCTTTCACCTGGCCGGCCACCGCCGCGCAGGCCGCCAGCGGCCAGGGCAGCAGCGAGCTGGGCGCCATCTCGCTGGTGGTCAAGCCGTAACCCATCTTTCGACGCAATCCATTGGAGCATCCCGCATGAAGCGTTCCCTGATCCTGATGCTGGCCCTGGCCACCGCCACCGCCTCGTTCTCCGCCGCCGCCCACAAGATGTGGCTGCTGCCTTCGGGCACCACCTTCTCCGGCGCCGAGCCGTGGCTGACGGTGGATGCGGCGGTGTCCAACGAGCTGTTCCACTTCGATCACATGCCGCTGGGCCTGGACGAACTGACCATCACCGCGCCCGACGGCAGCCCCGTGCAGGTGCAGAACGCCGCCACCGGCAAGTACCGCAGCGTGTTCGACGTGGCGCTCACCCAGGAAGGCAGCTACCGGGTGGCCATTGCCAGCGACGGCCTGTTGGCCGCGTGGGAAGACCAGGACGGCCAGCGCAAGCGCTGGCGCGGCACGCCGGCCGACTTCGCCGCCAAGGTGCCCAGGGACGCCAGGAACCTGCAGGTTTGGCAGAACGCGATGCGCGTGGAGACCTTCGCCACCCACGGCGCGCCCACCACCACCGCGCTCAAGCCCACCGGCGTGGGCCTGGAACTGGTGCCGGTGACCCATCCCAACGACCTGTTCGCCGGCGAGGCGGCCAGCTTCAGGCTGGTCCTGGACGGCAAGCCGGCGGCCAACCTGGAAGTCAGCGTGATCCGCGGCGACACCCGCTACCGCAACGCGCAGGAAGAGATCAAGGTCAGCACCGATGCGCAGGGCACCTTCAGCGTCACCTGGCCGCAGCCCGGCATGTACTGGCTCAACGCCAGCGCCGAAGACGCCAAGACCTCGCTGCCACAGGCCAGCCAGCGCCGCCTGAGCTACGTGGCCACGCTGGAAGTGCTGCCGCAATAAGCCGCGCAAGGCACGGTCGCGGCCGGCGCAGAGCCGCCGCAAGGTACGTGCCACGCATGTCGAAGGCCTCATGATGCCCAGCCCGCTCGCCGCTTCCCGCACCCTGGCCACGCTCGGCGGCCAGACCATGGGCACCACCTGGTCGGCCAGGCTGGCCATTCCTTCGGACCTGGACCTGCATCGGCTGCACGCGCTGCTGCAGGGCGAACTGGACCGGGTGGTGGCGCAGATGAGCACCTGGGAAGCCAGCTCCACGCTGTGCCACTACAACCGCGCAGCCGCAGGCAGCTGGCAGGTCCTGCCCGAGGATTTCGCCAGGGTGATGGCCGCCGCGCTGCGCATCGCGCGCGACAGCGAAGGTGCGTTCGATCCCACGGTGGGCGCGCTGGTGCATGCCTGGGGCTTCGGTGCCGGCGGCGGCACGCCCGCGCTGCCGCCGGAGCAGACACTGCAACAGGCGCGCGCGCGTCCACGCTGGTCGCAGCTGGCGCTGCGCGGGCAACCGTTGGCACTGCTGCAGCCCGGCGCGGTGCAGCTGGACCTGTCGGCGATCGCCAAGGGCTACGCGGTCGACCTGCTGCTGCAGGCGCTGGGCCGCCGCGGCATCGACGATGCGCTGGTGGAAGTGGGCGGCGAACTGGCCGGCCGCGGCCGCAAACCGGATGGCACGCCCTGGCGGGTGCTGGTGGAAACCGGGGCCGACGAACACGCCACCCTGCCGGCGCGCGTGCTGGCGCTCGATGGCCTGGCGGTGGCGACCTCCGGTGATCGCTGGCACCGGTTCGAACACGACGGCGTGCGCTACGGCCATACCCTGGATCCGCGTTCGGGCCGGCCGGTGCCGCAGGCGGCGGCGGTCACGGTGGTCATGCACAGCGCGATGGAGGCCGATGCCTGGGCCACCGCGCTGACCGTGATGGGCGCCGAGGCCGGGCTGCGGTTTGCCCAGGCGCGGCAGATGGCGGCACGCTTGGTGGTGGCCTCGGCCAGCGGCATCCAGGAACACATGAGCGAGCGCTTCGCCGCGCTGCTGGCGGCATGAGCAGCGCGCCCCGCGCCCGCCTGTCCGGCGCCAGGCTGGGCAACGGCCTGGCGCTGCTCGCGCTGGTCGTGCTGGCGGGCTTGCTGTTCACCTGGCAGCCCGGGCCCTGGTGGCCCGGTCCGCCAAGGCCGACGCGCTGGATCGGCGCTGGCGCGGCGGTGCTGGCCTGGCTGGGACTCAGCGGCGCACTGCTGTGGCGTGCGCGGGCCAGGCGCACGCCGGTCGTGACGGCCGCACAGGTGCAACAGGTCGACACCGACACCGTCCTAGTCGCCCATGCCAGCCAGACCGGCCTTGCCATCGAACTGGCCGCGCGCACCGCGCAGTCGCTGCGCGAAGGCGGCCTGCAGGCGCAGGTGCAATCCCTGGCCTGGCTGGATGCGCCGGCGCTGGCGCGCTACCGACGGGTGCTGTTCGTGGTCAGCACCACCGGCGAAGGCGATCCGCCGGACCTGGCGCTGGAATTCGTGCGCACCGTGATGGCCGGTGCCGAGCCGCTGGACACCCTGCACTATGCGGTGCTGGCACTGGGCGATGCGAGCTACGCGCACTATTGCGCCTTCGGCCGGCAGCTGGATCGGTGGCTGCGCAGCCGCGGGGCGGTCCCGCTGTTCGACCGAGTCGAAGTGGACAACGCCCAGGCCGCCGCCCTGCGCCACTGGCAACACCAGCTGTCGCTGCTGGCCGGCAAGGCCGAGCTGGGCCATTGGCGGGCGCCGGTGTACCAGGCCTGGACGCTGCGCGCCCGCCACCTGCTCAATCCGGGCAGCGTCGGCGGGCCGGTCCATCACCTGGAGTTGATCCCACCGGCGGCGCTGCCGCACTGGCAGGCCGGCGACCTGGTCGAGATCCTCCCGCGCCACCCACCGCAGCTGGTGCAGGCCTGGCTGCGGCGCACCGGCGTGGATGGCGACACGCCGGTACTCATCGAGCAGACCCCGGTGCCCCTGGCACAGGTGCTGGCCACGCGCCAGCTGCCCGATGCCCTCACCGGCGATGTGCACGCGCAGGCCCTGGCCGACGATCTGCCGCTGCTGGCGCATCGCCAATACTCAGTGGCCTCGGTACCGGCCGATGGCGCGCTGCACCTGTTGCTGCGATGCGTGCAGTGCGCCGATGGCCAGCTCGGCCTGGCCAGCGGCTGGCTGTGCAGCCACGCGCCGCTGGGCGCGCTGATCGCGCTGCGGCTGCGGTCCAATCCCAACTTCCATCCACCGGCCCCGTCCACGCCGCTGATCCTGATCGGCAACGGCACCGGCATCGCCGGGCTGCGCGCCCTGCTCAAGGCGCGCATCGCCGCCGGTGCGCGCCGCAACTGGCTGCTGTTCGGCGAACGCCAGCGCGCCCACGACCTGCACTACGGCCAGGACATCCGCAGCTGGCAGGCGCAGGGCTGGCTGGAGCGCCTGGACCTGGCGTTCTCGCGCGACGATGCGCCGCCGCGTTACGTGCAGGACGCCCTGCGCGAGGCCGCCGCACCCCTGCAGGCGTGGATCGCCGACGGCGCTGCGGTGTATGTGTGCGGCAGCGTGGACGGCATGGCACCCGGTGTCGAAGCGATCCTGCACGAGACCTTGGGCCAAGCGCTGGTGGAGCAGCTGCGCGCACTGGGCCGTTATCGCCGTGACGTGTATTGACGCCTGGACCGCAGCCGGCTCCGGAACGTTGATGTGTCGTCGTCGGCATCGCCCCTGCCCCCCTCACTCCGACCCTCTCCTCCGCGAGCGGGGGAGGGCCGTAGGGCGGGTCTCGACCCGCCACCACGAGGGCCGTAGGGCGGGTCTTGACCCGCCACCGCGAGGGCCGTAGGGCGGGTCTCGACCCGCCACCGCGGCCGAAGTGATTACCGATGGCGGGTCAAGACCCGCCCTACGTCGTCGGCTGGCCGCAGCGCAAAAAGAACCGCCCGGATGCGTGCGGCGCATCCGGGCGGAGTACTTCCCTGTCGGCATCGTGCCTGGTCCGCCGGCGTCCTGCCTTCCCTCGTCTCCACCCAGCCAGTGGTGCGGAGGTACGTCCCTGTCGGCGTCCTTGCCGTGTCACTGTGGCGTCCTGCCCCGTGGCTCGCTGCGGTGCTGCCTGCGCCGCTGCGTCCGTGACGTGTTTCTAGGAGTCTCCTAGCGGCGCGCCACCGGCTTGGCCGGCGCGGCGGCGGTCGGCTTCTTCGGCGCGGCGGCCGAACGGCCCACTTCGATGCGGTCGCGGTTCTTCTCCACGGTCTTCAGGCCGATGCCCTTGACCATGGCCAGTTCCTCGGCGCTCTTGAACGGACCGTTGATCTTGCGGTAGTCGACGATGGCCTGGGCCTTGCTCGCGCCGACATTGAGCAGCACGGCATCCAGCGCGGCGGCATCGGCGGTATTGATGTTGACCCGGGTGTCGGCGGCGTGCGCGGCGGCGACCAGCACCAGCGACAGCAACAGCGACTTGATCAGGATGGAAATGGATTTCATGGCAACGCTCCTTGTGGCGATGAGTTCAGTGGTTGGTGGGGCGGTTTCCGAAACCGACGCGGTGCGTCGTCCGGTGTGCACAGTCTCAGCGTCGGCACAGGCTCAAGCTATCAGCGCAGGCCCGGGCGCGATGCCGGGAAACAGCCTGCTGCCGGGTAGGAAAAGTCCGACGCCGCATCCCGCGGGGTTGGGTACAGGCCCGGCTGCGTAAAATCCACTTTTGACTCGCAGGACCCGCATGGATACCGCACGCCTGGACCAGTTCGTGGCTGGCCTGTGGGACGAGGACATCGTCCCGCAGCTGGTCGAATACATCCGCATCCCCAACAAGTCGCCGATGTTCGACGCCGACTGGGTCGCCAATGGCTACATGGCCCAGGCCGTGGCCCTGATGGAAACCTGGGCGCGCGCCCAACCCATCGCCGGGATGCAGGTCGAGGTGATCGCGCTCGAGGGCCGCACCCCGCTGATCTTCCTGGATATCCCGGCCAGCGGCGAAGGCACCGGCGAGGATTGCGTGCTGCTGTACGGCCACCTGGACAAGCAGCCGGAGATGACCGGCTGGGAACACGGCCTGGGCCCGTGGACACCGGTGATCAAGGGCGAGCGGCTCTACGGACGCGGCGGCGCCGATGATGGCTATGCGCTGTTCGGTTCGCTGGCCGCGATCATGGCGCTGCAGGAACAAGGCCTGCCGCACGCACGCTGCGTGATCCTGATCGAGGCCTGCGAGGAATCGGGCAGCTACGATCTGCCGGCCCATGTCGATCATCTGGCCGAGCGGATCGGCAAGCCTTCGCTGGTGGTGTGCCTGGATTCGGGCTGCGGCAACTACGAGCAGCTGTGGTGCACGACCTCGCTGCGCGGCATGGCCGGCGGCAACTTCACCGTCAGGGTGCTCAGCGAAGGCGTCCACTCCGGCGATGCCTCGGGGATCGTGCCCTCCAGCTTCCGCCTGCTGCGCCAGCTGCTCTCGCGCCTGGAGGACGAAAACACCGGCTCGATCCTCATCCAGGACCTGTTCGTGGAGATCCCGGCCGAGCGCCTGGAGCAGGCGGCCAGGGTCGGCGCGGTGCTGGGCAGCGAGGTCTACGACAAGTTCCCGTTCCTGCCCGGCATGACCCCGATGGATCCGGACCTGACCGAGCTAGTGCTCAACCGCACTTGGCGCCCGGCGCTGTCCATCACCGGCGCCGACGGGCTGCCGGCGCTGGCCTCGGCCGGCAACGTGCTGCGCCCGCACACCGCGGTCAAGATCTCGCTGCGGCTGCCGCCGACCCTGGACGGCAAGCGTGCCGGCGAGATCCTCAAGGACGTGCTGCTGCGCGACCCGCCCAACGGCGCCCAGGTCGAGCTGGTGCTGGAGAAGTCCTCGACCGGCTGGAACGCCCCGGCGCAGTCGCCATGGCTGACCGAGGCGATCGAATCGGCCTCGCAGGCGGCCTTCGGCAAGCCGGCGATGTACATGGGCGAAGGCGGCACGATCCCGTTCATGGGCATGCTGGGCGAGAAGTTCCCCGGCGCGCAGTTCATGATCACCGGCGTGCTGGGGCCGCACTCCAATGCGCATGGTCCCAACGAGTTCCTGGACATCCCGATGGGCAAGCGGGTCACGGCCTGCGTCTCGCAGGTGCTGGCCGCACACCGGGCGGCCAGCGTCGCCGGGCTGACCAGCGGGGTGGCCGCGGTGGCCGGCGGTCAGGCCCATGGCGCGCACGGCTGCTGCTGAGCAAGCCGCGCGGTCAGGCAACCCCTCGAACGGCCGCCCGGTGCGGCCGTTCGACATTCAGGCGCCTGTGGCCGCGGCGCTGGCTATGATCGACACTTCCCTTCGCCAAGAGGCCTGCACATGGACAACCTGTTCGGCAGCGACAGCTGGCTCTACATCATCCTGGTCGGTTTCGTGGTCGGCCTGCTGGCGCGGCTGATCACCCCGAACAACGGCCGCATGGGCTGCCTGTTCACCATCGTGCTGGGCATCGCCGGCGCGCTGCTGGCCGGCTGGTTCGGCCGCAGGATGGGCTGGTACGCGGCCGGCGAGCCGGTCGGCTTTGTCGGTGCGCTAATCGGGGCGGTGGTGATCCTCGGGCTCGGCACGCTGTTCACCCGACCGCGCGGACGCAACATCAGATAACCAGCCCGCGGTCACTGAGCGGCTACATGCGAACAGGCCATCGGCGCGCGCCTGCCAGCAGGCCTGGTCGGGGCGTGGATCACCCCTTGTTGCCGTGCCGCGCCTGCAGAGCCCTTTCGTGGTCGAGCCAGTTCTCGTCCTTGTTGCTCAGGAAGAAGATGTAGACCAGCAGCGACACGAACATCACCGCCGTGGCGTAGAGGATGAAGCCGGTCATGTGGCCGCTACTCTTGGCGGCCTGGTACAGCATCGGCGCGGTGCCGCCGAACAGCGAGTTGGCCAGCGCATAGCCCAGGCCCACGCCCAGCGCGCGGATGTAGGTCGGGAACAGCTCCGCCTTGACCACGGCATTGATCGAGGTGTAGCCGGTGAGGATCACAAAGCCCACCACCAGGATCGCAAATGCCGAGCCGGCCGAGGTCTGCTGCGGCAGCGCAGTGATCAGGTACCAGGTGTAGAGCACGCTGCCGACGCCGAAGAACACCAGCAGGCTCTTGCGGCCCACGATATCCGACAGCCAGCCACCCACCGGCTGCAGCAGCATCAGGATGGTCAGGGCGATCAGGTTGAGCACCGTGCCGGTCATGACATCGTCACCGGCAAACAGCGTCTGGATCATCTTCGGTCCGGTCACCGAATAGGTGTAGAACGCGAGCGTGCCGCCGGCGGTGATCATGAAGCACAGCAGCAGCGGCCGCCACTGGTGGACGATCAGCTCGCGCAGCGAGCCGGACCTGCGCGCGCCGCCGGACCTGGCCTCTTCAATGGCCGCCGACGGGAGCGATTCGTCCATGGTCCGACGCAGCCAGAACACCACGATCGCCGAGATGCCGCCGATGCCGAAGGCCACCCGCCAGCCCCAATCGGACACCTGCTGCCTGTCCAGCAGCGACAGCATGATGAACAAGGTCAGCTGGGCCAGCACGTGGCCGCCGACCAGGGTCACGTAATGGAACGAGGACAGCAGGCCGCGGCGTCCGGGCATGGCCGCCTCGGACATGTAGGTCGCGCTGGCGCCGTACTCGCCGCCGGTGGCAAAGCCTTGCAGCAGCCGTGCAAGCAGCAGGATGATCGCCGCGCCATAGCCGATGCTGGCCGCGGTCGGCACCACTGCGATGCCGAACGAGCAGATCGCCATCAGCGTCACCGACACGGTCAGCGCAGCGCGGCGCCCGTGGCGGTCGGCAAACCGGCCGAAGAACCAGGCCCCGATCGGACGCATCAGGAAGGTCACCGCGAAGATCGCCCACACATAGAGCGTGGCGTTCTTTTCCTCGGGCGAGAAGAATCTCGATTCGAAGTAGGTTGCGAACACCGAGTAGACGTAGACGTCATACCACTCGACCAGATTGCCGGCCGAACCCTTGAGCGTGTTCGAAATGGAGCGACGCAGGCTCTTTTGAGTGTCGTGCATGGGCATTGCTGCAGAAATCGGTGCGCTCATGCGGGTGCCTCGGTGTCATGGCTTTGAAGACCGGACCTGCGTGTCCGCCGCGAGGCCGGGGCCGGTGGGGCCTGCGTCAAGCGCCGGCCATGATGGTCAGCGCGTCGTGAGCGGCACGCGAGGGCCGGCGTACGTTATAAACGCCGAAGGCCCGCGCGATGGCGGGCCTTTGAATTATTGGCCATGCGGCGGGCGGACCCGCAGCGCGCCTTCAGCTGCGCCCGTACTGGTCCTGGAAGCGCACGATGTCGTCCTCGCCCAGATAGCTGCCGGACTGCACTTCGATCAGCTCCAGCGGCAGGCGGCCCGGGTTCTTCAAGCGGTGGGTCACGCCCAGCGGAATGTAGGTGCTCTGGTTTTCGGTCAGCAGGATGACCTCCTCGCCCCGGGTCACCTCGGCGGTGCCGCTGACCACGATCCAGTGCTCGGCGCGGTGGTGGTGCATCTGCAGGCTCAGCGTGGCACCGGGATTGACCGTGATGCGCTTGACCTGGAAACGCGCGCCCATGTCGATCGAGTCGTAGGCGCCCCACGGCCGATAGACCTTGCGGTGCAGGACCGCCTGGCTGCGCTCATCGTGCTTGAGCTGGGCCACGACCTTCTTGACCTCCTGCACGCGGTCCTTCCTGGCCACCAGGATCGCGTCGTCGGTTTCCACCACCACCACATCATCCAGGCCCACCAGCGCGACCAGGCTCTCGGCATAGACGTAGCTGTTGTGCGTATCGATGGTGATGACATCGCCGGCGCAGGCATTGCCGTTGGCGTCCTTGTCGGTGACTTCCCACAATGCCGACCACGAACCGACATCATTCCAGCCCACGTCCAGCGGCAGCACCTTGGCATCGGCGGTCTTTTCCATCACCGCGTAATCGATCGAATCGGACGGCGAGGCAGTGAAGGCCTCCTTGTCCAGGCGGATGAAGTCGCCATCGCGCTTGGCCTTTTCCAGCGAGGTGCGGACCGCGGCGACCATCTGCGGATTGAACTTCTGCAATTCCTCGACGTAGCGGCTGGCCTTGAACAGGAACATGCCGCTGTTCCAGAAGTAGCTGCCTTCGGCAAGATACCTGGCGGCAGTCTGGGCGTCGGGTTTTTCGACGAAACGCAGCACCGGCTGCGCGCCCTGGCCGCCACCGGCCTGGATGTAGCCAAAGCCGGTCTCCGGGCTGCTGGGCACCACCCCGAAGGTCACCAGCGCGCCGGCCTCGGCCGCCGGAATGGCCTGCTCGACCGCATCGCGGAACGCCTGCGGGTTGCTGATCACGTGGTCGGACGGCAGCACCAGCAGCAGCGGGTCGGCGCCGTCTTCCAGCGCACACAGCGCGGCGGCGGCAATGGCCGGCGCGGTGTTGCGGGCGACCGGCTCCAGCAGGATCCGCGGCTGCGGTGCCTTGATCTGGCGCAGCTGTTCGGCCACCAGGAAGCGGTGGTCCTCATTGGCCACCACCAGCGGCGGCAGCGAGGTCAACGGTTCGACCCGGCGCCAGGTGGCCTGGACCATCGTGTCCCGGCCACCGAGCGGCAGGAACTGCTTGGGATAGGCCTCGCGCGAGAGCGGCCACAGGCGCGTTCCGGAACCGCCCGACAGCAGAACGGGCTGAAGCTGGGTCATATCGGGAAGTCTCGTATGGGGGATACGGGGCCGCAGTGTACCCTGCGCACCCGAATCCGAATGCGGCATGGCGCATGAACCAGACGTCTTCTTCACCGGGCAACGCCCGCGGCGCGCAGCGCCTGCAATGGGCACGGACCGCGCTGGAAGATCCTGGCGCCACCCTGGAACGGGCCAGCATCGATGCAGGCCAGCGCAGCTACTGGCGAAGCGCCGGCCAGGGCCCGTCGCGGATCGTGATGGATTCACCACCGGGCCTGGAAGACGTGCGCCCCTGGCTGCACTGGCATGGGGTCCTGGCCGCCGGCGGGGTGCGCCTGCCGCAGGTCCTGGCACGCGACGTGCAGGCCGGTTTCCTGCTGCTGGAAGACCTGGGCCAGCCGACCCTGGCGCAGAGGCTCAGCCGCGATGGCTCCGATGCCGATGCCTGGGTCGATGCCGCCATCGCCCAGCTGCTCACCCTGCAGGCAATCGTCCCGCCCGAAGGCACGGGCGTGTTCGGCGAGGCACTCCTGCAGCGTGATGCGGGCCTGTTCGAAGAATGGTTCCTGCGCCGCCACCTGGGCCTGGAACTGGACGGCGAGCCCAGCCAGGGGCTGCACCTGGTCCAGCGCCGGCTGATGGACAACGCGCTGTCCCAGCACAGGGTGCTGACCCATCGCGATTTCATGCCGCGCAACCTGATGCCGGTGCTGCCTGGGCCGGCGGTGCTGGATTTCCAGGATTGCGTGATCGGCCCGGTCGCCTATGACCCGGTGAGCCTGTTCAAGGACGCGTTCCTGAGCTGGCCGCTGGCGCGCGTGGATGGCTGGCTGCTGCGCTACCACGCACGGGCCCTGGCCGCCGGCGTGCCGGTGCCGAGATCACCGGACATTTTCCTGCGTGATGCCGACTGGATGGGCGTCCAGCGACACCTGAAGATCCTGGGCATCTTCTGCCGCCTGCATTACCGAGACGGCAAATCGCAATACCTGGCTGACCTGCCGCGCTTCATCGGCTACCTGGACCAGGTGCTGCCCCGTCATCGGCCGCTGCAGCCCCTGCAGCGGCTGCTCGATGCGCACATCCGCCCCGCCCTGCAGGCCCGCGTGGCATGAAGGCACTGATCTTCTGCGCCGGGCTGGGCCAGCGCATGCGTCCGCTCACCGACACCACACCCAAGCCGCTGCTGGAAGCGGGCGGTGCACCCTTGGTCGTGTGGCACCTGCGCAAGCTGGCGGCGATGGGCATCACCGAAGTGGTGATCAACCTGAGCTGGCTGGCCGAACGTTTCCCGCAGGTGCTCGGCGATGGCAGCGCCTTTGGCGTGCACATCGCCTGGTCGTGCGAGGGTGCGGTACCGCTGGAAACCGGCGGCGGCATGCTGCAGGCGCTGCCGCTGCTGGGCAACGCGCCGTTCCTGGCGATCAATGGCGATGTCTGGACCGATCTGGATTTTTCCACGCTGCCGCGCGAACCGACCGGTGATGCGCATCTGGTGATGATCGACAATCCGCCGCACCACCCGCGCGGCGACTTCCATTTCGACCAGGCCGGTCTGCTCCAGCCGCGCAGTGATTCGGCCGCCAACTTCACCTATTCGGGCATCGGCGTGTACCGGCCCTCGGTGCTGCGCGACTGGCACAAGGTGTTCGAATCCAGCACCAGCCCGGGCCTTGACGGGCAGCCGCCGCGCTTCCCGCTGGCACCGTTGCTGCGCGCGGCGATGCGACGCAAGGCGGTCAGCGGCCAGCGCCATCACGGGCGCTGGACCGACGTGGGCACGCCGCAGCGCCTGGCCGAACTGGACGCACAGCTGGCCGCCGAACCCGGTCACGGCGCGGATTGAGCGATCGCCGCGCGCCTCGCACCGACGGGCCCGGCTCAACCCTCGCCGGCCAGCACCTGGCGCAGGAACGGCACGGTGACCCGGCGCTGGGCCGCCAGCGAGGCGCGGTCCAGGCGTTCGATCAGTTCGACCATCCGCGCCGGCTCGCGTGCGGTGCGGGCCAGCATCCAGTCCACCGCGGCATCCTCCAGGGCCAGCCCCCGACGCGCAGCGCGGTCGCGCAGCAGCGCGGCCCGGCCGGCATCATCCAGTGCGCGCAGCACGATGCGGGCGCACTGGCCCAGACGCGAGCGCAGGTCCGGCAACAGCAGGCCGATTTCATCGGGCAGGTCACTGGCGGTATAGAGCACGCCGATGCCTGCAGCGCGGGCGCGATTGTAGAAATCGAACAGCGCGATCTCATCGCTTCGTTCGCCGGCGATGGCCTGCAGCCCGTCCAGCACCACCAGCGCATTGCCTTCCAGGCCGTCCAGCGCCTGCTGCGCGTGGCCACGCGCGGCCTGCAGCGGCAGGTAGGCGGCCGCGCGCCCGGCTTCGCCGGCGCTGGCGCAGGCGGCCAGTGCCAGGTGGGTCTTGCCGGCGCCATGCGCTGCCGACAGGTACAGCCAGTCCGCACCGGGCACCTGGGCCAGCGCCTGCAGCTGCGCCAGGGCGCCGGCAGGTGCGTCGATGAAGCTGTCCAGACGCTGGTCCGGCGGGGTCCGCAGCGCCAGCGGCAGCTGCGGCACGCTCATGGCGGGGTCGGGTCCTGCGGGGTCGGTGGGCCTTGACCGGCGGGCGGGTCCAGCAGGACCACCGGCTGCGCGCCGGCGTAGAGCTGGCTGTGGGTGTAGCGCTCATGCGCATAGCGCAGCAGCACATTGGCCACCGCCGCGATCGGCAGCGCCAGCAGCATGCCCACGAAGCCGAACAGCTGGCCGCAGGCCAGCACCGCAAAGATCACCGCCATCGGATGCAGGCCGATGCGGTCGCCGACCAGCTTGGGGGTCAGGAAATAGCTTTCGAGGATCTGGCCCACGCCGAACACGATCGACACCAGCACCAGGTGCTTGATGTCGCCGTACTGGATCAGTGCGGCGATCAGGCCCATGGCCACGCCGCTGGTCGGGCCCAGGTACGGGACGAAGGTCAGCAGGCCAGCCACCAGCCCGATCAGGATGCCCAGGTCCAGACCCACCGCCCACAGCCCGGCGCCATAGAGCGCGCCCAGGATGATCATCACCAGCAGCTGGCCCCTGAGGAAACCGCCCAGCACCGCGCTGGATTCGGCCGCCAGCTGGCTCACCGTGCCAATGTGGTCGCGCGGCACCATCGAAGCGACCCGACCCACGAACAGGTCCCAGTCGCGCAGGAAGAAGAAGGCGATCACCGGAATCAGCACCAGGTTGGCCACCCAGCCGAACAGCGCAAAGCCCGAGCGCGACACATAACCCCACACCGTGCGTGCCACGCCGCCGGTGCGTTCCCAGTTGCCGCGCAGCAGTTCCCAGATGTGGGTGAAGTCCAGGTAGTCGGCGATGCGCACCCTGAACCTGGCTTCCAGCCATGGTATGGCCACCGTGTAGATCCATTGCTGGTAGCGCGGCAGCGAATGGATCAGGGTGGTCACCTGGTCCTGGATCAGCGGCACCAGCAGCAGCAGCACGACCACCAGCACCAGCACCATCACGGAGAACACCACCGCCACCGAGGTGTTGCGCGACCAGCCGCGCTCCTCGAGCCGGTCCACCAGCGGGTCACCCATCCAGCCCACGATCGCCGCGCAGGCAAACGGGGTCAGCACCGGCGAGAGGACCCACGCCAGCCAGCCCACCGCCGCGGCCACGGCCACCCATTGCAGCCGGCGCAGAAACTGCGCGATGACCTGCTGTGGCTCTTCGATGATCATGCCTGCGCCGTCCTGGTCGTGCGGTGGGAAATCATTTGAGATGGAACACGGCCGGATCGCCCTCGCCGCCGACCACCGGACCGTCTTCGCCGAGCATGCGCTTGAGCCCTTCCACGCCGCTGAGCAGGTCCAGGTCCGCTTCCAGCGTGTCCCCGTCCACGCGCACCGGCGCGATCCGGCGCACCACCGCCGCCTGCTGCAGCGCAGCCGACAGCCGCAGGTAGTCCTCGCTGCTGCCGATGCCGCGGAAGATCACCCGGTAGGTGCCGGGCACGCCCCCCACGGCCTGTCTTGCGTAGCGCTTGACCAGCGCATCGGCCGCACCATCGGCGCCGCTGGCCATGGCCTGGCGGGCGTCGGGGTTGTCCACCGACCAGCTCGCCAGCAGCTTGCCGTTGTCGAGGAAATTCCAGTCCGCCACCCAGCCGGACTTGCCGCGGTACAGCTTGCCGATCAGCTGCATCGGCGGTGCATAACGGGCCGAGGCGCGCGCCACCGCGGCAGTGTCGCCGCGCCAGATGGCGCCGACCAGCGCAGCTTCGGCGGCCGAACCCTGCGGCAGGCCCAGGCGATAGCCGCGGTCCACCGCCCGGTCCAGCAACGGACGCACCGCCGCCGATTGCTGCACGCTGACCAGGCGCGGACCGCTGCCATCGTCGATGGCCAACCAGACCACCGGCTTGGGACGCGGCTGCGGCCATACCGGCAGGCCCAGGGCATTGGCAAGCACGTCGACTTTCTGCTGATCAAAACGCGCCACCAGGGTGGTGCGGAAGGTCGGCGCGCCGCCGGCCGAGGTGCCCTGGTCCTGGCGGTAGTCATAGCTGTCCACGTAGTTGCTGGCATTGCGCAGTTCGCCGGCCACGCCCGGGCGCGAGGTGGCATCCCTGTCGCCACTGACCTTGGCCAGCACCTGGCCCAGCGCGCGGGCGAAGCCGCCGTTACGGTCCCTCTCGCTCTGGCTGGCGACGGCGACCTCGGCCTCGTACAGGCCCTGGGCCTGGGAAACGTCGCCTTCCGTGCGCATGCCCTCCTGCGCCAGCGCAGGCAGGGCGCTCAGGAGGACGAAAAGAAAGGTGACGACGGCGAAAGCAGGCAAACGGCGCATTGAGCGTCCCGGGAACGGCGAATCGGGGGGAATTGTTGCCCGAACGGGCAGTCGCCGCCAGCAGGTGAGGTTTTTCCGGAAGCGGACACCGGCGCGCATCGCCTAAAATGCGCGCCTGCCTTCCGCCACCGGCCCGCCTCGTGACCCAGTCCAATCCGCCCGCTTCCACGCCCCTGACCTATCGCGACGCGGGTGTGGACATCGACGCCGGCAACGCGGTGGTCGAACGCATCAAGCCGCTGGTCAAGCGCAGCTTCCGCCCGGAAGTGATGGGCGGGCTGGGCGGCTTCGGCGCGCTGTTCGACCTGTCCAACAAGTACGCCGAGCCGGTGCTGGTGTCCGGCACCGACGGGGTCGGGACCAAGCTCAAGCTGGCCCAGCAGCTGGGCCGCCACGACACCATCGGCATCGACCTGGTCGGCATGTGCGTCAACGACGTGCTGGTCCAGGGCGCCGAGCCGTTGTTTTTCCTGGATTACTTCGCCACCGGCAAGCTGGATGTGGACACCGCCGTGGCCGTGGTCGGCGGCATCGCCCGCGGCTGCGAGCTGTGCGGCTGCGCGCTGATCGGTGGCGAAACGGCCGAGATGCCCGACATGTATGCCCCGGGCGACTATGACCTGGCCGGCTTCACCGTCGGCGCGGTCGAGAAGGCCGACCTGCTGGATGGCAGCGCGGTGGGCGAAGGCGACGTGCTGATCGGCCTGGCTTCCTCGGGTGCGCATTCCAACGGCTATTCGCTGATCCGCCGCATCTACGACCGGGCCGGCCGGCCGGGCACGCTGGATCTGGGCGGGGTGAGCCTGGAAGACGCGCTGATGGCGCCGACCACCCTGTACGTCAGGCCGGTCCTGGAGCTGCTGCGCGGCCACGGCGCCGGCCACGGCAAGCCGATCCACGCCATGGCCCACATCACCGGCGGCGGCCTGACCGAAAACATCATCCGCGTGATCCCCGAGGGCCTGGGCCTGGACATCGACGCCCGCGCCTGGCCACTGCCGCCGCTGTTCCGGTGGTTGCAGACCGAAGGCGCAGTGGCCGACAGCGAGATGTGGCGCACCTTCAACTGCGGCATCGGCTTCGTGCTGATCGCCGCCAGGCAGGGCGTGGCGGCGCTGGAAGCCAGCCTGGATGCGGCCGGCATCGGCCATTGGCAGATCGGCGAGGTGGTGCCGGCCGGCACCGGCCAGCGCGTGCGGATCGGCTGAGCGGCGCGGCCTGCATGAACCTCACAAAGCGCGTGGTGCTGGGCGCGCTGGCACTGATATTTGCGCTGACCTGGGTCCATCCGCTGCGACCGCTGGAACAGGCCATGCACGGCAGCCTGGCGGTGGCCGGGGTGCTGGCACTGGTCTGGATCGACCGCCACTGGCCGCTGCGCACCGGCCACTACATCATGATCTGCGCCTTCATGGCGTTGCACAGCCTGGGGTCCCGCTGGCTGTATTCCAACGTGCCCTATGAACAATGGTTCCAGGCGCTGCTGGGCTGGTCGCCCGGCCAGGCCTTTGGCTGGAAGCGCAATCACTTCGATCGCCTGATCCACCTGCTCTACGGGGTGAGCTTCGCCCCGCCGCTGCGGCACTTTGCAGCCCAGCGCTGGCCCGCGCTGTCCATGCGCCAGGCGTTCGTGCTGGCGGTGATGGTGATCATGTGCTCCAGCCTGCTGTACGAATGGATGGAATGGGCCATCGCCTTGACGATGTCGCCGGAAGCGGCCGAATCCTACAACGGCCAGCAGGGCGATCCCTGGGACGCCCATGCCGACATGCTGCTGGCCACACTGGGCAGCCTGCTGACCTGGCCACGCCGCCGGGACCCGGCATGACGAGCTCGCGCATCGCGGTGCTGGCATCCGGTCGTGGCAGCAACCTGCAGGCGCTGCTGGACGCGATCGCCGCCGGCACCCTGCAGGCGCAGCTGGTCGGTGTGTTTTGCGACCGGCCCGGGGCCCCGGCGCTGCTGCGGGTGCCCTCGGCGCTGCGCTGGAGCGCTAGGCCCGTCGACTTCCCCGACCGCGATGGCTACGAACAAGCCCTCGGCGATGCGCTGGCCGCCTCGGGCGCCGACTGGATCGTCTGCGCCGGCTACATGCGGATCCTGGGCGCGGCGCTGGTCGCGCGTTTTTCCGGGCGCATGCTCAACATCCACCCATCCCTGCTGCCGCGCCACCGCGGCCTGCACACCCATGCTGCAGCGCTGGCAAGCGGCGATGCCGAACACGGCGCCAGTGTCCATTTCATCATTCCCGAACTGGATGCAGGCGCAGTGATCGCCCAAGCCCGGCTTGCGATCTCACCGCAGGACACGGCCGATTCCCTGGCCGCGCGGGTACTGGCGCTGGAGCACCGGCTGCTGCCGGCGGTGCTGCGCCTGGCCGTGGCCGGGCGCCTGGCTGAACGTGGCGGCACGGCGCTTGTCGATGGTCAGCCGATGTTTACGCCACTGACACTAGATTCCCACGATCGGCTCATGCCGTGACCCCCTCCGGCCGACCTTCGTGATGACCAAGCTGCTCAGCGGACTCCTGCTCCTGGCCTGTGCCCTGCCTGCCCTGGCGCAGGACCCGCCGACCGCGCCTGCGCCGACCCCGGTGGATGACGGCCAACCTGCGGACGCCATCGAATGGCAGCTGGCACCGTTCACCGCCACCTACGATGCCTGGTACAAGGGCAAGCGCGCCGGCGATGCGACCCTGCAGGTGGTCCACCAGGACGGCAACCAGTGGCGCATGGACCTGGAGATCCGCGGCGAACGCGGGGTGGCCAGCCTGCTGCGACTGAACATCCAGCAGAGCACGGTGTTCGATGTCAGCGGCGCCAACGAGGACCAGTTCCGCCCGCTGAGCCAGAGCACGGTGCGCAAGGCGATCTTCGGCGACAAACGGCAGACCGGCCACTACGACTGGAACACCAACACCGCCCAGTGGGAAGGCAAGGTCGACAAGGACCGGGGTGCGCCGGTGCCGCTGCAGCCGGGCGACTTGAGCTCGCTGCTGCTGGACCTGGCGATCATGCGCGACGCCCGGCCGGGTGCGACCCTGGAATACCGGGTGGTCGACAACGGCCGCGCCCGCCGGTACCAGTACGCGGTCGGGGCACAGACCGAGATCGTCCAGGTGGGCGAGATGAGCTATGACGCCATGCGCGTCCAGCGCAGCAACGGCGGCGATCGCGAACAGATCTTCTGGGTGGCCAACGGTGTGCCCACACCGGTGCGCATGCTCCAGCGCAACGATGGTGAAGACGCCATCGACCTGCGCCTCATCGATTACCAGGGAGTGCAATGACATGAAACTTCACCTCACCCGTCCGTTGCAGCGGCTGACCGCCGCGGCCGTGCTGGCCCTGGCCGCCGCCCCGGCCCTGGCGCTGAATGCCTTCACTGCCACCTACCAGGCCAGCGCCATGGGCATGCAGGGCGAGGGCCGGATGACGTTGACCCCGCAGGGCGCCGGCAAGTGGAAATACGACCTGTCCGTGCGCAACCAGCTGGTCAACCTGACCCAGTCGACCACCTTCGAGGAGAAGGGCGGCATGTTCCGTCCGCTGTCTTCCAGCGACAGTTCGGTGGTGCTGGTCAAGCGCAAGTCGGTGAACACCCATTACGACTGGTCCAGCAAGCAGGCCACCTGGAGCGGCGACATCAAGGATCGCCGCAAGGGCCCGGTTCCCCTGCAGCCGGGCGACATGGACGCGCTGCTGGTCAACCTGGCGATCGTGCGTGACGTGCAGGCCGGCAAGCCGCTCACCTACCGCATGCTGGAAAACGGCAAGGCCAGCTCGACCAGCTACCAGACCGTGGGCAAGGAGACGATCGAGGTGGCCGGCAAGCAGCTCAGCGCGACCAAGGTCAGCCAGACCGACGGCAAGAGGCAGACGATCGTCTGGGTGGTGCCGGACATGCCGGTGCCAGCGCGCATCCTGCAGCGGGAGGATGGCCGGGACTCCTACGACCTGACCCTGACCTCGTTCAACTAAGCGACGGTCCTTCCGGATCCGTTTCGGGGGCGATGCGGTGTTGCCAGGAAAGCCCTGGATTTGCCCCCTCTCCCCCCGCTTGCGGGGGAGAGGGAGCCAAGCGCCGGCCCTGATGCTGTGGTTGCGACCAGCCCTCCCCGCACGCGGGTAAGGGCATCTGAAAGGACGTTGCTCCTACTCTGCCGCATCCGGGTGCAGCTCGGTGCGGCATTGGACCCGGATCTCCTTGCCGCTGCCGCGCCAGCGCAACCTCGTGCAGGTGCGGTTGCCCTCGGTGGTCTTGTCCGCGACCACCGCATAGTAGGACTGGGCGACTTCCTGGCTGCTGACCTGGCCATCGCCATCCCAGTCCATGTCCCGGGTGGAGATGCCGCTCAGGCCAGCCGCACCGATCCAGCCCATCCAGGCCACGGCCAGCAGCGCCAGCACCACCAGCGTCAGCAGCGCGCGGCGCCGTGGGCTGAAGCCAGCCTTGGAGAAGCGACGCCTGATGACGGTCATGACACGCGCCGGATCCTGGCACCCAGGGCGCCGAGCTTGCCTTCGATGTCTTCGTAGCCGCGATCCAGGTGGTAGATGCGATCGATCGTGGTCTCGCCCTCGGCAACCAGCCCGGCCAGGATCAGCGAGGCCGAGGCGCGCAGGTCGGTGGCCATCACCGGCGCGCCACCGAGCGAGGCCACGCCGCGCACGATTGCGGTATGGCCTTCCACCCGGATATCCGCACCCAGGCGCAGCAGCTCGTTGACGTGCATGAAGCGGTTCTCGAAGATCGTCTCGTTGATCACGCCCACGCCATCGGCCACGCAATTGAGCGCCATGAACTGGGCCTGCATGTCGGTCGGGAACGCCGGGTAGGGCGCGGTGGTCAGGTCCACCGCCCTGGGACGGCGGCCCTGCATGTCCAGGGTGATGCTGTCCTCGGTGGTTTCGATGCCTGCGCCGGCTTCGCGCAACTTGTCCAGCACCGCATCCAGCGTGTCCGGGCGGACCCGGCGCGCGGTGACCCGCCCCCCGGTCAACGCCGCCGCCACCAGGAAGGTGCCGGTCTCGATGCGATCGGGCACCACCTCGTGGCGGCCGCCCTGCAGCCGTTCCACGCCATGGATGACGATGCGCGCGGTCCCGGCGCCCTCGATCCTTGCGCCCAGCGCGTTGAGGAACACCGCCAGGTCGGTGACCTCCGGCTCCATCGCCGCGTTCTCCAGCACGGTGGTGCCTTCGGCCAGCACCGCGGCGGCCATCACGTTCTCGGTGCCGGTGACGGTGACCATGTCGAACACGAAGCGCCGGCCCTTCAGACGCGCCGCGCGGGCCTTGATGTAGCCGTTCTCCACGCTGATGTCCGCGCCCAGGGCCTGCAGGCCCTTGATGTGCTGATCCACCGGGCGCGAACCGATCGCGCAGCCGCCGGGCAGCGAGACCACCGCCGCGCCGTGCCTTGCCAGCAGCGGACCAAGCACCAGGATCGAGGCGCGCATGACCTTGACCAGCTCGTAGGGCGCCAGGAAGCGGCTGACCGTGGTCGGATCGATCGTCACCACCCGCCCGTGGGCCAGGCTGCCGTCGGCGACGGTGACGCCTGCGCCCAGTTCGGCCAGCAGCCTGGTGGTGGTGACCACGTCGTGCAGGTTGGGCACATTGCCGATCTCCACCGGCGCATCGGCCAGCAGGGTCGCGCACAGGATCGGCAGGACAGCGTTCTTGGCGCCGGAGATGGTGACCTCGCCGTTGAGCGGGCAGCCACCGGTGACGATGATCTTCTGCATGGAACTTGGGGGTTTCCCGAAGGGACGAGCGGCTCAGCCAGCTTCGTCGGGGGTGATGGTCTTGAGCTGCAGGGCGTGGATCGCACCCCCCATCAGGTCGCCCAGGGTGGCATAGACCAGGCGGTGGCGAGCCAGCGGCAGCTTGCCCCTGAAAGCCTCGCAGACCACGGTCGCTTCGAAGTGCACGCCGTCATCGCCCTGCACCTGCGCCCGGGCGCCGGGAAGGCCTTGTTCGATGAGTTCACGGATGATTTCGGCGTCCAACGGCCTTTCCTCCTAAAATGGCCGGCCATTCTACGCCCACGCCAACCTCGCCGATGCCTTCCACCGCGCACCACCGCGTTCCTGCAGACGATGCCGCCCTGGCCGCCAGTGGCCGGCGTGCCGTGCAGATCGAAGCCGATGCGCTGATCGCGCTGGCCCGGCGGATCGATGGCCCGTTCTCGGCCGCCTGCCGGGCGATCCTGGCCGGCAGCGGACGGGTGGTCGCGATGGGCATGGGCAAGTCCGGGCACATCGCGCGCAAGATCGCCGCGACCCTGGCCTCGACCGGCACCCCGGCGTTCTTCGTCCATCCCGGCGAAGCCGGGCACGGTGATTTCGGCATGATCACCGACGCCGACCTGGTCCTGGCGATCTCCTACTCGGGCGAGTCGGACGAGATCCTGATGCTGCTGCCGCTGCTGCGGCGCCAGGGCAATGCGCTGATCGCCATGACCGGCAAGCCGGCCTCGACCCTGGCCCGCGCCGCCGACGTACACCTGGATGTCAGCGTTCCGGCCGAAGCCTGCCCACTGCACCTGGCGCCCACCAGCAGCACCACCGCCACCCTGGCCATGGGCGATGCGCTGGCCGTGGCCCTGCTGGAAGCGCGCGGCTTCACCTCCGAGGACTTCGCCCGCTCGCATCCGGCCGGCAGCCTGGGCCGCCAGCTGCTGCTGCACATCAGCGACCTCATGCACACCGGCCAGGAGATCCCCGCGGTCCCGGCCGAGGCCACCCTGGCCCAGGCCCTGGTCGAAATGAGCCGCAAGCGGCTGGGCATGACCGCGGTGGTCGATGCCGACCAGACGCTGCTGGGCATCTTCACCGACGGCGACCTGCGCCGCGCCCTGGATACCGTGGGCCTGGATATCCACAGCACGTCCATCGCCTCGGTAATGACCCGCAACCCGGTCACCATCGGCGCCCAGGCGCTGGCCACCGAGGCAGCGCGGCTGCTGGAAACGCGCAACATCGGCAGTGGCCTGATCGTGGTCGACGCCGAGCGGCGGGTGATCGGCGCGCTCAATGTTCACGACCTGTTGCGCGCGCGCGTGGTGTAAGACGCGTTGCAGTTCTCTCCAGACACCTTCACATGACGACTTGCCTTGATGCCCCATTCCCACCTGCGTGAGGTCACCGATGCACTGCTGCAGCGCGCCACGCGGGTGCGTCTGGCCTGTTTCGATGTCGATGGCACCCTGACCGACGGTGGCCTGTTCCTGGATGCCGAGGGCCGTGAGGGCAAGACCTTCCACGTGCAGGACGGACTGGGCCTGGTGCTGCTGCGTCGCAGCGGCATCGAGGTGTTGCTGGTGACCGCACGCAGCGGCCAGGTGGTCGAACATCGTGCCCGTGAGCTTGGCATCGGCGTCCACCAGGGGGTCAAGGACAAGCTGGCCCTGGTCACCGCGCTGTGCGCCGAACGCGGCCTGGCCCTGGACCAGGTGATGTTCATGGGCGACGACCTGGCCGACCTCACCACCCTGCGCCAGGTCGGTCTGGCGGTGGTTCCGGGCAACGTGCACGCCTGGGTCGCGCCGGCGGCGCACTGGCGTACCCGGGCCGGCGGCGGCCACGGCGCCGCGCGCGAGGCCTGCGACCTGCTCCTGGCCGCGCAGGGCCTGGTCGGCAAGTTGCTGCAGGAAGGCGCGGCATGAACTGGCGCATGGGACTGGGCCTGGCGCTGCTGGTGGCGACCCTGCTGTTCGGCTGGTCTGCGTGGAAGAACCGCACCGGGCCGGCCGCCGCCGCGGCCCATTCCACGCAGTCCGACTACATCCTGCATGACTTCGAGATGGTCGCCCTGGACAAGGACGGCAAGGAGTCGATCACCCTGCGCGCGCCGGAAATGCGCCGCAGCGCCGCCGACCACACCTACGCCATCACCGCGCCGCTGTTCCTGATCCCCGACAGGGAGGGCGAGCACATGGAAGTGCGCAGCAGGACCGCCTGGGTCTCGGCCAAGGGCGAAAAAGCCATTCTGCGCGACGATGTGGTGGGCAACAGCCCGCCGGGCGTGGGCGCCGCGTCGGAGTTCAGGACCAGCCGACTGGACATTTTTCCCGACCAGCACCTGGCCAGCACCGACCAGCCGGTGGTGCTGACCCGGCCCGGGGCAACGCTGCAGGGCACGGGTTTTGAAATCAACTCGCAGACCCAACAATACAAATTCAAGTCCAAGGTGAAATCGCGCTATGTTCCCAAATCCGCGCAATAAGGCCCGCCTGGCCCTGCTGGTAGCTGCTTCGCTGCTGATCACCGGGGCTGCGCTGGCCAAGAGTTCCGACCGCAACCAGCCCATGACGATCGACGCGGCCCGCAGCGAGGGCAGCTTCGAGAACGACGGAGTCACCCACCTGTCCGGTGACGTCGTGGTCGTCCAGGGCACGCTGGAAGTCCACGCGGACAACGGCGAGATCCACTTCAGGAACGGCGAAATCGCACGCGCGGTCTTCACCGGCAACCAGGCGCGCATGAAACAGGTCAATGATGACGGCACCCCGGTCGATGCGGTCGCCGATCGCATCGACTACGACGTCATCAACAACATCGTCACCTTGACCGGCAACTACAGGATCACCTCGCCCAAGGGCTCCAACGCCGGCCAGAAGATGGTCTACAACACGGTGACCGGCAAGATGCAAAGTGGCGGCGACGGCACCCGGGTGCACACGGTGATCCAGCCCAAGAACAAGGCCCCGACCTCGCAAACCCCTGCACCGGCCAGGCCGGGAGCCAAGTGATGCTCTCGGCGCAGGGACTGAAGAAACGCTACAGGCAGCGCGACGTGGTGGCCGATTTCGGCCTGACCCTGGAGCCGGGTGAAGTGGTTGGCCTGCTCGGTCCCAACGGCGCCGGCAAGACCACCTGTTTCTACATGATCGTCGGGTTGGTCTCTTCCGATGCGGGCAGCATCGTGCTGGATGGTCAGGACATCACCGAGGCGCCGATGTACCGCCGCGCCAAGCTGGGCGTGGGCTATCTGCCGCAGGAGCCGTCGGTGTTCCGCAAGCTGACCGTGGCCGACAACATCCGCCTGGTCCTGGAGCTGCGCCAGGACCTGGACTCGGCCGGTGCCGAGAAGGAGCTGGCCTCGCTGATGGACGAGCTGCAGATCGCCCATGTCTCCGGGCAGCTCGGCGCCAGCCTCTCCGGCGGCGAGCGCCGGCGCGTGGAAATCGCCCGCGCCCTGGCCGCCAAGCCACGTCTGATGCTGTTGGACGAACCCTTCGCCGGGGTCGACCCGATCTCGGTTGGCGAGATCCAGCGCATCATCACCCACCTCAAGCGCCGAGGGATCGGGGTCCTGATCACCGACCACAATGTCCGCGAAACCTTGGGAATCTGCGACCGGGCGTATATCCTCGCCGAAGGCAGCGTCCTGGCGCAGGGGGCACCGGACGATCTGCTGGCCAATGCCGACGTGCGCCGCGTGTACCTGGGAGATACCTTCCGGCTGTGACGCGCGTGGTGCGGCAGGCCATGCCACACCGTCCGTTCCACGGGTCCTTCCGGATGAAGCCACGCCTGCAGACATCGATGGGCCAGCAACTGGTGATGACACCCCAGTTGCGCCAGGCGATCCGCCTGCTGCAGATGTCCACCGCCGAACTGGAAGCGGAGATCGCCGAGGCGGTGGAGACCAATCCCCTGCTCGACTGGGCCGAGGACAGCCAGGCGCCCGATGCCCTGTCCGCCACTGGCGGCGACCCGCCGCCCGAGCGCGCCCAGGTCGAGGAACAACCCGAGCGCCCGGGCGACAGCGACGACTGGCAGCCGGAGGAAAGCCCGTGGTCCGAATCCAGCGGCGCATCCTCCGGCGGCTCGTTCGACGATGACGACCTGGGCAGCGCTGCCGAGCGGGTGGCCGAGTCGGACACCCTGCAGGACCACCTGCTCTGGCAGCTGCACCTGTCGCACCTGTCTGCGCGCGACCGCCGCATCGGCGCGGCGGTGATCGATGCGATCGAGGACGACGGCTACCTGCGCACGCCGTTTTCCGACATCGCCCAGACCCTGCTGCCGGAAATCAGCGCCGGCGAAGACGAGATCCACACCGTGCTGCGCCAGCTGCAACGCTTCGACCCGGTTGGCGTGGGCGCACGCTCGCTGGGCGAATGCCTGCGCCTGCAGCTTGACGCCCTTTCGCCCGACACGGCCGGCCGCGCCCTGGCCCTGGTGATCGCCCAGGGCCCGCTGCTGGAAAAACTGCCACGCAGCGGCGTGGCCGGCCTGGCCAGCGAACTCAAGCGCAGCCAGGTCGAGGTCGAGCAGGCCGTGTCCCTGCTGCGTTCGCTCGACCCCAAGCCCGGCGTGCAGATCGGCGAACTGACCCAGGACACCTACGTGGTGCCCGACTGCGTGGTCTGGCGCCAGAAGGGCGTCTGGCGCGCGGCCCTGGCCAGCCAGCACCTGCCCCGGGTCACCATCCACCGCGGCTACGAGTCGATGATCCGCCAGTGCAACCAGGCCGATGCCGGCTACCTGCGTGGCCACCTGCAGGAGGCCCGCTGGCTGCTCAAGAGCCTGGAAGCCCGCGGCGAGACCCTGCTCAAGGTCACCCGCTGCCTGATCCGCCAGCAGGCCGGCTTCCTGGAGTTCGGCGAACAGGCCCTGCGCCCGCTGACCCTGCGCGAGGTCGCCGGCGAGGTCGGCCTGCATGAATCCACCGTCTCGCGCGCCATCGCCCGCAAGTATGTGCGCACCCCGCGCGGAACCCTGCCGCTGCGGGCGTTCTTCGCCTCCGGGGTCAGCACCGAGGGCGGCGGCGAGGCCTCCAGCACCGCCATCCAGTCGATGATCCGCAAGCTGATCGACGCCGAGAACCCGCGCAAGCCCTTGTCCGACGCCAAGCTGGCCGACCTGCTGAAATCCTCGGGCGTGCCGGTGGCGCGGCGCACGGTGGCCAAGTATCGTGAAGCCATGGACATCCTGTCCTCGCACGAGCGCGTGCGCATGGCGTGATGTCCATGGTTGGCAGCCGGTTCAGTCGCCGCCTGCCAGCTTTTGAAACCGGACGACCGGTTGCGCCACCGAACAACTGCCCAGCCCAGGAGGAACCCGCAAGGAACCCACACCGGCCCGGTTTGTCCGAGACAACCGATGCAACAACCACTGCAGGAGACAATGCGATGCGAATCGAGACCTACGGCCAGTCGATGGAAGTGACACCCGCACTTCGAGACTATGTCGAGACCAAACTCAGGCGCCTTGAACGCCATTTCGACCAGCCGCTTGAATGCCGCACGCAACTGGGCTTTTCCAAGCCCGACTACGTGGCCGAGGCCACCATTACCCTCTCCGGCCGCACCCTGCATGCCGACGCCGGTGCACAGACGATGTACGCGGCCATCGACATCCTGGCCGACAAGCTCGACCGCCTGGTCCTCAAGCACAAGCGCAAGCTGCTCGACCGCCAGCGCAGCCCGCGCGGCGAGAGCGCAGACTGATTGCACTGATGTGAACCCGCTGCCCGCAACGGCGACCGCAAGGTCGCCGTTCTCGTTTCCGCTCGCGCCCGGGACGCGGTTCGGCGAGCCATCGGCACGTCGTATGATCCAGGCTGTTTCCCCTTCGGCGCCCTGAGTCATGACCTCCAGCATCTCCGCAGGCGAGCTGTTCGACCAGATGAAGGACAAGCTGGGCCTGCGCTGGCTGGCCGGCCGTGCCGGCAGCAGCCGCACGATCGACACCACAGGCAAGGTCAAGCGGCGCCCGTCGCTGGCCGGCTACCTCAACGCCATCTATCCCAACAAGGTGCAGATCCTGGGCACAGAGGAACTGGACTGGCTGGACGGGCTGGATTCGCGCCAGCGCTGGGAAACCATCGAGCGCATGGTCGCCGACCGCCCGCTGGCACTGGTGATCAGCAAGAACCAGCCCTGCCCTGAAGACCTGCGCGCAGCCGCCGAGGAATCGGGCACCCCGCTGTGGACCTCGCCGCGCCGCGGCCACGAACTGCTCAACTTCCTGTCCTACCACCTGGCCCGCACGCTGGCGCCGCGGGTCACGCTGCATGGCGTGTTCATGGAGATCTATTCGATCGGCGTGCTGATCACCGGCGAGGCCGGCTCGGGCAAGAGCGAGCTGGCCCTGGAACTGCTGACCCGCGGCCATCGCCTGGTGGCCGACGATGCGCCCGAGTTCACCCAGATCGCGCCGGACGTGCTCGATGGCACCTGTCCCGAACTGCTGCAGGACCTGCTGGAAGTGCGCGGCCTGGGCGTGCTCAACGTGCGCGAGATGTTCGGCGATACCTCGGTGAAGAAGAACAAGTACCTGCGCCTGATCGTGCACCTGACCCGGCCGATGACCGAACCCACCCATCACGGCTACGAGCGCCTGACCGGTGACTCGGGCAGCCGCCACGTGCTGGACCTGGACGTGCCGCTGATCACCCTGCCGGTGATGCCCGGGCGCAACCTGGCGGTGCTCACCGAGGCGGCCACGCGCCTGCACATCCTGCGCACCAAGGGCATCGATCCGGCGGCGATGTTCATCGCCCGCCACAGCAACCTGCTGGAGCGCAGCACGCCATGAACGCCGGCGCCCAGGACCCGCCGGCCGAAGCCAGGGTCAGCCAGGCGCCCTTGGTCCTGATCGTCAGCGGCCTGTCCGGCTCGGGCAAGTCGGTGGCGCTCAAGACGCTGGAGGACCTGGACTACTACTGCGTGGACAACCTGCCGGTGGAGCTGCTGCCCGACTTCATCGGCAGCCTGATGCGCGGGGACGTGCTGCCGCAGAAAATCGCCATTGGCGTGGACGTGCGTGCCCGCCACAGCGACTTGTCCAAGCTGGCGCAGTGGCGCGCGGCGGTGGCCAGGCTCGGCCTGGAGGCCAGGCTGGTGTTCCTCGATGCCGAAGATGCAGTGCTGCTGCGCCGCTATGCCGATACCCGCCGTCGCCATCCCTTGAGCCACAGCGGCCTGTCGCTGCCCGAGGCGATCGCGCGCGAACGCGAGCTGACTCGGCCGCTGCGCCTGGAAGCAGACGTGCTCATCGATACCGGTCAGCTCAACGTGCACCAGCTGCGCCGGCGGGTGGTGGGCGAGTTCGCCTTCGAAGGCGGCGATGCACCTTCGCTGCTGTTCGAATCCTTTGCCTACCGGCGTGGCGTGCCGGGCGATGCGGACTTCGTGTTCGACGCGCGCGTGCTGCCCAACCCGCACTGGCAGCCGGAGCTGCGTCCGCTCACCGGCCGCGACGGCCCGGTGCGCGACTATCTGGATGCGCACCAGGACGTGCAACGCTACCTCGGCCAGGTCAGCGACTTCCTCGACACCTGGCTGCCACGCCTGCGCGGAGAGACCCGCAGCTACGTCACCGTCGCCTTCGGCTGCACCGGCGGCAAGCACCGCTCGGTCTACCTGACCGAGCGCCTGGCCGAGCACGCCCGCAGCCAGGGCTGGGAACAGGTCGCCACCTTCCACCGCGAGCTGGATTGACCCTGCCCGCAGCCGGCTGCAGCGCTGCTGCCGATGGCTGCGCTCAAAACCCAATTGCGCAGGATGAAGAAACCCGTCCGAGGCGGTCGATGCGCAATCCATCGCTCTGCTAACGTGGCAGCATGACCTGCGGCCTCCTGCTCATCACCCATCCCGGCATTGGCCCCTCGCTCCTGGCGGTGGCCAACGGCCTGCTGCGCAAGCTTCCGCTCAAGACCGAGGCGTTCGAGGTGCCCTTCGACGCCGATCTGGAAGCATTGCTGCCGCAGGCTTCTGCCGCGCTGCGGCGCGTGGACGGCGGCGACGGCGTGCTGGTATTGACCGACCTGTATGGCGCCTCGCCCAGCAACCTGGCGGGCAAGGTCGCGCGCCTGGGTACGCCGGTGCGCCGGGTCTCGGCACTGAGCCTGCCCATGCTGCTGCGGGTGATGAATTATCCGGAACAGGGACTGGACCAACTCCCGGCCATCGCCGCGGCCGGCACACGCAACGGAGTGATTCTCGACGATGCTTGAACGCAACCTCACCGTGACCAACAAACTGGGCCTGCACGCCCGGGCCACCGCCAAGCTGGTGCAGGTCGTGGCGCCCTTCCGCAGCCAGGTGACCCTGGCCGCCAAGGGCCGCCAGGTCAACGCCAAGAGCATCATGGGCGTGATGTTGCTGGCCGCCGGCCAGGGCACCGCGGTCACCGTGCGTACCGATGGCGAGGATGAAGCCGCGTGCATGGAGGCGATCGAAGCGTTGTTCGAACGACGCTTCGACGAGGAAGGCTAGGGGCGTGGACGGCAGGAAATGCCGTCGCGGCGCGTTTCCGTTCGAGGCGACCGTGTCCACGACGCGCCCCCTTCGCGTGGGCACGCGCTGATGCGCAGGCTGCTGCCGGGCCATGGCGCTTCGCGCGGCAGTGCCCTGGGACGTGCGCGCGTGCGCAACCCGCATGCGCTGCAGGTGGCCGAGCAGCGCATCCGCTCCAGCGAGGTCGAGCACGAACTGGCCCGCCTGCACACCGCGGTCGATGCGGCCCGTACCGAAATGCACGACCTGCGCACGCGCCTGCATGGCGCCCTGGCGCGCGAGGTCGGCGAGTTCCTCGAGCTGCATGCCCTGCTGCTGGACGATCCGGAACTGCTGCAAGGCCTGGATGAGCTGATCCGCAAGGGCCGCTACGGCGCCGACTACGCGCTCAGGCTGCAGCGCGACCGCCTGGCGGCGGTGTTCGAGGGCATGGACGATGCCTATCTTAGAAGCCGCATGGACGACCTGGACCATGTGATCGGCCGCATCCACGCGCACCTGCACAACCGCGCCGCCGATGCCGAGGGCCTGGCCGGCGAGATCCTGGTCGCCGAAACCGTGGCTCCCTCCGAACTGGCCCAGCTGCAGGCCCAGGGCGTGGTCGCGGTGGTCACGTCCACCGGCAGCGCGCTCTCGCACAGCGCGATCCTGGCCCGCAGTCTGCACATGCCGCTGGTGGTGGGCGCCAGCCAGGCGCTGAGCCGGATCAGCGACGGCGATGCGCTGATCGTCGATGGCGACAGCGGCCAGGTGGTGGTCGATCCGTCGGCCAGGGACCTGCGCCACTACCGCCAGCGCCTGAAGGATGCCGCCCGCGAGCAGCGCGAGCTTGACCGCCTGCGCGGCAAGCCCACCCGCACCCGCGATGGCGTGGACATCGCCCTGCATGCCAACGCCGAATCGCGCACCGATGTTGCCCAGGCCCATGCGCTGGGTGCGGCCGGGATCGGCCTGTACCGCACCGAGTTCCTGTTCCTGCAGCGCAACGCGCTGCCGGACGAGGACGAACAGTTCCGCACCTACCGCGACGTGGTGCTGGGCATGAGCGGGCGCCCGGTGACCATCCGCACCCTCGACCTGGGCGCGGACAAGGCTGACCGCACCGGCCTGGCCCTGCGCGGCGAGGACAACCCGGCCCTGGGCCTGCGCGGGGTACGCCTGTCGCTGGCCCATGGCGAGGTCTTCGATACCCAGCTGCGCGCGATCCTGCGCGCCTCCGGCTACGGTCCGGTGCGCGTGCTGGTGCCGATGGTGGCCGTGCGCGAGGAGCTGCTGGAGGTGCGCAAGCGGCTCAAGCGCCTGACCGCGCAGCTGCGCAGGGGCGGCCACGAGGTCGCCGCCGAGGTGCCGATGGGCGCGATGATCGAAGTGCCGGCCGCGGCGATCTGCGTGGAGCATTTCATCGACCTGGTGGATTTCCTGTCGGTGGGCACCAACGACCTGGTCCAGTACCTGCTGGCCGCCGACCGCAACAACGATGCCCTGGGCGAACTCTACTCGCCGCTGCGTCCGGCCCTGCTGCGGCTGCTGGACACGGTGCTGCGCACCGGTCGCGAGCACGGCAAGCAGGTCACCGTCTGCGGCGAGATCGCCGGCGATGCGGCAATGGCCCCCATCCTGCTGGCGCTGGGACTGGAGCACTTCAGCCTGCATCCGTCCAACATGCTGGAACTGCGCCGCGCCATCCGCGGCCATGACCGGGCCGCACTGCTGGCCTCGGCCGGCAAGCTGCTCAAGGCCCGCGACCGCGCCGGCATCGAACACTGGCTGAAAGGCAAGAGCCAGTGAAGAGGAGTGCGGAGTGAACGGAAGCAGGCCTGCTCCGGCTTTTCAACTCACTCCTCATTCCTCTTCACTCGCTCCTCGCTTAAAGGCGATAATGCGCGGATGAACACCTGACCTGCAGCGCATCGTCCTTTGGCGAAGCGGTGCTTCCACCGACCGCACAGGGGCCACGCGCATGGCAGAAGCCGTCCGCCGCGACAAGACCGCCCGACAGCTGCGCCTGCTGTCCGACGCGCTGGACAGTGGCCGCCTGGGCCCGGTGCGGCGTCTGGTCAACACGCTGTCCCCGGCCGAGATCGGCAACCTGCTCGAATCGCTGCCGCCGGGCAAGCGCGAGGTGGTCTGGGGCCTGGTCGATCCGGAAGACGACGGCGAGGTGCTGGTCCACGTCGGCGAGGAAGTGCGCGAAAGCCTGCTGGCCGACATGGACCCCGATGAGATCATCGCGGCGGTCGAAGACCTGGACATCGACGACCTGGCCGACCTGGTCGAGGACCTGCCCGACACGGTCATCGACGAAGTGCTCAAGTCGATGGACCGCGAGAACCGCGAGCGCCTGGAGCAGGTGCTCTCCTATCCGGAGGATTCGGCCGGACGCCTGATGAACCCGGACGTGGTCACGGTGCGGGCCGACGTCAACATCGAGCTGGTGCTGCGCTACCTGCGCCTGCGCGGCGAGCTGCCCGACCACACCGACCACCTGTTCGTGGTCAGCAAGAAGCACCAGTACATGGGCCGGGTGCCGCTGGCCGCACTGGTCACCCACGAGCCGTCCACGCCGATCAACCGCCTGATCGACGACGAGCAGCCGGCGATCGGCGTGGAGGAAGGCTCGGCCGAGGTGGCGCGCAAGTTCTCCGACCACGACTGGGTCTCGGCGCCGGTGGTGGACGACAACAACATCCTGCTCGGCCGCATCACCATCGACGACGTGGTCGACATCATCCGCGACCAGGCCGAGCACCAGGCCCTGAGCGCAGCCGGCCTGGACGAGGAAGAGGACCTGTTCTCGCCGATCCGGCGCGCATTCCGCCGGCGCATGCTGTGGCTGGGCATCAACCTGGGCACCGCGTTCATCGCCTCTTCGGTGGTCAGTTCGTTCGAAGACACCATCGCAAGGCTGGTCGCCCTGGCCGCGTTGATGCCCATCGTCGCCGGCATGGGCGGCAATGCCGGCACCCAGGTGCTGGCGCTGATGGTGCGCGGCCTGGCGCTGGGCCAGATCGGCGGCTCCAACGTCTACGTGCTGCTGCGCAAGGAGCTGGGTGTGGCGCTGATCAACGGCCTCGGCCTGGGCACGCTGCTGGGCCTGATCGTGCTGGTCTGGTTCCGCCAGCCCGGCCTGTCGCTGGTGATCGGCATCGCCTTGACCCTGAACCTGCTCACCGCCGCGGCCGGCGGGGTGGCCGTGCCGCTGGTGCTCAAGCGCTTGGGCTTTGATCCTGCGCTGGCCGGCAGCGTCATCCTGACCACCCTGACCGATGTCATGGGCTTCATGAGCTTCCTGGGCCTGGCCACGCTGGTCCTGCTGTAAGCGGCGGTGGAGGCCGGCATGCAGGCAGTGGCCGGGCGGACGGGGACCCCCTGTGCGGGATGGCTGCGCCCTGCCTCGCGCCGAGCGTCATCGCCTGGTCCGGCGTGAGCAATGAACCGTCAGGACTTGCTGCCTGGCCATGCAATTTGCACCTTGCGATGCTGCATCACACAGTCACGCAGGTACAAATTGATCAGGCTTTGATACGGAACGCCTGCCTCATTGGCCATGGCCTTGAAGTAATCCACCACGTCCTCCGACAGGCGCATGGAGACCGGCTTCTTGAGCTTGGCTGCGTACGGGTTCTTGCGGGACTTCATTTTGGAGAGATCGTATTCGGCTTTCATGGCGGTCACTGCCCGTAGAAGGAGCTTTCGTGTTGCGTGGCTTTGCGTGCTGAAATGATGCGGATAACGCCGCCACTGTCGCGCTCACAGTGGCAAACCAGGAGAAGATGAGCGCCGCTACTCATGCCAAGCATGAGGAAGCGCTCCTCATCCGAGGAGTGGGACGCATCGTAGAACTGGATGGCGAACTCGTCGTAGAAGACGGATTTGGCTTCTTCGAAGGAAACGCCATGTTTGCGAAGGTTTGAGGCGGCCTTGGCCGGATCCCAGTCAAACTTGATCATCTGTACATTGTATGGATGATCGACGCCCTTGCAAGGCCTGACAGGACCTGGCTGTTCGCACAGCCGGGTCCATGAACCGCGCCGGATCGCGCACGGGATGGCCAGGCAGCCAGGCCTTGCCGCGCGCGGTCCTCGCGCCGGTCCGAGCGTCGTGCGCCACTACGCCTGCCCCCGGCGACAGGCGTATAAGAACCCATCCCGTCAGGAGTGCGTCGCATGAAAATCCTGCTCAAGATCGCCGCCCTGGGCCTGGTCGGTACCTTGGCCATCGCCTCGGTCGCCTCGGCCGCGCTGAAGAACGGCACTCCGGCGCCGGCGTTCAGCGCACCGGCCTACCTGGCCGGCAAGCCGTTCACCTTCAACCTGGCCGATGCGCTGAAGAACGGGCCGGTGGTGGTGTATTTCTTCCCGGCCGCCAACACCTCCGGCTGCAACCTGGAGGCGCACCTGTTCTCCGAGGCCGTGGATGAGTTCAGGACCCACGGCGCCACGGTGATCGGCGTGACCGCCGGCAACACCGAGCAGCTGGCCGAGTTTTCCAGGAACACCGAGACCTGCGGCGGCAAGTTCGCCGTGGTGGCCGACGCCGGTGCCCGCATCGCCAGGCAATACGACGCGCTGCTGCCCATGAAGCCCGGCTGGTCCAACCGCACCTCGTATGTGATCACCGCCCAGGGCACCGTGGCCCACGCCTACTCCGACCTCAACCCGAAGCAGCACGTGCAGCAAACCCTGGATGCGGTGAAGGCGCTGGAGCACGGGAAGGACGGCTGATCGGCCCAAGCCGGCCTGCCTGTCGTGACAGTGGCGAAGGTGCCGCCGCGTTGCCGGTGCACCCCGCCCTCCCGGATGCTCACGCCTGCCAGACTTGCCACATGTCCACGCTGAAGTACATCGCCGGCTATCCCCAGCACGTCCAGGACCAGGTCCGGGCGCTGCTGGACGCCGGCACCCTGGGCCAGGTGCTGGCGCGCCGCTATGGCGAGGGCCACGCGGTGCGCACCGACCGCCAGCTCTACGACTACACCCAGCAGATCAAGGAGCGCTACCTGCGCTCGGCCCAGCCGCTGCACAAGGTGATCTACGACGCCAAGCTGCAGGTGCTCAGGCATGCCCTGGGCACCCATACCGCGGTCTCGCGCGTGCAGGGCGCCAGGCTCAAGGCCAGCCGCGAGATCCGCATCGCCACGGTGTTTCGCCAGGCGCCGGCCGAGTTCCTCAGGATGATCGTGGTGCACGAGCTGGCGCATCTGAAGGAAGGCGAACACAACAAGGCCTTCTACCAGCTGTGCACGCACATGGCCGCCGACTATCACCAGCTCGAATTCGACCTGCGCCTGTACCTGACCCAGCTCGAACAGCGCTGACGCGCGGCAGCCTCGGGCCGCCTGGGCTGCACCATGCCCTGCGGCGCAGTGAGCAGCGCATGCCGCGCAAACGCTAACGCCACGTGTGTTTGCCCTGCGTGCCGGTCACGGCTGGCTGACGGCCAGGCAGATAGCGTCGCCGGATGACTGGCGTTTTTTCTGCAAACAGCCCTGGATCGCCTGGACCTTCGACAACCCAGCCAGTCACCAGCGATGGGCTGGCCGCGATGGCGTTTGAGGTCCTGACGCGCACGCCGTCACTGCCGATGCCGGGCGGCGGTTCGACCTGGGCGCGCTGGCAGGCGCTGTCCGCCCTGGGTGCGCGCGACCTGTGCCTGGTCAAGCTGCTCGAGGCCCATTACGACGCGCAGGCCATCCTGCAGGAACTCGGCGGCGATCCACCGCGGCCGGGCCAGCTGTGGGCGGTGTGGGCCGCCGAACCGCCCGGGGTGACCCTGGAGTTCGCGCCGCAGGATCACCTGTCCGGCCACCTGAGCGGCGAAAAGGCCTGGTGCTCCGGCGCATCGCTGGTCAGCCATGCGTTGCTGACGGCCACCCATGACGACGCGCGGCTGTTGTGCCGCATGGCGATGGACCGCACGCGCCTGGACTACGACGACAGCCGCTGGCAAGCCGTGGGCATGGCCCGCATCAGCAGCGGCACCCTGCGCCTGCGGCGGGCGCCAGCCGAACGGGTCGGTGCGCCCGGCGCCTACCTGGCACGGCCCGGTTTCTGGCATGGCGGCGCCGGCATCGCCGCGTGCTGGCATGGCGGCGCGGTCGGGGTGGCCCAGCGCCTGCGCCGTGATGCCCGGATCGGGCGCAATCCGCACGCCGCCGCGCACCTGGGTGCGGTCGACGTCGCCCTGGCCGCGGCATCGGCCCTGCTCAAGGACACCGCGCGACGCATCGACCAACGGCCGCACGATCCGCACCGTGAGGCGGTCACCCGGCTGCGCGCCTGCGTCGCGCAGGTGGCCACCGAAGTGGTCGAACGCACCGGCCGCGCCCTGGGCGCCGGCCCGCTGTGCACCGAAGGCGACCACGCCCAGCGCTGCGCCGACCTGCTGACCTTCATCCGCCAGTCCCACGCCGAAACCGATCTGCAGTGGCTGGGCGAAGCGGCCGCGCACCAGGAGGATTGCCCCTGGACGCTGTGAGCCCGCGCGGCGCGCCCATCCAGGGCGATGGCACCGGCGAATCGGACTGGCTGGCCTCGCCCCGGCTGCGCGCCGTGCCCGTCACCAACCTGGCCCAGCTGATCGGCGATGCGCGCCGGCTGGTGGTGGTCGCGCCCCATCCGGACGATGAAGTCCTCGGCTGTGGCGGCCTGATCGCCCTGGCGGTGGAGGCCGGCATGGAGGTGAGGGTGGTCGCGCTGAGCGACGGCGAGGCCGCCTACCCCGATGATCCGCACTGGACCGGCCAACGCCTGGCGCCGGCACGGCGCGCCGAGCTCATCGACGCCTGCCGGGCACTGGGCGTATCGCCGGCCAAGATCGTGCACGCCGGCCTGCCCGACGGCCGGCTTCGTGCCCACTTGGACAAGGCCGCGCAGCTGCTGGCCGGCCTCGTCCAGGCCGGTGATGCGGTGCTGGTGACCTGGGCACGCGATGGCCACCCCGATCACGAAGCGGCCGCCGATGCCACCCTGCGCGCCTGCGCGCAGGTCGGGGCGCGCTGCATCCAGTACCCAGTCTGGGCCTGGCATTGGGGCGATCCACGGCAGCCGGCCTTTCTTGAAGGCGCCGCTGCGCGCCTGCCGCTGCCGCAGGCGGCGTGGGACGCCAAGCAGCGGGCACTGGCCTGCTTCGCCACCCAGACCGGCCACTGCACGCCCGCTCCGGCCCAGCCGATCCTGCCTGCACACGTGCTGGTCCGTTTCGGCCGCGACTTCGAGCTGTTCCTGCCATGAACGCCGACCCGCACGGCGCCCTCGCCCGCCAGCTCGATGCCATGCATGCGCAGGACGATCCATTCGGCTATCGCACGCGCTGGTACGAGGCGCGCAAGCGTCAGGTTTTGCTGGCCACGCTGCCGCATCCGCACTTCGAGCGAGCCTGGGAAATCGGCTGTTCCAACGGCGAACTCACCGCCGCGCTCTCGCCGCGCTGCAGCCACCTGCTGGCCACCGACCTGTCGGCCAATGCGGTGCGCCAGGCGCGCGCGCGCAACGCCGGCGATCCGGTGGTCCAGGTGCAGCAGGCGCAGCATCCGGCGCAGTGGCCAGATGGACGCTTCGATCTGATCGTGCTGAGCGAGGTGGGCTACTACATGCCGCCCCAGGCACTGCAGGAGGTGGCCGGGCGCATCGCCGGTTCGCTCACCGCGCACGGCCTGCTGGTGGCCTGCCACTGGCTGCATCCGTTCCAGGGCGCCTACCAGCACGGCGCGCAGGTGCATGGCGTGCTGGCTGCCGGCGTGCCGCTGCCGCGCGTGTATCGCTACCAGGATCCGGACTTCCTGCTGGAAGGCTGGAGCGCGATGCCGCAGTCGATCGCCCAGCGCGAGGGCCTGCGATGATCGCGGTGCTGATCCCGGCCCATGACGAGGCAGCCACCATCGGCCGCTGCCTGGCCTCGGTCCGCGTCGCCGCCGCACATCCGGCGCTGCTGGACGAACCGGTGATCGTGGTCGTGGCGCTGGATCGCTGCAGCGATTCGACCGGGACCATTGCGCTGGAGCACGGCGCGCGGGTGGTGGTGGTGGATGCACCCGGCGGTGTCGGTGCCGCGCGCGCGGCCGCGGCCAGGGTGGCCATCTCCCTGGGCGCACGCTGGCTGGCCATGACCGATGCCGACAGCTGGGTCCCGCCGGACTGGCTGGCAGCCCAGCTCGGCCATTGTGCCGACGCCTTCTGCGGCCTGGTCGAGGTGATCGACTGGGAGGACTACGCCGCGCCGGTGCGCGAGGCGTTCGGCCAGCGCCAGCACAGCGGTGACGACCATCCCCACGTGCACGGCGCCAACCTGGGGGTGAGCACCGAGCTGTATCTGCGCAGTGGCGGCTTCCTGCCCCTGCGCTGCAGCGAGGACGTGGCCCTGGTCCAGGCGCTGGTGCAGGTGCAGGCGTCGATCGCGCGCAAGGCCCGTCCGGCCGTCCGCACCAGCGCGCGCCGCCAGGCCCGCGCCAGCGGCGGCTTCAGCCATTACCTGCAGTCGCTGGAAGAAAGCCTGTCGGTTGAGCGGTTGCTGCCGCCGCATGCGGCTGTCAAGGTGAACGCGGACCCGGCCAGCCAGGACGACGCCTTCGCCGCTTGATGCCCGGGTACAGGGGCGGCGCCCCGCCGCAGCGCGCCTGGTCCTCCTGGGAAAATGACCCGGTTGCCGATGGCGCGGCCCTTGGCGCCCCCCTGCGCCATTCCGGCATACTCCCGGGCAGGGGATCAGAACGCCATGTCCAGACTCGGTGGATTGCTCGGAATGCTGCTGTGCCTTGCCGTCCCTGCGTTCGCGCAGGCACCGGCCGGCGCCGACGGTCAGCCGCGCCCGCTGGACCTGATGGACCTGGGCGCCCCGGCGTTCACCAACTTCACCGACCGCGATGGCCTGCCCGACGCCGGGGTGATGTCCACCTGCGTGGATCGCGAAGGTTTCGTGTGGGGCGCCACGCCCGTCGGCGTGTATCGCTACGACGGCCATCGCTGGCTGGCCAGCGATGATCCGGCCGTGGCGCACTCGGCCACCCACGTCTTCGTTGACCACGCCGGCACGCTGTGGGTCGCCTTTCGCAAGGCCGGCCTGGCCCGCTACGACGGCGTGCGCTGGCACCCCGCCAGCACCGAGACCGGGCTGCCGTCCAACCAGATCAAGCGCTTTGCCGAAACGATCGATGCCAGCGGCGCCCACACCTTGTGGGCACTGACCTGGGACCGCGGCCTGATCCGCCTGGCCGGCGACACCTGGGAGCTGGATCCTGGCAACGCCTCGCTGCCAGCCGACCCGCTGCGCTCGATGACCCAGACCAAAGAGCTGGGCGCGCCCGGCCGCCAGTGGCTGGGCACCAATGCGCGCGGCCTGTGGTATCGCGACGCCGGTCAGACCGACTGGCATCGCTGGGAGGGTCACCAGCTCGACGCCATGCAGGTCGAGGACCTGCTGGCGGTCATGCACGATGGGCGCGAGGAATTGTGGATCTCCACCTACGTCAACGGCCTGTGGCGGATGCGCGCCGACGGCATGCGCCGCTGGAGCCAGCAGCAGGGCGACTTCCCCAGCAACGTGCTCTATACCCTGGCCAGTACCGCGCTGGCCGACGGCAACCGCGCGATCTGGGTGGCCAGCCGTGCTGGCCTGCTGCGCGTGCAGGACGACACGCTGCAGGTGTTCAACCGTCGCCACGGCATGCACTCGGAGGTGATCCGCTCCGTCAGCGCCTGGCGCAGCCCGGACGGCCTGGACGTGCTGTGGATGGCCAACGACTCGGGCGTCTCGCGCACCGCACTGGGCGCCAGTCCATGGGCGATCGCCTCGCTGATGGGGCTCGATTCGCTGGGCGTGTTCGGCTTTCTGGTCGAGCCTGACGGCCGCGGCGGCGAGCGGCTGTGGGTCAGCTCGGCCGGCGAAGGCCTGGCCCTGTACGAACGCGGCCAGTGGCATCACTTCACCCAGGCCGAGGGCGTGCCGCCGGACGCCAACATCGGTTCGGTCATGGCCACGACCGAGGCCGACGGCCGCAAGACCTACTGGGTCAGCCTGCGCGGTGGTGCACTGCTGCGTCGACGCCCGGACGATGCGCGCTTCGTCCCGATCGACACGCCGTGGCGGCAGACCATCGGCGAGATGGTCTACGACACCCTGGTGCGTACCTACGACGGCCGCCGCGAGCAATGGTTCGCCACGCGCGAGACCGGCCTGTACCGGTTGCGCGACGGAATCTGGACCACGTTCGCGCCGCCCGATGCCAACGCACCGTGGCGGGCGATGCGGGTGCGCGAGGTGATCGATGGCGATGGCCGTTCGTGGCTGTGGGCGGCGACCAACCAGGGCCTGTCGCGCTTCGACGGCCAGCGCTGGGATCCGATGGCCAGGACCCTGGGCCTGCCGGAAACCAACGCGATCGGCCTGACCCAGATCGACGATGCCCAGGGCCGCCAGATCCTGTGGGTGGGCACCAGCAGCGCCGGGGTCAGCCGTGTGGATGTCACCGACCCGCGCCATCCGCGCATGCTGGCCGACGCCCTGCCCGCGCCGCCCGATCCCAGCGTCTACAACCCCGCCGCCGACAGCGCCGGGCGTGTGTACCTGTGCACCAACAACGGCGTGCAGCTGCTCACGCCGACTGCCGGCGGCTACACCAGCCGGGTCTTCAACCGGCGCGACGGCATGGTCCACCAGGAATGCAACTACGTGCACATGGTCGATGCGCACGACCGCTTCTGGACCGGCACGCTCGGCGGCCTGGCCGTGTACGACCCCAGCCGCGAGGTCCGCGACACCCAGCCCAAGCCGCTGAAGATCACCAGCCTGCAAATCGATGGCCGCCGCGTCACCGGGCCGGTGCTCGACGTGCCTGCCGGCACCAGGGAAATCCGGGTCGACTACGCCCTGCTGTCCTGGTATCGCGAGGCCGATTCGCGCTTCCGCACCCAGCTGGTCGGCTACGACGCCAGTCCCAGCCAATGGAGCGACCAGACCACGCGCACCTTCAACGCACTGCCGCCAGGCCGTTACCAGCTGCGCGTGGAAGCGCACGACCACGCCAACAACGCCAGCACCCCGGTGCTGGTCACCATCGTCATGCACGCACAGTGGTGGCAGACGCTGTGGTTTCACCTGGTGATCGCACTGACGATACTGCTGCTGGTCTATGCGGTCGTGCTGCTGCGCACCCGCCACCTGCGCGCCCAGCGCGCGGCGCTGGAAGCCCACATCGCCACGCGCACGGCCGAGCTCAACCTCGCCAACGCGCGCCTGCTGGAACTGTCCTACCTCGACGCGCTGACCGGCCTGCCCAACCGCCGCCGCCTGCTCGAAGCGCTGGAACACCCGGCCGTGCCCACCATGGCCACGCTGATCCTGATGGATGTGGACCACTTCAAGGCCTACAACGATCGCTTTGGCCATCTGGCCGGCGACCAGGCCCTGCGCCACGTGGCCGACGTGCTGCGCCAGTGCGCCGACAGCGACGTGCTGATGGCCCGCTATGGCGGGGAGGAATTCGCCTGCCTGGTGCCCGGCGACGATCCGGCGCGCGGCCTGGTCCTGGCCGAATGCATCCGCCAGACGATGGCCGACTGCGCACTGGCGGTCCCCGGCCAGACCCAACTCATGCATGTGACCCTGAGCGCCGGCATCGCCCACGGGCCGCTGGCCGGCGCAGAGCAAGCCGACCGCCTGCTGCACCACGCCGATCTGGCCCTGTACCAGGCCAAGCGCGACGGCCGCAACCGCGTGCGCCGCCGCGACGTGCCCCTGGCACCAGCAGGGGGTGATGTGCCCGATGCCGGCGGCCCCGGCGGCATGAGCTGAGCCACACGACCCGGCGGCGCACGGCCTGGTTCAATTTCCCTGACACCGCATCGGGGGACTGGGCGTAAAGTGCACGCGCGCGCCAGGCCCTGGCGATGCCAGACCGATCGACCTGCCAACTACGAGGGTGTCATGAGCAAGGGAATGGACCAGAAGAAGAACCAGAAGAAAGAGCCGACCAAGACGCTGAAGGAAAAGCGCGAGGCCAAGAAGGAAAAGAAAGGCAAGTAATCCGCTCGGCCGTGCAAGCCTGGTCGGCTGGCCCAGGACGCGGCGGCGCCCGGCTGACACCCTGGCACTGCTTCTTTGCCCGGCGCGGCGTCGCCGCGTTGGGCGCAGTGCCCTGAGTGCAGGCGGTCGCTGGCCCCACCCGTCCTGGCCGGAAAGTGCACGGCTGACAGACCCGGCCCACATCCAGCGGGGCCATGCCTTCACGGCCGGCCGACGCCGCCGATGGCATTGATGCACCGCACCCACGCGAGACGCCCATGACGACACTGCGCACGACCAAGGCCATGCCACCGGATGCCCTTTTCACCCGGCCACGCGAAGACAAGCGCGCCGCCCACGCAGTGCTTCAGGACAAGCTGGACGCCTTTGAACGCGCCGGCGGACAGATCGAGAAACTCGGCACGACCGTCCCGCGCAAGACGGGCTGAGGCCGGCAACCAGGAAGGCCGGCCCGGTGCCGGCCTTTGCTGCAGCTGGACCCGCAGACTGCCCCAGCTTGCTCCCGCCGATGCACCGCCATGGCGCCGGCGCATCTGCGAAGGCTTGCACCGCAAAATTGGGGCGCAGGTCTGCTCAACCCAGCAACATCTCCAGCACCGCCATCCGGATCGCCACCCCGTTGCCCACCTGCCGCAGCACCAGCGACTGCGGCCCGTCGGCCACCTCGTCGGTGATCTCCACGCCACGGTTGATCGGCCCCGGATGCAGTACCACTGCATCGGGCGCGGCCTGCTTCAGGCGTGCGGCGGTCAGGCCGTAGTGGCGGTGGTAGTCCTCCAGCGAGGTCACCAGGCCTTCTTCCATGCGCTCGCGCTGCAGGCGCAGCATCATCAGCACGTCGGCGCCCTGCAGCGCGGCGTCGAAATCGCCGGTGGTCCTGCAGCCGGCGCTGACGGCTGGCTCCGGCAGCAGGTTGTCCGGCGCGCACAGGGTGATGTCGGTGGCGCCCAGCGTGCGCAGCGCCTGCAGGTCCGAGCGGGCTACGCGCGAATGCTTGATGTCGCCCACCATCACGATCTTGCGCATGGAGAAATCCGGGCCCTTGGCCTGGCGGATGGACAGCATGTCCAGCAGGCCCTGGGTGGGATGCGAGGCGCGGCCGTCGCCGGCGTTGATGACGGCGGTGCCTTCATGCGCGTGCCGGGCCAGCATCTGCGCCGCGCCGTCCTCGGGGTGGCGCACGATGAACCCGCGCACGCCCATCGCTTCCAGGTTGCGCAACGTGTCCAGCGCGGTCTCGCCCTTGCGCGCCGACGAGGTGGAAGCGTCGAAGTTGATCAGGTCCGCGCCCAGGCGCTGGGCGGCGATCTGGAACGAGCTGCGCGTGCGCGTAGAAGGTTCGAAGAACAGCGTGCACACCGTGCGCCCGACCAGCGTGTCGCGCTTCTGGGTGCGGCCCAGCGCGGTGTCGCGGATGGCACCGGCGCGATCGAGGATGCGGCAGAGCGTTTGCCTGGGCAGGCCCTCCAGGGTCAGCAGGTGCAGCAGGCGGCCATCGGAATCCAGTTGGGTCATGGGGTGCTCGTGGTGGGGCCAGGGGCGGCGCCACGGGGCGACAGGCGCGCGGGGTTGGCATGGTGGGAACAGGGAATGTTGCTGGACGACCGCGAGCCGGTGGAAACAGGTTTCGACCAACCCGCACCCGTCTCCACGCGCCGCCTTCTCCCGTGGGGAAAAGGCAACAGCTCACTCGACATGCGTGGCCTCATGCGGGGCCGCGAGCCAGCGCTCGACGATCACCGCCGCGGCCACCGCGTCCAGCGCGGCCGCATCGCGCTTGCGCCTGCGGCCCTGGGCGCGGTCCACGGCGAAACGCTGGGCGGCTTCGACCGAGCTGGAACGCTCGTCCACCAGGACCACCGGCAGCCTGTAGCGCAGGCGCAGTTCGCGGGCGAAGGCCTGGGCGCGCTTGCGCACAGGCTGGTCGCCGCCGTCCAGGGTTAGCGGGTCGCCGACCACCAGGCCGTCGGGCTTCCATTCGGCGCGCAGCCTGTCCAGCGCGGCCCAGTCCGGGCCGCCGGGATGCACATCGACCACGGCCAGGGCGCGCGCGCCGGTGCCAAAGGCGCTGCCCACCGCCACACCGATCCGGCGCGAGCCCACGTCGAAACCCAGCACGGTGCCGTCCAGCCTCATGCAGCCGCGCCAGCGAGCAGGGAAGGAACCGAATGCGCTGTCTGCCAGGAGCGCCAGGCGCGGGCGAGGAAGGCATTCCTGGCCCGAAGCATCACGCGTGCCCGCTGTAGTCCGTCATGCGGGTCATGTCCACGCCGATCCGGCCGGCGGCGGCCTGCCAGCGCTGGTCCAGCGGCGTGGCGAACAGCAGCTCGCCATCGGCCGGCGCGGTCAGCCAGCTGTTCTCGCCCAGTTCGAATTCCAGCTGACCCGCGCCCCAGCCGGCGCACCCCAGTGCCACCAGTGCGTTGTCCGGGCCTTGGCCGCGGGCCATGGCTTCCAGGATGTCGCGCGAGGTGGTCAGGTACAGGTCATCGCTGATCTGCAGGGTCGAATCCCACTCGCGCGCACCGTCATGCAGGACGAAGCCGCGCTCGGGATGGACCGGGCCGCCATACAGCACCACGCGGTTGCGCAGGGCCTCATCGTCGGTGTCCAGCTGCATCTGGTGCAGCACTTCGCCCAGGGTGTACTCCGAGGCGCGGTTGACCACCACGCCCATGGCGCCATCGTCGTCGTGCTGGCAGATCAGCGCCACGCTGCGCGAAAAACGCGGATCGTCCAGCGCGGGCAGCGCGATCAGCAGCTGGTTGGCCAGGTTGTCGGACAGCGCGGGCATGGGGACATTCTAGCCGAGCGTGGCGCCCCACCGCGTCGGGATGTTCAGGTTTTGCCGGTGCGTGCAACGCCTGCAGCCGGCCGGTGCGCGATTCAGGCGCTTACGCCTCCAGCCCGATCGGGCAGCTCACCCCGGTGCCGCCCAGGCCGCAGTAGCCATTCGGATTCTTGGCCAGGTATTGCTGGTGATAGTCCTCGGCGAAGTAGAACGGCGGTGCCGGGTAGACGATCTCGGTGGTGATCGGGCCATAGCCGGCCTCGCGCAGGCGCTGCTGGTAGGCCTGGCGGCTGGCGATGGCGGCCTGGTACTGGTCTTGGGTTTGGCAGTAGATCGCCGAACGGTACTCGGTGCCTCGGTCGTTGCCCTGGCCCATGCCCTGGGTGGGGTCATGGTTTTCCCAGAAGGTGCGCAGGATCTGCTCGCGCGAGACCTTGGCCGGGTCGAACACCACCCGCACCACTTCGGCGTGGCCGGTCATGCCGGTGCAGCTTTCCTCGTAGGTCGGGTTGGGGGTGATGCCGCCCTGGTAGCCGACCGCGGTGGTGTACACGCCCGGCAGCTGCCAGAACTTGCGCTCGGCGCCCCAGAAGCAGCCCATGCCCAGGCCCAGGATCTCCATGCCGGGAAACTCGCCCCGCAGCGGATGGCCATTGACGAAATGCACGTTGTGCAGCGGCAGCGGCTGGGCGCGCCCGGGCAGGGCTTCGTCTGCGCGCGGCAGGCGCTGCTTGAACGCGCCGATGCCCAGACGGTTGCTGAGTGTTTCGAACATGGGAAACCTCCGGAGGGGAAGGAACGCCTTCAGGCGGGCAACAGGCCCGCCTCGGGCAGTCCGTCGAAAGTGGGGTCTTGCGGGCCGTCCAGCAAGCCGCTGGCCTGCAGCGCCGCGCGCGCGTCCGGGAGCGCCACATCGGGCACGCAGACCCGCAGCACGCCGAACAGCGGCAGCTCGCCGCCGGCGCCCAGCAGCGATTCGCCAAACACGAACGCCGGGATGCCGGCGTCTTCCAGCGCGTGCCTGGCCAGGTGGGCGTCGAACAGGTTGTCGGCGCGATAGGCGACTTGCATGGAAGGCTCCTGTGGCCGGGGGGAAACGAGGTGCGGTGAGCATACGCGCACGCACGTGCAGGGCGTGGGAGCGGCCATGGCGGCGAAGGGCTCTGTCGGTCAAGCCTCATCGCCGCCATGGCGGCTCCCACCTGGCCTGGCTGGTCGCTGAGCGGGGCGCCGCGAAAAGCGCGCCCGGGTGCGTCGTGCCGGGCAAGGCCGCGACCGAGGGCCATGGCCACCGGGGCCATCGGCTAAACTTGCCGATTATCCAAGTTGCCTGCCCGATCATGTCCCAAACCCCTGCTGTTCCCGCCGATTCGGCCCCGGAAAAACGCCTCGACGGCGCCTCGGCGTCGCCGGAAAAAAGGGACTTCATCCGCCAGATCGTGCGCGAGGACCTGGCCCAGGGCCGGCACCGCAGCGTGCGCACGCGCTTTCCACCCGAGCCCAACGGTTATCTGCACATCGGCCACGCCAAGGCGATCTGCCTGGATTTCGGCATCGCCGCCGAGTTCGGCGGGGCCTGCAACCTGCGCCTGGACGACACCAATCCGGCCAAGGAAGACCCCGAGTTCGTCGCCGCCATCCAGGACGACGTGCGCTGGCTGGGCTTTGACTGGGCCAACCTGCGCCATGCCTCGGACTACTTCGAGGTGCTGTACCTGGCCGCTGAAAAACTCGTCCAGCAGGGCGATGCCTTCGTCTGCGACCTGTCGGCCGAGCAGGTGCGCCAGTACCGCGGCACCCTGACCGAGCCCGGCCGCAACTCGCCCTGGCGCGACCGCAGCCCGGCAGAGAACCTGGACCTGCTGCGCCGCATGCGCGCCGGCGAGTTCCCCGATGGCGCCCGCACCCTGCGCGCCAGGATCGACATGGCCAGCGGCAACATCAACCTGCGCGATCCGGCGCTGTACCGGATCAAGCACGTCGAGCACCAGAACACCGGCAATGCCTGGCCGATCTATCCGATGTACGACTTCGCCCATGCGCTGTCCGACGCGATCGAAGGCATCACCCATTCGCTGTGCACGCTGGAATTCGAGGACCACCGCCCGCTGTACGACTGGTGCGTGGACAAGGTCGACCTGGCCGGCCATCCGGCGCTGCTGCAGCCGCTGCTGGACAAGGGCCTGCCGCTCGAGGCGGCCCGGCCGCGCCAGATCGAGTTCTCGCGGCTCAACATCAACTTCACCGTGATGAGCAAGCGCAAGCTGACCCAGCTGGTGCTCGAGGGCCTGGTCGAGGGCTGGGACGACCCGCGCATGTACACCCTGCAGGGCCTGCGCCGGCGCGGCTATACCCCGGCCTCCCTGCGCCTGCTGGTGGACCGGGTCGGCATCTCCAAGCAGAACTCGGTGATCGATTTCTCGGTGCTGGAAGGCTGCCTGCGCGAGGATCTGGATGCCAGCGCGCCGCGGCGCATGGCGGTGGTCGACCCGCTCAGGCTGGTGCTGACCAATCTGCCGGAAGGTCATGAGGAAACCCTGACCTTTTCCAATCATCCCAAGGATGAAACCCAGGGCACCCGCCAGATCCCGTTCTCGCGCGAACTGTGGATCGAGCGCGAGGACTTCGCCGAGCTCCCGCCCAAGGGCTTCAAGCGCCTGGTGCCGGGCGGCGAGGTGCGCCTGCGCGGGGCCGGCATCATCCGCTGCGATGAAGTGATCAAGGACACCAACGGCACCATCACCGAACTGCGCGGCTGGCTGGATCCGGACTCGCGCCCGGGCATGAGCGGGGCCAACCGCAAGGTCAAGGGCACCATCCACTGGGTCAGCGCGACCGGCGGGGTGGCTGCGGAAATCCGCCTGTTCGACCGGCTGTTTTCGGTGCCCAGGCCGGACGATGAAAGCGAAGGCAAGAGCTACCGCGATTACCTCAATCCGGATTCCAGGCGGGTGGTGACCGGTTATGTCGAACCGGCCGCGGCCCTGGCCGCGCCGGAGCAGTCGTTCCAGTTCGAACGCACCGGTTACTTCGTCGCCGACCGCCGCGACCATACGGCCGACAGGCCGGTGTTCAACCGCAGCGTGACCCTGCGCGACACCTGGGCGGCCCAGGCCTGATGCGCCTGCGCCCGGCCCTGTTCGCGCTGCTGGCGGGCATCGCCTTGATCGCCGGCTGCGCCGCGCCTGCCACCACCGCCACCACCCAGGCAGCGCCGTCCGATACCCGCGCGCCCGCAGCGGCGGCCAACCCGGCGCCCGCATCAGCCACCGGGACGCTGATCGCGCAGCCGGTCACCACCGCACCCGCGCCGGCCGGGGCCACGCCCGTCAAGGTCGATACCAGCTGCACGAGCGACGCCCAGTGCGTGGTCAAGAACGTCGGCAGCTGCTGCGGCGAACTGCCAGCCTGCGTCAACGCCGACAGTCCCACCGATCCGGCCGCGGTCCAGGCCCAATGCCGGGCCAGCGGCCGGGTGGGCATCTGCGGCTTCCGCCCGATCAGCGCCTGCCAGTGCCAGGCCGGCACCTGCGTGCCGGCCGAAGACGGCCCGGCCCCTTCCCACGATCCGGCCGCCGCGCCGGCCCCGGTCCGCTGATGCTCTACGCCCAGGTCCACCTCACCCTGCCGGCCTGGATCCACGATGTGGTGGACGCCGACGCGCAGTTTCCCGGCGACGCGGCCAAGGTCGCGCTGGCCATCGAACTGGCGCGGCTGAATGTCGAACACGGCAGCGGCGGCCCGTTCGGCGCGGCGGTGTTCGGCCCGGACGATCGCATCCTCTCGCTGGGCGTCAATCGCGTGGTCCCGCAGAACACCTCGCTGGCCCACGCCGAGAACATGGCCTACATGCTGGCCCAGCAGCGCCTGCAGACCTACCGCCTCAACGCGGTCCTGGCCAGCCCGGTGACCCTGGCCACTTCGGCCCAGCCGTGCTGCCAGTGCTACGGTGCCACCGTATGGGCCGGCGTGGACCGGCTGCTGATCGGCGCGCGCGCCGGAGACGTGGAAGCGCTGACCGAATTCGACGAAGGCCCGCTGCCGGCCGACTGGGTGGGTGAGCTGGGCAAGCGTGGCATCGAGGTCGTGCGCGACCTGCATCGCCAGGCGGCCTGCGCCGTGCTGGCCGCCTATGGCCAGCGCGGCGGCGCCAGGTATTGAACGTTGCCGTGCAAGGCGTGCTGGCCTATTGCCGCCAGGGCTTCGAACCGGAACTGGCGGCCGAACTGACCCAGCGCGCCGCCGATGCCGGCTTTGCCGGTTACGCGCGCACCCAACGCAATGACGGCTATGTGGTCTTCGCCTGCGAGGACCAGGCACTGCCTGCGGCCCTGCCCTGGCAGCAGCTGGTGTTCGCCCGGCAGAGGCTGGCCCTGATCGCCGAGCTGCGCGGGCTGGATCCGGCCGACCGGATCACGCCGATGCTGGCCGCGCTGGCCGGCGCGCCGCACTTTGGCGATGTGTGGGTGGAGCATCCCGATTCGGACGCGGCCAAGCCGCTGGCCGGGCTGGCGCGCAGCTTCGGCAACGCGTTGCGTCCGGCGCTGCGCAAGGCCGGCCTGCTGAGCCCGAAGGAAGATCCGCGCCTGCCGCGCCTGCACGTGCTTTTCGTCCACGGCGACCACGCGTTTCTGGGGCTCGCCCAGCCCTGCGACGCCGCGCCGTGGCCGCTGGGCATCCCGCGCCTGCGCCTGCTGCCCGAGGCGCCATCGCGTTCGGCGCTGAAGCTGGAAGAAGCCATCCTGACCCTGCTGCGCCCGGACGAACGCGAGCAGCTGCTGCGCGCCGGCATGCGCGCGGCCGACCTGGGCGCCGCGCCGGGCGGCTGGACCTGGGTGCTGACCCGCCAGCACCTGCGTGTGACCAGCGTGGACAACGGCCCGCTGCGCCAGCACGTGCTGGACAGCGGCCTGGTCGAGCACCTGCGCGCCGATGGCTTTCGCTGGCAGCCGGCCCAGCCACTGGACTGGATGGTCTGCGACATGGTCGAACAGCCCCGCCGCGTGGTCGAGCGCATGGCCACTTGGCTGCGCGAAGGCTGGTGCCGCCACACCATCTTCAACCTCAAGCTGCCGATGAAAAAGCGCTGGGACGAAACCACGCTTTGCCTGGGGCTCCTGCAAGAGCAGTCCGGCGCACTGCGCACCATGCGCGCCAAGCAGCTCTACCATGACCGCGAAGAGATCACCGTGTTCGCCAGCAACTACAGTCCCTCGCAGCTTGAGAGGGACATTTGACGTAGCTACATTTAATTCGTCCGCATCACATGCGACCCCCGCCAAACGCCGCCTGACGCTACAGGAGCATGGCTTGGACCTGCTCCGCGCCAAGGACATCTTCGCCGGCCAGCATTTCACTCGCGCGGACGATCGCCAGGACTATGGCGAGCCGCGCTTCATCACCGCCGGTTGGCTTTGACGCTCGACTTGTCGTTTTCGCATGGACGCCGCGCGGCGCCGCAAGGCGCATCATCAGCATGAGGCACTGCCATGAACGTGAAGCAAAAAAACTCCGCCCCCACTTCGCCTGATCCCGACGCCTTGCCAGAGATCACAGAGGCTTGGATTGCCGGCGCCGATCTTTACCACGGTGACAAGCTCGTGCGGCGTGGTCGCCCCAAGTTGGCCAACCCTCGCCAGCTTCTGTCTTTGCGCTTGCCCCCGCAGATCATTGCGCGCTGGAAGGCCACGGGTCCCGGCTGGCAAACACGCATGGCTGAGGCACTGGAGAAGAACGCTCCCTGACCCAAGGCGTTGCAGCGTGATCCGGCGCTTGGCTGCCGGACGAAGGATTGCATCCCCGCCCACCGCCTGCGCGCGCTTGCGGCGCGCCGGGTCTCAGGCGGCGTGACGGCGGCATGGCATCCTGCCCATCCTCAGGAGGGATGCCATGTCACCGATCGAACTGAAGGACCCGGCCGGGTTCGCCGAGGCGTTCCTGCGCCTGTCGCTGATGCAGGGCTTCGGCTCGCTCAACAAGCGCGACCTGGAACTGCTGACCTTTGTCCTGCTGGAGCGCGACGGGGCCATTTCCCGCGGCAGCTCCAACGCCGCCGTCGCCTTGCAACTGCGGATCACCCCCGCGCGGGTCAGGAGCCTGCGCCGCGACGGCTATGCGCGCTGGCGGGCGCTGGTGCCGGAGCAATCCGATGCCGCCCTGCAGCGGATCGTGGCCACGGTGCTGACCGAGGACAACCTGCGTGCCGGGGCCAAGCACGTGAGCGAGCGAGCCAGGAAGGAGGGCTTCCTGGCCATCCGTGTCGAGCATCCCGACGATGCCCAGCAGTTCGAGCAGGCGATCCTGGAAGTGGGCGCGCTGCCGGTCTACGAGCGCAACCGCGAGGTGGTGGCGGTGCGCTTCGACACCCTGCTCAGGATCGCCGAGAAGTGGGGCTACCTGCAGCCCGATCCGGCGGCCATCACCCGCGAACTGAAAAAGCTCCAGCCCGCGGCCAGCGAAGTGGCCGACCTGCTGCAGAAGGACCTCACCCGGCTGCGCTGGGAAGACGCACGCAACGCGCTCAACAGCCTGGGCGCCAAGGCGATCGCCTCCACCGCCGAGGGTGGGTTGAAGGGGTTGTTGAAGATCGTGTTCCCGTTCCTGCCGTAGGAGCAACTGTCTTCTCGAGCGTTCGGGGCTCCCTCTCTCCCGCTTGCGGGGGAGAGCTGGAAGTCGCGGCCAGCGGCTGAGGGGGTGAGGGGGGTTTTTGCTTTGAAGCCCAGCAAACCGCAGCCGGCTCCGGGACGTTGATGTGTCGTCGTTGGCATGGCCGTCACCTCTGTCCCCCTCACCCCGACCCTCTCCCCCGCGAGCGGGGGAGAGGGGGCAAAATCCCAGCGATGCGGCCGTAGGGCCCATGGGCGCGAGGGGGCCTTGCCGGGAAAGCCCCTCGCGCCCCTGCGGTGCTCCTACGGGCCGGCGGCCCTGCGCCACAGCAGGTTGGTCAGGGGTGGCAGCTTGCCCGCCAGTCCCAGCAGCGGGCCGCGCGCCAGCGTGGTGTGCAGTTCGTCGTTGGAGAACAGCGTGTTGATGCCATCGAAGGTGTAGGCGGCCACGGTGTTCTCGCTGCGGCGGGTGCGCGCCCAGCGCTGCAGGCGGTGCGGGGTGTCCCACTCGGCGCGCCGCGCCTGCGCGTCGGCCACCAGCTGGCGCAGGCCTGCCACATCGCGCAGGCCCAGGTTGACGCCCTGCCCGGCCAGCGGATGGACCACATGCGCGGCATCGCCAATGGCGAGGACCCGGCCCTCCACGTACTGCCGGGCCAGCTGCAGTTTCAGCGGGAATGCGGCGCGCGGAGAGTCGATCTGCAGTTGTCCCAGGCGCGCACCAAAGGCGGTGGTGAGTTCGCGCGAGAACGCCGCATCGTCCAGCGCCAGCACGCGCGCGGCTTCGGCATTGGGCAAGGTCCACACGATCGAACTGCGCCCCGCGGTGCACGGCAGCACCGCCAGCGGGCCGCTCGGCAGGAAGCGCTGCCAGGCGGTGTCTTCATGCGGGCGTTCGCTGCGCAGGTAGCCGACCAGCCCGCGCTGGGCGTAGTCGTGGCCGTGCACCGGCAGGCCGGCAAGCTGGCGCACGGTGGAAGCCGCGCCGTCAGCAGCCACCACCAGCCGCGCATCCAGCCGCGTGCCGTCGTCCAGGCGCAGGCGCACGCCGCTGGCGTCCTGTTCCATCGCCTCCACGCGCGCCGGGCAACGCACCTGCACGCCCGCTGCCGGCAAGGCCGCCCACAGCCGATCGGCCAGCAGCGCGTGCTCGACGATCCAGCCCAGATGGCTGCGGCCCAGGCGGTCGGCGTCGAAGCACAACTCGCCGCCGCCGGCCGCATCCCACACGCGCATGCGGCGATAGGCCTGCGCGCGCGCATCGCGCACCGCTTGCCACACGCCCAGCTGCGCCAGCAGCGCGGCGTTGTCCGGGGCGAAGGCATAGACCCGCAGGTCCGGCTGCTGGGCCGACCACGGCGCGGGCGCCTGGCCTTCGACCAGCACCACCTCCAGGTCCCGCCCGGCCAGGGCCAATGCGCAGGTCGCGCCGACCACCCCGCCGCCGACCACGATCACATCGCTGCGCCCGCGGCGGTTCACGCGGCCACCTGCCGGCACAGCGCCGGGACATCGCCGGCAAACCCCATCGCCCCGCCGACCAGCATCGACTGCAGCGCCGGCAGGTTGCCGGCGGCCAGCAGGCCGACACTGCGCAGCGGCCGCAGCAGCGGTGCGTTGTTGCTGGTCAGGCGCGCCAGGCCATCGGAAAAGCGCAGCGTGCGCTGGCGATCGGGCGCGCGCCGTTGCAGGTACTCGGCCAGCAGTGCATCGCTGCCCGGGTCTCCGGCCGCGGCGATCAGCTCGGCCAGGGTCAGCGCATCGCGCAGACCCAGGTTGAAGCCCTGCGCGCCCAGCGGATGCAGGGTCTGGGCGGCATTGCCCAGCAGCAGCGCGCGCGGGGCGATCACCCGTTCGGCCAGGACCTTGACGATCGGATAGGTGCTGCGCGGACCGCTGGCCAGGAACCTGCCGGCACGCCAGCCGAAGGCGGCCTGCGCATGGGCCAGCCAGGCCGCTTCATCCAGCGCAGCCATGGCATCGGCCCGGGCCTCGGGCACGCCGTGGACCAGGCCGTGGTGGCGGTCGCCGCGCGGCAGCAGCGCGGTCGGGCCAGCCTGGCCCAGACGCTCCCAGGCCGTCCCGTCGGGCGCGCGCGCGGTGCGCACGCGGGCGACCAACAGGCGCTGGCCGTAGTCGTGGCGCTGCGCCCCGATTCCCAGCGCCGCACGCACCGCGCTGTGGCTGCCATCGGCGCCGACCAGCAGCGGCGTAGTCAGTTCGATTTCTCCGGCGCCGCTGTCGATGCGGACCTGGCGCAGGCCGTCGCGATCATGGGCCAGGCCCAGGAAGCTCGCCGGCCGGTAGCGGGTCAGGTGCCGGCAATCGGCCAGCGCCGCTTCCAGCGCCACGCCGAAATCGCGCGCCACCACCACCTGGCCGAATTCGCTGCGCCCGTAGTCGCTGGCCCGCAGCAGCACCCGCCCGAAATCGCCGGCGCGGCTGACGTGGATCCGGCGGATCGGCCCGGTCGGGGCCTGCAACCGCTGCAGCACCCCCAGCGCGGTCAGGGCGTTGACCGTGGCCGCGGCCAAACTCAGGTTGCGCTGGTCGAACACCGCCGGCACCTGGCCCGGCGGGGTGGCTTCGATCAGGGCGACATCGCGCCCCAGCCGGTCCAGCGCGATCGCCAGGCTGGCCCCGACCAGGCCGCCGCCGACGATCACCACATCATGTCGTGCACTCATGGCCGCCATGATACGGCCAGGGCCATGGGCAACCTGCACGGATGGGCACGCTGGCAAGCCATATTTTGAAGCGACACGTCCGGCGGCCAAAGGAAATCGCCCCGGCTCCCACTCCCGCGATAGAATCGCTTCTCGCTTCTCCCGATAAGCCGCACATGACCCCTCATCTCCCGACCCGCAGCGGCCAGCGCGCCGCGATCCTGGTGCTCCTGGCCGCCCTGATGGTGGCCACGCGCTCGCATCTGCCGGCGTTGTTGACGCACCTGGGCCCGATCCCGGATGCATCCTGGGCAGTGTTCTTCATGGCAGGCTTCTACCTGCGCGGCTGGTCGCGCTGGGCGTTCCCGCTGTTCATGGCGCTGGCCGTCGGCGTGGACTACGCAGTGATCACCGGCCAGGGCATGGATTTCTGGGCGCACTACTGCGTTTCGGCGGCCTACTGGTGTCTGGTCCCTGCGTATCTGGTCCTGTGGGCAGGCGGCAGCCTCACCGCGCGCCTGTCCCAGCAGCTTTCCGACCAGCGCACCCTGCTCGTTGCCGGGCTGGCGCTGGTGGCTTCTGTCGCCCTGTGCCACCTGATCAGCCAGGGCAGCTTCTACTGGATCAGCGATAGCGTCAGCCAGCCGAGCCTGGCCGGCTGGGCGAAGAACTACGGCGACTGGTTCCTGCCGTTCCTGCGCAGCACCGCCCTCTACGTGGGCCTGGGCGTGATCGTCCACGTCGGCCTTGCGCAGGTCGCGCGCCTGGCCGGTCCGCAGGAGCGGGCCGCCGGCTGAGGCCAGCCTTCCGGATACGCATGGGCAACCGCCTCTCCAGGATCTACACCCGCACCGGCGATGACGGCAGCACCGGGCTGGGCGACGGCAGCCGCACCGGCAAGGATTCGGCGCGGGTGGCTGCCTACGGCACGGTGGACGAAGCCAACTCGGCGATCGGCCTGATCCTGGCCGCACCGAAGGTCGATGAGGCCATCGGCGCACTGCTGACCACCCTCCAGCACCAGCTGTTCGACCTGGGCGGCGAGCTGAGCATCCCCGGCCACGCGGCCATCACCGCGGCAGATGTGGCCGCGCTGGAACAGCACCTGGACCGCTACAACGACACCCTGCCGCCGCTGCGCGACTTCATCCTGCCAGCCGGTGGCGAAGCCGCCGCGCGCTGCCACCTGGCCCGCACCATCGTGCGCCGGGCCGAGCGCCAGACCGTGGCCCTGGCCCGGCTGGAACCGGTCCGCGCCGAGGCCATCCACTTCCTCAACCGCCTGTCCGACCTGCTGTTCGTGCTGGCCCGGGTCCTGGCCCGCGCCGACGGCGCCGGCGAGGTATTGTGGAACCACCAGCGTCGCCACCACAGCCCATGATCATCTATAGCCACCTGGCCTGCCTGGCCCACGATACCGGCCCGGAGCACCCCGAGCGCCCGGCGCGGCTGAAAGTCGTGCTGGAAGCACTGCACCGCGACCACGCCGACCTGGACTGGCGCGAAGCGCCGGTCGCCAAGCTGGGCGACCTGCTGCTGGTCCACAGCCAAGAGCATGTGGAGACCGTCCTGGACCAGGATTTCAGCGGCTACCGGATCCTGGACCCGGACACGGTGATCTGTCCGGAGTCGCGCGCCGCGGCCCTGCGCGCGGCCGGGGCGGTGGTGGCGGCGGTCGATGCGGTGATCAACGGCAGCGACCCGGCCGCCTTCTGCGCGGTGCGACCGCCGGGCCACCACGCCACCGGCGATGCCGCAATGGGATTCTGCCTGCTCAACAACATCGCCATCGGCGCGGCCCATGCACTGGAGCGGCACGGGCTGGAGCGGGTGGCGGTGGTGGATTTCGACGTCCACCACGGCAATGGCACCCAGGCCATCTTCTGCCACGACCGGCGCGTGGCCTACTTCAGCAGCCATGAATCCGGGCTCTACCCCTACAGCGGCGCGCCGTCCGAGCGCTGCGCCGGCAACGTGATGAATGCCCTGCTGCCGCCGGGCAGCGGCAGCTTCAACTTCCGCAACCTGTGGGAAGACCAGATGCTGCCGGCGATCGAGGCCTTCCGCCCGCAGCTGGTGATGATCTCGGCCGGCTTCGACGCGCACCTGCGCGATCCGTTGGCCGACCTGATGCTGGAGACCGAGGACTTCGCCTGGCTCACCGGGCGCCTGCGCCAGATCGCCCAGGTCCACGCCAGCGGGCGCATCGTCTCGGCCCTGGAGGGCGGCTACGACCTGGAGGCCCTGCGCGAATGCAGTGTCGCGCACGTGGCCCAGCTGCGCTGATGCCCAGCGCGCGGATCGGTCCGACAGGCGCATGAACCCGAGCCGGCCGTTGCCGCGGCGTTTTCATTGCCCCCCGCACGCCGATACGGCAATCTAACGGCCGTTTTTATCCGGACTCCCCCACGCGTGCGTCGAGCCCTCCGCCTGCTGCCCATTCCGTTCAGTATTGCCCTGGCCCTGCCGGCCTGGGCCGCGGACGAAAAACCCGTCAGCTACGCGCTGTGCCCGGTGGAGGACCCGATTCCGGCCTTCGACGGCGCACCTGCCGCGGTCGCGCCCCAGGATCAGGCCGCCCGGCGCCAGCAGATCCAGCTGCTGCCCACCGAGATTTTCGGCGACAGACAGGAAGGCACCAGCAGCACCACCACCTACCAGGGTGACGTGGTGCTGACCCGGGGCGACCAGTTCCTCAGGGCCGACAACCTGCGCCTGGACCAGGAACAGGGCACCTACACCGCCGACGGCAACGTGCGCTATCAGGACGCGGGCATCCGCGTGATCGCCAAGCGCGCCAGCGGCAACCAGGACCAGGACACGCACAACATCGAGCAGGTCCAGTACCAGCTGATGGCCCGGCGCGGCAACGGCATCGCCGACAGCATCCACATGGCCGGCCCCGAAGGCCAGCTGCTGGGCTCGACCTACACCACCTGCGACCCGCACGACCCGGCCTGGCACCGCTGGTACCTGCGCGCCAGGGAAATCGACATCAACACCGACGAGGGTTTTGCCACCGCCCACCACGCCACCGTGCGCATCGGCAAGGTGCCGGTGCTGTACGCGCCCTGGTTCAGGTTCCCGATCGACGACCGCCGCCAGACCGGCCTGCTGTACCCCAGCGTGGGCCTTTCGGGCAAGAACGGCTTCGACTACGAGCAGCCGATCTACCTGAACCTGGCGCCCAACTATGACGCCACACTCTATCCGCGCTACATGAGTAGCCGCGGCATCCTGCTTGGCGGCGAGTTCCGCTACCTGTACCACGGCGGCGAAGGCAAGCTCGAAGGCGCCTGGATGTCCAGCGACGACCTGGTCCGCGAGCGCGCCGACGATTACGCCAATGCCCTGCCGGGCAGTGGCGACGAAGACATCTACGGCGACCCGCTGCAGGACAAGAATCGCGGTTTCTTCCGCTTTCGCGGCCACCACGACCTGGACAGCAGCTGGCAGGCGCGCGCGGATTATTCCTGGATCAGCGACTCGCGCTACCTGGAGGACAACGGCGGCATTTCCAGTGGCGATGGCGTGCGCTATTCGGTCCTGACCAACACTGCGGGCCTGTACGGCCGGTCCCGCTACTGGAGCGCCCGCGCCGAGGCCCAGACCTATCAGCTGTCCGACTACACCATCAGCGAGGAGACCCTGCCCTACGATGCCCTGCCGCGGCTGTCCTTCAGGTACGACCGCCCGATCCTGGATTGGCTCAACGTGGGCATGAACACCGAGCTGACCCGCTTCGAACACAGCGACAAGGACGGTGGCAGCCGGCTCGACATCAAGCCCTACGTGTCCATCCCGCTGCGCGGCCCGTCATGGTTCGTCGAGCCGGGCCTGGCCTATCGCTATACCGCCTACGAACTGGACAAGGACCTGGCCGACCAGCTGGGCGGCGAGCGCAGCCCGACCCGCTCCACCCCGATCGCGACCCTGGACGCGGGCCTGTACTTCGACCGCGACACCAGCTGGGGCGGAACCCCATTCCTGCAGACCCTCGAGCCGCGCCTGTACTACCTCAACGTGCCGTATCGCGAGCAGAGCAACCTGCCGTTGTTCGACACCCGCATGATGACCTTCAGCTACGGCCAGCTGTTCCGCGACAACCGCTTCTCCAGTGCCGACCGCCAGACCGACGCCAACCAGCTGACCCTGGCCCTGACCAGCCGCAGCATCCGCCAGACCGATGGTCTGGAGAAGTTCAACGTCAGCCTGGGCCAGATCCTGTACTTCGAGGATTCCAACGTGGTCCTGGACAGCAGCCAGGAGCCGATCAGGAATGGCAAGTCGGCCTGGGTGGCCGATTCCAATTACATGCCCAGTGATCGCTGGACCCTGGGTGCGTCCTACCAGTACGACGCCAACAACAGCCGCGCCGACCTGATCAGCTTCCGCTCGCGCTACCTGATCGGCAGCGACGGGGTGGTCAACCTGTCCTACCGCTACCGCCGCGACGTGCTCAAGCAGGCCGATTTCTCCTTCCTGTACCCGATCAACCCGGTCTGGAGCCTGGTTGGCCGCTACTACTATTCCTTCCAGGACAACAAGACCCTAGAAGCCATTGCCGGCGTGCAGTGGGACAGTTGCTGCCTGGCCGTGCGCCTGGTCGGCCGCCATTACGTGCGCAACCGAGAGGGCGACCAGGACAACCAGCTCCAGGTCGAATTCGTGCTCAAGGGGCTGTCGTCGATAGGCAAGGACACCGACAAAAACCTGCGCCGTAGTATCCTCGGCTATTACCGAGACGACCTCTACCTGGTACCGCCCAGCGTCACCGCGCCGAACGTGGATGACAGCGACGAGACCAGCTCCGCTCCGTTCTGAAGACTCCCATGACCATTCGATCGCTGTTCGCCGCCGGCCTGCTGGCCGCTTTCGCCATTGCCGCGCCCCTGCATGCGCAGGAATCCCAGCCCCTGGACGGCATCGCCGCGGTGGTCAACGAGGATGTGATCCTGCAGAGCGAGCTGGACCGCGCCGTGGCCAACGTCAACGCCCAGTACGCCAACAACCCCGGCCAGCTGCCGCCGCCGGACGTGCTCCGCCGTCAGGTGCTTGAGCGCCTGGTCCTGGTCAAGCTGCAGGTTGGCCGCGCCAACGAGAACGGCATCCGCGTCACTGACGAGGAAGTCAACGCCGCCGTGGCCAGCGTGGCCCAGCAGAACAACACCACCGTGGCCGGGCTGCAGCAACGCCTGGCTGCCGAAGGCCTGTCCTTTGACGAATTCCGTGCTTCGCTCAAGGATGAGATCACCGTCCAGCGCCTGCGCCAGAGCTATGGCCAAAGCCGCGTCCGGGTCAGCGAAGCCGAGGTCGATGCCGCCCTGAAAGCCCAGAGCGACGGCATGCAGTACCACCTGGCGCACATCCTGGTCGGCCTGCCCGAGGGCGCCACCGCCGACCAGATCGCGACCGCGCAGAAGAAGGTCGAAGGCATCAAGGGCCTGCTGGAGCGCAACGAGATGGACTTCGCCGCTGCTGCAGTCCGCTACTCGGACAGCCCCAACGCGCTGGAAGGCGGCGACCTGGGCTGGCGCAGCGCCGATGAGATCCCGGTGGCCTTCTCCGATATCCTCAAGGGCATGCAGGCCGGCCAGATTGTCGGCCCGATCCGCGGCCCGTCCGGCTTCCAGCTGCTCAAACTGGTGGAAACCCGCGACGCCTCGCAGGCCCCCAGCCAGATGGCCACCGAATACCACGCCCGCCACATCCTGGTACGGGTGACCGACGTGCAGGACGCCAACGCCGCCAAGGCCAAGATCGATACTCTGCGCGCGCGCCTCGCTGGCGGCGCCGACTTCGTCACCGTGGCCAAGGAAGCCTCCGAGGACGCCAACACCAAGAACGACGGCGGCGACCTGGGCTGGTTCACCGCCGATCAGTTCGGCCCGGACTTCGGCCAGCGCCTGACCGCCCTGCAGGACGGCCAGGTCAGCGAGCCGTTCCGCACCGAGGCCGGCTGGCACATCGTCCAGCGCGTCGCTGCCCGCCAGACCGACGTGACCGAGCAGAACAGGCGCGCCCAGGTGCGTGACACCATCGGCCGTCGCAAGCTGGAAGAGGAATACAACCGCTACCTGCTGGAACTGCGCGGCGAGGCCTATGTCAGTTTCCGCACTGGCAATTCCACCATCGACAGCGCCACCCCCGATACCGTGATGAGCGCCCCGGGCGCTGCCGAGGAAGCGGCCAAGGCCGGCAACAAGCGCCGCGACGGCATTGGCGAGGGCCAGCCCGGCTCGGCCTCGTCCAGTCAGATGCCGTAAGGCCTGCGCTCGATGGGCCCGTTGCTGGCACTGGTTCCGGGTGAGCCGGCCGGGATCGGGCCGGAGCTGTGCGTGCGCCTGGTGCAGACGCCGCGGCAGGATTGCCGCCTGGTCGCCTTTGCCGATCCAGTCGTGCTCCAGGCCGCCGCCCAGGCCCTTGGCCTGCCGCTGAACCTGCTCGATTCCGGCGCAAGCGCCGCGGCGCCGGGAGACCTGCCACTGGTCGCCGTGCCCAACGCCGTGCCCTCGCGCTTTGGCCTGCCCGATCCACGCAACGCAGCGGCCGTGATCGGCGCCTTGACCCGGGCCGCCGATGGCTGCCTGGCCGGGCATTTTGCCGGCATGGTCACCGGACCGGTGCACAAGGCGGTCATCAACGAGGGCGGCATCGCCTACACCGGCACCACCGAACTGCTGGCCCGGCATGCCGGCTGCGAGGTGGTGATGATGCTGGCCAACCCGATCGTCCGGGTGGCCCTGGTCACCACCCACCTGCCGCTGCGCGCGGTGCCCGATGCGATCACCGAACACGTCCTGCGCCACGCGGTGAACACCACCATGGCCGCGCTGCGGCGCGATTTCGGCATCGCCAGCCCGCGCCTGTGCGTGCTGGGCCTGAACCCGCATGCGGGCGAGGACGGCCACCTGGGCCGCGAGGAACTGGACCTGATCATCCCGGTGCTGGATGCGCTGCGGGCCCAAGGCCACATCCTGATCGGCCCGCTGCCGGCCGATACGGCGTTTTTGCCGGGCAAGCTGGCCGGCTTCGACGCAGTCCTGGCCATGTACCACGACCAGGGCCTGCCGGTGCTCAAGTACAGCGGCTTCGAGCAGGCGGTGAACCTGACCCTGGGCCTGCCCTATCCGCGCGTTGCGGTCGACCACGGCACCGCCCTGGCCCTGGCCGGCAAGGGCCTGGCCGATCCGTCCAGCCTGCTGGCCGCGGTGCGCAGCTGCGCGGCCATGGCCGCGCGCCGGGGCGCCTGAGCAGCGCGGCACTCAGGTCGCGCCGGCCGGCAAGCGCATCCTCAGGCCGGGGCCGTGGCTCCAGGACGCCCGCTCCGCAGCGGGTAAACTGTCACGATGACTGCTTCCCCCGCTTTCCACGCACCGGCCAAGAAATCGCTCGGCCAGCACTTCCTGCACGACCGCCGCACCATCGACGACATCGTCCTGGCCGTGGATCCAAGGCCCGGCGAGATGCTGGTGGAAATCGGGCCAGGCCAGGGCGCCATTACCTTCCCGCTGCTGCGCAGGCACGGCGCGCTGACCGCGATCGAGTTCGACCGCGACCTGATCGCGCCGCTGACCGAAGCCGCGCGCGGCATCGGCGCGCTGACCATCCTCCACCGCGACGTGCTGGCGGTGGATTTCACCGAGCTGGCCGCCGGCCGGCAACTGCGCCTGGTCGGCAACCTGCCCTACAACCTGTCCTCGCCGATCCTGTTCCACGCGCTGGGCCACGCCGCGGCGATCACCGACATGCACTTCATGCTGCAGAAGGAAGTGGTCGATCGCATGGCCGCCGGCCCCGGCAGCAAGGTCTACGGCCGGCTGAGCGTGATGCTGCAGGCCTATTGCGAGGTGACGCCGCTGCTGGTGGTGCCGCCGGGTGCGTTCCGGCCGCCGCCCAAGGTCGACTCGGCCGTGGTGCGGATGGTGCCCAAGGACCCCGCGCGCATCGGCGTGCGCGATCCGGGGCGGCTGCAGGCGGTCGTGCGCGCGGCCTTCGGCCAGCGCCGCAAGACCCTGCGCAATGCGCTGTCTGGCGTCTGCACCACCGAGATGATCGAAGCGGCCGGCATTGGCCCCGATGCACGCGCCGAACAGGTCCAGGTGGCCGATTTCATCACGCTGGCGAACCTTCCCTGGGGCGATCCGGTCCAACAGCCTTGAACGTTTGAAATACACTGGCAACCATGAGCACCACCGATTACGCCATTGATGTCGATGTGGCCACGCGTTTCCTGGAAGAACGCTCCGAACCAGAGAGCGGCCAGTACGTCTTCGCCTACACCATCGTGATCCGCAACCGCGGCACCAAGCCGGTCCGCCTGGTCGGGCGTCGTTGGGTCATCACCGACGGCAACGGCAAGGTCGAAGAGGTTCATGGCGAAGGCGTGGTCGGCGAACAGCCGCGGCTGCGTCCCGGTGAGCAGTTCAGGTACACCTCCGGTGCGGTGCTGCAGACCGACCACGGCACCATGCGCGGCAGTTACGACATGGTCGCCGACGACGGCACCCACTTCGATGCCCCGATCGCGCCGTTCGCGCTGTCGGTGCCGCGCACGCTGCACTGATCGGCGCACGCGATGACCGTCTGGGCCATCGGCGACCTGCAGGGCTGTTACGACGCCACCGCCAGGTTGCTCGAGAAGATCAGGTTCGATCCTGCGCGCGATCGGGTGTGGTTCTGCGGCGACCTGGTCAACCGTGGTGGCCAGTCGCTGGAGACGCTGCGCCTGGTGCATTCGCTGCGCGATCATTGCGAGGTGGTGCTGGGCAACCACGACCTGTCACTGCTGGCCATCGGCGCACGCAGCGAAACCGAACAGCGCAAGGTCAACCCGGACCTGGGCCGCATCGTGCAGGCGCACGACCGCGACACACTGCTGGAATGGCTGCGCCACCGTGAGCTGGTGCATGTGGAACGCGAACTGGGCTGGATGATGGTCCATGCCGGCCTGGCCCCGCGCTGGACCTGCGCGGCGGCCGAAGGTTATGCGCGCGAAGTGGAAGCGCAGCTGCGCGGCCCCGGCTTCGACAGGCTGATGCGCAGCATGTACGGCGACAAGCCCAACTGGTCCACCGGGCTGGCCGGCCCGGACCGCTGGCGGGCGATCATCAACGTGCTCACCCGCATGCGCTTCTGCACCCCGCGCGGTCGCATCGCGATGGAGGACAAGGGCGCCCCCGGCACCCAGGCGCAGGGCCTGTACCCCTGGTTCGATGTGCCGGGGCACGAGCCGCGCGAACTCAGGATCGTCTGCGGCCACTGGTCCACGCTGGGCCTGATGATCGGCCACGGTGTGCATGCCATCGACACCGGCGCGGTCTGGGGCGGCAAGCTCACCGCGCTGCAGCTGGATACTGACGAAGTCCGCCTGGTGCAGGTGCCCGGCAACGATGCGGTGATCATCGCCACCTCCCAGCAGCAGCGACGCGCCTGAAGCTCAGCCCTCGCGGGTGTAGTCGATGAATTCAAACGCCAATGCGTGGCCCGGGTCGGCCGGATGCCGCTGGCGCGCGCTCACCACCCAGTCGTGTGGATCGAATGCCGGGAAGAACGCATCGGCGCCCTCGACCACGGTGTCCACCCGGGTCAGGTGCAGCGCATCGGCCCGGGCCAGCAACTGCGCGTAGACCTGGCCGCCGCCGATCACGCACAGCTCGTCCGCTGACTGCGCCTGCGCCTGCGCGATCGCCTGTTCGATCGAGGCCACCGCGACCATGCCCTCGAACGGCACCTGGCCGCTGCGCGTGAGCACCAGGTTCAGGCGCCCCGGCAGTGCCCGCCCCAGCGACTGGGCGGTCTTGCGTCCCATCAGCACCGGCTTGCCCAGGGTGAGTGCCTTGAAGCGCCTGAGGTCATCGGGCAGGCGCCAGGGCAGCCGGTTGTCGCGGCCGATGGCGTGGTTGCGGTCCAGCGCGGCGATCAGCGAGATCCGCACCGCTCAGACCGCCACCGGCGCCCTGATCGCCGGCGCCGGATCGTAGCCGTGGATTTCGATGTCTTCGAAGGTGAAGCCGAACAGGTCGGTCACGTCCGGATTCAGATGCAGCCTGGGCAAGGCACGCGGTGCCCGGGTAAGCTGCTCACGCGCCTGGTCGAAGTGGTTCGCGTACAAATGCGCATCGCCCAGGGTATGCACGAAATCGCCCACGCCCAGGCCGGTCGCCTGCGCCAGCATGTGGGTCAGCAGCGCGTAACTTGCGATGTTAAACGGCACGCCCAGGAAGATGTCGCCGCTGCGCTGGTACAGCTGGCAGCTGAGCCTGCCGTGGACCACGTAGAACTGGAACAGGCAGTGGCACGGCAGCAGCGCCATCTGCGGCAGCTCGGCCACGTTCCAGGCACTGATCACCAGCCGGCGCGAATCGGGGTTGCGCCTGATCTCCTCCACCAGCCACTGCATCTGGTCGATGGTCTGGCCGTTGGCACCTTCCCAGCTGCGCCACTGCTTGCCATAGACCGGGCCAAGCTCGCCGTCCGCATCGGCCCACGCGTCCCAGATGCTGACCTTGTTGTCCTTCAGGTAAGCGATGTTGGTCTGGCCCTTCAGGAACCACAGCAGCTCGTGGATGATCGAGCGCAGATGCAGCTTCTTGGTGGTGACCAGCGGAAAGCCCTGGTTCAGGTCGAAACGCATCTGCCAGCCGAACACGCTGCGCGTGCCGGTGCCGGTGCGGTCGGCTTTTTCGGCGCCGTGTTCCAGTACGTGCTGCAGCAGGTCCAGATACTGGCGCATCAGCGGGCCTGGGCAGGCGTGTCGGCGGCCGGCAGCACCGGCAGCAGCACCGGTGCGCGGCGCGAGCGCCACAGCAGGAACAGGCCCAGCGCGACCAGCGGCAGGCTCAGCAGCTGGCCCATGGTGACCCAGCCCAGCGCCAGGTATTCCAGCTGCTGGTCGGGCACCCGCACGAACTCGACGATGAAGCGGAACACGCCATAGAGCAGCGCGAACAGGCCCGAGACCGCATAGCGCGCGCGCGGCCTGGCCGAATAGGTCCACAGCACCAAGAACATCACCAGCCCTTCCAGCAGCGCCTCATACAGCTGCGAGGGATGGCGGGCGTAGCGGTCCAGCGCGCCTGCCGCGTACCGGGCCTGCAGTTGCGCCTGGTCCAGGCGCAGGTTGATCACCTCCGGATCGGTGCCGGGGAAGATCACCCCCCAGCCGCTGCCGGTGTGCTTGCCCCAGAGCTCGCCGTTGACGTAGTTGGCCAGCCGCCCCAGGCCCAGCCCGGCCGGCACCAGCGGTGCGACGAAATCCATGGTGTCAAAGAAATGCAGGCGATGCCGGCGCGACCACAGCCAGGCGGCCACCAGCACGCCGAGCAGGCCGCCGTGGAAGCTCATGCCACCTTCCCACACCTTGAACACCTTCAGCGGGCTGTCCAGGTACACCGGCAGGTCGTAGAACAGGATGTAGCCCAGGCGTCCGCCCAGCACCACGCCGAGCATCGCGTAGAAGGCCAGGTCGGAAAAATGCTCCTGGGTCACGCCCGGCAGGCGCCCGGCCAGGATCCGGCCGCGGCCCAGGAACCAGGCGGCGAAGAAGGACAGCGCGTAGGCGATGCCATACCAGTGCACATCGACCGGGCCGATCGAGAAGGCGATGGGGTCGAACTGGTGCAGAAGGATCATGCGTTGGGCGTCTTGCAGCGAAATCAGCCGCCATTCTGCCGCACCCGGGCGGCCCCCGCATGATCGGCGCCACAAGCCTGCCACGCGGCCCGGCGTGCGGCGCCGGCAGGCCTAGCAGCCTGTCGGGCTTTGGTGGTCGAGGCGAGAATTCGGCTGTGCGAGGTCAGATTTTCGACGGTTCGCCGGCCCATAGTGGTGCTATGGGCCAAGAAGCGGCGGAAAGATGGACCGCACAGGCGGATTCGCAGCCCGGCCGACCAAAGTCCGACAGACTGCTAGCGGGCCGAGCCTTCGCCCTCACCCACCACCGGCGCCGGCGAGCGCAGGCGGAACAGGCGCAGGCCGGCGGCCTGCAACGCCGCTTCGGCCTGCACGGCCAGATGCGCTTCGCCGGCCAGCCAGGATTCGACCAGCGTGCGGTCGTTGCGGCAGGCGCGCATCAGCTCGTGGGCCGGCACCGACGCACTGGCCTGGGCCACATCGCGCAGGAAGGTCGCGCGCAGCTTCAGCGTGCCGCGCAGGGCCAGCACGGTCTGCACCAGGATGAAGGCGCCCAGCCCCCAGGCCGCATCGCCCATGCCCTCGGCAGTGCTGAGCCAGGCAAAGGCCACGCAGGCCAGTGCCCGCGCCAGGGTGGCACGGGGGTTCTCGCCAGCCATCGTCCAGCGCTGCTGGCACAGGTATTCAAACCAGGTCAGCACCAGCGCGACCGCGGCCAGCGGGTTGCAGCCCACCGCCACCAGCGCGCTGGAGGCGAGCGCCGCGACGGCCAACGCCCGCTGCCGCGGGCGCAAGGCCTGGCTGTACAGCAACGGCAGGCGGGACAGGGTGTCGGCAATGGCGGGATGCATGATCGGGCAGGTCCTGGCGAGGCGCGGGAAGGCGCATCGGCAGCTCGCCGATGCGGGGGCCGGGCGCGGCTGCGCCCTTGCCTCCTCCCCGGCATGGCCTGTGCCATGCCCACGGAAGAGTCGCCAGATGATGCCCCATCCCGGCGTGCCAGTGAAGGATGTGTGATGAACCTGCGCGGTGGCACGCGACTTTCTGTGTTGCAGGTCGCACTGCCAAGCGGCCCGGAACTACTCCAGGACCTGCGGCAGATCCGGCAATTCGTTGCGCCCGGGATCGCCTGGCCGTGCCGGAAAGCTGCGCGCCAGCAGCGCCGAAGCGGCGCGGATACCGGCGATCACCGCCGCCTCCGGCTGACCCTGGCGCATGCCGGCCTCCACCTGGGCACATACCGCCTGCCACTCCTCCGGCGCCACCTTTCCAGTCAGGCCGCGGTCGGCCACGATCTCGATGCGGTGGTCGGCCAGCAGCAGGTAGATCAGCACGCCGTTGTTGGCCTGCGTGTCCCAGGTGCGCAGCCGGGCGAAGGCGGCCTCGGCCGCCTGCCGGGCCTGCACGCCGGCCCACAGGGCGCCCGGTGCCAGCGCCGACTCGACCGCGAACATCACCTCGCCGCTGTGCTGGCGCTCGCCCTCGGCGATGGCCGCGGCGATGCGCTGCAGGCTTTGCGGCGGAAACAGCCGCTGCACGGACGGGGCAAACAGATGGCGAAGCCAGCGCATCACCAGCTCCCCGAGGCGCCACCGCCTCCCGAAGACCCACCGCCGCCGCTCCAGCCACCGCCGCCAAAGCCACCACCACCGCCGAAGCCGCCGCCCCAGCCGCCACCAAACCCGCCTCCGCCCCAGCCGCCGAACCCGCCCGGCCCGGCAAAGCGCCCGCCGCCGCCACCGAACAGCCCGATCAGCAAGCCGACCATCCCGGCCAGCCCGCCGATCAGCAGCAGCGAGGAAAACAGCCAGGCCACCGCCCCGCCGGCGATGCCGCCGGCCACCGCCCGGATCGGCCGGGGCAGGACGCCGAGCACGCTGCGGACCATGTAGGCCACGACCAGGCCGGCCATCAGCCCGAAAATCCAGTCGCCACCGCCGCGGCCACCCGCAGGGGCATGGGTACTCTGCGGTGCGGGCAGGGCTTCGCCGTCGATCAGCCTGACCAGTTGCGCGGTGGCCTCGATCAGGCCGCCGCCGTAGTCGTTCTGACGGAAGTACGGGGTCATGTATTCCTGGATCAGGCGGTTGGCGATGGCGTCGGGGATCGCACCTTCCAGCCCGTAACCGGGCTGGATGCGCACCCGCCGATCCTCCTTGGCCACCACCACCAGCACCGCATCGTCCACCCCCTTGCGGCCCAGCTTCCACTGGTCGAACACGCGCTGGGTGTACTGCTCGATGGTCTCCGGCTGGGTGCTGGGGACCATCAGGATCTGCAGCTGGGCGCCCTTGCGCTGCTGCAGCTCCAGCGCCTGCTGGCGCAGCTGGGCGGCCTGGGCCGGGTCCAGGGTGCCGGTGGTATCGATCACCGGCGAGTCCAGGGGCGGGATCGCCGCGTCCTGGGCCAAGACCGGCCAGGCCAGCAGCCACAGCAGCAACGCGCACAGGCGCAGCAGCGGTTTCATCGGGCGCGCGGCAGCCGGTTACTGGACCGGCGCCGGCTGCGGCGGGTTCTGTGGTGCAGGCGCCTGCTGCGGCCGGGCTGGCGGCTGGCTGAAGTCCACGACCGGCGCCTGCGAGATCTGGGCCTCGTTGGCGACCGAGAAGTTGGGCTTCTCCTTGGCGCCGATCAGCTTGGCGGTCAGTGCCTGCGGAAACTGGCGGATGTAGGTGTTGTAGTCCTGCACCGCCTGGATATAGCGGCCACGGGCCACGGTGATCCGGTTTTCGGTGCCTTCCAGCTGCGCCTGCAGGTCGCGAAAGGACTGGTCGGACTTCAGATCCGGGTAGTTCTCGGTGACCACCAGCAGGCGACTGAGCGCGCTGCCCAGTTCGCCCTGGGCCTGGGAAAACTGCTGCAACGAGGCCGGGTCGTCGGCGTTGACCTGGATCTGGCCGACCCTGGCGCGGGCATTGGTGACCTCGGTCAGCACCTGGCGCTCCTGCTGGGCATAGCCCTGCACGGTGCGCACCAGGTTGGGGATCAGGTCGGCGCGGCGCTGGTACTGGTTGAGCACTTCGGACCAGGCGGCCTTCACCGCCTGCTCCTTCTGCTGGATCGTGTTGTAGCCGCAGCCAGCCAGCAGCGCGAACACCACAAGCAACAACGACGAACGGATGGCGATCCGCATGGTGCACTCTCTCCTGATCGGGGGACGGCAGCCGGGGACGGCTGCAACGCCCGGCACTATGAGCAGGCGCGCATTAAGAAACCGTTGAGCCCGGCTCTGATTTTTAGAACCGCCCGGCTCCGGGAATGTGGTGACGCGCGGCGCGCCGGCGCATCAGCAGGTTCAGGATTTCCACCACCGCCGAGAAGCCCATCGCGAAGTACACATAGGCCTTGGTCACATGGATTCCCAGGCCGTCCATGACCAGCACCACGCCGACCAGCACGATGAAGGCCAGGGCCAGCATCTTCACGCTCGGGTTGGCATCGATGAAGCGGCCCAGCGGATTGGCCGCCAGCAGCATCACCGCCACCGCCGCCAAGATGGCCGCGACCATGATCGGGATGTCCTTGGCGAAGCCGACCGCGGTGATCACCGAGTCCAGTGAGAACACGATATCGATGATCGCGATCTGCAGGATCACCAGGCCCAATACCGATGAGGCCGATGTGGTGGTCGGATCGGCGTCCTCGCCGCCGGTGATCAGGTCGTTGATTTCCCGGACCCCTTTCACCGCCAGGAACACCCCGCCCAGGATCAGGATCAGGTCGCGGATGGAAATCCCCATGCCGGCCACGGTGAACAGGTCCTCGCTCATGCGCGAGAGGTAGGCCAGCGACACCAGCAGCGCGATGCGCGTGATGCAGGCCACCGCGATGCCCAGCTTGCGCGCGCCCGGACGCTGGGCCTCGGGCAGGCGACTGACGGCGATGGAGATGAACACCAGGTTGTCGATGCCCAGCACGATCTCCAGGGTGCTGAGCGTCAGCAGCGTCAGCCAGGCGTTGGGGTCGGCGAGGAATTCAAGGTTCATGCGGCAGGTGCGTCCTAGAGCGAAGGGGGGGACAGATACAGGTACAGCCGTGGCCCCAGGATCAGGCCCCAGCATGCCAAGACGTTGAGCATCATCATCAGCACCGCGGCCGAGCCCATGTCCTTGGCGCGTCCGGCCAGCGCATGGAACTCGGCGCCGTAGCGTTCGATCACCGCCTCCACGGCCGAATTGAGCAGCTCCACCCCCAGCACCAGCAGCAGCGAGCCGACCAGCAGCGCGCGCTCCACGCCATCGCCGCCCAGCCACAGGCCGATCGGCGCCAGGATCACCAGCAGCACCACTTCCAGGCGAAACGAGGATTCGTGCATCCAGGCCGCGCACAGGCCCTGCCAGGACCACCTGGCCGCCTTGAGTAGACGCGCAGGGCCGCGCGGCGCATGGCCATAGGTGTCGGCCACGGTCAGCTCCTGGCCCAGCGCGGAGCGACCGGCAGGCAGACCGTCGAGTTGGAACAATCGGGAAGCATGGGCGCACGACCGGACAGATGAACCGCAATTTTGCCACACCCCGGCATCCAGGCCGCCTTGCCTGCTGCGGCGCGGGCTGATTCACTGAGCGCCGCGTTCGGGACTGGGAGGTGGAGGATGGGTGTGCAATTGCGTTGTCTGCTGGCCATCGCAGTGCTCGCGCTCGGACTTGGTGGCTGCGCGCAGGCGCCGGTGTCATCGACAGCGCCTGCGCCGCCGCAGTCCACCCAGGCATCGCCTGCGGTGCCGCCCGAGGTGGCCAGCGGCGCGGTTTCCAGTGCACAGTGGGCCAGGGACATGGAGGATTTCGCCGCGCAGGATGCCGCCCATCCGCCGCCGCGCGATGCGGTGCTGTTCATCGGCAGCTCTTCAATCCGCAGGTGGACCACGCTGGCACAGGATTTCCCCGGAACGGCGGTGATCAACCGCGGCTTCGGCGGCTCGGAAGTACGCGACAGCACCTACTACGCCGATCGCATCGTGGTGCCGTACAAGCCGCGCATGGTGGTGCTCTACGCCGGCGACAACGACCTCAACAGCGGCCGCAGCGTGCACCAGGTGGTCCAGGACACCTTCGCCTTCATCGCCCGCATCCGCCAGGACCTGCCGGACGTGCCGGTGGTGTACATCTCGATCAAGCCCAGCCCGTCGCGGGCCGGGTTGCTGCCCAGGATCGGCCAGGCCAACGCGCAGATCGCCCGGCGCGCGGCGCAGCTGAAGGACGTGCACTATGTGGATGTGTTCACCCCGATGCTCGGCGCCGACGGCCAGCCGCGCGCCGAACTGTTCGAACCGGACATGCTGCACATGAAGCCCGAGGGCTATGCGCTGTGGGCCGAGCTGCTGCAGCCCTACGTCAGCACCGGGCCGCACTGATCGGCGATGTTCAGGCGCCGAAGATCGCCGTACCGCGGCTGCCATCGCGCGCGATCCAGCCGCGGTACATGCCCGCGGTGTTGAACGGCATGGCGATGTTGCCCTGCACATCGACCGCGATCGCGCCGCCGTCGCCGCCCAGCGCCGGCACCGCCTGCATCACCACCGCCTCGGCGGCCTCCTCCAGGCAGGCCCCGCCATAGGCCATGCGCGCGGCGATGTCGTGGGCCACCGCGCAGCGGATGAAGCATTCGCCCCAGCCGGTGCCCGACACGGCCACGCGCGCATCGGCCCAGGTGCCGGCGCCGATCAGCGGCGAATCCCCCACCCGCCCGTAGCGCTTGTTGGTCATGCCGCCGGTGGAGGTAGCCGCAGCCAGATGGCCATGCAGGTCCAGCGCCACCGCGCCAACCGTGCCGAAATACGCGCCTTTCAGGCTCACCGCCTGTGCCTGACGCTCGCGCGCCTGTTCCTGCAGAAGCTGTGCGTGACGGGTGCGGGTATCGAACCAGGCGTTGTCCACCCGCGCGATCTGCGGCTGGGTATCGGCGAAACGCTCCGCACCGGCACCGACCAGCAGCACGTGCGGCGAATGGTCCATCACCGCCCGGGCCAGCGCGATCGGGTTGCGCACCGTGCGCACGCCGGCCACCGCGCCGGCACGCCGGCTGTGGCCTTCCATCAGCGAAGCATCCAGCTCGTGCGCGCCGTCGGCGGTGTAGACCGCGCCCTTGCCGGCGTTGAAGCGCGGCGACTCCTCCAGCGCCACCACCACGGCCTGCACCGCATCCAGGGCGCTGCCGGCCGCGGCCAGGATGCCTTCGCCCGTGGCCAGCGCGGCCTCCAGATCGGCATGGATCCGCGCGCCTTCCTCAACCGAAAGCCGGTCGCGCTCGATCACCCCGGCGCCGCCATGGAGGACCAGGACGAAGCAAGGCACGGGTTGGGACATCGCAGTGCACCGCTGGCGCGAGGAAAACAGGCGCGCAGCATAGCGATTCGGCCCGATCCACGCCCTGCGGCCTGGATCGGGGGAAGCTCAGGGAACGAAGCGCACCGTGGCCGTGGTGCCCTGCCCCAGCACGCTGTCCAGTTCGACCTTCCAGCCGAAGCGCTGGCACAGGCGATGGACGATGGACAGCCCCAGTCCGGTGCTGTGCTGGCGCGACTCGTCCACCCGATAGAACGGCTCGAACGCGCGCCGCATCGCATCGGTGGTCATGCCGATGCCGCTGTCGCGCACCACCAACTGGTCGCTGTCGACGGTGACCTCGATCCGGCCTTCGTCGGTATAGCTGCAGGCATTGCGCAGCAGATTGCTGACCACCACATGCATCACCCGCGGCGGCGCGTGCAGGCGCGGCTTGGCATTGCAGACCACGGTCAGCTCGACCGGCTTGCCGACCAGCAGGTCGCGCGCGCTTTGCGCCTCGTCCAGGACGATCTCGGCCACGTCGAAGTCCTCGCTCTGCGGCTCGATGTCGGCCTCGCGCGCCAGGATCAGGAAGGCGTCGATCACCGCCTCCATCTCGCGGCTGGAGCGCTGGATGCGCTGCAGCGAACGCACCGCGCGCGGCGGCAGGTCGCCGGCCAGGGCCAGGTCACTGGCCACCCGGATGACGGTCAGCGGCGTGCGCAGTTCATGGCTGGCATCGCGGGTGAAGTCGCGTTCGCGCGCCACCTGGGTGGCCACGCGCTGGGAAAGCCCGTGCAGCGCCTCGGCCAGCTGGCGGGCCTCGCCCTGCACCTCCTTGGGCAGCCTGTCCGGCGCCAGGGCCGAGGTATCGGGCTCGCGCGGGTCCCACTGCGCGACCTGCCGGGCCAGCCACGACACCGGCGAGACCAGCCTGCGGAAGAAGCGATAGGTGATGTAGGAGGCGCCATACAGCACCGCCAGGCACAGCAGCAGCGGCAGCGTGCCCGACCAGAAGAACAGCCGTTCGGCCTGGGGTCCCAGCCACAACAGATACAGCCGGCCCGGGGCGCGTTCGTCCACCAGCACCAGCTCGCGGCCGATGCTGTGCAGGCCTGGCCCAAGCCCGCGCAGTTCCTCGGGCAGGCTCAGTTCCGACTGGCCGCGCAGGACCAGGTAGCCGCGCAGGCCGCGGGTGTTCGGCGGCGGCTGCGCAGGCGAGCTGGCGTAGAGCTCCCAGTAGTGGAGCGCCTCCTCCTGCAGCAGGGTATGGATCAGGCTGTGCTTGACCACCGTGGAGGCGATGAGCACCGTTGCGATCACCGCAAGGCTGGCCAGTGCCAGCCTCAGGATGAAGGCAATCCGGATGTTTCTGGGAAGTCCGTGCGGCACGAGGTGAGCAACGAGCCTTCAGGCCAGGACCCGATGCGCGCGCAATGCTGCGCGCGCGCATCGGGTCAGGCAATGTCTGCGACGCGGTAGCCGGCGCTCTGCACGGTGTGCAGCAGGGGCTTGTCGAACGGCTTGTCGATCACCTTGCGCAGGTTGTACAGGTGGCTGCGCAGGGTGTCCGAGTCAGGCAGGCCATTGCCCCAGATCTCGCGCTCGATCTCCTGGCGGGTGACCACGCGCGGCGATTCACGCATCAGGATGGTCAGCAGGCGCAGGCCGATCGGCGAGAGCATCAGCTCGGTGCCGCCACGGGTCACGCGCATGCTCACCGGATCCAGCACCAGGTCGGCGACCTTGAGCACTTCCGAACCCACCTGGCGGCGCTCGCGTCGGATCAGGGCGCGCAGGCGCGCTTCCAGTTCCTGGATGGCGAAGGGCTTGGTGAGGTAGTCGTCGGCGCCGGTGCCCAGGCCACTGAGCTTGTCGTCCAGGGTGTCGCGCGCGGTCAGCATCAGCACCGGGGTGGACTTGCGCGCTTCGCTGCGCAGCCGGCGACAGACTTCCAGGCCATCCATGCGCGGCAGCATCAGGTCCAGGACCAGCACGTCGTAGCTGTTCTCGGTGGCCAGGCGATAGCCATCCAGGCCATCGGATGCGTAATCGACCTCAAACCCCTTGCCTTCCAGGTATTCGCCGATCATTTCGGAGATGTTGCGGTTGTCTTCGACCACCAACACCAGACCCGAGGTTTCCTGTGCATGCCGCATGTTGTCACTCTCCGCAGACGTCCAGACTTCAGGTTTGTGAAGCTATCGGCCGCCCAGTGCAGGACGCGTGAAGGGTTGCGCCATTTGTCGGCTCCAGGGAGGACACGGCTCACCCGGCATCGGCCCTGCACGTCATCGCGCTGCGGCCCTGACCAGACTCGCCGCTCCACATGCCCGCGAGTGCGCCCCATGCTTGACCGTGTCCTGCCGATCCTGATGCTGGTCGGCTCCAACGTCTTCATGACCTTTGCCTGGTACGGACACCTCAAGCACAAGAGCGCGCCGCTGCTGATCACCATCCTGGCCAGCTGGGGCATCGCCTTCTTCGAATACAGCCTGCAGGTGCCAGCCAACCGCATGGGCAGCGCGGTGTACTCGGTGGTGCAGCTCAAAACCATCCAGGAGGTGATCACGCTGGTGATCTTCGCCGGGTTCTCGGCCTGGTTCCTGGGCCAGCCGCTGAAGTGGAACCATTACGCGGCGTTTGCGTTGATCGTCGGCGCCTCGTTCCTGATGTTCTACCAGCCCGACGCCAAGCCTGCGGGCTGATCCCGGATCAGATCCGCACCCGTCCGCGCAGGATGTCGACGAACATCACCCAGTCGCCCATCAGCGAATACAGCGGATGGCGAAAGGTCGCCGGGCGGTTCTTCTCGAAGAAGAAATGACCGACCCAGGCAAAGCCGTAGCCGCACGCCACGGCGGCGACGGCAAACCCCCAGTGCCCGGTCCCCAACGCCGCGGCCAGCAGGCACAACACGCCACAACTGCCCAGGAAATGCAGCCGCCGCGAGGTGCAATGGCGGTGCTCGTCCAGGTAGAACGGGTAGAACTGGCGAAAGGAGGCGAACCGGCGCATGGGATCGTCAGGCTGCGGCGATGGCGCAAGTCTCCCGCCGGCGGCCCCATGTGGTCACGCTGCGCTGCGGCGCAGGATCCGGCCGGGGCGATGGCCGGGAACAGCGGCGGACCCGGTCATGGCTCCGGCTCGCCTTCGGCCTGCTTGGCCTGCGCCCACAGCGCTTCGTGCGCCGCAAGATCCAGCGCGTGCAGCGTGGTGCCCTGGCCGTGCGCGATCGCTTCCATCGCCCGGAAGCGGCGCTCGAACTTGGCATTGGCCTGCCGCAGCGCGCTGCCGGCATCGACCTGCGCCTTGCGCGCCAGATGGATGCACACGAACAACAGGTCACCGATCTCGTCCTGCAGGCGCGCAGCGCGCAGCGGGTCGTCGCCGGCGCGGGCCAGTTCCACTTGGACCTCGGCGATCTCCTCGTGCAGCTTGGCGATCACCGGCGCAGGATCCGGCCAGTCGAATCCTGCCCGGGCAGCGCGCGCCTGCAGCTTGGCCGCGCGCTGCCACTCGGGCATGCCACGCGAGATGCCGGCCAGCGCGGAGGCATCGGTGTGGCCCTTGTCGGCGCGTTCCTGGCGCTTGATCGCATCCCAGTTCTGGACCACGGCATTGGCATCGTCGGCCCGGGCCTGCGCAAACACATGCGGATGCCGGCGCAGCAGCTTGTCGCTGATCGCCCTGACCACGTCATCGAAGCCGAACGCACCCTGCTCGGAAGCCATCTGCGCGTGGAACACCACCTGCAGCAGCAGGTCACCCAGTTCGTCCTTCAGATCGTCCAGGTCGCCACGGTCGATCGCATCGGCCACTTCGTAGGCCTCTTCGATCGTGTACGGGGCAATGCTGGAAAAATCCTGCGCCAGGTCCCACGGGCAGCCGCCGTCGGGATTGCGCAGCTGGGCCATGATCGCCAGCAGGCGCTGGATCTGCGTGCCGGGCGCGGTCATTGGATCACCTCGTTGCGATGTGTGGCACGTGCGCGGCCGCGCCTACAGCCAGTCGCGCCACGGCAGCGAGGGGTCGCCCAGGGCGATGAAATCGCCGTTGAGCAGGCTCTCGCGCCGGTTGTAGCGAAATGCGCGCCCGTCCGGTGCCAGCAGCGCACCGCCGGCTGCCTCCAGGATGCACTGGCCGGCGGCGGTGTCCCATTCGCAGGTGTGGCCGAAGCGCGGATACAGATCCAGCGCGCCTTCTGCGATGTGGCAGAACTTGAGCGAGGAGCCCAGCGGCACGGTCTGGGCACCTGGCAGGCGGTCGAGCACGGCCTGGGTGCGCGGATCGCGGTGCGAACGGCTGGCGGCCACCCGCAGTGGCGCCACGGCCGGATGGCGGGTGCGCAACTCGCGGTCATTCTCGCCGTCGCGGCGCAGCGCACGGCGGCCGGCTTCGGCGTGCCAGATGGTGCCGGTCACCGGCGCCATGATCACCCCGAACACCGGCTGGTGGCCTTCGATCAGGGCGATGTTGACGGTGAACTCGCCATTGCGCTTGACGAACTCGCGGGTGCCGTCCAGCGGATCGACCAGCCAGTAGGCGTGCCAGTCCTGGCGCGTGCCCCACGGGATGCTGGCGCCCTCCTCGCTGAGCAGCGGCAGCTCGGGCGTGAGCCGGGACAGGCCATCGGCAATGATCCGGTGCGCGGCCAGGTCGGCGCGGGTGAGCGGGCTGTGGTCGGCCTTGTGCTCGACCTGGAAGTCCTCGGCATAGACTTCCATGATCGCGGCCGAGGCGTCGCGGGCGATGGCAATGATGGCCTCGTGCAGGTCCGCGGTGATGCGGCTCATGCCTGGCCCGCCAGCCACTCCCGGGCAATGAACAACGCCGCCAGCGAACGACCTTCGGAAAAATCCTCGCGCAACATCAACTGGTCCAGTGCAGCAAGTTTCCAGGGCACGACTTCAAGCTCCTCGGGTTCGTCGCCGGGCAGGCGCTCGGGGTAAAGGTCGCGCGCCAGCACCAGCCACGACTGGTGGTTCATGTAGGTAGGCGCCAGGGTCATCGCGCGCAGCACGTCCAGTTGCCTGGCGCCGTAACCGGCCTCTTCCTTGAGTTCGCGGTTGGCCGCCTGGACCGGTGTCTCGCCGGCATCCATGCGGCCCTTGACCAGGCCCAGCTCGTAGCGGTGCATGCCGGCAGCGTATTCGCGCACCAGCAGCACCGTTTCGTGGTCGAGCATCGGCACCACCACCACCGCGCCGTGGCCGCGGCTGACCTGGCGCTCGAACTGGCGGCGCTCGCCGTTGGAGAATTCAAGATCCAGGCGCTCGATGCGCATGTGGCCGGCACTGTGCTCGGTGATGCCATGGATGATGGGCAGCTTGCAGTTCATGTGCCCGGCCTGCTCCCGGATGCGGCAACGCTCGATATCATGTGCGGATGCAGGACGATCATCAGCGGCGAATGCTAGCAGAGCCCGGCGCGGATTCGGTCCTGTCCCGGTCCATGCATTGCACCGGCGCGCGCATGCCGGCCGCAACCCACAGGCCTCGGCGTCCATCTTCAAGGGATATTGCGTGCGCCTGACCCGCGTGCATGTCGAAGGTGCACTGGTGCCCGGCAGCGAGATCGCCCTGCCCGAGGATGCCGCTGCGCACCTGGCGCGCGTGCTGCGCCTGCGCCAAGGCGATGCCTGCGTGCTGTTCAACGGCGATGGCCACGATTACCACGCGCAGCTGCTGCGCATCGACAGGCGCGAGGTGGTCGCAGCGGTCACCGGGGCGCGCGCGGTCGACACCGAGTCGCCGCTGCACATCACCCTGCTGCAGGGCATCGCCCGCGGCGAGAAAATGGACCTGATCCTGCAGAAGGCCACCGAGCTGGGCGTGGCCGCGCTGCTGCCGGTGGATTCGGAGCGCTCTGAGGTCAGGCTGACTGGCGAGCGCCTGCACAAGCGCCTGGCGCACTGGCGTGGCGTGGTGGTCGCCGCCTGCGAGCAGTCCGGCCGTGCGCAGGTGCCGCAGGTCGCCGAGCCGCAGGCATTGCTGGCTGCGGCCGCCGCGCTGCCGGCCGACAGCTTGCGCCTGCTGCTGGACCCGCAAGGCACGCACGCGCTCAAGATGCTCGCCGCGCCGACTTCGGGCCAGGTGGTGATCGCCATCGGTCCGGAAGGCGGCTGGTCGCCACGCGACCGGAAGGCGCTGGAAACCCACCGCTTCCAGGGCCTGCGCCTGGGCCCGCGGGTGCTGCGCACCGAAACCGCCGGGCTGGCCGCGATCGCCGCGGTGCAGGCATTGCTGGGCGATCTGTAGGGCGGGTCGAGACCCGCCCTACGCGCGGCATTGCGATGGCGGGTCGAGACCCGGCGTCCGCGCGGCGTTGCGATGGCGGGCCGAGACCCGGCGTACGCGCGGCGTTGCAATGGCGGGTCGAGACCCGCCCTATGCGCGGCATTGCGATGGCGGGTCGAGACCCGCCCTACACGCGGCGTTGCAATGGCGGGTCGAGACCCGCCCTACGCGCGGCGTTGCGATGGCGGGTCGAGACCCGGCGTACGCGCGGCGTTGCGATGGCGGGTCGAGACCCGCCCTACGTGGTCGGCGCTACTGCCAGTGCGACAGCTCCTCGGCGGTGATCCTGCCGTCGTGGTTCTTGTCGACCAGACGGAACTCGCTGGACAGGGCGTGATGTTCCGGCAGCTCCTGCGGAGTCACGAAGCCATCGCCATTGGCATCGAGCTGCTCGACGGTCGCCTTGTAGTCGGCGGCGTTGGGCAGGGTGGCTGGCTGGCCCCACTGGACCGTGACTGGCCCCTGCGGGGTCTGCATGGTCATGGTCCGGAAGCCCGGCGGCGGCAGCTCGGTGATCAGCGTGTTGGGCGCCGAGACCGGCGGTGGCGCAATGGTCTGGGCCGGCGCGGCGCTCTGCGCATGTGCCGTGGCGGCCAGCAGCAGGGCGGCGGACGACACCCCGGAAACAGGGAGGATCTTCATGCAACAGGCCTCACGCGATGGTGGCAGCTGGCGCAAACTCGCATCGGCGCCGCGAATGAGGCGTGAACCCTCGTCCCAGCGCACCGGCGCCAGGGGTCTCAGACCAGCTGGACGATCGCGCCGGCGACCATGCGTTCGATCGCTTCCAGGTCCGGCAGCAGTGCCGCCTCGTCACCCAGCAACACCCGCATCTGCACCCCTTCGGGCAGCGATTCCTCGCTGGCGTCAGCCAGCAGGCCATCGCGCGGCACCGAGATCAGGCGCGGAAACGACTGGGTCAGCAGGCCAATGTACGGCATCGCCTCGCCGCCGGTGAGGGTCTTGAGCACCACGATCTTGCTGGCCGCGGTGACCGCCTCGCGGCCGAGCCCGCCCAGGTTGACCATGGAAAACAACGGCACCTGCCAGCCCTGCCAGTCGATCGTGCCCTGCAGCCACGGCGGCGCGTCGGCCACCGGCTGCACCGGCACCCGGGCCAGCACCTCGGCCACCGTTGCGTTGGGCAACAGCAGGCGCTCGTCGCCGGCCTGGACCAGGACGCCGCGGATTTCATCATTGGAACGTGCCATGGTCTTCAGCCTCCCAGGTATTCGATCACGCGCTGCGCCAGCGCTTCGGGCGAGGCCGTCGCGCCGCCGCCATGCTCCAGCGCCTGGGCTGCAGCCCAGTCGTAGCAGCCCTGCAGCGACTGGCCGCCAACCAGCGCACCGCGTGCGCCAAGCATCAGCGCCGGCTCGGCAAGGGCCGCATCAGCGCCGCTGAGCAGCAGCACCGCGGTCTTGTCCGGCGGCAGGGCGCCGAGCAGCCTGGGCACATCGGTGCGGCCTTCGGCGAAGCACACCACGCCGTCCACCGCCTCGGCGGCCACCTGGTCGGGCACCACGTAGACATTGCCGGCGCGCGCGGCCATGCCGGCGCGGGCCAGCAGCACCGGCAGCGGCGAGACGCGCTGGATCTGCTTGGTCAGGTTGTCGTAACGGCCCCCGTCCAGGCGCAGGTGGACCAGCACCGGCAGCGACAGTGACACCGGCAGGCCGGCCAGCACCCGGCGCACCGCGTCCGGTCCACCAATGCCGGCGGACAACAGCACCGCCCCGGCGACCTTGCTGCCCGGCACATCTTCGGCCACGGCTGCCGGCTCGGAAGATTCCAGCGCTTCCAGTTCCAGGTTCAGACTGCCAAAGCCAGGCGGCAGCGGCGGCGGCACCGTGGCCGCTGTCCGCACCGGCACCACCACTTCGAAATCCTCGACCAGCGACAGCTGCGAGATCGACGGCGTCGGCCCGGAACGTGCCTGGGTCACCGGCGTGGCCGCCGGGTCGGCCCTCAGCGACGGCGCATCCGGCGCATCGGCCTTTGACGCAGGCACCGGGTCATCGACCAGCTCCAGCCGCGACGGCAGCGGCGGCGGCGTCCAGGTGTCCGGGTCGATGGCGAACGCATCGGCCGGCTGCGCATGCGCATCGGCATCGGCCAGGGTCAGCGTGCTGCCCAAGCCATGCTCGTCGGGCAGCGAACCGGACTGGGCCGCGGCCTGGTCCAGGTGCTGCTCCAGCACCGCGTCCTCCACGAACGCCGGCGCCTGCGGGCGGCCGGGCGCGGGCGACTGCGGCAGCTCGGCTTCGGCGCCCGGCGGCAGTACGTCGCGGTGGCCATGCAGCTTGGCCGACAGGTGCCGCGTCCAGCGCTGGGCATCCCAGCCCTGCCGCGAGGAAGCCAGATCGGCCTCGTCGTAGATCACCGTCAGGCCCGGATCGGCCAGCACCCGGTCCAGCCGCAGCAGCGCGTCCTCGATCGCCGGCTCCAGCGCCACCAGCACCGCATGCGGGCGGCTGGCCGCGAGCGCATCGGCATCCAGCGCATTGGGATCGTCCTCCAGCGCGATCTGTGCACCGGCGCCGAGGAGGGCGCCACGCAGCTGCTGGCGCGCCTGGCCTTCGCGCGCCAGCAGCGCGACCCGGACCGCGGCAGGCAGCCCGGGGTCAGTCGCGGACACGGGCAATCCCCAGCAGGTCGTAGACGTTGCGCATCAGATCCAGCTCCTGGTACGGCTTGCCCATGTAGCGTTGCACGCCGATCTCCAGCGCGCGCTGGCGGTGTTTCTCGCCGGTGCGCGAGGTGATCATCACGATCGGCACACCGGCAAGGCGCGGGTCGGCCTTCATCGCCGTGGCCAGCTCGTAGCCATCCATGCGCGGCATCTCGATGTCCAGCAGCATCAGGTCGGGCACGCGCTCTTCCAGGCGCTCCAGTGCCTCCACGCCGTCGCGCGCGGTGCTGACCTCGAAGTTGTGGCGTTCCAGCACCCGGCTGGTGACCTTGCGCATGGTCAGCGAGTCGTCCACCACCATCACCAGCGGCACCTGGCGCTGCACGGCCGGCGCGGCGGTCGTGCCGGCCAGGGCCGGCTGGGCGATGTAGCGGCGCACCAGCGGCGCGGCGTCCAGGATCACCACCACGCTGCCATCGCCGGTGATCGTGGCGCCGTAGATGCCCGGAATGGAGCCGATCTGCGGGCCGACCGGCTTGACCACGATCTCGCGATTGCCCAACACCTGGTCCACCGCCACCGCCGCGCGCAGTTCACCGGCGCGCACCAGCAGCAGCGGGACCTGTGGCTGGCCCTCGGCCCTGGCCGGACCCTGCCCGACCAGGGTGCCCAGGTCGTGCAGCGCATACGCCTCGCCGCCGTAGACATAGGACGCGTCGGCCGCCTCGAAGCGCGCGCGGCTGATCCTGCCGATCCCGCCCACCGCCGCCACCGGCACCGCGAACTGGGTTTCGCCGATCCGTACGAACACCGCCTGGGTCACCGCCAGGGTCTGTGGCAGGCGCAGGGTGAAGGTCGTGCCCTGGCCGCGGGTGGAGCTGATTTCCAGGGAGCCGCCAAGCTGGCGCACTTCGTTGTGGACCACGTCCATGCCCACGCCACGGCCGGCCAGCTGGCTGACTTCCTCGGCCGTTGAGAAGCCCGGCTCCAGGATCAGGCGTTCAAGGTCGATCTCGGCCACTTCGGCGCCGACCGGCAGCATGCCGCGCTGTTCGGCCCGGCGACGGATCGCGGCATGATCGATGCCGGCACCGTCGTCGGCCACCTGCAGCACCATTTCCGAGCCTTCGCGGCGCAGCACCACCCGGACCACCCCTTCCTCGGGCTTGCCGGCCTCGCGCCGCGCCTGCGGGCTTTCCAGGCCATGGGCGACCGCGTTGCGCAGCAGGTGTTCCAGCGGTGCGGTCATGCGCTCGAGCACGTTGCGGTCCAGCTCGCCGTGCGCGCCTTCCAGCTGCAGCTGGGCCTGCTTGCCGGTGTCGGCGGCGGCCTGGCGCAGGACCCGGCGCAGGCGCGGCACACTGCCTTCGAAGGGCACCATGCGCGCGCGCATCAGCCCGTCCTGCAGCTCGGAACTGACCCGCGACTGCTGGCCGAGCAGGCTGTCGTTCTGGCGGGCCAGATCGTCCAGCACGCCCTGCAGGCCACTGAGGTCGGCTGCCGATTCGGCCAGCGCGCGGCTGAGTTGCTGCAGGGTGGAGAAGCGGTCCAGCTCCAGCGGATCGAACGCGGTATCGCGGGTGTCCTGCTCGCGCTGGTAACGGGCCACGATCTGGGCCTCGGTTTCCAGGTCCAGGCGGCGCAGCTGGTCGTGCAGACGGATATTGGTGCGGTCAAGCTCGGCCATCGCCGCGCGGAAGGCGCCCATCTGCTGTTCCAGGCGGGCCCGATAGATCGCCACTTCGCCGGCGTGATTGACCAGCCGGTCGAGCAGGTCGGCGCGCACCCGCACCTGCTCCTGGCCGCTGCCGAGGGGGGCGTGTTCGTCCTCGCCGTTCGCCTCCAGCTCGATCGGCGCCGACAGCGGCGGCAGCGCCGGGATCGGCTGCGGCACCAGCGGCGGCGGTGCAGCCGGGACGAACACCGGAACGGGCGCGGGCTCGGGAAGCGGGCCGGCGTCGGCCGCAGCAACCACGGCCGGCGCGGCAGGTTCTTGCACGTCCGGCGCCGCCGCCGCAGGCGCCTGCGGCGCGGCCGCATCGGCGCTGTTGCCATCGGAAGGGCCCCACGCGGCGTCCAGCGCGGCCAGCAGCTCGGCATCGAGGAACTCGTCGTTGCTGGATTCGGAGGCGGGTGTGGCCGATGCCGACTGCGGCCCATCGGCGGGCGCGGACGCGGCATCCTGCGCATGCTCGGACCCATCGGACACCCACGTGGTGTCGGCCTGCGCGGAGTCAAACTCCAGGCCCTGCGTGTCGGACACCGGCGGCGAGGCCTCGACCGAGCCGACCTCGTCCAGCGATGTCGCCTGCGCGTCGTCGGGCGTGGCGAAGGCATGCGAGATTTCCAGGTCCAGCGGTTCGACCAGATCGACCGCAGTGCCGCGCAGGGCCTGGTCCGGACCGGTCGCGCCGGTCGGTTCACCGCGGGCCCGGGCATCGAACTCGGCCACCAGCTCCGGGCGCGGGGTGGCCAGGCAATAGGCCGCCGTGCGCGCCAGCATGCCGTGCAGCGCATCGAAGCCGCGCTCGAGCAGGCCGAGCACGTCGCGATCCACCTCGGCGCGGTGTTCGGCGATCTGTTCCAGCAGGGACTCGATGGCGTGGCCGAGCTCGCCGATCGGCTCGATCCCGGCCATGCGCGCGCCGCCCTTGATGGTATGCAGGTCGCGCTGCAGGCCGATCACCAGGCCGCGGTCGTCCGGCGCGCCGCGCAGGCGTGCCAGCAGGCCGTCGGAATGGTCGAGCAGGTCGTTGCCCTCCTCCACGAAGATATCGACCAGGTCGCGGTCGAGCACGGTGAAATCCAGCATCTGCTCGGCCATGGCCGCCGTTTCCGTCGTTTCGGGGATGGGAGGCAGGTCCGGCGCATCCTGTGCGGATGACGCGGCCAGCTCCGCCTCGGGGGCGACGGATTCGGTGTGGCGGTGATCGGTTTGCGCGGCAAGGAACGCCGACCCGGCCATGGCGGCGTCCGGCACGGCCGCTGGCGCCTGGTGGGTGGACGCGGCGTCCTCGCCAACCAACCCGGCAGCGGGCGCGGCCGTCTCCGGCAGGTCGACGAAGGGCGCGTGCAGCGCATCGCGCGCGGGTTCTTCCTGCGGCGCGGGGATCTGTGCAGCGAGCGACTCGGTGGATTCTGCGTCAGCCAGGTCGGCCTCGCTGCTCAACGGCCCCTCGGTTTCAACCGCGGCCTCGCCCTGCGTCGCAGCTTCGGCGTCGGGCGCCTGTGTCGGCGCCTGGGCGTCGGCTTGGGTTTGGTCCGGGGTTGTGACCTCCATGTCGAAGGGCCCGGCGTCCGACGCCGGCTCGGCGTGGACCTCGGCGGTGTCGATCAGGTCCTGCGCGGCAGGCTGCTCGCCGCTGGCGCTGGGCGGGGCTTCGGCTTCGGCGATAGGTTCCGGCGCGGCGACTTCGGTCGACGCGAGCAGAGCCGGCGCCTCGGGCACGGCCTGCAGGTGTTCGGCCAGATCCATCGCCTCGGCGGCCGCCTCGGTCGGGGTCAGTTCGATGTCGGCACCAGCCTCGAGCGCCTCGTCCCCGGCCAGCGTGCTTTCTTCAGCTGCCGCCTGGGTATCGGACCAGTCCGGTGCAAGCGGTTCGACGGCCGCCGGCTCCTGGTTCCAGGAATCGGCTTCCGCCGCGTCATCGCCCGCGGTCGGCGGCAGGGCCTGGGGCGACAGCGCCTGGACATCGACGCTGGCATCGCGTTCGGCATGGGCCTCGATCGACTCGGACAGCGGCGCGGATTCGGCCGCGGCAGCGGCGACCGCCGCCGGATCCAGCGTACCGGCCTGGCCCGCCGTGACCTGCGCATCGGCGCTGGTCGGGGTCGGGGCATCGGTCCACTTCGGCTCGGTGCGGTACGCGAGCCTGAGGTCGAACCAGGCGGCCTGGCCGTCGTCGGGCAGCGGCGCCGGCGGCACGGCACCGGCGGCGCTCAGGTCGGGCGCCTGGATGTCCGCAGACTCCGGCGCCGGCCCGGCCTGTTCGGCGACCGGTCTTTCGGTCGGGTCCTGCGGCAGCTCGGCGGGATGATCGAGGAAGCCCGACAGGTCCATCGCGCCGGTCAGTTCCATCGACGAGGGCACGTCCGGCGTGTAGACCTGCTGCGCGCCCTGGCCGGCGTAGGTGTGCTGGTTGCGGTCATCGACCAGGGTCGAGACCGGGCGCGCGACCTGCGGCAGGGCGTCGCGCAGTGCCGACAGCTGCGCGCGCAGTTCGGCGAACTGCGGAATGCGCGGCTGCGCGGACTGCAGCGCCGCGATGGTGGTGCGGATCGCCTGCGCGGCCGCGGCCAGTCCGGCCACGCCGGCCGCGCTGGCAGGCACGCCGTTGGCGAGCAGGCGCTTGACGTACTGCTCGGCCCGTCCGGTGATCTCGGTGATCTCCGGCACGTCGGCCATGGCGAAGGCGCCGTTCATGGTATGGAACGCGCGCAGCAACGGATCGCTGGCAGGCCCGGCCTGGACCGACTGGACCGAGGCCAGCCACGCATCCACGCTACGCAGGTGGTTGCCGACTTCGGTTTCCAGGATTTCGCGCAGCACGCTGTCGACCGCGGCCGGGGTGCCGTCCAGGTCGGGAACGAAGTCGTCCAGCGCCGGTTGCTCCGCGACCGGCGCGGCGGCCGTGGCGGCGCCCGGTGCGCTGTACAGCGCTTCCTCACCGGCGGCCAGCCGATCGGCAACCGCTTCGATGCCGGCCAGATCGGCGCGCGCGCCGGGTTGGCCACGCAGGGCGGCGTTGAGCTGCGGCAGCGTGTCGGTGGCCTGTTGCAGCAGCGCCACCACCGCGGGCGTGGCCGGGCGGGACCCGTCCAGCACCCGGTTGAGCATGTTTTCCACCTTCCACGCAAACTCGCCCAGCAGGCTGGCGCCGACCAGGCGGCCGCTGCCCTTGAGCGTGTGGAACACGCGCCGGATCGGCCGCAGCCGATCCAGGTTTTCCACGTTGGCGGTCCAGGCCGGCAGCATCTGGCGCAGGTTGTCGATCTCCTCGTCGAATTCCTCCAGGAACACGTCGCGGATCTCGTCGTCGATGTCGTGGCTGCCACTCAGGTCGAACCCGCCCTGCAGCGACTGGGTGTCTTCCGCGGCCGGCGCGTCATCTGCAGCGGACAGGACCTGTTCGAATGCGGGCGTGGCCTCGGGCGCGGCAGGTGCGAACGCCGCGGACGGGCTGGATGCCTCGACCGCTTCGAAGGCTTCGATCAAGGCGGCTGATTGGCCGATGTCTTCGGCTGCATCCCCTTCGGGCGAAGTCACTTCGAAGGGCGCCTCGAACGGTGCTTCCACCTGCGTTGCCGCCGCTTGGCTCGATTCGCCCGACGGCGCGGCAAAGGCCGCGTCGATCTGCGCCTGATCATCGCTGCCGATCCCCTCGAACTCGCCGGCCACCGGATCGAAGGCGCTGGCGGTGTCGCCGGCCGGCACGAAGGCCGGCAGCGCCGGACCGCGCTCGATGTCCAGGTCCCCGGCGAGCGTGGTCTGGGCCGGGTCCGGGGTGAACTCGGGCTCGAATGCCGATGGCGTCGCGTCGGCAACGGGGCTGGCGAGCGTTTCGCCAGCCGGCTCGCCTGCGCCCGGCAGCGGCCAGTAACGCAGCGACTCCAGGCTGGAACGGGTGATGTCGAGGATTTCCTCGCGGTTGGGGCGATGCTCGCGCAGCGCCTCCAGGTAGTACTCCAGGCTGGCCATGGCGTCGGCCAGGGTGTCCAGCTGCACGCCACCAGGCACGCGCCGGCGCTCGACCAGCTCGGTGCCGATGTAGCGGCCCACGCCCTCGACGTAATCGGCCGGCGCTGACAGCTCCAGCATGCGCAGCGCGCCGCCCACCTCGCCCAGCAGCCGCGGCACGGTGTCCAGCTGGGCGTGTTCCCAGCCGGTCTCGATGAAGGCCACGAACTGCTGGCGCGCCTGGGCGAAATTGCGGATGGCCTCGCCGGCCAGCGCCTCGACCGTGCGCTGCGATTCGGCCGCCTGGGCATCAGGTGCGCTGCCGTCGCCCAGGTGGGCGACCTGGTCATCCAGCGAGGCATCCACGTACAACAGCGCGCCGGCGATATCCAGCAGCGCACTTTCATCGCAGGCACGGCGCCCTTCGACCAGCTCGGCCAGCGATTGGCGCTGTTGCAGCACCACGTTGCGTGCCAGGCCCAGGCCCATCATCCCGAGCGTGTCGGCCACGCTGCCCAGTTGGGTCACCTGCGGCGCCAGGCCGGCGATGTCGGCGTTGGTGCGCAGCTGCAGGTCCAGCACATCCTTGACCCGCATCAGTTCTTCCTTGACCGCAGCGCCGACCGTGTCCAGCAGGGCGCGATTGCGGCCGCTGATGCTGCTGCGGGCGTGTTCGATCTCGGCTTGGCTGGGCGAGGCGGCCTGCAGGTCAAACGCCTTGCGCAGGTCCTCCAGCGCCGGGTGGCGCGCGGCCGAATGCGCCACCTGGTAGAGCAGCTGGCGGGTCGGCTCCTGGCCTGGCGCGGCGCCGGGGACCAGGCCCTGCCTGATCTGGCGCACCGCGCGCAGCACGCCGCTGAAGCCTTGATGCAGCGCTGGGGTGGGCTGCAGCGCGCCATCGCGCAACGCTTCGGCCACGCACCCGGCAACCCACAGCATGCGCCGGGCGGCGGTGTGCTCGGCCAGGCGCTGCAGCGCGGTCAGCGCCGGCACCAGGGCGCCGGGGTCGGCTGGGGTACCGTCCTCGGGCCAGCCGGCCAGCACGCGCTCGAGGTGCTCGCAGGCCTGGGCAAGGCGCGCATCGCGCGTGTGGCCGGGCATCGGTTCGGTCGAGGGCACCTCCTGCGGCAATGGCCGTTCCAGGTCCGGCGCGAACAGCACGCTCTCGCTCAGGCCGGCTTCGCCGCGCGCAGCACGGATGTCGTTGAGCAGCGGCAGCAGCACGATCGGGATGTCGCGATGGCCGCCCTGCAGGCGCTCCAGGTAATCGGGCAGCAGCACGGTGCCGCGCATCAGGGTGGCGCAGGCCTCGTCGGGATCGGCGACCCGGCCCTCCTGCAGCGCCTGGGCGAGCTTTTCCAGCTCCTCGGCGACCATCGCCGGGGCGTACAGCTCGACCATGTGCAACGTGCCCTGGACCTGGTGCAGATAGCCCACGCACACCTGCATGCGCGAGCTGTCGGCCGGGTTCTCGGCGAAGGACTCGATCTCCCCGCGCACCTGGCGCAGGGTCTGGTCCAGCTCCGGCTTGACCCAGCCGAGCACGGCATGGCTCATCGCCTCGCGAAGCGCGCTCATGGCTGGCCCCGCAGTTCCAGGGTGGCCAGGTTGTCGCTCATGCACTTCATCGGTATCGATCCTCAGCCTGGCAGCTTGAAGTCAGCCACCGAGCGGCGCAGGTCCGCAGCCAGCTGCGTCAGGTGTCCAATCGATTCTGCAGTCTGCTCGGCGCCCTTGGACGTCTGCAAGGTGATGCGCCGGATCACGCCCATGGTCTGGGTGATGTCCATGGCCGCGGTGGACTGCTGCTGGGCGGCGCCGGAGATGTTCTTGATCAGCTCGTTCAGGTCGCTGGACACCCGCTCGATCTCGCCCAGTGCGGTGCCGGCGTCCTCGGCCAGGCGCGCGCCGGAGACCACCTCCGAGGTGGTCTGCTCCATCGAACTGACCGCCTCGTTGGTGTCGGCCTGGATGGCCTGGACCAGCGATTCGATGCGCCGGGTCGCGCCGGAGGTGCGCTCTGCCAGGCGCTGCACTTCGTCGGCCACCACCGCAAAGCCGCGGCCGGCCTCACCGGCCGAGGCGGCCTGGACGGCGGCATTGAGCGCCAGGATGTTGGTCTGCTCGGAAATGTCGTTGATCAGTTCCACCACCGAGCCGATTTCCTGCGAGGACTCGCCCAGGCGCTTGATGCGCTTGGAGGTTTCCTGGATCTGGTCGCGGATCTGGTCCATGCCGCGGATGGTTTCGCGGACCACGCCGGCGCCCTCGGTGGCAATCAGCACCGAGCGCTGCGCCACTTCGGCCGAATCGCTGGAGTTGCGCGAGACCTCTTCGATGCTGACCGCGATCTCGTTGATGCGCTCGGAGGCGGTGGTGATCTGCTCGGCCTGGTGGTTGGCCGCTTCGGCCAGCTGCAGCGCGGTGGCCTGGGTTTCCTGGGTCGCGGCCGCCACCTGCACCGAGGTGTCGTTGATCGTGGTCACCAGGTTGCGCAGTTCCTCCACCGCGTAGTTGATGGCGTCGGCGATCGCGCCGGTCATGTCTTCGGTCACCGAGGCCTTGACCGTCAGGTCGCCTTCGCCCAGCGAGGAGATTTCATCCAGCAGCCGCATGATCGCCTGCTGGTTGCGGCTGTTGTATTCGACCTGCTCCTGGTAGCGACGCTCATCCAGGCGCTTGCGGCTGATGTAGAGGCTGCGCAGCAGCATGACCAGCGAGATCACCAGGACCGCGCCGCCGACGACGGTGTACCAGAGGTTGGGAAACAGGCGCGTATCGCGCACCGAGCCAAACGCGGAGAACGCGTCGAACAGCTTCTCGCTGTCATCGAGCATCTTGCCCGAGCCGTTGGTGATGGCCGCCGCGGCCGACTGTGCGGCGAACAGGTCGCGCGAGCTGCCCAGGATCGCGTCCAGGTCGCGCTTCATTGCCGTCCACAAGGTCTGCGACTGCTCCAGCGCGGCCAGCGCAGCCGGCGCGCGCAGCGGCGCGATGCCCAGCTCCTGGCTGCCCTCGCGCAGGCCGTCGAGCACCTGGCCGAACACCAGCGCGTCACGTGCCAGGGCGTCGCCGGCCATGGTCGCGGTGCTGCCGCCGGCCCGCATCTCGGTCACGTTGCGGGCCATGCGGCCGGCGACCACCACTTCCTGCAATGCACTGTAGACCTGCGAGGCCGGCGCGCCACTGGCGGACATCGCACGCACGACTTCATTCAACTGCGCCTGCAACTGCGGCACCTGCGCGCCGAAGCGGTTGGCGTTGCCCGACAGCGCCAGCACGGCCGGTTCTGCCTTGACGATCTGGTTGGCGCTGGCGTCCAGCGCTTTCCAGGTGGCCAGCAGCTGCCCCAGCGCGCCCTTGACGCCCGGCTCGGCGCCGAACCGGCTCTGGAGCGAGCCGATGGTCTCGTTGATCCGGCCGCGGGTGGCCTTGAAGGCGGTGTAGGCCTGCGCGTTGCCGGCGACGGCTTCGTTGCCCTGGTTGGCCAGCTGCTGGGAAAGCACCTGCAGCGCGGCCGCACCGGTTGCAGCGCCGGACAGGCGGCTGCCCTGGTAGGTGGACACGGCCGTATTGGCGGCCACCACCAGGAACGACAGCACCAGCAGGACCCCCCAGAACGTGGTCCCCATGCCGCCAAGCCTGGCCTTGGGAGTTTCCACAGCAGTACTCATTGCGCTACCCCTGAAAAATGCATCCGTGAAATGCGGGCTCGGCCTCCCCGGCCCTGCGCCCGCCGACCATCCCGCCGGTTACTGCGCGGCGTGCCTGAACTCGGGCGTGCGCGCCAGCAACGACAGCGCGAACACCCCCCACTGCTGTCCGTCGCCGGCAAAGGCCTGCGACACGAAATGCCCGAACCGGCCATCGGCCAGTGCCCCCGGATCCACCGCCTGCCCGGCGCCAAAGCTGCGCTGGCCGTACAGCTCGTCGATGGTCAGGGCCACATCGCCGCCGCTCTGGCGGATCACCAGCACACGCTGGCCTTCATGCAGCACCGTGCGCTCGCCCTGCAGGAACTGCTTCAGGTCGATCACCGGGAACAGGTTGCCGCGCAGGTTGCCCACGCCCAGCAGCCAGGGCTGCGCGCCCGGGACCGGGGTCACCGGCGGGATCGGCACGATTTCCACGACTTCATCGAAGCTGGACACCAGCCGGCGCGAACCGACGCGGTAGGCCACCCCGCGCCACTGGTCGGTGCCGGTGCGCACCTCGGGCAGGACCACCGCATGGGCCAGGCTGCGCCGCTCGTAGTCGGCCAGGATGTCAAATGGCGTGCGGATCATGCCTGGGCCTCTGGCGGGCGACAGGCGGCGCGGCGCATCGGGGTCGGGGTGTGGGAAGCAGCGTCCATGGGTTTCCCTTTTCTGCTCAGGCCGCCACTGCGTGGGTGCGGATCGCGTCGAGCAGTTCCTCACGGGTAAATGGCTTGGTGAGGTATTGCTCGGAGCCGACGATGCGCCCGCGGGCCTTGTCGAACAGGCCGTCCTTGGAGGACAGCATGATCACCGGGGTGGACTTGAATACCTGGTTGTTCTTGATCAGCGCGCAGGTCTGATAGCCATCCAAGCGCGGCATCATGATGTCCACGAAGATGATCTGCGGCTGCTGGTCGGCGATCTTGGCCAGCGCCTCGAAGCCATCGGTGGCGGTCACCACCTCGCAACCCTCGCGCCTGAGCAGGGTCTCGGCGGTGCGCCGGATGGTCTTGGAATCGTCGATCACCATCACCCGCAGGCCGTTGAAACCACCGGCCTGGCTGTCATTGTCTGTCATCGCAGATCATTCCCCTTGCGCGCGGCACTTCTGGATGGAACCGCTGCGAGGCCGTCTATATCCCACCCGGCGACGCGGCCTGTCAAGACGGCGCAGCGGGTTGATCACACTGTGTGACGTGGATTGCAGAATGGGCCGCTTTCCGCGGGCTGCTACTATCGCCCGTTGCCGCCCGCTTCCCCAGCCTCGAACAATGCGCACCGACGTCATCGTGGTGATGGACCCCATCGGGTCGATCAAGATCGCCAAGGACACCACCTTCGCCATGCTGCTGGAAGCCCAGCGCCGTGGCCATCGACTCCACTATGTCATTCCCGGCGGCCTGTCGCTGCACGGCGGGGTGGCCCTTGCCCGCACCGCGCCGCTGGCGGTGGTCGAAGACAAGGCCGGCTGGTACACGCTGGGTGCGGAAACCGAAACCCGTTTCGGACCCGGCCAGGTGGTGCTGATGCGCAAGGATCCGCCGGTGGACACCGAATACATTTATGACACCCAGGTGCTGGACATGGCCCGTAGCGCCGGCGCGCTGGTGGTCAACCACCCGCAGGGCCTGCGCGACTACAACGAGAAACTGGCCGCGTTGCTGTTCCCGCAGTGCTGCCCGCCGACTCGGGTCAGCCGCAACGCGGCCGAACTAAAATCCTTCGTGCTCGAACACGGCCAGGCGGTGCTCAAGCCACTGGACGGCATGGGCGGGCGCTCGATCTTTCGCACCGGCACCGGCGACCCCAACCTCAACGTGATCCTGGAAACCCTGACCGAAGGCGGACGCAAGCTGGCCCTGGCGCAGAAGTTCATCCCGGACATCAGCGCCGGCGACAAGCGCGTGCTGCTGGTCGACGGCGAGCCGGTGGACTACTGCCTGGCACGCATTCCGCAGGGCGATGAGTTCCGCGGCAACCTGGCCGCCGGGGGCCTGGGCGAAGGCCGCCCGATCAGCGCGCGCGACCGCTGGATCGCCGCCCAGGTAGGCCCGGAGATGCGACGCCGGGGCATGCTGTTCGTCGGCCTGGACGTGATCGGCGACTATCTGACCGAGGTCAACGTCACCAGCCCCACCTGCGTGCGCGAGCTGGACGCCCAGTTCGGCCTGAACATCGCCGGGCTGCTGTTCGACGCCATCGAGCGCAGGCTCGTGGCCTGACCGGACCCCATGTCCGCGCCGCTGGCCGCGCCGAGGATCGACGAAAACGCGCGCCTGGGCGCGACCCTGGCACTGTCGCTGCTGGTCCACGGGATCGTGCTGCTGGGACTGGGCTTCACCCTGGATGACAACGCGCCGGTGGTGCCCACGCTGGACGTGATCCTCAGCCAGACCCGCACGCCGCTCACGCCCAGGCAGGCCGACTTCCTGGCCGCGGCCAACCAGCAGGGCGGCGGCGACCGCGACAAGTCCCGACGCCCGCGCGAGGCCCAGGCCGGCTGGGTCCCGCAGACCCAGGCCGGGGTGGCGCCCGAGCCGCTGCGGGCACAGTCGCCCCAGGCCGCGCCGCCGCCCCAGGCACGGGTGATCACCACCGGCGATTCGCCATTGACCGTGCCGCCGCAGCAAGCACGCCTGCCACCGGAGCGCCCGGACCTGGACCGCGGCGAGCGCAAGATCGAGCACGACGCGCAGATGGCGCGCCTGGCCGCCGAGATCCACCTGCGTTCGGAGCTGTATGCCAAACGGCCCAAGCGCAAGTTCGTCTCGGCCAGCACCCACGAATACGCCTGGGCCAACTACCTGCGCGCCTGGGTGGACCGCGCCGAGCGGGTGGGCAACCTCAACTATCCCGACGAGGCCCGGCGCAAGCGGCTGTCGGGCCAGGTGGTGATCTCGGTGGCGGTGCGCCGCGACGGCACCGTCGAGCAGAGTCGGATCATCCAGTCCAGCGGGGTGCCGCTGCTGGACTCGACCGCACTGCGCATCGTCACCCTGTCCGCACCGTTCCCGCCACTGCCGTCCACCGAAGAAAACGTGGACATCCTGCACGTCACCCGCACCTGGGTGTTCCTGCCCGGTGGTGAAGTGCGCGACCAATAGGAATCCCGTTCCCGGCAGATTGATGTCGTGCCCGCGTCGCCGCCGCCGCCGCCGCCCCTTCTGCGCGCTGGCGCCACCCCTTCTCCAGGCCCCTCTCCGCTGGCGCCGCCCCTTCTCCCCCGCCCGCGGGGGGAGAAGATGCCCGCAGGGCAGATGAGGGGGGCTCTTGGCTTGAGGGCAAGCACGACACAGCCAGCCCCGGACCTGCCGTGGCGACACAGCGCCACCCCCTTCTCCCCCGCCTGCGGGGGAGAAGATGCCCGCAGGGCAGATGAGGGGGGCTCTTGGCTTGAGCGCAAGCACGACACCGCCCGCCAGCCCCGGACCTGCCGTGGCGCGACACAGCGCCGCCGCCCCTTCTCCCCCGCCCCGCGGGGGAGAAGATGCCCGCAGGGCAGATGAGGGGGGCTTTTCGCTTGAGCGCAGGCACGACCAGCCAGCCCCGGCCGTCGAACGCCATCGTCAGCATGGCCCCTTCGTCCCGGCGCCAAGAAGGCCCTCCTAAGATGTGCCCTTTGCCGCCCGCGCCGCCCGCTGTTCCTCCAGGGTCAGGGCCACGTTGTTGCGCAGGTAGGCCGGTTCGGCCGACTCCGGCGCCGGACGCTCGCCGCGCGCGTAGGCCTGCAGCGCCAGCACGGCGACATCGGCCGCATGCGGCAGGGCCGCGGCATCGATCCTCGCCAGCTGCGGCGACAGGCGCGCGGCGAGCACGCCTTCGGCCGCACCGAAGCCGGTGCCGACGGCCTGCCAACCTGCACGCGCATCGGCCAGCCGGACCGCATCGGGCGCGCCGACGGTTTGGTCTGTCAGCGCGACCAGCGCAGCACCTTCGCGTCTGAAACAGGCCGCATACACCTCGCCCATGCGCGCATCGATGGCCGCCACGATCCGCTCGGCATCGGCCGGGGCGCGCAGCGCCAGCGCCTGCAGGGTCGAGACAGCAAGCAACGGACGATCCAGCGCCAGCGCCAGGCCCTGCCCCAGCGCGATTGCCAGGCGCACGCCGGTGAACGCCCCCGGTCCACGCCCGACGGCAATGGCATCGAGCTGCGACTTGGCCACCCCCGCTTCATCCAGCAGCGCCTGCGCCCACGGCAGCGCCAGCTCGGCATGCCGGCGCGGCGCGATCTCGAAGCGCTCGATCAGATGGCCATCGACATGCAGGGCGACCGAACAGGCTTCGGTGGAGGTTTCGAACGCGAGCAGGCGCATGGGGTGGCGACGGAAGGAAAGCAGCAGATATTTTGCGCCTTCCACGGGAGGCGCCGGTGACCCCGCGGTCTGCCGCACTTCGACGAGCAAAAAAATCCCGCTCGCCCCTCAGTCGCGCCCCGCCCCGCAAACGGCGCAGAGGGGGCGGAGTAACCCATCCGGGAGCAGCATTGCCCCTTCTCCCCCGCCTGCGGGGGAGAAGATGCCCATCGGGCAGATGAGGGGGCGCTTTTCGCGTGAAGGCAGGCGCCGCGCAGCGGCCCTGGACGTCGCCGGCAGGGCCGCCCAGTCACTCGCCGCGACTTCGAGCTCTCTCCCGCGAGCGGGCAGAGGGATTCGAAACGCGCGTCGAAGACCGGCGCCAATCCGGCCACTTCCACCCCGCCACAACGACAACGGGCCGCCCGCAGGCGACCCGTATCGAACCACCACCAAAGGCGGCGTACGGATTTACTTCACCAGCGCCGCGATGGCCGCGCCCAGGTCGCCGGGCGAGCGGACGGTCTTGACCCCGGCCGCTTCCATGGCCGCGAACTTGCCGGCGGCCGTGCCCGAACCACCCGAGGCGATCGCGCCGGCGTGGCCCATGCGCTTGCCCGCAGGCGCCGAGGCGCCGGCGATGAAGCCGACCACTGGCTTCTTGACGTGGGCCTTGATGTACTCGGCGCCGGCTTCCTCGGCGTCGCCGCCGATCTCGCCGACCATGATGATGCCCTCGGTCTGCGGGTCCTCGTTGAACAGCTTGAGGCAGTCGACGAAGTTCAGGCCGTTGATCGGGTCGCCGCCGATGCCGATCACGGTGGACTGGCCCAGGCCGGCGGCGGTGGTCTGCTTGACCGCTTCGTAGGTCAGCGTGCCCGAGCGCGAGACAATGCCGATCTTGCCCTTCTGGTGGATGTGGCCGGGCATGATCCCGATCTTGCACTCGCCCGGGGTGATCACGCCGGGGCAGTTGGGCCCGATCAGGACCACGTCCGGATGCGACTTGAGCACGTTCTTGACGCGCAGCATGTCCAGCACCGGGATGCCCTCGGTGATGCAGACGATGACCTTGATGCCGGTCGCGGCCGCTTCCAGGATCGCGTCGGCGGCAAACGGCGGCGGCACGTAGATCACCGAGGCATTGGCGCCGGTGGATTGCACCGCTTCGCGCACGGTGTTGAACACCGGCAGTTCGATGTGGGTGGTGCCGCCCTTGCCGGGCGTGACGCCGCCGACGACCTGGGTGCCGTACTCCACCATCTGGGTGGCGTGGAAGGTGCCCTGCTGGCCGGTGAAGCCCTGGACGATGACCTTGGTGTTCTTGTTGATCAGAACGGACATGGAGAATCCTTGATGCGTAGGGCGGGTCTTGACCCGCCTGATGTAGGGCGGGTCTTGACCCGCCTGATGAAGTGCCCAGTTACCGATGCGCGCGACGGCGGGTCGAGACCCGCCCTACGTTCACGCGGCCTGCTTGACCGCGGCCACAGCCTTCTTGGCACCGTCGTTGATGTCGTCGGCCGCGGTGATGGCCAGGCCCGATTCGGCCAGCAGCTTCTTGCCGGCTTCCACGTTGGTGCCTTCCAGGCGCACGATCACCGGGACCTTGACGTCCACTTCCTTGACCGCGGCGATGATGCCCTCGGCAATCATGTCGCAGCGGACGATGCCGCCGAAGATGTTGACGAAGATCGCCTTGACCTTGTCCGAGGACAGGATCAGCTTGAACGCCTCGGTCACCCGCTCCTTGGTGGCGCCGCCGCCCACGTCCAGGAAGTTGGCCGGCGCCCCGCCGTTGAGCGCGATCACGTCCATGGTGGCCATCGCCAGGCCGGCGCCATTGACCATGCAGCCGATGTTGCCGTCCATGGTCACGTAGTTCAGGTCGTACTGGCTGGCCAGCACCTCGGTCTCGTCTTCCTGGGTCTTGTCGCGCATGGCGGCCAGATCCTTGTGCCGGAAGGTGGCGTTGTCGTCGCTGTTGACCTTGCCGTCCAGCGCGTACAGGTTGCCGTCGGCCAGGATCGCCAGCGGGTTGAGTTCGACCAGGGCCAGATCCTTGTCGTTGAACAGCCTGTACAGCCCGCCCATGATCGCGGCCAGCTGGTTGGCCTGTTTGGCGGTCAGGCCCAGCTTGAAGGCGATCTCGCGGCCCTGATAAGGCTGCAGGCCTTCGACGAAGTCCACGTTGAGGGTCTGGATCTTGTCCGGGGTTTCGGCCGCGACCTGCTCGATGTCCACCCCGCCTTCGGAGGAGGCGATGTAGGTGATCGAACGGGTGCCGCGGTCCACCAGCACCGACAGGTACAGCTCCTTGGCGATGTCCCCGGCCTCGGTCACCAGGACCAGGCTGATCGGCAGGGCCACACCGGCGGACTGGTAGGTTTCCATTTTGGTGCCGAGCATCTTGGCCGCAGCGGCCTTGACCTCCTCGGTGGTCTTGCAGAACTTCACCCCGCCGGCCTTGCCGCGACCGCCGGCGTGGATCTGCGCCTTCACCATCCACGGGCCTGCGCCCAGCGCCTTGGCCGCTTCGACCGCTTCATCCGGCGTGGACGCGGTGCGTCCGGCCGGCACCGGGATGCCGTATTCGGCAAACAGCTGTTTTGCCTGATATTCGTGGAAATTCATGCGTCACCGTATTGATAAGGTCAGTACGCATCGTGCGCCGCCGCGCGTCCCGCAATCGGGGACAGCCAGGCGCCGATGGGCCGGGCATTGTCGCCCAAGCGCGTGTTGCGACGCAAAAGCGTCGGTTTCGCCCGGCGCCTCTATACTCCGGTTCGTTCCATCCAGTGGAAGGATTGCCCCAACTTGAGCACCGGGCCCGCAAAGCCGCCTGCCCTGGCCCTGGCCTTGGCCCTGGCCTCGGCGCCACGTCGCGAGCTGTATTCCCTGGCCCTGTACCGGGTGCTGGAAGCCGGGATCCTGGCCGGCCTGCTGTTCAGCCCGCTCTCGGACATGCTGGGTGCCAGCGGCAACCAGTCACCGATGCTGGCCACCTGGGTGACCGTGTTCTACCTGGTCTTCTCGCTGGCGATGCTGATCCTGGGCCGCAACGAGCAGCACCTGCTGCCGATCGTCATGATCGGCGCCTGCGCCGACATCGCGGTGGCCAGCCTGATCACCTACGCCCTGCCCGAAGCGGCCCCCGGGGTGGCCATGCTGTTGCTGTTCAACGTGGCTGCGGCCTGCTCGCTGCTGCCGCTGCGCTGGGGCATCGGCGTGGCCGTGGCCGCCACTGTCGCGCATTTTGCCGAATACCTGGTCGCGCTGTTGGGCACCAATCCAGACCGTCCGCTGGCCGAAGTGGTGATGTTCTGCATCAGCTACCTGGCCGTGGGCCTGCTGGCGGTGCAGATCGGCCTGCGCGCCCGGCGCAGCCAGCAGCTGGCCGACGACCGCGGCCTCGAGGTTGCCAACCTGGTCGAAGTCAACGAACTGATCATCCGCCGCATGCGCACCGGGGTGCTGGTGGTCGACCTGGAAGGGCGGATCAGGCTGGCCAACGAGGCGGCCACCGGCCTGCTGGGCAGTGCCACCGAACACCCCGACTCGGACACCGGCACCCTGCTCCAGAACGTCGCCCCGGAGCTGGCCCGGCGCCTGCAGCGCTGGCGCAATGGCTGGCAGAACGAGGAAGCGCCGCTGGCCCTGGCGCCGGACCAGCCCGACATCCAGCCCCGCTTCGCCCGCCTGCTGGCCGGCAGCGAGCTGTCGCTGGTGTTCCTGGACGATGCCACCGTGGTCTCGCGTCGCGCCGAATCGCTGACCCTGGCCGCGCTGGGCCGGTTCTCGGCCAGCCTGGCCCACGAGATCCGCAATCCGCTGGCCGCGATCAACTACGCGGTCCAGCTGCTGGAGGAATCGCGCGAGTTCAACGCCAGCGACCGGCACCTTTTGGGCATCATCCACCAGCAGTGCCAGCGCACCAACGGCATCGTCGAAAGCGTGCTGGGCCTGGCCCGGCGCGAACGTGCCATCCCCGAGCACACCGATCTCAATGCCTTCGCCCAGGACTTCGTCTACGAGTACCAGCAGTCGATGTCGATCGAGACCGACAGCCTGGAGGCGGTCACCGGCAACCGCCCGGTCAGCGCCCTGGTCGACCCGCGCCACCTGCACCAGGTGCTCACCGTGCTGGTCCACAACGCCCTGAATTACGGGCGCATGCCCGGCGAACCGGCGCGGATCCGGCTGCGCGTGTTCCAGCTGGACCAGCGCGCGATGATCGACGTGCTCGACCGCGGTCCGGGCATCCCGGCGGCGGTGGCCGCGCAGCTGTTCCGGCCGTTCTTCACCACCTCCGAGCATGGCACCGGCCTGGGCCTGTACATCGCCCGCGAGCTGTGCCGGGCCAACCAGGCCACCCTGGAACATGTCGCCGTGCCCGGTGGCGGCAGCTGCTTCCGCATCTCCATGCCCGGCCCCAACACCCTGCTGTCGTAGGGCGGGTCTCGACCCGCCATCACGGTGCATCTGGCCGGTCATGGGCTGTCGGCGTAGGGCGGGTCTTGACCCGCCATCACGGTGCATCTGGCGGTTATGGGCGGCGGGTCAAGACCCGCCCTATGTCCGCGGCTCTCCCCCTTGGGCCCATCCAGCAGGTAGACTGCGTCGCACGCAACGCGAGACCATGATGAGCGACCCCCGTAGCGCCCTGATCGTCGATGACGAACGCGACATCCGAGAGCTGCTGACCCTGACCCTGGGTCGCATGGGCCTTCGGATCGACACCGCCGCCAATGTCGGCGAAGCCCGCGAGCTGCTGGCCCGCAACCCCTACGACCTGTGCTTCACCGACATGCGCCTGCCCGACGGCAATGGCATCGAGCTGGTCGAGGAGATCTCGCGCAATTTCCCCCGTACGCCGGTGGCCATGATCACCGCCTTCGGCAATGTCGAACTGGCGGTGGAGGCGCTCAAGGCCGGCGCCTTCGACTTCGTCAGCAAGCCGGTGGACATCAACGTGCTGCGCGGCCTGGTCCGCCACGCGCTGGAGCTCAATAACAGCGAGCGCCCCGCGCCTGCGCCCGCCCCGGCCCAGCACGCCATGCGCCTGCTCGGCGACTCGCCGGCCATGGCCGAGCTGCGCCAGACCATCGCCAAGGTCGCCCGCAGCCAGGCCCCGGTCTACATCCTGGGCGAGTCGGGCGTGGGCAAGGAGCTGGTCGCCCGCACCATCCATGAGCAGGGCGGCCGCGCGGCCGGTCCCTTCATCCCGGTCAACTGCGGCGCGATCCCGGCCGAGCTGATGGAAAGCGAGTTCTTCGGCCACAAGAAGGGCAGCTTCACCGGCGCCCATGCCGACAAGCAGGGATTGTTCCAGGCGGCCAGCGGCGGCACCCTGTTCCTGGACGAGGTGGCCGAGCTGCCGCTGCCGATGCAGGTCAAGCTGCTGCGCGCCATCCAGGAAAAAGCCGTGCGCCCGGTCGGCGCCTCCGGCGAGACCCAGGTGGACGTGCGGATCCTGTCGGCCACCCACAACGACCTGGGCGAACTGGCCCAGGACGGCCGCTTCCGCCACGACCTGTACTACCGCATCAACGTCATCGAGCTGCGCGTGCCGCCCCTGCGCGAACGCACCGGCGACCTGCCGCTGCTGACCGGCGCCATCCTCACCCGCCTGGCCGGCCACCAGCAGCGCAGCGCGCCGCACCTGACCGCTGCCGCGCTGGAGGCCCTGGCCCGCTATCCCTTCCCCGGCAACGTGCGCGAGCTGGAAAACATCCTGGAGCGGGCCATGGCCATGGCCGACGGCGAGGCCATCGACGCCGGCGACCTGCGCCTGCCCCAGGCCGAACGCCGCGCCCCAGCGCCATTGGCCGCCCTGCCACCCGCGCAGGACCACGACCCGTTCCGCCCCAATCCCGGCCCGTTCGGCAGCCCGCCCCCGGCCAACGGCGCCCCGGCCGGCAACGGCGATGCCGAGGGCCCGCTGCCCTCCTACATCGAACAGATGGAACGCGCCGCCATCCACAAGGCCCTGGAAGACAACCGCTGGAACAAGACCAAGGCCGCCGCCCAGCTGGGCATCACCTTCCGCGCCCTGCGCTACAAGCTCAAGAAGCTGGGCATCGAGTAATCGCCCCGCCCATGCGGCCGCGGCGGCCGTAGGGCGGGTCTCGACCCGCCGCTCGTCTCGACCCGCCGCCCCGGTCTCGACCCGCCGCTCCGGCCCCACGCATAGGTATGCTCAAGACACAACGCCATCAACAGGGCCACCACCATGACCACCACCGCCAAGCTGTTCACGCTGGGCAAGGCGCAAGCCGTCCGCATTCCCGCACGCTACCGCCTGCAAGCCGATGAAGTAGAGATCACCGAACAGGACGGCGCACTGATCCTGCGCCCACGCCCCCGCACGGCCGCCGATGTCTTCGCGCGCGCACGGGCGATCGCGCGCGGGGCTTTCGACGACTGGCAGCGCCCGGCGCAGGGTGATGCTAAACCCGTCGAGCCGCTGGATCCGTGAGGCGTGGCGGCGTCCTACCTGCTGGATAGCAACACCATCATTGCCGGCATCAAGGCAGAGCCCCGCGCGTTGCTGAACCGCCTGGCGGGGCTGGCCTCGTCGCGCCTGTTCATCTCCTCGTTGGTGCTTGCCGAGCTGCAGCTGGGTGCCGAGAAGTCATCGCAGCCGGCAAAGGTGCATCGGGTCGTGCAGGTGTTCATCGAGGGGATGGAAGTCCTGCCGTTCGACGCAGGCGATGCGATGGCCTATGCAAAGATTCGCGCCGCCCTGGAACGCAAAGGCCAAGTGATCGGTCCGCTGGACACGCTGATCGCCGCGCAAGCGCGCGCACGTGACCTGGTGATGGTCACCGACAACGTGCGCGAGTTCAGACGCGTGCCGGGGCTGGTGGTCGAGAACTGGTTGCGCTGACGCCCCCGCCCCAATCCGCACAAACGCCGATCACCACGTAGGGCGGGTCTCGACCCGCCGCTCAGGCTCACCGGTCAAGCCCATCGCGCCCCAAGCCGCATAAACGCCGATCACCACGTAGGGCGGGTCTCGACCCGCCGCTCAGGCTCACCGGTCAAGCCCATCGCGCCCCAAGCCGCATAAACGCCGATCACCGCGCAGGGACCCGCCCTACGATCCGCCTTCGATCGACGCGTGCGTGTGGGGGATGGATGGCAATGGCGGGTCGAGACCCGCCCTACGATCCGCCGTCGATTCATGCATGTGCGTGGGCGGAGGCATGGCGATGGCGGGTCGAGACCCGCCCTACATCCATGCATGTGCGTGGGCGGATGCATGGCGATGGCGGGTCGAGACCCGCCCTACGTGTGCGGTCCGGCGCGCGTTGGCGGCTGGGGCGCAACACGCTCAGCGCAGCCTCGCAGGCCTTCCTGCCCGAGCCGCAGGCGGAGTTTGGTGAGCCAAATGACCCGGATTTGCCCGCAGCGCGCTGCCGGCACGGGCGTTTGGCGACGGTCGCAGTAGGCGGGCGATTTTTTCTCAGCCTCTCAGTACAGCGGCCGCAAGGCCTCGGCCAGCGGCCGCAGGTGCGCCTGGTAATGCTTCCACACCTGGCCCCGGTCGCGACGTACGCCCTGCCTGGCCAGCGCCGCACTGGCGGTGGCGACCCGACCCGATTCGCGCTCCACCTCGGCCATGGAAGCCTGGTAGGACAACCCGCAGTATTCGGCGACGCGCTCGCCCACCGCCTGCGGGTCCGCCACCAGCGCGTCGTAGCTGACCTGCAGGATGCGGCCGGGCATCACCTCCATCCAGTGCCGCATGAGCCTGGCGTACTGCAGGTAGAAACCGGCCAGTTCTTCCTGCACGTAGGAATAGGTGGCGACGCCGGCAAACAGCGTCCTCAGGTTGGAGAAGCACGTATCCATGGGATCGCGCACCAGATTGATGATCCTGGCCTGCGGCAGCGCCCTGGCGATGAAGCCGGCGTTCCAGAAGTTCATCGGCAGTTTTTCGGTGAAGAAGGGCTTGCCCCGGCTCAGCCATTGCGCCGCCGAAGCGTAGCCTTTGGCCACCGCATCGTAATCGAGGCCGGCGGCACGTTCGACGATCTCGAAGTCAAGCCGGTTGGCGTACTGGCGGTTGGCGGCCAGCTGCATCTGCGCATCGAACGAACCGGTTTCTCCGGCATCGGCGACCTGCGAGTGGCCCGACAGCATGCGCTCCAGCAACGTGGTGCCGGAGCGGTGCATGCCGAGTATGAAGATGGGGACCGCCGGCTGGGGGACACCACTGGCCGCTTCCACGAAGGGCCGGTCGCAACGCTCGATCAAGGCGTCGACCAGGCGCGCATCGTCGCGGGGCACGTATTGCACGTGGCTGCGCTTCACCCGGCAGCCGCGCTCCAGCGCCTTCCATGCTTCCTCGTAATCACCCAGGTCATGCAGCTCCTTGTGCAGCGCGTAGCACAGGTATGCCTCGCCTTCCTTGCCCGGGTTGGCTTCCTTGAGCTGGCGCCGCAGACGGTCGACATGATTGGCCTGGCGCGTCTGGGTGCGCACGCTCGCCAGCATCCATGAGTTCTGGTACAGCCTGGGATCGGCCACCAGCGAGGCTTCGTAGCACTGCTCGGCCTGCTCGGGTTCGCCGGAGAACAGGTGCAGGTTGCCGCGCACATAGAGGATCGCCGCGTTGTTCGGGTCGCGCGCCACGCCGCGTTGGGCCATGCGCACCGCGGCCTGGTGTGCGCCGATCGAACTGAGCATGACCACGCCGCGGGCGACCACCGGGACCGGCGCCTGTTCGGCGAACCGCGCATCGGAGAGGCACTGTTCCAGCGCGGCAAATTCATTGAAGAAACGCAGGCGCTGGGCCAGTGCGTAGATCAGCGCCGGATTGCCCGGACGCTGCGCCCATGCGGCCATGATGGCTTCATGCGCCTGCACATGCCGCCCCTGCGTGCTCAGCACACTGGAAAGCCCGATCAACGAAGGCACGTGCGACCGGTCGCTGGCAAGCGCGCGTCGATAGGCGCGCTCGGCTGCGTCCCACTGCTTGCGATCCACCGCCTTTTCCGCTTCCACCCACAACTGATGAGCTGCCACGACATCACCGCCTGATCAGGATCGCCGAACGCTTCCGGCGCCCGGTTTGCCGGGGCCGACCGCTCGAATGCGCCATGATATCTCGCAGTGAAAACCAAAAACCGGGGTCCAAAACCGGGGTCAGAGTCGACTTTCTCCTGCAGTGCCGCCGAGCCCGGTGCAGGCGGGGAGAAAGTCGACTCTGACCCCGGTTTTGGACCCCGGTTTTGGTCAGCTCGGAATCAGCACGGCGATCATGTGGCTGACGTAATCCTCGAACTCCTCGTGCTGCATCCGCGGCTGGTGCAGCTGCAGCGACAGCTGCAGGAAGCCGACGTAGGCCGCATAGGCCAGCCGCGCCCGGTGCCGGGCATCGGTGCGGCCCAGGCCAGCCTGGCGGAACGAGGCGATCAGGTAGTCCAGGCGCCGCTGTGACACCCGCTGGATCACCGGCTGCACCGCCGGGTGGTCCAGCGCCTTGAGCAGCTCGCTGTAAACAATGTGCGACTTGGCCTCGTGGGCGACCAGCAGGAACAGCTGGCGCAGGCGCTCGCGCGGGTCGGGCACCACTTCCAGGCTGCCGAACACGCTTTGCTGTTCCACCATTTCCCAGCGCTCCAGCGCCGCCTGCAGCAGCGCATCGCGGGAAGGGAAATGCCAGTAGAAGCTGCCCTTGGTCACGCCCAGGCGACGAGCGAGCGGTTCCACCGCGACCGCGGCGACGCCCTGTTCGGCGACCAGGTCCAGCGCGGCCTGGGCCCAGTCCTCGGCGCTCAGGCGCGGGGCACGGCTGGACGAAGTGGGACTGGGTGTGGCAGCGGAGGGGTTCATCGCGCCATTTAACCATACGCCAAAGCATGTACAGGTATGTTTTATGCAAGGCAGCGGGGACGTCTTTCGATCAAACGCTTGTATGGTTTGACGCGGTTCCCCAGGGTAGTCCATACTTATGCGTATGGTCAACGCCAAACCCACTGGAAAGCAGCCGCAGGCGACCTTGGAGACGGTGCGCCTGACCGGGGCATGCGGCACTGGATTGAATGCGACCATGTTCCGGCCGCCAGCGGCGGCGGGTCAGCGGCCGGCGATCCTCTATACCCACGGCTTCGGCCAGAGCGGCGGTGCCTGGCGCAAGAGTGCGATGGCACTGGCCAGCCAGGGCCACGCCGGGCTGACCTACGACGCGCGCGGGCATGGCGATTCCCAGCGCAACGCGCCCGAGCTGCGCTACGACGCCGAACAGTTCGTCGACGACCTGATCATCGTCGCCGGCGAACAGGCCGAGCCGCCAGTGCTGGTGGGGGCGTCGATGGGCGGGCTGTTCGGGCTGATCGCCGAAAGCCGCTGGCCGGGACTGTTCACGGCGCTGGTGCTGGTGGACATCACCCCGCACTGGGAGCAGGCCGGGCTGGCGCGCGTGCTGGAGTTCGCCACTGCGTTCCAGGACGGATTCGCGTCGCTTGAGCAGGCCGCCGACCTGGTCGCCGCCTACCTGCCCCACCGCCCGCGCCGCGCGGCGCAGGCGCTGGCCCCGCTGATGCGCCAGGACGCGGATGGCCGCTGGCGCTGGCACTGGGACATGCGCCTGATCGACGAACTGATCCGCGACAGCGCCCGCCACCAGGACGCCATCGCCGAGGCCGCACGCGGCGTCCGCTGTCCGGTCCTGCTGATCAGCGGCGGACGCAGCGAGCTGGTATCCGAAGACAACATCCGCACCTTTCGCTCGCTGGTGCCGCAGGCGCGGCACGTGCAACTGCCGCGCGCCGGGCACATGCTGGCCGGCGATGACAACGACGCATTCACCGACGCGGTGCTCGACTACCTGGGCACGCTGTCGCGCGCCCGGCACGCCCGCTTCTCCAACACCGACTTCGATCCTGCTTCCGGAGCACGCTCATGAGCATCCTGGTTCCGTTTCTCGCCGTGCTGCTGGCTGGCGGCCTGGCCGCCTACCACCGCATGCGTCTGGCCACCTGGGCGGCGATCAGTGCCTGCGCGCTGGTCGCCTGCTGGCTGCTGGGCGCCAACGCCGCCGCCTGCATCGTCGCGGCGGTGATCGTGGCGGCCATCACCGTGCCGCTGCTGCTGCCGCCGGTGCGCAAGGCGCTGGTCACCGCGCCAATGCTGAAGTTCTTCCGCAGGGTACTGCCGCCGCTGTCGCAGACCGAGCGCATCGCGCTGGAAACCGGCTCGGTCGGATTTGAAGGCGAGCTGTTCACCGGCGATCCGGACTGGCGCAAGCTGCTCGATTATCCCAAGCCACAGCTCACCGCCGAGGAACAGGCCTTCCTCGATGGCCCGGTCGAGGAACTGTGCAGGATGATCGACGACTGGGACATCACCCACGTGCGCGCCGACCTGCCACCGGAAGTTTGGGATTTCGTCAGGCAGCACAGGTTCTTCGGCATGATCATCCCGAAGGAATTCAGCGGCCTGGGCTTCTCGGCGCTGATGCACCACAAGGTGATCCAGAAGATCTCCTCGATCTCCTCGGTGGCCAGCTCCACGGTCGGGGTGCCCAATTCGCTGGGCCCGGGCGAACTGCTGGTCCATTACGGCACCCAGGAACAGAAGGACTACTACCTGCCGCGCCTGGCGTCGGGCCTGGAAGTGCCCTGCTTCGGCCTGACCGGTCCGTTTGCCGGCTCCGATGCGACCTCGATCCCCGACTACGGCATCGTCTGCAAGGGCCAGTGGAACGGCGCCAACGTGCTGGGGGTCAGGCTCACCTTCGACAAGCGCTACATCACCCTGGCGCCGGTGGCCACGCTGATCGGCCTGGCCTTCCGCATGTACGACCCCGATGGCCTGCTCGGCGACACCCGGGATATCGGCATCACCCTGGCGCTGCTGCCGCGCGACACCCCGGGCGTGGACATCGGCCGTCGCCATTTCCCGCTCAACTCGCCGTTCCAGAACGGCCCGATCCACGGCAAGGACGTCTTCATCCCGCTGAGCCAGCTGATCGGTGGCGCGGACATGGCCGGCAAGGGCTGGAACATGCTCAACGAGTGCCTGGCCGTGGGTCGCTCGATCACCCTGCCTTCCACCGCCTCGGGCGGTGCCAAGTTCGGCGCGGTGGTCACCGGCAGCTATGCGCGCATCCGCAAGCAGTTCGGCCTGTCGATCGGCCGCTTCGAGGGCGTGGAAGAAGCCCTGGCCCGGATCGGCGGCAAGGCCTACGCGATCAGCGCGCTGGCCCAGGCCACCGCCGCAGCCGTGGACCGCGGCGATGTGCCGTCGGTGCCCTCGGCGATCGCCAAGTACCACTGCACCACCATGGGCCGCGAGGTCGTCTCCGATGTGATGGACGTGGTCGGCGGCAAGGGCATCATCCTGGGACCGAAGAACTTCGCCGGCCGCTCCTGGCAGGCCGCGCCGATCGGCATCACGGTCGAAGGCGCCAACATCATGACCCGCAGCCTGCTGATCTTCGGCCAGGGCGCGATCCTGTGCCACCCGTGGGTGATGAAGGAAATGAAGGCCGCACAGGACCCGGACCACGGCGCCGGCCTGGAAGCCTTCGACCGCAGCCTGTTCGGCCACATCGGCTTCGGCATCTCCAACGCAGTGCGTTCGTTCTGGTTCGGCCTGACCGCCGCGCGCATCGGCGCCGCGCCGGGCGATGCCTACACCAGGCGCTTCTTCCGCAAGCTGGACCGTTACTCGGCCAACCTGGCACTGATGGCCGACGTGTCGATGCTGCTGCTCGGCGGCAAGCTCAAGTTCAAGGAATCGCTGTCCGGTCGCCTGGGCGACGTGTTGAGCCACATCTACATGACCAGCGCGATGCTCAAGCGCTACCACGACGATGGCGCCCCGCAGGCCGAACAACCGCTGCTGGCCTGGGCCTTCCACCACAGCGTGCATGAGATCGAACTGGCCCTGTCGGCGGCGCTGCGCAACTTCCCGGTGCGCCCGGTGGGCTGGCTGCTGTGGGCATTGATCTTCCCCTGGGGCCGCCGCGCCGAGGCGCCGGGCGATCGCCTGGGCCATCGCGTGGCCGCGCTGCTGATGGCGCCCAACGCCGCCCGCGATCAGCTGGCCGACGGGGTCTTCCTCACCCCCTGCGAGAACAACCCGGGCGGCCGCATCGCCAGCTACCTGGCCAAGGCCGTGGCCGCCGAGCCGGTGGAACGCAAGTTCATCAAGGCGCTCAAGACCAGGGGCATCCAGGCGCTGGACTTCCCCTCGCAGCTGGACGAGGCCGTGCGCGAGGGCCTGATCACCGCCGAGGAGCGCCTGCAGCTGGAAGAGCTGCGCACGCTGACCATGGACGCCATCAGCGTGGACGACTTCGATACCGAGGAACTGCGCTCGGCCGGCTATCGCCCCGGTCCGATCGGGGCCGCCTCGCGCGAAGCGGCGTAAGCACGCCGCTCAAGGTGGATCTGCAACGGCGGAGCTGGTGTCCGCCGTTGTGCTGTCGGCAGTCTTGCATGGCCCACCGCTGAAGCCCGATCCTCGCAGTCCGGCGCATGCCCGGTCGGAAAAAAACGCCGCCGGCTGCAGTGGGCACGGAGCTGGCTGCCACGATCAAGACGTGTGCGGGCGCTCTGCCGGCAGCTTGCTGGCCTGGCGCAGCAGGCACAACGCACCGGCGGTCATGCCCGAGGCAACCACCAGGCCGGCACCGAAGACCACCTGCGAGCCGAATGCCGACAGCAGCTTGTGCAACCACACAAAGCTCAGGTCACCGCCGCGGTAGATCACCGTGTCGATCGCCGCGCCGGCCTTGTAGCGCCACTCGCGCGGCACCCGGGTATAGATCGTCTCGCGTGCCGGCTTGGCCAACGAGAATTCGCCGGCGCGCGTGACCACCTGCACGATCGCCACCATCATCGGCAGCGGCGAGGCAGCCAGCGCCGCGTACCCCAGAATGATCGCCGCGCCCGGGATCAGCAGTGCCGGGGCGATGCCGTAGCGGGTGAGCAGCATGCGGGTGAGCAGTAGCTGCACCAGCAGGGTCAGGCCGTTGACCGCCAGGTCGATGCCGGAAAAATAGCGCGTGCTCTGGTCGGCCGTGCTGAAGGCAGCGCGCGCGATGGCGGCCTGTTCGTTGTACAGCAGGGTGCCCACGCCGACGCCCGACACCACCATCACTGCCATCCAGCGCAGCAGCGGCTCGCGCGCGATCAGCTTCAGGCCGCCGAGGATATCCCCGCCCATCGGCACTTCGCCGCTGGCCAGGTGGTGCGCCTGCTCGCGCTGCACCGCCCACCACCGCAGCCGGTAGATGCACAACAGGCACATCAGCAGGAAGCCGGCTGAAACCAGCATCAGGTTGGCGAACCGATCCGGTCCACCAGCAGCCGCGTCAGCAGCGGTCCGGCCAGCGCGCCCAGGGTGCCGGCCGCGCCGATGTAGCCGTAGCTGGCGCGTGCCTGGGCATCGCTGAAGACATCGGCCATGAAGCTCCAGAACACCGCCACCGCAAACAGGTTGAACACCGTGATCCACAGGATGAAGGCCATCCCGCGCCCCGCGACGCCGCTGTCGAACATCACGTAGAAGCCCAACAGCGTGACGATGAAGAACCCGTACACCACCGGCAGGAACACCCGCCGCGGGAAGCGGCTCACCAGCGCGCCATACAGCGGCTGCAGCAGCAGCATGATCAGGAACACGCAGGTAAAGATCACCTGCAGCGTGAAGTCCTTCAGCGCCATGCCGCGCGCGGCGAAGAAGGCGATCATCTCCGGCGGGAAGATCGTGCGGATGTCATTGGACGAGGACATCGCCTCGCGCACTGGCCGCAGGATGTAGTACCCGGTGAGCAGGCAGAAGAAATACAGGAAGGCCCACGCCAGCGGCGGGGAGGCGCGCAATGCCTGGCGGAAACGGCCGATCATCCCCGGACTGCCGGTGGCCTGGTTCACCGCGCGGCCGATCCCGACCGCTGCACAGACACCGACATGGGCGCGCACTCCAAGGCCATCACGCGCGCACGGTAGCCGATGCACTGCAACATCGCCAGACTGCGCACCGGCGAGCTCGCACGGTGACGGATCAGTGGCCTCCTCCGGCCTGCGGGCGCGTGGCCAGCCACACCCCGAAGGCTGCACAGGCAAAGCCGGCGCCCTTGAGCCAGGTCAGGTGCTCGCCCAGGGTGAAGTGGCCAAACACCGCCGTCACCGGCGGCATCAGGAAGAACAGCGCGGCCACCTGCGTGGCCGCACCGCGCCGGATCAGCAGGAACAGCAGCGCGAAGCCACCGATCGAGTTCACCAACACCAGCCAGCCCAGCGGCAGGAAGAAATCACGCGTGCCGTCCAAGTGCAGCCCTTCGCCCAGCGCGAATGGCAGCAGCACCAGCGTCGCCGCAGCGTTCTGGACAGCCAGGGCCAGACGCATGTCCAGGTGCGCGGCATGCCGCTTCTGGTAGAGCGTGCCGGCGGTGATGCCAACCAGGCCCAGCAGCAACATGCCCCAGGCCGGCAGCGGTGTAGCGCCGTCGACCCGGTCGGCCACCACCAGCACCACGCCCAGCAGGCCCAGCGCCATGCCCAGCCAACGCCACAGGCCCAGCCGTTCGCTGCCGTCCAGGGTGGCCACCACCGCCACCAGCAACGGCATCGCGCCGATCACCAGCGCCGACACGCCGGCGTTGGCGCCCATCCGAAAGGCCACGTAGACCGCACCGAAGTGCAGCGCCAGCATCAGCACGCCGGTGACCGCGCTCTGCCACAGCTCCACCCGGCTGCAGCGGCGCACCCGCGCCACCGCCGCCATCGCACCGAACAGCAACGCGGCCAGCCCGAAGCGCAGCACCAGCGAGGTCAACGGCGCCGCATGTGCCACCACCGCCTTGCCGGCGATGTAGCCAGTGCACCAGACCAGGACAAAGCCGGTGCCCAGCAGGGCGTCGCCGCGGCCGCGCGGGGAGGGGACAGTGGGGTCTGACATCGGGATGATCATGGCCGAACCGGGTCGGGCGGTCTTTACCGCTTTGGTCGCGCAGCAGCGCAAGGATGCAACCGAGGATGAAGGCCAACCCCGCCATGGGCGTCGCCGCGCGCGCAAAAGCCGTATTCAGAAAACCGTACAAAATCCAGCGCGATGAACAAGATGGCGGGCCTTGTTCGCACGGTTTGTGCATTCGCGCGCGCCAGCGTTATGATCCGGCCAAGCGAGAGCGCAGGGGTGTTGGACATGCAGGAACACAGCGGACAGCGTCGTGCGCGGCCCTGGCGATTGAGCTCTTTGGCCATGCTGTTGCCACTGGCGCTCTCCTCTACCGCCCAGACCCCTACCCTTCCGGCGCCGCTGCCGGCCGTGGGCGGCACGACGGGCCAGGTCTCCAGCGCCGCTGCCCAACGCTGGCGCGCCGCGCCGGCGCCTTACCAATCCCCGACCAAGCCGCTGCCTTATCGCACCGCGTTGAACCCCGCGCAGGTGCGCCCGGTTGCACCGGGCTTCGACGTGGCCGCATTCGAAGCACTGGCCAATGACCTGACCGTTGGCCAGCGCGTCCCCGGCCTGGCCATGGCCATCGTCCAGGACGGCCGCGTGATCAGCGCCCGCGGTTACGGCGTGACCGACGTGCGCAACCCGCAGCCAATCAACGCCCACACCGTGTTCCGCCTGGCCTCGCTGTCCAAGGCCTTTGCCGGCACGATCACCGGCCTGCTGGTCAACGACGGCGTGCTGCGCTGGGACAGCAAGGTGGCCGACTACGTCCCCAGTTTCCAGCTGATCGATCCGGTTGCCACCGGCCAGGTCACCGTGGCCGACGTGCTCAGCCACCGCACCGGCTTGCGTTGGCACAACGCCTTCGACCGGGATATCGAGGCCAACGCCGACTACTACTCGGTCTCGCAGAAGCTGGCGACCGCGCCGCTTGGCTGCAAGCCGGGCCAATGCTACGAGTACCAGAACGTGGCCTTCAGCCTGGTCGGTGACGTGGTGTTTGCCGCCACCGGCAGCTTCTACGACCAGGCCGTCGATCGCCGCATCTTCAAGCCACTGGGCATGAACGATGCCAGCATCGGCCTGGCCGGCATCGAGCACAGCCCCAGCTGGGCGCGTCCGCACGTGCGCGCACGCAGCGGCTGGGCCTCGCTGCAACCCAAGCCCACCTACTACCGTCTGGCACCGGCCGCCGGTGTCAATGCCAGCGCCAGCGACATGGCCCAGTGGCTGCTGGCGCACCTGGGCCATCGCCCCGACGTGCTGCCGGCACCGCTGCTGGCCACGCTGCACGCGCCGCTGATCAGCACCCCTGGCGAGATGCGCGCCGGCTGGCGTGGCGCGCGCGTGGATTCGGCCAGCTATGCCCTGGCCTGGCGCGTGCTGGACTATTCCGGCCAGCAGGTCGTCTTCCATGCCGGCGCGGTCGAGGGTTACCGCGGGCTGGTGGCAATGGTGCCGGGGCGTGATTTCGGCGTGGCAATCCTGTGGAACAGCACCAGCCCACTGCCATCGGGCCTGCTGCCCACCGTGCTCGATACTGCACTGGGCCTGCCGCCGCAGCAATGGCTCCACACCGAGCTGGGCAAACAGCTGCTGCTGGCCCAGACCAACGGCCACCCGCTGCCGCAGACGCTGCAGATGGCTGGCAACGACGATGCCGCCGCCGACGACGAGCCCGGTGCTTCTTCCGGCGAGGCCGTGGCCGCGCCGCACTGACCGCCCGCTGCGCCTCGATCACCACAACGCCGGGCTTGCCCCGGCGTTGTGGTTTCAGGCCATCGCCTGAGCGATGCCGTCGTGTGCGATGCGGTGCATCCGGTCCGAGCGCGTCGCCGAGCACAAGGCGCAGACAAAAAAACTTCCTCCCCGCTGGGCACCGGGAAGGAAGTTTCAGTGAGTCTTGCGATCCAGCGTCTTGCGGTTGCCGCGATCCTGTTTAGATCAGCGGAGCCGGCGTCGCGGGGAGCGCGACCGGAGCGGCCTTCTTCTTGGCAACCTTCTTGGAAGGCGACTTCTTGGCAGCCTTCTTGGCGACCTTCTTCGCCGGGGCCTTCTTGGCTGATGGCTTCTTGGCGACTTTCTTGGTTGCGGCCTTCTTGGTGGCCTTTTTGACGGCCTTCTTTGCGGCCTTCTTTGCCGGCGACTTCCTGGCGACCTTCTTCACGGCCTTCTTGGCAGGCGACTTCTTGGCAGCCTTCTTCACGGCCTTCTTGGCTACCGATTTCTTGGCGACTTTCTTGGTGGCCTTCTTGGCCGTTTTCTTTGCAGCTTTCTTCGTTGCCATGTGATGGCTCCTCGTCAGTGATTGCTTTGGATGAAACATCCAGTACCAAGCCCAGTACTCGAAACGCTGCGGGAGTCGGACCCGCATGCAGCCGCCGACGCGCCATGCGCGCTGGGGCGGATCTTGCTGGATGGCGGCCAGGGCCGACGTCCTGCACCGGACCAGGCAAAGACACCCGCGCTGGATGGGCAGGTGTCGTGGCGGATCAGGTGCTGAATTTGCTCGGGGGAAGCGAAGCCTTCGACCATCCTCAGCGGGGTACGGGCGGGCGACCTTGTCGTTGTGCGCTTCGTCGCGATGACCGGCTCGCTTGCTTGATGATGCGTGGGCTGCGTTGGGGCGAAACCTAATCACGGTTTTTATAGGTGTCAACCGTTTTGCATAAAAATTTCGCATCGCGTTTTGCATGGGCATCGCGACCGCGCAGCGCGACCTTACGCCCCGGTTCGCACGTGGATGCACGTTGCATGCTGCGCAAGCTCACGGCATTTTTTGCAGAGTGCTTTTTTTATGCTGTTTTGTGCATGCCAGATGTCGCACGCTGTAGATCGGGCCATGGGCTTGAAGCAGGGCGCCATGGAGGCCATGCGCATGCCCGGCAGTTGAATCGCGACTGATCCGCACAGCTTCAAAGGCGATGATTTTTGCGTCGCGCAGATGGCGATGCCCGCGAACTGCGCAAACTTTTCCGGCATGTGCGGCGTCCATCAACGCATCGGGGATCCACGTTGCATGTACCGACGCGCCCGGCGACGACGCCGAAGGTCGCTCGCTGCGAGTGCCGGACGAAACGAAAAACGCCGCTTCGAAGAAGCGGCGTCGTCGGATGCAGTGTTGCCCGCGGACCGAAGGCGAACTCAGTCTTCCTCTTGGTCCATCTGCTCGGCGTACTCGTCCGGACCCAGCAGTTCGTCCAGCTCTTCCGGCTTGCTGATCTCCACCACGTACAGCCAGCCTTCGCCGAAGGCGTCTTCGTTGATGGTCTCCGGCTTGTCGGCGAGCGCCTGGTTGACCTCGACCACGGTGCCCGACACCGGGCTGTAGACGTCCGAGGCGGCCTTGACCGACTCGACCACGGCGCTGGCCTCACCGGCGGTCACCGTGTCGCCAATGTCGGGCAGCTCGACGTAGACCAGGTCGCCCAGCAGGCCCTGGGCATGATCGGAGATGCCGACGGTGACCCGTCCACCTCCTTCGACGCGGGCCCACTCGTGGGATTTGAGGAATTTCAGATCGCCAGGGATCTCGCTCATGGGGTGCTCCGGCCGAAGGCGGTAGTGGGGAATGGCGGGGAGTTTAGCGAAAGGCGCCGGTGCCTTGTCACCTGGCGTGAGCAGCGCGGCACTCATCTCGCGCAAAACGTCTGACGCCCAGCAACGACCAGGGCAGGTGCAGGAAGACGAAGTGTTCCCACGAATGGGCCATGGCCGCGCCCTGGACGCTCAGTCCAGCACGCTGGGCTGCGCCTGGCCCTCGCGCACGAACGGAGGCTTGACCACCCGCACCGGCATCTGGCGGCCGCGGATGTCCACGTGCACCGCGCCGGGTTCGCCAGCCGGCACGCGGGCCAGGGCAATGGCCTTGCCCAGCGTCGGCGAGAACGTGCCGGACAGGATCTGGCCATCGCCCTGGGCGGTGATGACCTTCTGCCCATGGCGCAGCACGCCCTTTTCATCCATCACCAGGCCGATCAGCTGGCGCGGCGCGCCCTGCAGCTGCTGGGCCTGGAGCACCTGACGGCCGACGAACTCACGGCCTTCGTCCAGGGTCACGGTCCACCCCATCGCCGCCTCGTAGGGCGAGACGGTTTCGTCCATGTCCTGGCCATAGAGGTTCATGCCCGCCTCCAGGCGCAGCGTGTCGCGCGCAGCCAGGCCGGCTGGCCTGACGCCTGCTTCGATCAGCCCCTCCCAGAACGCCACCGCGCCTTCGGCCGGCAGGATGAGCTCGAACCCGTCCTCGCCGGTGTAGCCGGTGCGCGCGACAAACAGCGCTGTGCCGGACGTGCTGATCGCATCGAGGGCGGCGAAGCGGGGCAGCTTGGCGGCGGCCGCCCGGTCATGTTCGCGCAGCAGGCCGATGACCTTGGCGCGTGCGTTCGGGCCCTGCACGGCAATCATCGCCAGCTCCGCCCGCTCGATCACTTCCACGCCATAGGCGGCGGCCTGCTTGTTGATCCAGGCCAGGTCCTTCTCGCGCGTGGCGGCGTTGACCACCAGACGGAAGAAGGCTTCATCGAGGAAATAAACGATCAGGTCGTCGATCACCCCACCGTTGGCGTCCAGCATCGCCGAGTACAGCGCCTTGCCCGGCGTCTTGAGCTTGTCGACCGAATTGGCGAGCAGGTAGCGCAGGAACTCGCGCGTGCGCGGGCCGCGCAGGTCGACCACGGTCATGTGGCTGACGTCGAACATGCCGGCGTCGGTGCGCACGGCGTGGTGCTCCTCGATCTGCGAGCCATAGTTGAGGGGCATGTCCCAGCCGCCGAAGTCCACCATCCTGGCGCCCAGGGCGCGGTGGCTGTCGTTGAGGATGGTCTTCTTGGTCATGGCCGGGTCCTTGCAAAGAGACCGGCATTATTCCAGATGGGCCATGCGGCGGCGGCCTGGCCACCGACACGCAGCGATCAGACCTCCTGCACCCGCAGGGTCATGCCGTCGGTGGCCACGATCCGCACGGCGGCGCCAGCCGGCAGGTCCGGGCCTTCCACGCTCCAGTAGGTATCGGCCAGCTGGATGCGGCCGCGGCCACGCACGATGGCCTGCTCCAGCACGGCGGTCTGGCCGATCAGCTGGTCGGCGCGGCGGTTGAGCAGCGGCTTGTCGCTGACCTGGGCGCGGGCACGGAACCAGCGCCGGTAGATCAGCACCGAGGCGATGGCGAACACCGCGAACAGGATCGCCTGTGCCAGGATGTCCAGGCCCGGCGCGATGAGCATCACCGCCATCATCGCCGCGGCGGCAAAGCCCAGCCACATCAGCGAGGCGCCGGGCAGCAGCGCCTCGGCGGCGAACAGCACCAGCGCCAGCACCGCCCAGAACGCCAGGCGCAGGGTCATGGGGTCAGACACCGCTGCGCGGCGCGCGCGGCGGGATCGCCGGCGGCTTGGGGCCATCGGCACCCAGCGCCTCGCGCGCCAGCTGGGCGATGCCACCGAGCGAGCCGATCATGCCGCTGGCTTCCATCGGCATCAGCACGAACTTCTGGTTGGGCGCGGTGGCCAGCTCGCGGAACGCCTCCACGTACTTCTGCGCGATGAAGTAGTTGATCGCCTGCACGTTGCCATCGGAGATGGCCTGGGAGACCAGCGTGGTGGCCTTGGCTTCGGCCTCGGCCAGGCGCTCGCGTGCCTCGGCTTCGCGATAGGCGGCCTCGCGGCGACCCTCGGCCTGCAGGATGGCGCCCTGCTTCTCGCCTTCGGCACGCAGGATCTCCGACTGGCGCGAGCCCTCGGCTTCCAGGATCGAGGCGCGCTTGTCGCGCTCGGCCTTCATCTGCCGGGCCATGGCATCGACCAGGTCGCGCGGCGGCTGGATGTCCTTGATCTCGATCCGGTTGACCTTGACGCCCCACGGACTGGTGGCATGGTCGACCACGCCCAGCAGGCGCGCGTTGATCACCTCGCGGTTGCTCAGCGATTCGTCCAGGTCCATCGAACCGATCACGGTGCGGATGTTGGTCTGGATCAGCGCGACCATCGCCTGGTCCAGGCTGGACACTTCATAGGCAGCCTTGGCCGCGTCCAGCACCTGGAAGAACACCACGCCGTCGACCTTGACCACCGCGTTGTCCTTGGTGATGACCTCCTGCGAGGGCACGTCGAACACCTGCTCCATCATGTTGACCTTGCGGCCGACGCCCTGCATGTAGGGGATCAGGATGTGCAGCCCGGGCGAGAGCGTGTTGGTGTACTTGCCGAACTGCTCGACGGTGTACTCAAAGCCCTGCGGCACCACGCGCACGCCCTTGAACAGCGTGACCACGACGAAGACCACGATCACCGCGGCCAGGATCATTCCGATGCCCATTGCACTCCCCTCCCCTTTGCTGCGTCCTGCGCCAGGACGCTCCCTCCAGCAAGTATAGGCGCGCATTGGCTTGCCGGTCCTGGGGTCTGGGCACGGCGGCAAGTCCAGGCAGCCCCGCACACGCAACAACGGGCACGGGCATCGCGGTCGAACAACGGCAGGCGCCCACGGCTGCCAGGCCACCTGCTGACCCGGATCACAGCGCAGTGGAACCGGCAAGGCGGCGGGAGCCTGGTGCCGGTGGGCCTACTTGGTGAGGATCAGCTTGTCGTTGCTGGTATGGCGCAGGCGGTAGGTGCGATCGCCGTGCTGGATCAGCATCTCGCGGCGACCCTTGAGCAGCGCCTGGCTGCTGAGGATTTCGGCCGGCGGCACGACGCACGGGGTGCGCTCGGCGGCGCGTTGATCGTTGTGCGGGACGACGACGGTGTGGACATGCATGGCGCGACTCCGTTGGCGGTTCGAAGGTGATGATAATCATTATCATTCAAGAGTCAAATGCCGTCGATCGCCCCGGTCAATGGAAGCCGCGGCCACCCTGTCCCCCGCGCGCGGCGCAAGCCAGATGCAACGAGCTACCCATGTCAGACTGCGCCCGTGTGATGCCTCAAGGAGGCGCGGTGACGCCACGCGGCCGATTCAATCTGGTCATGGGCCTGCTGGTGGCGGGCGCGCTGGGGTTTGCAGGCTGGCGCTGGCGGCAGCAGGCACAGGAGGCGGCCGCGGTGTCCGCGCAGATTGCTGCGCGCGCGGTCCAGGCCGGGGCCCACGCCGAAGGGAAAACGCCGGGCGGCGCCAACGAGGCGCGCGGCCTGCCCTTTGGCGCGCCGTCGATGCCCTTGCCGCTGCCGCCGTGGGGCCAGCCGCTGGGCGCGAACCTGGCCCTGGTGCGCGTGCGGGCCGATGCCGGTGATGCGCGTGCCGCCTGTAGGCTTGGTGTCGAACTGGCCCTGTGCGGCCAGTCCGGCGCCAACCACGCCCCGCACATCGAGGCCGCACGCAGGCTGGCGCTGCAGCAGGGCCAGTCGCCGGCGCAGGCCGATGCGGCCGCAGATACCGCACGCGGGCAGCTGGTCCAGCGCAACCAGGACCCGGCCCGCTACTGCGAGGGCATGGACCGGTCGCTGCGTGGCCAGGCGGGCGCCTATCTGCGCAAGGCCGCGCTGGCCGGCAACCGCGACGCGCTGCTGCGCTATGCGCAGGGCGCATTCTTCGGCCAGGCCGGCAGCGACCAGGATCAGTATCGCTACCTGCATGACCCCGCCTTCGGCCACTGGTATCGCGAAGCGGTGCCGATGCTGCAGCGTGCCCTGCGTGCCGGCGATCCGATGGCCGCGCAGCTGCTGGCCGACGCCTATGCCGACGACCGCACCCCGCTCGATGCCCTGCTGCCCGATGATCCGGTCCAGGCCTACAGCTATCGGCTGCTGCTGTCCTGGCTGCGTGGCGAACCGGCGCCGGACGCTGGCGCCCTGGATCCCCGCCAGCGCGCCGATGCCGAACAGCAGGCCCAGCGGCTGTACCGCGAGTCGTTCGGCAGCCGCCCGGTCCCGGGCGGCGTGCCCCGCGCGCTGGCCCTGCAGCCGGACGATCCCACCACCGCACCCTGCCAATAACCGGCCGCAGCAACCGCCCCACTCATTGGCGCAGGCGTGCGGCATCTGCCCCGGCCGATCACGACAATGGGGTGCGACCGGCGTGTGGCCAGCCAGCAATCCGGCCCGCCTCTGCCCCCGCCCTTTCGCGCCTTTGCGAAGGGGAGGGCTGGGGAGGGGTTGCTTGTAAGCACTTGGCAGCGGGCGGGCGCTGCCGACTTCACCTTGCCGCGGCCGGCGGCCTCACTTAGGCTGGCCGATTCGAGGTCGCGCGTTTTCTGGGGAAGCAGATGCTGGAAGGTGTGTGGCGGGCCGCCTTCGGCCTGTTCGGTCTGGTCGTGCTGCTGGGCATCACCTGGCTGTTCTCCAACAACAAGCGCGCGGTGGACTGGAAGCTGGTGCTTACCGGGGTGGTCCTGCAGATCGGCTTTGCCGCGCTGGTGCTGCTGGTGCCGGGCGGCCGCGAGGTCTTCGACTGGCTGGGCAGGGTCTTCGTGAAGGTGCTGAACTTCGTCGGCGAAGGCTCGAACTTCATCTTCGGCAGCCTGATGGACGTGTCCAGGGTCGGCTTCATCTTTGCCTTCCAGGTGCTGCCGACCATCATCTTCTTTTCGGCGCTGATGGGGGTGCTCTATCACCTGGGAGTGATGCAGGCGGTGGTGCGGATGATGGCCTGGGCGATCACCAAGGTGATGCGCGTGTCCGGTGCGGAAACCACCAGCGTGTGCGCCAGCGTGTTCATCGGCCAGACCGAGGCGCCGCTGACCGTGCGCCCGTACATCTCCAGGATGACCGAGTCGGAGCTGATCACGATGATGATCGGCGGCATGGCCCATATCGCCGGCGGCGTGCTGGCCGCCTACGTGGGCATGCTGGGCGGCGGCGATCCGGCCGCGCAGGCGTTCTACGCCAAACATCTGCTGGCCGCCTCGATCATGGCCGCGCCGGCCACGCTGGTGATCGCCAAGATCCTGATCCCGGAGACCGGCACGCCGCTGACCCGCGGCACGGTCAAGATGGAAGTGGAAAAGACCACCAGCAACATCATCGACGCGGCGGCGGCCGGTGCCGGCGATGGCCTGCGCCTGGCGCTGAACATCGGCGCGATGCTGCTGGCCTTCATCGCCCTGATCGCGCTGATCAACGCGCCGCTGACCTGGCTGGGCGATGTCACCGGCCTGGCCGCGATGACCGGTCGTCCGACCAACCTGTCGACCCTCTTCGGCTACCTGCTGGCGCCGCTCGCCTGGGTGATCGGGACCCCCTGGGCCGATGCGACCACGGTCGGTGCGCTGATCGGCCAGAAGGTGGTGATCAACGAATTCGTTGCCTATTCCGAGCTGGCGCAGATCGTGAACGGCCAGGTGCCAGGCATTTCGCTGAGCGGCGAAGGTCGCCTGATCGCCACCTACGCGCTGTGCGGTTTCGCCAATTTCAGCTCGATCGCGATCCAGCTCGGTGGCATCGGCGGCCTGGCCCCGGAGCGTCGCGCCGACCTGGCCCGCTTCGGCCTGCGCGCCGTGCTGGGCGGCTCCATCGCCACCTTCATGACCGCGACCATCGCCGGGGTGCTGACCCACTTCAGCTGAAGCTCCGTGGTGACGGCGGGCGGCCAGGCGGGCAGCGGCTCGCGTCCAGGCATCCGCGACCGCGACGGCGGCTACACCACCGCCTGCGGCATACTTGCGCCCCCCTGAGCGGCAGCGCACAGCCGCCGTTCCCGAAGAAGAGATCCACATGAGTTCAATCGTTGTCGTCGGCTCGTTCAACGTCGACCACGTATGGCGCTGCGAGACCCTGCCGGTCGCTGGCGCCACCGTCGCCGGGCGCTACAGCTCCGGGCCGGGTGGCAAGGGCTTCAACCAGGCCATCGCCGCCGCGCGCGCGGGTGCATCGACCGCGTTCGTCTGCTCGTTGGGCAGCGATGCCGGCGGCGCCATGGCGCGCGAGCTGGCATCCCAGGACGGGGTCACCGTGGTGGCCGAATCCAGCAACGAACCCACCGGCACCGGCGGCATCTACGTCGATAGCCACGGCCGCAACACCATCGTGATCGGCCCCGGCGCCAACTTCACCTTGAGCACCGGCTTCATCGCCGCGCAGCAGGACCTGCTGGCCGGCGCGCAGGTGGTCCTGGCGCAGCTGGAATCGCCACTGGAAAGCATCGAAGCGGCCATCACCGCCGCCCACGCCGCCGGGGTCACCACCATCCTCAATCCGGCGCCCGCCAACGCGGTGGCCAGCATCTCGCTGCTGCGCCAGAGCGACATCCTCACCCCCAACGAGACCGAATTCGCCGGCCTGCTCGGCCGTCATGTCGGCCATCGCATGGAAGCCGACGATGTCGCCGCGCTGGACGGCAACACCCTGCACGGCCTGTGCCGCCAGCTGCTGCCCGGCGGCACGGTGGTGATCACCCTCGGTGCGGTCGGTGCATTCGTCTCGCATGAGGACGAGCAGCTGCGCGGCGACACCCAGCCCTATTACCGCGTCGCCGCCGAAAGCGCGCAGACCGTGGACACCACCGGGGCCGGCGATGCCTTCAACGGCGCCCTGGCCGCCTCGCTGGCGCACGCACCGCAGGCCGCGTTCAACCTGCACGTGCGCTTTGCCAACCGCTTCGCCGCGCGTTCGACCGAACGCGAAGGCGCGGCCGCGTCGATGCCGCGGTTGACGCCGGAGGACTGAGAAGCCGGGACCCGGGGCCCGGGACCCGGGACTCGGGACTCGGGACTCGGGACTCGGGAAAGCATCGACGTCTTGTTGAAACGGGCAAGTGTTTCATTTTCAGGCCTTGCCGCCACTGCGCCCTGCTCCCGCTTTCCCGCTCTTCCGCTCTTCCGCTCTTCCGCTCTTCCGCGAGCCTCTTGCGAAATTCCCGCTGAAACGGGGTTGAGTGCGTGGGCCAGCGGCGCGCGGGTGACTTTTTGTCCGGTCCGGGCGTCCTGGAAGGGAATCCGGAGGGCGCTTTGGTCGAGAAGTGACCATGGCGCGGTTTTGCAGGCACGGGGAATCCGGCGCCATCGCGCACGGAGGCGGTGGGCGGGGTCCGGCGCCGGAGGCTAGGTGACCCATCGCAGCAGTTGATCGGCGGCCAGGACCAGCACGCCGAACATCAAGTGGGTCATCACCTTGGCGGGGCCGCGCACGTTGATGCGGTGGGCCCCGAAATCATCCTTCAAGCGTGCATTGACGCGCTCCACCGTGCTGCGCTCCTTGAAGCGCCGGGCTTCGTGGGGCGCAAATGTGATCTTCTCGCCACCGCGCGGGTTGTGATCGATCAGCGGCACATGGCCCAAACTCCGGCTGTGCGCGCGCAGGATCGGGCTGCAATACGCCGCGTCCATCAGATCGTAGAGGTGGGTGACGCGCTGCGCAGTGATCGTGGCCAGCGGGATCGCCACCTGCGAGTCATGCACGCTGGCCGAGGTCAGCACCGCCGCGATCGGGATCATGCCGTCGGCCACGTCCAGGTGCAGCTTGTAGCCGACCCAGGTGCTCTTGAAGCCCTGGCTGTTGCGCTTGGTACCCACCTCGCAAGCCTGCGGCAGCTCGGCCAGCATCGCCGACAGACGCATGCCGGCGGCCTGACGTTCGATGCGGGAGGGTTCCTTGGACGGACGCACTTCCCCTTTGCGCGGCCGTCCACGTTGACGGGGAACGACGGCGGGCGCGGGCGCGGCCTTCACCGGGCGCTCGCGCGCTTCGATGGCCGTGGCATCGCGCGACACGTGCCCGATCAGGGCGTCGCCCAGTTCGCGTCGGATCAGCGCTTCATGCACACGCGCCGCCAGACCTTGCTCGGCAAACTCGGCAAATGCCCGCGAGAACAAGGACGCGTTCAATGGCGCCTTGCGGCGCAGATCGAATCCGCACAAGCGGCGCAGCAGGGCAACGGCGTTGAGCCGCTCCACCAGGTCCGAGGTCTGCGTCAGACCCAGCACCGCCTTGGCCACGAAGGCCCGCGCCAGCGCCGCGCGCTCAATCGGCGGTCGGCCCACCAGCCCCCGCGACGAAGGCACGAACCGCTTGATCTCCACCTGCTCCCAGATGCGCAGCAACCGCTCCATCACCGGCGTCAGCGGCTGGCCAAGATCAGCATCCACCAAAGGCACCAGCTCCTGCTGGAAACGACGATGGAATTGCGTCAGGCGTTCGCGCAGGGCAGTATTCATTCGGCGGGTGCTGGTGTGGCCTTGACAACTCCATCATGCCTTCAATGGCAACACCCGCTCTACTCTTTTTTCACCGCTACCGCCGGTGAGAAAATCAGCCTCGTCGGGGAATTTTGCAAGAGGCTCTGAGGGGGAGTTCAAAACATGGCAGTCAATCTTCAGAAGGGTCAGAAGATCTCGCTGGAAAAAGCGGACGGTAGCTCGCTGTCGCAGATCTCGATGGGGCTGGGCTGGGATGTCGCGAAGGGCATATTCGGTATCGGCGGTGGCAGCATTGATCTAGACGCGTCATGCGTAATGTTCGACGAACTCAAGCGCGTGACGGACACCGTATGGTTCCGCCAGCTGCAGAGCCGAGACGGGAGCATCCGTCACTCAGGCGACAATCGCACCGGCGACGGCGATGGCGACGACGAGACGATTCACGTTGATCTCAACCGGGTGCCCAGCGAGGTTAAAAGCCTGGTCTTCACGGTCAACAGTTTCACGGGGCAGAATTTCGGCAAGGTCGCCAATGCCACCTGTCGACTTATCGACAATACCAACAGGACCGAAGTCGCTAAACTCGACCTAAGCGACGTGAAGGGACCGCACACCGCCATGATCATGGCGAAGGTGTATCGCCACAACGGCGCCTGGAAGATGCATGCCATCGGCGCGAACGCTACTGGGCGCACGTTCCAGGACCTGCTGCCCCGCATTCTCCCGCATCTGTAATACACGCCGCAGGCGGGATATCGTCCCGCCTGCTTGGCTCCGTTGTATCTGGGAGCCGTTGTGTCCGCACCGCATGGTGTCTGGTTCAACCGCAACTTTAGTCACATTCGTGCCGCTCTCGATCTGATCCACACGGCCGATTTCGAGAATCGCTACACGCTGCTTTGCTCTCACCCGAACCCGCAATTTGCAGGGTTCTTTGCTGCGCACGAGGCATTCCTCGAGCCGTCTTTCCCCAACAACAGCCAACCGTCCCACGTCGACCGGTGCTTTGAGCAATGCAGGGAATGCAGCGTCGCGCTGTTCTACCCTGGCCATGCTCAGGCCGCGATCCTCACCCGCCTTTCCGAATTCGAAGCCATCGGCGCATGCGTTATCGCCGTCAGCAGCGTAGATGCCCTTACATGTCTGGAGGACAAAGCGCTTTTCTGCGCTGACTAAGTCGCCGCGCCGGTGCCGGGACCGGAGTTTGAGCGCGCCGCCGCCAGTGCCGAGTACCACGCCGCATACGCCCGACTGCGCCAGCGCCATCGGGTCGTTAGCATCAAGCCGGCGGTAGGTGTTTATGGAGTCGGTTTACGAGTTATCGACGAAAGCCGCAACGCACTTGCACACATGCTGGGCGGCATCGACTACGTAAAAAAGTCTTGACTGGAAATCGAGACCTAAGATCCTGCTTTTGAGTCCTGAGTCCTGAGTCCTGAGTCCTGAATCCCAAGTCCCAAGTCCCGAGTCCCGAGTCCCGAGTCCCAAGTCCCGAGTCCCGAGTCCCGGGTCCCGGGTCCCGGGTCCCGAATCCCGAATCCCGAATCCCGAATCCCGCATTCCGAGTCCCGATCAAATGCACATCGGCCCCTACAAGATCGATCCACCGCTGATCCTGGCGCCGATGGCCGGGGTGACCGACAAGCCGTTCCGGCAGCTGTGCAAGCAGCTGGGTGCGGGCCTGGCGGTCTCGGAGATGACCATTTCCGATCCGCGTTTCTGGAACACCGACAAGTCGCTGCGACGCATGGACCATGCCGGCGAGCCGGCCCCGGTCAGCGTGCAGATCGCCGGCACCGAGCCGCAGCAGCTGGCCAGGGCCGCGCGCTACAACGTCGACCACGGCGCCCAGATCATCGACATCAACATGGGCTGTCCGGCCAAGAAGGTGTGCAACGCCTGGGCCGGCTCGGCGCTGATGCGCGATGAAGGCCTGGTGGCGCGGATCGTCGAGGCGGTGGTCAAGGCGGTCGATGTGCCGGTGACGCTGAAGATCCGCACTGGCTGGGATGCCGGACATCGCAACGCGCCGGTGATTGCCCGTATCGCCCAGGACGCCGGCATCGCCGCGCTGGCCATCCACGGCCGCACCCGCGACCAGCAATACACCGGCGTGGCCGAGTACCAGACCATCGCCGCGATCAAGGCGGCGCTGTCGATCCCGGTGTTCGCCAACGGCGATATCGATTCACCGCAAAAAGCCGCGCAGGTGCTGCGCGCCACCGGTGCCGATGCGGTGCTGGTCGGACGCGCCGCGCAGGGCCGGCCGTGGATCTTCCGCGAGATCGCTCATTTTCTGGCCACCGGCGAGGAACTGCCGCCACCGTCGATCAGCGAGGTGCGCCAGATCCTGCTCGGCCATCTGCATGCGCTGCATGAGTTCTACGGGGAACTGCAGGGCGTGCGCATCGCCCGCAAGCACCTGGGTTGGTATGTGAAGAACCGCCCGGAACAATCCACTGAAGAGATGGCCGCCTTCCGCGCGGTGGTCAACCGCGCCGAAACCGCCGAGGCGCAGTTGCGCCTGACCGCCGATTACTTCGACGCGCTGGAAGCTGGCGTGCCGTCCGGATTCGCCACCGCAGCCTGAGCCTGCGGCGCGAGGGTCGCATCGCGCAGCGGCGCATCACTCTGGTGCCAGATGCGATGCCAGAGCGCGGACATCAGCCGCTTGAAGCCCGACGCGCCGGAGATCGGCAGCGGTGCCTTGATCTGCCGCGGCGCGATCGCCTGCCATTGGTCCGCGCGCCATTGGGCCACGGCGAAATTGAAGGTGTAGTCCGGGTCCAAGCCCATGCGCAGGTCCGACAGCACCAGTGTCTTGCCCTGCACCTGCGCGCGCATGAAGCCGTGGTTGAACCAGTCCAGGCGCGCCACCGAAGGGATGCCGATCGCCTTGGCCTGGGCCAGCGCCTGGGTGTTGGAGGCATGGCCATGGAACTCCATCGGCCCGGTATCGAACACTGAGCGTTCGGCATCGACATAGCCACCGGGCGTCATCGCCACCACCCGCCACAGCAGCGTGCTGAACGGCAGCGGCGTGGAGAAGCGCGGCGCATCCACCAGGCCCATCGCCGCCAGCGCGCGGCCGGCCTCGCGGTCCACCACCGCCTTGGCCGCGATCGATCCCACCAGCACCAATGCTACCAGCGTCACGCCGGCGATCGCGCCGCGGCGGCCCCAGGGTTTCTTGGGGATGCACCAGGCCATCACGCAGCCCAGCAGCAGCCACAGGGTGAAGGCCGGTTCGACGATGAAGAAGGTCGACCACATCGCCGGTCGCACTTCCAGTGGCCACAGCAGCCAGGTGCCGTAGACGGTGCAGGCATCGATCAGCGGATGGCTGAGCAGGCAGGCCTGGATCAGCCAGAACCAGCGCACCGGCGCCGCCTTCACCCGCTTGCCACGCACCCGGCACGCCCACCACACCAGCCCGCCGATCAGCGGCAGCACAAACACCGAATGCAGGAAGCTGCGATGCCATGTCATCCAGGTCACCGGGTCGTCGGTGAAGGTCAGCAGCAACGGCACGTCCAGGTCCGGCACGGTGTTGAGCGCCGCGCCGGCCAGCAGGGCGGCGCGGCGCTGGCCGGCCGGTGCGATCGCCGCACCGATGGCGCCGCCGAGAACCAGGTGAGTGATCGAATCCATGGCCGCCGATGCTAGCAGCGGACCCAAGGCCTCTCTCCCGACCCGTCATTCCCGCGCAGGCGGGAATCCATGGACGTCCCCCCACCGAGAGCAACGTCCTTGGATCTTCGCCTCTCGGGGATGACGAAGGTCAATGCCAATCAGGCCGGGGAAAGCCCACCGCTACGCCGCCCTGGGCAGCGGCCGCTCCGGTTCCGGCACCAGTCGCAGCCGCGCCGGCACCTCGCCGAGCACCTGGCCGGTGTGCGCGAGCAGCTGCAGCGTGCCGTCGGCGGTCTCGCACAGGGCGGTCAGGCTTTCGACCCAGTCACCGTCATTGGCGTACACCAAGCCGTCCTGGCGGATCAGCGCGGCGCGATGGATGTGGCCGCAGACGATGCCATCCAGCCCGCGCCGGCGCACGTCGTCCAGCCCGGCCTGCACGAAGCGGGCGATGTAGCGCTCGGCTGCCGCGCTCTTGCGCTTGAGGTACTCGGCCAGCGACCAGTAGCGCAGGCCAAGGCGGCGGCGCAGGCGGTTGACCAGCTTGTTGCCGGTGAGGATGCGGTAGTACAGCCAGTCGCCGAAGCGTTCCTGCAGCCCACCGAAATGCGTCACCGCGTCGTAGTCGTCGCCATGCACCACCAGCAGGCGGCGGCCGTCGGCGGTGGTGTGGATCACCCGCCGGCGCACCTGCATGGCCGGCAGCATCAGCCCGCAGAAGCGGCGCGCGGCGCGGTCGTGGTTGCCCGGCACGTAGATCAGCTCGGTGCCGCTGCGCGCCAGCGCATGCAGGGCCTCGACCACGCGCTGATGGGCCGCGTCCCAGCGCGCGCGGCGCTGTGCCATCCACCACAGGTCGACGATGTCGCCGACCAGGTACAGCTGCCGGCACTGCACACGCCCGAGGAAATCGGCGAACTCGGCCGCATGGCAGTGGGTGGAGCCCAGATGCACATCGGAGACGAAGATCGCGCGGTTCATGCGGCCTGCTCCTGCGATGAAGGTGCCAGATAACGCTGGCGCTTGCGCACGTGCATGCGCGCCAGGTCCAGTTCGATCAGGCCATCGACGCAGCCGGCGAAATCCGCGTCCACCCCGAAGGCCAGAAAGCGCGCACCGCCCGGTTCGCACAGCTCGGTGTACTGGCGCAGCAGCATCGGCAGCTGCGCGCCCAGCGCGTCCAGGTTGCCGCGCAGCACCGCCAGGGCGGTGGCCGCATCCATTGCTTCGAACTGCGGCGGGGCCTGGGTGAAATGGAACGGCTTGCGCGCGGTGGCACAGGCCTGGCCATGCCCATGGAACTGCTGGTAGTAGGCCACGATCTGTTCGCGCGCCGCGCACGGCAGGGCCGCGCTGATGGACACCGCGCCGAACAGGTAACGCACCTGCGGATAGCGGGCTAGATAGGCGCCGATGCCCTGCCACAGCTGGTCGATGCTGCGACTGTTCCAGTAGGCCGGGGCGACGAAGCTGCGGCCCAGCTCCATGCCTTCGGCGATGCGCGGCAGTGCGCTTTCGGCCCAGTCGAACAGCGAGGCGGTGTACAGCCCGGCCAGGCCGCGCTGGGCCAGCACCGGGGCGCCGCGGGCGACCCGATACGCACCGGCGATGGCGCCGGCCTGCTCGTCCCACAACACGATGTGGTCGTACCAGGCGTCGTACGCATCCAGGTCCAGCGCACGGCCGGTGCCCTCGCCGACCTGGCGGAAGGTGAGCTCGCGCAGGCGGCCGATCTCGCGCAGCAGCGGCGACTGCGGGTGCAGGCGGCCGGCCACGATCGTGCGGCCTTCGCGGGTGCTGCCCAGGTTTGGCAGGGCGGCCACGGCCGCCCGCAGCTGCGCCACCGGCACCGGTTCGGCCAGCGCCGCAGGCGCCTTGCCCTGCCCGTCCGAACGCCGGCCCAGGGCATACAGCGCGCGCCGCAACTGGCGGATCGCCGCCTGGTCACCGATGCCGGCCTCGAGCAACCGGGCCTGGCCCACGTGCAGCTTCAACGGCTGCTGGCGACGGGCGAACATCTCGCGTGGCAGCAGCGCAGTCCCGACCGGCTTGAACACCGCCGAGGCGCCGTAGAACAACGCCGAATTGCGCGCCTGCACCCGCACCGGCAGCACCGGCGCGCCGCTGGCCCGGGCAAAGCGGGCGAACCCGGCGCGCCAGCGGCCATCACGCACGCCCAGCGGATGCAGCCGCGAGACTTCGCCGGCCGGAAACACGATCACGCATTGCCCGGCCGCCAGCGCGGTGCGCACCGCGCGCAGGCTGCCGGCGTCGGCGCTGCCGCCGAACACGCGCACCGGCAGCAGCAGCGGCGCGAGCGGGGCGATGTGGGCCAGCAAGTGGTTGGCGATGATGCGCACATCGCGCCGTACCTGGCCGATCAGGCCCAGCAGGGCGATGGCATCGCGCGCACCGGAAGGATGGTTGGCGATCACCAGCAAGGGCCCGCTCGCCGGGATCCGGGCCAGCGCCTGCGCGTCATGCTGCTGCTGCAAATGCAGGAAACCGTGCGCGGCGGCGACGAACTCCCAGGCCTGCAGCCCTGCGTTGTCGCGCACGAAAGCCAGCGCCTGGTCGATCCCCGACCAATGCCCCCAGCGCCGCAACAGCGGCTGGGTCAGCGCGCCGCGGCGGCCACCGAACCAGCGCGGATAACGTTCGATGAGGGTATCTTCCAGAGGTCGCATGGCGGGCCTGTCGCGGCAGCGGCGTATCTGGAACGCCAGACTGGGCCGCGCCGGCGACAGGCACATTGCGTGGCCGCGACAGCGCGATGACAGCGCCGCCGCGGTCCTGTCATGGCCGCAGGCCAAAGTCGCCTCGCGGCAGCAGCACGCCAGTGCACATGCGCCGAGCCGCGTGCGCGTGTATCATGCGCGGCCATCTTTTCATCCGCATTGAAGGATATAAGCCTGATGTCCAGCTACCTGTTCACGTCCGAATCGGTCTCCGAAGGCCATCCGGACAAGATTGCAGACCAGATTTCCGACGCGGTCCTCGATGCGATCCTGCAGCAGGACAGGCGCGCACGGGTGGCCTGCGAGACGCTGGTCAAGACCGGTGTGGCGATCGTCGCCGGCGAGGTCACCACCAGCGCCTGGATCGACCTGGAAGCGCTGACCCGCAAGGTGATCCTGGACATCGGCTACAACAGCTCCACCGTCGGCTTCGACGGCGAGACCTGCGGGGTGCTGAACCTGATCGGCAAGCAGTCGCCGGACATCAATCAGGGCGTGGACCGCAAGCATCCCGAGCAGCAGGGCGCCGGCGACCAGGGCCTGATGTTCGGCTATGCGACCAACGAGACCGAAAGCTTCATGCCAGCCGCGATCCACTACGCGCACCGCCTGGTCGAGCGCCAGGCCGCGGTGCGCAAGAAGAAGAACTCGGCGCTGCCGTGGCTGCGTCCGGATGCCAAGTCGCAGGTCACCCTGCGCTACGAGGACGGCGTGGCCACCGCCATCGACGCGGTGGTGCTGTCCACCCAGCACGATCCCGGGGTCAGGCAGAAGGACCTGATCGAAGCGGTGCGCGAGGAGATCATCAAGCCGGTGCTGCCGGCCAAGTGGCTGCACAAGGACACCAAGTTCCACATCAACCCGACCGGCAAGTTCATCATCGGCGGGCCGGTGGGCGACTGCGGCCTGACCGGGCGCAAGATCATCGTCGACACCTACGGCGGCTGGGCCCGCCACGGCGGCGGCGCGTTCTCGGGCAAGGATCCGTCCAAGGTGGACCGTTCGGCCGCCTACGCCGCGCGCTACGTGGCCAAGAACGTGGTGGCCGCCGGCCTGGCCGACCGCTGCGAAGTGCAGGTCTCCTACGCCATCGGCGTGGCCGAGCCGACCTCGATCTCGGTCACCACCTTCGGCACCGGCAAGATCGAGGACCACAGGATCGAGAAGCTGATCCGCAAGCATTTCGACCTGCGCCCCTACGGCATCATCAAGATGCTAGACCTGATCCACCCGATGTACCAGCCGACCGCCGCCTACGGCCACTTCGGCCGCAAGCCGAAGGAATTCAGCTACACCGACGGTGCCGGCAAACAGCACACCGCCACCGCGTTCTCGTGGGAAAAGACCGACCGCGCCGAGGCCCTGCGGGCCGAGGCCAAGCTGAAGTAAGTTCTTCAGCCAGCTGCACCAGCACAAAGGCCGCGCAGAAGCGGCCTTTGTGCATTCTGGAACCGGCGCACAAGGCTGGGCCATGCCAAAGCGGTGCCAGCGGTCTTCACAAAAAACTCGAAGCGTCATCCCCGCGAACGCGTCGAAGCGCTTTCAACAGACCTGGTGTCTGGTCACCCAGCGGCTTGCATTTCGATCACGGCAACGTCCCTGGATTCCCGCCTACGCGGGAATGACGATCGTGAGGTGCCTGCGGTGGCGCGCGATCGCGCGCATCGGCTGCTGGGCGTGGCTCAGGCCACCTCTTCGTACAGCGCCATCCACGCCGCTTCGGCCTTGGCCAGATCGCTCGCGGTCATCTCGCGCTGGCGGCCCAGGTCGGCCAGCCGGCTGCCGTCGGCGGCATTGGCCGGATCGGCCAGCTGCGCGTCGATGGCGGCCAGTGCCGCTTCCAGTTGGGCCATTTTTTCCTCGGCCGCCTTGAGCTTGTGCGGATTCGGCGGCTTCTTCTGCGGCACCGGCTTGGTCGGCGGCGGTGGCGTGGGCGCGGCGGCGGCCATCTTCTGCTTGGTGCCCTGGGCGTTGGGACGGCTGCGCAACCAGGCGGCGTATTCGTCCAGGTCGCCGGCGAACGGCGCGACCACGCCATCGGCCACGCGCCAGAAGGTGTCGCAGACCAGGCCGATCAGATGACGGTCATGGCTGACCATCACGATCGCGCCTTCGAACAGGCTCAGCGCCTCGGCCAGGGCCTCGCGCATTTCCAGGTCCAGGTGGTTGGTCGGCTCGTCCAGCAGCAGCACGTTGGGCTGCTGCCAGGCGATCAGGGCCAGCGCCAGGCGTGCGCGCTCGCCGCCGGAGAAGCCGTCGACCACTTCGAATGCGCGGTCGCCCGGGAAATTCCACTTGCCCAGGAAATCGCGGAACGACTGGGTCGAGGCGTCGGGGGAGAGGTCGCGGAAGTGGTCGATCGGCGAGCGGCCTTCGTGCAGCGATTCCACCGTGTGCTGGGCGAAGTAACCGATGCGCAGGTCCGGGTGCGCGCTGCGCTCGCCGCGCAATGGCGCGATCTCGCCGACCAGGGTCTTGACCAGGGTGGTCTTGCCCGCGCCGTTGGGGCCGAGCAGGCCAATCCGGTCGCCCGCCTCCAGGCCGAAGCCGACCTCGTGCAGAATGAGGGCGTGCTGCTCGCGAGCCACTGGCTCGCGCACGCCCGAATGCCCCGCGTGCCTGGCGGGGCCAGATGGCGAACCGTCCGCAGTCCCACCAAGTGCATAACCACAATCAACATCATTCAGCCGGATCAGCGAATACGGCAGCCGCGCCGGCGCGGAGAACTCGATGCGGAATTCGCGCTCGGCGCGCACCGCCTCGGTGCCGGCCATCTTGGCCAGCCGCTTGATCCGGCTCTGGGCCTGGCTGGCCTTGCTGGCCTGGGCCTTGAAGCGGTCGATGAAGGACTGCAGGTGGGCGCGCTCGGCTTCGGATTTTTCGTGCTGGATCTGCTGCTGGCGCAGGTGCTCGGTACGCTGGCGTTCGAAATCGGTATAGCCGCCCACGTACAGCTTGGCGCCACCGCCATGCAGGTGCAGGGTGTGGGTGGCCACGTTGTCCAGGAACTCGCGGTCATGGCTGATCAGCAGCAGCGTGCCCGGATACTTGAGCAGCCACTGCTCCAGCCAGAACACTGCGTCCAGGTCCAGGTGGTTGGTCGGTTCGTCCAGCAGCAGCAGGTCCGAGGGCATCATCAGCGCGCGCGCCAGGTTCAGGCGCACCCGCCAGCCGCCGGAGAAATCCTTGACCGCGCGGCTGTGGGTGTCGGCCGCAAAGCCCAGGCCATGCAGCAGCTTGCCGGCGCGCGCCTGGGCGTCGTAGCCACCGACTTGCTCCATGCGCAGGTGCACCGCGGCCACCGCTTCCCAGTCCTCGGCGGCGATCGCGTCGGCCTCGGCCTTGAGCACCGCGGCCACTTCGGTATCGCCACCGAGGACGAAATCCAGCGCCGGATCGGGCAGCGCCGGGGTTTCCTGCGCCACGCTGGCGATGCGCACCTTGCCGGGCAGTTCGACATCGCCCTTGTCGGCTTCCAGCTCGCCCCTGACCGCGGCGAACAGGCTGGATTTTCCGGTGCCATTGCGCCCCACCACGCCGACCCGATAGCCGGCATGCATGGTCAGATCGACGTTGGACAACAGCAGGCGCTCGCCGCGGCGAAGGGCGAAGTTGCGAAGCGAAATCACGTGAGGTTCCCGGGGGAGGTATCCAGCAGACGTCCCAGTGTATCGGGTCTTGCTGGCAGGATTGTTCGTTAAGAAACCGTTGACTTTGTGCTCACCTGGCGGTTATTCGTGTCCTGCGCCGCAGCAAGACGTGACATCGGGACAAACAAGATCCCGGGTGCTGGACACCATCACGGGCGGCCATCTTTTTACCCACCGGAGCATCCATGATGTACAAGCCCACCCTCCTGACCGCCGCCATCGCCCTTGCGCTGGCGGTCCCCGCGCTGGCCCAGCAAGGCCAGCAGACCGCCAAGACGCTGGACAACGTGATCGTCACCGGCACCCGCGTCACCGACCGCACCCTGGCCGAATCGCAGTCGCCGATCGACATCATTTCGCGCGAGGCCCTGCAGGCCACCGGCACCACCGAACTGGCCACCGCGCTGGCGCGCGCCCTGCCCTCACTGAACTTCCCGCGCCCGGCGCTGGTGGACGGCACCAGTGGCGTGCGTCCGGCGCAGCTGCGCGGCCTGTCCCCGGACCAGGTGCTGGTGCTGGTCAACGGCAAGCGCTACCACAGCTCGGCGGCGCTCAACCTCAACGGCAGCATCGGCCGCGGCTCCTCGGCCGTGGACCTCAACAGCATTCCGGTGGCCTCCATCGAGCGGGTGGAAGTGCTGCGTGACGGCGCCTCGGCGCAGTACGGCTCGGACGCCATCGCCGGGGTGATCAACATCGTCCTCAAGGGCGCCGGAAAGGGTGGCAGCCTGGCGGTGAACTATGGCGAATATTCCAAGGGCGACGGCGCGCAGTTCCAGCTCTCCGGCGACACCGGCGTGCAGTTCGCCGACGGCCGCGGCACCCTGCACGTGGCCGGCCAGGCCGGCTACCAGGATCCGACCAATCGTTCCGGCGCCTACGCCGGCACCACGCCCAACACCGGCAACTTCCCGGGGGTGGGCGAGAAGGCCTTCATCATCGGCGATCCGGAGGTGGACGCCGGCGCGGCCTCGGCCAGCGCCAGCTTCGATTTCGCCGACAACATCACCGGTTACGCCACGGCCATCGCCAGCAACCGTGACATCAATTCGTATGCGTTCTATCGCTCCAGGAACCACAACAACCAGGCCGCGCTGCTGGCCATGTATTACCCGGACGGCTACGTGCCGGTGATCAACCAGTACTCCAAGGACCGCTCGCTCATTGCCGGGCTCAAGGGCAATACCGAAGGCGGCTTTGCCTGGGATGTCAGCTACAACTACGGCTACAACAGGATCGATTACGCCACCGACAACACCATCAATTACACGCTCGGCGACACCAGCCCGACCCGCTTCTACGACGGGGCGCTGGAGTACACCCAGAACATCCTCAACGCCGATTTCACCCAGGCCCTGGACTGGGGCCTGGCCTACCCGGTGACGCTGTCCTTCGGCGCTGAATATCGTGAGGAGAAGTGGAACCAGTCGCCGGGCGTATATGGCTCGTACGCCAATGCGGGCCTGGGCATCCCCGGCTCCAGCTCCGGGGCACAGGGCTTCGGCGGCTTCACCCCGGCCAACGCCGTGCACGCCGACCGCCACAACTACGCGGTCTATGCCGGTGTGGAAGCCGACTTCACCGACAAGTTCTCCGCCGGCCTGACCGGACGCTACGAGGACTACTCCGACTTCGGCAGCAAGGCCTCGGGCAAGCTGTCGGCGCGTTACGCGTTCACCGACATGGTTGCGCTGCGCGGTACGGTCTCCAACGGCTTCCGCGCCCCATCGCTGGCCCAGCAGAGCTTTCAGGCGATCTCCAGCACGATCACCAACGGCGTCTTCTACCAGAGCGGCACCTTCCCGGCCGACACCGCCATCGCCCAGGCCCTGGGCGCCAAGCCGCTGGACGCCGAGACCTCCACCAACTACAGCCTGGGCCTGGTGCTGCAGCCGACCGACCAGTTCTCGCTGACGGTCGATGCCTACCAGATCGAGATCGACGACCGCATCCTGCTGTCCTCCAACATCAACACCAATGCCGCCGCGCAGGCGCTGCTGTCCAGCCTGGGCGTGGACCAGGTGACCCAGTTCCGCTACTTCACCAACGCCGCCGACACCCGCACCAAGGGCGTGGACGTGGTCGGCAGCTACACCGTGCCGTTCGCGGCCAGCGCCCTGGACCTGACGGCCAGCTACAGCTATGGGGAGACCGAAATCACCCGCCTGGAGGCCTCGCCGGCCGCGCTGGCGGAGCTGGGCATCAGCACCCCGCTGATCGCCCGTGACGAAGTCGGCCGCCTGGAAGACAGCTTCCCGAAGAACAAGACGATCTTGGGCGGCACCTGGCATTCGGACCGCTGGAACCTGAGCCTGACCGGGACCCGCTACGGCAGCGTCACCGTGCGCAACGCGACCGTGCCGGCCAACGACCAGAGCTACGATGCCGAATGGCTGGTGGACGTGGCGGCCAGCTACAAGCCGACCCAGCAGTGGACCCTCACCCTGGGCGCAGACAACGTGTTCGACACCTACCCGGACGAGAACCGCTACGTGAACTCCACCAGCGGGATCTTCCAGTACAGCAACTACTCGCCGTTCGGCTTCAACGGCGCCTACGTGTATGGCCGCATCGCCTATACCTGGTAAGCCCGCACGCCACCGCGCGACCCGACCAACCCCGGCTTCGCGCCGGGGTTGTTTTATGGCGAAGCGTCCGCGCGGCGCCCCGCCATTCAGGGTGGGGGTGTTCTTGCCAGGCCGTTGGTTGCCTATCGGCTGTGAAGATTTCAGAAAAGTGACCGAAAACGCACATGTTGGGTTTACGATCGGCTAACTTGACTGGCGGCTTAACGGCCTCCCTTTCTCATTCATACAACACGGAGTGACGCATCGATGGCGATCAGCACGCGGTTTGGGGTTCTGGCAGGTGCAGTGGTAGCGATTCTGGGTGTGTCGTTTTCGGCCCAGGCCGCGGGTAGGCCCGACCTGGTGGCCCAGTCCCTGAAGGCCGGGCGTCTGCACCAGCCCGATGAATTGCTGATCAAGTACCGCGACGGCGCCACCGCCGCCGATCGCGAGGCGATCGAGCATGGCCTGGGTGCCAGCAAGCTGGACATCGTCCGCCCCGGCAATGGCAAGCAGGGCGAACTGGCGCTGTTGAAGCTGCGCAGTGGTCAGGACCTGGCTGCGGCCATCCAGGTACTGAGCAGCGACCCGGCCGTCGACTACGCCGAGCCGAACTGGGTCTACACCATCGGCGCGACCTCCAACGATACCTACTACTCCAACGGTTCGCTGTGGGGCATGTACGGCGACGGCACCAGCCCGGCCAACCAGTACGGCTCGCAGGCCGGCGAAGCCTGGACCGCAGGCCACACCGCCTGCAGCAACGTGCTGGTCGGGGTGATCGACGAGGGCATCTACTACAGCCACGACGATCTGGCACCGAACATCTGGTCCAACCCCTATGACGCGGCCGATGGCGTGGACAACGACGGCAACGGCTATGTCGATGACATTCGCGGCTGGGACTTCGACGGCGGCACCAACAACATCAACTCCGGCGGCGCCAGCGACGACCATGGCACCCATGTCTCCGGCACCATCGCCGGCGTGGGTGGCAACGGCAAGGGCGTGGCGGGGGTGTGCTGGAGCGGGATCAAGCTGATCAGCGCCAAGTTCCTGGGCCGCCGCGGGGGCACCACCGCCAATGCGGTCAAGGCGGTGGACTACATCACCGACCTCAAGACCCGCCATGGCCTGAACATCGTCGCCACCAACAATTCCTGGGGCGGCGGCGGCTTCTCCCAGGCGCTGCAGGACGCCATCACCCGCGCCGGCAGCGCCGAGATCCTGTTCGTGGCCGCCGCAGGCAACGACGCGGTCGACAACGACACCACCGCCAGCTACCCGTCCAACTACCCGAACGCGAACGTGATCGCCGTGGCCTCCATCACCAACACCGGCGCGCTGTCCAGCTTCTCGCAGTGGGGCAAGACCACCGTGGACCTGGGCGCGCCGGGTTCGGCGATCTACTCCACCGTGCCGGTCAGCAACAAGGGCAAGGTCACCGCCGGCTACGCCAGCTACAACGGCACCTCCATGGCCACCCCGCATGTAACCGGCGCCGCGGCGCTGTACGCCTCGACCCGTCCCGGTGCCAGCGCGGCGGACATCAAGGCGGCGATTCTCGACAACACCGTGCCGACCACCTCCCTGCAAGGCAAGACCGTCACCGGTGGCCGGCTCAACGTGAGCGGCTTCTAGCAGCAGGTACCGCAGCGCCCGGCGGAAGACCGGATCCGGTTTTCCGTCAGCGCTTCGGTGCAAGCGCCGATCCGGACGGCCTGATTTGGCCAAGGCCCCGATGCATGTCGGGGCCTTTTTCATTGCGCGGACCAGAACCCGCTCGATCCGGTTTGCCACCGGTCAAGCGCGTGCGCACACCCGCTGCTTCCGGTGTCAGCCGCCGGTGTCCTGCTGTCGGCGGCGTCCGTCTTCGATAGATGACATGAACCGGCGAGTCAGTTTCGATTTTCCCGGCCTGTGCCGATTGCGCGAAACTCGGGCCACGAGTAGACGAGCCTAACGGGGACACGCCATGCACCACGACACCAGCCTGATCGACATCATCGCCGTCGGCCTGGTCGTGGCGTTCGTGTTCGGCGCGCTGGCCAACAGGCTCAGGCTCTCGCCGCTGGTGGGCTATCTGGTGGCGGGCATGGTGGTCGGGCCGTTCACGCCCGGCTTTGTCGCCGACCAGGACCTGGCCACCCAGCTGTCCGAGCTGGGGGTGATGCTGTTGATGTTCGGCGTCGGCCTGCACTTCTCGCTGGAAGACCTGATGTCGGTCAGGAAGATCGCCGTCCCCGGCGCGATCGCGCAGATCGCCGTGGCCACGGCGCTGGGCTTCGGGCTGGCCTGGTGGATGGGCTGGAACGCGCTGCAGGGCCTGGTGTTCGGCCTGGCCCTGTCGGTGGCCAGCACGGTGGTGCTGCTGCGGGCGATGGAAGACCGGCGCATGCTGGACACCAACAAGGGCCGCATCGCCGTGGGCTGGCTGATCGTGGAAGACCTGGCCATGGTCCTGGCCCTGGTGCTGCTGCCGGCGCTGGCCGGCGCGCTGGGCGACGGCGCCACCGCGCAGGCCGTGGCCGAGGCCGGCGGCGGCGCGGCGGTCAAGGCTGCCCAGGCCGAACCGAACGCCTGGCTGTCGATCGCCAAGGCCATCGGCATCACCCTGCTGCAGGTGGCCGCGTTCGTGGCGGTGATGCTGGTGGTGGGCAGGCGGGTGATCCCGTGGACGCTGGAGAAGGTCGCGGCCACCGGCTCGCGCGAGCTGTTCACCCTGTCAGTGCTGGCCATCGCCCTGGGGGTGGCGTTCGGCTCGGCCAGGCTGTTCGGGGTGAGCTTCGCGCTGGGCGCGTTCTTTGCCGGGATGCTGCTCAACGAGTCGGAGCTGAGCCACAAGGCGGCCAGCGATTCGCTGCCGCTGCGCGATGCGTTCGCAGTGCTGTTCTTCGTCTCGGTCGGCATGCTGTTCGACCCGGCCATCCTGGTGACCTACCCGCTGCAGGTGCTGGCGAGCTTCCTGATCATCGTGGTCGGCAAGTCGGCGGCGGCCTACCTCATCGTGCGCGCGTTCGGCCATCCCAAGGGCACGGCGCTGACCATCTCGGCCAGCCTGGCGCAGATCGGCGAGTTCTCCTTCATCCTGGCCGGGCTGGGCCTGAGCCTGAAGATCCTGCCGCAGCAAGGGCACGACTTGATCCTGGCCGGGGCGCTGCTGTCGATCGTGGCCAATCCGTTCCTGTTCACCGCCCTGGATGCCTGGAACCGGCGCCACGGCATGAACACCGCCGGGGTCACCCCGGCCGCCGAACCCGAGCCGCGGCCCGGCCCGCCGCTGGAGGCGCACGAGCACGCCATCGTGATCGGCTACGGGCGCGTGGGCAGCCACCTGGCGCGCTTGCTGCGCGAGCGCGGGGTGCCGCTGGTGGTGATCGATGACAACCGCGACAACGTGGAAAGGGCGCACGCCGCCGGCATTGCCGCCATCCGCGGCAGCGCGGCGGCCGATGCGGTGCTGGCCGAGGCGCAACCGGACAAGGCCAGGATCGCGGTGCTGGCCATCGCCCAGCCGCTGGAAGCCGGCGAGGCCATCGCCAAGTTGCGGGCGCTCAACCCGAACCTGACCGTGCTGGCGCGCGCCCACAGCGAAGCCGAGGTTGCGCACCTGCTCGCACACGGCGCCGATGGCGCGGTCCTGGCCGAACGCGAACTGGCCCATTCGCTGGCCGAGATGATCCTGGCCACCCCGCCCTACCGCGCCCTGCGCGTGCAGCCGGTGCCGTAGCGCCCGCTCAGGCCTGGGCCAGGGCCTGTTCCAGGTCGGCCAGCAGGTCGTCGATGTGTTCGATCCCCAGCGACAGGCGCACCGTGTCGATGCCCACCCCGGCCTTGTCCAGTTCCTCGGGCGAGAGCTGGCGGTGGGTGGTCGAGGCCGGATGGGTGGCCAGCGACTTGGCATCGCCGATGTTGACCAGGCGGGTGAACAGCTGCAGCGCGTCCAGGAAGCGGGCGCCGGCCTCGCGCCCGCCGGGCAGACCGAAGGTGAGCACGCCCGAGCCGTGACCGCGCAGGTATTTGCGCGCCAGCGCATGTTCGGGATGGTCCGGCAGGGCGGCATAGTTGACCCACTGCACCCGGGCATGCTGCTGCAGGTAATGGGCCACGGCCAGGGTGTTGGCGTTGATCCGGTCCATGCGCAGGGCCAGGGTCTCGATCCCCTGCAGGATCAGGAAGGCATTGAACGGCGACAGCGCCGCGCCGGTATTGCGCAGCGGCACCACGCGCGCACGACCGATGTAGGCCGCCTCGCCCAGGGCCTCGGTATAGACCACGCCGTGGTAGCTGACGTCCGGCTCGTTGAGGCGGCCGAAGCGGGCCTTGTGCTCGGCCCACGGGAAGCGCCCGGAATCGACGATCGCCCCGCCCAGGCTGTTGCCGTGCCCGCCCAGGTACTTGGTCAGCGAATGGACCACGATGTCGGCGCCGAAGTCGATCGGGCGCAACAGGTAGGGCGTGGCGACGGTGTTGTCCACGATCAACGGCACGCCGTGCGCATGGGCGATTGCGGCCACCGCCTCGATGTCGGTGATGTTGCCGCGCGGGTTGCCGATCGATTCGACGAACACCGCCTTGGTGCGCTCGTCGATCAGGCCGGCGAAGGCCTGTGGATCACGATAATCGGCAAAGCGCGTGCTGATGCCGAACTGCGGCAGGGTGTGCGCGAACAGGTTGTAGGTGCCGCCGTACAGCGCGCTGGAGGAGACGATGTTGTCGCCGGCCTCGGCGATGGTCTGGATCGCGTAGGTCACCGCCGCCTGCCCGGAGGCCAGCGCGAGCGCACCGATCCCGCCCTCCAGGGCGGCCATGCGCTGCTCCAGCACCTCGTTGGTCGGATTCATGATCCGGCTGTAGATGTTGCCCGGCACCTTCAGGTCGAACAGGTCCGCGCCGTGCTGGGTGCTGTCGAAGGCGAAGGCCACGGTCTGGTAGATCGGCACGGCGACCGCGCGGGTGGTCGGGTCGGGGCTGTAGCCACCGTGCACGGCGATGGTTTCGGGCTTCCACTGGGGCTGGGTCATGGCACAGGTTCACTGGGGCAGAAGGAAGGCGACGATAGCCCAGCCCGTCGCGCCGGGGGTGGCCTCCACCACCCCGGCTCATGTCCAAAGGCAATCAGCGCATGAGCGATCCGACTACGCCGGTACCGACACGGCGCGTTTGCGCGGGGCGCGTGCCAAGTGCCTTCCTTGGACGCCGCATCCCGTAGCGTGGGGCTGGCATGCATCCAGCGCGGTTGGCGCTCGGCTGGGCTTGCCCCGGAACGGCTCAAAACAAAAACGCCATCCCCGCGCCGTTGAGCGCGGGGATGGCGACATACAGCAAAGAATTCAGACCTTCTTACGCCTTGGCGAACACCAGCCGCCCCCCTGCCGCGTCGACCTGCACGGTGTCGCCGCTGACGAACGCGCCGGACAGGATCTTCTGCGCCAGCGGGTTTTCCAGCTGCGACTGGATCGCGCGCTTGAGTGGACGTGCGCCGTAGACCGGGTCGAACCCGATATCGCCCAGGATGCTCAGCGCCGCATCGGACACCTCCAGCCCGATCCCGCGATCACGCAGGCGCGCTTCCAGCCCGCGCAGCTGGATCCTGGCGATCTGGCGGATCTGGACCTTGTCCAGCGGATGGAACACCACGATGTCATCGAGCCGGTTGATGAACTCGGGCCGGAAGTGCGCCTGGACCACGCCCATGACCGCCGCCTTGATCTTGGTGTAGGACTCGGCGCTTTCATCGTGCGACATCTCCTGGATCAGCTGGCTGCCCAGGTTGGAGGTCATCACGATCACGGTGTTGCGGAAGTCCACGGTGCGGCCCTGGCCATCGGTCAGGCGGCCATCGTCGAGCACCTGCAGCAGGATGTTGAACACATCGCCGTGCGCCTTTTCCACCTCGTCCAGCAGGATCAGCGAGTACGGGCGACGACGCACCGCCTCGGTCAGGTAACCGCCTTCCTCATAACCCACGTAGCCCGGGGGCGCGCCGATCAGCCGGGCGACCGAATGCTTCTCCATGAACTCGCTCATGTCGATGCGGATCATCGCCTCGCTGCTGTCGAACAGGAATTCGGCCAGCGCCTTGCACAGCTCGGTCTTGCCCACGCCGGTCGGGCCCAGGAACAGGAACGAACCGCTGGGCCGGTTTGGATCGGACAGGCCGGCACGCGAGCGACGCACCGAATCGGACACGACCTTGATCGCCTCCTCCTGGCCGACCACGCGCTCGCGCAGCTGGTCTTCCATCTTGAGCAGCTTCTCGCGCTCGCCCTCGAGCATCTTGGACACCGGGATGCCGGTCCAGCGCGAAACCACCTCGGCGATCTCCTCGGCAGTGACCCGGTCCTGGACCAGCTTGAACTCCTGCTGCTCGGCCGCCTGGGCTTCGGCCAGCTGCTTCTCCAGCTGCGGCAGCACCCCGTACTGGATCTCGCTCATGCGCGCATAGTCCTGGCGGCGCTGGGCGCCTTCCAGTTCCACCCTGGCCGCCTCGATCTGCTCCTTGATCCGGGTGGCGCCCTGCAGCGCGGCCTTTTCCGATTTCCAGACTTCGTTGAGGTCGGAGAACTCGCGTTCCAAGGTGTCGATGTCCGCTTCCAGGTCGGCCAGGCGCTTGGCCGATTCGGCGTCCTTCTCCTTCTTCAGCATCTCGCGCTGGGTCTTGAGCTGGATCAGGCGGCGCTCCATGCGGTCCAGTTCCTCCGGCTTGGAATCGATCTCCATGCGGATACGGCTGGCGGCCTCGTCCATCAGGTCGATGGCCTTGTCCGGCAGCTGACGGTCGGCGATGTAGCGGTGGGACAGGGTGGCCGCCGCGACGATGGCCGGGTCGGTGATCTCCACACCGTGGTGCACGGCGTAGCGCTCCTTGAGGCCGCGCAGGATCGCGATGGTGTCTTCCACCGACGGCTCGCCGACAAACACCTTCTGGAAGCGGCGCTCGAGCGCGGCATCCTTCTCGATGTACTTGCGGTACTCGTCCAGCGTGGTCGCACCGACGCAGTGCAGCTCGCCACGGGCCAGCGCCGGCTTGAGCATATTGCCCGCATCCATCGAGCCCTCGGCCTTGCCGGCGCCGACCATGGTGTGCAGCTCGTCGATGAACAGGATGATCTGGCCCTCGCTCTTGGCCAGGTCATTGAGCACGCCCTTCAGACGCTCCTCGAATTCCCCGCGGAACTTGGCGCCGGCGATCAGCGCGCCCATGTCCAGCGACAGCACCCGCTTGTTCTTCAGGTTCTCCGGCACCTCGCCATTGACGATGCGCTGGGCCAGGCCTTCGACGATCGCGGTCTTGCCCACGCCCGGCTCGCCGATCAGCACCGGGTTGTTCTTGGTCCGGCGCTGCAGCACCTGGATGGTGCGGCGGATCTCCTCGTCGCGGCCGATCACCGGATCCAGCTTGCCGCTCTCGGCGCGTGCGGTCAGGTCGATGGTGTATTTCTCCAGCGCCTGGCGCTGGTCCTCGGCGTTTTCGGACTGCACGCTCTCGCCGCCGCGGATCTTGTCGATGGCTGCTTCGACCTTCTTTTTGTCGGCACCGGCCGTGCGCAAGGCCAGGCCCAGCGGGCCATTGTCTTCCACCGCCGCCAGCACGAACCACTCGCTGGCGATGAAGGCATCGCCATGTTGCTGGGCCAGCTTGTCGGTCTGGTTGAGCAGGCGGCCCAGGTCGTTGCCCACCGACAGGTTGCCGGCCTGGCCGGTGACCTTGGGCAGTGCCTCCAGCGACTCGCCCAGGCGCTCGCGCAGCACCGGCACGTTGACCCCGGCCTGCTGCAGCAGCGCGCGGGTGCTACCGCCGGACTGATCCAGCAGCGCCACCATCAGGTGCACCGGTTCGATGAAGTTGTGGTCGCGGCCCACGGCCAGCGACTGGGCATCGGCCAGGGCTTGCTGGAAGCGCGAAGTGAGTTTGTCCATCCGCATTGGGAAATCCTCGAAGGGGGGGCCGGCAAGGCCGGCAATGTCACCGACATGGCGTTGGCAGGGCGGGTTTCAAGGCGGCTGCGCCAACCGATTGAACCCGCTGCAGGGTGCCGGCCTGACCGCTGGCGCGCCTTGATCCTGCGCAAGGGCGCGCCCCGCCTGCGGCATCATGACCCTCATGCCCACCCCCACCTCCTGGTCGGTCTACCTGCTCCAGTGCCGCGACGGCAGCTATTACTGCGGCATCAGCAACGATGTGCAGGCCCGCTTCCAGGCCCACGTGCAGGGCCGCGGCGCGCGCTACACACGCGCCCACCCGCCCGTGTGCATCCTGGCCAGCCGCAGCTACCCCGACCGCGCCAGCGCCGCGCGGGCCGAATGGCAGGTCAAGCAGCTGCCCCGTGACCGCAAGCTGGCCTGGTTGCTGGGCGAGACCGGGGTGGTCGCATTGACCTGATCCACGCGCCCCTGATCACGCCGTACGTGCCGACGCTGGCCTAGCCTGGGTGCCCCCCGACTGCGGAGCTGCACCATGCACTACGACCTGTATTACTGGACCGGGCTGCAGGGCCGCGGCGAGTTCGTCCGCCTGGCGCTGGAAGATGCGGCCGCCGACTACACCGATGTGGCGCGCGTGGAAGGCGATGCGGCCATGAACGCCTTCCTGGAAGGCCAGCACGAGGGCGCGCGCCCGTTCGCACCTCCATTCCTCAAGGCCGGTCGCCTGGTGATCGCCCAGGTCGCCGGCATCCTGCATTACCTGGGCCCGCACCTGGGGCTGGTGCCGCAGGCCGAATCGCGCCGCCTGCAGGCGCTGCAGCTGCAGATGACCATCACCGACCTGGTCGCCGAGGTGCACGACACCCATCACCCGATCGCCAGCGCGCTGTACTACGAAGACCAGAAGACCGAAGCGCGGCGTCGCGCCGAGGACCTGCGCAGCAACCGCCTGCCCAAGTTCCTGGGCTATTTCGAGGACGTGCTGGAACAGGGCGGCGGCAGGCACGCGCTGGGCCAGCACTCCTACGTGGACCTGTCGCTGTTCCAGGTGATGAGCGGGCTGGAGTACATGTTCCCCAAGCGCATGGCCACCCTGGCGCCCACCCTGCCGCTGCTGCAGGCGCTCAGGGCGCGCATCGCGCAGCGACCGAACATCGCCGCCTATCTGGCCTCCGAGCGGCGGGTGGCGTTCAACACCCGCGGCCTCTTCCGCCACTATCCTGAGCTGGATGCGGCGTGAGGCAGCGCGCCTATCGAAGGCTCGCCGTGGACTGCAGCGACAACGCCGCCATCAACGCCGCCAGCGCGGCATAGGCGCCAGCGAACTGCCAGCACAGCGTGCGCCCCAGCCCTTCCAGCTGCCAGGGCAGGGTCAGCGCGCCGTTGGGGGCCACCGAATGGATCACCCCGAACAGGGTCATTGCCGCAGCCACCGCCCAGAAGACCGCCGCCCGCCGCAGCGCGCCATCGACCATCGCCGCCACCGCGCTGATCCACAGCATCGCAGTGAGGATGAAGCCGTTGCCCAGCACCAGGATCACCGCCATTTCCGGCAGGCCCTGGCCATTGACCGTGGTGGTCATCGCGACGAACTGCTCGGGCCCGATCCAGCCATGGGCCTTGATCAGCAGCAGGTAGGCCACCGAGGGCAAAAAACCCAGCACCATCGCCCCGGCATGCCTGTGCGGGGTGGCCTGGAAGGCCTGGGTGGTGATGTCGATGGCCACGTACACGATGATCGGCGAGAGCACCGCCAGCGGCAGCCACTGCACCAGCATCGACACCACCCCCAGCATGCCGCCGATACCGATGAACAGGCCCGTCAGCAGCGTGTAACCGCTGCGCGCGCCCATGTGCTTGTAAGCCGGCTGGCCGATGTAGGGCGTGGTCTGGGCCACCCCGCCGCAGACGCCGGCGATCAGGGTGGCGATGGCTTCCACCAGCAGGATGTCGCGGGTGCGGTAGTCGTCGCCGGCCGCACGCGCGCTTTCGGACACGTTGATCCCGCCGACCACCATCAGCAGGCCGAACGGCAGCAGCAGCGGCAGGTAGGCAAGCGCATCGGCCATGCCGGTGACGAAACCCAGCGACGGCAGCGGCAGCGCGATCTGCGGTGGCACCAGTTCGGGCAGCTTGAAGCCCGGCGCGCCCAGCCCGGCCAGGCCCAGCGCGTAATACAGCAGCGTGCCGACCACGAAGGCCACCAGCACCCCCGGCAGCTTGACCGGCAGCCGGCCCTTGGCGATCAGCACATACAGCAGCAGGCCCAGCGTCAGCAGGCCCACGACCGGCGACTTGAGCGTTTCCAGCAGCGGCAAGAAGCCCATCAGCACCAGCGCGATCCCGGCGATCGATCCCAGCAGCGCCGCACGCGGCAGCGCGCGGGTGACCGCTTCGCCAAAGAACGAGAGCACCAGCTTGAACAGTCCCATGATCATCAGTGCAGCCATGCCCAGCTGCCAGGTGGCCATCGCCGCCGCCTCGGGCGTCATCCCGCCGGCCTTGAAGCCGGCAAAGGCCGGGCCCAGCACCAGCAGCGCCATGCCGATGCTGGTCGGCGCGTCCAGCCCCAGCGGCATCGCGGTCACATCCTCGCGCCCGCTCCTGGCCGCCAGCCTGCGCGCCATCCAGGTGTAGGCCAGGTTGCCCACCAGCACCCCAAAGGCCGTGCCCGGGAACATCCGCCCGAACACCACCTCGGCCGGAAACCGGAAGATCCCCACCAGCGCCATCGCGATGAAGCCCAGGATCGACAGGTTGTCCACCACCAGACCGAAGAACCCATTGAGATCGCCGGCGACGAACCAGCGCGGGCGGAACGGAGAGGGCGAAGCGGCGTGGGACATGTCGACGTTCGCAAAAGCAGGGGAGGGCGATGCTAAGGGGTCGGCTTCGCGGCGAACAGCGCCGCCACGGCCGATCGCCACGCTCGAGCGCCACGAACACCGGCGCACGCGCTCAGAACGAGACCTCGACCGGCTGGCGCGACCACAGCACCGACTGGTGGCCGGTGGCCTGCTTCCAGGCCAGGCGGATGGCCTCGATGTCGGCGCGGCGCGCGGGCGTGTCAGGGTGCAGCACCACCAGCACCTTGGTCTCGAGCCGGCTGGGCTCGGCCGCGCCGCGGAACAACCACTGGCCCTCGGCATCGAACACGGTCAGGCCATCCGGGAAACGCGGGGTCACTTCCTTGTCCAGGAAGGCGCGCCACCGGGCCTCGCTGATCGGTGCACCCTGAGGCCGATCAACCGCGCCGCTCTCCTGGCCCACACCGAAGTACAGCTCGCTACGGATCCAGCCGGTGGCAGCCGCCGGGCGCAAGGCATCGCCCTGCAGTGAGGCGGTCGTGCCGACCTGCGGCGCAGCAGTGCCCTGCGTGGTGACGCAGGCGCCCAGGGTCAGCAGGGAAAGCAGCAGCGCGGCACGCAGCAACATCGGCACAAACTCCGGGAAACAGCTGAAGAAGAGGCGCACGGTGACGCACCTGGCGGCGCGCTGTCATGCCGGGACAACATCCGCCAACCTGCGCAGATGCCCCGATTGTCCGATCTGAATCGCGCTGGGGGAAGTCTGGAAAAGCGGAGCGCCCCCAGGCCCGTGCAGTCCAGCACCCGACACGTCGCTGCGAGGTCGGGGCGTGCAGGTGGTGGCGCCGGCAGCGCGTTGAACGGCGCCTCGCTCAGCACGCTGGCACAGCGGCGGCAGAGTGCAAGCAGCAGCGGTGTGACTGGCCTTCATGGCCAAGGGGCACGCCGCGCTCAGGGGGCGCGCCAGACCAGCGTGGCCAGCCGCCCGCTGCGGCCGTCACGTCGATGCGAGAAGAAGCGGCCGGGTGCGGAGATGGTGCACAGGCCGCCGCCATGGACATCGGTCACGCCCACGGCCGCCAGCCGGCGCCGCGCCAGCGCGTACAGGTCAACCCGCCAGTGGCCAGGCCGGGTGGCAATGAAGGCGGCTGCAGCCTCCGGATCGGAGGCGGTGAGCGCATCGAACACCTCCCGGCCGATCTCGTAGGCCTGCGGTCCGGCCGCCGGCCCCAGCCAGGCGCGGATGCGCGCAGGCGCCGTGGTCATCGCCGCAACCGTGGCTTCCAGCACGCCACCGGCCAGTCCGCGCCAGCCGGCATGCGCGGCCGCCACCTCGCTGCCATCTGCCGCGGCCAGCACCACCGGCAGACAGTCGGCGGTGAGGATCGCCAGGACCACTTCAGGCGTGGCGGTGACCGCTGCGTCGGCCTCGGGTTCCTCGGAAGCCGCGCGCGGCACCGCCAACGGCACATCCAAGCGCGCCACGCCGGTGCCATGCACCTGGCGCAGCCAGTGCGGCAGCGACGGCAGCTCGACCAACATCGCCAGTTCGGCACGGTTGGCTTCCACCTGGGCCGGCCTATCGCCGTCGCTCGCGCTGCGGTTGCCCAGGTTGAAGGTGTCGAACGGCGGCGCCGAGCCGCCGGCCCCGAAGCGCAGCGTGCTCAAGGCCCGCACGCCGGGCGGCGCCGGCCAGTCGGCGGGCAGCAGCGCGCTCATGCCGGCAGGCTCATTTGGCCTTGTGCGCGGCCGCGTCGGCGCGCAGGGCCGCCATCAGCGCCAGCATGTCGGCCGGAACCGGCGCACTGGTACGCACCGGCTCGCCGGTGGTGGGGTGGGTGAATTCCAGCGTCTCGGCGTGCAGCGCCTGGCGGCGGAAGCCGCGCAGCCGGGCGGTGAGTTCCTCGTCGGCGCCGCGCGGCAGGCGCAGCGGGCCGCCGTACAGCGGATCACCCACGATCGGGAAGCGCAGGTGCGCCATGTGCACGCGGATCTGGTGGGTGCGGCCGGTTTCCAGGCGGCACTCGACCGCGGTATGGCCGCGGAAGCGTTCGCGCAGGCGCACGTGGGTCACGGCATCACGGCCATCCTCGCGCACGGCCATCTTCAGGCGGTCGCGCGGGTGGCGGTCGATCGGCGCATCGACGGTGGCGCCGGAGACCATCGCCCCCACCACCACGGCCAGGTACTGGCGATGCACCTGGCGCGCGGACAGCTGGGCCACCAGCGAGGCGTGCGCCGGCAGGGTCCTGGCCACCACCATCACCCCGGAGGTGTCCTTGTCCAGGCGGTGGACGATGCCCGCGCGCGGCAGCGCCGACAGCGACCGGTCATGGAACAGCAGCGCGTTGACCAGGGTCCCGGTCGGATTGCCGGCGCCGGGGTGCACCACCAGCCCGGCCGGCTTGTCCAGGACGATGACCTCGCTGTCCTCATACAGGACCTGCAGCGCAATGTCCTCGGGCTGGGCGTGGGTCTGGGTGTCCAGCACCACCTGCAGGCTGGCGACCTGCCCGGGGGTCACCGGATCGCGCGTGCGCGCCTGCTCGCCGTCCAGCAGCGCATCGCCGGACTTGATCCATTCGGCTAGGCGCGAGCGGGAAAACTCCGGGAACAGCTCGGCCAGGACCGCGTCGAACCGGCGCCCGGCGGCATGCGCAGGCACCACCGCGGTGCGCGGACCTTCGGCGCTGGCCGAGTCCGGCAGGGTGTCGTGGTCGGGGGAAGCGGTCATTTCGTCACAGGGCCGTCGGGTTCGATTGACCGGACATTCATGGCCCGGCAGCGGCCTAGGCTATCATCGCCGCCTCGTTTCCCCGACGCGGCCCAGGCCGCCAGCCCATGTCCCAGCGCCTCGCAGCCCAGTTCACCCGCCCCGCCGTCCGCGTCCTGCTCCTGCTCCTGGTGGTGGCCCTCACCGCCACCGGCTGTGGCCGCAACAACAAGGACAAGGCCGCCGAGTCCCGTCCGGTGGAGGCCATCTACGCCGAAGCCCACGCCGACATGACCCACGGCAACTGGAGCGGCGCGGAGAAGCAGTTCCAGGCGCTGATCGCCCAGTACCCATACGGCCCGTACACCGAGCAGGCGCAGATGGAAATCGCCTACGCCCAGTACAAGTCCGGCAAGATGGACGAGGCGGTGTCCAGTATCGACCGCTTCCTGCGCACCTATCCCACCCAGCGCAACGTGCCCTACATGTACTACCTGCGCGGCCTGGCCAACGCCAGTCGCGACACGGTGTTCCTGCAGAAGGTCTGGCGCCTGGATTCCAGCCGCCGCGACCTGTCCACCCCGCTGCAGGGTTACAGCGACTTCAACACCGTCTCCGAGCGCTACCCCAACAGCCGCTACGCCGAGGATGCACGCCGGCGCATGATCGAGTTGCGCAACACCTTCGCCCGCCACGAGATGGACACGGCCCTGTATTACCTGAACCGCGGTGCCTACATCGCGGCGGCGACCCGGGCCAAGTACATCCTGGAAACCTACCCGCAGAGCAAGTACCAATACGACGCGGTCGCCGTCCTGGCCGAGGCCTACACCAGGCTGGACAACAAGACCCTGGCCGACGATGCCCGCCGCGTGCTGCAGATGAACGACCCGCAGCACCCGTGGCTGAGTGGCAACTGGCCCGACTATCCGATGACCATCCGCAAGCTCAACCCGTTCGCCGGCGAGAAGTCCGCGCTGGACAACGAGGACGCGCGCAGGCAGTGATCCGGGCCGCGCCAGCGCACGCACGGAACAGGGGCCGCAAGGCCCCTGTTTCGTCGCAACGCCCCCTGTGGGAGCCGCTTCAGCGGCGATGAGGCATTCCCGCAAGTGAGATCCCATCGCCGCTGAAGCGGCTCCCACGGGGGCTTTGTCAGCCCAGGCTCCTACGCCGGATAGCGGTTGCTGATCGGATAGCGACGTTCGCGGCCGAAGGCGCGCTGGGAGACCTTGGGGCCGGGCGCGGCCTGCTGGCGCTTCCATTCGCTCATGCGCACCAGGCGCAGCATGCGGTTGACCACCTCGGCGTCGAAACCGGCGGCGATGATCTCGGCACGCGACTGCTCCAGGTCCACGTAGCGGGTCAGGATGGCGTCCAGCACGTCGTAGGGCGGCAGCGAGTCCTGGTCCAGCTGGTTCTGGCGCAGTTCGGCCGAGGGCGGGCGCTCGATCACCCCCTGCGGGATCACCGGCGCGCCGCCGACGGTATTGCGCCAGCGCGCCAGCGCGAACACCTCGGTCTTGTACAGGTCCTTGATCGGCGCATAGCCGCCGCACATGTCGCCGTAGATGGTGGCGTAGCCGACCGCGTACTCGCTCTTGTTGCCGGTGGTCAACAGCAGCCCGCCGAACTTGTTGGACAGGGCCATCATGATCGCCCCGCGCGCGCGCGACTGCAGGTTCTCCTCGGTGGTGTCGGGCTGGCGGCCCTCGAACATCGGGCCCAGCGCGTCGAGGAAACCGGTGAACGCGCTTTCGATGGCGATGGTCTCCATGCGCACGCCCAGCGCCTGGCACTGCTCCTGGGCCAGCGAATTGGACAAGTCCGCCGTGTAGCGCGAGGGCAGGCGCACGGCGGTGACGTTCTCGGCGCCCAGCGCCTCGACCGCCATCGCCAGCACGATCGACGAATCGATGCCGCCGGACAGTGCCACCCACGCCTTGGAGAAGCCGTTCTTGCGGCAGTAGTCGGCGATCCCGCGCACCACCGCGCGCCAGGCCAGCGCATCGCGGCTCTCGTCGCCTTCGTCCTGCCACTGCACCGGCGTGAACATCCGGCTGTCGGCCTCGTAGTCCACCACCAGCCACTGCTCGGTGAAGGCCGAAGCCGCTGGCGAGATCTCGCCGTTGCCGCTGGCCACCACCGAGGCACCGTCGAACACCAGCGCATCCTGGCCACCGACCAGGTTGATGTAGGCCAGGGCCACACCGGTCTCGCGCACGCGCTGGGCCAGCAGCGCATCGCGCTGGGCGTGCTTGTTGTGTTCGAACGGCGAGGCGTTGGGCACCAGCACCAGCTGTGCGCCCTGCGCGGCGGTCTCGGCCAGCGGCTCGGGGAACCACAGGTCCTCGCAGATCACCAGGCCGACCGGCACGCCCTTGACCTCGAACACGCACGGGCCGCCGTCGGGATCGACGTGGAAATAGCGGCGCTCGTCGAAGACGTTGTAGTTGGGCAGCTCGCGCTTGCGATAGTTGGCAATGACTTGGCCATCGCGCAGCACGCAGGCGGCGTTGTAGAGCACGCTGCCGGCACTCTCCGGCCAGCCCACCACCGCGGTAATGTCCCCGCCGACCGCCCTGGCCACTTGCTCCATCGCCGCGTGGCAATCGGCCAGGAACGAGGGCCGCATCAGCAGGTCTTCCGGTGGATAGCCGCTCAGGGCCAGCTCGGGGAACAGCACCAGGTCGGCGCCGAATTCCTCACGGGCCAGCGCGATCTGGTCGATGATGCGGGTGGTGTTGCCCGCCAGGTCGCCGACCGGGAAATCGAACTGCGCCATCGCGATGCGGAGCGTTGCGGACATGGGTCACCTGGAGCGGAGGAAGCGGGAGAGACAGCCGCATTATTTCAGAACACGCAGGCCGGCTTGGTGGGAGCCGCGACAGCGGCGATGAAGCTTGACCGGTAACGCCTCATCGCCGCTGTAGCGGCTCCCACGGCAGGCCGCTTCTTGATTGGTTACTGGCCGAAGAATGCCTGCACATCGGCTACCTCGCGGGTGCGCGCAAACGGCGGCAGCGACTGCAGAAAGGTGCGGCCGTAGGCCTTGCTGGACAGGCGCGGGTCGCACAGCACCAGCACGCCGCGATCGGACTCGCTGCGAATCAGCCGGCCCACGCCCTGCTTGAGCGCGATCACCGCCTGCGGCAGCTGCTCGTCGCGGAACGGATTGCCGCCGGCGTTGCGGATCGCTTCCAGCCTGGCCTCGAACACCGGATCATCCGGCGCGGCGAAGGGCAGCTTGTCGATGGCCACCACGCTCAGCGCCTCACCAACCACGTCCACGCCTTCGCGGAAACTGGCCGAACCCAGCAGCACGCCGTTGCCCGATTCGCGAAAGCGCTGCAGCAGCGTGGCGCGCGGCGCCTGGCCCTGCACGAACAGCGGCCACGGCGCATCGCGCAGGGCTTGCGCGGCCTCGCGCAGCGCCCGGTGCGAGGCAAACAGCAGGAACGCACGGCCGCCGGAGGCATGCAGCACCGGCAACAGCGCGGCGATCAGGGCGGTGCCGTAGCCGCGCGCGTTCGGATCGGGCAGGCCGGGCGGCTGGTAGCACAGCGCCTGGCGCGGCCAGTCGAACGGGCTGGGCTGCAGCAGCGTGTGCGGATCGTCCAGGCCCAGCCGGGTGGCGATGTGGTCAAAGCCGCCACCCACCGCCAGCGTGGCTGAGGTGAAGATCCAGGCCGCGTGCGAGGCCTGCCGATGCTGGCGCAGCGGCGCGGACACATCCAGCGGCGTGCGCTGGCAGCGGAACCCGCGCGGGGTCAGCTCGTACCAGAACACGTCGGAGGAGCCGGGAGCCGGGACCCGGGACTCGGGACCCGGAATGGCAAAAGCCGCAGATGCCACGCCGTCCTGGTCTTCCCCGGGTCCCGGCGCTTGGCCCAGCCAGCGCTGCAGCCGGCCGCTGATCTCGCGTGCCCGGGCGTGGCAGGCATCCAGGCCCGGCGCGGCCGCGGCCAGCGGCGCCAGCACACCGGCCAGGTCCTGCAGCGCGATCATCAAGGTGTCAAAGCCCTCGGCCACCGCCGGACTGCCCAGTGCGCGCTGGCGGGTGCCGCGCGGTGGCAACCCTTCCATCGCCGCGCGCAGCTGACGCACGGAAAAGTCCAGGGCGCGCGCCAGCGGTTCGACCTGGGCCAACGCACCAGGCACCGCGCGGCTTTCGGCGAAGGCATCGCCGACCAGTTCCTGCAACGGACGCAGGCCGAAGGCTTCGCCGAAGAAGTTGGCCGCCAGTTCCGGCAGCTGGTGGGCCTCGTCGATGACGAAGGCCTGGGCACCGGGCAGGATCTCGCCGAAGCCTTCCTGCTTGAGCGCCAGGTCGGCCAGCAGCAGGTGGTGGTTGACCACCACGATGTCGGCGGCCTGCGCGCGCTGGCGCGCCTGGACCACGAAGCAGTCGTCCCAGAACGGGCATTCGGTGCCCAGGCAGTTGTCCACGGTCGAGGTCACCAGGGGCAGCAGCGGCGAATCCTCGGGCAGCGATTCCAGTTCGGCCATGTCGCCGTGGCGGGTGCGCCCGCTCCAGACCACGATCCGCTGGAACTGGTCGACCTGCTCGCGGCTGGCGAACTGCGGCGCGCCGCGCGCCTGGCCCAGCCGATAGCGGCATAGATAATTGGCGCGCCCCTTGAGCAGCGCCGCGCTGTGGCCCACGCCCAGCGCCGCGCGCACCCGCGGCAGGTCGCGGTGGAACAGCTGGTCCTGCAGCGCGCGGGTGCCGGTGGACAGGATCGCCTTCATCCCCGACAGCAGCACCGGGACCAGATAGGCGAAGGTCTTGCCGGTGCCGGTGCCGGCCTCGGCCAGCAGGGTGTCGCGCGCTTCCAGCGCATCGGCGATCGCGGCGGTCAGGCTCAGCTGGGCCTGGCGCGGGACGAACTGCTCCAGCCGCACCGCCAGCGCCCCGCCCTCACCCAACGCCTCGCGGCTGGCCTGGGACAGCTGCGACATCAGGCGCGGTTTCCCTGCCCCGCCAAGGCGGACCGGGCCGGCGCCGGTGCGCTCGGCAGTGGCTTGCCCGGCACGGCCCGGCTCACATCCGGTTGAACCCGGCCACGGTGCAGTTGGCGATCTGCGCGTGGGCCGAGATGGCGTTGCGGTCTTCGCCCCGGGCCAGCTGCGACTGCTCGATGGTGGCCCAGTGGCGGCGGCACAGCGGCCCGGTCCGCGAGCCCAGTGCCAGGGCCTTGCGCGCAAGCGTCTCGGCCCGCTCCCATTCGCCCAGGGCCAGGGCGACCTCGGCGCGTTCCTGCAGCACCGCCGGATCGTCCGGAGTGATCAGCAGCGCCTGGTTGAGTGCATCGGCCGAGGCCTTCCAGTCGCCGCGCCGCTGCGCGTCCAGCGACGCCTGGCGCAGGTCTTCCACTTGCGGATCGCGCACCGGTTGGATCGCCACCTCGCGGTCGTCGGCCCCGGCCACGGCCAGCACCGCGTTGAGCGCCTGGGTCGGGGTGAGCCGCGGCGGGGCCGGGGCCGGCGCTGGCGGTGGCTCGGTCACGCAGCCAGCCAGTGGCAGCAGCAGCGCAGCAGTCAGGGCAAGGCGGAAGGCACGGTTCATAGCGGGCTCGTGGACGGTGGCGGCGGTGGCAGGGACGGCAGTTCGCGCGCCGGCTGGTCCGGCTCCCTGGGCGGCAGGCCGAACCAGCGGCGCCAACCGCCGCTGCTGCTTTCCTCGCCGGTGTCGTAGAGCGGGCATGGCTGCTGGGACGGTGCAAAGCCGGCCACGAACGGGAACCGGCGCGCACCCGGGCAGCTGGCGTCGACCGCAGCCGATTCGGCTACCCACCTCCACTCCAGGCCTTCGCTGGAGACCTGCAACGGCGCACTGGGCAGGCGCGAGAAGATGCCCGACCAGACCCGCATCGCGCCGGTGGCGCCATACAGGCCGGTCTCCAGGTTCTGGTCGTTGCCCATCCACACCACGGCCAGGTGGTCGCCGGTGTAGCCGGCAAACCAGCTGTCGCGCCCGTCGTTGCTGGTGCCGGTCTTGCCGGCCGGCGACAGGCGCCCCAGGCCGTCGGACAGCAGCTGGCGGCCGGTGCCGTCGGTGACCGCCTCCTGCAGCGCGATGCTGATCAGGCGCGCGGCGATGGAATCGCCCTTCTGCGCCGCGGTCGGGGTCTTGTCGTAACGGTTGAGCACCCGGCCCTGGGCATCGATCACGCCGCGCACCGCGTGCAGCGGCTGGATCTGGCCGCCGGAGGCCAGAAACTGGTACGCCTGCGCCATCGCATACGGGCTCTGGTCGGTGGCGCCCAGCAGCAGCGAGGGATTGGGATCGGCCTGGATGCCGGCCAGCACCTTGAGCAGCTCGGCCACCCGTTGCGGATCGACCTTCATGCCCAGCGCTACGGTGGCCTGGTTGTAGGAACGGGCCAGCGCATCGATCAACCGGACCCGGCCATGGCTGCGGTTGTCTGCATTGGCCGGGCGCCAGCGCTTGCCGCGGCCCAGCGGCACGGTGATCGGCGCATCGTCGATCCAGCTGGCCAGCGACCAGCTGTCCGGCTGGGCCAGCGCCAGCAGGTAGACGAACGGCTTGATCAGCGAACCGACCTGGCGCTGGGCCTCCAGCGCACGGTTGAAACCGGGCGCGGCCACCTGGCGGTTGCCGATCACCGCCAGCACGTCGCCATTGTGCACGTCGGTCATCACCAAGCCGGCCTGCAGCGGCGGACGCTTGCCCTTTTCCAGCCGGGTGATGGTGCCGGTCACCGCGCCTTCGGCGTAGGCCTGGGCCGAGGGCGACATGCCGGTCATCACGGTCAGCCCAGCGCCCTGCAGCGCGTCTTCGGGATAGTCATGGGCCAGCTGGCGGCGGACCAGGTCGACGTAGGCCGGGAACCGGTTGGCCGCGGTGATCCCCGGTTCCCGGGTCACGCCCAGCGGTGCGGCCACGGCGCGGTCGAACTCTTTCTGGTCGATCAGTTTGGTCGCCAGCATCCGGCGCAGGGCCAGGTCGCGGCGTTCCCTGGCGCGCTCGGGGTGGCGGCGCGGATCGTAGTAGGACGGGCCTTTGACGATCCCGATCAGCAGCGCCATCTGCTCGGTGGACAGGCTGTCCAGCTCGCGCCCGAACCAGAACTCGGAAGCCGCCGACACGCCATGGATGGCCTGGCCGCCGCGCTGGCCCCAGTACACCTGGTTGAAGTAGGCCTCCAGGAGGGTGCGCTTGTCGTAGCGCGCCTCCAGGATCACCGCATAGAGGATCTCGTTGAACTTGCGGCCAAGGGTCTGCTCGCGGCCGATGCCGAGCAGGCCACTGCGGGCCAGCTGCTGGGTCAGGGTGCTGGCGCCCTGGCGCACCTGCCCGGCGCTGGCGAGGAACTCCCAGCCCGCGCGCGCGATGCCGGACAGGTCGATGCCGTGGTGGGTGGCAAAGTCGCGGTCCTCCACCGCCTGCAGGCCGGTGACCAGCAATTCCGGCACGTCCTCCAGGCGAACCAGGCGGCGCTCTTCCTGACGCTTGCCGTACAGGGTGGCGATGCGGGCCGGGTCCAGCCGCGAGGACCTGATGTTGCGGCCACGGGCCAGGTCGCGCAGGCCCAGCACCTCGCCATTGGACAGGGTCACCTGCACCCGGGTGGCCGGGATGATGTGGTCCACGTCGGTGAAACCCCGGCTGGCGATGGTGAAACGGTTGCCGCTGCGGGCGTAGGTTCCCGGTGCCTGGCCGGTGTCGTCCTCCTGGTAGGAGGCCGCGTCCAGCTCGGTCTTCAGCGTGGCCGCGTCCAGTGCCTGGCCCGGGGCCAGCGGCAGCGGACGCGCGTAGACCCGCGTGGGGATCTGCCACTGCAGCGCACCAAAGCGCTGGCTCACCTGGTGGTTCAGGTAGGCCACGTAGGGAATCATGAAGCCCAGTCCCAGTCCGGCCAGGGCCAAGGCAAGGGTGATCAGGCGGCGGCGCCACACCGAAGCGGGCCGTGCGTGAGCTTCGTCTTCCTGATCGTCGTACGTGTCGTCGGCGTCGTGTTCGTCGTCGTTGCGGGCCACTTCGGATGCGACAATGGAAAGGACTGGAGAGTCTAGCAGGCCGATGAACCCCGGACTTGCAAGGCCCGCCGCCCGATCAGCTGGAGTCAGGACCGCCCATGTCGATGCTGCTGGATGACGCGCGCTTCCTGTTCACGCGCGCGACGTCCACCCTGCGCCGGATGGTGGCCAGCGCCCGGACCCGCGGCCTTGCGCCCACCGCCCACCGCGCCTGGCAGCGCCTGGCCGGGCAACTGCGCCGCCCGCTCGCCGCCGCGCCGCTGTGGCTGCCGGCCTGCGAACCCTTCGCCCCGTTTGCGGTGCCGTGCTCGGAAGCGCCGCGGGCGAGCATCGTCATCCCGGTCTACGGCCAGCTGCAGATGACCGTGGATTGCCTGCGCGCGCTGGCCGCGCATCCGCCAGGGCTTGCGGTGGAGATCATCGTGGTCGACGACGGCTCGCCCGACGCCAGCGGCCAGTGCCTGCCGCAGGTGCAGGGCCTGCGCTACCACCGGCGCGCGACCAACGGCGGCTTCATCGCCGCCTGCAACGACGGCGCGGCGCTGGCGCGCGGCGACTACGTGGTGTTCCTCAACAACGACACCCTGCCCCAGCCCGGCTGGCTGGAGGCGCTGCTGGCCACTTTCACCAGCCATCCGCAGACCGGCCTGGCCGGGGCCAGGCTGGTCTATCCCGATGGCCGCCTGCAGGAAGCCGGCGCGGTGGTGTTCGCCGATGGTTCGGCCTGGAATTACGGGCGCTTCGATGCGCCACACGATCCGCGCTACAGCTACGTGCGCCAGGCCGATTACGTCTCCGGGGCCGCGATCGCCGTGCCGCGGGCGCTGTTCGAACGCCTCGGCGGCTTCGACGCCCGCTACGCGCCGGCCTACTACGAGGACACCGACCTGGCCTTCGCCGTGCGCGCGGCCGGCTACCAGGTGCGCTACCAGCCGGGCTCGGTGGTGGTCCATCGCGAAGGCGCCACCGCCGGCACCGACGAGAACACCGGGATCAAGGCCTGCCAGCTGCGCAACGCCGGCGTGTTCGCCGACAAGTGGCGTGCGGCCCTGGCCCGGCAGCCGGCGCAGCGCAGGCCACCTTCGCCGGCCAGCCTGCATGCGGGCCAGCGGCAGGTGCTGGTGATCGACGCCTTGACCCCCAGGCCCGATCGCGATTCGGCCTCGCTGCGGCTGGTCAACCTGATCGCGCTGCTGCAGCAGGAAGGCGCGCACGTGTGCTTCATCGCCGCCGATGCGGGCCTGGTCCCCGGCTACACGCCGGCGCTGCAGGGCATGGGCGTGGAGGTCTGGCATGCGCCTTTCGTCAAGGGCCTGCCGCAGTTCCTGCGCCAGCACGGTGGCCGCTTCGCGCGGGTGCTGGTGTGCCGCCATTACGTGGCCGATGCGCTGCTGCCACTGTTGCGCAAGCACGCGCCGCAGGCCAGGGTGATTTTCGACACGGTGGACCTGCACTACCTGCGCGAGCGCCGTGGGGCGCAGACCCTGGGCGACCCCGTACTGCTCAGGCAGTCCCAGGCCACCCAGGCGCTGGAACTGGCGGTGATGCATGCCGCCGACACCACGCTGGTGGTCAGCACCGTCGAACGCGAGGAACTGGCGCGTCAGGCGCCGGCGGTGCACGTGGAAATCCTGTCCAACCTGCACCAGCCCGGCGGCGCCGGCGCGGCGTTCCAGGCGCGCCGCGACCTGCTGTTCGTCGGCGGCTTCCACCATCCGCCGAACGTGGACGCGGTGGTCTGGTTTGCCCATGCCATCTTCCCGCTGGTCCGCGCGCAGCTGCCGCAGGTGCAGTTGCACATCGTCGGCATCGCGCCGCCGCCGCCGATCCAGGCGCTGGCCAGTCAGCCCGGCATCCTCGTGCACGGCCACGTCCCGGACCTGCTGCCGCTGCTGGAAGGCAGCCGCATCGCGCTGGCGCCGCTGCGCTACGGCGCAGGGGTCAAGGGCAAGATCAACCAGGCCATGGCCCACGGCCTGCCGGTGGTGGCCACCACCGTGGCGGTCGAAGGCATGCACCTGCGCGATGGCCTGGATGTGCTGGTGGCCGATACACCGCAGGCGTTCGCTGCCGCGGTGGTGCGCCTGCATGGCGATGCGCGGCTGTGGCAGCAGCTGGCCGCCAATGGCATCGACAACGTGCAGCGGCATTTTTCGCTGGACGCGGCGCGGGCCACGGTGCGGCGCGTGTTCTTTTGACGAGCCGATGCCTTGATCGGGTGGACGTGCCGGTGACAGCTCGCACCGGCCACGTCGACCCCATTGCCCGGCCTTCTCTCAGACGCGGCCAACCAACGCCTCAGCCGCGGATCACGCTCTGCGCCGCCTCCACCACATGGTCGGCGGTGAAGCCGAAATACGGGAACAGCTGTTCCGCCGGGGCCGACTCGCCAAAGGTGGTCATGCCCACCACGGTGCCGTCCAGGCCCACGTACTTGAACCAGAAATCGGTCGAGGCCGCTTCCACCGCCACCCGGGCGCGGATCGAGGGCGGCAACACCGACTCGCGGTAGCCCAGGTCCTGGCGGTCGAACACGTCGGTCGAGGGCATCGACACCAGGCGGGTGGGGATGCCCGCGGCCTGCAGCTTCTCGCGCGCCTGTGAGGCGATGCCCACTTCCGAACCGGTCGCGATCAGGATCACCTTGGCGGTGCCGCCCTCGGCCTCGGCCAGCACGTAGCCGCCGCGGTAGATGCCGTCGATGCCGGCCTTGTCGCGCGGCTGCGGCTTGAGGTTCTGGCGGCTGAAGACCAGGCAGCTGGGGCCATCGGTGCGGGTCACCGCGGCTTTCCAGCAGGCCGCCGTTTCCACCGCATCGCACGGGCGCCACACATCGTTGCCCGGGATCAGGCGCAGGCTGGCCAGGTGCTCGACCGGCTGGTGAGTCGGGCCGTCCTCGCCCAGGCCGATCGAGTCGTGGGTGTACACGTGGATGGCGTGGCTGCGCATCAGCGCGCTCATGCGCACCGCGTTGCGCGCGTAGTCGCTGAAGGTCAGGAAGGTGGCATCGAAGGGAATGAAGCCGCCGTGCTGGGCCACGCCGTTGACGATGGCACTCATGCCGAACTCGCGCACGCCGTAATGCACGTAGTTGGCGCCCGGGTCGTCACCGACGGCGGTCTTGGCGTTCTTCCACAGGGTCAGGTTGGACGGGGCCAGGTCGGCCGAGCCGCCCAGCAGTTCGGGCAGCAGCGCGGCGAAGGTCTCGATGGTCTGCTGGGAGGCCTTGCGCGAGGCGATTTCCGGGCTTTCGGCCTGCAGCCTGGCCACGTAGGCGTCGGCGGCCTGGACGAAGTCTTCCGGTAATTCGTGGTGCGAGCGGCGGATCAACTCGGTGGCCTGGGCCGGGAGCTGCCTGGCATATTTGTCGAACAACTGCTCCCACTCGGCCTGGCGCAACGAACCGGCACCGCCGGCGCGCCAGCCGTCGTAGATCTCCTGCGGGATCTCGAAGGCCGGGTACGGCCAGTCCAGCGCCTTGCGCGTGGCTTCCACTTCCTCCTTGCCCAGCGCCGAGCCGTGGCTGGATTCCTTGCCGGCCTTGTTGGGCGAACCGAACCCGATGGTGGTCTTGCAGGCGATCAGGGTCGGGCGATCGGTGATGGCGAGCGCTTCCTCGATCGCGGCCTTGATCCGGTCCGGGTCGTGGCCGTCGATCGGGCCGATGGTGTGCCAGCCGTAGGCGGCAAAGCGCGCCGGGGTGTCGTCGGTGAACCAGCCTTCGGTCTCGCCGTCGATGGAGATCTTGTTGTCGTCCCAGAAGGCCACCAGCTTGCCCAGGCCCAGGGTCCCGGCCAGCGAGGCGGCCTCGTGCGAGATGCCCTCCATCATGCAGCCGTCGCCCATGAACACCCAGGTGCGGTGATCGACGACGCTGTACTCGGGGCGGTTGTAGCGCTGGGCCAGCAGCTTCTCGGCCAGGGCGAAGCCCACCGCGTTGGCAAAGCCCTGCCCCAGCGGACCGGTGGTGGTCTCGATCCCGGGGGTGAGGTGGCTCTCCGGGTGACCCGGGGTCCTGGAATGCAGCTGGCGGAAATTCTTCAGTTCCTCCAGCGGCAGGTCATAGCCGGTCAGGTGCAGCAGCGCGTACTGCAGCATCGAGCCGTGGCCGTTGGACAGCACGAAACGGTCGCGGTTGAACCACTTGGGATTGTTGGGATTGTGGCTGAGGTAGTCGTTCCACAGCACTTCGGCGATGTCGGCCATGCCCATGGGCATGCCCGGATGGCCGGAATTGGCGGCCTGGACCGCATCGGCGGCGAGGAAACGGATGGCGTTGGCGAGCTGACGGCGGGTGGGAGCGGGCATGTCGGGGACGGGCAAAAGACGGCGCAAGCAACGCCAGGAACCCGCATTGTCCCATCCCGGCCCGTTCCGGTGAAATGAACCCTCGCCCGCACGTCCGGCCGGGCCGGTCAGGCGTTGATGGCGTCCGGGTCGGGCGCGTCCTGCTCGCCCCGGGAGACCAGGGTGGCCAGCACCAGGTCACCGGTGGTGTTGAGCGTGGTGCGGCACATGTCCAGGAACCGGTCCACGCCCAGGATGATGCCGATCCCTTCCGGCGGCACCCCGACCATGCCGCAGATCAGCGCCACCACCGGCAGCGAACCGGCCGGCACCCCGGCGGTGCCGATTCCGCCCAGGATGCACACCAGCATCACCGTGACCTGCTGGGTCAGCGAAAGCTCCACCCCGAAGAACTGGGCCAGGAACAGCACGGTGACACCTTCGAACAAGGCCGTGCCGTTCTGGTTGGCGGTCGCGCCCACGGTCAGCACGAAGCGCGAGACCTTGCTCGGCAGGTGCAGGTTTTCTTCGGCCACCCGCAGCGAGGTCGGCAGGGTGGCATTGGACGAGGCGGTGGAAAAGGACAGCACCATCACCTCGCGCACCGCGCCGAACCATCTCAGCGGCGACCAGCCGGCCCACTTCAGCAGCGCCGAATAGACCACGAACATGTGGATCGCCAGGGCCAGCACCACCACCCCGACATAGGCGCCGAGCCTGAGCAGCAGGTCCCAGCCGAACAGCGTGGCCAGGTTGAACATGAAGCAGAACACCGCGTACGGCGCCAGCCTGATCACCAGGGTGATCAGGGTCATGGAGATCTCGAACAGGCCTTCGACCGCATTGCGGAACACGGCGGTCTTCTCGCTGCGGGTCAGGACCACGCCCACCCCGATCATCAGGGCAAAGAACATCACCCCCATGATCTGGTCGTTGGCGGCGGCACTGACCACGTTGGCCGGCACGATCGACAGCAGCATGTCCGCCCCACCCGGTGCGGCCTTGCCCTTGCTGATGATCGCCTGGGCACGCTCGGCGCCGGCGTCCAGCATCTGCCGGGCAACGACCGGGTCGGTGCCGGCCCCGGGCTTGAACAGGTTGACCAGCACCAGGCCCAGGACCACGGCCAGCCCCGAGGCCAGGATGGTGTAGCCCAGGGTCTTCCAGCCGATCCGGCCAAGCGCGCGCACGTCGCCCATTTCCGAGATGCCGCACACCAGCGCCGAGAACAGCAGCGGCAGCACCAGCATGAAGATCAGGCGCAGGAAGATGGTGCCCGCCGGCTGGGTCACGCTGGTCACGTGCCTGACCCATTGCGCATCGGCGCCCACGGTGCCGTGCACGATCAGGCCCAGCACCAGGCCCAGCATGAATCCGATCAGCATCTTCCAATGCAAGGGGAGCCTGGACTTGCCGGAAGCAGCTTCGGTCATGCGAAAGATCCTGGTGGGTACGGGCAAGCACGGGAGCTTAACAAAGGTGTCCGTCGCGCTTCGGCCACACCCGCACGGGCCCGCGCCGGCCGGCGCGGGCTCAGCGCTGCGGATACAGCGGCGGCAGTGGATCCGGGTCAGTGGTCCCTGCACGCGGGCTGATCCACCTGGGCCCGCCTGCAAACGCCTCGCGCAGCGCAGTGCGCGCCTGGGTGCCGTCGCCGCCGGCCCAGCGGGCACGGCGCAGGCTGTCCAGCGCCCGACGCTGCGCCGGATCGGCCAGCCGGGCGGCCACCGCGTCCAGATCGCGCGCCGGTGGCGGCGCCATGCCGACCAGCACCTGGCCCACTTCGTCCAGGGTGCCGGTATCCAGCGCCCGGCGCAGGTCGGGCAGGCCGAAGCGCGCGCGCGCTTCGGGCGCAGGCGCAGGGGCGGGCGCCACGCGCGCGACCGCACGCGTCGGCGCGCGCCGCGCTCGCAGGAAGATCCAGCCCAGGGTCAGCAGCCACAGCAGCGCGAAACCGCAGGCGGCCAGCATCCAGAGCCGGGGATCGCGCAGGCCGCTGGCCGGCGCCGTGGCGGTGACCACCGAGCTGTCCTGGCGGCCGCTGTCCTGCACTCCGGTTGGCACGCTGGCCGCCGCCGGCTGCGGCAGGGTCGCATCGGCGAAACTGCCCGAGCCCGCCGCGACCTCCAGCTGCAGGTCCGGCAGTGACGCGGTCCTGGCCCGATCGGCCTTGACGTCCCACCAGTCCATCTTCAGGCCCGGCAGCGCCAGCCTGCCGGCGCCGTTGGGCACCAGCGAATACTGACGGGTGACTTTCACCACGGGCGTGGGGCCGTCGAAGCTTTCGGCGAACTGCGGCGGCTCGGCGAATACCTGCGCGCCGTCCACCCTCGGCGTGGGCAGCTCGGGCAGCTGCGCGCGGGTGGCGCCGCGCGCGGTGGCTTCGACCGCGAAACTGCTGGCCTGGCCGGCCTTGAGCTGGCGCGGGGTGCTGGCATAGCGCAGGCGCAGGTCGGCCAGCGGCAGCCACGGCTGCGGGGCGTCGGCCGGCTGGGCCTGCACGTGCAGGGTCTGCTCCTGGCCGACTGCGCTCAGGTCGCTGCGCTGGCCCATGCCCAGCATCGAATCGAACAGTCCGCCGCCGCCGGCACCGCGCCCGGAGAACCGCGCCGCCGGCAGGGTCAGGTTGCCGCTGCGGTCGGGCACCAGCAGGAAGCGCCGTTCGACCACGCTGTAGCGCCGGCCGTTGACCTCGCGGGTGGACTGCACGTCATCGCCGACGCGCTGCAGCGAGGTGCCCTGCGGCGGATCGATGTCCAGCTGCCCGGACACCAGCGGCACGGCGTAGTACAGGCGCAGGGTCACCCCGACGGTCTGCTGCACGTAGGGCGTCAGGTCGTCGACCACGGTCTCGATATAGGCGTTGGCGTTGCCCGGTTGCGCAGCCGGGGCCTCGGTCACGCGCAGGCCCAGGATCGGCGTGCGTTGGCCCTGGATGTCCAGCGCCGGCACGCTCAGCTCGCCGGTGCGGCGCGGCTGCAGGGTGATGGCCAGCAGGGTGCTGCGGCTGACCCGGCCGTTGACCATCTCCATCCGCCGGCTGCTGGACGTGTCGACGACCTCGAAGTCGCGCTGCAGCGGGGCCAGGTCAGGCTGGCCGATGTCCTGGTCGCTTTCGATGTTCAGCACCACCGGCTGGCCCATCGCGGTGCGCGAGCGGTCCAGCCAGGCGCGCGTGGCAGCCAGCGCCGGTGCAGCGCTGGCCAGCAGCAGGACCAGTGCCAGCACGACCCTGGACGACAGGCACGCGGCGGCCCGCTGGCCATGGGCCTGCCCGAAAGCGGCGGCTCGCATCATTCTCCTTCCCTCTGGCGTCGCTGGTATTCGAGCTGGAACTTGGCCTTCAACAGGCCGCCCGGGTCGTCGGGCACGCGTCGCAGCCAGGCTTCGGTGGCCTGGCGCTGTTCCCGCTCGGCCGCGGTCTCGGGTCTGGCCTGCGCCTGCCCGGGCTGCGCTGGATCCTGGCCGTTGCGCTGCATGGCCTGCTGCATCCTGCGCCGTTGGGCCTGGTCGGCGGCCTGCTGGCGTTGCTGCTGTTCGGCGGCCGACTGGGGCGGGTCGGCCTGGGCGTCGGAGGCCGGGTCCTTGCCGTCCTGCGGCTTGCCCGGATCGGAGCTGTCCTGGGCGGGCTTCTGGTCGCCGGGATCCTGCTGGCCCTGGCCACCCTGCTGCTGCGACTTGTCGCCCTGCTGGCCGCTCTGCGACGGCGGCTTGTCCTGGCCCTTGCCCTGCTGGCCGCCCTGCTTGCCCTGCCCGCCCGGCGGCGGCGGCTTGCGCGCGGCCTGGACTGCGGCGCGGTTGGCGATGGCGTCCTCCATGCCGGGCTGTTTTTCCAGCGCGGCATCGTAGGCGGCGATGGCCTGGTCGTACTGGCCCTGCCTGGCCAGCGCGTTGCCCAGGTTGTACAGGCCGTCGGCGCTGTCGATACCCTGAAACTGCGCCTGCGCCGCGGCAAAGTCACCCTTGCGATAGGCCTGCGCGCCTTGTTCGAGGCGCTGCTGGGTCTTCTGGTCGGCGCGCGCCCACCAGTCCACAGCCGCGGCCGCGGCCGGCTGCGCCACCGGCAGGGTCACGCACAGCAGCAGCGCAGCCAGCACGCCACCGCGCCGGAAGCCGAGCAGGCACACCAGCATCAGCAGCGGCAGGAACCAGTAGCCCTGGTCGCGCCAGGCGATCCCCTTCTCGCCCTTGGCGGCGCTGGCGCTTTCCGATTGCGGAGTCAGCACGCCCAGCGCCTTGAGGTCGCCATCGCCGGCAGTCAGTGCCTGGTAGCGCCCGCCCCCGGCCGCGGCCAGGCGTTGCAGCGAAGCGGCATCCAGTTGCGCGCGCCCGATCCTGCCATCGGCATCGCGGTATGCCGCGCCGGTCGGCGTGCCCAGGCCCAGCACCGACACGTTGAAGCCGGCGCTGGCCGCGCGCCGGGCCGCGCCTTGGGCTTCGCCGTCGGCATGGTCGGTCAGCAGCAGGATCTGGCCCCGGTCGAACCCGGCCCGGCGCATCAGCGCCTGCGACAGCGCAATGGCCTTGCCGGCATCGCTGCCGGCGGCCGGCATGATGCCCGGGTCCAGCGCATCCAGAAACAGCGCCACGTTGGCCGCGTCATCGGTCAGCGGGGCCACGGTGAAGGCCTCGCCCGCGTAGACCACCAGCGCGACCTGGCCGCCAGCGCGTTCGCGCAGCAGCGTGGCCAGCTTGGCCCGCGCCTGCAGCAGGCGCGAGGGCGGCAGGTCGTTGGCGTTGATCGTGCCGGACAGATCCAGCGCGATCACCAGCGGTGCGCGGGTCTGCCACAGCGGTTGTTCGTCCTGGCGCCAGCTGGGCCCGGCCAGCGCGACGCTGCCCAGCACCCAGGCAGCGATGCTGCCGAGCAGCGCCAGCCGCTGCCGACGCCCGCCGCCCGCCTGCAGGTGCGCCAGCAGGTGCGCGTCCACCAGTCCGCGCCAGGCGTTGGCGCGGCGCTGGGTCTGTTGCCACAGCCACCACAGCAGCGGCAGGGCCAGCAGCGCCAGCAGCCACCACGGCCGCAGGAAGTGGAACTCCTTGAACCCGGTCACGAACCATTCCCAGCCGCCGCGGTTCATCGGCGCAGTCCTCGCCAGGCCAGGGCCAGCAGTCCGCAGCCCAGGGCCAACGCCAAGGGCAGCGGGTAGCGTTCGATGCGCGGCTGCACCGCGCGACCAGGGCGCGAGATCGGCTCGATCCGATCCAGCTCCGAATAGATGCCCACCAGCTCCTCGGTATCGCGGGCGCGGAAAAACCGCCCGCCGGTGGTGTCGGCGATCGCGCGCAGGCCCTCCTCGTCGATGTCGTCGGCCCCCTGGCCCGGCAGGCGCATGCCGAACACCGACAGGCCGGCCCCGTCACCGCCGAAGGCGATGGTGTGGATGCGCACGCCCTGGTTCCTGGCCAGCTCGGCGGCTTTCTGCGGGTCCAGCGCGCCGGCGGTATTGACCCCGTCGGTGAGCAGGATCAGCACGCGCTGGCCGGCCGGCTGCTGGCTCAGGCGCTTGACCGCCAGGCCGATCGCATCGCCGATCGCGGTCTCGCGCCCGGCCAGGCCGCTGACCATGTCGCGCAGCTGGTCGCGCACCGAATCGCGATCCAGGGTGAGCGGGGCCACCGTGTAGGCCCGGTTGCCGAACACCAGCAGGCCGACCCGATCGCCAATGCGCCGATCCAGGAAGTCGGCCAGCACCGCCTTGGCCGCGGTCAACCGATCGACCGGGCGGCCGCCCAACTCCATGTCCGGCTCGCGCATGCTTCCGGAAAGGTCCACTGCCAGCATCAGGTCGCGTCCGGCCTGCGGCGGGGTGATCGCCGCGCCCAGTTGCTGCGGGCGCGCGGCGGCCAGGCACAGCAGGACCCAGGCCAGCGCCGCCAGCCAGTTCACCCGCAGCCGGCGCACCGAAGCGCCGGTGGTGGCGATGCCGTCCAGGCGCTCGCCATAGGGCACGCGCAGCGCCGGCGACTGGCTGCGCGCAGCCGGCGCCAGCCAGGCCACCAGCCACGGCAGCGGCAGCGCCAGCCACATCCACGGCCAGGCAAAGCCGCCGAACACCTGCCTGAATTCCTGCAGCCATTGTGCGGCCAGGCTCATCGCCGGCCTTCCATCAGCTGCACGAAGCGCGCGCGCGCGAGCTCGCGCAGCTGTTCAAGCTGGCGCGGATCGACCCGCCGCCGGTAGCCGCCGTCCTCGAGCAACCGGCCCGGACCGGCACTGAATGGCTGGCCGTTGGTGCCGTCCAGGAAGGTCAGCCAGGCCTGGCCCTGCAGCCGGTCGGCATGGCGATCGACGTTGCGCGCGGCGCGGCGCAGCAGTTCGGAGGCCGCGGCCACCTGTACCGGCGGCGCCGACGCCGCATCGCAGTCGCGGTCGAACAGCGCCGCCCAGCGCCGCCGGCGCGCGCGCCGGCGCTGCTGCAACAGCAGCGGGACGCCGACCGCCAGCGCGATCACCAGCAGCGCCAGCCACCAGCCCGGCGCGGGCGGCCACCAACCGGGCGCAGGCGGCACGTGCACGTCGCGCAGGACCAGCGGTTGCGGCGCGGCGGCGATCATGCGGTGGCCGGCGCCGGCGCGCGCCCCAGCAGCGGCAGCCAGGCGTCGCTGGCCGCATCGGCGCGCAGCGCGAACACGCGCACCCCGCGCGCCGGCAGGTACTCGAGCGCGGCGTGCAGCGGCTGGACGAATTCGCGCCCCCAGCGCTGGCGCTGCGCGGCATCGCCCAGGTCCAGCTCGACGCGGTGGTCACCGGACTGGAAGGGCAGCGTGGCCTTGGGCGGGGCCTGTTCCAGGGCATCGGTCAGCAGCAGCACGATCACCTCGTGGTGCCCGGCCAGCGACGGCCAGCGGATCTGGGGCACTTGCGCCACGCTGCGCGGATCGGCCAGCACCACCAGCCGCGAGCCGGGCCGCAGCACGCGCTGGGCGTGTTCCAGGGCCGGCGCCAGGCCCAGATCGTCGTCCGGTCGCTGTGCATACCAGCGCATCAGGCCGTCCAGGGCCCGCAACGCGCCGCGGGTGCCCGAGGCCGGTGGCACCGGCGCCTCGCGCCCGGCGCCGCGCAGCACCGAGATCCGGTCGCCATCGCGCACCGCCGCCCAGGCCGCCAGCGCCCCGGCACGCGCGGCCTGCACCGACTTGAAGCGCACCCGGGTGCCGAAGTACAGCGCCGGCGCGGTGTCGGCCACGATCAGGGTCAGGCGCTCGCGTTCGGCCTGGAACAGCTTGGTGTGCGGCTTGCCGCTGCGCGCGGTCAGCCGCCAGTCGATGTGGCGGGCATCGTCTCCGGCCACGTATTCGCGCGACTCGGCATACTCCATGCCGCGCCCGCGGAGCGGCGAGGCCGCCGGCCCGGTCAGGTGATGGCTGCCGCGCCGCGCCGCAGGTCGGCGTTGGGCCAGGGCACGCAGCTGGATCAACTCGGCCAGGGTTGGCCTGAGGCCGTCGCCGACCCCGGGGACAGGGGAACCTGGCGCGGGAACGCGTCCATCGGCAAGGACACTTCGGCGCCTGCGCGTGCTCTCGCCGGACCCCGGTTCCGGGTCCCGGGTCCCGACGCTCATGGCAACGGCACGCGTTCGATCAGTGCCTCGACCAGGCGCGCGCCATCCCAGCCTTCGGCCGTGGCTTCGTAGCTGGGCAGCACGCGGTGGCGCAGCACGTCCGGCGCCACGGCACGGACGTCTTCCGGGGTCACGTAGTCGCGCCCGGCCAGCCACGCATTGGCCCGCGCGCAGCGTTCCAGGGCGATCGAGCCGCGCGGGCTGGCGCCCCAGGCAATGCGCCGGGCCAGCGCCGCGTCGTAGCGCGCGGCATCGCGCGAGGCCAGGACCAGCTCGATCAGGTAACGCTCCAGGGCCGGCGCCATGTGCAGTTCCAGCACCTGCCGGCGCGCCGCGAACACATCCTCCAGCGGCATGCGCGCCAGCTGTTCGCCCGCCGCCGGTTCCAGCGCGTCGCGCGCACGCTCGCGGGCCAGGCGCAGGATTTCGGTCTCGGCCGAGGCCTCCGGGTAGCCGATCTTCACGTGCATCAGGAAGCGGTCCAGCTGCGCCTCGGGCAGCGGGAAGGTGCCTTCCTGCTCGATCGGGTTCTGGGTGGCCATCACCAGGAACAGCGGCGGCAGCGGATAGGTGTGCCGGCCGACGGTGACCTGGCGCTCGCCCATGGCCTCCAGCAGCGCCGACTGGACCTTGGCCGGGGCGCGGTTGATCTCGTCGGCCAGCAGGATCGGATGGAAGATCGGACCGGCCTGGAACTCGAAGCGCCCATCCTGCGGGCGCCAGACCTCGGTGCCGGTCAGGTCGGCCGGCAGCAGGTCGGGAGTGAACTGCACTCGGGCAAAATCGGCCTCCAACCGCGCCGCCAGCGCCCGGATCGCCATCGTCTTGGCCAGACCCGGCGCACCTTCGACCAGCAGATGCCCGTCGGCCAGCAGCGCGATCAGCAGCCGGTCCACCAGCGCCTGCTGGCCCACGATGGTCTGCGACAGCGAGGCCCGCAGCGCGATGAAGGCCTCATGCAGCCGATTGTCCGAAGTCGCCTGGGGCACAGGCGCCGCAGGAGGAAGCACGTCGGGGGAAGAGGCCATTGGGTGTCTCACAGTCAGGACCAATGCGGGATTGGACCGGCGCCAGTCTGCGGGGTTCCGCCCTGCACCATAACCCGAGATCCGGGTTTAACGAAGGCCCTGGCGTCCGTGGTCCGCGCGATGGCCCCCTATCGGCTGACGGGCAACCGCACATCCCAATGGGAAACGGGACCCGAAGGTCCCGTCCATGTGGCGTCAGCCGCCGGTGCCGCTACTGACGAACCGCAATCACCTTCGGCGTCACGAAGATCAGCAATTCTGCCTTGTTCTTCTGCTTGCCCTGCTTCTTGAACAGGTTGCCGAGGAAGGGGATGTCCGCCAGGAATGGCACCTTGGCCACCGAGGCGTCGTCGGTGAATTCGTAGACACCACCGATCACCACGGTCTGGCCGTCCTCGACCAGTACGGCCGTGTTGATCTCGCGTCGATTGAGCTCAGGCACGGTCCCGTAACCCGGAAGATCGATGTAGCGGGCAATGTCGTCCTTCTTGACGAACATATTCAAGAAAATGCGCCCATCATGCGTGATGGTCGGCGTGACCTTCAGCTCGAGCAGCGCTTCCTTGAACTGAACGTTCGGTGTGGCGGCCGTGCCCCCGGTCCCACCGGTAATGGTCACATAGCCCACTTCCCTGCCCTGCTTGATGTCACCTTCGCGCTGATTGGCGGTGATGATTCGTGGATTGGAGATCACCTCGCCACGGCCCTCTTCCTGCAGCGCGGAAAGTTCAACATCCAGGCTGAAATTGGTCCCGAGCAAGGTGTAAGCCAGACTCGCGGCATTGCCATTCGTATAAGTGCCTGCAGGCAGGTTCACGTTGTAGGCATCCGGAAACTGGCGATCATTGCCATTGGCGATGTTCACGACATCGGCTGTGTTGCCACCGATGATCTGGGTCCGATCGCCGACCCGGGTACCAGCCACGCCGAATCTTGCTCCCAGATCACGCGCGAAGGTGTCCGTCGCCACCACGATCCGCGCCTCGATCAGCACCTGGTCAACCGGGCGATCGATCACGCCGATCAGCTCGCGCATCGAAGCGACCTTCTTCGGAATGTCGCTGATCATCAGGGTGTTGGTCCGCTCGTCGGCCACCAGGCGACCGCGCTGGGACAGAAAGCCATTCTCGTTGTTGCTGCCAGCACTGCCACTGCCACCGCCGCCGCTGCCGCCAATGCCCTTGGCCTCGGTCAATGCCTTGTGGATTTCGGTTGCGCTGTGGTAATTGATCTGGACGTAATCGGTAATCAGGTCCTCGCGGTTCTCGATCGCGATGCGCGCGTCTTCCTTGTCCTGCTCGAACTTGGCCAGCTCAGGCTGCGGCGCGACCCAGACCACGCTGCCATCGCGGCGCTTGTCCAGCCCCTTTGCACGCAGGACGATGTCCAGCGCCTGGTCCCACGGCACGTTGACCAGGCGCAGCGTCACGCTGCCCTGGACCGTGTCCGAGGCGACGATGTTGAGGTTGGACTCCTCGGCGATCAGCTGCAGGACCGTGCGCACCGGCACGTCCTGGAAGTTGAAGGTCACCGGCTTGCCTGAGTATGGCTTGACCGCCGCCACGCCCAGCTGCGCCGAGCCTGCGACCTGGTTCGAGGCGGCACCGACCGCCAGCTTCCCCGTCCTGGGGCTGATCTCGACCACGTATTGGTCTTCGGTCTGGTAGGCCAGCGACTCGACCACGCCCTTGATATCAAGCACCAGCTGCGACCCCTTGCCCACAGCGTGCGCATCGATGCGCTGCACCGGCGTCGCAAAATCGATGACGCTCATCGGCTTCTGCAGCGAGGCCGGCATGGCCACATTGGCCAGGTCCACGATCACCTTGCCTTCCTCGGTGCGCAGGTCAGGCGATGCACCCTCGCGGTCGAACTTCAGGATCAACCGCCCCGATCCGTCTTCCGCGCGGCGGAAGTCGATGTCCGAAACCTGCACCGCACTGGTCTGCGCAGCACCGCCGGGCGTGGAGGGCTGCGCGGCGAATGTCGGCGCAACGCCGGCCACGGCGGCAATCGCCAGTACCAGTGCGTATTGCCAGTGGGTGGCCGCGCGCCGCAAAGGCCGCTGGCTACGAGCGTTGGAAGCGGTCATCGTGTATCCCCTAATCATTGATCTAACGTCACAGCAGCTGGACGCTCCAGCCAGCCGCCGGCACCGTCTGGCACCAGCTCAACAAGATCGACGCGGTCGGCTTGCACATCGGTGACCCGGCCATCGCTCTGGCCCATGTAGTCGCCCGGAGAAACGCGATAGGTCACCTTGTCCGGCGCCATCACCAGCGCGACCAGTCCGGGACCGCTGCCGATCGTCCCCACCATCTTCAAGCTGTCCAACGGATACTGCTCGAGCGTTTCCTTGCGGCGATTGGGGTCCGGGCGCAGGCCACCGGCGTCGGTGGTGCTCCAGGCCGCGCTGAACGGGTCGCGCAGTCCCTGCGCCGCATATTCAAAGGTCTCGAACTGCTGCATGACCGGCAACGGCTCCAGGGGCGGTGCCGGGCGTGCGCGCACGTTGGCCACCCAGTCCTCCAGGTTGGGCGCATCACCAGGGGTGCTGGTGATGCCGCGGGTGCAGCCGGCCATGGCCAGCGCGGCAACAGCGACCGACAGGCGAAGCAGCATGACCGAGAAGGCGCGACTCATGGCTGTGCTCCTGCAGGCCGCGTGCCGGCGGCCGCCTTCTCCTGCGCGGCGGTTTCTTCCTCGTCCATGTAGCGATAGGTCTTGACCGTACCGGACAGTTCCAGGCTGCCGTTGCTGGTGGCGCCGGTCTTCGGGTCGACCGGCTGCAGCGAAATGTCATGCATGGTCAGGATGACCACGCGCGGCAGCGACGCCACGCCACTGACAAAGGCGCCGAACTGGTGGTAGCTGCCCACCATGCGCAGCGCGATCGGCTTTTCGACGTAGAACTCCTTGGGCGTTTCCGGGCCGGGCTGGAACAGCTCGTTGGTCAGGCCACTGGACAGGGCAGTCTGCGAGATGTCCACGATCAGGTCGGGCATCTCGGTCTTGCTCGGCAGCTGGCGCAGCATCTGCTGCAGCACCTGCTCCATTTGCGCCAGCTGCTGCTTGAGTGGCTGCAGGTTTGCCGCGCGCCCGGCCTTCTGCTCGAACTCGGCGCGCAGGGTCGATTCCTGGCTCTCAAGGCCCTCCAGTTCTTCGCCCTGGCTACGGAACACCAGCAGGTAGGCCAGGATCAGGATGAACAGGCCGACGAGGGCACAGAACCCGATCTTGTAGTTCTGCGGCCAGCCGCCGATATTGCTGAAATCCAGCTCGTTGAGCTTGACTTTCTTCTGACTCATGACGACGGGCTCCCTTGCGTCTGCGTGGGGGCTGGCGGAGGCGTCGTGGTGGCCGGCGCGGCAGGCGCGCCCGGGGCCGCCGGCGTTGCGGTCGGGTCAACGACCGGGACCGCGCCTGGATCGGCAGGCGTGGCCAGCTCGACTTTCAGGGTGAACACATAGGGCAGCGCGCGGCCAGCAATCGGTGCAGGCACCGGCGCCCCACCGGACTGGCCTTCGGCCTTGGCCTCGATGATCGACAGGTCTGGTTTGGTCATCCAGCCCGAACCTTCCAGATTGCGCATGTAGGTACTGACCCGCGCGTTGGACTGCGAGCGGCCCTGCAGGGTCAGGATGTTGCCGTCCTGCTTGAGGCTGGACAGCACCACCCCATCGGGGATGGTGCGCACCAGCGAATCGAACAGGTGCACCATCTGCGAGCGGTTGGCCTGCAGCTCCTCGATGACCTTCTTGCGCGCCAGCAGGCGACCCTTCTGCTTGTCCAGTGCATCGATTTCCTTGATCTGGGCATCGACCTCGGTGATCTTGCCCTGCAGGAAGGCGTTGCGTTCCCTCTGGCCGTCGATCTGGCCGTTGTAGTAGAACCAGATGAAGAGCGCCAGCACGACCGCGATGGCCGCGGCCATGCCCAACATGCCGTAGAACTCCTTCTGGCGCTGCGCGCGACGTTCCGCGCGCCACGGAAGAAGATTGATCTTTGCCATCAGTCGAAGCTCCGCAGGGCCAGGCCGGTGGCGATCATCAGCGCCGGCGCATCCTGCGCCAGCGCATGCGCCTGCACGCGTGGACCCAGGGTCATCTGCGCCAGCGGATTGGCGACCACGGTCGACACGCCGAGCTGCTCCTCCACCATCTCCGGCAGGCCTGTCAGGGCCGCGCAACCGCCGGCCAGGACGATCTGGTCGACCCGATTGAATTCACTCCCTGCATAGAAGAACTGCAGCAGGCGGCTGATCTGCTGGACCGTGGCTTCCTTGAACGGCTCCAGCACCTCGACCTCGTAGCTTTCCGGCAGGCCGCCCTGGCGCTTGGCCATGCCGGCTTCCTCGTAGGTCAGGCCATAGCGACGCATGACCTCGTCGGTGAGCTGCTTGCCGCCGAAGACCTGTTCGCGGCTGTACAGGCTGCGGCCGCTGCGGATCACGTTGAGGGTGGTCATGGTGGCACCGATGTCCACCAGCGCGACCACGCCGTCATGCGGCACCGGCAGATCGCCCGCCAGCAGCGCAAAAGCGTTCTCGACCGCAAAGGCCTCCACGTCCATGACCTTGGCGGTCAGTCCACCGAGTTCCAGCGCGGACTGGCGCAGTTCCACGTTCTCCGAGCGCGAGGCGGCCAGCAGAACCTGGACCATTTCCGGGTTGCTGGGCAGCGGCCCGAGCACCTCGAAATCCAGGTTCACTTCCTCGATGGGATATGGAATGTAGTTGACTGCCTCGAGCTCGATCTGGGCTTCCATCTCGTTCTCGTCCAGCTCGGCGGGCATCGGGATGATCTTGGTGATCACCGCCGAACCGGCCACTGCAGCGGCGGCATTCCTGGTCTTGGTTCCGGCCCGGGTCACCGCACGGCGGATGGCCTCGCCGACCGCCTCGACCTCGACGATGTTCTTTTCCACCACCGCATTCGGCGGCAGCGGCTCCACGGCGTAGTGTTCCACGCGGAAACGATTGCCGACCCGCGACAACTGCAACAGCTTGACCGCAGTCGAGCTGATGTCCACGCCGATCAGCGAGGACTGACTTTTCGGGATGAGCCCCACGGTGTATCCCCTTCCGACCGGCGGAACCTGAGCGAGCGGATTCAGCCCACCCTCACATTAATAATGAATTATTCACAACCCGCAAGCACTTGTACAGCAACCCGTGACGCCTTACGCGTTCTTGTAAGGATGTCGCCCAAGTGTTTGTTTCCCCCAAGGAAGCCAACCCCGCTTCCGGAAGCATCTATACTCCCGTGCCACGAATTGTGCAATCGGAAGCTCCCTGATGTCCCGTTTCCGCCGCCTGCTGCGCTGGGCGATTGGTCTGTGCCTGGTCGGCGCCCTGGTGGGCGCGGTGATTCTAGGCTTCTTTTATTACTCCATTTCGTCCAGGCTGCCCTCGATCCAGTCCCTGCGTGATGTCCAGTTGCAGGAACCGATGTACGTCTATGCCAGCAATGGCCAGCTGATCGGCATGTTCGGCGAGACCCGACGCTATCCGGTCGCCATCGACCAGGTCCCCCGGAAGGTCCAGCAGGCCTTCGTGGCGGCCGAGGACGCCAACTTCTACACGCACCGCGGGATCGACCCGAAGGGCATTTCGCGGGCGGTGTGGCAGACCCTGACCCGGGAGGGACGGGTGGCAGGTGGCAGTACCATCACCCAGCAGGTGGCGCGGCAGTTTTTCCTGAGTTCCGAGTACAGCTACACCCGCAAGCTGGCCGAAATGCTGCTGGCCATGCGCATCGAGGCGATGCTGAGCAAGGACCAGATCCTGGAGCTGTACCTCAACAAGAGCTTCTTCGGCAATCGCGCCTACGGCGTCGCCGCGGCGGCCGAGTTCTACTACGGCAAGCCGCTCGAGGAGCTGACCCTGGCCGAGGCGGCGACCTTGGTGAGCTCGCTGAAATTCCCCTCCAGCGGCAATCCGATCAGCAACCCGGTGCGCAACCAGCAGCGCAGCGTGTACGTGATCGAGCGCATGCGCGAGGACGGCTACATCACCCAGGCCCAGGCCGACGCCGCCAAGGCCGAGCCGCCGCACGCCGCACCGCACGAGCGCCCGGTGGAAGTCTATGCGCCGTACATCGCCGAGATGGTGCGCCAGGAAATGCTCGCCAGGTTCGGCGGCGACGTCCTGGAAAAGGGCTACCACGTCACCACCACGATCGACCCGCTGCTGCAGCCGGCCGCCGACAAGGCGGTGCGCGACGGCCTGGCGGTGTACGACCACCGCCATGGCTGGCGCGGCGCGGAGAAGCATGTCGACCTGGCCTCCGATGCCGACGCCGAGTCGCTGGCCGCGCACCTGGCCGGGATCGCCTCCGAAGGCGGGCTCGACCCGGCGATCGTCGCCGGTACTTCCGGCGACAGCGCCACGGTTGTCACCCGCGACGCGCGCCAGATCGTGCTGGGCGCGGCAGCCAGCAGGTGGACCGGCCGCACCCCGGGCAAGCTGCTGGCACGCGGTGACCTGGTCCGCGTCGGTGCCAAGCGCAAGGCGCTGGCCGATGCCGACAGCAAACCCGCCCAGCCCGATGCCACGGCCGAATACGTCTATACCCTGGAGCAACTGCCGCAGGCACAGTCGGCGCTGGTTTCGCTGGACGCCAACAACGGCGCGATCCGCGCGCTGGTCGGCGGCTTCAGTTTTGCCGCCAACAAGTTCAACCGCGCCACCCAGGCGCGGCGCCAGCCGGGTTCGAGCTTCAAGCCGTTCCTGTATTCGGCCGCGTTCGAAAAGGGTTTCAACCCGCTGTCGATCGTGCTGGATGCGCCGGTGGTGTTCCGCGACCGCCGCGGGCATGTCTGGCGCCCGGGCAACGACGACGGCAAGTTTGCCGGTCCCATGCGCCTGCGCGAGGCGCTGGTGCGATCCAAGAACCTGGTCTCGGTGCGCTTGCTCGATGCGATCGGCGTGGACTTCGCACGCAAGTACATCAGCCAGTTCGGCTTCGACATCGCCGAGCTGCCGCCGAACCTGTCGATGGCGCTGGGCTCGGCGTCGCTGACGCCGATGTCGATGGCGCGCGGCTATGCAGTGCTGGCCAACGGCGGCTCGCTGGTGACGCCGTGGCTGGTCGATGTGGTCAAGGACCGCGACGGCAAGGTGGTGTTCAAGGAAAACCCGGCCACCGCCTGCCGTGCCTGCGGTCGCCATGGCGCCAACGCGCCGGCGCCGAGCCAGGTGGTCGATGGTTTCAACTTCGGTCCGGTGCAGACCCAGCAGCCGACCAGGCCCGCGCCGCTGGCCACCTCCGAACCCGACCCTGCCCCGCAGACGCCGCCGCCGGGCACCAAGGTGGCGCCGCGTGCGATCGATGAGCGCACCTCCTACCAGCTGGTGTCGATGATGCGCGACGTGGTCCGGCGTGGCACCGGCACCGCAGCCAACGTGCTCGGCCGCGAGGACACCGCCGGCAAGACCGGCTCGACCAACGACCACCGCGATGCCTGGTTCTCCGGCTTCGCCGGGCCATACGTGACCACGGTGTGGGTGGGCAGGGACAACTTCCGCTCGCTCGGCTACCGCGAATACGGCGGCAAGGCCGCGCTGCCGATCTGGATCGACTACATGCGCGTGGCCCTGAAGGACAAGCCGATCACCCCGAATGCGCCGCCCGAGGGCATGGTCGAGGTCACCAGGAACGGCGCAACCGAATGGATCAAGATCGAGGATCTGGAGCGCATGCAGGGCGATGATGCGCTGCAGGACGAGAACGCCACCGACGAGGCCGCGTTCGACATCTTTTGAAGCCAGGAGTGAGTGGGGAGGAGTGAGAAGTGAGCAAAAGCAAAAGCCCAATCCATCTTTCGCTCACTTCTCACTCCTCCTTGCTCACTGCTCGAAGCCAGAGGCCCGCCATGCACCACGCCCGCCAGCACGCCCAGATCCACACAGCCGAGCGCCGGCGCCGGCTGGCCCACGAAGCAGCCCGCCTGATCGCCGAAAGCGGCATCGGTGACTACCAGCTGGCCAAGCGCAAGGCCGCCAGCCGGCTTGGCATCCACGACGATGCCTCGCTTCCGCGCAACCACGAGGTCCAGGCGGCGTTGCGCGAGTACCAGCGCCTGTTTGCCGGCCCGGATCATGCCGCACTGCTGCGCCGGCTGCGCCAGGCCGCGTTGCAGGCGATGGAGTTCTTCGCTGCGTTCTCGCCGCGCCTGCTGGGGCCGGTCCTGGACGGCACCGCCGATGCGCGTTCACCGGTGCAGCTGCACCTGCACAGCGATGACCAGGAAGCCGTTGCCCGTTTCCTGGACGACCAGCGCATTCCGGCCGATGTGCGCGTGCGCCGGCTGCGCATGGACCGCCAGCGCAATGCCGAGGTCACGGTGTGGGGTTTTGCCGCCGACGGGGTGCACTTCGAACTGGCCGTGTTGCCGCGCCAGGCATTGCGCCAGGCGCCGCTCTCGCCGGTGGACGGACAGCCGATGGCGCGTGCCTCGGCTTCCCAGCTCGAGCGCCTGCTGGCCGTCTGAGGGGCGCAGGGGGTCCATGGGCGCGATGGGGCTGTTCCGGGGAAGCCCCATCGCGCCCATGGTGCGCTCCTGCGCGCCTGTTGGTCCAACATCGTCCGGTCCGGACCACCTGCCCCGCTATACTTGCCGGCTTCCTGACCGCTCATCAGCGCCCGTGCCGGCGCCACCGCCATGTCCGATGTCTCCCGCGAAGCCGCGCGCCGCCGCACCTTCGCCATCATTTCCCATCCCGACGCCGGCAAGACCACCCTGACCGAAAAGCTGCTGCTGTTTGGCGGTGCGATCCAGATGGCCGGTTCGGTCAAGGGCCGCAAGGCCGCGCGCCATGCGACCTCGGACTGGATGGCGCTGGAAAAGGAGCGCGGGATCTCGGTGACCTCCTCGGTGATGCAGTTCCCGTACGAGGGCAAGATCGTCAACCTGCTCGACACGCCCGGCCACGCCGACTTCGGCGAGGACACCTACCGGGTGCTGACCGCAGTGGACTCGGCGCTGATGGTCATCGACGTGGCCAAGGGCGTGGAGGAGCGCACCATCAAGCTGATGGAAGTGTGCCGGCTGCGCGACACCCCGATCATGACCTTCATCAACAAGCTCGATCGCGAGGGCAAGGACCCGATCGAGCTGCTGGACGAAGTGGAAACCGTGCTGGGCATCCAGTGCGCGCCGGTGACCTGGCCGATCGGCATGGGCCAGCGCCTGAAAGGCGTGGTCCACCTGATCACCGGCCAGGTGCACCTGTACGAGCCGGGCCGCAACTTCACCCGCCAGGACTCGACCATCTTCGCCTCGCTCGACGCTCCGGGCCTGGCCGAGAAGCTCGGCCAGGCGATGCTGGCCGAGCTGCGCGACGAGCTGGAGCTGGTCCAGGGCGCGAGCAATGGCTTCGACCTGGACGCCTACCGCGCCGGCCGGCAGACGCCGGTGTTCTTCGGCTCGGGCGTGAACAACTTCGGGGTGCAGCCGCTGCTGGATTTCTTCGTCGAACACGCCCCGCCGCCGCAGCCGCGTGCCACCACCAGCCGCCAGGTGCAACCGACCGAGGACAAGCTGTCCGGCTTCGTGTTCAAGATTCAGGCCAACATGGACCCGCAGCATCGCGACCGAGTGGCGTTCATGCGCGTGTGCTCGGGCAAGTTCACTGCCGGCATGAAGGCCTTCCACGTGCGCACGGCCAAGGAGCACAAGCTGGCCAACGCGCTGACCTTCATGGCCTCCGACCGCGAGATCGCCGCCGAAGCCTGGCCGGGCGATGTGATCGGCATCCATAACCACGGCACGATCTCCATCGGCGACACCTTCACCGAAGGCGAATCCTTGAGCTTCACCGGCATTCCCAACTTCGCCCCGGAACTGTTCCGCCGCGCGCGCCTGCGCGACCCGCTCAAGCTCAAGCAGCTGCAGAAGGGCCTGGCCCAGCTGTCCGAGGAAGGGGCGACCCAGTTCTTCCGCCCGCTGATGAGCAACGACCTGATCCTGGGTGCAGTGGGCGTGCTGCAGTTCGAGGTGGTCGCCTACCGGCTGAAGGACGAATACGGCGTGGATGCGATCTTCGAGCCGGTCGCGGTCACCACCGCGCGCTGGATCGAGTGCGCCGATCCAAAGAAGCTCGAAGAGTTCCGCGAGAAGAACGCCGCCAACCTGGCCATCGACGCGGCCGGCCAGCTGGTGTATCTGGCACCAACCCGGGTCAACCTGCAGCTGGCCCAGGAACGCGCGCCGGAGGTGATCTTCCGCGCGACCCGCGAGCACGCCCACAGCGCGCTGGCCGACTGATCCAGTCGGTCAAACGGCAACTCGGCTGCACACCCGGGCTGAACACGACTTGGCAGCGGTGCAGCCTCTCCGCCCATTCTCACATCTGGCCGGGAATGGGCTGCGATAAAGTCAGGACATGGCGCTGCAGGCACATCCCAAGACCAACGTCCGCGACGAGATCGCCAGTGCCCTGACCCACGGCCTGGGCGCGATCGCCGCGCTGGCCGGCGGCGCGGTGCTGATCACCCTGGCGGCGCTGTATGGCGATGGCTGGCAGCTGGGCACGGCGATCGTGTTCAGCGTGACCCTGTTGCTGCTGTACGTGGCCTCCACGCTGTATCACGCCATCCAGCATCCGATGGCCAAGGCGCGGCTGCAGGTCTTCGACCATTGCGCGATCTACCTGCTGATCGCCGGCACCTACACGCCGATCCTGCTGATCGGGCTGCGCGGGCCCTGGGGCTGGGGGATGTTTGCTGCGGTGTGGACGATCGCGCTGTTCGGGGTGGTGTTCAAGCTGTTCTTCACCGGCCGCTTCAGATTGCTTTCCACCGGCCTGTACCTGGCGATGGGCTGGCTGGTGGTGGTGGCGATCGAACCCCTGCTGAAATCGGTCGATGCCTTCACCCTGGGTTGGCTGCTGGCCGGCGGGATCTTCTACACCCTGGGCACCTATTTCTACCAGCGCGACTCGGTGCGCTACTTCCACGCGATCTGGCACCTGTTCGTGCTGGCCGGCAGCGTCTGCCACTTCGTTGCAGTGACCGGCCAGGTGGTGGGACCACGGCTGCATCACGGCGGTTGATCGGCTTCGCGGAGCGTCAGGGCGGGGCTGAATGCCTGCTCCTGCCTTCGCAGCACGTAGACACCCAGGCTGTCGATAGTGGCCCCGCATGAGCCCTGCCAAGCCGCCCTCGCGCAATGTCGCCCGCGCCCATCCAGTCCTGACCGCGCTGGCCATCGCGGCAGTGTTGATCGTGCTGTTGATCGGCTTCTGGGACTGGAACTGGTTCAAGGGCCCGGTGGAGCGGGCCGTGGCGGCCAACACCGGGCGCGCCTTCCATATCGACGGCAACCTGGACGTGGACCTGGGCCGCATCACCACCATCGGCGCCGATCGCCTGCGCCTGGCCAACGCCGATTGGGCGCGCAAGACCGCGCCGGAGATGGCCACTGCCCAGCGCCTGGAACTGGACGTGGCACTGGGCCAGCTGCTGTTCCAGCGCAGCCTGTTCCTGCCGGCGATCCGCATCATCCAACCGGTGCTGGAACTGGAATCGCGCCCGGCCAGCCAGGGCGGTGGCAACTGGGTGTTCCAGGGCGACACGCCCGATGACGGAAAAGGCGGCATGAGCCCGCGCTTTGGCGCGGTCGTGGTCGAGCGCGGGCGCCTGCACTATCTGGATGCCGCCAACAAGACCGACCTGCAAATCCAGGCCAGCAGCGGCAAGCCCAACGCGCAGTACAGGGCACCGCCGATCGACCTGACCGGCGCCGGCCGCTGGAGCGAGAACCCGTTCACCCTGGGTGGACGCATCCAGTCGCCGCTGGACCTGGCCAACAGCCAGCGCCCGTATCGCGTCGATCTGCATGCCGCCGCCGGCGACACCAAGGCGCGCGCGCGCGGCACCTTGGTCGACCCCCTGCACCTGCGCCAGTTCAACCTGCGTCTGGCGCTGTCCGGGCAGAACCTGGCTGACCTGTATCGGCTGATCGGCGTGGCCCTGCCCGAATCACCGCCGTATGCCATCGACGGCGACCTGGCCCGCGATGGCCACACCTGGCGTTACGACCACTTCGCCGGCAAGGTCGGCGACAGCGACCTGGCCGGTTCGACCACGGTGATCCTGGGTCGACCGCGCCTGAAGCTGCAGGCCGATCTGGTGTCCGAGCGGCTGGATCTGGATGATCTGGCTGGCTTCATCGGCGCGCCGCCCGAAGGCGGTGCCGGCGAAACCCGCAACGCCGAGCAGGAATCCAGGGCCGCCAGGCTGGCCGCCGACCCACGCGTGCTGCCGCAGGATCCCTATGACCTGTCCAAGCTGCGTTCGATGGATGCCGACGTCCGCCTGCAGGCCGGGCACATCAACACCCGACTGCCTCTGGACAACATGGAGGCGCACCTGCTGCTCAACGACGGCCTGCTGCAGCTGCAGCCGCTGGACTTCGGCGTCGCCGGCGGCAAGATCCGCTCGAACATCGGCATGGACGCGCGCGCCCCGACCATCCGCACCCGCGCCGACATCCAGATGCACACGCTCGACCTGGGCCGGTTGTTCCCCCAGGCCCAGATCGCCCAGGCCGCCACCGGCCGCATCGGCGGACACGTTCGCGTCGACACCACCGGCAACTCGATCGCGCACATGGCCGGCAACGCCAACGGCGAGGTGGCGGTGGGCATGGGCAAGGGCCAGATTCCGCAGCTGCTGGTTGAACTGGCCGGCCTGGACGTGACGCAGTCGCTGGGTTATCTGTTCAACCAGGACAAGCAGGTGCCGATCCGCTGTGCCTTCGCCGACTTCGGCGTCACCAACGGGCTGATGCAGACCCGCAGCATGGCCTTTGACACCACCGACACCATCGTGCTCGGCAGCGGCCAGATCGATCTGAAGGACGAATCGCTGGCGCTGGAACTGAACCCGCGTCCCAAGGACCGCAGCATCCTGAGCTTCCGCACACCGCTGAAGATCGGTGGCACGTTGAAGGACCCCTCGTTCCACCCCGACCCGGGCAAACTGGGCCTGCGCGGCGCCGTGGCCCTGGCGCTGGGCGCCATCGCGCCGCCGGCGGCCCTGCTGGCCACCATCGACACCGGGGCCGGCCAGGACAGCGACTGCGGTGGCAAGTACGCCAAGTAGGCGACCGCGCTCAGGAGGCGATGTAGCGCTGCAGCGCGTCCAGATCGGCCTGCTGGTCCTCGATCACCGCCTTGACCAGGTCGCCGATCGACACGACCCCGATCACCCGGCCCTCCATCACCACTGGCAGGTGGCGGAAGCGGCGCCTGGTCATCACTTCCATGCAGTGGGCCACGCTCTGCTGCGGTTCCACCGTCACCACCTCGGTGGTCATGATCTGCTCGACCCGGGTGCTGCGCGAGGAGCGCTCCAGCAGCACCACCTTGCGCGCGTAATCGCGCTCGGACAGGATCCCGACCAACACCTGGCCGCGCATCACCAGGACCGCACCGACACCATGCTGGTCCATCTTGCGGACCGCCTCGAACACCGGTTGATCCGGTGTCACCGTGACCAGTTCAGCGGTCTTGCCCGCCAGCAACTGCCTGACTGTGCGCATGGCGCGCTCCGTCTGCTTCGGTTGGCTCGAAGGATACGCCTTCGCGCGCCGGCTGCCACTGCTGGACCAGGTACAGCGGCCGCTGCTTGGCTTCCTCGTAGAGCCGGCCCAGGTATTCCCCGATCAGGCCCAGCGCGATCAGCTGGGTGCCGCCCAGGAACAGCACCACGGTCATCATGCTGGGCCAGCCGGCGACCGGGTCGCCATGGGCCAGCGCGCGCGCGATGACGATCACCGCGTAGACGAAGGACAGCACCGCCACGATCAGACCCAGGTAGGTGGCCGCGCGCAGCGGCGCGGTGGAGAAGCTGGTGATGCCTTCCAGGGCGAAGTTCCACAGCTTCCACGCGCCAAACTTGCTGCGCCCGGCGATGCGCGCCTGGCGATGGTAGGGAATGGACAGCGGCCCATAGCCGACCCAGCCGAACAGGCCCTTCATGAAACGATGGCGCTCGCGCAGTTGCCTCAGGGCCAGGTGCGCACGCGGCGACAGCAGGCGGAAATCGCCGGTGTCGGCCGGTATCGGGGTCTTGGACAGGCGCCCGATCAGGCGGTAGAAACCGTGCGCGGTGAAGCGCTTGAGCCAGCCTTCGCCATCGCGTTCGACCCGCGTGCCAAAGACGTTGTCATGCCCTTCGCGCCAGGCCGAGACGAACTGCGGGATCAGCTCCGGCGGGTCCTGGCCATCGGCATCCAGGATCATCACCGCGCTGTCCTCGGCGACCAGGTCCAGGCCGGCGGTCAGCGCCGCCTCCTTGCCGAAGTTGCGCGACAGCCGCAGCAATTCCACCTGCGCGTCGCGGGAGGCCAGTGCCTGCATGGCCTCCCAGGTGCGGTCGGTGCTGCCGTCGTCGATGTACAGCACCCGGGTGGAGACGGCATCGAGCCGGTCCAGCACCGCGCGCAGGCGCTGGTGCAACCGCGGCAGGGCTTGCTCCTCGTTGCGCGCGGCGATCACCACGGTCAGGCGGTCTTGGGCCATCAGCTCACTCCAGGGTCTGCAGGTAGCCGATACCGCCGATCTGGCGGGTCTGGCGCTGGATCCAGGCCGCGCGGCGGGAGACGTACGGGCCGGGGCGCACCGCGCTGTAGGTGCGCGGCGCAGGCAGCACCGCGGCCAGGCGCGCGGCCTGCTCGGCGCTGAGCCGCGACGCATCCACGCCCCAGAAGGCGCGTGCGGCCGCCTGCGCGCCATACACGCCATCGCCGAACTCGGCGATGTTCGCGTAGACCTCCAGGATTCGCCGCTTGGGCCACAGCAGCTCGATCAGCATCGTGTACCAGGCCTCGACGCCCTTGCGCAGGTAACTGCGCCCGGACCACAGGAACAGGTTCTTGGCCACCTGCTGGCTGATCGTGCTGGCACCGCGGACCCGGCCACCGCGCGCGTTGTGGGCGCGCGCCTTCTCGATGGCCTGCAGGTCGAAACCGGCATGGCTGGCAAAGCGCTGATCCTCGGCGGCGACCATCGACAACGGCAGCGCCGGGGCGATCTGGTCCCAGTCGCGCCATTGGTAGGCCGGATGGAAGCGCCACTGGCCCTGGCCCCACGCTTCGAACTGCCGGGCGATCATGAAGGCCGACACCGGCGGATCGACGAACCGCAACACCGCCACCTGCAGCGCGCTGCCGGCCGCGATCAGCAAGGGCAGGGCCAGCAGCCAGCGCAGCCAGCGACGCGGTCGGGCGATGGCGGGCATGGGGTCGATGGCCGGGCTCCTGCGCGATGATGCGGAAGCGGCAATGTTACTTGCTGGTTCCACTGCGTTGACGGCCAGGATCCGGCGCCGCCTTGGAAAGTGCCGCGGCCGCCCGCACGCTAGGGATTCTGACGGACCTCCAGGCGAGGCCGCTGCCCTTGGATGCACCCGTGAACTCGATCCCGTCTTCAGACGACCTGCGTACCCGTTTCCTGCTCCCCCAGGCCGGTGTGCGCGGGGTCAGCGTGCGCCTGCGCCAGGCCTGGGCCGACCTGCGCGAACCGGCCCATTACCCGCCCCGCGCCCGGGACCTGCTCGGCCAGGCCGTGGCGGCAGCGGCACTGTTCACCGGCCACGTCAAGATCGACGGGCGCCTGTCGGTACAGCTGCGCAGCAGCGTCGGCCTGCGCACGCTGTTTACCGAGTGCACCGCCGCCGGCACCGTGCGCGGGATTGTCCAGCTGCGAGATGGCCACGACGCGCCTGCCGACCTGACCGCACTCGGCGACGATGCGCTGCTGGCCATCACCATCGAGAACCCCGGCCTGGACCCGCGCGAGCCGCAGCGCTACCAGAGCCTGGTCGAACTCAGTGCGGCCACGCTGGACGCTGCCTTCCAGGATTACTTCCTGCGTTCGGAACAGCTGCCCACGCGCTTGCTGCTGGCCGCCGACGGCGACCAGGTTGCCGGAATCATGCTGCAGAAACTGCCCGGCGACGAAGGCGATGCCGACGGCTGGCAGCGCGCCGGCATGCTGTTTGACACCCTGGGCCGCGGGGAACTGCTGGCCACCGCGCCGACCGCGCTGCTGCACCGGCTTTTCCACGAAGAGTCGGTGGTGGTGCTGAACCAGCAGCCGCTGCGCTTTGCCTGTTCGTGCTCACGCGAGCGGGTCGAAGGCATGCTGGTCTCGCTGGGACGCGAGGAGGCCATGGCCGCCGCTGAGGAGGGCCAGGCCGAGATCCGTTGCGAGTTCTGCGGCCGCCGCTATCACTTCAGCCCGGATCAGATCGCACAGCTGTTCGAAGGCGCACCGCTGTTGGCCAGTGGCTCCGAGCGCCTGCAATGATGTGCGACCGGCACCGGCCTGGGGTGCGCGACCGGAGAACCGGCCAGGACCGATGCGCTCGATGCCCGCGCGGTGTGCCGGTTTGCTGATCACCTGGGCGGCCCGGGAGTGGCCACCTCACTGGCAAGAACAACGGTGCCAGACCGACTCGCCAGCTGTTTTTCCTGCGGCTCTGAGATGGTGGGCCGTGATGGATTCGAACCATCGACCAAAAGATTAAAAGTCTTCTGCTCTACCGACTGAGCTAACGGCCCGGACACTGCGGCCCCGGCCTTGCGCCGGGCCGGGAATTTTACCGCATCGCTACGCCGATGCGCGAATCGCATCTATCACGCCCGATCAGGCGTAGCGCGTCGGATCGGCCACGCCGGCCTCGGCAAAGCCGGCCGCGCGCAGGCGGCAGGCATCGCAATGGCCGCAGGCCCTGCCGGCCGCATCGGCGTTGTAGCAGGATACCGTGCTGGAAAAATCCACGCCCAGCGCCACCCCTTCGCGCACGATCTGGGCCTTGCCCATGAACTGCAGCGGTGCATGCACGACGATGCCCGCCCCTTCCACGCCGGCCTTGGTCGCCAGGTTGGCCAGCGTCTGGAAAGCGGCGATGAACTCCGGCCGGCAGTCCGGGTAGCCCGAGTAGTCCACCGCGTTGACGCCGCAGAAGATGTCGGCCGCGCCCAGCACCTCGGCCCAGCCCAGTGCGATGGACAGCATGATGGTGTTGCGCGCCGGCACGTAGGTGACCGGGATGCCCTCGCCGCCCGGCTCTTCACCGGTCCGCACGGGCACCTGGATGTCATCGGTCAGGGCCGAGCCGCCGATGCTGCGCAGGTCGACATTGACGACCTTGTGCGCGGCCGCACCGAGCGCGGCGGCCATGCGCGCGGCCGCGTCCAGTTCGGAGGTGTGGCGCTGCCCGTACTGCACACTCAGGGCGTAGGGCACAAAGCCCTGCGCGCGGGCCATGGCCAGGACCACGGCCGAATCCATCCCGCCGGAGACGAGAACCACTGCATTTTTCATGGGCGTTTGTTCTTGCCGGCTCGAGCGGGCGGGGGATGCATAGCCTAGTACGGTACTAGCGCCAGGACGCGCGGCCGGTGACTCAGCGACCGGGTTCGTCGTTCCACAGCAGCTTGTGCAGCTGCATCTGAAAGCGCACCGGCAGACGATCTTCGACGATCCAATCAGCCAGATCGCGCGGACTCAACTGATCCTTGGACGGCGAGAACAGCACGCTGCAGCGGCCGGACAACGCGTGCTCGCGCACCAGTGCGCGCGCCCATTCGTAATCGCTGCGCCCGCACAGGACAAACTTGAGCTGGTCGCGCGCGCTCAGCAGCGCCAGGTTCTGCCAACGGTTGCGGTGTAGCTCGCCCGAGCCCGGCGTCTTGATGTCGACCACCCGTGACACCCGCGGATCAACCTGTGAGACATCGATCGCGCCGGAGGTTTCCAACGAGACTTCGTGGCCAGCATCGCACAGGCGCTCGAGCAGGCCGATGCAGCGCTTCTGCGCCAGCGGCTCGCCGCCGGTCACGCACACATGGCGCACGCCCTGGCGCGCGACCTCGGCCAGGATGTCGTCGATCTCCCACCAGGTGCCGCCATGGAAGGCGTAGGCCGTATCGCAGTAGCTGCAGCGCAGTGGACAACCGGTCAGGCGCACGAACACCGTCGGCCAGCCGACCGCATCGGCCTCGCCCTGCAGCGACAGGAAGATCTCGGTGATCTTCAGCCGCTCCTGCGGTGATTGTTCGATATCGCCGGGAAGGGCGGCGGCAGTGGCGTTCATCTCACGGGGCCTCCAACAGGTGCACCACCGCAGACCCCGCAGTGGCGTTCAACGATCTTCAGCACAACAGGTTCGAGCGGCCCGGATGAAGCCATCCACCTCAGCGCATCTGGCCGACCTGGATCGAATGCAGGCGGTCTTCGGCGGTGCGTGCGACATCGCTGTTGGGATATTGCTGGATCACCGACTGCAGGGTGCCCTCGGCGTCGTTGACCTTTCCCAGGCCGTACTGCGCCAGGCCCAACTTCAGCAGCGCACCCGGCGCCTTGTCATGGGTGGGATAGCGCGCGATCAGCGCGCTGAACTGGTCGGCGGCCATCTGGTAGTTCTGGGTGACGTAATAGCTCTCGCCCAGCCAGTACAGCGCGTTGGGCGCATACACGCCGCCGGGATACAGCTGCAGGAAGCTGGTGAACAGGTTGGCCGCGTCGGCGTACTCGCCCTTCTTCAGCGCATCGAAGGCCACGCCGTAGGCGGTGCGCTCGTCGCCGGCCTGGGCCAGCGCGCCGGCATCGCCGTGCACGGACGGGGGCGCTTCCACCGCCGCGTCCGCGACCGGAACGGCCGTCGGCGTGGCGGCCGAAGCACCCCCTGAAGCCGGCGGCGGCACGACCGAAGGCACCGCACCGGCAGCTGCAGGCGCTGCGCCACCGCCGCCCTCCAGGCGGCCGATGCGCCCGTCCAGGTCCAGATACTGGTCCTTGGCGCGCTGCTTGAGCTGGGCGTTTTCGTTCTGCAATTGCTCGACCATGCCGCGCAGCTCGGCCAGTTCGCTGCGCAGTTGGTTGAGCTGGTTGAGCTGGTCGATGTTGCCGCGGCTGTTGGCCGACTGCGCTTCGAGCGCGGCAACCCGATCGGCCAGGCTGGCGCGCTGGGCCAAGGCAGTGGGCACCAGTCCCAGCGACAGCAGCAGGACCGGCAGAAGCACACGGAAATGGATTGGACGCATGGGGCTCACGTGACGAAAGGGATGCGCATGGCACGGCAGAAGCGGCATTGAATCATGGCGGGCCAATGAGAAGGGCCGGTGCCAGGTCGGGCAGACAGGTTGTGTCCTGTTGCCCGCTCCGGTCACCGGCCCTGGTGGACCACCGCAAGCGGTGGCCTGAAGTTCAGCCGTCGATTACTTCGCGGTGTACACGATCTCGACGCGACGATTCCTGGCCCAGCAGTCTTCGTTGGACTCGGTGCAGGTCGGACGCTCTTCGCCGTAACTCACCACCGACAACTGCGCACCCGAACCGCCGGCGGCCTGCAGGGCGGAGGAAACCGCGTTGCCGCGACGCTCGCCCAGGCCCAGGTTGTACTCGCGCGAACCGCGCTCGTCGGCGTTGCCTTCCAGGTTGACCCGGGCCGAAGGACGGTCACGCAGGTACTTGGCGTGGCACGCCATGATGGCCTGGAACTCCGGCTTCAGCGAATCCTGGTCCAGGTCGAAGTAGACCACGCGCTGACGCAGGCAGGCGTCGGTATCCAGATCGCTCGGACCATACAGACCGGAGGTTTCGACCGGCTGGGTCATCGCCGGCGGCGGCTCGACGGCCGGCGGCGGCGGGGTTTCCTTCGTGTTTTTCTTGCAACCGGCCAGAACGGCCACAGACATCAGGGACAGAGCAGCGACGCGAAACGTGGTGTTCATGTGGGTTCCTTGTGACACGAATCCGGGATGGTGGGATACAGACGTGCGCTAGTTTAACGCAATATTAAGCCAACGGAATGGCACGACCGGGTTATTTTTGCGGTGCAGGGTTGCGGTACGGCGACCAGGCCGGTTCACGCACATCACCCTGGGCCAGCACCAGTCGCTGACGGACACGGCCATCTGCGGAAACGGCGTACAGCACGCCCCGGCCACCCTCGCGGGCGGCGTACAGGATCATCGAGGCGTTGGGGGCAAAGCTCGGTGACTCATCGAGCGAACCGGGCGAAAGCGTGGTCCAGCGCGGCGAGCCGAGGCTGGTGTCCATCATGGCGATGCGATAGGTGCTGCCGCTGCCCTGGGCCACGGCGATCTTCTTGCCATCGTAGGACACGGTCGGGGTGGCGTTGTAGTTGCCTTCGAAGGTCACCCGGGTGGCACCGCCGCCACCGGAAGAGGCCTTGTAGATCTGCGGCCGGCCGCCGCGATCGGAGGTGAAATAGAGCTGGCTGCCGTCGGCGCTCCAGGTCGGCTCGGTATCGATGCCGTACTGGTTGGTGATCTGGGTCAGCGCCTTGCTGCCCAGGTCCATCACGTAGATCTCCGGGTTGCCGCTGCGCGACAGGGTCAGGGCCAGGCGGCGGCCATCGGGCGAGAATGCCGGCGCCCCGTTGATCCCGCGGAAGCTGGCGACCAGCTCACGCGCGCCGGTGGTGATGTCCTGCAGGTAGATCGAGGAGTTGCCGCGCTCGAAGCTGACATAGGCCAGCCTGCGGCCATCGGGACTCCAGGAGGGCGAGAGCAGCGGTTCGGCCGAACGCACGATGGTCTGCGGGTTGAACCCATCCGAGTCGGCAATCATCAGCGCGTAGCGCGCATTGGCGCCCAGGCCGGTCTGGGTGACGTAGGCGATGCGGGTCCAGAAGGCGCCACGGATGCCGGTGATCTTTTCGTAGATCGCATCGGCCATCTGGTGGGCGACATCGCGCATGGCGCTGGCGCGGCCGGTCATGGCCAGGCCGAGCAGACGCTCCTGCCTGGCGATGTCGAACAGTTCGTACTCGACCCGGTAGGCGCCGTTGCCGCCGTCCAGCACGCGGCCGACGACGATGTAGTCCTGCTTCAGCGCGCGCCAGGTCGGGTACTGGATCTCCGCCCCGCGGGTCGGCTTCTCGACGATGCTGGCCTCTGGCAGGGTGCGGAAGGCACCGGAGCGCTCCAGGTCCGCACGGACCACCTGCGAGACGTCGGTGGCCGGAGCCTCGCCGGAGCCCTGGTAGGGCATCGGCACGATCGTGATGGGCAGCGCCGAGGCGTTGCCGCCGACGATGTTGATCTCGAGGGCCTGATCCTGCGCCTGGCCCAGGGCCGGGAGCAGCAGGACGATGAGCGCGACGAACCAGTGCGACAATTTCTTCATGGAGGCGTGGGTCTTGCGAAAGGGCGCTAGGGATAGCAGGCCGGGCGTGAACATTTTCGCAATCATGAACGCCAAGGAGGCGTGAACCCCGCAAGGCGCGGCCTCAGCGGTCCTGCGCCTCGAAGATGAAGGTGAGCTTGCGCCGGAACACCGGTTCGAACCCGCGATACGGCAGCGGCTGGGCCTTGAGCACGGCGGCCTCGATCGAGCGCTGGCCGGCCGCGTCCATCGGACAACCCGGGCGCACTTGGGCTTCCATCACCTCGCCGCCGGGCAGCTGGGTGATCTCGACCACGCATCTGGTCCCCACCGACACGCTGTCCGGCCGGGTCCACTGCTGGGCCACCGCGCTCTGGATGGCCGCGGCGTACCTGGCCAGCAGGCCTTCGTCGACGCCGTTCTGGCCCGGCGGGGCGGACGGCGCGGCTGTGGCGGCCTGCGCGGAGGCCTGCTTGGCGCGCGCGTCGGCCAGCTGGCGCAGCTTCTGTTCGGCCAGCCGGGCCTGTCTGGCGGCCTGCTCGCGCTGGGCGCGGATCGCGGCCAGCTTCTTCTGGCGGTCGTCCTCCAGCTGCTGCTCGGCCAGGCGCTGCTTGCGCTCGGCTTCCTCCTGACGCTTGCGTTCGGTCAGGTCGATCTGTTCCTGCCTGCGCTTGGCCTCCTGTTCCCTCTCGGCCTTTTCCTGGGCGATGGCCAGGCGGCTGGCTTGCTCCTGGTTGACCTGGTCCGGATCAGGCACCGGCTCCTGCGCCTGCTGCTGTTGCGGCACCGGCGAATCCTGTGGCCTGGGCTCGGGCAGCGGCTGCGGCGGCGGCACGGTGTCCTGCTCGGCCACCGGCTGCGGCGTGGGCATGGGCGTGGGCGGCTCGGGCTTGGGTTCGACCTTGGAGGCTTCGCGGATCGCCTGCTGGGCGGCGCGCATGTCCGAAGCCGACATCTCCAGCGACGCCTCGATGGCCGGGGCGCCGGCCGCGGCGCTGGCCTGGTCGGTGTTCCAGTTGAAGTACGGGGACAGCACGATCAGCAGTAGCAACAGCAGGTGCAAGGACACGGCCAGCACCACCGCGGTGCCCGGACGGTCGCGTGGATCCCTGCGGTCGAAAGACGACGCCTCAGCGTGCATTGCCGCCCGTGCCGCCCGGCTTGCTCATCAGGCCCACCTTGGTCACCCCGGCCTTGGAAATGATGCCGGTCGCGTCGATCACCTTCTGGTAGTTGGCATCCCCCGGGGCGGCCAGGAACACCGGAATGTCCTTGTTCTCGCTGACGAAGGCCGCCAGGCGCGCCTGCAGCTCTTCGGCCGAAAGCTCCTGGATCGGGGCATCCTTGAGCTTTAGAAAGAAGCGCCCGTCACCGTCCACCGTGACGATCACCGGATCGGCCTTGCTGTCCACCGAGCGCGCGGTCGACTTGGGGATGTCCACGTTCACCGCCAGGGTCAGCATCGGCGCGGTGACCATGAAGATGATCAGCAGCACCAGCATCACGTCGATGTAGGGCACCACGTTGATCTCGGACTTGAGCTTGCGGCGCTTGCGCCGGGAGATGGCCGATTGCATGGGGCGGCCCCTTACTCTTCGCCGGGCTGGCGCTGCAGGATGGAGCTGAATTCCTCGGCGAAGGTTTCATAGCGCACCGAGATGCGCTCCACGCGCGTGGTGAAGCGGTTGTAGGCCCAGACCGCGGGGATGGCCACGAACAGACCGATCGCGGTGGCGAACAGCGCTTCGGAAATGCCCGGAGCCACCGCCGCGATGCCGGCCTGCTCGCCGCTGTTGAGCATGTCGTGCATGGTCACCATGATGCCGAACACGGTCCCGACCAGGCCCACGTAGGGCGCGGTCGAGCCGATGTTGGCCAGCAGTTCCAGGTTGCGTTCCAACGCGTCGACCTCGCGGGCGAAGGTGGTGCGCATGGCACGCTGGGCACTTTCGAGCTGGACGCGCGGGTCGCCGCGGCGCTTGTCGCGCAGGCGCGAGAACTCGCGAAAACCGGCCTCGAAGATCGCCTCCAGCCCGGTCACCACACGGTTGCGGTCGGCAGCGGCCGAATACAGCTTGTTGAGGTCGGCGCCGGACCAGAACCGGCCTTCGAACTCGTCCGCATCGCGGTTGGCGCGCTTGAACACGCCGGCCTTGCGGAAAATGATCACCCAGCTGACCAGCGAGCCGACCAGCAGCAGCAGCACGATCAACTTGACCGGCAAGCTGGCTCTGGACAGCAGCTCGAAGTAGTTGATGCTGGTGTGGGTCACCTGCGCGGTGGCCTGGGCGGCTGCGCTGGCGGTCTGCGCCGGCAGCGCCTCGGTCACGGTGTCCTGCAGCGCCAGGAGCAATCCAATCATCCGTCGTGTTCCTCGGTGTTCTACGCGTGTAAGGGGTTAACTTGCAATTTCCAGCGATTTGAATGCCTGGTACAGCGGCTCGGCCAGGGCCACCGGGCGAAACGCGGTAGCCGAGACCGCGGCCACCTTGACTTGCGCGCTGAGCAGCAGCTGATCCTCGCGCCAGATCTGCTGGGCAAAGATCACGCTGGCCCGCCTGACCTGGCTGACTGCGGCAGTGACCGCCAGCAGGTCGTCCAGCCGCGCGGGCCTGAGAAAGTCCACCTGCATGGCCCGCACGACGAAGACCAGGTCGTGGTCCAGGCGCAGCTGCTCCTGCGCCTGTCCGCGCGCGCGCATCCATTCGGTGCGTGCCCGTTCCAGGAAAGCCACGTATTGCGCGTGATAGACCACCCCGCCAGCGTCGGTATCTTCCCAATAGACGCGTGTCGGCCAACTGAATAAAGGCCGGGACTCGGGGTCCGGGACCCGGGACCCGGCGGTCATGACCCGCTCCTTCTTAAAGGGCGGGACTCGGGGCCCTGGACCCGGGACCCGAAGGCCATGACCCGCTCCTTTTCATCGGCAAGGCCCTTGCGCAAGAGCGCTGCATGGCCATCAGAACGGCCTCCCCGGGACCCGCTCCTTTTCATTGGCAAGGCGCGGGCGCAGGAGCGCTGCACGGCCATGGCCATCCACTGGGCGGCCTTCATCAGAACAGCTCCTCCGGGTCCCGGGTCCCGGGTCCCGGGTCCCGAGGCGTCAGCCCCAAATGCAGATAGGCCTTGCGCGTGGCCATGCGCCCGCGCGCGCTGCGCACCAGGAAGCCCTGCTGGATCAGGTAGGGCTCGACCACATCTTCCAGGGTGCCGCGTTCCTCGCTCAGCGCCGCAGCCAGCGATTCGACACCGACCGGGCCACCGTCGAAATTCTCGATGATGGTGTGCAGCAGCCGGCGGTCGATCTCGTCGAAGCCTTCCGGGTCCACCTTGAGCATTTCCATCGCCGCCTTGGCCACGGTGTGGTCGATGTGCCCGCCGGCGCGGACCTGGGCGTAGTCGCGCACCCGCCGCAGCAGGCGGTTGGCGATGCGCGGGGTGCCGCGCGAGCGCCGGGCGATCTCGGCCGCGCCCTCCGGCTCACAGGTGATGGCCATGATCTGCGCCGAGCGGCGCACGATCCGGGTCAGCTCCTCGGCGCTGTAGAACTGCAGGCGCTGGACAATGCCGAAGCGGTCGCGCAGCGGCGCGGTCAACAGGCCAGCGCGGGTGGTGGCGCCGATCAGGGTGAACGGCGGCAGGTCGATCTTGATCGAACGGGCCGCCGGGCCTTCACCGATCATGATGTCCAGCTGGAAGTCCTCCATGGCCGGATACAGCACCTCTTCGACCACCGGCGAGAGCCGATGGATCTCGTCGATGAACAACACATCGTGCGGCTGCAGGTTGGTCAGCAGCGCGGCCAGGTCGCCGGCCTTCTCGATCACCGGGCCGGAAGTGGCGCGCAGGCTCACGCCCAGTTCGTTGGCGATCACCTGGCTCAGGGTGGTCTTGCCCAGGCCCGGCGGACCGAAGATCAGCACGTGGTCCAGCGCCTCGCCGCGGCCCCTGGCGGCCTGGATATAGATGTCCATCTGCTCGCGCACCGGCTGCTGGCCCAGGTAATCGGCCAGGCGCCGGGGCCGGATCGACGCCTCCAGGGCGTCATCCTCGCCGGTGGCGTCGGCGGCAATGAGGCGGTGCTCGTTCATGCGGCCATGGTCGCACGCGCCGCCGCCGCGGCGCAGGTCACGCGCATCAGATCTCCACCTGCGAGCCCAGCTCGACCAGCCGGTTGCCCGGGATGCGGAAGAATCCGGTCGCCGGCGCGGCGTTGCGGTGCATGGCGGCGAACAGCTTGTCGCGCCAGATCGGCATGCCGCGGCGGGCGCTGGCCACGATCGTCTCGCGGCTGGCGAAGAAGGTGGTGTCCATGGGGTCGAAGTACGGCCCGCCCTGGTCGCAGCTACGCATCAGCGCCAGCGGCACGTCGGGGGTCTCCATGAAGCCGAACCTGACAACCACCCGGTAGAACTCGTCGCCGATCGACTCCACCTTCAACCGTCTGTCGGCCGGCGCGTACGGCAGCGGCAGGGTGTGCACGGTCAGGAACACATTGCGCTCGTGCAGCACCTTGTTGTGCTTGAGGTTGTGCAGCAGTGCATGCGGAACCACGCCGGTCTGCGCGGTCAGGAACACCGCCGTGCCCGGCACGCGCACCGGCGGGGCCAGCATCAGCCCGGGCAGGAAACTGTCCAGGCCGATGCCGTCCTTGCGGATTTCGGCGGCCAGCAGTTCGCGGCCGCGACGCCAGGTGCGCAGCAAGGTGAACACGATCAGGCCCAGCGCAAGCGGGAACCAGGCCCCGTCGAAGAACTTGGCGCCATTGGCGATCACAAAGCCCACATCGACGATGAAGAACAGCACGCACAGCGGCAGCACCCACTTGCGCCCCTGCGGCCACAGCGCCCGCGCCACCAGTGCCAGCAGCAGGGTATCGATGAGCATCGTGGCCGACACCGAGATGCCATAGGCGCTGGCCAGTGCCGTGGAGCTGCCGAACGCCAGCACCACCGCCAGCACCGTGATCATCATCATCCAGTTCACCCCCGGCACGTAGATCTGGCCGATGGTGTCGTGCGAGGTGTGCTTGACCTGCATGCGCGGGATGTAGCCCAGCTGCATGGCCTGGCGGGCCACCGAGAAGGCGCCGGTGATCACCGCCTGCGAGGCGATGATGGTGGCCATGGTGGCCAGCACGATCATCGGATACAGGCCCCACTCGGGCACGCCTTCGTAGAACGGATTGCTGACCGCAGCCGGATCCTGCAACACCAGCGCGCCCTGCCCCAGATAGTTCAGCATCAGGCATGGCAGCACCATGAGGTACCAGGCATAGCGGATCGGGCGGGCGCCGAAGTGGCCCATGTCGGCATACAGCGCCTCGCCACCGGTGACCGCCAGCACCACCGCGCCCAGGATCAGCACCGAGTGCCAGCCGTGGGCGATGAAGAAGTCGATCGCCCACATCGGATTGAAGGCCTTGAGCACTTCCGGCGCGTCGATGATGTTCCACACGCCCAGCACCGCCAGGGCCAGGAACCACAGCGCCGTCACCGGGCCGAAGACCTTGCCGACCTTCTGGGTGCCGAAGCGTTGGGCGACGAACACCATGATCAGGATGGTCACGGTGATCGGCACGATCCAGCGCTCCAGGCCGGGCGCGGCCACTTCCAGGCCCTCCACCGCCGACAGCACCGAGATGGCCGGCGTGATCACCCCGTCACCGAAGAACAGCGAAGCACCGAAGATGCCAAGAATGCCGACCACGTAGGCCGAGCGCGAGCCCTGCGGCAAGGTGCGCTGAGCCAGGGTCATCAGCGCCATGATCCCGCCCTCGCCGTCGTTGTCGGCGCGCATGATGATGGTCACATACTTGACCGTCACCACGATCACCAGCGCCCAGAACACCAGCGAGAGGATGCCCAGGATGGTGTCGTGGTTGCCGACCAGGCCGAAGTGCGGCGAAAACGCCTCCTTCAGCGTGTACAGCGGACTGGTGCCGATGTCGCCGAAGACCACGCCAACGGCCCCAAGGATCAGGCCGGGCAGGCCCTGGTTGCCGTGATCATGATGGGACGCCGCGCTGTCAGCAGCCGAGGAAGTGGGGTGCGCTGTGGACATGGCGAAAGTCAGCCTACTGCTGGGAAGGTGAGGAAGGCCTGCACTCAGCGCAAGGCTGAGCGCAGGGCCTTGCGGATGATCCCGGCGGCATCATCGCCCGGGGCAGCCACCTCGCGCGCCATCCGTTGCGCCTCGACGGGCTTGTAGCCCAGCTGCTGCAGGGCGGTGATCGCCTCGGACTGGGGATCGACCGGTAGCGCGCCCCCCCCGACCGGCCCTGCGATCAGCCCGGCAGCGCGATCGCGCAGTTCCACCACCATGCGCTCGGCGGTCTTCTTGCCGATGCCGGGGATGCGGGTCAGTGCGGTGACGTCGCCGGCCTGCACCAGCCGGGCGAACTGGTCCACGCTCACCCCCGACAGGATCGCCAGGGCGATCTTGGCGCCGATGCCGGTGACCTTCTGCACGTCGCGGAACAGCCTGCGCTCGCCCTCGCGCAGGAAGCCGTACAACGACACGCTGTCTTCCTTCTGCGCGTAATGGGTGAACAGCGTGACCTCCCGGCCCAGCTCGGGCAGGTCGTAGAAGGTGCTCATCGGCGCTTCGAGTTCGTAGCCGATGCCGCCGACTTCGATCATCAGCCAGGGTGGCGACTTGGTGATCAGGATCCCGCGCAGGCGACCGATCATGGCAGCGCTCCGGGAAGCCGGGACCCAGGAAGCCGGGACCCAGGAGGCCGGGACCCGGGACCCGGGACCCGGGACCCGGCAGAGCCCGTCCCGGTGCACCCGAAAGCGCCGTTGCCCTGATCGGGACCCGGGACCCGGGACCCGGCAGAGCCCGTCCCGGTGCACCCGAAAGCGCCGTTGCCCTGATCGGGTCCCGGGTCCCGGGTCCCGGGTCCCGGCTTCTCCAAGAGACTCATTTCCGACTCCATGCCTGCCGCGCATCCACGCCCATCCGCTGCGCGGTGGCGCGCACGTGCGCGTGGGTGATGGCCACGGCCAGCGCGTCGGCCGCGTCGGCCTGCAGGCTGCCCTTGAGGTTCAACATGATGCCGACCATGTGCTGGATCTGTTCCTTGTCTGCGCCGCCGCGCCCCACGATGGCCAGCTTGACCTCCCTGGCGGCGTATTCGTGCACCGGCAGGTCGCGCATGACCACCGCGGCCATCGCCGCGCCGCGGGCCTGGCCCAGCTTGAGCGCCGAATCGGGATTGCGGGCCATGAACACCTGTTCGATCGCCACTTCGTCCGGCTTCCACTGTTCCAGCAGCTCGCCCAGCCCCAGCAGCAGGCGCTTGAGCCGCCGCGGAAACCCGCCTTCGCCCAGCAGCACCAGCGGGCCGTTGAACACGTGCACGGTCTGGCCGGCTGCGTCGACATCGATGATGCCCACGCCGGTGCGCTGCGAACCCGGGTCGATGCCGAGGATGCGGATGGAACCGGGACCCGGAAAACCCTGTTCCCGCGCGCCTGCCATCGCCGCTGCCGCAGTCGAGCCCCCAGTCCCGGCTTCCCGACCCTTCCGAGTCCCGGCCACCGCCACTTCAGCTCACGCCGCCAAGCGAGGCCTGGTCGACGTTGGAATACACCTCCTGGACATCGTCCAGGTCTTCGAGCATGTCCAGCAGCTTGCGCACCTGCACGGCGGTCTCGCCGTCCACGGCGATGTCGTTGTCGGCGCGAAAGGTGATCTCGGCATAGCCCGGCGTGAAGCCAGCCGCGGCCATGGCCTGCTTGACCGTCTCGAAAGCCTCCGGCGCGGTCAGCACGTCGATCGAGCCGTCATCCGGATAGACCACCACGTCCTCCGCCCCGGCCTCGATCGCCGCTTCGGTCACCGCATCCTCGTCGGCGCCCGGCGCAAAGCTCAGCACGCCCACGCGCCTGAACATGAAGGCCACCGAGCCTTCGGTGCCCATGTTGCCGCCGCACTTGGCAAAGGCATGGCGCACATCGGCCACGGTGCGCACGCGGTTGTCGGTCAGCGCATCGACGATCACCGCCACCCCGCCGGGCGCATAGCCCTCGTAGCGGATCGATTCGTACTCGACGCCTTCCAGCTCGCCAGTGGCCTTCTTGATGGCGCGCTCGATCACGTCCTTGGACATGTTGGCCGACAGGCCCTTGTCCATCGCCGTGCGCAGGCTGGGATTGTGGTGCGGATCGCCGCCGCCGGCGCGGGCGGCCACGCTGATCTCGCGGATGATCTTGGTGAAGATCTTGCCGCGCCTGGCGTCGCTGGCGTTCTTGCGGGCTTCGATCGAAGGGCCTCGACCCATGACACACTTCCGTTGGGACACGAACATGAAGTGATAATTTTACTCCAATGCGCCGCGCGCGCCGGCCACTGACAGCCCGGTCAGCGCCGGAACCGCCCGCAGCGCAGGAACGCGGCCACCTGGCGCGCGGCCTGCGGCGAAAACGCCAGCCCGGTGTGGCTGGCCGGCACGCAACAATGGTCGGCCAGGCCCGGCAGGCGGGTTTCGGCCAGGGCCACGGTGCCATCCGAATCGGTGCCGACCGCGCCCAGCAGCCGCCCCACCCCGCGCGGCACGTGGCCGGCGACCATCGCCACCTGGGTCGGCCCGTGCCAGGGCTGGCAGCCATGGTCCAGCAACGGCTCGCTGCGCCCCAGCAGCCCGCCCCAGCCACGCTGCAGCAGCGCACGGGCGGTGGCACTGCCGCGCAGCGGCGAGCCCAGGCACACCAGCCGCGGCACCGGAAGCTGCGGATACCGGCGCAGGGTTTCCAGCGCAATCAGCCCACCCAGGCTGTATCCGACCAGATGTGTCGGCGGGCCATCGTCCAGGCATTGGGCCAGGCGGTCGATCGCCACCTGCGGCGCTGCGGTGACGCTCCGATAGCCGAACACTTGCGCGTCGAAACCGGCGGCCGACAGCCGCCAAGCCAGCGGGCGCACCCACGCTTGAGCATTCCAGATGCCATGCAGAACCCGCACCGCCGGCAATGGCGGTTCAGGCTGCTGGACGGCATGGGCGCGCGCCGGTCTCAGTCGCAGGTCACTGCACTGACCCGGTTGCGCGCGTCCACGTGCACCGTGACCCGGTCCATGCCGATGTCCGAGGAGCTCTGGTCGTCGGCCAGGGTGCGGAGTTGCCGGGCGCCGCTTTCGGCCTGGATGCGGTCCAGGGTGGCCTGGTCGGCAACCCGGCCGATGGCCCAGCTGCCCGAGGCCGACGTGCAACGCGCCATCTCATCGTGTGCGCAGCCACTCAACGCGGCGGGCACCAGGACCAGGCACAACAGGGGACGCAGCAGTGACATCGGCATTTCCTCCATGAAGTGGCCGCAGCATGACCCAGGCGCCGCGCCCGCTCAACCCGGACGCGGCTTTCAGGACCGTGCCGGACGTCGCAGGATGAACTCGTCATCCACGATCTTGCCGACCGGAAACTTGTACTGGCCCACCCGCTCGAACCCGTGGCGGGCGTAGAAGCGCTGGGCGCCGAAGTTCTGCGACCACACCCCGATCCACAGCGCGCGCGGGCCGTGGCGCTGGAGCCAGTCCAGGGTGGTGTGGAACAGGCGCGAGCCGATCCCGCGGTTCTGGTAGCCGGACAACAGGTACAGGCGCTTGAGCTCGCCATCCTGCGGCTGCACGTCCTGGTGCGGCAGCCCGCACGGACCGGCGGCCGAATGACCGATCGCCACGCCGTCCTCTTCGGCCAGGAAGATCGCGTAGTCCGGATGGGCCAGCACGATCCTGGCCCGGTCCAGCGCATAGCTTTCCTCCAGAAAACCGTGCAGGTCTTCGGCCGGATACAGGTGGCCAAAGGTCTCGGTGAAGGTGCGCGCAGCCAGGTCGGAGACAGCCTGGGCATCATCGGGCGTGGCTTGGCGGATGATCATGGGGTCAGGCGAGGAGAATGTAGAGGAGTGAGACGTGAGCGACGGTGATGCGCTGGCGCTCTGCTCACTTCTCGCCCCCCTCGCTCACTTCTCGCCGCCACGCACCTGGACGTGCAGTTCGGCCAGCTGCTCGTCGGGGATCGGCGAGGGGGCGTCGGTCATCAGGTCCTGGGCGCCGGTGGTCTTGGGGAAGGGGATCACGTCGCGGATCGAGTCGGTACCGGCCATCAGTGCGGCGATGCGGTCGATGCCGAAAGCGATGCCGCCATGCGGCGGCGCGCCGTAGTTCAGCGCATCGAGCAGGAAGCCGAACTTGGCGCGGGCTTCCTGCTGGCCGATGCCCAGCAGCTCGAACACCGCGCTCTGCATGTCCGGGCGGTGGATGCGGATCGAACCGCCGCCAATCTCGTTGCCATTGAGGACCATGTCGTAGCCGCGCGAGACCGCGGTCCTGGCGTGCGCACGCAGCTGGGCGATGTCGTCCACCGCCGGCGCGGTGAAGGGGTGATGCAGGGCGACGAAACGCTGGGCCTGCTCGTCCCACTCGAACATCGGGAAGTCGGTGACCCACAGCGGCCGCCAGCCATCGGACACAAGACCGAAGTCCTTGCCCGCCTTCAGGCGCACCGCGCCCATGAAGTCGCAGACCGTGTTGTAGCCACCGGCGCCGAAGAACACGATGTCGCCGTTGCCGGCGCCGACGTGGGCGATCAGCGCGGCCAGTCGCTCCTGGGCAAAAAACTTGGCGATCGGCGAAGCGACTTCGCCGGCCTCGCTGAGCTTGATGTAGGCCAGGCCCTTGCTGCCGTACTTGGCCGCGTGGGCGGCGTACTCGTCGATCTGCTTGCGCGAGAGCGAGGCGCCACCAGGAATGCGCAGCGCGGCCACGCGGCCTTCGGCATCGTGGGCGGCGGCCGTGAACACGGCAAATCCGCAGTCCTTGACCAGCTCGGCCACATCGACCAGTTCCAGGTCGATGCGCAGGTCCGGCTTGTCCGAACCGTAGCGGCGCATCGCCTCGGCCCAGCTCATGCGCGGGAATGGCGCGGCCAGCTCCACGTCGATCACCTCGGCGAAGATCGCCCGGATCATCTGCTCGACGAAATCCTGCACGTCGCGCTCGCCCACGAAGGCAAACTCCATGTCCAGCTGGGTGAATTCCAGCTGGCGGTCGGCGCGCAGGGCCTCGTCGCGGAAGCAGCGCGCGATCTGGTAGTAGCGGTCGAAGCCGGCCACCATCAGGATCTGCTTGAACAGCTGCGGGCTCTGCGGCAGGGCGTAGAACTCGCCCGGATGCATGCGCGCCGGCACCAGGAAGTCGCGCGCGCCCTCCGGGGTGGCCTTGGTCAGGATCGGGGTCTCGATGTCCTGGAAGCCGCGCGCGTCCAGATACCGGCGCAGCGCCTGCACCAGCCTGATCCGGGTGCGCTGCATGCGCTGCATCTGCGGGCGGCGCAGATCCAGATACCGGTACTTCAGGCGCGTTTCCTCGCCCGGGTTCTCGTGCGCATGGAACGGCAGCGGCGCGGCCTTGTTGAGCACGGTGATCGCGCTGGCGATCACCTCGACCTTGCCGGTCCTGAGCCTGTCGTTGACCGCATGGCGGGCGCGGACCACGCCCTCGACCTGCAGCACGTCCTCATAGCCCAGCGAGGCGGCGATGGCGAAGACCTGCGCGTTGTCCAGCTCCACCGTCACCTGCACGATGCCCTCGTGGTCGCGCAGGTCGATGAAGCAGACCCCGCCCTGGTTACGGGCCACATCGGTCCAGCCGGCCAGGGTGACGGTCTGGCCGATCAGGGTCTCATCGACCAGGCCGCAGAAGTGGGTACGCATTGCAACTCCAGGCTGGCCGCGAAGGAGCGGCCGCAAAGCCGGCTATTTTGCGGCCGCCGCCGCGGTGCGGCAAATGCCCGCCCTTTCGGCGAACGCGACCGTTGCGCGTATATAGTCCGCCCCACCTCGATCCCGCCGGAGCCGTGCCATGTTGCGAGTGTTTGCGGTCGTCCTGTTGGCCCTGGGACTGCATGCAGCCGGGCCGGCCCGCGCCCAGGACGCGGTGACCTGCGAAAGCCGTGACAACAGGTACCGGGAATGCCGGGGCTTTGAGGGCCGCGCCCGCCTGGACCGGGCCCTGTCCGATGCGCCCTGTATCGAAGGCCGCACCTGGGGCACGCGCAAGGGCATGATCTGGGTCGACCAGGGCTGCCGGGGGCGCTTTGTCCCCAGCTGGCACGCCGGTCCCGGCGGCGCCGGCAAGGGCCGCACGATCCGCTGCGAAAGCACGGACGACCGCACCCGCGAGTGCGCCGCCGGCTTCCGCGGCCGGGCCGTGCTGGTGCGTCAGCTGTCCGACAGCCGCTGCGTGGAAGGCCGCAGTTGGGGCCAGCGCGGCAGCAGCATCTGGGTCAGCCAGGGCTGCCGGGGCGAGTTCGCCGAAGATCGCGGCGGCGGCCACTGACACGGCCGCTGGCCCTGGCAGTGCCCGCAATGGCGCCCTGACCGGCGCCGGTCACCGCTCACCGCTGCCAACACGGCCGATCCGGGCAGACCGGCAGCGCCGGGCGCGCGGGCAACTGCCGGGCGCGCCCACCGGACCGCGAGCGTGCCGCGGTCGCTGTTTGCCAGCTTCCGGCGGCAGGCCGGCGCCGCTTCAGTCGGGACTGCCGCTGGCACCGGACTTGGGCGCGCTGGCGCTGGCCGCCGGTGCGGGCTTGCTGTCACTGGCCGCCGGCGCGGGCTTGCTGTCGCTGGCGGCCGGCTTGGACTCGCCGCCGGAGCCGCCTTCGACCAGGTTGCGCTTCTTGTCCCCGTCCTTCTTGAAGTCGGTCTCGTACCAGCCGCCGCCGGCCAGCCGGAACGAGGGCGCGGTGACCTGGCGCCTGACCGTGGCGGCACCGCAGCTGGGGCAGGTGGCGGGGTCGGCGTCGGACAGTTTCTGCAGCTTGTCGAAGTGGTGGCCGCAGGTGCTGCATTCGAAGGCGTAGATCGGCATGGCGTGCGTTGCTCAGGCGATGTGCGGGGTCGCCACGGTGGGGGCTGGCGGTCTGCGAATCAAGCGGTGCGCGTTCCGACCCGGCACATGCGGCAGCGTGATGTTGCGGCGCAGTATGGCCAGGCATGGCGCGGGTCCAGACGCGCCGCAGCCAGGTCCCCCGGCAGCGGCCTTGAACGCCTGCCGCAGCGGGCTTTGCGGCCGATCCAACCCCCACTTTTCCACGACGAGATTTTCCCTAAATGAATCAATATGTTATGATTTCATTGGTGACCAGCTCCCCTTCCCCAAGAAGGTCGCGCTGATGCTGCGGCTCACTTCACTCCTGCTCGGCGTTGCCCTGCTGCTGACCGGCAGCGGGCTGCTCGGCACCCTGCTGGCGGTGCGTGGGGCGCAGGCCGGCTTCGATGACCGGACCCTGGGCCTGGTGATGTCCGGCTACTTTGCCGGGTTCTTCTTCGGCACCTTCCTGGGCCCGCCGATGATTGGCCGGATCGGCCATATCCGCGCCTTTGCGTTCTTTGCCGCCCTGGCGGCGATCGCGATCCTGCTGCATCCAATCTGGGTCAACCCCTGGGCGTGGGGCCTGCTGCGGCTGGTGACCGGGGTGGCCCTGGTGGGGCTGTACACCACCATCGAAAGCTGGCTCAACACCGAGCCCGACGCGGGCACCCGCGCCAAGGTGTTCTCGGTCTACATGATGATCAACCTGTCGGGGCTGGCCCTGGGCCAGCTTCTGCTGGGCTGGGGCGGCATGGAACTGGCCACCCTGTTCAACCTGACCGCGATCCTGATCTGTGCCTCGGTGATGCCGGTCTCGGCCACCTGGCTGGTGCAGCCGGAGATCCCCTCGCTGACCCGCTTCAGCCTCAGGCACCTGTATGCGCTGGCACCGGCGGCCACGGTAGGCGCTGGATTGTCGGGGCTGGCGATGGGCGCATTCTGGGGTCTGTCGCCGGTCTACGCCGGGCGCATCGGCCTGGATACGCGGGGCGTGGCCCTGTTCATGCTGGCCGCCATTGCCGGTGGCGCACTGCTGCAAGTGCCGATCGGCCGGATCAGCAACGGTCACGACCGGCGCCTGGCGCTGGCCATCACCGCGCTGGCCGCGGCCGGTGTGGCCCTGGCGATGCTGCTGCCGGCAGTGCAGGCCAACCACCGGGTGTTGTTCGGCTTGTTCTTCCTGTTCGGCGGGCTGAGCTTCTCGCTGTACCCGTTCGCGGTGGCGCACATGCTCGATTACCTGCCGCGCGAGCACCTGCTCTCGGGCTGCTCCAGCCTGCTGCTGGTCAATGGTGTCGGCTCGGCGATCGGCCCGGCACTGGCCGGCGGGGCAATGCACCGGTTCGGCCCGTCGGCCTTGCCGGTGTACTTCGCGGTGATGCTGGTCGCGCTGGCCGGCTATCTGTTTGTGCGGCTGCGTTTCCGCCGCGAACGCACCTTCGCCGCGCCGTTCCGGCCAATGCTGCGCACCACCCCCTCAGCGCTGGAACTGATGCCCGAGACCGAACCTTCCCATCCCCCGGCGGATTCTCCCGACTGACCTGCACCACATCCGGAAAACGCCTCACCTCGCTCCACCGCGAGCCGGGGCGCGCGGCACCTGCGAAAGCACCAGTTGGCAGCGACAGGCTTGAGGGGGAACCGTCACGCGCTGCTGGGGCGCGCCAGGGTGGCCGCCTGCATGGCCCGGCGACGGTCAGAGCAACGCGCTGAAGGCGATCCGCCAGCACGCCAGCGCCGCCACCAGCCCGACCACGCCTTGCTGCATGCGCGGGCCGTACACCTGCGGCACGCGCGCCAGCAGGCGCACCCCGACGATGGCAAGGCACAGCAGGCACAGGAACGCGATGCGCATGCCCGACAGATACGCGGTCGGCGAGAAGCCCATCATCCCCAGCGATGCCAGGCCCAACAGCAGCACCCCGAGCATGCGCAGCACCTCGCCCGGCCGCGGCCAGAAACAGCACGCGCTGGCGATCACCAGGCAGCCGGCGCTGAAGGCCAGCCACGCCGACAGCAGGTAATGCCGGCCGAAGGCAACCGCATCGCCGTCCAGGCGCCTGGGCAGCCACAGCTGCAGCGGATCGCCGGGCACGCCGGGCACGAACAACACCAGCTGCACCAGCAGCGCCGCCAGCACCACCCCCAGCACGGTCTTGACCAGCCGCGACAGCGGGCTGGGCCACAGCAGCAACAGGGCCAACGCGGCGACCACGCCGACCAGATAGGCACGTGGGTCGGCCAGCGCGCGCGCAATCAGGCCCAGGCCGATGCGCAGTTTCTCCAGCACGTCCTGGTCGGCGAAGTTGGGAAAGCGCATGCCCTGCTCTTCCAGGAAGCGGCGCGTGTTGCCCGGCGCACCCAACGCAACGGCCGCGTTGGCGCACAGCACCACCGCCTGGACCACATCCCAGCCAGTGGCGCGGCGCTGCCAGCCACGCCAGGCCAGCAGGCCCAGGCTCAGCGGCACCAGCACCAGCGCCAGCTGGTCGCAGTAGGCTGCCCAGGCCGCGGCCAGCACGAAACCCAGCCGCTGCGGCCAGCGATACGCCCCGCCTTCCACCAGCGGCACCAGGCTCCACAGGCCCAGGGCGATGGGCCACAGGTAGTTGAGCGAACCGGTCAGCCACCAGGCCGCTTCGAAGATCGCCTGCGGGGTCATCAACATCACCAGCATGAAGGCCAGCACCGTGGCCCCGCTGCGCGACAGCTCGGTCCCGACCCGGGCCAGCCGCCCGCTGGCCACGCACAGCAGCACCAGCATCGCGCTGTTGCACGTCCGCCACAGCCAGGGGTGGTGGACGATCACCACCAGCACCGCCTCGATCGGCAGGCGCCCGGTCCAGGTGTGATAGCGATGATCCAGGTATTGGGCCAGCGTGTACCTGGACAGCATCTGCGCGAAGTAGCCATCGTCGGCCACCGGCGCCAGGCTGATGCCGAAGGCATGGATGCAGACGATGCTGGCCAGCATCCACGCCCAGCCCAGCGCCGGCCAGGAACGCAGCCACGCCTTCATCGCGCCAGCGCCGGGCAGTCCAGCGGCAGCAGCGCGCGCACCGGGCCTTGCTCCCAGAGCAGCAGCAGCCGGGCACCGGCCGGGTCGATCCGGGCCACCGAGGTGTTGAGCGAGGCGGCAAAGCGCGGCGCGTAATACACCACCTGATCGCCGGTGCGCGCGTGGATCGCCCTGGCCAGCGCCAGCTGCTGTCCCAGCCAGGCCGTGTCCAGGCCCACCGCGCGGCCATCGGCCAGGCGCAGCACCACCTGGCTGTGGGTCAGCGGCCAGCTGTGGCCCTTGCGCACCGCCCAGCCGCGCACCACCAGCGTGTGGGCGCTCACCCGGCAATGGTCCAGGTGAAAGAAGAACTGGCCGGCCGGCGCCGGCGCGACCCCGGTCAGGTCGATTGGCGGGGCCGCGTTGTCGCGCCGGAACAACCCCAGGTAGAACAGCGCGAACCCGACCGCGCACGCCGCGATCCCGATGCCCGCCCAGGGTGACAACCGTCTTGCCCCATCCCGGTGTTCGGACATTGGATGTTCCGGCGCTGCTGCAGGTGGCCCGGCTACAATGGTCGCATGTCCCTACTGCAACTCCAGCGCGTCGACTACAGCGTCGGCGGCCCGCTGCTGCTCGAGCAGGTCGAGCTGTCCATCGACCCCGGCGAGCGGGTGTGCATCGTCGGCCGCAACGGCGCCGGCAAGTCCACCCTGATGAAGCTGATCGCCGGCGACATCCACCCCGACGACGGCGAGATCCGCCTGCGCTCGGGCGCGGTGGTGGCGCGCATGGCCCAGGAAGTGCCGCAGGACACCGCCGGCAGCATCTTCGAGGTGGTGGCGGCCGGCCTGGGCGCGCTCGGCCAGATGCTGGCCGACTACCACCACGCCCTGCACGCCGGCGACATGGACGCCATGGGCCGGGCCCAGACCCAGATCGAGGACAACAACGCCTGGGACCTGGACCAGCGCGTGCAGGCCACCCTGGACCGGCTGGAGCTGGATGGCCAAGCCGATTTCGCCGCCCTGTCCGGCGGCATGAAGCGCCGGGTGCTGCTGGCCCAGGCGCTGGTGCGCGCCCCGGACATCCTGCTGCTGGACGAACCGACCAACCACCTGGACATCGAGGCCATCGACTGGCTCGAAGGCTTCCTGAAATCCTTCGAAGGCAGCCTGGTCTTCGTCACCCACGACCGCAGCTTCCTGCGGGCGCTGGCCACGCGCATCGTCGAGATCGACCGCGGCCGGGTCAGCAACTGGCCGGGCGACTACGACAACTACCTGCGCCGCCGTGAGGAACGCCTGCACGCCGAAGCACAGGAGAACGCCCGCTTCGACAAGCTGCTGGCCCAGGAAGAAGTCTGGATCCGCCAGGGCATCAAGGCCCGCCGCACCCGCAACGAGGGCCGCGTCACCGCGCTCAAGGCCATGCGCCGCGAGCGCGCCGCCCGCCGCGAGCTGACCGGCAACGTGCGCATGGAAACCTCCGCCGCGCAATCCTCCGGCAAGAAGGTCATCTGCGCCGAGCACATCACCCAGGCCTATGCCGGGCGAGTCCTGCTGGACGATGTGTCGATCAACATCATGCGCGGCGACCGGGTGGGCATCATCGGCCCCAACGGTTCGGGCAAGTCCACCCTGCTGAAGATCCTGCTGGGCGAACTGTCCCCGGATGCCGGCAGCGTGCAGACCGGCACCAACCTGCAGATCGCCTACTTCGACCAGCACCGCAGCCAGCTGGACCAGACCCGCAGCGCACTGGAAAACGTCGCCCAGGGCAGCGACTTCGTCCAGATCAATGGCGCGCGCAAGCACATCATCGGCTACCTGCAGGATTTTCTGTTCTCGCCCGAACGTGCGCGCGCGCCGATCACCCGCCTGTCCGGCGGCGAGCGCAACCGCCTGCTGCTGGCCAAGCTGTTCGCCCAGCCGTCCAACCTGCTGGTGATGGACGAACCGACCAACGACCTGGACGTGGAGACCCTGGAGCTGCTCGAAGAACTGCTGGCCGACTACACCGGGACCCTGCTGCTGGTCAGCCACGACCGCGACTTCATCGACAATGTGGTCACCAGCACCCTGGTGCTGGAAGGCGGCGGGCGGGTGGGCGAGTACGTGGGCGGCTACAACGACTGGCTGCGCCAGCGCCCACGCGGGCGCAGCGGCTTTGACAGCGCCGGGGTGATCACCGACCGCACCGCGCAGGAACGGGTGGTCGCGGCCAATGCCGCAGCGGCCAGCGCAGCGCCCGCAGCTGCCGCACCGAAGAAGAAACTCGGCTTCAAGGACCAGCGCGAGCTGGAACAGCTGCCGGGTCGCATCGAGCAGCTGGAAGCGGACATCGCCGCGCGCACCGCCGCGATGAGCGAGCCGGCGTTCTTCCAGCGCGATGCCGCCGCCATCGTCGCGGCCAACGAAGCCCTGGCCGCGTTGAACGCCCAACTGGAAACCGCCTACGCCCGCTGGAGCGAGCTGGACGGCTGATGGCATCGGCGCCCGGCCCCCGGGCCGTTTGCTCAGGGGCGCGGCTGGTCCGAGGCCAGCTGTGCATGCAGGATGCGGCGGATCTCGAGGATCGCCTGCGGCGTCTCCTGCACGCTGTGCCAGGAGGTGATGACCTTTTCCGATTCCGCCCCGTCCAGGTGGGCACTCCGGTAGGGCACCAGGCCATCGTCGGATTGCTCCAGCGGCACCTGCGGGTCCCGCCGCGCGATGATGGTGTGGTAGCGCACGCCGGGCGCGACCGGCAGCTCGGCGGTGGCGCGGATGAACGGATCGGTGTCGCGCAGGTTGTCGATGGCATTGGGCACGCCTGGCTTGCCAGCTGCGGCGCCGTCGTGCCCGGCCAGGTCCTGGAGCACATCACCGAACCGCGCCAGCATGGTCACCGGCAGCCGCACCAGGCGGCCCAGGAAGCGACCCAGCCGGCTCCCGGCCAGCGCCGTGCCACGCATGGGTGCGGCGATGAAGATGGCCCGGTCCACCTGCGGCAGTGGCGAAAAATTCAGCAGCGGCTTCAGCCGCTCGCGCACCCGCTGGCGCCTTGCGGCATCCAGCTCGCGCCCGGCCACGAACCGGTTCCAGAGCCCATCCCCCGACGAACTCACCAGCAGTCGGCCGATCACCCCGCCCATGCTGTGGCCGATCAGGGTCATCTCGCGCGAGGCGCGCGCGGTCGCCTGCGGATCGAAGTGCTGCAGGGTCTGTTCCACCAGCGCCTGGATCTGCGCGCGGTTGATCGCGATGGGCACGTTGGTGGGGTAGTAGACCTGCCAGATCTGGTACTCCTGGCGCAGCAGCTGGTCGCCCATGATCTCGTTGGCCACGTTCACCCATGCCTCGGGACTGCTGCCCAGGCCGTGCAGCATCAGCACGATGCGCCGGTCGGGGTCGTAGCGCTGCATCAGGTACAGGTGCGGGCGCTCGATGCCGTTCTCGCGGCCCAGCATCGAGCGCAGCGACTGCCGGGCGAACCCGGACTGGGCCAGCCACAGCCCATAGGCGGCGGTGAAGTTGCCGGCCAGCGGCACGCGCTGCCCGTTCAGGGACACCTGTTCCACACGATAGGGATCGTAGGGGTGCAGGACCACTTGCCTGGAGGCCAGCACCGTGCCCAGGTCCTGGCCCTGGAAATCCAGCAGGACCGTGGCCGGCGCGTACGGGATTTCATTGTATGCGGGCGTTTGCTGGCTGCGTGGGCGCAGCGGGCCCTGGCCGGTCGCGCTCGGGTCGCCGACCTGTCCGGGCGGCACCCGTGCCACCAGTTCGGCGCCGAAGCCGTCGCGACGGTAGATGCTGAGCAGCCCGCTGAAGCGCAGCATGCCCGCCGGCACCAGCGCATCGGGCCTGGCGATGCCGCCGGGCAGGCGGAAGTCCTGCATGTCCGTGCGCACGCTCCACTGGCCGATCTGCACCGCGCCGGCGGTGCCATCCGGCGCGCCTTCCAGCTCGCCACGCTGGAACAGGCCTGCGCCCACCTGTTCGGCCGCGTAGTTGTAGTAGTCGCGCACCTGGGTCTGGCGATTCTCGAAGGCCCGTTCGCCGGGCATGCGCTCGGTAAAGAACAGGTAGGCGTAGGCATAGCGCGCCGCGCGCAGCCACGCATCCAGCGCCACTTGGTCCGGTGTCTGCCCGCGCTCAGGCATGTGCGTCAACGCCTGCCCGGTCCACATCTCCGCCAGGGTCGCCATGCGCCGTTCGGCACTGACTCCATTGACCGCTTCCAGCTGGCTGGCGCAGGCCTGCAGTGCGCGCAGGCATTGCTTCGGCTCCAGGCCCGACACGCGCAGGGTCTCCAGCCCGGCCTGGCTCAGCGCGCCGGTGGTCAGCACATCGCCACGCACCTGGCCGACGTAGTCGTCCGGCTTGCGCGCCTCCACCTGCACCATGGCGCACGAAGCCAGGCCCAGCAGCACGGCCGCCCCGGCCAGCGGCCGCAGCCAGCCCAGTGCCTTGCGCCACCTGCTCATGGCGCCCGCGCGCCGGGCACGCCCTGGCGAATGCGTTCGGAAAACCGGTCCGGGTCCCGGCTCGCGCGCGCCCGGGCGGTCACGTTGCCGCGGTCGCGCAACGTGGCCAGATCCAGGCCAGGGGCCAGGCCGCCCAGCGCGTAGACGTAGCGGTCGAAGTAACCGGACAGCAGCAGGCGCCAGTCCAGCGGCAGGCCGGGATCGAGGGTCCTGGCCAGCTCGAACACCACCGTGGTGCAGTTGCTGGTGAGCGTGTTGTAGAACGCGGGCCTGGCACGCAGGGCGTCGGCCTGATCGAGATAGGCCAGGAACAGCGCGCGCGCCGCTTCAGGCGGCATGTTCAACCGGTACAGCTGCATGTCCTCGCCGCGAACATTGGTCCGCACGCGCAGGATGTCGCGCTCGTCGGCGGCCACCAGCACCTTCTCGAACTGGCGGAAGAAGCCGCCCAGCGCGGAGAACGACTCGCCGCGCTCCTTGCGGATCTCCAGCGACAGGACCACGCGCTGGCCATCGGCGAACTCGAAGGACAGCAGCGTATGGGCGATCGCCGGACCCATCCAGTAGGACATCGCCAGGTCGACCCCGCGCAGCTGGTCCAGGTCGTACTGGCGGGTTTCCCACCTTGCGCTGTAGTCGTGGTCGCTGCGCCAGTCGAAGTTGCGCACGTTGTGCAGCACGACCTGCGTGCCGCTGACCTGCGGCTGCAGCAGCCGGGCCACGTCATCGGCCCAGTCCCGGTCCTGCCGCGGCTGCTGCAGCAGCCAGCCAGCCACGAACACCAGCCACGCCGCCAGTGCCAGCCAGGCCCAGCGCCTTCCATCCGGGCAGGCCCGACGCCACAGCACCACCACGGCCAGCGCAAGCCACAGCACTGCCAGCGACCCGCGCAGCGCGGCCGGCGCGTGGTCCAGGTACAGGCTGGCCAACAATGCCCACAGCGCCAGCGGCGCAACCAGCCACCAGGTCAGGACACGGCGCAGGCCGGACCCATGACGGGCAGGAACGGACACGGGCGATGACGGCATCGGGCCATGATGCCTGCCTTGCGCCATGCAAGACCACCGGCCAGTGGCGTGTTGTCGGGACTTCGACATCCACACCGCTAGACTGGAAGGCCCAACCCACCGCACCCGGAGCCTTCCATGCCCAACGTCCCGTTCCTGGAAATGCTCGACGGCCGGACCATCCCGCAGTTCGGCCTGGGCGTGTTCCAGACCCCGCCCGAGCAGACCGCACAGGCCGTGCGCACGGCCTTCGACGCCGGCTACCGGCACATCGACACCGCCGCCATCTACAAGAACGAGGAAGGCGTCGGCCAGGCCATCGCCCAGGCCGGCATCGCCCGCGAGGACCTGTTCATCACCACCAAGCTGTGGAACGCCGACCAGGGCTACGACAGCGCGCTCAAGGCGCTGGACGCCAGCCTGTCCAGGCTGGGGCTGAAGTACGTGGACCTGTACCTGATCCACTGGCCGTGCCCGGCCAATGGCAGGTTCATCGACAGCTGGAAGGCGCTGATCCAGGCCCGCGACCAGGGCAAGGCAAAGTCGATCGGCGTGTCCAATTTCCGGATCGAGGACATCGAGCACATCGTGGCCGAAACCGGGGTCATGCCGGCGGTCAACCAGATCGAATTGCACCCGCTGCTGCAGCAGAGCGCCCTGCGCGACTACCACCAGGCCCACGGCATCCTGACCGAGTCCTGGAGCCCGATCGCCCAGGGCGGCGAGCTGCTGCAACACCCGGTCCTGAAGGACATCGGCAAGCGCCACGGCAAGACCGCCGCCCAGGTGATCCTGCGCTGGCACATCCAGCTGGGGCTGGTGGTGTTCCCCAAGTCGGTCACGCCGGCGCGGATCAGGGAGAACATCGACATCTTCGACTTCAAGCTCAGCCACCAGGACATGGCCGCCATCGCCGAGCTGGATGCCGGTCAGCGCCGCGGTCCGGATCCGGCAACCCTCAATTGAGCTGAAACCGGCGCGCCACGGGCGCGGAAGAGGCGTCATGGCGCCTTCGGCTGGCCACGTGCCAGCAAGGGCCTTCGCTGGCCGGCGTCGTTGGGCTCAGCCAAACAAAACCGGCGCGGGGAGGTCCCCCGCGCCGGCGATCAAACGACGTGGCGGCCAGCGCCGCGTGGTCTCAGGCGGCCTCAGGCGGCCTTGCCGACCGGGATGCGCACCGGCGTGGCAATGGCGCTCTCGCTCTTGGGCAGGGTCACGCTCAGCACGCCATCGCGGAACTCGGCGCGCGCCTGGTCGACCTGCACCTCCATCTCCAGCGGGATGCGGCGCTCGAAGCGGCCGTACCAGCGTTCGCTGAAGCGGCGCTCCTTGTCCTCGTGCGCGCCACGACGTTCCCCGCGCAGGATCAGTTCGCCATTTTCGAAGGTCACTTCGACATCCTTGTCCTGCATGCCGGGAAGTTCTGCGCTGATCACGATCTCGCGCTCCTTTTCGACCACCTCAACGCTCGGCCAGCCGGAAGCGAAGTTGCCGTTATCCGCGGCGCGGCTGGGCAGCAACTGGTCGGCCTGCCGCAACAGATCATCGAACAGGCGATTCATTTCGCGATGCAGCGACACGAACGGGTCCTGGGTTTCGCGCAAGGCCGATTGCGGGGCGGCGGCGACGCGGTTGCGGTTCCAAGGAATCAACTGACTCACACTCATGACAGTCATCTCCGGAAGGGTTTCGGTAAATGCCGACCCGGTCCGCGCGACCGTGCTGGTCGGCGAAGCCTTCCGCCGCGGCCAGGCGCACCGGACTGGCGACGGCACAGATAGGCGCACGCAGTGCATTTTCAAGCCGGCAACCAGCGAGTGGATTCAGCGTTCGGACAGCGACGTGCAACGCCGGGGGTGCACGTTCTGCCAGCGCGAGCGGTCGCTTCCAGCGGCCACTTCCCCGGGGCCACGCGGCACTGGCCGGGGGCGCGTTCAACCGGTGTTCTGCACGCCTTGCGAAACGCCGTTGACGCTGGCCACCAGCGCGCGCAGCAGGCCTTCGTCCTCGCGCCCGGCGGCGCGCCAGCGGCGCAGCAGGTCCACCTGCAGCAGGCTCATCGGGTCCACATACGGGTTGCGCAGGCGGATGGACAGGTCCAGGCGCTGGTCGTGCTGGAGCAGGGTGTCGCTGCCATTGAGGCGCAGCAGCCATTGCCGGGTCAGCGCATGCTCGGCCTGGATCAGCGGAAAGAACCGCCCGTGCAGCTCGCCGGACAGCTGCGAGAACAGCGCGGCGATGTCCAGGTCGCCCTTGGCCAGCACCATGGCGATGTCGTCCAGGAAGGTGCGCACGAACGGCCAGTCGCGGCCCATCTCGCGCACCGCGTCCTCGCCGAACTCGTCCACTGCCGCGGCCAGGCCGCTGCCCACGCCGTACCAGCCGGGAATGGTGGCGCGCGCCTGGCTCCAGGCGAACACCCACGGGATCGCACGCAGGTTGTCCAGGGCCGCGTCCTGGCCCAGCCGGCGCGAGGGGCGCGAGCCCAGGGTCATGCGTTCGATCACGTCGATCGGGGTGGCGCTGCGGAAGTAGTCCATGAAGCCGGGCGCGCCGACGAAGTCCCGGTAGGCGCGATTGCTGGCCCTGGACACGGTGTCCATGATCCTGCGCCACTGTGCCTCGCGCGGCTCGGGCGGACGTGGGCGGATGCTGGACACCAGCACCGCGCCCAGCGACTGCTCCAGCGAACGCACCGCCAGCGCGCGGATGCCGTACTTGCGGTGGATGACTTCGCCCTGCTCGGTCACGCGCAGGCGGCCATCGACGCTGCCGCGCGGGGAGGCATCCACTGCCCGGGTGGTCTTGCCGCCACCGCGGCTGATCGAGCCGCCGCGGCCATGGAAGAAGGTCAGCCTGATGCCCAGCGCGTGCGCTGTTTCCAGCAGCTCCACCTGGCCGCGCTGCAGGCCCCAGCGCGAGGCGGTCGTGCCGCCGTCCTTGCCGCTGTCCGAATAGCCCAGCATCACCATCTGGGTGTCGCCGCGCGCGGCCAGGTGCCTGCGATAGACCGGATCGGTGGCCAGCTCGCGCAGCACTTCCGGGCCGTGGCGCAGGTCCTCCACGGTTTCAAACAGGGGCGCGATATCCAGCGGTACCTGGCCCTGATCGTCCACCAGCCCGCCGCGACGGGCCAGGGCGAGCACGGTCAGCACGTCGGCGCGGCTGTGCGCCATCGAGATGATGTAGGCGCCCAGCGCGTCGGCACCGTGCAGGCGCCGCGCCTGGCTCAACGCGGCGAACACCGCGTCCAGGCGCGAATTGCCCTCCTCCGTGCTGGCCGGCAGGAGCTGTTCGCCCGCGGCATAGGGCTGCAGCAACGCGGCGCGCGCGCTGGCATCGCGTGCCTCGAAGCCGGCATCGCCCAATGCCGCGGCGAGCGCGCGCGCATGCACGCCCGATTCCTGGCGCACATCCAGCCGCGCCAGATGGAAGCCGAAGGTGCGCACCCGCCAGGCCAGCCGCCGCACCGCGAACCAGCCGGCATGCACGCCGCGATTGGCTTCCAGGCTGTGCAGGATCAGCGCCACGTCCTGGCCGAAGGCCTCGGGCCCGGCATAGCCGCGGTCCTGCTCGTCCAGGGTGGCGTGCAGGCGCGCACGCATCAGGTCCAACAGCAGGCGGTAAGGCATGTCGGCGTGGCGCGGGCGGGCGCGGGCGGCCGCCTCCGGCAGCAGCGCGCGGTATTGGTCCACGCGCCGGAGCACCTCGGGCGAGACCTGCACCAGTTGCGTGGACTGGCTGAGCAGGCTGCCCAGCGCCTTCAGTTCGGCCTGATAGCGATGCACGATCGCGTGGCGCTGCGCGCGCAGGGTCGCGGCAATGGTGCCGGCATCCACGTTCGGGTTGCCGTCCATGTCGCCGCCCACCCAGGTGCCGAAGCGCAACACGCGTGGCAGCTCCGGGGCGCTGCCGTAGGTTGCGGTGAAGGCGTGCTCCAGTGATTCGTAGAACACCGGAATGACCCGGTACAGCACTTCGGTCAGGTAGAAGCCGACATGCTCGCGCTCGTCGTCCACGGTCGGCCGCACCGGCGAGGAGTCGGCGGTCTGCCAGGCCGCGGTCAGCGCCATGCGAAAGCGCGCCGCATCGGCGGCCGCCTCGCCCGGTGTGCGCACCTTGTCCAGTCCGGCCACCAGGCTGGCCACCATCAGCTGTTCCTTTTCCAGCAGCGCCCGGCGTACCGCCTCGGTCGGATGCGCGGTGAACACCGGCTCCAGGTCAATCCGCTCCAGCCAGGCGCTGGCTTCGGCCAGGTCCACGCCCTGCGCCCTGAGCTTGAGCAGGCTGGCATGCAGGCCTTCGGGCTGCGGCGCATCGCCCTGGCGCTGGTAATCGCGGCGGCGGCGGATGCGATGCACGCGCTCGGCGATGTTGACCACCTGGAAGTAGGCGCTGAAGGCACGGATCAGCGCCTGTGCGTCGCCGGCAGGCATGCCGGCCAGGGTCTGGGCCAGGCCCTGGGTGCTCTCGCCTTTCTGGCGACGGGCGATGGCGGCGGTGCGGATGGCCTCGACCCGGTCCAGAAACTCGGGCGAGACCTGCTCGGCCAACATGTCACCGACCACCGCGCCCAGCCGGCGCACGTCATCGCGCAGCGGCAGGTCGGGCGCGGCGTACTCGGAAACCGGCGAGGATGCCGACACAGTTGCAGATGAATTCATCGCGAGAGCCACGCTGACCTGGTCACAAGGGGACTTCAAGCCTACTGCAAGTGCCACCGGCGCATTCATCCCTCGCCCTGAGGGGGCGATATACTGCGCGCCTCGCTCAAGGGGCGCTGCGACCTGACTTCGTGCCATGCACGCAACCCGGGCCAGGCTTGGCGATGACACCGCACAACGGCGCCCGGCAACCGCGAGCTTCCAGAGCCCGCCCTTGACCGGAGCACACTGCATGAACGCACGACTGAAGAGCCTTTCCACCGACGGCGACTACAAGGTTGCCGACATTTCCCTGGCCGACTGGGGCCGCAAGGAAATCGACATCGCCGAGCACGAGATGCCCGGGCTGATGTCCATCCGCCGCAAACACGCCACCAGCCTGCCGCTGAAGGGCGTGCGGGTGACCGGCTCGCTGCACATGACCATCCAGACCGCGGTGCTGATCGAGACGCTCAAGGACATCGGCGCCGACGTGCGCTGGGCCTCGTGCAACATCTTCTCCACCCAGGACCACGCCGCCGCGGCGATCGCCGCCACCGGCACGCCGGTGTTCGCCTGGAAGGGCGAGAGCCTGGAGGAGTACTGGGACTGCACCCTGGACGCGCTGACCTTCACCCTGGCCGACGGCACCCTGACCGGCCCGCAGCTGGTGGTGGACGACGGCGGCGATGTCACCCTGCTGATCCACAAGGGCTACGAGCTGGAAAATGGTTCCAGGTGGGTCGACGAGCCGGCCGCTTCGCACGAGGAAGGGGTGATCAAGGCCCTGCTCAAGCGCGTGGCCGTCGAGCGCCCGGGTTACTGGACCCGGGTGGTCGCCGACTGGAAAGGCGTCTCGGAAGAAACCACCACCGGCGTCCATCGCCTCTACCAGATTGCCGAAGCAGGCAAGCTGCTGGTGCCGGCAATCAACGTCAACGACTCGGTCACCAAGTCCAAGTTCGACAACCTCTACGGCTGCCGCGAGTCGCTGGCCGATGGCCTCAAGCGTGCGATGGACGTGATGCTGGCCGGCAAGGTCGCCGTGGTCTGCGGCTACGGTGACGTGGGCAAGGGCTCGGCCCATTCGCTGCGCGCCTATGGCGCGCGCGTGATCGTCACCGAGATCGACCCGATCTGCGCGCTGCAGGCGGCGATGGAGGGTTTCGAGGTCAACACCGTCGAGGACAGCCTGGGCCAGGCCGACATCTACGTCACCACCACCGGCAACAAGGACATCATCACCCTGGCGCACATGCAGGCGATGAAGGACCAGGCCATCGTCTGCAACATCGGTCATTTCGACAACGAAATCCAGGTCGAGGCGCTGTATGCCTGCGGCGCGCAGCGCATCAACATCAAGCCGCAGGTGGACAAGTTCGTGTTCGCCGATGGCCACGCGATCTTCCTGCTGGCCGAAGGCCGCCTGGTCAACCTGGGCTGCGCGACCGGCCACCCGAGCTTCGTGATGTCCAACAGCTTCTCCAACCAGACCCTGGCGCAGATCGACCTGTGGCAGAACCGCGAGGTGTACGAAAAGACCGTCTACCGTCTGCCCAAGCGGCTGGACGAGGAGGTGGCGCGCCTGCATCTGGAGAAGATCGGGGTCAAGCTCACCACCCTGACCAGGGAGCAGGCCGACTACCTGGGCGTGGACGTGGCCGGCCCGTACAAGCCGGAGCATTACCGCTACTGATCGACCTGCGGTGCCTTGCCGCGATGCAGGAAACGGGCGCCGCGGGGCGCCCGTTTTGCTGTTGCGCGACCGAAAGCCGCGTTGCGCATCCGGGCGATGCGCGTGCATCAAGGCCCGTGCCCGGCCGAAGACCTCGGCCGGGCACGGGCGCGTCGGACGGCCGGCCGCGTTGCCTGCAGGCCACATCGCGGCCGGATCAGGGCTTGATTGCAGGGACCTGATTGCCTGCGTGGGCGCAAGCGCCGAGAATGGCGACCACATTCCATCCCGGTGCATCCCAACCCCATGACGTCGAAAAACACCAACCTGGCCGCCATCGCCGAAGCCAAGGCCAAGCTGGCCGAAGAACTGCGCGCGCTGGAGGCTCAGGAAGTCGAGCTGCTCAGCCAGCAGTCCAGCGAGGCCTTCGAGCAGATCACCTCGCTGCTGAAGCACTTCGCCGAACAGTTCAATGCCAGGCAGAAGGCGGAAATCGCCGGTTACGTCGTGGCCGGCGCCAAGGCCAGGAAGCCCGCCACCGGCTCACGCCAGCAAGTGGCTCCCAAGTACTGGCTACCGCACACCGGCGAGACCTGGAGCGGCCGCGGACGCCCGCCGCGCGCGTTCTCCGCCTGGGAAGGCACCGCTGCCTATCACGAGTGGAAGAAGAACCATCCGGACGAGAAGTTCCCCAAGTTCCCCGGCTGAGCCGTGCCCCTACCGGCGCATGTCAAGGGAGTTGTCGCCTGATTCATGCGGCTTTTGGAGTGTTCGGTCGCTGCCGCGACGGCCGCCTTGTCCCGGTATTCAACGCCATTGGGTCGATTACGATCCCGGTTTTGGGGGTTCGGCCGCTCCAACCTGCCGGGTTGGCTTGACGTGCTTGCTGGAACAGCACATTGCGCACCTGGCTGCTGGCCATGTAGCTGCCGGACCAGAGCAAGGCCCCCTGCCCGCGGCGGCGGGTGCGCCATCTGGGGGTGCGCCATCCGAGGTCATCCAGTCCCCCGCCACGAGCTGACGCCAGAAGTGGACCTGTCTCGTCGCCTGACCCGAGGGGATTCCATGAAGAAGTCCGGTTTTATCCAGAGCCAGATCATCGCCGTGCTGAAGTGGTCGAGTTCGAGGCAACCGGCCTGCCGTTGGAGCAACTTCAAGCCCAGCTCTACCTGCGGATCAGGGCAGGGCCAAGGGCGGAGGCAAGCGGTTCATCCCGCGCGACGCCGGAGCGGATGGCGGCGCTGGCGCATGGTCAGCAGATCGCCGGTGACCACGTTGCGCACATGGGCAACCCGGCCCGCGATCCCAGGTACACCCTGCACCGCTTCAGCCACGTCCTGGAGCGGTTCGGGATCACCTGGAGGGCGCGGGGCGTCACTGCGCACGCAACTGCATCATGAGGCGCTGATCGACCACTCCAGGCAGATCGCGGGTGGGGAGCCGCCGGTCCGTGGTGGCGCCGCCGCGCCAAGAGCGCTCGACCGGCCCGCCCGCAGGCGGACCTCGGCAGTCAAGTCGGTCAGTCGTGACACAGTGGCCCCTGTAACGTGTTCATGCATTCCCCAACGGCAAATACAACGTATGCGAATTCGCCGTGGCTTCGCGGAAGCCATAGGCGCGATAGAAACCGGCCGCGTCCTTGTGCAGCGCATCCACCAGCAGCACGCGCACACATAGCTTGTCGCGCAGCCCCAGGCTACGCGCCACGGCATGCGCCAGCAGGTAGCCACCATGCCCCTTGCCCTGCTCACTGGTCGAGACGGCTAGTCGTCCCATGCGGATGGCCGGCGCCGGGTAGATGGGCAGGCGCTTTCGATCCGCCTCCTGCAAGTCAGTGAGCAGAAGCTGGGCAGCGGACAGGCTGTAGTAACCGAGGATGCGGGCCGGATCGCCGTCATCCACCAGGACGTGCGTGGTGCTGATGCCGGCGCGATGGTGCTGGGCGGCCTGCTGCCGCAGGTAGGCATCCAGCGTGGGCTCGCCACACGCAAACCCCTCGCGGTCATGCCGCCTGGATTTGAGTTGCTCGACAACGAGCACGTATCAGACCTGTAGCGCAGGCGCGAATGGTGGGCCCACCAGGACTCGAACCTGGAACCAAAGGATTATGAGTCCTCTGCTCTAACCATTGAGCTATAGGCCCGCGGGGAGCGCATTGTACCGGCGGCGCTGGCGCCTGGCGCGCGTGGAAGGCTGCTGCTGCGGTCAGGCGCCGGGGGTTGAAGCGGCAGCGGCCGCCTCGGCTTCGGCCTCGATGCGCTGGCGCAGGCGAGCTGCGCGCACCAGGATCGGCGGCGGCACGGTTTCTTCCGGGATGCTGAGCAGGTGCAGGCGCCGCAGCAACCGGCCGGCGCCACGCGAGGACGTCAGCGCCACGATCGGGATGGAGCACACCAGGCCGATGATCACCGGCGACATCCAGGCCAGCAGTGCCGGCGAGACCAAGTACGCCGCCGCGCCCATCAGCGCACCGAACAGCGACAGCCCGCCGTAGCGGCGCACCAGCGTGGACCAGGGCATGCTGCCGTCATCGCGGCGCTGCGCGTCCCAGCCCGAGTCGCGCCCGGCCAGCACTTCGGCCACGCCACGCGATTGCACGTACATCACGATCGGCGCCATCAGCGCGGCCAGCACGCTCTCCACCAGGATGCTCACGACCATGCGCAGCGCGCCACCGCAGCCGCGGCGCACCTGGGGATCGGCCAGCGCGGCCAGGTAACCCATCACCTTGGGCGCGAACAGCGCGAACATCGTGGCAAGGAACACGTAGACGATGCGCTCGGGGTCCAGCGATCGCCAGTAGGACATCGGCGAGAAATGCTCCAGCGCCTGCAGGCTGACCAGCGCCCCGGCCTGTTCCAGCGGGATGGCGATGCCGATCAGCAGCATCATGGCCCACATCGGCGCGGTGAAGTAATGGCCGATGCCGATCATGAAATGGGTGCGGCTGATCCAGTGCAGGCCACGTGCGGGCAGCACCGCGATATGCTGGATGTTGCCCTGGCACCAGCGGCGATCGCGCACCAGCAGGTCGGTCAGCGACGGTGGGCCTTCCTCGAAACTGCCGCCCAGTGCCGGGGTCATGTGGCAGGCCCAGCCACCGCGGCGGATCAGCGCGGCCTCGACGAAATCATGGCTGAGCACGTGCCCCCGGAACGGCCTGATGCCGCCCAGCTTGGGCAGGCCGGCGTGGTCGGCGAAGGCCTTGGTGCGGATGACCGCATTGTGGCCCCAGTAGTTGCTCTCGGTGCCGTGCCACCAGGCCACGCCGTGGGCGACTACCGGGCCGTACACGCGCCCGGCAAACTGCTGCATGCGTGCGAACAGGGTGCTGCCGTTGACGATCAGCGGCAACGACTGGATCAGGCCCACGTCCGGGTGCTGCTCCATGCCCCAGGCCAGGCGCACGATGGTATCGCCGGTCATCAGGCTGTCCGCGTCCAGGATCAGCATCTGCGGGTAGGCGGCGCCAAACCGGCGCACCCACTCGGCAATATTGCCGGCCTTGCGCTCGACGTTGTCGGCGCGGTGGCGGTAGTAGAGATTGGTCGCCCCGCCCAGGCGCTCGCGCAGGCGATGGAACTCGATGACCTCTTCCATGCGGATCGCGCCGCGGGTGGTGTCGGACAGGATGAAGAAGTCGAACTGCGCCAGGCGCCCGGTATCGCGCACCGACTCGTAGATCGCCTGCAGGCCGGCCATCAGCCGCTGTGGCTCCTCGTTGTAGGTGGGCATCAACAGGGCGGTGCGCACGCTCGGGGTGGGCAGCGGATCCTCCGGGCGCAGGCCCAGCCGTCGCCGACGCCTGGTGACGATCAGCACGAAGCCGGCCAACGCGCTGACGAACGACAGCGCCACCCAGGCGAACAGCAGCGTGAACAGGGCGAGGAACACCACCTCCAGCACGCCCAGTCCGTCGGTGGCCATCACCCGGAACATCTGGTACAGCGCCACCAGGGTGATCGCCGCGGTCCCGCCGAAGATGTAGACCCGGCGCGCGACCATGTTGGGCGGCGCCGAGGGCATCGGCGGATTCTGCAGCTTGCCGGCGCGCAGCGACTGCTGCGGCATCGGCAGCGGCGCCGGCGGCGGCATCAGTTCGTAGGCCACCGCTTCTTCGCTGATGGGCGGCTCGACCTGCCAGACGTTGATGGGCGCGACGGTCTTCATTGGGTCCAGCACGGCGGCCGGTACTCCATGACAGGGGGAAGGGCGGCCGCGGCGACAGCGCATGGCAAGGACACCGGCAGCTGCCGGCGCGGCATCGCGATGCGGGCGCCTGGCGTCCGGGCCAGGTTCAAGGATGGGTTCAAGGACGCAATGACAGCGGGGGCATGGCTGCAAGAATACAGCTGCAGTGCAACAACCGCCGTGGACAGCTCAGGGCCGCGGCAGCACGACCTGGATGAAGTGGGGCCGGTGGGCCGTGTCGGGGACACCGGCCGCCGCGGCGTGGCGGCGGTGGCGGTGAAGGCTTCGCATCGGCGCACGCGTTTTCCTCAAGGTGGGGGGCAACGCCTGCCGATGCTACTGCGCGATGCGTTAGCGTCCGGGCGTGGCGCCCATGGCCTGGGATGACAGAACCGGCCGGCCATCACGCAACAGGCCCGCCGATGGCGGGCCCGTGCGGACGGCAAGCCTTGCTCGCAAGGAATGCGTTCAGAGGATCAATCGATGTCCAGGAAGCTGCGCAGGGTTTCCGAACGCGAGGGGTGACGCAGCTTGCGCAGGGCCTTGGCCTCGATCTGGCGGATGCGCTCGCGGGTGACATCGAACTGCTTGCCGACCTCCTCCAGGGTGTGGTCGGTGTTCATGTCGATGCCGAAGCGCATGCGCAGCACCTTGGCTTCCCGCGGGGTCAGGCCCGCGAGCACGTCGCGCACCGTTTCCATCAGGTTGATGTTGGTGGTGTTCTCCACCGGGGACTCCACGTTGGTGTCCTCGATGAAATCGCCCAAGTGCGAATCCTCGTCGTCGCCGATCGGGGTTTCCATGGAGATCGGTTCCTTGGCGATCTTCATGACCTTGCGGATCTTGTCCTCGGGCATGTCCATCTCCTTGGCCAGCTCCTCCGGCGTGGCCTCGCGGCCGTACTGCTGGAGCATCTGCCGGGAAATGCGGTTGAGCTTGTTGATCGTCTCGATCATGTGCACCGGGATGCGGATGGTGCGCGCCTGGTCGGCGATCGAGCGGGTGATGGCCTGGCGGATCCACCAGGTGGCGTAGGTGGAGAACTTGTAGCCGCGCCGGTATTCGAACTTGTCCACCGCCTTCATCAGGCCGATGTTGCCTTCCTGGATCAGGTCCAGGAACTGCAGGCCGCGGTTGGTGTACTTCTTGGCAATGGAGATCACCAGGCGCAGGTTGGCCTCGACCATTTCCTTCTTGGCCTTGCGTGCCTTGGCCTCGCCATAGGCCATCTGCCGGCTGATGTCCTTCAGCTCGGCCAGGCTCATGAACATCGCCTGCTCCACCGCGATGGTGGCCCGCTGCTCGGCGATGATCTGGTCCTTGACCTCACGCAGGCCGGAAGACCACTTCTGCTTGCGCTTGAGGGCTTCGTCGACCCATTCCAGGTTGGTCTGGTTGCCTTCCCACGAACGGATGAAGTCCTTGCGTGGCATCTTGGCAGTGACCGTGGACAGGTGCAGCACCCGGCGCTCCTGGTCCTTGATCTGCTGCAGCACCTCGCGCACGTTCTTGACCAGGGTGTCGGTCAGCGCCAGCGGCAGCTTGAGGGTCACGAACATGTCGGCCATTTCCGCGCGCAGCTTGGCCCCGGCCTTGTTGTCGGCACCGGCCTTGGCGTAGCCCTTCTTGAACTTGGCCAGGGTCGAGGCCAGCACCTCCATGCGCCGGGCGACTTCCTCCGGATCCGGACCGGTCGGGCCGGCCTCTTCCTCGGCAGCATCCTCATCGACTTCCTCGTCGACGCTCTCGGCATCGGCCTCGTCGGTGGCGTCGACCGCATCGGCGACGACGGCCGGCGGTTCCGGCTCGTCGACCTGGTCGTTGAAGCCCACGATCACTTCGGCCAGACGCTTCTTGCCGGCCTTGTGCAGCTCGTAGTCTTCCAGAACGCTTTCGATGATGGACGGCAGCAGGCCCAGCGAGGCCTGGACCTTGCCCAGGCCTTCCTCGATGCGTTTGGCGATGGCGATTTCGCCCTCGCGGGTCAGCAGTTCGACCGTGCCCATCTCGCGCATGTACATGCGCACCGGATCGGTGGTGCGGCCGCCTTCGGTATCCAGCGAGGTCAGCGCGGCAGCGGCTTCCTCAGCGGCGGTCTCGTCGACCTCGCGATTGCCCGAGGCCTCGCCGGCCAGCAGCAGGGTCTCGGCGTCCGGGGCCACTTCATGGACAGCGATGCCCATGCCGTTGATCATGCCGATGATGTCTTCGATCTGCTCCGGGTCGACCATGTCGTCGGGCAAGTGATCATTGACCTCGGCATAGGTCAGGTAGCCTTGTTCGAGGCCTTTGCTGATCAACAGCTTGATGTCGGATGCCTGGGCAGGACGTTCGTTGGCCATGAGTGCTTGCGCCGCCTTAAAGGAAGAGTCAGGAGAACCACGTATTATACCAGCCCGGCCATGCTCAGTCTGGCCGCGTGGCGTTCAGGTTTCAGGGTCCTGCCGCGAAAAAATCAGCTCCGCAACAGGAAGGTCACCGGTCCGTCGTTGACCAGCTCCACCACCATGTGGGCGCCAAAGCGCCCGGTTTCCACCCCGGCGTGGCGTTGTCGGCAGATTTGCACCAGCTGGTTGAATCCGCGTTCAGCCTGTTCCGGTGGTGCGGCGGTGGTGAAGCTGGGCCGCATCCCCGAGCGCGTGTCGGCGGCCAGGGTGAACTGGCTGACCAGCAGCAACCCGCCGCCGGTCTCGGCCAGTGAGCGATTCATCTTGCCGGCCTGGTCAGCGAACACCCGATAGCCCAGCAGCCGTTCGGCCATGCGCGTGATCTGGGTCGGACCGTCGTGCGGCTCCAGTGCCACCAGCGCAAGCAGGCCCGGGCCGATCGCACCGACGCGCTGCCCTTCCACCTCCACCGAAGCGCGGATCACGCGCTGGATCAGCGACAACATGGGAGCAGGCTTCCTTGGGCGGACGGGCTACACAGGGTGTGGACGCGCCGGCCGCTTTGCAATGACGGGCCTGTGGCATCTACGCGGCCGCGCTGAACGCCCGGATCGAGCGCATGGCCCGGCGCGATCCAGCCCAGTACCCGTGGACCTACAAGCGTTACACGCTGCTGGCCGCCGGGCGGCGGCCAGGCCGATTCCCACCGGCCAGGCACTTGCATTGACGGGGCCGACGTGAACGGCTTGTTCGCGGCGGCTTGGCTGGACTGGGCAAGGGGCGCGTAGAGTGCCCTGCACCGTTCTGCCGTCGTGCTCGTGCCGGCAAGGGGCAATGACGGAAAATGGCCGTCCGCGCGCTGGTTCGTGTCCTCCGGCCAAGGGCCGAATGATGTGTCAGAGGTGAACAGCCGCTTATCATGGGCACCTGCATTTCATTGACAAAAGGACCATCCGCGCTTTCGCATCGCAGTCATGGCTGCACACCGAGCTTGAATTTCGACGACGCGATTGCATCCCATGCAGCGACAGGCGCGTCTCCGGAACGACGCCGAGCCTTTTCCAGGCGGCCATTCCCGGTTTCGTCAGTCCTGAAAGGAGTCCCTGCATGTCTGCCTACCCGCTGCGCGCACCTGCCATGAGCACTCCCACCGTCCCCTTGCCGGCCCCGTTCGGCCACCCCGCCGCGATCGCCTGCGAACGCGCGGCGGCCGAGTTGCGCAGCGGGCGTCCGCTGGTGCTGCACGAGGGCACCGGCGCGCGCACCGCGGTGCTGGCGCTGGATGGCGCCACGCCGGCGTCCTACGCGGCGTTCGTGGCCGCCGCAGGCGCCGGGGTGTCGCTGTTCGTGACCGGCATCCGTGCCCGCGTGCTGGGCATCGATGCACCGCGCGGCGCGCGTCTGGAAGTGGCCGGCCGCCACTTTGACAGCCTGGCTGCACTGGCCTACCTGCCCTCCGAGGGCGCTCCGCCTGCATGGACGTCCCCGACCGGCCTGGATGCCGGGGCGGCCGAGATCGCGCGCCTTGGCCTGCTGCTGCCGGTGCTGCTGGTGCACGACCTGGAGGCGGCGCCCTCGCCCTTCGATGCCTGCGCGCAGCTGTCGCTGCAGGAGCTGGCTGCCGGCGCCGCGCACGCCAACCGCGACTGGGAACTGGTGGTGCGCACCGAGGTGCCGCTGCGCGAGGTCGGCCCGGCACAGTTCGTGGTATTCCGTGGCGGGGTGGCCCAGCGCGACCAGGTGGCAATCATCGTCGGCCAACCCGACCTGACCCGACCGGTGCCGGTGCGGGTGCATTCCTCGTGCCTGACCGGCGACCTGTTCGGCTCGCTCAAGTGCGACTGCGGCGATCAGTTGCGCAACGGCCTGCTCAAGCTGGCCGAGCTGGGCGGCGGGGTGCTGCTGTACATGGACCAGGAAGGCCGCGGTACCGGCATCGCCGCCAAGCTGCGCGCCTACGGCTATCAGCATGCGGGCATGGACACCATCGATGCGGACGCATTGCTGGGCTTCGGCCCGGACGAGCGCCGCTACGAAGGCGCGGCGGCCATGCTGCGCGGGCTGGGCGTGAACCAGGTGCGCCTGCTGACCAACAACCCGGCCAAGGTCGAGCGCCTGCGCGCGACCGGCATCGAAGTGGTGGGCCGCATGCCGGTCACCGGCCGGATCACCGCCGACAACGAAGGCTACCTGCGCACCAAGGCCGCACGCGCCGGCCACGCGCTGGATGTGGATGCACTGATCGCCTCGCTGTCGTAGCCCGGTTTTCGACCACCCGCTTGCGGCGCCGGCGCGCATGGACGCAGGCGATGAACTTCAAGTCAAAAAGTCGCCATGGGCGGGAACCGCCAACAATGGCAACTCCTTGGCTCCTGGATGGGCACGATGGACCGCATGCGGGCCCGGCCCCTGGCGCGCTGCGCGCCGTTGCTCACCAGCGCAGGCGTCGACGGGCCAGCGTCAGGCTGAGCTGTGCATGCAGCGCGCGGGCTTGCTCCAGCGGCACCAAACGCAGCTTCAGACGCGGGCCATCGCCGAACGCGCCGGCCGTATCCAGCAGCAGTGAGGCGGTGCCGCAACGCCGGTCCAGGGGCGAACGGCTCAGGCGCAGCGCCTGCAGCTTGTCGATTTCGGCAAAGCGCCACCAGCGCGTCCACCAGCCGCCGCGCACGGCGACCAGACGCGCGTCCACGCTCCAGCCCATGCGCCGCACCTGGCGATGCGCCTTGAACGCCGACCACGGCAGCCACAGCAACACCAGCAGCGCGGACTGACCGGCCAGCGGCCACAGCGCCGCGGCGATCAATGCCAGCCAGAACGCCGGCCACAGGCACAGCCGCCACCAGTGCCGGATCGGCACCGCATGCCAGTGCGTGGGCGGCCACTGCACGCCGGGCAGCACGTGCCGCACCAGCGCATCGCAGGTGTCCGGTGTGGCCAGCGGGACCAGTTCGCGGATCGACTTGCGGTGCTCGCCACGCGACTCGACCACCGCGGTATCGATGTTCAGGCTGCGCCGGTTGAACCAGCGATGCAGCACGCCCTCGCGCAGCGTCCAGGACTGGATGCGTCGCCGCGCGGCGCTGGTGCGCACGCGCGCCAGCAGGCCGCGCTCGACGGTGAGCCGGCGCTGCGATTCGCTCAGCCGGAAGCCGTGGTACTGCAGCGCGGCCAGCGCGATGGACAGCACCCGCAGCAGCGCGATCGCCCACACCAGCAGGCTGGCTGCGGTGATCAGGCCGGACATCCAGCCCATGTGCAGCCGGCTGGCGTAACCGAACACCTGCTGGCCGTAATCCTCGATCGCGTTGGCGACCATCTTCTGCGGAAACATCTGGTAGGCCGCGCCGGCGGTGGCGGCCATGGCGATCATGCCGCGGTTGGAGATCAACCCCAGCCGCACGATCTCGCCCGGCGGCAGGGTCAACAGGGTAGTGCTGTCGGAGACTTCGGCCGCTTGCTCCGGGGTTGCCTGGCCGCGCTGGCGCACCAGCTGTTCCAGCGCCAGCGCCTGGTCCAGGCGCAGCACCCGCATCTGCGCTTCTGGCCTGGCCCCGCCGGCCGATTCCAGGCGCAGTTCGGCCACGCCGAAGATCCGGTGCAGCAGCGACTGGTGCACCACCACGTTGTGGATCCGGGCGAACGGGATTTCGCGGCGGTTGCGGCTGAGCAGCCCGCTGCGGATGCTCAGGCCATCGGCACCGATGCGGTAGCGATAGGTCAGGTAACGCACCAGCGAGACGCCGACCAGGATCGCCATCACCACCAGGGTGGCCAGGTTCTCGTAGACATCGCGCTCGCCGTCGCGGCCGCCGAATACCACCAGCACGATCAGCGGCAGCAGGAACTGCTTGAGCTGCTGCAGCAGCACGAACAGCCACGACCACGGATGCAGGCGCTGCTCGCGCATCGCTGCCGGGATGGCGGCCGCCTCGCTCACAGTGCGTCGTCGTCGCGGTCCAGCTGGCGCGCCAGGCGCTCGCGCAGGCGCTCGGCGTCGCGCTGGTCCAGGCCGGACACCGACACCGCACTGAGCCGGGTCCCGGCCGTGTGCACCACCAGCGTGGCCAGGCCCGCGGCGCGTTCCAGCGGGCCGCGGCGCAGGTCCAGGTGCTGCACGCGCGAAAGCGGGACCTGGGTTTGGCTCTGCCACAACCGTCCCTGCCTCAGGGCCAGCCCCTGCGCGTCCAGGCGCCAGCGCGTACAGCGATGGCGGCGGTAGGCAATCCCCCCGGCCAGCACGGCCAGCACCGCGCTGGCGGCGACGAGCCACCGCCACGGCAAGGCGAGCGGCAGGGTCAGGTGCGCCACCAGCAGGGCCACCAGCCCTGCGCCCAGGGTGCCGAGCAAGGCACCGGCGGCGGCCAGCTTTGCCCCGCGCGCAGGCAGTTGCTGCCAGCCTTCGGGCAGGCCCGTGCCGGTGGCCGGATCTTCGCCGAGCGGTGGTGGCAGACGGTCGGGAGCAGGGATGTCGTGCAACGCGCGTGACCTGGCGGGAAGTGCAAAGAAACGCCAGGTCGAGGGAACTCGGTCCGGCATGTGTGCCGTCCGGTGCTCCCGGCGGCGGTCATCGCGCAGGAGCCTACCATCGGCTCAAACCGTTGCGATGGGGCCGTGGACCCTCGCGCTGTTGCCTTGCTGATCCGCGCACGCGTCCACGCACGTGACGCGGCGGCCCAGGATGGCCGGCCCAGATCCGCGCTACCACAGCCCCGGCTCGAACAGCGCCCGCATCGTCGAGCGCGCGCGCCAGCGCCGCCACGGGTGAGCTGGCCGCGACCGCAGCGGACCAAAGCCACCTTCGAGCAGGCGCTCGGTGGCGGCCACCACGCGCTGGGCGGCGTGGCCATCGCGCGAGGGATGGATTCGCGCGCCATACTCCCTGGCGGCCTGCATCTGCGCCGGCGGTTGCGCCAACGCCGCATCGATGGCCGCATCGACCTGTTCCGGTGCCTGCACGTCCAGCAGGTACGGCTGCGGGCGGCGGGTGCGCAGGGTGACCACCGGCTTGTCCAGCAGCACACATTCCTCGATCACCGAGGAGGTATCGCAGACCAGGACGTCGGCGGCCCGCAGCATGTCGACCACATCGGGCGATTCCAGGAACCGGGCGTGGGCACCGGCCAGGGCGCGATAGGCGTCGAACAGCGGCGGCGGGCATTTGGGGTGCAGGGTCAGCAGCCAGTAGCGGTCGCCGCGGGCGATCAACTCCGGCAGTACCGACAGCAGTGCCGGGGCCGCGCTCAGCGATCGGGTGAAGGTCGAGGCCACCATCACCACCGGCCTGCCGCCGGCGGCGTCGCGCAACGTCGGCCTGCCCGCCGCGGGCGCGAACAGCGGATCGAGCTTGGGCCAGCCGGTTTCGGCCACGGCGAAATCCCCATGCTCACGCGCCAGCGCGGCAAACCGCGGCGTGGTCGCCGGACCATGGGTGCAATACAGGTCGAACAGGTCGCGGATGCGGAAATGGCCGCGGCCGCCATCGTCGCGCTTGTCGATGTTCAGGCCGTGGAACAACTGCACCTGCTTGCCCGGCAATTGCGGGGGGATGCGGTGCACGGTGGAAAACGTGGCGTCGGCCGCGAACGCGGCCAGCGCGGCGCGGTCGGCGATGCGTACTTCGCCCGGGCCCAGCCGTGCTGCCAGGGGGGCGGCACAGAGCCAGCCGACGCGGTGGCCCGCCGCCTGCGCGGCAGCGGCGACCGGGCGCAGCACAGGCAGCGAATACAGCTCCGAGGCAAGCAACAGGTAGGCGGACATGCGCGGCACGATACCAGCGCCGCCTTTCCATGGGACCGCCACAGGCTTCCGATAAACTGTGCGCCGTTTTGCCAGACCAGCCCTGATGTCGCAGCCGCCGTCCCTGCAAGTCCCGAACCGGCCGTTGGCCCTGGCCGCGATCGTGGCTTGCGCCGCGCTGGCCATCGCCCTGGACCATGGCATCCAGGTCGGGCGTGAGAACCACGCCGGCCTCATCCCGGTGGTGCGCCGGCTGCTCGATCCGGGCTACCTGCCCGGCGATTTCGGCATCCAGCTTCGCGCCCACCACCATCGCATCTTCGCGCTGCTGGTGGCGGCCCTGGCCCTGCCGCTTGGCGAACGCGCCGCCTTTGCCGTGCTGACCTGGTCCGGCTACCTGCTGGTGTTTGCCGCGCTGTGGCAACTGGGTGCGGCCCTGGCCCTGGCGCGGGGCCGCCGGATGCTGCTGGCGGTGGCGCTGGCCAGCGGCTTTGCGTTCCTCGATCACGGCGTGGAAGCCAACCGGTTCCTGGGCAACGGCCCGATCATGCCGCCGACTTTCGCCCATGCCGGGATCGTGTTCGCGCTGGCCGCGCTGGTGCGCGGGCGCTGGAACCTGGCCCTGGCCCTGTCCGGCGCGGTGGCGCTGGTGCACCTGCAGATCGGCGGCATCTGGATGCTGGTGATGGCCCTGGAAGCGACCCGGCAGCGAATCTGGCGGCGGCCGGCTCGTTGGCTGCCGGGACTGGCCGCGGCCCTGCTGATCGCCGCGCCGGCGCTGTACGACCTGGTCGCGCTGGCGCAGCAGGGCCTGACCCGGCAGATGGGCGCGCTGCAGGACGTGGCCTTCCGGATGCCGCAGCACTTCACCTTCCATGGCAACCGCATGGCCGTGGTGCTGCTGTACCTGGGCCTGTTCGCGTGGACGTGGCGGCGCTGGCGCAGCCGCGGCGATGCGCGCGCGACACGGTTCGCACCACTGTTGTCGGTCGCGCTCATCCTGATGGCCTTCACCGTGCTGCACTATCTGGATTACTACCTGCTGCGCAGTGGCTGGATCGCGCGCGCCCAGCTGTTGCGGCTGAGCATGTTCGTGCCGGTGCTGGCCGCGTGCGCGCTGCTGGCGCAGGGCCCCTGGCCTGCGCCCCGGGCCGAGCGCTGGCCGTGGCTGGCGGCAGCCCTGTTTGCGCTGGGGGCCCTGGGTGTGGCGTTTGCCAAGGGCGAGCCGCCAAGCCTGCGCGTGGTCGATGCCGCCCGCATGCGCGGTGACTGGACCGAGCTGTGCGACTGGGTGCGCGCACGCGGTCCACAGGTGCTGTATGCGACCCCGCCGGGACATGTCGGCTTCACCGCGTGCAGCGACCGCTCCACCCTGGTCGAATTCAAGATCAACCCCGACGGTGGCGCCGGTCGCGAGCAATGGCTGGAGCGCCTGCATGCAATCACCGGCGGCACCCTGCCGACCGGAGCCGGGCGGATCGAAGTGGCCCAGGCCCTGGATGCGGCCTATGCGCGCCTGCCGGCCAGCGGCTTGGCCGCGCTCGCCCGCGATTACGGCGTGCGCGCCGCAGTGGTGCCTGCGGCCAGTCCGTTGCGCGGGCCCGAGCTGTACCGTAACGCCGGCTACCGGGTGGTCGCGCTGGATGCCACGCTGGCCGCGGAACCGAGCCGGTGAAGCGGGCCACTGTGCCAATCTCGGCGTGCGTGATCACCCTTGAGGAGGCCGACCGGATCGGCGAGTGCCTGCGCTCGCTGGCCTTCTGCGAGGAGATCATCGTGGTCGACTCCGGTTCCGCCGATGCCACCTGCCGGATCGCCGAATCGCTGGGCGCACGGGTCCTGGTTCGCGCCTTCGACGGTTATCGCAGCCAGAAGGACTTTGCCGTGCAACAGGCGCTGCACGACTGGGTGCTGTGCCTGGACGCGGACGAGCGCGTGGACCAGGCCCTGCGCGCGTCGATCCTGGCCGCGCGCGATGGCGGGTTTGCCGGGGCGGCGGGCTACCGCTTCAACCGGCTTTCGGACTATTTCGGCAGGTTCCTGCGCCACGGCAACGCCTATCCGGACCGGGTCCTGCGGCTGTTCGACCGGCGCCGTGGCGGCTGGCGCGGCAGCCGCCAGATCCACGAAGCGGCCAGCGTCGATGGACCGGTGCGCACGCTGGCCGGCCATCTGCTGCATTTCCCGTACCGCTCGCTGGAACAGCAGCTGGCCAAGACCCAGCGCTACGCCCTGATGATGGCCCAGCACGAATTCGCCCGCGGCAAGCGCGCCTCGTGGGCCAAGCTGGTGGTGTCACCGGCCTGGCGGTTCTGGCGCGGCTACGTGTTCCGGCTGGGCTTCCTGGATGGCTGGCGCGGCCTGGTCTACGCCTACGTGCGCGCCAACTACGTGCGCCAGAAGGCGATCATGCTGTGGCTGCTGCAGCACGGCCAGCCGGTGCGGGATCCGTAGGAACTCCTAAGCCTTGTGCGGGTCTTCGCGCAGGCTGAAGCCCAGCAACACCCCGACCAGGACCACGAAACTGCTGCCGGTCAGCTGGTGCGCCCACATCGACTGGCTCAGCCCGCACAACACGAACACCACCACCACCGCCAATCCGGCCAGCGCGGCACTGCGCGACCGGCGCGGGAAGGGCTGGACCAGCAGCTGGCGGGCGAACAGCCAGGCCGGGACGCCGTACAGCGCCAACAGCGCCACCAGCCCGGGGATGCCCATCGTCGCGCCCCATTCGGGGAAGTCGCTGTGCGCGTGGCGCAGCCGGCACCAGTCGTCCGGCGCCGGGACCCGGCATTGCGGCGCGGTCTCGAGCACCCGCTCGAAACGGCCCACGCCCACGCCGGTCCAGGGATCGGCGATCAAGGCCTCGGTGGCCAGGTCCAGCAACTGCAGGCGTGCGCCCGAGGACGAATCCGGATCGCCCGCCGCATAGCGCATCAGGTCCACCCGCAGCGCCTCCACCCGCTGCTGCACCTGCGGCAGGACGAGCGCGATGCTGAGCAGCGCCAGCACCGCCAGCGCCCAGGCTTCCAGGCGATGCCCACGGCCACTGGTGGCGCGCACGAACAGCGCCATGATCACCACCATCGCTGCCGCCGGCCAAGCCCCTCGGGTCCCGCTCAGTCCGATCGCCACCACCCCGGCACAGGCCGCCAGGGCAGTGATCGCGAACCGACCGGAAGGCCGCAGGAACACCACCAGCGCCAGCAGCATCGCCGCGGCATCGGCGAAGGAGATCGCGTTGGTCCAGCCATCGGCGCGCGGAAGGTGCTGCCGGATCTGCAGGATTGCCACCACCGCCGCGCCCAGCAAGCCGAGGACCGCCCCGCCCCACAGCGCGGCGCGCGGCGGCGCCAGGCCCAGCACCATCAGCGAGGCCAGCGGGATCAGCAGCACCCGGCCGCGGCTGCCGGCTTCGCCCCAGCTATCGTGGTGCACCAGCACCGAAAAGCTCACCACACAGGCGACCGTCACGACCACCCCGGTCATCATCAGCACCGGCCAGCCGGCAGCCTTGCGCGCGGCCCAGATGCGGTCCGGCGCCAGCAGCGCGGCGACCAGGGTCAGGCATGCGGCCGGGGTCAGCCCCCACGGGGTGGCGATCATGCATGCAGGCATCAGCAGCAATGCCAAGGCGTAGAGCGCACGCGCCGTGCGCAGCCGCCGCGAGTCGGGGAACGGCTGGTCCAGAAACATCCTGTGGCGGGGCGCGAGCATCGGATTCATCTACGCCGCGAAAGCCGAACGCCAGCTCACCCGTCTTCGGCCTGGGTGGCGCCGGCGGCCCCGTCCACCGGCAGCTCCGGCGAGGCCGGGCAGTTCACCCGGGCGGCCATCGGCACCAGCCACCAGCCGCGCCGGTTGGAGTTGACCAGCTGCTCGGCCACCTGGCGATCCACGCAGCTGGGCAAGGCCACATCCTGCACCAGCAGCCAGCGGCGGGCCGGCGCCTGGGCCTGCCAGGCCAGCCCGCGCCGCAGCTGTTCCCTCCACGGCGTCTGGTTGAAGCCGAAGGTAGTGGTGCGCGACTGGCTCATCAGCAGGTTCTGCTCCTTCCAGGCCACCATCCCCAGCTCGGCCTCGGGCCCGATGCGCATGGCCACCTCGCGCATCACCCCGCGCGCGGAGCTGGAATCATTGAGCAACGGCGCCACGGCGATGCCGTACAACACCCACACCCCGCCCAGCACCGAAAACAGCGCCGCGGCCGGGCGCCGGGCGAACCACAGCAGGCTGCCCACACCCCAGCTGCCGATGGCCAGCAGCACCCAGGCCAGGGCATCGGTGACCGCCCGGTCCAGGCCGCGTTCGGCATGCAACTTGCGTTCAAAGCCCGGTTCGCCGGTGAGCATCGTCACGCCCAGCCCCAGGGTCACCGCCACCAGCACCCCTGAAAAGGCATAAAGCACGCCTCGCGGCACCCGCTGGCGCAGGATCCCCGGCAGCAGCGGCGCCAGCGCCAGGCACAGCATCGGCAGGGCCGGCATGATGTAGACATCGCGCTTGCCCCGCGGAATGGAGAAAAACACCATCACGATCAACCACCACGCGATCGGCAGCAGGTAGCGCGGGTCGTGGCGCAGGCGCAGGCGCCGTGCCCACGGGGCGATTGCCCACGGCAGGGCCAGGATGGTCGGCGCCCACATCAGCAGCACGCCCAAAAAGTACCAGGCCGGCTGCGGATGGTCCCAGGACTGGGCATAACGCTTGGCCGTCTGCCGGAACAGGATGTCCTCCAGGTAGGCGCGGTGCTCGGGATTGGCCGAGGTCAGCACCGTACCCACCATCGGCACCAGCCAGATCGAGACCGCCACCAGGAACGCCAACGGCCCCAGCCAGAAGCGCCTGTCGCCGGCCCACACCCTGACCCCCGGCCAGCCGCGCACCGAGGCCAGCGCCGCCGGCAGGATCATCAGCAGCGCCAGGAACCCCACCCCCTTGGTGATCGTGCCCAGGCCGGCGAAGAACCAGCCCAGGACCCACATCTTCCAGTCCGGGCCCTTGATCAGGTGGCGGATCAGGCCGTAGTTGGCCAGGGTGACCATGCCCAGCACCAGCGCATCGATCTGTGCGCGCTTGGCCTGGTAGGTGAACTGGAAGGCGAACAGCAGCGCCCAGCCCGCGTACAGCCCGACCTTGCGCGTCCACAGGCGCTGGCCGAGGTCCTTGACGCACCAGATCGCCAGCAGCGAGGCCAGCAGCGAAGGCATCAGGAAGGCCACCCGCCAGTTGCCGGTCAGCAGGTAGAACAGGCCCTGCAGCCACATCAACATCGGCGGCTTGTCCGAGTACAGCTCGGTGCCGCGATGCGGGAACAGCCAGTCGCCGCTGGCCACCATCTGCTGGGCCACCAATGCAAAGCGCGGCTCGTCGGCCGGCCAGGGATCGCGCAGGCCGATGCCCGCACCGATCACCAGCAACGCGGTGATGAACAACAGCCAGGCATCGAGGGGACGGGGACGGGCGAAGGACAGTGGGCGCATGGCGGGAAATGATAGCGGGGCGACGTCAGAGGGCCGTGCGCTTGCGCAGCGGCGCGGCGCGGTGACTCAGCCGGCGGCCTTGTGCAGGCGCGCATAGAAGAAGCCGTCCATGCCGTCCTCGCCGGTGAGCCGCTGCCGGCCTGCACCACTGGCATGGCCGAAGGCGGGGCCGGGATCGTCGGCTTGCGCATCGACGTGCCGAGTCAGGAACGCATCGATCTGACCGGCGTTCTCCTCGACCAGCAGCGAGCAGGTCGCGTAGACCAGCGTGCCGCCAGGCCTGAGCACGGCCCAGGCCGCATCGAGCAGGCGCGCCTGCAGCGCGCTCAGCGCGGCGATATCGTCCTGGCGCCGGTGCAGCAGCACGTCGGGCTGGCGGCGCACGATGCCGGTGGCCGAACAGGGCGCATCCAGCAGCACCGCGTCGAACGGCACCCGGTCCCACCAGGCGTCCGGGTCGGCGGCATCGGCCGCGCGCAGGGTGGCCTGCACGCCGACCCGCTCCAGGGTCTGGCGCACCTGGCGCAGGCGCCGCGCGTCCACGTCCACCGCCGTCAGCGCCAGGCCGGGGAAGCGTTCGAGCAGGTGCGCCGCCTTGCCGCCCGGCGCGGCGCAGGCATCGAGCACGCGTGCGCCGTCGGCCAGCGCGAACAGGTCGGCCACCTGCTGGGCCGAGCCGTCCTGCACCGACACCGCGCCTTCGGCGAACCGGGGCAGCGCCGCGGTCGGGACCGAGCCGGCCACGCACAGCGCGTCGGCCAGTACCGCGCTGGGCTGCGCGTCGATGCCCGCCCCGGCCAGTTCGGCCAGATAGGCCTGGCGCGTCCCCCGCCGCCGGTTGACCCGCAGCCAGGTCGGCGCGGCCTGGGCGCTGGCGGCGAAGATCGCCTCGGCCTGCGCCGGCCAGTCGGCGCCGATGCGGGTGCGCAGCCAGGCGGGCCAGGCCTGGGCCGGATCGCCTTGCCGGACCCCTTCGCGCTGGGCGCGGCGCAGCAGCGCGTTGACCATCCCGGCCTGGTGCGGTCGACCCAGCGTGCGCGCGGCTTCGACCGTGGCCGACAGCGCCGCGTGCGGCGGCAGTTCCAGCGCGTCCAGCTGGGCCAGGCCGGCCAGCAGCAGCGCGCGCAGGTCACCATCGCGCGGGCCCAGCGGCCGGCTCATCCAAGCCTCGAGCACCAGCCCGTAGGCACCCCGGCGGCGCAGCGCGGCAAAGCAGATCGCCTCCAGCAGCGCGCGGTCGCGCACGTCGGCCAGCTGCGGCAGGGCGGTGGCCAGCTCGCCCTTGAGCGAACGGCCCCGGTGCAGCACTGCATCGAGCACGCGCGCGGCCATCACCCGCACCGCCACCCCGGCCTGGCTGGTGCTCATGCGCCGGTCAGGTCGCGGCGCGCGTTGAGGTAATCGGCCGCGGTGATCGCCTTGCCGCCTTCGCGCTGGACCACGCGCAGGCGCAGCGCGCCGGCGCCACAGGCGATGTCCAGGCCTTGGCGGGTCGCGGCCAGCAGGGTCCCCGGCGCAGCCTGGTGGTGCAGATCCAGGGCAATGGCGCCATGGATGCGCAGGCGCTCGCCGGCCACCGTGGCTTCGGCGATCGGCCAGGGCATGAACGCCCGCACCTTGCGCGCCAGCGCGACCGCAGGCTGACTCCAGTCCAAGCGGGCTTCGGCCTTGTCCAGCTTGTGGGCGTAGGTCACCCCTTCGGCCGGCTGTGGGGTGGGGATCGGCCGGATCCCGGCGCGCAGCAGGCCCAGGCCATCGGCCAGCACCTGCGCACCCAGCTCGGCCAGGCGGTCGTGCAGCAGGCCGGCGGTGTCGGTTTCGCTGATCGGCGTGGCCTGCCTGAGAATCACCGGGCCGGTGTCCAGGCCGGCGTCCATCTGCATCAGGCACACGCCCGATTGGCTATCGCCGGCCTCGATCGCACGCTGGATCGGCGCGGCCCCGCGCCAGCGCGGCAGCAACGAGGCATGCACGTTCCAGCAGCCATGGCGGGGGATCTCCAGCACCGCCCTGGGCAGGATCAGGCCATAGGCGACCACGACCATCAGGTCCGGCGCCAGCGCCCGCAGGGCGGCCTGGGTCTGGGGGTTGCGCAGGGTCTGCGGCTGCAGCACCGGGATGCCGCGCTTGAGCGCCTCCAGCTTGACCGGCGAGACCGACAGCCCGCGCCCGCGGCCGGCCGGACGATCCGGCTGGGTATAGACGGCGACCACTTCGTTGTGGCGCGCGGCCGCGCGCAGCGACGGCACGGCAAACTCCGGGGTGCCGGCGAAGACGATTTTCATGGGTGAGCGACCAGGACGGGGAAGGAAAACGCGAAGGGAATCGCCCACCGGCGCGGGCGACGGCGCCCGCCGGCACCTGCCACGGCCATCAGGCCGCGCTGCGCTTGGCCTTGGCCAGCTTCTTCCTGACCATCTCGCGCTTGAGCGGAGAGAGATAATCGACGAACAGCTTGCCATCCAGATGATCCAGCTCGTGCTGGATGCACACCGCCAGCAGGCCTTCGACCTGCAGCTCCTGCGCCGCGCCGGTGCGGTCCAGGAACCTGACCGTGATCGCCTCGGCACGGGTCACGTCGGCGAAGATGCCCGGCACCGACAGACAGCCTTCCTGGCAGACCTGTTCACCGGACTTGTCGACGATTTCCGGGTTGATGAACACCTGCGGGGTGTTCTTCTCCTCGCTGACGTCGATCACCATGAAGCGCTGGTGGACGTCCACCTGGCTGGCGGCCAGGCCGATCCCCGGCGCCTGGTACATGGTTTCGAACATATCGTCGAGCAGGGTCTGGAACGCCGGCTCGGCCACGCGCTCGGCGGTCACCGGGACGGCCCGGGTGCGCAGGCGCGGATCGGGGAATTCGAGAATGGGCAGCAGTGCCATGGTGAACACCTAGATGGGGTGCCAGTGCGGGTCCGGCAAGTGGCCGGCCATTCTAGTACCGCAACCCGAAGATATCGAAACGTGAAAGCGCGGCTTCAAGCCCAGGGCGGCGTTGCAAGCCTTGCCAAGGCGGCCTGCCTTGGCGGCAGCTTGCGCCTTGCCCTGGACTTGAATCCATCACTTTCACCATGTTCCGTTATCTCCGGGCTACGGTACTGGCGCAGGGCGCTTGCGCGATCGGTCGTTTTCTGGACTATAGTGCGGACCGCCTGTTGGGGAATCAGGTACATACCGCCATGTTCAAACACTTTCGTACAGCTGCGGCTGTCGCGTTCCTGACCCTTGCCGCCTATGCGACCGCACAGGAGCTGGCCGGCGATCACCCGGACACCTACGTGGTGAAGAAGGGCGACACGCTGTGGGACATCTCGGCGCGCTTCCTCAAGAAGCCGTGGCTGTGGCCGGAAATCTGGCAGGCCAATCCGCAGATCGCCAATCCGCACCTGATCTATCCCGGCGACATCATCAGCCTGGCCTACCTGGACCGGGTGGCGGTGCAGCCCGGTCCGCGCCAGGAAGCCCCGCTGACCGGCCTGCCGCTGGCCGACATCGAGCCGTTCCTGCGCAACATGCGGGTGGTGGACAGCTTCGAGGAGCTGCCCTACGTGGCCGGACTGCAGGACGACCGCCTGCGCGCCTTCGGCGATCTGGACCTCTACGCCGTTGGCCTGCAGGCCCCGCAGCTGGGCCAGCGCTACGCCGTGGTCCGGCCGACCAGGCTTTACGACGAGCCCAGGCCCAGTTCGGATCTTGACCGGCGCGGCAAGCGCACCCTGGGCGAAGGCAGCCTCTGGAAGCAGACCGAGGTCCCCAACGAGCACAGCGACTTCCTGGGCTACGAGCTGGAGCAGATGAGCGTGGGCACGGTCACCGCGGTCGATGCCGAAGGCAACATCACCACGCTCAAACTGGAAGGCGACGGGCGCGAAGTGCGCGCCGGCGACCGCCTGATCCCGGTCGAGGCCCAGCCCTACGACCTGCAGTTCTTCCCGCACCCGCCCAGGACCCCGCTGGTCGACGGCAAGGTCCGCGTCATCTCGGTGGCCGACACGCTCAGCCGCGGCGGCGAGCACGACGTGGTCGCCGTCTCGGGGGGCCGCCGCGAAGGCTTGGACAACGGCACCGTGCTGTCGATCTGGCGCCCGGGCAGCTACAGGCTGGACCCGCTCAAGAGCCCCAGCTCGCGCATCGAGGAGACCAGGAAACCCGGCCAGGGCCGCAACAAGCTGCCCGACCAGTACACCGCGCACGTGATGCTGTTCAAGACCTACGAGAAGGTCAGCTACGGCCTGATCATGAAAGGCTCGGCGCCTTCGCGCGTGGGCTACTTCCTGCGCGATCCCGATGCCGGCCAGGGCTCCACCGCGACCGCCAGCCTGCACTGAGTTTCAGGCTTTTCCTACCCAATACCGCGACGGCGCCCGAGTGCGCCGTCGTCGTTTCCGGGCCAGGCTGGCCGCATGGAAGATGAAACCTGTGCCCTGCTGACCCTGATCCTGGCCGGCGGCGCCACCGCGCCGCGACGGCTGCTGCTGGACACCCATGGCAGCGCCCAGGCGGCGCTGGCCGCCGGCCCGGCTGCCTGGCGCGCGGCTGGCCTGGATGACAAGCGCTGCGCGCGCCTGCACTGCCCCAGCGGCGCCGCCCTGGATCGTTGCGCGGCCTGGCTGGCCGCGCCGGGCCACCATTTGTTGCACTGGCAGCATCCGGACTACCCGGCGCTACTGCGCCAGATCGGCTCGCCGCCGCTGGCGCTGTTCGTCGACGGCGATGCCGACCTGCTCTGGCATCCGGGAGTGGCCGTGGTCGGCAGCCGCTCGCCCACTGCCGGCGGGCGCGACAACGCGCGCGCCTTCGCCCACGCACTGGCCGCGGCCGAGTTGGTCGTCTTCAGTGGCATGGCCGCCGGCGTGGACGCGGCCGCGCACGAGGCGGCCCTGGCCCTGCCGCAGGGCCGTACCGTGGCGGTGGTCGGCACCGGCCCGGACCTGGCCTATCCGGCCGCCCACGCACGGCTGCGCGAGCGGATCGTGAATCAGGGCGCGGTGGTGAGCGAATTCCCGCCCGGGACCCAGGCGCGCGCCGCGCACTTCCCCAGCCGCAACCGGCTGCTGGCCGGGCTGAGCCTGGGCACAGTGGTGATCGAGGCCGCCGAGCGCTCGGGCGCCCTGATCACCGCCCGGCAGGCGGCCGAGGCCGGGCGCGAGGTGTTCGCCGTGCCCGGCTCGATCCACAACCCGATGGCCCGCGGCTGTCATCGCCTGATCCGCGATGGTGCCACCCTGGTCGAGCGGCCGCAGGAGATCGTGGAGGGAATCGGCGGGTTGGCTGGCGAGCTGGCCCAGGCCCTGCGCCAGCGCCTTGCGGAAGGGTCCGGGAGCCCTCATCCAGAGGTCTCTGCAGATCCCGCGCCCCCGGATCCGGACTACCAGCGCTTGTGGAAGGCCCTCGGCCATGACCCAACCGGTATGGATGCCCTGGTCGCGCGGACCCGATTGACGACCGCCGAGCTGTCCTCCATGCTGCTGGTCATGGAACTGGATGGGCGGGTCGCGGTCGAACACGGGCGCTACTCACGCAGATCGTAGTTTTCCCACCTCCACAGTGCTTCGGAAGCACAGGCCGAGGGCAATGAAAGAGAGCATCCTGGATGTCCTGCTGTACCTGTTTGAACACTATTTCACCGAAGACGCCGACCCGGTCCGCGACCGCGACTCCCTTCAGAACGGCCTGATCCAGGCCGGCTTCAGCCCCACCGAAATCAACAAGGCCTTCGACTGGCTCGATGCGCTGGCCGAACAGCGGCCAGCCGCGACCGAGCCGCGCGTGGATGGCCCGATCCGCATCTTCCATGGCCTTGAGCTGGAAAAACTGGACGTGGAGGGCCGCGGATTCCTGATGTTCCTGGAACAGCAAGGCGTCCTGGACGGGGACCAGCGCGAGCTGGTGCTGGACCGCGCCATGGCCCTGGACCAAGACGAACTGGACCTGGACGACCTCAAGTGGGTCGTGCTGATGGTGCTGTTCAACCAGCCGGGTTCGGAAGCGGCCTACGCCTGGATGGAAACCCAGATGTTTGCCGACGAGCCCGAGCCGGTTCACTGAACGTCCTCAGCCGGGGCCGGGAACCATGTCCAACGCCTGAATCAAGCCGGCCCGCGAAGCGGGTTCGGCCTGAACGAATTGTCAGCGCTGCCCTGGCTCGGTGATGCCCAGATCACGGCATATCTTGCGAGCGAGATGATCATTGATTTCAGTGTGGCGCGGGACGGCACTGCGGTTGCCAAGTGCCGGATTGTGCCACCAGGAATGGCGAGCGCCCTCACGGAGCAGACTGCAGCCGTTGGATGTCAGATGTTGAAGAAAATCGCGGGGCTTCATACCGCGATAGGCAACTCTTCAAATCCATGACCGGCGGCGTCGATTGCATCGGCGCGGTTGAACTCGATGGCCTCGGCCAGGGTGACCCGGAGAGACTCAAGAAGCTCCTCGCGGGTTGCCTCTTGGCAATTCACACCAGGAACCTCTTCGATCCACCCGATCCAGGCGCCGGCTTCACGTTTTACGACTGCCGTATAGGCCTGCTGCATGGCTTTGCTCCAGATCTTCTGTCGAGGATAGCTGAATGCTGGCAGAGGCGGTAACTGGTACTACGCAGACCGCAACCGGCAGACCCACGGCCCGATGCAGGCACAGGCGCTGGCGCAGCGCGTTCGGGACGGCCACATCGGCCTGGACGCACCGACCAGCCCGAACGGCAGCGTCGCGAACTGGGCACGGTGACCATCGCCATCCTGGTCGCCGCCGGCGCCCTGATCCTGCTCGGCATGGCGCTGCTCGGGGTGTTGGCGGCCACCCTGGCCTCCGGCCGCTTCGGCCAGTAGACGCACCTGCCACAACGGACCGCGCTTGACAGCCGGCCCGGGCGCGTGATTCCACTATAAATAGAGAAAGGCTGAACGCCCGGCGCCGCCAGGCCCGGGCCTGGCCCGCTGTCCCCCGTCCTTCTGGCGCACACTCGCCGCTTTCGCGCGGCCCCGTCCCGAACCCAATCGAACCCCACTGATGCCCAAGCACCTGCTCATCGTCGAATCGCCGGCCAAGGCCAAGACGATCAACAAATACCTCGGCAAGGACTTCACCGTCCTGGCCTCGTACGGGCATGTGCGCGACCTGGTGCCGAAAGAAGGCGCGGTCGACCCCGACAACAACTTCGCCATGCGCTACGACCTGATCGAGAAGAATCAGAAGCACGTCGAAGCCATCGCCAAGGCCGCCAAGGGCGCCGACGACATCTATCTGGCGACCGACCCGGACCGCGAGGGCGAGGCGATCAGCTGGCACATCGCCGAGATCCTCAAGGAGCGCAACCTGATCGGCAACAAGCCCATGCACCGGGTCGTGTTCACCGAAATCACCCCGCGCGCGATCAAGGAAGCCATGGCCAGGCCGCGCGCCATCGCCGGCGACCTGGTCGATGCGCAGCAGGCGCGCCGCGCGCTGGACTATCTGGTCGGCTTCAACCTCTCGCCGGTGTTGTGGCGCAAGGTCCAGCGCGGGCTCTCCGCCGGCCGCGTGCAGAGCCCGGCGCTGCGCATGATCGTCGAGCGCGAGGAGGAGATCGAGGCCTTCATCGCCCGCGAGTACTGGTCCATCGCCGCCGCCTGCGCGCACCCCTCGCAGCCCTTCACCGCCAAGCTGGTGAAGCTGGACGGGCAGAAGTTCGAGCAGTTCACCGTCACCGACGGCGACACCGCCGAAGCGGCGCGCCTGCGCATCCAGCAGGCCGCCCAGGGCGTGCTGCACGTGACGGATGTGACCAGCAAGGAGCGCAAGCGCCGCCCGGCGCCGCCGTTCACCACCTCCACCCTGCAGCAGGAAGCCTCGCGCAAGCTGGGCTTCACCACACGCAAGACCATGCAGGTGGCGCAGAAGCTGTACGAGGGCGTCGCCCTGGGCGATGAAGGCGCCGTCGGCCTGATCAGCTACATGCGTACCGACTCGGTGAACCTGTCGCAGGATGCGCTGAATGAAATCCGCGACGTGATCGCACGCGACTACGGCACCGCCTCGCTGCCGGACCAGCCCAACATTTACCTGACCAAGTCCAAGAACGCGCAGGAAGCCCACGAAGCCGTGCGCCCGACCTCCGCACTGCGCACCCCGTCGCAGGTGGCCAGGTTCCTGTCCGACGACGAGCGCCGCCTGTATGAACTGATCTGGAAACGCGCCGTGGCCTGCCAGATGATCCCGGCCACGCTCAACACGGTCAGCGTCGAGCTGGCCGCCGGCAGCGCGCACAGCTTCCGCGCCAGTGGCACCACCGTGGTGGTGCCCGGCTTTCTGGCCGTGTACGAGGAAGGCAAGGACACCAGGAGCGCCGAGGACGAGGACGAAGGCCGCAAGCTGCCGGCCATGAAGCCCGGCGACAGCGTGCCGCTGGACCGCATCGTGGCCGAGCAGCACTTCACCCAGCCGCCGCCGCGCTTCACCGAAGCGGCGCTGGTCAAGACCCTGGAGGAATACGGCATCGGCCGTCCCTCGACCTATGCCTCGATCATCCAGACCCTGCTCTTCCGCAAGTACGTTGAAATGGAAGGCCGCAGCTTCCGTCCCTCCGACGTGGGCCGCGCGGTGTCCAAGTTCCTGTCCGGGCATTTCACCCGCTACGTGGACTACGACTTCACCGCCAAGCTGGAAGACGAACTGGACGCGGTCAGCCGCGGCGAAGAAGACTGGATCCCGCTGATGGCCCGCTTCTGGGGCCCCTTCAGCCAGCTGGTGGAAGAGAAGAAGGAATCGGTCGACCGCGCCGAGGCCAGTGGCGCGCGCGAGCTCGGCACCGACCCCAAGACCGGCAAGCCGGTCAGCGTGCGCCTGGGTCGCTTCGGGCCGTACGCGGCGATCGGCAGCACCGCCGAGGACGCCGAGGACAAGCCCAGGTTCGCCTCGCTGCGTCCGGGCCAGTCGATGCACACCATCTCGCTGGAAGACGCGCTGGAGCTGTTCCTGATGCCGCGCGCGCTGGGCCAGGACAAGGGCGAGGAGGTGAGCGTGGGCATCGGCCGTTTCGGACCCTTCGCCAAGCGCGGCAGCAGCTATGCCTCGCTGAAGAAGGAAGACGATCCGTACACGATCGACCTGGCCCGCGCGGTGTTCCTGATCGAGGAGAAGGAAGAAATCGCGCGCAACCGGATCATCAAGACCTTCCCGGACAGCCAGATCCAGGTGCTCAACGGCCGCTTCGGCCCGTACATCAGCGATGGCAAGCTCAACGGCAAGATCCCCAAGGACCGCGATCCGGCGTCGCTGACCGGCGAGGAGGTGATCAGGCTGCTGGAAGAAACCGGCAAGCCGGTGCGCAAGGGCTTCGGCGCCAAGACCCCGCAAAAGGGGGCCAAGACCACGGCCAGGAAGGTCACCAAGAAGGCCGAGCCGGCCGAGAAAAAGCCCACCGCCAGCAAGGCCGTGAAAAAGGCGACCGGTAAGACCGCCAGGAATCCCGGAAAGGGGACAGGCGCGGCCAGCAAGCTCGCCGCGAAGAAGACCGTGGCCAAGAAGTCGGTGGCCAAGAAGGCTGCCAGCCAGGGCGCCGCGCCGTTCTGAAGTCGCGCGATGGCCGTCCCCATGCTGTCGCTGGATGCTGCCGCTGCGCTGTTGCGCGACGGCGGCGTGCTCGCCTATCCGACCGAAGCGGTCTGGGGCCTGGGCTGCGATCCGATGTCCGAGGCTGCGGTCCGGCACCTGCTGGCGATCAAGCAGCGTCCCCTGGACAAGGGCCTGATCCTGATTGCCGCGCGCGTGGCCCAGCTCGATGCGCTGCTCGACTGGTCGGCGCTGCCGGACGATCGTCGCCGCGCGGTGCTGGACAGCTGGCCGGGCGCCAACACCTGGATCGTGCCGGCCGCGCCGGCCGCGCCGCGCTGGGTGACCGGCGTGCATCGCGGGATCGCGGTGCGGGTGAGCGCGCATCCGCAGGTGATCGCCCTGTGCGAGGCATTCGGCGGGCCGCTGGTGTCCACCAGCGCCAATCTGAGCGGACGGCCGGCCGTTTCGGCGCAGGATGCACTCGATCCGGCCTTGCTGGAACGCCTCGATGGCCTGCTGCCGGGCGCCACCGGTGGGCTGGATCGCCCCAGCGTGATCCGCGACGCCCTGAGCGGCCAGGTTCTGCGCGGCTGAACATCGCGGCGGACAGGCCCTGTTGCGGCCGCCGCCGATCGCGCAAGATGCCGCCATGTCGCCTGCCTCGCCCCGGCTCTTTCCCTGCATCCTGGCCGGTGTGCTGGCTTTGGTGGCGGCACAGGCCAGCGCCCAGGTCACCGTCTATCGCTGCCAGGGCAACAACGGCAATGTCACCTTGAGCGATGCGCCCTGCCCGGCCGGCCAGCGCCAGGAAGTGCGGCAGATGCTGCGCCCGCAGGATCCGCCACCGGCGCCGACGCCCCCAGCGCCGCCACCGGCGCCCCCGCCTGCGGCGCCGATCGTGCGCGAAGTGGTGGTCTACCGGACGCCGCCACGCCCGATGTACGAATGCACCACCGAGGAAGGCAAGACCTACACCAGCGACAGCGGCGACGGCAATCCGCGGCTGGTGCCGATCTGGTCACTGGGTTATCACGGCCGCGGTGCGGTGGCGATCGGCAACACCTGGGTGCACGACGTTTGCCATCAGCTGCCCCAGGCCGAGGTCTGCGATCGCCTGCGCGACCGGCGCTATCAGATCCAGCGCCAGTACCACAGCGCACTGCAGAGCGAGCGCCATGCACTGGACCAGGAACAGCGTGCCCTGGATGCGCGGCTGGGCAACGATTGCGGAGCGGACTGATGTCGTTGAGGGAGTGGGCGTGCATGGCGCTGCTGTCGGTCCTGAGCCTGTGCGCCGTTGGCGCGGCGCGGGCGCAGACCACCATCTACCGCTGCACCGACGCGCAGGGCCAGATGACGGTGCAGAACGCGCCTTGCCCGCAAGGCAGCAGGCAGGACAGCCGCCAGGTCAGGGACGTGGCCACCCAGCCGCTGCCGTCTTCGCTGAAAGCCACCGAGCCGGCGCCGCTGCGGGCCACGTCCGCCTCAGAGGCGCCGGCCGCCACCGCATCATCGAGGACCAGGGCGCCGCCGCCGCTGCACCTGAGCGCCAGGCCCGATCCGGCCGTGGCCCCGCCGGCCCCGAGCGGCCCGGCCACCACCCTCTATCGCTGCACCGATGCCACCGGCGCGCTGACCGTACAGAACAGCCCCTGCCCCGCTGGCAGCAACAGCCAGAAGATGGCCGTGCAGGGCGTGCCCAGCATGCCGCTGCCCGGCAACGCGCCGGCCGCGGCCGCATCGCCCGCCAAGGCCACCCCGGCGCAAGCGGCCGAACAGCCGCGTTCGGGCGCGCTGGGCCTGCCAGCGCCGGACGATGCCCAGACCATCCAGACCATCGGCGGCATGACCCTGATCGAGGACCCCACGCTGCACAGGGACGATGCCGCCGCCGATGCACCGGCCGGCAATGCGGCGCCCGGGGACGAGGGCCCGGCCGGCAAGGTCACCGGTACCGCCCCGCCGATCCTGTTCCAGTGCACCACCTACGACAGCGGCACCTACCTGAGCGAGGACGCCGCGCCGCAGTCGCGCTGCGCGCCGCTCAAGACCGTCGGCCTGGATGGCAATGCCTTCAACGGCTCGGGCAAGGCCTGCCAGGTGATCTACGACGTCTGCGCGCGCGTGCCCGACCAGCGCCTGTGCAGCGCCTGGAAAAAACGCCTGGGCGAAACCGAGGTGGCCGCCCGCTACGCAAAACCGGAGAACGAAGCCCGCAACCGGGCCGAATACCAGCGCGTGCTGCGCATCGTCACCGAGGCCGGCTGCGCGGCACCCTGACGGCGGTCGTGCGGCCCAGCGCCGCCGACACCCTTCTCCCCCCGTAGGAGCGCACCGCAGGGGCGCGATGGGGCTTTCCCGGCAAGGCATCGTCACCGAGGCCGGCTGCGCGGCACCCTGACGGCGGTCGTGCGGCCCAACGCCGCCGACACCCTTCTCCCCCCGTAGGAGCGCACCGCAGGGGCGCGATGGGGCCTCGCCGGGAAAGCCTCATCGCGGCCCTGCGGTCCGCTTGTGTCTGCGCGAAGGTCTAGAGTTTGGGTGGAGAGCGATGTGCGGCAGGCCGATGGAGCGCAGTGTTGCCAAGCACGTGTAGGAGCCCGGGCCGCCGCACATCGACCTCGTCCCTAGCCCGAACAGTTGAACGAGCTCAAGCTCGAACTTCACAAGCGTGGGCAGGATCGAGGCGGCTCTCTCCTGTCCCCAGTGTACGAGAACTTTATGTCCCTGACCCTTGTTGGTATCGACGTAGCCAAAGCCACCCTGGCCATCTGCGTGCTCCCCCACCAGCTGCATCTGACCCTGCCCAACACCTCTGCCGGCCATGCCCAACTGCTGGCGCACCTGAAGGGGCACAGCGTGGACAACCTGTTGCTGGAAGCCACCGGCGGCTACGAGCGGGCGCTGATGCGCGTGTTGAGCAAAGCCGGGCTTCCCGTCACCCGGATCAATCCGCGCCGAGCCCGTGCCTTCGCCGAGGCCCTGGGCAAGATCGCCAAGACCGATCCCATCGATGCCCAGGTGCTGGCGCACATGGCTGGCGTGGTCAAGGCCCCCTGCATTCTCAAGATCGACAAGGTCATCGCCCAGGCCCAGGGCCAGCTCGACGATGCCTTGGGTCGATCACTCATGGCCGTCGCCGGCATCGGCCAGGTCACCGCCGCCAGCTTGCTGGCCTACCTGCCCGAGCTGGGCCGGCTCACGCGCAAGCAGATCGCCGCCTTGGCCGGGCTGGCGCCCTACAACGTGGACAGTGGAGTGCGCCAAGGTCGCCATCACCGCCTGCATGCGGGTACTGCTCACCCGCCTCAACGCCATGGCCAGAGACCAAACTGAATGGAGAATGACAGGCGCCTGAGAAGACAGTTGCTCCTACCCCCCCCCCTCGGTTGCTCAGCCGAGCTTGTCGGTCACCAGCTGCACGACGCTGGAAAAATCCAGCCCGCCACGGCCGGCCTGCTTGTTCATCGCGTAGAGGTTGCGGGCCACCTCGCCCAGCGGGATCGTCGCGCCCACCGCCAGCGCCGCTTCCACGGCCAACCCCAGGTCCTTGAGCATCAGGTCGTTGCCGAAGCCGCCCTGGTAGCCGCGCGAGGCCGGTGCATTCTCCAGCACGCCCGGCCACGGGTTGCACACCTCGGTGGCCCAGCTGCGCCCGGTGCTGACGGCCATCATCTGCGAGAGCACCTTGGGATCCAGTCCGTGGGCCACGCCCAGGCTGATCGCCTCGCCGGTCACGGCCATGATCACGCCCAGGGCCATGTTGTTGCACAGCTTGGCCACCTGACCGGCGCCGCTGGCGCCGACGTGGAAGATGTTCTTGCCCATCGCCTGCAGGATCGGCCGGGCACGCTCCACCGCAGCCTGCTCGCCACCGACGATGAAGGTCAGGGTGCCGGCCTGCGCACCGGCCGTACCGCCGGACACCGGCGCATCGAGCATCGCCAGGCCGCGCGCGCCGGCTGCCTGGGCCACCTTGCGTGCACTGGCCGGGGCGATGGTGCTGCAGTCGATCACCAGCGCGCCGTCGGGGACCTGCCCCAGGATTCCCTCCTCGCCCAGGTACAGGCCTTCCACGTGCTTGCTGGCCGGCAGCATCGAGATCACGGCCTCGGCACCCTCCAGCGTCTGCGCGGCCGAGGTGGCCGGCAGCGCGCCGGCGGCCTGCGCGGCCTGCAGTGCGGCCGGGACCAGATCGAACACGCGCAGGCTGTGGCCGGCCTTGACCAGGTTGGCGGCCATCGGCCCGCCCATGTTGCCCAGACCGATGAAAGCGATACGGCTCATGTGGTTGTCCTCCGAAGGTGTGGATGCGTGTGGGCGCGGCACTTGGCCGCGGCGGCTTTCCGCAGGAAAGGCATCGCGGCGATGCGCCGCCCCTACGACAGGTCGGCCAGCGGATGCGCCGACTCGGGCCAGGGCGAAACGAAGAAGGCCTCGGCCCAGCGCGCGTCGGCCTGGGCCAGGGTGGCGGGGTTCCAGTGCGGGCTGCGGTCCTTGTCGATCAGCAGCGCGCGGATGCCCTCGGCGAAGTCGCCATGCGCGGCCACGTGCAGGGCCACGATGTACTCCAGGCGGAAGGTCTGCGCCAGGGTGAGGTCGGCGGCGCGGTGCTGCAGTTCCCAGGACAGCCGCGCCGAACCCGGTGCACCTGCGGCCAGCGTGGCCTGGGCGGTCTGCAGCCAGGCATCGTCGGTCTGCAGCGCGGCGATGGCGGCGACCACCTGTTCCAGCGCGCCGGCGTAGCTGAGCTTGGCGATGGTGTCGGCGTGGGCCTGCAGCGGGCCGGCGGCTGGCGCCTGGGCAAAGCCCTGCAGCAGCGCGGTGAGTGCGTCGCGGTCGGCTTCGCCCTGGCCCTGCCAGCGCTGGGCGACCAGCGCGTCCAGCACCGCCTGCTGCTGGGCGCTGTCGATGCACACATCGGCCAGGCCGGCGTAGATCGCATCGCCGGCATTGAGCGGCGCTCCGGTCAGGGCCAGGAACAATCCGCCGCCACGCGGCACGCGCGCCAGCAGCCAGCTGCCGCCGACATCGGGGAACAGGCCGATGCCGATCTCCGGCATCGCCAGCTTGGAGCGCTCGGTCACCACCCGATGGCTGGCACCGGACATCAGGCCGATGCCGCCGCCCATGACGATGCCGTGGCCCCAGCACAGCAGCGGCTTGGGATAGGTATGGATGAAATGGTCGAGGCGATATTCCTCTTCGAAGAACGCCGCCGCGTAGGTGTTGGAGGTGATGTCGGTGCTGCCGCGCTCGCGGTACTCGCGCATGCTGCGATACAGCGCGTGCAGGTCACCGCCGGCACAGAAGGCCTTCTCGCCCGCGCCCTGCAGCACCACGCAGGCGATGGCGGCATCGTCGGCCCAGCGCCGCAGCTGCGCGTCCAGCAGGCGCGTCATCTCCAGCGACAATCCGTTGAGCGTCTTGGGCGCATTGAGCGTGGCGATGCCGATGCACTTGCCTTCCACACCTTCGCGCGTTTCGAACAGGACCGGGGCCTGGTCGGCAGCAGTGATCTGGCTCATGCGTTGGTCCACTGCGGCGCACGCTTTTCCAGGAAGGCATTGACGCCTTCGGCCTGGTCGGCGGTGTCGAACAGATCGACGAAGGCCTCGCGTTCGGCCACCAGCGCGCTGGCGAAGCTGCCGCTGCGGGTGGCCTGGATCAGCGCCTTGCACGCGGCCACGCTGGTCGGGCTCTGCTTGCCGGCCCGGTGCGCCCATTCGATCGCACGCGCCAGACCTTCGCCCTTGGGTGCCAGCTCCTCGACCAGGCCGATGCGCAGCGCGGTGGCCGCGTCCACGCGCTCGCCCAGCAGGATCATGCGCTTGGCCCAGCCCTCGCCGACCAGCCGCGGCAGCGCCTGGGTCCCTCCTGCGCAGGGCAGCAGGCCGACGGCCGCTTCGGGAAGGGCCAGTTGCGCGTGCTCCTCGGCGATGCGCAGGTCGCAGGCCAGCGCGCATTCCAGCCCGCCGCCCATCGCATAGCCGTTGATCGCCGCGATCGACACGCCGCGGAACGCGGCCAGTGCCTCGAACGCCTCGCCGAAGCGCCGGGCCGCCTCGCGCGCGGCGGCCTTGTCGCCGGAGGCGAACTGCTTCAGGTCGGCGCCGGCAGAAAAGAACTTTTCGCCTTCACCGGTGACCACCAGCGCATAGATCTGGCGGTCGGCATTGAGCGCCCCGACCAGATCGCGCAGCGCGGCAAGGCTGTGCACCGTCCAAGTATTGGCCGGCGGGTTGGCCAGGGTGAGGATGGCGATGTGGCCGTCGGCCTGGATCTTCAGGCCGGGATAGGAGTCGTCGCGCCAGCTCATCGCAGGGCCTCGTCGCTGGCCAGCAGGTGGCGGGAGATGATCACGCGCATGATTTCGTTGGTGCCTTCCAGGATCTGGTGCACGCGGCAGTCGCGCAGCAGACGCTCGACCGGATATTCGCGGATGTAGCCGTAGCCGCCATGCAGCTGCAGCGCATCGTTGCAGATCGAGAAGCCTGCGTCGGTGGCGAAGCGCTTGGCCATCGCGCACCATACGGTGGCATCGCCGGCACTGGCGTCCAGCTTGCGCGCGGCGGTGTGGACCATCTGCCGAGCGGCGACCAGCTCGGTGGCCATGTCGGCCAGCTTGAACTGCAGCGCCTGGAACTCACCGAGCTTCTTGCCGAACTGGCTGCGCTCGCCCAGGTAGCGGCGTGCGGCATCCAGCGCGCCCTGGGCCGCACCCAGCGAACATGCGGCGATGTTGATGCGGCCGCCGTCCAGCGCCTTCATCGCCAGCTTGAAGCCATCGCCTTCGCTGCCGAGCAGATTGGCTGCCGGGACGCGCACGCCATCGAAGGTGATGCTGCGGGTGGGCTGGCTGTTCCAGCCCATCTTCTCTTCCTTGCGGCCGTAGGTGATGCCCTTGGCATCGGCCGGCACGACGAAGGCACTGATGCCACGTGCGCCCGCCTGGCCGGTGCGCGCCATCACCACCAGCACGTCGGTGGCGCCGGCACCGGAAATGAAGGCCTTGGCGCCATCGATCACATAGTCACCGCCATCGCGCACCGCGCGGGTCTTCAGCGAGGCCGCATCCGAGCCGGCGCCCGGTTCGGTCAGACAGTACGAAGCCAGCTTCTGGCCACTGGTCAGTCCACCACACCAGGCCTGGCGCACCTGCGCGGTGCCGTTGCTGGCGATCAGCCAGGTGGCCATGTTGTGGATGGTGATGAAGGCGGTGGTCGAGGGATCGACGCTGGCCAGCTCCTCGAACACCACCGCCGCATCCAGCCGCGGCAGGCCCAGGCCACCGGCCTCTTCCGGCGAGTACAGCCCGCAGAAGCCCAGCTCGCCGGCCTTGGCGATGGCCTCGCGCGGAAACACGCATTCGGCATCCCAGCGCGCGGCATGCGGCGCCAGCTCCTTGTCGGCGAAGTCACGCGAGGCCTCGCGGAAGGCCTGCTGTTGTTCGGAAAGTTCGGCCGCGTCGTGCGGGAGCTTCATCACTGCGTTCATGGCACTGGCTCTTTTCGCGAAGGCTTCTGCGGCGGCGTTATTTGAGGCTGATGGTGGTATTGACGCCGTGGCTGAGGGTGTCGTCGTCGAACCAGCGCGCGGTGACCGTCTTGGTCTGGGTATAGAACAGCACCACCTGCTTGCCGTACGGGCCCAGGTCGCCCAGCTTGGAGCCGCGCGAGCCGGTGAAGGAGAACATCGGCACCGGCACCGGGATTGGCACGTTGATGCCGACCTGGCCCACGTCGATGTCTTCCTGGAACTTGCGTGCAGCCGCGCCGGACTGGGTGAACACCGCGGTGCCGTTGCCATTGGGATTGGCGTTGACCAGGGCGATGGCCTGTTCCAGCGTGTCCACCTCCAGGATGATCAGCACCGGCCCGAAGATCTCCTCGTCGTAGATGCGCATGCCCGGCTTGACCCCGGAGAAGATGGTCGGACCAACGAAGTTGCCCTTTTCGTAGCCTTCCACCTGCGGCTTGCGGCCGTCCAGTTCCAGCTTGGCACCCTCGTTGATGCCCGACTCGATCAGGCCCTCCACCCGGGCGCAGGCGGTGGTGGAGATCAGCGGGCCGACATCGATGCCCTTGGCATGGCCGGGGCCGACCTTGAGCGTGCTGGCCTTGGCCACCAGCTCCGGGATCCACTCGCGCGCCGCGCCGACCAGCACCATGGTGGAGGCGGCCATGCAGCGCTGGCCGGCTGCGCCGAACGCCGCGCCGGCCATCGCATTGAGGGTCTGCTCCTTGTTGGCATCGGGCAGCACGACGGCGTGGTTCTTGGCGCCCATCATGCATTGCACGCGCTTGCCGGCCAGCGAGGCGCGCTGGTAGACGTGGGTGCCGACCCGGGTCGAACCGACGAACGACACCGCCTTGATGTCGGGGTGGTCGCACAGCGCGTTGACCACCTCCTCGCCACCGTGGACGACGTTGAGCACGCCCTTGGGGATGCCCGCTTCCAGGGCCAGTTCGACCAAGCGCATGGTCACCATCGGGTCCTGCTCGGACGGCTTGAGGATGAAGGTGTTGCCGGTGGCGATGGCCATCGGGAACATCCACAGCGGGATCATGGCCGGGAAGTTGAACGGGGTGATGCCCGCACACACGCCCAGCGGCTGCAGCAAGGAGTAGGTGTCCACACCGTTGGCCACGTTGTTGGCCAGCTCGCCCAGCTGCAGGTTGCCGATGGCCGCGGCGTGCTCGACCACTTCCAGGCCGCGGAACACGTCACCCTCCGCATCGGGCAGGGTCTTGCCCTGCTCGGCGGTGAGGATCGCCGCCAGCTCGCCGATGTTTTCGCGGATCAGCTGCTGGTACTTGAGGAAGATGCGCGCGCGGGTCCCGATCGGGGTCTTGCGCCAGGTCTTGAAGGCCTCCCTGGCCGCGGCGACGGCCCGGTTCACCTCGTCCAGGGTGGCGAACGGGACCTGCCCCAGCACCTGCTGGGTGGCCGGATTGACGATGTCCTTCCAGGTGCCGGTGGTCGATTCGACGAAGGCACCGTCGATCAGCAGGGACATGCGCGGCAGTTCGGCGTTCATGGGGCAAACCTGGGAATGGCGAAGAAGTGAATTCGCATTTTTCACAAATGGCGCGCCGTCTTCAGCCAGCTTGCTGCTTAATCCGGCCAACACGACCGCATAATTATGCGAAGATTGCGAAGATGAGCCCCTCCCGCCGCCAGCAGTTCGGCCTACGCCTGCAGCGCCTGCGCCTGCGCCACGGCCTGACCCAGGCCCAGCTGGCCCAGGCGCTGGAGCTTTCGCCCAGCTATCTCAACCAGATCGAGCGCAACAAGCGCCCGCTCACGCCAGCCGTGCAGCAACGCCTGCGCGCAGCGCTGGGTGATACCGCGGCGCTGTTCGACGAGGACGATCCGGCCGCGCTGGTCGATCCCTTGCACGACACCCTGCGGGCGCTGGGCCAGCCCGGCATCAGCCCCACCGAGCTGCGCGCCCTGGCCGGCAACCTGCCGCAGGTGGCGCATGCGTTGCTGGACCTGCATCGCGCGCACCGCAGCCTGCGCGAACGCGCCGCCGCGCTGGAGCTGCAGGTCGGCAGCGATGCGGCCGCGCCGGCGCTGCTGCCGGCCGGCGACCAGGTGCGCGACTACTTCAACCGCCTGCGCAACCACATCCCGGAGCTGGACGCGCTGGCCGAGGGCCTGTTCAACGAACTCGGCCTGGCGCCTGGCCACACCGCGCCGCGCCTGCGCCAGCGGCTGGCCGATCGCCATGGCGTGCTGGTGCAAGTCGATGGCGCCGCCGGCCATGGCAAGCGCGCCTTCGACGCGCCCGCGCGCGTGCTGCACCTGCCCGATTACCTGCGACCGGGGCAACAGGCGTTCCAGATGGCCGCCCAGCTGGTGCTGCTGGAGCACGCCGACCTGATCGCCGCGCTGACCGCGCGCGCCGGCTTCGACGATCCCGAGCGCATCGCCCTGGCGCGCATCGGCCTGTCCAATTATTTTGCCGGCGCGCTGGTGATGCCGTATGGCGAATTCCTGCGCAGCGCCGAGGACAGCCGCTACGACATCGCGTGGCTGGCGCACCGCTTCGGGGTGGGCTTCGAGGCGGTGTGCCACCGCCTGTCCACCCTGCAGCGCGAAGGCGCGCCCGGGCTGCCGTTCTTCTTCATGCGGGTGGACCGCGCCGGCAACGTGTCCAAGCGGCATTCCTCGACCGACTTCCACTTCTCCCAGGTCGGCGGTTCCTGCCCGCTGTGGATCGTGTACGAGGCCTTCAACCAGCCCGGGCGCGTGCTGACCCAGGTCGCCCGAATGCCCGATGGACGCCGGCATTTCTGGCTGGCCCGCCAGGTCAGCAGCGGCCCGGTCGGCCATGGCCAGCCGCGCAAGACCTTCGCCGTCACCCTGGGCTGCGAGCTGCGCCACGCCGACCGCCTGGTCTACGCCCGTGGCCTGGACCTCAGTCCGGACACCGCCGTGCCCATCGGCCCGGGCTGCAGGACGTGCGAGTGGAGCGATTGCCTGCAGCGCGCCTTTCCGGCGCTGCCGCAGCTGGCGGCGGTGGTGCGGTGAGCGCCGTGGTCCGAGGTCAGCCGGCAAGCCAGCAGATCCACCAGGCGCACATCCGCTGACCGCCGGCCGGCGCGGTTGCCGCCGCTGGCCTGAGCAAGGGTTTGGGCTCCCTGCCGCCCAGGCCCAGGGCCGAATGCATCACAAGCGCTTGATCATGAAGGATGACCGATCATTGCCAGACCCGCTGCAGGGCCAGCACCCCGACAAAGGCCAGGGTGTGGGCGAGGATGCCCGGCGCCACCGCCAGCGCATAGCGCCAACCGCCGCTGGCCAGCGCCACCACACATTTGCTGCCCGCATGCACCAGCAGCGCCGCCATCAGGGCCGAGGCGATGGCCGGTGCCGCGGCGCTGTCCGGCCCACCCCGCACCAGCACCGCAGCGGTGGCGGCGTGCACATCGGCCAGCGCCGCCAGCATGGCGCCGACCAGCATGCCCGCATCGCCCTGCCACACTGTCAGCAACTGCACGCCGGCCTGGATGCCCGTGAGCAAGGCGGCAATGATCAAGGCATCGCGCAGCTTGAACATGGGCGTGTCCGGCCGCATGCCCGCAACGGCTTCGGCCCCGGACCCGGATACGCGCCGCTGCGCTGCGCTGCCGCGGCCGCCCCACCACCCGAGCGCCGCCGCCACGCACCCTCCCGCCAGGGCCGGCAGCCACAGCCGCGCCAGCCATTGCGGCTGCACCGTGGCGGCCACCACCACGATCTGGACCATGGTGGCCACGCACGACAGCAGGGCCGCCCCCGCATGGACGCGCGGCGCGGCCTGCCCGGCCCGCACCTCCATGCCCAGGCTGGCAATGGTGGCGGTGCTGGACACAAACCCCGACGCCAGCGCCGACAGCGCCGCGGCATGGCGCGCCTGCATCACCCGCCGGCCCACATGTGCCAGCGACTGGATCACCAGCAGCACGATGATCAGGCGCATCACCACCTGCGGGTTCAGCACCCCTTGCCACAGCGGCCTGTCGGGAACCAGCGGATACACCAGCAAGGCCAGCGCGCCCAGAATGAGCCCGTCGCGCACCTCGCCCGGTTGCAGCCACTGGCGGGAAAACCGGTGCAACGGCTCGCGCAGCGCCAGCAACCCCGTCACCGCCACGGCCAGGGCGGCGGCCAGCAACGGGTCGCGCGCGCAGGTCACGCCAAGCAGGTAGGCCAGCAGCAGCGCGATTTCGGTGGTCACCCCCGGGTCGCCCGAGCGGTCCAGGGCATAGGCCACCACGGTCAGGGCCGCCACCAGTCCAGCCCCGACCACCACCAGGGCAGGCATGGCGGTCAGCGCGGCGGTGGCACCGGCGATGGAGACCAGGGTGAATGACCGGACCCCGGCCAAGGCCCGGTAAGGCCCGGTCCCCTTGCGGCGCTCGCGCTCGATCCCCATCAGCAAACCGCACCCGGCCGCGCTGGCCAACACGGCCAGCGCCGCAGCAAAACCGGCCAGATCCTGCATCGGCTCATGCACCTTTCATTTCAGTCCCGGCGGCAGGGTGACACACAGGTGATGGGCAGCCACCTTCGGCAAGCGTGCCGCCATGGATCGGCTGAAGGGCCGGTTCCAGGCGCAGGCACACCGCGCTGGCCGGCTCAGAACCCGAACCGGCCGAAGCCGCCGTCCACCGCGATGCATTGGCCGGTGAGGTAGCTGGCCGCCGGCAGACACAGGAAGGCGATGACGCTGGCGACTTCTTCCGCTGCGCCGATGCGCTGCAACGGGGTCCGCGCCAGCACCTGTTGGTAGTGGTCGGCGTCGGCCAGTGCGGCCGCGGTGCGCGCGGTGCCGATCGCCCACGGCGCCACGGCGTTGACCCGGATGCCGTGCTGCGCCCATTCGACCGCCAGGCTGCGGGTGAGCTGGTGCAGCGCGGCCTTGGCCATGCCATCGACCGTCTCGCCACGCACCGCGCGCAGGCCGCTGGCCGCACCGACATTGACGATGCTGCTGGCCGGATGCCGGGCCAGCAGCGGCTGCGCGTAGCGGCACAGTTCGAAGGCGGAAAACAGGCTGGTCTCGAACACCGCGCGCCAGGCGTCCTCGTCGAACTCCATCGCCTCACCGCGCTGGCTGGCGCCGACGGTGTTGACCAGGATGTGCAGGCCATCACCCTGGTCCTCGACCCAGTCCAGCAGCGCACGGCGTTCGTCGTCGTCGGCCACGTCGGCAGCGAAGCCTTCGATCATCCGCTCGGGGAACTGGTCGGTGAGTTCATCGCGCGCCGCTTCCAGCGCATCGGCCTGGCGCGCCACCAGCAGCACGTCGCCGCCCAGGGCAAGCAGTTCGCGCGCGGTGGCCAGGCCGATGCCGGCACTGGCGCCGGTGACCAGGGCCAGCTGTCCATCCAGGCGCCAGCGGGAAGCGGTCATGCGCATGCTCCTGTGGACTTCAGCGCACCAGCGCCATGCCGGGCGACGCGCGGCCCGGACCTTCGACGTTGGCAGGCTTGGGGATCTTGCATCGGGCGTAGGATAGCCACGCATCCCGCCCAGAGGCCGCCGTCATGCGCGTACCCGGCATCATCGTTCACGGCATTGCCCTGAGTACCTGCCTGTCGTTGGGCGCCTGCAGCCCGCCGCCGGCGCCGCAGCGCGACGAACCGCCGGTGCCGCAGGCCAGCGCCGCGGTCCAGGCCCTCCATGCGCCACTGGACAGGGCCAGGGCGGTCGAAGGCCAGGTCCAGGCTTCCAGGGAGGCGCAGGACCAGCAGATCGCGGCCGATACGCAGTAGCGGTTGCGCCGGGTTGCGAACGGGCTGGGCGGCGATCGCGCGGCCACGCGAACGGCACAAGCAAAAGAGCACCCCTCCCAACCCTCCCCTGCTGCGCAAGGGAGGGCTCGGTACGCCGAAACGACATCCAGGCTCAGAACCCGCAGAAGCAATACGCCAGCTCGGTCACCGGCTTGGCGCCCGGCTCGCGCGCCAGCGCGGCCTGCACGAACTGCAGCTGCTGGGCGGTCTGCGGCATGGCCCTGAGCAGGGCCACCTGGGCCAGCTCCGAGCGGCCCAGCAGGGCCTGGCCCATCGGGCTGCCGGCGGCGTTGGCCAGGAACTGTTCGAATGGCGAAAGCGCCTTCTCCAGGTAGCGCACCCGGTACTTGCCCGGCTCGCCCAACTTGGCCCGGGCGGCGGCGTCGGCGATGGCGTCCTTCAGCCCGCCCAGCTGGTCGACCAGGCCGCGTTCGAGCGCCTGCTGGCCCGACCACACCCGGCCGCGGGCGACCTGATCGATCTGCTCGACGCTCTTGTGGCGGGCGGCGGCGACCCGGCCGGTGAAGTCGGCGTAGCCCTTGTTGATCACCGCCTGGATCACGCTGCCCAGCTCCGGGTCCAGCGGCTTGGTCGGGTTGAAGGCGCCGGCGATGCGGGTGGTGCCCACGCCATCGGTGTGCACGCCGATCTTGTCCAGCGCGCGGGCGAAGTTGGGGATCAGACCGAAGATGCCGATCGAGCCGCTGATGGTGGAGGCATCGGCGTAGATGCGATCGGCGTTCATGCTGATCCAGTAGCCGCCCGAAGCGGCCAGGTCACCCATCGACACCACCACCGGCTTGCCGGCCGCCTGCAGCGCGACCACCTCGCGGCGGATCTGCTCGGAGGCGAACACCTCGCCGCCGGGCGAATCCACGCGCAATACCACCGCCTTGACCTTCTCGTCCTGGCGCGCCTCGCGCAGCAGCGCCGAGGTGCTGATCCCACCGATCTTGCCGGCCGGCTGCTCACCGCCGGAGATCTCGCCGGCAGCCACCACCACGGCCACCTGGCTGCGCTCGTCCAGCGGCGAAGTGCGCGCACCCAGGTGGGCCAGGTAGGCATCGAAGTTGACGTGACGAAAGCCCAGGTGGTCCTCGTCGTCCTCATCGGCCACCCCGCGCTTGATCAGCTCCTGGTTCAGTTCCTGGGCCGTCTTCAGGCCATCGACCAGCTTCTGTTGCTGGGCCAGCCTGGCCAGGTCGCCACCGGCGGCGACCACGTCGGCCGGCAGGTTGTCGATGGCCGCCGCCAGGACCGAGGGCGACAGCTTGCGGGCCTTGCCCACGTCGGCCAGATAGCGGTTCCAGATGTCGTTCATCCAGTACAGGTCGGCCTGCTTGGACTCCGGCGAGGCCGCGTCCAGCACAAACGGCTCGGCGGCGGACTTGAATTCGCCCACGCGGAACAGGTGCACATCCACGCCCAGCTTGTCCTGCAGGCCTTCGCGGTAGTACTGGCGATAGCGGCCCAGGCCTTCGATCACCACGCTGCCCATCGGGTCCAGATAGACCTCATTGGCCTGCGCGGCGAGCAGGTACTGGCCCTGGCTCATGTTCTCGCCGAAGGCCACGATCTGCTTGCCCGAGGCGCGCAACCCGGCCAGCGCGCCGGCCACCTCGCGCAGCGAGGCGTAGCCGCTGGCCTGCAGCTTGTCGAAATTCACCAGCACCCGGTTGATCTTCTTGTCGTCCCTGGCCGCCTCGAGCACCCGCAGCAGGTCGCGCAGCTGCACTTCGCCGCCCTTCCCGCCAAACGCCTTGGCCAGCGCGCGGCTGGCCGGATCGGAGGAATACTGCTCCACCAGCGCCGCGTCGGGCGCGATCACCAGGGTGGTGTTGTCGCGCAGCGGCCGCGGGCCGGCGCTGCCCTTGGCCAGGCCGATGATCACCAGCACGCCGATCAGGAACAGCAGGCCGAAGAACACCAGGTTGAAGATCAGCCGGCGGGTGAAGTTCATCACGTCCCACAGGCCGATGAAGAATCGGCTGACGGGACCGCGGCGGACGGGCTGGTTCATTGGCATGCGCGCTCAGTGCAGGAACTGGGCGCCAGCTTAGCCGCTGGATGGCGCCATCGGCATGCCCCACACGTCATGACACCTGTCGTGGAAGCCGCGTAGGGCGGGTCTTGACCCGCCACCGCGATACACCGGTCGAACCACGAGCGGCGGGTCTTGACCCGCCACCGCGATACGGCCTCGATTGCGATTGCGATTGGAGTGCGACCACGGCGGGTCAAGACCCGCCCTACCGGGCCGGCAACCCGGCCAGCCTGCGGCTGCTGTACCGCAGGCGCAGGCCCATCAGGATCGAGGCCACGGTCAGCCCGATAGTCAGGCCCACCCACATCCCGCGCGGGCCGTAGCCCAGTCCCAGGCCGAGCCCGGCGCCCAGCGGCATGCCGATGCCCCAGTAGGAAACGGCCGCCAGCAGCATCGGCACGCGCGTGTCCCCAAGTCCGCGCAGGGCGCCGGCGGACATGACCTGGATGCCATCGGGAAACTGGAAGATCGCCGCCAGCACCAGCAGGCTGCCGGCCAGTCCGGCCACGGCCATATCGTTGGTATAGATCGCCGCGATCTGGTTGTGGAACAGCGCCAGCACCAGCGCGCCCAGCCCCTGCGTGCACAGCACGATGGCATAGCCGGCACGCACCGCGCGCAGCACGCCGGCCCCATCGCGCCGGCCCAGCGCATGCCCCACCCGCACCGTGGTGGCCTCGGCCAGGCCCATGGGCACCATGAAGCAGATCGCCGAGAGGTTGATCGCGATCTGGTGCGCGGCGGCCGGCACCGCGCCCAGGCGCGCGATCAGCAGCGCGGTGGCGATGAACAACCCGCCTTCCAGCAGGACCGTCACCCCGATCGGCAGGCCGGTGCGCAGCAGTGGTGCGATCTGGCTCCAGCGCGGCGGCTCGAAACGCGCGAACAGCCCCAGCGCAGCGAACTTGCGCGCCCGCGCCAGGTAGGCCAGGAACAGCAGCATCTGCACCCACATCGTCACCGCCGAGGCGATCCCCAGCCCGCCCGCGCCCAGCGCCGGCAGGCCCCAGCGGCCGAAGGCCAGCCCATAGCCCAGCGGCGCCAGCAGCAACAGCCCGCCGAAGCCCAGCACCATGGTCGGCAGGGTCCAGTGCATGCCTTCGCTCAGGTTGCGCATGCACAGGAACATCGCCATCGCCGGCAGGCCCCAGCGGATGCCGAGCAGGAAATCGCGCGCTCCCGGCACGATCTCCGGGGCGATGCCCATCGGGGCCAGTGCGTACGGCGCGGCGCTCAGGAATGCGAACATCGCCACGCCCAGCGCCGCCGCCAGCCACAGCGCCTGGCGGAACAGCGGGCCGATGCGCGCGTGCTCGCCGGCGCCGTCGTGATGGGACACCGACGCGGCCAGCGCCACCAGGGTGCCGATCGGGACCATCAACGGCAGCCACATCAGCGCCGTGCCGGTGGTGACCGCGGCCAGGGTAGCGGTGCCGTGGTGGCCGGCGATGATGTTGTCGACAAAGCCGACCAGGCCGGCCGAGACATGGCCGATGACCAGCGGCAGCGCCAGCCGGCCGGTGGTGCGCACTTCCTGCGCAAGGCCCGGCGCGGGCAAAAGGAGGGAGGAGGACATGGAAAACCGGAAGACATCCCGGCTGCGACCGCGCGCAGGATGGGCGCTGGCATCGGGCCGGAAAGGGCCGCCATGTTAGCGGGCAGCCGCTGTATCGATGTGTTTGGGGGCAGGCGAGGCGGGAAAGACCGGGACCCGGGTCCCGGCATCCGGAATGGGGCGGGGGTTCAGGCCGCTGCAGCCGGACCCATGCCCCTGTGGGCTTTCAGCGCGCCAGCTGTTCGCGCAGCCACTGCGCGCGCGAGGCGCTGGGGGTGGCGATCAATGCCTGGCGCAGGGCATCACGCGCCTGCGGCGGGGTGCGCTGGGCCAGCACCGCCAGCTCGGCACGCTGGGGCGCGCTCATCTGCCGCAACACGGCCAGGATCGGCTCACGCTCGGCGTCGGGCATGAACGCCAGCAGCGGATAAAGCTTGCCGTAATCGGCGCCCAGGTCCGGGCCCAGCCGCCAGCCGGCCTGCTCGGCCGCATCGAGCTGCTGGAAGCGGGCCAGCATCGCCTGCTGCTGCGCCGGCGGCAGGGTGGCCAGGGTTGCGGCAGCCTGCTGCAGGCGAGTGCGGGTGGCCGCATCCAGGGCGATCCAGTCGGCGTACTCGGCCCGCTGCTGCGCCCGCTGCAGCGGCGGCAACCTGTCCCAGGCGACCATCCGCTGGGCGAAAGCCCTGCGGCCGGGCGCACCCAGCGCGGCCAGGCGGCCGGCCCGCTGCGCCTGCACCGCCTCGGTGATGCGATCGCCCGGTGTGGGCTGGGCCAGCAGGCTGGCGACCACGCTGGCCAGCAATGCCGGCGCCAGCAGGGCCAGGCGCCACCTACCGCGCGACATCACCGGTCTCCTGCGCGGCGGCGGTCATCGCCTGCGCGGCATCGCGCTGGCGCTGCTGCGGGGCGGCCGCGTACCAGGACAGAAATCCCGCGCGCCGGGCCAGGGCCAGCCCCTGCGGGTCCATCAGCAGGTCGAAATCCGGATGGGTCAGCACGCCCTGGGCCGCATCGAAGCGCTGTCCGGCCCGGTCGCCACCTGGCAGGGCTTCCACCTGCACCGGCACGTCGGCCTGCAGCGCCTGCGCCCCGAATTCGCCAACCTTCGCTGCCGTGGTGGCCGGCGCGGACAACCGCGCCTGCTGGCCGTGCCACCACCACGCGGCCAGCGCCGCCAGGGCGCCCAGCAGCAGCAACGCGACCAGCGCCGGCTTCCACGGCAAGGCCTGCCGCGCGCGCGGCGCCGGCCTGGCCGCAGCCGGCGGCCCTGCGGCCGGTTGGTTCGGCACGGGCTGCGGCGCGGGCGCGGGTGCGGCCAGGTCCGGTTCGGGCACCACGGCGCGACGCTCGGCGCCCAGCACCAGGGTTTCGCGCAGGCGCGACAGGTGCGCCAGGCGCTCGGGCGAGAGCGCGCGCAGATGCTGCTGGACCGCTTCGGCCAGGGCACGCCAGCCCTGCGGATCAGGCTGGCCTTGCGCATCGCGTGGGCAGGCCCGGGTGAGGGCGGCCCGGTAGCCGGCCTGGTCCAGATCCATGGCCGCGGCGGCCTCGTCCTCGTCCAGGCCGGCGGCCAGGCGCAGCAGCAGGGCCATGCGGTCGACATCGGACAGGTCGGCCAGCCAGTCCAGCTCCTGCGGCCAGCGCGCCTCGGGATGGGCCTGGCGCAGCGGCGGGGCGGCGACCAGCAGCGACCAGAAGCCGCGCGGCCACTGCGCCATCGGCTGCTCGCTGGCGTACTGGCGGAAGGCGCGCAGCGCGGCTGCCAGGGCGATCTCGCCGGTTTCGCGGCGGCCGCACTGCAGCTCGGCCAGGATCACGCCGCGGCGCTCGACGCCCCGCAGGAAGGCGGACAGTGCGGCCGGGACGTCGGCAGGAAGGTTCAAGGCGGGAATGGTCTGCTGAGGAGAAAAAGTATGGCCTGCATGATAGGCGCCGCAGTCCTGGTTGGCTTCGTCAAGGAAACTCTTGACATTGTCCAAACATTCAAATTTCCCGGGAATCCTGCGGGTTGGCTTCACAGACGGTTGTGCACAGCAATCACTTTGTGTTCACACGCCTCGGCCAAGCGGCGCATGACCGCCACGAGTCAGCCTGTTCCACGGCCAACCAATTGATCCATAAGACAATGTCGCCTTGGCGTTTTTTTCACCAATGTGACGTGGGCCCAGACGGCGCCGGTTTTTTCGCGTGGAGCAGCCCGGCCATGCACAGGGTTATCCACAAGCGGTGTGGATAAGGGGATTTTCCCAATGGAGACCGGCATTTGCGTCGGTTTCGTTAACCTTTGGTCAGGTTCCTGCCGCAAACGCACATCGGCCTATCCCGTGTGACCGGTGCCCTACACTTGTGCCCGATGTCTCCCACCTTGGTTCTCCGGGTCGCCGTGCCGGTTCCGTTGCGGCAGGCCTTCGACTATCTGCCGCCTGCCGGACATCCGGCGGGCGCCGAGGACGTGGGCCGGCGGGTCCGGGTGCCCTTCGGCAATCGCGAACTGGTCGGCGTGGTCGTCGCCGTGGCCGAACCGGACCCGGCCGCCGGCGAACTGCGCGCGGCGCTGCAGATCCTGGATGAAGCCCCGCTGCTGGCCGGCGAACTGCGCCATTCGCTGCAGTGGCTGGCCGGCTACACCCATGCTCCGCTGGGCGAGGTGCTGGCCACCGCCCTGCCCGGGTCACTGCGCCATGGCCAACCATTGCCCGTGCGCGAAACCTGGCGCTGGCGCCTGACCGAGGCCGGGATGACCGCGCTGGACCGCCTGCGCGCCGGCAGCAGTCCGCGCCGGCTGGCCGAGGCGCTGGGCCGCGAGGGCCTGGCCGAATGGCAACTGGACGACCTCCAGCCCGGCTGGCGCAGCGCCGCGCGCAGCCTGGCCCGGCGCGGGTTCGCCGAGCGCCAGGCCGAGCAGGTCGCAGCCACGGTCCTGCCGATGCAGTCCGGCCCCCCACTCAATCCCGAGCAGACGGCCGCGGTCGCCGCGATTCCCGGCCACGGCTTCGCCCCGATCCTGCTGGAAGGGGTGACCGGCTCGGGCAAGACCGAGGTCTACCTGCAGGCCATCGCCGCCTGCCTGGCGCGTGGCCGCCAGGCGCTGGTGCTGGTGCCGGAGATCGGCCTGACCCCGCAGACCCTGGCCCGCTTCCGCGCGCGCCTGGGCGTGGAGGTGCATGCGCTGCATTCGGGCCTGGCCGACAACGAACGCGCGCTGACCTGGGCGGCGTGCCTGCGCGGTCAGGCGCGGGTGATCGTGGGCACGCGCTCGGCGGTGTTCGTGCCGCTGCCCGAGGCCGGCCTGATCGTGATCGACGAGGAGCACGACGGCAGCTACAAGCAGCTCGATGGGATCCGCTACCACGCCCGCGATTTCGCCCTGGTGCGCGGCAAGGCGCTGCAGGTGCCGGTGATCCTCGGCAGCGCCACGCCGTCGCTGGAGACGCTGCACAACGCCCGGACCGGCCGTTACGCGCACCTGCGGCTGGCCGAACGCGCCGGCGAGGCCAAGGCACCGTCGGTGCGCGTGGTGGACGTGCGCAAGCGTGCGCTGGCCGCCGGCCTGGCCCCGGAGACGCTGGCGGTGATCGCCACCCAGCTGCAGGCCGGCGGTCAGGTGCTGGTGTTCAAGAACCGCCGTGGCTACGCGCCGGTGCTGCTGTGCCACGACTGTGGCTGGAGCGCGCACTGCAACCGCTGCGACGCGCCGATGACCGTACACGCGGCCGGGCGCCGCCTGCAGTGTCATCACTGCGGCCATCGCAGGCCTGCCCCGCCGGCCTGCCCGGACTGCGGCGGCCTGGCCCTGCAGCCGCAGGGCGTAGGCACCGAACGGCTCGAGGAACTGCTGGCCGACAGCTTCGCGCAGGTGCCGGTGCTGCGCATCGACCGCAGCACCACCCAGCGCAAGGACGCGCTTGAACGGCACTTCGCCACGCTCGGCGAAGGCCCCGGGATCCTGGTCGGCACCCAGATCCTGGCCAAGGGCCACGACCTGCCGCTGCTCACCCTGGTGGTGGTGGTGGGCGTGGACGAAGGCCTGTTCTCGGCCGATTTCCGCGCCGGCGAAAAGCTCGCGCAGCTGCTGATCCAGGTGGCCGGCCGCGCCGGCCGCGCCGCGCGGCCGGGTCAGGTGTGGCTGCAGACCCACCATCCCGGCCATCCGCTGCTGGAAACGCTGCTGTCCGGCGGCTATCGCGCCTTTGCCGATGCCGAACTGATCCAGCGCCAGGCGGCCGGCTTTCCGCCGTTCGCGCACCTGGCCATGATCCGCGCCGAGGCCAGGCAGCTCGAGCACGTGCAGGCGTTCCTGCGCGCCACGCGCGTGGCCCTGGCCAATGTCGCCCAGGACCTGGAACTGCACGGGCCGATGCCCGCGCCGATGCCGCGCCGGGCCGGCTTCCAGCGCATGCAGCTGCTGCTCTCGGCCATCCAGCGCCCGCGCCTGCATGCCGCCCTGCAAACCGCCCTGCCGGCCATCGAGGCATTGCCCGAGGCCCGCCGCGTGCGCTGGTCACTGGATGTGGATCCGATCGACCTGTACTGAGAGGCTGAGCACGTTCCGCCGAGCGCACGCGGCGGCTGCGGCGTGCGCTGCCCGAACGAACCCCGTCACATAAAAAGAACCCCGCCGAGGCGGGGTCCTTGCAAGCAATGGCGCGCAATCCAGATCAGGCCGCGAACAACGCCTTCATCTTCTTCAGCGCGTTGGCCTCGATCTGGCGGATGCGTTCGGCCGACACGCCGTATTCGTCGGCCAGCTCCTGCAGGGTGATCTTGTTGTCCGGATCCAGCCAGCGACGGCTCACGATGTCGCGCGAACGCTTGTCCAAGCTGGCAAGCCCTTCGCGCAGCAGATCCAGTTGATTGTCCTCGCTGTCGGTGCGCTCGTAGGCCTGGGAAGGGTCTTCCTCATGGGCCGACAGATAGTTGGCCGGCGACGGCGGGGCGTGGTCGTCGTCCTCATCGGACGGGGCATCAAAGCCGATGTCGCGGCCGGACAGGCGCGACTCCATCTCGACCACCTCGCGCTCGGACACGTTCAGGTCCTTGGCCACGGCGCTGACTTCGGCCGCATTCATCCAGCCCAGACGGGTCTTGGACTTGCGCAGGTTGAAGAACAGCTTGCGCTGGGCCTTGGTGGTGGCGACCTTGACGATGCGCCAGTTCTTGAGGATGAACTCGTGCATTTCGGCACGGATCCAGTGCACGGCAAAGCTGACCAGGCGCACGCCCATGTCCGGGTCGAAGCGCTTGACCGCCTTCATCAGGCCGATGTTGCCTTCCTGGATCAGGTCGCCCAGCTGCAGGCCGTAGCCGCTGTAGCCGCGGGCCACATGCACCACGAAGCGCAGGTGCGAGTGGACCAGTTCGCGGGCAGCGTCCAGGTCGTTGTCGTCGCGGAAACGGTGCGCCAGCTCCTGCTCCTCATCGACGGTGAGCACCGGGATCTGGTGCACGGCGCCGATATAGGCGTCCAGCGAGCCGAGCGGGCTGGGAATCGGGAGGTTGTTGGCCACCATGGGGGCGGCGGCGGAGATCTGGGTCATGGCAGCAATATTAGCAATGTGGGGGGGTTTGACTGCTAAGGCCTGGGATGGTTCCCTTCGTTCTGCCAGGAGAACAACCCTCAGGAACCTGTTTTATTGCATTCATCTTTGGAAACACCCGCCAAAACTGCACTGCATTTCCCTTCGAATGCCCTGACTGAAAATCCGGGTGCATTCGCTCGCTGCTTGGGCAAGGCTCGCATGCAGGCTGTCAACACGGCGTCGTTTCCTGGCCTTCCCCGGCCTTGGCGCCGACGGAGATTCGATGCGGCGCCGAGCGCGCATCGCATCCCTAAGATGTGACCGGATGTACATATTTGACCGCGGAACGCCCAGGTGGTTCCGTTCATCTGCGACTTTCGCCGCGTTTCGAAGCGGCACGGTTTGGCGGACCATGGTCCCGCCCGAACGGTCCCCCGGATTGCCCATGTTCCTGTCCCGCCTGTGGCCTGGCGTGTTCGCATCGCGCGCACGCCGCCGACGCATCCGCCTGCTGCTGTTGATCCTGATGACGATGCCGGCCAGCTTCGCGCTTGCCCAGGCGATGCCGCTGAAGGTCATGAGCTTCAACGTGCGCACGCCTGCCGACACCAACGACAACCGCTGGGACAACCGCCGCGACCTGATGGCGCGGGTGATCCGCACCGAAGCCGACCCGGCCCGTGCCGTGCTGGCCGCGGTGCTGACCGATGCTTGGCTGGCCGGTGGGCCACGCAGCGGCCCGGAAAAGACCTTCCACGACTTCACCGGCACCCCGGAACGGATCCTCTTTCGTGGGCTGACGCTGCGCTCGGTCCGCACCGTGGAGACCCATGCCGGGCCGCGCTATCCGTCCGACCATTTCCCGGTGGTGGCCGTGTTCGACCTGCCGGCCAGCCACACCTGCACGCACTGACGATCGGCGGACCGGCCCCTGCTCCAGTTCCAGGCCCGGCGGCCGATACCATGGGCGAGGGCCGTGCATTGCGCGCGGCCGTTTCGACGCCGCCCATACGGTCCATGACGTTCGCCCCGGTCCAGCCGGTCTTTCGATGGTGGTGCCTGTGGCTGTTCCTGCTGGGACTGACCGCCTGCACGCGCACGTCCGCGCCGGAAGCCTACGTGGTCACCGGCCCGCCCGCCACGCGTGGGGAAGCCCAGCCGCCCTGCCTGCATGCGCAGCTACCGGGGCGTCAACGGGTACTGCTGTCGCCGCCGGCCGGCGGCTGGTCGGGAGCGCCGCAGGCAGTGGTGGTGATGAACGCGTTCCGCGGCGAGGTGAAGATCCGCCACGGGGCGCGCGAGCGCTGCGGTGTGTTGCAGGACGCGCGTACGCTGGATTCGCGGTTCCTGTCCGGGATGGGCACGGTGCTGGTGCCGGACAAGGGCAACCAGCGCCCGATCGAGGTGGAGTTCGAACCCAGCCCGATGCCGTTGTGGCGGCCGCTGGTGCGACTGGGCGAGCCGGCCTCGGTGCAGCGCCAGGACACCCTGCGCTTCGCGCTGCGGGTCGCCTCGGTGGCGGTCATGCTGGCGCTGGTGGTGTCGGCGCTGCTGACCTTCATGAGCACGCGCGAGCGGGCTTTTCTGTCCTACGCCCTGGGCGCGTCGCTGTTCGCGCTGTGGATGGCCTTGCTGTCCGGGCTGTGGGCGTATCCGCGGCCGTGGTTTGCCCTGGGCGAGCTGTCGCTGCGACTGGTGGGCGCGCTGCCGGCCGTGTTGAGCGCCCTGACCGTGCGCATGCTCGCCTACCACGCCGCGCCGCGTGCGCTGGCCGGACGGGTGCGGCGCGGCGCGGACTGGCTGGCGCTGTGCGGCCTCGGGCTGGCCGCGATGATCGTGCTGGTGCCCGAGCACTGGCTGGCGGTGGCCTCGCTGGGCAGCGAGCTTGGCTTTTACCTGCTGTGCCTGGCGATGGCCGGGATGGCGCTGGTGACGATGTGGCGTGGCGAACCGGGCGGGGCGACCGCGTTGACCTGCGTGGCGCCGTTTCTGGGCGTGGGCCTGATGGAAGTGGCCATGCCCGAGCGCCTGGCGTCGTGGAAGGTCGAAGCCATGCTGCTGTCCGGCTGCTGGCTGGCGCTGACCGCCAGCATGGCCCTGACCCTGCGCCTGGGCAGCCTGCGCCGCCAGCGCGACGAGATGCGCGTGCTGGCCCAGACCGATGCACTGACCGGGCTGCCCAATCGCCGCGCCGCGCTGGAGCAGCTGTCCGCGATCAGCGTCAGCGCGCGCCGCAGCGGCCAACCGGCGGCGGTGGGCTTCCTGGACATCGACCACTTCAAGGACATCAATGACGTGCATGGGCACGAAGTGGGCGACCAGGTGCTGCGCGCCTTCGCCCGCATCCTGCGCAGCACCTTCCGCGGTGCCGACTACGTGGCGCGCATGGGTGGCGAGGAGTTCCTGGTGGTGCTGCCGGGGGCCAGCCCGGAACAGGCCAAGGCCCGGATCGAATCGCTGTCCCCACTGCTGGCCACGATCGGCCACACGCTGCGGCTTCCCGAACTGCGCGTGACCCTGAGCGCCGGGGTCACCGGAGTGGAAGCCGACGACGTGGAAATCGGCCCACTGCTGCAGCGGGCCGATGCGGCGATGTATGCGGCCAAGCGCGCCGGCCGCGAGCGGGTGGTGCTGTCCGGCCAGCCGCAGGGTTGAAGCCACGCCTGCTGGGCAGATGGTGATGCAGGGGCAGCTGGTGCCAGCGGGCCATCCCTTGGCGCGGTGGCCGGTTTCGCGCCTCGACCCCATGCCCAGCAAGCGGCGTCGGTGACAGGCCGATACCCCGGCAGTTCGACGCGCCAGTTCACGCCTGCAGCGTGGCGGCCAGCGCGTCGGTCGCCCGCACCAGCGCATCGGTGATGGCCGGGTCGAAGGCGCTGTGCCCGGCCAGGACCATCTCCAGCTTCGCCTCGGGCCAGGCCTGGCTCAGCTCACAGGCGGCCTTGGCCGGGCACAGCATGTCATACCGCCCCTGCACGATGGTGCCGGGCAGGTGGCCGATGCGGCCGATGTCGCGCAGCAGCTGGTCTGGCTGCAGGAAGCAGCCATGGCGGAAGTAGTGCGCTTCGATCCTGGCCACCGCCAGCGCCGCTTGGGCGTCGTCTTCCGGCGGCGGCGGCGCACTGTCGTGAACCAGCGTGGACGAGCCGTCCTCCCATTCATTCCACGCATCGGCCGCGGCCTGGCGCACCTGCGCGTCGTCGCTGTCCAGGCGGCGCCAGTAGGCCTCGATCATGTGCCCGCGCTCGGCCGGCGGGATGTGCGCCTGGTAGCGCGCCCAGCCTTCGGGGAAGACCATGCGCGCGCCGCCATCGGCTTCGTGGCTCCAGTGCAGCTCCTCGGGCCGGCCCAGGAAGATGCCGCGCAGCACCAGCCCGGTCACCCGATCCGGATGAGCCTGGGCATAGGCCAGGGCCAGGGTCGAACCCCACGAGCCGCCGAACACCGCCCAGCGCGCGATCCCCAGCTGCGTCCGGATCGCCTCGATGTCGGCCACCAGGTGCGCGGTAGTGTTGTTGTGCACTTCACCCAGCGGAGTGGAACGGCCGCAGCCGCGCTGGTCGAACAGCACCACGCGCCAGCGCTGCGGATCGAAGAAGCGGCGATGCTCGGGCACCACGCCGCCGCCCGGCCCGCCATGCAGGAACACCACCGCAATGCCGTCGGGATTGCCGCACTGCTGGAGCTGCAGCGTGTGCAAGTCGTCGACGGCCAGCCGCTGTTCGGCATAGGGAGCGATCGGCGGATACAGCGTGCGCATGGGGACCTGTGTGGACACGACAAAGGCCCAAGGTGGCCGATGCACGTCGTGGTCGGCAACCCCCAACGGCATCACGCCGCGCAGCGGTTGAATCCCAGGCGACAAAAAACCCGACCGATTCGCACCGGCCGGGTCTGGGTTTGGCTGTTTTCCTGCGCTGCCTGGCGCATCGGACGCGCCTGCTTACGCGGCGTTCTTCATCGCGTGCTTGCGCTCGCGCATGACGTTGTGGCACTCGCGCACCTCTGGCAGCAGGCGTGTCACCGCCTCGCGCGCCGTCGCCGGCACGTCGTTGTCCGAGGCGGCCTCGGTGAAGGCTTTCAGCAGGCGATCTTCCGATTCCTCCAGTTCAGCCACGTAGCCGTACTGCTTGTCGCCGAGCGCGGCACGAACCTTGCCGTAGAACTCCTGCATGGTGCCGACGACCGTGCCATGGGTGGCCGGCTCGCCACCGGCGGAGGTGACCACGGCACTGAGATCGCGCGCGATGTTCTGCTTGACCCCGGCGATGCGGGTGAACAGCGCACTGAGTTCGACGTTGTCGACCTTCCTGGCCGCTTCGGTATAGAAGTGCTCGCCATCGCGGACGATGGCAATCAGGTCGTTGAGGCTGTGGGTCGTCCTGGTCTGGGTATTCATGTGTGACTCCTTGGTGATAGGCCCTGGCGTGGCGGTGCCTTGATGAGACGGCCGCGGCTGGGCGGAATGGAGGCTGCAAATCGCAGCGTTGTTGGAACACGGTGCACGCCGGTTCGTCAGCCTTCCGTGAGTGCTGCGGCGATTTTCCTCACCTGCTCCGCGCATGCATGAACCTGCATTCATCGTTGTTGCCACAGCACCCGCGATGACGATGTCGACCCGTCAAGACACGAAAACTATGCTGCTCCCACGCGCGGGCACTGCCCGCTTGGCCTTCGCCAAATCTCACCCTGCGCGCACGCAGGCTGTGGGACCGTGCGCGCATCTCCTGCCGTCCAGCCACCATGTCCCAATCCGCTGCTCCCGCCCTGCCCGCGGCGCTGGAAGATCGACGGATCCTCGCCCTGCATGACTACGACGTGCTGGATACGCCGCCGGAGTCGGTGTTCGACGACATCACCCGCATCGCCGCGACTGTGTGCGAAACGCCGATGGCCCTGATCAGCCTGGTGGAAACCCAGCGCCAGTGGTTCAAGGCCGCGCACGGGGTGGCCGTGCGCGAGACGGCGATCGAGGAATCGATCTGCGCCCACGCCATCCTGCAGGAGGAGTTACTGGTGGTGCGCGACACCCACAACGACAGCCGCTTCGCCCAGGGCCCGCTGGTCACAGGTCCACCACATATCCGCTTCTACGCCGGGGCGTTGCTCAAGACGCCCGAAGGCCTGCCGATCGGCGCGGTGTGCGTGCTCGATACGGTCAGCCGAGACTTGAACCAGGCCCAGGGCCAGAGCCTGCTGGCGCTGGCGCGGCAGGTGATGGCGCAGCTCGAACTGCGCCGGATGCTGGCCCGCAGCGAACGGGTCAGCCAGTACCGGGCCAGCCTGCTGGCCTCGGCCGGGCACGACTTCCGCACGCCGATGACCACCGCGATGCTCGCCTTCGACCTGGCCCGCCATGCGGGGCCGGAAAAGTTGGACCGGGTCGTACGCATGGGCCAGGAAGCCCTGCAGAACGTGGACAATGGCCTGACCCGCATGCTCTCGGTGGCCAGCGGCGAGCGCACCTTCGAACCCGAAGCGCTGGTGCCGACCGACCTGAACACCGTGCTGGCCCACGTCGCCACAACCCATGCCACCGCCGCGCGCCGGCGCAGCATCCGCCTGCGCGTGGCCCGCACCAGTTGCACCGCGATCAGCAACGCGCGCCAGCTGGAAACCCTGATCGGCAACCTGGTCGCCAACGCGGTCAAGTACACCGCCAGGGGTGGCGCGGTGCTGGTGGGCTGCCGCAGGCGCGACGCGCATGTGGACATCGAAGTGATCGACAACGGACCGGGCATCGCCAAGGACCAGGTGGACACCATGTTCAGTGCATTCCGCCAGGGCGAGCACAGCAGCGACGGTCTGGGCCTGGGCTTGTGGATCGTGCAGAAGACCGCCGCCAGCCTGGGCATCACCCTCAGCGTGCGTTCGATCAAGGGCGCCGGCACACGCTTCGTGCTGCGCATGCCCGCCACGCCGGGCACGCGCGCGCCGGCACCAGCACCGGCCTGAGCCACGCTCCCCGGGCGCGCGCTCAAGCCACCTCGAGCACCACCTTGCCCAGGTGATGGCCGGCTTCCAGGTAGGCGTGGGCCTGCCCGGCCTGCTCCAGCGGGAAACGACGGTCGACCACCGCGCGCACCTGGCCGGTGGCAATCCATGGCCATACCCGTTGCTCGACCTGCGCGGCCAGGCGCGCCTTTTCATCGGCCGAGCGCGTGCGCAGGGTGGATCCGGTCAGCACCGCCTGGCGGCGCATGAGTTCGAAGACCGGCACTTCCAGCATGCCGCCGCCCAGCGCGGCGATGTAGACGATGCGCCCGCGCAGGTTGAGTACCGAGAGCGTATCGGCAAACACGCTGGCGCCGACCATGTCCAGCGCCACGTCCACGCCACCGGCGGCCCTGGCCGCCTCGACGAAGGACTCGCAGGAGGTGTCCACCGCCACGTCGGCGCCCAGCGACCTGGCCTGCGCCGCCTTGTCCGCCGCGCGCGCGGTGGCCAGCACCTGCGCGCCGGCGGCCTTGGCCATCTGGATCGCCATCACCCCGATACCGGAGGTGGCGCCGTGCAGCAGCAGGCGTTCGCCGGCCTTGAGCTGGCCGTGTTCGAACAGGTTGGCAAACACGGTGAAGGCCGTCTCCGGCAAGGCCGCAGCCTGGATGAAGTCCCATCCATCGGGAACCGGCAGCACATGGCGCGCATCGACTGCCACGTACTGCGCATAGCCGCCACCGCCGAGCAGCGCGCAGACCCGGTCGCCGGGCTGCCAGCGGCCGCCACCGTGCACGATCTCGCCGGCCACCTCCAGGCCCAGCGTGTCCGGCGCGCCGGGCGGCGGCGGATACAGGCCCTGGCGCTGCAGCAGGTCCGGGCGGTTGACCCCGGCAGCACGCACCCGGATCAGCACCTGCCCAGCGGCCGGCACCGGGCGCGGCACCTGCACCGGATGCAGCGCATCGGCGGCGCCCTTGCCGCCGCCGATGGCGATCGCGGTCATCGTCTGCTGGTCCATGCGGCACGCTCCTGCATACAAAAGGAAGAGCGTCATGTTAGGCGCGGCCGGGTGAAAACAGGCACGTGGGTCACCGTGGCAAGGCGGGCTAAACTGTGCGATTGCGGCCTTGCGGCCGCCTCGTGCCGATGAAGCCCCATGATCACCAACGACGTCCTGCGCAGCATCCGCTACATGCTGGACCTGAGCGAACCGAAGATCATCGAGATCGCGCAGCTGGCCGACCCTGGCTTCAGCATCGACCGGGCCCAGGTGCAGGCGGCGCTGAAGAAGGAGGACGAAGACGGATTCGCGCCGTGCCCGGACGCGCTGCTGGCGCACCTGCTGGACGGCCTGATCGTGCAGTACCGCGGCCGCGATGAATCCGTGCCGCCGCGCCCGGTGGAAACGCGGGTGACCAACAACGTGGTGCTCAAGAAGCTGCGCGTGGCCTTCGAGCTGAAGGATGTGGACATGCATGCGATCTTCGACGCGGCCGGCTTCCCGGTCTCCAAGCCGGAGCTGTCGGCGCTGTTCCGCCAGCCCGAGCACAAGAACTATCGCCCCTGCGGCGACCAGCTGCTGCGCAATTTCCTCAAGGGGCTGACCCTGCGGCTGCGCCCCAACGCCTGATCGCCCCGCTGTCTGGCCGCTAGACTGGCGCCTCCCCACGCAGGCACCGCCATGACCTGGATCATCACCAAATACGCCCTCACCGCGCTGGTCGTGGTGGTGGTCTCCGAAGCGGCCAAGCGCAGCGACCGGCTCGGCGGCCTGCTGGCCGCGCTGCCCCTGGTGACGGTGCTCACGCTGGTGTGGCTGTACCTGGAGCGCCAACCGCCGGCGAAAATTGCCAACCACGCCTGGTACACCTTCTGGTACGTGGTGCCGACGCTGCCGATGTTCGTGGTGTTCCCGTGGCTGCTGCCGCGGCTGGGCTTCTGGTGGACGCTGGGCACCAGCGCGGCGCTGACGGTGCTGTGCTTCTGGCTGTTCGCGCTGGCGGTGCGACCGTTCGGGATCCAGCTGCTGCCCTGAAAGCGTGCGCGGCCCGGCAGTCGCCATGGACACGCGGTGGCCGCCGGACGCCCCGCTGCATCGCCCCCCGGCACGCCTGATCGTCCGCCCACGCCCTACGGCGAAGGCGAGATGCAGGCCGAGTCGGCCGTTGCCGCCTTCGCGCTGGCCCGGGCGCAGGTCAAAAGGCCGCTGCAACAAAGGTTGACGCCATCAATTCTCGTCACCGGAATTCAAAGAATTCATGGCGCAAATTGGCCTCAGGCACACCATTTGCCTGCAGGGTCCGACTGACCTGCGCCAGCAGGCCGCTCGGGCCGCAAAACGCCACGTCGATTTGCGCCGGAACAGCTTCCCGGCAGATGACGCCGATGCGATCGACGAACGCCGGATCCGACGCTCCCCCCGCAACCGGCACCAGTTCCGCCCCGCGCTCGCGCGCCATGGAGGCCATCACCGGGACTTCCGGGAAATCGCGGCCGGGCGTGAAGAAATAGAACAGCGTGACCTTGTCGAAACTTCCTGCGCGAGGATCCTGAAGCCAGGCAATGAAAGCGGAGATGCCCACTCCGCCGCCGATCCAGACCTCGCGCCGTGCCTCTTTCCGACGCAGGAACCGCCCGTAGGGCGCGTAGATGTCCGCGCGCATGCCCACGCTCGCCGTGGCAATCAACCTGCCGGTGAAATCACCCAGGCTGCGGATCTCGAAGCAGACCCGGCCCTTCCCGCCGCTGCCCGATGCGATGGTGAACGGATGCGGCTCGCGCATGCCCTGCACGTTCATGCGCAGGAAGCCGAACTGGCCGGCCTGGAAATCGATGCCATCGCGCACCGGCTCCAATTCCAGATGCATCGCTGCAGCGCCGGGACGAACCCCGACCACCTGATACTCGGCATGCCTGGACACCAACGGATACAGCAGCAGTTTGTAGAACGCGCCCGCCACGCCTGCCGCCGACAAAAAAGCCAGCCAGATGCCGGCCGGGCTGTCCAAGGCGATCGGCTGCTTGAAGCTTAGCCAGTGCAGCACCACCACCACCAGCAACGGCCCGGACAGCTTGTGCCACCAACGCCATACGCTGTAGGGGATGTTGCGGTTCAACGCCAGCAGCACGATGAACATCAGGCCGACGAAGGAGAGCTGGCGAATGAATCGCGGCCAGCCCTCCGGCAACGGCAGGATGACGGCAGTCTCCCAGCCGGACATGCCGGCCTTGAACGTCAGGTGGAACGAGGCCAGCCCCAGCGCCCAGATGCCCAGCCATTTGTGCGCGACGTACACACGGTCCAGGCCACCGAAGATCGATTCGACGAACCTCCAGCGTGCGCCGAGAACCGCCGCAGCCGCCATCAGCGACAGCGCCGCCACCCCCGAAGCGAGGCTGGCGGCTGGCACGCCCATGCGCGTGCCAGCCGGCAGTTCGAGTGCCGTGAGCGCCGCGCTGGCCAGGACCAGAAAGGCAACGGTATGCCAAGGCTTGGGGTGCATGCCCGCAAACTATGTCCTCCCGCCACACCCAGGCATTGATGCAGATCAATTGCGCCGTCTTCGATGCCGATGGCCTGCGCCAGATCACGGCTGCAATCAGCCACGCACGAATGCCGGACGTTTCTGCAAACCCAACGCGCCGCCGGTGCGGTTCGGCAAGCTTCCCCGCCTGACACAGAAGCTGAAAGTAGAACTTTCCGGCCTGTTCCCGTCACCAGGTGCCGATCAAGGCTTCGAAGTTCACCGAGACGCAGATCGTCTCGATCTTCAAGCAGTCCGGCGCCGGCGTGCCGGTCAAGGATGTGGCGCTTCACCGTTCCGGGTGGGGAACGTCGCCTTCCGGGGATGAGAGATATCGGGTTGTACACCTGACCGGGGGACTTGCCCGCTCATGACCCCCACCTGATCCGGTGATGCGCAGCATTCCCTAGTAAAGCGGTGAATCCCGCGCAGCTCGCGAGTTGACGTACCAACCATTGCCCGGCTGCCGCCCGTGTCTCAACGCAGTGCGGGTGCCGAGCCTGTCTCCGGGTTGTAGGCAGGATTTTTTGGATCGAGCGGGTTGGGCAAATCTTCGCGCGGCACCTGTCCGCTTTCCACCCATGCGCGCTGGACCATGTCGCGCAACATGGCCGCACCGGCAGCGACCTGCTGAACAATCAGCGCATTTGCCGGCTCATCCTGTGGGTTGCCGAACGCATTGCGCTGGTCCAACTGGTAAATGGTTTCCACATGGCTGCCGGATTCGTCCAGATAGGTCAGGACCGACTCGAAAAGATCGCCCCGCTGGCGCCTGACCGCCGGAATGTGCGGCAGAATTCTGGCGTCCTCGAGGCCGATGGCATCGACGAACTGCGACTCGACGCGACCATGGATGGCCTTGTCGCGCGTATATCCTTTCGGATTGTCGCCTCGCCAGCCGTCGCTGTGTATGGATCCATGCAGTGGTTGCGCGCCATCACCGACGTAATGCCCCAGCTGGGAGACATGGAAGGCGCATACCTGTTCAAGAAACTGCGTATCGGTGCCTTCGGCCTCCGCCTTGCGCAGAAGACGCATTCCTGCGATCAGCCGGCCATAGGATTCCATCGCCGCATAAGGCAGCGTACCCGTCCAGCGCACATTGGTGCGCTGCGCCGTTTCCGGATCGGTGTCCTTGATCCGCAGATACTCGCGGTGCAGCGCCAGGATGAATTCATAGCGCGAACGGGGGATCGGATCGATGAACGCGAACTGTTCGCGGAACCAACCATGGTTGGGGTCCTCTTGTATCTTGGAGAACGGTTCGAAAACCGAGCGCCAAGTATCCGGAACTGTCGAGGTGTCACCGATGTAATCCATGTACTTGCGCAGGAAGACCGGGCCATCCCCGGGAAGGCTGGCGATCGCGGTCCGGTTGATGACTGCGTGTGCACGCTTTCCCCAGGCCCACGCCTGACCCGGCGCAACAGCGAACGCGACGGCAAGTGATACTCCGAAAAAAATGACTGCAGTTCGAACATTGGGCATGGATGGCTCCCGACTATTCAAGGATCAAGTGGGTCGAGCGGATCGACCTTCGCGGAAGCCGCGGACGGCCGGAACACGATATCGAAGGGTGAAGTACGTGCGCCGACCCTGCCGGGCTGGTAGCCCAGTTCGCGCTGGTTGCGTTCGACGAACTCGGCACTCTGCACTGCGTCGATGTGCGGGGGGTCGCTGAGAACCAGCGCATCGCGGTCCATCGGTGCCTTCATCGACATCAGCAATCGTGCGGAGTTGCGCAGGTTGGTCGTCGTATGCCTTGCGTGAGGCTCGATCACAATGGCGTGCGCCGGCACTGCGTACCTTTCGATCAGTGCACGGCGCATTTCGACCGCTTCGACGAAGCGTGTCCCGCGTGGATGCACGGCAGCGCCGCTTACGATGATAAAGGGCGCCAGACCACTGAAATAACGCTGCGCCGCGATCTTGACGTGCAACTTGCCCCGGGCGCTCAGTGGCGTCAGCAGGTCCTTCGGTCCCGCACCAAGCACGATGATCGAGGTGTAGCGATAGCGCGACCAGTCCAGTCCCCTGGCATGTTGGAAAGCGTCCGAATTGAGCCCGCCGTCAAGCGGCTGGAAGGCAATGGCATCCAGTCGTTCGTTGACGTCAAGGAGCGCCAACGCCAAGCCGATGCTGAAGTCGAACCCTGCAGGCGCCTCATCGCGACCCGCCTCGGCAATAGCGGCCGCCACGACGCAATCTTCCGCGATCCGAACGCGATCCTGCTCGCCAATCGGTCCGTCAATCCGGGGATAACGCGGTGCGCTACCCCTGCCGTAGACGTCAAGGATGGTGTTGAGTCCCAGCAGCTCGCGATGCGCCGCATTTGCGCGATCCCGGTTCTCGGCAGACGGACCATCGGCCGCGGCCATCGCCGATACCAGTTCGATCTCGCTGTTACTCCACAGCGATACATTGACCTTGCAAGGCGCATCATCGGCGCATGTCGCCAGACGACGGTCCCGCTGTTCCAGCATCGAACGAACTTCCGATGGCGCCCCGGCCCTGTCCATCGCGGCAACCACCGGAAACAGGCGCTTGCCGAGCGCGGCGATTACCTGATCTTCCCCTGTCCTGGCCAATGCCGGCTGGATCGCGGCAACGGCCATACACACGAGTAGCGCCAGGCGCATCACCAGCTCCTGCTCAGGACCAGACGGAAGTTGCGGCCAAATAGCGGACGCCCATAAATCGCTTCGCCCGAACCCTGGCCCGCCAGTGCGTCAGTGCGGGTATTTCCCTCGGTAAGGCCTTCCTCTTCGGTCAGGTTATCTCCCACCAGTTGCACGCCCCATGGGCCGCGTTTCCACGATAGCCCCAGGCCCAGCGTCTGGTAGGAGGGTAACGCGGTACGGTTGAACAGATCGACATAGGACTTTCCTACAAAATCGTAGCGAAGGTACGCTTCGATCTCGCTATCGCCAGTCATGAAGCTGAAAGTCGGACGGATATTCCCGTAAACTTTCGGCTCGCGGACGATCTGGTTACCGTTCACTGCGGCCGGATCGGCGCCGGCGCTGTTCTGCAGTTCATCGTACTGCGGGTCGCTCAATGTCACCGCGCCGGCGAGCGCAAACCACTCGTTCGCCCTGAACAGGCCATCGACTTCGATCCCTTTCGACACAGCGGTACCAATGAACGGCACCGACTGGTCGTTGCGTCCGGTAACCGGGTTGTAAGCCACGAACGACGCGTTCAGTGGGTCGAACTTGGTGTAGAAGGCGGTCAGGTAAACGTAGGAACGGCCGAATGCAGCCTTCACGCCCAACTCGTACTGGTCGGTCTTGGTCTTGATGATGGTTGGATCGATGCTGCGCGCCACGTTGGACTGCGGCACGATCTCCACGTGGGAAGCACGGCCATAGGTGCCGAAGTTAGCGTTGAAGTCGTAATTTGCCCCCACGGTCCAGTTGGTGGCGGACGGATCGAGGTCGTGCGTCTGGGTTGTGCCACTGAAGCGTCGGGTGGTGTCGTCGGCCAGGGTGTTGGCATCTCCGAGGTTGGCGCTGGCGGTGCCTTCGGCATAGCCTTCGTAGTCATACCGTTCGTGTCGGATGCCAGCGTCGAGCTTGAGCTTGTCGGTCAACTCCCACGTATCGTTGACGTATAGCGCAAACATCTTCGCATCGACCTCGCCCGCGTTGAGCGTGGTCGTGTAGCGCAGAACACCATTGTCAGTGACGTATCCCAGTGGAGTTCCCTGGGCTGAGTAGGCGACCAGATCAAGCGTCCTGGGCTTTCCCTTGACCTCAAGCAACATGTCCTGGTAGGCAGTGAAGGCCGTGGTTCCGTAGAACGAAGCATAGATGCCGATATTCAGATCGTGCGCGCCGAAGCCCGTTTCGAACCGTCGGGCTGCGCTCAGGTCCGCCTGGGTCGAATAAAAATCCGACTCGATCGCCCGATACTGCGCCGAAATCACCAGGCCGGAAGCCGCATACGGGTCATAAGCCGTCGCGCCATTCGTGCCGGCCAGGGCATAGCCCATCGATGCGACTCCGGTACCGAAAACCCTCTGCGCCGTTCCCAGGTAGCTGTTGGCAAAGATGTTTGCATCGGCCGGATTGGTCGTGGAATAGAGCGCATCGAAGCTCACCTCGCCCTTGGTGTATCCGGACTTGAGCGAGACGACCCAATCGCCTACGTTGTGTTCGTACTGGAAGCCGACGTTACCAAAGCGCATGTGGCGGCCGTCCGCCAGGTCTCGGTGCAGGCTCTTCAGCACGTTGGACGAATCCAGGTACTTGAGCGACACGTTGCGCAGCGACGGCGAATTCATGGTGCCGGTGAAGTAGTCGATGAACGGATCCAGCGAGACCGACGGGTTGCGCGGATCAGCGACCGGGATCGGCAGATAGAAGACGTTGTGGTCGTCAACGAAGGTGCCGCTGACCTTGACCCAGCCATCATCCAGGTAATGTTTGAGGTTGGCGCGCAGCTGGCCACCCTTGTCGTTGGGAAAGCCGTTGTCGCGGTAGCCATCGTGTTCGCGCAGAAAGCCGCCCACCGCATAGTAGGTCTGTCCCGAGAGGGCGCCGGACTGGTAGGCTTCGGCGCGGTAGAGCCCGGTATCGCCCAACGTGAGCTGGGCCTTGCCCTGGGTCTGGTCGCCGCCCTCAGCCAGGATGTTGTTGACGATGGCCGCGCCACCGCTGGCGTAGATCGGCGCCGGGCCGCCGCGCACGACCTCGACCCGCTGGTTCATGAGGTCCAAGCGGTGCATGCCCTCACCGGAGTTGAAGAAGTGCCCGTCGATTTCATGGAACAGCGGCAGACCATCCTGCTGGAAGATGATGAAGCCGCGGTCGGTCGGGATGCCGCGCAGGCGGGTGATGTTCTGCACTTCGCCGCCAGTGGATTCGACATGGATGCCGGGCACGTTGGCCAGCAGGTCCGCATAGCTCTTGGGCGCCAGCTTCTGGATTTCCTCCGCGGTCAGGGAGTTGACCGCATACGATGCGTCGAAACGACGCTGGGTACGCGCCGCGCCGGTCACCACGACCGCACCCAGATCGCTGACTTTCTCGCGTTTCTCGGAAGGGGGCGTTTGCTTCGGCGCAGGCGGATTTTCTGCCGCTTCTTGCGCGACCGATACCATGGGAGCAGCCAAGGCAATGGCAATGGCCACCGCAGCGCGATTATATGTAGTCCTAAGACCGTGCATGGCACTGACCCCTTATGAGTGAGAACACCAACGTCGTCGGAACGAGCGTTGCGCATTATCAGGAGCGCTCATTACAGGCCTGCGTAATGACCGGGCACCATCGAGTGGGGATATGCCATCCCTGCCCTGTCCTTTTATTGACACAAATAGGGTCCGGCAATGCGGCGGCGACCCTGATGCCAACCGGACGCCTCCGGCTGATCCATATCGGTCCGTCCGCCTGCCATCGCACGAGCCACCCTCGCGCCGGCTCCGGGTTCACGGCGCGGCGGCCGTAAGCAGTCCTCTTGCGGCGGTGCCGCGCGCTGGTATCAAATCCATCGCGATGAAGCGATACAATCCCTCTCCCACGCCGTCGAACGCTCCGCGATGATTCCTGTCAGCTTCGAGTTCTACCCGCCCAAGACCGAGGACCAGCGCGCGCAGCTGGACCGCACCGCGGCCAAACTGAAGAAATACGCGCCCGAGTACGTCTCGTGCACGTTCGGCGCCGGTGGCTCGACCCTGAGCTACACCGCCGAGACCGTGCGCCACCTCCAGCAGCACCATCGCTTCGACGCCGCCCCGCATCTGTCGTGCGTGGGCGGCAGCCGCGAGCAGATCCGCGCGCTGCTCGCGCGCTATCGGGCGATCGGCTGCAGGCGCATCGTGGCCCTGCGCGGCGACCTGCCCTCGGGCATGGGCCATGCGGGCGACCTGCGCCATGCCTCGGACCTGATCGCGCTCATCCGCGCCGAGCACGGCGATGCCTTCCGGCTGGAAGTCGGTGCGTATCCGGAAACCCATCCGCAGGCCAGCGACGCGCTGAGCGACCTGAAGCACTTCAAGGCCAAGGTCGATGCCGGCGCCGATGCCGCCATCACCCAGTACTTCTACAACGCCGATGCGTATTTCAGCTTCGTCGATGCGGTGCGCGCGATGGGCGTGCAGATCCCGATCATTCCCGGGATCATGCCGATCTCCAACTTCAGCCAGCTGCGCCGGTTTTCCGAGCAGTGCGGCGCACAGATCCCGCGCTGGATCGACAAGCGCATGGCCGCCCATGGCGACGACGCCGAGGCGATCCGCGAGTTCGGCGCCGACGTGGTGGCGCAGCTGTGCCAGCGTCTGGTCGAGGGCGGCGCGCCGGCGCTGCACTTCTACACCCTCAACCTGGCAAGGCCGAGCCAGCTGGTGCTCAAGCGTCTGGGGCTGGGCTGACGCCATCGCCGCCGCGGCGGCGGGCCGTGGCTCAGCCGCGCCGGGTTAGGCTGCCCGCTGCGATGCGCGTCCCTGTCCTGCCCTGCCTGCTGATGATTGCCGTGACCGCCGCGCTGGTGGCGCCGGCGTGGGTGCCTGCGGCCGCGGCCCAGGCCGTGCATCGCTGTACCGATAGCGCCGGGACCAGCGTGTTCACCGATCGTCGCTGCGAGGACGTGGGTGCGGCCAGCCGCGTGATCCGGCCACGGGTCAACGCCACCGGGCCAGCGGCTGCGCCGGTGTACCTGGACTGTCCGCGCAGGCTGAGCGAGCTGGTCCAGCGGATCACCGCGGCGATCGACGCCGGCGATGCCAACCGGCTCGCCTCGCTGTACCGGTGGAACGGGATTTCCGACGCCTCGGCCAATCGCCTGATGGACCGGATGGAAGCCATCGTGCGCCGGCCGCTGCTGGACATCGCCCCGATCTTTCCCGAAGTGTCGCCAGCGCCGGTCGTCGATGCCGACGGCACCGTGGTCGATGCCAATGCCGATGGCTTCTATCCGCAGCCGACGCCGCCGCGCAAGCAGCGCCCGGTCGGCCTGCGCCTGCAGCAGACCCTGGCCAACACCGGCACGCCGTCCAGCACGGTGCTGGGCATCGGCCGCAGCGATGGCTGCTTCTGGATCACGCTGTAGCCGAGTCGGCCGGGCGGAACCGCAACGTCGCCACCACCCCGCGCTGCGCGCCGGGACGCACGCTGACCTGCCAGCCGTAGAGCTCGCACAGGCGGCTGACGATGGACAGGCCGATGCCACCGCCCTGCGAGTGCCCGGCGTGGGTGCCGCGATAGCCGCGGTGAAACAGCTTGCCCGCGTCTTCCTCGCTCAGGCCGGGACCCGAGTCGATCACTTCCACCGCATCATCCAGCACGCGCACCACCACCGTACCTTCGTGGGTGTACTTGACCGCGTTGCCGATCAGGTTGCCCAGGGCCACCGACAAGGCGGCTTCCGGCGCATCGATGACCAGGTCCTGGTTGCCCTGCTGGATCAGTTCCAGCTGCTTGCCGCCGATCTGCGCGCGGTGCGCATCCAGCAGCTGGTCGGCGACCCGGGCCACGTTGCTGCTGCCCTGTCCGCGCTCGTTGCGCGAGAGCAGCAGCAGCGAGCCGATCAGGTCGGTGCAGGCCGCTTCGGCACGCTGGATGCGCAGCAGGCGCGCCTGGATCTTCGGCTCCAGGTTGGGCCGGCCCAGCAGCAGTTCGGTGGCACCGCGGATCACCGCCAGCGGCGTGCGCAACTCATGGCTGACATCGGCATTGAACTCGCGGTCGCGCTGGACCACTTCGGTCAGGCGTTGGGAATAGTCGTCCAGCGCACGCGCCAACTCGCCCACCTCGTCCTCGGGGAACAGCGGCCCCAGCTGGGTCGGATTGCTGCTGCCGCGGTAGGCGCGCAGGCGCGTGGCCAGCTCGGACACCGGGCTCATCACCCGCGAGGCCGACCACCAGCCAATGATCAGCGAGAGCAGGGTGAACAGCCCCACCGTGGCCCACAAGGTGCGCCTGAACTGGACTTCGCCCAGGGCGACCTGGCCCATGTCGTAGGTCAGGAAAAACCACGCGTTGGGCGTCTTGCGCACGCCCACCCGATACGAAAACGGCTTGCCGTCGGCATCAGTGCCCGACAGGGTGTGGATGCCGTCGTCCAGGTGCTCCCAGTCCGGAAAATCACGGCGCAGGCTGTCGAGCTTGTCCGGGCGGTACAGGAAACCCTTCATCTGCTGGACCGGGGCCCCGGCCTCGGTGCCGCCGCTGCTGACGAACCGCCGCCAGGTTTCTTCCAGGTTGCGGTTCATCACGTCTTCGACCAGCTGGTTCTCCACCCGCTGGCGGGCCAGGATCGAGGCGTAGGCGAACAGCACCGTCAGGCAGAAGCCCAGCAGCACGAACGACCAGACGATGCGGGTGCGAAGGCGCCGGCGGAACTTGCGCGCACGCGCCGCACCGGGCCGTGCGGCGCTGCCGGTCTCAGGCTTCGGGTGCGGCGATGCGGTAACCGATGCCATGGCGAGTCTGGATGTACGGGGTGTCGAAAGGCTTGTCCACCACCGCACGCAGGCCGTGGATGTGCACGCGCAGCGAATCGGAGTCGGGCAGTTCCTCGCCCCAGACGCGGGTTTCCAGTTCCTGGCGGGTGACCACGGCCGGGGAGGCTTCCATCAGCGACTGCAGGATCTTCAGCGCGGTCGGGTTGAGCTGCAGCAGCTTGCCGCCGCGGCGCACCTCCAGCGTGTCCAGGTTGTATTCCAGCTCGCCCACCTCCAGCACCCGGGTCTGCACGCCCTTGCCGCGGCGCGAGAGTGCGTTCAGGCGCACCTCCACTTCCTGCAGGGCGAACGGCTTGATCAGATAGTCGTCGGCGCCGGAGTCGAACCCGGCCAGCTTGTTGTCCAGGCTGTCGCGCGCGGTGAGCATCAGTACCGGGGTCTGCTTGCGCGCCTCGTTGCGCAGCTTGCGGCAGACTTCCAGGCCATCCATGCCCGGCAGGTTGAGATCCAGCACGATCGCGTCGAAATCGTGGACCACGGCCAGATGCAGGCCGGTCACGCCGTCGGCGGCAAAATCCACGGTGTGACCGCGGTCTTCCAGGTAGTCACCCAGGTTGGCGGCGATGTCGCTGTTGTCTTCGATGACGAGAATGCGCATGTCAGCAGGCCTCCTGGAGGCGGATGGCCAGCAGCCGGCAGGCGCGGCGCATCGGGGCAATGAGGGTCATGGGATACCTTGGGTTGTCTTCGCAAAGCGAGAAGCGGCGGGGCTTGCAGGGGCTGGCCGGCCGCATTCAGGTGGCCGATTCTGTCACACCGCCAGTGAGGCTCCCTGCACGGCGGTTCATGTCCGTCCCGGGGGTTCAGGGCGCGGCGCGACGGCCACTGTGCTTCCTATTGACCGCGCCGCAGGCCACCAGTTCCACGATCGCCCCGGCGATGTCCACGCCGGAGACCTGTTCGATGCCTTCCAGGCCGGGCGTGGAGTTCACTTCCAGCACCAGCGGGCCGCGCGCCGAGCCGATCAGGTCCACCCCGGCCACGGCCAGCCCCAGGGTGGCCGCCGCGCGCACCGCCACGGCGGCTTGCTCGGCGGTGGCGGTGGCCGCGGCGGCCTGGCCGCCGCGGTGCAGGTTGGAGCGGAAGTCGCCTTCCGGCGCCTGCCGGCGCATGGCCGCCACCACCCGCTCGCCGACCACGAAGCAGCGCAGGTCCGCGCCCTGGGCTTCTTCCACGAACTCCTGCACCACGAAACTGGCGTACAGCCCGCGCAGCGCCTCGACCACCGACTGCGAGGCCGACAGCTTCTCGGTCAGCATCACGCCCGCGCCCTGGCTGCCCTCGTTGAGCTTGATCACGTGCGGCGGTGCGCCCAGCAGCGCCAGCAGGTCGGCGGTGTCGTCGGGGTTGTCGCCGAACACCGTGGCCGGCAGGTCGATGCCATGGGCCGCCAGCAGCTGGTGCGCACGCAGCTTGTCACGCGCGCGCAGGATCGCATCGGAAGGATTGGGCGTGTGGCAGCCCATCAATTCGAACTGGCGCAGCACCGCGGTGCCATAGCGGGTCACCGACGCGCCGATGCGCGGGATCACCGCGTCGAAGCCGGACAACGTCCTGCCCTTGTAGCGCAGGTCGAAGCGCCCGGCGTCGATGCGCATGTAGCAGCGCAGCGGATCCAGCACCCGCACCACGTGCCCGCGCTGGCGCCCGGCCTCGACCAGCCGCCGGGTCGAATACAGCCGGGGGTTGCGCGAAAGGATCGCCAGTTTCATGCCGCCGCTTTTGCAGGAAGAACCACGGCGCCTAGCATGACACGCGCCGTTCACCGTTCCGCTGCAGGCCAGGGCGCCCGGATCGGCGCGCGGCGCGCGCTCCTTTTTCGCCTGACATCGGCGCGCACCGGCCACAGAAGCGGCTGCCGGACGCTTGTCTGCGTATTCGTTCTTGAATATATTGAATACGATAACGGCAACAGGAGCCAGCCATGTCCCGGACAACGACCACGACCATGACGGTTCGCCTCAGCGGACCGCTCAGCGATTTCGTCGCCGCCAACGTGGGCGAGCATGGCGACTACGAGAACGTCAGCGAATACATGCGCGACCTGATCCGCCGCGACAAGCAACGCAAGGAGCAGGAAGCCTTCGACCGGCTGAAGGCCGAGCTGGCCCATGCCTTTGCCGCCCCGGAGACCTCGTACCGTCCCCTGACTGCCGCCGACGTGATCGCGCGCAACCGAGGCTGACTGCGTGGCCAAGGTCCTGGTCCAGGAGGCGGCGTCCTGGCGGCTCGACCAGATCTACCGCTACACGCGCGATCGCTGGGGCACCGAACATGCCGACCGCTACATCACCGGCCTGTTCGAGGCCTTCGACGGCATCCAGACGCACCGGACATCGTCTAGGCCCATTCCCGCCGATTTCGGCATCGAAGGCTACTTCTACCGCTACGAACGGCACTTCGTCTACTGGCGCCGGCTCTCCAATGGCGACATCGGCATCGTGACCATCCTGCACGAGCGGATGCACCAGATCGACCGATTCCGGGACGATTTCGGTTCATGAGCCCGCCGCGTCGGGGCGAGGTGCGAGTCGGGGTCATCAGTCACCGCGGCGCCAGCCTGTTCCGGCTGGCCCTGCCCCCGTGGGCGGGTGATCTGGCCCTGCCGGCCGATGATCCTCTGCTGGTCCTGCGGTCCGGTGCAATGTCGCGGAGACTGGCGGTGATGATCGCGGCAGCGGGCGACCGCGAGATCCAGGGCAGTTCATCGGTGGCTCCCGCGTTGCCGCGACAAACGGTAGCTCAGTTGTGCACGGGTAAGCCCCAGGGCGCGGGCGGCCGCCGCCAGGTTTCCCCCATGGCGCTGCACGGCTTCGTGGAGTAGCGCTTCTTCGAGCTCCTCCAGACTCAGGTCGTGCCGCTTCATCTCCTCGTACATGGCGCCACTTGCGCTTGCCACAGGGCGCTTGATCTGGCCATTGGTGGACAAGGTCAAGGACGATGTCTCCGGAAGCGACGGAAAGAGCTGTGGCACGTCAATAGGGCAGCCATGGCTCGCAAGGATGACCCCGCGTTCGATGAGGTTCTCCAGTTCACGTACATTGCCCGGCCACGGATGGTGGCGCATGGCGTCCAGCGCGCGGTCGGTGAAACCAGACACCCGTTTGTCATGCAGCGCCATGAAACGCTGCAGCAGGTGGTGCGCCAGCGGTTCGATGTCGTCCACCCGTTCACGCAAGGGCGGGATACGGATCGGATACACGTTCAAGCGATAGAAAAGATCGCGGCGGAAACGCCCCGCGGTCACCGCTGCTTCCAGATCGACGTTGGTTGCAGCGACAATGCGCACGTCGACCTTGCGCACCTGGGTGCCGCCGAGGCGTTCGACCTCTCCGCTCTGCAGCACGCGCAGCAGTTTGGCCTGCGCGGCCAACGGCATATCGCCCAACTCGTCAAGAAGCAACGTACCACCATCAGCGCGCTCGAAGCGGCCTGGACGGGCTGCCAGCGCGCCGGTGAACGCCCCTTTTTCGGCGCCGAAGAGCTCGCTCTCCAGCAACTCGCCCGGCAGTGCGGCGCAATTGATCGCAATAAAGGGCTTGTCTGCCCGCAGACTATTCGCATGCAGGGCCCGAGCGAACCGCTCCTTGCCCACCCCGGTCTCACCTGTCAGCAACACCGTCACCTGAGTGGCGGCGGCCTTGCGCAACAACTCGTCAGCCGCCCGGAAGGCGCTTGACTGGCCAATCAGGGACTCCGTGTCATCAGTGGTCTGCAGCTGTGTTCGCAACACCTCGACCTTGGAATGCAATTCGTCAATGCGCACCAGCATCGAGTCGGGGTCGTAGTCGCGAGCCAACACCTCGGCATCCGGCCACTCTTCGGCCAGGCGCCCCTCGATCAGGCAATGATCACCGCCGCAGGCCTGGCAGGCCAACTCCTTGTACAGCACAGGGCGGCCAAAGAAGCCGCTGGTGTAGCCCGATGCGTAGCCCAGCAGCATCCAGCACACCGGCTCGTCCTGGGGTCCAAAGTCGCGCACATGCGTTTCCACTTCCCATGAATGGTTCCACCGGTAGATCCCCAGATAGTGAGGTGCGTGGGCGTCGTATTCGAAGCGTTCCGGCGTGACCTGGACCGCGCCTTCGAGCATGTGCAACTGCGGCCCGACCGCAAAGGCAGCGAAGAGGCTGGACTCCGGCCGCATCTGGCGTGCCAGGTCCGCGTCCCGCTGGCCGGCGGCATAGCCGGCGCGCATCAACAGGCGGCGCGTTTGCTCGCGGCCGATCGTGCTCAGCAATTCGCGCCGCAGCGATGCCAGGGAAGCCGCATGCAACAGCAGCATGCGCTGCCCGGCCAGCCAGATACGCCCGTCGCCGGCCGAAAACTGGACCAGCCGGCGCAGGTCGGCATCGTTTGGCAGGGGTGGAACTTTGGAAATGCTCATTGTCAATTATCGATATTTTTCTGGTCAGTCGACTGAAGGATCCACTCTCGGGCACCCGCCAAGGTGGCGAAGAATCATGAAAGTTCCTCAAATCATAAATCATGGCCGAAAGAGGGTCGCTGAAATAAACATGCTGCACCGCGGCATTATCAGTAAATGCGAATCGACGTGTTCGAAGGGGCTGAAAAAAACATGAATTTCAAGACCTTTGGGGAATGGACACCCGGGAGAAATGGAAGATTATCAGTGCCTGCTCCATTTGGCATGAACATTGCGATTACAGCAACCACCTTTCCTGCAGCATTGCCCGACGGTCACCATGACAACGATTCCAGATGCACCTTCCGGATCCGGCGAAGCGCTCCTGCTGCGCAAGTTCGTTCGCGTGCTTGCGATTCGCGAAGACGGGCTGATCACATTCGAGCTCTCCATCGGCTGGCCCGAGCTGTTTGTCGAGTTGATGCTGCCCGCACAGGCGTTCGCCGAGTTCTGTGCTCGCGAACAGGTACAACGCCTGGATACCTGAAACCGTTACCAAGGGAGGACCCATGACAGTTGAACTGCACACCCGCCAAATCCAGCCGCTGCGCAATACCTATGCGCACGTCGCCAAGTACGTGGGCGATGGAAAGCCCGCCTCGCGCTACCAGGAGGCCACGCTCGACACCCAGCCGACCGACAATTTTCATTACCGTCCCACCTGGGACCCTGAGCACGAGCTCTTTGACAAGTCGCGGACGAAGGTCAAGCTGGCCGACTGGAATATGCTGCGCGACCCACGCCAGTACTACTACGGCACCTGGACCATGGCTCGGGCGCGCCAGCAGGACGCAATAGAGTCGAGCTATGACTTCGTGCAATCCCGCGACCTGGCCGCCAAGATGTCGGACACGGTGCGCAAGAAGGCCTGTGAGGTCCTGATGCCGCTGCGTCATGTGGCATGGGGCGGCAACATGAACAACAGCGCGATCGCTGCCTACGGTTACGGCACGCCGTTCACTGCACCTGCCATGTTCCATGCCATGGATCACCTGGGCGTGGCGCAGCTGATCACCCGGCTGGGTCTGGCGCTGGATGAGCCGGCGATTCTGGATGCCGGAAAAAACGACTGGCTCAATGCCGCCTGCTGGCAGCCGCTGCGCCGCTATGTCGAAGACACGCTGGTACTGCAGGATCCGTTTGAGTTGTTCATTGCGCAAAACCTGGCGCTTGACGGTCAGCTCTACCCGATGATTTACGGCAACTTCGTCGATGACTACATCGCCCTGCAGGGCGGCACCGCGGTGTCGATGCTGACCGCCTTCATGCCTGAGTGGCACACCGAGAGCGCGCGCTGGATTGACGCGGTGGTCAAGGTGGCTGCGGCTGAATCCGACGACAACCGCCAGCTGATCCTGGCCTGGCTCACCACCTGGGCCGAACGTGCCCATGCCGCCCTGGGCCCGGTGGCCGAGTTGGCGCTCGGTGGCACTGGCGTGGTCGCAATGCAGGAGGCGCGCGACGCGCTGGACCTGCGCTGCAAGAAAGCCGGACTCATCGCCTGAGCAACCAACGCTCTCATTCACTCACCGAGGCACCTGCATGTCCAACGTATTCATTGCCTTTCAGGACAACGAAGATTCGCGCCCCATCATCGAGGCGATAATGGCCGATAACGCCGCTGCGAAGGCCAGCTACCCCACCGGCCTGGTCAAGATCGACGCCCCCGGCAGCCTGGTGATCCGCCGCGAAACCATTGAAGAACTGATCGGGCGACCTTTCAATCTCCAGCAGATCCACGTCAATCTCGTCACCTTGTCGGGACACATCGACGAAGACGACGACCAGCTCTCGCTGAGCTGGAAGCATTGATGCAAACGACACAAGGAGCAAACATGGAAACCCCTGTTATCAAAAAGAAACTTGGCCTGAAAGAACGCTATGCCGCCATGACGCGCGGACTGCACTGGGACACCACCTATCAGCCCATGGACAAGGTTTTCCCTTACGATAAATACGAGGGCATCAAGATCCACGATTGGGACAAATGGGAGGACCCGTTCCGCCTGACGATGGACGCCTACTGGAAATACCAGGGCGAAAAGGAAAAAAAGCTCTATGCCGTGATCGAGGCGTTTGCACAAAACAATGGACAGCTCGGCGTGACCGACGCGCGTTATGTCAGTGCACTCAAGCTTTTCCTCACTGGCGTGACTCCGCTGGAGTACTACGCCTACCGTGGGTTTGCCCACGTCGGACGCCAGTTCACCGGTGCCGGCGCGCGCGTGGCCTGCCAGATGCAGTCGATCGACGAACTGCGCCATTACCAAACCGAAACCCACGCCCTGAGCCACTACAACAAGTACTTCAACGGCCTGCACAGCCCCAAGCACATGTTTGACCGTGTGTGGTACCTGTCAGTGCCGAAGTCGTTCTTTGAGGACGCCTACACCGGGGGCCCGTTTGAGTTCCTGACCGCGGTGAGCTTCTCGTTCGAGTACGTGCTGACCAACCTGTTGTTCGTGCCCTTCATGTCGGGTGCGGCCCACAACGGCGACATGTCGACCGTCACCTTCGGCTTCAGCGCCCAGAGCGATGAGTCGCGCCACATGACGCTCGGCATCGAGTGCATCAAGTTCATGCTCGAGCAGGACCCCGACAACGTGCCGATCGTGCAGGACTGGATCGACAAATGGTTCTGGCGCGGCTACCGCCTGCTGTCCATTGTGGCCATGATGCAAGACTACATGTTGCCCAAGCGCGTGATGAGCTGGCGCGAGAGCTGGGAAATGTATGTCGAGGAAAACGGCGAGGCGCTGTTCAAGGACTTGGCGCGCTACGGCATCCGCAAACCCAAGGGCTGGGTGCAGGCTTGCGAAGGCAAGGACCACATCAGCCACCAGACCTATGCCGTGTTCTACAACTACGGCGCTGCCGCTGCATTTCACACCTGGGTACCCGAGGAAGAGGAGATGGCCTGGCTGTCGGAGAAGTACCCCGAGACCTTCGACAAGTACTACCGGCCGCGCTGGAACTACTGGCGCGAGCAGGCCGAAAAAGGCAACCGCTTCTACCAGAAGACGCTGCCCATGCTCTGCCAGACCTGCCAGATTCCGATGATCTTCACCGAGCCTGGTGACGCCACCAAGATCGCCTACCGGGAGTCCGACTACCAGGGCGACAAGTACCACTTCTGCAGTGACCACTGCAAGGAAATCTTCGATAACGAGCCCGAAAAGTATGTGCAGGCCTGGCTGCCTGTGCAGCAGATCTACCAAGGCAACTGCTTCAAGCCCGATGTCGACCCGACTAGGGAGGGGTTTGATCCGCTGTTGGCCGTGTTCGACTACTACAACTTGAACGTCGGCCGCGACAACTTCGACTTCGAAGGCTCTGAAGACCAGAGAAACTTTGCCGCCTGGCGCGGTGATCCGGTGCAAGGAGCGAAGAAATGAGCGTCGTCGCCCTCAAACCCTATGCGTTCCCCGCCAAGGACGTGCAGGAAAACTTCCCCGCGCCTTTGCTGTTCATCGGCTGGGAAGACCACCTGATGTTTGGCACGCCGGTCGCGCTGCCCCTGCCGCCGGACACGCCGTTTGGGGCGCTCTGCACGGCGGTGCTGCCAGGCACCTATGGCTACCACCCGGACTTTGCCAGGATCGATTGGGCAAAAGTCGAATGGTTCAAGTCCGGCGAGCCCTGGAAGCCCGACCCCGCCAAGTCGCTGGCCGACAACGGTCTGAAGCACAAGGATGTGATCCGCTTTCGCACCCCCGGCCTGACCGGCATCAGCGGCTCCTGCAGTTGAGTATCGGGCGCGGCACCGCGCCCGCTTCACTGTCCGGGGCCGATAAAAAAATGAATCAACCATGAGTTATCAGCTGACCATTGAGCCGCTGGGTGCAACCATCGAGGTGGAAGAAGGCCAGACCTTGCTGGATGCTGCATTACGCCAGGGAATTTACATTCCGCATGCCTGCGGCCACGGCCTGTGCGGCACCTGCAAGGTGCAGGTGAGTGACGGTGAGGTGGATCATGGCCATGCCAACCCGTTCGCACTGATGGACTTCGAACGCGATGCCGGCAAGACGCTGGCCTGCTGCGCCACGCTAGCAAGCGATGCCACGATCGAGGCCGACATCGATGAGGAGCCCGACGCCGAAATCATCCCGGTGCGCGACTTCGACTGTGTGGTGTCGCGCATCGAGAACCTGACACCCACGATCAAGGGGATTTTCCTTAAGCTCGACAAACCGCTGCATTTTCAGGCTGGCCAGTACGTGCAGGTGGTGATCCCTGGCGTTCAAGGCGCCCGGGCCTTTTCGATCGCCAACTCGCCTGCCCAGGTGAAAGCCACCGGCGAAATCGAACTCAACGTGCGCATCGTCAACGATGGCGCTGGCACCACCTGGCTGCACCAGCAGTTGAAGGCCGGCGACCACCTGCTCATCTCCGGTCCATATGGGCGCTTCTTCGTACGCAAGTCAGCAACGTCTCCCGTGATTTTCATGGCCGGCGGTTCTGGTTTGTCAAGCCCGCGCTCGATGATTCTGGATCTGTTGGATGCCGGCAGTACGCCGCCCATCACGCTGATCTATGGCCAGCGCGCCGCCGAGGAGCTTTATTACGACGCCGAGTTTCGCGCACTGGCCGCGGAGCATCCCGATTTCACCTATGTGCCCGCGCTGTCCAACGAGGGTGAAGGCAGTACCTGGGCTGGCGCCCGTGGCTTCGTGCATGAGGTAGCCAAGACCCATTTCGCGGGGAACTTCTCCGGCAACAAAGCCTATCTGTGTGGCCCGCCAGCGATGATCGAGGCCTGCATCGCCACCTTGATGCAGGGGCGGCTGTATGAGCGTGATATCTACACCGAGAAATTTCTTTCGGCGGCCGATACCGGTCAGCAGCGCAGCCCGCTGTTCAAGCGGGTATGAGGAGCGCAAGCGAATGTTCCTCGACACCTTCCGAAAACGTCAGCGCGCATGTCGCGCCAACCGGCGAGACTTTCCGTGCGCCAGCCAACAGAGCGTTTTTCTCCTGTCACCACCATCGGGCTGGGGTTGGCAGGCCCATTTGCAAATGAATCAAGAGAAAGGATTTGCCGCCGTGGCGAAGCCTGATTTCTCAACCAGAAGGAGACCACAATGGGCATTATGCGGATCGGCCATGTCAGTCTGCGAGTGATGGAAATGGGGGCCGCTGTCAAGCACTATGAAAATGTGCTGGGCATGAAAAAAACCATGGAGGACAAGCAGGGCAACGTGTACCTCAAATGCTGGGACGAGTGGGACAGGTACTCGCTGATTCTCACGCCGTCGGATCAGGCGGGCCTGAACCATGTGGCCTACAAGGTCGAAAAAGACAGCGACCTCGACGAGCTGCAAAACAAGATCGAAGCCTACGGCATCCAGACCACGGCTCTGGCCGAGGGCACGCTGCCGTCCACAGGTCGCATGCTGCAGTTCAACCTGCCAAGTGGCCATGAGATGCGGCTGTATGCGATGAAGGAGTACGTCGGCACCGAGGTCGGCATCACCAACCCCGACCCCTGGCCCGACGCCCTCAAGGGCGCTGGCGCGCACTGGCTGGACCATTGCCTGCTGATGTGCGAGCTCAACCCCGAGACTGGCGTGAACAAGGTGGCCGAGAACACCAGGTTCGTGAGCGAGGTGCTTGACTTCTTTCTCACCGAACAGATCACGGTTGGGCCAGGCGGTGCCATTCAGGCCGCCGCCTGGCTGGCACGCACCACCACGCCGCACGACCTTGCGTTTGTCGGCGGGCCGCGCATGGGGCTGCATCACATCGCCTTTTTCCTTGACTCATGGCATGACATCCTGAAGTCCGCCGACGTGATGGCCAAGACCAGGACCCGCATCGACGTGTCACCCACGCGCCATGGCATCACCCGCGGCGAGACGATCTACTTCTTCGACCCGAGCGGCAACCGCAACGAAACCTTCGCTGGCTTGGGCTATCTGGCGCAGCGCGACCGCCCGGTCACGACGTGGGACGAGTCCCATATCGGCAGCGGGATTTTTTATCACACCGGCGAGATGGTGGATTCCTTCACCGAGGTCTACACCTGAGCAACGGCGGCCGGCCATGAACTCGTGCGAACACAGTGTGGTGCAAGCCGCCATCCCCTGGCAGGGGGTGCAGGGAGTTACCTGCCGAGCCTTGCCCCGCGCCCAGGAAAACGGGCTGGTGGCCAATGTAGGTGTGGTCGACGTTTGCTGGACCCAGTACCAAAGCACCGGGCAGGTAAATGCCTGGTTGGTTTGCAAGACGGGGGGGCATTTAGCCTCGATTTCTAAATGAAGAGGAGAACGAAAATGGCTTTACTTAATAGAATGGACTGGTATGACATCGCCAGGACGACCAACTGGTCGCCAAAATACGTGACGGATCTGCAACTCTTCCCGCTGGAAATGGCTGGTGACTATGGCCTGCCCCAGGAGGCATGGGAAAAGTACGATGAGCCGTACAAACAAACCTATCCCGAGTACGTCAAGATCCAGCGCGAGAAAGACGCAGGGGCTTACTCTGTCAAGGCAGCGCTGGAGCGCTCCAAAATTTTCGAGAACTCGGATCCGGGCTGGAAGTCGGTGATCAAGGCCCACTATGGGGCGTTTCCGAGACTTGAATATGCAGCGGCCAGCGCCGAGGCGCGCATGATGCGCTTTTCCAAGGCACCGGGCATGCGCAACATGGCAACCCTTGGTTGCCTGGACGAAATCCGCCACGGGCAGATCCAACTCTACTTCCCGCACGAGCATGTGTCGAAAGACCGGCAAATGGATTGGGCGCACAAGTCCATCGATACCAACGAGTGGGCCATGATCGCATCGCGTCATTTCTTTGACGACATTATGATGACGCGCGATGCCATCAGTGTGTCGATCATGCTGACTTTCAGCTTTGAGACGGGCTTCACCAACATGCAGTTTCTTGGCCTTGCGGCAGACGCCGCCGAGGCGGGTGACCACACATTTGCCAGTCTGATTTCCAGCATCCAGACCGATGAGTCTCGGCACGCCCAGATCGGTGGTCCGGCCTTGCAGGTGCTGATCGCAAATGGCCAGAAGGCCACGGCCCAGAAGAAAGTGGACATCGCTTTCTGGCGTGCCTGGAAGTTGTTCGCGGTCCTGACCGGTCCGATGATGGACTACTACACGCCGCTGGAGCATCGCAAGCAGTCGTTCAAGGAGTTCATGGAAGAGTGGATCGTGGCTCAGTTCGAGCGCGCTCTGACCGATCTCGGACTGGATCTGCCCTGGTATTGGGATCACTTCCTGGAAGAGCTGAGTCAGACACACCATGGCATGCATCTTGGCGTCTGGTTCTGGCGACCCACCGTTTGGTGGAATCCGGCAGCGGGCGTCACGCCGACCGAGCGCGACTGGCTGGAAGAAAAGTATCCCGGCTGGAACGACACTTGGGGCCAGTGCTGGGACGTGATCATCGACAACGTGGTCGACGGCAACATGGCCATGACCTATCCCGAGACGCTGCCCATGATCTGCAACATGTGCAACCTGCCTATCAACAACACGCCGGGCAACAAGTGGAACGTCAGGGACTTCCCGCTCGAATACAAGGGCCGCCTGTACCACTTCGGTTCCGAGCAGGATCGGTGGTGCTTCGAACAGGAACCGGAACGGTATGCCGGCCACCTGAGCCTGGTCGACCGCTTCCTGGCCGGCATGATCCAGCCGATGGACCTGGGTGGCGCCTTGAACTACATGGGCCTGGCGCCGGGCGAAATTGGCGACGACGCGCACAACTATGCGTGGGCAGAAGTCTACAGAGCAATGCGCGCTGCCAAGAAGGCCAGCTGAAACGCGTCGGCGCTGACTGCCGACTCAACGATTGACCTGATACCGGAGACGAAAATGGCTTTGTTCCCCCTGAGTTCGAATTTTGAAGGCGACTTCGTGCTGCAACTGCTGCCGGTCGATACCGAGAACACCATGGATGAGGTAGCGGCGGCTGCCGCCCATCATTCGGTGGGCCGGCGCGTCAAGGCGCGACCGGGGCAGATTCTTCGTGTGCGCAAGCAGGGCAGCGAGGATTTTCTACCGCGCACCATGAAGGTAGCGGAAGCGGGCTTCAAGCCTACCGAAACCATCGAGATCATCTGGGAAGCCCCAAGACATTGAGGAACCACACGCATGACATTCAAGAAAGTGTGCGCCATCGACGACCTCTGGGAAGGTGAAATGGGGTCATTCGAGGTCGACGGGCAAGAGATCTTGCTGGTGTGCGCCGAGGGCGGCGTGATCAAGGCATTCCAGGGGATGTGTCCGCATCAGGATATTCCCTTGGCCGAAGGCAAGTTCGACGGCAAGACGGTGATCTGCCGGGCACACCTTTGGCAGTTCGATGCCTGTTCGGGCAAGGGTATCAACCCCTCCGACTGCGCGTTGGCCGAGTACCCGATCAGGGTCGAGGGCGAGGATATTCTGGTGCAAACCGAGGGTGTCGAGCCCTTGTTTGCACATACCTGAAATGGGTGCATAAAAAACGAGGAGACAGTAATGAGCGATGCCAATGCAATTGTCAGCAAACATGGCAACAACCGGGTCGGCCCGGTGATGCGAGCGGGGGAGCTGGCCATGGCCGTGGTCGAGGCGGCCAGGGAAGACAATCCGGACCGGGAGATACGGGTCGACGACAAACGCGCCTACCTGCGCATCGACACCGATGACGAGTTGGTTTTGAAGCGGGAGACGATTGAGCGCGCGCTGGGGCGTCCGTTCAAGATGAACGACCTGGAAGTCGATCTGAGCTCCTTCGCCGGACGGATCGAGACGCTGCCTGACCGGGTGCGATTTTACTTCACCAAACACGTCTGAAATGCAGCCCTGGCCGATGCCCCGGCAACAACCAATCCATACCGGAGACAGATCATGTCAGAAGTTCAAGTATTGAAGCCGCTCAAGACCTGGAGTCATTTGGCAGCACGCCGCCGCAAACCGAGCGAATACGAGATCGTCAGCGCCAACCTGCATTACAACAACCGCGACGCCAACGCGCCGTATGAGCTCGATCCCGATATGCCCATGAATCGATGGGTCAAGAAAAATACTTTTGGCAGCCCGCTCAGGCATGACGACTGGAATGCCTTTCGCGATCCGGATGAGGTGGTTTACCGCAGCTACAACATGATGCAGGACGGCCAGGAGAACTATGTCTTCGGGCTGTTTGATCAGTTCAACACCCGTGAACATGACAAGTCGCTTGCCCCGCGCTGGGCCGGGACGCTGGCGCGGATGTACACGCCGGCACGCTACCTGTTTCACACGGTGCAGATGGCTTCAGCCTACGTCGGTCAGATGGCGCCATCCAGCACCATCACCAACTGCAATTATTTCCAGATGGCAGATTCATTCCGCTGGTTAAGTCACACCGCGTACCGCACCAGGGAACTTTCGCTGACTTTCCCCGACAAGGGTTTTGCTGCCGAAGAGCGCGATTACTGGGAAACCGATGCAGTATGGCAGGGCTTGCGGGAATTGATGGAAAATGTTCTTGTGACCTGGGACTGGGCCGAAGCTTTTGTGGCGCTGAACCTGGTCGCCAAGCCGGCCATCGAGGAGGCCGTACTCCGCAAGCTCGGCGAGTCAGGGCGCCACAATGGCGACACGCTGCTGGGCATGTTGACAGACGCCGAGTTGCTTGATGCCGAACGCCACCGCCGCTGGGCTTCAGCCCTGGTAAAAATGGCGCTGGAGACCGAAGGCAATGCTGAAGTTCTCAGAGGCTGGATCTCCAAATGGGAGCCGTTGGCGGACGTTGCCATCGAGAAGTTCTGTGCTGCCCTGCCGGATATGCCCCATGCCGCTGCCGACGCGAAGGCCGCCACGCGCAGGTTCCGCGGTTCGCTGGGCATCTGAAGCCCCACGTGCCCCTGCGGCAACGCGACTGACCAGCACACTGCCCGTCCGCACCCTTCCATGGGTGCGGTGGCGGCGCACATCCTGCGGAGCACCATCACATTGAGTCATGCAATCCATATTGACGGCAGCCCGACCTGCTTTGTTCAGGCCGGGGGCGACACCGTGTTGCGTGCTGCGCTGCGGGCCGGACTGGGATTTCCGTACGAGTGCAATTCGGGCGGTTGCGGTACTTGCAAGTTCGACATTGTCGGCGGCGAAGTGCACGTGCTCTGGCCCGAGGCACCCGGGCTGACGGAACGCGATCGGCGCAAGGGCCGGCAACTGGCCTGCCAATGCGTGGCGACCGGAGAACTGGCGATCAAGGTGCGTACCGATCCGGAGTATGTGCCGCGGATTTTGCCGCGGCGCCACCGCGCGCGATTGATCGCGACCGCCGATGTGACACACGACATTCGCGAGTTCCGTTTCGCCACCGAAAATGCAGCCGAATTTCTTGCGGGGCAGTACGCAAGCCTGGTGATCGGTGGCGTCGATGCGCCGCGGGCTTACTCCATGTCCAACCTGCCCAATGAGCAGGGAGAGTGGCACTTCCAAATCCGCAAGGTACACCAGGGGCAGGCCACGACCCGGCTGTTTCATGCCTTGCAGATCGGCGACGAAGTCGAAATCGACGGTCCATACGGGCTCGCTTATCTCAGGGAAGACAACCCGCGCGACATTGTCTGCATCGCTGGCGGCTCTGGCCTCGCGCCCATGGTGTCGATCACGCGGGCAGCGGCGGCGGCTGGCCTGCTCGGCACCAGGAAACTACATTTCTTCTATGGCGGCCGCACGCCGAGCGACCTGTGCGGTGAGCCGTTCCTGCAGGAGCTCGCGGGCTTTGGCGATGCCATCGTGTACCACTGCGTGGTCTCCGATGGCGCCAGCGCCAAGGCCATTGACTGGAGTGGCAACGTGGGCTTCGTCCATGAATGGCTGCCACGGTTGCTGGGCGGAGACCTGGCCCGGCACGAGTTCTATTTCGCGGGGCCACCGCCCATGACCCAAGCCATCCAGGAAATGCTGATGGTGACCCACCGCGTCCCCTTCCAGCAGATCCACTTCGACCGGTTCTTCTGAAACATTCACCAGAAGGAGACACCATGAAGGCAGCCGTCTATTACGGGCCGGAACAGATCCGGGTCACCGACATTCCCGACGCCACCATCCAGCAAGACCACGAGCTGCTGGTCAAGGTGACAGCCACCTCGATATGCGGCTCCGACCTGCACCTCTATCGTGGTGCGCTCGACCCGATCATGGACAAGGGCAAGTCGCAAACCGGCCATGAACTCATCGGTGAAGTGCTTGCCGCCGGCAAGTCGGTCGGGCGCTTTCGCAAGGGTGATCGCGTGAGCATGGCCTATTCCTGCTCCTGCGGCCATTGCTACATGTGTGAGGTAGGGCAGACGGCGCACTGCGAAACGACGCAGAAGGCGGTGTACGGTTTCGGCGTTCCCTTCGGCAACATGAATGGCACCCATGCCGAGGCGATGGTGATCCCGCACGCCGATGCCCACACCATCCTGGTGCCTGGGGAGATTGCCGATGATGCAGCGCTGACACTGTCGTGCAACCTGCCATCGGCCATCGTCGCCAACAAGCTGGCTGATATTCAGCCCGGGGAGTCGGTGGCACTGGTGGGTTGCGGGCCGACCGGCATGATGGCGCTGGACATCGCGCTGCAGCGTGGACCCGGGCGCATGGTGGTCATCGACAGGGTGCCTCATCGGCTGGCTCTTGCGCGCACGAAGGGCGCGACAGCCATCGACGCATCGCAAACCGACTGGAAGGAGCAGGCCACGGCCCAGTGCGGTGGACGCGGCTTCGACAAGGTGATCGAGGTGGTGGGCTATCCCGAAACGCTGCAGATGTGCCTGGACATCGTGCGCCCCGGGGGAACGGTGGCGGCCATCGGCGTATTCACCGATGGCATCTTCAACCTCAACCTGGCCGACGTGTTCCTGCGCGACATCACGCTGCACATGAATGGCTTCGCCAACGTGCAGCCCTTCATGTGGGAGGGCCTGAGAATGCTGGAGCTTGGCGTGATCAAGCCGCAAGCGTACTTCTCGCACACCTTTGCGCTCACGGATGTGGACAAGGCCTACGCGACCTTTCACCGCAAGTCCGATGGCGCAATGAAGATGCTGATCCGTCCCTGACGCGCCCCCCCCCCAACTGGCTCGCTTTCGATGCTGGTGTTGGCCATATTCATGTATTGACGGCGACGTTTCAGAGCACCCATTTGCAAATGCGCGGCGCACCTCGCCCCAGGCTTGCCCACGGCAACACGCGCGTAGTGCAGAGCTCTTCGCGGCCCGTAGGGAAGATCTGAGCAATCTCCCATTGGCGACAACGATTCTGAGGTAGGGGACCGGCGCCGCGAGCTGCGGGGACGGCGCCATCGTCGTCTCCTCCGGCTTCCCGCCCGGCGGACCCCGAGGTGACGCGCGCCTGCCTCGCACGGCTGCGTTCAGCCTTGCGCGCTCCCTGAGCTATCCCCATGGGATGACTGGGACGGGGAGCCTTCCGGCAGGAGGCAGGCCGCTTGGAACTATGCGTAAACAATGCATATAATGTGCGCGTACTCTTTATCTATGGGAGCAACGCCATGGTCTCTACCGCTTTCGCAGATGTGCTCGAGTCGGTGCGTGAGGCCGGCACGTCCCGCTTTTCCGCCACGAACGTCGCCGATGCCCTGGGCCTGCAGTACCAGGATCTGGCCACCCTGGCCGGGGTGCACCGCAACACCCTGCGCACCCATCCCGAATCCCCGCGACTGCAGGCCGCGCTGCGTGAGCTGATGCGCGTGCTGTCGGCCGCCACGGTGGTGCAGCCGGATACCGCGCGTGCGTTCTTCATGGTCAAGAACGAACCCATTCCGGCGTTCCACCACAAGACCCTGCTGCAGTTGGTGCAGGAAGGACGCACCGACGATGCGATCGACTACCTGGAGTCGATCAGTGCAGGGTTCACCGGGTGATCCTCCTCGACCTGCCGCCCGGCGCCACGCTGTTTCGTGCGCACACTCCACAGTGGGCCAGCCGGCCCACCAGTGGTGCCGGTGCAGCGGCCAAGGGCGGTCGCTTCAATCGAGAAGGCGTCGAGGCGCTGTATCTATCACTGGAGGAAGTGACCGCGTTACGCGAGTACCAGCAGACCTCGCCCTTCCTGCCGCCCTGCACGATGTGCTCGTATACCGCGAACTTGCGCGGACTGGTCGATCTGCGGCAGCTCCACCACGGCGAGCCCTGGGACGAGCTGTGGCACGACTGGCGCGAGGACTGGCGCCACCTGAAATTCGACCTTCACATCGAGCCGCCCACCTGGGTGCTGGGCGACATGGTGCTGGCCCAGGGCCACACAGGCATCCTGTTCCCCAGCCAGGCGAACGATGGCGGCACCAATGTCATGGTGTTCGTGGATAGGCTCAGAGATGGCAATTCGGTCGAGGTCAATGATCCCGACGGGCGACTGCCCCGCGACCAATCCAGTTGGACGCGCTGACCCCACCGCGCAGACTCGTGCTCCACCCTTCGGCCCGCCGCCGAGCTATCCCCAGGGGATAGCCGGTACAGCCAGCCTTCCGGCAGCGAACAAACCGGGCACATATGGGCTGCGGTTTGTTGACTGACGGCCTTCCGGCCGATGCCGATGCTGGCGCCTCGCTCCCTTACCGCGAGTCGTCACCCATGGCCAATGAACCCCTGCAACTGAATCTCGGATCGCTGCGCAGCGCGATGTCGCTGACGCTGCACACGCATCACGCTTCGCGCATCTGGCACGGCCGGGCGCCGACCGAAGGACGCGCCGGCATCATTGGCCTCAACGGCTTCATCAGCGCGATGAACAACAAGATGAAGCGCGGCGCCCTCTGTCGATGCATCATCCGCGCCGGGATCCGCAAGGTCAGCGCCGGTACCGCCATGGCCCATCGCGGCAGGTCCCATCGCCGGCATCGACTCGCCGGCATGGAGGGCATCGTCGTGTCCGGATCGCTGCAGGGGCGACGCGGCAGAGCCTGCCCCGGCGACCTCATGCGCGCCGTGCCTGCCACGTGCCAGCTGCGTGCGCGTGGACGCTGCACGAACCCGACGCCATTGGCGATCAGGCTCGCACGCAGCAGCACACGCAGCGGCAGCGAAAAAGCTCACACTCCTACTCCATCGCGAAGTTGAGCAGCCCGTGTTCAGCAATGGTGAACGTTGGACGTCGGGCTAAGGTGTCCCGCCAACGGGTGGCGGTGGATCAAGTGTGGCAGCTCCCGCAGCAGCCGCTGTCCTTCTCCGTCGCCCCATCATTGCCGAGGACCCGGTAGCCCTCGTCCTCGATCGCTGTGCGAACGCGCGTCTCGTCCGCGACGCCATCGACCTCGACGGTGCCGGCCGCGATGTCTACACGGGCGGTGCCGCCGAGCGCGGCGACGGCGCGGGTGATCGCGCGCTCGCAGTGGCTGCAGGTCATGCCTTCGACATTGAATTTCATGAGGCGTTCTCCTCCCCGGCCCGATGCCGGTCGAGACAGAGCATCCGGCTTGCCCCAATGGGAAGGTCAAACCCGTCGCCGCAGCGCGTATGGAAACGTTCAGCTGGGACACCCTGTTGACCTTCCCATGATGGCAAGCTCGACGCTGCACCTGTCCGAACTGCCAAAGGTGCACGATGAACGCCATGACCTCCCCGCCCGCCCCGGGCTCGAGCCTGCGTGTCCCGATCGAAGGCATGACCTGCGCCTCATGCGTGGGGCGCGTGGAACGCGCGCTTTCCCGCCTTCCCGGCGTCGCGACCGCGCAGGTGAACCTCGCCACCGAGGTGGCCGAAATACAGGGCGCCGCACCACTCGACCTGGCCACCATCAGCCGAGCCGTCGAAGACGCCGGCTACCGCATCGGGACCCGCACGGTCGACCTGGCGGTCGATGGCATGACGTGCGCTTCGTGCGTGGGACGGGTGGAACGGGCGCTCAAGCGGGTGCCGGGCGTGTTCGACGCCACCGTCAACCTGGCCACCGAGCGCGCTGCAGTGACCGCAGCCGCAAGCGTGGAGGATGCGGCGCTCATCCGGGCGATCACCGATGCCGGCTATTCGGCCAAGCGTCCGGCGGCGAGTGACACCGAAGGGCAGCCGCCGGAGGCCGCGGCCGGGTCGTTCGGCATGAGCCGCGAAGCACGCCACCTGCTGATCGCCGCCCTGCTCTCGCTGCCATTGGCCGCGCCGATGGCCGCGCTGCTCTGGGGCGAGCACTGGATGCTCCCGGGGTGGATCCAGTGGGCCCTGGCGACGCCGGTGCAGTTCTGGCTGGGCGCGCGGTTCTACCGCGCGGCGTGGAAGTCCGTGCGCGCGGGCACCGGCAACATGGATCTGCTGGTCGCACTGGGCACCAGCGCCGGCTATGACCTGAGCGTCTACCACCTGCTGCAGCCGGCGCTCGACCACGGCATCCGGCCGCTCTATTTCGAAGCGTCGGCGGTGATCATCACGCTGATCCTGCTCGGCAAGTTCCTGGAGGCGCGCGCCAAGCGGCAGACGACCGAGGCGATCCGCGCGCTGCAGGCGCTGCGCCCGAGTACCGCCCGCGTGCGTCGCGGCGATCAGGACGTGGACGTCCCACTGGCCGAAGTGCGCGTGGGCGAGACGGTCGTCGTGCGCCCGGGCGAGTGCTTCCCCGTCGACGGGCGCATCGTCCAAGGCCGGACCCACGCCGACGAATCGCTCATTACCGGGGAATCGCTCCCCGTGGCCAAGGTCGAGGGCGACCGGGTCACCGGCGGCGCAGTCAATGGCGAAGGCCCGGTGCTGGTCGAGACGCTCGCCGTAGGGGCCGAGTCCGCCCTCGCCCGTATCATCCGTCTGGTCGAGGACGCCCAGGCCAGGAAGGCCCCGATCCAGCGTGTGGTCGACCGGGTCAGCGCGGTCTTCGTGCCGGTAGTGATTGCGATCGCGCTGGTGACGTTGCTCGCGTGGGGCCTGATGGGCGGCGACTGGACGCAAGCCATCCTCAATGCCGTCGCGGTGCTCGTCATCGCCTGTCCGTGTGCACTGGGGCTGGCCACTCCCACCGCGATCATGGCCGGCACCGGGGTCGCCGCCCGCGCGGGCATCCTGATCAAGGACGCCGAGGCGTTGGAGAGGGCACACGAGATCGGCGTGGTCGCCTTCGACAAGACCGGCACCCTGACCCGCGGCACGCCGGTGCTGGTGGAGGCCGTCCCCGCCAATGGCAATGCATCGCAGCTGCTGAGTCTGGCGGCGAGCCTGCAGGCCGGCAGCGAACATCCCCTCGCCCATGCGGTGCTCGAGGCTGCCGCCGGCCTGCCGCGGGTGGAGATGAGGTCGGCACGCGCGGTCGCCGGACGCGGAATGGAAGCCGAGCTCGGCGGTCAGCGGGTGCTGCTGGGCTCGGAGGCGATGATGCGCGAGGCCGGCATCGACCTCGCGCCGCTCGCGGACCGGGCCGACGCCATGCGCAACCAGGGGCACACGATCTCGTGGCTCGCGCGTGGCACCGGCACTGAAAAAACGCTGGCGGGATTGCTGGCGTTTCGCGACGAACCCCGGCCCGAGGCGCGATCGGCGGTGGCTCGCCTGCATGCCCTTGGCGTGCGCACGGTGATGATCTCCGGCGACAACGAGGGCGCAGCGCGCTCGGTCGCACGCCTGATCGGCATCGATGAGGTGCGCGCAAACGTCCTGCCTGCGCAGAAGGCCGAAGCGGTGATGGCGCTGCGCGGGGGGGCGACGGTGGCGATGGTCGGCGATGGCATCAACGACGCGCCAGCGCTCGCTGCGGCGGATGTCGGCATCGCGATGGGGACTGGCACGGACGTCGCGATGCACGCCGCCGCCGTGACCCTGCTGCGGCCGCAGCTCACGCTGGTGGCCGATGCGATCGACATCTCGCGCCGCACGACCCGCAAGATCCACCAGAACCTGTTTTGGGCCTTCGGCTACAACGTGATCGGCATCCCGCTCGCTGCCTTCGGTCTGCTCGACCCCGTCATCGCTGGCGCTGCCATGGCCTTCTCCTCGGTCAGCGTGCTGGCCAATACCCTGCTGCTGCGTCGCTGGGCTCCCGCCACGCAGGTCGAATCGGAGACTGCCCATGACCCGCAGACCGCCCAAGCCTGAGCTCGGCCAATCCCGTGAGCAGGGGCTGCACAACATCGGCGAGGCGTCGGCGCTTGCAGCGGTGAGCGCCAAGATGATCCGCCACTACGAGTCGATCGGGCTGATCCCGGAACCGCCCCGCACGTTCGCCGGCTACCGCCTCTACAGCGACTCTGACGTGCAGCGCCTGCAGTTCATCAAGCGCGCGCGCACGCTGGGCTTCTCGACCAAGCAGATCAAGGAACTGCTGAGCCTATGGGACGACCGCGGCCGGGCGAGCGCGGACGTCAAGCGCCTCGCCAAGGCCCACGCAGCCGAACTTGCGCAAAGGGTCAAGGAGATGCAGGCCATGCAGCGCGCGCTCGAGACGCTGGTGCACAAGTGCCAAGGCGATGACCGGCCCGGCTGCCCGATCCTCGATGACCTCGCGCAGGCCAAAAAAGCGCACTGATTGATCAGCCGAAGGTAAGCGCGTCGCGGCAAGTTCCCTACCGGCTCGATGTGCTGCCCAAGCAGCGGCCGGGGTGGCAGGGGCCGGCACCTCGCGCAGGGCAGATTCTGACCATGGCCGGGTTCTGGCGGCTGCGAACAGCAGCCGCGGCACCAGTGCTTCCAGATCGAATCTGCGGCTGAACCTCCACATGGCCTCGGCGAGGTAGCGCTGAGCATCCTTGGCAATTTGAAGGTGTCATGCAATAGCGCGCTATTACGCCGACGACTGCGTTGCGTCGCGATTCATCCTCGCGAGCGGAATGCGCACGCGCATGCACAACCCGCGTCCGCCGGGGGCATCGTCCAGCTCGATGCGCGCACGGTGCATCTGCGCCACCCGCTGCACGATCGACAGCCCCAGCCCGTAGCCGTCGCCGCGCCCGCCCGGCTCGCGATGAAAGCGGGCGAACACCTCGTCGCGACGCTCGGGCGCGATGCCGGGGCCGTTGTCGATCACCTCGATCACCGCCGTGTCGGCCTGCCGTTCCAGCCGCAACTCCACGGCGCCACCTCGCGGCACGTGGCGCAGCGCGTTCTCCACCAGGTTGCGCAGCAGTGCGGCGAGACCGGCGGCGAAGCCCTCGACCACCAGCGGCTGCGGCGGCAGCGACAGCGACAGTTCCACGTTCCAGTCGGCGATCGGCTGCGCGAGCTCGTCGATCACCTCCATCGCGATCTCGCGCAGATCCACCCGGGCGTGCGCCGCCGCGGCGCCGGCCTCGATGCGGGCCAGCGCCAGCAACTGCTCCACCCGCCGCGCCAGCATGGTGAGCGCCTGCTGGGTCTGCGACAACGCCAGCTCGGTGTCGGCGCGATCGTGGCTGCCGATCGCCGTTTCCACGTTGATCAGGCTGGTGGTGATCGGCGTGCGCAGCTCGTGCGCCACGTCGGCACTGAAGCGGCGCTCACGCTCCAGCGCGTCCTCCAGCCGGGCCAGCTGGTCGTTGAGCGCGGCGATCATCGGCTGCAGTTCGGGTGGCAGCTGCGCCAGGTCGACCGGCTCGCGGCTGCCCGGCGCGCGGCGGCGCAGCGTATCGGCGAGGCGGTCGAGCGGACGCAGGCCGCGGCGCACCGCCCAGCCCACCAGCATCGCCACCAGCGGCATGCCCAGCAGCAGCGGCAGCGCGTGATCCAGCCACAGCGCGCGGGTGATGTCGTTGCGGCTGTCGTAGCGCTCGCCGGCGAGGATGGTGATGCCCAGCGCCGGATCGCGCAGGGTGTAGGTGCGCCAGTGCATCGCATCGAGCACCAGCTCGCCGAAACCTTCCGATGGCACGGCCACGCGCGGCACATCGGCGAAGTTGGCCGACTCCAGGCGCACCGCGCCCGAGGCATCGGTGACGCGGAAGCCGACCTCGGTCTCCACCTCGTGGCCGGCCGCCGGGATGGTCAGCCGCGGCGGCGCGAATGCCGCGCGGTCCGCGCGCTCACGCAGCGCATCGATGCCCGCCTCGCGCACCAGCAGGTCGACCGTGCGCGCCGACTGCGCCAGGCGGCCGTCCGACAGCTCGTTCACCTCCACCACCGTGGCGCGGAAGCTGATGATGCCCAGCGGTACCAGCACCACCGCCAGCGTCGCGATGACCAGCCAGCCCAGCCGCCAGCGCAGGCTCGCCGCGCTCACTGCGGCTCCCGCGGCAGCATGTAGCCGAAGCCGCGCACGGTGCGCACGGTGTCGGCGCCCAGCTTGCGCCGCAACGAATGGACCAGCACCTCCAGCGCACCGCGACCGACCACGTTGTCCAGCCCGTAGATGGAGTTCTCCAGGTGTTCGCGGCGCACGATCTGTCCGGCACGCTCCATCAGCTGCTGCAGCAGGGCGAACTCGCGGCGGGTCAGCTCGATGGGCTCGTCGCGAAAGCGCACCTCGGCGCTGGCCAGGTCCAGCGTGAGCGCGCCGGCCTCGATGCGGTTGACCGCGCGGCCGTGCTGGCGGCGCATCAGCGAGCGGATGCGCGCGGCCAGCTCGTCCAGGTGGAACGGCTTGACCAGGTAATCGTCGGCGCCGGCATCAAGCCCCTTCACGCGTGATTCGAGCCCGTCGCGGGCGGTCATCACGATCACCGGGGTGTCGACGTGGTCGCGCCGCGCGGTGGTGAGCACCTCCAACCCGTCGCGACCGGGCAGGCCCAGGTCCAGCAGCACCAGGTCGGCGCTGCGATCGGCCAGCGCCGCGCTGGCGCTGCGGCCGTCGCGCAGCCAGGTGACGGTGTAGCTCAGGCGCTCCAGCGCACGCTGGATCGCTGCGCCGAGCTGGGCGTCGTCTTCAACCAGGATGATGTGCACGCCGTTGGCTCCTTCGCTTGCCGCTTCCCCATGATGACCGCGTCGGCTTGGCGCAACCTTACGTCGCGCCCGCCTGCGATGGCCGACGCCGCACCTAAGCTGGGGCAAAGGCGCCGCTGCCATCATCGCGGTTTGCCGCGGCGTGGTGCAGGCTGTACCGCGCCCGTCGAGCCGTCCGCTTGAGAGAGCTTCATGCATCGATGCCGCATCGCGCGATCCGGTCGCCGCCTGGCCCCTGCCGCCCGCCTCGTCCGCGGCGTGTCCGCGCTGGCGCTCGCCCTGCTGGCCGGTTGCGCCACGTATCGCCCGTTGCCGCTGCCATCCGGAGACGGTGCCCGCAGCGTCGGCCAGCTCAGCGCGCCGCTGTCGGCGCGGGCGTGGCTGCCGGCGCATCGCTTCGATCCCGCCGACGGGCTGGACGTGACCGAGCTGGCCATCTTGGCCGTGGCCAACAACCCGGACCTGCGCAGCCGCCGCGATGCACTGGGCGTGGCGCGCGCGCAGGCGTTCGCCGCCGGCCTGCTTCCGGACCCGCAGCTCGGGCTGGCCGCGGACTTTCCCCGCAGCAACGCGGCCGACCTCACCACCGCGTACAGCGCGGGCATCAGTGCCGATCTCGGCGCCCTGCTTACCCGCTCCACCCGCGTCGCCGCCGCGCGCAGCCAGGCGCAGCAGGTGAACCTCGAACTGCTGTGGGCCGAATGGCAGACCGTGGCGCAGGCGCGATTGCTGTTCGACCAGGTGACCACACTGCAGGCGCGGCAGCTTCGGCTGCAGCACGAGCGCGACGCGCTGGCGCCACTCGCCGCGCAGGTGCAGACCGCGCTGCGCGCCGGCAATCTGACCCACGATGCCGCCAGCGCCGGGCTCAACGCCCTCGCCGACGTGCGCCACCGCCTCGACGACACCACCGTGGCGCTGCATCAGGCCGTGGCCGATCTGCACGGCCTGCTGGGGCTGGCGCCGGCTGCGCCGATCGATCTGGTCGGCCCGCCGTGGCAGGCCGATCCGTCGCCGGCGTCCGTGCAACGCGCGCTGGACGCGCTGCCGCAGCGCCGGCCCGACCTGCTCGCCCTGCAGGCGGGCTACGCCTCGCAGGAGGCGAGCCTGCGCGGTGCCATCCGCGCGCAGTTCCCGGCGATCAGCCTGGGCTTCAACACCGCGCGCGACACCAGCGCGGTCTACACCCACGGCGTCACCCTGGGCATCACGTTGCCGCTGTTCGACCGCAACCGCGGCAACATCGCGATCGCCACGGCGACCCGCCAGCAGCTGCGCGACGACTACGCCGCGCGCGTGCTCGCCACGCGCACCGACATCCGCCGCCTCACCGACGACCTCGCCACGCTGACCCGCGCCGCCGCCGCGCAGGACCGCCACGCCCGCGCGCTGGCGCAGGCGCGCCGCGCCGCCGAGGCCGGCTGGCGACTCGGCGAGCTGGACTGGCCCACCTACCTGACGATCCGCGCCAACGCGCTCGGCGCCGACCTCGACCGACTCGACCTGCGCCAGCGGCGGGCCACCGCGTCCATCGCGCTGGGCGCCCTGCTCGGCAGCACCGACCTCACCCCCGCTTCCGCACGAGCCGACACGCCATGATGCCCACCCGCGCCGCGCCGACTTTCCGCCTGCTGCCGCCGCTGCTGCTAGCCGCCCTGCTCGCCGGATGCGGCGGCGGCAGTGCCGATGACGATGCCGCACCGCCCGCCCGCGGCGTGGTCGCGGTCACCACCATGGCGCCCAGGCAGCAGGTCTTCCATGACACGGTGGAGGCCTGGGGCAGCGCGATCGGCGATCCGCAACGCGCCCGCGTGATCAGCCTCGGCCACGGCGGCCAGCTGCAGGCGCTGAAGGTGAGCACCGGCCAGCGCGTGCACCGCGGCGAACCGCTGCTGGTGATCGCGCCCGACCCGGCCGCGCGCAGCACCTACCAGCAGGCGCAAAGCGCGGCACAGCTGGCGCGCAGCGAACTGGCACGCACCGCGCAGATGGCCGGCCAGCGGCTGGCCACGCAATCGCAGCTGGCCGCCGCGCGCAAGGCACTGGCCGATGCCGAGGCCGCGCTGGCCGCGCAGCGCGCACTCGGCGGTGGCAGCGCCGAGGAAACCGTCGTGGCACCCGCCGACGGCGTGGTCACCGCCATCAGCATCGGCCAGGGCGAGCGCTTCGCCGCCAACGCACCGCTGCTCACCTTCACCCCGGATCAGGCGCTGGTCGCCGAACTGGGCGTGCAGCCGCCCGACGGCAGCAAGCTGCGTCCCGGCATGGCGGTACGCCTGCACGGCGTCTACGGCAATGCGCCCGCGCTCGACGGCACGCTGGCAGTGATCGGCGCCGCGGTCGATCCGCACAGCCACCTGCTGCCGGCGCGGGTCAGCCTGCCGGCGCCGGCCAGCGCCACGCTGATGGCCGGCGCGCCCCTGCAGGCCACCATCGAGACCCGCGACGTCACCGCCTGGGCGGTGCCGCGCGACGCCGTGCTGCATGACGCGCGCGGCGACTACCTGTTCCAGCTCGACCACGGCAAGGCCCGGCGCGTGGATGTGACCCTGCGCAGCCCCGACGGCGATCCGGTGGGCGTGCTCGGGCCGCTCGACGCGAAGACCCCGGTGATCGTGCAGGGCGTGTACGAACTCCACGACGGCGACGCCGTGCAGGAGTCGGCGCGGTGAATCTCTCGCTCTGGATGCAGCGGCACCGGCGCTCGCTGCTGTTTCTCGCCCTGATGCTGGCACTCGGCGGCAGCGCCAGTGCGCTCCTGATGCCGGTGGCACTGTTCCCCAACGTGGCGTTTCCGCGGGTGCAGGTGACCCTGGATGCGGGCGACCGCCCGGCCGACCAGATGGCGATCGAGGTGACCACGCCGGTGGAAGAGGCGGTGCGCCGCGTGCGTGGCGTGCGCAGCGTGCGTTCCACCACCAGTCGCGGCAGCGCCGACATCGCGGTCACCTTCGACTGGGGTGCGGACATGGCCGCCGCGTTGCAGCAGGTCAACGCAGCGGCCGGCCAGGTGCTGCCGCAGTTGCCCAGGGGTACCCGGTTGAGCACGCGGCGGATGGATCCGACCACGTTTCCGATGCTGGCCTACAGCCTGCGCTCGCACACCGTCTCGCCCAGTGCACTGCATGAGCTGGCCGAATACCAGTTGCGTCCGCTGCTCAGCGGCATCAACGGGGTCGGCCAGGTCAAGGTGCAGGGCGGCGAGGTGGCCGAGTTCCACGCCGACGTCGATCCGGACAAGCTGCGCGCACTCAACCTCAGCCTGGCCGAGGTGACGGCCGCGGTAACCCGCGCGGCGACCATCCAGGCGATGGGACGGCTGTCCGACCACTACAAGCTGTACCTGCTGCTGGCCGACAACCAGCCCACCACGCTGGCCGCGCTGCGCGACATCGTGCTGCGTGCCGACTCCCGGGGCGTCGTGCGCCTGGGCGACGTGGCACGGGTGAGCCTGGACCACGTGCCACAGTGGATCCGGGTCAACGCCGATGGCCAGAACGCGGTGCTGCTGCAGGTATACCAACAACCCAACGGCAACAGCGTGCAGATCGCCAAGGATGTGCGCAAGCGGCTGGCCGACTTCGCCCCGCAGATGCCCGACGGCGTGCGGATCGCCAGCTGGTACGACCAGACCCAGCTGGTCACCGGCGCGGCGGCAAGCGTGCGCGACGCAATCCTGATCGGCATCGTGCTGGCAGGGCTGGTGCTGTTCGTGTTCCTGCGCAACACGCGGGTGATCCTGATCGCGATGATCGTGGTGCCGGCAGTGCTGGCGATCACCGTGCTGCTGCTGTACGTGCTCGGGATGAGCTTCAACATGATGACGCTGGGCGGCATGGCCGCGGCGGTGGGACTGATCATCGACGACGTCATCGTCATGCTGGAGTACATCATGCGCCGGCTTGGCGGCGACGACGGGAGCCGCATCCACGAGCGCATCGCCGGCGCCGCGTGGGAATTCACCCGCCCGTTGACCGGCTCCAGCGCAGCCACGGTGATCATCTTCCTGCCGCTGGCATTCCTTTCCGGGGTCACCGGCGCGTTCTTCAAGGCGCTGTCGCTGACCATGGCCAGCGCGCTGATCATTTCCTACCTGCTGACCTGGATCGCGGTGCCGCTGCTGGCCGAACGCTTCCTCGACAAGCGCCACCGCTCCGAGCATCCGCCCGGCCGCTTCACCCAGCACATGATGGCCGGCTACGAGCGCACCCTGCAGACCTGGCTGAAGCGCCCGCTGCTGGTGCTGCTGCTGGTGCTGCCGCTGCTGGCGCTGGGTGGTTTTGCCTATACCCGGGTGGGCACCGGCTTCATGCCGAAGATGGACGAGGGCGGCTTCATCCTCGATTACCTGTCCCGTCCCGGCACCTCGCTGGAAGAGACCGACCGCCTGCTGCGCCAGGCGGAAGTGATCATCCGCGCCAATCCCTACGTGGACACCTATTCCCGCCGCACCGGCCTGCAGCTGGGCGGCGGCCTCACCGAGGCCAACCAGGGCGACTTCTTCGTGCGCCTGAAGAGCGGCTCGCGGCCGTCCACCGAACAGGTCATGGAGCAGATTCGCACCCAGGTCGAACAGAGGGTGCCGGGGCTGGATATCGAACTGTCGCAGTTGATGGAGGATCTGATCGGCGATCTGGTGGCCGTGCCGCAGCCGATCGAGGTGAAGCTGTTCAGCGACAACGCCACGCAACTCGATGCCACCGCGGCCAAGGTGGCCAGCGCGGTCGGCAAGATCAACGGGGTGGTCGGGGTGCGCAACGGCATCAACCCGGCCGGCGACGCACTGACCGTGCAGGTGGATTCGGCCAAGGCGGCGCTGCAGGGGCTCGATCCGGTCAGCGTGACCGACCAGGTGGCGGCCGCCATCGACGGCACCGTGGCGGCACGCCTGCCCGAGGGCAGCAAGGTGGTGGGCGTGCGCGTGCGTCTGCCGGAAGGCTCGCATCAGCAGTTGGAGCAGGTCGCGGCACTGCCGATCCGCGCGGCCGATGGCCACCTGCTGCCGCTGTCGCAGGTGGCCACGCTCAAGCAGGTGCAGGGCCAGCCCGAGATCAACCGCGAAAATCTCAAGCGCATGGTCGCGGTGACCGCGCGCCTCAGCGGGCGCAGCCTGGGCTCGGCGATTGCCGACGTGAAAAAGGTGATGTCCCGCAAGGGCCTGCTGCCCAAGGGCATGTATTACGAGCTTGGCGGCGTGTACAAGCAGCAGCAGCAGGCGTTCCGCGACCTAACCATGGTGATGCTGGCGGCGATCGCGCTGGTATTCACCCTGCTGCTGTTCCTGTACGAAAGCTTCCGCGTGGCGCTGGCGATCATGGCGATGCCGCTGCTGGCGTTGCCGGCGGTGTTCATCGGGCTGTGGCTCACCGGCATCGAGCTCAACATCTCCGCGATGATGGGCATGACGATGATCGTGGGCATCGTCACCGAAGTGGCGGTGTTCTACTTCTCCGAACTGCAACAGGGCGCCGGCGACGATGCGCAGCGCGATCTGCCGCTGCACGATGCGCTGCAACGCGCCGGCCGGCACCGCACGCGGCCGATCCTGATGTCCACCATCGCCGCCATGCTCACCCTGCTGCCGCTGGCGCTGGCGATCGGCCAGGGCTCGCAGATGCAGCAGCCGCTGGCGGTGGCGATCATCGCCGGCCTGCTGGTGCAGGTGCCACTGGTGCTGCTGGTGATGCCGGTGCTCTACGCGCGCCTGCGCCGGCGCGAGCAGGACAAGGTGGCGCAAGCATGAACGGTCCCCCAGCAGGCCGCCGCATCGCGTACGGGCATAAGGGCCAACTAAGCGCCTGCGCACATGCTGACGTTGCCGAACGCCGAACGGCGCCCGGCCTACCGTCATCAAATGTCTGGAGACACTCATGCGTAAATTGTTGTTGGTCGCCTCGTCGCTTGCCCTGTCCGTCGCCGCGTTTTCGGCCATGGCCGGCAACACCGAAAAGCTTGCCGCACAGGCCCACGTCAGCATGGCCCAGGCGCGCGCCATCGCCCTCGAGACCTCGCCCGGCAAGATCGTCAAGGAAGAGCTGGAGAAGGAGCCCGGTGGCAGCGGCCTGCGCTATTCGTTCGACATCAGCGCCGGCGGCGTGGTGCACGAGATCGGCGTGGATGCCAAGGACGGCAAGGTGCTGGAGAACGCGATCGACGACGGCAAGGACTGAACCGGCGCGGGCCGACCAGCCCGCCGCCGTGGCCCAGCCACGGCGGCGTGTTTCATCCGGCCCCACGGGGTCCACCGAAGGCGCTTGCCCATGAAGCCATCCCCGCGTTACCTGCTGACGATTTCCCTGCTCAACCTGACATCATTCGCCCCGATGGCCCGCGCCGCCGCACCCGCCGCCGACATGCGTGTGCTGGCACGCCTGCCGCAGGGCGGCCCCGGCGGCTGGGACTAGCTGTCCGTGGATGCCGCACACCGGTATCTGTTCGTCAGCCGCGGCAACCGGGTGGTGGCCCGAGCTGCGCCTGCCGCCTGCCGCGATAGCTGCGCAGCCGCTGCAACAGCTTTGGCAGCTCGGCCATGCGCAGGAACGGGTTGTGGTTGACGGGCGGCAGCGGCAGCGCCACCACATCGAAATCGGATGCAGGGTTCTGCTCCAGGCCTGGCACGACCACCAGCGCGTAGCGGAACAGTTGGTTGAACCACCTCCTGACCTTCCCGGCGACCGATAGCGCCCTGCGCTTTTCGATCCTGGCGATCACCTCCAAGAGGTCGGGACGCTTGATCTCATGGATCGAGCGCTTGCCCAAGGTGGGCAGCACATCCCTGTCGAAGATGCGCGGAAGTATTGAGAGGGTCGTCTGCCGGCCTTCCTTGAGGCTGAGCCCGCAATGCGCGAGCCAACTGCGATACACCGCATCGAAGGTGTTCTCGTGGGCGAGCTGGACAGCGGCGCGCTTGTGCTTGCGGTGAACGCGAGGATTGATGCCTCTGGCCAGCAGGGCGCGCGCTTCGTCGCGCAGGCGGCGGGCCTCGCGAAGCGTCACCTCCGGGTAGGTGCCGAGCGATATCCGCTTCTGCTTGCCCGCCCAGTAGTAGCGGAAGTGCCAAGTCCTGCCCCTGCAGCCGTGACGGCCAGGGAGAGACCATCCAGGTCGGTGACGGTGTATGCCTTGCCAGTTGCCTTGGCCTGCCGAACGGCCAGGTCTGACAGTGCCATGCTCTTGCTCCTGAGCATGAGTCAGGAACCAGATGCTGGTCACGTCGACCTCGCCCCTCCATCCACAATCCGTAAATCAGCCGCGCCCGCAAAAATGGACTTGTTTATGGACTTAGAAGTCCCGGCCGTAGGCGGATCGCAGTGGACCACGGCAGAACGTCCAGGAGAGGAAAAGTCCTTGTGTGGCAATGACTTGCAGACTCTCTTGGACTTCTGCACAAGTCCGCAGAATGATGCAGTGGAGCGGGTGAAGGGAATCGAATTTGACCCCTAAGTGGTTGAGTTAAAACGATTCTCTTGAGTACCCGCGCTCGATATGGACTATCGACTGGACTAGTTTAAACCACCTGCCAAAAACCGGGCAACGCACTCGTCCGGCGAGAACTAGCCACGGCTACAGACAGCTATGTTCGACACAGGCTCGACGACACCTGCCGAGCGTCGCTGGCTTCATGCCGAAGCCCCTCTTAGAAGCTCTGCTACTGGCTGCAGAGTAAAGCGTTACTTGTTCCACGTCTGCCCTCAACACAATTCCCATTTGGTCTATCAGCAGACTGGGCAAGTCTGCTCATCCGAATTTGGCCCAGTTCCGAGCCTCCGCTCAAGACGAACGGGACTGTGTAACTGACCTGATAGACCGGCAAGAGAACAACGCATGCGTAACGGGTCTTGTCACGGCTCGCCGCCTACATGACCCTCGCGTACATGACAGTGGTGTGACTGGCCGCCTGTCGCTCCTGGGGCTCAGCGCCAGCATCCACCATAGCGGCCAGCCCCCGCCAGCCCTGGCAATGGCTCGGTCGTAGGCAATTCACATCCTACTGCCAGCGGGGTTGAGTGCAACCCCTTCGGCGCGGTTGATCGCGATCCGTCCGGCAGCGTGGCTCGACATCGAACCACGTCGAGTTGCGATCTTCTACGCACCGCCCGATGGCTGGGCACTGAGGAGTCTTCGATGAGGTAGCGGCGGCTGGGAGACAGCGACATGCAAAGGACTTCATTGTCGGCCGTGTACTACCGGCCCATCGACGCTGCTATCCGATGGGCCGGGCTGTTCCGGTTTAGGGACGAGATCCTGGCAACCGTACGATCACGGAGGTTGCCAGCGACTCTGGATTGCCCTCGTTGCAACGAGCTACGCCTGTGCACCGATCGCATCTACGATGCGATCATTCATGGCGAATTGCCCTACGGGCAAAACGGCATCACGATGCACGACGAGTCCTTATGGGATTCGCCCGACCTCACCATTCGCCATGTCGACCTCAAGCGCTGGATGGCTCACACCTATCCGGGCCAACGACCAGCATTTCTCTTCTCCCGTGCCGAGCGAGTTGTCCATCCGGTCATCACGGTCGAGGCCGGCCAGGCCCTCCTGGTGGAGCGCGAGGCTCTGAAGTCTCAACTGGATCTGTGCCGGCACCAAGTGCAGGCGCTGCAAGACCAACTGAAGAAGCAGGACGCGCCTACTGCCTCCTGCGCGCTTTGTCCGCTCAGCGATCGAGCCGAGGCGACCTATTTGAACATCGTCGGCGCATTGCTGGAAGTGATGCTCGGGCACACGCCGTCTGGAACTCCTTACTCCCGCTTCACCAGCCAGGAAGCGGTGATCAGCGCCCTGATCGCGCACCACGGGAATCTCATGGGCATCGCCGAGCGGACGCTGCAAGCCAAGTTTGCTCAGGCACGCCGGAAGCTGCGATCGGCCAACTGACAGCAATGCAAGCCCGTATCTGCGGTCGCGGAAACCGCATTTGCGGTGGTTATCCTCGTCTTGGTCTATTCAATTACGAGTCACCCTAACAAGCGCACCTGAGCGCTAAGGAGTGACTCCATGTCGGAGGAAACACCCCTCCCGCTCCCCGCGGTCGAGCATCGCATCCTGCGTCGCGACGAAGTTGAAGCCAAGACTGGATTCAAGCGCGCGCACCTCTACAACCTGATGAGAGCCGGCAAGTTCCCGAAAGCCATTCGCCTCGGGATTCGTGCCGTCGGTTGGGATTCACTCGAAGTAGAGCAGTGGATCGCCGAGCGCCGAAAACAGCGCGTCTGAACTCGCCCTTCACCCATACGACGAGGAGCGAGACGATGTTAGTCATCTCCATCATTTCCACCAAGGGCGGCGTTGGCAAGACCACGACGACCGCGAATCTGGGCGGTTTCGCCGCGGACGCTGGCCTGCGCGTCCTGTTGCTCGACCTTGACGTGCAACCCACGCTATCGAGCTACTACCCGCTTATGCATCGGGCGCCCTGTGGGATCTACGAACTGCTCGCGTTCAACGAACAGAACCTGGAGCGGCTCGTCTCCCATACCTGCATCGACGGCCTCAGCTTGGTGCTCTCCAACGACGACAGGGGGCAGTTGAACACGCTGCTGCTGCACGCGCCCGATGGGCGCCTGCGCCTGCGGCATCTGCTGCCCGCATTCCAGGCGAGCTACGACCTGGTGCTGCTCGACACGCAGGGCGCGCGCAGTGCGCTGCTGGAGATGGCCGTGCTGGCCTCGGACGTGGCGCTGTCGCCAGTGACACCCGAGATTCTCGCGGCGCGCGAGCTGCGCCGGGGGACATTGCAACTGATCGAGGACATCGCCCCCTACCGGCACCTGGGCATCAAGCCGCCCCCGCTGAACCTGCTGATCAACCGCGTGCATCCGGTATCGGCCAACGCCCGCGTGATCCAGCAGGCATTGCGCCAGATATTCGAGGGACGCAGCGACGTGCGCGTGCTGGACACGGCCATTCCGGCGATCGAAGCCTATCCGCGCGCGGCGACGCAGGGCTTGCCCGTCCATCGCGTAGAGAACCGGCGCCCCACCGGACGCAGCGCGCCTTCCGCGCTGGAGACGATCCGGGCGGTTGCCTGCGAGCTGCTCCCCCAATGGCGGGAGGCTTTCAGCCAGGTCGACGGGAAAACGCCGAAGGAGACAGGCCGTGTCCAGCGCCCATGACCTGACGCGTGGGCACAAGCAGCTTCGCGGCCTGATCGACTTCGCGCTGCGCGAGGGCTGGGACGTCGTGCGGACGCCCGGCGGCCATCTGAAATTCACGAAGCCGGGCCTGCCGCCGATCTATACCGGCTCCACCGCAAGCGACCACCGCGCCGCGCGCAACGCGCGCACCCAGCTCCGACGTGCCGATCGGCAGGCAAGCGCGCCAGGAGACGGCCATGGCTGACCTGACGCCAGCCGACATGGCCTCGAAGCTCCTGGCCGAGGGCTTCCAACGACAAAGCCCCGTCGCGCGGGCATTGAGCGATCCCATCGCGGACACGCCGATGGTCGTGACGCTCGACGAACTGCGCTCCTACGAGCTGGATCCACGCATCACCCGCAATCCGCTTTACGACGAAATCAAGGCGTCGATCCGTGAGCGCGGCCTGGACGCGCCGCCACCGATCACCCGGCGGCCCGACGCCGACCACTACATCATCCGCAATGGCGGCAACACGCGGCTGGCGATCCTGCGCGAGCTGTGGTCGGAGACGAAGGACGAGCGCTTCTTCCGCATCTCGTGCCTGTTCAGGCCCTGGCCTGAACGCGGCGAGATCATCGCGCTGACCGGCCACCTGGCCGAGAACGAACTGCATGGCGGCCTCACGTTCATCGAACGTGCCCTTGGCATCGAGAAGGCGCGCGAGCTGTACGAACAGGAGGTCGGCAAGCCGCTGTCGCAGTCCGAACTCGCCCGCCGTCTTGCCGCAGACGGCTATCCGATCCAGCAGTCGCACATCAGCCGGATGCAGGACACTGTGCGCTACCTGCTGCCCGCGATCCCCAATGTGCTCTACGGCGGACTTGGCCGGCATCAGGTCGAGCGGCTGGCGGTCCTGCGCAAGGCCGCCGAGTGGGCCTGGGAGACGCGCGTACACGGCAAGGTGCAGCCGACCGACTTCGACACGCTGTTCCACGAGGTCCTGGCGCAGTTCGACGCACAGCCCGACGATTTCACCGCACAGCGCGTTCAGGACGAATTGATCGGCCAGATGTCGGACCTGCTCGGCATCGATTACAACGCGCTGGAACTGGATATCGTCAACGTCGAAGGCCGACAGCGCGCGGTGAACAGCCCGCCGACGTTGCCGGCGGAAACACCGGCGCCACCGTCGTCATCGAATCCTGCATCTGCGTCTCAACTACCCGCGTCGGCACCACCACCCGGGACAGCGGCAGCGCCGCCAAGCCGGCAGACAGGCGAAGCCTCGAAGGAGAGCCAGCCGAGGCCAGCAGCCAAGCAGGCGCCGCCACCCGAAGCGCCGCCGATGCTTCCTCCGGCACAGGCAGCACCCGAGGACGAAGAGAACCAGCGGCTGCAAGACCACATCGTCTCGCCGGCGACCAGCACCGAACGGCTGCAGGCGATTCAACAGCTGGTCGCCGAGCACACCGGCGAAGACCGGCCGGACTTCCGCGATAACGTGCTGCGCGCCATTCCAGTCCAGGCCGGCGGTCTCTTTCCCATCACCGACGTTTGGTACATCGAGCCGGGACTGGACACGCCCGAAGGATTGCGCACGCACATCGCGCAGTTTGCCCGCGAGATCGCCGAGGAGGCGCAGCTGGCCGACTGCATCGGCGCGTCGGACGCCGGTCTCGGTTTCGTATGCCTCGCTCCCCGCACGGCCGCGCTGCCGCCGTTCGGCCGGGCGGTGCTGGCCCTGCTGCAGGCCATGGGCCATGGCGCTGAACCACCTGCCGGCGCGCGGCGCGACCCGTTCCCCCTGGAAACGGCGCTCGGCACGCTGCTGCTGGGAAGCGCGCCCGCCACCATGCCTCGCCTCAGCGATACCGGGCTGGTCAAGCTCTTTCGCCTGTTGCGGCTGGCGCGTCGCCTGTTGGACCTGGAAGCAGACGCCAGCGACGCATCCTCGGGCTGATCGGATCGGAGGCGATCATGACGGCACCCCATCCCTTGAACCAAGCTGTTGTCGCCCAGGCCCTGCACGACCTGCGCAACGGCCAACTGCGCCGCTGCCTGGCGATGGGGTTCGGAGAGCGCGAGCTGGACGTGCTCAAGCAGCCGGCGTTGGTCGCGCTGTTGGCCAACGCGCGCGTGCCCTGGTGCACGGTCAAGGTGAACCAAGACATGCTGTGGCGGCTGGTCAGCCAGATGCACGACATTGAGCACGAGATCAGCACGGTCGATCGCATGCTCAGACTCGGTGCCAGTACCGAGATGGTCAGCAAGTTCTATGGACTCACCCACCAGGAAGTCGCCTTGCGGCGCGAGATCCTGGGGCTACCGAAGCGCAAGGGTCGGCACCCGGTGCTGAACGAGGAGCAGGAGACTGCCCTGTGGCATCGCTGGAAGCCCGCCATCGCGGAGCGCGGCATCGCACTGGATGACGAAAGCGCGATGCTGACGTTGACGATGGACCTGGCCGAGTCGCTGTCCTTGCCCATGTCGGTGCTCTGGGCCGCGATACGGAGCTGGATCGATCAAGGGCTGGTGTAGGCCCATGACGACGCCACGCTCTGACGCGACTGGCCCCGTTTCGCTATCGACCATCCTCGACGGCGCCTTGCAGCGCCTGGAAGCTGCGCGCACCCGCGACAGCGGCCCCCAAGACGGCTTTCTGTTCAGTGGCAATCGCCACGAGGCGGTGCCGCGAGCCTTGTTCTTCGATCGACGGCTCACGCCATTGGAGCGCAACGCCTGGCAGGTGTGTCGCTTGATGCTCAACGACGACGGCCTGACTGCGTGGCCGACCTACGAGCAACTGCGCCCATGGCTGACCTCGATGCCCTGCGTGCCGAAAGCGTCCCACGAAACCGTCGCACGCGCCTTGACGGTGTTGCGGCTCACGCGCTGGTTCAGCCTGGTGCGCCGGCGGCGCGACGCCAGAAGCGGTCGCATCCTCGGCAACCTGTACGTGCTGCACGACGAACCGTTGAGTCCGTTCGAGGCCATGCAGCTCGACTCGGGCTACCTGGAGCTGATCAGCCAGGCCCTGACCCATGCGAGCAAGGCCGTTCAGCGCGTAGGACAGCAGGCGCTGCGCGAACTGACCGATGATCCCTTGCTCAACGGCCGCGTGCTGCCAACACGTCTCCAAGTGCTGGCACAGCGCATGGCCCGACAGCCCGCCGACGAGCAAGAGACTTATCCACAGGATCAAGCGGACCAGGAATCCGAAGAAGGCGCCGCACCCCCTCTTCGGAACCGATCGCAGCCGTCTTCCGATTCCGAAGCAGGCGGGAAACCCGGCGAATCCGCCTCTCTTCGGAATCCGAAGCAGGACCGTACTGAAGTACTGAGTAGTCGTATAAATGAAGTACGTACAGTACCGCGCGCGTTGCAGAACCTCCGCCTGCCCGAACGCTTCGGGCACCTGAAACACGAGCAGCAGGCCGGCGCGCTGGTGGCCCTGCAGCAGGTCGACGCCGACCTGCGCCAGTCCGTGCTCGACGAATGGAATGCGCGCTGCCGGGGCAGCACGGTGCGCAATCCTGCGGGCTACCTGTTCGGCATCATCCAGAAGGCGATCCGCGGGGAGTTCAAGGCGTGGGCAGGCCAATCAGACGCCGAATCCGGCGCCGCCAAGCACGCCGGCAATCCCGCACCCGCCGCCAAACCGGCGAGTCCCGAAGTCGTCCAGGCCCGCCTGTCGGAGCTGCGATCGTTGTTGAGCAAGTCGTGACGGCGTTTCGTCCGCGTGATCAGACCGCCTTGGCTCTCCCTGGAGCTATCCCCTGGGGATAGTTGGAACAGCTTGCCTTCCGCGACCGGAAACTGGCGGGGCGCTAGTGCGCTTTGTTGACTGACGGCCTTCCTGCTCGCCGGGATGCTCGCAACTCGTTCACCAACTGTGAGTCGTCTCCATGGCCAACGAACCCTTGCAACTCAATCTCGGGTCGCTGCGCAGTGCGATGTCACTGACGCTGCACACCCATCATGCCTCGCGCATCTGGCACGGCCGCGCTGCTGCAGAAGGCCGGCCCGGCATCGTCGGCCTCAACGGCTACATCGCCGTCATGAACAAAATGAAGCGCGGCGCCGAGCAGGACGATCCGTATAGCGACTGGTGGATGCTTCGGATCGAAGACAAGCTCGCGCAAACCAAAGCCAGCTTGCAGACGCTGCGCGAGCAGGTCGACCAAGCGCTCTCGAACGTGCCGCCAGCTCTGTCGCTGGGTGAGAACCTCAACGTACAGCCGGTCAAGCTGCCCTTGTTCGTCAACGCCCAGCTCGGCTTCATGGCCGTCTACCTGCTGGCGGACTACGACGACCTGGCGCGGAAGCTGATCCTGGCCCATCACACCGCGCTGATCGATCGCTCGACGCTGGAGCGCTGGCTCAATGAGGGCGCCCATGCGCTGCGCAGCCTGTTCTCGCTGGCGCAGCAGTACCGCTATTCCGGCTGCACGCGCGATGACTTCGCCGCCAAGAACGCCGCCGCGCGTGCCGCAGTCGAGAAGTATGGAGAGCTGCCACAGGACGTTCTCGAAGGCACGCGCCGTTCGCGCTACGCCCCTCCCATCGCGCGTCGCTCCCCACTGTCGTCGTCGCCATCGCGCCGCTCGGCGGCGGTGGACGAGCACGAATCGAACGAGGATGACCGCGCCGAACCGGGGGCAACGCCGTCAGAAGCCGATGGGGGTGAGCCAGCATGAAGCCCTCCCTCGACGCGAGCGCTCCCCGGCGCTTCTTCAATCTGGAACAGGCGGACTTCCAGCAACTGGAACACGCAGCCTCTCTAAAAGGCCTTTTAAGACCCTTTAAGGGTAAGAGGACCCTTCAGGACTGGGCCGGCCAGTGCCACGCGCTGCGGGACGGGCTGATCGAACTGGCGCAGCGGCGCGTGCTGGCGCAGGCCGGCACCTATCCCTTCCGCCTGCTGCCCATTCAACTGGCCCAGCAAACCACTGGCGCAGGCACCGTCTTCCTGCGCTGGCGCAGGCAGGACCGCTCCGCGATGGGCGTGGCCCTGTGGCAGGAGCTGATGGAGAGCCCCGCCACGCCGGACACCCTGATCGACGACCTGTTCGCGATGGAGGTCCAGCGCGTCGTGCTGAACATGCAGATCAGCCTGCTGCATACCCTGGGCCGGCAAGCCGTCGACTGCGCCAGCAAGCTCGACCAGGCGCATGCGGTCTACCAGCGCCGCAGCGGGACCGCTGCATCCCAGCCCGGGTCGAACGGCGCAGCGCACACCTGACCGACTTCGACCCCCAGCCACTGCGCCAACCACGGTAGCGCAGGTCATTCCCACCACCACAGGAGTCCACACATGAGCACGCATTTCGTCGGCGAAGGCAACATCGGTTCTGCGCCGGATTTCCGGGAGTTCCCCCACGGCAACGAGGAGCCGCGCAGGCTGCTGCGCCTGAACGTCTACTTCGACAACCCCGTCCCGACCAAGGACGGCTACGAGGACCGCGGCGGCTATTGGGCGCCGGTCGAACTGTGGCATCGCGATGCCGAGCATTGGCAGACCCTGTATCAGAAGGGGATGCGGGTGCTGGTCGAGGGCCGCACGGTCAAGGACGAGTGGGAAGATGCCGAGGAGAACGAGCGCACCACGTTCAAGATCGAAGCGCGCCGCGTCGGCATCCTGCCGTTCCGCGTGGAGTCCGTGAAGCTCAGCGCCAAGCCGGCCAGCACCGATCCGGACCCGGACGCCACGTGAAACCCGGTGGAGCAGCGCCGCGCTCGCGGAGAGCTGCTCCACTTCCTCGCAGCGCCCGGACGCGCCCTATCCCCAGGGGATAGTTCCACTGGCGTCCATGGAGCGCTGCGCCAGCGCCGAAGCAGACGCTTCCGGACCGTGCAGGCCCGTGCACTGCGGCCGCAGCCTGGATGACGGCGCGCTTGCGCCAGCAGAACCTGGGATCCCCCGCTGCCGTGTTGTTTGCTGCCACATTCGCGGCTGCCGGGGAATGCTGACGGTCATTCAATGACCCTCACGCACATCAGGAGGCTTCATGCGCGTGGTTCTGTGCGAGAAGCCTTCCCAGGGCAAGGACATCGCCCGCGTCCTGGGCGCCACGCAGCGAGGCAACGGCTGCTACACCGGCTCTGGCCTCGGCGTGACCTGGGGCATCGGCCATCTGATCGAGACCGCTCCCCCGGAAGCCTACGGTGAGCAGTACAAGCGATGGGCGCTGGAACCGCTGCCCATCATTCCCCAGCACTGGCAGGTCGTGGTCAAGGCCAAGACCGCCACGCAGTTCAAGGTCGTCAAGCAGCTGCTGGCACAGGCCACCGATCTGGTGATCGCGACCGACGCCGATCGCGAGGGCGAGATGATCGCCCGCGAGCTGATCGACTACTGCGGCTACCGCGGCCCGATCCAACGGCTGTGGTTGTCCGCGCTCAACGATGCGTCGATCCGCAAGGCACTCGGCGCGCTCAAGCCGTCCGGCGAGACGTTGCCGCTGTACTACTCGGCCCTGGCGCGCTCGCGCGCCGACTGGCTGATCGGCATGAACCTGAGCCGGCTATTCACTGTGCTCGGGCGCCAGGCCGGCTATTCCGGCGTGCTGTCGGTCGGTCGCGTGCAGACGCCGACGCTGAAGCTCGTCGTGGACCGCGACCGCGAGATCGCGCGCTTCGTCTCCGTGCCGTTCTGGACGATCGAGGTGTTGCTGGCTCATGCCGGCCAGTCCTTCGTGGCCAACTGGACGCCTCCGGCGGGTTGCACCGACGACGCCGGGCGCTGCCTGCAGCAGCCCGTCGCGCAGCAGGCGGACGAACGCATGCGCGCGGCCGTCAGCGCGCAAGTGGTGTCCGTCGAGACCGAGCGCATGCGCGAGGGACCGCCGCTGCCGTTCGACCTGGGAACGCTTCAGGAAGTGTGTTCCAAGCAGCTTGGGCTGGACGTGCAGGAGACGCTGGACATCGCGCAGTCCCTCTACGAGACGCACAAGGCCACGACCTATCCTCGCTCGGATTCGGGCTATCTGCCCGAGAACATGCTGGCCGAAGTGCCGACCGTACTCGACAGCCTGGTCAAGACCGATCCAAGCCTTCGCCCGCTGGTCGCCAAGCTCGATCCCCATCAGCGCTCGCGCGCATGGAACGACGCCAAGGTCACGGCGCACCACGGCATCATTCCAACGCTCGAACCGGCGAACCTATCGGCCCTGAACGACAAGGAGCTGGCCGTCTACCGACTGATCCGCGCCCACTACCTCGCACAGTTCCTGCCGCATCACGAGTTCGACCGCACCGTGGCGCAGTTCGCGTGCGCCGGCCAGTCGCTCACCGTGGTCGGCAAGCAGATTGTCGTGACCGGCTGGCGCCAGGTGCTGGCGGCGCCGGCACCGGACGAACCGGACGAGGACGCACAGCGCAGCCAGGTGCTGCCCGCGCTGCACGCCGGCTTGTCATGCCCCATCGGCGCCGTCGATCTGAAGGCATTGAAGACCCTGCCGCCCAAGCCGTACACGCAGGGCGAGCTGGTCAAGGCCATGAAGGGCGTCGCCAGGCTGGTCACCGACCCGCGGCTCAAGCAGAAGCTCAAGGACACCACCGGCATCGGCACCGAGGCCACGCGCGCCAACATCATCAACGGACTGCTGGGCCGCGGCTATCTGCTGAAGAAGGGCCGCGCGATCCGGGCTTCCGATGCGGCCTTCACCCTGATCGACGCGGTGCCGCCAGCGATCGCAGATCCGGGCACGACCGCCGTGTGGGAACAGGCGCTGGACATGATCGAAGCGCGGCAGATGACGCTGGACGCCTTCATCGCCAAGCAATCCGCCTGGGTCGCCCAGCTCGTGCAGCAATACCGCACCGCAACGCTCTCCATCCAACTGCCACCCGCGCCAGCCTGTCCGCAATGCGGCTCGCCGATGCGCCAGCGCACGGGCAAGAGCGGTGCCTTCTGGTCCTGTAGCCGCTATCCGGACTGCAAGGGCACGATGGCCATCGAATCCGCGACCGGCGGCAAGCGCAGCGCGCCGCGCAAGCGGCGCACCGCACCCAAGGCGTCCTGACGCTCCACGAACCCCGCGCCGCGCCAGCCGTTCCACCGGCGGCATGGCCCAACGCCCGCGCACCCCGCGGGACTCCCCAGCGCGCGTCACCTTCTGCAACGGTGTGCGCGTCCCGCCATGCCCCACGGCCCGCGGGACGAGAAGGCCCTTGCTCCTCGAATCGCATCTGCGCGGTTCCCATGATCGGCGTCGTTGCGTCCACCGCGAGGGGTCCCCCGAAGGCTTGCCGCTTCCAGCGTGATGCGAGTCGTCGGGAGACCCCTCGGGTCGACGGTAATCAGTGCCGGTGCCCGCCGGTGAAACAACGGGCTCCCTTTGTGCACGGATGTGTGCCGAAGAATTTCGACCCCAGCCACGACATGGGTCGGGTGCGACTGCTGATGCAGCGACAGGCTCCACCGACGGCCAAGTCCCTGCGACAGCCCACGGGTGGTTTCTTCCTCCGTCGCCGAAGGCGCAAGCCTTCGGCGCCTTTCTCCTGCCTTCCAGAAACGCGGGACCGACGAACCTGGCACACCCCCTGTCGTCGAGCGGCCGACACCGAGTGCACCCCATCCCGACCGACCACTGGCGGGCGCGCGAACCGAATTCTTGCGAACCGGCAATCGGGAGGCAGCCAGTCCCGATTGCTGAATGACGCGCACGCGCGCACGCCCAATCCTGTGCCCATGCGTCGCTGACTCCTGTCAGCACCATGCCAGCAGCCTCGGTCTTCCAGGCTGCGATGCGGTTCCCCCGCATGACCGAACCAGTCCGCTCCGCATCGTATTGCGGACGAGCGTCCATCCCGACGCCGATGCCTTCTTGTCCACCTCCACGGAAGTTCCATGCCCGTCAGGACATGGCCTCCCGCTCCCTCAGCCAGGAGAAGCCATGCCCCTTGCCTCCACACCAGCGTCATTGAGCGCTGCACAAGCCCGTGCCGAATCCATCGGCTATCTCGCCTTGGCCTACACGGGCAAGCGCCTGCTGCTGCAGATACGTCACAGCGCCACAGGCCACTACATCGGCACCGCCGACGACGACGGCCCCGTTTCCCGAGAGTCCGTCGAGTACTTCCGTTCCCATCAAGCGGCCAACCACGCCCTGACGACCGGGCGATGGCAACAGCGTCTCGAACCCTGAAATCCAACCACCCCGGAGCACTCTCATGAACCTGTCTCTTCCCATCGAAGTACTTGATCAGATCGCGCTGGAGGAACGGCACTTCGCCGAGGCGCCAAAGGCCTTCTTCGAGGCCTGGAAGCGCGGCGCGGAAATCGCCGGTGCCGAATGGTTCGGCGATGGCACGCGCGAAGGCCTGCAGCGGGCCAACAGCAAGTGGGATCTGCGTCCCAACATGCTGATGCTCAATGACGCCCTGGGCGTCCTCAGCAGCGGCCAGCGGATGTTCCTCTCCGCCATGGTGAGCTTCTACAACTCCCGCGAAGGCGGTGCGATGCTCAAGCGCTGCGGCTTCGAGGGTCTGTCCGATCTCGGCGGCCTCGATCTGGAGCGGCGCAAGGTCATCGCGGACCTGACGCTGCACTACACCGGCTGGTGAGCCGCCTCCGGCAATCCAGCACCTTTCCTTTTCCAACCCCACGAGGGACATGCGTCCCCGTTCGGGGCCATGTCCCTCCTTCTTTTCCCAGGAGCGATCATGTCCCGAATTCCCTCTATCGCCGTCGTCCTTGAAGGCGGCCTCGTCCAAGCCATCATCGTCCAGGATTGGTCCGGTGCGATCCCGCTTCCGCGGATCGCGATCGTCGACTACGACACCGAAGGTGCCGACGACGACGAGATCACCCGCTTCTCCATTGGCGACGACCCGGCCGAAGCGGTCTGCCGCATCGAGACACCAGGCGTGTACGAATCCCTCCGGGATGCGCTGTCACCCAGAGCCTTGCTTGCGGCGTTGGGCGAGACCGACGATGACGAGAAACCCTCATCGGCGCTGGTGCTCGCCCGAGAAGTACGCCAGAGCATCCTCGACCTGGACGGCCGGCTCGACCGCCTGGAACAGGCGCCGACCGGCGACGACTACAACGCGCTGTACCAGCTTGCCAACGGCGGCTTGATCGACCTGTTGAAGACCCTGGGCGATCCCACGGACTTCGGCGACTGATCCTCGCTGGCCTTTCACCGCCCGGAGCCTTGCGGCCTCGGGCTTTTCCCTGCGGATGCCATCGTCCGCAGGGGCGTGGCTCCGCGCTTTCATCCCAAAGGAGCCACCATGGCCAACGACTACTACGACGCCACCGGCGTCCTGATGCTTGAACGCGTCACACCCGTCATCACCGCGCTGTTCGGCGGTTTCGATCTGGACGAGTCCTACCCCGGCGACGGGCAGGCTTACATCGCTCGTCTCTCCGAATCCAGCGACCCGCAGTGGAGCGATGTGCTGGAGGCCCTGACCGATCTGGCCAGCCAGCTCGACCTGCCTGTACCGGACGACGACGACTCGGAAAATGATCCGATGGGAACGATCATCGAAGTGCTGGCCAAGCACTTCGGCACAGACCAGAACCCGGAGCTGCAGAACCTGGTGGAACACCATCAGTTCGAGGATTCGGCGGACCTGGAAGCGCTGATGCTGATCGCTTCGTGCTTCAACGACGGCTACAACCTGGCCGCCATCCAGTTCGAGGGCTGCTGGCACTGCAGCAAGCCTCGGCTATTCGAGTTCGGCGGCGAGGGCTGTTTCCTGAGCCGGGAGCTGAGCGTATTCAGCGGATCCAGACAAGCCCTGGACCTGGGACTGGACCTGCGCCAGGCGATTCTCGCCGACGACCTCGACCAGGCCGCCGCCAGGATCGCCAAGGAAACGCTGTCGCTACTTGCGGGCGTCAGCGAGGAATCGATTCGCGATCGCCTGCGTAGGCGTGTCATCGAGCAACTGCTCGGCACCGCGTCATCACCCGCGCCCGTCTGATCGGCCGCGACTTCATTCACCCGCTGGGGATTCAGTCCCCAGCAGGGGATTGACCCAGCCATACTTTTGCTGGAGCAAATCCCATGTCCAAAATCGACAACCCATTTTCCCGCGGTTATCAGAACCCGCGCGTTGTCCGAACGCTCCTCATCACGTATGAGGACGACTGCCCGCCGGTTTGGCGGCCGCTACACGCCAGCCAGGCGCATCTTCCCGACGGCCAAGTCGCGTTGTTTCCTTGCCTCATCGGCAAGGACTTCGCGCTGATCACCGAAGGGCAGGAGGTGCCCGAAGAGCTGGAGAACCAGTGCCAGACTGAAGGCATCGTACGCACCGTCGCCTATGCCATCGGGGCGGACGACTTCGACGGTCAGCCCGTGCACATAGGCGATACCTACTCAGAGGCAACCGCCCGCGAGGTGGTGCGACGCCTGAAGTTCGAGACCGGCTTCTACAGCCGGTGCTGGGAAATCAGTTCGGCGCACATCACCGAGGAGGCGGGTCGCTATCTTGCCGAGCTGGCCGATCTCGCGACGCCGAGCCGCTTCCTGTTCGTCGCCTTCCGCATTCCGTACAGCCCGGCGATCGGCGTAAAGCTGATTGCCACACCTTGGTCGGACGAGAACCTGCAGCACGTCGAAGGCATTTCCGCCGAACGACTGCGCCAGGAACATCGGAAGAAAGGCATGCCGGAATGTCTCGTCGAGGTGCTTCATCTTGCCGCATTGGCAGACGTTCGCGTGCTGGTGTTCGACGCCGATGCCCCGATACTGGAAGGCCTGAAGCTGTACGAAGAAGAGTAGACCCCTGAGCCCCCCACGCGGGGGCTCTTTCTTTTCCAGAACCCGGTGCCGGCGGAGTTCCGATTTCCCGCCGATCCCGACCACGCATTCCGTCAGGCTCCCTGCATGTTTGCTGGCGCTGCCGGCAGCATCCCAGGCAGTCGAGACCTTCAAGACTGCAACGCGGTTCGCCGCGTCGGTCGTTCCTCATCCCCGGGCGCATGTCGCGTCCATCACCCACAAGGGACTTTCCTCCCTTGCGGGCGGGAGTCCCTTGGCTTTCCACAAGGAGTCTCCCATGGATACCCAAGCCATTCGTGCTCAGATGCCGACGCTGGTTCAGGGCCACGTGCCATCCAACGTCCGCAGCTTCAAGTTCAACATCTTCGATGGCCAGCCCAAGGTTTCGGCCCTGGGGTTCCCTTTCGATCCCAAGCCATTCGACGGCAAGGTCATCGCCAAGACCGCCGAGGCCGTCGTCGTCAAGACCGGACGCGCCGAGTTCGCGGTGCTCGACCGGACGCTCGTGACCGACGACCCCGACGAGGGAGCCAAGGTGCATGTCGAACCGTATGCCAGGCGTCGCTTCGACGGTCTGCGGGCGGACACGCCCGAAGAGCGGACCGAACGAACGGCCGAAGGCGTGCCTTACACGGTGCAGACCTACATCCTGGGCAGCGCGCCGGCCAAGCTGCCGATCCCGGAGCCGAACTGCCCCGAACTGCGTGACCTGATCGAGCAGTTGGAGAGGTTGCCGGCTCCCGACGGCTTTCGGCGTATCACTCACATGCTGGTCGATGCGGGTGCGAAGGACTTCACCTGGGTCGATCCGACGCCGGACAAGATCATCGAGACGCCCCCGGCGATCGGCTTCACCGTCGCTACTGGAAAGTTCGCGGGACAGGTCACCGTGCTGTACGACCGCGGCGCCGACGTCTACGTGATGGAGCTTCACCGCGGCGACGAGCTCGTGGATCGGATCGACGAGGTGTACTTCGACGATCTTGGCGAAACACTGGAGCGGCTGATCGACGACGGCTCCTGGCGGTTCATCCGCGTGCAATGCGTGTCAGGACGCAAAGCCGTCCGGCACTGATCACAGCCTCGCTTCCCGCCCCACGGCGGGAAGCCTCCCTCTTTTCCCATCTTCAGGAGATCACCATGTCTCTTCGATTCAAGAACGCGAATCTGCGGCCCGTGCTCGCTGAAGCCGCGGCCAACCGGTGCCACGTTGTCCTGGTGAAGGATCAGGGCGTCTACTTCCTAGCCGAGCGCGGAGAGCGGCGTCCCGACGGGCGGCAGAAGCTGGTCGCTTACGCTGTCGGCTGCAATCCAGACGTCGATCCCTTCAACGCCTGGTGGGAGCAGGCACGCGTCGAGTTGGGCGGAGATGACTTCGCCGAGTACTTCGATCCGCAGGATCGCCTGTTCGCTCGGATCCAGAGCAGCGAGGACGACCTCGAACTCTCGGCGACCCAAACGCACCTGTCACTACAGACCGTGGACCCCGCACCCGCCAATCACTGAGCGCCCGTCCCACTAGCCCCCGTCACCGGGGGCTTTTCTTTGCGCAGACTTGGCGGCTCGCTTCCCGCTGCCGAATGCGGTCGCCAGCCGGTGCCGATTCCTGCTCGTATCGGCAGCCCCCGCGCGTACGCTGCCAGATACGTTCCGCTGATGTTGTCAGCGTCAACCAGCAACTTTCGGTCTTCCAGGTTGCGCACGGCTTGCCCGTGTGACCGAACCAGTTCGCATCGCATCCTCGCGCGAACGACCACCGGCCTGCTGGTGGTGATGCACTCGATGTTCCTCAACCCACCGCGGGGTTACGCACCTCCCCGCCGTGGGACAGGTGTGTCTCCGCATTCTTGATCCCAAGTCTGGAGATTCACCATGACCACAGCATCCAACGCAAAGTCCTACTTCGACCTTCACACCTCGGGCATCGGCTACATCCAGCGCGCCCGCGAAGTGAAGACCACCGGCGGCCGCAAGGCGCAGCCGTTCCTGGCCTGCACCATCGCCGCGTTCGTGGGTTCCGCCAAGGACCCAGCCTTCCGCTACTTCGATGTGAAGGTGTCCGGCGCAGAGGCCAAGAAGCTGGTCCAGCGCTACATCGGCATCGACGATCCCAAGCGTCGTCCGCTCGTGCGCTTCCGTCTCGGCGACCTCTGGGTCGATCCGTTCATCCGTCCCAAGGGCGATCGCAAGGGCGACCCGGCGGCCAGCCTCAAGGCGCGGCTGCTCAAGGCCGAGCTGCTGGATCGTGCCGAACTGGCGACGATCGAACAGCACGAGCTGATCACCCGCGGCATCGGTTATCTCAACCGTCCCAAGATGGTGAAGCCGGCGGACAACGATCCGTTCCTGGCGTGCACTGTCGCGGCGCTGGCTGGCCTCGTCGATGACCCGGACTACCGGTACATCGACACCATAGTCGCCAACCGCGATGCCCAGCATCTCGTGCGGCGCTGCATGTCGGCCGTCGAGGCGGAGAAGAAGGTACTGATCGCTTTTCGTCTCAACGACATGAAGGCCGATCCGTACATCCGCACCAAGGGCGAGCAGGCCGGCGAAGCCGCGGCCAGCCTGGAATCGAAGCTGGTCCACATCGGCCTGATCAAGATCGATGGCCAACAGATGTATCCACCGCGGTCCGAGACTGACGCGACCCAGGACGCTCCCGCGCCCGAAGCAAGCGGCCAGGCCGAGGACGTAGAAGGCACCGAGGTGTCCGCACAGCCCGCCCCGCGGGAAGCGGAAGTCGAAGTGCCCGAGGAGGAGCCCGCCCTCGCGGCGTCGTTCTGATCCGCAAGGCCCATCCGGGCTCTGTTCGTTCCTCCAAGCATCCATGCCGCCGGCACTTCGGTGTCGGCGGCATGCGGTTGCCTCGGTTCATCCCTCATCCCGCAGCCCGTCCGGGCTGTTCTTCATCCCTGCAAACCATCCTCGCCGGCCTCGGGCCTGCGCGGCGGCTTGCGCTTTTTCTCAAGGAGACTTCTATGCAACTCGCATCTCGCTTCGGATCGGGATCTCCCGTGCTGCGTTCGGATCGCCCGCTGTCGGACGATCAGATCCGCACCGTCGCCCCGTCCATCTTCGCCGAGGCCGCGCACGAGAGCCGGTCGGAGCGCTATAGCTACATCCCCACGGCCACCGTGCTGACGAAGCTGCGCGACGAAGGCTTCGAGCCGTTCTTCGTGTGCCAGACCCGCGTGCGGCAGGAGGATCGCCGCGACTACACCAAGCACATGCTGCGGCTGCGGCACGCCAGTCAGATCAACGGCAGCGAGGCCAACGAAATCATCTTGCTCAACTCGCACGATGGCACCAGCAGCTACCAGATGCTGGCCGGCGTCCTCGTCTTTGCCTGCCACAACGGTCTGGTGTTCGGCGACATGACTGCCGACGTGCGCGTCCCCCACAAGGGAGACGTCGCGTCCCACGTCATCGAAGGCGCCTACGAAGTCCTAAGCGGCTTCGAGCGCGTCGATCAGTCCCGCGAGGCGATGCGCGCCATCTCGCTGGACAGCGGCGAGGCGGAAGTGTTCGCGCGCTCGGCGCTGGAACTGAAGTACGACGGTTCCAAGCCGGCGCCGATCACGGAGAGCCAGCTGCTGCGTCCACGGCGGTACGAAGACCGTGGTTCCGACCTGTGGTCCACGTTCAACCGCGTGCAGGAGAACCTGGTCAAGGGGGGCCTGGACGGTCGCACTGCCAACGGGCGCCGGCAACACACACGGCCGGTGCAAGGCATCGACCAGAACGTGCGCCTGAACCGCGCCCTTTGGCTGCTGGCCGAAGGCATGCAGAAACTGAAAGCGTAAGCGTCCAGCGGACCAGACCCTCGCGGGCTTGGTCCGCTTTTTCTTGCGCGACGCATCGCCGGGCCTGCAAGACGGGCCGCTGTGCCGGAAAACAGGGGGTCGGCCGGAATCGCATTGCTGCTCCCCCTGGTGCCAGAACAGGTCGCAACCTACCCCCCATGTCCGCCGGCCTCGCCGGCAACATGCCCAGGCAGCCTCGACCTTCAAGGCTGCGGTGCATCTAACCGCACTGGTCTCGATCTTTCCGAGCGCGTTTCGCGTCCGTCTAGTCCCTCTCGCTAACCGTCCTGCGTCCCTCGCGGGCCGGCACCACGTTTCCGTTTCCCCACGAGGTCGCCCCCGTCCATCCGGCCGGTCGGGTCCCTTGCTTTCTGCCATCAAAGGAGTCGTCACATGACCGCTGCAAACCAAGCTCATCTGGAATCCATCATCGTCCCCGGCCAACTCAAGCTGCGCACCATCCGTGGCCGTCATGGGCCATTCAACGTCGGACTGCTCGCTTGCCCCCTGGGCGAGTTCGTCGTCAAAGACCCGGAGTTCGAGCAGTACAAGGAAGGCAAGTACGACGGCGAGTTCGCCATCGGACGCATCTTCGCCAAGTCCTTCGTGTCCCTGGGCGGCGTCAGGGTCGAGATCCGCGCCAGCCTCAACGGCATGACCCTCTCCGGCATCGACAAGCTGGGCAGGGAGGAAGCTCGCAACTTCAACGTCCAGGAAGTCGATCCGATCGACGAGGACCAGCCGGCGACCGCGGTGGCAACACCCACGGCCGCGTCGGCGCTAAGCTCGAACGATCCTCTGATCGACACGCGGCCCTTCGGTATGGACGCGCCCGCCACCGTCACGGCGGCGGACGGACCTGATGCCGAGGATGCTGCGCTGTTCGGCCTGCTGTGGCCGCTGGCCGAGACCTTCAAGCTGGACTCGACCATCGATCGCCGCACGTTGCGCCTGCAGTGTGCCCGCCTCAACAAGCTCGGCTACAGCTTCGATGCCACGTCTCAGCAGTGGCAACGCACGCCGGTGCTGGAGGCGGCCTGATCGCCAGACGCAGCCGCGGCTTCTTACCTACCACCCGCCGGGGTTCCTTCCCCACGCGGGGGAGGACTCCGGATTCTTTCTTTCTGGAGGTCTTCATCATGTCCACCGTCGCTTTCGATACCCCCCGTTCCGCGTTGGATGAACCCGCGTGGCGGGCTCTCTGCAAGACGGCTGCCGAACATGCGCAGCGCGGTTGCGGCCTTTCTTACGAGCACTACGTGACGCTTTTCAGTTCCGAGATCGACGCGCAAGTCGGTCGATTGCCCGAAGACCAGCGTGCACAGGCTCTGCAGATTGCACAGGAATGGGACTACGCAACACCTGCCGAAAGGCAGGAAACCCAGGACTGGCTCGCTGAAGACGGCTGCTGCACGCACGGCATCACACTGGGCTGCTGCCCGGCCGGTTGCGGTTCGTACTGAGCCAGGAGGAACCAACATGGACCCGATCCTGGCAGCGCTGCCGTCCGCGTTGTTGGCGTTTGTCGAAGGGCAGTTGTCCAACGATGAAGTGTCATCCGACGAGGAAATGCTGGAGCACTTCATCAGCAACGGCCTCACCGAGGAACAGGCGCGGCAAGCACTGACCTACCGCGACCAGTACCTCAACAACATCTACCTGACCGGCTTCACGCCGATCACCGCGGTAGACGAGTCGCTTCATTTCAACCCGCACACCCGGCAGTTCGAGCCGGACTGAGCATCTTCCTTCCACCCCAAGGGGCGGCATCCGCCCTCGGGCGGGTGCTGTCCTCCATCTTCTTCGAGGACATCACCATGCCCAACTTCAATACGCTGTACCGCATCGACGAATGCCCGGACCTCATGACCGACGGCTTCGTCGGCGACGAGCAAGGCAACCTGATCTTCCTGTCCGTCTGGGGACGCGATACCGCCACCCAGGAGTTCATTGCTCGCCTGACCCTCGGGCGCGACGAGCAAGGACTGGACCAGTTCCACATCCTCACCGAGCAAGGCGGCTCGATCCCGGTCTTCGTCGGCAACGTCGAGCAGCTGGACAAGTGCAGCAATCGTGCATACCGCCGCACGCTGTTCGGCTCTCTCGTCCACCTGTGGCTGTTCGACCGCCGCTGCGTGAAGCCCGATAAGGCCAACGCCAGCGCGCTGGCGCTGCTGCCACGAGGCTCGGATCACCGGGTCGACCGGCTGTGGGCGCTGGTGCGAGACACCTGCCCGCTGCCCTTGCTTGATCACTGGCGCGACACCGTGCTGGAGCTGTTGCAGACGCAATCGATGCTGAGCCGTCTTCCCGCTGCCCTCGGGCCGCTGGAAGGTCATCGACTCGCCATCGACGTGCCCGCGCTGACCAAGGCGCTGGGGACGCTGATCCGCAACGGCGTGCTCGGTCCGGACGCATCCGTGTCCCGCACTGCATCCGAACGACTGCTCGCAACAGCAGCGTGAGGACTTCACGAACGGACGTGCGCCAGCACGTCCGCTCACCTTCATCTTCGCTACCCAGGAGAATCCGATGGCACTTATGTTCCCGCGGCTCGCCCGCAATTTCGCAAAGAACGGGTACTTCCCTACCGACGAACCCACGCTCGAAAGAGCACTCGCCGCACTGGCGCCCACCGACGGGCCGATGTGCATTCTCGATCCGTGCGCCGGCGAAGGCGTGGCCATCGCCGAAGCCGCTCATGCCCTCGGGCGCGAGCAGGTCAGCGCGTTCGCCGTCGAGTACGACGCCGAGCGTGCCCGCCACGCACGCACGATGGTCGATCACTGCATCCATGGTGATCTCATGGACACGCTGATCTCCAGGCAGTCGTTCGGCCTGCTCTGGCTTAACCCGCCTTACGGTGACCTGTCCAACGACGCGAACGGCAACATCGGCTACCAGGGCCAAGGCCGTGCACGACTGGAGAAGCTGTTCTACCAGCGCTCGCTGCCGCTGCTGCAATACGGCGGCGTGCTGGTGTTCATCGTGCCGAGCTACGTCCTCGACGCCGAGCTGGTCGGGTGGCTGACGCGCCACTTCGCCGGCCTGCGCATCTACCGTGCGGTGGAGACGCAGTTCAAGCAGGTGGTGATCTTCGGTCGGCGCGCGCGTCAGCGCGACCAGGCAACGGATTCGGTCAAAGCCACGCGTGGTCTGCTCCTGCAGATCGGGCAAGGCGATGCCGAGGCCGAGGAACTGCCGGCCGAATGGCCGTTCCTGCCGTATGTCGTTCCCGGCATCCACGCCGAGCCGGAGCACTTCTATCGCGTGACCATGGAGCCCGAGCAGTTCGCCGACGAAGTTGGCCGGCTGCAAGGACTCTGGCCTTCGCTGGATGTCCATCTCGGGCCGGCGCAGCAGTCGCTGCGACCGCCGGCCAGGGCCTTGTCTCAGTGGCATCTCGCCCTGGCGCTGGCCGCGGGCGCGATCTCCGGCGTGGTGAAGTCCAAGACCGGGCGCGTGCTCGCAGTCAAGGGCGATACGCACAAAGAGAAGACGCTCCAGACCGAGTACACCGAGCGTGACGACGGCTCCGTCGCCGAAACACGCATCCTGACCGACAAGTTCGTCCCGGTCATTCGTGCCTGGGACATGACACCTGACTCGCCCACGCGGGGCGAGGTTCTGACGATCCGCTGATCTCGGGCGGCGCAACGCCGCCTTCATCGAAACCTGACGGCGCAAGCCGTCGCCATTCATCCCACCCAGGGGCATGTCATCGCCCCGCGGGGGAGGTGCGTGCCCCATTCACTTGGAGCACCACCATGTCTCTCGATCTCGACACCGTTCCGTCCTCCGCGGAAGGCACGTCCTTGCAGGGCGAGCTGCTCGACGCGGAATCGTCCCCGCTCACGATGAGCTTGCAGGATTTCGTCGCCGAATGCGGCGACGACCTGCTGGATTCCCTCAATCGCGCCAATCCGCCCGTCTACACCGGGCGGCCCCAGGCGCACCGCCAGTTGATCCTGGCAAGTCTGAAGCGCCAGTTGTTCCCGGCCCAGGCCGATGTCGTGCATGCCGTCAGCGAGCTGTTGATCGCTCGCGGCGAGCGTGCCGCGATCGTCAATGGCGAAATGGGCTGCGGCAAGACGACGGTGGGCATCGCCACGGCGGCGGTGCTCAACGCCGAAGGCTATCGGCGCACGCTGGTCCTGAGTCCTCCCCACCTGGTCTACAAGTGGCGGCGGGAAATTCAGGAGACCGTCGCCGGTGCGCGCGTCTGGGTGCTCAATGGCCCGGATACGCTCGTCAAACTCATGAAGCTGCGCGAGCAGCTGAATGTGCCGACGCAGGGCCCGGAGTTCTTCGTTCTCGGCCGCGTCCGGATGCGGATGGGATTCCACTGGAAGCCCGCCTTCACCCGGCATCGGACGCCCCACGGCGACGTGGGCGCGTGCCCCGACTGCGGCCAGGTCATCACCGACCTCGACGGCGAGCCGATCAACCCACTCGACCTCGAAGCCGAGGAGCAGCGCCGCAAGTGCGGTCAGTGCGGCTCCGCGCTGTGGAGCCTGATCCGTCCCAAGGGCCTATCCGCCAGCGACCAGTCCTCCGCGGTTCAAAAGGCGCTGACGCGCATTCCGACGATCGGGCAAGTCACCGCACAGAAGCTGATGAAGCGCTTCGGCGACGGCTTCCTGGCCTCGATGCTCGGCGACAACATCCACGAGTTCATCAACCTCATGGATGGCAACGGCGAGCTGGTCTTCTCGGACCGCCAGGCGCACCGGATGGAACGCGCGATGGCGAACATGGAGTTCGGCTTCGGCGAGGGCGGCTATCAGCCCAGCGAGTACATCAAGCGATACCTGCCGCAGGGTACGTTCGATCTTCTGATCGCCGACGAGGCGCACGAGTACAAGAACGGCGGAAGCGCCCAGGGCCAGGCGATGGGCGTGCTCGCAGCGAAGGCGCGCAAATGCGTGCTGCTGACCGGCACGCTCATGGGCGGCTACGGCGACGACCTGTTCCACCTGCTGTTCCGGGCGCTGCCCGGACGCATGATCGAAGATGGCTACCGGCCGACCAAGAGCGGAAGCATGACGTCGGCCGCGATGGCGTTCATGAGGGACCACGGGGTCCTGAAGGACATCTACTCCGAGAGCAAGAGCACCGCACACAAGACGGCCAAGGGCTCGAAGGTGTCGGTGCGCACCGTCAAGGCGCCGGGCTTCGGCCCCAAGGGCGTCCTGCGTTGCATCCTGCCGTTCACGGTCTTCCTCAAGTTGAAGGACATCGGCGGCAACGTGCTGCCACCCTACGACGAGGAGTTCCGCGAAGTCGCAATGGAGGCGGATCAAGCCACCGCCTACCGTGGTCTGTCCAGCCGTCTGACCCAGGAGCTGAAGCAGGCCCTGGCGAGGAGGGACACCACCTTGCTGGGTGTGGTCCTCAATGTCCTGCTGGCGTGGCCGGACTGCTGCTTCCGATCGGAAACGGTGGTGCATCCGCGCACGCGCAACACCTTGGCGTTCGTCCCGGCTCAGTTCAACGAGTTCGAGATCACGCCGAAAGAGCGCGAGCTGATCGACGTCTGCAAGCAGGAGAAGGCGGAAGGTCGCAAGACCCTGGTCTACTCGGTCTACACCGGCACGCGCGATACGACCTCGCGCCTGAAGGTGCTGCTGGAGCAAGAAGGTTTCAAGGTGGCCGTGCTGCGCGCGAGCGTAGATGCGTCCCGCCGGGAAGACTGGATCGCCGAGCAGTTGGATCGCGGGATCGATGTCCTGATCACGAACCCGGAGCTGGTCAAGACGGGCCTCGATCTGTTGGAGTTCCCGACGATCGTGTTCATGCAGAGCGGCTACAACGTCTACTCGTTGCAGCAGGCGGCACGGCGCTCGTGGCGCATCGGGCAGAAGCAGCCCGTGCGCGTGATCTATCTCGGCTACGCCAATTCCTCGCAGATGACCTGCCTGGGATTGATGGCCCGCAAGATCATGGTGTCGCAGAGCACGTCGGGAGACGTGCCCGAGTCGGGACTCGATGTCCTGAACCAAGACGGGGATTCCGTCGAAGTGGCGCTGGCCAGGCAACTGGTCGCCGCCTAGCTCCTCCATGCCGGCGGCCCCTTCAGGGGGCCGCCTTCTTTCTGACGCATCCCTATCTCATCACTCATCCTGCCAAGGAGAATCATCATTGCAAGACGACAAGCTGTTTCGTACAGAAGTGTCCTCCACCGACGAGTATGCCGATCTGCCGGCCGCCGTCGAATTCTCGATCGACCTCTCTACCGCGCGCGAGATTCTTCTTCTCTCAGCGGTCGTGAAGACACATGGTCTCTACAAAGTCGAGAAGTTCGACTACCGCGCCCAATACTTGTCGTGTAGCGACGAGGAGGCCTTGGATCGGACCGACTCGGTCGAAGACGACCGGTTCGTTCGCACGGAAGCAGATACGCTCAACGTCTCCGATACCCATTTCTGGTTTGCAGCGTATCTCAAGCACACCGACATCGAGATCAGTAGCGAGCAGTTGCCGATAGGCGATCTGGTCTCTCACTTCAACCTGGTGCCAGGCGCTGAGAACCCGGGCCTGGATGCCACGTCTTCGCCCCGCCACGGTGATTGACCAAGGCCAGCCTGGCCTATGGCCCATGCGAGCCGCTGACCTCTTTTCTTCCTTCAATAGCCTCGACAACGAGGTAAGGAGCATCCCATGAAACCCCTGCACATTGCGGTCGCGTCCCGCAGCGCTTCGGGCATGGCTGACATGCCCATCTTTACCGTTAGCGTGACGCAGGCCGAGTACCGCCTCGGCGCCCACTACGACAAGGCCGAGGTGCTGGCTGCAGAAGCCGGTTATAAACGGCCCTTCGTCTGCTTCGATGCCACCGAACAGGGCGCCATCCTGTCGGCGGCCCACACGCTGGACCTGGTTCCCCAGATCGTCGTGATAGACATGACCGACGGTTTCGTCCGTTCGGTGTGTTGCGACACCGGCAGCATCAAGGTGATCTGCTACGACGAGAGCAATACCGACGAGGACTGCGAAGCCATCGCCGAACACCCTGTCGGCGAGAACGGTCAGCTGGTCCGCTGTTGGGCACACGTCCAGATCGCGGATGCCGATCCGGGCTTGATTAAAGCCCGCGGCTGATCCTCGCATTTCCAGCATCACGACGGCCCTTCGGGGCCGTCTTTTTTTCACACCACCACGCCGGCAAATCGGACGCCAAAGGATTCGCTTTGTTTGCTGTCGGAAGATGCTGCCGCGGCGATGGTGATGGCTCGACGCTTCAGGACGCCATGCCATGTGCCCATCCCATCCCTGGTTTCACCATCCCGAACACCGCCTGCTGCCCGGCGTGCTCGCGCTGCTCTGGACCGCGTTGATCGGTGGATGCGCGACGACTCCCACGCCCTCGGCGCCACCCGACGCGCCGATTTCAGCCTCGCCGGAGCCGCCGCCTGAGTTCGTCCCGGTGGTCCGCTACGGCCGCTACACCCTGATCGAGTTGGCGCCGAGTGCCGCGCAGCAGGATCTGATGCTGCAGGTCGTGGAGGTGTCTGCCCCCGACACGCTGCATGCCACTGTCGCCGACGCCCTGCGCCATGTCTTGCGGCGCTCGGGCTATCAGCTCTGCACCGGCCAGGACACCGACTCCCTGGACCGGCTCCCGCTGCCAGCCGCCCACTACCAGCTCGGACCGCTGTTGCTGCGCGATGCCCTGCTGACCCTGACCGGTCCCGCCTGGGATCTGCACGTGGACGACGGCACGCGACTGGTGTGCTTCAGCCACGTCACCGCGGCACCAGCCCGACCCCTGCCGCCGATCGACCCGGACGCCGACGTTCAGACCTTCCCGCTCGCGACGGAGGTCCAGCCATGACGATGCCGGGCTCCGCGCAACCGCAGCGGGCGGCGATGCTGCGTGTCGCCGCCATCACCTGGGTGCTGCTGATCAGCATGGGGGTGGTGGTCAACCACGTCGCCCTGACCAAGCTCGCCGATCAGGCCGAGACCACCACCGTGAGAACGCAGGTCGCGGCGCTGGAACAGCACCTGGCCGAGCTTGCGCAGGACTCGGAACAGGCGCGCAAACAGCCGGCCGCCGTGCCGCAGGCGCGCTACGACACCGATCGCCAGGCATTCGACCGCAGGCTGGCGGCGCTCGAACAGTCTTTGGGAGAGCGCATGGCGGCCGACGCGCTGCAACCACTGCAAACGCGCATCGAACAGTTGGAGGCGCGGCTGACCACGCGGGCGGCACCGCGCGCCGCAGCGCCTCGCAGCACCGCGCCCGACGCCCCGCCGAAGCCGGTCGAGCCCGCGTTCCGCATCACCGGCGCCGAACTACGCGCCGGCGAGCGCTTCCTGTCGATTCTCTCGGCCGAAGGCGGTGGTTTGGCCCAGGTCCGTCTGCTGCGGCCGGGCGAGGAGGCGGACGGCTGGCGCCTGACCGCCATCGAGGGCGACGTCGCGGTGTTACGGCACGGCACCGAGACCCGGCGCCTGCCTGTGCCGGCGCGATAGGAGCCGGTAATGAGGCACACCGCGACCGCCTTGGGCCTGCTGGCCGCGCTCCTGTCCACCGCGCCGCAGACCGCCATAGCGCAGCAGTCGCAGGCTGCTGCAACGAACGTGGCTCCCAGCCGTGAACGACCCGCCCCCATCGCACGCAGCGATGAGGACGTGGCGCGCGACTGGGGGCTACGACCGGAGGAGTGGACCCGCTACCGCGAATTGATGCAGGGACCGCTGGGCCTGTCGTCGCCCAACCTCGACCCGCTGACCGCACTGGGCATCGAAGCCCGCAGCGACGAGGAGCGGCGCAGGTTCGCCGAGCTGCAAGTGCAGATCGAGGCCCGCCGCGTGGAGAAGCTGCTGGCCTACCAGCGCGCCTACGACGCGGCCTGGCAGCGACTCGCTCCGGGCATGCAGCGGGTCAACCTGCCCGGCGCAGGCGCGGCAGCGCCCGGCATGGCGCAGGCCGGCGCGCGCACGGCAGTGTTCGTCAAGGACGCCTGCACCAGCTGCGACGAGACGGTCCAGCGCCTGCAGGCCGAAGGCGCGAACTTCGACATTTACGTGGTCGGCAGCCGCGGCGACGACGCGCGCATCCGCGAATGGGCGCGCCGCACCCGCATCGACCCGGCGAAGGTGCGCAACGGCCACATCACCCTCAACCACGATGCCGGCCGGTGGCTCTCCCTGGGCGTACAGGGCGACTTGCCCGCCGTCGTGCGGCAGGTCGGCGGCCAATGGCAGCGTCAGCGGTAACCCGCTTCGCACTGGGCCTGCTGTGTGGGTTGGCAACGCTCGCCGCCGCAGCGCAGGAGGTTCCGCCGCCGGCCTACCAGCTCGCCGCGCAGCGCGCCGGCGTGCCGTCCACCGTGCTCTACGCGGTGGCGCTGCAAGAAAGCGGCGCCCGCCTCAACGGCCGACTGATCCCCTGGCCGTGGAGCCTGAACGTCGCAGGCGTCTCGAAGCGCTACAGCACCCGTGCCGAAGCCTGCACCGGCCTGCACCAGGCGCTGCGGCAGGTGCCCGCGACCCGCATCGACGCCGGCCTCGGACAGATCAACCTCGGCTACCAGCGGCATCGCTACCGGCAGCCCTGCGACCTGCTCGACCCCTACGTCAACCTCGCCATCGCGGCCGAGATCCTGCGCGAGCAGCACACGCCCGGCGAGGACTGGCTCGTCGCGATCGGCCGCTACCACCGTCCCGCCGGCGGCGCGCCCGCCGCGCGCTACCGCCGCAGCGTCGACCAACACCTCGCGCGCGTGCTCGGCCGCCACCGGCTGGACGCCGACACACGGAGGGTGCTGCCGTGACGGTCGCCCTGCGCGCCCAGCCGGCAGCGACGGGCATCGAGATCCAGCACCTAGTCAACGTCAGCGGCGGCAAGGACTCGACCGCCGTCTACCTGCTGGCGCTTGAATCCGGCCGCTCGTTCCGCGCCATCTTCGCCGACACCGGCAACGAGCACGAACTGACGCACGAGTACCTTGCCCGCCTGCACGAACGCACCGGCGGGCCGAGGGTCGAGACCGTCAGGGCCGACTTCTCCCGACAGCTCGCCGTCCACCGCGACTACGTGCTGCGCGAATGGCCGAAACAGGGCATCGCGGACGAGATCGTGCAGGAAGCCGCGCGACTCCACGAGCCGACCGGGAATCCCTTCCTTGACCTGTGCATCAGCAAAGGCCGGTTCCCGTCGCGGATGGCGCAGTTCTGCACCGGCGAACTCAAGGAAATCCCGATCACGACGCAGATCGTCGGGCCGATGCTGAAGCAAGGCCCGGTGCTGCAATGGCTGGGCGTGCGCGCGGCCGAGAGCGCACATCGCGCGCGACAGCCGCGGTTCAACCGCCACGAGTCCGGCTCGATGCTCTGGCGGCCGATCTTCCGCTGGAGCATCGAGGACGTCTGGGCGCAACACCGGCGCCACGGCATGCGCCCGAACCCGCTGTATGCCCTCGGCATGGGGCGCGTCGGCTGCATGCCCTGCATCAACTGCAGGAAGGACGAGCTCCGCCGCATCGCCGACCGCTTCTCCGCGCACATCGACCGCATCCGGCGATGGGAGGACGTGGTATCGGCCGCCAACAAGCGCCGCTCGGCCACCTTCTTTCCCGCCGTCACCGATCCGACCGACGCTGATCGTCCCGGCACCTATTCCCGCATCGACGCGCTGGTGGCATGGAGCCGCACGACGCGCGGCGGCAGGCAGTTCGCCCTGTTCTTCGACGAACAGCCCGGCAGCGGATGCACCTCCGACCTCGGCCTCTGCGAGGCGCCACCGCGCCGCACCAAAGCCACTGCTGCACGCACCTCCGCGCTGGCGGCAGGCACTTCCCCCAACTTTGAGGACACGCCGCCATGACGCTTCGCCACGTTCGCTCCTGTTTCTGGCTGTATGGCCTGGTATCGGCCCTGGCGATGCCGGCCGCGTTCGGGCAGTCGCCTCCGCTGGTCGTCGTCGAGGACCGGGGTAGCACCTCGGCGCTGCCGTACTACGAAGCGCTGAACCTCCAGCCGCGCACCGACCGGCCGACGCCGCGCATCGACGTTCCGCGGCCGCCGGCGACGCGCTTCAGCGAGGCCGACATGCTGCCCGTGCGCTCCGCACGGCTGTCACCCGGCGATGTGAGCCGCAGGGTGATCCAGGCACCGGGCCTGAAGCCGATTTTCTTGGTCGGCGATGACGACCGTTCGCGCGCCTGGCTGAGCAAGCGTGCCGACGCCTTGCGTGCGCTCGGCGCGATGGGCCTGGTCGTCAACGTCGAGACGGTCGAGGGCCTCCGCACGCTGCGCCAGCTGGTGCCGGGCGTGCCGATCGCGCCCGCGGCAGGCGATGACCTGGCCGCGCGCCTGGGGCTGCGCCACTACCCGGTGCTGGTGACGGCCACGGGCATCGAGCAGTGAAGCGCCCGCCATGGCCCAGCGCTACTCGATCGAGGTATTGCTGCGGCCAGCGGTGGAGCTTTACACCGTCGCGGTGTGTGCGGGCGCCGCGCTGGTGTGCCTGGCGGCACCGTGGTCGCTCGCGCTGAGTCCGCTGCTGGGCCTGGGCAGCGCCTTGGCCTTCCTCGGCTACGGCGCCATCCGCCTGCGCGACGCGCTCGTGATCCTGCGCTACCGGCGCAACATCCGCCGGCTGCCGCGCTACGTGATGACCAGCCGCGACGTCCCGGTCAGCCAGCAGCGGCTGTTCATCGGCAAGGGCTTCCGCTGGGAACAGCAGCACACGCACCGGCTGATGCAGACCTACCGGCCAGAGTTCCGGCGCTACGTCGAGCCGACGGCGACCTATCGCATCGCGCGCCAGCTCGAGGAGCGACTGGAGTTTGCGCCTTACCCGGTTTCCAGGCTCGCCAAGGTACTGGCCTGGGACAGCCCGCTCAATCCCGCGCGGCCGCTGCCGCCGGTCGGCGGCATGCCGCGGCTGCACGGCATCGAACCGAACGAAGTCGACGTGTCCCTGCCGCTGCCCGAGCGCGTAGGCCACACCCTGGTCCTGGGCACCACGCGCGTTGGGAAGACGCGGCTGGCCGAGCTGTTCATCACGCAGGACATCCGCCGGCGCAACGCTGCGGGCGAGCACGAAGTGGTCATCGTCTTCGATCCCAAGGGCGACGCGGACCTGCTCAAGCGCATGTACGTCGAGGCCAAGCGCGCCGGCCGCGAACGCGAGTTCTACATCCTCCATTTGGGCTGGCCTGAAATCAGCGCGCGCTACAACGCCGTGGGACGCTTCAGCCGCATCAGCGAAGTCGCCACACGCATTGCAGGTCAGCTTTCTGGCGAAGGCAATTCGGCGGCTTTCCGGGAGTTCGCGTGGAGGTTCGTCAACATCATCGCGCGCGCGCTCGTGGAACTGGGGCAGCGCCCGGACTACATGCTGATCCAGCGACACGTCGTCAACATCGACGCGCTGTTCATCGAGTACGCCAGCCATTTCTTCGCGCGCACGGAGCCGAAGGCCTGGGAGGTGATCGTCCAACTCGAAGCGCGGCTCAACGATAAGAACATCCCGCGCAACATGATCGGCCGCGAGAAGCGCGTGGTCGCGCTCGAACAGTACCTCTCGCAGGTGCGCGTGTACGACCCGGTGCTGGACGGCCTGCGCAGCGCCGTGCGCTACGACCGTACCTACTTCGACAAGATCGTCGCCAGCCTGTTGCCGCTGCTGGAGAAGCTGACCACCGGCAAGATCGCGCAGCTGCTGGCGCCCGACTATTCGGACCTCAACGACCCGCGTCCGATCTTCGACTGGATGCAGATCGTGCGCAAGCGCGCCGTCGTCTACATCGGCCTGGACGCGCTATCGGATGCCGAAGTCGCCGCAGCGGTCGGCAACAGCATGTTCAGCGATCTCGTGTCGGTCGCCGGGCACATCTACAAGTTCGGCATCGACGACGGCCTGCCGGGCGCGGCAGCGGGCATGAGGGTGCCCATCAACGTTCACGCGGATGAATTCAACGAACTGATGGGCGACGAATTCATCCCGCTCGTCAACAAGGGCGGCGGCGCGGATCTGCAAATGACTGCCTACACGCAGACCCTCAGCGACATCGAGGCACGAATCGGCAGCAAGGCGAAGGCCGGTCAGGTGATTGGTAATTTCAACAACCTGATCATGTTGCGCGTGCGCGAGTCGGCGACCGCGGAGCTGCTGACCCGACAACTGCCCAAGGTCGAGGTCTACGCCACGACCTTGATGAGCGGCGCCACCGACAGCTCCGACATCCACGGCCCGACCGACTTCACCTCCAATACCCACGACCGCATCTCCAGCACGAGCGTCCCGATGATCGAACCGGCGCACGTCGTCGGGCTTCCCAAGGGCCAAGCCTTCGCGCTGATGCAGGGCGGCAACCTCTGGAAAGTGCGCATGCCGCTGCCGGCGCCCGACCCCGACGAAGTGATGCCGCAGGATCTGCAACAGCTCGCCGGCTACATGCGGCAGCACTACGCTGAGGCCGGCGACTGGTGGGAGGGCCGCGCCACGCCGGGCCTGCAGGACACGCCTTTGCCGGACGACCTGCTCGAAGGCTTCCGCCACATCGCCGGCACCGAAGGCGCGGCGGAGGAGGCGCGGCCGTGAAGGACCCGGCCGCCACCGCCCAGCGCCAGCAGGTCCGGCAGCAGGGACTGCTGGCCAGCATCGTGACGATGCCCCTGCGGTTCTTCGGCGTGCTGATCGGATCGCTGCTGCTCTGCATCCTGGTCGAGTGCATCGGCATGCACTTCTTCTGGCCCGAGCAGGGCTGGCGCCACGCCCAGGGCATGCTCGACTTCGAGCTGAACCAACTCTCGACGCACTTCACCCGCAGCGCCGTCGTGCAGGAGCCGGGCCGCACGGCGCACTGGCTGGTCGAGCGCTCGTACGAATGGATCTTCGTCAAGAGCGGCCTGCTCGACTGGATGAGCAACGCCGCCGCGCAGGCGCGCGCGCCCAGCCACGGCGGCACGAAGGACTTCCGCTACTACGTGAGCCAGGTCTACGTCTGGAGCGAGAGCTACCTGATCGCCGCGGCATACACCACGCTTACCTTCATCGTCCGGCTGCTGGTGCTGGTGCTGACGTTGCCGCTGTTCCTGATGGCGGCGTTCGTCGGCTTCGTCGATGGATTGGCGCGGCGCGACGTGCGCAAGTTCGGTGCCGGCCGCGAGTCCGGCTTCGTCTACCACCGCGCGAAAGCCTCGGTGATGCCGCTGATCGTGTTGCCGTGGGTCGTCTACCTGGCGTTGCCGATCAGCGTGCATCCGCTGCTGATCCTGCTGCCCAGCGCGATCCTCCTGGGTGTCGCCGTGTGCATCACCGCGAGCACCTTCAAGAAGTACCTCTAGCCGCCACGCATTTCCGTCCATCAATCGGGGCCTGCGCAGGTCCGGATTGTTTGCGGCGCGCATCGGCCTGCGTCGAGAGCATTTCGCCATTCCTCGTGATTCGCGGGCTGGCAAATGCGGATGACCGTTCCTCCTATCGCCGACTGGCGCTGCGTGCTGGGCCTGTTGCTGGCGCTGTGCATCGTGCTGGGTTTCCCGGTACGTGCCCAGGCCGACGACGCAAGCCCCGAGCACGCGCGCCTGGCCGCTGCGCTGCGCCAGCTCGACGCCATCGACCGGCTGATCGCGCAGGAAGCCACGCGCCCGCGCGATGAGCGCGCCCGCTACCACTTCGACTATGGCCGCCTGAGCGCCGACCTTGAGCGCGTCCGCGCCGGCATCCGCGACTACCTGACCCCATCGCGCGCGCAGCCGCGCGATCCGGCCGTGCTGCTCGGTGACTACCGCCAGTCCACCGCTGCCGCCTCCTGTGAACCGGAGGCCACCCCATGAATGCCGCCCAGACCGCCGCCTTTCAGGCCAACGGTGGCTTTCCCCCTTCCGCCGTCTCGGTCGTCGTCATCGGCGCCGTCTTCGCCGTACTCCTCGTGTGGGGCGTGTGGGCGATGCGGACCGCCTATGTCGGATGGGCCGAGCAGCGGATATCCCAGCGTCAGTTCCTTGGTGTCGTGGTGCGCTTCGTCGCGCTGTACCTGGTGCTGACCTTCTTCCTGCTCTCCTAAAGGTCACCCAACATGAATCCGCTCTCACGTCGCTTTCGCTTTCCGCGCCTCTCGCAACTGGCCGCATTGCCGGCCGCCTTCCTGCTCGCGCCGCTCGTTCAGGCCCAGGGCCTGCCGACGATCGAAGACCCCTCGCGCGGCCGGGGCAGCGGCATCATGGAAACGCTGCGCAACTACGGCTACGACATTGTGCTGTTGGTGGCCTTGCTGGTCGTCGCGGCGATGTTCGTGGGCGTGTGCTACCACGCCTACTCGCGCTACGCCGAGATCCACAACGGTCGCGCCACGTGGGGCCAATTCGGCCTGACGGTCGCCATCGGCGCGATCCTGCTGGTCGTGGGGATCTGGCTGCTGACCGAAGCCACCGGCATCCTCTGAGGCCGTCGGCATGGCTGACCAGGACATCCGGCCGGACGGCACGGTTGCGTTCCTGCCCCATCGGCTGAACCGTCATCCGGTCGTGGTACGCGGTTTGACCGCGGACGAACTGTGGGTGTGCGCGGGCTTGTCGGCGGCAATGGGATTCGGCGCCGGCGTGCCGCTGGCGCTGGCGTTCTCCAAGATCGCGCTGCTGCCCACCGCCATCGTGGTCGCGATCGCCATCGGCGTGTTCGGCGGCGGCAGCGCGCTGCGTCGCCTCAAGCGCGGACGCCCGGACACCTGGTTGTACCGCCAGCTGCAATGGCGGCTGACCTCGCGCCAGCCGCTGCTGGGCCGCTTCGTCGGCGGCCGGCAGTTGGTGACCCGTTCGGGCTACTGGACCACGCGCAGGAGCCGGACGCCATGAGCCGGTTCAAGAACGAGGTCCTGCGCCTGGAGGCGCACATCAAGACCTTGCGCATCGGGGCCGGCGTGGTCGTCGCGCTGGCGCTGGTGATGGGGCTCGGCTGGTGGAGCGCGCCGCGCGACCTGACGATCCACGTCCCGCCCGATCTGCGCTCGGGCAGCACCCGGAAATGGTGGGAGGTGCCGCCGGAGTCCGTCTACGCCTTCACCTTCTACGTCTGGCAGCAGTTGCAGCGCTGGCCGACCAACGGCGATGACGACTACCCGCGCAACCTGCATGCGCTGTCTGCGTACTTCACGCCGGCCTGCCAAGCCTTCCTGCGCCAGGACTACGAGTACCGCCGCAACGCAGGCGAGCTGCGTCAGCGCGTGCGCGGTATCTACGAGATTCCGGGACGCGGTTACGGGTCCAGCCCCGCCATGCGCGTTCGCACCGTCTCCGACCACGATTGGGTCGTGACGCTCGACGTCACCGCGGACGAGTACTACGGCGCCGAACAGGTCAAGCGCGCGTTCGTGCGCTACCCGCTGAAGGTCGTGCGCGCTGATGTCGATCCGCAGCGCAACCCCTTCGGCCTAGCGATCGACTGCTACGACGGCACCCCGCAGCGGATCGCCACGCCTGCCGACCCGGCACCCAGCGCCGCGCCGACCCCTCCCGCGGAAACCACGCCATGAACCGTCTTCTCGCCACGCTCGGCGCCGCGTTGCTGCTGGCGCTGTCCGTCCCCGTCCATGCCGTCGAGATCCTGCGCTGGGAGCGACTGCCCCTGGCGCTGCCGCTCGTCGTCGGCGAGGAGCGGGTCATCTTCATCGACCGCAACGTGCGCGTCGGCGTCCCCGCGTCGGTGGGCGCTCGACTGCGCGTGCAGAGCGCGGCCGGCGCCGTTTACCTGCGCGCCAGCGAGCCGATCGAACCGACGCGGCTGCAACTCCAGGATGCCGGCAGCGGCACGGTGATCCTGCTGGACATTGCCGCCGAAGCGCCGCAGGAAGGACAGCCGCCGCTGGAGCCGGTGCGCATCGTCATCGCGGCGCCGGCCGGCGGCCAGGGCGTCGCGGCCGAGGACGATCCACAGGCACGCGCCGCGCGCACCGACCGTCCGGCACCGCCGACGCCCGTGCCGGTGGTGCTGACGCGCTACGCCGCGCAAAGCCTCTACGCGCCGCTGCGCACGGTCGAGCCGGTGCCGGGCATTACCCGCGCCAACGTGCGCCGGGACCTGCCGCTGCACTCGCTGCTGCCGACGCTGCCCATCCAGGCGCAGGCACTGGCTGCCTGGCGCCTGGGCGACCTGTGGGTCAGCGCCGTGCGCCTGCGCAACACCGCGCCGCGCGGGTTCGATCTGGATCCGCGCGCGCTGCAAGGCGACTTCCTGACCGCGACGTTCCAGCACCCCGACCTCGGGCCGGCCGGCACGCCGGAAGACACAACCGTCGTCTACCTCGTCACCCGCGGCCGCGGCTTGCCGCAGTCGCTGCTGCCCGCGATCGCACCCGTCGACGCCTCCCTCAACCTGCCGGCGCCCGCCGCGCCGAGCGACCGCGACGGAGGCCGCGATGAAGAGTAACGGCCTGCTCAAGTGGCTGATGATCCCGATGGTGCTGCTGCTGGTGTTCGTCGGCTTCAAGCTGTTGTCCGGCGGCGACCGCGCACCCGCGCAGCAGGGGGCCGGTCAGCTCACCGCGGACGAAGCCAAGGCCCTGGGCATCGAAGGCGACACGCCGCGCGATACCGTCGCCACGCTGGTCGCGCAGGTCCGGCAACTGCGCACCGAGTTGCAGACGGCGTTGACGGACAACAGGACCCAGCGCCAGGAGAACGAACGGCTGCGGCAGCGCGAGGGCGCGGTCGACCGGCGCATCCAGAGCGCGATCGAGGGAGAGCGCAACCAGCTGCGGCAAGATCGTGAGCAGGCCGCCGCCGAGCGCCAGCAGACCCAGGGCCTGTTGCAGGAACTGCAGCAACGCCTTGAAGGCGTGAGCGGCCGCCGCGACGGCCACGCCGACCTGCCGGTGGGCCTGGGGCTGGAGCCGGGCGACAACGCCAGCACCGGCGGCAGCGGCGAGACCATGCGCTGGGTCGAGCCGGATGATGCCCGCCAGGAGGGCCGCGGACGTTCGCCCGCCAACAACGCAAGCGGCTTCAGCTTCCCCACGAGCTTCGGGGAAGCCGGTGAAAGCATCGGCGACGCCACCGGTGCGGCGGTGGACGCCGGTCGCCGCGCAGCCGGTGCGCCGGCTGCGAAGGCCGTCTACACCGTGCCGACGAACTCCACCTTGATGGGATCGGTCGCGATGACGGCGCTGATCGGCCGCGTGCCGATCGACGGGACGGTCAACGATCCGTATCCGTTCAAGGTCCTGATCGGACCCGACAACCTGACCGCGAACGGCATCGACATCCCCGACGTCGCCGGTGCGGTCGTCAGTGGCACCGCGTCGGGCGACTGGACGCTCTCGTGCGTGCGCGGCCAGGTTCGCTCCGTGACCTTCGTGTTCAACGACGGGACCATCCGCACCATCCCCGAGGATCGCGAGCGTGGCGGCAACCGCCAAGACAACGCCCAGGGCAACACCACCCAGGACGGCCTCGGCTGGATCAGCGACCCGCACGGCATTCCCTGCGTCACCGGCGACCGCCGTTCCAACGCGCAGCAGTACCTCGGCAGCAGGGCGCTGATCACCGCCGCCGGCGCCGGCGTCGCCTCGCTGATCGACTCGGACACCGGCCGCCTGTCCTACGTCGGCCCCGACGGCGCCATCGGCACCGTCGGCATCACCGGCAACGAAGCGATGGGCCAGATCCTCGCCGGTGGCGTCCGCGACATGGCCGACTGGGTGAACAAGCTCTACGGCCAGGCCTTCGCCGCGGTGTACGTGCAGCCCGGCGCCAAGGTCGCCGTGCATCTCGAAGAACCCCTGACCATCGACTACGACCCGGCCGGCCGCCGCGTCGACCACCGCCTCGGAGACTCGACCCATGCGCAGGAACTGGACTGACGCCCTGGCGGCGCTGGGCGTTGCACTCGCGCTGGCCAGTTGTGCAACCACCAAGGAGGAGCTGCTGCCGCGCTCCGACCGGACCATGCTCGACATCTGGAACGTCGAGACCGGCGGCGGCGCGGCCGGCCCGAGCGAGCGCGGCCTGCTCGATGCCCGGCAGTCGCTGCGCCGTCCGCTCACGCCGGCCGACGTGCAGGCCGCGCCCGCCGAGCAGGCGCGCTACACGCGCACCGCGCAGAACGAGATCCACCGCCAGTTCCACCGCCTGCCCAACCCGGACCTGCTCATGTATGTGTTCCCGCACTTGGCCGGTTCGGACCCGGTGCCGGTGCCCGGCTACACGACGGTGTTCCCGCTCTACCAGCGCGTCCAGTACGCGCTGCCGGGCGAACGGACCGAGGACTACTGACGATGGCGTGGCCCTCGCTCAAGCGCCGGCCGCGCCCGGCGCCGGCTGCGGCGTCGCCGGCACCGGCCGATGCCTGGGAGCGCCACGTCGCCGAGCTGCGCACGCATGGCCTGCCCGAACCCGGTCGCCCCGGCCGGCGCTCGCGCCGTCCCGCCACCGTCGCCGACGAGCAGGCTCTGTACGACATCGCCCCGTCGTTCGCGGACATGCTGCCGTGGGCCGAGTACCTTTCCGAGTCGCAGTGCATGCTGCTGGAGGACGGCGCCTCGGTCGCCGCGTTCTTCGAGCTGCAGCCGGTCGGCACCGAAGGCCGCGAGCCGGGCTGGCTGGGCCAGGTCCGCGACACTCTCGAGAACGCGCTGCAGGACTCGTTCGACGAACTGGACGAGAACCCCTGGGTCGTCCAGCTCTACGCCCAGGACGAGACCAGTTGGGACCGCTATCTGGAGGACCTGCGCGCCTACCTGCAGCCGCGCGCACGCGGCAGCGCCTTTAGCGACTTCTACCTGCGCTTCTTCGGCCACCACCTGCACGCGATCGTCAAGACCGGCGGGCTGTTCGAGGACAGCACCGTCACGCGCTTGCCCTGGCGCGGCCAGTCGCGCCGCACGCGCATGGTGGTGTATCGCCGCGTCGGCCAGGCGCCGGCCCGCCGCGGCCAATCGCCCGAGCAGGCGCTGCACATCGTCTGCGACCGCCTGGTCGGCGGGCTGGCCAACGCCGGCGTGCGCGCCCGCCGCCTCGGCGCGACCGACATCCATGCCTGGCTACTGCGCTGGTTCAACCCGAACCCAACGCTGCTCGGCCCGAGCGAAGCCGACCGCGAGCGGTTCTACGCGCTGGCGCGCTATCCCGATGAAGCCGAGCCCGGCGAGATCGAGCTGGCCAGCGGCACGGACTTCGCGCAGCGGCTGTTCTTCGGCCAGCCGCGCTCCGACGTGGCCGAAGGCCTGTGGTACTTCGACGGCCTGCCGCACCGTGCGATCAGCGTCGACCGCCTGCGGATGCCGCCGGCCACCGGCCACATCACCGGCGAAACCCGCAAGGGCGGCGACGCGATCAACGCGCTGTTCGACCAGATGCCGGAAGACACGACCCTGTGCCTGACGCTCGTGGCGACGCCGCAGGACGTGCTCGAAGCGCACCTGAACCACCTGGCGCGCAAAGCCGTCGGCGAGACCCTGGCGTCCGAACAGGCCCGCCACGACGTGCAGCAGGCGCGCGGGCTGATCGGCAGCGCGCACAAGCTGTACCGCGGCGCGCTGACGTTCTACCTGCGCGGACGCGACCAGGCCGAACTCGACGCGCGCGGCCTGCAGTTGGGCAACGTCCTGCTCAACGCCGGCATGCAGCCCGTGCGCGAAGACGACGAGGTGGCCCCGCTCAACACCTACCTGCGCTGGCTGCCCTGCGTCTACGACCCGGACAAGGACAAGCGCCAGTGGTACACGCAGCTGATGTTCGTGCAGCACGGCGTCAACGTGGCGCCGCTGTGGGGGCGCAGCCAGGGCACCGGACATCCCGGCATCACGCTGTTCAACCGCGGCGGCGGCACGATTACGTTCGACCCGCTGAACCGGCTCGACCGGCAGATGAACGCCCACCTGTTCCTGTTCGGTCCCACCGGCTCGGGCAAGTCGGCCACCCTCAACAACATCCTCAACCAGGTCACCGCGATCTACCGGCCGCGGCTGTTCATCGTCGAAGCCGGCAACAGCTTCGGATTGTTCGGAGAGTTCGCCGCACGGCTCGGGCTCAGCGTCCACCGCGTCAAGCTCGCGCCCGGCTCCGGCGTGAGCCTGGCCCCGTTCGCCGACGCGCATCGCCTGGTCGAGACCCCCAGCCAGGTGCAGACGCTCGATGCCGATGCGCTCGACGAGGAGGGGGGCGAGGAGGACGTCGGCGACGAGCAGCGTGACGTGCTGGGCGAACTGGAGATCACCGCCCGGCTGATGATCACCGGCGGCGAGGACAAGGAAGAAGCGCGCATGACGCGCGCCGACCGCAGCCTGATCCGCCAGTGCATCCTCGTCGCTGCCCAGCGCTGCGTTGCCGAGCAGCGCACCGTACTCACGCGCGATGTGCGCGACGCGCTGCGCGAGCGCGGCCGCGATGCCACGCTCCCGGAAACCCGGCGTACGCGGCTGCTGGAAATGGCCGACGCCATGGACATGTTCTGCCAGGGCGCGGACGGCGAAATGTTCGACCGGCCGGGTACGCCATGGCCCGAAGCGGACATCACCATCGTCGACCTCGCGACCTACGCGAGGGAGGGCTACAACGCGCAGCTCTCGATCGCCTACACGTCGCTGATCAACACGGTCAACAACATCGCCGAACGCGACCAGTTCCTGGGCCGGCCGATCATCAACGTCACGGACGAGGGCCATATCATTACCAAGAACCCGCTGCTGGCGCCCTACGTGGTCAAGATCACGAAGATGTGGCGCAAGCTCGGCGCCTGGTTCTGGCTCGCCACGCAGAACCTCGACGACCTGCCGAAGGCGGCCGAGCCGATGCTGAACATGATCGAATGGTGGATTTGCCTCAGCATGCCGCCCGATGAAGTCGAGAAGATCGCCCGCTTCCGCGAACTCACGCCGGCGCAGAAGGCGCTGATGCTCTCGGCGCGCAAGGAAGCGGGCAAGTACACCGAGGGTGTCATCCTCTCCAGGAGCATGGAACTGCTGTTCCGCGCAGTGCCGCCGAGTCTTTATCTGGCGCTCGCGCAGACCGAGCCCGAGGAGAAGGCCGAACGCTACCGGCTGATGCAGGAATTCGGCATCGGCGAGCTGGACGCGGCATTCAAGGTCGCCGAGATGATCGACCGCGCACGCGGCATCGAACCGCTGGCGATGAACGCCAACGGCGACCTGCTCACCGTGTCGGGTTGAGGTTCCGCCGGAACCACTCGCGTCACGCCGACTGCAGCGCCAGGAAGACATCGCGCAGCCGTGCGACGACCTCGGCCAGTTCCCGCGGCGCCAGTCCGTTCTTCTTGAAGAACGCCGCCCACTGTCGCTGCTTGATCGGATCCTGCGCGAAAGCGTCGCTCAGGCCAATGGGAAGGTCGGCCGGCATCGCCAGCCGCCGCCGCGCGAAGGTCGCCTCGACCGCTCGACGCAGTTCGTCCGGCGCCAGGTCCTCCTCGGTCAGCAGCACCCACAGGTCGAAGTAGTCCTTCATGCGGCTGTTCGTCATGCCCAGCAGGCAGATGGCATGGAGCTTCTCCGCAACCACCGTGTACTTGGGATAGGCGCGCAGTCGTGGTGCGGGCAGATCGTCGAGCAGCACCGGATAGTGGATCGGCTCCGGCGCCGGCGTCACCACATCGCCGAAACCGATGTCCACCTGCAAGGCGATGCGCGCACCGTCCAGTGTCGCCCGCAGATCGACCCGCACGCCTCCGTAGCCGGCTTCCTTGCGAATCACCGACCCCGCGACCGAAGCGGGGTCGAACACGATGCCGTCGTCCACCGCGATCTGGCTGATCTCGCGGAACGTGGCCACGGCCGTCTCCACGTCGTCCGGCCCATAGCCGAGCAGGTCCACATCGCGCGTCGGCCGATGCGGCTGGTCGTACCACAGCGAAAACAGCAGCGCGCCCTTGAGCAGGTAGCGATCGGCATATTGGGAGATCGACAGCCGGTACAGCAGCCGTTCCAGGCCGTAATGGGTCAGCGTCAGGTTGAAGTCCTGGCGCGTCGCGTCCGCGCGCTGTTTCAGGCGGGCACGGATCGAAGCGGGTAGATTGGTTCGGCTCACGCGGTCACGCTTTCCAGATAGGGGCGCATCACCGTGGCCACGCGATCCACCGTCGCGTAGCGCCAGAGTGCATCCATCGACAGCTTGCCCTGCGACCACCCGTCGTGCAGCGCCTCCAGGGCCACGTCCAGCCCGATCTTGTTGCGGTATTTGAAGCAGTCGGCCACGGTCTTGTTCGGATCGAACACGGGCACCGATACGCCATCGATCGCCACCGGCGCGATGCCTTCGGTCAGCGCCGCGCCCGACATGCGCACCACGCGCAGCGCCGGCTGGTCCAGGCTCGGCGATGGCGAGTTGTGCGGGATCGCCATCCAGACCTCGTGCGGCGCCTGCGTGCCGATGCCATGCACGCGCAGCGCCGACAGCAGGCAGACCACGCCCTTGGGCACGCGCAGCGCCGCCTCGGCCAGTGAGCGGTGCTCGCTGAGGCCACGTCCCGGCAGGCTGTAGACGCCGCGTGCGACCCGTTCCAGCTTGCCGGCCGCCACCAGCCGGCCAAGGATCACCGTCGACAGGCCGCGCTGGGTCAGATCGCGCGCGCGCAGCAGCGGCTGGCGCCTGGCCAGCACGAGGGCGGCATCTTCGAGGCTCATGTCTGGTCGTTGAGGCATGCGGGGTAATGTAGCGATTACTAGGCATTTGTCAATAACTGACTAGGAATCGCTACAACCATCCGGCAATCGCCGATGTGACGTTTCCTCGGCCAAGCGCCTATTACCGCCGAGGTTTCGTCACAGGCTTCCCGACAACGGGACGCCGGCCATGCCGGATTGTTGAACCATGCGCGAACGCCCTCGTGCTCGACTCGGACCACGGCAACCCGCCCCGGACCCGACCACAGCGACAGCGATGCGACCGACCGTTCCTTCCTCCCGCGGCGCCCGGCGCCGCCTTGTCTGGCTCGCCGCCGCCGGGGCGCTGGTGCTCCTGTTGCTGCTGGCCTGGCGCCTGTCGGGGCCATCGGCGCCCGACGCCCCGACGCCAGCGCCCATCCTGTCGGATGGCGACCAGGCGCCGGCACCGGCCCGGCCGGCCGGGCCGCCCTGGCACCACGGCGCCGCCAACGCCCGCTTCACGCTGGTCCTGTACGCCGACCTGGAGTGCCCGCACTGCAAGACCTACTTCCCCGAGGTGCTGGCCTGGATCGAGCAGCACCCGGACACCCGCCTGCAATGGCACCACCTGCCGCTACCGGCGCATGAACCAGCGGCCTCCCGGCTCGCCAGCCTGGCCGAGTGCGCCGGCGAGACCGGCGGCCCGGCCGCCTTCTGGCAGGCCGTGACCTGGATCTACCAGCACACCCGCGGCGACGGCCAGGGCCTGCCCGAGCAGGCCCGCTTTCCTGGCCAGTCCGCCGCGCTGCAACGCTGCGTGGACAGCGAGCGCGCGCTGGCGCGCGTCCAGGTCCAGGCGCGCGAAAGCAGCCGCGACGGCATCGTCGCCACGCCGACCGTGCGCATGCGCGACGAGACCACCGGCCAGTCCCTGCTGCTGCCCGGCCCGGTCGAAGCCGACGCGCTGCTGTCCGCGCTGGACCTGCTCACGTCCAACGAATCGCCGGCCTCCCCGGCCGGGACGCCCGAACTGTCCACCATCCCCGATGGCGACATGCCCAGGTAGCCGAGGTCTTCGAGGCTACGGCGCCGCGTTGCCGCGCGCCGGCCTGCCCGGTAAATCGGGACACGGCGCTGCCAGTTTGTTTGTCGTGCCCGCCCGCCGGCTGGAGTGGACTATCGCCATCACCCATCCACGGCGGTTCCAACATGCCCACTTCGTCCCTTCATTCGCCGGCGTGGCGGCGCGGCCTGATGGCCGTCGCGCTGCTCGCCGCGCTGGCCGGCGCAGCGGCCCACGCGAACGACGATCTGATCGTCGTGACCGACAGCCGCCATCCCGTCCAGGCGCCGGCCGGCGCGCGCGTTATCCTGCTGGACCAAGCCGCGCGCATCGAGGCCGAGTTGGCCGCCGACCTGCCGAGCGATCCCGCCCGCGGCGCCGCGCTCGTCCGGCAGCGCCTCAAGGACGGCGGCGCCCCGCTGCAGACGCGCCTCGCCACCGCCTATCAGGGTGTGGTCGACGCCTGGAGCCTCGGCGTCACCACCATCCCCGCCGTGGTCGTGGACCAGCGCTACGTGGTCTACGGCGAACCCGACGTGGCCAAGGCCGTCGCCCGCATCGACGCCCACCGCAGGAGCCGGCCATGAAGCTCTCGCGCCGCATGCGCAACGGCGCGGCCGCCGTCATGCTCGCGGCCGCCGGCTCGTCCTACGCCATCAACACCGGCACGATCGTCGCCTCGACGCTCTCGCCGGACTGCCTCGAATACCGCGTCGTCGGCATCTGCTACTGGCTCTACTGCACCTGGACCGGCTGCACCGTGCGCACCTCGGTGAAGGTGCGCCACTACGTTCCCGACGCCGTGGTGTCGAGCTACAGCAACACCGGCGAGAACCCGTGGACCGAAGTGCGGTTCATGAGCCCGCCCAATCCGACGGCCGAGGACGGCGGCGACGGCACCACCAACCACGACAACGAGAACAACCTCGCCAAGTTCAAAAACGCCGACGTGATCGGCCACCCTGGGGGCCAGGTATTCAGCCAGTTCGCCAGCGCCTCCGGCTACGCCTGCGAGGGCGCGGGCACGGCCTTCATGCCGTACCTGCTGAGCACGCTCGACACGCTCGCCTGGCGCTACAACGTGCCCGAGATGGTGTACCCCGAATCGCTGATCCCGGGCCGGCGCGAGGTCGGCACTCGGACCGGCCTGAACCTGTGGGGCAACGTCTACCCGCGCGGCGGCTTCCTGCACCAGACCGACGACTACAAGTCCAGCGCCGTCGTCGCCCAGCGCGCCGGCGACATCGTGACCCGCCGCGGGCAGATCCACGTCTACCAGTCGCTGCTGGCCGAGGCGCGCGACGGCTACTGGCCGGCCGGCGAGCTGATGGAAAGCGACGCCAGCACCGGCAAGTGGCAGGAGCTGACGCCCACGCTCTCCAACAGCTGCGCCGTCTTCCCCCACACCAACACCCGCGTGCAGGCCCAGCAGGGCGACTACGCCTGGGCGCTCTGGCGGCCGTACAGCTGCTGCGAGCGGCGCGGCCAGGTCTTCCTGGGCAGCACCGACTTCGACTGAGGCACGCCATGACCGCCCACATTCCCTCCCGTCCCTCCCATCGCCTGCAGATGGCCGCGCTCGTCGTCGCGCTGCTGCTGACCGGCCTCGACGTGCGCGCGCAGACCAGCGTCAACGAATACGGCGTGCAGCACCAGGGCAGCGTGATCGGCGACGACGTGCTCTACAGCATCGGCGGCGGCCGCGCCGTCTCGATGAGCGGCGCGGCCAACATGCGTTCGATCGGCGTCGGCATCGGCTGGAACAGCAACCTGATCTGCGGGGACATGTCGCTCTCGACCACGATCCAGAACCAGCTCAACGGGCTCACCAACGGCTTCCAGACCATCATGTCGTCGGTGATCCAGAACGCCACCGCCGCGGTCGCCTCGCTGCCGGCGCTGATCATCCAGCGCGCCGACCCCGGCCTCTACAACCTGCTCACCAACGGCGTGCTGCAGGCGCGGTTGGATTTCGACCGCAGCAAGATGACCTGCCGCGCCATCGCCAACCGCATGGCGGACGCGGCCGGCGGCCAACTCGGCTGGGACCAGATCGCCGAGGGCATGGCGCTCACGCAGGCCGTCGCCAGCACCGATGCGGTGTCCGCCATCGACGAGGCCGAAGCCAACCGCGGCAACAACGGCGTGCCCTGGGTGGGCGGCAGCAACGCCGGCGGCCAGGGCCAGCGCCCGGTGCGCGTGGTCGGCGACGTGACCCGCGCCGGCTACAACCTGCTCAACGGCCGCGACGTCGCCGCCACCGGCAGCATCGACCCCGGCAGTTGCAACGGTAACCTGGCCTGCGAGACCTGGCGCTCGCCCGACGACGCGGCCGCCTGGGCCGTGCGCGTGCTGGGCGAGCAGGAGCAGCGCACCTGCGAGTCCTGCACCAAGACGACGACCACGCCGGGCGTCGGCCTGACGCCGCTGATCCAGGAGGAGTACGAAGCCAAGCTGCAAGCGCTACAGGAACTGGTGGCCGGCAGCCGGCCGACCAGCTTCGCCAATCTGCAGGACGCCAGCGCCGCGTCCCTGCCGATCACGCGCGGCGTGATCGAAGCGCTGCGCGACGAGCCCGACCAAGACATCCTGGCCAGGCGCCTCGCGTCGGAGGTGGCGCTGGCGAGCGTGCTGGAGAAGGCACTGCTACTGCAGCGCACGCTGTTGACCGGGCGCAAGGAGCCCAACGTCTCTGCCAACGAACTGGCGCAGAAGGCCGTCTCCCACGAGAGCGACATCCTTGACCGCGAGATCCTCAACCTGAAGACGGAGCTCGAACTGCGCCGCGAACTGGCGAGCAACTCGCCGACCGCCATCATCCAGCGGCACAGCACGCGCTCGACCGGCTCGCGCGGCATCTACGAGGGCGATCCGACCCGCAACCGGATCGACGAGTTGCAACGACCACCGAGCGGGAACAACCCGTGAGCTGGGTCGCCGTCCGCCGCTACAGTGCCCGCGCGCTGCTGGCGTTGCTGGTACTGGTCCTGGTGCTGATCGCCGCCGCCGTGGTCAACCTGGTCGGCATCCGCATGGCCGGCGGCATCGACGGCTGGCGACAGTGGATGGATGCGCACGCGGGCTGGTTCCTGGTCTGGCGGTTGCTGCTCTATGCCGTCACGGTCTACGGCTGGCTGTGGATGCGCCGGCGCCTGCACGCACGGGAGCCGGAAGGCGGCGCGCGCCAGCGCCTGCTGCGCGTGGAGGTGGCCGCGGTGCTCGCGGTCGTCGCGCTGGAAGTCAGCCAATTCATGCAGGCCGGATGAGCCGGAGTCCCCCATGACCCTCTACACGACCGACTACCTGGAGTACTACCTGACGCTGGTTTCGTGGATTGTCCACAACGGCGTCTGGAACGTGCTGGTCGCCAGCGGCGTGTTCGCGATTCCCTTCCTGGCGATCGTGATCCAGGAATGGCTCAAGGCACGAGCCGAAGGCGCGGACGAAGGTAACAAGGGCGTGCTGAGTTCGGCCCGTATCGAGAACCGCGTCTTCGTCGCGATCGTCGTCATCATGTTCGCGGGCATCCCGTTCATCGACGTCGATTTCACCACGCTGCAGTTCGATCGCTCACGCTCGGCGCAATGCCAGGTCAACGTGCCGGAGCCTTCGGAGACGGGCTGGTCGCAGTCGTTCAGCACGCTCAACAATCAGTCGGCGCGGGTGCCGGTGTGGTGGTTCTTCATGCACGCGATCTCGCGCGCGGTGACGGGCGCATCCGTCGCGGCCATTCCGTGTGGGACGGACCTGCGACAGATCCGCATGGACATCGACAACACGCGCATCGCCGACCCGGTGCTGGCCCAGGAGGTGGCCGACTTCACCCACAACTGCTACGGGCCTGCGCGTGCGCGGCTGTTCATGGACCGTCCCGATCTCACCGAGGAGCAGATGCACGACGTCACCTGGATCGGCTCGCGCTTCTTCGTGGACACGCCGGGCTTCTACGACACCTATCGCTCCAGGTCCCCCCGCGAGGGTTGGCCCTACGACAGCAATCGCGATGCCGGCCTGGCCGAGGTGCCCAGCGGCGCCGGCTATCCAACCTGCCGGCAGTGGTGGTCGGACGGCAATGGGCTGCGCTCGCGGCTACTGCAACAGGTGGACCCCAGCTTGCTGACGCGTGTTGCGGGGTGGGCCGGCTTCCTGAGTCGGGATCAGGTGGATGACTCTGTGATCCGCGCGATCGCGTCGCCGCGGCAGCAGAAGTTGAACCAGGGTGCGGTCTATTCCGACTACGGCGGGCAGATCGAGATGACGTTGCCGAACATCGTCACGCGCGCTGCGAGCGACGTCGGCATGACGGTCGGTGCGCTGGGCTTCTTTCCTGCGATGGACGTGATGCGGCAAGCACTGCCGATGGTGCTGGCGCTGCTGAAGATGGCGTTGGTGATCTGCATTCCGCTCGCGCTCCTGGTTGGCACCTATGACCTCAAGACCTTGGTGACCGTCAGCGTGGTGCAGTTCGCGCTCTTCTTCGTGGACTTCTGGTTCCAGTTGGCCAGGTGGATCGACTCGACCATTTTGGATGCGCTCTATGGCTGGGGATTCGGCTGGAATCGGCCGCACAGCAATTTCGATCCATTGATCGGGCTGAACAACGCATTCGGCGACATGTTGCTCAACTACGTGCTCGCAACGATGTTCCTGGTGCTCCCCGCGTTCTGGGTGACGGCACTGGCCTGGACGGGCATCCGGGCCGGCAACTTCTTGCAGGGACTGGCCGCGGGCACCAGGGATGCGGCGCAGGCGGGAGGCAGGGGCTCAGGCATCCTGATCAGTGCGGCGAGTCCCGGCAAGAAGTAGCGCGACCGGGATCAGTCGTCCTCGAATCGAGGATCGGGATCGTCGTTGTAGGATGCGGGGTGGTAGAAGAGGCCTTCGCGGTGATCGCGTTCCTCGGCCTGGCGATTCAGCAGGTCGGGTTCTTCCTGGTCCGCGGTGCCGTGCTGCATGGCCCAGGCGGCGGCGACCGCGAATACCAGCAGGAGCGCCAGCCAGAACGCGGCGTACAGCAGTACTCCCAGCACGGCCAGCTTCACGAGCCACAGCAGCGCCGTCGCCGCGCCTGGGGGCAGACCGCGCGCTACCAACCGGCCGGCGAGCCGGCGCTCGCGACGGACGCCGCCACGCCACATCCCGCCGGCCCAGCGGCCGAAGCGCTCTGCGTTGCTGATGCGGGTTTTCGTGCCCATCGTCGTCACCTGCTACATGCGTGGGATGGCTACTCCAGTTTGCTCCAATCCTGTCGGGCTACGGCCACCAATGCGTTCCAGTCGTCGGGCGGATTTCCGCGGCCCAGCATCTTTTCGAAGACCGCATACGGATCGGACTTGCTGCCCGACGACCGCAGCGTCGTTTCGTCGTTGACCCAGGCGTAGACGATCACCTTCGCCTTGGAGTCGTACCGGAAGAACAGCCGGAACCGTCTTCCGATCTTGGCCCGCCGCCAGTGGCGGTGGGCTGGTCCCAGGGTGTTGCCCTGGCGATACTCGTCCCGAGCCGGATCAGTCGGCACGGTCTCCAGCATCAACTGGCTCAACCCCCGGAACAGCTTGACGTTGGCGTTCGACTCGAACCCCTCCGGTTCGTTCTGCTCGGCGCGCTGCGCTGCGGCGTGGAGCTTCTGCAACTGCTCGACCACGCACGCGTGGAACAGCAGCGTCCAGCCGTGCCGCTGCATCAGAGCGCCACTTCGCCTTCGATCTCCTCACCCAGGCCGTCGTCGCGACCGACTTGCGCCAGCATGGCCCGCGCCAGTTCGTCGGGCAGGCCGCGGATGTGTCGCCCGGCCTGGATGTCCTCGGCCAGCAGGCCCAGGAAGGCCCCAATGGCCGGATCCTCGTGCTCCGCCTCGGCGCGGCTGACCACGACCTGGCCGTCCTCGCGCAGCTCGAAGTCCACCTTGCCGCCAGCGTCGACACCCAGCGCCTGCCGGATCGGCTTGGGGAGGGTGATCTGCCCCTTGGAGGTGATGGTGGCCTGCTCGCGGACGGTCGGCATGGTCGGGTTCCTGTTTCAACGGTTGCATGGTAAGGAAATTTCCTTACCACGTCAATCGACCCTCGGCGTGACCGCCCAAGATGCCGGGCTGCCGGGTATCGCTTTGATCCAGGCATCCGAACCGTCGCTGCCCTATACGCAAAGGGTCAAGGCCAAAGGGCCGGCAAGGGGCGAAGGGAACGGGGTCAAGGGGAAAGGCCCTACCCAAAAAGGCGAAAAGGTTCTCCCTGTCGGCCCATCACTCGGGTTTCAGCATGCTCTCCTTGTTCCAGCGCAAACGGACTCACCCGACCACCGGCCCGTCGCCTACGCCCGTCAGCGAGCCTCCCAAAGGGCTAACGCGGCCGGCGTCGGCCGCGTCGCTGCTGGCGACCTCGCGCCGGCAGCGACTGCTGGAACACATCTGGCAGCGAACCTCGCTCTCGCGCAAGCAGTTCGCGTCGCTGTATCTGGCGCCACTGGAACGATACGCCGAGCTGGTGCAAGCCTTTCCCGCCTCCGAAAGCCATCACCACGCCTACCCGGGTGGCATGCTCGACCACGGGCTGGAAATCGTGGCCTATGCCTTGAAGCTGCGGCAGTCCCATCTGCTGCCCGCGGGCGCACCGCCCGAGATCCAGGCCGCGCAGGCCGAGGCGTGGACCGCCGGAGCCGCCTACGCCGCCTTGCTGCACGACATCGGCAAGGTGGCAGTCGACCTGTACGTCGAGTACGCAGACGGAACCGCCTGGCATCCGTGGCACGGGCCGCTGAAACGCCCATATCGCTTCCGGTATCGCAAGGAGCGCGAGTACCGGCTGCACAGCGCCGCCACCGGGCTGCTCTACACCCAGCTGCTCGACCGGGACATCCTCGACTGGCTCAGCGGGTATCCGGACCTGTGGGCCGCGCTGCTGTACGTGCTGGCCGGCCAGTACGAGCACGCCGGCACGCTGGGCGAGCTGGTGCGGCTGGCCGACCAGGCCTCGGTGGCGCAAGAGCTGGGCGGCGATCCCAGCAAGGCGCTGGCCGCGCCGCGCCACGCGCTCCAGCGCAAACTATTGGATGGCCTGCGCTACCTGCTCAAGGAGGAGTTCAAGCTCAACCAGCCCCAGGCCTCGGACGGGTGGTTGACGCAGGATGCTTTGTGGTTGGTCAGCAAGACGGTCAGCGACAAGCTGCGCGCCCATCTGCTGGCACAAGGCGTGGACGGCATCCCGGCCAACAACACGTCGGTGTTCAATGTGCTGCAGGATCACGGGATCGCGCAAGCGACGGCCGATGGCAAGGCCATCTGGAAGGCGACCGTCACCAGCGACACAGGCTGGTCGCACAGCTTCACCTTCCTCAAGCTGTCGCCCGCTCTGATCTGGGAATCGGCCGAACGGCCCGCACCCTACGACGGTACGGTCCAAGTGGAGCAGGACACCGCACCGGAACCGGCCAGCGCCACGGCCGACGCGCCGGGCGTGGCAGGCATGCGTATTGAGACCCCCGTGCATTTGTCGCCGCCTGCCACCAGTGGGTCAACGGCAAGGGATCCGCCTGCCGAGCCGACCGCCGCGGACGGAGTGGATGCGCTACTCGAACTGTTCGCCGCTTCTGAGCCTACCGCCACCGATGCCATGGCGTCGGCCTTCGCGAAGCCAGCCGGCCAGACCGCCGCCAAGACGCTGACTCCGACGCACGCCGCCCCCGAGGCGAGCGGTCACGCGCAAGAACCCTCGGGCGAGCACTTCATCGAATGGCTCATCCGGGCCATCCGATCGCGCAAGCTCATCATCAATGACGCGAAGGCGCTGGTACATACCGTTGCGGACACCGCATACCTGGTCAGCCCCGGGGTATTCCAGCGCTACGCGCAGGAGCATCCGCAGACGGCCCTTCTCGCCAAGCAGGAGGGCATGGCTGATTGGCGGTGGCTGCAGAAGCGGTTCGAGAAGCTGCAACTCCATCGCAAGCAGGACAGTGGCCTGAACATCTGGACATGCGAGGTCACGGGCCAACGCAAGTCGCGGCGACTGCATGGCTACCTGCTCGACAATCCACATGGATTTTTCGAGCAGCTTCCCCCGAACAATCCCTATCTCTCACTCCTTAAGAGCTAACGGATGTCTGCCACAGGAAGAACTCGCTCTTTCGCTTCACGGCACATTCGATATCAACGCTGCCTACATGACTTGGTGATTTCCATACCGTAATACTCGGGTCATGTCTCCGACAGATTTGCCCTCTTAACGTGAAACCGCTACCCCGCGCGGCCTTCACGCACTGCCCAAGACCGATGAATCACTCAGACTTCGCCCGCTTTGCGCGGAGATTGCTGAGGGGCGCTCGTGTGCGAATGCGGCTTGGACCTCACGAACCGCCATCCATATCGAACGAAGCTTGAGCACCCGGCGATTGAGAATCGCTTGATCGCCATTCTCTAGCCATGAATCCAACAACTTAGTCGAGGACGTCATGCAAAAAACCATGAAAGCTGCAGTGGTCCGCGCATTTGGGGAGCCCCTCGTCATCGAGGAAACCCCAGTGCCATCCGTCGGCCGCGGACAGATTCTCGTGAAGATCGCGGCGTCTGGTGTATGCCATACCGATCTCCATGCCGCCGAGGGTGACTGGCCCATCAAGCCGACACCGCCGTTCATTCCGGGACATGAGGGCGTGGGGGACGTGGTGGCGGTCGGCCCCGGAGTCGGCCACCTTCGGGAAGGCGATCGAGTGGGAGTGCCCTGGCTCTACAGTGCCTGTGGACACTGCGTGCACTGCCTCGGAGGCTGGGAAACGCTCTGCGAACAACAGATCAATACGAGGGTCGGCAGGGAATCGTTACGAACACGGCCAGATCTTCGCTAACCGGTTGATGGATCGGTGAAATTCCACCCTCGGCCGCACTCCCAGGCCCGGCCCTCCCCAGGAAGCTGTGGCACCATTCAACCATGGCCACCACCTACTATTTCTTAGACACCGAGTGGGCCGATGTAACCGGCAGCGAGCTGGTGAGCCTGGCGTTGGTGAACGAGGACGGTGATCGCCACTTTTACGCCGAGCGAGCCGATCTGCCCGAGAGCCCTACCGATTTCGTTCGTCAAAGCGTCTACCCGCTACTCGACCGCGGCGGCGCGGCCCTGCCGGATGCCGCCCTGACGACCGAGCTGCGCGCCTTCCTCAGCGAGGCCGACGCGCCGGCGGTGTTGGCGGATTTCCCGAACGACCTTCAGCTGCTGCGGTATGCCTTGGATGGATTTGAGCTCCCTGATGACCAGGTGGCTGCGTGCGGCCCCCGGCCGGCCCCGGTCATGACGCGTATGTCCAAGGAAGGCCTTCCGGGATTGCTGGTGGAAGATTGGTTCGCGGCCCATCTAGAACATAGGGCCAGACGCCACCATGCCTTGGTAGATGCGCGGGCCTTGCGGATGGCGTGGCTGGTGGCGACCGACCGCATCCTTGCTCCGGCGTGGGCCCACTCCTACCGCCGCGCCCGGGGATAGCGGCATGGCGTCTATCCCCGGTATGCTTGCCCCATGAACCGCCTGAGCCAGCTCGACCCTCGAATACCGGCGTGATCGCATCGATCGATCACGCCCCTGTTGCTCATGTTGGTCAGAGCGCCGGCCTTATACCCCGGTGAGAGCACGCGCCAGATAAGCGCGTACACGTCGGTTCGATTCCGACCAGGGGCACCACCGTCAGCGACGGAAGAAACGCTCCACTTGCGCGCCATGACAGCGCTTGTACTTGCTGCCGCTGCCGCACAGGCACGGTGCATGCTCGCGCAATCCCGCACCGAGTGACTGGCCCAGGAAATCCCTCGCCTGCAGCAGGGGCTGGATTTCATTGGCGGGCACACTGACTTCGCCATACTGGGATGATCGCTCGCCGCGGTTCATCACCTGGACAATCGCTTCGGACATCTGGATGAAGTGCTTGATTAGTAGGTCATCACGTAGCGGCATGCGGACATTGTCGATGGCCAAGCCCTCGTAGCGTCTGCGCGGATCCGGTACGAAAAGAATACGTGTCTCACCTTCGGGCTTTGGCGTGATGTCGACCAGTTCCCCTACGGGGCTGATCCACACGGCATGGAACTCTGCTTCCACCAGCACGTGGGGCCATTCCCACAGCTGCCAACCGCACAGCATCTGGCCGCCATCCTGCGCGACCTTGGCCTGCACGTTGGGAAAGCACTCGTGCACGATCGCGTCGGCTTCCGGCTGTACATCGAGATAGACCGGTTCTGCGCCGCGCACGACCGAATCGGCTAGGCGCCGCACCGCACGGGTGATTTCCGGGGGTGTGGTGGTGACTACGCTCATGGCACTGCTCCTTGCGATCGTTGCGCCGGGTTTTCTCTACGCAGGCTATGGCGCCGGCGTCTCTTCCGATGAGATCCGCTTGGCGCCTTTGCCGCCGGCACTGGCCGGCTGCAGCTGGGCCAACAGCGGCTCCAAGGTGCTCAGGCGCACTGTGGCGCGCAGGGTTTCCGCTTCGGCCTGCTCGCGTCGTTCCCGCTCCTGGGCCAGCTCGGTCCGGGCCTGTGCGAGGTCTTGCCGAGCGGCGTCCAAACTCTGAGCGTCTTGGCCCCAGCGCACCTGCAGCGCCTGGTGTTCGGCCGCCGTCAGGCGCAGCGTATCGAGCTCGCCCTGTTGCGTCTGGATGGTCTGGCGCAGCTGCGCCACCTCCTTTTCCAGTCGAGTGTGACGCTCCAGCCACTGGCCGTTTTCCCGGTTGAGCTGCACCAGATCGTGGTTCTTGGCGGTCAACGCCTCGTTGGCCTGGCGCAGGGTGACCTGCAGTTCCTGCACCTGGTGCTCGTGCCGGCGTTGCTCCTGCTCGCGCTGGTCTTTGACCGAGGTGCGGTAGTGCTCAAGGGCTTCCCTGGCATGCTCGTGCTTCTGCTCCAGGGAGCGCGCGTGGCTTTCGTGCTCTGCCAGCCGCGCCGTGAGGCCGGCAATGCGCTCCTCCAGTTGGGCCAGTTCGGTGGTGCGGCTGGCCACCTCGCCCTTGGCGGCTTCGCTCGCCTCGCGTTCTGTCTGCAGAGCTGTCTCGGTGCGCTGAAGCTGCACACTGAGGTTCCCGGCCTCTTGCCGGGCCTGTTCCAAGGCTTGGGTGCGCTCGTGCAACTCGGCTTGGAACCGTTCCTGTGCCTGCGCGACCATCGTTTCGGCCTCGACATGCAGCCGTTCGGCCAGACGACCGACCAAGTCCTGCAGGGCGTCGCTGATCGCGATTTTGGCGCCTGGGCCTTGCCCTTCCTCCTCTTCCAGCTCCTTCAGGTGGCGGTGGATGGTGGTTTTGGACCCGGTGTTGCCCAGCGCCACGCGGACGGCGTCTACCGAGGGGTTCTTGCCTTCGGCCCGGAGGCTGTCCCGGGCACGCTGCACATCGCTTTTGTACAAGCCAGACCGAGCCATGCGTCCTCTCCGGTTATTGCGTAATGTATTACATACCATGTAATTACGTACTATTCAACGTCGAGGATGGCCGAGACTACGGCCTAAACATCAAGCGGGATAATATTGAATTATCCCGCGTGACAAGCGCCTTGGCCATTTCCAGCCGTCAAAACAGTACGAAACCGCCCAGGACTGGCGATCGCTGGGTAGTATGGCCCAGAGCGAAAAGGAGGCCAGCCGGGGTGCAAGCAGGCGCCGCCACCGAACTCTTTGGCCATCAAAGGACTGTGCATGCCGATCGAACGTATCGTCATCGACAACTTCAAGTCGTTTCGCCATCTGGACCTGCCCCTCAACGCCCACATGAACCTGGTGGTGGGCGACAACGAGGTCGGTAAGTCCACCCTGCTGGAGGCCATCCACGCGGTGGTCACCGGGCAACTGCATGGGCGCAGTCTCGCCTACGAGCTCACGCCCTACCTGTTTCACCAGCCCACGGTGCAGGAATATTTGGCGACCCTTGCTGCGGGCACGCCGGCCTCGCCGCCACGGATCTCCATCGAAGCCTACTTGGGCGCAGACGCCGCGCTGGCGTCGTTGCGTGGCACCAACAACTCCCTGCGCCTGGATACCGCCGGCATCCGCCTGCTGGTCGAGCTCAACGACGACTACCGCGAGGAGTTCAACGCCTACCTGCAGCAGCACCAGGGCGCGGTCAGCCTGCCGGTGGAGTACTACACGGTGCGCTGGTATTCCTTCGCCAACAATGGCGTCACCGCTCGCAGCATTCCGTTCGACTCGACCATCATCGACACGCACGGCATCAAGACCTTGTCCGGTGCTGATCGCTATATCGCCGGCATCATCGAGCAGGCATTGACGCCTTCGCAACGTGTCTCGCTGTCGCTGAGCTTCCGCCGCATGCGGCAGAGTTTTTCTGAAGAAGCGGACGTGGCGGCAATCAATACGTATCTCACCGAGCACACCGGGGACATTAGCCACCGGGCGCTGACGGTGGGTGTGGACACATCGCCGCGCTCAACGTGGGAAACCAGTTTGTCACCTTACCTGGATGAGCTCCCGTTCACCCAGGCCGGCAAGGGCGAGCAAAGCGCGGTAAAGATGAAGCTGGCGATGCACGCGGCCGGCGCGGCCCACGTGCTTCTGATCGAGGAGCCGGAGAACCATCTGTCCTATTCCAGCATGACCCAGCTGATCGACAAGATTGCGGCCCTCTCCACCGCCCAGCAGGTGATTATCGCCACCCACAGCAGCTTCGTGTTGAACAAACTGGGCGTGGACAACGTGATCCTGTTCAGCGCGCAGGGCCAGATGAAGCTGGACCAGCTGCCGAGCGATACGCACGACTATTTCATGAAGCTGCCGGGCCACGACACGCTGCGGTTGATCCTGGCCAAGCAGGCGATCCTGGTGGAAGGCCCTTCCGACGAGCTCATTGTGCAGCGCGCCTACAGCGACCACCACGGCGTGACGCCGATGGCTCGCGGCGTAGACATCATTTCGGTCAAGTCGCTGGCATTCAAGCGCTTCTTGCAGATTGCAGAGCGGCTGAAAATTCAGGCCAAGGTGATCACCGACAACGATGGTGACATCGCGGTTGTGCAGGAACGCTATGCCGAGCACCTCACCGCGATTTACTACGATTCCGACGAAAGCGCCCCATCGCTGGAAGAGCAGCTGATCAAAGCCAACTCGCTGGCCGAACTCAATATCGTGCTGGGCAAGACGTTTGCCGATGAGGTGGCGCTGCTCAAGTACATGAAGGGCCATAAGACCGATACGGCCCTGGCGATCTTCAACAGCCCGCACTCGATCAGGTTCCCGGACTATGTCCAGCGTGCCATCGCCTAACCGGGTACTGCTCTCAGCGGCCGGCTCTGGCAAGACCACGCTGCTGGTCCGGCAGGCCTTGGAGCGACCTGGGCGCCGCATCGCCATTGTCACCTACACGCTGGAAAACCTTGAAGAGATCCGGCGCTCGTTTGAGGTCCACGCCGGCGCGGTCCCCGCGCATGTCACCTTGCACAGCTGGTATGGCTTCCTGCTGCGCCAGTGCATCCGCCCGTACCAGGCGGCACTGTGCCCTGAGCCTCGCATCGAGACCATCCTGTTCGTAGAAGGCGTCACCAACAACCGGGCCCCACGCACACAGGTAGCGCGCCACTACCTGGCAGGCAACCGGATGTATTCGGACCGGGCGGCCGACTTTGCTGTGCGCTGCGATGAGCTGACCCAAGGTCAGGTCATGGCGCGCCTGGCGGCCATGTACGACGAGCTCTACATCGACGAAGTTCAGGACCTGGCCGGCTTTGATCTGGATCTGGTCGAGCGGCTGTTGAAGAGCGATATCGCCATCACGTTGGTGGGTGATACGCGCCAGGCGACGTATGCCACCAACTATGCGCAAAGGCACAGCCAGTATCGTGGGCCCAATCTGGCAGCGCTGTTTCAGATCTGGGAGTCGGACGGCTTATGCCAGCTGGATCACCGCCTCATCAGTCTGCGCTGCGTTCAGGCCCTGTGCGATATGGCTGACACGCTCTATCCGCAGATGCCGCCGACCCAATCAGGCAATGGCGAGGTCACCGGGCACGATGGCATCTACCTCGTCGCTCCAGGGGATGTTGCGGCGTACGTGCAGGAGTTTGCCCCCACCGTGCTTCGGCATGATCGGCGGCAAGCCTGCGACGGACTACCAGCGGTGAACTTTGGGCAGTGCAAGGGCCGCACCTACAGTCGGGTCCTTATCTTTCCGAACGGGCCGTTGACGCAGTACCTGCGCACGGCCGATGCGGCGCGCATCACCGCGCCACCGAAGTACTACGTGGCCTTCACCCGGGCACGGCAAAGCGTGGCCTTTGTGTATGCCGGCGCGTGCGCCTTGCCGGGTCATCAGCTCTACATCCCTGCCAGCGCAAGCACATAGAGAAGCGTTGGATCTTGTGGCATTCGCGGTTCCCGGAGCCTAAGCAATACGTGGCTTGAAAGGTGCCGGCACCGCAATGATTGCATCCTACAAGGATCGTTGTAGAATTGACGAATGAACGATGACTCTGCCGTCTCAGCGCTCTCTGCTCTTGCGCACTCCGACCGCCTGGCCGCATTCAGGATGCTGGTGCGCGCTGGTCCCAATGGCATGCCCTCAGGTGAAATTGCCGAAGCGCTCGCGATTCCGCCACCGCGCATGAGCTTCCACCTTGCGACCTTGGAGCGGGCGAGCCTACTGCGCTCTTGGCGCGACGGGCGGCGTGTCCTGTACGCCGCCAGCTACGAGGACATGCGCCAGCTTCTTGAATTCCTCACCGAGGACTGCTGCTCCGGGAATCCGGACATCTGCGGCGCCCTCAATAACCTCGCCACTCCTTGTCCCGCGGAGACCTGCGCATGAGCTTCCCTCAGCCGTTTAACGTCCTGTTCCTATGCACCGGCAATTCAGCCCGCTCGATCCTGGCCGAGAGCGTCCTTCGCAAGATCGGCGATGGCCGTTTCAATGCGTTCTCCGCCGGCAGCCACCCCAAGGGTGAGGTCCACCCGCTGGCAATCGAGACGCTGCGTCAGGCCGACTACCCAGTCGAGGGGCTGCGCTCCAAGGCGTGGGACGAGTTCGCCGTGCCAGACGCCCCGGCCATGGATTTCGTTTTTACCGTCTGTGACCAGGCAGCCGGCGAGGCCTGCCCACTGTGGCCAGGACAACCGATCACTGCGCATTGGGGCATCGAAGACCCGAGCCGAGAAGCGCGCGGGGACATGTGGCAGCGCGCCGCCTTTCGGCAGGCGCTGGTGTACATGGAGAACCGCATCAAGGCGTTCGTCGCACTTCCGATCCACACGCTAACCCGGACGAGCTTGGCCGCGCAGGTGGGCGAAATCGGGAAGTTCGAGGGCACCACGTCGCCCCGACCCGACGTGGCTTGAGGGATCATCATGACGCTGACGATCTACCATAACCCTGCCTGCGGCACGTCTCGGAATACCCTGGAAATGATGCGCCAGTCAGGTGAAGACCCGGTGGTCATCGAGTACCTGCAGGCGCCGCCCACGCGCGAGAAGCTGGTCGAGCTGCTCGCCGCGATGGGCATGTCCCCTCGTGAGCTCCTGCGCCAGAAGGGAACACCTTACGCGGAGCTGGGCTTGGACAATCCCGCGCTCACCAACGAGCAACTGGTGGACGCGATGATGGCGCATCCGATCCTGATCAACCGTCCCATCGTCGTTTCCGGCCGGGGCGCGGCCCTGTGCCGACCGTCCGAAAAGGTGCTCGCGCTGCTGGACAAGCCGGTGTCCTCCTTCACCAAGGAAGACGGCGAAACCGTGACGGTTGCCGGAGCGTCTACGTGATCGATCGCATTGCCGCAGATCTGCCGAGCATCGACGCAACGCAACTTGCACCGATCGACGTTGATGCACTAGCTGGGCCCGGCGACCCCAGGCACCCGCCCCGGATCCTCATCCTCTATGGCTCGCTGCGGGAACGCTCTTATTCCCGGCTGCTGGCAGAGGAAGCCGGCCGACTCTTGCGCTGGTACGGCTGCGACGTGCGAATCTTCGATCCGCATGACTTGCCACTGCCTGACGGAGCCACCCCGGATCATCCGAAGGTGGGTGAGCTGCGCGAGCTCGCGTACTGGTCCGAAGGCATGGTTTGGGTCAGCCCGGAACGCCACGGCGCCATGACCGGAATCATGAAGGCGCAGATCGACTGGATTCCGCTGGCCGACGGGGCCAAGCGCCCGACACAAGGCAAAACCTTGGCGGTGATGCAGGTGTCTGGCGGCTCGCAGAGCTTCAACGCAGTAAACCAGCTGCGCGTACTCGGCCGTTGGATGCGCATGGTCACCATCCCGAACCAGTCCTCGGTGGCCAAGGCCTTCCAGGAATTTGATGAGGCTGGGCGCATGAAGCCGTCTGCGTACTATCAGCGCGTTGCTGACGTATGCGAGGAGTTGGTGAAGTTCACCTGGCTGGTGCGTGGTCGCTCAGCGTACCTGACCGATCGCTATTCCGAACGTGTTGAGAGCGCCGAAGAACTGTCCAAGCGCGTGAATCAGCGCTCCATCTAATCCTTGTCGGAGCGGTGCATGCTTGCCCTTGCGATTTTCATCGTCACTCTTGTATTCGTCATTTGGCAGCCGCGAGGGTTCGGTATCGGTTGGTCGGCACTGGCCGGCGCCGCAGTAGCGTTGGCCACCGGCGTCGTCGGGTGGGGTGACGTCGCCACGGTGTGGGGGATTGTCTGGGATGCGACGTTTACTTTCGTCGCACTCATCATCATCTCGCTCATCCTAGACGCGGCCGGCTTCTTCGCATGGGCGGCGCTGCACGTGGCGCGCTGGGGCGGCGGCAGTGGTCGGAAACTCTTTCCGCTGATCGTCTTGCTTGGCGCTGCGATCGCGGCAGTGTTCGCCAACGATGGCGCGGCTCTCCTGTTGACGCCGATTGTTCTTGCCATTCTGTTGCGCTTGAACTTTCCACCCGCGAGTGCGCTCGCGTTTACTGTGGCCTGCGGTTTCATCGCTGATACGGCCAGCCTGCCGCTGGTTGTCTCGAACTTGGTCAACATCGTCACCGCGAACTTTTTTGACGTCTCGTTCGGGCGCTACGCAGCGGTCATGGTGCCGGTGAATCTGGTGTCGGTCGGCGCCACGCTGATCGTCCTGTGGCTCTGGTTCCGCCGCGACATTCCCCGCACCTACCCGGTCCACGATCTTGAAGCGCCGCATGAGGCGATCCGCGACAAGGCGGTCTTCCGCGCCGCCTTGCCCCTGCTCGCATCACTGCTCCTTGCCTACTTCGTGACCGGGCCGCTGGGCGTCCCGATCGCCTTGGTGACGGGTGTGGCTGCGCTGGTGCTGATGGCAATTGCAGGTCGCTGGGCGACAGGCGGCCGAGGCGCCACCATGGCCGTGACCAAGATTCTGCGTGGCGCGCCCTGGCAGATCGTGCTGTTCTCGGTTGGCATGTATCTGGTGGTTTATGGGCTTGGCAACGCCTGGCTGACAAAGGCTGCAAGTGCGGTGCTTGAGTGGCTGGCGGCGCAGGGAACCTTTGTGGCCACGATCGGCACCGGCTTCGCAGTGGCGGGCCTCGCTTCGATCATGAACAACATGCCGGCGACGCTGGTGGGCGCACTGGCCATCGACGGGGCCAATCTTCCGGCCGCCACCCGCGAATTGATGATCTATGCCAACGTCGTGGGCAACGACCTTGGCCCCAAGCTCACTCCGATTGGGTCGCTCGCGACCCTGCTGTGGCTGCACGTCCTCGCCGGCAAGGGCCAACGGATCACGTGGGGACAGTACATGAAGGTAGGGCTAATCCTCACGCCCCCGGTCCTGTTGGCCACGCTCGTCGCCCTCTGGATTTGGCTGCCGCTCGCTCAATGACCCTGTCGGCGCACAGGGCCGCAGGCGATCACATCTTCTTCAAGGGTGCCGCGGTGGGGGGCGGCGGCACCGGTCCCGGGTCGTTGAAGCACAGCATGACCTGATCGATGCCGAATTGGTCGGCGAGCACGCGGGCGGTCACCGCGTGCACCAAGTCCAGGTCGACCGACGGCGCAGCCACGGTGATGGTGGCCGCGATCGCACGACCGCGCTCTTTGGTGGGGACCAGGCGCAGGTCATCCACCGCTTTCACGCCGGGGTCGGTAAACATCGCCGCACGCACCTGTTCCAAGTTGATCTCGTTCATGGTGTCGAAGACTCCAAGGCACTGCCACCGGCGCGGGGAGCTCGGTCGCGATGCAGCCAACGATAGAGCACCGGCAGCACCAACAAGGTCAATGCGGTGGATGACACAATCCCCCCGATGACGACAGTGGCCAGCGGGCGCTGCACCTCCGAGCCGGCGCCGACATTCAAGGCCATGGGCAGGAAGCCCAGCGAGGCCACCAGGGCGGTCATCAACACCGGGCGCAGGCGGCCAAGGGCGCCGTCACGGACAGCGTCGTCCAGCGGATCGCCCTGTTCGCGCAGGCGGCGGATGAAGGCGATCATGACCAGCCCGTTGAGCACAGCCACGCCCGACAGCGCGATGAAGCCCACGCCGGCGGAGATCGACAGCGGAATCCCGCGTAGGGCCAGCGCCAGCACACCGCCGGTCAGCGCCAGTGGTACGCCACTGAACACGATGGCCGCATCCTTGGCCGAGCCGAAGGCCATGAACAGCAGGGCGAAGATCAACGCCAGTGTCACCGGAACCACCACCCCCAGGCGTTGGGTGGCCGAGATCAGCTGCTCGAAGGTGCCGCCGTAATCGATCCAGTAGCCCTCTGGAAGCGTGACATCTTGGCCGATGCGCGTGCGCAACTCGCCGACGAACCCGCCCAGATCGCGCTCGCGCACGTTGGCGGTGATCACCACGCGTCGCTTGCCGTTCTCGCGATTGATCTGATTGGGCCCGCGCTCCACCTGGATCTTCGCCACTTCCCGCAGCGGCACCGTGCGAGGCCCACCATTGGCGCCGGTGGCCAGGCGGCTGGACTCGTCCACGCTGGCGCTTTCCGGCAGTGGAATGGGCAGATCTGCCAGCACAGCCGGGTCTTGGCGCTGCGATTCGGGCAGGCGCACGACCAGGTCGAAGCGGCGGTCGCCCTCGATCAACTGGCCGGCGACACTGCCCCCAATGGCGGTGGCCACCGTTTCTTGCACGTCGCCCGGGTTCAGGCCATACCGTGCCAATGCCGCCGGATCTGGCGTGATGGTCAGCAGCGGCAGGCCGGTGACCTGCTCGGCCTTGACATCCTCGGCGCCGGGGACGCTGCGCATGACCCGCTCGACCCGGCTGGCCAGGCGCGTCAGTTGGTCCAGGTTGTCGCCGTAGACCTTGACTGCCACGTCCGAACGGACGCCGGAGATCAACTCGTTGGTGCGCATCTGGATGGGCTGGGTGAACTCGTAGTTGCTGCCGGGGATTTCCTTGGCTGCCGCCTCCAGCTCTTCCACCAGCTCGGCCTTGGGCTTGCGCGGGTCGGGCCACTGGTCGCGGGGCTTGAGCATCAGGAAGGTGTCGGCCATCGACGGCGGCATCGGGTCGGTGGCCACCTCGGCGGTGCCGATCTTGGAGAAGATGTTGGCCACCTCCGGGAACTGGGCCAGGCGCTTCTCCAGCGTTTCCTGCATGGCCACCGACTGCTCCAGGCTGGTGCCGGGGATACGCATGGGCTGCAAAGTGATGTCGCCTTCATCCAGGCTCGGTACGAACTCCGAGCCCAGGCGGGTAGCCAGCACGCCACACCCCACCACCAGCACGGCCGCGCCTGTCAGCACCACGACCCGCCGGCGCAGCGCCCAATCCAGCAGCGGCGTGTAGCGAGCGCGTGACCAGCGCATCAGGCGGTTGTCGTGCTCGGCCACGCGGCCGCGCAGGAAGGCAGCGATCGCCGCCGGCACGAAGGTCAGCGACAGCACCATGGCACCGGTCAGGGCCAGCACCACGGTGATGGCCATCGGGTGGAACATTTTCCCTTCCACGCCCGACAGCGCAAAGATCGGCAGGTAGACCGCCGCGATGATGCCCAGACCGAACAGGCTGGGACGGATCACCTCAGCGGTGGCCGAGGCAGTCAGGTCATAGCGCTCTTCATCGTTGAGCTGGCGGCCCAACGCGTGCTGCGCCTCTCCGAAGCGGCGCAGACAGTTCTCGATGATGATCACCGCCCCGTCCACGATCAGGCCGAAGTCCAGCGCGCCCAGACTCATCAGGTTGCCCGACACGCCGCCACGGACCATGCCGATGATGGTGAACAGCATCGCCAGCGGAATCACTGCGGCGGTGATCAGCGAAGCGCGCACATTGCCCAGCAGCAGGAAAAGTACCACCACGACCAGCAGCGCGCCCTCGATCAGGTTCTTGGACACGGTATTGATGGTGCGGTCCACCAGCGCGGTGCGGTCATACACGGCCTTGGCATGCACGCCCGGGGGCAAGCTGGCGTTGGCGGCGTCCAGCTTGGCCGCAGCCGCTTGGGAGACCTCCCGGCTGTTGGCGCCGAACAGCATGAAAGCGGTACCGACCACGACCTCATGGCCGTTCTGGGTGGCCGCGCCCGTGCGCAGCTCCTTGCCTTCGCCGACGCTGGCGACATCGCGCACCCGAATGGGCACGCCATCGCGCCGGTCCAGCACGATGTTGCCGATCGCCTCCAGATTGGCCAGCTGGCCGGGCACGCGCACCAGGAATTGCTGCCCATTGCGCTCGATGTAGCCGGCGCCAATGTTCTGGTTGTTGCGCATGACCGCCGCGACCACGTCGTTCAACGTGAAGCCCAGCGCCACCAGCTGGGCCGGATCTGGAGTGATGTGGATCTGCCGCTCGAAGCCGCCGATGGTGTTGACCTCGGTGACGCCGGGCGTGGTGCGCAGCTGCGGGCGGATCACCCAGTCCTGCAGGGTGCGCAGGTCCGTGGCCGTGTAGGGTGTGCCGTCGGGCTTGCGAGCGTCGGGCTCGGCCTCCACGGTGTACATGAAGATCTCGCCCAGCCCGGTGGAGATGGGGCCCATCTCCGGATCCAATCCTTCGGGCAGCTGGGAGGCGATCTGCTGCAGCCGTTCGGCGACCTGCTGGCGGGCAAAGTACAGGTCGGTGCCGTCCTTGAAGGCGACGGTGACCTGCGAAAGCCCATAACGCGACAGCGAGCGGCTGTAGTCCAGCTTGGGCAGGCCGGCCATGGCCGTTTCGATAGCAAAGGTGACCCGTTGCTCGGCCTCCAGCGGCGAGTAGCCCGGGGCCTGGGTGTTGATCTGGACCTGGACGTTGGTGATGTCCGGTGTGGCGTCGATGGAGAGGTGACGGTAGCTCCACACGCCCAGCGCAACCAGCGCAGCGGTGAGTACCAGCGTCAGCCAGCGGTGGCGGATGGACAGCCCAATGAGGCGTTCGAGCATGGCGGGCCTCATTCCTCTTCCACGGTGGACTTTTCGATGTCGGCCTTGATCAGGAAGCTCTGAGCCACCACCACCTGTTCACCGGCCTTGAGCCCTTCCAGCACTTCGGCGCGCTCAGCGTCGCGGCGCCCCAGCTTGACCGGCCGGGTGTGGTAGGTCTCTCCCTGCTGCACGTAGACCACGTCCTGGTCTTCTGCGGTCTGCAGCGCGGTGATTGGCACCACCAGTGCCGCCGACTGGCGATCCACGGTGACCCGCGCCTTGACCGCCGAACCCGGCCGCCACAGGCCATCGGTGTTGGCCACGGTGGCGCGCGCAATGGTGCTTTGGCTGGCCGTGGCGGTGCCGGGCAGGACGCGCTCCAAGGTGGTCTGCGCGGTGACGCCATCGCTCAAGCGGGTGACCGTCACCGGCACGCCGGCACCGATGTGCTGGACGTCGGCCCCAAAGATGTGCAGGTCCACCCACAGGGTGGACAGGTCGGCGACCTCGAACAGTGGCGCGCCCTCAGCAGCCGCCATGCCCACAGCGGCCGTACGCGCCATGACCACGCCACTGATCGGCGCGGTGACGGTATAGGTGGTCAGGCTCAGATTGCTCTCTACTGTGGCCAGTGCCTGGCCGGCCCGTACCTGATCGCCCACGCCCGCTCGCACGGAGCGGACCGGTCCGGGGAAGCGTGCAGTGACCTGCGCGATGCGCCCATCGATGGGGGTGAGCAGCCCTTGCACCTCATGCTCGTCAGCAATCTCACCGGGCCCTGCCGGCGCGACCTGGATACCCGCCGCCTGCGCAGCCTTGGCGGCAATCTTGGTTTCCAGCGGCGCTTCCTCGTGCTCGCCGTGCTCTTCGCCCTCAGCGGCGGCGGCGCCCTCAGAGGCTTCGTTGGGAGCGGAAGCATTGCAGGCCGTCAGCAACAGAGCCATGCCCAGTGCGGTCCAGGAAAAGCGATTCATGGGGTTTCTCCAATGGAAGCGGCCGCCGGCGGCGTTACAAGCGCCTGGCCGGTCAGTCGTTGAATTTCGATCAGGGCGCGTTGCGCATCCAAGGCCACGTCCAGCTGCTGCTGGGCCATGGCCGTGCGTTCGGACTGCAACTGGGCCCATTCCAGGTAACTGATCGCTCCGGCGCGATAGGCACGCTCAGCGGCCCGCTCGGCTCGGGCCAGCTTCGGCAACACGTCGCTGTGCAGGCGCGCCACCTCGGCTTGTGCGACGGTGTAGCGGCCATGGGCCTCGACCAGCGTGGAATACAGCGACAAGCCCTTGGCCTCGCGCTCGATCGTCAGGACCTCCAGTTCGGCTTCGCCGGCGCGGATCTCTGGCTGTGCGCGGCTGCGGCTGCCCAGCGGTATGGACATGCTAGCGACCAGTGCAGTGTCGTCGGTCTCCTGCAGGCGGCGCACGCCGAGCTGCCAGGACAGGTCCGGTGAGGCCGCTGAACGTGCCAGCTGCAGTCGTGCCTGCGCGATCCGTCGGGCGTCGGCAAACTGCGCCAGTTCCGGAGTCCGCTCCAGCTCATCGGCCAGCGTCTGCATGGAGGCGATCGCCGGCAGGGCCATCGGATCGGCCGGAGCCACCTCGAAGGTGGGAGTACGTTCGCCCCACAGCGCGGCCAGATGCTGACGGGCGGCCAATCGCTGTTGCTCGGCCCGATCACGCGTCAGCTCGGCCCGCGCCAGCGCTGCCTGCGCGGTGAGCAGCACCGATTCGGGTGAAGCGCCGGCCTGCAGGCGTTGCCGGGCAGCGGCCACGGTTCGCTGGCGCTGGCCAACATCCATGTCCGCCAGGCTGTGTTGCCGGTCGGCACCGACAACGGCCAGATAGCGCTGCGCCGTCTCGGCGAGCAAGTCCAGCCGCCCGGTCTCGCGCTGCACGGCCAGTGCATCAATCCGGCTTTGGGCCAAGGTGCGCCGGGCGTCGAGCTTGCCGCCGCGCTCCAGCACCGAGCTCAGGCTCAAGGTCAACTCGGCGCTGTCCAGACCGCGGGCCGCGCCAGTGCCCAACGCATTTTCGACCTCGGCACCGAGCGTCCACGGTGGGCGCTGCACCGCCTGGTCGCGCTCGGCAGCGAGCACGGTGGCCCGCGCATCGACCAAGCGCAGCTCGGGGTGGGTTTGGGCCACGCGCGCGAACGCGTCGTCCAAGGTCATCAGTTCGGCCGCTGCCGCCGGCGTTGTCGCCGCAGTCAGCAGCAGCCATGCGGCCAAGGCCGCCAATCGCACATGCATGGAAGTACTCCGAAGGGTTTCGACATCAACAAACGATCACCACCGCGCACAGCAGCAGGTCGCTAGGCCGGCGCTGCCGGCGGAGATCACCCTGCGATCGGAGGCCGGAACGGCGCGACCGGCTGCTCGTGCGGATACGGGCGCGTGTTGACTTGCATCACCGGCAAATGCCGGCCGATGTCCGCAACGGTCAGCAGGATCTCAGGGGGCTGTGCGGCCTGGCTGCAGCACAGCGCCAGCTGCTGAAGGCGGTGCAAGGCGGCGCCGATGCCACCCTCAGGTGCCGGTGCGGCCACTGCCGGCGCATGGGCGGCAATGGTCGGATGGATGTGAACGTGCAGTTCGCTCGCCAGACCCAAGACCGGCTGGACCAGCAAACCCACCGCCAGCTGCGCCAGCAGCAGCCAGCGTAGGCCCGTCCGCAGCCGGCCACGGGCGGTCATGCAGGGGTCTTGCGCGCGTCGGCACGTGCCCGGCGAGCATCACCAAGAATCTCGAAGGCCTCCTTGATCACATACAGGCCGATCAGGGCGCCGATCACGAAATCCGGGTACGGGCTGGCCAGCCACCACACCAACAGGCCGGCCAGGATCACCCCGACGTTGGCCACCACATCGGCGCGGGTGAACAACCAGGTCGCCCGCAGGTGCACCTCGCCGGACTTCAGCGGCGCCAGCATGCGCAGCACGGTCATATTGACCACCAGCGACAGCAGCGCCGTGCCGATCATCCAGCCACTGACCGGCTCGGCGCCGTACATCACGCGACGGCCGACCTCCACCAGCACACCCACGCCCAGCACCAGCAATACACTGCCGCTGACCCAGGCTGCGTTCGCCTTGAAGCGGGCCGTGCGCCCGATGGCGACCAGGCCAATGGCGTAGGCGGTGGCGTCAGACAGCATGTCCAGCGCGTCGGCCAATAGGCCTGTGGAATGGGCGACCCAGCCGGCGATGCCGCCGATCACGGCCATCGCCGCATTCAGGGCAAGGGCGATCCAGAGCACGCGCCGCTCCTGCGCGTTCTTGGCCTCGTGGTGGCAGCCGCAATCACTCATCGGAACATCTCCAGTCGCAGGGAAGCCAGGCCCAGGCGGACCGCTGGCATGGCACAGCTGGTGAGGGTAAAGTCCGTAGCTACTACGGAGTCAAGCGTACTACGAATGAAAATCAGTGAGGCTGCCGACGCCAGTGGGTGCCATCTGGAGACCATCCGCTATTACGAGCGGATCGGCCTGCTGCCGCGCCCGGGGCGCTCGGGCAATGGCTACCGGGTCTATGGCCCGGCCGACATCGAGCGACTGCGCTTCATTGCGCGCGGCCGGGACCTGGGCTTCAGCCTGGAGGAGGTCCGCAGCCTGCTGCAGTTGGCGGGCGATGAAGAGCTTTCATGCGGGGACGTGGATCGGCTGGCCCGCAGCCATCTGACCGACGTGCGGGCGCGCATGGCCGACCTGCAGCGCATGGCAAGCGAGCTGGAACGGGTGATTGCCAGTTGCCACGGCGGGCAGCGGGCTGAATGCACCATCCTGTCAACGCTGCGGCAGCCGGCCTCGGTGGAGGCCACGCGCCAGTGACCGAACTGGACCGCCACCTCGATGCGGCCACGCGCCAGAACACGGTGCGCAGCTATGCGTCGGCGCTGCGGCACTTTGAAGTCGAGTGGCAAGGACACCTCCCAGCGACACCGGACAGCGTGGCCCGCTACCTGGCCGCGTATGCGCAGACCCTGGCCACCAGCACCCTTCGCCACCGGCTGGCCGCCATTGCCTCTTGGCACCGCGACCACGGCTTTGTCGACCCGACCCGGTCGCCGCTGGTGCGCAAGGTGCTCAAAGGCATCCAGACCCTGCACCCGGGCCAGGTCAAGCAAGCCGCGCCGCTCCAGATTCGGCGGCTGGTCGAGCTCGATGACTGGTTGGCTGCAGCGATCGCTGCGGCGCATGCCCGGGGCGATGGAGCGGCAGCGCTTCGCCACCAACGGGACCGAGCGCTGGTGCTGCTCGGATTCTGGCGTGGCTTTCGCGGCGATGAACTGCTGCGGCTGGAAGTGGCCCATCTCACGCTGGTGCCGGGACAGGGGATGACCTGCTTCCTGCCGCGCAGCAAGGGTGATCGGCAGGCCGCCGGCGTCACCTACAAAGTGCCAGCGTTGTCGCGGCTGTGTCCGGTGGAGGCGACCCAGACGTGGCTGCAGGCGGCTGGCGTGCAAGAAGGGCCGGTGTTTCGAGCGGTCAACCAGTGGGGCCAGATAAGCGCCGAAGGCCTCCATCCCAACAGTTTGGTGCTCTTGCTGCGCGAGTTGCTGGCCAGTGCCGGGTTTGCCGATGCTGGGCTCCACAGCAGCCACTCGCTGCGCCGCGGGTTTGCCAGCTGGGCCAACGACCAAGGCTGGGATATGAAGGCGCTGATGGAGTACGTGGGCTGGCGCGATGTGCACTCGGCCATGCGTTACCTGGACGGGCGTGACCCGTTCGCCCGGGATCGCATTGAAGCGAGCCTGCCCAGCCCAGCCGCGCCAGCTCCGACGATGGTGCTGCCGGCGCCCGAGGGCAAATCTGCCCTGCAGCTGCGCCTACGCCTGGTGCTGACCCCGTTTGCCCGCGCCGGCCGCGGCGCGGCCAGAGCCCGGGGTCGGATCGAAGAGATCTGCTTGGCCCCGTTCAAGGCTATGCGCCTGAACACCGCCAGCAGCGAGTACCGGTTGACTGTTCCCACCGATCCCGACCGGGATCTGGATGAAATCCTGGCCACGTTGCTCGATGACATGCACCGCATGGCCGATACGCACCAGTGTTTCCTGGAAGCGTCTCTCAGTACAGACGACGGCCGGCACTGGGACTGATTCCCCTCACAACCTCCGGATCCAATGGCTACCCTTCACGAGACCGCTTACCCGCGACTGAAGCCTGATCCCACCGCCAAGGAACTGGAGGAGGTCGGGGTAGAACCCAATGCTTCGCCGCAGGCTGGACATCTGTGATCGCAGAAGATCCCCGTCGGGCAGGTCGTCACCCCAGAGAGTGTGCTCAAGCTGCCGCCTGGTCACAGCGGCAGGACTTGCCCGCATCAGCGCTTCAAGGAGCTTCCTGCAAGCTGGGGACAGATGCAGTCGTTTTCCAGCCCGTGTGGCCTCCAACGTACTCAGGTCCAACGTGAGCTCTCCGATCAGCAGCCGCCTTTGCAGCCAACATCACAACGGGAACTGAAACACCGTGATTCAACCGCAGCCTTCTCAGAACCTCCGGGCCTTCCATGCGAGGAAGCATCCAATCAAGAACGACTGCGTCGTAACCATTGGACGCCGCAAAGTGAAGGCCGGCGATGCCGTCCCCGATGGTATCAAGCTGATGCCCTCGGGCCTCGAAGTAGGCCAGAATCTTCAAAGCGACTTCTCGATCGCGCTCAATCACTAGAATTCGCATGTCACGACTGACGGTAGCCAAGGAGCCTCAGCGCATTGAATACAACCAACAAGGTTGAACCTTCATGCACTGCCACAGCCGGTCCAATGCCAAGACCTAGAATGGTCGCAGGAACCAACAACGCTACGACGCCCAGGCTCACATACACGTTCTGACGGATCACCCGTTTCGTGCGTCGACTAAGCGCTACAGAGAATGCAACCTGTCTCAAATCCTCAGACATAAGCGCGACGTCGGCAGTCTCCAGCGCTACGTCCGAAGAGGCGGCACCCATTGCAATTCCGACGCTGGCACTAGCCATTGCGGGTGCGTCATTCACACCGTCGCCGACCATTGCCACTCGCTCCGTCTCCTTCAACTGACGTATTGCCTTCACCTTGTCGTCAGGCATGAGATTTCCCCATGCCTCGTTTAGACCCACGTCCGTTGCCACGGCTTGAGCTACAGTCTGGTGGTCGCCAGAGATCATGATCATTCGTTGGATGCCCAAGCGCCTTAGCTTGTCCAGGGCTTCACGCGCCTCTGGCCGGGGCGTATCCATAAGGCCGATGACACCTAGGTCGCGATCACCTAGGCGAACGGCCATCGTGGTTCTGCCGGCGTTACGGAGCTCCTCAATGGCAGACTCCGCACCCGCGGATAGAGCGCCAATGCCGTCGTTACCGAACATTTCTGCCTTTCCTATCCACACGTCAATGCCGTTCACCTTCGCCTGAACGCCTCTTCCAGCGAAGTTAGCGAGGTCTGTCGCTACCATGACCGGTCCATCGCCCAGGCGAGTATTACCATCTCGAACGATAGCTGCGGCCAAAGGGTGGTCACTTAAAGCCTCGACGGCGACGGCAACGTGAAGCAGTTCCTGCTCTGTCGTTCCCTGCATCACTTTGATGTCGGTAATTCGCGGCTTGCCTTCAGTGAGCGTTCCAGTCTTGTCGAACGCGATGGCGCGGACCATGCCCAGCTCCTCCAGTGGTGCGCCACCCTTGATGAGTACGCCACCTCGCGCAGCTCGCGCAATTCCCGCTAGAACCGCGCTTGGAGTCGCGATTGCCAGTGCGCAAGGGCTTGCCGCTACAAGTACCGCCATCGCTCGATAGAAGCTGTCGCGGAATGGCTCATCGATCACGATCCATGAGAAAAGTAACAGCACGGCCAAGATCAGAACAGCGGGAACGAATACCCTCTCAAACTTGTCTGTGAAGCGCTGCGTTGGCGATTTCCTGGTTTCGGCTTCGCTCACCATCTTGACTACGCGGGCCAGTGCCGATTCGCCTGATCGACGCGTGACTTCGACCTCTAGGACGCCGGAGCCATTGATAGTGCCGGCGAAGACGCGGGACTCCATTCCCACCGAATCAGGCCGACCCCGTGCCTGAGCAGGGTCAGTGACTTGCAACTTATCTACCGGAATGCTTTCCCCGGTGACAGGGGCTTGGTCAACGCTGCTAGTGCCTTTGACGACGAATCCGTCTGCCGGCATCCGATCATTGGGACGAACAACCACCACATCTCCAGGTATCAACGATTCAACCTTGACTTCCACGACCTGCCCATCCCTCAGCACCCTGGCGGTTTCTGGGGCAAGCTTTGCAAGAGCTTCAATCGCGCGCTTAGCCCGGCCCATCGCGTAGTGTTCAAGGGCATGACCTAGACTGAAGAGGAACAGAAGCAAGGCGCCTTCGGCCCATGCGCCCAGCGCTGCCGCACCTACCGCTGCAACCAGCATCAGAGTATCGATTTCAAAACGCTTCAGCTTGACGTTCTCAATCGCTTCGCCAAGCGTGAACCAGCCGCCAAAGAGGTAGGCAGCTACGTAAAATGCGGTAGGAATCCATGGCGTTTGGAGCAAGCCGAGCTTTTCAATCGCAAATCCCAAGATCAGGAGCAGGCCACAGGCAAGTGAGAAGATCAGCTCGCTATTGCCACCCAATACGCCTCCGTGGGAATGACCATGGTCTTGTCCGTCCTTGTGTTCGTGACCTTCGTGCTGATCTTTCAAGTCTTCCTTCGGACCGGATGCGCCTTGCCCTACACCCAGCGCGTGGAGCTCTGCTCTCAGCTCCGTCTCGCTTGTCTTGGTTTGATCGTATTCGAGGCTCACGCCGCCAGTCGGGCTGGTGGTGGCTTCAATGACCCCCGGCAAAGCCTGTAGTTGGCCTGCAATTGTTCGTGCTTTCCGGGCGTGAACTGCTGAACCCAGTTCCAAGGAGAGGTGACCATACCGCTCACCCAGCTTGACACCCATGGACGACGCCACCTCTCGCACTCGTTGAAGCGAGATGAGCTCGGGCGCGTAATGAATGCAAAGTGTTCCGCAAGCCCCATCGCTACCACCGCGCACGTGCACGCGTGATATTCCGTCCATTTCCTGAAGCCCGTCCACCAGCCTTTGGACGCAGTTATCGTCGCGAGAAACGCCTGGGAGTACGACCGGCAATTCGACTTCTGTGGTCAGGTTCATGTGTTCCCTCCAACGTCATAAGAATGGATCGGGAAGTCCGGCAGGCAGATACGCTGCCGGACACAAACACTCCATCAATCAGGGAACATTTCCCGGTTGCCCTTTGGGATCTGGCTTGGCCAGGCGCCCCGCAAATGTCGGCAGCACAAGAAGTGTCAGTACTGTTGCGGTCAACAGGCCGCCAATGACCACCGTGGCGAGAGGCTTCTGCACCTCAGCACCAGATCCACTCGCAATAGCCATCGGAATGAAGCCGACGATCGCCACCAGCGCGGTGGTCACCACAGCTCGAATTCGGCTGCCGGCACCGTTCATTGCAGCGATCAATGGACTGTCACCAGCATCAAGCCTCTCTCTGATGGCTTGCATGAGCACCAATCCGTTCAGCGTCGCAACACCCGATACCGCGATGAATCCGACAGCGGCAGATACCGAGAACGGCATACCACGCACCAGCAATGCGAGAATTCCGCCAACCAGGGCAAGCGGGACGCAGGTGAACACCAGACCCGCCTCCTTCGCACTGCCCAATGCCATGAACAGAAGACTTCCGATCAGCAGGAAGACAATCGGCACAACTGTCATGAGTCGCCTTTCCGCCCGCTGCAAGTTCTCGAACTGACCGCCCCACGTCATGTGGGCGCCTGGTGGAAGCTTCACGTCCTTCACCGCAGCTTGGGCCTCTCCGACAAACCCGCCCAAGTCACGACCGCGAACATTAGCCTGCACCACGACACGACGGCTCCCGTTGTTTCGACTGATCTGGTTCGGCCCCTCGCTGATCTCAATGCGTGCGACAGAGGAGAGCGGCACGATGCCCCCAGTTGGGGTTGCAATCGGCAGCGATGCGAGCTGATCGGGGTCATTGCGTGCATCGTCGCCGAGGCGCACCACAACATCGAACCGGCGGTCGCCCTCGAAGATCTTGCCTGCCGCAGCGCCGCCAATACCGGTTGAAAGTGCGTCGCTCACGTCCGCCGCCGTGAGGCCATACTGCGCAGCTGCAAGATGATCGATTGCCACATTGAGCGTGGGCAGGCCGGAAATCTGTTCAACACGGACATCCGCTGCGCCCTGAGTATTTCTCAGCTTCAGCGCGACCTGGTCAGCAACAGCTTGCAGTTGCTCGAAGTTATCGCCGTAAATCATGACGGCTAGGTCCGTACGTACACCTGAGATCAGCTCATTGAAGCGCAGCTCGATGGGCTGGCTGAATTCAAAGCTGTTGCCTATCTGCGAGGCGGCGATCTTCTCAAACCTTGCAATCAGATCCTCCTTGCTCAGGGAAGAGTCTGGCCACTCCTTTCTCGGCTTAAGTACGATCACACTGTCGGAGATGTTGGTCGGCATGGGGTCGATAGCTGCTTCGGCAGTACCGGTCCTCGAGAAGACCGTCACAACCTCTGGTTCAGCAGCAATGGCCTTCTCCAGCGCCAACTGCATAGCCAACGATTGCTCAAGCGACGTAGATGGCACACGCAACGCCTGCATAGCGAGGTTTCCCTCATCAAGCGTTGGCATGAACTCTCGACCCAGCATCGTAAAGCCGACCACGCCCATTGCGAGCATCACGAGGGCGCCAGCGAACACTGCCTTGGGCCTACGAATCGCCGCTTGGATCGCCGGTTTAATACGGCCGCGCAGGACGCGGATGATGGCAGTCTCATGTTCTTCGTCTTGGTCGCTCTCGTGCCCCTCCTTGTTCGCGTGGAGCTTGGGCTCCCTGACCAACAGGGCAGCCATCGCCGGTACAAAGGTGAACGAGAAGATAAACGCGCCAACGAGGGCGAGCATGAAGGTGGCGGCCATCGGTTGGAACGTCTTGCCCTCCACACCTTCCAGCGTAAGGATCGGTGCGAACACCAACAGGATGATCACCTGGCCGAAGGCTGCAGGGCGCGCCATTTTCCTCGCCGAGTCGGCGGCCACACGCAGTCGCTCCATGGCATTGAGGGGTCGGCCGAGTTCCGCACGCCGCTTGCCAAGCATCAGCAGGGTGGACTCGATCACAATTACCGCGCCATCCACAAGGATGCCGAAGTCCAGCGCACCCAAACTCATGAGGTTGCCGCTGATGCCGAACTTGTTCATGCCGATAACAGCGAAGAGGAACGACAGCGGAATGACCAATGCGGTGATGGCTGCCGCCCGCAGGTTGCCCAGCAGCAGGAACAGCACAACTACGACCAGCAGGGCGCCTTCGGTCAAGTTCTTGGCGACAGTCTTGACGGTGGAGTTAACCAGCACACTACGGTCCAGCACTGGCTCTGCGAAGATATCGGCGGGCAGAGATTCATTGACCTGTGCCAGACGCTCAGCAGCAGCTTGAGCGACGGTGCGGCTGTTGCCGCCGGCGATCATCAGCGCCGTGCCCAGTACTGCCTCATGACCATTTCGGCTTGCTGCACCAAGCCTTGGGGCGCGCCCCATCCCGACCTCGGCAACATCGGCCACCCGGATGACCACGCCGTCCTTGGTGGCAACGGGCGACTGAGCCAAGTCGTCGGTCGTAAGGGCAAGGCCGTCGGCCCGAACGACCAGGCCTTCGCCCGCACGCTGGACGAATCCGGCGCCAGCCTGGACGTTGGAGCGTTCCAGTGCTTGGACCAGATCGGCCAGACCCAAGTTGTATGCCGCCAGTCGAGCGCTGTCGGGGTAGATGCCGTATTCCTTGACGTACCCACCCACCGTATCAACACCGGCCAGGCCGGGGCTGGAGCGCATCTGTGGTGCGATGATCCAGTCCTGGACAGTACGCAGGTACGTTGCGCGCTCCTGGGCGGTTCCAAGACGATCGCCCTCTGGTGTCAGGTAGACCTCACCCTCTTGCCAGCCAGCCTGGCCGGGCTTGGCCAGCTTCTTGGGGTCGAATGGCTTGAAGTCCACCGTCCACATGAGAACCTCGCCCAGCCCGGTTGTAACCGGGGAGAGCATGGGGGACACGCCCTCGGGCAGATCTCCGGCAGCCTCCCGCATCCGCTCTGCCACCTGCTGGCGGGCGAAATAGATGTCGGTCTGATCAGTGAAGATCGCGGTGACCTGAGAGAAGCCATTGCGTGATAGGGAGCGAGTGGTGTTCAGACCCGGGATGCCGGCCAAGGCCGTCTCCAGAGGATAGGTAACCTGGCGTTCAATCTGCTCCGGTGTGAGGGCAGGTGCAATTGTATTGATCTGAACCTGGCGGTTGGTGATATCTGGTACAGCATCGACTGGCAGCTTGCTCAGTTGGAACAAGCCAAAGCAGGCGATCAATGCAGCCAGAAACACCACGAGCCAGCGGAACTTGACCGCTGCTTCAATGATGAACTTGAACATGGTGTATGAGTTCCCTTAGTGGCCGTGCTCGGCTTCGCCCTTGGCCAGTTCGGCCTTGAGCAGGAAGGCATTGGCGCCTACGAGGCGCTCACTACCTGTCAGGCCGTTAAGGATTTCGATTCGATTACCTGCACGACGGCCAGCGAGTACCGGCGTTGCCTTAAAGCCTCCCTCGACAGCAACGAACACAACACTTCTGCCATCAACGCTTTGGACCGCATCCGCCGGGACGCTCATGCCTTCAGCTGCGCCATCGGCGATGATGACGGCCGAAACGGGGGAGCCGGCCGGTGGCAACTTCTCCGAAATTGGTTTGGCGCGAATGGTCGCGGTGCCTCCCTGCTGCATCACATTCGCAGCGGCGGCAATCACCTCAGCTTCGAAGCTTCCGCCCGGGCCAGTCACTTCCAGCTTCATTCCGGGCACCGCGAGAGTGGCCAGTGCTGGCGGTGCAGTGAATACGAGTTCATTCATGTCCGGATTGGAAACCTCCGCAACAAGCGTTCCAGCTGAGACGACACCACCGGGCGTCACTTGGACGTTGCCAACCACGCCAGCGACAGGACTGGAGATTGTCACCCGGCCGGAACTGTCCGGAGATCCACTGGCCGCTACCTGTGCACGTGCAGCACTAGCGGCGGCATCAGCGGCCAAAGAGCGCGCGCGCGAGGCCTCCAGCTCCTGGCGAGCCACTACGCCCTGCTCGACAAGAGACTTGTCGCGGCCGTAGGCCAGGCGAATGGCTTCGGCCTCCGCCGCAGCGGCAGTGGCGGCGGCTTTGAAGGTCGCAGCTTCTCCACTGACAATGATCACCAGGGGCTGGTTGCTCTTGACGGCTGTACCCGGCGCAACAAGCACGCGCTCAACGCGGCCGGTGACCGTTGAGGCGATGGCAGCACGCCCCCCGATGGCCGGCTCGACGCGACCTGCAAGGCGGGTCGATGCGCCACCGCCGCGGCCGACAGCCACCACGCCGATGCCAGATGCCTTGATCTGGTCAGGCGTCAGCTTGACTACACCTTCCTCGGACTCCTCTTCGCCATGTTCGCCATCACCATCACCTTCACTGTGCGCCTCGGCGGAGCCCGGCTTTGCGTCAGCTGCGTGATCGTCGTGACCATCATCCTTTCCAGCCGGCTTTTCTGCCTCCGTACCGGTGGATTTGGCATCCTCCTGCGCCCCGCCACTGCATGAGGTCAGCGCGCCGGTCATCATCAAGGTAGCCAGCAGCGTCGCTCCGATGAGCGTCTTGTTTCCGTACTTGTTCATTTTGCCTCCACAAACGGTGCGCGCCCTTCAAGGCGGGCGAGGTCGATTTCTGCTGCCACCCGGCTAAGACGGGCATCCACAGCACTGCCACGCGCAGCGATCAGGGTTGATCGCGTGCTGCGCAGCTCCAATTGCGATATACGACCTGCCTCAAATCCGATGCGGGCCAGCCGATAGGCTTCATCTGCGGCCTGTACGCTTTCATCCGCTGCTCGTGCGCGGCTGTTGGATGCCTTGAGACTCGCTACCGCTCCCAAACGGGCCGCCTCACTGTCACGCCTCTGAGCCTCCAGAACCGCTTCGGCAGCACGTTGTTCCGCATAGGCCGCCTGGATCGCACCGCGGTTACGATCGAATAGGGGGATCGAAAGGCTGATGCCCACGTTGTAAGCTTGGTCGCCCGCTTGGCGGAAGCGCGTCTGAGCCACGGATGCACTCAGTTGTGGCAACGCACGCTTGCGCTCAACATCGATAAGGCGGCCGGAGGCGTCCGCTTCGGCTTGGGCGATACGAACGGCAAGCGGGGCGGCCTCATTGTCAATTGGGTGAGAGGGCACTCGGTCAAGCAGGCTTTCGCCGATGTCGGTCAGCGGGCTGTCCACTAAGGACACCGCGGCTAGGCGAGCAAGCGCCGCATCCCGGTAGGCCTCGGCCTCATCTAGGCTGGCCTTTGCATTGGCGACCTCGCTCCGTGCCTGCACACCGCGCAGGTTGGGCTCACGTCCCTCGCTGACCATCGCAGCTACCGCCTTGGCGTCCTGTTCAATCAAGGCCAATGCCTCGCTGGCCAACTCATATCGGCGCAGCGCAGCCTCTGCTTCGGCGTATGTCGCAGCCAGGCGACCCGCTGCGTCACTGCGCATCAGATCACCCCGCAAGCCTGCAGCCCCAGCCTCCGCACGCGCGGCGCGCACTCGGGCCCCTCGTTGACCCCAAATCTCCAGCGGCTGGGAGAGGGTGACAATGCTGTCAGCGTTTGAGAAACCTTTGTAGGGACCAGTGCCGTAGGCGTTCTCCGCTTCGATGGAGACCGTCGGATTGGGCAGTGCCCGAGCCTGTTGTACCCGCGCCTCGGCTGCCTCAGCCAGCGCGACGCCTTGGACCGTCGCAGGCATCTGGTTCAAGCGAGAAAGCAACGATTCGTAAGATGGTGCAGTTTGAGCAGCTACATGCCCGGTTGGCACCAACGCCAGCAGAACAGCGACAGCCAACCCGGTCGCTGAAAGCGACCGACCCGTCAAAATCGACATAAAAACTCCCGTAAATTATCTGAGCGAACTACCCGCAAATGCGGGGCAGAGCCAGATCAGATACGGGGGGGGCGCATGGGTCCGTCGAGTCGGAGGGCGTAGACGTCCCCGTGCTCGGTACTGTGCAGCGAAATCCGGCCATCGGCGAACAGATCGTCGTGACCGGCAGCTGGGAGGCTTGCCGTTGAATGGTGGCAATGCCCATGGCCACAGGCATCGGCACTGGACGAATCCTTGCTCTTGCTCGACTCGGAGTCTGAATCACTTTGCAAGGCGTGCACATCGCCCACGCTGACCGTCGCTTCTTGCGCGCACGCCAATGCCTCGGCCACAGGCACGACCACGAACGCCGCCAAAAGCAGCAGCATCAGGTATATACGAATAGCAGGCAGAGAGCGACGCATTGGGAAAGGTTAGCAACCTCTTTTGGACGGATACAATTACATAAAAACACTACGGTGGCTGTGCTTGAACGCACCCTAGCCCCGTTCAGGTCGGGACCCAGGGAATCAACCCACAAGGATAACGGCCCATGTGAGGGCGACATTGCAAAGAGCCACGAACACCGCAGCCGACCCCATGTCCTTCGCACGACCAGCCAGCTCATGGATTTCTGGGCCATACCGTTCGATCACTGCCTCGATAGCGGAGTTCAGCAGCTCGAATGCCAAAACGAACAGTACGCTCCCCATGAGAAGCACTCGCTCTACCCCTGAGTTGCCGAAAAAGATAGCTGTAGGTAATGCCACCGCGGCCATAACAACTTCCAACCGAAACGACGATTCATGCAGCCAAGCTGATCTCAGCCCCTGGAGAGACCAGCGAAGCGCCTCAAAGACGCGCGCAATGCTCCGCGGACGATGACCGTACATATCTGCCACTTCGATGTTTCCTTCTTTTGGGCCCAAGAGACGCTCACGGGTCTTCCAACAGCGATACTCGCCGTGGTCGGCTATAGGCTGTGACCGGCGTTGCTGGTACAGCCTGAGAACAGATTTAGGCTCTCGTCTAGCACCGTCGTCCTAACCTGCATCAGGCCAAGCACAGAATGGAAGAGGTTGTCGTGGCTGGACGGCTGCTTTGATCGGTCCCGGACACATTGAAGGTCCAGGTTGTTGCTGCTCTTCATACCATCAGACATCCACATCACCATCGGCACCTTGATCTGAGTATCAGGGGCGATAGCGTAGGGGAGCCCGTGAAGATAGACGTTCGCCTCCCCTAATGACTCGCCGTGGTCGGAGACATAGATCAGCCCGGTATCGTGACTCTTGTCCTGTTCAAGCATGCGAATTGTCTTTGCAAGGAAGTCATCTGTCGCAAGGACCGCGTTGTCATACGCATTGACGATTTCACCGCGTGTGCACTTGCCCAAGTCTGCGTTTCGGCAGTCGGGAGTAAATTTCGTCAGATCTTCCGGGTATCGCTTGAAGTAGCTGGGTCCGTGGTTCCCCAGCTGATGTAGAACGACAACGACATCACCAGGGTTGTCCTCGATCGAGTCATGCAGACCTTGCAGCATAATCTCGTCACGGCATGCTTGGTCGTCGCACAGAACATCCTTGACCGGCACGCGATAGGATTCAAATGCCAGATCAGAGCAGACGCCCTTGCATCCAGTCTGGTTGTCACGCCATAGGGTCCTGACCCCGGCACGCTCCAAAACATGCAGAAGCGACTCCGAACCTTTGATCTTGTCTCGATCGTAGTCTCGCCTCCCGTACGCAGAGAACATACAGGGCACCGACACTTCGGTGTTTGACCCGCAGGCGGTCACGCCTGAGAAATTGACGACGTCCAACGCTGCCAACTGTGGCGTTGTCTGTCTGCCGTATCCATTCAAACCCCAGTTCTGCGCACGAACCGTCTCACCTACAACGATGACCAAGAAGTGGGGCTTCGCGCCTGGCGGATGAGGCGTCATCATGGCATCGGGGCCAACCACTTGGATCGGACCGCGCTCCGCACGGGTGTCTTCTCGCACAACCTTCGCAATGGAAGCGATGTAGTTTCCAGGGTTTGCAAGGTATCTGACTTGCTTGTGATTGCGTATGAGTGATGAGAGGTCGTCGAATGACGCAATTGCCGCGCCAACGATTACAACAACCGCCATGCCAAGTAGAAGCACTCTTGCAAGTATCGCCCGCGTCACATTGGAAGAACGTTGGAGCCTTACCATGCATACCGCGATAGCTGGCACGACGCCTTTAATTAGTACCGCAAGAAAGAAGCCCCAGGTCAGCAACTCTCCGGCTTCAGCGCCGTCGGTCTTCAGCACATTTCGTACCATGCTGGCGTCGAAGTAGACGCTGTAATTGTCTGAATAGTAGGCAGCAGTAGCGGACACGACGAGAAGCAATGCAAGAACCGGCTTCACCGTCCATCGAACGCATAGCAATCCGAGAATGAGCACATTCAAGGCAGTGAGGATCGCTCCCGTAGAGATAACAAGTAGCGCACGAGCTGCTCCGTCCGCACCACTCTTCGCAATTACTTCTGCGAAGAACGCGCTGTTGAGAAAGAACGTGAAGTACATCGCCACGATGATAATCAACGTGTTGACGCCCAGCTGCGGGCCGCAGATGGGCTTGCCAAGACGGCCCAGTGGATCTGAGCCTAGGCCCCCGCGCGAACTGCCTCGGTTGAATTCTGTTTTCACGTAATGCATTGGTGATTCCTTTTTATTGACCACCGCGCGCGCCCCTAGCGCACACGGCCGCCATTGCGCGTTCCTAGATGGAAAGCCATCCACACATATGCAACGCCTGACACCAGCGAAGGGGCCAGGACCGCGGTCCGCAGGTTTTGGGTCAGTGACAGCAGTGCAGCCGAGATCCACATGAAGAGACGCTTGTCTGGGTGCAGCTCCGCTCCCCGACGCGGGAACAGCGAGCTTCCGGTTGCCACCATTTGGGTGGCAACCAAGGCAAATCTCGGTTCGTCGACAGGCCCAAAATCGCGCACACCAAGAGATGCGCCGATGGCAAGCACGGAGGTTGCCATCAGTAGTGCCGCTCGATCGCGTGCAGTTCGGAGATTGGTAGATGTTGAGAAGGGCATTCAGGTCGCCTTCTTCAAGGCGGCGCAGTACTGGCCGGCGACTGCACGTGCAGCCACGCGTCGGCCGAGCGCACGGAGCGCCCAGCAACAAGATGTGTTCATGGAAAGACCTACACAAAGGTGATCGCAGAAGGACTGACAGGCGCGTTGCGCCTGTTATGCGATCAAAGCCTGGGAGGTCTAATCAGCGTGTCCGGGATGTGGGACGTCATGGGCTGTTCGTAGAACGTGTGCCCGCCTTCATTTCTTGCGGCTTCGGCACTGGTGAAACCGTTGGACGCCACAAAAGTGCTGCTGTGGTGGCAGTGACCGTGACCACAAGCGGCATGCGCCTTATCGGGGTGGCCATCGCCTGGCCCTGCCACTTCCTGGTGTGACTGCTCCTCAGAGAAGCAGACCGAAGCATCAACGACAGGCACGATGATCATCACTGCGAGCAGCAGTGCCAGAGCGTAGCGCTTGGCATGGATGACAATGGAAGGCACGTGTGGCTAGGACTGATACATTTGAGGCCGGAAAGATACCTTGGGTCCCGCTCATCAGCAAGCTGACGCTTATTCATCAATCTCGCGGGCTCGAGTGGCCTCTGCGAGTCAGGTGGCCAGGCAAAAGCTGGCGCGGGAAATTGACGGAATCCGGCATCCGAAGAACAGAAAGTTAACGTTTTGCCTGAGCTTCCGCACGGTCACGCAGATTGAGCTGCGACGGATTAGGTCGGGGGCCAGCTGCGCCACGTGACAGTGCCGGGTTCAAGCGCAGCCGCCAGAGTCCGAGCTCAGTCGGCCAAGCCTGGTCATGCAGCCGTCTTGCGCGCGTCGGCACCTGCCCGGCGGGCATCACCTAAAATCTCGAAGGCTTCCTTGATCACATACAGGCCGATCAGGGCGCCGATCACGAAATCCGGGTACGGGCTGGCCAGCCACCACACCAACAGACCGGCCAGGATCACCCCAACATTGGCGACCACATCGGCCCGCGTGAACAGCCACGTCGCTCGCAGATGCACTTCGCCGGACTTTAGCGGTGCCAGCATGCGCAGCACCGCCATATTGACCGCCAGCGACAGCAGGGCGGTGCCAATCATCCAGCCGCTGACCGGCTCGGCGCCGTACATCACCCGGCGGCCCACCTCAACCAACACGCCCACACCCAGCACAAGCAGCACGCTGCCGCTGACCCAAGCGGCATTGGCCTTGAAGCGCGCCGTGCGCCCGATAGCGACCAGGCCAATGGCATAGGCGGTGGCATCGGACAGCATGTCCAGAGCGTCGGCCAGCAGGCCAGTGGAATGGGCAATCCAGCCGGCGATGCCGCCGATCACGGCCATCGCCGCGTTCAACGCTAGGGCGATCCAGAGGACGCGCCGCTCCTGCGCATTCTTGGCCTCGTGGTGGCAGCCGCAATCACTCATCGGAACATCTCCAGTCGCAGGGAAGCCGGGCCCGGGCGGGTCGCTGGCATGACACAGCAGGTGAGTGTAAAGTCCGTAGCTACTACGGAGTCAAGCGTACTACGAATGAAAATCAGTGAGGCTGCCGACGCCAGTGGATGCCACCTGGAGACGATCCGCTATTACGAGCGGATCGGCCTGTTGCCGCGCCCGGGGCGCTCGGGCAATGGCTACCGGGTCTATGGCCCGGCCGACATCGAGCGGCTGCGCTTCATTGCGCGCGGCCGGGACCTAGGCTTCAGCCTGGAGGAGGTCCGCAGCCTGCTGCAGCTGGCCGGCGATGAGGAGCTTTCGTGCGGGGACGTGGACCGGCTGGCACGCAGCCATCTGACCGACGTGCGGGCGCGCATGGCCGACCTGGAGCGCATGGCCACCGAGTTGGAACGGGTGATTGCCAGTTGCCACGGTGGGCAGCGGGCTGAATGCACCATCCTGTCGACCCTGCGGCAGCCGGTCGCTGTGGAGGCCACGCGCCAGTGACCGAACTGGACCGCTACCTCGATGCAGCCACGCGCCAGAACACGGTGCGCAGCTATGCGTCGGCGCTGCGGCACTTCGAGGTTGAATGGCAAGGCCACCTCCCAGCGACACCGGACAGCGTGGCGCGGTACCTGGCCGCGTATGCGCAGACCCTAGCCGCCAGCACGCTTCGCCACCGGCTGGCCGCCATTGCCTCTTGGCACCGCGACCACGGCTTTGTCGACCCGACCCGGTCGCCGCTGGTGCGCAAGGTGCTCAAAGGCATCCAGACCCTGCACCCGGGCCAGGTCAAGCAAGCCGCGCCGCTGCAGATTCGGCGGCTGGTCGAGCTCGATGACTGGTTGGCTGCCGCGATCGCGGCGGCGCATGCCCGGGGCGACGGAGCGGCAGCGCTTCGCCACCAACGGGACCGAGCGCTGGTGCTGCTCGGATTCTGGCGTGGCTTTCGCGGCGATGAACTGCTGCGGCTGGAAGTGGCCCATCTCACGCTGGTGCCGGGACAGGGGATGACCTGCTTCCTGCCGCGCAGCAAGGGCGATAGGCAGGCCGCCGGCGTCACCTACAAAGTGCCAGCGTTGTCGCGGCTGTGTCCGGTGGAGGCGACCCAGACGTGGCTGCAGGCGGCTGGCGTGCAAGAAGGGCCGGTGTTTCGAGCGGTCAACCAGTGGGGCCAGATAAGCGCCGAAGGCCTCCATCCCAACAGTTTGGTGCGCTTGCTGCGCGAGTTGCTGGCCAGTGCCGGGTTTGCCGATGCTGGGCTCCACAGCAGCCACTCGCTGCGCCGCGGGTTTGCCAGCTGGGCCAACGACCAAGGCTGGGATATGAAGGCGCTGATGGAGTACGTGGGCTGGCGCGATGTGCAGTCGGCCATGCGTTACCTGGACGGGCGTGACCCGTTCGCCCGGGATCGCATTGAAGCGAGCCTGCCCAGCCCAGCCGCGCCAGCTCCGACGATGGCGCTGCCGGCGCCCGAGGGCAAATCTGCCCTGCAGCTGCGCCTACGCATGATGCTGACCCCGTTTGCCCGCGCCGGCCGTGGCGCGGCCAAGGCCCGGGGGCGAATCGAAGAGATCTGCTTGGCTCCGTTCCAAGCTGTGCGGCTGAACACCGCCAGCAGCGAGTACCGGTTGACTGCTCCCACCGATCCCGACCGGGATCTGGATGAAATTTTGGCTACGTTGCTCGATGACATGCACCGCATGGCCGATACGCACCAGTGTTTCCTGGAAGCGTCTCTCAGTACAGACGACGGCCGCCACTGGGATTGACCCCCCTCATAACCTCCGGATCCAATGGCTACCCTTCACGAGACCGCCTACCCGCGACTGAAGCCTGATCCCACCGCCAAGGAACTGGAGGAGATCTATACCCCGACCGCCGCTGAGATTGCATTTGCAAAACAGCTGACCACCCAGCCGGGTCCGCAATTGGCGGTACTGATTCATCTCAAGCTCTTCCAGCGTTTGGGCTACTTCACACTGTTGGCCGACGTACCCGAGCGGATCCGGCAGCACATCGCCAAGGCCGCCCGACTCGGGCGCGTATTGGATACCGACCAGCTCGAACGCTACGACGCCTCCGGCAGCAAGCGCCGGCACATGCCGCAGCTTCGGCAGTTCATCGGTGTACGTCCCCTGGATAAATCAGGCTTGGCCTGGCTGGACACGGTGGCCACCGGAGCAGCCCAGACCAAGCACACCATCCCGGACATCGTGAACGTCCTGCTCGAAGAGCTGGTGCACCATCGCTACGAACTGCCCGGTTTCCGCACCCTGGAACTGGCCGCCATCGGCGCGCGTGAGCGGGTCAATCTGGGCTACTACCGCAGCATCAGCCACGCGCTGACGCCTACCACTCGCACGCTCATTGACGACTTGCTGCGCGCACCGGAAAACTCCAGGTTCACCGGCTGGCAATCGCTCAAGCGCGAGCCTGGTCGGCCCACCAACAAGGAAGTCCGGTTCTATCTGCAGCACATCCGCATGCTGCAGCAGTTGGCTGAGCAGCTGCCTCCGATCGATGTGCCGGTCCCTAAGCTTAAGCAATTCCGTGCAATGGCCCGGGCCTATGACGCCAGCGAGCTGGCCGAATTGGCTCCGGACAAGCGCTATGCGCTGGCCACCATCTTCATTCGCGCCCAGCATGCCAAAACGCTGGATGATGCAGCCGAGTTGTTCATTAAACAGGTGCGCGGGCTGGAGAACACGGCCCAGCAGAAGCTGCTGGCCTACCAGCTCGAACATGCCAAGCGGGCCGACTTCCTCATCGGCCAGCTCAAGGAAATCCTGCAGGCCTATCAGCTCGACGGCAGCGATAGTCAGCGCGTGGATGCCATCGACAACAGCCTGGAAGCGGAAGTGTCGACCCTGCTGGCCGAATGCGAAGAACATATGGCCTACGCGGGGAAGAACTACCTGCCTTTCATGTTGCAGCCCTATGGCGCGGTCAGGCCACTGCTGTTCAACGGGCTGGAGCTGATGAATTTGCGGGCAACCAGCCACGATGCCGGCATGGAGCCATTGATCGCAGCGGTGCTGTCGCTGCGCAACCAACGCCGTGAGCTGATCGAAGTCGCATCCCTCGGCCTGGATCCGGAAAAGGACTTCGATTGGATGTCCAAGCTCTGGCGTCAGCACGTGTTTGGCAAACGGGCCAGCGCGGCAGGCGCCGGCTGGATGCACCGCAAGTACTTCGAGCAGGCGGTACTGGTGCAGGTCAAGGACGAACTGAAGTCCGGCGATCTCTTCATTCCCAGCAGCGAACGGTTTGATGACTACCGCGAGCAGCTGGTCGATGAAGCCACCTTGGCCCAAGAGCTGGAAGCCTATGGCCAGGTGTCAGGCCTGCCCACCGACGCCGAGTCGTTCGTGGCAGGGTTGCGCGCACAATTGACCTCCCTGGCCGACGAGGTCGACGCGCGTTTCCCGGAGAACGTGCATGCGGACATCCTGGAGGGGCGCCTGGTGCTGCGGAAGGGGCAACGCGCCGAAGTCTCCAGCGCGATTACCACGGTGGATCGCCTCATCGCCGAACGGCTCCCAGAGTCCAGCATCGTCGATGTGCTGATCGACGCCAGCCAATGGCTGGATCTGCACCGCTTCTTCCGTCCGATCGCCGGCACCGAGAGCCAGGTTGAAGATCTGCCCCGGCGGGTGATCACCACGCTGTTTTGCTATGACTGCAACTTGGGTCCGACGCAGACGGCGCGGTCGATCAAGGGCTTCAGCCGTCGCCAGGTCGCTTGGCTCAACCTCAAATACGTGACCGAGGATGTCCTTGAGAAGGCCATCGTGGAGGTCGTTAATACCTACAACAAATTTGACCTGCCGGGCTATTGGGGCAGCGGCAAGAGCGCGTCAGCAGATGGCACCAAGTGGAGCGTCTACGAAGACAACCTGCTGTCGGAGTACCACATCCGCTACGGCGGCTATGGCGGCATCGGCTACTACCACGTGTCCGACAAATACGTGGCTCTGTTCAGCCACTTCATTCCCTGTGGCGTGCACGAGGGCATCTACATCTTGGACGGCCTGTTGGCCAACACTTCCGACATCCAGCCTGAGATCGTCCATGGTGACACGCAGGCGCAAAGCTATCCGGTCTTCGGCCTGGCCCACATGCTGGGCATCCAGCTGATGCCCAGGATCCGAAACATCAAAGATCTGACGTTCTTCCGGCCTGAACCGGGAAGGGCCTACAAGAACATCCAGGCCCTGTTTGGGGACAGCATCGACTGGCAACTGATCGCCACCCATCTCCACGACATGCTGCGGGTGGTGATCTCCATCCGATTGGGCAAGATCACCGCGTCCTCGATCCTGCGCCGATTGGGCACCTACAGCCGAAAGAACAAACTGTACTTTGCCTTCCGGGAGCTGGGCAAGGCCGTCAGAACGCTGTTCTTGCTGCGCTACATTGATGACCACGAGATCCGCAAAACGATCAATGCCGCGACCAACAAGAGCGAGGAATACAACGGTTTCGTGAAGTGGGTGTTCTTTGGCAGCCAAGGGATCATTGCCGAGAACGTCCAACACGAGCAGCGCAAGATCATCAAGTACAGTCAGCTGGTGGCCAACATGATCATCCTCCACAACGTGGAAGGCATGAGCCGGACCTTGGCCGAAATGCAGAAGGAGGGGATTGAACTGACGCCCGAGATTCTGGCCGGCCTGTCGCCTTACCGAACCAGCCACATCAATCGCTTCGGCGATTACCACTTGGATCTTGAAAGGGAAGTGGCGCCGCTGAGCTATGCCGCCAAAGTCCTTGAACAGGCCCCATAGACGGGGAGATCCGCTATCGGAATAAGGCAATTATCATTGCGCTTCAATCGTTTAGGTGGCTTTTGGCCCAGTACGTAACGATTCCCTGCCGACCCTCAATACCGGCTATTCCATCAACGGCAGCTTCGCAGAGTATGTCCTTGCGGACGCCAACTATGTGGGCCTCTTGCCGGCGAACGTCGGCTTCGTCGAGATCGCCCCCGTGCTATGCGCCGGAGTGACGGTGTACAAGGCCCTCAAGGTGACCAAGACCAAGCCAGGCGACTGGGTCGCCATCTCCGGCATCGGTGGCTTGGGCCACATGGCGGTGCAGTTCGCTAAGGCGATGGGGCTGAATGTCGTCGCGGTCGATATCGACGACCGCAAGCTTGCGCTGGCCTCAAGACTGGGTGCGACGTTCACGGTCAATGCTCGCAACGAAGATCCCGGCGCTCGCATCCGCAAGGAGATCGGCGGCGCCCAAGGAGTTCTCGTCACGGCGGTCTCGACCAAGGCATTCCAACAGGCCCTGGGCATGGTCCGTCGTGGAGGCGTGGTGACGCTCAACGGACTCCCCCCTGGAGATTTCCCGATATCGATCTTCGATACCGTACTCAACGGGATCACCATCCGGGGATCAATCGTTGGAACCCGTCTCGATCTCCAAGAGGCTCTCGCCTTCGCTGGGGAAGGGAAGGTTCATGCCACCGTGCATACAGAGAAGCTTGAGAAGATCAACGACATTTCGCACGCATGCACGAGGGCGATATCGAAGGAAGGATCGTGCTCGATCTCGGCTGATAACCGGGGAGCGGGCGGCCGTCCCGAACCATTTTCAGTCGCCTCGGCGCCTCTCAGGTCGTCGTCGGCGAGGGTGCGGCGACGTTGGACGCCTCGAACCCTTCTCGATCATCAAGCATCGTTTATGCATGGACACGAGTCATCGATACGCCTACGCACGACAAGGAGAGCGCTCAGGCAAGTCGCTGACCCGTTCGCGCCAAGGGGAATCGGGACCAAGCGATTTCGCGCTACTCCTCATCGCCGTGGCCGCCGCCGGGGCCAGTCAGACGGGCGTCCTTGCCTTTCTTCCTGATCTCGTCCGGGAGGGCCTCGGTGAATCAACTGTCGATTCACAAGGCTTCCACACTGCCGGACTGGCAGCCGCTCATCCCGTGGGTGCCTTGCTGCTGGCGCCATTGTGGGGCTGGCTTGCTGACCGCTACGACTATCGCATCCTGCTGCGCACCACGCTCGTCATCCTCGCGCTGGCGACAACCGCGACCGGAGCAACACCACTGGCATGGTTGTATGTGCTGCGCGCGCTGGCTGGCGCCTGCTCCGCTGCCATCATCCCTTTGGCGCTACTTGCAGCCAGTCTCGGTGCCGGCGATAGGGGCACTCAAGCGAGAAGATTCACCTGGCTGACAGCCTTCGTCTTTCTAGGCGACATGTTGGGTCCACTGTTCGGTGAGCTTTCGACGCGCTTCCTGCCAACCCTGCCTCTGGCGATGGTCGCTTTGATCATCGGACTCACCGCAGGGTTAATGCTTTTTGCTTGCCTGCCACCACGCTCGACGGGCTATCGCGCCGAGGCCTGCGGGAACCGGCCGACACCGGCCGGAGCGCTTGGACTGCTAACCCTCACGCTGCTGGGCACGAGCGGCCTCGCCGTTCTTCATATGGTATTGCTCGTGCCTGGCAGTCAACTCATTCTCTCGCGAGAGCACGTGGCAGGGATGCTTGCTCTTTGTGGTTTTGCGATGCTCGCCGCCCAACTCTTCCACGTCTACTTTCCCTGGTTGATTGCGAGCCCTAGAGCGCTGGCCTTCCTGATGCTGACGCTGCTCAGCACCTCCCTGCTCTTGTTTCCGATGGCAAGGAGCCCGGTCGCAATTGCGGTTCTTGTTGCAATGGCCGGCTGGGCCGGCGCCAGCCTGCGGCTGTTAACCAGCCTCTGGATCGGTGGCGAAGGAACACCTTCCGGAGCGAGGCTCGGTCTGCAGCAATCGGCTACCAGCCTGGGACCGGCACTGGCACCGCTCGCCGTCGCCGTCATCAGCGCGGACAGGCAGTTTGTCATCGTCTGGGCACTGGCCCTGTCTTCGCTCATGATGACACTCGGCCTTTCACGACTCTGGCCAGAACGAGGTGCCCGATTCTGCAGTTGTCCTCGCCATTGATCCTTGGCGAGTCAGTTGGGAACGCGCGGCATGGATTGGCTTCGGCAGGGCGCAGCGGCAGCCCTCGATATGGCGAAGTCTGAAGGAGGCGATGCGGCATCAAGCCTTCCCAATAATCAAGCAGGCCGCTTATACGTGCCGATGAAGGGCGTGCGTCTCAACCATCGGCCAGCGGCAAAAGGATGATGAACTTGGTCATCCTCTCGTCGGACAATACGCTGACCGACCCGCCATGCGCCTCGACGATGGACTTGACGATGGCCAACCCCAGGCCGGCGCCTTCACCCTTCCTGTGCGCGGCATGATCCACCCGATAGAAGCGATTGAATATTCGCGAGAGCTCCTCGGTCGGGATCTTCTCACCGGGGTTCTCCACGCTGATCACGACGTCCCGATCGTTCTGCATGAATCTCACCGTGATCGTTCGGCCGTTGGGTGTATATCGGATCGCATTGGAGATCAGGTTGCTGAGGGCCCGACGCAGCATCTCCCGGTCGCCACGAACCGGAACGCTCTGACCGCGAACCTCGAGTTTCACGCCCCGTTCCTCGACCAGGGCCTCGAAGTACTCGAACAACCCCTGGATGGCGTCCTTCAAGTTCACGCTCTCCAGATTCAGGTTTCCCGGATCGTTCTCGGTCTGCGCAAGGAAGAGCATGTCGTTGATCGTGCGGTTCAGCCGCCCGAACTCTTCCAGGTTGGAGTAGAGAATCTCCCGATACTCATCGGCCGATCGGGCCTGGCCGAGCACCACCTCCGTTTGCGTCATCAAGTTGGTGACGGGCGTGCGCAACTCGTGGGCGATGTCGGCGGAGAAATTCGCCAACTGTTCGAAACCGTCTTCGATGCGCCCCAACATGTCGTTGAACGAGGCGATGGTTTCCTCCAGCTCGATCGGGACGGACTTGGGATCCAACCGCAGATACAGTTTCGAGGAGGTGATGGCGCGAATCTTTTCATTGGCCCTGCGGATCGGAATGTGCCCCCATCGGACAGCGAACCAGGCCACCAGGATCGCGATGCACATGACCACGCAAATGGTCCACCATTGGATGCGCTGGAAGCTCTTGATGAAGTCGAGATGGCCGCCGATATCCATGGCCACCGCAATCGTGTAGACCTCGCCCAGGTCGGCGTCGCCGCCAGCAACAACAACGCCACCACGATAGGATTTGCCGTCCTCCTCCCAGATCGTCATGCTGTGCTTTCCCCTGAGAGGGACGGGAGGCACGCGCTGGGCGAAGCTCGCCATGTCCGGGCCATCCTTCGGGGCATAGAGCGTCTTTCCGGCGGCGTCGGCGACAAAGTAGTAAACGCCGTGATGCCCTCGAACGGCACGGCGCAGGGCCTGTTCATCGCTTCCGTCGCGCACCTCTCCCAATGCCCGGATGACCGAACTGGAGATCACGCCCAGTTCCTCCTCGTCCATCTCGGCGAAATGCCGCTCCAGCGATCGCACGCTGATCCAGTTGAAGATCAGGAACACCACCATCATCGCGATGCCGACCAGCCCGGTCACCCGCGACGAGAGCGACGCCGGGCGGCGAAGAAATGCGAGCCTGTCAGGCATCCGGGATGTCCAGCGTGTACCCCATGCCGCGCACGGTCTGGATGAGCTTGGGCTCGTAGCTGTCGTCTATCTTGGCGCGCAACCGCCGGATTGCGACGTCGATGACATTGGTGTCGCTGTCGAAATTCATGTCCCAGACTTGCGAGGCGATCAGCGAACGCGGCAGCACTTCACCTTGGCGTCGTGCCAGTAGTTCGAGCAAGGCGAATTCCTTGCTGGTCAGGGTGATACGGTGCCCGGCCCGGATGGCGCGCCGGCGCGCAAGGTCCAGCTCCAGATCGGCGATCTGAATGCGGTCGTGAGGCGCGGGCGAGCCTCCCCTGCGCAACAGGGTCCGCACGCGTGCAAGCAGCTCCGAGAACGCGAATGGTTTGATCAGGTAGTCATCGGCCCCCAGTTCCAGCCCTTGGACGCGATCGTCGACACTGCTGCGGGCGGTCAGGAAAAGCACCGGAACCTGGTTGCCGGTGGCGCGAATGGACTGCAGGACCTTCCGCCCATCAATGCCCGGGAGCATGACGTCGAGCACGATCAGGTCGTAGTGCTCGGTCGTGGCCAAGTGCAGGCCATCGGGCCCATCGCGCGCCAAGTCGACAACGAACCCGGCCTCGGTAAGCCCTTGGCGTACGTAGTCCGCAGTCTTGTGCTCGTCTTCGACAACCAGAAGTTTCATCGTAAGTCCACGCATGCGCCGGTTCGGCGCCTCTGGCCCGTCAGGACGCGGTTCCTGAGATTGCCCTTCACTGTAGCGAGGCAAAGCTGCCACGAAGGTGACTGAAACATTACATGATTGTAATCGACGCGTAACTGGCCCGACAGCGCGCCATTCCTACGATCGGCATGTCGTCATGGCCGTCCCATCGACCGTCAAACACACCCTCTGGAGCGTCGAGATGAGCGGAATCCCTGGTCGGAAGCGAGGAGCGTGGCGCAGCCCGGCTGTCCTCACCCTGTGCGTCTTTCTCTTCATTGCGGGGCTCTTCCTGTGGCTGGAGCATCGGGCGCACCTGCTCGGGGCGCTCCCCCTTTTGCTGCCTCTGCTGATCTGCGTCGGCATGCATTTCTTCATGCACCGCGGTCATGGCGGTCATAGCGGTCATGGCGCGCACGATGACCATCGCAAGGAGGGCGATCGCGATGGTCGGTGACCCGCCTGCCTATGGGCTCTGGTTCCTGGCCCTGGTGAACGCCGGCATCTTCATCCTGTTTGCCCTGAGCTTCTTCAAGCCGGCGACGGCCCGCGACTGGCGCTCGCTTGGTGCCTTCTCGGCCTTCATCGTCGCGCTGTTCGTGGAGATGTACGGTTTCCCGCTGACGCTCTACCTGCTGGCGGGCTGGCTGGGCAATCGCTTTCCCGGGCTGGACCCCCTGTCCCACGACGCGGGCCATATCTGGCCCGCACTTTTCGGCTGGTCCGGAGATCCCCACCGCAATCCATTCCACCTGTTGAGCTATGTCCTGATCGGTGCCGGATTCTGGCTGATCGCCTCCGGCTGGCGAGTGCTGCACGAGGCTCAGCGCGCCGGCGCCCTTGCCACGACCGGGCCCTACGCCCACGTGCGACATCCGCAGTACGTGGGCTTCGTCCTTGTGCTGATCGGATTTTTCCTGCAGTGGCCCACCCTGGTGACGGGCGTGATGCTGCCGATCCTGCTCGTCATGTACTGGCGGCTCGCCAAGCAGGAGGAACGCGAGATCGAGACGGCGTTCGGGGATCAGTATCGACGCTACGCGAGCGATGTGCCGGCCTTCCTGCCGCGGCTCGGTCGCCTGTTCAAAACCAAAGAAGGCCAGATCGAATGAATCCCCATGATCCGCACGCGCAGCATCATCACGATCACGGCAATCACGCCCATTCTCCGTCGCCGCCGGCCAAAGCCGTGGTGAGCGCTGCGGGCTCCACTCACGCCGGACATTCCGGGCATGCCGGCCACGACCACGGTGCCATGGTCGCCGACTTCCGCAGGCGCTTCTGGGTCACGCTGCTGCTGACTCCGTTCGTCCTCGCGCTGTCGCCCATGATCCAGCACGCCCTGGGCCTGGGCGAGGTGCTGGCCTTCCGCGGCGATCGTTACGTCCTGTTCGCCTTGTCGACCGTGGCCTATCTCTATGGCGGCTGGCCGTTCCTGGTCGGCGTCGTCTCCGAACTGCGCAAGCGCCAGCCCGGCATGATGACGCTGATCGCGTTGGCCATCTCGGCGGCCTACGTCTTCTCGGTGGCCGTGACCTTCGGCTTTCCGGGCCAGGAGTTCTACTGGGAGCTGGTGACGCTGATCGCGATCATGCTGCTGGGGCACTGGGTCGAAATGCGCTCGGTCATGGGCGCCTCGCGCGCCCTGGAGGAACTGGTCAAGCTGCTGCCCGACAGCGCCACCCGCATCGACGGCGATGGCAGCCTGCATGACGTGCCGATCAGTGCGTTGCAGCCGGGCGACCGCGTGATAGTCCGCCCGGGCGCCAAGGTACCGGTGGACGGCGAGATAACCGAGGGTTCCTCGGGCTTCAATGAAGCCATGCTCACCGGCGAATCCCGGCCGGTCACCAAGGGAGTCGGCGCCACCGCGATCGGCGGCGCCATCAACGGGGCGAACGCCGTCACCATCCGCGTCACGGCCACGGGCGATGCCACGTATCTGTCGCAGGTGATCGAGCTGGTCAAGAAGGCGCAGCAGACCCGTTCGCGTACGCAGGACATCGCCAACCGCGCCGCGGCCTGGCTGACCTACATCGCCTTGGCTGTGGGCGTCGGTACGCTGCTGGTCTGGTGGCTGATGCTCGACGCGCCGCTCAATTTCGCCATCGAGCGCATGGTCACCGTCATGGTCGTCGCCTGCCCGCACGCGCTGGGGCTGGCGGTGCCGTTGGTGGTCGCGGTCAGCACGTCGCTGAGCGCAAGCAATGGCTTGCTGATCCGTGACCGGGCCGCGTTCGAGCGCGCGCGCCGGCTGGATGCGGTCGTGTTCGACAAGACGGGCACCCTGACCGAGGGGCGCTTCGGGGTCAGCGACATCGTGTTGCTGCAGGAGGGTGACGAGAGCCAGGAGCTGGCCTTCGCCGCGGCGGCGGAAAGCCAGTCGGAACACCCGATCGCCCATGGCATCGTGGCCGAGGCCAAGCGCCGCGGCATCGCCCTCCCCAAGGCGAGTGAAGTGAGCAACATCACCGGCGAAGGCATCGTCGCCGTCGTCGGCGATGTGCGCGTGCGCATCGTCAGCCCGGGCCACCTGGCCCGCCAGGGCAACGCCATCACCCACGAGCGGCTTGGACAGCTCGAATCCGCGGGAAAGACCGTCGTCGTGCTCGAACGCGACGGCCAGGCGCGCGCGCTCTTCGCGCTCGCCGATATCGTACGGCCGGAGTCCAAGGAGGCCATCGCGGAATTGACCCGGTTGGGGATTCGCTCGGTGATGCTGACGGGCGATGCACGGGGCGTGGCCGAATCGGTGTCCAAGGAACTCGGGATCTCCGAGTACTTCGCCGAGGTGCTGCCCGACCAGAAATCCGAGAAGATCCGGGAGCTGCAGGCACGCGGCCTGTCGGTGGCCATGGTGGGCGACGGCGTGAACGACGCCCCGGCGCTGGTGCAGGCCGACCTGGGCGTGGCCATCGGCGCAGGCACGGACGTGGCCGTGGAGTCCGCCGACGTCGTACTCGTCCGCAGCGATCCGCGCGACGTGGGAGCGATCCTGGGCCTGTCGCGCGCGACCTATCGCAAGATGGTCCAGAACCTGATCTGGGCGACCGGCTACAACACCGTCGCGGTGCCGATGGCCGCGGGCATCACCTTCGGGACGGGCTTCCTGATGACGCCCGCCATCGCTGCCGTCTTCATGTCGGCCAGCACGGTGATCGTCGCCATCAATGCCCAACTCCTTCGTTTCTACAGGCGGCACGCATGACCGCGATGGCGTCCTCCGATCGACTGATCTTGCCGCTTCCGGGCAACGACGCATTCGCCCGTCAACTGGCCGCCGCCGGAAAGTGGGAACAGGGGACGCTGGAAACCCGCCGGTTTCCCGACGGCGAAAGCTACGTGCGCATCGCCGCCGACGTGGCGGACAAGTCCGTGGTTCTCGTGCAGACACTGGCGCAGCCGGATCCCGGCTTCCTGTCGCTGGTGTTTGCGGCCGATGCCGCCCGTGACCTGGGTGCCCGCGAGGTGACCCTGGTGGCGCCTTACCTGGCCTACATGCGGCAAGATCGCCGGTTCCACCCGGGAGAAGCGATTACGTCCCGCAGCTTCGCCCGTCTCGTGTCGTCGAGCTTCGACCGCCTGGTCACGGTCGATCCCCATCTACATCGCTACCCGGCGCTGTCGGCACTCTACACCGTGCCAGCCGACACACTGCACGCCGCGCCGCTACTGGCCGACTGGATCGCCGCCGAGGTGGAGAGCCCTTTGGTGATCGGTCCGGACGAAGAAAGCGAGCAATGGGTGGCCGCCATTGCCCAGCGCATCGGCGCCCCCCACGCGGTCCTGCGCAAGATCCGCCACGGCGATCGCAACGTCGAGGTCGCGGTGTCCGACCTGTCCGCCTGGCATGGTCGTCAACCGGTGCTGGTCGATGACATTGCCTCCTCCGGCCGCACGCTGGTCGAAGCCGCCCGGCAGTTGCCTCAGCAGGGCTTTGTGAAGCCCATCGTTGCCGTGGTGCATGCCATCTTCGCCGAAGACGCCTACCAGCAGCTCACGCCGCTGTGCAGCCGTATCGTCTCCACCGATGCCGTGCGGCATGAGAGCAATGCGATCGCGCTGGCGCCACTGATCGCGCTTGCGCTGGCCGCGGACAAGGAGGGCGCGACGAACCTGGTGCGTCATCGTCGCTCGCCCGAGCCGCTCGACGAGGTGGACCGGGCGAGTATCGATTCTTTCCCGGCCAGCGATCCTCCCGCCTGGACGAGCGGCCACACTTGATGCGTCGCTTCGATGGCCCCCCGGCCGACATCGCTGCATTCACACCCTGAGGATTCCGATCTTGAAGCTCACCTCATTCGGCGGTGCCGGCACCGTCACCGGCTCCAAGCATCTGCTGAGCCACAATGGAAAGCACATCCTGGTCGACTGCGGCCTGTTCCAGGGCCTGAAGAACCTGCGCGAGCTGAACTGGGAGCCATTGCCGGTCGCGCCGAAGGCACTCGACGCGGTGGTATTGACGCACGCGCACCTGGACCACTCCGGCTACCTGCCCAAGCTCGTGCGTGATGGCTTTCGCGGACGCATCTACGCCACCGCCGCAACTCGCGACGTGGCCGAACTGATCCTCAAGGACAGCGGCCACCTGCAGGAAAAGGATGCCGAGTACGCCAATCGAAAGGGTTTCAGCAAGCACAAGCCCGCGCTGCCGCTGTATACAGTGCAGGATGCCGAGCGCGCGCTCAAGCAGTTCTCCAACGTACCGTTCGGCAAGCCGGTCTCGCTTGCCGACGGCGCGACACTGACTTTCCGCTATGCCGGACATATCCTGGGCGCCGCCACGGCGGAGATCGACTGGGGTGGCAAGCGCATCGTGTTCTCCGGCGACTTGGGTCGCTACGACGACCCGATGCTGTTCGATCCGCAGCCCGTGGCCGAAGCCGACTACGTGGTGATCGAGTCCACCTACGGCAACCGGACCCATGCGCCGAGCGACGCGGCCGAAGCCCTCGGGGCCGTCATCGAAAAGACGGTCGGCCGCGGCGGCACGGTGGTCATTCCCGCCTTCGCGGTGGGCCGCGCGCAACTCCTGCTCTACTACCTGTGGAAGCTGCGCCAGGCCGGACGCCTGGGTTCGGTGCCCATCTATCTGGACAGTCCGATGGCGATCAACGCCAGCGAACTGCTGTGCGACCATCTGGCCGACCACCGATTGCCTGCGGAGATCTGCCATGCCGCCTGCGGGATCGCCACCTACACCCGCGAGGTGGAGGAATCCAAGCGGATCACCGCCAGTCAATTCCCCAAGGTCGTCATCTCAGCCAGCGGCATGGCGACCGGCGGTCGCGTGCTTCACCACCTCGCCGCCTTCGCGCCGAAACGCGAGAACACCATCCTGTTCGCCGGCTATCAGGCTGCCGGGACTCGCGGCCAAGCCATGCTGCAGGGCGCGCGCGAGGTCAGGATCCACGGGCAATGGGTGCCGGTGAATGCGCAGGTCGTCAACCTGCCGGAACTGTCCGCACACGCCGACGCCAATGAACTGATGCGCTGGCTCTCCGGCTTCCGGCACGCGCCCTCGCGCGTCTTCGTCGTGCACGGGGAACCGGATGCCTCCGAGGCGCTGCGCGTGCGCATCGACAAGGAAACCGGCTGGCCCGTATCGGTCCCCCGGCTTGGTCAGGTGTTCGAGCTGTGACCGGGACTGCCGACCAGACCGCCAATGCGCCGCCGACCCTGCGCGCCCGGCGCCTGGGCCTGCATTCCCAGCACCAAGCGATCGCGGTCATGCGAACCGATTGCCATGTCTGCCGCGCCGAAGGTCTGAGCTCCCGCTCCCAGGTCCTGCTCTCGGCGGGGGGGCGACAGGTCCTGGCGATGCTTTATCAGGCCGATGGCGATCTGGTGGCGCCCGGCGAGGCGGCGCTGTCCGAGTCCGCGTGGGAACGCTTGGGCGTCGCGGAGGGCACGCCCATCAAGGTCTCCCATGCGCCGAGCCTGGACTCCCTGGCAAACGTGCGACGACGCATCTATGGCCACCGGCTCGATGCGGCCGCCCTGCAGGCGGTCGTCGAGGACGTCACCGCGGGACGCTACACGGACGTGCACCTGGCCGCATTCCTGACCGCCAGTGCGGCCCTGCCGCTGGATGAGCAGGAGACCGTCGACCTGACCGCAGCGATGGTCGACGTCGGGGACCGCCTGGCGTGGAACGTGCCGGTGGTCGTGGACAAGCACTGCATTGGTGGACTGCCGGGCAACCGGACCACGCCTATCGTGGTCGCGATCGTCGCAGCCAACGGTCTGGTGATGCCCAAGACGTCCTCGCGCGCCATCACCTCGCCGGCCGGCACCGCGGACACCATGGAGACACTGGCACCCGTCGATCTCGACCTGGCCACGATCCAGCGCGTGGTGGACCAGGAAGGCGGCTGCATCGCCTGGGGCGGCGCCGTGCATCTCAGTCCTGCCGACGACATCTTCGTGCGGGTGGAGCGGGAACTGGACGTGGACACCGAGGGGCAGCTGATCGCCTCCGTGCTGTCCAAGAAGATCGCGGCAGGGTCCAGCCACGTCGTGCTCGACATCCCGGTCGGACCGACCGCCAAAGTCCGCACCGAGGAAGCCGCACGCCGGCTGGGGGATCGGCTGGTCGCGGTCGCCGCGCACTTTGGCCTGGCCGCGACGTGCATCCGCACCGATGGCAGCCAACCGGTTGGCCGGGGCATCGGTCCTGCGCTCGAAGCGCACGACATTCTCGCCGTCCTGCAGAACCGGCCCGATATGCCCGCCGATTTGCGGAACCGGGCCGCCGTGCTCGCCGGTGCCGCGCTCGAGATCGGCGGCGCGGCAGAGGCGGGAGCAGGCCATGCCCTGGCCTTGGCTACCTTGGCCGACGGGCGGGCGTGGACGAAATTCCAGCGCATCTGCCAGGCCCAGGGAGGCATGCGCGAGCCGCCCAGGGCCTTGCACGTGCGGCCTCTGACCGCCGGGCGTGCAGGGCGAATCGTCCAGATCAACAACCGCAAGATCTCCCAGCTCGCCAAGCTGGCCGGTGCGCCGGAGGCCAAGGCCGCCGGCGTGACCATGGACGTCATGCTCGGGGACGAAGTCGCCAGCGGACAGCCGCTGCTTCGGTTGCACGCCGACACCGTGGGTGAACTGGCCTATGCCATGGAGTACGCGTCCCGGAACCCGGACATCATCGAGATCGCGACTTGAGACGTTGCTGCAGTACTTCCATTGGAGGCGAAGATGCGCCCACGTGAAACCCGGACCCGTTCAACGAAGCGCGCTGCGGGCAGACCCAGAAGCGAAGGGGCCGTTCGCGTGCCGCCCGCGGCAACCACACCGCCGGGGATGGCAGACCGACCCGCCGAACAAGCGCCTGCGGGTTCTTCTCCCCGCGATCTCGCACAGGCGGTGGATTACTCGCGGGACGTGTTCGAACGCGCGGTGCTGTTCTGGGACACGCTGCGCCAGCGTGCCGACGACATGATCGCCCACGAGCGCGCGGGCAAGCCGCCATTGCTCGACTTCGACTACGAGACCCTGCTCGACGCCCGGCGCTTCGAGCGCCCGGCCAACTACGCGCTCCTTCGCATCACGCGGGCCGGAGACCACTGCATCGAAGACTGCCTGGATGCCTCCAAGCCCCCCGTGGTGATCGCCGATCCGCGCGCCGGTCATGGTCCTGGCATCGGTGGCTTCAAGACCGACTCCGAAGTGGGAATCGCGCTGCATCGCGGCCATGCCGTCTATTTCGTTTCCTTCTTTCCCGAGCCGTGTCCCGGCCAGACCCTCGCGGACGTGTTGCATGCGCTGCGGCGTTTCGTGGAGGACGTGGCCAGGCGCCATCCCGGCCAGCCGCCGGTGCTGTACGGCAACTGCCAGGCGGGCTGGGCGCTCACGCTGCTCGCGGCGGATTGCCAGCGCCTGAGCGGCCCGGTCGTGCTCAATGGATCGCCGCTGTCCTACTGGGCAGGCGCCGCGGGCATGAACCCGATGCGGCTTGCCGGCGGGTTCGTGGGCGGCGTATGGATGACCCATCTGCTGGCGGATCTGGGCAATGGCCGTTTCGACGGCGCCTGGCTCATCCAGAACTTCGAGAATCTCAAGCCGGAAGGGGTGTGGGAGAAGTACGCGAACCTCTTCGCACATGTGGATACCGAGCGCGATCGCTTCCTCCAGTTCGAACGCTGGTGGAATGCCTGGTATTTCATGAGCCGCGAGGAGATCATCGCGATCGTCGAGAACCTGTTCATCGGCAACCGCCTTGAGGCAGGCACGCTGCGGATCGACGAGCACTGCACCGTCGACCTGAGGCGCATCCGCAACCCGCTGGTGGTCTTCGCTTCCTATGGCGACAACATCACGCCGCCACACCAGGCGCTGGGCTGGATTCCCGTGGTCTATCCCGACACGGACGCGCTCAAGCGGGCGGATCAGCGCATCGTTTACCTGACCAACCCGCACGTCGGGCACCTGGGGATCTTCGTCTCCGCCAACGTCGCCCGTTTCGAGCATCGCGCCATCCTGGACAGCCTGCCGGACATCGAGGCGTTGGCCCCGGGCCTCTACGAGATGAAGATCGACAACCCGAGCGGCGATCCGGATTGCGCGCGCTCGCAGTACACCGTCCGTTTCGAGGAGCGACAGGTCGAGGATCTGCGGTTCGATGCCCCCGATGCGGCGTTCGAGAAAGTACGCGGGCTCTCGGAGACGAACGAGTTGTTCTACAAGACGTTCGTGAGCCCCGTCGTGAGCGCAATGAGCAATCCCTGGAGCGCCTCGGCGCTGGAATGGTTGCATCCGATGCGCACCAGCCGCTACTTGCTTTCAGAAGCCTTCAGCCCCTGGATGCACGCCATCGCGGCCCTGGCACCGCTGATCAGGAAGGCGCGGACGCCATTGCCCGCCGACCACCCCTTCGTGGCGCAGGAACAGGCCGCGATCGCGCAGGTATCCCGGGCCATCGAGGATGGGCGCAAGCATCGCGACGACGCGATGGAAAAGTGGTTCACGCTTGTGTTCGGGGGGACGCCGGGGCGGTCCGGCGCGGCCTGATGATTCGCGTCCGCGGCCTGTTGAAGCGGTCTTCTGTCCGATTTATATCGGAATCGAATTAGTTCTATTCAACTGATGCTGTTTATCTATTAAACGGCAGGGTTTATGTTGCTTCTACCGACTCAGCACCGATGAGTCGTGGAGCACCTCATGACCAGAACCTTGTTGGGAATCGCGGTATGTGCCGCCACCCCCTTCGCCCAGGCCGGTGAAGCGGCTACGCAGCAGATCGCCCGCGCAGGCACCCAAGCGTCCGCAGCCGGTCCGGAGGCGAATTTCACGGGGCGGGTGCGCGTCGATCCCCTGTTTCCCGCCAGCGCGCAGATCAATGCCTCCGGCGCCTATGTGACCTTCGAGCCGGGCGCGCGTTCGGCCTGGCATACCCATCCCGCCGGCCAGCGGCTGGTGGTGGTCTCGGGCGTGGGCCTGACGCAGGAATGGGGCAAGCCGGTGCAGGAAATCCGTCCCGGCGATGTGGTCGTGTGCCCGCCCGGCGTCAAACACTGGCATGGCGCCGCGCCGACGACCGCGATGACCCACCTGGCCGTCAGCGGCGTGTTGGACGGCAAGACCGTGGAATGGATGGAGAAGGTGACCGATGACCAATACAACGCCCGCTAGGGTTCACCCGTCCTACGCGCTGGTGGCCGTGTTGGCGCTGAGTCTGGGGCTGGCGATCGCGCCGAGCCACGCCATCCAGAGCACTGTGGAGCCGAACGCCGTGACCTCGACATCCTCCGCCTCCGAGACGCTGTCGACCAGGCAGCAGGCCATCCCCTTGATCGCGGCCGCCATGGCCACCAGCGACATGCCCAAGCTCAATGCCGCCTTGAACCTGGGGCTGGACGCGGGGCTGACCGTCAGCGAGGCCAAGGAAATCCTGGTGCAGCTTTACGCCTACGCCGGCTTCCCGCGCAGCCTCAACGCGCTGGGCGAACTGCTGAAGGTGGTCGAAGCGCGCAAGGTGCGCGGCATCGAGGATGCGCCCGGGCGCGAGCCGGGCCGGGAGATTCCCACCGGCGAAGCGTTGATCGCCGTGGGCACCGCCAACCAGACGAAGATTTCCGGCGGGCCGGTCAAGAACGCGGTGACGGACTTCGCGCCGGTCATCAACCAGTTCCTGCAGGCGCACCTGTTCGGCGACATTTTCGAGCGCGACAACCTGGACTGGCAAAGCCGCGAACTGGCCACGGTCGGGGCGCTGGCCGCCACGCCGGGCGTCGAAGCGCAACTGCGCTCGCACATGGGCGCCAGCCTGCGGGTGGGCCTGAGCGCGGCACAGCTGCGCCAGGTCGTTCGGATCCTCGCCGAACACGCGGACCCACAGGCAGGCGAGCGCGCGAGCGAGGCCCTGACGCAGGCGCTTGCGGCTGCTGCGGAACACTGACCATGAACTTTGCCAAGCCTGTGCTGATTCTCATGACGCTGACTTCGCTTGTTGCCTGCGCACCCCCTCCCGGCGACTCCAGCGCCACCGGCCCCCTGGTGATCCAGCAACAAGGCAGCTTCGCTGTCGGCGGGAAGGTGGTGAGCACGCCCGGTACCTATGACAACAACCAGCCGACCACCGCAGGGCAGACGTTCCACGGCGATCACCTCTACGCCTTCTATCAGCTCCCGCAGAACCCCAAGCCACTGCCCATCGTCATGCTGCATGGCGCGTTCCAGTCGGCGCGCAGCTGGGAAACCACGCCGGACGGCCGGGAAGGCTTCCAGACCCTTTTCCTGCGCCGGGGTTTCCCGGTCTATCTGGTCGACCAGCCGCGCCGCGGTCGCGCAGGCAACAGCACCGTGGCGGCGACGGTCGAGCCTACGCCTTTCGATCAGCTCTTCTTCGATCAATTCCGGCTCGGAAAGTGGCTGAACTACTTCGACAACGTGCAGTTCGACCGCAAGCCGGAGACGCTGGATCAGTTCTTCCGCTCGGTCACCCCGAACACCGGCCCCTACGACGCCGGCGTGATCTCCGATGCCATGGCCGCGCTGTTCGACAAGACGGGGCCCGGCATCCTGTTCTCGCATTCGCAGGCGGGCGGGCCGGGCTGGCTGACGGCGATCAAGAGCCAGAACGTCAAGGGCATTGTCGCGCTCGAACCGGGTAGTGGGTTCATCTTCCCGGAGGGCGAACTGCCGCCGGAGATGCCGAGCGCTGCAGGCACCCTGTCGCCCGAGCCGGTGCCGCTGGCGGATTTCGAGAAGCTCACCCGCATCCCGATCGTCATCTACTACGGCGACAACTTCCCGACCGCACCGACCGCGGAGCGCGGACAGGACAACTGGCGCGTGCGCCTGGCCATGGCCAGGCTCTGGGTCGATGCCATCAACCAGCATGGCGGCGACGCGCAGCTGGTGCATCTGCCGGAGATCGGCGTCCGCGGCAACACGCACTTCCTGATGTCCGACCTCAACAACGTCGAGATCGCCGACCTGGTGTCGAAATTTCTCGCCGAGAAGCATCTGGATTGAACCGGCGGCCCATCCGCACACGCAAAAAATAAGGAGTCGCAAATGCGCGATGAAGTCGTCAACAAGACCCGGCGCGAGTTCCTCGGAGCCTCGGCGCTCGCTTTTTCATGTGCTCTCATCGGAGTTCCCGCAATGACCGCTACCGCTGTTGCAGCCGACTACAGGAAGAATCCCTTCACGCTGGTGTATGCCGGCGCCATCACCAGGAACGAGCCCGGCAAGGTCAACATCCACCCGGTCAAGTACACGCTCAATGGCCTGGATATCGTTGCCAATGTCTACACGCCGGCGAACTACGATCCGCAGCAGAAATATCCCGCGATCGTCGTGGCGCACCCGAACGGGGGCGTGAAGGAGCAGGTCGCGGGCTTGTATGCCCGGCACCTGGCCGAGCAGGGCTACATCACGATCGCGATGGACGCCGCGTACCAGGGCGGCAGCGGTGGCGAGCCGCGCAGCACGGACAAGCCGCAGTTCCGCATCGAGGACATCCACGGTGCGGCGGACTTCATCACCCGCTATCCGGGTGTCGATGCCGAGCGCCTGGGGCTGCTCGGCATTTGCGGCGGCGGCGGCTATTCATTGTCCGCAGCGAAATCCGACAAGCGCTTCAAGTCGATTGCGACGCTGAGCATGTTCAACTCCGGGCGGGTTCGTCGCAATGGCTTTGCCGATTCGCAACTGGATTCGATCCAGCAACGCCTGAAGCAGGCGACGGACGCACGTGCCCAGGAAAAGGCCGGAGGAACGATCCTCTATTCCGGCGATGCCGACATGACGGACGAGCAGATCGCCGCGCTGCCGTTCGAGATGTACCGGCAGGGCTACGAGTACTACTGGCGGACGCACGCGCATTCCGGCTCGACCTTCAAGTACACCACCAGCAGCCTGCTGGACCTGATGCGCTGGGATGCCACCGACCAGATCGAGCTGATCGACCAGCCGCTGCTGATGATCGCCGGCAGCAAGGCCGACAGCCTGTACATGACCGAGGAGGCCTTTCCGAAGGCCACCGGCACGAAGGACAAGGAATTGTTCAAGATCGACGGTGCCACGCACATCGAAACCTACTGGGTGCCCAAGTATGTGGAGGCCGCACTCGGCAAGCTGAAGCCGTTCTACGCGCGAACCCTGTGATGGGACGGCTTGAGTTCGATCTGCGCCGTCCTCGTCAGCAGATCGACCGAGTGTTCGCATGTAGAAGCGTGCGCGACATGAATCGCCCGATCCTGGCTGTACTGCTGGCGTTCCTGCTGGTGCCCTTGTTGGCGACAGGAGCCGCCATCGCAGGATCACAGCCCCCACTAGCGGACGTGCAGTCCGAGAACGGCAGAGCGAACATGAGACCCGATCAACCCGTTGTCCTGGTCGTCTGCGCAAGCGGAAGCATTGGCGTACCGGCCGTCGCGGAGGCGTTGAGGCGGGGCTACGAAACCCGGGCGCTGGTGCGCGACCCGGCGCAGGCCAGGTTGTTTCCCGACGGCGTACAGGTCGTCGTCGGCGACCTGACCCGGGCCGAGACGCTGCACGAGGCGGTCGCAGGCGTCACCGGCATCATCTTCACCCACGGTATCGGCGGAAACGATCCGGAAGGCGCCGAGCAGGTGAACTACGGCGCGGTGCGCAACGTCCTGGGCGTCCTGAAGGCTCCGGCACGAATCGCCTTGATGACCGCCGTCGGCGTCACGAAGCCCAGCGTCTGGCACGACTGGAAGCGCCGCGGGGAACGGCTCGTGCGCGCCAGCGGACTGCCTTACACCATCGTGCGGCCCGGATGGTTCGACTACAACGCCCCGGACCAACATCGCCTGGTCCTGCGGCAAGGCGACACGCACTGGGCAGGATCCCCTTCCGATGGCGTGGTCGCCCGCGCCCAGATCGCCCAGGTGCTCGTCGCCTCGCTGACCTCGTCCGCCGCGAACCGCAAGACCTTTGAACTGGTCGCCGAACAGGGGGCCGCGCAAACCGACCTGGAGCCGCTGTTCTCGGCGCTGCCCGCCGACCCCGTGGCGGGCTACGACGGCATCCGTGACCGGGACAACCTGCCGCTGGCCAAGGAACCCGCCGCGGTCGTTCGCGATCTCGACGCGATCCGCGGAAGGTTCGAGTAGTGAGAGCGTGAAACTGCCGCCGGCATTCGCCGCGAGCAGGCCCTTCAATCGCACGACGTGGAGAGAGAGATGGACAACACCCCGACCAACGCTCATCGCCGCAAGCTATTGGTGGGGGTCGCGACGGCTGCTGCTGCGGTTCCGCTGGTGGCCGGGTTGGCGGCATGCCAGGGTTCAGGCGAACAGGAAACGAAAGCTGGGGCCAGCGGCGCGGCGGGCGCTGCCAGCCCGGGTGCAAAAAACGCCATCCTGACCGCTCGTCGCAAGCTGGGGCCATTGGAGGTTTCCAGCGTGGGGCTCGGCGTGCAGAACATGAGCCGTACCTACCAGACCACGATCCCCTCGCGCAGCGAGATGCACCGGATCATCCGGACCGCCTTCGACCGTGGCCTCACCTTCTACGACGCGGCCGAGGCCTACGGTCCGCACGAAGTCGAACGGATCCTCGGCGAGGGCGTCGCGCCGTTCCGCAACGAGATCGTGATCGCCACCAAGTTCGGCTGGAACATCGATCTGGAGACGGGCGCACGGGGCCCGGGGCTCAACAGCCGGCCGGACCACGTCAAGCGAGTGGTTGAGGGCATGCTCAAGCGCCTGCGCACGGACCGCATCGACTTGCTTTACCAGCACCGGGTCGATCCGCAGGTGCCCATCGAGGACGTGGCCGGCGCCATCCAGGACTTGATGACGCAAGGCAAGGTCCTGCACTGGGGCCTGTCCGAGATGGGGCCGCAGACCTTGCGCCGCGCGCACGCCGCGCTGCCCGTCACCGCCGTGCAGAACGAATACTCGATGCTGTGGCGCGGTCCGGAACAGGACATCCTCCCGCTGTGCGAGGAACTGGGCATCGGCTTCGTGCCGTGGAGCCCGCTGGGCGTGGGGTTCCTGACCGGCGCCATCGACGAGAACACGCGCTTCGCCGCCGGCGACATCCGCGGGATCGAAACCCGCTTCTCGCCCGAGAACCTGCCGCGCAACCTGTCGCTCGTCCGCCTCATCGAGACCTGGGCCGAGCGCAAACACACGACGCCAGCCCGGATCGCGCTGGCCTGGCTGATGGCGCAAAAGCCGTGGATCGTGCCGATTCCCGGCACGACGCAGATGGCGCACATGCTCGACAACATCGGTGCGGCCGACGTGGGTTTCGACGATGGGGAGCTTCAGGAACTCAATGCAGCCCTTGCGAAGGTGACCATCCAAGGCGAGCGGTTGCCGCCGGCGGTGCTTGCCTTCAGTGGGGTGGAAGCGCCTGTGAAATAGCCGGAGTGTTCGTGTGTCGGAAACACGTCGACGCGTTCAATCCGGGTACTGGAGCGCATCGCGGAACAACGTAAAAGCAGGCGAGGTCTGCCGTCGGCTCGGATAGTAGAGGTGGTAGCCCGAGAACGGCTCGCACCAATCGGAAAGCACTCGAACCAACCGTCCCTCTGCCACATGCGTCTCGACCAGGTCCTCGGGCATGTAGGCGAGGCCCAGACCTTTCAGGGCGGCGTCCAGGCGCATGGCGATGTTGTTGAACACCAGTTGGCCCTCGACGCGTACCTTCAGCTCCTGCCCCTTCTTCTCGAACTCCCAGGGGAAGATGCCGCCGTAGGTCGGCAGGCGGATGGTGATGCAGTTGTGTCCGGTCAGGTCGTGCGGGGTCTTCGGGCGCGGGTGCCGGGCGAAGTAGTCGGGGGAGCCGACGACGGCCATGCGCATGTCGGGCCCCACGCGCACCGCGATCATGTCCTTGGCGACCTGCTCGCCCAGGCGGACGCCGGCGTCGAAGTTCTCGGCCACGATGTCGGTCAGGCCGTAGTCCACGATGATCTCGATGTTGAGATCCGGGTTGTCGGGTAGCAGCTTCTCCAGCACTGGCTGCAGGACCGTGATCGCCGGATGCTCGCCGGCGGTGATACGCAGCTTGCCGGCAGGCTTGTCGCGGAACTCGCTGAGCAAAGCCAGTTCGCTGCTGATTTCCTCGAACCGGGGCGCGACCACCTTGAGCAGGTGTTCCCCCGCCTCGGTGGGGGACACGCTGCGGGTCGTGCGCGCCAGGAGCCTGACCCCCAGCCGTTCTTCCAGCTGGCGCATGGACCGGCTCAACGCCGGTTGCGACAGGCCCAGCTTGGCCGCGGCACGGGTGAAGCTGCGCTCGCGCGCGACGATCGAGAAGATCGCGAGCTGGTCGTAGCTCTCCATGGACATTTATGCAGGCCTGTTATCAACCAATTCCGATTATGCCATCTAGTGTCGGCAATGGATCGGGCCTAGATTGGTTCCCACGGAGGACGCCATGAAGACCCGACAACTCGGCAACAGCCAATTGAACGTTTCCGCCATCGGCCTGGGCTGCATGGGCCTGAGCTACGGCTACGGCCCCGCGGTGGACCGCGCCGACGGCATCGCCCTGATCCGCAGCGCGTTCGAGCGCGGCGTGACCTTCTTCGACACCGCGGAGGCTTATGGGCAGGGCGCGAACGAAGCACTGCTGGGCGAGGCCCTGGCGCCGGTGCGCGACCAGGTCGTCATCGCCACCAAGTTCGGTTTCAGGAACGGCGATTCCACGCAGGGCCTGGACAGCCGGCCGGCACGCATCCGCGAGGTGGCGGACGCCGCGCTCCAGCGCTTGAGGACCGACCGCATCGATCTGTTCTACCAGCACCGCGTCGATCCGGATGTGCCCATCGAGGACGTCGCCGGCGCGGTCAAGGACCTCATCGCCAAAGGCAAGGTCAAACACTTTGGATTGTCCGAAGCGGGCGCGGAATCCATCCGGCGCGCGCATGCCGTGCAACCGGTGACCGCGCTGCAAAGCGAGTACTCGTTGTGGTGGCGCGAGCCCGAAAAAGACATCCTGCCGACGCTGGAGGAACTGGGCATCGGCTTCGTGCCGTTCAGCCCGCTCGGCAAGGGCTTCCTGACCGGTACCATCAAGGCCGGCACGACCTTCGGCAGCGACGATTTCCGCAACAGCGTCCCGCGCTTCTCGCCGCAGGCGCTCGAGGCCAACCAGGCGCTGGTCGATCTGCTCGGCCGGATCGCCCACGACAAAGGCGTGACGCCTGCGCAGATCGCGCTGGCCTGGCTGCTGGCGCGCAAGCCGTGGATCGTGCCGATCCCGGGCACCACCAGGCTGCACCGGCTGGAGGAGAATCTGGGTGCGGCCGCCATCGCGTTGTCCGAGGCCGACCTCGCCCGGATCGCCGACACGCTGCACCGGGTAGAGATACAGGGCGAGCGCTATTCCCCGGCCATGCAGGCATTGGTCGGGCGATGACCCGGAAGCGACACATGACGACGCCCTCTCACGATCCAGTCCGCCGCACGATGATGGCCGCCCTTGCCGCGGCCCCTCTGGGCTGCGCCGCGGCGGCGCCCGACAGCGGCGGCGAGACGCGGCAGGCAGGATCGTCGACGCTGGTCGCCTATTTTTCCCGGTCTGGAAACACCCGCGTCGTCGCCGGCCTGATCCACCGCGCGCTCGGTACCGACCTGTTCGAGATCCGGCCCGCCACCCCGTATCCGGAGGACTACCTGGCCACGGTCGAGCAGGCGCGGCAGGAACGCGACAGCGGCTACGAGCCGGCGCTGGCGGGCAAGGTCGCCGACATGGCCGGCTACGACACCGTGTTCCTCGGCTTCCCCATCTGGGGCGAGACCGCGCCACCGGTGATCCGCGCCTTCCTGTCCGCGCACGATCTGGCCGGCAAGGTCCTGATCCCCTTCGTCACCCATGGCGGCTACGGGCTGGGCAGCAGCCAGTCCGTGCTCGCCCGCCACGCGCCCAAGGCGCGCCTGCGCCAGGGCTTCGTCATGGAGGCCGACCAGGAGCGGCGCACGATGAACCAGGTGAACGACTGGCTCAATGGGATCCGTACCGGGAAATGACGGCAGGGCCGCAGCAACGGCCACATCGCTGCGGCGACCGCCCCCGACAACACACACCGGGCCCGGATCCTCCGGGCCCGCCGCGGACACCGAACAGAAAGGACATCCCCCATGGAAAACATCGCAAACAAGGTCGCCGTCATCACCGGCGCCAGTTCCGGCCTGGGCGCCGAGACCGCCCGCCACCTGGTCGAGGCCGGCGCCAAAGTCGCGCTGGGGGCGCGTCGCCTGGACCGGCTCGAAGCGCTCGCCCGGGAACTGGGCAGCGACAACGCCACCGTCTTCAAGGTGGACGTGAGCGAGCGCGAGCAGGTCCAGGCCTTCGTCGATCACGCGGTGGCGACCTTCGGCCGGATCGACGTGATGATCAACAACGCCGGCGTGATGCCGCTGGCGCCGCTGGAACTGCTGGCCTTCGACGACTGGAACCAGTGTATCGACGTGAACGTCAAGGGCGTGCTGTGGGGCATCGGCGCCGCCCTGCCGCACTTCAAGGCGCAGAAGTCCGGTCAGTTCATCAACGTCTCCTCGGTGGCCGGCCACCGCGTCGGCCCCGGCGGCGCGATCTATTCGGCCACCAAGTACGCCGTGCGCGTGATCTCCGAGGCGCTGCGCCAGGAGGTCAAGCCCTACAACATCCGCACGACGGTGCTTTCCCCCGGCGCGGTGGATACGGAACTGCCGGGATCGGTCAAGGCGCAAGAGGTCGCCGAGGGCGTTGCGCAGTTCTACGCCGCCACCGCCATCCCGGCATCGAGTTTCGCCCGCTGCGTCCTCTTTGCGATGAGCCAGCCCGAGGACGTGGACATCAACGAAATCCTGTTCCGCCCCACCCGGCAGGAACTCTGAGCACGCCAGGAGGCAATCCCCTGACGACCTGGCTGGTCACCGGCTGTTCGACGGGCCTGGGCCGCCCGCCCACCGCATCCAACGGCCCACCTGCATGGCGATCCGTGATTCGGCCGCTCGACGCAGGCCGGCACTATCGACAACGAATGGAGCACACAGCATGAAAACCCGCAAACTCGGAAACGACCTGGAAGTCTCCGCCCTCGGCCTGGGCTGCATGGGCATGACCGCCGTGTACGGCCCGGCCGCCGACAAGCAGGAGATGATCAAGCTCATCCATGCCGCCCACGACCGCGGCATCACCCTGTTCGACACCGCCGAGGCCTACGGTCCCTTCGCCAACGAGGAACTGGTCGGCGAGGCGCTGCAGCCGATCCGCGGCCAGGTGGTCATCGCCACCAAGTTCGGCTTCGACATCGACCCGGAGGCCGGCGAGCGCGGCCTCGGCACCGACAGCCGGCCCGAGCACATCGCGCGCGCGGTCGAGAAGATGCTGCAGCGCCTGCGCACCGACCATATCGACCTGCTGTACCAGCACCGCGTGGACCCGGCGGTACCGATCGAGGACGTGGCCGGCGCGGTCAAGGACCTGATCGCCGCAGGCAAGGTCAAGCATTTCGGCCTGTCCGAGGCCGGCGTGCAGACCATCCGCCGTGCCCACGCCGTGCAGCCGCTGACGGCGGTGCAGAGCGAGTACTCGCTGTTCTGGCGCGGGCCGGAACTGGAACTGTTGCCGCTGCTGGAGGAACTGGGCATCGGCTTCGTGCCGTTCAGCCCGCTCGGCGCCGGCTTCCTGACCGGCAAGATCACCGACAAGACCACGTTCGATCCGACCGATTTCCGCAACCACGTGCCACGTTTCTCCGTGGAAGCGCGCAAGGCCAACATGGCGCTGGTCAAGGTGGTCGAGTCCGTCGCCGGGCGCAACGGCGCCACGCCCGCCCAGGTCGCGCTGGCTTGGCTGCTGGCGCAGAAGCCCTGGGTCGTGCCGATTCCCGGCACCACCAAGCTCAATCGCCTGGAAGAGAACATCGGCGCGGTCACGCTCGACCTGAAGCCTCAGGACATCGCCCAGCTCAATGCCGAGGTTGCCAAGATCAAGGTGGAAGGCGAGCGCCTGCCGGAAGCAGCGCTCAAGATGACCGGCCTCTGATCTGAAGGGCCGGCGTCGCCGCCAGGCCGTCGCGGAGTGGCGGTGACGGCGTTTCGATGGCCGGCAGTGGGTGGCGGCAGACGATGCCGGGGCATCATCGCCGGGAAGAATACGGGCATGGCTTTCATCTCCAATGCCGAATCCGTGACCGTCCTGATCGTGGATGCCGACCGGCATCCACGACGGCATGGGTCGGAACCCGGCTCGGACATCGCCACCTATCTCGCACGCCACAACACGGACGTCGTGGTCGACCGGATCGCCTCGGACGGCTCGCCTGTCGCAGAAGCGATCCTAGAAGAAGGTAGCGCTTGGCCCCACCCCTGCCATCTTTCCAGCCCCGAGAGCTTCGTCAGAACCAGAAGCGCAGGCCGATCACCCACCGGTTGTCGGTTCTGGAATGACTGCTAAGCCCGCGCAGGTCCGACGTCTTGCCGAAACTCCATTCGCGCTCGAATCCCACGTAGGGCGCGAACTGCCGCGTGATCTCGTAACGCAAGCGGACGCCTCCCTCCACGGTACTCAGGCCCGCACCGATGACTTCCTCCGGATCGGTCTGCCCGAACCAATTGGCTTCGAGCCCCCAATTGGCGATCAACCGGTTGGTGAACAACATCTCATACTCGACCTCGGCGATGGCCGCCGTCTCGCCGCCCTCTCCGACGTAGCCCGTTGCCGAGACCTCGAACTTGTAGGGCGCCAGACCCTGGACGCCGAACGCGGCCCAGTTGCGCGGCGTTCCGCCTCCACCGAAGTCACCAAAATCCCGGCGCACGCCGACCACGGCATCCCACCAGGGATGGATCGCGCGGCCGTACAAGGCTTCAATCCGCCCGCGCTGCAGGCTTTCGTCCAGCGCGTGACCCTTGGTTCGCAACCAGAGGCGGTTGAGGTCGCTGCCGACCCAACCGATCCCCTCCCAGGCGATCTCCCTGCCTTCATCCGTGTTCGCCCCTTCCAACTGGTCCATGAGCCAGAACGAGTTCAGGCTGGTGCCGTGCTTGTGGTAATCCTTCAGCAACGGGAACGCCGCCGAGCGATCGGCATCGGTGAGAGGAGGGATGGGTTCGCGTGGCAGGGCGGGGTTCCCCATCTCGGAATGGTCCATCTCGGAATGGTCCATCTGGGAGTGGTCGACCTGCGGACGGTCCTGTTGTCCATGATCCATCTGCGCGTGGTCGTCACCACTGCCGGCGTGCTCGGAATGGGTCTCCTGCGAACGCTTCGAATGATCCATGCCGGCATGGGGAGGCTGCGTCGTCGCATCTTCTTCCTGCCGGTCCGTCGTCGCACTTGACGTCGCAGGCTGGCCATGCCCGGCGTGCTGCGCGTAGGCGCCGACAGGGAGCGACAGGACGACGGCCAGCCCAGCCCACAGCATCGTTTTCGTTGGGCTCCTCATTCTTCGACCCTCACTTCCCGGAACATGCCCGATTCCATGTGGAAGAAGAGATGGCAGTGGTAGGCCCAACGCCCGAGCGCATCGGCCCGGACTCGGTAGCTGCGCTTCGTGCCCGGAGGCATGTCCACGGTGTGCTTGCGCAGATGGAAGTTGCCCTGTTCGTCTTCCAGGTCGCTCCACAGGCCGTGCAGGTGAATCGGATGCGCCATCATGGTGTCGTTCACCAGCACGATGCGCATGCGCTCGCCGTAGTTGAGGCGCAGCGGCTCGGCATCGGCGAACTTGATCCCGTCGAACGACCAGGCGAAACGCTCCATGTGCCCGGTCAGGTGCAGTTCGACCGTGCGGCCAGGCTCGCGCCCGTCGGGATCCGGGAACAGGCTCTTCAGGTCGGCATACGTCGCCACCTTGCGGCCGTTCCCGCGCAGGCCGATGCCCGGATCGGACAGTCGCGGCGCCGGCGTCATGGTCTGCATGTCGACCAGGGGGTTGCCGGTCTCGCTGGCCGGGTGCGCCTGCATCTGCATGCCTCCGGCCGGCGCGCCCTGCATGGCCGTGGCCGAGGCGCCGTGGCCGGCATGTGGATCGACAGATGCTGCGGCACCATGGCCAGCGTGTGGATCCGAAGCCGGTGTGGCGCCATGCCCGGCATGCGGATCGGCGGCGGCCGGCGTCGCGCCGTGTCCCGAATGCGCGGCGTGGTCGCCGTGTCCCATGTCGGCCATGGTCAACAGCGGACGCGGATCGACCGCCGGCACCGGTGCACGCAGCCCTTCACGCACCGCCAGCGTGCCGCTGACGTAGCCGGTACGGGCACTGTCCTGGGCAAAGAGGGTGAAGGCGTCCTGGCCGGTCGGTTCGACGATCACGTCGAAGGTCTCGGCGGTGGCGATGCGGATCTCGTCCACCGTCAGCGGATGGACGTACTGGCCGTCGACCTCGACCACCGTCATCTTCAGGCCCGGGATGCGCACATCGAAGTAGCTCATCGCCGAGCCGTTGATGAAGCGCAGCCGGATCTTCTCGCCGCTGCGGAACAGGCCGGTCCAGTTGCCCAGCGAAGTGGTGCCGTTCATCAGGTAGGTGTAGGTGTGCGCGTTGACGTCCGACAGGTCGGTGGGCGTCATCCGCATGCGGCCCCAGGCCGCGCGGTCGCTCAGGGTCGCACGCAGCCCGTCGTTGCTTACGTCGCGGAAGAAGTCCCCTACCGTCCGCTGGTAGTAGTTGTCGTACTCCGACAACTTCTTCAGGCGGGCGAACAGACGCGCAGGATCCATGTCGGTCCAGTCGGACAGGAACACCACGTAGTCGCGGTCGTAGGAGAACGGCTCGGGTGCGATGGGATCGATGATCAGCGGCCCGTACATGCCGCCCTGTTCCTGGAAGCCGGAGTGGCTGTGGTACCAGTAGGTGCCGCCCTGGCGAACATCGAACTCGTACAGGTAGCTCTCGCCGCGGCCGATGCCATCGAAGCTGAGACCGGGCACACCATCCATGTTCGCCGGCAGCAGGATGCCGTGCCAGTGGATCGACGTGGAGTCACCGTGGATCGAGCCTGGGGGCAGGTCGTTGCGGACCCGCAGCTGCACCCGCGTGCCTTCGCGCCAGCGCAGGATCGGTGCGGGCACCGAACCGTTGACGGTGATGGCGGGCCGCGTCTTGCCCGTGTAGTTGACCGCGGTCTCGCCCACGCTCAGGTCAAACTGCGTGCCGGCGAGAACTTCGAGCTGGCCCGGAGAGCGTAGTGCCCAGCTTTGCTTCGGCCACAGCCCCAGGCCCAGCACCGCACCCCCCGCCGCCAACCCTTGAACGAACTGCCTTCGGGAAAGCAGGCGTTGTTCTTCGACGTTCGCACCTGAAGGTCTGGATCGCATGCATGATCTCCTATGATCGGTAGGGGCTGGCCGCAAGGGCGCCCGGTTCATCGCCACGATCCAGGCGATGGGAACCCGCGACGCCGGAGACGCCATCGTGGGGACGGATGCCGTTCAGCGTGCGCAAGACGAGCGCCGCGGCAGTGGCCGGAATTCCCAATGGATAAGGGACTCAGGAATCATGCAACGGTCGGGATCGAGCACATGGCCATGAAACTCGCGTCATCACGGCCAGCTTAGGAGGAGGTCACTTTCGCCGGGATGACCCGTCCATTACATTCCCGTCATTGCAATGTCATTCCCGCTCGGCCAGCGGGTCGCAAGACCTATCGCGGGTCCGTTCTACCTGCGCGGGGTCTTGCGCTTCCGGACCCCAGGCTCATCGACCGCGCCACGTCGGCGTTTGGGTTCTCCCGCCGCCGCTGCCGATGGCTGTTCCAGATCGGCCAGGATCGGGCAATCGGGCCGATCGTCTCCCGAGCAGCCCATCACCAGTTGCTGGAGCGTGCCAGCCATCTCCTGCATGTCCGCGATCCGTTGCCGCAGATCTTCGATATGGCCCAGGGCGATGCGCTTGACGTCCGCACTGCGCCGGCGGCGGTTCCGCCAGAGCTGCAGCAGGCCATCGATCTCGGCGACGGAAAACCCCAGATCCCGCGCCCGCCGCACGAAGCGCAGTACGTGCACGTCGTTCTCTGTGTAGTTCCGGTAGCCTGCGTCCGTGCGGCTGGCCGCCGGGATCAAACCGGTCGCCTCGTAGTAGCGGATCATCTTGGCCGATACCCCTGAAGCGTTCGCTGCTTGACCGATGTTCACGTCATCCTCCTTTCGACCGACCCGGTCGCACCGTGGCCGGCGGACGCGACGGCCTCTCCCGAAACATCGGGCCGGCCAGTCACCGCGGACGCCACGGGCGGATGGAACCGCCGCAGCCTGAGGGCGTTGCCGAGGACGAAGACGCTCGACAACGCCATGGCGCCTGCCGCCAACACTGGCGAGAGCAGGACGCCGTAGGCCGGATAGAGCACGCCAGCGGCGACCGGGATCAGGGCGGCGTTGTAGCCGAACGCCCAGAACAGATTCTGCCGGATGTTGCGGATCGTCCCCTTCGACAGGGCGATGGCGTTGGGCACGCCCTTGAGGCTGCCCGACATCAGCACCACGTCGGCCGCCTCGATCGCGATGTCGGTGCCCGTGCCGATGGCGATGCCCACGTCGGCCTCGGCCAGGGCCGGCGCATCATTGATGCCGTCACCCACGAACACCAGATGGCCGTGAACGGCCCTGAGACGGCGCACCGTCTCGATCTTGCCTTTCGGAAGCACCTCGGCGACCACCTCGTCGATGCCGAGACGGCGGGCGATGGCCTCGGCTGTGCGCCGATTGTCGCCGGTGATCATGGCGACCTTGAGGCCCAGCGCGTGCAGCGCGGCGATGGCCTCGGGCGTGGTGTCCTTGATCGGATCGGCAACGGCGATGACGGCCGCGAGCTTTCCGTCGATCGCGGCGTAGAGCGGCGACTTGCCCTCGTCGCCCAGCCGCTCCGCGATACCGGAAAAGGTGGCCACATCCAGGCCCAGCCGGTGCATGTAACGGTCGGCGCCGATCTGGATACTCACTCCGTCCACCATCGCCTCGACGCCGAACCCGGTCTCGGACCTGAAGCCAGCGACCGCCGGCAAGGTCAGGCCTTGGGCTTGGGCGGCTTCTACGATGGCATGGCCGACGGGGTGTTCCGACTTCGCCTCGACGGCCGCGATCCGCGCCAGTACCTGCGCGCGATCGAAGCCTTCGGCCAGTTCCAGATCGGTGAGCACCGGCCGGCCTTCGGTCAGCGTGCCGGTCTTGTCCAGTGCGATGACCTTCGCATCCTTGAGCCACTGCAAGGCTTCGCCCTTGCGGAACAACACGCCCATTTCGGCGCCGCGCCCGGTGCCGACCATGATCGACGTGGGCGTGGCCAGCCCCATGGCGCAGGGACAAGCGATGATCAGCACGGCGACGGCATTGACCAGCGCGAACGTCAGCGCCGGTGCCGGGCCGAAGGCGAGCCAGACGAGGAACGTCAGCAGCGCCACACCGATCACGACCGGGACGAACCACAACGTCACCTTGTCGACCAGTGCCTGGATCGGCAGCTTGGAGCCCTGCGCTTCCTCCACCATGCGGATGATCCGGGAGAGTACCGTGGCCTCGCCTACCGCGGTTGCACGGAAAGCCAGCGCGCCGTTCTGGTTGACCGTACCGCCGACCACCGCGCTGCCGGCGGTCTTTGCCACCGGCACCGGCTCGCCGGTGATCATGGACTCATCGACGTAGCTGTCGCCATCGATCACCTCGCCGTCGACCGGAACACGTTCGCCCGGTCGCACTTCGACAATATCCCCCGGCACGACGTTGCCGAAGGCGATCTCGGCCGTCTCCTCGTCACGGCGCACACGCGCGGTCCGCGCCTGCAACCCAATCAGCCGCTGGATCGCCTGGGAGGCGCGCCCCCTGGCCCGCGCTTCCAGAAAGCGGCCGATGAGAATCAAAGTGACGATGACGGCCGCCGCCTCGTAGTAGACGTTGACCGCTTCCGCGGGCAACAGCGCAGGCATGAAGGTCGCAACCAGCGAGTAGGCGTAAGCCGCCAGGGTACCGACCGCGACCAGCGAGTTCATGTCCGGCGCCAGGCGGAACAGCGCGGGAAAGCCATGCTGGTAGAAGCGCCGGCCCGGCCCGAGGATCACCAGTGTCGTCAGCGCGAACTGGATGACCCAGTTCCACTGCATGCCGAGGGTGCGGTTGATCAGGTGATGCACGCCGGGAACGAGGTGCGCACCCATCTCCAGCACAACCACCGGCAAGGTCAGCGCGATGGACACGGCCACGGCGCGTTTCAGGGCCGCCTGCTCGGCGTCCTTGCGGACCGCGTCATCGGCCTCGCGCGAGGACGCCCGGTCGATCGGCCGCGCCGCGTATCCCGCGTCGTCGATGGCCTGGATCAGCAACCTGGCGTCCACACCCCCTTCCACGACTGCGCGCTCTGTCGCCAGGTTGACGCGTGCCGCCGTCACGCCGGGGACGGTACGCAGTGCGCGCTCCACACGTCCGACGCAGGACGCGCAGGTCATGCCCTCGATGGCGAGTTCGGTCTTGATGATCGGAACCGCATAGCCCGCCCTCTCGATGGCCCGGGCCAGTGTCCGGTGGTCGGCCGGTGCCACGGTCTGCACGTCGGCCCATCCGGATGCGGGATCGACGCTCGCACCGTGAACGCCGGGGACGGCCCTCAGTGCCTGCTCGATCCGGCCGGCGCAGGAAGTGCCGCGCATTCCCGCGATGGGTAGGCGCACCGCCTCCAGTCGGAGGGAGGCGTCTTGTGAAGGGGAATCCATGTTCATCTCGCCGGTACGATGCGGTCGATGGCCGAGTCTGTGGCTTACCACGGTGGGAAGGTCAACGCTTGCGCGGCCGGCCTGTGAACCCTTGACCTTCCAACGATGGCAAGGTCCATGATAGCCGTACGCAAACCAACAGGAGTTGTCCCATGCAGACGTTCCACATCCAGAACATGACTTGCGGCGGCTGCGTCCGAGGCGTCACGCGCGCCATCCAGTCCGTCGACCCGGCTGCGCGGGTTCACGCCGATGTTCCTGCCCGACGGGTGCAGGTCGTCTCCGACCAGCCCCGTGAGATCGTCGAGGCCACACTGACCAAGTCCGGCTACCAGGCGGTTTGGATCGCTCCGTGAAGCACCGCCTGGCGGCCTCGTTCAGGCCTCGTTGATCGTCAGGGTCAAGCGACCAGGTTCTCGGCCAGTGCGGTCGTCGGACGAAGCCGTTCTTGAACTGACCGGCCCGACCACTCAGTTGCAGGTACTCGGGTGGTCGGGCGGGGAGGGTCGATTGCGCCGCCACGACCATCCTCTCTCGATCTCGATTTGAAGTGCGACGCTCAAAAAGGTTCGGATCAGCACGATCAGCGCAAGGATCGCGACGCCCTGCAGCGAGGGATCGATCGTAACGGTTCGGATGATGTCGGCGGCCACGAGAAATTCCAGGCCCAGTACGATCGCGCCGCCGAGCTCCTGCCGCAGGGAGTGATATCGCGCCGTCAGTTCGACCCCCTTGTGGATGAAGGCGAATCGGCCGCAAGCCAACACGCTGCCCAGGGTGATGACCCCGACGCCGAACAACTCGAATCCCGCGACCGCGATCCCGATCGCCGCATGTGGCAAATCAGCGCTCATCGGCATATCCGGTCAATGGTGATCGTAGATCCCTACACCCCGGATGTCGTTCCATGAAGTGGTCTGGTGGCAGAGATAGCACTGCTCAGGTTCCGCATTCCTGACACCCGCTATCGGCTTGGACATCATTCCGAAGTGCTCCTTGTAGTGGCTGAGCGGCGCGAGGTGGCACTGGCCGCACTCGGTGGAACTCGGCGGTGGATGCCGGTACTCGGCAATCGACCATGTGGTCGTGCCGTGGCATGTCGCGCAGTCGTTTCCGAAGACCTGGACGTGCGGGTCGGTGGTCTTGTGGCAGCTCGCACAGTCCAGCAGCGTCTCCTTGTAAGTCATGCCGTTGGCAAGCGAGAGGTTGCCCGGCAGCGCCTCGGGCCGGTGTGCCTTGAGGTGCGCGAGCAGCACCGCCCCCTCATGACCCTCCGGGGCCCGATCGAGCCATCGCACGATGATGTCGGTCAAAGCCGCATGGTCCATACCACGCAGGCTGCGGCCGGCGTCGTGTTCCTTGTGGCAGGCCACGCAGTTGTTCGAGCCGGCGATGTCGGCATGGAATGCCGTCGGTTGTCGCTGGACCAGGACGGTCTCGTTTGCATGGCAGGCCACGCAAGTCGCGTCCTCCACGCCCTTCACCGGCGTGTGGCACGCCGCACAGTCCTCTTTGAGAAACGCATGTGCGCTGGACAGGGGGCCCGGAGAGGCCATGTTCTGCCACGTCGCGGCGCGCTGCATTTGCGGAAGGTATGTCCACAGTGCGACTGCCGACACCGGCGCCAGGACCGCGAGCAGCGCGGCGAGGATCTTTCCCTTTCGACTCATCTGAACCAGCGCAACCCGAAGTAGATGCCAGCCCAGATATGCAACGCCAGCAGAAGATAGAAGATGATCGAGAACGCGATGTGTGCCGACAGCCAGGCGTTGAACAGCCTGCGCACCCGCTCCTGGAACTGGATCGAGTACTGCAGATCGGCGGCGGCGGATGCCAGTGGCAGCAGTTCGGCGCTGGCCTTGGGCGTACCGGCAACGCCCGCTGTTGGTCCTTGCGCGTAGGCCCAGTACTGCCCATCCAGAAGGCGCCACAGCCCGTCGATCTGCGCCTTCTTCTCGCGGATGTTCTCCGCGACGTAGCGCAGGTAATGCTGGCCGATGAACCCAGTGAGCACGCTCAGCAGCATCGATGCCGTCAGCGCGACGCCGAGCGCACTCTGGAACTTGTGCCCGCTATGGAGGATGGCCAACAGCGCGCCTACCAAGCCGAAATAGACGTGCGCCTGCAGCAATGCGCCGAAGCCATGCTTCCTGGTGAATGCGCGGCGCAGCGTAGCGCTGCGCTTGATTACGGTGTAGGTGAGCGGGACGAGCATGAACGCCGCGCCTACGACGCCGAACACGCCACCCAGGAGGCTTCCGGCGAAGAAGGAAGAGCGGTGCACCAGGAAACCCAGCCACAGGACCACTAGCATCGAGAAGATGATCGTCGCGATGATGCGATCCTGGTTGCGCATCTACGCATCCACCGAGATATCGGCCGACGCTTTCGCCTGGCAGGCCAGGATCACGCCCGAGGAACGATCGAGTGGCGTCAGGCTGTCGTCCACGTCCATGGTGACCTCGCCCGACAGCAGCTTGATCTTGCAGAGGCCGCAGTAACCCTGCCGGCAGGCATATTCGATCGGAACGCCGACCTCTTCGGCGGCCTCGAGAACGGTCTGGCCGGCCGCCAGCGGCGCCTTTTTTCCGGACCGCTCGAAGCTGCAGGTGACGGCCGTCGCCGTGTCGCCCGCCGACACCTCCGGGCCGGGAGGCACTGTCCTGGAGGGGCTCAGGAACAGCTCGGAATGAACCGACGCCAGGTCGATGCCCAGCTTGCCCAGTTCGTTGCGGACCGCGTCCATCATCACCGGCGGACCGCACAAGTGGATGCGGCGCGAACGGATCTGCGGAATCTGCCCCAGCAGTTCGGCGGTGATGAACCCACGCGGGCCGGTCCATGCCGCCGATGACTCGTCGCTCAGCACGATGGACACATGCAGGTTCGGATGCCGGCGGGCGAGTTGGTTCAGCTCGTCGCGGAAGATCACGCTTTCCAGGTCCTTGCAGGCGTAGACCAGGTCGATCCGGCCGTTCCAGCTCTGGTCGGTCAGGTAGCGGATGGAACTCATCAGCGGCGTGATGCCGACGCCGCCGCCCAGGAACACGACACTGTCGGACTCGACGCCGCGGAAGGTGAAGCGGCCGTAGGGGCCGGACGCATCGAGGAGATCGCCTTCCTTCACCTGCTCGTGGAGGTAACCCGAGACGATGCCGCCGCTTTCGTGCTTGACCGTCAGGTCGCACCAGCCGTGGCAGCATGGCGATGAAGCGATCGAATACGAGCGCTTGACCTGGTTCCCGCCTGAATGCACCGAAAGCGTGAGGAACTGGCCGGGCTCGAACTCGAACGGCAGCGCACCCACGCCCTCCACTGGCGCCAGCCGAAACGTCTTGACCTTGGGCGTCTCCTGGAAGACGCGTGCGACCCGCAGCTTGCCCACCCAGCCGCCCATGGTGGACACGGGTGCGCGTGCCTGCGGCTCGCCCTCGGCCGGCACGCCCGGAGACACGGGCGCCGCGGGGGCCGGCGCCACACCGGAACGAGGCGCAGCGGCGGGGGCCGGAGGCACCGGTGCCCCGGTGCGCAACGTGGCGAGGACCGCATTCGTGCGTCGGGTTCGCGCCACGTACATCCAGGCGGCCAGCAGCGCAAAGGCCAGCAGCAACGCCATCGTGAAGTAGTGGAAGCCCGACAGGCCGAAGACGCCGTGCGCCGGGGCCGTGGTCAGGGGATCGGTCAGGTTCATCTCGCGCCGGAACCACGCCAGCGCGATCCCCCGCGGCGCCTGTCCTTCGGCCAGTGCGCGGTAGGCCGACAAGCCGCTGTCGAATTCGCCCCAGGCCACGCGCATGCGGTCGGATGCTTCCTGCAGGCCGCCGTAGTCGTTGCGCTGGACCGCGTGCGACGCCTCCGACGACAGGGACGCCAATAGCTGGATCCCTTCGTGCATCCGGTGGTGGGCGAGCTGCTCAACGCTCGCGCGCCGCTCCGGCGGTAGATCCGGCAGCGCCATCAGCTGCGGATACAGCAGCTTGTTGAGGCGCCGATCCCGACCGCACTCGTCTCCGCGGCAGCCGCGCATCATGTCGTCCATCATGCCGCCCATGGAACCGGCCATCGATGCACCACTCGAAGCCGGCATGCTGGCAGTCGCGTCCGGGTGATGCGCGGCGTGATCGTCATCGCCCGCCGATGCGTCAGCCGGCGGTGTGGCGCTCATCGGCATGCCGTTCATCGGGCTGCTGCTTTGCGCCGGCATGCCATCGGCTGGCGCCGGCTGCGGTACCGCCATGCTTCCGGCCTTGTCCGGATGATGCGCGGCGTGATCGTCATCGCCCATCGGCGCGCCAGCCGGCGGCGTGGTGCCCATCGGCATACCAGCCATCGAGCCGCTGTCCCGGGCCGATGACGTGCCGGCAGCGTCCGGCTGCGCAGCCGTCGTGCCGCCGGTCTTGTCTGGCGGATGGGCTGCGTGTGGATCAGCAGCCGACTGAGCGCCGGCCGCTTCATGAGCCAGCAGCATCGCCAGCGTGGCCAGGGCGGCGACTCGCTTCCACCCCACGAAGCCTTCCGTCAGCACCGCGGCGGCCTCCGCTACATATGGCCCATCTTCTTCTTGGCCATGCCCCCGCCCATGCTCGAATCCATCTTCTGCATGGTGGCGTCGACCTTCTGCATCTGCATCTCGCAGTGCTCCATGTCCTCCTTCATCTGCTGCATGTGCTGCATCGTGGCGGGCATGTCCATGTCCTTATGCGCGGAGGCATCGCCAGCCTTCATCGCCATGGCCTGCTGATGCATCTGCATGCTGCCTTCCTGCATCTGTCGGCCCATGGCCTCCATGGCTTGCCCCCGTTCGCGCATCATGGCTGCCATCTCCTCCATGTGCGTGGCCATGGCATCGGGCGTTGCGGGCGCATTCTGAGAAGCAGGGGACTTCGGATCGGTAGGGTGCGCCGCTGGAGCGTGAGGTGCCGCCGGGGTGCTGGCGGGCTGCTGCCCCATGGCGCCCGGCATGGCATCCTTCTTGTGCATGTCATCATCAGCCAGTGCCGCGCCAGCGAGCGCGACACCCAGGATGCAGACCATGACAAGTGACGGCCGACGATAGTGCTGCTTCATGACAACCTCCGATAAGTAGGCGGCGGTTCCCCTCGGGAACCGATGAGCGCAACGCGCTCACGAAGAAACCGACCCGCGTGCGTGGTCGGTTCGTTCGTCCACCGTACGTGCGGCAAGCTGTCGATGGCATGACCCCGACATTACGATGCCGCAATCTCCTCGTAATACGACGCCGGCACTGGAGGAAGGTCCTACCGGAAGAAAGTGCCACTTCGGATGCCACTCTGTTCGCGTTCAAGAAGTGACAAGGTGATTACGCAAATGTAATGACTGGGTCATTCAGCTGAAAGCAGGCCCTTCCTAGGCTGATATCTGGCGTTCCTCCCCTCAGCCACCAGGAGATTGTCATGAAATCCATCAAAGCGTCGTGGGTCATTTTGTTGTGTGCGATGTTCGCAATAGCCGTTCCGGTCTACGCGCAGCAGCCCACCGAAGAACCGATCGTGAAGCTGCTCAACGATATGGCGGACAAGCCGGAGAATCATCTGGCCATCGCCGCGTACTACCGCACGCTGGCCGGCGACGCGCTGGCTGAAGCCGAGAAGCACAAGGCGATGCGCAACACCTATCGGCACGACCACCAGAAGTTCAAGTCTGGAGCTGCCACGGGGCAGTCGATGGCACGGCACTGTGACCGGCTGACCAAGCTCCAGGAAGAGACCGCCGCAGAGTACGAGGCGCTTGCAAAGCTCCATGAAGCTGAGGCGGCAGCGAAATAACAGCCAGACGGTTAGACGTCAAATACCCCGCTCCACCGATCGACGGGAGCGGGGTATTTTTGCTCCATAGACGCCAACCTTGGAAGGAGCATGGCTGGCGCCAAGGCGAAGATGAAGGCGAAGCAGCGTTAACGGGAACGCTCTGAGAGCAACTGCTTCATCTGAGCGATCTCCTGCGTTTGGGAGGCAATGATGTCCTGGCATAGCTTGGCCAGTTCGGGATCCTTGAGGCGGTTCTCCTCACACATCAGGATCGCTCCCGCGTGATGCGGAATCATGGAGCGTATGAACTGCCGGTCTGTGACGGCAGCCTGGCTGCGAATGCCCCACCAACAGAACAGCATGAATACCACCGCCGCGCCGGCAAGGATCAGGTTTCGCCGACGATCCGGGTACATTCCGGACATGAGCCACAACTCAATGAGCAGCATGGGAGAGGCCATCAGGCCTGCCATGTAGAACTGATTGATGTTGTTGTAGACATTGGCCCACTGATCGACCATGGAATACATCAAGGCGTACATGGCCAAGAAGGAGAGCGCCATCATCAACAGCAAACGGCCATAGTGGCCCTGATGTTGCGGCTGGGCGTTCTCGTGCTTTCCGTGCGAAGTGGACATCACGATCTCCGTGAGAACTCGGAGCGAGTCTATACCCGCCCCCTGATAACGGGAGGTGACCACCAGATCGAGCCCACTTCACGGCGCCAGCGACGCTCATCTGCACACGCTCAGACCGACCCAAAAAACGGCGTCATTTTCATGACGGGAATGTAATGAACGGGTCACCTGTCTGACAGTGGCGGCTCTGCATGCTCCGAGCAGGACCATGGCGATGATTCCGCATATCCAAAGCATGTGGTCACCGAATCCGAGATCCGTAGCAAAGTCGTCGAACATGAAAAGTTCAAGCACAAAGCACCGTCACTTGTCAGCAGTCGTGGTTCTGCTGGCCATGGCTGTCACAGGTATGGCGGCAGCCTCCGAGCTGGTCGCCGACGTCTGGAAAGATCCCAACTGCGGCTGCTGCAAGGTGTGGGTGGATCACCTGAAGGAAGCGGGCATCACTGTGCGCGTCTTCAACACAGGAAACACCGGCGCACGCGCGCGCCTCGGCATCCCAGCAAAGCTGGGCTCCTGTCATACGGCCAAGATCAATGGCTACGTGATCGAGGGTCATGTGCCGGCAGCCGACATCCAGCGTCTGCTCAGGGAGAAGCCGAAGGCGGTTGGCCTGGCCGTGCCCGGCATGCCTTTGGGATCGCCGGGTATGGACGGACCGGTCTACGGCAACCGCGTGATGGCCTACGACGTGCTGCTGGTACAGGCCGATGGAAGCACCAGCGTGTACCAGTCGTACCCCGGATCGCAGTAAGCAGCCCGCGGAGGCACGGCATAAGCGGCTCGGCTCTGCGAGCCAGTACAGCGGCAATTCGGCGTCGGTGCCGTCGGGCACCATGCTCGGCCGGTATCCGCTAAGCCTCCACAGTCGATGCGACGAGAAGTTTTCGCGTATTGATTCTAGGTAACCCATAACGGAGAACAACTATGAGCAACATCAGCACTCGCGCCATTCGCTCTTTTACACTCGGCATCGGCCTCGCGGTCAGCCTCCTGTCGGCCTCGTTCGCCTATGCGCACGCCACATTGGTTCAGTCCACGCCGGCGGCCAATGCGGTCGTGGCGTCTCCTCAGCAGATCGACCTCATGTTCAACGAGACGCTCGTGCCGCGTGCTTCACGCCTGGAGCTGGCAATGATCCACGGCAACTCGACCATGCCGATCGAGCATCTGGAGATCGAGGTCATCGGCAAGACGTTGCGCGCCAAGCTGCATCATCCGCTGGAAGCCGGTACTTATCGCGTACAGTACCGCGCCGTCGGGCCGGATAATCACCCGATGACGGGGGACTTCAGCTTTACCGTCGGCTGAGGCACCGCCGACTTGTCGAGCGTGCCCGCCTATGCCTTGCGGTTCGTCCAGTACCTGGACCTCATGCTGCTGTTCGGCCTTCCGCTGTTCTCGTGGTATGGCCTGCGCCGATCGGTGCCTGGCGGAGACCCGTGGTTGCCCCTGACTAGGTCCGCGCTCTCCGGGGCACTTCTGGTCAGCGCCGTGTTCGGTGTGGCGCTGACCGGTATCGACGTCGTCTTCAAGACGACGGAGATCATGGGGATGCCGGTCACCGAACTCGACCGCGCATCGCTTGGCTGGTACCTGTTCGAGACCGCCGCTGGCCGAGCCGCACTGGCACGGACCGCAGTGCTGGTCGTGCTGATAGCCTTTCTTGGTTGGCAGTCGCGTCGCGAAGAGCGCTCCTTCTTCTCGCCTCTGGTGGCCGCGCTTGCCGGATGTGCGCTACTCACACTGGCGTGGAACGGTCACGCGGCTGCGGGAGAAGGCGCGTCCGGCGTGCTGCGACTGGCCGCGGGCATCGCCCACCTGCTTGCGGCTGGCGGCTGGATCGGCGCCATCGCGGCCTTCCTGATTATCCTCTCGCGTCGCAGCGCATCCGCCAGGAGCGCCCCCCTGCAAGTGCTCCACCAGACGCTGCAGGACTTCTCAGGTCCCGGCACCGTCTTCGTCGGCATCCTTGTGGTCACCGGCGTCCTGCACTACGGCGACCTCACGGGTTGGTCCGTGGTGCCCTTGTTCCACAGCGTTCATGGCAAGCTGCTGCTGGTCAAGCTGGCGTTGTTCGCCGCCATGTTGGGACTGGCCGCACTTCATCGCTGGCGCGTGGTACCCAGATTGGAAGGTGAAGTTCTCGCTGGCGGTGGTTCGCGCTCGCTGCAGACACTTCGCCTCACCGTAACCATCGAGGCAACACTCGCTGTTCTGATCATTGCCGCTGTGTCCATCCTCGGCACCCTCAATCCACATGGGTGACCCGATGCCGACCCTAAAGATTGGGCTTCCCCGATCTATGAAGATCCGCGCGTTCGAAAGCATCTCGGGAAGGTCCTCGCTTCGCATTGCCAAGAGTGCCATCGAAGATCAAGCCAACTGGATTTCTAGCCCGGCCATTGGCGTTGGCTCATTGACCTAAGGGGAGCAGGCCCCATGGGTTGCAGTCCCATCTTCGTTGGCGTCGAAGCACATGAATCACAAGGAGAGTGATCTATGGAGCTTCGACATCTGCGCTGCTTCATAGTCCTGGCTGAAGAACTGCATTTCACGCGCGCGGCCGACCGTCTGCACATCGAACAGTCACCGCTTTCTCGCATCATCAAAGAACTGGAAGACGAGCTCGGCGTCCTGCTGTTCACCCGTGACCGGCGAGGAACCCAACTAACCCAGGCGGGGGCCGTGTTCCTGCAGGACGTCCGCAGGGTATTCACGATGCTGGAGCAGGCATGCGAGAACGCCAAGGCTGTTTCGGCAGGCTTTCGAGGTAGTCTGCGTATTGCGGTCTCCGATGGTGCTGTGGACCCGCGACTGTCGGCGTTCCTGGCGCGTTGTCGCGAGGAGGAGCCAGAAATCGAGATACGGCTCTCCGAAGTGCCACTGGTGGAGCAACTGCGCGGACTGCGATCCGGTGACTTCAAGATCGGATTCGCACACACGGCGGAAGTCGGAGACGGCATCGTCGCCGAACCGATCTGGCGCGACCCGCTCGTGGTTGCCGTTCCCGCGCGCCATCCCCTCTTGGTCCACAAGGAAGTTCCGCTCGATGAGTTGGTCAGTTACCCGCTTATCCTATGCAACCAGCACATTTGCGAAGGCTACTGCAGGGCGTTGACCCAATTGCTCCGACCACTGAAGCGAGAGCCCAACGTCGTCGAGCGGGTGACTTCTCTGGAAATGATGCTCACCTTGGTCGGGGCCGGCTACGGCGTTGGCTTCACCACCGCGCCCAGAATCGGACTTTCCCGCCATCCCGACGTTGTGATGCGGCCGTTAGCGATGGATTCGGCGATGCTGACGACCTACCTACTCAGGCTGGACAGCGACGAGCCTACAGCTGCATTGGAACGGCTCATCGCCCGGCTGCCTGTCCAGCTGAACTACTGAGGAGGACACTGGTACGGCGCTACGTTCTCAGCTTCGAAGCCGCGCGCAGATTGCTTTCCGTAGCCACCATCAGGTCAGCGGCGCTGATCTTCAACGCTATGGCGATCTTAAGGACTGCGAGCCTTGTTTCCCCGGCCATAACTGAGGACAGCCATGCGCGGCTCACCCCCATCCTCGGTGCTCATGCTCGGCATATCGTCCGGCGTCCCCTCGTCCCGGTTAGCGGCACTGCTCGCGCTACATCGCGCGAAAGAGCCCGAGACGCCTGTCTCGATGGAGGAAGTCACGTCGTCGCCGGACCTCATTGAGGGCGTGAAGAACGGCCGCTACGACATCGGGTTGGTGGCGACGACGACACCCGCCGACGACGCGCCGCTTTGGCGTGAAGAGTTGGCGGTCGCGGTGCCCGATCGCTCCCCCTTGCTCCGCTATGCCGCGATCCCCCTTGGGGCACTCCTATCCTATCCCTTGTTTCAGTATTGCCCCCTGGCCTGCGAAGTGCTGTTCGGTCAAGAGTGGCCCGTTCTTTACGGGGTCACGTCGTATGAATTGATGACCGTGATGGTGTCGGCCGGCTACGGGGTGGGCATCGCCCCCCGTTCACGCATCGAACAGTCCCGGAGCTGGGGTGTTGTGATGCGACCGTTGGCGGACGGCTCCTACTGGATCGGAACGCACATGTTCCGATCCGAGCGGAACGACTCGCCCGCCATCGAGCGTTTCGTCAAGCGAGCGCAGACGATCGCGTAGTGCCACCCTCCCGACGAGGGAGGGGGCCGTCGATCTGCTGGATGAGCAGTGCGCGACGCACTACCTGTACGGCCATTTCCAACGTCTCCAGCGTCACCGCCTCGATCGGCGACTGGCCGCCGAATTCGTCGTAGGGCTGCGTTAGTGCGTGGTAGATCTCCCAGGGGTCCACGCCGCGAGCCGTCTGCTTGAGGATGGTCTGGACCAGGCGACGCTTGAGCGGGTCGAGCTGCCAGTCCGGCACACGCTGCCCCCGGTTGCCCAGGCTGATCGACAGCAAGTTGCCCGCCGTGACTTCGTAGGTGATCCAGCGCCGCGACTTGCCGGCGAGCTTGGCGTAGTCGGCGACGGACAGGTTGTGGGGCGACTCCAGGATGTCGAGCAGGATCATCCGCTCGCGCTGGACGTTCGAGATGGTCGGTTCCGTCTTGGGAGCGCGCACCGCAGACAGCCGTTGCATTTGGATGGCTCCCTGCGGCGGCGCGTCGTGCGGCTTGGACAGCACCAAGGTCTGCACCGTTGTGCTCGCAGGCGATCCTTGCGTGTTCGATCCGTCACCAGCCATCGGCAGTCCTTCCAAGTGGAGGGCCAGAGGATTGCTGGCCGCTTCCAACTGGCCCTGCTCCAACAGGTCCAGCCGATCGGCCCAGTCCTGCATCATGCACCGACGCTGCTCGACGTACTCGGCATGGTTGTAGGTGCGGCGGACCGGGTTCGGGTCGACGTGCGAGAGCTGCGCGTCGATCCACTTGTCGGGATAGCCCAACTCGTTGAGCGTGGTCGAAAGGGTGGCGCGGATACCGTGGCCCGTCAGCCGGCCGTCGTAGCCCAGCCGCTTCACTGCCGTATTGAGCGTGTTTTCGCTGATGCGCTGCTTCAGGCTCTTGGCCCCCGGGAACACGTGCTTCTGTCCCTGCTTGAACCGCTCCAGCATGTGCCGGACGATTTCAACCGCCTGCAGGGACAGCGGCACGATGTACGGCGGGATGTCCTCCGTCCGCAGGTTTTCCTTCTGCATCTTCAGTTCGAGCTGCTTCACCACATCTGGCGGAATGATCCACAGGCCGTCATCGAGGTGGAACTGATCCGGCGTCGCAAGCCGCAGCTCGCCCGTGCGCACGCCCGTCAGAAACAACATGCGGACGCCGAGCTGGGTCTGCAGCCGGCCGGGGTACTTGCGCAGCAGTTGCAGGAACTCGGGTAGCTCCGACATGCGCAGGAACGGGTTGTGGCGCACGGGCGGCTGCGGCATGGCGACCACATCCAGGTCGGAAGCCGGGTTGCGTTCCAGGCCGGGCACGACCACCAGCGCGTAGCGGAATAGCTGGTTGAGCCAGGTACGCACCTTCTCGGCCACCGAGGGCGCACCGCGTTTCTCGATCCGACCGACGATTTCCAGCAGGTCGGCGCGAGTGATGACGTGGATCGAGCGCTTGCCCAGCGTGGGGAGCACGTCGTTGCCGAAGATGCGCGGAAGCGTGGCGAGCGTGGTTTGCCGTCCCCTCTTGAGGCGACCCTGTTCCCGGAACTTCAGCCACTTTTCGTAGACCGCCTGGAAGGTGTTCTGCTCGGCCTGGGTCGCCAGTTGTCGGTCCCTCGTCCGCTGGCGCTGCGGGTTGATGTCCTTGGCGACGAGCGCCCGCGCCTCGTCGCGGCGGGTGCGTGCCTCGCGCAGGCTGATCTCGGGATACACCCCCAAGGACATCCGCTTCTGCCGGCCGAGCCAGGTATAGCGGAAGTGCCAGGTCTTCGTGCCCGCGGCCGAGACGGCCAGCGACAGGCCGTCGAAGTCGGGGAGGGTGTAGTCCGTCCCGGTGGCCTTGGCCTGCCGAACGGCGACATCAGAAAGTGCCATGTCTGCTCCTGAACTGAGTCAGGAGTCAGATCGTCATCCCATGGCCCGCTCGTCCCTACCAACAATCCGGACTCGAACCCAACCGCCTTGATGGACTACTGGATGGACTAAATCAGTCCATCTGTCGGTGGATTCCGGTGGCCTTCACTGGACGCTCATCCGGCGAAAAAGCCTTTGCTGATAGTGGTTTATGGAACTCCTTGGAACTCCATGGAACCTGAACTGGAGCGGGTGAAGGGAATCGAACCCTCGTCAGTAGCTTGGGAAGCTACAGCTCTACCATTGAGCTACACCCGCGTCGGACAGGCGGCAGTCTATGCGCTGGCCTGCCCCGCACGCAACGCCAGGGCCGGGCGGAAATGGCCGGAGCCGGTGAGGCTGTCGCCGAAGAACGCGGTCTGCGAATAAACCAGCTCGGCGTGCACCTGCGCGGTAACGCCCGCCAGGGCGAGGACGACCGCCGCCGCCAGCCTGGACAGGCAAGGGGATGCGTGCATGTGCAGCTCCATCGTGTCGCGGAGGGTGTAGGGCACGGCGCCGACCGTGCGGCAGCGCATTGGGACGCCGTGGGTTCATTGCGCCCCTGGACAACTCACCCTGCAACGCGGCACGCGGCACAGGCTGGCGCGAACGCTTCCGCTGGCCGCGAACGGGCCACCGCCGGGACGCCGGCCGGATGATCCCCGCAGTGACCGGCGTTGAGACCAGGCGCACGGCGTGCAACCAGGCCCGATCCCTCGCCCGCCTGCTGCCTTCATGAGATCGCCAGGGCGCGCGCCGACGACGCGCCGGTGCCGCCAAGTTGGGCGATAATCCGTGCCATGCCACAACACCCCCACTCCGCCGCGTTGCTGGCAGGCCCTGCTGGAATCAACGGTCGATGACCGATCCGTTTTCCAGCCCCGGCGCCAAGGCCCCGCCCAAGCCGTTCACCGCCACCGAAGGCCGTCGCCAGATCCGCAGCTTCGTGCTGCGCCAGGGACGTTTCAGCGAAGCCCAGCAGCGTGCGCTGGAGACCCAGTGGCCGCGCTTCGGCCTGGACTACCAGGGCCGGCAGCGCGATTTCGACGCGGTCTTTGGCCGCAAGGCCAGACGGGTGCTTGAAATCGGCTTCGGCAATGGGCAGGCGCTGCGCTTTGCCGCCCGCCAGGACCGGTCGCGCGACTACATCGGGATCGAGGTCCATGCGCCCGGGGTGGGCCGCCTGCTCAACGCGCTGGACCAGGACGGCGCCGACCACGTACGCCTCTACCACCACGATGCGGTGGAAGTGCTGCACAACGAAGTGGCCGAAGGGGCGCTGGACGAAGTGCGCATCTACTTCCCCGACCCCTGGCACAAGAAGCGCCACAACAAGCGTCGCCTGATCCAGCCGGCGTTTGCCCGGCTGCTGGCCTCGCGCCTGGCGCCGGACGGCCGCCTGCACGCGGCCACCGACTGGCAGGACTACGCCGAGCAGATGTGGGACGTGCTGGACGCCACGCCGGGCCTGCGCAACCGGGCCGGCGCGCGCGGCACGGTGCCGCGCCCGGACTGGCGCCCGCAGACCCACTTCGAAACCCGCGGCCAGAAACTCGGCCACGGCGTGTGGGACCTGCTGTATGACCGTTGCTGAGCAACCACGCCGAGTGCATCGCAGGTAATGGACACCGCCCTGGCCCTGACCAACGACATGCGCCTGGTGCTGGGGCTGGTCGGTTTCGTGATGGTGATGTTCCTGTTCGAACGCATCCGCGCCGACGTGGTCGCGGTGGTGGTGCTGGTGGTGCTGGGCCTGACCGGGCTGGTGGCGCCGGAGGAGATCTTCGGCGGCTTTTCCGGCAACGCGGTGATCAGCATCATCGCCACCACCATCCTGGGCGCGGGCCTGGAACGCACCGGCGCGCTCAACCGGCTGGCCTCGTGGCTGCTGCGGCGCGGCCACGGGGTCGAGCAACGCCTGCTGCTGCTGACCTCGGCGATCGCCGGGCTCAACTCCTCGTTCATGCAGAACCCCTCGGTGATGGCCCTGTACCTGCCGGTGACCGCGCGCCTGGCCTCGCGCACCACGCTCAACCTGCAGCGTCTGCTGCTGCCGGTCTGCGCGGCGATCGTGATGGGCGGGGCGCTGACCATGGTCGGCAACTCACCGCTGATCCTGCTCAACGACCTGCTGGTGTCGGCCAACAACAACCTGCCCTCGGGCATGGCCACGCTGGAACCGCTGCGCATGTTTGCGCCGCTGCCGATCGGCGTGGCGCTGCTGCTGGCCTCGCTGGCGTATTTCCGCTTCTACGGCGATCGCAAGCTGAAGGAAGAAGCCGTCGGCACTGCCGGCACCAGCAGCGCCATCCCGGCGCGCACCGAAAGCTATTTCGCCAATACCTACGGGATCGAGGGCGAAGTGTTCGAACTGACCGTCAGTGCCGACAGCCCATTGGTCGGCATGACCCTGGGCGAAGCCGAGGCCCTGCACGGCGCGCCGCTGATGCTGGCGCTGCAGACCGGCAACGACACCCGCCTGGCGCCGCCGGCGGACATGCGCATCTGGGTGGGCAGCGTGATCGGAGTGATGGGCAAGCGCCAGGACATCGCCGACTTCGCCCAGAACCAGTTCCTGCGCCTGTCCTCGCGCCTGCGCCACTTCGGCGACCTGTTCAATCCCAGCCGTGCCGGCATTTCCGAAGCGGTGATCCCGCCGACCTCCAGCTTCATCGGCAAGAGCGCAGCGGCGCTTTCGTTGCGCAAGAAGTCCGGCATCAGCCTGCTGGCGATCAACCGCGACAAGAAAGTGATGCGTGAGGACGTGCGCAAGGTGCCGCTGCGCGCCGGTGACATGCTGGTGCTGCACAGCACCTGGCAGGATCTTGCCGCCACGGCCAAGAATGGCGATTTCGTGGTGGTCACCGACTACCCCAAGGGCGAGCAGCGCCCGCACAAGTTCAAGATCGCCATGGCAATCTTCGCCCTGACCATCATCATCGCGCTGACCTCGCGCCTGCCGGTGGCGTTGACCCTGATGACCGGGGTGGCCGGCATGCTGCTGACCGGCGTGCTGCGCATGGACGAGGCCTACGCCTCGATCAACTGGAAAACCGTGTTCCTGATGGCCGGGCTGATCCCGCTGGGCTGGGCGATGGACAGCAGCGGCGCGGCGGCGTGGGTCGCCGGCCACACCGTCGAACGCCTGCCCGAAGGCCTGCCGGTGTGGGTGCTGGAACTTGCCGTTGCCCTGCTGACCACGGCCTTCTCGCTGGTGATCAGCCACGTCGGCGCGACCATCGTGATGGTGCCCATGGCGATCAGCCTGGCGCTGGCCGCAGGCGGCAACCCGACCGCGTTCGCACTGGTCACCGCGCTGTCGGCGTCCAATAACCTGATGACCGCCTCCAACCCGGTGGTGTCGATGATCACCGGCCCGGCCAACTACAGCGCACGGCAGATGTGGCGCATCGGCGGCCCGTTGTCGCTGATCTACACCTTCGTGGTGGTGGCCATGGTCAACCTGATGTTCTGGTGGAGCAGCCGGGTCTGATCGAGCTCGGCAAGGAGCGCCCATGGCACTGACACTCAAATTGCTCGAAGGCCAGTTCGCGATCTGCCGCCTGCCTGCCGGATCGGCGTTGCCGCACTGGTTCGTGCATGGCGCGCTCTCGCATGTCAGCTGGACCGATGAGGAACTGTCCATCGTCTGCGACGAAGGCCGCGTGCCGGAGGAGGTGCAGTGCGAACGTGGCTGGCGCAGCCTGATGCTGCGTGGACCGTTCGCCTTCGAGCTGACCGGCATCCTGGCACAGGTGCTGCAGCCGCTGGCCGAGGCAAAGGTGGGCATCTTCGCGGTATCGACCTTCGACACCGACTACGTGATGGTCAAGCAGACACAGCTGGGCGCAGGCCTGGATGCGTTGCGCGCGGCCGGCCACACCATCGAGGAATAAGCGCGGCGCCAGGAACCGTAGGGCGGGTCTCGACCCGCCGCTATCCGGCAAGAGCGTGACGGCGGGTCGAGACCCGCCCTACCGGGAACGCCCGGTCGCTGCCGGTGCGCTTCTACCCCAATACCACCTGGCCATCGCGCACCTGCAGCGCCACCGCCTGCAGGCACTGCCCGCGGCATGGCCCGGACAGGCACTGTCCATCCTGTAATTCGAAGGTGGCGCCATGCGCGGCGCAGACCAGCGCACCGGTCCTGGTCAGCAGGAACTTGCCCGGCGCCCAGTCCAGTCGCCGCCCCGCATGCGGGCAGACGTTGAGCCAGCCGCGCACCTGCTGGCCCTGGCGCACCAGCAGCAGCGATTGCGCGCTGCCCTCGATCATCGCCTCGGCCTCGGCCGGGACGCCATCGGGCAGCGCCTCCAGGGCAATCACATCCATGGGATTAACAAAGGTTTCACACACTGCCGAAAGAGGCGACCATACTGCGTCACGGTTCCTACACATTCTGTCACCAGCCCGATGATCCGCACCTTCTCCTTCGACAGCCATCGCTTGCGCGCCGTGTTCGCCCCGCGCAAACCCCGCCATCGGCTGCTGCGCATTGCCGTGGGCCTGCTGGGTCTGGCCGTGCTGTGCGTGCTGGTGTTCTTCGGCGTGTTTGTCGGTGCCACGATGCTTGCCGCCGGCCTGGCCTATCGCCTGCTGCGGCCGCGCCAGCGCCCCGCCGCGCAACAGCACGTGGTGGAAGGTGAGTACCGGGTCGTGCACAAGCAGGCGCTGCCGCTCTCGCACTGAATTGGGTGGGTGACCATTACACTCTGACATTCCCTTGTCAGCCAGGAATGTCCCCGATGTCCGATGTGATTCCAGCGCCACAGCAGGCGCGCGTGCCCGTCCGTGGTGGCGGCACCTTTCCGGTACACCGCATCTATTGCGTGGGCCGCAATTACGCCGACCACGCACGTGAGATGGGCTCGGAGGTGGCGACCTCGAAGGCCGAGCGCGGCGAGCCGACCCTGTTTGCCAAGCCGGCCGATGCGATCGTCACCGGCAATGCCGATGTGCCCTACCCGCCGGGCACCAATGACCTGCATCACGAACTGGAACTGGTGGTTGCGCTGGGCGCCGACGCCCCGCCCGGCGTGCTGGCACCGGAGGACGCCGCCGCGCTGATCTACGGCTACGCCATCGGCCTGGACCTGACCCGTCGCGACCTGCAGAACGCGGCCAGAAAGGCCGGCCAGCCCTGGGACACGGCCAAGGGTTTTGACCACTCGGCGCCGATCAGCGAACTGGTGCCCGCCGCGCAGGTGGCCGACCTGATGTCGTTGACCGTGACCCTGACCGTCAATGGCAGCGTGCGCCAGCACGCGCCGCTGACCGACATGATCTGGGACGTGCCGGACATCCTGCACGAACTGTCCAGGCTCTACGCGCTCAAGGCCGGCGACCTGGTCTTCATGGGCACCCCGGCCGGCGTGGCCGCGTTGCAGCCAGGCGATACCTTCGTCGGCAGCCTCGATGGCGTGGCCCAGGTGCGCGGCACCATCGTCGATTGACCTGCGTCAACATGCCGCTGCGCTAGGCTGGCGGCCACTTCCCCATCCAAGAGGAAAGCCCATGGGCATGTTGAGCGAGTTCAAGACCTTCGCCATGCGCGGCAACGTGATCGACCTGGCCGTCGGTGTGGTGATCGGCACCGCGTTCGGCAAGATCGTCACCTCACTGGTCAACGACCTGATCATGCCGCCGATCGGCATGCTGGTCGGCAACGTGGATTTCTCCAGGCTGGCGATCACGTTGAAGGAGGCCTCGGTGGATGCGGCGGGCAAGGAAGTGCCCGCGGTCGTGGTGGCCTATGGCAGCTTCATCAACACGGTCATCCAGTTCATCATCGTGGCCTTCGCCATCTTCATGGTGGTGCGCACTCTCAACCGCTTCAAGAAGACGCAGGAAGCCAAGCCGGCCGCCACGCCCGAAGACGTGCTGCTGCTGCGCGAGATCCGCGATTCGCTGAAAAAACAGGCGTAACCGCCACGGCTTTTGACGGTGCCATCTGACTAGGTGCGATGGCCCGCCCACTGCGCCAACAGCACCGCGGTGGCCGCGGCGACGTTGAGGCTCTCGACCCGGCCGCTGCCGGGGATGGACAGGGCCAGATCGCATTGGCCAGCCAGGTCGCGGTCCATGCCCTGACCCTCGGCGCCCAGCACGTAGACCAGGCGCTGCGGCAGCCTGGTGGCGAACAGATCTTCGCCGCCCTGCACCAGCGTGGCGGCCAGGCTGAAGCCGGCCGCGCGCAGCTGTGCGAAGGCCGTGGCACTGTCGCCGGCCTGGACCAGGGTCACCGCTTCGGCACCGCCTTCGGCCACGCGTGCGGCGGCGCCGGACAAGGCCAGCGGCCAATCCTGCGGCAGCAGCAGGCCGGCCACGCCGAAGTGCGCGGCCGAGCGCAGGATCGCGCCGAAATTGTGCGGATTGCCCACCCCATCCAGCCACAGCGCCAGTGCCGGGCCAGCCGGAAGCGCGCTGATCCAGTCGACCAGCGACACCGGCGCACGCCGCAGCACGTCGGCGACCACCCCTTCGTGGTGCGCGCTGGCGGCCAGCTTGTGCAGGTCGGCTTCTTCCACCACCCGATAACCGACACGGTTGGCCACGCACCAGGCCAGGATCGGCTTGAGCGCGGGCACGCGGGCCTGGCTCAGGTACAGCTTGCGCAGCGCCTCGGGGCGCGATTCGAACAGCGCGCGCACGGCATTGAGGCCGTACAGCCGGACTTCTTCGCCACGACGCGAAGGACGCGGCGGCGCCTGCGTGTACGGACTTTCAGCGCCATCCACTGCGGCATCGCGCGGGGCGTGCTCGCCGGAAGCGTGTTCACGCGGCGCACGCACGCCGGCTTGGCGAGGCGGGGGAAGTTTCTGCCAGGGTCCAGCCATTGCTCAGGGCGCCTTGTTCTCGTTCCACAGCTGCGCATGCTTGATGCCCAGCTTTGCGGGGTCGAAGACCGGGTCCAGCCCGGCCTTCTTCTGTTGCTCGTAATCGCGCAGCGCGATCAGGGCCGGCCGCTGCAGGATCAGGATCGCGATGATGTTGAGCCAGGCCAGCAGACCCACGCCAATGTCGCCCAGTCCCCAGGCCAGCTGCGCACTGCGCACCGAGCCGTAGGCCACCGCCGCCATCTGCGCCAGACGCAGCGCGTGGATCAGCCACGGACGGTGCACCGTGCGGTTCATGTAGGCGATGTTGGTTTCGGCCATGTAGTAGTAGGCGACGATGGTGGTGAAGGCGAAGAACAGCAGCGCGATCGCCACGAAACCGGCGCCCCACCCGGGCAGCACCGATTCCACCGCGGCCTGGGTGTAGGACGGCCCGACTTCCGTGCCGGGCAGCCCGTGGTAGAGGAAGCCACCAGCCGGGTTCTCCACGTTGTACATGCCGGTGGAGAGGATCAGGAAAGCGGTGGCCGAGCACACCAGCAGGGTGTCCACGTAGACCGAGAACGCCTGCACGTAACCCTGCTTGGCCGGGTGCGAGGCCTCGGCCGCGGCCGCCGCATGCGGGCCGGTGCCCTGCCCGGCCTCGTTGGAATAGATGCCGCGCTTGACCCCCCACTGCACCGCCAGGCCAAGCACCGCGCCGAAGCCGGCCTGCATACCGAAGGCGCTCTTGACGATCAGGCTGAACACCACCGGCACCTGGCCCACGTCGGTGGCCATCACGTACAGCGCCATCAGGATGTAGCCCACCGCCATGAACGGCACCACGAACTCGGCAAAGCGCGCGATGCGCCTGACTCCGCCGAAGATGATGAAGCCCAGCGCCACCGCCACGACTAGCGCGCTCACCCAGGTCGGCACACCCCAGGCGGTGTTCATGCCCTGGGCGATGCTGTTGGCCTGCACGCCCGGCAGCAGCAGCCCCGAGGCGATCACCATGACGATGGCGAAGATCCAGGCGTACCACTTCTGGCCCATCGCCTTTTCGATGTAGTAAGCCGGGCCGCCGCGGTACTGGCCGGAAGGGTCGCGCTCCTTGTAGATCTGGCCCAGGGTGGATTCCACATACGCCGTCGAGGCCCCCAGGAAGGCCACCACCCACATCCAGAACACCGCGCCGGGGCCGCCGAAGGCGATCGCCGTGGCCACCCCGGCGATATTACCGGTGCCCACGCGCCCAGACAGCGACATGGCCAGCGCCTGGAACGAGGACACGCCCGAGGCCGAGGACTGGCCCCTGAACATCAACCGGATCATCTCGGCAAAACCGCGCACCTGCATGAAGCGGGTGCGCACCGAGAAATACAGGCCGGCACCCAGGCACAGATAGACCAGCGCCGGGCTCCAGATGACGCTGTTGAGGGTCGAGACAAGTTTTTCCACCGGCGGTGGCTCCGTAGCATTGAAAGGGGGGGGACACAGGCCACACGCGCCTGTCCCCTACACCTTACCCGAACCCACCGCCGCGCCTGCGCCGGGGCGCACTGCTCCGCGGATGGTCCCACGGGTGCCTGCGCGCACAGTGCCTGCGGCTGACCCGCAAGGTCCAATCATGCTCAGGCCCCGCGTTCGCGGCACCGGCTGATGACCTGCACGGGCTGGATCAGATGAACTTGCAGGCCAGATGCTCCCCATCCCATGTACAGGACAGGCGCCTGGAGCCACTGGAAGAACCCGTCACCGGCACGCCGTAATTCCGGGCCGTATTTACCCAGTCACTGAGGCCCGCATCCGAAGAGAAATAAAACTGCCCTCCGTAAATCTCCCCAGCACGGTCCGATGAAGCAGCAGCGTCAGGAACAGGGTTGCCCAGAGAATCTCGACTCTCCCCGGTCACGTATTTAGCCTCAGTCGTGGATTGAGAATCTACATAGTAGGTAGTCTTGGATCCGTCACTCCACACAATCACTATCGTTAACTTCCCTGCGCCACCCAGCCCAAGCATAAAGGAGTTCAAGGCAGGCCCGAGCTTGTCGATCGCTGCATTGCCAGTGCCGCTAGCCGCCAGGGCCGTCGCTATATTTTGACCGAGCATGGTCCTTTCGGACGCAGAATTTACAACCTCGTAGGCATTGGAGCCCGACAAATCGTCGAATGGATTCTGGTAGAAAAGCGCACGATTCCAGTCGTTTGGAGATATTTTCACCGCGTCACTGAATGGTTCACTTCCGCTGCCCCCTCCTCCTGCTTGTGCCGAAGCAGATGTCCCCGCTGCCGAAAGTCCCGGCGCAGCGGATGGTCTTTCCAGGAAGAATCGAAATCTGTTGTAGGTGACGCTATCTACCCTTGATTCATTGGCTTTTTTACGCCGGCTCTCGCCGTCATACTCCACTGACCACAGGGTTAATTCGGCGGCTGCAGTGTCCACGACATAGGTAAATCCGAGTGGACCCGAGCGAGCCACCTCCATCTTTTCGGAGGAGGTGCACCCATCGCAGCGATAAACAGCACCAGCCATCGCCTTGGGCGAAATCATGCTCGACAAGGCCAATGCCATCACACTCGAAAAAGCCAGCTTGGCGATGGCCGGGGAAAAACCTCTTGCGGAAAAACGCATCCTCTTCATGTGTCCGATCCTTGGCGCATGCAAGCACCCGTGGTGGCCCCTTCCGCGAAAGCTAGCATCATGCCTGGCTCCCACCAAGTGCCGGCGCTGCGGTGACGCGCGCGTGGTCCGGACAACCGGCAGCAGGGCGTCTTTCTCACTGGCGCGGCTCGGGACCAAGCGCCGGTGCGCCGCCATGCCGACATTGGCCGCTTCCGCAAAGGTCAACTCGACAGACGATCGTCCAGTTCCAGCTGCGCCAGGACTTGGGCGACCATGGACTCGGGCGACTGCTCGGCCGCCAGCAGGTGCAGCTCCGGTGCCTCCGGCGCTTCATACGGCGAGTCGATGCCGGTGAAGTTGGGGATCTGGCCGGCGCGCGCCTTGGCGTACAGCCCCTTGACGTCGCGCGCCTCGGCCACGGCCAGCGGCACGTCGACAAAGACCTCGATGAACTCGCCCGGCGCGAAGCGCTCGCGCGCCATCTGCCGCTCGGCACGGAACGGGGAAATGAAGCTCACCAGCACGATCAGGCCGGCGTCGGTCATCAGCCTGGCCACTTCCACCACCCTGCGGATGTTCTCCACCCGGTCGGCGTCGGTGAACCCCAGGTCGCGGTTCAGGCCATGGCGCACGTTGTCGCCGTCGAGGATGAAGGTGTGGTAGCCCAGCGCGTGCAGGCGCTTTTCGACCAGGTTGGCGATGGTGGACTTGCCGGCGCCGGACAGGCCGGTGAACCACAGCACGCGCGGAGTCTGGCCCTTGATCCGTGCGCGCGCGGCCCTGTCCACGTCCAGGTGCTGCCAGTGCACGTTGCCGGCGCGGCGCAGGGCGAAGTCCAGCGTGCCGGCGCCGACGGTGGCATTGCTCTGGCGGTCGATCAGGATGAAGCCGCCCAGGGTGCGGTTGCGGGCGTAGGGCTCGAAGGCGATCGGCTCGTCCAGCGACAGGTTGCACACGCCCACTTCGTTGAGCGCCAGGCGCTTGGCGGCCATGGCCTGCTGGGTGTTGACGTCGATGCGGTGCTTGATCTCGCTGATGCTGGCCGACACGGTGCGCGTGCCGATCTGCAACCAGTACGGACGGCCCGGCAGCAGCGGGGCGTCGTCCATCCACAGCACGTGCGCGGCGAACTGGTCGGACACTTCCGGCGGGTCGCCAGCGGCGGCAATCACATCGCCGCGGCTGATGTCGATCTCATCGTCCAGGGTGAGGGTGACGGCCTGGCCGGCGCGGGCCACTGGCACCTGGCCGTTGGCATCGCGCACGCTGGCCACGGTCGAACGCCGCGCCGAAGGCAGCACCACCACCGCATCGCCCGGGCGCACCTGGCCGGCTGCGATCGTGCCGGCGAAGCCGCGGAAATGCTGGTGCGGCCGATTGACGTACTGCACCGGCAGGCGCAGGCCGCCGGCGGCGTCGACGCTGTCCAGCTGCAAGGTGTCCAGGTGTTCGAGCAGGCTGGGGCCGGCATACCAGGGGGTGTTGGGCGAGCGGCTGGAGAGGTTGTCGCCTTCCAGCGCCGACAGCGGGATGCACTGCACCTGGGCGATGCCCAGCTGCGCGGCCAGCGCGCGATAGTCGCCTGCGATGCGCTCGAACACGCCCTGGTCAAAGCCGACCAGGTCCATCTTGTTCACCGCCAGCACCACCTGGCCGATGCCCAGCAGCGAGACGATGTAGCTGTGCCGGCGGGTCTGGGTCAGCAGGCCCTTGCGCGCGTCCACCAGCACCACCGCCACCTGCGCGGTGGAGGCACCGGTGGCCATGTTGCGGGTGTACTGCTCGTGGCCGGGGCAGTCGGCGACGATGTACTTGCGCCGGTCGGTATCGAAGTAGCGGTAGGCCACGTCGATGGTGATGCCCTGCTCGCGCTCGGCGGCCAGGCCATCGAGCAGCAGCGCGTAATCGATGCCCGCCCCTTGCGTGCCATGACGACGGCTGTCGCTTTCCAGCGCCGCCAGCTGGTCGTCGAACAGGCGCTTGCTGTCATACAGCAACCGGCCGATCAGGGTGCTCTTGCCATCGTCCACGCTGCCGCAGGTGATGAAGCGCAGCAGCGGCTTGGCTTCGTGCTGTTTCAGATACGCGGCGATGTCGGTGTTCACCTGCCTCTGCCCGTCCATCAGAAATACCCTTCCAGCTTTTTCTGTTCCATCGACGCGCCCGGATCCTGGTCGATCACCCGGCCCTGGCGCTCGGAGGTGGTGGCCACCAGCATCTCGGCGATGATCTTCTCCAGCGTATCGGCGCTCGATTCGACCGCCCCGGTCAACGGGTAGCAGCCCAGCGTGCGGAAGCGCACCGACTTCATCATCGGCACCTCGCCGTCCTTCAGCGGCAAACGATCGTCATCGACCATGATCAGCGCGCCGTCGCGCTCGACCACCGGCCGCTCGGCGGCCAAATACAGCGGCACCACCGGGATCCGCTCGCGGTAGATGTAGAGCCAGATGTCCAGCTCGGTCCAGTTGCTCAAGGGGAAGGCACGCACGCTCTGGCCGCTGTGGATGCGCGCGTTGTACAGGTTCCACAGTTCCGGGCGCTGGTTCTTGGGGTCCCAGCGGTGGCGCTCGTTGCGGAACGAGAACACCCGCTCCTTGGCGCGCGATTTTTCCTCGTCGCGGCGCGCACCGCCGATGGCCGCGTCGAACCTGTACTGCTCCAGCGCCTGCTTCAGGCCCTGGGTCTTCATGATGTCGGTGTGGACCGTGGCGCCGTGGGTGAACGGGCCGATGTCCCGGGCGATGCCGTCCGGGTTGATGTGCACGCGCAGGTCCACGCCGGTCTCGGCGGCGCGCTGGTCGCGGAAGGCGATCATCTCGCGGAACTTCCAGCGCGTATCCACGTGCAGCAGCGGGATCGGCGGTGGCGCCGGGGCAAAGGCCTTGAGCAGCAGGTGCAGCAGCACCGAGCTGTCCTTGCCCACCGAATACAGCAGCACCGGGTTGCGGAATGCCGCGGCGACCTCGCGCAGGATGTGGATGCTTTCGGCTTCGAGCCGGTCAAGATGGGACAGGGAAACAGCAACGGTCATTGGATGGCGCACGGACGAAGGGAACCTCCGGCGGCAGGCGGGCGGCGCTTCAGCCGCGCCCTGCTGGCGGAAACGGCAGTGTGGCATCGCTTATGCATCAGCGAAATAAGCGCGCGGCATAAGCCCATAACCCCCCATCCTTTCAAGCCGCTTGGAAACAGGCCTAGCATCGCTCGCCTGCCAAACCGCCTGGAATTGCGATGTCTGCTGTACCTCCCGCGTTGTCCGTCAGCCCCTTGCCCGAGGAGCGCAAGGCGTTGCTGGCCCGGGTGGTCGACGGCCTGGACAGCGCCTCGCTGTGGTGGCTGTCCGGATTCACCGCCGGCCTGGCCCAGGCGGCCCACCCGGCCCCGCAGCTGGCCCTGCTCCAGGGTGCAGCCGCGACCGGTGCCCCGCTGGCCACGCCCGGCGAACGCGCCACGGTGCTCTACGGCAGCCAGACCGGCAATGCCAGGCGGGTCGCCGAGGGCCTGGCCTCCGAACTGGAAGCGGCCGGCCTGGCAGTGCGCCTGGTCCGCACCGACGCCTACCCCACCCGCGAACTGGCCAGCGAGCGCCTGCTGTACCTGGTGATCAGCACCCAGGGTGAGGGCGACCCGCCGGATGACGCGATCGGCTTTACCGAGTTCCTCAAGGGTCGCCGCGCACCCCGGCTCCCGGAGCTGAAATTTGCCGTACTGGGCCTGGGTGATTCGAGCTATGCCGATTTCTGCGGCATCTCCAGGCGCCTGGACGCGCGCCTGGCCGAGCTGGGTGCGACCCGCCTGTTCGCTGCCGGCGAGGCCGACCTGGACATCGACACTGTCGCCGGGCCATGGCGGACGCAGGCGCTGGAACAGGCGCGCAGGACGCTCAAGCCGGCCGCCAGCGCCGCGCCCACCGCCACGGTCACGCCGCTGCGCCCGGCCGCGGCCGCGCCGGCGTATTCCCACGCCGCGCCGTTCCAGGCCGAGGTGCTGGCCAACCAGTCGATCAGCGGGCGCGACTTCAAGGGGCCCGCGTTTGGCCAGCACGGCGCGGCCGACAAGCAGGTGCGCCACCTGGAGCTGTCGCTGCAAGGCAGCGGCCTGAGCTACCAGCCCGGTGACGCGCTGGGCTTTGTCCATCGCAATCCGGCCGCCATCGTCGAGCCGGTGCTTGAAGCGCTGGCGCTGGACGGCGATGCCCAGGTCAGCCTCCAGGGCCATTCACGCAGCCTGCGCGACTGGCTGGCCGGCCATCGCGAACTGACCAGGCTCTCGCGCCCGTTCCTGGCCGCGCACGCTGCCCAGGCCAGGGCCAGCGAACTCAGCGCGCTGCTGGCCCCGGGCCGGACCAGCGACTTGTCCGCGCTGCTGGGCAGCCACCAGCTGGTGGACGTGCTGCGCCGCTGGCCGGCCGAGTGGGAGCCCGAAGACCTGCTCGCTGCGCTGCGACCGCTGGCCCCACGGCTGTATTCGATCGCCTCCAGCCGCGCCCGGGTCGGCGAGGAGGTGCACCTGACCGTGGATGTCCTGCACTACCAGGCCCACGGCATGGACCGTCTGGGCTCGGCCAGTGGCTATCTGGCCGCCCTGGCAGAAGGCGACCACGCCCCGGTGTACATCGAGGCCAACGACCGCTTCCGGCTGCCGGCCGATCCGGCGCGCGACATCATCATGGTCGGGCCGGGGACCGGCGTGGCCCCGTTCCGCGCGTTTGTCCAGGAACGCGCCGAGACCGGTGCGGCCGGCCGCAACTGGCTGTTCTTCGGCAGCCAGCACTTCAACAGCGGCTTCCTCTACCAGAGCGAATGGCAGGACGCGCTCAGGCGCGGCGAGCTCGACCGCCTGGACCTGGCGTTCTCGCGCGACCAGGCGCACAAGCTGTACGTGCAGCACCGCCTGCGCGAGCGCGGCCGCCAGGTCTATGAGTGGCTGCAATCGGGCGCGCACTTGTACGTGTGCGGCTCGATCGCGATGGGCAAGGACGTGCACGCAGCATTGCAGGACATCGTCGCCGAGCACGGCGCGCTGGATGCGCAGGACGCGCACGACTTCCTGACCGCCCTGCAGAGCGAGGGACGCTATGCGCGCGATGTTTATTGAGGTGCCGGGACCCGGGACCCGGGACCGGGGACCCGGAAAAGCCGTGTACGCCGTTGCCTTTGCTTCTCCCGGGTCCCGGGTCCCCGGTCCCCGGTCCCGCCCCCACCTTTGCGCTGGTCGTCCCCGCCCATGAGCCACTCCGTCGAAGACATCAAGGCCCACAGCCACCGCCTGCGCGGCAGCCTGCTGGAGAGCCTGGCCGATCCGCTCACCGGCGCGCTGCGCGAGGACGACCAGACCCTGATCAAGTACCACGGCAGCTACCAGCAGGACGACCGCGACCTGCGCGATGAGCGCCGTCGGCAGAAGCTGGAGCCGGCCTACCAGTTCATGATCCGCACCCGCACCCCGGGCGGGGTGATCACCCCCGAACAGTGGCTCAAGCTGGACGCCATCGCCACCGGCTACGGCAACCATTCGCTGCGCATCACCACCCGCCAGGCGTTCCAGTTCCACGGGATCATCAAGCGCGAGCTGAAGGCGACGATGCAGGCGATCAACGCCGCGCTGATCGACACGCTGGCCGCCTGCGGCGACGTCAACCGCAACGTCCAGGTCGCGGCCAACCCGCTGCTGTCCGATGCCCACGCCACGCTGTACGCCGATGCGGCCGCCACCTCCGAGCACCTGCTGCCCAACACCCGCGCCTACTACGAGATCTGGCTGGACGAGGAGAAAGTCGCCGGCGCCGGCGAGGAACCCGAGCCGATCTACGGCGACACCTACCTGCCGCGCAAGTTCAAGATCGGCTTTGCGCTGCCGCCGATCAACGATGTCGATGTGTTCGCCAACGACCTGGGTTTCATCGGCGTGATCGAGCACGGCCAGGTGGTCGGCTACAACGTCAGCCTGGGCGGCGGCATGGGCGCCAGCCATGGCGATGCGCAAACCTATCCGCGCGTGGCCGACGTGGTCGGCTTCATCACCCGCGAGCAGCTGCTGGAGGTGGCCACCGCGGTGGTCACCACCCAGCGCGACTTCGGCAACCGCGCGGTGCGCAAGCGTGCGCGCTTCAAGTACACCATCGACGACAAGGGCCTGGACTTCATCAAGGCGCAGATCGAACAGCGCGCCGGGGTGCAGTTCCAGCCGGCGCGGCCGTTCGCCTTCGAACACAACGGCGACCGCTACGGCTGGACCCAAGGCAGCGACGGCCGCTGGCACCTGACCCTGTCGATCTGCGCCGGGCGCATCGCCGATGTCGGCGAAGCGACCCACCCCGGATCAGGTCCGGGGCAGGCTCTGACCGGCCTGCGCGAAATCGCGCGCGTGCTGGACGGGGGCGAATTCCGCATGACCTGCAACCAGAACCTGGTGATCTCCAACGTCGGCGCCGCGCAGAAATCCGTGATCGATGCGCTGGTCGCCCAGCACGGCCTGGACGCCGGCAATGCGTTGTCTTCGGCGCTGGCGCGCAAGGCCATGGCCTGCGTGGCGCTGCCGACCTGCGGCCTGGCCATGGCCGAAGCCGAGCGCTACCTGCCCGACTTCAGCAACAAACTGCAGCCGCTGCTGGAAAGGCACGCGCTGGTCGAGGCCCCGATCGTGCTGCGCATCTCCGGCTGCCCCAACGGCTGCTCGCGTCCCTACCTGGCCGAGATCGCCCTGGTCGGCAAGGCCCCGGGCCGCTACAACCTGATGCTCGGCGGCGACCATCGCGGCCAGCGCCTGAACACGCTGTACCGCGAAAACATCACCGAGGACCAGATCCTGGGCGCGCTCGATCCACTGTTCGGCCGCTACGCCGCCGAGCGTGCCGCCGACGAAGGTTTCGGCGACTTCCTGCATCGCGTCGGCGAGATCGAGCTGCCGCCCTACCCGACCCACCGCTCCATTCCTGTGGAACTGCACCCATGACCGCCCTGCCCGCCAACGACGACCTGCACGAGGCCCCACCGGCCGCCATCGACCTGGAGGCAGCCAACGCCGCACTCGAAGCCATGAGCGCGCAAGCGCGGGTCGCCTGGGCGCTTGAACATGGCCCGGCGCAGGCCGCGCTGTCGTCCAGCTTCGGCGCGCAGTCGGCGGTCGCGCTGCACCTGCTGACCCAGCAGAAACCGGACATCCCGGTGGTGCTGATCGACACCGGCTACCTGTTCCCGGAGACCTACCGCTTCGCCGATGCGCTGATCGAGCGGCTCAAGCTCAACATCAGGATCTACCGCCCGCTGGTCAGCCGCGCCTGGATGGAAGCGCGCCACGGCCGGCTGTGGGAGCAGGGCGTGGTCGGCATCGAGCACTACAACAGCCTGCGCAAGGTCGAACCGATGCGCCGTGCGCTGGAAGAGCTGGAAGTGGGCACCTGGTTCACCGGGCTGCGCCGCCAGCAGGCCACCAGCCGCGCCGGCACGCCGATCGTGCAACTGCGTGAGGGGCGCTGGAAGGTCAGCCCGATCGCCGACTGGACCGACCGCGACATCTGGCAGTACATGAAGGCCCACGACCTGCCGTATCACCCGCTGTGGGAGGAAGGCTATGTCTCGATTGGCGACTTTCACACCACCCGCCGTCTGGAACCGGGCATGCGCGAGGAAGACACGCGCTTCTTCGGGCTCAAGCGCGAGTGCGGGATCCACGAACAGTTGTAGCGGGCTGTCGCCCAGCATGTGGTGATCGAACTTCAGCATCGGCACGCCCGGCCGCACCTTGTCCTTTATCCTGCAGGCCAGTCCATCGGGCCAGACGCCGCTGCCACGGCCACCGCTCCTAGGCCCGGGACAGCCAGCGTGTGGCGGCGCGCTGGCTTGCTCATGCCTGCGGGCGGCCCTGGGCTGGTCTTTTGGTCTAGTGCGCTCCGGCGCGTGCTGCCGGCAGGCCATGGCGCGCGGCACAATCGGCCTGCCTGCCGAACGCGGTAGTGTTTGGCCATGCAACCCGGGACCCTGTGCATGAACACCGAACGCCGCGACTATTTCGAACACGTCCGCCAGCTGCCGCCCGCGCCGCCGGCCGGTCCGGTCAACGCCTGGATCGCCTGCTGTGGCGCCCACCTGGGCCAACAGCGCGAAGCATTGTGCTGGGTGGACCTGCAGCGCCAGGTGCGCCGCTACACCTTTGAACAGCTCGATGCCTGGTCGGCCCAGTTCGCGCACCTGCTGGTCGCGCGCGGGCTCAAGCCCGGCGATGTGGTCGCCGGCCTGCTGCCGCGCCGGCTGGAACTGCTGATCGTGATCCTGGGCACCTGGCGGGCCGGCTGTGTGTACCAGCCGCTGTTCACCGCCTTCGGGCCCAAGGCGCTCGAGCACCGCCTGTCTTCCAGCGGCGCCAGGCTGGTGGTGTGCTCGCCGGACCAGCGCCCGAAGCTGGACCAGGTCACCGCTGCGCCGCCGGTGCTCACCCTGGAGGGCGAAGGCGACCAGGACTTCTGGCAGGCGCTGGACGGCCTGCCCACCACCTTCGCGCCGGTGCCGCTGACCGGCGAAGACCCGTTCATGATCATGTTCACCTCCGGTACCGTCGGCGCCGCCAAGGGCCTGATGGTGCCGCTGCGCGGCCTGGAGGTGATGGCCACCTACATGCGCGAGGCGGTGGACCTGCGCGCGGACGACGTGTTCTGGAACATCGCCGATCCCGGCTGGGCCTACGGCCTGTACTACGGCGTGGTCGGGCCGCTGGCGCTGGGCCATTCGATCACCTTCCACGAAGGCCCGTTCACCGTGGACAGCTGCTATCGCACGATCGCCGAGCTGGGCGTGACCAACCTGGCCGGCGCACCCACCGCCTACCGCATGCTGATGGCTGCCGGCGAGGCCGCGGCCGCGCCGATAAAGGGCCAGCTGCGCGCGGTCAGCAGCGCCGGCGAGCCGCTCAATCCTGAAGTCATCCGCTGGTTCGACAAGACCCTGGGCACGGTGATCCACGACCACTACGGCCAGACCGAGACCGGCATGATCCTGTGCAACCACCATGGGCTGGCTCATCCGGTGCGGCTGGGCAGCGCCGGCTATCCGCTGCGCGGTTATCGGCTCGAGGTGCTGGACGAAGCCGGCCAGCCGCAGCCGGTGGGCAAGCCCGGAATGCTGGCCGTGCACATCGCCGATTCGCCGGCGCTGTTCTTCACCGGCTACCTGCAGACCGAACGCCAGCCGTTCAAGGATGGCTGGTACCTCACCGGCGACACGGTCGAGCGCAACCAGGACGGCAGCATCGCCTTCGTCGGCCGCAGCGACGATGTGATCACCTCGGCTGGCTACCGGATCGGTCCGTTCGACGTGGAAAGCTGCCTGCTGGAGCATCCCGAGGTCATCGAGGCCGCCGTGGTCGGCAAGCCCGACCCGGAACGCACGGAGGTAGTGAAGGCCTACGTGGTGCTGCGCGAAGGCGCCACCGGCAGCGACGCGCTGGCCGAGGAACTGGCGCAGTACGTGAAGAAGCGCCTGTCCGCCCACGCCTACCCGCGCGAGATCGCCTTCGTCGACGAACTGCCCAAGACCCCCAGCGGCAAGATCCAGCGGTTCCTGTTGCGCAACCAGGCCCGGGCCGAAGCCGCACGGGCGGTCCCGCCGGCGGCGTGAGGCCGCGGCGGCGTCAGGCGCCGGTTTCGGAGTCGGCCAGCGACGCTGCGACCAGCGGCAGCTTCTGCCCGCAGGACAGGCATTTGCGGTAGGGCTGGCCGTGGCGCTTGCGGCGCGGCTGCGACAGCAGGCCGCCGCAGGGGCAGCGGCCCTGTTCCACCCCACGCAGCCACAGGTACAGCCGCCAGCTGGCCAGCAGTGCCCAGACCACGCCCAGCGCGGTGCCCAGCAGGGCCAGCAGCGAGCCGGCCAGGTGCGCACCCTGCGCACCCAGCAGCCCGCGCGCATGTTCGACCGCAAACGACAGCCCCCAGCCGGCCGCCACCAGCACCGGCGCCGGTGCGTACAGCCGCGCGATCATCACCGAAATCCGCTTCATGCCCCCGCACTCCCCGTGTGCCCGTGAAAGCCGGCCCGCCGGCCCGCTGCGGCTACATCTTCGAGCCCGGCATGTCGTGGTGATGGGAAGGCGCGGCAGTGGCATCCAGCAGCAGCACCTGGAAGTCAACCACCTGCGGGGCGGCATGTTCGAAGTGCAGGATCGCGCGCACCGTCTGCCCGGCCACCAGCGGCTGGCGCGGGGCGATGAACATCAGGTGCGTGCCCGAGGGCGCCAGCGCCACCCGGGCGCCGGCCGGCAGCGCCAGGCCGTCGCCGAGCATGCGCATGCGCATCACCCCGCCCTGCAGTTCGCTGCCGTGCAGTTCGACCCGTTCGGCCGCCTCGCTGCTGACCGACAGCAGCCGGTCGGCCTGGGTGCCGGTGTTGACCAGGGTCAGGTAACCGGCCGCGGTGGGCGCGTGCGGCGGGCTGGCGCGCATCCACGCCTGCTGCACCTGCACGGTGGGCGCCGGCGTGGCCGCATGCGCGAACAGGGCCAGCGACAGCAGCGCGGCGATACACAAGGTCTTCAGCATGGCGTGATCCTCTTTCCCAAAAGTGCAGTGGCGGATGGCGCCGGGGTACAGCAAAACGGTATACACGTCGCGCGCGTCGCAGGCCCTCGGCGCGCGGCCTTCAGAAATGCACATCGGCCTTGAGCCAGAGCGTGCGGCCGGGTTCGTTGATCCGCACCGGATCGGCCGGGAAGCCGAAGTCGGCGCTGCCGGCCAGGTTGAGATGTTCGCTGTAGGCGCGATCGAACAGGTTGTCCACGCCCGCGGTGAACTGCAGCGCGTCGCTGGCGCGGTAGCCGGCATTGAGCGCCAGCGTGGCAAACCCCGCGCTGGGTCCCAGGTCGCGGCCGACCACGTTGCCCTGGTCGATCGCCACCCGGCCCTGGCCTGCGACCGCGCGCAGCAGCAGGCCGGCCGACCAGCGCTGCCCCTGCCAGCTGGCCGTCAAGCGCGCGTCCAGCGGCGGCATCTGCGCCAGCGCGGTGCGGTCGGTGCGGTTCTGGCCCCAGGCATGGGCCAGGGTGCCGCCGAGCTTCCAGCCGTCGGCGGGCCGCCAGTCCAGGCCAGCTTCGCCCCCGGCGATGCGGGCATCGACATTGCGCACGGTGGTGGTCGTGCCCATCATCCCGCCGGCGTGGTAGTCGAACAGGATGTAATCGGCGACATGGCCGGCGTAGGCCGACAGCCACGCATCGAGCCGGTCGCCGTGATGCTGCAGGCCCAGGTCCAGCTGCGTGGTCCGCTCCGGACGCACGCCTTCGAAGGCGTTGACCGCTCCGCGCGGGCCTTTGTCGGCGGAGAGCAGCTCCCAGTAGTCCGGCATGCGGCTGGCATGGCCGAGCCCTGCATACCAGGTCAGGCCGCCGGCCAGCGTGCGCTCGTGGCGCAGGAAACCGCTGCCCAGGTCCTGGCGGCGCGTGCGGCCGGCGGTCGGATTGGGCCTGGCGATCATGCCGGCGCTGGCGCGTTCGTCCTTGGCCTGGGCACGGTCGATACGCAGCCCACCGATCCAGCGACTGGCCGTCTGCGCGCCCAGGGTGAGCTCGGTGAAGGCGCCCAGGTTGCGCGTGCGCGCATCGACCCTCCATGGCAGGGTCGCGTACGTCCCGCGGCCGGCGCCGTTGCGCTCGCGGTGGCGGCTGTGCTGCGCGTCCAGGCCGGCGACAATGGCGATTTCGGCCCAGCGCCACTGCGCCGCGACCCGGCCGCCGGTGGTGTGCCGGTCGACATTGGACGCCATCGCCATCGGCATGGACGAACCGGGATTGGGCGTGCGCAGCGAGTAGTTGTCCATCACGTGGTCGGCATCGTTGTCGTAGGCACTGGCGCTGATCGAGTCCCATGCCCCTGGCAGGTTGTTTTTCTCCAGGCGCGCGCCGAAGCTGGTGCGGCGGAACTGCGCCCCATCCATGCTGCGCCCGGCGTAACGCGCCAGCGCATCGCCGGTGCCGGCCGAGACTTCCAGCACGGTGTCGGCATCGGGCGTCCAGCCCAGCGCGGCATCGCCGTTCCACTTGCGCCAGCGCGAGGGCACCACCATGCCGTTGCCATCGGTGTAGTCGTCCGACTCGGAGCGGTTGCCGGTGGCGCGCAGGTAGCCGATGCGGTTGCCGGCGGTGGCTTCGATGGTCTGGTCATTGCGATCGTTCGAACCGGCCAACGCGCTGGCATGGCCCTCCAGGGTCGGCACGTCGAAGTGCGGGGTGTCACGCTCGAAGCGCACCGTGCCGGCCGAGGCACCCGGCCCCCACTGCACCGATTGCGGGCCCTTGATGATGGTCAACCGGTCGAAGGTCTCCGGCGCGATGTAGGACAGCGGGTTGTCCATCCGCGCCGGGCACGCGCCGATCAGTGTGCCCTCGTTGCTGAGCACGTTCAGGCGCGAGCCGAACATGCCGCGCAGCACCGGATCGCCGTTGGTGCCGCCATTGCGGATGGCCGCGAACCCCGGCACGGTCTTCAGGTAGTCGGCGCCATCGCTGGCCGGCACCGGCTGGCGTGGCAGGCGCGGATCGGTGACCCAGGTCAGCGGCGTGGACGGCGCGGTGGCGGTGACCACCAGCGTGTCCAGGGTCTTGGCCTGGTCGTCAGGATCGACCTCGGCCCACGCCTGGACGGGAATGATGAACACACAACAGCACAGCACCGCCCGAATGGACGGCCAGCAAGGGGATTTCATGGAGAACGCTCCGGCAAACACGCAGGGCGCACCGGCAGGCGTCAGGTGCGCGCCGGGCGGATCAGGTCGGTGGTGTCGTCAGGCGTGGCGCGGCGGGCCGCGGGCGGCGTGGGCCGGCCAGGCGATCGCCAGGCGCGGCAGGGCGCGATGGACGGGCCGCAATGCAGGCGCGGCCTGCAGCAGCGGCAGCAACAGCAGCGCCAGCCCCAACGGCAGCAGGCGCGCGGCCAGCAGGCAGTAATCGCAGGCCATGCCGTCGTGGTGATCGGCGGGCATGCCACCGGCGTCGCCGTGTTCCATGCCGGCCATGCCCATCGCCATGCCCGTGGCGTGGCCGGCGTGCGACATCGCAGGTCCGGCCGGACCCAGCTGGACCAGCTGCATGCCGCCGCTGGTGCACAGCGCGGCCAACTGGTGCAGCGGGCCGGCATCCTGATACGACTGCACCCAGCGGCTCAGCACCGGCGCCACGGCCATCAGCAGCGCGCCCATCAGGGCGAGCTGGTGCATGGTCTGCAGGAAGGGGCGGTGGCGCAGCACGGCGCGCAGTCTAGAGCATGGTCCAACCTGCCGCATCCGCAGCGCGCGATGTCAGTTGGTGATGGTCTGGGTCAGCGCTTCCCAGGTCGGCGGCGGCGGCCAGTCCGGCTCGCGGTTGCCATCCATCACCTGGCGCAGATCGCGCTTGTCGATCTGCGGGGCCAGCACGTTGACCAGGTCCAGCGCGTAGTCGCGCAGCACCCGCTCGCGCGGCAGCACCGCCCAGGCGATGCATTCGGAGATCTCCTTGGGCGCCGGCCAGGCGCGCAGGTCCTCATCGCTGGCGCCGAGCGCCATTTCGGCCAGCAGGCCCACGCCCATGCCGGTGCGCACGTAGGTCTTGATCAGGTCCGCGTCCAGCGCGGTCAGGGCGATGTTGGGTTCCAGCCCGGCCTGACTGAAGGCGCGCTGCAGCGATGACCCCGGGCGGGTGGAGGATTCATAGCTGATCAGCGGCGCGGCGGCCAGGGCCGCCAGAGCGGGCGCTGCGCCCTTGCGGTCCAGGGCATGGCCGCGCGGCACCACCACCATCCGCCGCCAGCGGTACAGCGGCACCGCCAGGCCGGCGGCGGGGGTGTCGCCGGAGGTGCTGATCACGGCCATGTCGGCCTCACCCTGGCCCAACAGGTCCAGCGCGTCGCTCTCGTCGGCCTGCTGCAGGTGCACGCTGACCGCCGGATAGGCGCGCTTGATCTGCGCCACCGCGTGCGGCAGCACGAAGCGCGCCTGGGTGTGGGTGGTGGCCAGCACCAGCTGGCCCTGGCTTTCGCGGCGCTGGTTGGCGGCGTAGGTGCGGATGTTGTTGGCCTCAGCCAGCAACGCGCGGGCACGTTTGATGACTTCCACGCCGGCCGGGGTCACCGCATCCAGGCTGCGGCCCTTGCGCACGAACAGCAGGAAGCCCAGCTCGTCCTCCAGCTGCTTGAGCTGCTTGGACAGCCCCGGCTGGGTGGCGTGCACGCGCCCGGCGGCCAGGGTGATGTTGAAGTCGGCATCGGCGATGGCGACCAGATAGCGCAGCTGGGTCAGGGTCATTGGCAGAGTCGCTGGCAGGCCCGGGGCAGACTTATGGAGAAAAGGAATGTACGTCCTCCCGCACCCCGCGCTTATAACTTAGGGTTATTTGAACGCAGCGGCAAGTCATTTCCGATGGTCATAAGCGGCGCGTAGGGTCGTGACCCTCTCCTGCCGGACCGCCCCGTGAGCGCTGCCCTGTTCCCCCTGTTCGCCGACCTGCGTGGCCGTGCCGTGCGCGTGGTCGGCGGCGGCGCGGTGGCCGAACGCAAGGTCGAGGCCCTGCTGCATGCCGGCGCCCTGCCGCGTGTCGGCGCGCCGGCGCTGAGCGCGCGCCTGGCCCGCTGGGCTGACGAAGGCCGGATCAGCTGGGATGCCGGATTTTTCGTCCCGCAATGGCTGGACGGGGTCTGGCTGGTGATTGCCGCCACCGACGATAACGCAGTCAACCGCGCCGTCGCCGCCGAGGCCGACAGCCGCCGGCTGCTGGCCAACGTGGTCGATGATGCCGCGCTGTCCAGCTTCCAGGTGCCGGCCATCGTCGAACGCGGCCAGCTGCAGATCGCCATTTCCAGCGGCGGCCATGCGCCGATGGTCGCGCGCCACCTGCGGCGCCGGCTGGAAGCCCTGCTGGACGATTCCTGGGGCGCGCTGGTCGGCCTGCTCGGTCGCCAGCGCGCGCGCATCCGCGCGCGGTTCCCCGAGATGGGCCAGCGCCGCCGCTTCTTCGAACAGCTGCTGGCCGGGGCGGTGCCGCGCCTGCTGCGCCAGCGCCAGGACCAGGCTGCCGAAGCCGAACTGCAGCGCGCGCTTTCGCTCGGCCCCCAGGCCGCGGCCGCCGGTACCGTCACCCTGGTCGGCGCAGGCCCCGGCGATCCCGGCCTGCTCACGCTCAACGCGCTGCGGGCGATGAACCAGGCCGACGTGATCCTGCACGACCGTCTGGTCAGCGCCGAGGTGCTGGCGATGGCCCGCCGCGACGCCACCCGCATCGAGGTCGGCAAGTCCGCCCAGGGCCACAGCACCCGCCAGCAGGACATCCACGCGCTGATGCTCGAGCACGCCCGCGCCGGCAAGCGGGTGGTGCGGCTCAAGGGCGGCGACCCGTTCGTGTTCGGCCGTGGCGGCGAGGAGCTGGAAATGCTCAAGGCCCACGGCATCGCCTTCGAGGTCGTGCCCGGCATCACCGCGGCGCTGGCGTGCGCGGCCTACTCGGGCATTCCGCTCACCCACCGCGACCATGCGCAGGGCCTGCGCCTGGTCACCGCGCACTGCAAGGACTCGATGGACACCCTGGACTGGCAAGCCCTGGCCCAGGAGCGCCAGACCCTGGCCGTGTACATGGGCGTGGCCTCGCTGGAAACCTTCCGCGACCAGCTCATCGCCCACGGCCGCGCCGCGCACACGCCCTTCGCCCTGGTGGAAAACGGCGCCCGACGCGAGCAGCGCGTCATCACCGGCACCCTGGCCGACCTGGCCGAAATCGCGCACCACTTTGAAGTGCGCTCGCCGGCCCTGCTGATCGTGGGCGAAGTGGCCGCGCTGGCCCATGCGCTGCACTGGTATGGCGCCGCACCGCTGGCCGCACCCACACGCCCATCCAACGTCACCGCGCCTAACCTGTCGCGCGCCGCCTGATCCAACGCTTCGCAACGGAGACCTTGTTCGCATGGCTATCTACGACAACATCCTGGACACCATCGGCCACACCCCGGTGGTCAGGCTCAACCGCATCGCCCCTGCGCACACCACCGTGTATGCCAAGGTCGAGTCGTTCAATCCCGGCGGCTCGGTCAAGGACCGCCTGGCGCTGGCCATCATCCTGGATGCCGAGGCGCGCGGGCTGCTCAAGCCCGGCGACACCGTGGTCGAAGCGACCTCGGGCAACACCGGCGTGGCGCTGGCGATGGTCTGCGCCGCGCGCGGCTACAGGTTCGTGGCGACCATGGTGGAAACCTTCTCCATCGAACGCCGCAAGCTGATGCGCGCCTATGGCGCCAAGGTGATCCTGACCCCGGCTGCCGAGCGCGGCAGCGGGATGGTGCGCAAGGCCAGGGAGCTGGCCGAGCAGCATGGCTGGTTCCTGGCCAACCAGTTTGCCAACCCGGCCAACCCGGCCTATCACCGCAACACCACCGCACCGGAGATCCTGCGCGACTTCGCCGGCAAGCGGCTGGATTTCTTCGTCACCGGCTGGGGCACCGGCGGCACCCTGACCGGTGTGGGCGAAGTGCTGAAAGTGGCGCGCCCGGAAACCAGGATCATCGCCACCGAGCCGGCGGGCGCGGCGCTGCTCAAGGGCGATGAGTGGAAGCCGCACAAGATCCAGGGCTGGACCCCGGATTTCATCCCGGAGGTCTTGAACCGCCAGGTCTACGACGAGCTGTTCACCATCGACGACACCCGCGCCATCGAGACCTCGCGCAGGCTGGCCGCCGAGGAAGGCATCTTCGTCGGCATCTCCGCCGGCGCCACCGTGGCCACCGCCCTGGACGTGGCCGAAAGGGCCGTGCCCGGCTCGGTCATCCTGGCGATGCTGCCCGACACCGGCGAGCGCTACTTCTCCACCCCGCTGTTTGCCGACATCAACGAAGGCAGCGACGACGACTGGCTGGCCGGCCTGCCGTAGGAGCCTGTCGGACTTTGGCCGGCCGGGCTGCAAATCCGGCTGTGCGGTCCATATTTCCGTCGCTTCTTGCCCCATAGAACCACTATGGGGCGGCGAATCGGCGAAAATCTGTTCTCGCGCAGCCGAATTTTCGCCTCGACCGCCAAAGCCCGACAGCCTCCTAGGCGCGCGCTGCAACGCCCGCCGTCCAGCACACCCGGGCCGCGCACTGCGGCCCGGGTTCCGTTTTGGGGGCAAGGCCACACCGATCCAGAGCGAGCGCCCGCGCCCGGGGCAGTGCGCTGTCAGGCGTGCGCGCCTGCCGAATCGCCGGCGCCCGGCACCGGGCCCACCGACGTGTCCCAGCTGCGCAGCGCGCGCAGCTTGGGCGTCTTCTTGGACTGGTTCTCGGCCATGCGCGTGAGCAGGCGGTCCAGGGCCGCCACGGCCTCGGCGACGTAGGGGCCCTTGTTGAGCATCACGCATTCGGCACGGGCGGACATCGCCGCGTCGGTCATGTCGCCGCGGGTCGGCAGGCCCTTCTTGACCAGGCTTTCCAGCACCTGGGTCGCCCAGATCACCGGCACGTGCGCGGCCTCGCACAGCCACAGCAGTTCTTCCTGCATCTCGGCCAGGCGCTCGAAGCCGATTTCCACCGCCAGGTCGCCGCGCGCGATCATCACCCCGAAGGGCTGGTTGGAGGCGGCCTGGACGATGATCTCGGGCAGGTTGTGGACCGCCCGCTGGGTCTCGATCTTGGCGATCAGGCCGATCCGCTGCCAGTCCTGCGGCCGCCGCGCCGCCAGCTCCTGCTGCAGCAGGCGCACGTCGGCGGCGCTGTGGACGAAGGAATAGCCGATCATGTCGACCTCGCGCGCGATGAAATCCAGGCTGCGGTGATCCTGGTCGGTCAGCGCCAGCAGACCCAGGTCGGTCGAGGGAAAATTCAGGCCCTTCTGCGGTTTGAGCTTGAAGCCCTTGGGACCTGTGTGGGTGGCCTGGATGATGACGCCTTCATGCGCGCACCGCTCGACCCGGGCGGCGAGCTTGCCGTCGTCGATGAACACCGGATCGCCCACGGCCAGGCGCTGGACGATGCTGGCCGGTTCGCATTCGGCCTGCCAGGGATGGTCTGTTGGATCGGCGAATCCGCCGGCGGTGAGCAGGATCTGATCGCCCTCATGGATCCGGCCCTGGTGCCCGGCGCCCTGGACCTGCCCGGTGCGCACCTTCGGGCCACCCAGGTCGGCCAGGATCCGGGCGCGGCAGCCGGTGGCCTTTTCCGCCGCGCGCAGGTTGGCGATCATCGCCGCCCAGACCGAGGGCCCGTCGTGGGCGCAATTGATCCGCACCACGTTGGTCCCGTTGCGCAGCAGGGTGGCCAGCAGGGCCGGATCGTCGGCCGCTTCGGTCGGCAGGGTCACCATGATCCGCGCCGTCCGCGTGCCTTGCGCCACCGGGCCGAACAATTCCTCCATGTTGGCGCGCAGCAGGCGCTCGCCGCGGAAGAAGGCGTGCGGCCTCGGGTAATGCGTGCGCGGGCCCCCGGCCAGGGCCGACAGGGCACCGATCACCGCGTCGAGGTTGGCCAGCACCCGCCCTTCCGAGCGGCCCAGCGAGGACAGTCCGTAGGGCATCAGGTCGGTCTGCAGGGCGCGCAGGTCGCGTCGCCGCAGCGCCAGGTACTGGGCAAAGTTCAAGGCGCTGACCCGGAACCTGCGCCGGCCGTGGCCGATGTCCCAGCGCTGCCACAGCGTGCGTCCCTCGGCGGCGACGGCGTGGCGCACCTGGTGCAGCTCGGCGAGGAGTTCGGCGGCGGGGCGGAGGGTTTCGACGGGCTGGGTCATGGCGCCATGGGTCTGCATGGTCTGGTCAACACAGGCTGACCTGAGTATCACAGTCCGGTGACGTCGCCGTGTCGTGGTTTCGTTACCCAGGGCGCTTCAGACCGAACCCTGCCCCGCGTGTCAGGCCGCTTCCCCCAAGATCAGCGACCGCGCCTTTCGCGCAAAACCAGCACGATCTGGCCAATGACGGCGGTGAGCAGGATCAGCGCATTGGTGACGATGAAGACCCAGTTGCCGAGCAGCGCGCTGTAGGTGAGGAAGCCCACCGAGGACAGGGATTGGCCGATGAACAGCCAGTGCGAGACGGCCTTGGCGTTCGGCGCCTTGAGCTGGGTATGAATCTGGTGGGCCAACGTGCAAATCAGCAGGGCCGACGCCAGCCAGCCGATGCTGTCTTCAAGGGTCATCTTCAATATCCGACAGGCTGGCACTGACCAACGGATCAGCGCGCGGTTGCGGGGGGAAAGCTGCAGGATTCACGATCCTGACACGCACTGGCGGGACTGCGCGCTTTCCCGAACGCCGCCACCGGGCCCGCGCCAGGGCCTGGTGTCGAGCTTGAAGGAGTGGCGCAGCAGCAGCAGCGCGGCGGCCCGTTTCTCCTCGGACTCCGAGGCGACCACGTCCGCCGGAACCCGCACCGCAAAGCCGCGCATGGAAGCATCGACCGCCGAGGCCAGCACGCACAGGTCGGCGGCGACCCCCGCCACCCAGACCTCATCGGGAGCCAGCGCCCTGAGGCGCTGGCCAAGGGAGGTTTCGAAAAACGCCGAGTGCTGCGGCTTGTTCACCAGCTCGGCGCCCGCGGGGATCGGCAGGTGCCCGGCAATGGCCGCCGAGGCGCCGCCGCGTTCGAGCATGGCCTGCTTGAGCGAGGACAGGCTGGCCGAGACCGGGCCAAGGTCATCGTTGGCATAGAACACCGCGCCGCCTTCGCCGGCCACCTGGCTGACCAGCGCAGCCAGCGGTTCGGCGATGGCCACCGCCCGCGGCGCAAGACACTCGGCGCCGGGAAAATCCAGGCGATTGAACATGTCGATGACCAACAACGCCTTCATCGTCTTCTCCTTGGATACCACCTGATGCCCGGCTCTGGCGGCTCGATGCGCCCCAGGTCGCCGCTCGCGCGCCAGCAGCGTCGGCGCGGCCGCCTGCCGTGGGCGATGCCCTGGCCGGCGCCTTCAAACAAAGCAATGGCCGAGGCCTTTTCCACACCACCACGTGATTTGCATCGGGGCGGCTATTTGAGAGCGGCTGCCGTCGAGTTACTGTGTAGGTGGACCGCATCCTTGCAAAGCGGCCGGCGTCGGCCGTGGCGGGTCGGCGATGTTCCGGATCCCACCTTGCCAAACGCGGCTCACGGCACCGGCACGCCCAGCGCAGGGGGCTGCGGACGGGTCAGCAGCTGCGACATCAGCGCCTCAAAGCGCGGCACGTCGACCTGGCGCACCACGGTCTGAGGCTGCTCGCCCAGGCCCGGGGCATAGGGCCGGTCCCAGGAGAGGATGTCGCCGTAGCCGGGGCCGAATTCGGTGTTGACATCGACCAGCAGCTGGTCCGATGCGCTGATCAGCGACGGCTCCAGCCACACCGCCACGGCCAGCTCGTCCCACAGCGGAAAGCCGGTCTGGCGCGAGGCCAACGCCCTGGCGATCGGTGTGTCGCTCGCGCGCATCTTCGCCAGCAGCGCGGGAGTGAGCTCGGTGGCGGTGGACGGATCGACCGGCACCATCACGATCTTCTTCCAGGGCGCGCGCATGACGATGCTGGCGGCCTCCGGGTCGAAGAAGATGTTGAATTCGCGCCGCGGCGTGTTGACGAACTCACGCGCGAACTGGCGCGCGGCATCGCTGTCGCGGGTCTGCCGCGGCGCCAGGCTGCCGCCCATGTAGACCAGTTCCCTGGCCAATGCGGCGAACTGCGGGTCCAGCCGCTGGGCCAGGGCCAGGTTGGTCAGCGGGCCGGTCGCGATGATGCTCACCTGGCCCGGATGGGCATGGACCATGCGGATCATGAAGGTCGCGGCCAGCTCGCCGGAGGCCTTGACCACGCTCGGGTTGCCCAGCTTGAGCTGGGGCACGACTTCGGGACCGTGGTACTGGGGTTCGGCCTGGAAGGTGTCCTGGACCCAGTGCTTCATCCACGCCCCCTTCCACACCAGCTTGCCGTACAGCGCTTCCCAGCGTTCGGTGGCCGCCTCGGTGTTGACCAGCGGATGGACGGCGCCGGGCACGGCGGGGACTTGCCGATGGCCGGTGATTTCCAGCATCCGCCGCGCATGGGCGGTGGCCTCGGTGGCCCAGGCGTTGCCACTGACCGTGGTCAGTCCCAGGACCTGCACGTCCGGCGCCTGCAGCGCCATCACCTGGGCCGGCGCAAAGCCGTCCAGGTCGTCGTCCAGGATCACCAGCCTTTTTCCCGCCGCCGCTGCCGGCAGCGTGCCGATGACCAGCAGCAGCCAGGCGGCGGCCTTGCGCAGGTGGATCGAAGTGCGGGCACACATCGAGCCTGCGCCCCTACAGCGCATGACGCAGGACGAACAGCGCGGTCACCACCCAGGTGGCCGCGTGCACGCCGCGCCAGCGGCCGGTGCCCAGCTTGAGCAGCGCATGGCTGACAAAGCCCAGGGCCAGGCCGTTGGCGATCGAATAGGTGAAGGGCATGCCCAGCGCGGCCAGGCAGGCCGGCATCGCCTCGGTGACATCGCCCCACTCCAGCTGGACCAGTTCGCGCAGCATCAGCCCGGCCACGTAGATCAGCGCCGGCGCGGTCGCATACGCGGGCACCATCGCGGCCAGCGGCGAGAACAACAGCGCCAGCAGGAACAGCGCCGCCACGGTCAGCGCGGTCAGTCCGGTGCGGCCGCCGGCCTGCACGCCCGCGGCGCTTTCCACATACGCGGTGGTGCTGGAAGTGCCCAGCAGCGAACCGGCCAGCACCGCGCTGCTGTCGGCCAGCAGCGCACGGTCGAACTGCACGCGCTGCTCGGGCCTGGCCAGCAGCCCGGCGCGCTGGGCCACGCCGGCCAGGGTGCCGGTGGCATCGAACATCTCCACCAGCAGGAACACCAGCAGCACGTGCAGCAGTGCCATTGCTCCGCCGTGCTGGGTCAGGGCGCCGACGATGTCGAGCTTGAGCAAGGTCGGCGCCAGGCTGGGCGGCCACGCCATCAGGCCGGCGTAGTGCACCTTGCCCAGCAGCAGGCCGGCCGCGGTCACGGCCAGGATCCCGATCAGGATCGCGCCGCGCACGCGCCATGCATCCAGGACCCCGATCAGCGCCAGCCCGGCCAGCGCCAGCAGCGGTTCGGCCGCATGCAGATCGCCCAGCGTGACCAGCGTGGCCGGACTGGCCACCACCAGCCCGGCGGCCTGCAGGCCGATGAACGCCAGGAACAGCCCGATCCCCGCGGCGATGCCGCTGCGCAGCGACTGCGGGATGCCATCGACCAGCCAGCGCCGCGCGCCAGTCAGGGTCAGCAGCACGAACGCGCAGCCGGACAGGAACACCAGCCCCAGTGCCTGCGGCCACGGGTAGCCCATCACCCCGACCACGGAGAAGGCGAAGAACGCATTCAGGCCCATGCCCGGCGCCAGCCCGATCGGCCAGTTGGCCAGCACCCCCATCAGCGCCGAGCCCAGTGCCGCGGCCAGACAGGTCGCCACGAACACCGCGCCCCTGTCCATGCCCGCGGCGGCCAGGATGTCCGGGTTGACCAGCACGATGTAGGCCATCGTCAGGAAGGTGGTGACCCCGGCCAGCAGCTCGATGCGGACCGAGGTGCCGTGTTCGGCCAGTCGAAAACCCGGCCAGCCGGTCATCGCGCCAGGACCCGTCCTTGCGAGGGGATCGGCTCGGCAAATCCAGCGACGTGGTGGCAGGCGGGCGGTGGCAGGGGCATGGGCGATCCGAAAGCGGGCCAAACGACAGGGGCAAGCCGGCGCCAGCCGGTCCGGCCATGGCCTTGAGGACAGGTTCGCCCCACCCGCGCGCGGCGTCGGACCGGCTGCCAATGCTGCGCAGCGACAGCTGGTTTTCACACGGAAGCCGCGGTTTTGCAAGACCGGCCTGGTTTCACCATGTCGCGATGCCGGCTGGCGAAAAACGCCCGCGCCAGGCTGGTCCCGGCCCACCGCCTGAAAAACGCATGCACAGGCGGCTGCCCGCCGGCTGTCGCGGCAGGTGCGCCAGGTCGATAATGCCGGCATGAGCCAGACCCTGATCGGCATGACCGGCGGCATCGCCTCGGGCAAGAGCGCCCTGGAAAGCGCCTTCACCGCGCTGGGCATCTTCGTGGCCGATGCCGACCGCATCGCGCGCGCGGTGGTCGAACCCGGCCAACCGGCGCTGGCGGCGATCGTGCAGACCTTTGGCGCGCAGGTGCTCGATGGGGACGGCCGGTTGGACCGCGCGGCCATGCGCCGGCGCGTCTTCGACGATGCCGATGCGCGCCGTGCACTGGAAGCCATCGTCCATCCGGCCGTGCACGCCACCCTGGAGCGGCAGTGCCGCGATGCCAGCGGCCCGTATGCGGTGGCGATGATCCCGCTGCTGGCCGAAGGCGGCGGGCGCGAGCGCTATCCCTGGATGCAGCGCATCATCGTGGTCACCGCACCGCTGGAGCTGCGCATGGCACGGCTGCTGCGCCGCGACGGCATCGATGCAGCCCTGGCCCAGCGGATGATCGATGCCCAGGCCAGCGACGCGGCGCGACTGGCCATTGCCGACGACATCGTGCGCAACGATGGCAGCCTGGAAGACATCGCCCAGGCGGTGGCCGAACTGGACGCGCGCTACCGGCTGCTGGCCGCCGCGTAGGGCCACAGGCCGCGGATCGCGGCGATGCCCTGGGCGCCGTGCTGGCGTGCCTCGGCAAGATCGGCGATGCCCAATCCGCCGGTGGCGTAGATCGGCAGGCTCACCTGTTCGCGCAGGCGGGCGAAGGTCTCCCAGCCCATCGGCGGCTGCTCGGGATGGGCCGCAGTGGCGCGCACATCGCCGAGGGTGACGAAATCGCAGCCCAGCTCTTCGGCCCGGCGCAGCTGTTCCAGCGAATGGCAGGACGCGGCGAACGCCGTGCCCGGCAGCAGCGGCTTGGTCGACAGGCGCTCGAGCTGATCGCCGCGCACGTGCAGGCCGGCACCGAGTTCGCGCGCCAGCTTGGCGGTGCTGTTGACCAGCACCTGGACGCCGGCCTTGTGGCACAGGGCCACGGCCTGGGCCGCCAGTGCCGGCCAGGCCGGATCGCCGTCCAGGTTGCGCGCGCGCAGCTGCACCCGGCGCACGCCATCGGCCAGGGCCGCGGCGACGCCAACCAGCCAGGCGGCATGGTCGGCGCCGGGTTCGGGCGTGACCAGGTAGCGGTCCGGCTGCTGCAGCACGGCCACCACCGGCTTGTCGGCGTCGGGCATCGGGTAGCGGCCGAGCTTGTCCTGTTCCACCCAGGCCAGCGCCTGGCCTTCCATGCCGCGCGGCACGCCCTTCCAGGCGGTCACCCGGCGGATGTCCAGCAGCAACCGCTTGTCCGGATACAGGTGCGGCACGCGCATGATCGGCGCGCCGACCTGCACGGTGATGCCCAGTTCTTCCTGCAGCTCGCGCACCAGCGTCTGTTCCGGTGCTTCGCCCGGCTCGCGCTTGCCGCCGGGAAATTCCCACAGCCCGGCCAGATCGCGCCCGTCGCCGCGCCGGGCCAGCAGCACGCGCCCACGCGCATCGGTGATGACGGCGGCGACGACGTGGATGAAGCGGAGCGATGCGGAATCCATGGCGGGCTTTGCGGACGATGGGGGGAGCGATCGGCCAGCCCGGCACGCGCCATCACCGCACAACAGGCACGGGACGACATCGGGGGAGGCGAAAATCACTGACATGGTAGCCGACGCCGGCATCGGGCCGGCGTGCAGCTCAGCGCTTGCCGGGGTCGTTTTCGTAGTTGGTCAGGGCCAGTTCCAGCAGTGACTTGGCCTGTTCGCGCAGCATCGGCGGGCCGACGATCTCGGCATCGGCGCCGTAATGCAGCACGTCCATCAGCAACTCGCGCGAGGCGCTGTAGGGCACCTTCAGCTCGTAACGGCCGTCGGCCAGGAAGCGGCCTTCCTGGCGTGCATGCCACTGCTCGTCGGCCACCCAGCGCGCGGCCTTGGGGCTGAACAGGATCGTCGCCCAGCCCTTGGGTTCGCCGGAAAAGATGCCGTAGCTGGAAGCCAGGTGCTGGCTCAGTTCGTCCTTGCCCATCTCGATGGCCGGCGCATCCAGCGCCCGCGCGCTGCTGATGCGGTCCACCGCGAAGCTGCGCAGCGCCTGGCGGCCGTGGTCCCACGCGTCCAGATACCAGTTGTCGCGGTAGTGGGTGATGCGCTGGGGCGAGACGATGCGGCGGGTGCGCTCGTCGGTGGAGCGGGCGCGGTACTCGAAACTCAGCTGGCGCCGCTCCAGCACGGTGCTGGCCACGCAGCGGAAGGCGGCCTGGTCCAGCTTGCGGCCGCGATGGGCGATCACCCGCACCCGTTCGACCGGCCAGCGCTCGGTGCCGGCATGGTCGGCCAGCAGGCCTTCCAGGCGTTTCTGCAGCGGCGCCAGCGCGCCGGCCAGGACCCCGCCGCCGGTGCGCAGCAGCAGCTGCTGCGAGGCGACCAGCGCGTACAGTTCGTCGGAGCTGAGCCACAGCCCGGGCAGTTCGAAGCGATCGGTCTGCCCGGCGGCATAGCGGAAGCCGGCTTCGCCGTCGCCCTCCACCGGCGCCATCAGCGCATCGCGCAGGTAGGCCAGGTCACGGTAGACGGTGGCCCGCGAGCAGCCCAGCTCGTCCTGCAGGCGCTTGACCGTGACCGGGTAGCGCGCACCCTTGAGGATCCGGTGCAGGGCCGTGATGCGTTCGATCTTGTCCATGCCGGCGATTATGGCCGAGCCGGCGATCGATGCAGGCCGTGGCGTTCACCGCGCACCGGTGACGTTTGGCGGACCCTATGGTCCTGTGCCGATTCCAAAAAAGCCCACCCAATGCATCGCACCTGCCTGCCGCTGCTGACCTGCCTGCTGCTGTCCGCCTGCCAGGGCGCTTCCGATCCGCCGAGCCGCCCGGCTGGCGCGGCGGCCGCGGCGGCGCCTACGCCGGCGCAGCGGGTCACCGCCTCGATGCAGGCCTTCCAGGACGCGCGCAGTTTCCATGCGCAAATGACCCTGGAGGGCGCACACCAGAGCACCACCGTGCTGGATTTCGTCGCTCCGGACCGTTACCGGGTGCAGATGCCGATCGGCACCCAGGTGATCATCGGCAACGTCCTGTACCTGCAGTCGCAGGGCCGCACCCGCAAGATGCCGCTGCCCGAAGGCGCGGTGGCGCAATGGCGCGACCCGATGCGACTCCAGGCCGGCCAGGCCAACCTGCAGGTGAGCGCGCAAGGCCGGACCGTGGTCGAGGGCATCCAGGCCGAGCAGTTTCTGGTGCGCAACGGAGCGGGCCAGCAGCCGGTGCAGTTCCTCTACTGGATCGGTCCGGACGGCCTGCCGCTGCAACTGCGCCACCAGGGCGTGTCGCAGGGCCAGCCCTACACCATGACCGTGCGCTACAGCCGCTTCAACGATCCGGCCATCGTCATCGATACGCCCATCGCTTCCGAATGATCTGGCCTGGGCGTGCACTGCAGCCGCCTCGGGAAACCGACCACCGTGGCGGCTGCGATGTCCCCGCCGCGCCGGCTTCCGCGCCGCACCGCACGACCCCTTCTCCCCCGCCCGCGGGGGAGAAGATGCCCGCAGGGCAGATGAGGGGGCTTCTACCAGGCCGCAACCAAGCGGGCATCTCCCCGCTTCCGCCCGGCAACGCCGCTACAGATCCAGATCAGCCAGCAGCGCGTCGGCGCCATTGGCCAGCAGCGCCTGGGCGACCTGGTGGCCCAGGTTTTCCGGGGTGAGGTCGGCCGAGGCCGCTTCGGCGCGGACCAGCGTGCCCAGTTCGGCCGAACCGACCAATCCACTCAGGGACATGCCGTGGGCGTCTTCCCGGGCGAACGCGCCGACCGGCACATGGCAGCTGCCGTGCAGGGCGCGGTTCATGGCGCGCTCGGCCTCCACGCAGCGCCGGGTCGGCAGGTGGTCCAGCACGGCGAACAGGGCCAGCACCTGCGGCGCATCGCTGCGGCATTCCACCGCGATGGCGCCCTGCGCCGGCGCCGGCAGCCACTCGGGCGCGGCCAGGCGGGCGGTGATGCGCTCCTGCAGGCCCAACCGCTGCAGCCCGGCGCAGGCCAGGATGATGGCGTCATAGCTGCCGGCGTCCAGCCTGGCCAGGCGGGTGTTGACGTTGCCGCGCAGGTCCGCCAGCTGCAGGTCCGGGCGCAGCGCGCGCAGCTGCGACTGCCGACGCAGCGAGGAGGTGCCCACGCGCGCGCCATGCGGCAGCGCCTCCAGCCGCGGGTAGGCGTTGCAGACGAAGGCGTCGGCCGGATCGGCACGCGCCAGGATCGCCGGCAGCACGAACGGTCCATCCAGCTCCATGGGCACGTCCTTGAGCGAATGCACCGCGCAATCGGCGCGATCGTCCAGCATCGCCAGTTCCAGCTCCTTCAGGAACAGGCCCTTGCCGCCGATCGCGGCCAGCGAGCGGTCCAGCACCTCGTCGCCCCGGGTGCTCAGCGGCACCAGCTCCACCGCAAGGCCCGGATGCGCCTGGCGCAGCAGCCGGGCAGTGTGTTCGCTCTGCCACAGGGCAAGCGCGCTCTTTCGGGTGGCGATGCGCAGCGATCTCATCGGCGCATTATCGTCGCAACCGCCGGCAGCGCGCCGCTGCACACCCGTGGAAGCCGCCATGGCGGCCAAGGGCTTGGCCCGGAAAGCCTCTTCGCCGCCGTGGCGGCTCCCACGCGAGGTGCCCGGCGGCCTGCGACGCCACGGCGCTGTGCTGCACGTCGCGCGTTACAGCGCCTTGACCGTCTCGCGCAGGGCCGGCACGCAGCGCCGGCTGACCTCCAGCGGCGCCGCAGCATGGCGCAGCACGGCCTGCACCCGGCCGTCCTCGACCCGGCGCAGTTCCATCAGCTCGTGGCGGGCAACCAGGCAGTTGCGGTGGATGCGCACGAAGCGGCTGGCGAACTCCTCTTCCAGCGACCTGAGCGATTCCTCGATCAGATCCTCGCCACGAGCGTGGTGGACCACGACGTACTTTTCCTCGGCCTGCAGGTAATGCACATCGTCCAGCGGGATCAGCCGCAGGCTGCCACGCAGGCGCGCGCACAGGTGGGTGCGCGGCTGGCTGCTTGAGGCCGGCGCCGGCGCGGTGGCACGCCCGGCGATGAAGGTGCGCGCGCGCTCCAGCGCCGAAGCCAGGCGTTCGGCGCGCACCGGCTTCATCAGGTAGTCGATCGCCGCCGCCTCGAACGCCGACAGCGCATGGGCATCGTAGGCGGTGCAGAACACCACCGCCGGGCGCGGCTCGAATGCGGCCAGGTGGCGCGCGGCCTCCAGCCCATCCACGCCGGGCATGGAGATGTCCAGCAGGACCAGGTCCGGGCGATGCTCGGCGCAGGCCTGCAGCGCGGCCAGGCCATCGCCGGCCTCGGCCAGCACCTGCACGCCCGGCTGGTCGGCCAGCAGGCTGCGCAGGCGTTCGCGGGCGAGCGGTTCGTCGTCTACAACCACCACGGTCAGGGGCATGCGCACCTCAGGCCAGGGGAATGGCGAGTCCGCAGGCATAGTAGCCCTGCTCCCTGAAGCCCGTCACCCGCGCGCCTGGCGGGCGACGCCTGGCGCATGGGTTCAGCCGAAACGCTGCGACATCCAGTCGCCCAGGTCACGGATTTCTTCGGCGCACACCGAATGGGCCATCGGGTAGGTATGCCACTCCACGCTGAACCCGTTGTCGGCCAGCGCCTGCGCGCTGCGCTGGCCGTAACTGGTCAGCACCACCGGATCGGACGTGCCATGGCCCATGAACACCGGCTGTGCCCTGGCCGCTGCACTGGCGAAGCTGGCCAGGCTGTCGGCGCCCGGCAGGTAGGTGGACAGCGCGACCAGCCCGGCCAGTGGCACCTGGCGGCGCACGCCGGCGGCCAGGGTGATCGCCCCGCCCTGCGAGAACCCGGCCAGCAGCATGTTGGACGGCGCGATGCCGCGCTCGCCCTCGCGCGCCAGCAGCACCTCGACCTGGGCGATCGACTGGTCCACGCCGGCCGCATCGGCGCGGTTGGCGAAATCCGTCCCGGCGATGTCGTACCAGGCGCGCATGCGCATGCCGTTGTTGATGGTGACCGGCCGCACCGGCGCGTGCGGGAACACGAAACGCAGCGCCGGCCAGCCCGGGCGCACCAGCTCGGGCACGATCGGGGCAAAGTCATTGCCATCGGCGCCCAGGCCGTGCAGCCACAGCACGCTCCAGGTCGGGGCGTTGCCGGTTTCAAGTTCGACGGCATCGAGCAGATCGGTCATGGGGTCTTCCGCAAAAATAACGTGGGAACAAGCGCCTGGGTGGCAACGATGCGACGGACTTTCAGTCCATTTCCACCATTTCGAAATCGTCCTTGGTCACACCGCAGTCCGGACAGGTCCAGGTCTGGGGAATATCCTGCCAGCGCGTGCCCGGCGCGATGCCTTCCTCGGGCAGGCCCTCGGCTTCGCGGTAGATGAAGCCGCAGACCACGCACATCCAGTTGCGGTAGGTGGTGGGATCGGTGTCGCGCATCGGATAATCGCAGGCCCTGGGTGCCCCATTGTCACACAGCCGCACCCGCGCACCGGAGTCGCCATGTCCACCACCACGCCGCCGCGCGGCCTGTACTTGATCACCCCCGATATCGCCGATGACGCGCAGTTGCTGGCCCGCACCCGGCCGCTGCTGGACAGCGGCGCAGTCACTTGGCTGCAGTACCGCAACAAGTCGGCCGGCGATGCGCAGCGCCGCCGCCAGGCCGAACAGCTGCTGGCGCTGTGCCAGGCCGTGGGCGTGCCGCTGATCATCAACGATGACCTGGCCCTGGCCCTGGCGATCGGTGCGGCCGGCCTGCATCGCGAAGACGACATCAGCACGCTCGCTCAGCTGCGCACCGCCCTGGGTCCGCACGCGCTGCTGGGCGCCTCGTGCTACGACCAGCCGGCGCTGGCCGAGGCCGCCGTGCGCGAAGGCGCCAGCTACGTCAGCTTCGGCGCGTTCTTCGCCAGTCGCAGCAAGCCGACCACCCATCGCGCCACGCCGGCGGTGTTCCAGGCCACCGCCTCGCTGGGCGTGCCGCGGGTGGCGATCGGCGGACTGACGCCGGACAACGCCGGCCCGGTGGTCGCCGCCGGCGCCGACCTGGTGGCGGTGATCGGCGGGGTAGTCGACGCGCCGGACCCGATCGCCGCGGCGCGCGCGTTGCAGGCGCTGTTTGCCTGAATCGCCCGGCGCGTGGTGCCTATTCCAGCGCGGCCTTGACTGCCGCAGGGTCGGCCAGCGCCTGCACCTGCTCGATCAGGCGCAGGGTGTTGCCGCCCAGCACCGCGGTGATCTGCTGCTCGTTGTAGCCGGCGTCCAGCAGCGCCTGCACCACCTTGGGCAAGGCGGTGATGTCTTCGTAGCCGACTACGCCGCCACCGCCATCCCAGTCCGCGCCCAGGCCGACGTGCTGCCAGCCGGCGACCTCGAGGATGTGCAGCAGGTGCCTGAGATAATCGTCGAAGGTGGCCTTCCTGATCTTGTACTTGGTGTTCAGCGCCTCGATCTGGGCCATGGCCTGCTTGCGTTCCTGCGCGCTCATTTCGCCGCGCCCGCCAAAGGACCGGTAGAGCTTGCCCAGTTCGGCCCGGTATTCCGGCGTGCCGCCGGTGTCCACCAGATAATTGCCCAGCGAATTGACCTGAATCACCCCGCCATGCGCGGCCAGCACCTTGAGCCGCTTGTCGTCCAGGTTGCGCGGATGCGCATAGACGTCATACGCGCCGCTGTGCGAGAGGATGATCGGCGCCTTGGACAGGGCGATCATCTGGTCGAACACCTCGGGCGAGGCATGCGAGTGGTCGACGATGATGCCCAGCCTGTTGGCCTCGATGATCAGTTGCCGGCCCTTCTCGCTCAGGCCGCCGTGTTCGCCGGCCGTGGCTTCGGCGATCCCCGACGAATCGGCGAAATCGTTGTGGCTGCCGTGCACCAGCGAGAGCATGCGCAGGCCGGCCTTGTAGTAGTAGCTGAGCAGGCTGGGATCGTGCGAGAGCGGATAGGCGTTCTCCATGCTGATGTAGACCGACTTCCTGCCCTCGGCCTTGATCCGCGCGGCATCGCCGGCGACGGTGGCCAGCGCAAACTTGTCCGGATTGGCCGCGACCATCTCGCGGATCTGGCCCAGGCGCTTGAGGCCGAAGTCGCGCGCCTTCAGCTTGCCCATCGCGTCCAGTGGCCCCTGGCCGGTGTAGACCACCCAGAACCCGCCATCCAGGCCGCCTTCGACCATGCGCGGGTAGTCGATCTGGCTGCCGTCGGCGGCGTAGCTGTGGCGGTCGGTGATCTTCCAGCCCGGCTGGCCGAACAGGGCCGGCGTGTCCAGGTGCGTGTCCAGATTGATCGCCCGCGCCTGCAGGGCCCGGGCTTGTTCGGAAACCACCAGCTCCCTGGCGTGCGCATCGACGGCGACGGCGGCGATCAGCAGCAACGCGGCCATCAGTGTCTTGGTGTTCATTTCCTTCTCCTGATCGAAAAAAAGGCGTCGCCGCGAGACGACGCCTGCAATGGACGCCAATGTTGCCATGCCACCTGCCCTGCCGCACCGCCAGGGCAGCACTGGTCCTTGACTTACCAGTCGTAGGAAACCGACAGGCGACCATAGCGCGGGGTCTGATAGACCACGGCCTGGCCGTAGAGCGGGTTCTGCGACCCGTCCGGCAGCTGCGAGAACGGATAGGCCGTGGTCGGCTTCTGGGCGTCCAGGACGTTGAACACGTTGAAGCTCACTGCCAGCTTTCCATCGGCGAACAGCGGCTTCCAGATTAGACCCAGATCGAGCTGGTTGATCCACGGCATGCGGCCGTGGGAGCCTGGAGGGGAGGGGTCGCCGGTGCCGGTTTCCGGGTTGTAGCAGTAGTGGTACGGCCCGCCTGTCACCGCACTGCCGCCGTAACCAGCCGGATCGGTGCCGCTGTAGGCCGTTCCGTAATAGTTGCCCAGGCAGTTCTTGGGCGAGCCGGAAGTCATGCTGAGGTTGGCCGACACACCAAACTCATCGTCCACTTGGTAGTAGCCATAGAACTTGATCTGGTGGCGGTGATCATTGGACTGGTCGCCGTTGGTGTTTTCCATCAGCGCAGCATGGTCCCAACTCTGCGTGGTGGAGACTGCGGCCTGGCCCTGATAACTGCCCAGGGCACCGCCGCTGCGGAACAGGTCCGAACGCAACTGACCTTCGGTGGTGCCGTAGCTGTGTGACCAGACGTAGTTGAACTTGGCATACCACTTGCCGTCGAAGGGGCGCTCGAAGTTGAACTCCAGCGCGCCATAGTCACGCTTGAGCTCGGGGAAACCTGCCGCCTCGCGGGTCACGGCGACCTGACGCAGGTTGCCGGCGGTGTCGTAGACATTCCAGACGTTGGTCTTGCCTGGGTTGATCAACTCGGCGCCCGCAGTGCGGGTCCAGTCGATGTCCACGCCCTGGGCGGCGGCGGAATTGGCCAGGCCGACGTTGCTGGTGTCGAAGTTCTGGTCGTCGATGGCATCGTTGAGGCGGCGATAGGTCGCCCGCACGCCGTACACCCAGCCGCTGTCCAGTTGCTGGGTGAAGCCGAGAATCACTTCATCCTGGTTCTCGCCCTTGATGTCATCGACCACCGCGGCGCTGGGGTCCGAGGCACGGCCGAAGCGCGAGTTGGCCGACACCGCCGGACCCAGCGATTGCGAAATGACCGGCGTGCCGTCGGCATTGATGCCGCTGTAGGTGAAGTATTCGCTCTTGGACACCGAGGAGGTGAACAGGCCCACGGCCGACAGCGGCAGGCCGAGATAATAGCGGCCCACATTGCCGAAGACCTTCAGGGTCGAGTCTCCGTGCACGTCCCAGCTGAAGCCGACACGTGGCGACCAGGCATCGACGTCGATGTATGGCTCATGGCTGATCGGGACGTAGTTGGTGAACTCGTCCTTGCGCAGGCCCAGGCTCAGCAGCAGGTTGGGAGTGACCTGCCACTTGTCTTCCAGGTAGTAGGCCTTCTGGTCGGCGTCATAGGAGTTCAGGCCGATGCTGGTGTTCTTGGTCACGTAGTAGCCCGAGCTCCCGTAGATCGGATCGACCAGGGCCGGACTGGGCGCGCCGACGCCACCGGCCTCGTTGGCCGACTGGCTGATCAGGCCGCCGGTGTTCAGACCGTACGGATCGTCGGTCCTGTCGTAGCTCCACGCGTACCCCGGGCCCGAGGCCTGCGAGCCGATGTTGGTGGCCTCGAGCTTCTGGTTGTCGATACCGGCGGTGATCGCGTGGTCGCCGATACGCCACTCCAGGCTCAGGCGCAGGTTGCGTTTTTCGTACTCGCGGTCCGAGGCGGTGATCGACGCCTGCCTCTGCGCGCCGGCAATCGGCGTGCCGCCGTTGTAGGCCGGGTTCTGCAGCGCGATGTTGTTGATCATCGGCCCGTTGGCCGGATCGTAGTTGTAGTAGCTGATCTCGTCCGGCGTCTTCATTTCGCCGTACAACGCGTTGACGGTGACGTTGTCGCCGAAATAGCCGGTGTACTTGGCCGAGTACAGGGTCGGACCGGCCTCGTTGATGTTCTCGTTGGTGTAATAGGCCCCCTTCTCGCGATTGACGTAGTCGTAGCGGTAGATGATGCCGCCGGTCTCGTACTCGTCGCTGGCGCCGGTGAACTCGAGCAGGTGGTCGTCGGTGATATACCAGTCCAGCTTGCCGTACCAGCGGTTCTGCTCGTAGTCGTACTCGGTCAGGCCGCCGGAATTGCCATTGTCCGCGTCGCGGTTGCTGGCAATGCGGGTGCCGTGCGAGTTCACCCGCTCGCCGGCCAGGAAGAAGAACAGCCTGTCCTTGAGGATCGGGCCGCCCACATAGGCGCTGTAGGTCTCCGAGGTGGCCTTGGTCTCGCTCAGTGGCTGGTAGAGGCCATTTGCCGCGCGTGCGTAGTTGTAGGCGGTGTTGCTGGTCGTGGAGGTCTGGCTGTCCGGACGCCAGTAGATGTCCTTCTGGTCGGCCTTGAGCGCGTTGGGCTCGAACACCACCGCGGCACCGAACTTCCAGTCATTGGTGCCGCGCTTGCCCACCTGGTTGATCACCCCGCCATTGGAGCGGCCGTATTGCGCGCCGTAGCCGCCGGTGAAGATTTCCTGCTGGTCGATGGCACCGTACGGCAGGGTCAGGCCGCCGAGGTTGTTCTGCGTGTTGGTGGTGTTGAAGCCGTTGAGGTAATAGGCGTTTTCCGAGGCGGCCGAACCACCGAAGCTGGGCAGCGAGCCGCCCAGCGGGCCGTTGTCGAAACCTCCGCTGTTGACCACCACGCCCGGTGCCAGCAGTGCGATGGCCTCGGCGCTGCGGCCGAGCGGCAGCTGCTGCAGCTGTTCGGAGGTGATGACGGTGCGGGTGTCGACGCTGCTGACGTCGATCGGCGAGATCATCCGTGTGCCCTTGACCGCCACCGCGCCCAGGGTGGTGGCGCCATCGGCCGACAGCCCCACCTCGGTGCCGGCACCGACCAGGATCGATACCCCATCGCGGGTATCCACCACGGCGCCGTCATGCTTGAGGGTGACCGTGTAGGTGCCCAGCGGCAGGCTGCTGAGCGAATAACGACCGCCTTCGACCTTGACCTCGCGCGAGAAGCCGCTGCTGCTTTCGACCAGTACCGTGTCGGCATCGCCGGCGCCGCTGACGGTGCCGAAGATCCGGCCCGTGGTGGACTGGGCGTGGGCGGCGCTGATGGCCACCGTCAAGGCAAGCGCCAAGGCGCTCCTGCGGATCAGTCGATTCATGCTGTTTTTATTCCCCAAGTTAGGTCGGCATGCTGAGAGATGCGTCGTTTCACCCCTGAGAACGACGCTGGATGACACGGTGCAGAGCCTGTGCGCCGCTGGCCAATGGCCGTTATTGATGAGCTCATGCAGCGATATGCGCCATGGATGCTAGGGAACGGGCAGGATCGGCGACAGCCTTTCGACGGGTAGGTCCCGGCTGGATGGGTAGGTCGGGTCTGCGCCGGTGGCCCTGGCGGGCGGCAACCGCGACAATGGGCAGGTCTGGGGCGCCGAAAGACTGGTCGCCAGCCTTCAGGATCCAGATACGGTCGATGTGGCCGGTGGCCCTGTCATGCCGACCTCGCAACTGGCGTCCGACGCCTGGCCCGCCTCTTCCGGACCCGCCCCTCCGCTCAAGCACAGGATCCTTCGATGCAGCACGCCCGCTCCCACGACCTTTTCGCCCGCGCCCAGGCGCTGATCCCCGGCGGGGTCAACTCGCCGGTGCGCGCGTTCAAGTCGGTGGGCGGCGAGCCGTTCTTCGTCCAGCGCGCCGATGGGGCGTATCTGTTCGACGTGGACGGCAACCGCTACATCGACTACGTGGGCTCGTGGGGGCCGATGATCGTCGGCCACAACCATCCGCACGTGCGCGAAGCGGTGGCCAGGGCGATCGGCGACGGACTGTCCTTCGGCGCGCCCTGCCCGGCCGAGGTCACCATGGCCGAAACCATCACCGGCCTGGTGCCGTCCTGCCAGATGGTGCGCATGGTCAATTCCGGCACCGAGGCCACCCTCTCGGCGATCCGTCTGGCGCGCGGGGCCACCGGGCGCCAGCGCATCGTCAAGTTCGAAGGCTGCTACCACGGCCACGGCGACTCGTTCCTGGTCAAGGCCGGCAGCGGCATGCTGACCCTGGGCGTGCCGACCTCGCCGGGCGTGCCCGCGGGCCTGAGCGCGCTGACCGCCACCCTGAGCTACAACGACTTCGACGGCGCCACGGCACTGTTCGATGAGATCGGTGGCGAGATCGCCGCGGTCATCATCGAGCCGGTGGTCGGCAACGCCAACTGCATCCCGCCGCGGGCAGGCTACCTGCAGCACCTGCGCGCGCTGTGCAGCCAGCATGGCGCCGTGCTGATCTTCGATGAGGTGATGACCGGCTTCCGGGTCGCGCTGGGGGGGGCGCAGGCGCACTACGGGATCACCCCGGACCTGACCACCTTCGGCAAGATCATCGGCGGCGGCATGCCGGTGGGTGCCTATGGCGGCCGCGCCGAGCTGATGCGCCAGATCGCCCCGGCCGGGCCGATCTACCAGGCCGGCACCCTGTCGGGCAATCCGGTGGCCATGGCCGCCGGCCTGGCAATGCTGGAGCTGGTCCAGGCGCCGGGCTTCCACGCGCGCCTCACCGCTGCCACGGCCAGCCTGTGCGCCGGGCTGGAAGCAGCTGCGGGCCAGGCCGGCGTGGCGCTCACCACCAACCAGGTGGGGGGGATGTTCGGCCTGTTCTTCACCGACCAGAAGGTGGAGACCTACGCCCAGGCCACCGCCTGCGACACGGCCGCGTTCAACCGGTTCTTCCACGCCATGCTCGAGCGCGGGGTGTTCCTGGCGCCGTCGGCCTACGAGGCCGGATTTACCTCCAGTTCACATGATGAAATGGTCATTGCGGCGACCCTGGAGGCGGCACGCACGGCGTTCCTGGCCATCGCCTGACCCGGCGCGGCGCGACCGGTCACATGGCACGGGCTTGGCAAGTGACCGCTTGGTGACATAACGTAACGGTCAGGTACCTAGGGACAGGTATGGGCGGGGGCCCTGTCACAGCATCCGAGCGGCGCGGCGCCTGATGGCGCACTGGCTTGCGTGCTCGACGTCCTGGTTCGATCTTCTTCGAGAAGATCGGCCCGTCAGCGGAGACGCACGTGCCTGCTGCAAAACCCGTCGCACTGATCGGACCGCGTCCCCTCGCCCTGCGCGAAGGGGCCATCGCGGCGGACTGGATCCTGCCGGACAAGCTCGAGCCGCCGCGCCTGCACGTGGACGCGGTATCGCGCGCGCGCCTGCTCGAGACGCTCGATGCCGGCATCGCCCTGCCGCTGACCCTGCTGCTGGCGCCACCGGGCTTCGGCAAGACCACCCTGCTGGCGCAGTGGCACGCGCACCTGCTGGCGACCAGCCAGGCCCAGGTCGCCTGGCTGTCGCTGGACGAGGGCGATGCCGAACCGGCGCGCCTGCTCGCCTACCTGGCGCTGACGCTGGGACTGGGCGCCTTCGACAACAGCACCTTGCCGCTGGGTCTGGCCCACTGGCGCGAACTGGACACCGCCACCACCCGCACCGCACTGCTGCGCGCGGTCCGCTGCGCGCAGCAGCCGCTGGTGCTGATCCTGGACGACTACGACCGCGCCGCCTGCCCGGCCGCCGACGAAATCGTCACCCTGCTGGTCGAACACGGCGGCCCGCTGCTGCACGTGCTGGTGGCCACCCGCCGCGCACCGGCATTGCCGCTGGCGCGCCTGGACGTGCACGGTGCCCTGCAGCGCGTGGACGCCACGCAGCTGGCGCTGGACAGCGGCGAAACCCAGGCCGTGCTGGGCGCGACCTCTTCGGAACAGGACGCCCGCCGCCTGCGCGAAAAGACCGAAGGCTGGCCGGTGGCCGTGCGCCTGGCGGCGCTGTGGATTTCCGGCGACGGGCGCCGCAGCGAGGACGTAGCCCGGTTTTCCGGACGCACCGCCGGACTGGCCGCCTATCTGGCCGAACAGGTGGTCAGCGACCTGGCCCCGGCGCTGCGCGCGTTCCTGCTGGAGACCGCGGTACTGGAGCGCTTCAACGCGGCCTTGGCCGATGCGGTGCGCCAGCGCCGGGACAGCGGCCAGCTGCTGGCCGGCCTGGGCCACTTCCATGGCCTGCTGGTGCCGCTGGACGATGACCAGGAATGGTTTCGCTACCACCCGTTGTTCGCCGAGTTCCTGCATCAGCAGCTTGATCGCCAGTCGCCCGGCCTGGTCGGCGGCCTGCACCAGCGCGCGGCGCGCTGGTGCGCCGACCACGGTCACCTGCCCGAAGCGGTGCGCCACGCACTGGCCGCGCACGATGTGCCGCTGGCGGCCGACTGCATCGGCCAGGCTGGCAGCTGGCAGATGCTGCTGCGGCACGGCACCGCCTCGGTGGCCGCGCTGCTGCGCCAGTTCGATCCGCGCCTGGTGCGTGACACGCCGGCGCTCAACCTGACCCAGGCCTACCTGCACATGCGCCTGGGCGAGTTCAGCCATGCCCAGACGCTGCTGGAGCGCTTCCGCGATTTCCCGGAAAGCCAGCGCGCGCCGCTGGAACGCGACTACGTGGTGGTGGTGGCGCTGCTGCGCGGCCTGCTGGACCAGATCTGCGGCAACGCGCGCGGCATCGCCCAGCTGTCGGCGCAGGCGCGGGCACTGGATGAGGACGACCACCTGGGCCGCGGCACGCTGCTGTGCATCTGCGCGACCACGGCGCTGGGCCGTGGCGACTTCCCCGCCGCCCAGGCGCTGGCGCAGGACGCTGCCGAGGTCATGACCCGCAGCCAGACCCCGGCCACTGTGGGTTATGCCCTGGTCCACCTGGGCCAGGGCCAGTTCTACCGCGGCGCCCTGGACCAGGCCGAAGCGAGCTACCGCCGCGCCCTGCAACTGGCCCATTGCGCAGATGCCGCCGATGCCACGCTGGTCGCTGCCTGCCGCTGCCTGCTGGCCCAGTTGCAGGCCGAGCATGGCCGCTACGACGAAGCTTCCGACCTGCTCGACGGTGCACTGGACACCCTGGAACGCGGCGACGGCTGGGTCGATGCCTACGTGGCCGGCTACGCCACCGCGCTGACCCTGGCCCGTCAACGCGACCGCAGCGGGCGTTCGGCGCACGCGCTGCTGGCCCGCATCGATGCCCTGGCCGCGCGCCGGCACCTGGTCCGCCTGGCCGAGCTGGCCGCCGCCTGGCGCCTGGACCTGCTGCTGGACCTGCCCGGCAGCCACGCCACCGACGCGATGATCGCCCGCTGCGGCGGCGAAGCCGCATTCGACCACGCCCTGGCCACTGGCCACGGCTGGCGCCAGGCCCATGCGCTGGGCTTTGTCCTGGCGCGCTGGCACGCCCAGGCCGGACGCGCGGGCCAGGCGCTGGCGATCCTGCGCAAGCAGCAGCAGGCCGCCAAAGCGGCCGGCGACCAGTACCACCTGGGCCGCGTGCAGCTGCGACTGGCCCTGACCCTGCAGCAGCGTGGCCAGATCGAATCGATGCTGCCGCCGCTGCGCGCGGCGCTGGACCACATCGCCGGGACCCGCGCCTGGCAGGTGGCGCTGGAAGTGGGCTTGCCGGTCAAGGCGCTGCTGCGCAGTGCGCGTCAGCTGGACCCGCAGGCCGCCGCCGGCACCACCCGGGCGCTGACCATCCAGACCCTGCTGGACAAGCTGTCCTGCGAACAGGCACTGGTCACCGAACTGTTCAGCGAACGCGAGCTGGAAGTGCTGGCCGAACTGGCCCTGGGCCATTCCAACAAGCAGATCGCCCGGCGTCTGGCGGTGTCGGAAAATACGGTCAAGTTCCATCTCAAGAACCTCTACCGCAAGCTGGAAGCGAGCACCCGCGAGGCCGCGCTTGGCATTGCCCTGCAGCGCGGCCTGATCGCCGCGGCCAGGCCACCGGCATGACCCGCGGCCCGGCGCGCCCGCCGAGCCGGCCAGCCAGCCGGTAGGGCGGGTCTCGACCCGCCACCGCCTTGCCGCGTAGGGCGGGTCTCGACCCGCCACCCCCGTGCCGCGTAGAGCGGGTCTCGACCCGCCACCGCCGTGCCGCTCAGGCGTAGGCGGTCACACTGCCGTCGCGGCGTTCGTCCTGCAGCATCGCGGTCTTGACCGGCAGCGGGCCGCGCTGGCCGGCCATCACCTTGGCGAAAGCGTCCTTGAAACGTGCCATTTCCGGCGCGGTGCCAACGGTGATGCGCGACCAGGTCGGCCACACCGGCCAGGCGCGACCGACGAACACCCCGTAGGTCGCCATGGCCTGCATGAACTCCGGTGCCGGGCGCTTGACATCGACCATGAAGCAGTTGCTCTCCGAGGTCGTGCACGCATGGCCCTGCGCGGTCAGCCAGGTGGTGACCTCGTCGCGCAGCAGGGTGTTGGTGCGCTGGCGGGTGGGCACCAGCTGCGGATCGCGCAGGCTGGCAAGGCCGGCGGCCATGGCTGTCACCGGCAGCGCATTGATGCCGAAATAGGTCATCTTCTTGAGCAGGTCCGGACGCGCGGCCGCATAGCCCAGGCGGATGCCGGCCATGCCGTAGAGCTTGGAGAAGGTGCGCAGGACCACCACGTCCTGGCCCGCCGCAACCAGGTCCACGCCGCTGACCGCGCTCGGCGAGAGGTGGATGTAGGCCTCGTCCAGCACCAGGATGCTGCCCTTGGGCTTGTGCGCCAGCGCGTACTCGATGTCCTTGCGGGTGGTGATCGAACCGGTCGGGTTGTTGGGATTGCACAGGTAGAGCATGCCGGCGCCGGCATCGGCCGCGCACATGGCCTGCACGTCATGGCTGTAGTCGGCGCGCAGCGGGATCTTGTGGACCGGCGCCTTGGTCGACTCGGCCACCCGCCAGCCGGCTTCGAAGGTGGGGTCGGCGGTGACCAGCGAGGCGCTGGGTGAGGTGAAGGCCATCACCGTGTACTGCAGCGGCGGGGTGGAACCGACGTAGGGCACGATGTACTCGGGCTTGAGGCCCAGCTGGGTGGCCAGTTCCTGGACCAGTTCCTGCGCCAGCTCACCCAGGTAGCGCCCGCCCTGCGGGGCGATGCCGTTGATCGCCTTCAGCGCGGCCTCGCTGGGACCGAGCGGATTTTCGTTGGCGTTGATCATCACCGGCGCCAGGCCCAGTGCGGCGGCGGCGTCAGGGTCCACCGCAAGGCGCGCCGGGCCGGCACGCTGGGCCAGGGCTGCGCCGGGCAGGGCCAGCAGCGGGGCGCCGACGCTGGCGCCGGCGGCAAGGGCGGAATTGCGCAGGAACTGGCGACGGGAGAACGGCATGTTCATCGGACGACTCCGGTACGGGAAAGGGATCGATCAGGGACGCACGGCGATCACTTCGATCTCGATGCGCATGCCCGGATTGCCCAGCGCGGCGATCTGGAAGGCCGAGCGCGCCGGCAGGTTCATCTGCTTGGCGTCCTTGCCGAAGAACTGGGTGTAGCCCCCCATGAAGCCCTTGAAATCCATCTTGCCGCCGGTCTCCGGGCCGCCGACCAGGAAGGCCTGCATCTTGACCACGTCCTTCATCCCCAGGCCCATGCCTTCCAGCTGCTTCTGGATCTGGGTGAGCACGCTGATGGTCTGGGTCTTCATGTCGCCAAAGGCTTCCACCGAATCCTTGGGCGCCGCAGGATTGGTCACTGCCGGCACCTTGCCGCTGACATAAATGGTGGCCTTGCCGGCCGGTACTTCCACCGCCGCGGCAATCGGAAAATCGCTGCCGGGAATCGGCACGCGCACCACATCGGCGGCCTGGGCAGCCAGCGGCAGCAGCAGGGCGGTCAGCAGTGGGAGACGCAGGGAACGGGACAGGGCCATGGGAACTCCGTAAAGAAAGGTAATGGAAGAAGGCACAGCTCAATCTGCGGATGCTGTGGCCAGCGAGGCGCGCAGGGCCTTGACGTCCTGCTCGGTCACCACATCGTCGTACCGGTTGCCGAAGTGGGTGCGGACATACGTGGTCACTTCGGCCACCTGACGATCGCTGAGCATGCCAGCAAAACCGGGCATCGCGCCGTTGCCCGACAGCACCATCATCTCCACGTAGGGCGCGGCGGCCAGCTTGGGGTTGGCGGCCAGCGCGGGATATTCGCCCGCACCGCGCGCACCCTGGCCGTCAGGCATGTGGCAACCGGCACAGATGGTGGCATAGACCTGGGCGCCGTCGGCCTGCGCGAAGTCGCGGGTGTTGGCCAGGCCGGTGGCATCGGAGCTCTGCGCGCGCACCGGCGCGGCCAGCCAGGCCGGCCCGGCCAGCAGCGCGCTCGCCAGCGCGGCCACGATCAGGACACGGGCGTTCATGCGCGGCCTCCGGTGGCCATCACCTTGGCATGCAGGCGGCCGATGACATCGTGCGCGGACAGGACCGCGCCCTCCTGCCAGGCCGGGATGTAGGAAATGTGCTCGCCGGCCATGGCGATGCGGCCGTCGATCTGGCAGGCCGCCTGGTAGTGCTGGGCGCGCAGGTCCTCGGTCCAGGTGCCAAAGCAACCGTGATTGCCCGGCACCCGGTGCCAGGCCACCGAGATGCCGTTGTCGAATTCCTTCGGGTACTGCGGGTGGATCTGGCTGCCATAGGCCACCGTGCGGCGCACACGTTCGGCCGGGCTGTGCGAGGTGAAGTCGAATGCATCCAGGCCCCAGACATAGGCGCCCAGCAGCACGCCCTTGCCCGGCGCATGGAAGCCGGTGCTGGGATAGCTGATGTTGCTGATCGGCAGGTTGGTGTAGCTGATGCCGCCGTAGATGGCCTCATCCTCTTCCCAGAAGCGGCGCTTGAACTGCAGCCCCACTTTCACCGAGGAGGCATAGGGCAGCTTGGTGATGGCATCGGCCATGGCCGGGCCGACCTTGACCGGGATGCGGCTGAGCACCGAGAACGGGATCGTGCATACGCACCAGTCGGCGGTGGCCGTGTGGGTGCTGCCCGGCGCACCGGTGTCTTCGTAGGTGACGGTGACGCCGTGCTCGTCCTGGTCGATGCCGGTGACCCTGGCGTTGTACTGGATCACGCCCGGGCCCAGCGCGCGCGCGAACGCCTTGCCGAGCTGGTCCATGCCGCCCACCGGCTGGAACATGCTGGTCTGCATTTCGATGTTGGTGCCGGCCGCCAGCTGCTTCCACAGGCGCGAGCGCAGCACGTCCTCCAGCGACAGCGGCGTCGACAGCTCCGGCTTGCCACCGAGGCCGCCGCCGGGGTATTTGGCATAGCCGCGGCGCAGGTTGCTGTCATCGCCCGCCACGTAGGCCATGTTGCGGTCCAGCGCGCCCCAGCTGCGCAGCGATTCCAGCAGCAGCTCCTGGTCCTGCTTGGTCACCTGCTGGTCCAGCGCACCCTGCGCGGTGGCCTTGGCCAGCAGCTCGGACACCTGGCCCTTGTAGTCGGCATCGATCTCGCGGAAGCGCTGCGGCTTGCCGCCGAAGGCCTCGGTGTTGTGCAGGAAGGCGTTGTAGTTGACCTGCACGAACGATTCCAGCGGCACGTTGAACTGCTTGCAGTAGGCCAGCACCGCGCGGTGGTGGTGCGGGATCCGCCACGGGCCCGGATTGATGTAGAGCCCTTCGTCGAAGCCGCAGTGCTGGGTTTGGCCGCCCAGCTCGGTATAGGTATCACCGCCGCGCAGGGTCCAGTTGCGCCCGCCCGGACGTGCGTTGTATTCGAGGATCCTGACCTGGTAGCCGGCCTTGCGCAGCTCGAAGGCGGTGGTCATGCCGGCCAGGCCCGCGCCCAGCACCAGCACGCTGGCGCCCCTGGGACTGCCCTCCAGCTGCACGGGCCCCTTGTAACCGGATTCGGCGGCAAACCCCAGGCTGGTCATGGCCTGGTACATCATCGTGCCACCTGCGGCCAGGCCGATGCGGCCCAACAGCTGGCGACGACTCATTCCACTTCGGACACGGTCCTGCATTGCGTTTGATTGCCTTGTGATGGACGACGGTGCGGTGACCGGAAAAATGCGGTGGACGGCGCCCTGACCGTCCACCGCAACCGAAGCACCTTGAGCTTGAGGAAAGCGCGCCGGCGCGGCCTGCGAGCCGGCGTCGGATCGATCAGAAGCGGTAGGTCAGCTTGGCGTAGTAGCGGGCGCCGAAGTAGCCGATCGGGCTGCCGGTCAGATACTCGTTGTTGCCGTTCTGGTAGTTGGCCACGTCATAATCCCACACCGGCGAGGGGATCTTGTCCGGGTATTCGTTGAAGATATTGTCGCCACCCACGGCCAGGGTCCAGGCGTCATTGGGCTTGAAGCTCAGGTCGAAGCCGGTCAACGCCATCGTGCCGATCTCCTGCTTGTAATAGGCGCCGCCGTCGAGGGTGACCGTGTCCAGCTGGTCGGCAAACTGCTCATAGCCGCTCAGGCTGGCCACGGTGTACTGCGGCCCGTAGATGGACTCGCGCAAGGTCAGGCTGAACTTGTCCCAGTTGACGGTGGCGGCCAGGTTGACGCGGTACTTGGGGCTGTTGTGCTCGATGTCGGAGACGTTGGCGGCGGTGAACAGCGGGATGGTCTCGAAGCCCGGCGCGCGGCCGGCGCGGGTGACCTCGGTCTCGTTGTAGTTGGCCGCCAGCAGCCAGTCGATCGAGCCCCAGGCGAACTCGCTCATGTAGTTTGTCACCAGGTCCACGCCGGTGCTCTTGGTGTCCAGCACGTTGCTGAAGAAGCTCATATTGATGTTGGCGCGCGCGGTCTGGTCGAAGCTGCCGCCCGGCGCGCTGGGATCCATCGGGTCGCTGATGAAGCCACCAGCCACCAGCGCGTCACCGAGGATCTGGTTGTAGCTGTCGTCCGGGACGCCGTCGCCATCGGTGTCGGCCGGATCGGGCAGGTCGGCGTTCCAGCTGCCGGTGGTGCGGCCAGTCAGCGTGTCGGCCGCCTGGGCGGTGGAGTAGGCGAAGGAGCCGATGTAGGTACGGTCCTCGATCTTGATCTGGTAGGCGTCCAGGGTCATGGTCAGGTTCTGGATCGGGTTGAACACCAGTCCCAGGGAGATGTTTTCGCTGGTTTCCGGCTTCAGGCCGTTGCCGACCGTGGCCCCGGCCAGGGTCGCGGTGGCGCCGACCGGACTGACCTGGATGGCCGAGTAATAGTTCTCGCCCATGTTCGGCGCGCGGAAGCCGGTGCTGTAGGTGCCGCGCACGGCAAAGGTGTCGGTGAAGTCGTAGCGGGTGGTGATCTTGCCCACCGATTTGTTGCCGAAATCGCTGTAGTCCTCATAGCGGCCGGCCAGGTCCACCAGCCAGTTCTCGGTCGGATTCAGCACCACATCGGCGAACACCGCGTAGTTGTGACGCGAATAGTCACCGGTGCCCAGCGGGTTGTAGCCAGGGAAGGACGAGGCACCGGCGCCGTAGTACGAGGCCGGCTCGCCCGGTTCGATGCCGTATTCATCACGCCGGTACTCCACGCCGGCGTTGAAGAACAGCGGTGTGGACAGGCCGACGTCGAAGTCCTTGCTCACGCTCAGGTCCGTGGTCCACTGCGTGCTGTAGAAGGTGCCGTCGTAGAAGTCCTCGGGCGATGCACCAAAGTCGTTCCACAGGCTGAAATTCATTGAGTTCAGCGTGTAGACGTCCATTTCGTTGCGGCCGTAGGACGTGGATGCATCCCACGCCCAGCCGGCGAGGTCGCCCTTCAGGCCCAGGGTCAGCTCGTAGTCCTCCTCCTCGGAGGCCTCGGAAGGATTGAAGCCATACGGATACTTGTGCTCGCCGGGGTCGCTGACGTCGCCGTCGCCGTTGAAGTCGTGGCCGCCATCCTGGGAAGGACGCCGGTAGTTTTCTTCCGACTGGGCTTTCTTCTTGCCATAGCTGCCGACGGCGTAGAAGTCGATGCCGTTCTCGAAGCTGTAGCCGGAATTGAACAACAGCGCCTGGCGATGCACCTGCGGTGGGTTCAGCCAGCCGTTGAGCGCCGGGAAGCGGCTGTTGAGGATGGCGCCCTGGTCGTTGGCGATGCGGCTGAGCAGGTCGCCGCGGCCGTTAGCCGTCGCATACGCCTGGCAGGCGGCAATGTCGAGCAGGCAGTTGGCGTAGCTGGGATTGGAGAAGCGGTAGACCGACTTGCGGTTCTCGACCTCCAGGCTGATGTTGACGAAGCCGGTTTCGTTGCCCAGGCCGAGGTTGGCGCCCCAGGAATCAGTGCCGCCGCCGCCATCGGAATAGCCCGCGTAGCCGGCGTTCAGTTCGCCGCCGGAGGCGTCCTTCTTCAGGATGATGTTGATCACCCCGGCGATGGCGTCCGAACCGTACAGCGCCGCGGCGCCATCGGTCAGCACTTCGACATGGTCGATGGCCGACTGCGGGATGTAGGACAGGTCGGTGGCCATTTCGCCGTTGCCGGCCACGCCGAAGTTGGAGGTGACGTGGCGGCGCTTGCCGTTGACCAGGATCAGGGTGTGGTTGGCGGTCAGGCCACGCAGGGCCGCGTTCAGGGTCTGGCTGGCCATGTCGCCGCCGACCTGGGACGCGTTGTAGGAGGGAACCTGGTTGGCGATCGCGTTCTGCAGGTCGGGCGCGGCGGATTTCCTGAGCAGTTCGGCGCTGACCAGCTGGATCGGCGCCGGGCTGTCGGACACGGCCATGTTGGCCTTGCGGGTGCCGGTGGAGATCACCGAGACCGCATCGAGGGTCTTGGCCTGGTCCTCGGCGGCCGGAGCGACGGCGACTGGCGTCTCTGCGGGCGGGATTTCGGCGGCGGGGGTCTCGCCAGCCTGGGCCAGTTGTGCGGCGGTGGCCAGCAGCAGGACCGAGGACAGGCTGCGCAGCCCGGCCGACGAAGGGCGCAGCGAGGTGGCGACGGCGAGAGCGAGTGGACGGCGGGTGGGACGACTGCGCATGAGCTGGACTCCTGGCAAGGCGAAGCAAACAAGCGGTGAGATGGAGGCGAGGTAGTGGCCCGGATCCCCTGAACCGGCGTCCTGTGTGGATTGCGCCACTGCTTCACACAAGCCTAACCTCGGCAATCACCTCCACCGATGGTCCCGATGGGTAGGTCCCCTCTCGCCGGGTAGGTGGGTCACATCGCGGCAATGGGTCGCCGCCCCATCCTTCCACCGGCCTGCCTGTCCGTGCCGGCAGGGATGCCGCCCGGGCATTGCCGTCATCCTCGCGGACTGGTCGCCCCCACACGCCGCCCCCTACTACGCGTCAGCCGCCCGCATGATCCGGCCCGAGCGGCCACACCTGCGTCCGCCCACATGTGCGGTTCAACCCGTGGGCGAGGTGCTGGCACGCGACGACCGCCGGGGAATGGAACTGGCACGGCGCATCGGCACCGTCGCGATGCGCTCTGCGCTTGTGGGGTCCGAACTGGAACACGAAGAGGACTTCCGCCCGTGGCACCACCGAGCGCTCCAGACGCCCTGGGAACGCGCGGCACGCCGGCCGGCCACATCGGGCGGGTGGCTTGGTGCCTGTCGAGGCCAAGCCGCCCGGATCCCACCGAACAGGTATCTTCCGCGCGCCGTTCGCCATCAATAGAAGGCGACATTGTCCAGTTCCAGCCAGACCTTCTCGCCAGGCTCGCCGCCGATGCTGAACACCAGTTGCTGCAGGTCGTCGCCCTTCCAGGCCGGCACCGGGCCCTCCCCGCGGCGGGACGGTTGTCCCTGCAGGGCGTCGAAGGGCACCTCGACGGTCCGCCAGCCGGCCTGCGGCTGCAAGCGGTGGCTCCAGCGGCGGTTTTCCACGCCGCGGTACTCCAGGGTCACCGGCCTGGCATCGCCGCGGATCTCGAAGCGCAGGCCGCGGTAGCCGCGCAGGTCCACCGGCTCGACCGAGCCGCGGCTCAGCGGCAGGATCGCGCTGGCGAAGGGTTCCGGCTTGGAGGAAAACCGCGCCTGCAGCGACAGCGCATGGCCAACCTGCTCGCGCGCAACCACCTCGGTCACCTGCACGGTGCGGTCGGTGCCGCCGTCGGCCTCGTCCACGCGCAGCGTATCCAGGGCGGTGCGGCCGTCAGCACGCTCGAAATCGTCCACCAGCGCCGCGATGCGGACCGCCGGCATCGCCGTCGCCTGGTTGGCCGCCGACGTCTTCACGCCATTGCCCCAGACCTGGCGGCCGTCGACGAACACCCGCTCGACCCTGCGCACCGCCGCGATGTCCTCCCAGGGCCTGCCATCCACCAGCACCAGATCTGCGCGCAGGCCCGGCCGCAGCGTGCCGCGGTCGTCCTGCAGGCCGATCGCCGCCGCGCTGGTCGCGGTGCCGGCGATCAGCGCCTCCGCCGGCGTCAGCCCGGCCCGCACCAGCAATTCCAGCTCGCGCGCGGTCGCGCCCTGATGCGGAAACATGCCGGCGTCGGTGCCGACCGCGACCGGCACGCCGGCATCGTGCAGCGCCTTGGCGTTGCCCAACGCATAGCCGAACTTCTGTTCGCGCTGGCGCATGCGCGGATCGTCCGCCGGGAACGGCGCCTCTTGGCCCGGCTTGACCGGCTCATACACCGCCAGGGTCGGCACGTAGTAGGTGCCGCCGGCCTTGATCGCGGCGATGGTCTCGGCGTCGATCGGCCGGTCCTGCAGGCTGTGCGCGATCACGTCCACCTTCGCCTCCCCGGCCTGGCGACCGCGCTCGACGGTGACCGTGTGGGTCAGCACCCTAAGCCCGTGCCCGTGCGCCTGATCGACCAGCGCCGACAGCGTGTCTACGCTCATGCTGGTGTTGTCCGCGCTCATGCCGTAGCGCCAGCCGTCGGTGAAGGCCTTGATCAGGTCCGGCTTGTACTCGGCGATGGCGTCCACGGCGCGCCGGGCCGCGTCCGGCGAGTTCACCCAGCGCGTGGTGTTCTCGTCGGCCCAGTCGGCGCCGTGGCCCAGCGGCGTGCTCATGCGCGCGGTCAGGTTGACGTGAGGCGCGTACAGCGTGGACAACCAGCGGCGCCGCGGCTCGAACGACTCCGGCGGCTGGTGGAAGTCGTTGACCGTGGTCACGCCGGTGGCCAGGTAGGCGGTCGCGATCTGCGGATAGGTGCCGGGCGTGCTGCCCGGGGTCCAATGCGTATGCAGGTCGAACAGACCGGGCAGCAGCGCCTTGCCGCGCGCACGCACGACCTGCGCGCCCTTCGGCACCGCGACGTCCGGGCCGATCTGCGCAATGCGGCCCTCGCGTACCACCACCGTTCCGATGTAGGGAGCGGCACCGGTGGCGTCGAAAATCGTCGCGTCAACGATGGCCAGAGGCGGGTCAGTTCCGGCAACAGCGCCTGTCCCTGTCCCGGCGAAGGGTAGGAGCACGGCCGCCAGCGTCATCTTCAGCGGGATGCGTCGAAGCAATCTCATTGGCCCTCGTTCCCGGTCAGTGCCGGCTTCCAGTTTCGTCCAACCGCTCCTGCCGGTTGCGGCAGCAGGAATTCAGGACCACCGGCCCGGAATACCTGGCCGCAGTCCGTCCACGCTGACGCTATGGCAGCGGATGTACCAGGTCTTCGACATCGAACATCCGGCCGTTTGCAATCACCTTGCGCACGTTGGTGGTGTTGCCGATGTCCTGCAGCGGGTCGCCCTCGATCAGTACGATGTCGGCCAGCTTGCCCGCTTCCAGCACGCCGGCGTCCAGGCCCAGTACCTCGGCCGGAGTGGCGGTGGCCGAGCGCAGCGCCTGGAACGGAGTGAAGCCAGCCTCAACGTAGGAGGCGATCTCCGCGTGCAGGTTGATGGCGATGGGGGTGTCGGTGCCGGCGGTGATGGTGCCGCCGGCGTCAGCCACGGCCTTGATTCCCTTGGCGGTGCCGAGCATGGCATCGCGGAAGCGCGGCGGGATGCCCGGGTTGTCGCGCACGCCGTCCTGCGCCCACTGCGGGTACAGGCCCACGCGCGGGTCGGCGCGCAGTTGCGGATGGTCCTGGAGGAAGCCGGCCAGCGCGCCGAAATTGGTCGGCGTCAGGCCGCGCTCGGTCTTGCCAAATAGGTCGTGCACGTCCTGGTAGACGCGGCCCAGCGAGGCCTGCTTCGGCGAGTAGCCGCGGCGGCTGGTCGCACCCATGTGCTCGGTGTGGTCGACCCCGCTCAGCGCCGCCGGATAGATCTCGTGGGTGGTCACCGGCACGCCCATCTCCTGATGGGCGAACTCGACCAGGCGGCGCTGCTGAAGGTCCGGCAGGCGCACGTAGCTCTTGAGCAGGTCGTACTGCAGTGCCTTGGAACGCGCCAGCTCCTTCTCCAGGTGCGCCGGGCCGGACAGCGCCGTGCCCATCTTGTAGTAGACCCGCTGCCATTCCAGCAGGTGGCCGGTGGCGTACATGCGCGGGCCGATGCGCACGCCGGCTTCGCTGGCCTCGCGGTCCTCGACGCCGTGATAGGGCTGGTCGCCGGGATTGCGCACGGTGGTCACGCCCCAGGCCAGCCAGGCCCGGTGCATCGCCTCGCCGAAGTCGCGCATCGGGTGGGCGTGGAACTCGATCAGGCCCGGCATCGCGGTCAGCCCGGGCGCCTGGATCACCCTGGCGTCGCCGTGGCGCGCCGGGTCGTGCGCGCCGAACCAGCTGATGCGGTTGCCGTCGATGACGATGTCGACGTCGTGCAGCAGCCTGTCGTGCTTGCCGTCGAAGGCGCGGCCGGCGTGGATCACGGTGCGGCCCTTGGGCACGTCCAGCACGTAGCTCAGGTTCGGCGGGACCTCGGCGATCGCGCCGGTCTCGATGTCGATGGTCTTCAGGGTGTCGTCGCTCTGAAACAGCAGCGTGCGCGAATCCCCGGCCCAGCTCGGCGAATGCGCGATCTCGGAAGTGACGCTACGCGGCGGACCCAGCGGCTCGCCAGCCGGCGACACCGGCCACACCCGCAGCTCGCCCTCGTAGACCGCCGCCATCCTGGTGCCGTCCGGCGACCACACCGGGCCGGCGCCGCCGCGGGTGTCGATGCTCAGGTCCGGGATCGGCGCGTACCAGGCCGATTCGCCGCTGCCGTCGGCCTTGATCACGAAGATCTGGTTGGTACCCTCGCGGAAGCTCTTGGAATACGGCGAGGACAGCGACAGCGCGATGCGTCGACTGTCGCCGGACCACGTCGGCCGACCAGGCTGTCCCAGCGATGGTTGGATCCGGCTGATCGCGCCGGTTTCAACCTGGACTACGCACAACCCGGCCACGCCCCACATGCCATCGACGTCGATGAAGGCGATCTTCCTGCCGTCCGGCGACCACACCGCTTCCAGCGGCTGGGTGTCGATGTTGGTCAGTTGCCGGTCCTTGCCGGTCTTGAGGTCGCGGATCCACAGTTGCTGCAGCCTGCCGCCCTTGTCCGAGGAGTACACCAGCTGGCCGCCATCCGGCGAGAACGCCGGATCGACTTCCATGTAGCGGTCGCTGGTCAGTCTGTGCGGCGTGCCGCCCAGCGGCTGCAGCCACAGATCACCCAGGGCGACGAAGGCCACCGACTTGCCGTCCGGCGAAATCGCTGGGCGGACAATGCCCAGCGCCTTGCGTGGTCCGGTCGAATCGAAATCCCGTTTGTGCTTGGCATATACAGGCTTCTGCGCCTTCAGCGTGGCGCTGAATTCGACCGTCTCGAGCCTGTTGCCGGCGCGCTTGCGGATCTTGCCGTCGGAGACGTAATAGTAAACGCCCCCCTTGGCCCACCCGACGCGGAACGGAAACACGTTCTCCTCGCCGGTGACTGGCGTGCCGTCGATTTCCAGCCAGCTGCGGCCATTGTGACCGACCACGTAGGACAGCCTGCCCTCTGGCGAATATGCCGGTGCGTCGACCACCCCCCCAAACTTGCGCAACAGGGTTTCCTGCTTGCTTGCAAGGTTCGCCGAGTACAGTGCGGAAACCTCCTCGCGCACGCTGGTGTAGACCACGCTGCCGCCATCGGCCGAGAACGCCGGGCGACGATCCTCGTAAGGGCTGTGGCTGACCTGTTCAAGCCTGCCCGTGGCCAGCTCCAGGGTCCAGATGTCGTAGCTGGCATCGCGACCAGGCGTGCCACGGTCCGAGGCGAAGGCGATCTTGCTGCCATCCGGCGAGAACACCGGCTCGCGGTCGTCGAACGCGCCCCAGGTCAGCTTCCACGGCTTGCCGCCGTCAGGCGAGATCGCCCACAGGTCGTAACCGCCATCGCGGAAGGAGAAGTACGCCAGGGTCTTGCCATCCGGCGACCATGCCGGCTGGCGCGCATCGTCGTACAGGTCACCGATCAGTTTCGCTTCGCCGCCGCTGGCCGGTACCAGCCACAGCGCGCCCTGCAGGTCGGTCGCCAGCCACTTGCCGTCCGGCGACACGGAGACCGACATCGAGGTGCCCTCATGAACCTTCACATCCAACAGCTCTGGCGCACCGGTCACGCCGCTGGAGGATCCGGCGGGGCCAGCGAGGGCGAACGCGAGACCGATGGCCGACAGCGCTGCGGGAAGCTTCATCTGGATTTTCCTACCGAAAAATGGTGGACCGGCATCAGTCGTTCATCACGTTGAAGACCGCCGTCGTCATCGCGGTCACTGCCGTGCTCAGCGTCGGCCCCGGAACCGGCGCGAAGTTCGGATTGTGGTTGGAAACCACCTTCTCCACGTCCAGTGGCGTGCCATCGGGCTTGAACAGTGCCGGGTCGTAGCCGCCCACCCCGAAATACATCGACGACTTGAACTCCCTGAGGAACAGGCCATAGTCTTCGCTGGCAGTTCCACGCTTGCCAGCCACGGTGCGCATCTGCCCGTCCATTCTGGAGAATGCCTGGAACGTCCGGTCGTACAACGCTGCATCGTTGACGACGTTGGTATTGCCGGAACGGATGGCGATGTCCGCCTCCGGTGCCCCGGCCTGGGCGACGATCGTTCGAGCCGTCCGTTCGATTCCGGCCAGCAGTTGCTCGCCGACCTCCGACTCGTACCAGCGCACCGTGCCGGAAACACTGGCCGAATCCGGGATGACGTTGCCAGCCGTGCCGCCTGCAATCATGCCGATACTGACCACGCCAAAGGCTTGCGGGTCTTTCTCCCGGCTGATCACGGTCTGCACATCGGTGATGAATTTTCCGACCATGACGATCGGGTCGATGGTGGCATGGGGACGGGAGCCATGTCCGCCGCGACCGTTGAAAGTGATGTTGAATCCTCCGGCAAACGAATTCATGTCGCCCTTTACCAGCGATACCGTGTCATAAGGACCCGCACCCACATGCAGGGCGAAGGCATGGTCAGGCAAGCCGAAGCGCGCGAATATGCCGTCGTCCAGCATCGCCTGTGCACCGCCCCTGCCCTCCTCGGCGGGTTGGGCAACGAACATCAGCGCACCATGCCAACGATCCTTCAGCGCGACCAACACTTGCGCCGCCCCCACCCAGGCGGCCATGTGGATGTCGTGGCCACAGGCATGCATCACATGGCTTTGGCCACCGTTGTAGATGGCCTTTGCCTTGCTGGCATACGGCAGACCGGTCGATTCCCGCACCGGCAGCGCATCCATGTCGGTCCGCACCATGACCAACGGACCCTCGCCGTTCTTCATCAAGGCGACCACCCCGGTCTTGCCGACTTTCTCGGTGACCGTAAACCCCAGCTTGCGCATCTCCCTGGCCAGGATGGCCGACGTGCGCACCTCCTCCATTCCCAGTTCCGGATTCTGGTGGAAATCCTTGTACTGAGTCACCCAGGTGTCGAGATTCCCCTCGATGACCTCTGCCAGCTTTCGCTTGTAGCCGGCGTCGATTTCGGCGGACAGGACCGTACCGCTGCCCCCGAGCGCCAGTATCGCCATGCACACCCTGAGCATCTTCATCGCTTCCTCGCTTCATCGGTCGGTTGAAGGTGGGAGTGCCTCACCACCCGATCGCGTAACCGGCACGGCGCGGATCGGCACCGGCGCTCATCGTGCCGTGCGCTTGATCGACAGCGATCCCTTGCATGCCCCCCACGCCCGGCGTGTACTGATCCAACATCTTCAGCGTGTGGCCTTTGGCCTCAAGCGCTGACAGGGTCGCCGCCGGAAAGCGCGATTCCATCGCAATCTCGATGAGCGCACCTGGTTTGTAGAAATTGGGCTGGGCATCCAAACGCAGCCGCGGCGCCTCGATGGCCCGCTGAATGTCCAGGTCGAATTCAAGCACATTCAAAATGCCCTGGAATTGCGTCTGCCCGATGCTTTCGCCCCCCGGCGTGCCGATGGCCAGCACCAGCTGGCCGTCCTTCAGCACCACGATGGGAGAATTGTTCAATAGCGGCACCTTACCGGGTTCCAGCGCATTGACGTTGCCTGGATACGGCGAGATGGAACCCAGGCGCATGCCGTTGTTGAGCAGCAGGCCGGTTCGCCCGGCGACCACACCGGCGCCGAATCCGCCTCCCACAGTTGGCGTGCACACCAGCGCATTGCCGAACCTGTCGACGATCGAAAAGCTGGTGGTGTCAGGGTCGCTTCGATTGACTTCCGGCCAGCGCTTCCCGCGCAGGTTGTCACGCCCGGCCAAGGCCAGTTCCGCCTTGTCGGGCCTTCCAGGTTGCGGATAGGCCATCGCCCCGTGCGGCGAGATCAGTGCGCGCCGCTGCGCGGCATATTCCTTGGACAACAGTCCTTGCCACGGCACCTGGACAAAAGCCGGATCGGCGACATATCGGTAGACGTCCGACTTGGCCAGCTTGATGCTTTCAGCGATCAGGTGCAGGGCGTCTGCACTCTGATAGCCCATGCCGCGCAGGTCGAAGGCCTCGATCAGGTTGAGCTGCATCAAGACCTCGATGCCGCCACGGCTGGCGTCACCGTTGGCGTAGACATCGTAGCCACGGTAGGTGGTATGCAAGGCAGGGCCCCAGCGCGGCTTGTAGGCGGCCAGGTCCTCAAGCGAGATCAAACCACCCTCCCGCCGAAAGAAAGCGGCGATTTCCTTCGCGATATCGCCTTTGTAGAACCTGTCGTATGCGGCCTTCAATGCAGCCGAACGGCTCGCACCAACAGCCAGCGCCCGCTCTTCGACCTCTACCAACTTCCGCAGGGTGGCCGCGTACTGCGGCTGACGGAACATTGCCCCTACTTCCGGGACCGCGCCATCGGGCAGGAAGACTTTTGCAGTGGACGGGATCTTCTCGATCTGCGCCTTCTGCCTGCCGATGCTGGCAACCAGCGAGTGATTGGCCGGATGCCCTTGTTCGGCGTAGGCAATGGCCGGTGCAAGGACCTGTTGCAGGCTCAGGCGACCGTGCTTGTCCAACAACTCGATCAGGCCACCGATCATTCCCGGGGGCATCGAGGCCAGCGGGCCGTGGTCCAGCTGTTCCGCGGTCAATTGTTCGGGTTTCACCGCCAGCGGCGCAGCGGCGTGCATCGCCAGCGAATAGACCTGCTTGGTCTTGTTGTCGAAGAATACCGCATAGCCGTTTCCTCCGATCCCGGAACTTTGCGGTTCCACGACGTTGAGTGTCGCCGCAACGGCCACCGCGGCATCGGCTGCATTGCCGCCCTGCGCCAGCACACTCGCCCCTGCCGCCGAGGCCAGCGGGTGGGCAGTGGTCACCAATCCCTCGATGCCCGGAATCGCCGGACGATATGCCGACAAACCCGCATGTGCGGCGGAATCACCCGTGTCCTGTGCCACTGCACTACCGACCAGGCCGACCGCAATGCCCAGCAAAACCACCCGGATGGCATCCGCTGGCTTACCCATGCTCTTGGGTATCTGCATCATTGCGCCTTTCCTCTTGTCGAACTCAGTAACCGTCAACGAAGCGTCCGCGGCGCGGATCGGCGCCGCCTTCCAGGTGGGTGCCAGCGAGTTCGATCACGGATGGCGCAGATGCATTGCTCCACGGCCCGCGCACGGTCACGTCATGGCCCTTGGCTTTGAGCGCCTCGACTGTCCTTACATCAATACGGCTTTCCAGGTTCAGGTCCCCCGGCTTGTATTCGTGGTTGCCGAACGAGGCATGAAGCGCGTTGGTCTGGAAGCGCGGCGCTTCCACCGCCTGCTGCGGAGCCATGCCGAACACGATCATGTTCAGGATGACCTGCAGCATGGCCTGGTCCTGATTGTCACCACCCGGCGTACTCACCACATAAACCGGTGTGCCATCCCTGATGATAATAGTGGGGCTGAGCGTGATGCGCGGACGCTTGCCCTTGGCCAACACATTGGGATGGCCTTCCTGCAGCACGAAGGATTGCAATCGCGTTCCGAAGGAAATGCCGGTGTCGCCGGCCTTCACTGATGGCAGCCAGGCGCCGCTGGGCGTGGCCGACAATACATTGCCTTCCTCGTCCACCACGGCAAGGCTGGTAGTGTCCTTTACGTCCAGCGGCTCCTTGCCCTCATCTGGCAGCGGGCCGCCGTAGCCGGGGATATCACCAGGCAACGAGTGCAAAGCCGCTTTGTTCGGGTCGATCAGCTTGCGCCGCTGCGCGGCGTATTCCTTGGATAACAATACCGCTTCCGGCACATTGGTGAACTTCGGGTCACCATAGAATTTGTCCCGGTCGGAAAAGGCCAGTTTTGCCACCTCGGCCAGCGTGTGCAGGTATTCCGGCGAGTTATGGCCCATTGCCTTCAGGTCGTAGCCTTCCAGGAGATTGAACATCTCAAGCATCACCGGCCCCTGTGTCCAGAACCCCGGCTTGACTATTTCATAGCCATGGAAAGTGCAACTGCGGGGCGTATCTATCTCTGCCTTGAACGCGGCAATGTCGCTGTAGCGCACCAAACCGCCATTTTCTTCGGAAAATCTACCCATTTTCCTGGCTACCGGACCGCGATAGAAATACTCCCGTACCGCGTCGATCCCAGTCCGGCGTTCGGCGCCGGCCTCCTTTTCGGCTTGCACCATCGCACGCAGGGTCGCCGCCAATTGGGGCTGCTTGAAGATCTCACCGGCCTGCGGCAAGCGCCCTTCAAAACCGGAGGTAAAATAAGTCCATGAATTGGGCCATTGGCGCAACATGGCTTCGTCGCGCTTCAAGGTATCGGCCAGCACCTCTGTCACAGGGAAGGCATCGGCGAGTTCGATCGCCGGCTGCGCCACTTGCGCAAAACGCATGGTGCCGAACTCACGCAAGGCCAGCAACGCACCATCGACCATGCCGGGTGTGGTAGTCGCCAAGATGCCCTGTGAAGGAATCGGCGGTTTGCGAGCTGTCTTCTCCCACGGAAGAGGTGCGCGCTTGCTGTAGAAATCAGTGGTCGCCAACGCCGGCGCCGTGCCCACCCCGGACACCACGCTGACCGGCCTGTCCCTCATCTTGATCAGGATGGGCGCTTCGCCTCCCATGCTGAAATGGTCTTCCTCGGTGACGGCAGCGGCCAGCATCGCCGCCACCCCGGCGTCCACGGCATTCCCTCCCTGTCGCAAGATGCGCAGGCCGGCCTCGGTGACGAAGTTGTTGCCGCCAGCAACCATCGCGTGCATCGAGCGTACTTGCGGAAACATCGTTTTCTCAGGCGCCAGCATCGGGAAGCCACGCACCTGCTCCGGGAAATCCGGTGGCGGCGAGGCTTGCTGGGCCCTGGCCGCCGGCCCCGATACTGTAATCGATACCGCCCACAATGACAGCGCGCCGAGCTTCACTATACCGCTGACCATGTGGCCGACCCCCGACATGCAAACCAAAAGGTGGCGCCGTCACGCATGGCCGGTGACCTCGCGCTGCGGCGGCAACGAAACCACGGCATCACCTCACCCGGCATTGCCGACGATCACCAGGTCTTCTGGATGCTCATGTAGTAATAGGCACCATAGGGTTCATACACGCTGGCCAGATAATCCCCACTCGAATTGAGGGGGGGATCCTTGTCAAAAAGATTGCGCGCGCCGGCTTCCACCGAGAATCCATTGAGGAAGTCCTTGGTGAAATCGCGCTTAACAGAAAGATTCCAGCGCTGGGTGGACGGCACCACGAAATCGCTGCCGTCGCCATACAACCCGTACACTACACTGTCGGTATACTGGTCGCGCACGCGTACCGTCCAGTTGTCGTACTTCCATACTAGCGTGGCGGAGGCCTTCCACTCTGGCTTGACCCCAACGTTGGCGCTGTATCTGCCCACCAAGTTGGTGGCGCCGATGGAGGAGATCATCAGGTTTAGTAGGCCGGCGTCAATGGCCGACTGGATCAGCGCTTCCTCGACGGTGGGGTCTTGGGTGTAGCTCTTGATGCGGGCGGCATTGATGATCAGCGAGAAATCGCCCCAGGCCGTGTCACGGAGGCGCCAATCGAAGGTGTAGTCCACGCCTTCGGCATTGATCGGGCTCATGTTGGTGTAGGTGGCGTTGACGTAGTTCACCTCACCCACCGGATCCAGGCCGGAACCGGAGAACTGGGCGATGTCAGCCTCGGTGGGGTCGAAACGGACCACGTTCGGGTTGTAGCTGCCTTCGACCACGCGCAGATAAGCGTCGTAGTAAAGCGCGTTCTGGTCATTCAACATGCCGATCGGATTCTCGATCTCGATCTTCCACCAGTCCATTCCGAAGCTGAACTTGCCATACGTGTCAGGGATGAAATCCGGACTGAAGACAAATCCATAGGAATAGTTCTTGGAGAGCTCCGGCTTCAGCTCCTGGTTTCCGGTACGCACCGAGCGCACGGAATAGTTCTGTGAAATGCCGGTGCCAGGGAGCGCATTTGCCGCATCGCAACTCAGGTAATCGTCATAGGAAGCGCCCGCGACCAGGGCCGCGCACCGTATCGCGTCGTCGTAACCATTGAAGCGATACAGCACCGAAGAATTCACCAGCTCCAGATTCGGCGCCTTGAATCCCTCTGAAACCGAACCACGCAACAACAGGCTGTCGTTCACCTGCCAGGCCAGGGCCAGCTTGGGCTTTGCCACATCGCCGACGTCCGAATAACTCTCGTAGCGGCCGGCCAGCTGGACATCCAGTGATTTTACCAACGGGATATGCTGATCGGCGGACACGAACGGCACAGCCACTTCCACGAAAGCGGACTTCACGTTGCGGCTGCCGTAGGAATCCGGCGTGGAGCTGTGGCCAAAGAAGTTGCTGTCGTACACGGTACCGGTGTACCAGTCGGTGTACTTGTAGGTGCCGTCGATGATCGTGTCGCGGTTGTCGCGCAGCGACTCGTAGCGGACCTCCACGCCGGCGGCCAGGCCGATGTCGCCGGCATACCACGAAAACAGGTCGGGGCGGTTGATCTTAAAGTCCCATAGCGCCAGTTCCGCGGTGGTCTTGCGATGCGTGTGCACCATGAAACTCGACGCGTCGCTGGGGGTCTGATCGCCGGTGCGCGTGCCGCCGCCGTTGAACGGGTCGTAGCTGCCGTTATTGACCGCGTCGACGAACTTGCTTACGTCCACGCCGACCATGTCGTCGTCGGCATGCGACTTGGAATACAGCAGCGCGGTCTCCCAGTTCCAGCCGCCGTCGGTCCAGCCGCGCAGGCCGACCAGAGCGCGCGTCTGGTAGTTGTCCACGCGCACCGGGCGGATGCCGCCGTCGGCGATCAGGTAGTTGGAAATGCTAATGGCGTCGGCGCCGGCGGCCAGGGCTGCAGGCACGGTGGCAACGGAAGTGTCAATGTAGGTTGGTTGGGTGGTACTGGTGGATGCTGGGCTTATCCATGATTTCGACTTAGCCTGGTAGTAGCCCAATTCACCGAACAGCTGCAGGTTGTCGGTCAGGTCGAAACGCGCGTTGCCGAAGAAGTTGCCGCGCTTGATTCCTGGCGAGAGGGTCAGCCCGGGTATGGCATTGGAATCGACCAGCACTGCCGGCCTTGCGCCGGTGACGGCTTCCCCATTCGCATTGACAGTGTAGTAGCCGCCCGTGGTGGTGCCGTCGCTGTACTTCTGAAACCGACCATACGGGGTCGTGGTACTCAGCCCGCTATCGGTGCCACCGGGAACCAGCGACCCGTCCGGACGTCGGGTACGGCCGGAAGTGGCGGTATACCACTGGTCGCTGAAGTACTGCGGCGTCCTGTGCGAGAAGTTGTACATCACCGAGACGTTGCCTCGCCCTTCGGCAAAATCATGACCGAAATAGCCATTGAGTTGATAATCTTCGCGATGGCTTCCGGAGACAGTGCCGTACTCGAATTGCACGCCGCCGCCATCGGCAAGATTCTGCCGGGTGACCACGTTGACCACGCCAGCGATGGCGTCGGAGCCGTAGATGGCCGCTGCGCCGTCTAGCAGCATGTCCATGCGCTCCAGACCAAACATTGGGATGGCGTTGGAGTTGTAGGTGGTGGTGGAAATGGCGCCGTCAACCGTGGCGGTGGTCGGATGTATCACGCTGCGACGGCCATTGATCAGCAACAAGGTATTTGATGCACCAATGCTGCGCAGGCTGATCGAGCCGATGTCACCGCGAGCGGCATTGCTGTTGCCGCCACCAAGCCAAGTCGGATTCCAGGTGACATCCCCCATCTGCGGCAGGCTGCGGATCAGTTCATTGCCGTCTGTCGCGCCCGTGGCATCCAGCTGTTCGGCATCTATCGAGATCACTGGCAACGCAGCCTGGGCCCCTCCGCCGGCGATCTGAGAACCGACCACGGAGACCGCATCCAGCTGCTTCGGCTTGGACTTCTCATCGGACACAGCCTGCGCCTCGGCCGCCGCGGCGCCGAACGCTACCGATTGCAGTGCACTCACCATGGCAAGCGTGAGCAACCGCAACGGAGAAACACCATGCGGCACGCCAGCGGCACGTTTGCGGACACGTCTGGAACTCATCGCATGCTCCGTGAACTTCCATGGATGAAAGGAAGGCTTGTTTTCAAGCGCACATGTACCCCGCAATGAACATACTTCGATCGCCACATGCCCGGGTCGGTCGCGGCGGGTAGGTCCCGCCTTGCTGGGTAGGCAGACCGTCCACGGCGGCCGCAGCGCCGCCCACCCGCAACCCAAGAACCGCCGCGAACCCACCAGCACGCGCGTGCCACAGGCGACCTACCGGCGGGGAGTGGCTATCCTCGAGCGCTGGTCTTCCCCCACCCCCGAACTGCCATGACGTGCCCTTGCCCACGCGCCCGCCGCGCCCTGCCCGCATGACCCGGCTCGCGCGGCCGCGCCGGCGTCCACCTGCCTTGGTGCTGTTCGACCTGGACGACGTACTGGCCAGCTACGACCGCCGGGTGCGCCTGGTCGAGCTGGCCCGGCGCAGCGGCACCAGCCCGGCGGCGGTGCAGGCCGCGCTTTTCGACTCGGGGCTGGAACACGAAGCGGACATCGGCCTGTGGCCCCCGCAGGACTACGCCGATGAACTCTCGCGCCGGCTGGGCGCGCGCCTGACCCTGCAGGACTGCATCGCTGCGCGCACGCTGGCCACGTCGGCCGAACCGGCCATGCTCGCGCTGGCCGGCGAAGCGGCCCGGCGCACCCAGGTGGCGATCTTCACCAACAACGGCCCGCTGCTGACCCTGCACCTGGAGCGCATCTGCCCGCCGCTGTTTCCGCTGTTTGCCGGGCGCGTGGTCGGCGCCGGCGATGTCGGCATCGCCAAGCCTTCAGCGCAGGCCTACCTGCGCTGCGTGGCGCTGCTGGACGTGGCGCCGGCCGACACGCTGTTCATCGACGACCGCGACGAGAACCTCAGCGGCGCGCGCGCCGCCGGACTGGATGCGATCGGCTTTTCCAATGCGGCCACCCTGGCCCGCGTGCTGCACTTCTACCACCTCACCGGAACCTGATCCCATGCGCCTTGAAACCCTCGCCGTCCATGCCGGCGGCGAATACGACCCTGAAACCGGCGCGGTCACCCCGCCGATCCACCTGGCCACCACCTTCCGCCACGGCCCGGCGGCCGAGCGCATCGCCGGCTATGAATACCAGCGCGAGGGCAACCCGACCAACGACCGCCTGCGGGCGGCGGTGGCGGCGCTGGAAGGCGCCGCCCAGGCGATCACCTTCGCCTCGGGGATGGCCGCCATCAGCACGCTGCTGGACACCCTGCGCCCCGGCGCGCGGCTGATCATCCCCGATGACTGCTACGCCGGGCTGCGCCTGCTGGCGGCCGAGTTCCTGCCCGAGCGCGGCGTGCAGGTGCTGCGCCTGGACCTGACCGACCTGACCACGGTCGGCGCCGCCTGCGCCAACGGGGTCGACGTGATCTGGGCAGAGACTCCCTCCAACCCGATGCTGAAGGTCTGCGACATCGCCGCGCTGGCCGAGTTGGCACACGCCCATGGCGCGCTGCTGGTGGCTGACAACACCTTCGCCTCGCCGGTGCTGCAGCAGCCGCTGGCGCTGGGCGCGGACATCGTCATGCATTCGACCACCAAGTACTTCGGCGGCCACAGCGACGTGCTGGGCGGTGCGCTGGCGTTCGCGCGCGAGGATGCGCTGTACCGCGCGGTGGCCCATCGCCTGCACATCACCGGTGCGGTGATGGCGCCATTCAACGCCTGGCTGACCCTGCGCGGCTGTCGTTCACTGCCGGCGCGCATGGCGCTGCATTGTTCCAATGCCAGGGCGCTGGCCCAGTTCCTCAGCGTGCAACCGCAGGTCCAGGCCGTGCACTACCCCGGCCTTGCTTCGCATCCGGCCTACGCGCTGGCCAGGCGCCAGATGCGCGATGGTGGCGGCATGCTCAGCGTGCAGATCAACGGTGGCCGCGAGGCGGCGCTGGCGGTGGCCGGCGCGCTGCAGATCTTCACCAATGCCACCTCGCTGGGCGGCTGCGAATCGCTGGTCGAACATCGCGCCTCGGTCGAAGGGCCTGCGCCGGTGACGCCGCAGAACCTGCTGCGCGTCTCGGTCGGGCTGGAGCACATCGACGACCTGATCGGCGACTTCGCCCAGGCGCTGGCCAAGGCCTGACGCCCGTCATGTGGGAGCCGATTCATCGGCGATGACGCACACAGCAACGCCGCCGGCATCACCCCCCGGCGGCGTTGCTGTTTTGCAGATGGGGCCGATGCAATCACCGGCCCCATCGCGACATCACTTGGCCTTCGGCACGTCGGCTTCGGTGGTGATGGTCAGCTTCACCTCGTCGCTGACCATCGGCGCGTAGGCGCCCAGGCCGAAATCCGAACGCTTGACCATGGCGGTGGCGTCAAAACCGATCGAGGCGGTCTTCTTCACCGGGTGGTCGGCGGCCTTGTTCAAGGTCACATCCAGCACCACCGGCTTGGTGATGCCCTTGATGGTCAGATCGCCGGTGACCTTCAGCTTGTCCTTGCCGGCTGCTTCGACCTTGGTGCTCTTGAAGCTGGCAGTCGGAAACTTGGCCGAATCGAAGAAGTCGGCGCTGTTGAGATGGGTGTTGAACTTGTCGGTGAACGCTTCCAGGCCGCTCAGCGGCAGGGTGACGGCCACGCTGGAAGCAGCCACGTTGGCCGGGTCGTAGGTCAGGCTGCCATCGACATCACCAAAGTGCGCGCTGGGGTTGGAAAAACCGAAGTGGCTCCAGCTGGCGATCACGTCGGTGTGGGCAGGGTCGAGCGTGTAGGTGGTCGGGGCGGCCAAGGCCGGGGCGACCAGGGCGGACAGGGCGGCGGCGAGCAGGAACTTGCGCATGCGAAGATCTCCTAGTGTGGTGTGGCGTGGTGTGGCGTGGTGTGGCGGCGAAGGGAACAGCATTGACGTTGCTGTCAGGTGAAGCCAAACAACTGCGCGTCAGACGATCCGCGCAGCCTCATCGAAGGACAACCGTGGCAGACGCGGAAACACGCCGGCAGGATCGCCATGGCCCAGGTTGACCAGGAAGTTGGACTTGATCGAAGTCCCGGCAAAGAACGCGGCGTCCACCAGTGCGTTGTCGAAGCCGGACATCGGCCCGGCATCCAGGCCCAGCGCGCGTGCGGCCAGGATCAGGTAGGCGCCCTGCAGGCTGCCGTTGCGCAATGCCGTTTCCACCCGCCCTTGCTGCGGGCCATCGAACCAGGCCCGGGCATCGGCGTGCGGAAACAGCCTGGGCAGCTGCTCATGGAAATCCAGGTCGTGGCCGACGATCACCGTCACCGGTGCGGCCATGGTCTTGTCGACGTTGTTGGCCGCCAGCGCCGGCTTCAGCCTGGCCTTGGCCTCGGGCGAGGTGACGAACACCAGGCGCGCCGGCGCAGCATTGGCCGCGGTCGGTCCCCACTTCATCAGCGCGTACAGCGCGCGCAGCTCGGCCTCGGTGACCGGCTGGTCGGTGAAGGCGTTGTGCGTGCGGGCACTGCGGAACAACTGGTCCAGCGCGGAAGCATCAAGGCTTTGGGACATCGGGCAACTCCGGCACGAAGGATCGAAGGCGCGCGGTACGGCGGCTTCACCCCACGCCGGGCGGCAGTGTAGGGTGTGGCCACAGCTGCAGCACCAAGGCGATCCGCAACGGATTGTTTTGCAGAACAATCCCGCCCGCATCGAGCCTTTCTGTTTCGTCATCACCCATGACTTCCCCGGCGCATACCTGGACCCTGACCGACGGGCATGCCGGCAACGTGCGCCAGGCCACCGCGCTGGCCCGCGCCCTGGGCCTGCCCACGCGCGACTGGGTGCTGCAGGCGCGCGCACCGTGGAAGCAGCTGGCGCCGCGCCTGCTGCCCGGCAGCGAGCACGCCTTCGGTCCTGGCTTCAACGCGGCGCTGGCCCAGCCGCCGGCCCTGGCGATCGGCTGCGGGCGCCAGGCCGCGCTGGCCACGCGGTTGCTGCGCACCGGCGGCGCGCGCGCGATCCAGATCCTCGATCCGCGCATCTCCACGCTGCACTGGGACCTGGTCATCGCGCCCAGCCACGACCGCCTGCGTCGCCCCAACGTGCTGACGTTGCTGGGCAGCCTGAACCCGGTGGACGAGGCATGGCTGGCCGATGCGCGCCGCCGGTTTTCGCACCTGGGCCGCCTGCCCGGCCCGCGCACCGCGCTGCTGGTCGGCGGCCCCAGCGCGCACCTGCGCCTGGGTGTGCCCGACATCGACACCATCCTCGCCATGCTCGATGCGGCCGTGCGCAACGAAGGCGGCACGGTGATGGCCACCACCTCGCGACGCACCCCGGCCGAGCTGGTGGCCCGGCTGCGCCGCCACTACGCCGACGGCCCGCACCTGCTGTGGTGCGAGGAGCGTGATGGCGTCAATCCCTACCCCGGCCTGCTGGCCTGGGCCGAGCGCATCGTGTGCACCGCCGATTCGGTCAACATGCTGTCCGAGGCCTGCGCCACCGACGCGCCGGTGTTCGTGCACGCCCCGCAGCGCGCCAGCGGCCGCCTGCAGCGCTTCCTCGGCGCGCTGGCCGAACGCGGCCGCATCCACGCGCTGGCCGACGGCCTGGCGCCCTTTCCGGTCACACCGCTGCGCGAGACCGCACGCATCGCCGAACAGGTCAGGCAACGCCTGGCGATCGGATAGGAGCAGGCTTGATCTGCCTGCCACGCGCCGGCAGCACATGGGCTCGCTCCTTCTCCCCCGCCTGCGAAGATGCCGGCAGGGCAGATGAGGGGGCTCGGACTTGCGCGATCAGCGCGGCCCGGCGCGTCCTTGCGGAAAATCCAGGCCATGGGCCCGGCACGCGGCGCTGATCTGCGCGCGTGCCTGCGCGATCGCCGGGGTCGGTGCGCTCAGGCGCGGCCGCTGGTCCAGCGTGCACGACAGGCTGGCGGCCAGCAGCGTGGCATGTGCCTGGACCAGGCCGGCGGCGGTGTCGGCGGACAGCACCTGGTGCTCGGCCATGGCCTGCAGCAGTGCGCGCGTGTTCTCCGGGGTGATCAGTTCGGGAATGCGCGCGGCATGTTCCAGCACCAGCGCCTGCAGCAGGAATTCCAGGTCGACCAGGCCGCCGGCGCCCTGCTTGAGGTCGAAGCGTTCGGCGCTGCTGCGGTCCAGTTCGGCGCGCATGCGGGCGCGCATGTGCTGGACATCCTCGCGCAGCTTGCCCGGCTCGCGCGGCGTGGCCAGGGTGTCGGCGCGGATGCGCTCGAAGGCGTCCAGCAGGCCGTCGTCACCGGCGACCCCGCGCGCGCGCACCAGCGCCTGGTGTTCCCAGGTCCAGGCGCGATGGCGCTGGTAGTCGGCGTAGCTGTCCAGCGAGGACACCAGCAGGCCCTTGGCGCCGTCCGGACGCAGGCGCACGTCCACCGCATACAGGCGCCCGGCGCCGGTCATGGTTTCCAGCAGCGCCACCACCTTCTGCGCAAGGCGCAGGTGCCAGCGCGCGGCATCCAGCGGCCGCGGGCCGTCGGAGGACGCGCCGGCCGGGGCGCGGAACAGGAACACCAGGTCCAGGTCCGAACCGAAGCCCATTTCCTCCCCGCCCAGGCTGCCGTAACCGATCAGGGCAAACTCGCCGCCGGCGACCCGGCCGTGCGCGGCCTGGACCGCGCTGCGTGCCATGCGCAGCACCACGGTGCACACCGCATCGGCCAGCCACGCCAGCTGGCGCGCCGAGTCGGCCGGCGGCTGGCGCACGTCCAGCGCGGCCAGGGCGATGCGGAAGCCGAACGCCAGCCGGGTCTCGTTGAGCCGGCGCAGGGCCAGCTCGGGGTCGGCTTCGTTCAAGGCCGCCGCGCAGGCCGCATCCAGCGCCTGGCGATCGGGCAACGGCCCGGCCGCGCGCGCATCCAGCAGTTCGTCCAGCAGCAGCGGGTATTGGGCCACGCGCTCGGCCATCCAGGCGCTGCGCGCGACCACATCGACCAGCCGCGTCAGCGCGCCCGGCGCCTCGTCCAGCAGCGCCAGGTAGCTGGCCCGGCGCAGGATCGACTGCAGCAAGGCCAGGCTGCGCTGCAGCGCGGCGTCGGGCTGGCCACAGGCCACCGCGGCCTGCAGCACCGCCGGCAACACCCGGTCCAGACGCGCGCGCGACACGTCCGACAGGGCGGCCACGCCAGGGGCCTTGAGGAAATCACGCAGCCGCACATCGGCCTGGGCGGCGTCGTGAAACCCGGCCCTGGCCAGCGCGGCCTGCGCATCCTCGCCATCGAGCATGCGCCGGTACGGCGCCAGCTCATCGTGGTCGTGTGCGTCTGCCGGCGCGGCCATCAGCGGCGCGAACGCAGCCGACACCACCGCCCGCTGCGCCTGCACGGCCGCGCGCAGCTGGGCCACATCGGTGTAGCCCAGCGACAGCGCGATGCGCAGCGCATCACCGGCGTTGTCCGGCAGGGTGTGGGTCTGCGCATCGCGCAGCATCTGCAGGCGGTTTTCCAGCAGCCGCAGGAACCGATAGGCGGCGCGCAAGCCCTCGGCCAGCGCAGGCTCCAGCAACCGCGCCTGCACCAGTGCGTCCAGGGCCGCGCGCAGGCTGCGCTGGCGCAGGCGCGGATCGCGGCCGCCGTGCACCAGCTGCAGCGCCTGGACCAGGAACTCGATCTCGCGGATGCCGCCGGCGCCGCGCTTGATGTCATCGGCCAGCTCGCGCCGCGCGACTTCGGCGGTGATCATCGCCTTCATCGCGCGCAGGCCATCGAGCGCGGTGAAATCCAGATACCGCCGGTAGACGAACGGCCGCAGCGTCTGCAGCCAGGCCTCGCCGGCGGCGATGTCGCCGGCCACCGCGCGCGCCTTGAGCCAGGCGTAGCGCTCCCAGTCGCGGCCTTCGGTCTGGAAATAACGCTCCATCCCGGCCAAGGACAGGGCCACCCGCCCGGCGTTGCCGTACGGGCGCAGGCGCAGGTCGACGCGATGGCAGAAACCCTCGGCCGTGGTTTCATCCAGCAGCCGCGCCAGGCGCTGGCCCAGGCGCGCGAAGTATTCCTCGGCGGCCAGCGGACGCGGGCCATCGGACTGGCCGCCACTGGCATAGGCGTAGACCAGGTCCACGTCGGAGGAGAAGTTCAGCTCGCCCCCGCCCAGCTTGCCCAGGCCGAATACCACCAGCCGCACGGGCTGGCCCTGGGCGTCGCGGACCTGCCCGTGGCGGGCGATGAACTCGCCTTCCAGCGCCGCAAGGCCGCGTTGCAGGCAGGTTTCGGCCAGGCGCGTGCTGCCGGCCAGGATCTCGTCCACGTCCGCGCCATCGACCACGTCGCGCCATACCAGACGGGTGGACTCGGCGCTGCGGTAGCGGCGCAGCAGCGCAGGCCATTGTTCGGGCGCTTTCGCCGGCAGCACCGGCAAGGGCAGCGGTGCGGACCCATCGCGCTGGAAGTACTTCACCAGTTCGGGCTGGCGACGCAGCACCTGCAAGGCGAAGTCGCTGGCCAGTACCAGTTTTTCGAGCGCGGCATGCAGGGCCGGATCGGCGGCGTCGACCAGCGCCGGCGGTAGGGTCGACAGCGCGCGCGCCACCAAGGCATCGGGATCGAAGGCCATGGCGCACAGTGTCGCATGGCCGAATGCCTTCCTGGCCGGGCGTGTCGTGGGAGCGGCCACGGCGGCGATGAAAACTTCCAGGCAAAGCCACATCGCCGCCGTGGCGGCTCCCACCCAGGACACTGCTCCCACGGCCGCATCGCTGGCGTCCGAGCAGACAGTTGCTCCCAACAGGGCGCGGCTCAGCCCAGCACAGGGAGTTCCGCGCCGGCCTGCAACGCAAGCCCGAACAACACCGCGATCCTTTCCAGCAGCACCGCCTTGACCGTCTCCATCGAGGCCGGTCCGCCCAGGTCGGCCAGGGCGATGGTCTGCAGGCCCTGGTAGCCGCAGGGGTTGATGCGCTGGAACGGCTCCAGGTCCATGGCGATGTTGAAGCTCAGGCCATGGAAGGTGCAGCCGCGACGCACGCGGATGCCGAGCGCGCCGATCTTGGCCCCGGCCACGTACACCCCGGGCGCACCCTGCCTGCGCTGGGCCTGGATGTTCCACTCGGCGCAGGTGTCGATGATGGCCTGCTCGATCCGGCACACGTAGTCGCGCACGCCGATCTGCAGGCGCTTGAGGTCCAGCAGCGGATACACCACCAGCTGGCCGGGGCCGTGATAGGTCACCTGGCCGCCGCGGTCGACGTGGATCACCGGGATGTCGCCGGCGGCCAGCACGTGCTCGGGCTTGCCGGCCTGGCCCAGGGTGAACACCGGCTCGTGTTCGACCACCCACAGCGCGTCGGGCGTGGCCTCATCGCGCGCATCGGTGAAGGCCTGCATCGCGCGCCACACCGGTTCATACGGCTGGCGCCCCAGGTCGTACACCTCCGCCGGCAGCGGCGCGCGCGCGGCGATGGCCGCATCGGCCTGCGCCGAAGGACCGCAGGCGCCCGCGGCTACAGTGTCCACTTCACTTCCGGATGATCGCGCAGCGCCTGGTGGGCGGCGTCGTAGCGCGCGCGATCTTCAGCGTAGAAGGCGATGCGCACCGAGACGTACTTGCCGTTGGACGAGTGCTTCCAGCTTACGTGCTCCTCCAGCACCTGGATGCCGGCAGCGACAAGCAGGCGCGGGAGTTCGCGTTCCAGTTCGACCCCGGCCGTGCCCATGGCGCTGAGCTCGAAGGTGCCGGGGAACTGGAAGCCGTGTTCCGGATTGTCGGAGGAGATCTTCATGCCCCGATTATCGGGCCGGCATCGGCCGAACCCAAGCCATGGGCGCCGGCCCCAAGCGAGCGGAGGCCGCCCTGGCGGCCTCCTGATACCCGCTGCATGCGGGCTCTGCGGCTTATCTGGCCAGCTGGATCATGTTCGAGGAAACCCAGCCCGTGTTGCCCAGCTCGTCCTCGACCTCGAACATCGTGCCGTCCTTGACTCCGGTCGGATACACCATCATGCCCGTCTCCAGCTCACGCACCGCGCCGCCAGTGCCCTTGGCCGAGGCCAGCAGACGTCCAGGACGGGTCACACTGAAGGCCTGCTTGACGTTGGCTGCCGAGGCATTTTCGGGCAGGCCACCCAGCTGGGTCACGATATCGGTATAGGCCTGCAGGTAGGCCAGGGTGATGACCTGGCCGATTTCGGTATTGGCGTAGCCGCCGACACCGGCCGCGCCGAAGCCACCGCCGCCGAACAGGCCGCCACCGGCGCCCCAGCCGATATCGTTCTTCTTTGCGTTGCCCTCGGCCATGGCCACCTGCTCGGAAGAGCGCACGTCGGTCACGGTCAGGACCACATCAGCGGTCTTGCTCTTCAAGGTGATGCCACTGGCCAGCGCCCCGGCCCGGCCGCCGATCAGGCCGCCCACCAGCCCGCCCAGTGCATTGCCGCCAGCGTTGCTGTTCTGGCCGATCAGGTCCGGCACCATCACGTAGTCGGCGGCCTTGATCTGGCCCTTGCCGATGTTGGACTGGGTGCGCAGGTCGCCGCTGGAGGCCAGCTCACGCTCGTACTGGGCTGCGGCCATGCCGGCGCCACGATCGACCAGGGTGAAGCAGCGCGACTTGTTGACCAACACCTTGATCAGCTTGGACGGCGCCGGCAGCTGCTGGCCGGTCCACCAGTTCACCGCGTCTTCCGGCTCGAACACCGAGATGCTGCCCAGCGGCTTGGCGCATGTCGGGATCTGGGCGACCCCTTCCTTGCGCTGCTCCTGGGCGGTGCCTTCCTTCTTGAACATGTCCTTGAGGCCTGCCGATGCGGGCGCACTGACCGTGGAAGTGATCAGCGCGGCGCTCAGAGCGAGGGCCGCCGGGCGCGAAATCCAGTTCTTCATCATGTTTCCCTACATAATTTGTGGAATGACCAGACCCCCGCGAACGGGCGCCTTCCCAGATCGCAAGGCCCGCGCAGCGCGTGGGCCTGAACGGATGATAAGCAAAGTTTGCCGGAGAATCAGCTCCTCGCGACACCTTTTACTGATGACCCGAACGACGGAACCGGCATTGCGCGGTCAGACCGATTCCCACCACATCCACAACGCATCCCACAGGCGGCGGAAGAAGCCGCCTTCCTCCACGCCCTCGATCGCCACCAGCGGCGCCTGGGCGATGGTCTTGCCGTCCAGGTTCACCTTGACCGTGCCGATCTGCTGGCCCTTGCTGATCGGTGCCACCAGCTGCCTGGGCACGTCCATGGACGGCTTGAGCTGCTCGTACTTGCCGCGCGGCACGCCGACCAGCAGCGGCGCAGCCACGCCCAGCTGGACCTGCCGGCTGGCGCCCTTCCAGACCTTCTGCGTGGCCAGGGCCTTGCCCGGCTCGTACAGACGATGGGTTTCGAAGAAACGGAAGCCCCAGTTGAGCAGGGCCAGCGAATCATCGGCGCGCTGCTTCTCGGACACATCGCCCATGATCACGCTGATCAGGCGCTGGTCACCGCGTTTGGCCGAATTCATGATGCAGTAGCCGGCCTGCGAGGTATGCCCGGTCTTGATCCCGTCCACGCTGGGATCGCGCCACAGCAGCAGGTTGCGGTTGGGCTGGGTGATGCCGCTGACGGTCAACTCGCGGATCTTGTTGTACGCGTAGGTCTCCGGATAGTCGCGGATCAGTGCGCGCCCGAGCAGGGCCATGTCGTAGGCACTGGAATAGTGGCCGTCGGCGGCCAGGCCGTGCACGTCGACAAAGTGGCTGTCCTTCATGCCCAGGCGCTGGGCATGGGCGTTCATCAACTGGACGAAGGCTTCCTGACTGCCGGCGGCGTGCTCGGCCAGGGCGATGGCCGCATCGTTGCCCGACTGCACCACCATGCCTTTTTCCATGTCTTCCAGGCGCGCGGTCTGGTTGACCGGGAAGCCGCTGTAGCTGCCGTCAGTGCCGGCGCCGCCCTCGCGCCAGGCGCGCTCGCTCATCATCACCTGGTCGTCGCGGCTGATCTTGCCGTTCTTCAGCTCGGCGGCCAGCACGTAGGAGGTCATCACCTTGGTCATGCTGGCCGGGGCCAGGTGCTCGTGGATGTTCTGGCCGGCCAGGACCTGGCCGCTGGCCGCGTCCATGACGATCCAGGCCTTGGCCACCGCCGGGGCCGGCGCGTCGGGGATCTGCACTTGCGGCGGCGGCGCGGTGGTGGGGTCAGGCGGCGTCTGGGCAATGGCCGCGCCAAGGGCGACGGCCGCCAGGGCGGCGAAGGCAAAACGGAACTTCATCGAGAAAAACTCCCAGGAAATCTTGTTGGATTGAACTTGTTGAATTGAAGAAGGCGCCGCGGCAGGCCACCAACCGTGGCCTGCGTGCGTGGGTTCACTCGCGCACGACCTGCGGGCGCGAGAAGCCCAGGCCGGCGATGCGCGCAGCCAGCGCGTCAGCCCCGGCATTGTCCGCCGCACCGACCCGCACGCGCCACAGGGTGCGGCCGCCGGCGATCACATCGCTGAGCGAAGCGGTGGGAATCCCGGCCGCGACCAGCTTGGCCACGGTCTTTTCCGCATTGTCGCGGCTGGCGAAGCTGGCCACCTGCAGCAGCACGGCCATGGCCGTTTCGCTGTAGCTGGGGCGGTGGTCTTGGCCCGCGCTGGCAGCAACCGGGCTGGCCGCGGCCACGGCGACCTGGCGCGGGGCCGGCACGGCGGGCGTGGCGCTGGCCCGCACCGGCGCGGCCACCGGGATACCGGGCCTGCCGGTGGCCACATGCACGCCCTGGGCCTGCATCCAGGCCTGGAAGCGATCGGCGCTGGCCGGCTCCCCGGCGTTGGGAATGACGTGGTAACGCAGCGAAGGGTCGCTGGGCGCGGCCTTGGCCGCAGCCACCGCTGGCCTTGCCACAGGCGTGGCGGGCGTGGGCGCCGCGGCCGCGGCGCTGGCGCCCTGCGCGCGCGCCGGCAGGCCGCCGACCAGCTGGTCCATGCCCGAAAGCCCGACCGCGGCCGGCTTGCCGGTGGCGATGGCGGCCGGCACGCCGGTGGCCACGGTGGTGGCAACCGCGCCGGCGCCCCGCCCGCGGGCGGCCAGCAGCGCCGGCAGCTTGGGATCGTCCGGATGCAGCGCCCTGACCTGGACCCGACCGGTCCCGCGGCCGGTGATGCCCAGCTTGACCGCTGCGGCGTAACTCAGGTCGATCACCCGGCCCTCGTGGAACGGGCCGCGGTCGTTGATGCGCACGATCACGTCCCTGCCGTTGTCCAGGTTGGTCACCAGGGCGAAGCTGGGCAGCGGCAGGGTCTTGTGCGCGGCGGTGAACTGGTACATGTCATAGACCTCGTGGTTGGAGGTCTTGCGGCCATGGAACTTCTGCCCGTAGTACGACGCCAGGCCGGTCTCGTCGTAATCGGCCGCCGTGTCCAGGACCCTGTAGTCCTTGCCCAGCACCGAGTACGGCGAGCGATTGCCGTAGGCCGACGGCGGTTCGGCCGCGATCCTCGGCTCGGCGATGCAGTCCACGTCAGGCACCTGCGTGGGCGTGCTGTCGGACACGCCGGGCTTGTACAGGCCGCCGGCGGTGTAGTCGCCGCGGGTGGACAGGTCTTCCCGGGCCGGTGCATAGCGGCCGTGGCAACCGGCCGCGGCCGGCCCCCGCGCGCCGTTCGCTGCCGATATCAGGGCATCGCCCGGACCTGACCCCCTGCGTGGCGCGCTGCTGCACGCAGCCAGGCTCACCACCACCAGCAGGAGCAGCCAGGTCCTCATGCCGGCGGCAGCGCCCGGCCGGCGATCGCTTCGGAAAGCTGCCACACGGCCATCGCATACATCTTGGAGTTGTTGTAGCGGGTGATGGCGTAGTAGTTGCGAAAGCCCAGCCAGTACTGCGGGCCGTTGGCCGCCGCCAGGGTCACCGGCGTGGCGGTTTCGCCCTGCGGCACCGGCGCCATCGGCGTATAGCCACGGGTGGCCAGCTCGGACAGGGTCCAGGTGGGCGTCCAGTCCAGCGGCTCGAACGGCTCGCGCCCCGGCGCCAGGGTGGCCTGCACTGCGACCGGGCCGCCGCGCTTCCAGCCGTAGGCGCCGCCCTTGTTGACGAAGTAGTGGGCCACCGAGGAGAAGACATCGTCCAGGTCGGTCAAAAGGTCGATGCGCCCATCGCCATCGCCGTCCACGCCGAACTGGCGGTAGCTGGAGGGCATGAACTGGCCCAGGCCCATCGCCCCGGCGTAGCTGCCGGTGAGCGCGGCCAGGTCCAGATCCTGCTCCCTGGACAGGACCAGCAGCTGGGCCAGTTCGTCGCGGAAGAACCGCTCGCGCCGGGCCTCGTACTGCGCCCGCGCCGGGTCGCCGGTGCGCGGGTAGCGAAACGCCAGCGTGTACAGCGCATCGACCACCGGGGTCTTGCCGGTGTAGCCGCCATAGCTGGTTTCCACGCCCAGGATGGCCACGATGATCTCGGCCGGCACCCCGGTGCGGTCCTGCACGCGGGTGAGTTCGGCGCGGTGGGCGGCGAGGAATTTCTGCCCGGCGGCGATGCGCGATGCGGTGATGAAGCGCGGGCGGTACTCGCTCCAGCCGATGGTGCGCTCGGCCGGCCTGGACATCAGCTTGATGGTGTCCTCGCGCCACTGGGCACGAGCCAGGATGGCCTCGATCCAGGCCGGCTCCAGGTTGAAGCGCGCGGCGGTGTCGGTGATGAAGTTGGCCCGCGCGATCTCGAATGGCACCGGGGTCAGGTCCAGCACGGCGGCATCGGTGCGCTGCTCGACCGCGGTCTCGGCCGGCTTCGCCGCGGGCACCGGCAGCGGCGGCCGCGCGGGCTGCTGCCCGGTCTGTTTCGGCGGGGTCGAAGGCTTGGGCTGGCTCGCACAGGCGACCAGGCCAAGCGTGAACAGGCAGGCAAGCGCGCGTCGGATCATCGGCGGCGAGGTTAGCACGCAGCGCGCCGAAATGAACCCTGACTTGTCAGTCACTTGGCCGCGCTTGTTCATGTGCAACCACCCCTTTCGCAGGCCACCGGCGGCGGGCCGCCTCAGCGGTTCACCGGGCGGTGCGAGCGCACCGCCATCACCAGCCCCAGCCCGGCCAGCAGCGACACCGCCGAAGTGCCGCCATAGCTCATCAGCGGCATCGGCACGCCCACCACCGGCAGCAGCCCGGAGATCATGCCGCCGTTGACCAGCACGTAGACAAAGAACGCCAACCCCAGCGAGCCGGCCAGCACGCGCGAATAGGTGTCGCGCGCATCCATCGCGATCCACAGGCAGCGCCCGACGATCACCAGGTACAGCGCCAGCACCGTGGCCACCCCGATCCAGCCGAACTCCTCGCTCAGCACCGAGAAGGCGAAGTCGGTGGTCTGCTCGGGAATGAAGTTCAGGTGCGACTGGCTGCCCAGGCCCCAGCCCTTGCCGGTCAGGCCGCCCGAACCGATCGCGATCTTGGACTGGATGATGTTCCAGCCCGCGCCCAGGGCGTCGTCCTCCGGGTTGAGGAACATCAGGATGCGGTCCTTCTGGTAGGGCCGCAGCAGGAAAAACCAGGCCAGCGGTGCGGCGCTGGCCACGCCGGCCACGCCGACGCCCACCCACCACCACGGCAGCCCGGCCAGCAGCAGCGCGAACGCGCCGGACGCGGCGATCAGCACGCCGGTGCCGAAGTCCGGCTGCAGCATGATCAGCGCGGTGGGAACGCCGATGATCGCCGCCGCCACCAGCACCGGGGCAAACCGCGGCGGCAGCGCAATGCGGTGCAGGTACCAGGCCATCATCATCGGCAGGGTGATCTTGAGCAGCTCGGCCGGCTGCAGGTAGAAGACCTTCAGGTCCAGCCACTGGCGCCCGTACTTGCCGGTCCCCAGCACGAACACCGCCAGCAGCGGCAGCATCGACAACGCGTAGATGGTCGGCGTCCAGCCACGCAGGCGCGGCACCTGCACCCGCGACAGCGCCCACATCGCGCCGACACCGATCGCAAAGCGCACGCCCTGGGCGATCACCAGCTGGGTGCCGCCGGCGCTCTTCATCACCGCCAGGCCAAAGCACATCACCCCCAGCAGGGCCAGGCACAGGATCCAGTCCAGGCTGCGCAGCAAGCGCCAGGCCAGATCGCCCAGATAGCGCACCAACACGCTCATCGCCGCGCCTGGCCGGAGGCAGGCGCGCGCGGCTGCGCGGCCCGGGGCTGGACGGGCGCCGAGGTCGCGGGCGCTGAGGGTGCCGGCATGCCGGGCGCGGGCGGCTGGCTCGCCGCGTCCACTGCCTGCGGCGCCTGGGCCTGCTCCGGGTCGATGTCGTCCGCGCCCGGCGCCTCGGCATCGGCCTGCTCGCCCTGCAGTTCGGTGGCCAGCACCTCGCCGGCGTTCTCGTCGGTGCCGGGCATCTTGCCCAGCAGCCAGGCATCGAAGATCTTGCGCGCGATCGGTGCGGCCGAGCTGGTGCCGAAGCCGCCGGCCTCCACCGCCACGGCCACGGCGATGGTCGGCGCCTCAGCCGGTGCGTAGCCTTCGAACAGGCCGCGATGGCGCAGGTGCATCGGCAGGCTGCGCGGGTCGACCGCGGCGCTGCCCTTGCGGCTGGCGACCTGGGCGGTGCCGGTCTTGCCGGCCATCTGGTACGGCGCCCCGCCGGTGATGGCATAGCCGGTGCCGCCCGGACGCATGGCGTCCATCATGCCTTCGCGCACCCACTGCAGGTTGGCCGGGTTGTCGCTGATCGGCTTGCTCGGCCCCGGCGCGGTGGGCTGCCAGGGCTGGTCGAAGCCGGTGCGCTGGGCCATCACCAGACGCGGGGTGCGCAGCTGGCCGTCGGCGATACCCGCCACCGCGCGCACCAGCTGCAGCGGGGTGACCTTCCAGTCGCCCTGGCCGATGGCGATGTTGACCGTGTCGCCCGGATACCAGGGTTCCCTGCGGCTTTTCATCTTGAAGGCCGGCGAAGGCACGATGCCGCCGATCTCGCCGGTCAGGTCGATGCCGGTGGGCGCGCCGAAGCCGTACCTGGTCATGTACTCATCGACCTTGGCGATGCCCATGTCGATGGCCAGCCTGTAGTAGTAGGTGTTGACCGACTGGGCGATGGACTTGCGCAGGTCGGTCCAGCCATGGCCGCCACGGTGCGAGTCGCCCCAGCCGCGGCTCACCCCGGGCAGGTAGAACATGCCGGTGGACAGGGTCCTGTCCTGCGGCTTGCGGGTGCCGCTGTCCAGGCCGGCCAGGCCCATCAGCGGCTTGATCGTCGAACCCGGCGCCACCCCACCCAGGACCAGCCGGTTGAACTGCGGCCGCGAGGGATTGTCGTTGAGTGCCTTGAAGTCCCTGGAGGAGATGCCGTTGACGAACAGGTTGGTGTCGAAGCTCGGCAGGCTGACCATGGCCAGGATCTGGCCGCTGCGCGGATCCATCGCCACCGCCGCGCCCTCGTACTGGCCGAAGGCCTCGGTCATGGCCTGCTGCAGCCGGATGTCGATGGACAGCTTCAGGTCGGTGCCGGCCTGGGCCGGGACCCGCCCGACCACGCCCAGCGCACGGCCTTCGACGTTGGTCTCGACCTTTTCGTAGCCGACCTTGCCGCGCAGCTGCGGCTCGTAATAACGCTCCAGGCCACTCTTGCCGATATGGGTCAGGGCCGAGTTCAGGTCGCTGGAGGCCTCCAGGTCGGCCTCGTCGATCCGGCCGACGTAGCCGATGATGTGCGCGGTCAGCGGCCCGTATGGATAGTGCCGGGTCAGGTATGGCACCACCTCCACGCCGGGGAAACGCCAGCGGTTGACCGCCAGCGCGGCGATCTCCTCCTCGCTCAGCCTGGGCTTGAGGGTGATCCCGCGGAAGCCGCGGCTGACCTTGCGCGTGGCCAGGAAGTGCTGCACTTCCTCCGGGTCCAATGCGATGAGCTTGCCCAGCGGCTCCAGCCAGGTCGCCGGGTCGCCGGCCTGGTCGGGCACCACCTCCAGGCGGTAGGCCGGGATGTTCTCGGCCAGCAGCACCCCGTTGCGGTCGTAGATGCTGCCGCGCGCCGGCACCACCGGGCGCAGCTTGATCCGGTTGGCTTCCGAGCGGGTGGCGTACTGGGCGTGGTCCAGCACCTGCAGCTTGAAGTACCACCCGGCCAGGCCGGCCAGGCACACCAACACGCCGATGAACCCCAGCACCGCGCGGCGGCGGAACTGGTCGGCCTCGGCATGGGCGTTCCTGAGCGGGCGGCGGCGCGAGGTCATGGGTTCAGGCGCGACGCCCCAGGCGCAGCGCGTCCAGCAGCAGGAACAGCGGCGGCCACAGGGCCATGCCCAGCAGCGGCGCCCACCAGTAGGCCCAGGGCAGCAACGGCTGGCCGATGAAGAAATGGATCGCACTGGCGACGACGCGGTCGTTGAGCAGCAGCCCACCGATGGCCAGTGCCTGCTGGGACAACGGGAAGAACCGCAGCCGCGCACGGAAGCGCTGCAGGATGAAGGCCATCACCACCAGCCGCAGCGCCTGTTCGCCCAGCAGCCCGCCGAAACTGATGTCGGCCACCAGCCCGACCAGGAAGACGAAGCCCAGGCCAACCCGCTCGGGCTCCTCGATCACCCAATAGGCCAGCACCAGCGCCAGCCAGTACGGACGCAGCGGCTGCACCCCCGGCGGCAGCGGCAGCAGGGCCAGCAGCAGGGCCAGCAGCACGCTGACCGGCAGCACCCAGGCGTGGCGGGTACGGCTCATGGGGCGGGAGCCGGGGGAGCGGGTGGAGCCGGGACCCGGGGCCCGGGACCCGGGACCCGGGAAGGCGGGGATTGCGGCGTCTGGGCGGACGCTGGCGGTGGCGTTTCGGTTGGAGCAGCCGGGACTCGGGACTCGGGACTCGGGGCTGATGGAGCCGGGACCCGGGGCCCGGGACCCGGGACCCGGGAAAGCGGGGATTGCGGCGTCTGGGCGGGCGCTGGCGAGACCGTTTCGGCCGCAGCAGCACCGCGGTTGCTGTTGCCCTCCCGGGTCCCGGGTCCCGGGTCCCGGGTCCCGGCCTCACTGTCCCCGGTCCCGGCTTCCGAGGCTTCCCCGGCCCCGAGCTGCCCCACCCCCGGCGCCACCGCCGCGGCCTTGAGCAACAGCACGTTGCGGCCGCGGTCCAGGTGCGCGGCCGGGCGCAGTTCGCCGACCAGGAAGGTGCGGCTGTCGTCGGCGTGCAGGTCGGTCACCGTGCCCACCGGGAAGCCGGGCGGAAAGCGTCCGCCCAGGCCGGAAGTCACCACCACGTCGCCATTCCTGATGTCCGCGTTCAGCGGCACGTCGACCAGCTGCAGCTGATCGCTGCGACCGTTGCCATAGGCCAGCAGGCGCACGCCATTGCGCTGGACCATCACCGGCACGGCGTGGTCCGGATCGGTCAGCAGCAGCACCGTGGAATAGCGCGGCATCACCTGCACGATCTGGCCCAGCAGGCCGCCGGCATCGATCACCGGCTGGCCCACGTAGACCCCGTCGCGGCTGCCAGCATCGAGCACCAGGCGCTGGCGGGTCGGGTCCAGGTCGATGTTGAGCACCGCGGCCAGCTGCACGTCCAGGCCGCGATTGCCGGCCGCGCCCAGCAGTGCGCGCAGCTGGGCGTTGTCGGCCACCGCCGCGCTGAGCCGGATCAGGCGTGCGTTGGAGACCAGCAGCTCATCGCGCAGGCGACGGTTCTCGGCGGTGAGCTGGCCCAGCGTGGCCGCGTCATCCTTGACCCGCATGCCCAGCCGCCCGGGCAGGCCGGCGACCCACCACAGCGGCTGCGCGGCCAGGCCCGCCTGCTGCCTGGCCCGGGCCTGCCAGCCGCCGCGATGGTCCAGGATCACCAGCGCCAGGCCCAGCGCCAGATAGGCCAGCAGCCGCAGCGAGCTGGCGATCTCACCGGGACGGGGAGCAACAGGGGGACCGGCGTAGGAAGGCACGGGCTGCTAGGGAATGGGGAAGGGAGGGAAAGCCGGGACTCGGGGCCCGGGACCGGGGACCCGGGCAAGCAACTGCAACGGCGGTGGCGCGGCCGGCTTCAGCAGTGCGATCACCGCTCCGGCGCCGGCCCCTTGCCTTTCCCGGGTCCCCGGTCCCGGGTCCCGGGTCCCGGCTGCTTGCTCTCCCCGCCTCGGCTTCATTCAGCGGCGAAGAACTCGTTGCCGTGCATGTCCACCAGCTCCAGCGCACGGCCGCCACCGCGGGCCACGCAGGTCAGCGGATCGTCGGCGACCTGCACGTGCAGGCCGGTTTCCTCGGAGATCAGCTTGTCCAGGTCGCGCAGCAGGGCGCCGCCGCCGGTGAGCACGATGCCCCGCTCGGCCACGTCGGCACACAGTTCCGGCGGAGTCTGTTCCAGCGCCAGCTTGACCGCGCTGACAATCCCCGACAGTGGCTCGTGCAGGGCTTCGAGCACCTCATTGGAGTTGATCTTGATCATCTTGGGCACGCCCTCGGCCAGGTTGCGGCCGGAGATCTCCATCTCCTCCATTTCCGGCTGCGGGTAGGCGCAGCCGATTTGCAGCTTGATGCGCTCGGCGGTGGCCTCGCCGATCAGCATGCCGTGGTTGCGGCGCACGTAGTTGGTGATGGCTTCATCGAAACGGTCGCCGCCCACCCGCACCGACTGCGAGTAGACGATGCCGTTGAGCGAGATCACCGCCACCTCGGTGGTGCCGCCGCCGATGTCGATGACCATTGAACCGCGCGCCTCGGTCACCGGCAGGCCGGCGCCGATCGCGGCGGCCATCGGCTCCTCGATCAGGTAGACATCGCGGGCACCGGCTTCTTCGGCCGATTCCTTGATTGCGCGGCGCTCGACCTGGGTGCTGCCGGCCGGCACGCACACCAGCACCCGCGGGCTGGGGCGCAGGAAGCGCGACTTGTGCACCTTCTTGATGAAGTGCTTGAGCATGGCCTCGGTGTAGGTGAAGTCGGCGATCACCCCGTCCTTCATCGGCCGGATGGTGGTGATGTGGCCCGGGGTGCGGCCGAGCATCTGCTTGGCCTCCGCGCCCACCGCGGCGACCGAACGGGTGCCGCCGATGGCGCGGTCCTGGCGCACGGCCACCACCGAGGGTTCATTGAGCACGATGCCCTGGCCGCGGACGTAGATCAGAGTGTTGGCCGTGCCCAGGTCAATGGACAGGTCATTGGAAAACATGCCGCGCAGCTTCTTGAACATCGGGGGCCGGAATCCTTCGGAAGAAATGCAAATGCCCAGCGCCGATGGCGAAAAAATGGGCAAAAAGGGGATCGGCTAGCCTAGCAACCGCCCCTGCGGCATACAAGGAAAATCGCAGCATGAACAAGCCCGCCGGCAACACCGTGACTGGCGCCGGGCCGGCCGCTCGGCTGGCCCTGTCCGGCATCAGCCGGTAACCTTGGCCGCTCCTGCCGGTCCCGCGCCGGCGTGCCATCAACATCCTCGGTGCAAGCAGCGCGCGTCGGGGCTGCGCCATCCTGTCAAGGCCGCCATGTCCGCACTGATCTGTGGTTCCCTCGCCTACGACACCATCATGGTGTTCCCGGACCAGTTCAAGAACCACATCCTGCCGGACAAGGTCCACATCCTGAACGTGTCCTTCCTGGTCCCGCGCATGCGCCGCGAGTTTGGGGGCTGCGCCGGCAACATCGCCTACAACCTGCACCTGCTGGGCGGCAAGCCGATCCCGATGGGCACCGTCGGCCAGGACTTTGGTCCCTACCGCGAGCATTTCGACGCCCTGGGCATCGACCTGTCACGGGTGCGAGTGATCGAGGAGCTGTTCACCCCGCAGGCGTTCATCACCACCGACCACGACAACAACCAGATCACCGCCTTCCACCCCGGGGCGATGATGCGCAGCCACGAGAACCACGTCCGCGACGTCCCGGGCGTGACCCTGGGCCTGGTCGGGCCGGACGGGCGCGAGGGCATGATCCAGAACGCGCAGGAATTCGCCGAGGGCGGCGTACCGTTCATCTTCGACCCGGGCCAGGCCATGCCGCTGTTCAATGGTCCAGAGCTGCGCACCTTCATCGAACAGGCCGACTACGTGGTGGTCAACGACTACGAGTCCAACCTGTTGCAGGAGCGCACCGGCTGGGACGAGAACGCCATCGTCAGCCGGGTCAAGGCCTACATCACCACCCAGGGGCCCAAGGGCGCGCTGCTGCACACCCCGGACCGGACCTTCGATGTGCCGCCGGCGCACGAGCGCCGGGTGGTCGACCCGACCGGCTGCGGCGACGCCTTCCGCGCCGGCCTGATCTTCGGCATCGAGCGCGGCTGCGACTGGCTGACCATCGGTCGCATGGGCAACCTGATGGGCGCGCTCAAGGTCGAGCACCCGGGCACCCAGAACCAGCGCTTCGACTTCGACCAGTTCAACGACCAGTTCCGGCAGCAGTTCGGCTACGCGCTCTAACGCGCGGGCCGCTGCGAGCAGGCCGAAGGCGGCCTGTTTCGGGCGCGCGCGTGGCCGTGGAGACCGCTTGCCGGCACCGTCCGGGCCCCCCGATTGCCGGTCCCCAGGTGCAGGCCGCCGCCGCGACCTGGCTGAAGCACGGTTCATCCGGCAGCTGGCAAGGCGCGTCCTGAAAAGCCCCTCCTTGGCGTTACGCTTGGGGACGCACCACCCAACCTTCCCCAGGCGAACATGACCCGCTCTCCCTCCGTTCGCACGAACGCCTTGGCCAATTACGTTGGCCAGGCGGTGACCACCCTGGTCGGCATCGTCTTCGTTCCGTTCTACCTGCGGTACCTGGGTGCTGAAGCCTACGGCCTGGTCGGCTTCTTCGTGGTCCTGCAGCTCTGGCTGGGGCTGCTTGACGTCGGCCTCTCGCCGATGCTCAACCGGGAAGTGGCCCGCGCGCGCGCCGATGCCAACGGCTTCACCGACTTTCGCCGGATCCTGCGCAGCGTGGAACTGATCTTCGCCGGCATCGCCCTGGCCACCGGCCTGGCCATGACCCTGGCCAGCCCGCTGCTGGCCGCGCACTGGTTCAAGGTGCAGTCGCTGGACCCGGCCCAGGTCAGCCAGTGCCTGATGCTGATGGGCTGGATGATCGGCCTGCGGTTCTTCGCCTCGATCTACCGGACCGCACTGAACGGGATGGAGGCCCAGGTCTCGCTCAACGCGATCAACGTCGGCTTCGCCGTGGCCAAGGCGGTCGGTTCGCTGGCGGTGCTGCGCTATGTGAGCAATACGCCGCTGGCGTTCTTCCTTGTCCAGCTACTGCTGGGACTGCTGGAGCCCATCGTGCTGGCCCAGCGCAGCTACCGCGTCTTGCCGCCAACCACCGAACGCATCGGCCTGGCCTTCGCCAAGGCCCAGCTGATCACCGCCATGCCCTTCGGCCTGAGCATCGCCTACACCTCGATCCTGTGGCTGCTGCTGTCCCAGCTGGATCGGCTGCTGCTCTCCGGCCTGCTGCCCCTGGACGAATATGGCTATTTCTCGCTGGTGATGGCGTTGACCTCGGCTGTGACCCTGGCCGCCTCGCCGCTCAGCAGCGCGCTCATCCCACGCCTGACCTACCTTCATTCCAAGGGCGAGATTGACCAGCTGATCCGGCTCTACCGCAATGCCACCCAACTCACCGCCGTACTGATGATCCCGCTCACCGGCATGGTGGCGCTGTTCGGCAAGGAACTGATGTACGCCTGGACCGGCAACCTCGCCGCGTCCACCTGGGCCTCGAACATCATCTTCTGGTACATGCTGGGCAATACCTTCCTGACCTTCACCTCCTACCAGTACTACCTGCAGTACGCGTACGGGGACCTGGCGCTGAACGTCAAGATCAACACGCTGCAGGCGATCATCGGCGCCCCGCTGATCACCCTGGCCGCCTACCGTTTCGGCGCCACCGGCACGGCGATCGTCTGGTGCCTGCTGCAGGCGGCGACCTTCGTGGTGTCTCCGCCGCTGGTCCAGCGCAAGCTGGCGCCGGGCCTGTACCGGCCGTGGATGCGACAGGACCTGCTGCCCGTGGCGACAGGTGCGGTGCTGGTGCTGGCGGTGCTGTCCCTGCTCTCGGGTGACCTCATCGCCCGCTTCAACCGGCTCGAGATCTTCCTGGCCCTGAGTGTCATGGGCGTGTGCGTGGTGGCCGGCGCGGCGGCGGGCAGTTCGCTGCTGCGCTCCTACCTGGCCCGCATGACCCATCTGGCCCCCACAGGACATCAATAACCCATGGATCCCATCGCCTCAATCGTGGTGCCTGCCTACAACGCGGCCGGATTCATCGGCCGCAGCATTGCCTCGATCCGGCAGCAGACCTTGAAAGACCTGGAAATCCTGGTCGTCGACGACGCCTCCACCGACGATACGGTGGCCACCGTCAAGGCCTTGCAGGTCCACGACCAGGACATCCGGCTGTTCGAGCAGGACTGCAACGGTGGCGCGGCCGTGGCGCGCAACACCGGCATCGCCCAGGCCCGCGGGCGTTACATCGCCTTCCTCGATGCCGACGACATCATGCTGCCGCAACGGCTCCAACACCTGATCCGGCACGCCGAGGAACAGCAGCTGGATATCGTGGCCGACAACCAGGTGCTGCATGATTCATATCTGGACCGGCAGGTCGGCCTGCTGGCCTTCAATGAAAGCCAGCACCCCCAGCCATTGACCGCGCTGTCCTTCCTCAAGGGATCCAGCAACGTCCCGAGCCTGCGCGAGATCCTGTCCGGCAGCCGCGCCGCCTATTTCCCGCTGATCAAGCCGATCATCCGTCGCGCGTTCCTGACCGAGCACCAGCTCCGCTACGATCCCGCCTGCCGCTTTGGCGAGGATTTCGACATCATCATCCGTTGCCTGCTGGAAGGCGCCAGGGCCAGCATCGTGCCGCAGGCTTACTACGTCTACACGCTGTCACACAGCGACGTCTCCAACACCCGCTCGCCGCATTCGCGCACGCGCTTCAACATGCAGCCGGTCATACAGAACGTGGACCACCTGTTGCGCACCTACGCCCACGCGCTGACCCCGCAGATGAGGCAGGCGCTGATCCGCTGCAGGGACGGCTGCCAGGGCCTTGAGCAGTTCGAACAGTTCAAGGCCGAGCTCTACGGCCGGCGCGCGCGCGCGGTGCTCAGCCTGCTCACCACGCCGATGCTGTGGCAGTACGTGGCCCGCTCCACGACCATCAAGCTGCGCAACCTGTCCACGCGCCGTTTCGCCTAGCGCATCGCGCGCGGCACGCCGGCGCCGGTCAGAACATCACCTGCGCGCGGATCCCGAATGCGTTCGGGTCCACTTCCACCCCGGCGCGGCGGCTGTTGGCCTTGATGTAGTTGACCTGCACCTTGAAGTGGCTGGTGAAGTAGTAGTTCGCACCCACGGTCCAGTCGTGCTGGTAGCCGCCTTCCAGGCCGGCATCGTTGAGGTCCAGGTCGCTGTAGCGCAGCAGCAGTTCCAGCGCGCCGGCCGGACCCTTGGGCGTGACGTTGCCCAGCGTGCCGGTGTAGGGGCGCGATTCGCCGGTCACCACCCAGCTGCCGTAGACGGTGTTGCCCTGGGCGTTGAAGTCGGCAAAGCCCTCGCGCGCCACGGTCTGCTCCAGGTGCTCGGCCAGCACGGTGAACGGGCCGGCGATGCGGATGAACTCCAGGCCGGCGCGTGCGATGTGGGTGGTGCCGGGCAGGGCGCCGCTGTCGATCAGCCGGGTGTCGGTCAGGCCCGCCTCGATCTTGCTGCGCACCCGGCTGGAGCTGGCGTCCGGGTTCTCGACCGAATACCCCACGCCCAGGTGGAGCACGTCGCCGGCGGCCTTGTGCGGGGTCCAGGTGAAGTGCCCGGCCACGGTGGTGCCCTCGTTGTCGCCTTCCACGTCCTGGCCGGCAAAACCCTGCAGCTGCAGGTTCCAGGTCTTTCGGGTCAACGCCCACTCCACGCCGGTGCGGCGCCCCTCGTAGATGGCCTGGGTAGCCAACGGCGCTTCCAGGAACGAGACGGCGCGCGTGGCCCCCGCCGAGTCCAGGCCGATCGGAGTCTTGAAATAGCCCACCCGGATCGCGCCGTAATCCTTGCCGAACAGCGCCTTGGTCTGCACCCGGGCATAGATGTCCAGCCACAGATGCGACTGGAAGTCGTACTGGACGCCCATGTCGAATACGCCATCGCGCCTGTAGAAGGCGCCGAATTCCTTGCGGCGCATGCGGTGGTCATTGTCGAAAAGTGCGTCGTCTCCACTGAAATGGTTCTGGTCGTAGGCGTAGGCGCCGGTCAGGCCGATCTGGTCGCCGTTGTCGAATTTGTAGCTGGTCGGCCAGTCGGCCGCCGCGGCGCTCCCGGCAACGCCCATCAGCCCCACGATCAGCAATGCCCGCATGTCCGTCTCCCTGCGTTGGTGAACCCGCGTGTCAACAAGCCGGCACGCACCTTTGGGCGCGCGGCCGCCCGCGTGAGGTATCTGGCAACCTGAAGACCAGATCGCTTGCGGTCGCCGGCGTTGGCCGGACGTAGCCGCCCGCGGACACCGTGGGCGCAGCGTACACGCCGCAAGTTGAGCATGTCCGCCGGCGCGCGATGATCGCGTTTTGGCATGTCGGCAGGAGCAATCGTCATCGGCGGGTTCCGCAACGCGCCGGGCGGGTGCGCGCGGGGCCGGGCCCGTGGGGTCGGTGCGAGGGGTCGGTGCGCTGCAGGCCTACGCGCCCGCATCCCAGCCCGGCATCTGCGCCGGATCCAGGCCGCCGGTGTCGAACGCGGCCGTGCGGCTGCCGCCGGCCTTGACCGGGAACTCGATCTTCAAGGTCCTGGCGTGGGCGGCCAGCTTCCACAGCGCCTTGTGGTCGGTGATGAACAGGGCGATGGCCTCGTCGGTGTCCGGACGCCAGGCGTCCATCGCCCTGGGCTTGCCGTCATCGACGCTGACCTTGACCTTGCAGCCCTGCAGGCACGGGAAATCGCCGGCCTTGAGCACCAGATAGGCGCTGCGCTTCCACTCGGGATGGTCGCGGAAGACCAGCTGCACGCGCTGCTGCTTGCCGCTGCCGTCGGTGTCCAGCGGCGCGCGGCTCATGATCGCGGCCGAGACCTGCGCGCCCTGGCCGATCATGACCTGGTTGTAGGTCCACAGGCCCGCCAGGCGACGGGCTTCGCGCGCTTGCTCGGCCTTGGCCTTGGCCTCTTGATAGTGCACCTGGATCTTCTGCGCGGCCGCGGTGTCCGGGTACTGCTGCAGCAGGGCGCTGCCATGGACGCGGGCCAGGTCCCAGTTGCCGGCGGCATAGGCGGCTTCGAACTGGCCGGCCAGGGTGTCGGCGGCCTGGGCCTTGGCGGCGGCCTGGCGGGCGGCCTGTTCCTGCAGCTGGGCCTGACGATCGGTGCAGCCCAGCAGGGCCAGGGCGCACAGGGCGCCGGACAGGATGCGTTTCATTGCAGGCAGCTCCAGAGGCGTGGCAGGGGCGGCCGGCCAGCGCGTGGAGCGCAGTCAGACCACAGCCAGGCTGCGTCCCTGCGCGCGCGAGCCGGCCAGGCCCGCGGCATTGTACGTGCCGGTGGATTCGACGCGACCCAGGTGGCGCAGCGCCCAGTCCACTTCGCGACGGCGGCGGGCCAGCAGGACGCCGTTGGCCTGGTTGAGCTGGCGCAGGGCGTCCACGCGCTCGGCGGCCGAGCGGTCCGGCGGGCTGGCTTCGGCCTGGCGCAGGGCGCGGACCTTGGCTTCGGTGGAGGCCAACAGGGCCAGCACATCGTTGTCCAGCAGCGCGCGGCGCTCTTCCTGCAGGGCCAGCTCCAGGGCGCCCAGCGGGCTGGAATCGAGGAGTTCGGTGCTCATGTCAGCGTCCCAGTTCGCGGTCCAGGTCCAGCATGCGCGCGGCGATGGCCTGCGCGTCGATCTTGTAGCTGCCCTCGGCGATGGCGGCCTTGAGCGCGTTCACCCGGCCCATGTCGATCCCCGCCGGAGCGGCGCCCAGTTCGCGTCCCATGGCTTTGAGTCCTTCGGCATCACCGGTCAGGCTGAGGCGATCTGTCTCGGCGGTGGCCGAGATGGGTTCATTGCGGGCGCCACCGGCGCGGGTGGCAGCCACGGCAGCCGCGACATCGGCCACCCGCGCGGCGGGCGGCATTGGGTCGATCTTGTAGCTCACAGGGCACTCCCAAAGTTCTGCTGTCGAGCCCGGTAACGGCGGGTCGACGGAGAACTTGAGGGCAAAGTGACATTTTTTGTCAGTCGCGCGTTGCGCTTCACTGAAGGACCTCGACCACCCCCGGCTCGGACGAAAGCCGGCCACGAATCACCTTGTTGGAAGCGGTGTTCTGCACCGCCACGCGCTGGCCGACCTGGGCGCTGCCCAGGGCCACGCCCGGCATGCGGATTTCCGCCCCGGCCACCCGCGAGACCAGCACCACCGGATCGCCGCGACGCAGGGGCTGGCCCTGCTGCAGGTCACTGGCGGTGGCGATGTCGCCGGCGCTCAGCGCGCGCGCGGCGATGGCACCGGCCAGCTGGTCCGGGCTGGCGAACGTGGCCCCGTCGGTGCCGCCCACGTCGCGCTTCTGCACGATCAGCTGGCCCGGCGCGATCGCCTGACCCATCCGCACCGGGCCGTTGACCACCACCACCTGGGCTTCGCGGCGCACGGCCACCGGGACGAAGATCTTCCAGCCCGGACTGTCATCGCAGCGCACCTGGGCCAGGCGGGTGCCGGAGGCCACTGCCTGCAACGGCTGGCGGCAGGCGGCCAGGCGCAGGCTGGAATCCAGGCGCGCCTGGCCCTGGGCACCAGCGCCGCCGACGGCCTGCAGGGCGGCGCTGCGGATGCTGTCCAGCGGCTGCAGGTCGGCGGCCTGGGCCTTGCAGGCCGCCAGGGTGACGAGGGAGAGCAGGATGCGGGTTGTCCGGTTCATGGGCCGGATGGGTGCAAGAGCCGTGCCTTGGTTTCATCCTGTCGAGAAGCGGCAAGCAGCTTTCACGCCTGCGCCGCGACCTGAGTTTGTCTCGGCAACGTAGGCGCTGGACGATGTCGCGTCCCACCGGGTGCGCTTCGGGAAGTCCCAGCGTCGGATTCTTGGCGAAGGGCCCTGCTGGATCACGCTTGTCGCGGTGCTATGGCCTGCGCCGGATCAGGGCCTGAAGCCGGTACATCAACAAGCAGCGCGCGCGGGGCGGGCGATTTGCCGGGGCGGCCGGCGGCCGCCGGGAACCCGACGCCGGCCGCGCCCACCGACCCGTGGCACGGCGCTTGCCTTGATTCCCGGTGATCCTTGTCTCCCCGGAGCGTCCCATGTCCGATTTCCTTGGTCTCCACGGCACCGCCCTGGCCCTGCGCGAGCAGCGGCTGCAGCTGCTGTCGGCCAACATCGCCAATGCCGACACCCCGGGCTACCAGGCCCAGGACCTGGACTTCAATTCGGCCCTGGGGGTGGCCCTGCAGGCGCCTGGCGCCGGCGGCAACGCGCTGGAAGGCGGCGCTGCGCTCGGCCAGGCCGGCGCGGCGGCGCACTTCTACCGCCCGTCCAGCCAGCCCAGCCTGGACGGCAACACCGTGGACGGCGACCGCGAGAACGCGGCCTTCGCCCAGGCGACCCTGGAGTACCGGGCCTCGCTGTCGTTCATCGAATCCAGGGTGCGGTCGATGCTGACCGCCATCACCGGCCAGTAAAGGGAACCGCGCCATGAGCAACCTGCCCATCTTCGACGTCGCCGGTTCGGCGATGAATGCCCAGTCGGTGCGGCTGAGCACGGTGGCCTCCAACCTGGCCAATGCCGACTCGGTCTCCGGCGATCCCAACACCGTGTTCCGCGCCAAGCAGCCGGTGTTCGCCACCGAGCAGGTCGGCAACAACCCGGCGCTGGTGGGCGTGCGCACCGCGGCGGTGCAGGACTCCACCGCCGCGCCGATCAAGCGCTACGAGCCGGGCAATCCGCTGGCCGACGGCAATGGCTACGTATACGCGCCGGACATCGATCCGGTGGCGCAGATGGTCGACCTGATCTCGGCCACCCGCAGCTACCAGGCCAACGTGGAGGTCTTCAACAGCGCCAAGGAAACGGCGACCGCCACCCTCAACATGGGCCGCTGACGGCCCGCCCCCTTCGCCCGATCCACGCCTGAACCCTCCGAAGAGCGCCTGCCCATGGCCACCGTCGACACCTCCACCCTCGCCTCGCTGGGCCTGACCAGCGCCACCAAGGCCGCCAGCACCACCGGCAGCTCCGCCGGCGCGATCGGCCAGGCCGATTTCCTGACCCTGATGACCGTGCAGCTGAAGAACCAGGACCCGCTCAAGCCGCTGGACAGCCAGCAGTTCCTGGGTCAGCTGGCGCAGTTTTCCACCGTCCAGGGGATCGAGCAGATGCAGGCGGCGATGGGCTCGATGGCCAGCGTCATGGAATCGGACCAGACCCTGCGCGCGGCGGCACTGGTCGGCCACGACGCGATGGTGGCCGCCTCCTCGGTCACCCTGGCACCCGGCGCGCCGCTGGACGGGGAGATCACCGCCACCTCGGCCGGCCCGGTCACCCTGGAGATCACCGATGCCAACGGCAACACGGTGCGCACCCTCTCGGCCACGGCGGCGACTTCCGGCGCGCTCGCTTTCCACTGGGACGGGCTGACCGATGCCGGCGCCGCCGCCACCGGTGGCACCTACACCATCAAGGCCGTGGCCGGCGCGACCGCCGCCTCCAGGGCCGCTTCGGCAACGGCGCTGGACGTGGGGCTGATCGCCCATGTGGACAGCGTTTCCATCGAGTCCTCCGGGCTCACCCTGAACCTGGCCGGCGTCGGCGGCTTCCCGCTGTCGTCCATCCGCCGGGTCAGCTGATCCAGCTCCCGACCCATACGCAGCTTCCTTCCTTCACGGGGACACTTCCATGAGCTTCCGCATCGCCCTGAGCGGCATGAACGCCGCCTCTTCCGACCTGAACGTCATCTCCAACAACATCGCCAACTCCAACACCACCGGGTTCAAGGAAAGCCGCGCCGAGTTCGGCGACGTGTTCGCCGTCTCGCCCTACGGGGTGGCCACCAACGCCACCGGCGCCGGCGCCCGCCTGCAGCGGGTGGCCCAGCAGTTCAACCAGGGCAACATCGACTTCACCGGCAATGCGCTGGACATGGGGGTCTCCGGCCAGGGCTTCTTCACCCTGTCCAACAACGGGGCGATGGCGTATTCGCGCGCCGGCAACTTCAGCACCGATGCCTCCGGCTACGTGGTCAACCCGTCCGGCCAGCGCCTGCAGGTGTTTGCGGCCAACCCCGACGGCACCACCTTCAACACCAGCAAGCTGACCGACATCCAGCTGACTACCGGCGACGCCCCGCCGCAGGTCTCCACCAAGGTCCAGGCCGACCTCACCCTGCCGGGCAACGCCACCGTGCCGGTCAAAGTCCCCTTCGATGCGGCCGACCCGACCACCTACAACCACAGCACCTCGCTGACCGTGTATGACTCGCTGGGTGCTTCGCACAGCCAGTCGCTGTATTTCACCAAGACCGCAAACCCCAACGAGTGGACCATGCAGGCCCAGATCGACGGGGTCGACGTGGGCACCCCGCAGACCCTGGCCTACGACGCCACCGGTGCGCTGGTCAGCCCGGCCGGCGGCGACATCACCCTGCCGCCCTACACTCCGCCCGGCGGCGCCGGGCCGCTGAACCTGACCGTGGACCTGGGCAACTCGGTCCAGTACGGCCAGAAGTTCGCCGTCTCGGCACTGAACCAGGACGGCTCCGGCACCGGCAGCCTGTCCAGCATCTCCGTTTCGGCCGAGGGCGTGATCCAGGCGAACTACTCCAACGGGGTGACCAGGTCGCTCGGCCAGGTCGCCCTGACCATGTTCGCCAACCCGCAGGGCCTGCAGCAGAGTGGTGACAACGCCTTCTCCGAGACCTACGCCTCCGGCCAGCCGCTGCATGGCGCGGCCGGCACCTCGCAGTTCGGCCTGGTCCAGGGCGGCGCGCTCGAGGCCTCCAACGTCGACCAGACCGCACAGCTGGTGAACATGATCACCGCCCAGCGCAACTTCCAGGCCAATGCGCAGATGATCCAGACTCAGGACCAGGTCACCCAGACCATCATCAACCTGCGGTAAGCGCGGTGGCGGCAGGCCTGCCGGCCGGCCGCGTGCGGGATTGAAGGGAGCCAGGGATTGGCTCCCTTTTTTCGTGGGCTTGGCTTCTGCCCCCTCCCTTGCGCAGCAGGGGAGGGCTGGGGAGGGGTTGCTGTTGCTTGGTGGTGTTGCCGTCGCGTCCCCAAAAGCACCCCACCCCGGCCCTCCCCTTCGCGATGCGAAAGGGAGGGGGCAGTGCCGAGCACCCCTCCCCGGCCCCACCTTCGCGATGCGAAAGGCAGGGGGCAGTGCCGAGCACCCCTCCCCGGCCCTCCCCTTCGCGATGCGAAAGGGAGAGGCAGCGCTGAGCGCCCCACCCCGGCCCTCCCCTTCGCGATGCGAAAGGCAGGGGCAGCGCCGCGCGTGCCGACTCCCGTGCACCGAAGGTCCCTCGCGGCACGGCCCTTGCAAGGCCCTGTGCATGGACAGAGCCCTCTACATCGCCATGACCGGCGCCAGCGCAACGCTCAAGGCGCAGGCCACCCATTCGCACAACCTGGCCAACGCCAGCACGGTCGGTTTCCAGGCCACCCTGAGCGCGACCCAGGCCATGCCGGTCACCGGCGCCGGGCTGGCCTCGCGCGTGGCCACGGCCGAGAAGCTGGTTGGCGTCTCCGATGCCAGCGGCGCGCTCAGCACCACCGGCAATCCGCTGGACGTGGCGCTCGCGCCCGGCCACTGGTTCGCGGTGCAGGACAACAACGGCGGCACCGCCTACACCCGCGCCGGCGACCTCAGGCTCACCCAGAACGGCCTGCTCACCACCTCCAGCGGCCTGCAGCTGCTGGACGCCGGTGGCGCGCCGATGGTGATCCCGCCCAACGACGGCATGGACATCGGCGCCGACGGCACGATCTCGGTGATCCCGCAGGGCTCGCCGGCCTCGTCGACGACCCAGGTCGGTCGCCTGCAGGTGGTCCAGACCCGCACCACCGACCTGGTACGCGGGCAGGACAGCCTGATGCGCCAGGCACCCGGCGCGCCGGCACCCACGCCTTCCACCGGCGCGGTGCTGTCCACCGGCGTGCTGGAAAGCAGCAATGTGGATGCCACCGGCGCGCTGGTGTCGATGATCGCGCTGGCGCGCCAGTTCGAGATGCAGGTACGGGTCTTGCACAGCGGTGATGAAACCGCGCAGAGCGCCAACTCGCTGCTGTCCTCGCGCTGATTTCCCGACTTTTTCCTGACGGAGAACCGCCATGACCCAGGCACTGTGGATCGCCAAGACCGGCCTCGACGCGCAGCAGACGCGCATGGCGGTCATTTCCAACAACCTCGCCAACATCAACACGACCGGCTTCAAGCGCGACCGCGCCAATTTCGAGGACCTGCTCTACCAGACCCAGCGCCAGCCCGGCGGTGCGACCTCCGAGCAGACGATGCTGCCCTCGGGCATGTCCACCGGGACCGGCGTGCGCGTGGCCACCACCGCCAAGTCCTTCGTCCAGGGCAACCTGAGCCAGACCGGCAACGCGCTGGATGTGGCCATCAACGGCCGCGGCTTCTTCGAGGTGCTGATGCCCGACGGCAGCAGCGCCTACACCCGCGACGGCGCCTTCCAGGTCAATGCCGACAACGAGCTGGTCACCAACGAAGGCTATCCGGTGCAGCCGGGCCTGCAGATCCCCGAAGGCGCCCAGAGCATCACCATCGGCAGCGACGGCACGGTCAGCGTGCAGCTGCAGGGCCAGGCCGCCGCGACCCAGGTCGGCCAGCTGACCATCACCGATTTCGTCAATCCGGCCGGCCTGCATTCGCAGGGCGGCAACCTGTACACCGAGACCGGCGCCTCCGGCCCGGCCCAGGCCGGCGCCCCGGGCGAAAACGGCGCCGGCCTGCTGGTCCAGGGCGCGCTGGAAAACTCCAACGTCAACAGCGTCGAGGAGCTGGTGTCGATGATCGAAACCCAGCGCGCCTACGAAACCAATGCCAAGGCCATCAGCACCGTCGATTCGATGCTGGGCTTCCTCAACCAGAACCTGTGATCGCCATGCGCCTGCTGCTTGCCACCGCCGTCATCGCCTGTCTGGGCACGCTGTCCGGCTGCGCCACCGTCATGGGCGATGTGCGCCCGTTCGCCGAACAGCCGCCGGCGCCCAATGGCCTGGTGCCGCCGCCGGCGGTGCCGCCGGGCTATGCGCAGCCGGCCCCCGGCCAGGGCCAGCCCGGCATGGTTGCACAGGGCTACGCGCGGACAGGCGTGGGCGATGGCGGCGGCTCGATCTTCGCCAGCGCGGCCGACGGCAGTGGCAACCGCGGCATCCGCCTGTTCCAGGACAACAAGGCGCGCGAGGTCGGCGACCTGCTGACCATCGTCCTGGTCGAAAGCACCAGTGCCAGGTCCAACGCCAAGACCGGGATCAGCAAGGACGCCTCGATCGCCATGGCCGCGCCGACCATCCTGGGCCAGGGCGTCACCTACAACGGCAAGAACCTGCTGCAGGCCGAAGTGGACGCCAAGCGCGGCTTCAACGGTGCCGGCGACACCCAGCAGAGCAATTCGCTCGATGGCGATGTCACCGTGACCGTGATCGAGCGGCTGGGCAACGGCAACCTGCGCGTGTCCGGGCAGAAGCAGCTGCGCCTGAACCAGGGTGATGAGCTGGTCCAGGTGCAGGGCATCGTCCGCATCGCCGACATCGGCCCGGACAACCGCGTCACTTCCGATCGGGTCGGCAACGCCCAGATCGTCTATGGCGGCCGCGGCGCCGTGGCGCGCTCCAACGCCATGGGCTGGCTGGGCCGCTTCTTCAACTCCGCCGCTGCACCGTACTGAGCATCGCCATCATGCGCGTGACCCTGTTCCGTTCCTTCATGTCCCTTGCGGCCGCGCTGGCGCTGATCCCGGCGCCGGCCCACGCCGAACGCATCAAGGACCTGGCCCAGGTGGCCGGCGTGCGCGGCAACCAGCTGGTCGGCTACGGCCTGGTGGTCGGCCTGGACGGCAGCGGCGACCGCACCAGCCAGACGCCGTTCACGGTGCAGAGCCTGAAGACCATGCTCGACCAGCTGGGCGTGACCATTCCGCCCGGCACCAACCCGCAGCTGAAGAACGTGGCCGCGGTGGCCATCCAGGCCGAGTTGCCGCCCTACGCCAAGCCCGGCCAGACCATCGATGTCACCGTGTCCTCGGTCGGCAACGCCGGCTCGCTGCGCGGCGGTGCGCTGCTGATGGCCCCGCTGCGCGGTGCCGACGGCCAGATCTACGCGGTGGCCCAGGGCACGCTGGTGGTCAGCGGCTTCGGCGCCTCGGGCAGGGACGGCTCCAAGATCTCGGTCAATGCGCCCAACGGCGGCAGCATCCCCAACGGCGCCACGGTGGAGCGTTCGGCCCCCGGCGGCGGCGCCGACACCGGCGTGGTCACCCTGAACCTGCACGAGGCCGATTTCACCACCGCCTCGCGGATCGTCGATGCGGTCAACCGCACCTTTGGCGCCGGCCGGGCCCAGGCCGTGGACCCGGTGACGATCCAGATCGCCGCCCCGCCCGGCAACCGGATCGGCTTCATGGCCCAGCTCGAATCATTGGACGTCAGCCCCGGCGCGGCCGCGGCCAGGGTGGTGATCAACGCCCGCACCGGCACGGTGGTGATGGGCGGCAACATCTCGGTGCTGCCGGCGGCGGTCTCGCACGGCTCGCTGACCGTCTCGATCACCGAGAACAACCTGGTCAGCCAGCCGGAACCCTTCTCCCGCGGCGGCCAGACCGCGGTGGTGCCGCAATCCACGGTCAGCGCCACCGCCGACGGCGGCAAGATGTTCATGTTCCAGGGCGGCACGTCGTTGGAAGCGATCGTCCGCGCGGTCAACGCCGTGGGGGCGGCGCCCGGCGACCTGGTGGCGATCCTGGAAGCACTCAAGCGCGCCGGCGCCCTGCGCGCGGAACTGGAGATCATCTGAGGCTGGGCTGGCGAAAGCTGCCCGGATCGGCAAGGCCTCTGCCTCCAGCGCAGAGCCAAAGCACAAGCAACCCCTCCCCAGCCCTCCCCTGCTGCGCAAGGGAGGGGGCCAAGCAGTGGCCGTGGAGCCGGCGCCTGGTGAGCCGGTGGCGATCCTGGAAGCGCTCAAGCGCGCTGGCGCCCTGCGTGCGGAGCTGGAGATCATCTAAGGCTGGGCCTGGCGCAGGCTTCGGGATCGGCAGGCCCTCTGCTTACAGCATCGAAGCGACCGCTTTTCGCCCCCTCCCTTTTGCGCAGCAAAGGGGAGGGCCGGGAAGGGGTCGCTTTTGTGCCTCCAGCGCAGAGCCAAAGCACAAGCAACCCCTCCCCAGCCCTCCCCTGCTGCGCAAGGGAGGGGGCCAAAAAGCAGGAGGGCTCCTGATGTGGGGTCGACTTCCCGGGTCGTTGTCCAGGCCTTGGAGACGCCTGCGCCGCGCGCCTGCGACGGAAACCCGACAGGCCGCGGCACGGGACTTGCTTGAGAACAGCACATACCTTCCGCGCCCTTACCCGGTCCTCCCGCCATGACCCTGCAGCTGCCCGGCACCACGGCACTGTCGCTGACCAAGTCGAATACGGCTTCGCCAGAACAGATCAAGCAAGCCTCCAAGGAACTGGAGACCCAGTTCGCCTCGATGCTGGTCAAGTCGATGCGCAGCACCACTGGCGGCGATCCGCTGGGCGGGGGCGATACCAGCTACCGCGACATGTACGACCAGCAGCTGGCCCGGGAACTGACCAGGGGCCGCGGCCTGGGCCTGCAGGCGATCATCCAGAAGCAGCTGCGCGGCGACAACGGCGGCAGTGAAGCCTCCACGCCGGTGGACACCACCCTGCCTTCGGCCAGAGCCACGACCGGCGCGCCGATGCCGTTGCGTGCGCAGGTCCCTGCCAGCGCCTTCCCGTTCACCGCCAGCCAGCTGCCACTGCGCGCGCCGACCAGCGCCAGCACGGTGCCGGTGGCCAGCGCTGGCACCCTGCCGCTGGCCGCGTCCAGTGCGGGCGTTTCGCTGCAGGCCATGCCGATGCAGACCCAGATGCCGCAACCGCCGCAGCCGCTCGACCCGGGCGACTGCCAGCTGGACTGCAGCAGCCCGGAAGCCTTCGTCCAGTCGATCTGGCCGCATGCGCAGAAGGCCGCGCAGGCCCTCGGTGTGCCGGCCAAGGCGCTGGTCGCCCAGGCCGCGCTGGAAACCGGCTGGGGCCGGCGCCTGGCGGGCAAGCAGGGCGTGAGCTCCAACAACCTGTTCGGGATCAAGGCCGGCAGCCGCTGGGACGGCGATTCGGTCAACGTCGCCACCACCGAATACGTCAATGGCGTGCGCCATGCCGAGCGCGCCAACTTCCGCGCCTATGATTCGGCCGCCGACAGCTTTGCCGACTACACCCGGCTGCTGGGCAACGACCGTTATGCCGCTGCGCGCGGCACCGGCCAGGACACCCACCGCTTCGCCCGGGCGCTGCAACGCGCCGGCTATGCCACCGATCCGCACTACGCGGCCAAGCTGACCGCGATCGCCAATGGCAGCACCATCAGTCGCGCCCTGGCCAACCTGCCCGATGGCGGCGTGCCTTCGTCCCTCTATGGCTCCGACGCGCGCCTGGCCGCCGCCGCGCCGGCGCCTAGCATGCAACTTGCATCGGCCCAGGGCAGTGGCGTGGACACCTCGGTCTTCGCCGCACTCGGCGCGCGCTATCGCGCGGTCGCCGGTTACTAAAAGGATGAGGCCATGACCAGCATGCTCTCCACTGGAAGCTCGGCGCTGATGGCCTTCCAGCGGGCGCTGGGCACCATCAGCAACAACGTGGCCAACGCCACCACCGAAGGCTACAGCCGTCAACGGGTGGAGCTGTCCGCGCGCGTGGGCACCTCGGTCGGCAACGGCCTGGGTTACACCGGCCAGGGCGTGGACGTGAGCGCACTGCAGCGCCTGGCCGATGGCCTGGTGTTCGGCCGCCAGGTCAACAGCAGCAGCGAAGTCGGCCGTCTGACCAGCCTGTCCTCGATGGCCGGGCGCGTGGACAGCCTGCTGTCCGATTCGGCCACCGGCCTGTCCGTGCCGATGTCGGCCTTCTTCAACGCGGCCAGGGGCGTGAGCAGCGACCCGACCTCGACCAGCGCGCGCGAGGCCCTGCTGGCCGCCGCGCAGTCGCTGTCGGCGCGTTTCAATTCGGTGGACGGCCAGCTGTCCACCATCGACGATGAAACCAACGAGAACCTCAAGAGCAAGGTCGCTGACGCCAACCAGCTGGCCAGGGAGATCGCCGACCTCAACAAGACCATCGCCGCTTCCGGCGCCAACGCCTCGCCCGACCTGCTGGATGCGCGCGAACTGCGCGTCACCAAGCTGGCCGCGCTGGTGGGCGCCACCACCGTGGCCCAGGACGATGGCGCGCTCAACGTGTTCACCATCGGCGGCCAGCCGCTGGTGCTGGGCGCCAAGGCCAACACCCTGACCGCGCTCCAGGACCCGGACCGGCCCGAGCGCTCGCAGGTCGGCCTGGACACCGGCAACGGGAGGGCGGTGCGCCTGCCGGACGCGTCGATTTCAGGCGCGTTGGGCGGCCTGCTGGAGTTCCGCACCAGCGTGCTCGACCCGGCCCGCGCCGAGCTTGGGCGCCTGGCTACCGCCACCGCAATGAGCTTCAACGACGCCCAGGCCGCGGGCGTGGACTACAACGGCAACGTGGGCAGCGCGCTGTTCTCCATCGGCGCTCCGAGCGTGAACCGCAACGCGGCCAACACCGGGACCGCGGCCTTCACCACCGCGGTGAGCGATATCGGCAGTCTTACCGGCAAGGACCTGGTGCTGCGCTACAGCGCCGGCGGCTGGACCGCGCAGCGCGCCGACACCGGCGTGATCGTGCCGATGGCCGGTGACGGCTCGGCGGCCAACCCGTTGCTGGTCGAAGGCGTGCGCCTGACGATGTCCGGCAGCGCCGCAGTCGGCGACACCTTCACCGTGCATCCGACCGCCGGCGCGGCCGGCAGCCTGGCGGTGGCGATCACCGACCCGACCCAGGTCGCCGCCGCCGGCGCGATGTCGGCCAGCGCCAGTCCCGCCAACCTGGGCAACGCGGCGGTGGCCGCCACCACGGTGACCAATGCCACCGCGTTTGCCGGTTTCAGTGGCGCCCAGATCGACTTCATCGACGCAGCCTCGTACACCATCAACGGTGGCCCGCCGCAGAGTTACACCGTTGGCGCGGCCATCACCGATCCGGCCACCGGCTGGTCGATCACCCTCAGCGGCACCCCGAGCGCAGGCGACCGCTTCAACCTGGCCGCCACGCCGGCGCGCTCGTCCAGCAACGCCAATGCGCAGCTGTTCTCGGCGCTGGATGGCAAGCCGCTGCTCAGCGGCGGTACCCAGTCGCTGACCATGGCCATGAGCCAGCTCACCGCCAGGGCCGGCACCGAGGCCAGCCACGCCCAGCTGAGCCTGGACGCCCAGCAGGCCATCGACGCCCAGGTCAGCGCCGAGCGCGAATCGGTCAGCGGCGTCAACCTGGACCAGGAAGCGGCCGACATGATGAAGTTCCAGCAGGCCTACCAGGCCGCCGCGCAGGTGGTCAAGACCGCCGACACGATGTTCCAGACACTGCTCGCGGCCGTGGGCCGCTGACCGGGGATTGCCATGACGCTCCGCCTTTCCACCATGGGCATGCACCAGCAGAGCCTGACCGCGATGCTGGCCCAGCAGTCCAGGGTCGCCCGCTCGCAGCTGGAACTGACCACGCAGAAGAAGCTGATCACCGCCGCCGACGACCCGGCCGGGATGGCCCAGGCCCAGCGCCTGGACCACGCGATCGCGACCCTGGACCAGCAGGACAAGGACGCGGCGCTGCTGGAGCACCGCTTGCGTTCGCAGGAGCAGGCGCTGACCGACGTGGGCACCCAGCTGGACCGCGCGCGCCAGATGACCATCCAGGCCGGCAACGACACCCTCAACGCCGCCGACCGCACTTCCATCGCCGCCGAACTGCGCCAGATCCGCGAGGCCGTCCTGGCCATCGCCAATCGCGATGACGGCACCGGGCACCCGCTGTTTGCCGGTTCGCGCGACGCGGTGATCCCCTTCACCCAGGACGCCAGCGGCAACGTCAGCTACGTCGGCGACGATGGCCAGAACCGGGTCGAAGTGGCGCCCAACCTGAAAGTGGCCGGCACCGATGCCGGCAGCACCCTGTTCCTGCGCATCCGCACCGGTGACGGCACCAGCGTGGCCACCGCCGCCAGCAGCAACACCGGCAGCGGCGTCATCGGCGGCAGCGCGGTGACCGACAACAGCCTGTGGAACGGACAGTCGGTCACGGTCAGCTTCACCGCCGCCGACGCTTATCAGCTCCTGGACAGCGCCGGCACCGTGATGTCCACCGGCAGCTACACCGCCGGCAGCACCATCAGCGGGGCCGGCATCCAGATGACCCTCAGTGGCGCGCCGGCAGCCGGCGACCGCTTCACCCTGGGCAAGGCGCCTAACCAGGACATCTTCAGCACCCTGGACACCCTGGCCGATGCCCTGGAAGCCCCGGCCACCACCGATGCGCAAGTGGCCACCCGCCGCAATGCGCTCAATCGCGCCCTGGGCGACATCAGTACCGCGCAGGACCACTTCCTGCTCAGCCGCTCGCAGACCGGCTCGCGCCTGGCTGCACTGGACGATGCCACCGACGTGCGCAGCGCCTATGGCGTCAGCCTGCAGACCACCCTGTCCACCCTGCGCGACGTCGATCCGGCCGAGGCCGCCAGCAATCTTTCGCTCCAGCAGATCGCACTGGAAGCGGCACAGAAAACCATGCTGGCGGTGCAGAGCAAGTCGCTGTTCGACCTGATGTAGGTGCACTGCACTTGCAGAAAACAACTCGCACCAACTGCTTGATCGTCGTTCCCGCGAAGGCGGGAACCCGGGCTGGGGCAGTTGCAGATCGCCACAACCCGCTGTATCGCAGCCTGACCGTCCTCCAGCATGGATCCCCGCCTGCGCGGGGATGACGGCAACACGCTCCATTTATCCCTGTCAGGCGCCACACCTGCGTCTTCGCAAGGCCTTTTGAACCGGCCTCAAGTCCGCGTCCTCGCTGCCGCTATCTGGTTTGAGCGCATTCGTGTCGATCCACGACACACATGACACGGCCGGACGCGCCAGCAACTGGGCAATGTCTTTGAAAGTGGCCCGGCAAGAAACCTCGAAAGAATGTTCGATCCAGGGCTAAAGGCAACGCACCTTGTGCCGTTAAACCTATCAGCAGCGGAGAGGGCCAATCCCGGCCACACCCTGCCTCAACCCGGCCGAGCCCTCTCAGTCGCCGCCGGACCACCCAACCAGGAGAGCTTTCCCATGTCCTCAGTCATCAACACCAACGTGTCGTCGCTGAACGCCCAGCGCAACCTGACCGCGTCCGGCAACGACCTCGCCACCTCGCTGCAGCGCCTGTCCTCGGGCCTGCGCATCAACAGCGCCAAGGACGACGCCGCCGGCCTTGCGATCAGCCAGCGCATGACCAGCCAGATCCGCGGCCTGGACCAGGCCGCGCGCAACGCCAACGACGGCATCTCGCTGGCCCAGACTGCAGAAGGCGCGCTGAGCACCATCGGCGACAACCTGCAGCGCATCCGTGAGCTGGCCGTCCAGGCGTCCAACTCCACCAACTCGCAGGACGACCGCGACGCCCTGAACCTGGAAGTCACCCAGCTGAAGGACGAGATCCAGCGCGTCGCCTCGCAGACCAAGTTCAACGGCCAGTCGCTGCTCACCAGCACCAATCCTTTTGTTTTTCAGGTCGGCGCCGATGTCGGCCAGACCATCTCGGTCAGCGGCGTTAATGCCCAGACCGCAGCCCTGGGCGGCACTTACACCCGCGCCACCACCACCATCGCAGCCTCTTCCATCACCGGTTACGCCACTGCAATTTCCGCTGGCGGCCTGACGATCACCGGCACTGGCCCCGACGGGCTTCCTGCCACCGTTGACGTCGGCGCCATCCCGGTTGCTGCCAACTCGCAGGAACGCGCCAGCCAGTTGGCTGAAGCGATCAATCGCGTTTCGGCACAGACCGGCGTGGGCGCGTCGTTCGATGCCGTGAGCGGGCAGCTGACCTTGAGTGGCGCCACCATCACGATCGGCGGCACCGCCGCTGCGGCCGCCAAGGGCTTCACCGACGGCGCCGTCAGCACCACCACCAGCAGTATCGGCATCTCTACCACCAGCGTGAGCAGCTTCACAGACGCCCAAGCCGCGATCGGCCAGATCGACAACGCCCTGAAAGCAATCAACTCCGCGCGCGCCAATCTGGGTGCGGTGCAGAATCGCTTCACCTCGGTCGTGTCGAACCTGTCGACCACCTCGGAGAACCTGTCGGCCGCCCGCAGCCGCATCCAGGACACCGACTATGCCAAGGAATCGGCTGCACTGACCCGCAACCAGATCCTGCAGCAGGCCGGTACCGCGATGCTGGCCCAGGCCAACCAGTCGACCCAGTCGGTCCTGAAGCTGATCTCGTAATCCCGCAACACCAGGGCGTGGCCACATCGGCCGCGTCCTGTTCCAAGCGCACGCAACCAGGCTCAGGCGTGGATTTGGAACAGGACGGCATGCATCTTGCCTGTGGCTGCTCGGTGCAGCCGGACTCATCCTCCCATCCTCCCGCTGTACCTTTCCGCGAGGACCGCGCCATGCGCAACGCCAACACGGTGCCAGACGCCCAGCCCCGCGCCAGAGGCCGTGCATGACCACCATTGGCACCACCGGTGGCACGATCGACGCCACGTCGATGGCGTCCCAGCTGGTCGCCGCCGAACGCGCGCCGACCGATACGCGCTACGCAGCAACGCAGACCAAGATCACCGCGCAGGTGTCGGCGGTCGCGACTCTGCGTTCGGCGTTCTCTGCGCTGACCTCCGCGATCACAAGCTTGACCAGCAAGACCACGACGGACGCGCGCGCGGTTTCCATGGGCACCGGCGCCGGATTCACCGCGACGGCCTCCTCCGGCGCGGCGACGGGCAACTATTCAGTCGAAGTGGTCTCGCTTGCGGCTGCGCAGAAGCTGTCTTCCAGCGGTTTTGCGACGCGCGATACCGTGGTCGGCACAGGCTCGCTGACCATCAAATATGGCAGCACCCGCCTGGACGTGAGCATCTCCTCGTCCAACAACACCCTGGCCGGCATCCGCGATGCCATCAACGCCGCGGCCGGCGGCAAGGGCGTGGCGGCAAGCATCGTGACCGGCGAAGATGGCGCGCATCTGGTGATGACCTCGCTGGACGGTGGCACCAACAACGCCATGACCATCAGCGCCAACAACGACAGCGGCGACCTCTCGGCCCTCAGCTACGGCGACGGTGCGCCCGGAAGCATGACCCAGCTGGTGGCTGCGAGCGATGCCCAGGTCAAGGTGGATGGCATCGTGAAGAAAAGCGCCAGCAATACCGTCACCGGGATGGTGGATGGGGTGACGTTCAATCTCGCCACCGCCAGTGTGGGCACCACCACGCAGATGACGATCACCAACGACACCGCGGCCCAGTTCACCGCGGTCAAGAATTTCGCCGACAAGTACAACGCGGTGCTGCAGTCCATCGCCTCGACCACCAGCTACAACAGCAGCACCCAGGTCGCCGCCGCGCTGAACGGAGATTCGATGGTGCGTGGCACCAGCCGCCAGCTGCGCGATCTGGTCAGCGCCAACGTGGTCGATCTGGGGGCCATGGGAATCACCTTGTCCAAGGACGGCTCGATGACCCTGTCCCAGGCCGACTTCAGCGCGGCCATGGCCAAGGACGCCTCGGCGCTGACCAAGGTCTTCGGCAGCGGCACCGACACGATGGTGAGCGGAATGTCCACGGTGCTCAAAGGCCTGACCACCAGCGGCGGCCTGCTGGATTCGCGCAGCGACAGCCTGAGCGCGCAAACCAGGAAGCTCGATGCGCAGAAGCAAGCCCTGGACACCCGCATGGCCGCCGCCGAGGCGCGCTACAAGGCCCAGTTCACCGCGCTGGACACGCTGATGACCCAGCTGCAGAGCACCAGCGATTTTCTGACCCAGCAACTTGCCAAGAGCAGCAGCAATGACTAACCGAGCCGCCCCATGAACGCGCGCAGCCTCGCCAACCACTACAAGCAGACCGGCGCCAGCAGTGCCGTGCTCGATGCCAGCCCGCACCAGCTGATCGCGATCATGCTGGCCACCGCGCGCGAGCGCGTGCGCCTGGCGATCGCCTCGCTGGAGCGCGGCGATGTGACCCGCAAGGCACACGCGATCACCGACACCTGCGCCATCATCGGCGGGCTCAACGGCGCGCTGAACATGGAAGCCGGCGGCGAGATCGCCCAGGGCCTGGCCGCGCTGTATGACTACTGCCAGCGCCGCCTGCTGGCGGCTAACCTCAACAACGATGCCGCCCCGCTGCACGAGATCGACGGCATCCTGGACGACATCGAGTCGGCCTGGCGCCAGATCGCGCCGAAGGCGCCGTGATGGACGCCGCGCCGCAGTCCGCGACGGCGGGCGTGCCCGCGCTGCCGGCAGCGGCCATCGGCCAGGCCATCGGCGTGGAGGATTTCGACCAGGCCGCCGAGCTGCTGGCCCGGCATCAGCACCAGCTGGTCGTGGCCCTGGCCGGGGTCGACCTCAACACCGCCGACCGAGCGCCCTGGCTGCAGCTGCTGACCGAACACCGCGGCCTGATGGGCCAGCTGCGCGCCGCGCGCGACACCGCCGCGATGGAACTGGCCCGCCTGGACGCCGGCCGCCGTGGCGCCAACGCCTGGCTGCGCGCGCTGAAGTAGGCCTCAGGGCGCGGCGTGCTCCTGACCCCCTCCCTTGCGCAGCAGGGGAGGGCTGGGGAGGGGTTGCTGTTGGCTTGGTGCTGTTGCGTCCCCAAAAGCACCCCTCCCCGGCCCTCCCCTTCGCGATGCGAAAGGGAGGGGGTGCACCCACCCAGCACGCCGTTTGCGCCATCCTTGCGGCCCGATCCGAGCGAGCGCGCCATGACCGAGGTTCCTTCGATGACGCCCGAGCAAGCTCGCCACGCCCTGTTCGGCGAGATCCTGACCCTGGAGGAAACCCGTGCGGCCCGCTTCCTGCCCGGCGCGCTGCTGCCGGCGGCGGTCCAGGACGCCTGCGCCCAGGGCGAAGCACTGCTGCGCGCGCTGGCGGTGATCGACGACGGCGCCGCGCGCAGCGACGAGCAGGACCCGCAGGGCGAGCCGGCACTGCTGCGCATGGAGGCCAAACTGGACGTCCTGACCCTGCTGGTGGCCGAGTTGGCGGCCGCGCAGGAACGCGGCGATCCGCGCCAGCCGCTGGTGTGGTCCGCGCGCGGGGTGGAGCTGGTGGTAAGTGACCCGCCCGCGGCCGGCCAGCAAGGCCTGTTGCGCATGCGTGCCTCGGACTGGCTGCCAACCCGGTTGCTGTTGCCTGCGCAGGTGCTGGCGGTGCAGGCCGAAAGTGCGGGGACACGGGTCTGGCTGGCGTTCGTGCAGCTCTCGCCGGCGCTGCAATCGGCGCTGGAACGCCATGTCTTTCGCATTCATCGGCGCGAGGTGGCGCAGCTGCGCCGCGAGCGTTAGGCCCTGGGGCGACCGGCGCCTTGTTGCCGCGCCGGTGGTTTCGTTAAGGTGGCATGCGGCCAGGGCGGCCGAAACGGGAGTCTCACCCTTGCGCGTGCTGATCTGCGATGACCATGCCCTTGTCCGCGCCGGGGTCAGGCGCCTGCTGGACGCGATGGACGGGGTGGAGGTCGTCGGCGAGGCCGCGGGTGCCGACGAGGTGGTGATCAAGGCCCGGCAGGTGCTGCCGGAGGTCATCGTGTTGGACCTGTCGCTGAAGGGCCGCAGTGGCTTTGATGCGCTGGCCGAACTGCGCCGCACCTGTCCCGAGGCGGCCATCGTGGTGCTGTCCATGCACGAGGACGTGCTGCACGTGCGCGAGGCGCTTTCGCGCGGGGCGCTGGGCTATGTGGTCAAGGACGCCTCGCCGGCCGAGCTGGAGATCGCGCTGCGTGCGGCGGCGGCCGGTCGCAATTTCCTCAGTCCCCAGGTCGCCGCACCACAGCTGCGCGGCTACCGCGCCGCACGCGAGCCGGGCGATGTGGAAAGCCTGCCGCGCCGCCAGCGCGAGATCCTCGACGCCTTGGGCGCCGGGCGCACCACCAAGCAGATCGCCGCCGACCTGCACATCAGCGTCAAGACGGTCGAAACCCACCGCGCGCGCATGATGGAAGCGCTCGGCTGCCGGAATGCCGGCGAGCTGCTGCGCGTGGCCATGCGCCACTACGACCGGCCGTGACAAAACCCCCGTCTTGTGACGCAGTCGACACCTGACCGGGCGTGTCACTTCATGGCCAACCGCTTCGATTCACGTCATTTTTACGACGCAATGTCGGGCATTGCCTTACATTGCGCCGGGAAAACCCCGAGTCCCTACAGGGATCACCCTGATTAGAGACCCGTCGCGTCAACTTCACGATAGCTCCCAAGCCGGCACCGCAGCCGGATGACCCGGAGAAATCAACGTGAAAGGCACCCTGACCGCCAGGATGGCGCAAGGCGTCAACCTGACGCCGCAACTGCTCCAGTCCATCCGCCTGCTGCAGCTGAGCGGCCAGCAGCTCGAACAGGAACTGGCCCAGACCCTGGAGCGCAACCCGCTGCTGGAAACCGCAGACGCCGAGCCCGAGCTCGACACCGGCGAGGACGCCGAAGTGGCGCAGCGCGAAACCGCCGCCTGGGACGAACTGCCCGAGGCGGCCTTCCTGTCCGGCCTGTCCGGCAACAGCGCCGGCGGCGGCGATCTGGACGATGCCAGCGCCCGCATCGCCGAAGGCGAGTCCAGCGACATGCGCCTGCGCCTGCTGGACCTGCTGGCCCTGTCCTGGCGCAAGGCCGAGCTGGCCATGGCCGCCTGGTGGCTGGACCGTTGCGACGACAACGGCTACCTGGAGCAGCCGCTGCAAGCGCTGCTGGCCGAGGGCGCGGCCTGCTTTGATGTGGACCAGCTGCAGGTCGTGCGCCAGCGCCTGCTGCACGGCGAATGGCCCGGCATGGCCGCCGCCGATCCGGCCGAGTGTCTGCGCGCCCAGCTGCGCATGGCCCCGCAAGGCCCGGCCAACGCCCTGGCCGCGCGCATCCTGGCCGAGCATCTGGACCTGCTGGCCGCGCACGACGATGCCGCCCTGGCCGCCGCCACCGGCGCCTCACTGGAGCAGGTCCAGGCCGCCGTCGCCCTGCTGATGTCGCTGCGGCCCCATCCGGCCCAGGCCCCAGCCATGGCCGAGCCGGCCCACATCGTGCCCGACGTGGTGGTGTGGTTTGCCGGCGGCGCCTGGCGGGTCGCGCTGGGCCGCCACAGCAGCCCGCGGGTGCGCATCTCGGCCCATTGCGAGCGCGCCCTGTCCGGCACCGGCGGCGGCAACGCGGTGCTGCGCGGCCTGCTGGACGAGGCCCGCTGGCTGGTCCGCGGCCTGGCCATGCGCAACGACACCCTGATGCGCACCGCCCAGCTGCTGGTCGAGCGCCAGCGCGGTTTCCTGGAGCATGGCGAGGAAGCCATCCTGCCGCTGACCCTGCGCGAGGTGGCCGACGCCATCGGCGTCCACGAATCCACCGTCTCGCGCATCGTCTCGGGCAAGTACATCCAGACCCCGCGCGGCACGATCGAGCTCAAGCGCCTGTTCGCGGTGCGCCTGGAAGGCGCCGATGTCTCCGGCAGCGCGGTGCGCGCCATGGTCAAGCGCCTGATCGAGGACGAACCACGCACCGCGCCGCTGGCCGATGAGGTCATCGCCGGCCTGCTCGCCCGCCAGGGCGTGCGCATCGCCCGCCGCACCGTGGCCAAGTACCGCGATCAGCTGTCCATCGGTCCGGCCAAGGCCCGCCAGTCCCGCCAGAACAGCCAGCAGGTCGCCGCCTGATGAACACCGCCCGCATTCTCGTCATCGACCAGGACATGGACCGCGCCGAGCGCGTGGCGACCCTGCTGGAGTTCATGGACTACACCCCGCGCATCGTCGCCGAGGTGGCCGACATCGACCTGGCACGCGCGCGCCCGACCGACTGGATGGCGGTGATCGTCGGCGAGGTGGACGATGCCGCGCTGGCCGGCTTCACCGCCTGGCTGGCCAAACAGCCGCTGCACCCGCCGGTGCTGGAGCTGCCCGGCCACGCCCCGGACGCGGCCTGGCGCGCCGCCCTGCACCGCCAGACCGTGTGGCCGCTGGATTTCCCGGTGCGCCGCACCCAGCTGCAGGACGCACTGGCCAAGGCTGCGGTCAAGCACGCCGAAGCCGAAGCCCGGGTCGGCCGCGCCCAGTCCGGCCCGACCGGGCGCAGCGCGCGCGCGGTCGAACTCAACCGCATGATCGACCAGGTCGCCCCGCACGACACCACCGTGCTGATCCTGGGCGAGTCGGGCACCGGCAAGGAAGTGGCCGCCCGCGCCCTGCACGAGCGCTCGGCCCGCCGCGCCAAGCCCTTTGTCGCGGTCAACTGCGGCGCGATCCCGGCCGATCTGCTGGAAAGCGAACTGTTCGGTCACGAGAAGGGCTCCTTCACCGGCGCCCTGACCCAGCGCAAGGGCCGTTTCGAGATGGCCGAAGGCGGCACCCTGCTGCTGGACGAGATCGGCGACATGTCCCTGGCCATGCAGGTCAAGCTGCTGCGCGTGCTGCAGGAGCGCAGCTTCGAGCGGGTCGGCGGCACCCAGACCATCAAGTGCGACGTGCGCGTCATCGCCGCCACCCACCGCGACCTGGAAGCGCGCATCGGCACCGGCCAGTTCCGCGAGGACCTGTTCTACCGGCTCAACGTGTTCCCCATCGAGATGCCCGCCCTGCGCGAGCGCATCGAGGACCTGCCCGAGCTGGTCGAGGCCATCACCCGCCAGCTGCGCGACCAGGGCCGCGGCCATGTGACCCTGTCCGAGGAAGCCATCACCGCGCTCAAGCGCCACCCCTGGCCGGGCAACGTGCGCGAGCTGTCCAACCTGATCGAGCGCCTGTCGGTGCTGCACCCGGTCGCCACCGTGCGCGCCGCCGACCTGCCGCCGCGCTACCGCGGCACGCCGCCCGGCGAAGGCCTGGACGCGGCCCCGGTGCTCTCCCAGATCGCCCGGCCGCAGGTGCACCAGAGCGACCTGATGGCCGCCCTGGCCGAGCCGGTCGCCACCGCGTCGGTGCCGGTCACCATGGCCGCCCCGGCCGCCACGGCGCCGGCCAGCGACAGCACGCTGCCGGCCGCCGGCATCGACCTGCGCAACCACATCGCCACCATCGAACTGGACCTGATCCGCGCCGCCCTGGCCCAGGCCGGTGGCGTGGTCGCCCACGCCGCGCCGCTGCTGGGCCTGCGTCGCACCACCCTGGTGGAGAAGCTGCGCAAGTACGGCATCGACCGCGAGGCCAGCGACGTCATGCCGGCGGTCGCGGCAGGTTTCTGACGGGGCCGGTGGCACGGGATTTGCCTGATCAGGTCAAGAACCCGTCCGCCGGAAAGCCGCAATGACCGACGCCATCTCCTCGATCCTCTCCCAGATCCGCGCGCATGAAGCGCGCACCCGGGAAGGGCCCGGCAGCGCCATCGACGTCGGCGGTTTGGGCAACGTCGGCAAGCCCGGCGGCACCGGCGAAACGGCGCCGGCCAACGGCGCAGGCTTCGGCCAGCTGCTGTCCAGGGCGATCGACAACGTCAGCCAGACCCAGGCCAACGCCGGCGCGCTGCAGACCGCCTTCGAACTGGGCGATCCGCGCGCCGACCTGGCCCGCACGATGGTCGCCATGCAGCAGGCGCAGGTGGCATTCCGGGCCACGGTCGAGGTCCGCAACCGCCTGGTCCAGGCCTACCAGGACGTGATGAACATGCCGGTGTGAGGCCGGGACTCGGGGTCCGGGACCCGGGACCCGGGAAAGCAGAGACAACATCGAAAGACGCACGCCACAGCTTGAATCGCCAAGACGAGAAGGCCACGGCAGGACACGCTTTCCCCGGGACTCGGGGTCCGGGACCCGGGGTCCGGGACCCGGGACCCGGGACCCGGGAAAGCAGAGACAACATCGAAAGACGCACGCCACAGCTTGAATCGCCAAGACGAGAAGGCCACGGCAGGACACGCTTTCCCCGGGTCCGGGTCTCGGGGGTCCCGGGTCCCGGGTCCCGACAGAAAAAGACAACAAGACCACAGCAGAACGCTTTCCCGGGTCCCGGGTCCCGGGTCCCGGGTCCCGGGTCCCGGGTCCCGAGTCCCGAGTCCCGAGTCCCGAGTCACCAGTCCCCGTCCCAAGCCCTGACACACCCAGCCAAGCCGACCCGACCCATGAGCGCAACCGCCCTTCCCAAAGCTGCCAACGCCCTGCGCGAGCTCGGGCGTTTCCAGGACATCCCGGTGGTGCGCCAGCTGGGGGTGTTCGTGCTGGCCGCAGCGGCCATCGCGCTGGGCCTGTGGCTGTTCTTCTGGACCCAGAAGCCGGACGACGTGATGGTCCAGGCCGGGCTGGATGCCAAGTCCACCGCCGAGGCCTCCGATGCGCTGCGCACCTCGCAGATCCCGTTCAAGCTCGACCCCGCCTCCGGCGCGCTGACCGTGCCGGCCGACCAGGCCGGTGCCGCGCGCATGGCCCTGGCCAGCGCCGGCATCGCCGCGGCCAACCCGGCCGGCTACGAGTCGCTGCAGGGCGACCAGGGCTTCGGCACCAGCCAGTTCGTCGAGAACGCGCGCTACCAGCACGCGATGGAGATCGAGCTGGCCCGCACCATCACCCAGCTGCGTCCGGTACGCGAAGCCCGGGTCCACCTGGCCATGCCCAAGCCATCGGCCTTCACCCGCCAGAACGAGCCGGCCAGTGCCTCGGTGGTGCTGCAGCTCAACGCCGGCCAGACCCTGGAACAGAACCAGATCGATGCGATCGAGCGCCTGGTGGCCTCCTCGGTGTCGGACCTGTCGCCCGAGCGGGTCACCGTGGTCGACCAGTTCGGCCGCCTGCTCTCGCAGGACGATCCGACCAGCGAGGAGGCGGTGAGCAACAAGCAGTTCGAGCAGCAGCGTCGCCAGGAAGCGATGTACGTGCAGCGCATCGAGGAACTGCTGGCGCCGATGACCGGCGCTGGCCGGGTCAGCGCCAAGGTCAGCGTGGACATGGACTTTGCCCAGACCGAACAGGCCAGCGAGACCTACGGCCCGCAGCCGGCGATCGTGCGCAGCGAACAGCTGAGCGAATCGGGCACCCTGTCCCCTTCCAACGCCAATGCCCAGGGCGTGCCGGGCAGCGCCAGCAACACCCCGACCCCGGCCAACACCGCCAGCCCGGCCGCACCGGCCAACGCCGCCGCGCCGGCCGCCGACGCCACCGCTGCCGCCAATCCCGGCAGTGGCCAGGGCACGCGCAGTTCGGTGCGCAACTACGAGATCGACCGCACCCTGACCCACACCCGCCAAGCCGCTCCGCGCATCCGCCGGGTCACCGCCGCGGTGCTGGTGGACAACGTGGCCGGTGCCCCGGCCGCCGCGGGCAAGCCCGCCGCCAGCCGCGCGCTCAGCGATGCCGAACTCAAGCGCATCCAGACTCTGGTCCAGCAGGCCATCGGCTACGACCAGCAGCGCGGCGACGTGGTCTCGGTGGTCAACGCGCCGTTCGCCGCGTCGGCCATCGACGCGCCGGACACTTCGGTGCCGCTGTGGCAGGACCCGCGCACCCTGACCATCGCGCGCCTGGTCCTGGGCGGGCTGGCGGTGCTGGGACTGATCTTCTTCGTGCTGCGCCCGGCCTTCAGGTCGATGCTCTCCCCGCGCGGCGCAGCCGGCAGCGCCCTGGCGCCGGTGGCTGCTGGGCCGCAGGTGATGCCCACGGTGGCCGGCGAGATGGTGGAGGACGAGGACGTGCCGGTGAAGCTCTCCCCGGCCTATTCGCCCAAGCCGGTGCTGCCGCCGGCCCCGGGCTTCGACCAGAAACTGCAGAGCGCCCGCGAGATCGCCAGCGCCGATCCCAAGCGCGTGGCCCAGGTCGTGCGCGAGATGGTGGCGTCCGATGGCTGACCAGGACGAAAAACTCAGCGGCACCCAGCGCGCGGCCGTGGTCCTGCTGTCGCTGGGCGAAGCCCAGGCCGCCGAAGTGCTCAGGCACATGGGCGCCCGCGAAGTACAGAAGCTCGGCCTGGCCATGGCCAGCGTCGGCGACATCCCGCACAAGGTGGTCGAGCAGATCATCGGCCAGTTCGTCGACACCCTGCAGCAGCCGGCCAAGATCGGCGACGGTGCCGACGAGTACGTGCGCGCCGTGCTGATGCAGGCGCTGGGCGAGGAACGTGCCAGCGGCCTGATCGACCGCATCCTGACCGGCCGCAACACCCCCGGCCTGGAAGCGCTCAAGTGGATGGAGCCCAAGGCCATTGCCCAGCTGGTGCGCAACGAACACCCGCAGATCATCGCCATCGTCATGGCCCACCTGGAAGGCGACCAGGCCGCCGAAGTGCTCAAGTGCCTGCCGGCCGAGCTGCACGGCGACCTGCTGGTGCGCATCGCCACCCTGGACGGCATCCCGCCGCAGGCGCTGGCCGAACTCAATGACGTGATGGCGCGCCAGTTCACCGGCAGCCAGACCAAGCCCTCGGCCATCGGCGGGGCCAAGGTCGCGGCCAACATCCTCAATTTCGTCGAGGCCGGCCAGGACGAAGCGCTGCTCAAGGCCATCGCCGAGGTGGACGACAGCCTGGGCACGCAAATCCGCGACCTGATGTTCGTGTTCGACAACCTGGCCGGGCTGGACGACCGCACCATGCAGGCGATCCTGCGCGAGGTCTCCACCGACAAGCTGGCCCTGGCCATGCGCGGCGCCGACATGCGGGTGCGCGAGAAGATCACCCGCAACATGTCCCAGCGCGCGGCCGAGATCCTGCTCGACGACATGGAAGCGCGCGGCCCGGTGCGCCTGGCCGAAGTGGAATCGGCGCAGAAGGACATCCTGGACCAGGTCCGCAAGATGGCCGAGGCCGGCGAGATCTCCATCAGCACCCGCGCCGAGGCCCTGATCTGATGAGCAGCCCCTTCGCACCCGCCGCCGATGCGGTGCGCTGGAACGCCCCCGGCCTGGGGCCGGCCGCGGCCGAGCCGGCCTTGCCCAAGCCGCCGACCGCCGCCGAGATCGACCAGATCCGCAGCGCCGCCCAGGAAGAGGGCCACGCGGCCGGCTATGCCGCCGGTGTCGCCGCCGGCCAGGCCGAGGTGCAGCGCCGCATCGCCCAGATCCAGGGCGTGCTGGATGGCTTCATCCATCCGCTGGCGCGCCTGGATGGCGAAGTGGCCGATGCGCTGGCGGACCTGTCGGTGCGCATCGCCGGGGTGCTGGTCGGACGCGCCTATGCCGCCGACCCGACCCTGCTGGCCGACCTGGTGCGCGAAGCCCTGGATGCGGTGGGCAGCGGCAGCCGCGAGATCGAACTGCGCCTGCACGGCGATGATTTTGGCGTGCTCGCCCCGCACCTGGCCGGCCTGGACGGCGTGCGCCTGACCGCCGACCCGGCCCTGGGCCGCGGCGAACTGCGCCTGCACAGCGAGGGCGTGCGCATCGACGGCACGCTTCATGCACGGCTGCAGTCGGTGCTGGAAGCCACCCTGGCCGCCAGCGACGAGGCCACGACCCCGCAATGAACACCACTGCGCACCGCGCCGCCACGATCGAGGGCCTGCAGGGCGCACGCAACCTGCGCCTGGCCGAGCGGCTGCGCGCGGCCGCGCCGGAGCCGCCGCACATGGGCCTGGTCCGCGAAGGCGTGCTGCGCCGCGCGGTCGGCCTGACCCTGGAAGCCTCCGGCTGCAGCGCGCCGATGGGCTCGCGCTGCCGCGTGGCCACCTCCGGCGGACGCTGGGTCGATGCCGAGGTGGTCGGCTTCTCCGGCGACCGCACCTACCTGATGCCGACCGGCGACCTGCAGGGCCTGCTGCCCAACGCGCGCGTGGTCTCGATCCATCGCAAGGGCGAAGTGGCCGTCGGCGAAGGCCTGCTCGGCCGGGTCATCGACAACGAAGGCACACCGCTGGACGGCAAGGGCCCGATTCGCGCCGAACGCTACGTGGCGCTGGCCGGCACCCCGATCAACCCGCTCTCGCGCATGCCGATCAGCGAATCGCTCGATGTCGGCGTGCGCGCGATCAACGCCGTGCTGCCGATCGGCCGCGGCCAGCGCGTGGGCCTGTTCGCCGGCTCGGGCGTGGGCAAATCCACGCTGCTGGGAATGATGACCCGCTTCACCGGGGCCGACGTCATCGTGGTCGGGCTGATCGGCGAACGCGGCCGCGAAGTGCGCGATTTCGTCGAAGCCACGCTGGGCGAGGAAGGCCTGCGCCGCGCGGTCGTGGTCGCCGCGCCGGCCGACCGTCCGCCGCTGGCGCGCCTGCATGGCGCGCTGCGCGCCACCGCGATCGCCGAGTGGTACCGCGACCAGGGCCTGCAGGTGCTGCTGCTGATGGATTCGCTGACCCGCTTCGCCCAGGCCCAGCGCGAGATCGGGCTGTCGGTCGGCGAGCCGCCGACCACCCGCGGCTATCCGCCCAGCGTGTTCGCCAAGCTCCCGGCCCTGGTGGAGCGTGCCGGCATGGGCGCCGACGGGCGCGGTTCGATCACCGCCTTCTATACCGTGCTGACCGAAGGCGATGACCAGCAGGAGCCGATCGCCGACGCCTCGCGCGCCATCCTTGACGGCCACATCGTGCTGACCCGACGCATCGCCGATGCCGGCCAGTACCCGGCCATCGACATCGAGCAATCCGTCAGCCGGGTGATGCAGGACATCACCGACGCGCCCTGGCGCGAACACATCCGCAAGCTCAAGCGCCTGATCGCCGCCTACAACGCCCAGCGCGACCTGATCGCGATCGGCGCCTACCAGCGCGGCAGCGATCCGAATGTGGACCAGGCGCTTGCGCGCTGGCCGGCGATCCAGAATTTCCTCGGCCAGGACGTGCGCGAGTGCTCGGATGTGGCCGCCAGCCGCGATGCGCTCTCGCGCCTGCTCGACGAGGGCAACGGCCAGCCGTTCCCGCTCACGCAGTAACCGTTTCAACCCACGAAAGCCCCCACGCAAGAGACCCACGACCATGCGCTCCCAACGGCTCGACCCGCTGATCAAGGTGACCCAACAGCGCCAGGATGAGGCCGCCCGCACGGTGGCCGAACGCGAACAGGCCGTGCGCGAGCAGCAGGAGCGCCTGGAGGCGCTGCGCCGCTACGCCGAGGAATACGCCGCCTCGCCGGCCAACGCGACCATTTCGCCGGCATTGCTGGTCAACCGCATCGCCTTCCGCGAGCGGCTCAATGCGGCTGTGGTACAGCAGGCCGGCATCGTCGACAGGAGCCGCCAGCTCAGCGATGTCGAACGCGCCCGCCTGATGCTGGCCAGCCGCCAGACGCTGGTGCTGGAGAAGCTGGCCGACAGTTATCGCGCCCAGGAAGCACAGGTCGAACAGGCCAAGGCCCAGCGCGAGCTGGACGAGATCGGCAGCCGTCGCAGCAAGGGCACCGCCCTGGCGGTCAGCGAAGGAGAGGACGCATGAGCGTGGGCAACGCCGCCGCAACGCAGGGCAACGTGTTGCTGGCCGGCGCCGGTGGCGGCGGCTTGGCCAATGCCCGCGCGCCCAGCGAGGCGGCGCAGGACCGGCTCAGCTACGCCGACTTCGCCGCCAGTGCCGATGCCAGCGCCAACTCGGCTTCCCCCCAGGACGCAGCTGTGCCCGCGGCGGCCAGCCCCGCTGGGCTGGCGCCGCCCTCCACCACGACGGCGCTTGCCATGCACAACGTGTCCTCCTTGCAGCAGCAGGGCGCAGCCGCTGCGGCGGCCGCCACCAACCAGGCCGCCTCCCTGGCCGCCAATGCCGCCAAGCTAGTGGGCACGACGGCCGCTTCGGCCACTGCGCAGGCCAAGGACAGCGCCAGGATGGCCGCCGCCGAGGCACCGGCCGATGCGTTGTCGATGCGCGCCGCGCTAGGGGCGCAGGAACCGGGCGATGCCGCCGCGACGCCTCCGCTGGCGACCAGGCTCGCCGAGGCCACCGATGCCGACCCCGCGGCTGAAGGCACCCCGCCGGCCCAGACCACGCTGTCCCAGCAGATGCTGGCGCTGCTGGCCGGCAGCCTGGCGATCACTGCACCGGCCCCGCCCGCGCAGAACGCGGTGACCCTGCCGGTCGCCGACACCAGCGCCACCGGCGCAGGCACCGGCACGGCTTCGGCACTGCTGGCCAGCAATGCCGCCAGCCAGCTGCAGCAATCGCCGGGCCTGGCCCAGGCCGGCGCACTCTCGGCGCTGCTCGATCCCAGGGCCGCTGCCTCCACCGACACGCCGGCCGATGCGCTCAAGCTGGCGCTGAACGTGGCGGCCGACGCAGATGCTGGCAGCACGTTCGCGGTGCAGACCGACAAGGACGACAGGACTTCATTGTTTGGCCTGTCCGGCACCGGCGCCACCGCGCCCACGTTGGATCGTCCGCTGACCAGCAACGCGGTCACCGCCACGCCGCTGGCGATGCCGACGCGCCCGGACGATGGCTTCGACGATGGCCTGGGCGCACGCATCGGGTGGATGGCCGAACAGAAGCTTGGCCATGCGCAGATCCGCCTCAACCCGGAAAACGCCGGCCCGATCGATGTGCGCATCCAGCTGGACGGCAGCCAGGTCAACGCCAGCTTCCACAGCGCCAATGCCGAGGTGCGTCAGGCACTGGAAGCCAGCCTGCCGCGCCTGCGCGAAATGCTCGGTCAGCAGGGCATGCAGCTGGGCAACACCGACATCGGCCAGGGCCAGGCGCAGCAACAATCCGGGCAGAACCAGCCCGCACCGCGCGGCGTTACCGGGAGCAGCGACACCGGCACCCTGGCCGGCGTTGCCGCCGCACCCGCCCCGATCCTCGTGCGCAGCCGCGGCCTGCTGGACGAGTACGCCTGATCGCCCGCGCCGTGGCACCCGGCGCAAGCGCCGGCGCGGGCGGTGCCCCTAGCGCTGCGACGCCAGGGGACCGCTGTAGCCGTCAACGAAACCATCAACGAAACTGCCCAGGCCCGCTGCCGCGAACAACACCAGGGCCGCGGCCAGCAAGATGTTGCGGCTGTTCCTGCGATAGCCGATGACCAGGCAGATGACGCCCACGGCCAGCAGTGCGTACTCGAGAATGTCCATATTCGTTCTCCGGTGATGTGAAAGGTCGCCCTGGCGCGCGTCGGCCAGGCCAGCTCGAAAGTTCCCGGTTTTCAGCCCTGAAACCCAGCCCGCGCGTGCGCCGGGCCGGCCCAAGCGGTGACCGGCTCATCGTCCAGCGTGGCGCACGCGCGCGGTGTGGTGGCGACATGGGCGCGCGGGCCTGTGCATGCCTCGGTCATCTTTACCTTCTCTGTTCGATGAAGGGGTTGCCCCCAGCGGCGGCTTTTTTTCCCGGCCCTGCGCACGGAGCAGGCCGGCACGGGGATTGTTCGGTCCGGTGCGGCGGGCGTCAAGCTCGCGGACCGGGCCTGAAACCCGCGCGCGACCTGCGCTTCCGGTCGGCCCGGCGAGGCGAGGTCCGTACGACATCGGCACCGCAAGCCCCCAGTCGGCTGCGCTGATCGCCTGATCGCCGCCTGCTGCCCGGCCGCCGACGGAATCCCGCCGCCGCCACCGTCGGCGCTTCGTCGCGCCACCCGCCAGCAACCCCGCGGCTGCGGCACGCGGCTTGCAGTGGCATCGGAGGAGTCCTTTTCCATCAATACCGGAGTTGTTCCCGTGGCGACCAAACCCGCAGCGGCCGATGCGCCGAAGAAGAAGAGCAAGCTGCCGCTGATCATCGGCGCGGTGGTGCTGCTGGGCGGCGGCATGGCCGGTGGCTGGTTCCTGCAGCAGCGCGGCGCCAAGCATGCCGCGACCGCCGAAGCTGGGCCCCGCGCTGCGCCCGCCAGGGCCGCGGCCACCTACTACGCGCTGGAACCGGCCTTCGTGGTCAACCTGGCCGATACCGACGCCAACCGCTACCTGCAGTGCGACGTGCAGCTCATGACCCGCGATCCGGACACGCTCAAGGCCATCGAGGCCCAGGCCCCGGCCATCCGCAACCGGCTGCTGCTGCTGTTCGGCCAGCAGACCTCGGTGCAGCTGGCCCAGCGCAGCGGCAAGGAGCGCCTGCAGGCTGCGGCGCTGGAGGAGGTCAAGAAGGTGCTGGCCGCCGAAGGTGGCGCCAACAAGCCCGAAGCGGTGATCTTCACCAGCCTGGTCGTGCAGTGATGAGCGAGGAGCTGCTGTCCCAGGAGGAAATCGACGCCCTGCTCCACGGCGTGGACAGTGGCGCGGTGGGCATGGGTCCGGCCGCCGCGCCGGGCGAAGTGCGCAGCTACGACTTCAACAACGCCGGCCGTGTCGTGCGCAGCCGCCTGCCCGGACTGGACACGGTCAACGAGCGCTTCGTGCGCAACTTCAAGACTGGCCTGTTCAACCTGCTGCGGCGTGCGCCGGAGCTGACCTACCGCGGCACCGATGTGCTGCGCTTCGACGAATACGCCAACGCGCTGCCGGTGCCGGCCAGCGTCACCCGCGTGCACATGGCCCCGCTCAAGGGCACCGCCCTGGTGGTGTACGAGCCGCGGCTGGTGTTCACCGTGGTGGAGAACTTCTTCGGCGGCACCGGGCGGATGCCGGCGCGCCTTGAAAACCGCGCGTTCACCCCGTCCGAGCAGCGGGTGATCCAGCTGATGCTCAAGCAGACCTTCACCGACCTGGCCGAGGCCTGGACACCGCTGCTGGCAGTGCATTTCCAGGCGCTGCCGCCCGATCCCTACACCCCGATCGGCGAGCTGATGGACGGCCGCGACCACATGGTGGTCAGCCGGTTCTCGGTGGCGCTGGAAACCGGCGGCGGCGATTTCGCCATCGCCATTCCCTACAGGATGCTTGAACCGCTGCGCGAGGACCTGGAAGCCCCCCGCCGCCCGCACGCCGAACCGGACACCACCTGGGCCCGTGCGATGCGCACGGCCATCGAACAGGCCAGCCTGGAAGTGAGCCTGTCCATCGCCCATCGTCAGATCAGCCTGCGCGAGCTGTCGCGCCTGAAGGTCGGCGACATCATCCCGATCGAGCTGGCACGCCCCGTGCATCTGGAAGTCGAACGCACGCCGATGTCCGCCGGCGAGTTCGGCACCCACAACGGCTTCAACGCCTTCAAGGTCACCCAGGTGCAGTTCCCGCACGTGCCCTCCTCCAATGATTCCCAAGAGCCTGTCGCCTCATGAGCACCGAGAACGCCGCCCCCGCTGCCTTCGATCCGCTGACCGCCGAGCCCGGCGCGCCGGTGGCCGGCGACCTGAACCTGGACGTCATCCTGGATGTGCCGGTGCAGCTGTCGCTGGAAGTGGGCCGCACCCGCATCCCGATCCGCGACCTGCTGCAGCTCAGCGCCGGTTCGGTGGTGGAGCTGGAACGGGCCGCCGGCGAACCGCTGGACGTGTTCGTCAACGGCACCCTGATCGCCCAAGGCGAAGTGGTGGTGGTCAACGAGCGTTTCGGCGTGCGCCTGACCGACGTGGTCAGCCCGGCCGAGCGCATCAAGAGGCTCAAGTGAATCCTGCGGCGCCCGCACCGGCGCCGGCCCACCCGGTGCCCGGCGCCGCATCGCCGTTGGTCGCGGTCCCGGCGATGGCCATCGCCTCCACCGATGCCGGCAACACCGCTGCACCGGATCAAGCCAGCCAGATACCGGCCCAGCGCGAAGCCACGCCGGCCGCGAACACGCCCGCCGGCAACGCGCCGACACAGGCTCGGGCCACTGGCAGCGACGCCGCGCCCGCCGCCGGGACCCCAGCCAGCGCACCGGCGCAGGTCGAAAGGCAGTTCACCGTGCCCGGTCACCCGGCCAGTACCGCCACCGCCAGCCACTTGGGCACGCCGATCGGTGCGCCTGCGGCTTCGCCCGGCGGCGCCGGCAGCATCGGTGGCGCCGTGCTCGCCCTGGTCCTGGTGGTCGGCCTGATCCTGGTATTGGGATGGCTGGCCAAGCGCATGCCGGGGATCGGCGGCGCCAGCAATCCGGCGTTGAAGGTGATCGGATCGCTGTCCCTGAGCCCGCGCGAACGGGTGGTGGTGGTGGCCGTCGGTGACACCCAGCTGGTGCTGGGCACCGGCGCCGGCGGCACCCGGGTCCTGCACCAGCTCGACACACCGCTGCCCGTCACCCCGGCCAAGGCGCCACCCGCCTTCGCCCAGGTGCTGGCGCAACGCTTGGGCAGAAAGCCGTGAGCCGCCCGCGTGTCCGGTCACGTGCCCGCCTGATCCGCCTGCTGGTGGTCCTGTTGCTGGGCATGGCCTTGCCGCTGGCCGGCAGCGCGTTGGCCCAGCAGGCCGCCGCACCAGCCGCGCCGCAGGCCCAGGCCCAGGCCCCGGCCGCCACGCCGGCGCAGAACAGCCTGCCCAGCGTGCCCGACCTGGCCGGCCAGCAGCTGCCGCAGTTGAACGTCGGCCAGGTCGGCGGCGAGAAGGTCAGCATGCCGCTGCAGGTGCTGCTGCTGATGACCTCCATCACGCTGTTGCCGGCGGCGCTGCTGGGGATGACTGCCTTCACCCGGATCATCATCGTGCTGGGCCTGCTGCGCCAGGCATTGGGCACCGGCCAGACGCCGTCCAACCAGGTGCTGCTGGCGCTGGCGCTGTTTTTGACCTTCATGGTGATGACGCCGGTGTTCGATGCGTCCTGGGCCCACGGCATCGCGCCGTACCTGGACAAGACCATGGACTTCAAGACCGCATGGAGCGCGGCGATCGACCCGTTCCGCGGCTTCATGCTGGCCCAGGTCCGGCAGAACGACCTGATGACCTTTGCCGGCCTGTCCCACACCGGGCCCTATGCCAATGCGCAGGACGTGCCGTTCGGCGTGCTGGCCGCCTCGTTCCTGACCAGCGAGCTGAAGACCGCCTTCGAGATCGCGTTCCTGATCTACATTCCGTTCGTGATCATCGACCTGGTGGTGGCCAGCGTGCTGATGTCGATGGGCATGATGATGCTCTCGCCGATGCTGATCTCGGCGCCGTTCAAGATCCTGCTGTTCGTGCTGGTCGACGGCTGGGTCCTGGTGGTCGGCTCGCTGGCCTCAAGCTTCAATCCGTTCTGACGCCAAGGGCAGGAGCGACCCCTCCCCAGCCCTCCCCTGCGCTGCGCGCAAGGGAGGGGGCCAGAGCACACGGCGACAACCAGGCTGACCCGCTTTTCGCCCCCTCCCTTGCGCGCGCAGCGCGCAGGGGAGGGCTGGGGAGGGGTCGCTTTTGCTTTTGCTTCCGCCTCCGCTTTGCGCCTCAGTCCGGCAGCGCCAGCCGCCGCAACAGGTCCTCCAGCACCGCATCGGTCTGCTGAAGCACCTGGTGGTTCCAGTAGCGCACGACGCGGTAGCCGGCCGCGTTCAGGGCGGCGGTCCGGCGCGCATCGGCCTGGGCCCGAGCGCCGTGCTGCCCGCCGTCCAGTTCCACGATCAATCGGGCCGCCGGCGCGGCGAAATCGGCGATGAAGCCTGCGATCGGCATCTGCCGGCGGAACTTCACGCCCGCCAGCTGCCGGCCGCGCAGGCGCTGCCAGAGCCGGTGCTCGGCGTCGGTGGGGGCGTTGCGCAGCGTGCGTGCGCGGTGACGCAAGGCATCCATGCCTGGGTCCTGGGTCTGGAAAGACAACCCAGCGTAGCAAGGCTGGCGGGGCTGCTGGAAGCCCAAAGCAACCCCTCCCCAACCCTCCCCTGCGCTGCGCGCAAGGGAGGGGGCCAAAAGCCCTGGTCGTCAGCGGACTGGATTGGCCCGGCCCTCCGGCAGCGCAGACGAGGGGCGCGAAAAGCCTGCCGGCGTCGCTGTTGCCGTGCGCTCTGCCCCCTCCCTTGCGCGCAGCGCAGGGGAGGGCTGGGGAGGGGTCGCTTCTGCCGCGAAAGGCAGCGACCACCCCGGGGGCCGCACCCACCAACCCCGGCACGCGCCTTGCAACTGCCCTGCGCAGGCGCCGGGCTTCCGGCGCGTCCTCTCAACATCGCGCAGCACGCCATGACCCCCGAAACCGCCATGACCGAAATTTCCCGCGGGCTGGAGACCGCCCTGGTCCTGGGCGCGCCGCCGCTGCTGGCGGTGCTGGTGATCGGGGTGGTGGTGGGGATCGCCCAGGCCGCCACCCAGATCAACGAGCCGACCATCGCCTTCGTGGTCAAGGCGCTGACCCTGGTGGCGACCCTGGCGGTGGCCGGCAACTTCCTGCTCGGCCGGTTGACCAGCTTCACCGTCGATCTGTTCCACCGCATCCCGCAGCTGATTGGCTAAGCGGCAGGCACCGCGCGCCATGGACACCGTGACCCTGACCACGTCCACCGGCGTGGACCTGTTCGGCCTGCTGGCCACGGTGCTGTGGCATGCGCTGCGGATCGGTGCGGCGGTGCAGGTGCTGCCGGTGATCGGCGGCCGGACCCTGCCGGCGCGGGTGCGCCTGATCCTGGTGTTGGCCCTGTCGGCCACACTTTCCACGGTATTGCCGCCGGCCCCGCCGATGGCGATCGATGCGGCCACGGTGCTGGGCGTGCTGCGCGAGTTCACCGTCGGCATCGCCATCGGCCTGATGCTGCGGCTGGCGTTCGAGGCTGGGCAGCTGGCCGGCGAACTGGTGTCCCAGGGCATGGGCCTGTCGTTTGCGACCATGGCCGATCCGCTGAGCGGGGCGTCCTCGCCGGTGCTGGCGCAGTGGTTCTTTCTGGTGTTCTCGCTGCTGTTCTTCACCCTGGACGGGCACCTGGCGCTGATCAGCCTGCTGGCCGACAGCTACGTCAACCTGCCCATCGGCGCAGCCCTGCCCGATCGCCAGGCGGTGCTGTCGGCGGTGCCGGAATTCTTCGGCGCCTGCCTGCGCGCCGGGGTGCTGCTGGCGCTGCCGGTGATCATGGCGCTGCTGGCGGTGAACATTGCGTTCGGCGTCCTTGCCCGCGCGGCCCAGCAACTCAATCCCATGCAGATCGGCCTGCCGGTCTCGCTGCTGGTCGGCCTGGTCCTGCTGATGCTGCTGGCACGCCAGCTGCAGGCCCCGGTGCAGGGGCTGTTCGACCAGGCCTTTGCCGCCGCGCGCGCGGTCACTGGCTGAACACGGCCGCCTGACAGGACCGCACGATGAGCAGCCAGGACCAGGAAGACCGCACCGAGGCCCCGACCGAAAAACGCCTGCGCCAGGCCCGGGAGAAAGGCAACGTCCCGCGCTCGCGCGAACTGGCCAACGTGGCCGTGCTGGGCTGCGCGGTGCTGGCACTGAAGGCCAGCGCCGGCCACATCGGCGCGGCCAGTCGCGACTGGATGCGGGCCGCGCTGCACTACGACCGCGCCCTGCTCGACGCGCCCGACCTGCTGCTGCCGCACGCCGCGGGCCTGCTGGGATCGCTGGTGGCGCCGATGCTGCCGATGCTCTTCGCTGCGCTGATCGCCTGTGCGATTTCCCCGGCCATCATGGGCAGCCTGCGCTTTGCCGGGCAGTCGCTGCAGCCGGATTTCTCGCGCCTGAACCCGATGTCCGGCCTGGCCCGGATGTGGGGCAGGGAAAGCCTGGCCGAGGTGCTGCGCTCGCTGCTGCGGGTGGCCTTGATCGGCGGGATCGGCGGCTGGATGGTGTACCGCGCGTTCAAGGCCTTGCTGGGCATGCCGCAGGCCTCGCTGGAGCAGTCGGTGGCCGGCGGGGTGCAGATGGCCATGACCACGTTGCTGGCCATGGTCGGCGCGCTGGGCGCGCTGGCCCTGATCGACGTGCCGTGGCAGCACTTCCAGTACCGGGCCAGGCTGAAGATGACCAAGCAGGAGATCCGCGACGAGCACAAGGAGGCCGAGGGCAATCCGGAGATGAAGGCCCGGGTGCGCCAGGTGGCCATGCAGATGTCGCGGCGCCGGATGATGGAGGCGGTGCCGACCGCCGATGTGATCCTGGTCAACCCCACCCACTACGCGGTGGCCCTCAAGTACAAGGCCGACGGCGGCATGCGCGCACCGGTGGTGGTGGCCAAGGGCGTGGACGAGATGGCCATGGCAATCCGCGAGCTGGCCGGGCAGCACCGCATCGCGGTGGTCGAGGCCCCGCCGCTGGCACGGTCCTTGTACAGGCAGGCCCAGCTCGATCAGGAAATCCCGGTGAAGCTCTACGCAGCCGTCGCACAAGTCCTCTCCTACGTTTACCAGCTGCGCGCCTGGGCCCCTGGTCGCGGGCCGATGCCCTCGCTGGCGCCGGTCGATGCCGGACCCGAGGGCGCGGTCGACTTCGATCCGCACGGCGCCGGGGAGTCCTCGCCGTGAGCGCGCAACCCGGACGGATCTCCGTCAACGGCGTGATCGGCGCGATCCGGAGCGGTGCGGCCGCCCCGCTGGTGGTGGTGGCGATGCTGGCCATGGTGATCGTGCCGCTGGCGCCGATCGTCCTGGACGGGCTGTTCACCATCAACATCGCCCTGTCGCTGGTGGTGATGCTGGCGGTGGTGTACGTGAAGCGGCCGCTGGAGTTCTCGATCTTCCCCAGCGTCCTGCTGATGGTCACCCTGCTGCGGCTGGCGCTGAACGTGGCCTCCACCCGGGTGGTCCTGCTGCACGGCCACAAGGGTCCGGGCGCGGCCGGTCATGTGATCGAGTCCTTCGGCCAGTTCGTGATCGGCGGCAGCTTTGCCGTGGGCATCGTGGTCTTCGCGATCCTGACCATCGTCAACTTCGTGGTGGTCACCAAGGGCGCCGGGCGCATCTCCGAGGTCTCGGCGCGCTTCATCCTGGACGCCCTGCCCGGCAAGCAGATGGCGATCGATGCCGACCTCAACGCCGGCCTGCTGACCCGCGAGGAAGCCAAGGCCCGCCGCCAGGAAGTGCGCGAGGAAGCCGACTTCTACGGCTCGATGGATGGTGCCTCCAAGTTCGTCCGCGGCGATGCCATCGCCGGCATGCTGATCCTGGCGATCAACATCATCGGTGGCCTGCTGATCGGCGTGCTCCAGCACGACATGGGCTTCGGCGATGCGTTCAGGACCTACACCCTGCTGGCCATCGGCGACGGCCTGGTCGCGCAGCTGCCGGCGCTGCTGATCGCCACTGCGGTGGCGATGCTGGTGACCCGCTCCACCGGCGAGCAGGACATGGGCGCCACGGTGTCCAGGCAGGTGTTCGGCCACCAGCGCGCGCTGACCGTGGCCGCGCTGCTGCTGGGCCTGATCGGGATCATCCCGGGCATGCCCAACATCCCGTTCCTGCTGCTGGCCGGCATCCTGGGCTTTGCCGCCTTCAGGCTGCACCAGCGCACCCTGGCCGCGCCCCAGGCCGAAGCCGCCGCGGCGGCCAGTGCCGGCGCCGCCGCCGCGCCCAATGCCGAGCTGAGCTGGGACGAGATCCGCCCGGTCGAGCCGCTGGCCCTGGAAGTGGGCTACAAGCTGATCGCGCTGGTGGACAAGCAACAGGGCGGCGAGCTGCTGGCGCGGCTCAAGGGCGTGCGCCGCAAGCTGACCCAGGACCTGGGCTTCCTGATCCCGGCCGTGCACGTGCGCGACAACCTGGAGCTGGCTCCGGGCCAGTACCGGGTGCTGGTCCACGGGGTGCCGCTGGCCGGTGGCGAGATCCACCCGGATCGCGAACTGGCCCTGGACCCGGGCCGGGTGTTCGGGGCGCTGGACGGCATCCCCGGCAAGGACCCGGCCTTCGGCCTGGATTCGACCTGGATCCTGCCCAGCCAGCGCGCGCATGCCGAATCGCTGGGCTACACCGTGGTCGATGCGGCCACGGTGGTCGCCACCCATCTGTCGCACCTGATCCGCGAGCGCGCCGCCGAACTGCTGGGCCTGGAAGAAGTACAGCAGCTGCTGGCCACCCTGGGCCGCGGCGGCAACGCCAAGCTGGTCGAGGACCTCACGCCCAAGCTGCTGCCGCTGTCGGTGGTGGCCAAGGTGCTGCAGTCGCTGCTGGCCGACAGGGTCCCGCTGCGCCAGATCCGTCAGATCGTGGAGACCCTGCTCGAGCACGCCCCGCATACCCAGGACCCGGCCCAGCTCACCGCCGCGGTGCGCGTGGCGTTGGGCCGCTTCATCGTCCAGGAGATCAACGGCATGGCCGAAGAGTTGCCGGTCTACACCCTGGCCCCGCAGCTGGAACGGGTGCTGCAGGATTCGGTCAACGGCGCCGGCGCCGCGCTGGAGCCGGGCCTGGCCGAACGCATCCACCAGAACCTGAGCCAGTGCGTGACCCAGCAGGAAAGCAAGGGCGAACCGGCCGTGCTGCTGGTCCCCGGCGGGGTGCGCGCCTCCATCGCCCGCCTGGTCCGCCACAGCGTGCCGGCGCTGTCGGTGCTGGCCTATTCGGAAGTGCCCGAGGACAAGCGCCTGCGGCTGGTGGGGGCGGTGGGCTGAGCCGGAAGGTGGGTTCGCGCGGATTCCTGCGTCGACCCCGCCTCGGTGGTCCCGGGTCCGCGCCAGGCGCTGCCGGGGCCATGGGCACGCCGGCGATCGGCCATGCCGGGGCTTCCGCGCCGACACACCGTCGCTGCCTGCGCCCGGCGATCGCGGCACGGGTCCTGCATGGCCCTGGACAGCGTGATGCCGGGTGGCCGGCAGCGCAGGAGGTCCACTGAAAATGAACATCAAGCGTTTCGTTGCCAGCGACATGCGCACCGCCCTGCGGATGATCCGTGATGCGCAGGGCCCCGATGCGGTGATCCTGTCCAGCCAGCCGGTGGCCGGTGGCATCGAAGTGGTCTCGGCCACCGGCTACGACCAGGCCGCTCTGGCCCGGGCCATGCGCGCCGCCGGTGCCGACCCGACCGACTCCAGCCCGGCCGCACTGTCGGCCCTGGCCCAGGGCCACGCCGGAATCTCGGCAGCCGCCGGCATCCCGGCGCCGCCCGCACCGCCCGCAACACCCGCCGCGGCCGGCGGCCAGGCCGACCCGGCCGCCGCGTTCGCCGCGGCTCTGACCAGCCCCCGCGCCGAAACCGCCGCCCCGGAGTCGCTGCTGGCCCGCGCCCGTGCCCGCCTGCGCGGCCAGCATGGCGAACAGACCCTGGCCGAACAGGCTCCAGCTCCGGCTCCGGCCGCGCCGACCCGCACCGCCGCACCGGCGCAGCTGCATGCCGCCCAGGCCGAGGTGGCGCAAACGCCGGTCCCCGACTTCGCCGCCAGCCTGCGTGCGCGCCTGGCAGCCAGCCAAGCCCAGGCGCGCGTCACCCAGGACATGACCGGCACCGACCAGGCCCAGCTCGCCGCGCCGCTGGCCCAGGTCACGGTCGGCGCGGAGGTCGAAGCCGCCGCGCCGGCTGCGCTCACGCCGGCCGCAGCGCCAGTCGAGGCCGATCGTCCAGCGCTGTCGCTGGTACCCACCGCCGAGGTCGACCCGGCGATTGCCGCCATGCGCGAGGAGATGGCCCGCATGCGCGCGCTGATGGAAACGCAGATCGAGCAGCTCTCGCTGGAGCGCCTGCGCGGGTCGCCGGCGCGGGCGGCGGCCTTCGATGCGCTGATCGGCCACGGCTGCGAGCAGTCGCTGGCCCAAGCCGTGGCCCTGCGCATCGACCCGGCGCTGCCGGTGTCGCAGATCAATGCCGCGCTGATAGCCGAGCTGGCCCGCAGCCTGTCCATCGCCGCTTCCGAATCGATCGACGAAGGCGGGGTGATCGCCCTGGTCGGCCCGACCGGCGCCGGCAAGACCACCACCGCGGCCAAGCTGGCCGCGCGCTTCGCCGCCCGCCACCGCGCCCGCGACGTGGCCCTGGTCACCACCGACTGCGAGCGTCCCGGCGCACACGAACAACTGCAGGCCCATGGCCGCAAGCTGGGCATCACCGTATGCGAGGCGCGCGGGATCGGCGGCCTGCAGCTGGCGCTGGAGCAGCTGGCCGACTACCCGCTGGTGCTGGTCGATACCACCGGCTACGCGCCGACCGACCGCGCCCTGTTCAACCAGATCCTGTGGCTGCGCGCCACGCGCAAGGTCCGCAGCCTGCTGGTGCTGCCGGCCAATGGCCACCCGCAGGACCTGGGCGAGGTGATCCGCCGCTACCGGCCGGCCGCACCCGAAGGCCTGGTCCTGACCAAGCTGGACGAAACCGGCTACCTGGGCAGTGCGCTGTCGGTCAGCACCCGTGCCGGCATGCCGATCGCCTACACCACTCACGGCCAGCGCATCGACACCGACATCGAGGCCGGCGATGCCGAGCGCATCGCCCAGGCGATGGAAAGCGCGCGCCGCAGCAGCGAGGTCGCCACTCACGGCATCGAGGCCCGCCATGCAGTTGCCTGATGCCAGCGCCCTGCGCATGCCGCGGGTGATCGCCGTGGCCAGCGGCAAGGGCGGGGTGGGCAAGACCACCACCTCGATCAACCTGGCCGCGGCCATGGTCAATGCCGGCCAGCGCACCCTGTTGCTGGATACCGACTTGGGCCTGGCCAATGCCGATGTGATGCTGGGCCTGTCCCCGCGCTTCACCCTGTCCGATGTGTTCGCCGGCAAGTGCACGCTGGCCGACACCCTGCTGGAAGGCCCCAACGGCCTGCTGGTGGTGCCGGCCGCATCGGGCAAGCAGCACATGGCCCAGCTTTCGGCGCAGGAACACGTGGGCCTGGTCCATGCCTTCTCCGAGCTGGACCTGCCGCTGGAGGTGATGGTGATCGACAACGCCGCCGGCATCGCCGATGGGGTGCTGACCTTCTGCCAGGCCGCGCACGATGTGGTGGTGGTGGTCTGCGACGAGCCAGCCTCGATGACCGACGCCTACGCGCTGATCAAGGTGCTCGGGCGCGACCGCGGCGTGCAGCGCGTGCACGTGCTGGCCAGCCAGGTGGCAGACGCCGCCGAGGGCCCGGCCCTGTTCGCCAAGCTCGAACGGGTGGTCTCGCGCTTCCTGGACATCACCCTCAACTATCTGGGCGCGATCCCGCGCGACGAGTGGCTGCGCCGCGCGGTGCAGCGCCAGGAAGCGGTCGTGGACGCCTTCCCCTCGGCGCCCTCGGCCGCCGCCTACCGTGAGGTGGCCCGGCGTGCCCGCCAGTGGCAGCAGCCCACCGGCCCGCGTGGGCACGTGGAATTCTTCCTTGAACGCCTGGTCGGCCAGCCCGCCGCCCCGGGGAGCCGCACGCCATGAACGCCCTTGCCGCCAGAAGCTATCGCGCCCACCAGAACGGCTCGGCCAGCGACATCGTCGAAAGGCACGGCGAGCTGGTCCGCCGCATCGCCCACCACCTGGCCGCGCGGCTGCCGGCCAGCGTGGAGATCGACGACCTGATCCAGGCCGGCATGCTCGGCCTGATCGAGGCGGCCCGCAACTACCAGGCCGACCAGGGCGCGACCTTCGAGACCTACGCGTCCATCCGCATCCGCGGGGCGATGATCGACCAGATGCGCCGCGGCGACTGGACCCCGCGTTCGGTTCATCGCAACTACCGGCAGATGATCGCCGCGGTGCGCCGGATCGAGCAGTCCACCGGCCGCGCCGCAAGCCCGGCCCAGGTGGCCGCGGCGATGGAGATCCCACTGGAGGAATATCACCAGCTGGTCGAGGACGCTGCCCGCGGCCAGCTCTCCAGCCTGGACGCGCACATGGACGAGCACGACGGCGAACCGCAACTGGCCACCGCCGACCACGCCACCCCGGCACGCGCGTTCGAGGACCAAGCATTCCGCGGCGCCCTGGCCGAGGCCATCGCCAGCCTGCCCGAGCGCGAAGGCCTGGTGCTCTCGCTCTATTACGAGCAGGAACTGAACCTGCGCGAGATCGGCGCGGTGCTGGCGGTCAGCGAATCGCGGGCCTGCCAGATCCATGGCCAGGCCATGGTCCGCCTGCGCGCCCGCCTGGCCGACTGGAAGCGCGAGCCGCAGGACCCGGAAGACTGACGGACACGCGGCAGCGCAGGCCATCCTCGATCGCGCTGCGCTTGGCCCCCTCCCTTGCGAAGCAGGGGAGGGATGGGGGCTGACGGACACGCGGCAGCGCACGCCATCCTCAATCGCGCTGCGCTCGGCCCCCTCCCTTGCGAAGCAGGGGAGGGATGGGGAGGGGTTGCTGTTGATCTGCTCGCTCCTGCATGTGCTGCGCGCCGAAAGCAAAAGCACCCCTCCCCCGACCCTCCCCTTCGCGCTGACGCACGAAAGGCAGGGGGCAAGGCAGCGTTCTCGATGTGCCGGTCCACCGAGCGAGCCGCTTGGCCCCCTCCCTTGCGAAGCAGGGGAGGGATGGGGAGGGGCTGCTGTTGATCTGCTCGCTCTTGCATCTGCTCCGCCCCGAAAGCAAAAGCACCCCTCCCCAACCCTCCCCTTCGCGCTGACGCGCGAAAGGCAGGGGGCAAGGCAGCGTTCTCGATGTGCCCGGCCCACCGAGCGAGCCGCTTGGCCCCCTCCCTTGCGAAGCAGGGGAGGGATGGGGAGGGGTTGCTGTTGATCTGCTCGCTCTTGCATGTGCTGCGCGCCGAAAGCAAAGGCACCCCTCCCCCGACCCTCCCCTTCGCGCTGACGCGCGAAAGGCAGGGGCAAGGCAGCGTTCTTGATTTGCCCGGCCCACCGAGCGAGCCGCTTGGCCCGCTCCCTTGCGAAGCAGGGGAGGGATGGGGAGGGGTTGCTGTTGATCTGCTCGCTCTTGCATGTGCTGCGCGCCGAAAGCAAAAGCACCCCTCCCAGACCCTCCCCTTCGCGCTGAGGCGCGAAAGGCAGGGGCAAGGCAGCGTTCTCGATGTGCCCGGCCCATCGAGCGAGCGTCACCTGCCCCAGGCGTCCTCGACCCTGCCCACCACCTCGGCCGAAAATTTCCTCTTCAGGATCGCGGCCTGCGGCCGTCAAAGACACCATGGACAAGCTCAGCCTCATCGGTGGAATCCTCGCCCTGTGCGCGCTGCTGCTGGGCAGCGTGCTCAAGGGCGCGGGGATCGAAGCCCTGTGGTCGCCGGCCGCGTTCGTCATCGTCGTGGTCGGCACCTTCGCCGCGATCATGCTCCAGACCCACATGAGCACCTTCATGCTGGCCTGGAAGATCGCCCGGTGGGTGTTCATGCCCCCGTCCCAGGACCGCGCCGGCGTGCTGGCCAAGATCGTCGAGTGGTCCAACACCGCACGCAAGCAGGGCCTTTTGGGGTTGGAAGCGCAGGTCAAGGACCAGGACGACCAATTCATCAAGAAGGGCCTGCAGATGGTGGTCGACGGGATCGAGCCGGACGCGATCCGCAACGTCCTGGAAACCGACATGCACCACCAGCAGACCCGCGACACCGCCGCGGCCAAGGTGTTCGAGGGCATGGGCATCTATGCGCCGACCCTGGGCATCATCGGCGCGGTACTGGGCCTGATCGCGGTGATGAAGAACCTGGCCGACCCGTCCAAGTTGGGCCACGGCATCGCCGGCGCGTTCACCGCCACCATTTACGGCATTGGCCTGGCCAACCTGCTGTTCCTGCCGATGGCCAGCAAGCTCAAGGCGCTGATCGCCGAGCAGAACGAATCGCGCGAGATGATCCTGGAAGGCCTGATCGCCATTGCCCAGGGCGAGAACCCGCGCAACATCGAGTCGCGCCTGTCCGTCTACGTGCAGCACTGAACCGTTCAAGGGACCTGAGGCGATCATGGCGCGCAAGCACCAGCACGAAGAACACGCCAACCACGAAGCCTGGGCCATCCCCTATGGCGATCTGGTAACGCTGCTGCTGGCGCTGTTCGTGGTGATGTACGCCATTTCCTCGGTCAATGAAGGCAAGTTCCGCGCGGTGTCCGATGCGCTCAACGCCGAGTTCGGCGGGCCGCCGCGTTCGGTCTCGCCGCTGCAGCTGGGCAAGCACCAGCTGCTGGGGTCCTCCTTCGATCGGCCCTCGCTGGCCACCGCCGCCGCACGCATCGGGCCGGCCCCGGCCAGCGAGCTGATGCAGTCCAGGGCCCGCCAGGCACTGGACATGCCGCGCTACGGCAAGAGCACCGCCGGCCGGCTGCCCACCGACATCGACGGTCCGGGCGGCGGCAAGGACACCTCCGAAGGCCAGCTGATCGCGCTGGGCGAAGACCTGCAGGCCGTGCTCTCTGACCTGGTGCAGAAGAAACTGGTCACCGTGCGCCGCGGCGCCAACTACCTGGAAGTGGAAATCCAGAGCGACATCCTGTTCGCCAGCGGCGTGGCCAGGGCCAACCCGGCGGCCACCAACATCGTGCGCCAGCTGGCCGAGGTCCTGCGCAAGGTGCCCAACGCGGTGCGCGTGGAGGGCTACACCGACAACCAGCCCATCGCCACCGTGCAATACCCTTCCAACTGGGAACTGTCGGCCGCGCGCGCGGCCAGCGTGGTCCACGTGCTCGCCGACCAGGGCGTGCCCGCTTCGCGCCTGGCCGTGGTCGGCTACGGCGAACACCAGCCGATCGCCGACAACGCCACCGCGGCCGGACGCAATGCCAACCGCCGGGTGATGCTGGTGATCCTGGCCACCCCGCAAGGCGCGCCACAGGGACCGGACGGCATCATCAAGCCCCTGCCGGTGATCGCTCAGGCACCTGCACCGGCCGCGTCGACCGCGGCCGGTGCCGCCGACCCTGCGCCGGCCACTGCCGCACCTGCGATGATCGGCGCGGGCACGCATGCACCTGCCACAGGGGGCAACTGACATGCAGATCTGGGCAATCGCCAATCAGAAGGGCGGGGTGGGCAAGACCACCAGTACGCTGTGCCTGGCACGCGGGCTGGCCGAATCCGCCCGGCAGGTCCTGCTGGTCGACCTGGACCCACATGCCTCGATGACGCGCGCCTTCAACGTGCCGCGCCATCCGGTGCCCCTCGGCACACACGAACTGTTCTCGGCCGACGCACCGTCGCTGGACGCCCTGGCCCGGACCACGCCCATCGATGGCCTGCGCCTGCTGGCCGCCCAACCGGGACTGGCCACGCTGGAACGCCGCAGCGCGACCCAGCCTGGCCTGGGCATGGCCCTGCAGCGCGCACTGGCCAACGTCACCCACCTGTATGACTACGCGCTGCTGGACTGCCCACCCACCCTGAGCCTGCTGATGGTCAACGCGCTGGCCGCGGCCGACCGCCTGGTGGTGCCGACCCAGACCGACCCGCTGGCCCTGCACGGCCTGGCCGACATGCTGCACACCGCCGAGATGGTGGAAACCTCGCGCCGCCGTCCATTGGCGCGCTTCGTGCTGCCCACGCTGTTCGACCGGCGCACCGCCCTGGGCCAGCAGAGCCTGGAGCTGCTGCACGGCCTGTACGCCGGACGGGTATGGCCCGATGCGGTGCCGATGGATGCGCGCCTGCGCGACGCCCGGGCCATCGCCGCCAACGCACCGCTGACCGGCGCCGGTGCCGAAGCCTACCGGCAGGCACTGGCCTGGCTGCTGGTGCAGCCGCCGGCGACCTCGCCGCAGAGCCAGGCCGCATGAGCAACCCGCCCAACCAAGACCCGCTGGCGAACTACCTGGACGCGCTGCTGGACGGCGCGTCGCGCGAACCTTCGCGTGCCGAGGAAGACCCGGTCACCGGCCTGCCCAACCGCAACGCGCTGCTGACGGCCCTGGACGCGCGGCGCATGTCCAGCGAACCCACCACGGTGGCCTTGCTGGGCCTGGACAACTTCCGCTCGATCATCGTGACCCTGGGCCACGGCACCGCCGACACGGTGCTGCAGGTGGTGGCCGCGCGGCTGATGGCGCGTCTGCCCGATGACGTCTTCCTCGCCCGCCTGGAGGGCGACGAGTTCGCCATGGCCTTTCCCAGCGCGCGCCAGAAGACCATCGAGGCGATGCTCAATGCACTGCTGCTGGACCTGGCCCAGCCATGCGAGGTCGATCTGCACCGGGTGCACCTGGATGCGTGCATCGGCATGGCGCTGGACCATGACGAGACAGCGGACAGCAGCGACAGCCCCGGCGCCGACGAAGTACCCGCGGTCGATGTCTCGCCCGAGGTTCCCGATGCGCTGGAACTGGTCACCCGCGCGCAGCTGGCCATGCATCACGCCAAGCGCAGCCGCGGCCGTTCGCTGCGCCGGTTCGAACCGGGCATGCGCACCGAGGCCATCGACCGGCGCAGGCTGGACCTGGAACTGCGCCGGGCCGAACGCGACGGCGAGTTCGAGCTGCACTACCAGCCGCAGATCGAACTCAAGTCCGGTCGCGTAGCCGGTGCCGAGGCGCTGCTGCGCTGGCGCCATCCCGAGCGTGGCCTGCTGATGCCGGCCGCGTTCCTGGATGCGCTGGCCATCAGCGGCATCGCCACCACGGTGGGCTGGTGGATCCTGGAACAGGCCTGCAGGGACGCCACCACCTGGCCACTGGTCGATGGCCGGCCGCTGGCGGTGAGCGTCAACCTGTTTCCGGCCCAGTTCGACCACGAGGACTTCCTGCACGAGGTCGACACCGCCCTGGCCAACAGCGGCCTGGCCCCGGCCCGGCTGGAGCTGGAACTGACCGAAACCATCGCCCTGCGCAACGACGGCAGCGCCGGCGCCACCCTGCAGGCCCTGCGTCGTCGCGGCGTGCGCGTGGCCTACGATGATTTCGGCACCGGCTACGCGTCGCTGTCGATGCTGCATCACCTGGCCGTGGACCGGGTCAAGATCGACCGCGGCTTCGTGCGCGATGTGATGCAGGACCGCGGCGATGCAGCGATCGTGCGCTCGATCCTGCTGATCGCGCGCAACTTCGACCTGCAGGTCACCGCCGAAGGCGTCGAGTCGACCGTGCAGGCCGAGTTCCTGCGTGCGCTGGGCTGCAACGAGGTGCAGGGCTACCTGTATTCGCCCGCGCTGCCGGCGCCGGAATTCGACCAGTGGCTGGCCAACTACCAGCAGGCCCGCCAGTTGCCCGGCGGCCGGCTCGGGTAGTCTTCGCGGATGAGCGCCTCCGGCCATCCGACCCCATCGCCCCCTGCGCTGCCCACCCGCCAACGGCTGGCCGTGCAGGAAGCCGAACGCGCCCGTATCGCCCGTGACCTGCATGACGAGCTCGGCCAGCTGCTGACCGCGCTGCGCCTGAGCGCCAGCGCGCTGGCGCAGACCCTGCAGGACCCGGCCCAGCAGGACCTGGCCTGCGATGTGCTGGCCCTGGCGCAGGACGCGCTGGAACGCATTCGCCGGCTGGCCCGCGGGCTGCATCCGCCGCAGCTGGACAGCTTCGGCCTGGTCGCCGCGCTGCAGGCGCTGTGCGAGGATCTGAGCCGGCGCGGGCCGGCCCGGCTGCAACTCACTCTGGCGACCCCGGTACCGCGGGCAGCAGCCGAGGTGGAACTGGCCGCCTACCGCATCGCCCAGGAAGCAATCAGCAACGCCTTGCGCCACGGCCAGGCCACGCACGTGCGCCTGCACCTGTCCGTGGAAGCCAGCCTGCTGCAGCTGCAGATTGACGACGATGGTCGCGGCCACGACATCGACGCGGCGCCCGGCTTCGGCCGCCTGGCCATGCGCGAGCGCGCCACCGCGCTGGGCGGTACCCTGCAGGAAACCGCTGCCGCCACCGGCACCTGCCTCATCGCCCGGCTGCCACTGCACGCCTGAACGCGCGTCTTGGGTGCGCGACAGTCCATGTGTACGGCAACCGCGTTGCTATCATCCGTGCCCGAAGGCACCACACCATCAGGAGAGACCGTGCACATCGTCGTGGCAGGCCAACATCAGCAAGACGCCGCGACCCTGCGCGCCGAGCTGGTCGAACAGGGCCTGGACTGGCGGGTCACCTGGCTGCCGCTGGACGATGGCCCCACGCCGCTGGACGCCCTGCAGGCGCCGGACGCGCTGGTGTGCTTTTCGGCCGACGGCTGGAACCGCTGCAGCCTGTTGCTCAATCACGCCCGCGAGCACCATCCACTGGCCGCGCGGTTTGTGCTGATGGACGGCCAGCGCGACGAGGAGGTCATGCATGCGCTGGACGTGGTCCATCGCGTGCTGCCCGAACCGCTGGATGGTGCGGCGGTGATCGAGGCGATCGAGAGCATGGCTGCGCTGCGCGACCTGCTCGACGATGCCGGCCTGAAGCAGGCCATCGAGCGCGCCGGACCGCTGCCGGCTGCGCCCAGGCAGTACCTCACCCTGACCCGCATGCTGCGCGATCCGGCGACCCAGGCCGGCGACGTGGTGGCGGTGGTCTCGCAGGACCCGGCGCTGGCCGCGCGGGTGCTGCGCCTGAGCAACTCGGCCTATTACTCCGGCGGCCGCGAGATCAGCGACCTGCGCACGGCGGTCATCCGCCTGGGCCAGGACGCGCTGCGCCAGCTGGTACTGGCCAGTGAAGTGTTTTCCTCCGGTCCCGGCGCCGACGTGGTGCGCGAGCGCGCGATGAGCATCTCGCGCCTGAGCGCGCAGCTGCTGCCCGGCGCCAGCGCCGGCCTGGCCGGCACCGCCGGGCTGCTCTCGCAAGTGGGGCTGCTGTTGCCGCCGATGCAGGTCCAGCAGGGCGGCACCGCCGTGATCCTGCCGCAGGGCATCGCCGGTGCCTATCTGCTGGGCCTGTGGGGCCTGCCGACGCCGATCGTCGAAGCGGTCGCCTTCCACCAGCAGCCGGCGCAGTCGGGCACCGTGTTCTGGGTCACCGGCGCGGTCCATGTGGCCGCGGCCCTGGTCGAAGGCCACGAACCGGACACCGACTACCTGCGGCGCGTCGGCCGCCTGGATCAGCTGCCGCGCTGGCGTGCGCTGGCCGATGCCCAGCTGGAACCGGTGGCCAGCCCGGGCTGAGAGGCTGAGCGCACCGCCGCGCCGGTGGCCGGCCCTTGAAGAAATGAAAAAGCCGCCGTCCGGTCCGCAGCTGCGGACCGGACGGCGGCTTTTCGTGCCGGACTTAGTGCGCCGGCACGGACGGCGTCGGGGCCACGGATGCTTGCGGCTCGGGCGCAGCCGCCTTGTCCAGCATCGCCCTGACCGAGCCGGTGGTGATCGGGTGATAGCCCGGCTCGGCCCTGGCGAAGACCTCCTTGGCGAAGGCCAGGCCCTCGGGGGTTTTCACCAGCTCGGCATAGATCGGCAGGATCAGCTTGCGCCGGCCCACGCGCTGGATGAACTCACCGGCGGCCGGCCAGGCGTCCCTGTCGCCGCTGCGGATGGCCAGTGGGTACCAGCGCATGGCGATCTCGCCGTTGGGCGTGCCGGTGAAGTGGTAGGTGGCATCGAGCTGTTTGAGCTTGTCCAGCGGCTGGGTCTCGCCCAGGCCCTCGATGAAGTGCACCCACTGCTGGGTCACCCACTGCTCGGTGACCTGGCTGGACGGCAGCGTGCCGCTGCCCAGCCAGGCGATGCGCGCGGTATCCACCAGGGCAAAGCCACGCGACTGCGCGCGCGGCGCCGAGGGCGGGATGCCGGGCTGGTCGAGCCAGGCGTCCAGTTCCTGCGCGGTGACCGCGTTGGGATTGCGGGGCAGCAGGTTGTTCTTCAGGTCATCGACGAACGCATCGGTGGTCACGCTCGTGAACGCATGGTCGTCGAACCACTTGCGCAGGAACGGATCGAACAGCTCGCGGCCGAAGCGCTGTTCCAGGAATTGCAGGAACCAGGCGCCCTTGACGTAGGCCACCTCGCTCAGCGCATCGTCCGGGTCGGCACCGCCCAGCGACGGCATGCGCAGCAGCTGGCGCTCGGGCGGCAGCGCCTTCAGCTCGTTGGCCGCCAGCTCGGCCTGGTCGATCTGGCGCTCCATCTCGGCCATCTCCTGGCCGTACAGCGCCTCGGTGATGCGCGCCTGGACGTAGGTGGTGAAGCCTTCGTTGAGCCAGATGTCCTTCCAGCTGGCATTGGTCACCAGGTTGCCCGACCAGCTGTGGGCCAGTTCATGGGCCACCAGCGACACCAGCGACCTGTCGCCGACGATCACGGTCGGGGTGGCGAAGGTCAGGGTCGGGTTCTCCATGCCGCCGAACGGGAACGAGGGCGGCAGCACCAGGATGTCGTAGCGGCCCCAGCGATACGGGCCGTACAGCTGCTCGGTGGTGGTGATCATCTTCTCGGTGTCGACGAACTCGGCCGCGGCCCTGTCGGCCATGGCCGGTTCGGCCCACACCCCGGCGCGATCAGACAGCGGGCGGAACACCAGATCGCCTGCGGCGATGGCCAGCAGGTAGGACGGGATCGGCTTGTTCTGCACGAAATGGTAGTCGCCATCGCGCACCGAGGCCGGGTCGTTGCCCGCGCTCATCAGCACCATCAGGTCCGGGCGGCTGGTGACGTGGGCGGTGTAGGTGAAGCGCACCCCCGGGGTGTCCTGCAGCGGCACCCAGCTGCGCGCGTGGATGGCCTGGGACTGGCTGAACATGAAGGGCAACTGCTTGCCTTCGGTCATCGATGGCGCCAGCCACTGCAGGCCCGATGCTTCCGGCGCGGTGTGATAGGTGATGCGCACGATCGGGTTGCGCTGCGGCGCCAGCACGGTCAGCTTGCTGCCCAGCACCTGGTCGGCGTCGGCCAGCGCGTATTGCAGCGGGGCGAAGGTCTTGCCGGCCGCATCGCCACCTTCCACCTTCTCGATGGTCAGCGCGCGGGTGTCCAGCACCAGCGCGGTGGCCGCCGGGTCCTTCCAGTCCAGCCGATAGGTGGCGGTGCCGCCGATCTGCCTGGCGTCGAAGTCCAGCCTGAGATCCAGGGCCAGGTCCTTGATGACCACCTGGTCGGGCTGTGCGTAGGAACTTTCATCGTGGCGACGGTCGGGCGTGTTCACTGCGGCAGGCTTGGCGGCGGTGGCGGGCGTGTGGTCGGGTTCGGGGGACTTCGAGCAGCCGGCCACCAGCACGGCGGCGGTGGACAGGCTCAACAACATGGCACGCATCAGGCAAGGTCCTGCAACGGAAGAAGAAGCCAAGTCTAGAACGCGCCACGCATTTGTAGGCCGCTGGGATTTTGCCCCCTCTCCCCCGCAAGCGGGGCGAGAAGGCACGGCTTGCGCGCCACTGGCGCGCGTGCCTTGGAGCGCCCGCGCCGCTGGCGCGGGCCGGGGTGCGAAGCAGAGGGTCAGGGTGAGGGGGATAGGGATGACGGTCATGCTGACGACGACACATCAACGTTCCGAAGCTGGCTGCGGTTTGCTGGGCTTCAAGCAAAAGCCCCCTCACCCCAGCCCTCTCCCCCCGCAAGCGGGGGAGAGGGGGTCGAGCACATCGAGCAGACAGTTACTCCCACGAAGGCGAAGCCTCATCGACCTGCTCAGGCCTGGCGGCAGACGTCCACCCAGGAGGCATCGATCAGTTCGGCCATCCGCCCCGGCGCGATCCTCACCGCGCTGTTGGTCGCTCCCGCGGCGGGGATGACCACATCGAAGCACCGCAGCGACACATCGCAGTACACCGGCAGCGGCGTGGCCAGCCCGAACGGGCAGACGCCGCCGACCGGATGCCCGGTCAGGGCCAGGACCCGCTCGGGGTCCAGCATCCGGGTCTTGCCGCCGAAGGCGGCCTTCATCCTGGCGTTGTCCATGCGCGCATCGCCACCGGCCACGACCAGGAAGGCCTCGCCATCCTGCTTGCAGAACGCCAGGGTCTTGGCGATCTGACCGGGCTGCACGCCATGCTGGTGCGCGGCCTCGGCCACCGTCGCGGTGGAACCGTCGGTCACCACGATCTCCAGGTCCGGCGCATGGGCGGCCAGGAAAGCGCGCACCGACGCAAGGCTCATCGCCGCGCTCAGGCCTTGTAGCCGTCGTGGATGGCGACGATGCCGGCCGACAGGTTGGTGTAGCGCACGCGGGCGAACCCGGCCGCGGCCATCATCGCCTTGAGCTGTTCCTGCGGGGGGTGCTTGCGGATCGACTCGGCCAGGTACTGGTAGCTGTCGGCATCGCCTGCAAACAGCTTGCCCAGCCTGGGCAGGACCTTGAACGAGTGGAAGTCGTAGACCGGCTTGAACCACTCCGGGGTGACCTCGGAAAACTCCAGCACCCGCGCCTGTCCGCCGACCTTGAGCACGCGGTACATCTGGCCCAGGGCGGCGTCCTTGTCGGTGACGTTGCGCAGGCCAAAGGCAATCGTCACCAAGTCGAAGCTGTTGTCCGGGAACGGCAACGCCTCGGCGTTGAGCTGCACGTACTCCATGCCCGCGACCAGACCGCGGTCGGTCATCCGGTCGCGGCCGACGGTGAGCATGCCGGCATTGATGTCGCCCAGCACGATGCTGCCGGTCTTGCCGACCCGCTCCCTGAGCAACGCGGCGATGTCGCCGGTGCCGCCGGCCAGGTCCAGCACCCGGTCGCCCGGCTTGACCTGCGCGGTGGCGGTGAAGTAGCGCTTCCAGAGGCGATGGATCCCCAGGCTCATCAGGTCATTCATCAGGTCGTACTTGCCGGCCACCGAAGTGAAGACCTGGCCGACCAGCTTCTGCTTGTCGCGCGCGGCGACGTCGCGGAAGCCGAAATGGGTGGTGCCCGAGGTGTAGGGGGATTCGCTCATGGGTCGATTATCGCATCGCTCACCTGTCGTGGGCGTCAGAAATGCAAGAATCGCGGCCCCGGGACCTTCCCCCCTGCACAGCATCGTGGTCGACAAGTACGCCCCACGCCAATGGTTGCCGCACGAACGCCCGATGCTGCCGGGGTCGGCCTCCACCCCGCTGCATCGGCCCCTGCGCCGGGTCCAGTACGCCATCGTCGGCACGGTGGTGGCCCTCACCGGCGGCCTGGGCAATGCGCTGATCACCGCCAATCTGCAGTACCTGCAAGGCCCGCTGGGGGCCTATGCCTACGAGATGGCGTGGCTGCCGGCCGCCTACGTGATGACCAACCTGTCGGCCAACCTGGTCCTGGTCAAGTTCCGCCAACAGTTCGGCCTGCGCCACTTCACCGAGATCTTCCTGTCCCTGTACGCGTTGATCGCACTCGGACACATCTTCGTCAACGACCTGTCCTCGGCCATCGCGGTGCGCGCCGCCCATGGTTTCGCCGGGGCGGCGCTGAATTCGCTGGGCATCTACTACATGATCCAGGCGTTTCCGGCCAGGCATCGCCTGCGCGCACTGGTGATCGGATTGGGGATGGGCCAGTTGCCGCTGCCGCTGGCGCGGGTGTTCACCACCGAACTGCTGGAACTGGGCGAATGGCGCGGCCTATACCTGTTCGAGCTGGGCCTGGCCGTGGTCGCCCTGGCCTGCGTGATCATGCTCAAGCTGCCGCCCAGCGACCGCATCCGCACCTTCGAAAAACGCGACGCGGCCACCATCGTGCTGTTCGGCGCCGGTGCGGCGGGGCTGGCTGCGGTGCTGTCGCTGGGGCGCTACCTGTGGTGGACCGCCACGCCGTGGCTGGGCGTGACCCTGGCCTGTTCGATCGTGCTGCTCGCCGCCGCGCTGTGGCTCGAACACCACCGCGCCAACCCCATGATCAACACCCGCTGGCTGGCCGGTGGCGACATGCTGCGGCTGGGCCTGACCCTGCTGCTGATCCGGATCGTGCTGTCCGAGCAGAGCACCGGGGCACTGGGCTTCCTGCAGGGCCTGGGGCTGGGCAACGACCAGATGCACACCCTGTTCCTGGTCATGCTGGGCGGCTGCATCCTTGGCGTGGGACTGAGCGCGCTGCTGATCCGCCGCGAGCATGTCGGCTACCACCTTATCGCGGCGGTGGCCGCAATTGCCGTCGGGGCATTCATGGACGCCGGCTCCACCAGCCTGACCCGCCCGGCGCAGATGTACCTGAGCCAGTTCCTGCTGGCCTTCGGCAGTGTCTTCTTCCTGGCCCCGGCGATGATCAGCGGGATCGGCCCGTTGATGGCCCAGCCGGGCAACCTGATCAGTTTCGTGGTGCTCTTCGGCATGGCCCAGAACCTGGGCGGCCTGGTCGGCAGTGCCTTCCTTGGCACCTTGCAGGTGGTGCGCGAGAAATACCACTCCAGCATCCTCAACGAGCACCTGACGCTGCTCGACCCACAGGTGGCCGCGCGGGTGCAGGCCTATGCGGCCGCCCATGCGCACACGGTGGGCGATCCGGCGGCGCGGCCGGCGCTGGCCCTGCGCCAGCTGGGCACGGTGGCCACGCGCGAAGCCAACGTGCTGGCCTACAACGACGTGTTCCTGGCCATCGGCTGGATCGCGCTGGCCACGCTGGCCTGGAACGGTGCGCTGTTGGCATGGCGCTGGTGGCATCCGCCGGCGCCGCCGCCGGCCAATCCGGCACCAGCCAGCACCCCGGCCCTGCCGATTCCCTCCGACGCCGCTTCCGGACACCCATGAGCACACCTGCCGCCGATCCTGCCCCGGTCCCCTCACCCGAAGCCGAGCAGGCCGCACGCGCGCGCCGCCGGCGGCGGCGCATCGTCGGCTACGTCGCCTTCATCGTGGTGGTGTTGCTGGGGGTGGCGCTGGTGCTCTATGCCTGGCGCCTGCCGCCCTTCACCAGCACCCTCCAGACCACCGAGAACGCCATGGTGCGTGGCCAGGTCACCCTGATCGCACCGCAGGTCAGCGGCTATGTCACCCAGGTGCCGGTCCAGGACTTCCAGCACGTGCGCGTCGGCCAGCTGCTGGCCCAGATCGACGACCGCATCTATTACCAGCAGCTCGAACAGGCCCAGGCCCAACTGCAGAGCGCGCAGGCCAACCTGGACAACTGGGTCCAGCAGAAGGCCAGCGCCGAAGCCAGCGTCGCCGAAAGCCGGGCCGGGGTGGCCAGCAGCGCCGCCCAGCGCGACAACGCCCGCGTCAGCCTGCGCCGCATCGAGGCCCTGACCGCGCAGCAGATGCTGTCCAGGCAGGACCGCGACACCGCCTTCGCCACCGATGCCCAGGCCCGCGCCAGCCTGGCCCAGGCCCAGGCCGCGCTCAGCGCCGCCGAACAGGGCGTGCGCAGCGTGACCGTCAATCGGGCCACCCTGGAGGCGGCCGTGGCCAATGCCCGTGCGGCCGTGCGCCTGGCCCGGATCAACTTCGACAACACCCGCATCGTGGCCCCGCGCGCCGGCCAACTGGGCCAGGTCTCGGTCCATCAGGGCGCCTATGTCACCAACGGCACCCAGCTGATGGCCATCGTGCCCGACGTGCTGTGGGTGGTGGCCAACATGAAGGAAACCCAGATGGCCCAGGTGCGGCTGGGCCAGCCGGTGTCCTTCAGCGTCGATGCCCTGGGCGGCGCGCGCCTGCACGGCCATGTCCAGGAGATCTCGCCAGCCACCGGTTCGGAATTCAGCGTGCTGCCCGCCGACAACGCCACCGGCAACTTCGTCAAGATCGCCCAGCGCATCCCGGTGCGCATCAGCATCGACCCGGGCCAGCAACCGGCCACGCGCCTGCGCCCGGGTATGTCGGTGGTGGTGGGCATCGACACGGCCGCCCGGCGCTGACATCACACCCCGGCGTGGCATAAAAGAGGCACCCGGTGAGCGCCGGTCCGCTACGCCAAAGGCTTCGGCGCCTACTTCACCGGGGTGGACGCCACCACCGGCTCGCGCACGCGCGACCCGCTCAGGCCGTAGTAGGCGATGTACAGGTAGCACACCAGCGGCAGCACGAAGGCGTGCTGCAGGCCGATGCGATCGGCCAGGAAACCCATCAGCAGCGGCAAGACCGCACCGCCGACGATGGCCATGATCAGCAGCGAGGAGGCCTTGCTGGTCAACGGCCCCAGCTTGGCCATCCCCAGGGTGAAGATGGTCGGGAACATGATCGAATTGAACAGGCCGATCGCCACCACCGCATACACCGCGGTCATCCCGCTGGTGGTCAGGGTCACCAGCAGCAACAGCGTGGCGATGCCGGCAAAGGTCGCCAGCAGCTTGCCTGCATCGATCCTCAGCAGCAGCGCCGAACCGATGAAGCGGCCCACCATCGCGCCGGTCCAGTAGGCCGAGACGTACCGGGTGGCCGCCTGCTCGGACATCGCGCCAATGTCGGGCATGGACAGGTAGTTGACCAGATAGCTGCCGATGGACACCTCGGCGCCGACGTAGAAGAACAGGCCCAGCACGCCCAGCAGCACATGCCGATGACGCAGCGGTTCGAACAGCCCGTAATGGCGCGTTTCGTTCTTTTCGCTGGCCTCGGTGATGGCCGGCAGGCGGAACAGGAAGATGAAGATGGCCAGCGCGAACAGCGCAATGCCCAGCCCCAGGTACGGCATCTGTACCGACTGCGCCTCGGCGGCACGGTAGGCCAGCATCTGCGCCTGCGACATGGCCGCCAGCTGCTCTGGCGTCCTGGGCTCGGCGGCCAGGATCAGCAGTCCACCGAACAGCGGCGCGATCGCCGTGCCCAGCGAGTTGAAGGCCTGCGACAGGTTGAGGCGGCTGGAAGAAGTCTTCTCCGGGCCCAGCAGCGCCACATACGGATTGGCCGCCACCTGCAGCGCGGTGATCCCGGTGGCCAGCACGAACAGCGCGCACAGGAACAGCGGGTAGCTGTACATCGCGGCGGCCGGCCAGAACAGCAACGCGCCCACGCCGGCCACGGCCAGGCCGGCGACGATGCCGTTCTTGTAGCCCAGCCTGGCCACCAGCCGGCCGGCCGGCAGCGCCATCAGGAAATACGCACCGAAGAAGGTGAACTGGACCAGTGCGGCCTGGGTGTAGTTGAGGGTGAACACCGACTTCAGGTGCGGCATCAGGATGTCGTTGAGGCAGGTCAAAAAGCCCCACATGAAGAAGATCGTGGTGACCACCGCCATGGCCAGCTTGGGCGTCGAGTGGGCCGTCGGCGCAGAGGTCGATGAGGGACTGGCATGCGTCATTGGACGTTCCTGCTGGTGTCGTTTCGGCGTAAGCCACCAGTATTTCATGTGCACCGTCATCACCCTGTTGCGATGCAATATCCTTTGGTCCGTGTCCGCACCTGGCGCACCCTGCCGATGGAGAGTTCCACATGATCGCCACGCCGAACTACCAGGCCCTGCTGCAGACCGCCATCGACCAGGCCCGCGCGGGCCTGGCCGAGGGCGGCATCCCCATTGGCGCGGCGCTCTACCACGAAGATGGCCGGCTGCTGGGCTGCGGCCACAATCGCCGTGTGCAGGAAGGCGATCCATCGGCGCACGGCGAGACCGACGCCTTCCGCAAGGCCGGCCGCCAGCGGCGCTACCGGGACACGCTCATGGTCACCACCCTGGCCCCGTGCTGGTATTGCAGCGGCCTGGTGCGCCAGTTCAACATCGGCACCGTGGTGGTGGGTGAATCGCGCACCTTCCAGGGCGGCATCGCCTGGCTGCGCGAAGCCGGGGTCAAGGTCATCGACCTGGACAGCCAGGAATGCGTGGACCTGCTCGGCGGCTACATCGCCGCCAATCCCGAAGTGTGGAACGAGGACATCGGCCAGGACTGATTACCGCGGATCGATGTGGAACGCGCCGAAGGCGATGCCCAGATCCCAGCCCCTGCCGGTGGCCGCCAGCGCCAGCGAGACCTCACCCTTGGTGAGCACCTGGGCATCGCTGGATTTCACGGCGCCGGCGTGCGCCTCGGCGGTGACATAGCTGCCCAGCACCTCGCGCGCGCTGTGCACGTCGCTGAAAACACCGGTGCCCTGGAGAGTCGATTTGCCTGCAGTCAAGCCACCCCCCTTCATGCTGATCCTGACCGGCAGCGAGGTGCCGTTGCTGCAGGTCACCACGCCGGTGCCCTTGGCGGTCTTGTAAATGACCGACCAGCCCGACGCGGAGAAACGCAGCTTGCACTTGATATCGGGCGGCTTGGCTTGCGCCGGCACCGACAGACCCGCCAGGGCCAACAACGAAACCAGCACGGTGGCACGAATCATCATCTTGTCCTTGTCTGTCTGCTTGAAGGGCTGTCGAGCCGAACCTGCCCGGCTGAAACCTGCACGGCCGCGCCCCGCCCCGGGCAGGCGCGGCGCGGGAATCGGCCAGGTCCCTCCATCGGGCGCGCCTACAGGATGTAGCGGCTCAGGTCCGGGTCCTGGACCAGTTCGCCCAGGTACTTGTCCACGTAGGCGCGGTCGATGGCCACGGTCTCGCCGCCGCGGTCGGGCGCCTCGAAGCTGAGCGTGTCCAGCAGCCGCTCCAGCACGGTGTGCAGGCGGCGTGCGCCGATGTTTTCCTGACGCTCGTTGACCTGGGCGGCGATCTCGGCCAGGCGGTCCACCGCTTCGGCATTGAAGGAGACGGTGACGCCTTCGGTCTGCATCAGCTGCACGTACTGCTTGGTCAGCGCAGCCTTGGGTTCGGTCAGGATGCGGACGAAATCGTCCTTGCTCAGCGCCGCAAGCTCCACCCGGATCGGGAAGCGGCCCTGCAGCTCGGGAATCAGGTCGGACGGCTTGGCCAGGTGGAACGCACCGGAGGCGATGAACAGGATGTGGTCGGTCTTGACCGTGCCGTACTTGGTCGAGACGTTGGACCCTTCCACCAGCGGCAGCAGGTCACGCTGCACGCCCTCGCGGCTGACATCGCCGCCGCCGACGTTGTCGCCACGCTTGGCGACCTTGTCGATCTCGTCGATGAACACGATGCCATGCTGCTCGCAGGCCTCGATCGCCGCGGCCCGCACCTCGTCCTCGTTGACCAGCTTGGCGGCCTCTTCTTCCACCAGCTGCGGGCGCGCGGCCTTGATGGTCATGGCGCGCTTGTGGGTCTTGCCACCGCCGAGGCTGGAGAACATCTGCTTGAGCTGCTGGCCCATTTCCTCCATGCCCGGCGGGGTCATGATGTCCACGCCGCCGGCGTTGACCGACAGCTCCAGTTCGATCTCGCGCTCGTCCAGCTCGCCCTTGCGCAGCATGCGGCGGAACTTGGAGCGGGTGTCACTGTCCTGCGCCGATGCCTCGCCCGAGACCACCGACGGATCGAAGCCGATGCCACCGCTGCGCCTGGGCAGCAGCGCATCCAGCAGGCGGTCCTCGGCGCGCTCCTCGGCCTGGGTACGCACGCGCGCCTTGGCCTGTTCGCGATACAGCTTGACCGCGGTGTCGGCCAGGTCGCGGATGATCTGCTCGACATCCTTGCCCACGTAACCGATCTCGGTGAAGCGCGTGGCTTCGACCTTGACGAACGGCGCGTTGGCCAGCGTGGCCAGGCGGCGCGCGATCTCGGTCTTGCCCACGCCGGTGGGCCCGATCATCAGGATGTTCTTGGGCATCACCTCGTTGCGCAGCTCCGGCTCGAGCTGCGCGCGGCGCCAGCGATTGCGCAGGGCGATGGCCACCGCGCGCTTGGCCGCGTGCTGGCCGACGATGTGGCGGTCCAGCTCCTGCACGATTTCTCTGGGCGTCATCGTGCTGTTCATGCGGGCATCCCTGCCGCGACATGCGCGGCTGTCGGAGAGACCGGCCCGCACATCCATGTGCAGGCGTTCGCCGGGACCAGATGCGCTTGAACGCATCTGGTCTTGTCCGGCTCACCCTGCACGATCTCGCGCGGGGTCATGGTGGCAGAGGTGTTGTCGGGATTGGACATGGGGTCGGCAGCGGGATGAGGAGTGAGAAAGGAGGGGGCAACGGCATGAGCGGGGCGCGGGAAAAATGAGCGCGCGATGACGTGATTTCTCACCTCCCTTTGCGCGCTCCTCGCTGCTAGAGCTCTTCGACCACCACGTTGCGGTTGGTGTAGATGCAGATGTCGCCGGCGATGTTGAGCGACTCGACCGCGATGGTCCGGGCATCCAGCGCGGTGTGACCCAGCAACGCGCGCGCGGCCGACAACGCATACGCGCCCCCGGAGCCGATGGCGATGATGCCGTCCTCCGGTTCGATCACATCGCCGGTGCCGCTGATGATCAGCGAGGTGTCCTTGTCGGCCACCGCCAGCAGCGCTTCCAGCTTGCCGTAGCGACGCTCGGTGCGCCAATCCTTGACCAGCTCGACCGCAGCGCGTTGCAGCTGGCCGTGCTTTTCAAGCTTGGCTTCGAACAGCTCGAACAGGGTGAAGGCATCGGCGGCCGCACCGGCAAAGCCGGCCAGCACGTGGCCGTCGCGCCCCAGGCGTCGCACCTTGCGCGCGTTGCCCTTCATGACCGTATTCCCCAGCGTCACCTGGCCGTCACCGGCGATGGCAACCTTGCCCTCGCGACGGACCGAGAGGATGGTGGTGGCGTGGAAGACGTGGGGGTTCTGGCTGGGATCCATGGCAACTCCGATGCGGTCCGAACCAGATGGGGCCACCGCCCTGATCTTCAACCATGGCCACTGGCCCTGGGCGCCGGCGTCGAGGACCCGGGGAACTCAGGGTTGCCTGGCCGCTGCCGCACCCATCTGCTCCACACGCTGGCACGCCGCTTTGGCCTGCACCGGGTTGGACTTGGCCTGGGCCATGGTGGCATCGAAACTGCTCGCATATCCGCGGTCGAAGGTCGAGGCGCCCACGCCCTTCTGCAGCATGCGCGCGCGCAGCCCGGCCTTGTGCTGGTCGGCTGCGGACTGGTCCATCTTGCCGCAGTACACCGCGATGGCATCGACCTGACCGCCTGTGGCAATCAGCTGTTCGTTGTAGCCCGGCGGTGCCTGGCTGCTCTGGGCGTGCGCCACGCCTGCGCATGCCAGCACGGCCATAGCCATGACCCTTCCGAACGTCGTGATGCGCTTCATCCGTCAGCTCCCTGCTTCGCTCAAGAGCCTGCCATCCTTGACGATCCCGCATGAACCGCACTTGGATCGGCCGGCGTGCCAGCGCCTGTGCAGCGGCCATCGGCGCGGACCGGGCCAGCGCGGGTGTCATCCAGCAGAAACAGCGGCTGGAACCGCTGGTAGTCAGGACCTGGCAGCCGGAAACCGGGACATGACGGCCATGCAGGTGGCATGGATGCCAGCATCGAGCGCGGCCCACCGCCGCGCGCCACCTGCGGCCCCTCACATCGCCGACGCGTCAGGACTTGCGCCTGGCGCGCGGATGGGCGCCGTCATAGACCTTGGCCAGGTGCTGGAAGTCCAGGTGTGTGTAGATCTGGGTGGTGGCGATGTCGGCGTGGCCGAGCAGTTCCTGCACGCCGCGCAGGTCGCCGGAGGATTCCAGGATGTGGCTGGCAAAACTGTGCCGCAGCATGTGCGGATGGACGTGCTTGAACAGTCCCTGCCGCTGCGCCAGGGCCTTGATCCGCAGCTGCACCGCACGCGGGGAAATCGGCGCGCCGCCGCGCCCGGGAAAGACCTGCGCGGTGTCGGCAGGCCGCTTCTGCGCGCGCCATTGGAGCAGCGCTGTTCTTGCGTGCGAACCGACCGGCACGATCCGCTGTTTGCGGCCCTTGCCCAGCACCGTGACCAGACCCGCATCCAGGTCCAGGTCGCTCCAGCGCAGCGCGCACAGCTCGCTCAGGCGCAAGCCGGAGGAATAGAACAGCTCCAGCAGCGCGCGGTCGCGCAGGCCCATTGGCGCATCGGTGGGCACTTCGACCAGCTGCACCGCCTCGTCGGCGTCGAGCACCTGCGGCAGCTTGCGCGGCGCCTTGGGCGCACGCAGCCCGGCCACCGGGCTGGCGCCGATGCGCCCGTGCCTGAGCAGCCAGCTGTAGAAACTGCGGCAGGCCGAGAGCCGGCGCTGCAGGCTCTTGGGCGCCAGCCCGGCGCGATGGCCGCTGGCGATGAAGGCACGCAGTTGCTCGCTCTGCAGTTCGCTTGGGGCCGGCAGCTGCTGGGCCTGGGCCCACTGCTGCAGCGCGCGCAGGTCGCGGCGATAGGCATCGAGCGTGTGTGCGGAAACCTGGCGCTCGACCTGGAGGTGGGTCAGGAACTGGGCGATGAAGTCCGGATCCGGGCCCGGGAAGGCAACCGCAACGGCACGATCGCCTGGCGGTGGATGCCTTTGCTCCGCCGGGTCCCGGGCCCCGGGTCCCAAGTCCCGGCGTTCCCGGACCTTCATCACCCGTACCGCCGCAGCGCTGCCGCCAGTGACTGGCCCATCATCCGCAGGAACAGCGTGCCCATGCCTGGATAGAAGCGGTTGCCGTCGCGGCTGCCGACCGCCACCAGACCCACGCCCGGCAGCGGCAGCAGTGCCGACGATGCCACTTCCTCGGCCCGCGCGGCATACAGCAGCGCGTTCTTCTGCGGCTGCAGGCGGCCGCAGATCGGCTCGCCATCGGCCAGGCAGTCGCGGAACGGCGCCAGGTGCGAGCTGTCGGCCGGCACCGCCTGCAGCCAGGGCGCATCGCTCAGCTCCGGCGGCATCTGGCCCAGCAGCACGATGCGCACCAGGTCGCCGTGGAAATCCTCTTCCAGCGAAGCGGCCATCGCCGCCAGGGTGGTGGCGCGGCTGTCCTGGCGCATCAGGGCCAGGGTCAGCTGGTGCACACGCACGGCCAGGCGCTCGTTCTCCAGGGCATTGGCCGACAGTTCGCCCAGGCGGCGCGACAGTTCGCGGTTCTTCTCGCGCAGCACGTCCAGCTGGTAACTGGCCAGCGAGGCGGTCGGGCCTTCCTCGCGCGGCACCACCAGGGTCAGCGCCAGGTCCGGGAACTGCTGCAGGAAGGTCGGATGCCGGCGCAGCCAGGCGGCCACTTCGTGTGCGCCGAGTTTCTCGGTGACCTCGCTCATTGCTTCCACTCCCCCTCAAAGACGAATGTGGCCGGGCCGGACATCACCAGATCGGCGGCATCGTGCGGCCAGTCGATCTGCAGTTCGCCGCCGGGCAGGGCGACGGTGACGCTGCGCTCGACCAGCCCCGCACGCATCAGCACCGCCGCGGCCGCACAGGCACCGCTGCCGCAGGCCAGGGTTTCACCCACGCCACGCTCGTACACGCGCAGGGCGATGCGCTGACGCGAGACGATCTGGACGAAGCCGACGTTGACCGAGTCGGGAAAGGCCGCATGGGCCTGCAGCGCCGGGCCCAGTGCGTGCACCGGCGCGGTGGCCAGCTCGTCCACCTGCACCACCGCATGCGGATTGCCCATCGACACCGCGCCGAATGTCACCTTGGCCTGGTCCAGGGTCACTTCGTAGAACGGCTGCTCGGTTGCGAAGCCGGCCAGTGGAATCTCGGCCGGAGGCCAGCGTGGTAGGCCCATGGCCACCGCAAAACCGGCCGGCACCTGATGCACCTGGTGGGTGCCGGCCGGACTGTCCAGCTGGAAACTGCCCTGCCCGGCCACGCCATCGCGCACCAGCCAGGCCGCCACGCAGCGCGCGCCGTTGCCGCACTGGCCGGCGGCCGAGCCATCGCCATTCCAGATGCGATAGGACGCCACCGAGCCTGCCTGGCGTGGTGTCTCGATGGTCAGGATCTGGTCGCAGCCCACGCCGGTATGGCGGTCGGCCAGTCGTGCGGCCAGCTTGGCATCGGGTGCTGGCTGGCCGCCGCGCAGGTCGAGCACGACAAAGTCGTTGCCCGCCCCGTGCATCTTGGAAAACCGCAGCGGGGCCTGATCAGCCATCCCCGTCGGCACCGCCCCTGTCCAGGGCCTGATCGGCGGCCTGATCGGCGGGGCTGGGCGCGGTGGTGCCGTCCTGCGGCGTGGTCTGCACCGGCGGGGTGGCGCCGGGTTCGCCCGCTGCGGCCGGCTGGGTCGGGTCCGCGGCCGGTTCGGCCGCAGGCGCAGGAGTGGTCACCGGTGCCGGCTTTTCCGGCAGCACCAGCGGACCCTTGTTGCCGCAGGCGGTCAGCGCCAGCAGCGTGGCGCACCAGAGCGCCCATCGCGATACGGTGTTCATGGCTCGAGTATAGCGATTCGACCCGGCCCACGGCCGGCCCGCGCCGGCAGCATGGTCCCGGCCCGCAACCACCACGCCCAGCGGAATCAGCTGGGCGGCGGCGGGAATTCAGGGTGAAGCGGGGTGTCCACACGAACATTGCCGCCCAGCCCATGTGCACGCGACATCGCGAAAGACGCACGCTGCGTGGCAGGGCGCGACTAGCGATGTGAATGCGGCGTTTCCCGGCAACGGTACAACCGTTTCGGGACGATATCGCCTGGATTAAGCCGAGCGGCGAAGCGACTTCGGCTTGAATGAATTGTTAGACGCCAATCTCATTGAACGACTTTTGCGATCTCTCACGTATTTGATCGATACTCTGGATCGTTTCTTCAAGGTAGGACACCGGGTTCCAATCATAGGCGGTGCAACGCGGAAAACCGAACGTCCGACGCAGTTCATCTGAAAGGTGAGAAGCCTCGATTCCAAGCTTTGCGTAGAGGTATCTGCGTTGTTGAAATGCTGCAGAGAAGTCCGGCGGCGAGTCATGCTCAAACTCATTACTGACCGCTGCAGAGATGGACTCAAGTCGATAAGGAAGGTTAAGTACTGAAAGTTGGACTTGAGGATTCAACGAGGTCCAGTCCACATCTTCCATTGGCAACTCAAAAGCAGGGCGTTTGTGCTCTGCATAATAGTAGCCGTCCTCGCCTTCCTTTCCGGAGTCGCCGGCAAGGTGGCTACACTCAAGACTTAGCTTGTCTAGTTTCGAGACGAGCAAGGCGGAAAGATAGCGGGCAGTGTCTTTGCGCGTAATCTTATGAAGCCACCACTCCTTGAATGACGTAATAGCGGCACCGACCAGCACGCCGACGAGGCCAATAATTGCTACGGTGATGTCTGTATTCATAATGGTCACAGTGATGTCTGCTACTGGCGCGTAACGCTTGACTTAAGTTGCGCCGGCCGCGACCTGTCAGCGGAGTAACGCTCAAGATGCGGCAGTCCACAACGACTGAGGACGCGTCGGCTTGAACGAATTGTTAAGCCACGACCTCGCCAGTGGAAAGCAGATGCTCAAACTGCTCACAGGTGAGCACCGTAACGCCTTGAGACCTGGCCTTAGCTAGCCTTTCTAGTCCAGAATTTGTCGCCAGCACAGAGGAATGCCAGGCGCCTTGAAGTGACTACTTCCAACTGCGAATCCTGGGCCAAGGAAGTGGGTGCGGCCTTGTCAGTGGTGGAGAACCCGCGTGACATTGCATGGCCCAATTCCATCCATCCACTTCTGAAATTTTGCAATCTGGTCAGCGCTTCTTTAAAAAAACGTGAGAGTCTATCGCCCTGCATATCCAGATTAACCACTGCTTATACAATTAGAAATCGAGCTTGGCCACGCCTTCTATCCTTGCGGCTCCGGCTTTTGTGGGATGTACCCTATTCCCCGGCAGGCGCAGCGTATGGGATGAGGTTGCGTCCCTCCACCAAGAATGCCTCGTGTTGGGAAGTCTCCAAAACGCCGGACTCGTGGGTGCGAATGTCGGACAGAAACCTGGCAAAGATTTGACCGCCACGCCGCATGTCGCCCTCACCGAGCCGTCTGCCCTCGCCTTGGAAGGCGATGACGAGCTTCTTGGCCGAGGCAAGTTCGGCAAGCACGCTCGCGGAGATCGGCGCCATAACGTTCCAAGACCAAGTGCAAAGCCGACCAGAACAATTGACGGTGGGACGATCCGCATTCTCGGCCTTCAGCTGGACGGTTCGCCGATCGTCGATGCGAAAAAGAATGGCGTCCACATCCACGGGATCACCCGAATTGGTGAGCGTGATCAATCGCCGGAAGTACATCTGCCCGTCCCGGGTGATGATCTGGTTCCCGATCCCAGCCATACCGATGCTCCCGCGACCATAGACACATGACTTCTCTTGAGAGAATGTATCTTGCCTGCAATCAGGCTCGGCGGCAGCCGTGCTTGTGGCGGCAAACAAGGCCAACCCGGTGAGAAATACGCAACAACGAATTGCGATGGTCATGCTGCAAGCCCCTAGTCATGAATACCCTCCGACCCATGGTAGTTGAAAGATGGTGTAGACGTGGAGGGCCGCATGCCAGCGCCAAACCTTCTTTTGTGCATCGGTGCCAACACCCCTCCCTGAAGCCTAACGCACGTCGATCAGCGCGCCGTGCCGGCCACGCCCAGCTGGTCCAGCATGAAGGCGTAGTACTCGGCCATTTCCTGGTAGCGGCGGAAGCGGCCGGACTTGCCGCCGTGGCCGGCTTCCATGTTGGTGCGGAACACGACCGGCTGGCTGCCGGTGTTGAGGTCGCGCAGGCGGGCCACGTACTTGGCTGGCTCCCAGTACTGCACCTGCGAGTCCCACAGGCCGGTGCCGACGAACATCGCCGGATAGGCGCGTGGCTTGAGGTTGTCGTAGGGCGAATAAGTGACGATGTAGTCGTAGAACTGCTTGTTCTCGGGATTGCCCCACTCGTCGTACTCGTTGGTGGTCAGCGGGATGCTCGGGTCGAGCATGGTGGTGACCACATCGACGAACGGCACCTGCGAGATGATCACCCGATAGTCGTCCGGGGCCATGTTGGTGATGGCGCCCATCAGCAGGCCACCGGCGCTGCCACCCATGGCTGCCACCCGGTCCCTGGCGGCGTAGCCCTGCGCAACCAGTGCCCGGGTCACGTCGATGAAGTCGGTGAAGGTGTTCTTCTTGTTGAGCAGCTTGCCGTTGTCATACCAGGCCCGGCCCATTTCCTCGCCGCCGCGGATGTGGGCGATGGCATAGACCATGCCGCGATCCAAAAGGCTCACCACCGGGCCGGAGAAACCCGGGTCCATCGACGCGCCATAGCTGCCGTAGCCGTACTGCAGCAGTGCAGCGGTGCCGTCCTTGCTGAAGCCGTTCCTGTAGACCAGCGAGACCGGCACTTGGGTGCCGTCACCGGCGCTCACCCACAGCCGCTCGGTGGTGTAGCGGGAGGCGTCATAACCGGGCACCGGCTGCTGCTTCATCAGACGGCGCTCGCCGGTGACGGTGTTGAGCTCGTAGGTGGTGACAGGGGTGGTCAGCGAGGTGTAGCTGTAGCGCAGCCACGGCGTGTCGTGTTCGGAGTTGATGTCCAGGCCCATCGAATAGGCCGGCTCGTCGGCCCTGACATAGGTTGCCTGCGCATCCTGCGCAAAATCCCGCGCCTCCATGTCCGGGCTCTGCAGTTTGTTCCCGTCCCTGCCCAGCAGGCGGATGCGCTGCAGGCCCTGCGAACGCTCGCCGATCGCGGTGAAACCGTCGAACAGCTCGAAATCCTCGATGTAGACGCTGTCGCTGTGCGCGACCCAGTCCTTCCAGTCCTTGCGCGAGGAACTGCCGTCCGGCGCGGTGACCAGCTTGAAGTTGGTGGCGCCATCGGCGTTGGTGCGGATCACCCAGCGCCCGTCGAAGTGCTCGGCCTGGTATTCCACATCGCGCGCGCGCGGGGCCAGCACGGTGAAGGTTTCCGGATCGGCCGCCAGTGCGTAGCGCTCCTCGCTGGAGACGGTGCTGTGCACGCCGATGGTGATGTACTTCTCGTCGCGGGTCCTGCCCAGGCCCATGTAGAAGCTGTCATCGTGCTCTTCGTAGACCAGCACGTCCTGCGCCACCGGCGTGCCCAGCACGTGCTTCTTCACCCGCACGGTCAGCAGGGTCTCCGGATCGTTCTCGACATAGAACAGGGTCCTGTTGTCATCGGCCCAGACCACGTTGGGCGACACCCCGGGAATCTCGTCGGGCAGCACCTTGCCGCTGGCCAGGTCCTTGAAGCGGATGGTGTACTGGCGCCGGCCGACCGCATCATCGGTGTAGGCCAGCAGCTGGTTGTCCTGGCTGAGCTCCCATGCGCCGACGCTGTAGTAGCTCTTGCCCTGGGCCAGGACGTTGACATCCAGCAGCACTTCTTCGGGCGCCTGCATGCCGCCCTTGCGCCGCGCATGCACCGGATAGTCCTTGCCGGCCTCGTAGCGGGTGTAATACCAGTAACCGCGCTGGCGGTACGGCACCGTGGCATCGTCCTGCTTGATGCGCGCGACGATCTCTTCGTACAGCGTGTCCTGCAGCGGCTTGAGCGGTGCCATCACCGTATCGGCGTAGGCGTTCTCGGCCCTCAGGTAATCCAGTACCTGCGGATTGCTGCGCTCGTCGTCGCGCAGCCAGTAGTACTCGTCCTGGCGCTGGGCGCCGAACGGGGCGGTGACCACATGCGGCTTGCGGGCCGCATCCGGCGGGGTGGCAGTGGTGGCGGCGGTGGAGGAAAGCGGCGTACTCATCAGCAAGGTCACAGCCAGCAGGGCAAGGAGGGGCTTCATGGATAGGTCTGTCCGGGTCGGGTTGCAAGGGCCGCACGGCCGATCGTCGGTGCGGCATGCAATGCACGCGCGGGGTGATGCCGGCGCCTTACTTGCTCAGCTGATCCCACAGGAAGGTGTAGGCCAGCGCGCTCATGTGCGCGGCCTGCGCGTTGTCGGCTGCACCGCCGTGGCCGCCTTCGATGTTCTCGTAATAGCGCACGTCCTTGCCGGCGTCGAGCATCTTGGCCGCCATCTTGCGCGCGTGGCCCGGGTGGACCCGGTCATCGCGCGTGGAGGTCATGAACAGCGTTGGCGGGTAGGTCTTGCCCGGGTCGAACAGGTGGTACGGCGAAAAGGTCCTGATGTAATCCCAGTCGCCGGTATCGGGATCGCCGTACTCGGCCATCCATGAAGCCCCGGCCAGCAGGTGGCTGTAGCGCTTCATGTCCAGCAGCGGCACCTGCACCACGATCGCGCCGAACAGCTGCGGATACCGGGTCAGCATGTTGCCCATCAACAGGCCGCCGTTGCTGCCGCCCTGGGCGCCAAGATGCTCCGGCGAGGTGACCTTGCGCGCGACCAGGTCCTGGGCCACCGCGGCGAAGTCCTCGTAGGCCTTGTGGCGGTTGGCCTTGAGCGCGGCCTGGTGCCAGCGCGGGCCATACTCGCCGCCGCCACGGATGTTGGCCACCGCGTACACACCGCCCTTTTCCAGCCAGCCCTTGCCGATGCCGCCGGAATAGCCCGGTGTCAACGAGATCTCGAAGCCACCGTAGCCATACAGCAGGGTCGGCGCGGCCCCATCGAAGCTCAGGTCCTTCGGCCGCACCAGGAAGTACGGCACCCGGGTGCCATCCCTGGAGGTGGCAAAGTGCTGTTCGATCACATCGCCCGAGGCGTCGAAAAACGCCGGCATGGCCTTGAGCGGCTCGATCCTGGCCTGCGGCTGCCCGACATCGGTCAGCAGCAGGGTGGTCGGGGTCAGGTAGTCGGTGACGGTCAGCCACAGCGCGTCGGATTCCTGGCTGTCCACGGCGCTGGCGCTGATCGCGCCGAACGGCACATCGCCCACTTGCAGCGGCCTGGAGATCCACATGCCATCACGGTGGGTCAGCACGCTCAGGCGGTTCTTCACGTCGTGCATGACGTTAAGCACGATGTGGTCAGCGGTGAAGGTGACGCCAGCCAGCGAGGTCGTGTCGGTGGGCTCGAACAGCACGTCGAACTCGCGCTTGCCGGCCATGAACGCGTCGAAGCGCGTGACCAGGAATGATCCGGCCTGGTAGGTCCTGCCGCCCACCGTCCACGGCTCGCGCAACTCCAGGCCCAGCCATTGGCGGTGCACCGACTTGCGCGCCGAGTTGGGTGCATCGACCTTGACCAGCGCCCCACCTTTGTCCCGCAGGTACAGCTCATCGTTGTAGAAGGCGATGGTGCGGGTGACGAAATCGCGCTCGAAGCCCGGGGTGGGATCGTGGCCTGCGGCGATGTACATGTCATCGGCCTTGCCTTCGTAGACGACCTTGGCCGCTGCCAGCGGCGTGCCGCGCTTCCATTCCTTGACCATGCGCGGATAGCCCGAATGGGTCAGGCTGCCTTCGCCGAAATCGGAGTAGACGTACACGGTGTCCGCATCGATCCAGCCCAGCCCGCCCTTGGCCGCCGGACGGTAGAAGCCGCCTTCGACCCAGGTCTTGGTGATCAGGTCGAACTCGCGGCTGACGTCGGCATCGGAGCCACCGCGCGAGAGCGCGATCAGGCAGCGGGTGTTGTCCGGCTTGCGACATTGCGCGCCGTGCCAGACCCAGGTTTCCTGCTCGGCGGCGTTGAGTGCGTCGATGTCCAGCACCGTCTCCCAGGTGGGATTGGGCTTGCGGTATTCGGCCAGCGTGGTCCGGCGCCAGACGCCGCGTGCGTGGTCCTTGTCCTTCCACAGGTTGTAGTAGAAGTCGCCGATCTTCTCCACGTAGGGAATCTTGGCGTCCGAATCCAGGATGGTGCGGATGTCGGCTTCCAGCTGCTTGAACTGCGCGGTGGCGGCCAATTCGGCTTCGGTTCTGGCGTTGCGTTCCTTGACCCAGGCCAGCGGCCTGGCGCCTTCGACCTCTTCCAGCCACTGGTACGGGTCGTCGGTCATGGCGGTCTCCTGGGCATTGGCAGTGGCACTGGCGGCGGCCAGGCCGGCAAGCAGGGCAAGGGCGAGTGGGTTCAAGGCGGGTCTCCGTGCAAGGCAGATGGCCGCCGCACGCTAGCACAGGCCTTGCGCCCGACATCCCGTGCCGAAGGTCAGGCCGCGCGTGGCATCCTGGCTGGCCGCGGCCGGCGTCGACGGGCCTGCACGGCAACCCGGGCAGACGGTACCGAGACGGCGAGTGCAGCCCGGGCGGCGGGGCGGGTCTTCGGCCAGGCTGGCAGGCGGAAGCGGTGCAGCGACCACCACGCCACCAGCGGCAGGCCGGCCAGCCACAGCGGGGTCCAGCCCAGCAGTTCGGTGCTGCCGCGTCCGCCCGGTAGCAGCAGCACCAGGCTCAGCCCGGTCAGTGCAAGCGTCCGCAGCACCAGCTCCAGGCACGGATCGGCCGGGCAAGCAGCGTGGACATCTCTGGGTCGGTGGGCCATGGCGGTGGGTCCTGTCGGGGCTGGACACGCAGGCTGCGCGATGGGCTTCTCACCGGCTGCGACATCGACGCCCCCGGGCACGCCTTGTTGACGCTTGCATGCCTGGCTTGCCGCCTGTGGAACCTCGCCCATCATGCCGACCGACGACGCCACCCCGCCCATCGACCGCGCTTCATGGGCGCCTGCATGCCATCGCCCACGTGCCCCACTTTTGCGGCGGCGAAGAAGGCGCGCAAGCGCTGAGGTTGTTTCTTCGTGCGGCGGCCGTCACCCGCGTGTTTGTCGCGCAGGTGCAGACGTTGGCTGGATCGATGACACGCACATCGCCGCGACCTGAAAGCCGCGCTTTGGTCAGTTCAGCTGGCCATGGCAGTGCTTGTACTTCTTGCCGCTGCCGCAGGGGCACGGATCGTTGCGGCCGACCTTGGGCTGCTCGCGCAGGATCGTGCCCTGGAGGCCGGCGGCGGCCGCCTGGGCGGCCTGCGCCTGGGCGCCGGCAGCGCCCTCGCCGCGCTGGGCGCGCGCTTCGCTCTCCTCGGCGACATAACCGCCGGTGTCGGCATGCTGGAACTGCATGGCCCGCTGCTGGGCCTCGGCCAGTCGGCGCTCCTGCGCCTCCAGTTCGGCCACTTCCTCCTCGCTGCGGATGCGCAGGCGCGCCAGGATGGTGACCACCTCGCGCTTGACGTTCTCCAGCATCTCCGAGAACAGCTCGAAGGCTTCCTTCTTGTATTCCTGCTTGGGCTGCTTCTGCGCGTAGCCGCGCAGGTGGATGCCCTGGCGCAGGTAGTCCATGCGCGCCAGGTGTTCCTTCCAGCCCTTGTCCAGCACGGTCAGCATCACGTGCTTTTCCAGCGCGCGCATGGTTTCGGCGCCGATCTGCGCTTCCTTCTGCGCGAAATGCGCATCCAGCGCTTCGCGCACGCGCGCCTGGATGCGCTCGGCATCCAGTTCCTCGGCTTGCTGCGGCCACTGGGTGATCGGCAGGTCGATGCCGGCCTCGGACGCCAGCTCGGCCTGCAGCCCGGCCAGGTCCCACTGCTCGTCGATCGAATTGGGCGGCACATAGCGCGCCACCAGATCGGCGACCACATCGGCGCGGATGCCATCGATGTTGTCCTTGACCGACTCGGCGTCCAGCAGTTCGTCACGCTGGGCGTAGATCACCTTGCGCTGGTCGTTGTTGACGTCGTCGAAGTCGAGCAGGTTCTTGCGGATGTCGAAGTTGTGCGCTTCCACCTTGCGCTGGGCCTTTTCGATCTGACGGCTGACCAGGCGATCCTCGATCACGTCGTCCTCCTTCATGCCGATCAGCTTCATCGCCTTCTGCACCCAGTCGCTGGCGAAGATGCGCATCAGGTTGTCTTCCAGCGACAGGTAGAAGCGCGAGGAACCCGGGTCGCCCTGACGCCCGGAACGGCCACGCAGCTGGTTGTCGATGCGCCGTGACTCGTGGCGTTCGGTGCCCACGATGTGCAGGCCGCCGGCGGCCTTGACCTGCTCGTGGCGGGTCTTCCAGTCGGCCTTGACCCGGGCGATGTCCAGCTCCGGCGCGTCCTCGCCCAGTGCGGCCAGTTCGGCCTCCAGCGAACCGCCGAGCACGATGTCGGTGCCGCGGCCGGCCATGTTGGTGGCGATGGTCACCGCGCCCGGACGGCCGGCGTTGGCCACGATCTGCGCCTCGCGCTCGTGCTGCTTGGCATTGAGCACTTCGTGCGGCACGTTGTTCTTGCGCAGGTGCTCGGACAGCATCTCCGAGGTCTCGATCGAGGTGGTGCCCACCAGCACCGGCTGGCCGCGCGCGTAGCAGTCCTGGATGTCGGCCAGCACGGCGTTGAACTTGCCGGTGCGGTTGAGGAACACCTGGTCCGGGAAATCCTTGCGGATGGTCGGCCGGTGGGTCGGGATCACGATCACTTCCAGGCCGTAGATGCTCTGGAACTCGTAGGCCTCGGTGTCGGCCGTGCCGGTCATGCCGGCCAGCTTGCCGTACATGCGGAACAGGTTCTGGAAGGTGATGCTGGCCAGGGTCTGGTTTTCGCGCTGGACCGGCACGCCTTCCTTGGCCTCCACCGCCTGGTGCAGGCCATCGGACCAGCGCCGCCCCACCAGGGTGCGGCCGGTGAACTCATCGACGATCACCACCTCGCCATCGCGCACGATGTAGTCCACGTCGCGCTGGTAGATGGCGTGCGCGCGCAGGGCGGCATTGAGGTGGTGGACCACGCCCAGGTTCTGCGGCGAATACAGGCCGTCGTCCTCGTCGTCCCTGAGGATGCCGGCGCTGCGCAGCAATTGTTCTGCATGGGTCTGGCCGGCTTCGGACAGGTGGACCTGCTTGGATTTTTCATCCACCCAGTAATCGCCCCCGCCTTCCTCGGTTTCCTGCCTGACCAGCGAAGGCACGATCCGGTTGACCCGGATGTACAGCTCCGGCGAATCGTCGGCCGGGCCGGAAATGATCAGCGGGGTGCGCGCTTCGTCGATCAGGATCGAGTCGACCTCGTCGACGATCGCGTAGTGCAGGCTGCGCTGGTGGCGGTCTTCGCGCGCCATGGCCATGTTGTCGCGCAGGTAGTCGAAGCCGAATTCGTTGTTGGTGCCGTAGGTGATATCGGCGGCATAGGCGGCGCGCTTGTCGCCGTGGGCCATGCCCGGATAGACCACGCCCACGCTCAGGCCCAGCCAGTTGTACAGCCTGCCCATCTGGGCCGCGTCGCGGCGGGCCAGGTAGTCGTTGACCGTGACCACGTGCACGCCCTTGCCCTCCAGCGCGTTGAGGTACACCGGCAGCGTGGCCACCAGGGTCTTGCCTTCGCCGGTGCGCATCTCGGCGATCTTGCCCAGGTGCAGGACCATGCCGCCAACCAGCTGCACATCGTAGTGGCGCAGGCCCAGCACACGAATGGAGGCCTCGCGGCACACGGCGAAGGCTTCGGGCAGGAGCTTGTCCAGCGCTTCGCCATCGGCGATGCGCTTCTGGAATTCGGGGGTCTTGGCCTTCAGTTCATCATCGCTGAGCTTCTGGATTTCAGGTTCCAGTGCATTGATGCGCACCACCAGGCGGTCGAGCTGTTTGAGCAGGCGTTCGTTGCGGCTGCCGAAGACGCGGGTGAGCAGGCTGTTGATCATGAAAGAAGGAACCGGAATGGGAAGGAGCGTCGGCGCCGGCAGGCCTCGTTGCATCCCCAAGGCCAGGCGCCGAAAAGCGAAACAGGGCGCACGGGGCCCGGTTCCGGCAACACGGCATTGTAGCTTGGGGCGCCACCGGACGAATCAAGGCGCCCGGCACGGAAGCAGCCCAGGCTGCAGGCTGCTCGCTGGGTGGGAGCGGCCATGGCGGCGATGAAGCTTTCCCGGTACATCCCTCGCCGCCATGGCGGCTCCCACGCGAGACAATTGCTCCTACCCGCGGCCGCGCCCGCCCAGGGGTGTGGTGTTCTCACCCAGGAACTTGCGCGGATTGACCACGCGCCCGTCTTCCCACACTTCAAAATGCACGTGCGCCCCGGTCGAGCGCCCGGTCGAACCGGCCCTGGCCACGGTCTGTCCGGCGCGGACCAGGTCGCCCGGCTTGACCACCAGGCGCGAGTTGTGGGCGTAGCGGGTGACGTAGCCGTTGCCGTGGTCCACTTCCACCACGTTGCCGTAGCCGCTGCGCGCGCCGGCGAAGCTGACCACGCCGTCGGCCACCGACAGCACCGGATCGCCCACGCTGGCCTTGAAGTCGATGCCCTTGTGGCGCTCGCCGCCGCCACCGAACGGATCGGCCCGACCGCCGAAACCGGAGGTGATGTAGGTGTTGGCCAGCGGCATGCGCGAAGGCGTGGCATTGCGGTCCAGCTGGCGGTTGAACAGCAGCGATTCGAGCACCGACAGCTGCTGGCCGGAGGCGTCAAACCTGCCCTGCAACTGGTCCAGGCCGTCGGCCAGCGCAGCCGGCGGCATGTCGCTGGTGGCACCTTCCGGACCGCCGACGCCGACCGGCTCGTCGAAGTTGAACTCGCCGTCCTGCAGCTTGCCGATCCGGGTCAGGCGCTCGCCCAGTGCGTTGAGCCGGTTGGCCTGGGCCTGCAGCTCGCCCAGGCGCGCGGACATGGCGTTGATTTCCTGCTGGGCGCCACGCTTGACCTGGTCCAGTTCGGCCTGCTGGCGCTCGGTCCTGGCCTGCAGCCAGGACACCTGGGCCATGCCGAAGGCACTGCGCCCGACCAGCCCCAGCATCATTCCACCGGCCACCAGGATCCCCGCGCTCAGCAGTGGGCGGGTGTGGCTGAAGCGCCGCATCTGCGCAGTGCGCAGGCGCAGGTGATGGCTCACCCAGGAGCGCGTATTGTGAACAATGTTGTTGAAACTCATGGATCTGTGATGCCCCATCCAAAGTCCCAGCCGCGTCGTCCGGCGAGTCCGCTCCCGGCCCTGGAGGCCGCGATGGCGTCGTCTGCCGCCGACCCATTGCGTCATGCCCTGCGGCTGGACGCGCTGGAACAGCAACTTCGCCCTTGCCTGCCGTTTCCCCTTTCGGAGCACTGCCGGCTTGCCAACATCGCGGGCGACCGTCTTGTTTTCGTGGTCGACTCGCCGGTGTGGAACGCCAGGCTGCGCCTGGCGTCGGCCGAACTGGTCGAAATGGCCCGATCCCTCGGTTTAGGGGTCAACTCCGTGACCGCCCGAACGTCCGTGCACCCCCTGTTTCCGACCGCGCAAGCCGGTCCGCCGACCCAGGGGCCTTCGCCGACCGCACGCCAGGCGCTGCGGGTGGCACTGGCCATGCTCGAGGAATCCGTGGCCGCCGAGTCATCTATCGTGAAACAGGGCCCGCACACTGGCGCGAAAAGTTAAGCGCCAGTGCAAGGACGGGGCATCCTACCGGCCCGAGGGATGCGAGTCGTTAGATCGAGGTTATAAAAAAGTTATCCGGCGCCTGTTCAGGCGACAGGATTCACAGAATGGCCAGATCGCCGCCGCAGTTCAGTGCGCCAGGAGCGGCGCGCCGTACAGGGCCGGGGCCGTTTCCCGGACCTCGGGGCCGAAGGAGACTTCTTCCCAGGCATCGGTCTGGGCCAACAGCGCGCGGACCAGGGCGTTGTTGAGCGCGTGGCCTGACTTGAAGCCCTCGTACCTGCCCAGGATCGGATGTCCGGCCAGGTACAGGTCGCCGATCGCGTCCAGGATCTTGTGGCGCACGAACTCGTCGGCGTAGCGCAGGCCGTCGTCGTTGAGCACGCGGAACTCGTCCAGCACGATCGCGTTGTCCATCGAGCCGCCCAGGCCCAGGTTGCGTTCGCGCATGTATTCCAGATCACGCATGAAGCCGAAGGTGCGCGCACGCGCCACCTCCTTGATGTAGCCGCCGGTGGAGAAGTCCACCTCGGCGCGCGACTGCGAGGCCGGGATCATCGGATGGTCGAACTGGACCGTGAAGCCCAGCTTGAAGCCTTCATGAGGATCGAAGCTGGCGATCTTGTCGCCATCGCGCACTTCCACGTGCTTGAGGATGCGGATGAACCGCTTGGGCACGTTCTGCTCGACGATGCCGGCCGAGTGCAGCAGGAACACGAACGGACTGGCCGACCCGTCCATGATCGGCAGCTCGGCCGAGGACAGCTCGACATACACGTTGTCCACGCCCAGGCCGGCCAAGGCCGACAGCAGGTGCTCGACCGTCTGCACCTTGGCCGCTCCGCAGCTCAGGCCGGTGCACAGGGTGGTCTCGGTGACCAGCGTGGCATCGGCGGGAATCTCCACCACCGGCTCAAGATCGACGCGCCGGAACACCACGCCGGTATTGGGCGCGGCCGGGCGCAGGGTCATGAACACCTTTTCGCCGCTGTGCAGGCCCACGCCGGTGGCGCGGATCACGTTTTTGAGGGTGCGCTGGGGAATCATGGATCGCAGTTGGAGGAACCCAACGTCAAGATTTCGTGAGAATAGCACGCAGGCGGGTGAATCTGTACGGGACAGGACAGTAATCCCTTCGACGTCGAAAGGGTGCCCGGGTGCCGCTGCAGGAAAAAGCCCGCCGGACCGGGTACGCCGGCCCGACGGAAAACCAAGGGACATGACACGGTGACACGGTAACGCTGCCGCCCTTGCGCAGCCGCCGCCGGTCCCACTGGCGGCACGCAGGCGCTGCGGACGGGTGAATCAGTCGGCCTGGGTGAGCGGCACACACGCCAGGCACGGCCTCGCGTGCCGGCGAACGCCCGGCCATGGATGGCCGGGCAGGCCTATCCGGAGTCGCATCTGTTCCGCCATGGACGGCATCAGTCCGCTTGGCGACGCAGAAACGCCGGGATATCCAGGTAGTTGTCCGGCAGCTCCGCCGCACCGGCCGGGGCACTGGGCGCAGTGGCTTCGCCCGCATTGCGGCGCAGGCCCAGGCCCTGGGTCGCACCGACCACCGGATCGGACTTGCTGGTGGTGGTGTTGGGCATGGCCACCGCATCGATCGGCATGCCGGTGGTGGCGTCACGGACCAGCTTGATCGGTGCGCGCACCGGCTCGCGCTGGAAGCTGCCGCCCAGGTCGGCGCCGGTGCGGACCGGCTGGCGCACGGCGGCGCGGTTCAGGCCGGTGGCGACCACGGTCACCCGCACTTCGTCCTGCATGTTCGGATCGAGCACGGTGCCCACCACCACGGTGGCGTCCTCCGAAGCGAAGCCTTCCACGGTGCGGCCGACTTCGTCGAACTCGGCCATGGTGAAGTCCGGACCTGCGGTGATGTTGACCAGGATGCCGTTGGCGCCGGCCAGGTTCACATCGTCCAGCAGCGGGTTCTGGATCGCCGCTTCGGCCGCGGCCTGGGCGCGGTCGTCGCCACGGGCCACGCCGGTGCCCATCATGGCCAGGCCCATCTCGCTCATCACCGTGCGCACGTCGGCGAAGTCGACGTTGATCAGGCCCGGACGCACGATCAGGTCGGCGATGCCCTGCACCGCGCCCAGCAGCACGTCGTTGGCGGCGCGGAAGGCCTGGATCATGGTGGCGTTGCGGCCCAGCACGGTGATCAGCTTCTCGTTGGGGATGGTGATCAACGAGTCGCAGTGCGTGGACAGTTCCTCGATGCCCTTGAGCGCGACCTGCATGCGGCGGCGACCCTCGAACGGGAACGGCTTGGTGACCACCGCCACGGTCAGGATGCCCATTTCCTTGGCCAGCTGGGCCACCACCGGCGCCGCGCCGGTGCCGGTGCCGCCGCCCATGCCGGCGGTGATGAACACCATGTCCGCGCCGGTCAGCGCCTCGATGATGCGGTCGCGGTCTTCCAGTGCGGCCTGGCGGCCCACTTCCGGGTTGGCGCCGGCGCCCAGGCCCTTGGTGACATTGCCGCCCAGCTGCAGCTGCAGCTTGGCGCCGCAGTTCTTGATGGCCTGGGAGTCGGTGTTGGCGGTGATGAATTCCACCCCTTCCACGCTGCTGCTGACCATGTGCGCCACGGCGTTGCCGCCGCCGCCGCCCACGCCGATGACCTTGATCACCGCGTTGGGGATCATCGTTTCAACCAGTTCGAAATGTGCCATGTCCGTTGTCCTCATTGAGGCCGGAACTTGGGACTCGGGACTGGGGACTGGGGAAAGCCGCTTTCCCGTACCCTGCCCGGCCTTCGCGCCGGCGATTTTTCTGGTGGATGTCGCTTGTTGCCTGGAGCCGGGACTCGGGTTTCGGGACTGGGGACTCGGGAAAGCTGCTTTCCCGTACCCTGCCCGGCCTTCGCGCCGGCGATTTTTGCTTGGAGCCGGGACTCGGGTTTCGGGACTCGGGACTCGGGAAAGCTGCTTTCCCTTGCCCTGCCCGGCCTTCGCGCCGGCGATTTGCGCTCGTTCTTTCCGCCCTCCGTTCCGCTCTCCGCTCTCCGCTTTTCCGAGTCCCGGGTCCCGGGTCCCGGTTCCCGAGCCCCAAGTCCCGGCCTGATTCAAAACTCGCCGCGATACCAGTTCTGCAGTTTCTTGAACAAGCTGCCGGCCTTGCCGGTGGGCAGCGATGGGCGCCGCGGATGTTCGATCTGGCTGCCCATCAGCAGCAGGCCCACTCCGGTGGCGTGGACCGGGTTGCCGACCACTTCGCCCAGCCCGGTGACGTGCTGCGGGATGCCGATGCGCACCGGCATCTGCAGCATTTCCTCGGCCAGCTCGACCACCCCTTCCATCTTCGAGGCACCGCCGGTCAGGACCATGCCGGCGCGGACCAGCTCTTCGAAACCCGAGCGGCGCAGCTCGGCCTGGACCATCTCGAAGATCTCCTCGTAGCGTCCCTGCACCGCCTGGGCCAGCGCATGGCGCGGCATCCGCCGCGGCGGACGGTCGCCGACCGATGGCACCTGGATGCTTTCCTCGGCGGTGGCCAGCTGGGCCAGCGCGCAGGCGTAGCGGACCTTGATCTGCTCGGCTTCCGGGGTGGGCGTGCGCAGCATGTGGGCGATGTCGTTGGTGACGTGGTCGCCGGCGATCGGCAGCGACGCGGTGTGGCAGATCGCGCCCTGCACGAACACGGCCAGGTCGGTGGTGCCGGCGCCCATGTCGACCAGGACCACGCCCAGCTCGCGTTCGTCGGCAGTCAGCACCGCCACCGAGGAGGCCAGCGAGGACAGGATCAGGTCGTCGATCTGCAGGCCGCAGCGCTGCACGCACTTGGAGATGTTGGCCGCGGCCGACTGCGCGCAGACCACCAGGTGTGCATGGACTTCCAGGCGCACGCCGGTCATGCCGACCGGATTGCGGATGCCTTCCTGGGAATTGTCCAGCACGTATTCGCGCGGGATCGCGTGCAGGATCTTCTGGTCGGCGGGGATGGCCACGGCCCTGGCCGCATCCAGCACCCGATCCAGGTCCGACCAGGTCACCTCGCCGTCGCGGATCGGGACGATGCCCGGCGAGTTCCTGCACTGCACGTGGGCGCCGGAGATCGAGGCATAGACCGAGCGGATCTCGCAGCCGGCCATCAGCTCGGCTTCCTCCACCGCGCGCTGGATCGACTGCACGGTCGATTCGATATCCACCACCACCCCGCGCTTGAGCCCGCGCGATTCATGGCTGCCGATGCCGATCACCTCGATCGGGTTGCCGGGCGAATATTCACCGACCAGCGCCGTCACCTTGGAGGTGCCGATGTCCAGTCCGACGATCAGGGATTTGTCGCCTTTGCGGTTCATGTCGTCCTGCTGGAAATGGCGGATGAGGACAAAGCCGGGACGCGGGACCCGGGACCCGGGACCCGCAAAAGCGGTGCCCGCGCGTTCCATACCGATGCCGCTTCTCTCGCCGTCGCCGGTGTCGCTGTTGCGCGCGCGCTTACCGAGTCCGGAGTCCCGGGTCCCGAGTCCCCGCTTTTGAGTCCCGGGTCCCGGCTTTGCTCGGCCCAGGTCAGGGAGAAGCCATTGGTGTAGCGCAGGTCCGCCCGTTGCAGCGTGCGCGGGTCGCCCAGCAGACGCGGCAGCAGACGCACGAAGCGCTGCAGGCGCGGGCGCGCATCGGCCCGGCCGATCACCACGTCCAGGCCGCTGCCCAGCTTCAGCGACCAGCTGCCGCGCGCATCCATCACCAGCGCATCGACCTTCAGGCCCATCGGCGCGAACAGGGCGCTGGCCTCGTTGTACAGCGCCACCACTTCGCCCACCTGCGCGTCGGGGCCGCCCAGCTGCGGCAGCGCGCTGGCGTCGACGTTGCGCGGCACCGGGAACAACGCGCCTTCGACCGACAGCAGGCGATCGCTGCCCCAGCGCGCAAACGGCTTGTGCTCGACCACGATCACTTCCAGCGTGTCGGGCCAGCGCTTGCGCACCTGCGCGCGTTCGACCCACGGCAGGCGTTCGACCGCGTCCTGGGCCTGGCTCAGCTGCACGGCAAAGAACCCGCGCTGTGCGTACGGCATCACCACCGCGCGCAGTTGCGCCGGATCCACCCGATGCAGCGCGCCGCTGACGCGCAGCCGGGTCAGCGGCCAGCGCTCGGCGCCGATCCAGCCGTTGAACACGGCCACCACCGGCAGCGCGACCAGCGCCAGCGCCAGGATCCAGGTCAGCACGCGCAGCACGTTGCTCATGCCGGGCGCGCCTGAAAGGTGGATTCCAGGATGCGCCAGCACAGTTCCTCGAAACCGATACCGGCCTGGCGCGCCGCCTTGGGCACCAGCGAATGGCTGGTCATGCCCGGCGCGGTGTTCACTTCGATCAACTGCAGGCCGCGTGACACATCGCGCATCACATCCACCCGACCCCAGCCGCTGCAGGCGGCACTTTCGAAGGCAGCCAGCGACAACTGGCGGATCTGCGCTTCCTCCTGGCCGGACAGGCCCGGGCACAGATACTGGGTGTCCTCGGCGATGTACTTGGCGTGGTAGTCGTACCAGGCTCCGGCCGGCACGATCCTGATCGAGGGCAGCGCGATCCCGTCCAGGATGCCGACGGTGTATTCCTCGCCCTGCACCATCTGCTCGATCAGCAGCTCGCCGTCATAACCGGCGGCGAAGTCGATGGCCGGCTGCAGGTCCTGCTCGGCCAGGACCCGGAACACGCCCACGCTGGAGCCTTCGGTCGAGGGCTTGACGAACACCGGCAGACCCAGCTCGGCCGCCGCCGCGCGCAGGTCGTCCCCGCGCCGGATGCGGCGGAAGGCCGGGGTCGGCAGGCCCGAGGCGATCCACACCTGCTTGGTGCGGATCTTGTCCAGGGTCAGGGCGCTGCCCAGCACGCCCGGCCCGGTGAAGGGCACCTTCAGCGCCGACAGCAGGCCCTGCAGCACGCCATTTTCGCCGTCGCCGCCGTGCAGGATGTTGAACACCCGATCGATGGCACCGGCCCGGATCTGTTCCAGCAGGGCCGGCAGGCCATCGACCGCATGGGCCTGCACGCCCCGCGCCTGCAAGGCCTCGAGCACGTTGCGCCCCGAGTTCAAGGACACCTCGCGCTCGCTGGAGGTCCCGCCCATCAACACGGCAACCCGACCGAACGCGGCCGGATCGGTGTTGCGCGGCGGCGGGAAGGACGGCGCGCTCATGCGTCGGTGCCCTTCGAAAAGCCCTGCGCGGCGATCTGCTGGGCCACATGGCCGATGTCGCCGGCACCCATCATCAGCAGCAGGTCGCCGTCCTGCAGCACGTCGGGCAGCACCGCCGGCAGCTCGCCGACCTGGCTGACCACGACCGGTTCGTTGCGCCCGCGCGCCCGGATCGCGCGCGCCAGCGACTTGGCATCGGCGCCGGCGATCGGCGCTTCGCCGGCCGGATAGACCTCGCTCAGCACCAGCGCATCGACTTCGCTCAGGACCGCGGCGAAGGCGTCGAACTGGTCGCGGGTGCGGCTGTAGCGATGCGGCTGGAAGGCCACCACCAGGCGCTTGTCCGGCCAGCCGCCGCGGGCGGCGGCGAACACCGCGGCCAGCTCGTTGGGGTGGTGGCCGTAGTCGTCGATCAGCTGCACCGTGGCGCCGCGGCCGGTGTCGATCGCACCCAGGTCGTTGAAGCGGCGGCCGATGCCGGAGAAGTTGGCCAGCGCGCGGGCGATCGTGCCCGGCTGCACGCCCAGCTGCCAGCCGACCGCGGCCGCGGCCAGCGCGTTGAGCACGTTGTGCCTGCCCGGCAGGGCCAGGGTGACGTTGACCGACACATCCTCGGGCAGGCGCAGGGTGAAGCGCATCCGGCCCGCTTGCTGGACCACGTTTTCGGCGCGGATGTCGGCGTTGTCGGACAGGCCGTAGGTCATCACGTGGCGCGGGGTTTCGGCGGCCAGCGCGGCCACTTCCGGATCGTCGATGCACAGCACCGCCAGGCCGTAGAACGGCAGGCGCTGCAGGAATTCGGCGAAGGCGGCCTGGACCCGGGCAAAGTCGTTGCCGTAGTTCTCCAGGTGATCGGCGTCGATATTGGTGATGACCGCGATCAGCGGGCTCAGGCGCAGGAAGCTGCCGTCGCTCTCGTCGGCCTCGGCCACCAGCCACTGGCCATCGCCGAGCTTGGCATTGGCGCCGGCCGAGAGCAGCTGGCCGCCGATCACGTAGGTCGGATCCAGGCCACCTTCGCTCAGCACCGCCGCGGTCAGGCTGGTGGTGGTGGTCTTGCCGTGGGTGCCGGCCACGGCGATGCCGCGGCGGAAGCGCATCAGCTCGGCCAGCATCATCGCCCGTGGCACGATCGGGATGCGCTGGCTGCGCGCCTCCATCAGCTCGGGGTTGTCGGCCCTGATCGCGCTGGAGACCACCACGCAATCGGTGCCCAGCACGTTGGCGGCATTGTGGCCGCGCATCACCCGCGCGCCCAGCGACACCAGCCGCCTGGTCGCGGCATTTTCCGCGGCATCGGAACCAGACACCTCGTAGCCCAGCGTGCACAGCACTTCGGCGATCCCGCTCATGCCCGAGCCGCCGATGCCGACGAAGTGCACGCGGCGGAAGACCTGGGCCAGGTCGCCGGTGTTCTGCAGCCGGCGTTCACGCGCCGCGGCAATCATGCGGCCGCTCCAAAGCCGGGACTCGGGACTCGGGACTCGGGACTCGGTAAGGGCAAGAGCAACACCGGCAACACCGGCAACACCGGCAACGGCGAGCGAAGCGGCATCGGTATGGCACGCGCGGGCGCCGCTTTTTCGAGTCCCCAGTCCCGAGTCCCGAGTCCCGTCTTCATGCGGCCTCCTCCAGAATGATGTCTGCGATGCGCTCTGCGGCATCGGGACGCGCCAGGCGGCGCGCGGCGGTGGCCATGTCCAGGCGGCGCGGTGCATCGGCCGACAACACCGCCAGCACCCGCTGCAGCTGCACGCCCAAGCTGTCGTCCTGCTTGAGCAGGACCGCGGCGCCATGTTCGACCAGGTAGCGGGCGTTGCGGGTCTGGTGGTCGTCGACCGCGGCGGCGAAGGGCACCAGCACGCTGCCGACCCCGGCCGCGCACAGCTCGGCCAGGGTCGAGGCACCGGCCCGGCACACCACCAGATCGGCCCATGCATAGGCGCCGGCCATGTCGGCGATGAAGCTTTCCACGCTGGCCTGGACGCCGGCCTGGGCGTAGGCCGCATCGGCCTCGGCGCGCAGTTTTTCGCCGCACTGGTGGCGCACCTGCGCCGGCAGCTTCAACGCGGCCAGGGCCTGCGGCACGGCGCTGTTCAAGACGCGCGCACCCTGGCTGCCGCCCAGCACCAGCAGGCGCAGCGGGCCGTTGCGATCGGCCAGGCGCTGGTCGGGCGCGGCGATGGCCGCGATCTCGGCGCGCACCGGGTTGCCGACCGCTTCCTCGCGCGCGGCGAAGCTGCCCGGGAAGCCGGTCAACACCCGCCGGGCGAACCTGGACAGGACCTTGTTGGTCATCCCCGGCGCGCGGTTCTGTTCGTGCACCAGCAGCGGACGGCCTTGCAGGCGTGCGGCCAGGCCACCGGGGCCGGCGGCGTAGCCACCGAAGCTGATCACCACGCGCGGATCGCGCCGGCGCAGCACCGCAGCGGCGGCCTTGACCGCGCCCAGCACGCGCAGTGGCGCGCCCAGCAGGGCCAGGGCGCCCTTGCCGCGCAGGCCCCTGACCGCGATGGTGTCCAGGGCGATGTCGTGCTGCGGCACCAGCCGCGTTTCCATCTGCCCGTCCGCGCCCAGCCACACCACCGGCACGTTACGCGCGCGCAGCACCTTGGCCACGGCCAGCGCCGGGAAGATGTGGCCTCCGGTGCCGCCGGCCAGGATCATCACCGGATGCTCCTCTTGCATCTGCACACCGGCAGGTGCGGACTTTTGCGAGGCAGTGGCGTGAACACTCATCCGATCCTCTCGAAGGTGGGCTCGATGCGCGAGGTCAGGCGACTGCTGCCGCGGGTGGTCGCGGCCGCCGCTGCGACAGGGGCCGCAGGGGCGGGCGAAGGCGAAGGCTTGCTGCCATCGGCCGGCGGCGGCGCCGCTTCCCCACGCAGCAGGGCGACCTGCCTCTCGGCCCGGCTCAACTCATACGACACGCGCAGCAGCAGGCCCATCGCCGCGCAGGTCATCAGCACCGACGAACCACCGGAGGAGATCAGCGGCAGGGTCAGGCCCTTGGTCGGCAGCATGCCCAGGTTCACGCCGACCGAGACGAAGGCCTGCATGCCGATCCACAGGGCGATGCCGAAGGCGATGTAGCCGGCGAAGTGGCGGCGCATCTCCACGCAGCGATAGCCGATGTAGCAGGCGCGGCCAACCAGCAGCGCGTACAGGCCGATGACGGCGCACACCCCGGCAAAGCCAAGCTCCTCGCCGATCACCGAGAAGATGAAGTCGGTGTGCGCCTCGGGCAGGTAGTTGAGCTTCTGCACCGAACTGCCCAGCCCGACCCCGGTCCACTGGCCGCGGCCGATGGCCATCAGCGCGTTGGACAGCTGGTAGCCCGAGCCCAGCTGGTCGGCCCACGGATCCAGGAACGAGGTCACCCGGCGCATGCGGTAGGGTTCGAACACCACCAGCGCCACCAGCCCCGGCAGCGCAACCAGCACCGGCATCGACATGCGCGGCAGGTTGACCCCGCCCAGCACCAGCATGCCGGCGGTGATGCCCAGCAGCAGGGTGGACGAACCGAAGTCCGGCTGCGCCAGCAGCAGCGCGATCAGCAGCACCGCCACGCCCAGCGGCTTGAGCATCGCCGGCCAGGTGGCGTTGACCTCATCGCGGAAGCGCACCAGGTAGCTGGCCAGCCAGACGATGTAGAGCACCTTGACCGCTTCGACCGTCTGGAAGCGGGTGACCAGCAGGTTGATCCAGCGCCGCGCGCCGTTGACCTTCACCCCAAGCCCCGGGACGAACACCAGCAACAGCAGCAGCACGCAGCCGATCAGCAGCAGCCGGTTGTACTTCTCGATGGTCTTCAGCTCCATGCGCATGGCCGCCCAGGCCAGCCCCAGGCCCAGGCCCACGAACAGGACGTGGCGGGTCAGGTAGTAGAACGGCGTACTGGCCATGGCGATGGAACTGGAGGCCACCATCACCACGCCCACCGAGATCAGGGCGGCAACGGCGCTGGCCAGCCAGAAATCGTACTGGCCGACGATGGATTCCAGGCGCGTGGCCTGCCTGCGATGGTCGTTCATCAGCGCACCTTCAATGTGGCCAGACCGACGAGCACCAGGATCACCGTGATGATCCAGAAGCGCACGATCACGCGCGGTTCCGGCCAACCCTTGAGCTCGAAATGGTGGTGGATCGGCGCCATGCGGAAGACCCGCTTGCCGGTCAGCTTGAACGAGGCGACCTGGATCATCACCGACAGCGTCTCGATGACAAAGATCCCGCCCATGATCACCAGCACCAGCTCCTGGCGCACGATCACCGCGATGGTGCCCAGGACCGCGCCCAGGGCCAGCGCGCCGATGTCGCCCATGAACACCATGGCCGGATAGGTGTTGAACCACAAAAAACCCAGGCCGGCACCGGCGATGGCGGTGCAGATGATCACCAGCTCGCCGGCGCCGGGCACCTGCGGGATCTGCAGATAGCTGGAAAACACCGCATTGCCCGAGGCATAGGCGAACACGCCCAGCGCGCAGGCCACCATCACCGTGGGCATGATCGCCAGGCCATCCAGGCCGTCGGTCAGGTTGACCGCGTTGGAGAAACCGACGATCCAGAAGTAGGCGATGGCGATGAAGCCCACCCCGGCCAGCGGCAGGGCCACGGCCTTGAACAGCGGGATGTAGAAGGTGGTCGCGGCGGCGACATCGGCGGTGTGCCACAGGAAGAGGCCCGCGGCCAGGCCGAAGATCGACTGCAGCAGGTACTTCCAGCGCGACTTCAAGCCATTGGGATCGCGCCTGACGATCTTGATCCAGTCGTCATACCAGCCGATTGCACCGAAGCCGAGCATCACCACCAGCACCAGCCACACGTAGCGGTTGCGCAGGTCGCCCCACAGCATCACCGACAGCAACACCGTCACCAGGATCAGCGAGCCGCCCATGGTCGGGGTGCCGGCCTTGGAGAAGTGCGATTGCGGGCCGTCGCTGCGGATCGGCTGCCCCCCCTTGAACTGGGCCAGCCGGCGGATCACCGCCGGGCCCAGCCACAGCGACAGGAACAACGAGGTCAGCGCCGCCAGGATCCCGCGCAGGGTGATGTAGTTGAACAGCGCGAACAGGCTCTCCAACTGGGTCAGCCAACGGGTCAGTTCAAGCAGCATGCGCGGTGCCTCCCGACGAGTGCGCGGGTGCGGCCGGAAGCAGCGCCGACACGATGCGGTCCATGGCACTGCCACGGGAGCCCTTGATCAGAAGCACGGGACCCGGGACCCGGGACCCGGGACCCGGAACAGCAGCTTGCGCAGGCGCGACGGACAGCGTTTGCGCCTGCTTCTCGCGGGTTCCGGGTCCCGGGTCCGGGTCTGCGATCTGTTGCAGATCGTGCTGCAGGGCCTGGGCCAGCGCGGCATGACTGTCGAACACGCGCGCCCCTTCGCCGAAGGCGTGGGCGGCATGGGCACTGAGCGGCCCCAGCGCATACAGCCGGGCGATGCCGGCCTGCCGGGCACGGGCGCCCGCGGCAGCGTGCAGCGTGGCGGCTTCCGGGCCCAGTTCGCGCATGTCGCCCAGCACCAGCCAGCCCTGTCTGGTCGCGGCAGCCAGGGTGGCGATGGCCGCATCGAGCGAGGCGGGATTGGCGTTGTAGCTGTCATCGATCAGCATCGCGCCACGGTCCAGCCGATGGGCCAGGAGCCGGCCGGCGACCGGTCGGGCGGCGGCCAGGCCTTCGGCGATCACCGCCAGCGGCACCCCGCAGCCCAGCGCGATGGCCGCCGCGGCCAGCGCGTTGCGCACGTTGTGGCGGCCCGGCAGGGCCAGCGCGACCGGGGCTTCACCGTCCGGGCTGACCAGGGTGAAGCGCGAGCCCTGGGCATCGGTCATGACCGCGCGAGCGCTGACCTCGGCGCTGGATTCCAGGCCGAAGCGCAGCACCCGCCGGCCCGGGACCAGGGCGGCGAAGTATTCGCCGAAGGCGTCGTCGGCGTTGATCACCGCCACCCCATCGGCCGGCAGCGCGCTGTAGATCGCGCCCTTGGTTTGGGCCACGCCCAGCAGGCTGCCCAGGCGTTCCAGGTGCGCGGCGGCGACGTTGTTGACCAGGGCCACGTCCGGGCGCGCGATCCGGGTCAGGTAGGCGATGTCGCCCGGCTTGCCGGCGCCCATTTCGTAGACGGCGAACTCGGCCTGGTCCGGCGCCTCGATCACCGCCAGCGGCAGGCCGATCTCGTTGTTGCGATTGCCGGGGCTGGAATAGGTCTGGCCGGCGCGCTGCAGGATGGCGCTCACCAGCATCTTGACGCTGGTCTTGCCGTTGCTGCCGGTGATCGCCACGACCTTGCCGCTGCGGTCGCGCTGCAGGCCGGCGGCAAGCCGGGCCAGGGCCAGCTGGGCATCGGCCACGATCACCTGCGGCAGCTCGGATTGGACCGGGTGCTCGACCAGCAGCGCCGCCGCGCCAGCCTGTGCGGCCGCGGCGACAAAGTCGTGCCCATCAAAGCGCTCGCCACGCAGGGCCACGTACAGGCTGCCGCTGCGCAGCGCGCGGGTGTCGTTGGACACTGCGTCCACCGTGGTGTCCTCGCCGTGCAGGTGGCCGCCGGCCAGGTGGGCGATGAGCGAGAGCGCAAGCCGGTTCATCGCCGCACCTGCGCAGGGTCCGGCGCGCGCGCCTGCAGGGCGATGCGGGCCTGCACGGTGTCATCGAAGGCCTGCTTGACCCCGCCGATGTCCTGATAGGGCTCGTGGCCCTTGCCGGCGATCAGGACGATGTCGCCGGCCCTGGCTTGGCCGATGGCGCGGGCGATGGCCGCGGCGCGATCGCGCTGCACGGCGTAGACCGCATCGTCGGAGAAGCCGGCGAGGATGTCGGCCACGATCGCCTCGCCGTCTTCGTGGCGCGGATTGTCGTCGGTGACGATCACCACATCGGCATGGTCCTGCGCGATCCTGGCCATCTGCGGACGCTTGCCGGCATCGCGCTGGCCACCGCAGCCGAACACGCAGATCAGCCGGCCGGCCACGTGCGCGCGCAGGCTGGTCAGGGCCTGCGCCAGCGCGTCGGGTGTATGCGCGTAGTCGATCACCACCAGCGGCTGGCCATCGACGCCGCCGAGGCGGTTCATGCGGCCGTGGATCGGCTGCAGCTGCGTAAGCGTGCGCGCGATCTGCGCCGGCGCATCGCCGGTGGCCAGCAGCACGCCGGCCACGGCCAGCAGGTTGTCGACGTTGAAACGGCCCAGCAGTGGCGAGCGCACCGGATGGGTGGTGGCGCCGATCACCAGGTCGAAACCGATCCCGGCGTTGTCCAGCACCACCTCGCGCGCCTGCACGCGGGCAGCGGCCGCGCCATGGGCGCTGACCCCGACCAGCTGCACGTCCCCGGCCAGCGTGCCCGCCAGGGTCGCGCCGAAGCCATCGTCCAGGTTGATCACCGCCGCCTTCAGCCCCGGGCGCTGGAACAGCCGCGCCTTGGCCGCGCCGTAGCGCTCCATGTCGCCGTGGTAGTCCAGGTGATCGCGGCTGAGGTTGGTGAACACCGCCACGTCGAAATGCACGCCGTCCACGCGGGTCTGGGCCAGCGCGTGCGAGCTGACTTCCATCGCGATCGCCTGTGCGCCGGCATCGTGCAACTGGGCCAGCAGCGCATGCAGCTCGAGCACCAGCGGTGTGGTGAAGCCGGTCGGCCGCAGCTGGCCGTACAGGCCCGCGCCCAACGTGCCGATGCTGCCGCTCACGGTGCCGCGCAGGTGCCAGGCCTGGCTCAGCAGCTGCACGGTGGAGGTCTTGCCGTTGGTGCCGGTGACACCGACCATCGTCATCTGCTGCGAGGGGTGGCCGTAGAAGGTGTCGGCCAGCGCCCCCAGGCGCGCACGCAGGCCGGGCACGGCGATCGCATCGGCTGGTGCGGGCAGCGACTCCGGGGCCGGCGGTTCGAACAGGATCGCCACTGCGCCGCGCGCACGCGCCTGCTCGACAAAGCCCAGTCCGTGCCAGCTGGAGGCGCTGTTGTCGACCGGGCCGATCGCCACGAAGGCATCACCGGCGCGCACGCTGCGGCTGTCCTGGGTCAGGCCGTGCACGACCACCCCCGCCGGGATGGCGGGCACGTCCGGCAGCAGCGCAGACAGGGCCATGGCGCGGCTCATTCCAGGCTCCTGGGCAGGGCCGCTTCGGTCTCGGCCTGGATCGGTGCGGGCAACGGCCTGGGCAGCGCGGCGAGCGTGGCTGGCGCGCGCCTGGGTGCCTGCGCGGCGCGCCTGGCTTCGTCCCTGGCCTGCATCGCCAGCCAGCTGTCGATATCGTCCGGCGGCACGTCCATCAGGCGCAGGGTGCCTTCCATGACGTTGTGGAACACCGGCGCCGAGACCAGGCCGCCGTAGTACTTGCCGGCCTGCGGATCGCGGATCACCGTGACCATCACGTAGCGCGGATGGGTGGCCGGCACCAGCCCGGCGAACAGCGCGGTGTAGTGGCCCGAGGCATAGCTGCCGCCGGCGGCGATGCGCGCGGTCCCGGTCTTGCCGGCCACGTGGTAGCCGGGGATCGCCGCGTCTTTCGCGCCGCCCTGGGTGACCACGGTCTCCATCATCGCGATGACCTGGCGGGCCACTTCAGCCGGGACCACCTGCACGGCATTCTCGTTGCGCATGCCCTTGACGAAGGTCGGCGTCACTAGCTGGCCGCCGTTGCCGATGGTGGCGTAGGCGCGTGCAATCTGCAGCGGCGACACGTTCAGGCCGTAGCCGTAGGACATGGTGGTCTTGGTGGTGCCGTACCAGCCTGGGCTTCCGGGCGAGGGCACCGTGCCGGTGGCTTCCCCGGGGAAACCGCTGTGCGGCTTGCTGCCGTAGCCGAAGGCCCGGACCGTGTCGTAGAAGGTCTGGTCCGGCACCTTCTCCACGATCTTGGCCGCGCCGATGTTGGAGCTGCGGGTGATCACCCCGCCCACGGTCAGCACGCCGTTGTTGCGCGGCACATCGCGGATGGTGAAGCCACCCCTGAGCGCCATGTAGCCGGGATTGGTATCGATCAGGGTGTTGGCCGTCACCACCCCGGCGGCCAGCGCGGTGGACACGGTCAGCGGCTTCATCGTCGAGCCGGGCTCGACCAGGTCGGTCACCGCCCGGTTGCGGTGCGCGTCCGGCCTGCCAAGGTCAGCGGCGTTGGGGTTGAAGGTCGGCAGGTTGGCCATGGCGATGACCTCGCCGGTGGCCACGTCCAGGATCACCACCGAACCGCCGGCCGCCTGGTTTTCCTCCACCGCGTTGCGCAGCTCGCGGGTGGCCAGGTACTGGATGCGACGGTCGATGCTCAGGGTCAGGTCATTGCCTGGCTGCGCGGCGCGCACCAGGTCGATGTTCTCGACGATATGCCCGGCCTGGTCGCGGATGACCTTCTTCAGGCCCGGCTTGCCGCGCAACCAGTCGTCGAACGCCAGCTCCAGGCCTTCCTGGCCACGGTCGTCGATGTTGGTGAAGCCCAGGATGTGGGCCATCGCCTCGCCCTGCGGGTAGAAGCGCTTGTACTCGCGCTGCGCATACACCCCCGGCACGTGGCGGGCGACGATCGCCCTGGCCGCGTCGGGGTTGATCCGGCGCTTGAGGTACATGAACTCGCGGTCGGCCTTCTGGCTGACCCGGCGGGTCAGGCTGTCCAGCGGCTCGCCCAGCGCCTGGGCCAGCTCGGGGAAGCGGTCCGGGTTCTTCATCAGCTCCTTGGGATCGCACCACACTGATTCGACCGGCGAGGACACCGCCACCGGCTCGCCGTTGCGGTCGGTGATCATGCCGCGCGAGGTCGGGATGGCGATCTCGCGCATGAAGCGCGCATCGCCCTCCTTCTGGTAGAAGTCGCTGTTGACCAGCTGCACGTAGGCGGCCCGGCCGATCAGGCTGACCGAGCACAGGGCCATCGTGCAGCCGACCAGCATCAGCCGGTTGCGCAGGCTGAAGCGTGCGCGGTTGCGGTTGCGCGGCAGCGCGCCGCGGCGCTCGCCGTTGCGGTTCAGCCGCCGGCCGATGGCCTGGCGCAGGCTCATGGGCGGATCACCACGATATCGGCCGACTCGGGCGACTTCATGCCCAGCCGGTCGCGGGCGATCTGCTCGACCCGGGTGCTTTCGCCCACGGTGGCCTGCTCCAGCTGCAGGCGGCCGAACTCGATGTTGAGCTCATCGCGCTCGCGGTCCAGCTTGTTGAGCTGCACGAACAGCACCCGGTGCTGGTGGCGCGCATACACCACGCCGATGGCGGTGGCGATGTTGGCCACGATCACGATGAACAGCAGGACCCGGGTCATGCCGCGCCTCGCTCAAAAGCCGGGACTCGGGGGTGGAAAGCCGGGACTCGGGGGTGGAAAGCCGGGACTCGGGACCCGGGACCCGGGACCCGGGAAAAGCCGGAGCCGGTTCCTGGCCGGTCCACAGCCGTCTTGCTCTTGCCGTGACCGGGTCCCGGGTCCCGGGTCCCGGGCCCCGGCTCTCCCAGCTTCTCGGCCACGCGCAGCACCGCGCTGCGGGCGCGCGGGTTGGCGGCGGTTTCTTCCGGCCCGGCGCGCACCGCGTCGCCGACGATCTTCAGGGCCGGGATGAAGTCCTGCGCCACCGGCAGGCGGCGGTTGCCGGCCGGCGCCTTGGCATGGCCGGCGATGAAGCGCTTGACGATGCGGTCTTCCAGCGAATGGAAGCTGATCACCGCCAGGCGTCCGCCGACCTTGAGCCGTGCCAGTGCCGCGTCCAGGCCCGTTTCCAGGTCGGCCAGCTCGCGGTTGATGTGGATGCGGATGGCCTGGAAGCTGCGCGTGGCCGGGTGGATCCGGCTCTTGTCGGTTCCGGGCCTGGCGCGCGGCATCACGCTGGCGATCAGCTCGGCCAGCTGCGCGGTGCGGGTGAGCGGGGTTTCGGCGCGGCGGGCGACGATGGTGCGGGCGATGCGCCGGCTCATGCGCTCCTGGCCGTAGTTGAACAGCACATCGGCGATCTCGCCCTCATCGGCGCGCGCCAGCCACTGCGCGGCGCTCTGGCCCGAATCCGGATCCATGCGCATGTCCAGCGGACCGTCCTTGCCGAAGGAGAATCCGCGCTCGGCCACGTCCAGCTGCGGCGAAGACACGCCCAGGTCCAGCAGCACCCCGTCCAGGCCACCGGCGGTGGCGTCCCACTGCGCCAGTTCGGCAAAGCTGTCGCGCTGCACCGACACCCGCGCATCGCCATCGAACACGGCATGCGCATGGGCGATCGCTTCGGGGTCCTTGTCCATCAGCAGCAGCCGGCCTCCCGGGCCGAGTTGTTCCAGCACGCCGCGCGCATGGCCGCCGCGACCGAACGTGCCGTCCAGATAGATGCCGTCCGCCTTCACCTGCAGCGCGTCCATGACCTGCGCAAACAACACCGGAAGGTGGCCGGGCTGCGCGTCGGAGCGCATCCGGGCCCCCACCGTCACAGCCTGAGTCCGAGCAGTTCCTCGCCCAGATCCTCGTCAGACAACGTCTGCTGGATCTGCGCGCGGTGCGCCTGCTCGCTCCAGAGTTCGAACTTCTCGCCCATGCCCAGCAGCACGGCCTTCTTCTCGATCCCGACCGCGGCCCGATGGCTGGGCGGGATGGTGATCCGGCCGTTGCCGTCCGGCTCCAGGAAGGCGGCCGAGCCGACCAGCTTCTGCTGCAGGGTGCGCACGGTCTTCCTGACGTTGGGCATGGCCATGACCTCGTCACGGACCCGCTCCCAGGCGGCCTGCGGATACAGCCACAGGGCACCGGCCTCGAACGGGTTGTAGGTCAGCACCAGGCGATTGCCACACGCACGCGCGACCAGGTCGCGGTAGACGGTGGGAACCGCCAGCCTGCCCTTGTCATCCACGGTGATGGCGGTTTCGCCCTGGAACACGTCCCCTCGCCCTTCAACTGCATTGCCGGCCGTCATTGAACCACGAAAAACCGCTGAACCCCCGGTTTTTCCACTAGTCCCCACACTAGCACTGGCGATCGGGTTGTCAACAACTCACGGCGAAGGAAATCACCTGCCGGATCAATGGCTTGCGCAAAACTTCACAGACTTGTTCAAACCTTATCCACAAGTTGCTGTTTCGTCTCAAATTTTGAGACTGATCCGGAATTCAGCCGGGTGCCGGGGATGTGAAGTGACCGCTGCCACGGGACGCCTCGGGCCGGCGCCACCGCTGGCCATTGCGCAAAAAGCCACCAACAATGGCGCCATGTGTCTGCTCGCCCTTGCCTGGAAAACCCACCCGCGCTGGCGCCTGGTCCTGGCCGGCAACCGCGACGAATTCCACGCCCGCCCCGCCGCCGCGCTGGCGCCTTGGCCCGAGGCACCCGGCGTGGTCGCCGGGCGCGACCTGCAGTCCGGCGGCAGTTGGGCCGGCGTGGGGCCCCGGGGCCGGGTGGCGGTGGTCACCAACGTGCGCGACCCGGGCCTGGCCGCCCCACCCGGCGCTCCGTCACGCGGCGCGCTGGTGGCCGACTTTCTGAAATCCGACGCGGGCGCGGGCGCGGCCGACGCCGCCGCCGCACTGCACGACCAGGCCGGCCGCTTCGCCCCGTTCAACCTGCTGCTGGCCGATGCCGCGCAGTGTCACTACGTCGGCAACTGGCCGACACCGGTCCAGCGCGTGGTGGCCCCAGGCGTGCATGGCATGTCCAACGGGCCGCTGGACGACCCCTGGCCCAAGACCCGCCGGCTGTGCCGGGCCCTGCAGGCCTGGCTGCAGGGCCCGGCCGAAGATCCGGCCGCCCTGTGGGAGGCGCTGGCCGACGAGCACCTGGCCGCCGATGCGGACTTGCCCAATACCGGCGTGCCGCTGGACCTGGAACGCCGGCTCTCGGCCACCTTCATCCGCGGCGAGCGCTACGGCACCCGCGCCAGCACGCTGATCGCCATCGCCCACGATGGCACCGGCTGGATCGCCGAACGCCGCTTCGGGCCCGACGGCCGGTTCGACGGCCAAACCCACATCGCCTGGCCGGCGGCCTGAAAACACAACGCCCCGCGCTGGCAAGGAGCGGGGCGTTGCCTGAAGACAGTGGCGGAGCCGGCCTGTAAGCCGGGTTCTGTCGTGGACAGTCATTCCTCTAGGCGCATCGTCACCGATACGCTCAAGCAACCTACCCGGACCCGACGCGGGCAGCGTCATGAGGTCCCTATTCGGTCTTGCTCCCGGTGGGGTTTACCGTGCCGGTCTGTTGCCAGACTCGCGGTGCGCTCTTACCGCACCATTTCACCCTTGCCTGATCCGCACCCGAAAGGTGTGGCCATCGGCGGTTTGCTTTCTGTTGCACTGGCCGTCGGCTCGCGCCGCCCAGGCGTTACCTGGCACCGTGCCCTGTGGAGCCCGGACTTTCCTCGGCATTCTTGCGAATGACGCGACTGTCCAGCCAGCTCCGCCACGCGCATTGTCCCATAGATGCTAGATGCGTGATTGTCATGCCCTTTCGATCCGGCCCTGGCCACGCACGCCTATACTCGGGCCATGCGCGCCATGCTGCTTCGCCATCCCGGGCAACCGCTGGAATGGGCCGAACTGCCCGATCCGGTCCCTGGGCCGGGCCAGGTCCTGATCCGGGTCGGCGCCTGTGGTGTCTGCCGCACCGACCTGCATGTGGTCGACGGTGACTTGCGACAGCCCGCCCTGCCGCTGATTCCCGGGCACGAGATCGTCGGCCGGATCGTGGCGCGCGGCCCGGGTGTGGAATCCCTGGCGATCGGCCAGCGCGTGGGGGTCGGCTGGCTCGGCCATACCTGCCAGCACTGCGACTACTGCCAGGACGACCGCGAAAACCTCTGCGACCATCCCGGCTTCACCGGCTACACCCGCAACGGCGGTTTCGCCGAACTGACGCTGGCCGAGGCCCGCTTCACCTATCCGCTGCCCAAGGCCGGCGACGACGCGCAGATGGCACCGCTGCTGTGCGCCGGGCTGATCGGCTGGCGCGCGCTGGTGATCGCCGGCCAAGGCCAGCGCCTGGGCCTGTACGGCTTCGGCGCCGCCGCGCACCTGATCGTGCAGGTGGCGCGCTGGCAGGGCCGCCAGGTGCATGCCTTCACCCGCCCGGGCGACCAGGCGGCGCAGGCCTTCGCCCTGTCGCTAGGCGCCAGCTCGGCCGGGCCCTCGGACCAGCCCTCGCCGCAGCTGCTGGACGCGGCGATCATCTTCGCGCCGGTCGGAAGCCTGGTCCCCACCGCCCTGGCCTCGGTGCGCAAGGGCGGCCGGGTGGTGTGCGCGGGCATCTACATGAGCGACATCCCGTCCTTTCCGTATGAACTGCTGTGGGAAGAGCGGCAACTGGTGTCGGTGGCCAACCTGACCCGCCGTGACGCGCACCAGTTCCTGGCGCTGGCGCCCAAGGTCGGCCTGCACGCCAGCGTGGTGCGCTACCCGCTGGCCCAGGCCAATCAGGCGCTGTCGGATCTGCGCGAAGGCCGGCTGAGCGGGGCAGCGGTGCTGGTGCCGTGAAACGCTGACATTGGCCGCGCGCGGCTGCGACGCCGGCAGCACGCCTTCTGCCGAGACCCGATCCGGCCTGCCCCGCACCCCCGCTACCCAGGCCTGTCCCTTGCTGCCTTGCGGCGTCGCCGGCGCGGCCCTTAGCCGCCGTACAGCGCCTTGCGCGGCGCGCCGGTGATCTCGGCGGCGAGCCGGGCGGCGGTGGACGGCGGCAGGTGGTCCTTGAGCAGGGCGTGGACGCGGCGGCCTTCGGCCAGCCGGGCGTCGGCATCGGCGGTGGCGCCCTGGACCATCACCACGAACTCGCCCTTGCGCTGGTTCTCGTCGGCTTCCACCTGGGCCAGCAGCGCGGCCAGCTGGCCATCGAGCACGGTTTCAAAGAGCTTGGTGAGTTCGCGCGCGATCGCCGCCGGGCGCTGCGCGCCGAACACCGCGACCAGGTCGGCCAGCGACTCGGCGATGCGGTGCGAGGATTCGTAGAACACCAGGGTGCGCGGCTCGCTGACCAGCGTGCGCAGGTGCTCGCGCCGGGCCGAAGGCCTGGCCGGCAGGAAGCCTTCGAACACGAACCGATCGCTCGGCAGGCCGGCCACGCTGAGCGCGGCGATCGCCGCGCACGCACCGGGCACCGGGCTGACCCGGATCCCGGCCGCGCGCGCCGCGCGCACCAGCCGGTAGCCGGGATCGGAGACCAGCGGCGTGCCGGCGTCGCAGACCAGCGCCAGCGACTGGCCCTGCTGCAGCCGGGTCACGATCCGCGCGGCGATGGCCTCCTCGTTGTGCTCGTGCAGCGCCAGCAGCGGGGTGGACAGGCCGAAGTGCGAGAGCAACTGGCCGGTGCGCCGGGTGTCCTCGGCGCAGATCGCATCGACCGTGCGCAGCGTCTCCAGGGCCCGCGGGGTGAGATCGGACAGGTTGCCGATCGGCGTGGCGACGACGTGGAGCGTGGGGACGGCCATGGGAAAGGCACTCGTGCGGCAAAGGGTAGAATCCTAGCCCGTTCCTCCCACGCCGCCTTCGAACGCCCATGGAAAAGCGCTCCGCCACCCTGCTCGCCTCGGCCCTGCTGGCCCTGTTCCTGGCCGGCTGCGCCACCACCCGGGTCGGCACCGGCAGTGCGGCCAGCCGTGCCGAGCAGAACGCCGCCTTCGCCCAGGCCAGCGCCCTGGCCGCGCAGCGCTCCGGGCTCAAGGGCCAGGCCCTGAGCGAGAACACCCGCCAGATCCAGGCGCTGCTGGCGGGCCTGGACAATCCCACCCTGACCCGCGAGACCGCTGGCCTGGCCCTCGGCGACCCGCTGTATCCGCTGGCCGGCAACCTCATGCTCGAACGCGGGCTGGAGCTGCCGCGCCCGTTCGACCGCGGCAGCAGGTGGAACTTCGACGCCAACGGCCGCCCGCCGGCCGATCGCGACGGCTACCGGCCGCCGCTGAAGCTGGCGGTGCTGCTGCCGCTGTCCGGGCCGATGGCCACCGCCGCCGGCCCGGTGCGCGACGGCCTGCTGGCCGGCTACTACGGCGAAACCCGCCGCCGCCCGGAAATCCGCTTCTACGACACCGCCAGCAGCCCGGCAGACGCCACCAACGCCTATGCGCGCGCGGTGAGCGAGGGCGCGGAGATGGTGGTCGGGCCGCTGGGCCGCGAGCAGGTCGATGCGATCTTCCGCCAGCCCACCCTGACCGTACCGGTGCTGGCCCTGAACAGGGGCGAGTCCGAAGTGCCCGACGGCGCGGCCAGCTTTTCGCTGGCGCCGGAGGCCGAGGGGGTCAGCGTCGCCGACTACCTGCTCAAGCTGGAGCGCAAGCGCGTGCTGGTGATCGGCGGCAACGACGACAACGGCCGGCGCGCCTCCGACGCCTTCCGCAAGCGCTTCACCGAAGGCGGCGGCGCGGTGGCCGACATCATCATCGTGGGCGAGGCGCCGGCCGACCTGTCCGCGCCGCTGGTTGCGGCGGCGGCCAAGGACGTCGATGCGATCTTCCTGGCGGTGCGCGGCCCGACCGCGCGCGCGCTGACCCCGCAGCTGGCCCTGGCCGGCCTGGGCGGCAAGACCCGGGTGGGCACCTCGCTGCTGATCCAGGGCACCGGCAAGCCGGAAGAAGACAATGTGCTGGACGGGGTGATCTATCCCACCGAGGCATGGTCAGCCAGCGGCGTGGCCGGCCTGCCTTCGCCGGCCACCGTCGCGGCCACCCTGCCCACCGCCCGCGGCGGCGCGGCGCGGCTGTTCGCCTTCGGCTACGACGCCTGGCTGCTGAGCGCCTACATGCAGAAGCTGGCCGAAGGCACCGGCGCCAACCTGCGCGGCGCCACCGGCACCCTGACCGTGGACGGTTTCGGCACGGTCCTGCGCGCGCCAGCCTGGGCGACCTTCAGCGGTGGCATGCCGGTGCCGATCAGCGGCGGTGGCTGAGCGCCGGACACGCGGCGACACGGCCGAAGCCGCAGCCCGGGCCACGCTCGAACGCGGCGGCCTGGCCTTCGTCGCCGGCAACGTCCGCTTCCGCGGCGGCGAACTGGACCTGGTCATGCTGGACCGGGGCGCGCGCGGCGGCGCCTGCCTGGTGTTCGTGGAAGTGCGCTATCGCGCGACCGACGCCTTCGGCGGCGGCGCCGCTTCGGTCGACCAGGCCAAGCGCCGCAAGCTGGTCCACGCCGCACAGCTGTTTTTGGTCCAGCAGCCGCAATGGGCCAACCATCCCTGTCGTTTCGACGTGGTGGACGCCCACGGCGATCCGGCCAGGCCCGCGATCACCTGGCTGCGCGATGCGTTCCGCGCCGATGAGGTCTGAGCGCTGCCCGGCAGCATCAGCCACGCCAGGGTGATGCTGGCTGCGCGACTGGCGCTGGACCGCGGGCGCATCAGCCACGGGTCGTGGGCGAGCTGTCCGCGTCTGGCCGATCGGCGCCGGTCACTTCAGTGCGGGTCGGTTGCCGACGCCGTGGTCGCAGCGACGGATCAGCCGAAGTGGGCATAGCCGGCACGCGGCGGCGTCCACACCGCGCCCTGCGCGTCGCGCGCCTGCACGCCCTGCCCGGCCACGATCCGGCCCACGCGCACGCCGGGCACGCCGGCCAAATCCAGCGCCTGCTGCACCTGCTCGGCGCGCTGCGGCGGCGCGGTGAAGCACAGTTCGTAGTCGTCGCCGCCGCCGGCCTGCCACGGCCAGCGCACCTCGTGCTTGAAGCGCGCCAGCGCACGCGACATTGGAAGCTGCGCGAGTTCGATCTCGGCGCCAACGCCGCTGCGCGCGCACAGGTGACCCAGGTCGGCGAGCAGGCCATCGGACAGGTCGATGCAGGCACTGGCCAAGCCGAGCAGCGCACGCCCGGCTTCCACCCTTGGGGTGGGTCGGTCCAGGCGCGCACGCAGCGAAGGCTCCACCGCCGCGCCGGAACACATCGACTGCAGCGCCGCGGCGGCATCGCCCAGCGTGCCGGTCACCCAGACCTCGTCGCCGATGCGCGCGCCATCGCGGCGCAGGGCGTGGCCGGCTTCGACATGGCCCAGCGCGGTGACCGCGATCGACAGCGGCCCGCGCGTGGTGTCGCCGCCGACCAGGCTGACGTCATGGCGCGCGGCCAGCGCCAGGAAGCCGTCGATGAAGCCATCCAGCCAGCGTGGGTCGGGCTGCGGCAAGGACAGCGACAGCGTGCACCACGCCGGGCGGGCGCCCATCGCCGCCAGGTCGGAAAGATTGACCGCCAGCGCCTTCCAGCCGATGTCGGCCGGCGCGGTGTCATCGGGAAAATGCACGCCGGCATTGAGCGTGTCGGCGGTGACCACCAGCTGCATGCCAGGCGGCACCGCCAGCAGCGCGGCGTCGTCACCGATGCCCAGCGCGACGTCCGCGCGCAGCGCCACACGCGCAGCGATGCGCGCGATCAGGTCGAATTCGCCAGGGGCGGACGCGCCGTTGGCCAGGTCAGCTGGAACCATCGCGCAGCGTCAGCGGCTGCGCGCGTTGGCTTCGGCTGCGCGCCATTCCAGCGCGGCGCGGTCCAGCACGCCGTTGACGTAGGTGTGGCCATGCTCGGCGCCAAAGCGCTTGGCGGTTTCGATGGCCTCGTTGATCACCACCCGATAGGGCACGTCGGGGCGATGGCGCAGTTCGTAGGCGGCGATGCGCAGCACCGCGCGTTCGATCTGGTCGACCTCGGCCACGGTCCGGTCCAGGTGCGGCAGCAGCGCCTGATCCAGCGCGTTGCTGTGCGCCATCACCCCACGCACCAGGTCCTCGAAATATTCCAGGTCGGCGAGCTCGTGCGCCTGTTCATGGGCGAACTGGGCGATCACGCCCTGGGTGGTGCCGCCGGCCATCTGCCAGGCGTAGATCGCCTGCAGCGCGCGCCGCCGCGCGCGGGCGCGCAGGACCGGATCGACGCCGTCACCGCGACGCGGGCCGGGACGGCTCATGGCAGCGCCTCCAGCAGGTTGACCAGCTCGACCGCGGCCAGTGCGACTTCCTCACCCTTGTTGCCGTGGCTGCCGCCGGCGCGGGCTTCGGCATCGGCCGCGTCCTCCACGGCCAGCACCCCGTTGAGCACCGGGATGCGGTAGTCCAGCTGCACCCGCATCAGGCCCTCGGCACAGCCGTCGGCCACCTGCCGGTAGTGGCGGGTATCGCCGCGGATCACGCAGCCCAGCGCCAGCAGCGCGGCATGCTTGCCGGCCTGGGCCAGGCGCGCGGCCACCAGCGGGATCTCCCAGGCACCGGGGACCCGGATCACGTCCACCTGGTGCTCGGCCACGCCGTTGCCGGCCAGTTCCCTGCGTGCGCCAGCCACCAGCGCATCGACGATGCGCGCGTTCCAGCGGCTGGCGATGATCGCGTAGCGCGTGCCTTCGATCGCGCGCAGGTCGCCTTCGTAGTGGGTCATCGGTCGCTGCAGCCAAAAAAGGGTCGGTCAGTTTAGCGCGTGGTGGCCAGATCGGCCGCGGTGAGGGTTTCCACCACCTCCAGCCCGAATCCGGCCAAGCCCACCTGCCGGCGCGGCGTGCCCAGCACCCGCAGCTTGCCCAGGCCCAGGTCCGACAGGATCTGCGCGCCGGCGCCGTTGCGCCGCCACTGGCCCACGTCCTTGTCCTTGCCGGGCGCGGGCAGCGGGGTCTGCCGGCGCAGCCGCGCCAACAGCGCCTGGGTGTCGCGCGGGGCGGACAGCACCACCATCACGCCCTGGCCCTCGGCGGCGATCGCGCGCAGCGCATCGGTGGCGGCCACGCCGAAATCGTCGCGCCGCCAGTGCAGCAGGTCGGCCAGCGGATTTTCGACCTGGACCCGCACCAGGGTCGGCGTTGCAGCATCCGGCGTGCCCCTGACCAGGGCGAAGTGCAGGTCGTTGGCGATCCGGTCGCGGTAGGTGACCAGGTTGAACGGGCCGAATTCGGTGTCGATCTCGCGCTCATCCACGCGCTCGACGGTGTGCTCGGTGGCCAGGCGATGGGCGATCAGGTCGGCGATCGAGCCGATCTTCAGGCCATGGGCGCGGGCGAACCCTTCCAGCTCGGGGCGGCGCGCCATCGAGCCGTCGGGATTGAGGATTTCCACCAGCACCGCCGCCGGTTCCAGCCCGGCCAGCATCGCCAGGTCCACGCCGGCCTCGGTATGCCCGGCGCGGGTCAAGACCCCGCCGGGCTGGGCGATCAGCGGGAAGATGTGGCCCGGCTGGTGCAGGTCGGTCGGCCTGGCGTCGGGCTTGACCGCGGTGCGGATGGTGTGGGCGCGGTCGTAGGCCGAGATGCCGGTGGTCACGCCCTCGGCCGCCTCGATGCTGACGGTGAAGTTGGTCTGGAACTGGGCGGTGTTGGCCTGGACCATCGGCGCCAGGCCGAGCTGGCCGGCGCGTTCGCGGGTCAGCGGCAGGCACACCAGGCCGCGGCCGTGGGTGACCATGAAGTTGATGTCCGACGGCCTGACCAGCTCGGCGGCCATGATCAGGTCGCCTTCGTTCTCGCGGTCCTCATCGTCGACGATCACGACCATGCGGCCTGCGCGGATGTCTTCCAGCAGTTCGGGGACGGTGGCGAAGTTCATGCCTGATCTCCTCGCGCGCCGAGCAGGCGCTCGACATAGCGCGCGACCAGGTCGATTTCCAGGTTCACCGCATCGCCCACGCCGATCTGGGCAAAGCGTGTGTGGGCGACGGTGTGCGGAATCAGCGCGACCTCGAAGCCATCGCCGTCGACCGCGTTGACCGTCAGGCTCACGCCATCGACGCAGATCGAGCCCTTCCTGGCGATGTACCTGAGCAGCCTGGCCGGCGCGGCGAAGCGCCAGCGCTGGGCGCGCGCATCGGCGTGCACCGACAGCACCCGGCCCAGGCCATCGACATGGCCGCTGACCAGATGCCCGCCGAGGCGATCGGTCGGGCGCATCGCCCGTTCCAGGTTGAGCGTGGCGCCCACCTGCAGCGCGCCCAGGGTGGTGAGCGAGAGGGTTTCGCTCGAGGCATCGGCCTGGAAGCTGTCCGCGTCGAAGGCGACCACGGTCAGGCACACGCCGTTGACCGCAATGCTCTCGCCCAGCTGCACCGCCTCGAACGGCAGCGAGCCGACCTCGACGGTGAAGCGGGTATCGCCGCCCAGCGGCGTGGCGGCGGCCAGGCGGCCAAGGCCTTCGATGATCCCGGTGAACATCAGCGCGCCTCCGCTGCTTTAATCAGGCGAAGGCAAACCCGGCCCGGCTCGGCTGTTCCTTGAATCCCCGCACAGGGATGTGCGGGCTTTTGCAGAGGGATCTGCGAATACTTACTCATCAACGTTTCTCGCAAAGGGGCAGAAGCGAAAAACGCCACAAGGCAAAGGACCCGCGCACGACCATCAAGGCCGCGCGGCGGGTCGTCTTCTTTCATCCGGACTTTCTGGCGCCGGGATGCGGCACCAACCGTCGGCTCCGGCATCGGACCGGATCTGCTGACCTGCGTGGGCGTCACCCCCTCGCAGCGCTCGCGGGCTCGTGCGCGCCAGGCGCACCTACCGCCGGTGGGGAATCGCACCCCGCCCTGAAGACGTTCATGGATGCCGGCGAACCGGCGATGCACATTCTACCAGTGCCGGCCGCGACCGATCGCGCACGCAGCGTTGCAGGGGTGGCCTCAGCCGGCCGGCCGCAGCAGCAGGCGCAGGTCCGCACCGACCCTGCGCTCGTCGACCACGCGCAGGCGCTGCTGCTCGGCCAGCGCGGCAATGCCCAGGTGCGAGAGCAGCGGACGGGCGCCGTCGCCCAGCAGGGTCGGGGCCAGGTAGAGCAGCAGCTCGTCGACCAGCCCGGCGGCCATCAGCGCCCCGGACAGGGTGGCGCCGGCCTCGACCTGGACTTCGCAGACCCGGTGCCGGGCCAGCGCGGCCAGCACCGCACGCAGGTCCAGACGGCCTTCGTGCAGCGGGATCTGTTCGAAGTGCACCTGGTCGTGGTCGGCCACGCGCGTGGGCAGCGGGCCGTGCAGGTACAGGGTGGGCGCATCGCCGGCCTGCACGCGGACCTGGTCCAGGCTGGCCAGCGTGGCATCGAGCACCACCCGCAGCGGTGGCACGACCGGCTGGTCCTCTTCAGGCCGCGCGGTGAGCGAAGGATCATCGGCGATCACCGTGCGCGCCCCGGTCAGGATCGCGCCGGAGCGCGCGCGCCAGCGCTGCACATCGGCCCGCGCGGCCGCCCCGGTGATCCACTTGGACTCCCCGCTGGCCATGGCGGTGCGGCCATCGACGCTGGCGCCCAGCTTGACCCGCAGCCACGGCCGGCCGCGCACCACCTGCGAGAGGAAGCCGCGGTTGAGCTCGCGCACCTGCGCTTCCAGCAGCCCGACCTGCACGGCGATGCCAGCGGCCCGCAGCTTCTCGAAGCCCGCCCCGTCCACCTGCGGAAACGGGTCGCGCATGGCGGTCACCACGCGGCTTACCCCGGCAGCCACCAGCGCATCGGCGCATGGCCCGGTGCGTCCGGTGTGCGCGCATGGCTCCAGGGTCACGTACACGGTGGCGCCGCGCGCGCGCGCGCCGGCCTGGCCCAGCGCGAACACTTCTGCGTGCGGCTGCCCGGCATATTGATGGAAGCCTTCGCCCACCACCGTCTGGCCGTGGGCGATCACGCAGCCGACCATCGGGTTGGGCTTGGTGGTCCAGGCGCCGCGTTCGGCCAGGCGCAGGGCACGGGCCATGTGGGCGTGGTCGGTGGCGGAAAATTCAGACATCCACGGCTCCAGGGGCGATGGCCATGACCACCACCTGCAACGGTCCCAGCGCCAGCCGGTCCAGCGGCTGCCAGCCCAGCCGCGCGTAGTACGGCACCAGCGCATCCTGGCAGTACAGATGCAGGCGCGGCACCTTGAGCGCAGCGGCGGCCTGCACGCCGTGCCGCACCAGCGCCGCGCCGATGCCGGCCGCGCGCGCCTGCGGGCGCACGTACAGCGAGGCCAGCCACGGCCTGTACTGGTCGATGCGTTCGTCATCGTTGGCCAGCAGGCTCACCGACCCCAGCCACTGCTCGCCCTCCAGCGCCAGCCAGGTCGTGGGGATCCGGTCGCCGCGGCCATGGCTGGCCAGTTCGGCCTGCGCCTGGTCCAGCCGCCAGTCCGGGGACAGGCCACCGAAGGCCTGCAGGTGCGCCTGCGCCACCTCGGCCAGGTGCTGCGGGTAATCCCAGAGCGGTGCGATCTGCAAGGCTGCGCGGCTCAACGTTTCTTGTGCTTGGCGTCCGGCGTGCCCAACGGCAGCACCTCGCCGCCCAGCAGCGGCAGCTGGCCCTCGCCGGGCAGGTCGCGCTCCAGGCGATCGAGTTCCTCGCGGAAATCGGCCACGTCCTCGAAGCTGCGATACACCGAGGCGTAGCGCACGAAGGCCACGTGGTCGAGCCTGCGCAGCTCGGCCATGACGAATTCGCCGATCCGGCGCGAGGACAGTTCGCGCTCGGTGGTGCGGCGCAGCTGCTGGATCACCGCGCGCACCGCCGCCTCGATCTGCTCCTCGGACACCGCGCGCTTGTGCAGGGCGCGGTCGAAGCTCTGGCGCAGCTTGCGCGCGTCGAAGACGTCGCGACGACCGTCTGACTTGATCACCGCCGGCAGCTTCAGCTCGATGGTTTCCAGGGTGCTGAAGCGCTCGCCGCAGGCCTCGCACTCGCGGCGCCGGCGGATGGTGGCCCCGTCCTCGGACACGCGCGAGTCGATCACGCGGGTGTCGGTGTTCTGGCAGAAGGGGCAGTGCATGGGCTGCTCAGGGGCGGAGGATGAGAAACGAGAAGTGAGGAGTGAGGAAAAAGCCAGGGGCGGGTGTTACTCGTTTCTCACGCCTCGCCTTCAGCCATACACCGGGAACTTCCTGCACTGCGCGGTGACCTTTTCGCGCACCGCCGCCAGCACCGAGCCATCGCCTGACGCGTCGAGCACCTCGGCGATCCAGTTGGCCAGCTCGATCGTGTCGGCCTCCAGGTAACCTCGCGTGGTGATGGCCGGCGTGCCCAGCCGCAGGCCCGAGGTCACGAACGGCGAGCGCGGATCGCCCGGCACCGAATTCTTGTTGGTGGTGATGTGGGCCTTGCCCAGCGCGGCCTCGGCATCCTTGCCGGACACCTGCTTGCCGATCATGTCCACCAGCATCAGGTGGTTCTGGGTGCCGCCGGAGACGATCTTGTAGCCGCGCGAAATCAGCGTGTTGGCCATCGCCTGGGCGTTCTTGAGCACCTGCTGCTGGTAGGTCTTGAAGCCCGGCTCCAGCGCTTCCTTGAAGGCCACCGCCTTGGCCGCGATCACGTGCATCAGCGGGCCGCCCTGGATGCCAGGGAACACGATGGACTGCAGCTTCTTCTCGATCTCCTCGCCGGCGCCCTTGGCCAGGATGATGCCGCCGCGCGGCCCGCGCAGGGTCTTGTGGGTGGTGGAGGTGACCACGTGCGCGTGTTCCAGCGGGCTGGGATACACCCCCGCGGCCACCAGCCCGGCCACGTGCGCCATGTCCACGAACAGGAATGCCCCCACCTGGTCGGCGATGGCGCGAAAGCGCGCCCAGTCCACCACCTGCGAGTACGCGCTGAAACCGGCGACCACCATCTTCGGCCTGTGCTCCAGGGCCAGGCGCTCGACCTGGTCGTAATCGATCAGGCCCGCTTCGTTGACCCCGTACTGGATCGCATTGAACAGCTTGCCGGACACGTTGACCTTGGCGCCGTGGGTGAGGTGGCCGCCATGGGCCAGCGACATGCCCAGGATCGTATCGCCCGGCTGCAGCAGCGCCAGGTACACGGCCTGGTTGGCCTGCGAGCCGCTGTGCGGCTGGACGTTGGCATACATGTCCTGGGTGGAGCCTGCGCCGAACAGTTGCTTGAGCCGGTCGATCGCCAGCTGCTCGGCGATGTCCACGAACTCGCAGCCGCCGTAATAGCGCTTGCCCGGGTAGCCCTCGGCGTACTTGTTGGTCAGCACGCTGCCCTGGGCCTGCATCACCGCCGGGCTGGTGTAGTTCTCGCTGGCGATCAGCTCGACGTGATCCTCCTGGCGCTGGGCTTCGGCGGCGATGGCCTTGGCCAGCTCGGGGTCATAGCTTTCGATACGGACGTCACGCGGGAACATCTGGGCTCCGGGATTCAGGACGGGTCGGCTGCCGCCATCGCGGGGTCGCCGCGCGGGCCTGCAGGGCAGCGGATTGTAAGCCTTCCAGGCATGGGGCCACCAATGCCAGCGCCGGAGTGCCGATTCCACGCCACGGGGCGCATCGGCGCGTCCACGAAAAAGGGCGCATCGGCGAGGATGCGCCCTTGGCCTTTCAGCAACCCGAGGCAATCAGTGGTTCAGCAGCAGATCGGTAATGACGCCGGTGGCGATGGCGACCAGGATCAGGTTGCCGCGGTCGTCGCGGACCCAGTGGTGCCCGTGAGGCGGACGACGCACGTAGTAACGGTCGTAGTCGTTGATCACGTAGGTCCGGCCACTGTAATAGTTGTCGTAACGATGACCGCGCTCGTAGGCATACGGACGGTAGACGCGCGGCGGTGGGCCCGGGCGGTAATGGTTGTGTACCACCACCGGGCGGCGGTAGCCGTCGCGGTACCCGTCGCGATAGGCATCGCGGCGGTCGTAACGGTCGTAATGGTCGGCTCGGCGGTCGTGGTGCTTGTCGTGGCCTTTATCCCAGCCGTGGTGGCCGCGGCCGCGGTCGTGGTCACGTTCGCCTGCCATGACCGGCGCTGCCGCCAGCGACATGGCAAGGACCGGAATGCTCAGCAGGGACAGGATCGTGCGTTTCATGGCGTCTACTCCGTAACGTGGTGTCACGCTGCCGATGATGCGCCGTCGGGGTGAACGGAAACTTGCTGGAAACGGTTCACAAAACTTCGGTTAATACTCCGGAATCCCCCTGTTCAGTTTCGGCCTTCCGGTTGGGACGCCGCTCCCCAGCGCCTATACTGGGCCATCCCTTTCCACCGACCTCCTCGCCTGTTCCGTGTGGCGCGGTTGGCCGGCTGCGTCCAATGTCGGAGATCGCATGTCGCAATACATCTACACCATGAACCATGTGTCCAAGATGGTGCCGCCCAAGCGCCAGATCCTCAAGGACATTTCGCTCAGCTTCTACCCCGGCGCCAAGATCGGCCTGCTGGGCCTGAACGGCGCCGGCAAGTCGACGGTGCTGAAGATCATGGCCGGGGTGGATACCGATTTCGAAGGCGAAGCCCGCCCGCAGCCAGGCATCAAGGTCGGCTACCTGGCCCAGGAACCGGAACTCAACCCCGAGCACACCGTGCGCGAAGCGGTCGAGGAAGGCGTGGGCGAAGTCCTGCAGGCCCAGGCCGCGCTGGATGCGGTGTATGCCGCCTACGCCGAGGAAGGCGCCGACTTCGACGCACTGGCCAAGGAACAGGAGCGCCTGGAAGCGATCCTGGCCGCCGGCGATGCGGCCACCCTGGAGCAGCAGCTGGACGTCGCCGCCGATGCGCTGCGCCTGCCGCCGTGGGATGCGATCGTCGGCAAGCTCTCCGGCGGCGAAAAGCGCCGCGTGGCGCTGTGCCGGCTGCTGCTGCAGAAGCCGGACATGCTGCTGCTGGACGAACCGACCAACCACCTGGACGCCGAGTCGGTGGAATGGCTGGAACAGTTCCTGGCCCGGTACCCCGGCACCGTGGTGGCCGTCACCCACGACCGCTACTTCTTGGACAACGCCGCCGAGTGGATCCTGGAGCTGGATCGCGGCCGCGGCATTCCGTGGAAGGGCAACTACACCGACTGGCTGATGCAGAAGGAAGAACGCCTCAAGCAGGAGGACAGCCAGGAAAAGGCCCGCCAGAAGGCGATCCAGAAGGAACTGGAATGGTCACGGCAGAACGCCAAGGGCGGCCGCACCAAGGGCAAGGCGCGCCTGGCCCGGCTGGAAGAGCTGCAGTCGGTGGACTACCAGAAGCGCAACGAGACCAATGAAATCTTCATCCCGCCGGGCGAGCGCCTGGGCAACGCGGTGATGGAGTTCAGGAACGTGTCAAAGAAGTTCGGCGACCGCCTGCTGTTCGAGAACCTCAACTTCCTGGTCCCGGCCGGTGCCATCGTCGGCATCATCGGCCCCAACGGCGCCGGCAAGTCGACCCTGTTCAAGATGATCACCGGCCAGGAGAAGCCCGACAGCGGCCAGATCGTGATCGGGCCGACGGTGAAGCTGGCCTACGTCGACCAGAGCCGCGAGGCACTGGAAGGCAACCACAACGTCTTCCAGGAGATTGCCGGCGGCCTGGACATCCTCAACATCAACGGCATCGAGATCCAGTCGCGCGCCTACATCGGCCGCTTCAACTTCAAGGGCCAGGACCAGCAGAAGCTGGTCGGTTCGCTCTCCGGCGGTGAACGCGGTCGCCTGCACATGGCCAAGACCCTGCTGCAGGGCGGCAACGTGCTGCTGCTGGACGAGCCGTCCAACGACCTGGACATCGAAACCCTGCGTGCGCTGGAAGACGCGCTGCTGGAGTTCCCCGGCAACACGTTCGTGATCTCCCACGATCGCTGGTTCCTGGACCGCATCGCCACCCACATCCTGGCCTTCGAAGGCGACTCGCACGTGGAGTTCTTCCAGGGCAACTACCGCGAGTACGAAGCGGACAAGAAGCGCCGCCTGGGCGTGGATGGCGCCCAGCCGCATCGCCTGCGCTTCAAGGCGCTGAAGTGATGCCTTGGCGCACCGGCGCAACGCGCGGGTGCCTGTGCCAAGCCCGGCAGAGGCATGCCTCTGCCATCCCCGCGCAGGCGGGAAATGCTTTTCAACAGCCGTATGGCTGGTCATCCAGGGACGTTGCTTTGGGGCCTGAACTGCCGGGCTTTTCTTCGTGCGACCCAAGGTGTCCAACGGCACCTCAAATCAGCTGCGGCGCACGGTCCGGCACCTGGTCGCCAGCCTCAACCTTCAGATCGCCGGTGACCGACCCTCTGCAAACAGCACGTCGGTGAACCCGAAGGTGGAGAAATCGCGGATCCGCGACGGATACAGGATCCCGTCCAGATGATCGACCTCGTGCTGGACCACGCGCGCGTGGAAGCCTTCGGCGACCCGCTCCACGCGCTGGCCTTGCGCATTCCAGCCGCTGTAGCGGATGCGCCTGAAGCGCGGGATCACCGCGCGCAGGCCGGGAATGGACAGGCAGCCTTCCCAGCCGTCTTCCAGCGCATCGGACAGCGGTTCGACCACCGGGTTGAACAGCGCCGTGCGCGGCACCGCCGGTGCGTCCGGGTAGCGCGTGTTGTGGTCGAAACCGAACACGATCACCCGCTTGCCCACCGCCACCTGCGGCGCGGCCAGGCCCACGCCGTTGGCAAGTTCCATGGTCTGGAACATGTCATCAACCAGGTCGCGCAGTTCGCCGGTGGCAAAGTGCTCGACCGGTTCGGCCCGCTGTAGCAGCACCGGTTCGCCCATGCGGATGATGTCGCGGATCATGCGGAAATCTCCTCTGGAGGAAGGCCAAACACCTGGCGCAGATAGCGCACGTAGTCCGGATCGTCGCACATGCTCTTGCCGGGCGAATCGGACAGCTTGGCCACCGGCTGGCCATTGCAGCGGGTCATCTTGATGACGATGTTCAGCGCCTGCGGGCCCAGGTCGTTGGTCAGGTTGGTGCCGATGCCGAAGGCCAGCCGGCAGCGGCCGCGGAAGTGCGCCGACAGGCGTTCGACCTTGTCCACGTCCAGCCCGTCGCTGAACACCAGCGACTTGGTCCGCGGGTCGGCGCGGTTGGCCGCCAGGTGCGCCAGCATGCGCTCGCCCCACACGAACGGATCGCCCGAATCATGGCGCATGCCGTCGAAGAGCTTGCAGAAATACATGTCGTAGTCGCGCAGGAAGGCATCGATGCCGACCACGTCGCTCAGCGCGATGCCCAGGTCGCCACGGTACTCGCGCGCCCAGGCTTCCAGCGCGGCGCCCTGCGAATCGCGCAGACGCGGCCCCAGCGCCTGGAAGGCCTGCAGCCACTCGTGGGCCATCGTGCCCATTGGCGTCATCCCGTACTGGCGGGCGAAATACACGTTGCTGGTGCCCACGAACTGCGCCCCCAGGCCATCGCGCAGCAGCGGCAGCATCCGCCCATGCCAGCTGCGCGAATAGCGCCGGCGGGTGCCGTAGTCGGCGATCGCGCAAGCGGCCGCATCGGGGATCGCGCGCAGGCGCTGGAGCTTGGCCTGCAGCCGACGCAAGCCTTCCTCGGCGTCGCCCTGGCCCAGCGCATCGAAATAGACCTCGTTGATGATCGCCAGCAGCGGCACCTCGAACAGGATCGTGTGCAGCCACGGGCCCTCGATCACCAGCTCGATCTCGCCGGGCACCTCGGCCGATGCCTCGAGCCGGACGTACTTGCGGTCAAAGTGGAACAGGCCGAGAAAGTCGACGAAATCGGACTTGATGAAGCGCAGGCCGCGCAGGTAATCCAGCTCGTCGTCAGCCAGGTACAGCGTGCACAGTGCGTCGATTTCAGCACGGATGCGCGGCAGGTGCGAAGCCAGGTCGATGTTCGGGGTGCGGCACTTGAAGCGGTACTGCACCTGTGCGGCCGGGTATTGATGCAGCACCGCCTGCATCATCGTGAACTTGTACAGATCGGTGTCGAGCAGCGAGCGAATGATCATGACGGCATTATGCGCGCGGCCTGGCCTGGGCCCGAGCCACGCGGGCTTAGGTCAGCGCAGCAGACGCTGCATCGCCGCCAGGACGAAATGCGCCCAGATCGCGGCCCACACGCCGATGCGGACCGGCAGCGCGCGCTGGGCGGCTTCGAACCTGCAGAAGTAACGCCACAGGCCACGATGCTTGTGCCATTCCACAAACAGCGGCCGCGCAGCGCTGGACACCCCGCGCAGGTGCAGCACGGGCACGTCGTTGGCCACCGCCACCCGGGCCCCGGCCAGACGCGCGCGCCGGCACAGGTCCAGGTCCTCGGCATGCAGCCGGTAGCCGGGGTCGAAGCCGCCCAGCGCATCGAACAGGCCGCGGGCGATGAACATCAGCGCACCGGAGGCTGCCTGCACGTCCTGTACGGCGCGGTTCTGGTCCACCGGCACGCCCAGCTGGCCGCCCCGGCCGGGGCTGCGCAGCATCGCGCCGAAGTCCGGGTCGCGGCGGCGCGCGGCACTGTCGCGCTGGCCGTCCGGGTCGATCAGGTCCGCGCCCAGCAGCACCGGATGCAGGGCCTGGGCGTGCGCGCGCAGGCGCGCCAGGGTGTCGGCTTGGACCATCAGGTCGGGATTGACGAAGGCCAGCCACGGCGCCGACGAATCCACCGCACCCTGGTTGCAGCCCACCGAAAAGCCGGGGTTGTCCGGATTGGCGATGAAACGCACGCGCCGATCGCGTGCGGCGTGGCGCTGGACCAGCGCCAGGGTGCCGTCATCGGAGCCGTTGTCGACCACCCGGATCTGGACCACGCCCTGGGCGGCGCGCAGCCGGGTGAGGCAGGCCTCGATGGTCGAAGCGCTCTGGTGGGTCACCACCACCGCGGCGATGCCGCCCTCAGCCGAACAGTTCACGCTGCGGTTCCATCACAAGCCGGGCGTGGCATGCCTGCAGGCGGGCGCGGGCCTGTTGCAAGGGGTCCTCCATCAGGAAGCGCGCCAGGCGCGCGTTCCAGTCCGGCCAGCGCGCGGCCAGCGCGTCCAGGTCGCCGTCGGCCGGGCCGCCTTCGCCAGCGCGGGCGACGAAGGCGGTCTGGCACAGCACGTTGCGCCAGCCCAGCCCGGACAGACGCAGTGACAGGTCGATCAGTGCCGCATACCCGCTGCGGTAACTGTGCTGGTCCAGGCCGCCGGCACGCGCACGCGCGCGACCACGCAGGGCCACGGCATGGCTGACCGCGGCGGGCAACTCGGGATAGGTGGCCGGCATCGCCGCGCAGGCCTGCGCGGTGCGCTGCCGGTCGGCCGGCGGCCGGTCCACTTCGCCCAGGCGCGGCCACCCAGCCGTTTCGCCGGCATTGCACCAGGGCGTGGCGGTGGCGATGGACGCATCGCTGGCCAGGCAGCCGGCCAGCTGCACCAGCCAACCCGGCAGCGGCTGCGCATCGGGCGCCAGCACCACCACATCCAGGCCGGCACAGGCGGCGAGCATTTCATCCAGGTGCGCCACTTCGCCCAGCGGCGCGGGCCGGCGCGTGTAGTCGGCCTTGAGCCGGGTCCGGCCCAGCCAGCGCTCGATCAGTGCGCGGCCGCGCGGCCCGCTCTGCGCATCGTCGGCCAGCCACACCTGGGTGCCGGCCGGCGTGGCGGCGTCGAGCGCGGCCAGGCACGCATCGAGCGCGGCCTCGTCCACCCCGACCGGCAGCAGCACCACGGGCAGCGCGTCGGCAGGAACCGGGCTCACTTGTCCTTCGGCGGATTCAACGGTTCCATCGCGCGGAACTGCTGGCTGTATTCGTCGGTGAGGTTGCGTGCTTCCTGCGGGTTGCGCACGATGGTGGGCGTGAGCAGGACGATGACTTCCTGCCGGTCCGTGCTCTGGGTCCTGGAACCGAACAGGCCGCCGATGACCGGAAGTTTGCTCAGATAGGGCACGCCGGAGGAGCCGTCTTCGGTGGAATCGCTGATCAGGCCGGCCAGCATGATGGTGTCGCCGCTCTGCACGGCTGCCTCGGTCCTGACAAAGCGGGTGTTGATCGGCACGTTGCAGGCGGAGACGGCGGCGTTGCAGTTGGCCGGCGCAGCACCGGGGGAACTGACTTCCTGCGCGATCTCCATGAACACCGTGCCGTCCCTGGTCACCCGCGGGCGCACCTTGAGGATCACGCCGGTGTCCAGGTACTGGACCTGGCTGTAGGTGTCCACGCCGATGCCGGCGCTGACCGAATAGGAGTTCACCGGAATCTGGGTACCGACCTTCAACTCGGCCTCGGCATTGTTGCGCACGAACACCGACGGGGTCTGCAGGATGCGCAGGTCGGTCACCTCGTCCAGGGCCTGGATCACCGCGGCGGCATTCTTGCCCAGGAAGGTCCAGCCCAGACCGCCGCTGCCCACCGTGCCGGCCAGATCGCCCCAGATATCGCGGCCGGCGGCGCTGGGCAGGCCGGCGCCGTTGCCGATCACACTGCTGGCATCGCCGGTGAGCGGCGCGTTGACCGCCTGCTCGAAATACCAGTTCACCCCGTACCGCAGGTCGCCGGTCAGGTTGACCTCGGCCACCTGCGCCTCGATGTGGACCTGCATCGGCATGACATCGAGCTTGTCGATCACCTCACGGATCGAGCGCCAGGCGGTGCCGCTGGCACGCACCAGCAGGGAGTTGGTTTCCTCCACCGCGGCCACCCCCACCTTGTTGCCTTCCACTTCCAGGGTGACCGCGCCGTTGCCTTCCTGGCGCTGGCTCAGCGCCAGATCGCCGCCACTGCCCCCGATGCCCGAACCCGCTCCGGTCGACATTGCATTGCCAAGCCCGCTGTCCGGGCCAGCATTGTCCAGGCCGGACGCGCCCGAACGGCTGCCGAACTGCAGCGTGCTGCCGCTTTCGCCGATGCCGCTGGAAGTCAGCGAAGCGCCGATCGCACCCGGCGCCAGGGTCGTGCCGGCATTGCCGTCGTTGCGACCACCGCCACTGCCGAACACCTCGGCCAGCCTTTGCGCCAGGTCGCGCGCCTTGATGTATTTGAGCTCATACGAAAACAGCCGCGGGCTGTCGCCGGCATTGTCGATGCGCTCCAGCCAGTCGCGGATCTGGTCCAGGTAGGCCGCCTGCGGGGTGATCACCATCACCGCGTTGGCCCCTTCCAGCGGCATGAACCGGAACATCCCGGCACTGGGCGTCTTGCTGGCCTCGCCGAAGACCTTTTCAAGGTCGGACACCACCTTGGTGGCCTGCCCGGTCTCCAGCGGGAACACGCCCACCGACATGCCCGCCAGCCAGTCCACGTCGAAGATCTGCACGGTGCGCAGGTAGTTTTCCAGCTCGCTGCGCGAACCGCCCAGGGTGATGATGTTGCGGGTGGGATCGGTGGCGATGACTGCGTCGGGCCGCGCGTACGGCTCCAGGATCTTCTTCATCTCGTTGGCCGCGATGAACCGCAGCGGCACCACCCGCACCTCGTAGCCGCGCGCGTTGCCGGCACCGCCCGAACGCGGCGCCACGGTACCGGCCAGGACCTGGTCGGCCGGGACGATGTTGTAGCGGCCCTCGGCATAGACCAGGCGCGCGTTGTTCCAGCCCAGGACCTGCTCCAGCAGCGACAGCGCCTGCGCCGGCGACACCGGACGCGGTGTGGCCAGGGTCACCGTACCCTGCACGCCGGGCGCGATGACGTAGTTCTGGCCCAGCATGTCGCCCAGGATCGCCTTGACCACCGCCTGCAGCGATTCGCCTTCGAAATTGAAGGTGGCGCTGCCGTTGCTGGCAGCGGCCGGTGCCGGCGGCGCGGACGCGGCGGCGCTGCGGTTGATCACCTGGCCGCTGCCGCGGCGGATCTGCGCCTGCGGCCCGGTCACCGGCGGTTCGGCCGATTCAAGCGGCGCGGTCTGCGCGGCGCCTGCACGGGCCTCGGGATTGGCGACATTGCCCTGGCGCTGCACGGTGGGCACCGGCGCGCTGGCGCAGCCGGCCAACAGGCCCAGCAGGAGGCCGATGAGGATGGTGGGGCGTGACGTCATGTCCTCACTCTACTTGGTCGTTTCCGGCGCACCGGAGTTCTGTTGTTCGCGCATCTGCCGGCGGCGGGCCTGGATGCGTTCGCGGATGGCCTGCATCTGCTGCTCGGTGGTCAGCGCCGGCGCTGGCTCGGCGGCATCGGGATTGGCCGCCGGCGGCGCGCCACGCACCTGGGTGTCCGAGGGCGAGGGCCGCTCGCGCGGCGGCGTCTGCGCGCTGCCCGCGCCAGCGGCCGGGGTGGCCGCACCCGGCCCGCTCTGCGCTGGCTGTTGGCCCTGCGGCTGGGCCCCGGCCAGCCGGGTCGGCGGCTGCCCGCCCTGGCCGTCGAATACCCGCAGTTCCAGCGTGCGCCGGCCTTCGGGGCCTTCGAACACCGCCCGGCGTGGCTCCAGTGCGGTCAGGTGCCAGGCCGGAGCAGCCGGCGGCGCATCGCCCAGCCTGACCCGTACCGCCGAGGCCGGACCGCCCTGACCCGGCGACTGCAGGATCGCCAGGCGCACGCGCGGGGTGATCAGCACGCTGGTCAGCACGTAGTCGAAGCCCTTGCCGGCCTGCTCGCCACCCTGGCCTTCCAGGAAGAAATCGTGTGGCTGGCGGTCAGCGGCAAACACCGGGCGGCGCACGATCTCCGAATATTGCTGCAGCGGTCCCAGCCGTTCCGGCGCCGGCCTGGGCAGGGCCGGCAGCGCCTGGACCAGCGCCGGGTCGTCGGCCAGCGGCACGATCCGGCTGCCCATGCCGGCCAGCGCCAGCACGGCCGTCAGCACCGACCAGCCCGCCGCCGCCATCAGCAGCCAGGTGCGCGGGCCGAGCGATTCACTGCGCATGCGCACCTGCGCGGGCCGGCGTGGGCGCGGCAGCGGAAGGGTTGAGATAACCGGACAGGTCGAAGCTCACGTTCAGTCCTCCGGCGGAATCGGGGGCATTGGGCGTGCGGAAGTTGAAGCTCTGCGCCAGGATGTTGAGGTTGTCCACGAACAGGCGCGGGCTGCCCGATTCCAGCGCATGCAGGACCGCGGCGGTTTCCGGCACGCCGCAGCGCAGGGTCACCTGGACCACCACGCGCGGAAAACGCTCGCCGCCGCCGGCCGGGAACGGCGAGCGGTTGGTGATGGCGCAGCTGCGGTTGCCGGGGCTGGCCTGGCCGACCACCGTTTCCAGGCGCTGGGTCAGCGCGGCGGTGGCCAGCTCGGCCGAGGGTTCGGACAGAAAGCCCGGCTGCTTGCCCAATGCAGCCTGGGCGGCGGCGAGCTGGCGTTCGACCTGCGGGCGCTGCTGCAGCTGGGTGCGCACCCGCAGCTCGCGCTGCTGCAAGGACTCGATGCGGGCGCCGAGCGCGCGCATCGGCACGGTCCACCACGGGTGGACCAGGACCAGATAGGCCAGCGCCAGCGCGGCCAGCAGCAGGCCCAGTGCCAGCCAGCGGTCCCGGCCTGCGCGCCTAGCCGGCATTGGCATTCCTGCGCGCGGCCGGGGCAGTGTTGGAAGGCGGCTTGGGACCGGCCAGCTGGGCGGTCATGCTGAACCGGTCCAGGCGGGTCCGGCGATCCATCTGCAACGCGCCGGTCAGCGCCGGCGAGGTCCACAGCCTGGAGCCTTCCAGCACCTTGACCAGGCCCGGCGCCTGCGGACTCAGGCCGATCAGCAGCAGCCGATCGCCTTCGATCGAGACTTTCTCCAGGTAGGTGCTGTCGGGCAGCAGCCGGGTCAGTTCGTCCAGCACCTCGATGGTGGTCGGGCGGGCGGCGCGCCGGGCCTGCAGGAACTTCGCGCCTTCGACCAGATCAACCAGCTGCTGGCGTTTGGCGGCGACCTCGCGGGCGCTGGCAGCGCTGCGTTCGACCTGTGCGGCGAAGGCATCGGCGGCGGCGCGGCGGTTGGCCAGCACCTGCCAGCCGGCGAAGGCCAGCGCCAGCACCGCCACCACGGCCGCAACCAGGTTCCAGCGACGGGCCGGACCGGCGCCACGCACGCGCCCAGCCGGCGGCAGCAGGTTCACCCCCAGCGGCTGGCCGTGCGCATCGGCGACATCCAGTCCGGCCAGGCCCGCGGCGAGGGGGCCCAGGGCCTCCAGCGCGCGGTCCACGCCCTGGCGGCGCACGACCACCAGTTCGGCCTCGATCTGGCCATCGGGCCGGCGCCGGGTGAGGCGGGCGTCGAAGTACACCGCCTCGGCGGTAAACGGGGTCTGGCGGTCGATCTCGAAGCCGACGACCTGGCGCAGGCGCTCGGCGGCGGCGCCGGGCAGCAGCAGCGGACGGCGCAGCACCTGCACGGCCGGCAGCAGGCTCCAGCGCGGCAGGCCGGCCAGGCGCGGCGACAGCACTGCGTCCAGATCGGCGGTGGTCAACGGCAGGGGCACAGTGGCCAGTGGTTCCAGCCCGGCCTGGCCGGCGCGCAGCAGCGCCACCTGGTCGTCCTGCGGGACCAGCAGCAGGCGCTCGGCGGCCAGCCCGAACAGCACGCGCCAGCGCGACGGCAGCCAGCTGGCCAGCGCATCGCGCCACCAGGAAAGGAAGCGGCCGGCAGCGCCCAGCCAGCGCCCCAGGCCCGGCAGCACAGCCGTGCCGGCGCGCGGTGTCGTCATCGGGGCTCCCAACCTTCCTCCCAGCGCAGCGTGGTGTACATCGAACCCGGTGTGGGCCCGCCCCCGGCCCGCACCACCGCCCGCAGCACCGCCTGGCGGCCATCGGGGGTGCGTGCGCGGCTCTGGATACTATACGTGCCGGTGCCCTGGCCCACGAGCGCCGGCTGGCCGATGCTGCCCTGGCGCTGGGCCAGCACCAGGCCGGGGTCCAGGCCCAGCGCGGTCAGCACCGGAGCTTGTGCATAGCGGGGATCGGGCCGGCCGCGGCCTGCGTAGATGGTCAGGTAGGCGCGGACCCTGGCGTAGAGCTGCGGCGTCCAGCCCAGCACCTGTTCGACCTCGGCCACCGATTCGTACGGCGCATCCTTGGCCCCGTACGGCAGGCCGGCGGCGGCATAGTCCGGGTCCTCGGCACCGCCGGCCACCTGGGACAGCGCGTCGCTGTCGCGCCAGTCCACTGCGGCGCCAGCCAGCTGCTGGGCCTGGGCCGCCTCCACGCCCACCGCGCGCAGCAGGCTGGACAGGATCTGGGCGTCGGCCTGGTTCAGATCGACCTTGCCCGATTCGTCCACCAGCTGCACCTGCACCTGGCTGCCGGCGTACTGCCAGGCGTAAGGCCGGCCATCGGGGGTCCAGCGGCTGCCGGGGTCGGGGTCGGCCACGCGTTGCAGGGCATATTCCAGCCCGGCGCGGGCGATCTGCTGGACCACGCTGCCCTGGGCCAGCACCCGGCCCTGCAGCGACTCGACCCGCGCGGAGATGGCAAAGGCGCCGATCAGCGCGGTCAGCAGCGCGATCAGCCACACCACCAGCAGCAGCGCCACCCCGCGCTGGGCGCCCGGCGCGACCAGGCCCGCCCGGCTCACGGGGCGACCTGGTGGCTGCTGCCGTTGCCCTGGGCCAGGGTCACGACCATGTCCGGCCAGCGCGTGCCATCGGCCGCTTCGATCTGGATGGACACCTGCACCGGCAGGGTCTCGACCTGGCTCCAGCCGTCCTGCCACGGGCCCAGCCTGGCGGCGTCCGGGTCCAGCCCGCGGTAGCGGAAGCGCACCGACTCCAGCCCATCGGCCAACAGCTCCGGCGGCCGCGGCGAGCCGGGCTCGGCCACGGTGCGCCCGGCCTGCACCATCGCCAGGTCCACCTGCAGGCGGCTGCCGTCCTCGACCGCCCGGACATCGTGCAGGTAGGGCCCGCCGCGGCCCAGGTAATCGGGCAGGTCGGCCACGAAGCGCATCGTCGTGGGCGTGCCGGCGAAGCGGCTGGCAATGCCGTGTTCGTCGTCCATTTCGTAGGCGATCGCCTGGGCCGAAGCCAGGTGGCTGCGCAGGAAGCCCTGCACCGCGCGCAGGCGCTCGTTGCGCGCGGCAATGAGTTCGCCGCGATGGACCATCGCGGTGGCCGCGCGCAGGGTCGCAAAGCCCACTGCCAGCCCTGCCGCCAGCAACAGCGTGGCCAGCAGGATTTCCATCAGGGTGAAGCCCTGGGCGTGGCGCCTCATGGCGCGGCCCCCGGCGTGCCCTGCGGCGCGACCAGGCGCAGGCTGCGCCACTGCAGGCGTTCGCCCGCGCCGCTGCCCCAGGCCACGGTCAGCTGCACTTCCAGCAGGCGCGTGGCGGCGGGTCCGGTCAGGGCGGTGTCCGCGCGCTGCGGGTCGGTCCAGGGTGCGATGTCCAGGGTCCAGTGGTAGCGGCCCTGCTCCAGGTCGCCTTCGTCATGGCCCGGCACCGGCGCGCTGCCGGCGCCGACCTGGGCCAGCAGCGTCTGCGCGTGCAGGGCCGCGCGCCCGGACAGGTTGGCGCGCTGGATCTGCCGCGCCGCCCCGGACAGCGAGCCCAGCAACAGGGTCAGTGCCAGCGCCAGCAGGGCGAAGGCGACCACCACTTCGATCAGGGTGAAGCCGCGCTGCCGGGCCAATGACGCAAGGGCACGCGCACGCCCCCCGGGGGCGCAGGCCTTTGCACCGCAAGCCTTCACGAGTCCGCGGCCGAAGTCGCGCCGCATCACGGCGCCGGCCCCGGCGTGTCCAGCCGCACCTCACCGGTCAGCCAGGCCACGCTGATCCGGCGCACCGCCTGCCCGGCCGACAGCTCGATGCGGCCACCGGTGGACGCGCCGTCGGGATAGAACACGATCGCGCCTTCGCCGGCTTGCGCGCTGGCCTGGCGCGCGCCGTAGAAGGCGATGCCCAGCTCCTGTGGAATCCGCCCATTGCGCCTGCCGGGTGCGGCGTACAGGTGTCCGGACGGATTGATCACCAGGCGCTGCGGCTGGCCGCTGGCGATGGCCTGGGCGCGGGTGAAGCGCAGCTGCGTGGCGATCTCCTTGGCAGCAGAACGCAGGCGCATGCCCTGCAGGCCGCCGCTCATGGCCACCGCCGTCATCGTGCCGATCAGCGCGATCAGGGCGACCACCACCAGCACCTCGATCAGGGTGAAGCCGGAATGCCGGGTGGCGCCTGCGCGCGGCCGGCTGGACGCGCGCGGGCCGTGCGCGAGCGCCGGACTGAAAGCCCGCACCGCGGGAGGGCCGGGCCAGGGCGCGCGGCGGGCCATGCCGTGCTCAGTGCTGGTACCGGATATCGGCGTTGACGCTGTCACCGCCGGGCTGTCCGTCCTTGCCCAGGCTGATCAGGTCGAACGGGCCATCCTGGCCGGGCACCGCGTACTGGTAGGGGTGGTTCCAGGGATCCTTCAGCTCGGTCTGCTTGGCGTACGGACCCAGCCAGCCACCGGCATCGCCCGGGGCGCTGACCAGTTCGTTCAGTGCACCGGGCAGACGGCCAGTGTCCATCTCGAACTGCTGGATCTTCTCGGCCACGGTCTGCACCTGGGCGCGGGCCAGGTTGACCTTGGCACGGTCGGCGTTGCCCAGGATGCGGCTGGCGGCAAAGGCGACGATGCCGCCGATCAGGATCACCACCACGATGATTTCCATCAGGGTGAAGCCGGCCTGGGCGGCGCGCGCGGGCCGTGGCGAGAAGGAACGTCGGTCGTGCATGTGCGATCTTCCGTTACGTGTTGCGGGTGCGGGGGAAAGGTTTCGACAAATCAGTTGATGGCGCCGGCCAGATCGTACAGCGGCACCAACACGGCGATGATGACCGCACCCACCACCGCCGCCAGCACCAGGGTCACCGCCGGCACCAGCGCGGCCAGCATGCGGTCCAGCGCCTGTGCGGTCTGCGCCTCGAAGGTGTCGGCGGTCTTGAGCAGCATCGTGTCCAGCGCGCCGGACTCCTCGCCGACCTGGATCATCTGCAGCGCCAGGCGCGGAAAGCGCTTGCCGGCGCCGAGCGAGGCGGACAGCGCGCGGCCGTTCTTGACCGCATCGGCCGCGCCCTGGACATCGGCCGCCAGCGCCCGGTTGCCCAGCACCTTGCCGGCGATGCCCAGCGCCCCCAGCAACGGCACGCCGTTGCGCAGCAGCGTGCCCAGGGTGCGGGCCAGGCGCGCGGTTTCCAGCCGCGCGAGCAACGGCCCGATCAGCCTGCGCTGCAGGATCCACGCATCGAAGCGGTCGCGGAAAGCCGTGTCGCGGCGCTTGCGCTCGGCCCACAGCACCAGCGCCGCCGGGATCACGACCAGCGCCAGCCACCAGCCGGCCACGAACTGGCCGATCGCCAGCACGATCCGGGTGAACCAGGGCAGCACCACGTCCAGGCTTTCGTACATCTGCGAGAACTGCGGCACCACGTAGCCCAGCAGGAACAGCATCGCCAGCCCGACCACCACCAGCAGGATCGCCGGATAGATCAGCGCGTTGACCACCCGGGCCTTGAGCGCGCGGCTGCGCTCCAGGTACTCGGCCAGCCGCTGCAGGGTGTCGTGCAGGCTGCCGCCGGCCTCGCCCGCGCGGACCATGTTGATGTACAGCCGCGAGAAGCTGCCGTGCTGGCGCTCCAGCGCCGTGGACAGCGGCGCACCGCCGCGCACCGCTTCGCGGATGTCGGCCACCGTATTGCGCGCCTTGTCCTCGTCGGGCAGCTCCAGCAGGATCGTCAGCGCGCGATCCAGCGGCTGGCCGGCGCCGAGCAGCGTGGCCAGCTGCTGGGTGAACAGCACCAGCCGCTGCCCGGAAAACGCGTTGGGCTGCAGCAGCGTCTTGAATGCGCCCAGCCCGCCACCTTCGGAGGCCAGCTTCGCCTCCATCGGCAGGTGGCCCTGTTCCTGCAGGCGCGCGACCACCTCGGCCTCGCTGGCCGCTTCCATCTGCGCCTCCAGCACATCGCCGCGCGCGTTGAGGGCCTTGTAGCGGTAGAGAGGCATCAGCGAGACCTGGGCAGACGGGGTCTGGCAAAAAATCGACCCGTCATTCCCGCGAATGCGGGAATCCATGGACGTTCGCCTTTGGCACCTCTCCCACGATATCCGGCCATAAATCCCGCCAGGAAGGATTGAAAACGTCGATCAGTTGAAGCTTCCAGGCGCGTCGCCATTTCTTGATCCGCTTCTCCCGAACAATCGCCGATTCCATCGTGTCGTGCATCTGGTACCAGACAAGCCGCGTAATATCGTGGCGATCGGTGAACCCCTGGACGGCATGTGCCCGGTGCTGCCAAGTGCGGCCGACCAGGTTGCTTGTCACGCCCACATAGCGCGTGCCATTGCGATTGCTGGCCAGCAGATAGACACAGGGCTGTTTGGCCATCGCTCTTCCTTGGACGTCCATGGATTCCCGCCTTCGCGGGAATGACGATTCCGGGCATCGCGTGCGCCGGGATGATCAGGACCCGCTCACCCATCCTCCGTCACCCGCAGCACTTCCTCGATGGTGGTCATGCCGGCCAGGGCCTTGGCGATGCCGTCCTCGTACATGGTGCGCATGCCGGCCTTGCGGGCCAGCGCCTCGATCTGGCCCATGCCGGCGTGGCGCATGATCGCCCGGCGCAGCTCGTCGTCCATCACCAGGAACTCGGTGATGGTGGTGCGGCCCAGGTAGCCGGTTGGGGCCAGCGCCGAAGCGCGCGGGCGATACAGCGTGATCTGGCCTTCGGGCTGGAACCGGCGCAGCTCGAACCTGGCGATTTCCTCCGGCGTGGCCGGATAGCGTTCGGCGTGGGTGGGCTCCAGCCGGCGCACCAGGCGCTGGGCCAGGATGCCGTTGATGGTGGAGGTCAGCAGGTAGTCCTCCACACCCATGTCCAGCAGCCGGGTGATGCCGCCGGCGGCGTTGTTGGTATGCAGCGTGGACAGCACCAGGTGGCCGGTGAGCGCGGACTGGATGGCGATGCGCGCGGTCTCCAGGTCGCGCATTTCGCCGATCATGATGATGTCCGGATCCTGGCGCACGATGCTGCGCAGCGCGCTGGCAAAATCCAGGCCGATCTGCGGCTTCACATGGATCTGGTTGAGCCCTTCGATCTGGTATTCGACCGGATCCTCGACGGTGATGATCTTGACGTCGGACGTGTTGAGCTGGCTCAGCGCGGTGTACAGCGTGGTGGTCTTGCCCGAGCCGGTCGGCCCGGTCACCAGCAGGATGCCGTGCGGCTGCTGCAGCACGTGCAGGAACTGCGGCAGGAACTCATCGGTGAAGCCCAGCCGCTGGAAGTCGAACACCACCGTCTCGCGGTCCAGCAGGCGCATCACCACGCTCTCGCCATGGGCGGTGGGCACCGTGCTCACGCGCAGGTCCAGCTCCTTGCCCTGCACCCGCAGCTGGATGCGCCCGTCCTGCGGCAGCCGCCGCTCGGCGATGTTCAACCGGGCCATGATCTTGACGCGGCTGATCACCGCGGCGGTGAGGTTGGCCGGCGGGCTTTCGCCTTCCTCCAGCACGCCGTCGACCCGATAACGTACCTTCAGGCGGCTTTCGAACGGCTCGATGTGGATGTCCGAGGCGCGCAGTTCCACCGCGCGCTGGATCACCAGGTTGACCAGCCGGATCACCGGCGCTTCGGAGGCCAGGTCGCGCAGGTGTTCGACATCGTCCAGGTCACCGCTGCTGTCACCGTCGGCGTTCTCCACGATCGCGCCCATCGCACTGCGGCCCTGTCCATGCCAGCGCTCGATGGTGTCGTCGATTTCCGAGCGCAGCCCGACCATCGCCCGCACCGGGCGGCCGATCGCCATGCGCACCGCATCGACCGCATAGCCATCGCAGGGATCGGCGACCCACAGGTTCAGCGCACCGTCGGCATCGCCCAGTGGGCAGACATGGAACTGCTTGAGGAAGCGCAACGACAGCGCCACGTCCTCGGGCAGTTCCGGGGCAACGTCGGCCAACTGCCTGGCCGCCAGCAGGGTCAGCCCCAGCACCTCGGCGCTGGTCTCGGCATGGTCACGTTCGGACACCAGCCCAAGGCGCAGCAGCAGGGCCAGCACGCTGCCGCCGGTTTCCTCCTGCAGCCGCCGGGCGCGCACCAGATCCACGTCCTTGAGCCGGCCCTTGGCCAGCAGGGCCGCGACCACGCGTTCGTCGGCGCGCTCCGGCGCCGGACGATCGATCGATGAGGACACCGCGTTCACGTGGAAACCCAAGTCGGCATGTGCCGGCACTTTAGCAGCCGGACTGCGGCGCCGCGGAACGCTCCAGGCGCAGACAGCCGGCACCCATGCCGGTGGCGCAGGGGCCGGGGCGATGAACCGCGCCGCCTCATCGCCGGCTTGCGGATCTGTCCGGTCGAATCAGCCGCACCACACCCTTGCGTTGCGGAACATGCGCAGCCACGGCGAGTCCTCGGGCCAGCCTTGCGGCGACCAGCTCAGGTTGATGGTGCGCGCGCTGCGCTCTGGGTGCGGCATCAGGATGGTGACCCGGCCATCACTGCTGGTCAGGCCGGTGATGCCCTCGGGCGAGCCGTTTGGATTGATTGGATAGCGCAAGGCCGGCTGGCCATCGCCATCGACGAAACGCAGCGCGACGCGGGCGGCGGCCTGGTCCACCGGTGAATCGAATTGCGCGCGGCCTTCGCCATGGGCAACGGCGACCGGAATGCGCGAGCCGGCCATGCCGCGGAAGAACACCGACGGCGATTGGACCACTTCCAGCAGGCTGGTGCGCGCTTCGAACTGCTCGCTGCGATTGCGCAGGAAGCGCGGCCAGGATTCGGCGCCGGGGATGATGTCCTTGAGCTGGCTCAGCATCTGGCAGCCGTTGCACACGCCCAGGCTGAAGGTGTCGGTGCGGGCGAAGAAGGCGGCGAACTGGGCGCGCAGCTTGCTGCGCTCCAGGATCGAGGTGGCCCAGCCGCGACCTGCGCCGAGCACATCGCCGTAGCTGAAGCCGCCGCAGGCGGCCAGGCCGGTGAACCGGTCCAGGGTGATGCGGCCTTCGACCAGGTCGCTCATGTGCACGTCGAAGGCATCGAAGCCGGCCCGTTCGAACACGTGGGCCATCTCGATCTGGCCGTTGACGCCCTGCTCGCGCAGGATCGCCACCTTCGGCCGGGCGCCGGTGGCGATGAACGGCGCGGCCACGTCCTCGGCCGGGTCGAAGGTCAGCCTGGGCCGCAGGCCAGGATCGGCGAAGGTGCGCGCGGTGTGGCGTTCGTCGTCGGCACTTTCCGGGTTGTCGCGCAGGCGCTGCATGGCGTGGGTCACCGACCACCAGGCGTCGAACAGCTGTTCCCAGCGCCATTCGGCCAGGGTGTGGCCCTGCCGGGTGACGCGCACCATCGGCGCGGTGCTGGTCCTGGCGATGCGCTGGGCGCATTGCGTCAGGGCATGGCGCTCGACCAGGTCGGCGAAGGCGGCGCGGTCTTCCGAAGCGATCTGCACGACCGCGCCGAGCTCCTCGTTGAACAGCGCGCGGAAGGCGTCATCGCCCCAGGCATCGAGCGCGATGTCCAGGCCCAGGTGCGCGGCGAAGGCCATCTCGCACAGCGTGGCAAAGGCGCCGCCGTCGCTGCGGTCGTGGTAGGCCAGCAGCAGGCCGAAGGCACGCGCATCGCGCATGAGTTCGAAGAAATTGCGCAGCAGCTGCGGATCGTCCAGATCCGGCGCGTCGCCGCCGAAGGCCGGCAGCGCGTCGTCGCCGGCATGGACCTGGGCCAGCACCGAACCGCCCAGGCGCTGCTTGCCGCCCCCTAGGCCGATCAACCACAGCTCGGTGTCCGGCTCGCGCGAGAGCAGCGGGGTCAGCTGGGCGCGCGCGTCATCGACCGGGGCGAACGCGGTGATCACCAGGGAAACGGGGGAGACGCTTTTGAAGCCGGGACTCGGGACATTGAAGCCGGGACCCGGGGTGGTGAAGCCGGGACCCGGGACCCGGGACCCGGGACCCGGAGAAGCAGAGGCAACGGCAGACACGGGAGCGACCGACGAATCGGAACTGGTGAACTCTTGCGCTTGCCGGGTGCCGGGACTCGGGACCCGGGACCCGGGACCCGGAGAAGCAGAGGCAACGGCAGACACGGGAGCGACCGACGATCCGGAGCCGACGGGCTCTTGCGCTTGCGCTTGCTCTTCCCGGGTCCCGGGTCCCGGGTCCCGGGTCCCGGCTTCAACGTCCCGAGTCCCGGCCTCCTCGCCCCACGCCGCCTGCATCGACAGCGAGTCCTTGCCCACCGGGATGCTCAGCTCCAGCTGCGGGCACAGGTCCATGCCAATCGCACGGACCGCGTCGAACAGCAGCGCGTCTTCGCCAGGGTGGTTGGCCGCGGCCATCCAGTTGGCGGAAAGCTTGACGCGGTCCAGCGATGGCACCGGCGCGGCGCACAGGTTGGTGATCGCCTCGCCCACGGCCATGCGCGCCGAGGCGGCGGCATCGAGCAGCGCCAGCGGCGTGCGTTCGCCGATGGACATCGCCTCGCCGGCGAAGGTCTCGAAGCCGGCCAGGGTGATCGCGCAGTCAGCCAATGGCAGCTGCCAGGGGCCGACCATCTGCTCGCGCGCGGTCAGGCCACCGACGCTGCGATCGCCGATGCTGACCAGGAAGCTTTTCGATGCCACCGACGGATGGGCCAGCACGCGCAGGCCGGCCTGGTGCAGGTCCAGCGCGGCGGTCTTCAGCTCGGGCCAGCGCGGCGCGGCCGGATGCACGGTGTCCCGGTGCATCCTGGGCGCCTTGCCGAAGAGCACGTCCATGGGCAGGTCGATGGGCAGCTCGCCGGACCCGGAACCCGGAAAAGCAGAGGCCACGACAGACAAAGGACCAGACGCCCCGAAACCGGCGGACTCTTGCTGTTGCTCTTGCCGGGTCCCGGGTCCCGGGTCCCGGGTCCCGGCTCCCAGGTCCCGGGTCCCGGCTCCCAGGTCCCGAGTCCCGGCTTCCCCGGCTTCCGAGTCCCGAGCCCCGGCCTCACCCAGCACGCCATACCCCGCCACCAGCCGCTCCTCGGCGGTGACCACGCCGACTGCGGCGAACGGGCAGCGCTCGCGCGCGCACAGCTCGGCAAATTCAGCCAGGCGCGCCTGCGGCACGCCCAGCACGTAGCGCTCCTGCGATTCGTTGCACCACAACTGCAGCGGCGAGAGCGAGGGGTCGTCGCTGGGCACCCGGTCCAGGTCGATCACCCCGCCCACGCCCGAGTCGTGCAGCAGTTCGGGAATGGCGTTGGACAGGCCACCGGCACCGACGTCATGGAACCAGCGGATCGGGTTGTCCGCGCCCAGCGCCACGCAGCGGTCGATGACCTCCTGGCAGCGCCGCTCCATCTCCGGGTTGGCGCGCTGGACGCTGGCAAAATCCAGGTCCTCGGCACTGTCGCCGGAGGCCACCGAACTGGCCGCGCCGCCGCCCAGCCCGATCAGCATCGCCGGGCCACCCAGCGCGATCACCGCATCGCCCGGCTGCAGGGTCTTCTTCTGGACCTGGTTGCGGTCGATCGCGCCCAGCCCACCGGCCAGCATGATCGGCTTGTCGTAGGCGCGGGTCAGCACGCTTCCATCGGGCGCGTGGCCTTGGGCCAGCTCGAAGCTGCGGAAATAGCCCAGCAGGTTGGGCCGGCCGAACTCGTTGTTGAACGCGGCGCTGCCCAGCGGGCCGTCCAGCATGATGTCCAGGGCCGGGGCCATGCGCGGGTTCAGCACGCGCGGGGCTTCCCAGGGCTGCGGCAGGGTCGGGATGCGCAGGTGCGAGACGGAGAAGCCGGTCAGGCCGGCCTTGGGCTTGCCGCCGCGGCCGGTGGCGCCTTCGTCGCGGATCTCGCCGCCGGCGCCGGTGGCCGCGCCGGGGAACGGCGCGATCGCGGTCGGATGGTTGTGGGTTTCCACCTTGATGGCGAAGGCCGACGCGACCGCAGGCTCGCTGCGGTACTGGCCGCTGGCCGGGTCCGGGCGATAGCGGCAGGCCAGCGGCCCTGCCACCACCGCGGCGTTGTCGCTATAAGCGCTCAGCGTGTGCTGCGGGGTCTGCTGGTGGGTGTGCTTGATCATCTGGAACAGCGAGCGGTCCTGCTCGCGGCCATCCAGGGTCCAGCTGGCGTTGAAGATCTTGTGCCGGCAGTGCTCGGAATTGGCCTGCGCGAACATCATCAGTTCCACGTCCGAGGGGTCGCGGCCAAGTTCGGCATAGCGGCTGCGCAGGTAATCGATCTCGTCCTGGGCCAGGGCCAGCCCCAGGCGGGTGTTGGCGCTTTCCAGCTCGGCCAGCGCCACCCGCTGCAGCTGGCCGCGCGCCGGCGCGCTGAACAGCGCCTGGGCCGCGTGGCTGGAGTCCAGCAGCGACTGGGTCATCGGGTCGTACAGCAGCTTGGCAAGCGCAGCCTGGGCACCGGCATCGGCCGGCAGCCCGGCCAGGTCGATGCGCGTGCCGTGCTCGACCCGGGCGATGGCCAGGCCGGCGCCGCGGACCAGTTCGGTGGCCTTGCTCGACCAGGGCGAACGGGTGCCCAGGCGCGGCACCACAAAGCGCGAAACCGCGCCATCGGCCGGCGCCGACGGCGCGCCTTCGGCCTGGAGGATGCGCCGCAGCGCGTCCAGGTTCGGGGCGGCATCGCCCTGTGGCTCGATGAAGAAGACCTGCCAGGTGTCCACGATGCGCACCATCGGTGCGAGGGACTTCAGACGGGATTCAAGCCGCGCGCGGCGGAACTGCGACAAGGCCGGCTGGCCTTCGAGGACGATCATGTCCGGGAACCGTGGCGAGGATGCCGTGGGAACGGGGCCGGCGATTGTAGCGAAGCCGGCGCCGGGCCGGCTTCGCGATGCGGGTGGCTGCAGGGCAAAAGCCGGTCAGGGAATGCCCGACGGCTTGCCGGCACCGGCCGCGGCCAGCTTGTCCAGGGCCGCGCGCATCTCGGCCGGGGGCAGGTAACCGCCGATCTGGCTGCCGTCCGGAGCGAACACCGCCGGGGTCCCGCTGATGCCCAGGCGCTGGCCGATGTCGTATTCCATGTTCACCGGGTTGGTGCAGTCGCGCGCGGCAACCCGGCCACTCTGCTTGGCCTCGGTCAAGGCCTTCTTGCGGTCGGCGGCGCACCAGACCGAGATCATGTCCTTGTGGTCCTGGCTGCCCAGGCCCATGCGCGGCCAGGCCAGGTATTCCACCGCGATGCCCAGCTTGTTGTAGTCGGCAATCTGGCTGTGCAGCTTGCGGCAGTAGCCGCACTGGATGTCGGTGAAGACATTGACGGTGTACCTGGGGTTGGCCGGGGCAAACACGATCTTGTCGCTGTCCTTGACCGACTTGAGCAGGTTCTGGCGGTACCCGGCCAGCGCCGGGCTGCCCTGCATCAGGTCCTTGCGCTGGCCGATATCGACCAGGCTGCCCTGCAGCAGGTACTTGCCGTCCTCGCTGACGTACACCAGCTGGCCGGCGGCGATGACCTCGCGGAAGCCCGGCAGCGGCGCCTTGCCGATGTAGTCCACCTCGACTTGCGGATTGAGCTGCCTGAGCGCGGCGCGCACCTTGGCATCGGCCGGGTCGTTGCTGGCGACGGCAGCGGGCGCGGTGGGCGCGGCGGCAGGCCTGGCCGGCGCGGGCCGGGCGGCGGCGTTCTGCGGCTGCTGGGCGCAGGCCCCCAGGCTCAGGCCGGCCAGCAGGAAGAAGGGGAGGAAACGGCGCATCGGGGATTCCTGTTTCGAAGGCGGCTGCCGGGATGTGCGCGGCATGTCGGCACGGGGCCCCGCGACGGGGCTTGGTGGCGGATTCTCGCATACGGGGCATGAATGACCCGGGCCTGGGCGGGGCGGATGGGGCGGTGGTTCCCAAGCCCCTTCTCCCCACCTGCGCGTGGAGAAGGCGCGGACAGCCGGGCTGTTGCTTCCTTTACTCCCCGCGCGCGCTGGGAGAGGGAGCGAAGGCGGGCTTGTTGCTCCCCTTCTCCTCCGCAAGCGGGGGGAGAAGGTGCCGAAGGCGGATGAGGGGGGCTTTGCTGTTCACGCAAGCGGCTGACGAAAACACGGCCCAGGCGGCTCCAGCTTCGAAAACGTCCCGGCAGCCTCGCTTGGGTCGGCTTCGGTGCCCCCTCACCCCGACCCTCTCCCCCGCGAGCGGGGGAGAGGGAGCGGAGCCGGGCTTGTTGTGTCCCTTCTCCCCCGCCTGCGCGTGGAGAAGGCGCGGACAGCCGGGCTGTTGCTTCCTTCCTCTCCCCGCGCGCGGAGAGGGAGCGAAGGCGGGCTTGTTGCTCCCCTTCTCCCCCGCAAGCGGGGGAGAAGGTGCCGAAGGCGGATGAGGGGGGCTTTGCTGTTCACGCAAGCGGCTGACGAAAACGCGGCCCAGGCGGCTCCAGCTTCGAAAACGTACCGGCAGCCTCGCCTGGGTCGGCTTCGGTGCCCCCTCACCCCGGCCCTCTCCCCCGCTCGCGGGGGAGAGGGAGCGAAGGCGGACTTGTCGCTCCCTCAACACAGCTGCGTCGCGCAGCAAGAGCTCCGCCTCGCGCGACATCGCGCTCAATGACGCCCCGGCCCATCGAGCCAATGGCTCGCCCTGGCTGCTTTGGTGTTCAGCGCTGCCATCCCTGATGCGACATCGCGCTCAATGACGCCCCGGCCCGGCCATCCATGGCCGGGCGTGAAGCCAAAGCGCGGCGCGCTCGCGTCGGGGCTCACGAACGCCATCCCTGGCGCGACATCGCGCTCGGTGATGCCCCGGCCCGGCCATCCATGGCCGGGCGTGAAGCCAAAGCGCGGCATGCCGCGCTTTGGCTTCACCCCCTCGGGTGGTGTTTGGTGTGGAGCTGCTGGAGGTGCTGGCGGGCGACCAGGGTGTAGATCTGGGTGGTGGACAGCGAGCTGTGGCCCAGCATCAGCTGCAGCGAGCGCAGGTCGGCGCCGCGGTTGAGCAGGTGGGTGGCAAAGCTGTGGCGCAGGCCATGCGGGCTGACCTTGGCCGGATCGATCCCGGCCGCCGCCGCATAGCGCTTGACCAACCCCCAGAACGCCTGCCGGCTCAGCGCCCGGCGCTTGCCATCGATGAACAACGGCACCTGGCCGTCGGCCATGGCCGGCACTGCCTTGCCGGCCGACAGCTGCGGTCGCGCCTGATCCAGATAGCGCTGCAGCCAGTGCTGTGACTCCTCGCCCAGCGGCACCAGCCGCTCCTTGCTGCCCTTGCCGGTGACGCGCACCACGCCCTGGCGCAGGTTCACCGCATTGGCCGGCAGGTCCACCAGCTCGCTCACGCGCAGCCCGCAGGCGTACATCAGCTCCAGCATCGCGCGGTCGCGCAGGCCCAGCGGGGTGTCCAGGTCCGGCGCGTCCAGCAGGCCCTCGATCTGGCCTTCCGACAACGCCTTGGGCAGCGAGCGCGGCAATTGCGGCGGCTCCAGCAGTGCGGTCGGATCGTCGGCGCGCGCACCGCGCCGCACCAGCTGGCGGTAGAACGCGCGCAGGCAGGACAGCAGCCGGGCGTTGCTGCGCGGCGAGTAGCCTGCGCGCGCGCGCCAGGCCAGGTAGTCGAACAGCAACCCACGGTCCGCGGTTGCCAGCCAGTTCCCGGATGCCCTGCCCGGTGCGCCATGACGGGCGTCCTGGAGGTCCAGCCCGTCCATCCCTGGAGGGGCGCTCGCCGGCGTGGGCGCCGCTGGCTGGCCAGCGCGCCAACCCGCCCAGCGCGCCAGGCCCTGCAGGTCGCGCCGATAGCTGTCCAGTGTGGCCCGCGCCAAGCCGCCCTCGGCCCAGGCCGCGTCCAGGAAGGCGTCGATGCTGCGGGCATCGGCCGGCCCGCATCCGGGCAGTGCATTGATGACCTGGCGGCGTGCGGCGGGCGATGGCATCGCAGTAGCTTAGAACGCGCACAGAGCAGCCAGTAGCAACCAGCTCACCGAGCCCGCTCGCCCTGCTCCTCACTCCCTCGCCTTATCCTTGGCCCATGTCCGCCGAATCCGACACCGCCCCGCTCGCCCTGCCCGCGCCGCGCCGCGCCCTGCTGGGCTGGCGACTGCTGGCGCTGTTTTACGATGCCTGGCCGGTGCTGGCGCTGTGGATGCTGGTCTCGGCCGCGTTCACCCTGGGCTACACCTTCCTTGGCCACCACGCCGTACGCCAGAACATCCCGCCCTTCAGCCTGCTGCAGTGGCTGCTGTGGCTGACGTGCTGGGCGGTGGCCGGCATCTACGCCACGGTAAGTTGGCGGCGCGGCGGCCAGACCCTGGGCATGCGGCCGTGGCGGCTGGTGCTGGTCGCCGGAGACGGCGCGAACGGCCCCGGCTGGAAGACCCTGTGGCTGCGCTATGCGGTGGCCACGCTGTCGCTGTTGTGCGCGGGAGTGGGCTTCTGGTGGGCCTGGTTGGACCGCGACCGCTTGACCTGGCACGACCGTGCCAGCGGCACGCGCCTGGTGCGCAAGCCGAGGCCGCCGCGCTGATCTGCTAGCTGCTGCGACGCTTGAACAGCCACATCGAGATCACCAGCATCAGCACCGGCGCAGCCGCATAGGCCAGGCGATAATCCAGGCGCAGGGCGGTACTCATGCGGGCGAACAGCAGCTGCAGCAGCCAGAACACCAGCGCGAACATGATGCCCAGGAACAGGCGCTTGCCCGCCCCGCCGCTGCGCAGGCTGCCAAATGCGAACGGGATCGCCGCCAGGCACAGGGCCAGCACGTTCAGCGGGTAGAACCAGCGGCCCCAGTAGATCTCCTCGTAGTCGCGCGCATCCAGGTCATTGCGCCTGCGGTAGTCGATGCTGCGCTTCAGGTCGGCCGCCGCCATGTAGCGCGGCTGGCCCAGGGCGGCGGTCAGCGCGGCCGGGTCCAACCTGGACGCCCAGCGCTGCTGCGGAGCCCTGTCCTGCTGCACGGCACGGTCGCCGAAGGTGGTGCGCACCACGTCATTGAGGATCCAGCTGTCGCTGGCATGGGTGGCAGTGGCGGCGTGGGTGATGGACGCCAGGCGGCCTTCGCCATCGAGCCGGTACAGGCGCACGTCCTGCAGGACCAGCTGCTGCCGGCCATCCACCATGACCTGATCGCCGTTGCGGGCATTGAGGAACACATCGCCCTCGCGCGCCCACAGGCCGGCGTAGCGGCCGCGGGTGACGTTGCCGTACTTGGCCAGGCCCTTCAGGTTGTCGGCCTGGACCTGGCCCCAGGCGCCGACGGTTTCCATGCACAGCATCATCCCGGCGGTCAGGATCGCCAGGGTCACGGCCACCGACAGGCTCAGGCGACGCCGCGACAGCCCCAATGCGCGCAGCGCGGTCAACTCCGAACTGGCGGCCAGCTGGCCCAGGCCCATCAACGCGCCGATCACCGCCGCGGTGGGAAACAGCGTGTAGGCCCGGCGCGGGATCGTATAGGCCACGAAGGCCAGCGCGTGGGTGAAGGTGAAGTTGCCGCGTCCGATCTCGCGCAGCTGCCCGGACACGCCATTGGTCACGTCCAGGCCCAGCAGCACGGCCCACACCAGCAGCACCGTGCCCAGCACCACCTTGCCCACGTAGCGATCGTGGATGCGCGGGGTAAAACGGATCATGCGCGGGCTCCACGGCGGCGCAGCATGCGCCCATCACGGCCATAGGCCCACACCGCCAGCACCAGCAGCGGCAGGCTCAGCCACCACAGACCCAGCATGGGCGGCAGCTTGTCCTTGGCCAGCCACTGGGTGCCGTTGATCATCATCAGGAAGGCCACCAGGTAACCCAGGAAACCCAGCATCACCCGGCCATAGCGCGATTGCCGCGGCGCGCTGCGCGCCAACGGCAGGGCCAGCAGGGCGAAGGCCAGGCACAGCAGCGGCGGGGTGATGCGCGCATGCAGCTGGGCGTTGGCCTGGCTGCGCGGATCGTCCAGCAGCTGCGAGGTCGGCAGCAGCTCCGGATCATCGTCGGCCTTGCTGTCCTGGCGGTCCGGCAGGGCAACCTCGTTGCTGGCATAGCGCATCAGGCGGAAATCCTTGCCCGCCCCGGCGGGGCCCTCCACCCGGAACCCATCGCGCAGCTGCAGGAAACGCGAGGTCTCGCCTTCGAAATACATCTTGCCGGTCTTGGCGGTCACCACGTCCAGCCGATCGTCCTGCTGGCGCTGCATGAACACCTTGGACAGGTCGCGACCGTCGGCCGACATCCCGCCCACGTAGACCACCCCGCCATTGTGGAGCACGGTGAACTTGCCCGGCGCCAGTCCGGACACGATCAGCGAGCGGTTGGCATGGGCGATCATGTCCTGGCTGGTGCGCGACGCCAGCGGCCCGGCCCACAGCGAAATCAGGCCCACCAGCGCCACGATCGGGACCACCAGCATCAGCAGCGGGCGCAACATCCGCCGCGGCCCCACCCCGATCGAGGCCAGCACCGGCATCTCCGAATCGCGATACATCCGCGCGATGGCCAGCATCAACCCCAGCATCAGCGCCAGCGACAGGATCAGTGGCAGGTAGGACACCGTGGCCAGCCCGAGCTGGGACAGCAGCAGGCCTGCCGGCACCTTGCCGTCGGCCACATCGCCCAGCACATCCACCAGCACACCACCGAGGCTGACCACCAGCAGCACCATCAGCGCCGCCAGGAAACTCTGGGTGAATTCGGTGAACAGGTAACGGTCCAGCTTCGGCATCGGGCGGGGTTGCCTTACAATGACAGGTTCGAGTGCCGGTACGCGCAACAGCGCGGACCGAGGCGGACGGCGCGAGATCCAGCATCGCGGCGGCCGGCGATTGTACGTGCCTGCTGGTGAAACCGACTCACACGGAATCTGCGCAATGACCCTGGAATTCGCCCTGAACCACGAGATCCCCACCGCCGCGGCGGTCGACTGCCTGGTGGTGGGCGTGTATGCGGACAAGTCGCTCAGCGCCGCGGCCAAGGCCGTGGACCAGGCCAGCGGTGGCCGCCTGACGGCCCTGGTCCAACGCGGCGACGCCCCTGGCCGCAGCGGCCGCACCACCTTCCTGTACGACCTGCCCGGGGTCACTGCGCCGCGCGTGCTGGTGGTCGGGTTGGGCGAGGTGGCCAAGTTCAACGTGCCCACCTACCTCAAGGCCCTGACCGAAACCGCCCGCGCCCTGAAGGAAAGCGCCGCCAGCAGCGCCCTGGTCACCCTGACCGAGCTGGACGTGCCCAGCCGCGACACCGCCTGGGCAATCCGCCAGGCCGTGGCCGCCACCGAGCACGCCACCTACCGCTACAGCGCCACCCTGGGCAAGCGCAAGCTCGACGCCCAGGCGCTGGCCAAGGTCGCCTTCAGCGGCACCGATGCACAGGCCCTGGCCCAGGGCGTGGCCATCGCCGCCGGCGTGCGCTTCACCCGCGAGCTGGGCAACCTGCCGCCCAACCTGTGCACCCCGGCCTATCTGGCCCAGCAGGCGCAGGAATTTGCCGCCAGCCACGACGGCGCCGAGGCCGAGATCCTGGAAGAGGCGCAGATGGAAGCGCTCGGCATGGGTTCGCTGCTGGCCGTGGCGCGCGGCTCGGCCAATCGCCCGCGCCTGATCGTGCTCAAGTGGAACGGCGCCGCCGACCCCGCCGCACAGCCGTACGTGCTGGTCGGCAAGGGCATCACCTTCGATACCGGCGGCGTCAACCTCAAGACCCAGGGCGGCATCGAGGAGATGAAGTACGACATGTGCGGCGGCGCCACGGTGCTGGGCACCTTCGTGGCCACCGTCGGGCTCAAGCTGCCGCTGAACCTGGTGGTGGTCGTGCCGGCGGTGGAAAACGCGATCGACGGCAATGCCTATCGCCCGTCCGATGTGATCACCTCCATGTCCGGACGCACCATCGAGGTCGGCAACACCGACGCCGAAGGGCGCCTGATCCTGTGCGATGCGCTGACCTATGCCGAACGCTTCAAGCCGGCCGCGCTGGTCGACGTGGCCACCCTCACCGGTGCCTGCCTGGTCGCCCTGGGCCGCCACGCCGCCGGCCTGATGAGCAAGCACGACGATCTCAGCGATGAGCTGCTCTCGGCCGGCGAGCACGTCTACGATCGCGCCTGGCGCCTGCCGCTGTGGGACGAATACCAGAGCGCGCTGGAGTCGACCTTTGCCGACGTCTACAACATCGGCGGCCGCTGGGGCGGGGCGATCACCGCCGGCTGCTTCCTGGCCCGGTTCACCGAAGGCCAGCGCTGGGCGCACCTGGACATCGCCGGGGTGGCCAACGAAGAAGGCAAGCGCGGCATGGCCACCGGCCGTCCGGTGAACCTGCTGGCGCAGTGGCTGCTGGATCGTGCCCAAGCCGCGACCCGCTAGCACCAAAACCGGGGTCGGAGTGGTGTTTGACCCGGCCCCGGTTCGCCTGCAGCGATGCAAGCGGAAACTCCACTCTGACCCCGGTTTTCGCCCATGCGCGCCGATTTCTACCTGATCGCCAAGCCGCGCTTCCTCCAGGCGCCATTGAAGCTGGTCTGCGAGTTGACCAGGAAGTGCTACGCCACCGGCCAGTTCGCGGTGATCCTGGCCCGCGACCTGGAGCAGGCCGAGGAACTGGACGAGCTGCTGTGGGCCTTCGACGATGACGCCTACCTCCCGCACCAGATCGCCGGTATCGACGAGGACGAGGACGAAGTCACCCCGGTGCTGATCGTGCCCCCGGCGCTGGACACCCCGCAGCGACCGCTGGTGATCAACCTGCGCCAGGACGCCTACGCCGGCAGTTGCGAGCGGGTGCTGGAAGTGGTCCCGGCCGACCCGGCCGCGCGCGCACCGCTGCGCGAGCGCTGGCGCCAGTACCAGGCGCGCGGCTTCGCCCTGAACAAGCACGACATGTAGCAGCGCCCCGTGGGCGCGATGGGGCTCTGCCGGGAAAGCCCATCGCGCCCCTGCGGTGCGCTCCTACGCCCTTCCTTTCAACGATCGCCACACCATGACCGAACCGCTCGCCTCCAGCTACGACCCCAAGGCCTTCGAAACGCGCCTGTATGCGCAGTGGGAGGCCAGTGGCGCGTTCAAGCCGACCGGCATCGGCACGCCCTACACGATCCTGCTGCCGCCGCCGAACGTGACCGGCACCCTGCACATGGGCCACGCCTTTCAGCACACCCTGATGGACGCGCTGGTGCGCTACCACCGCATGCGCGGCTACGACACGCTGTGGCAGGTGGGCACCGACCATGCCGGCATCGCCACCGAGATGGTGGTGACCCGCAACATGGCCGCCGAGGGCAAGGGCCAGACCCGCGATGCCTTGGGCCGCGAGGGCTTCATCGCCAAGGTGTGGGAATGGAAGGCGCAATCGGGCGACACCATCGAGCGCCAGATGCGCCGCCTGGGCGCCTCGGGCGACTGGTCGCGCAGCACCTTCACCATGGACCGGCTGCCCTCGGCAGCCGTCAACGAAGCCTTCGTGCGCTGGTTCGAGCAGGGCCTGATCTATCGCGGCCAGCGCCTGGTCAACTGGGACCCGGTGCTCAAGACCGCCATTTCCGACCTGGAGGTGGAAAACGTCGAGGAAGACGGCTTTTTGTGGTCGATCCGCTATCCACTGGCCGATGGCGTGACCTATGAACACATCGAGCACGATGCCGATGGCAACCAGATCCTGCGGCAGGTCCGCGACTATCTGGTGGTTGCCACCACGCGCCCGGAAACCATGCTCGGCGACACCGCGGTGATGGTCCATCCGCAAGACCCGCGCTATGCCGCGCTGATCGGCAAGTCGGTGGCCTTGCCATTGAGCAACCGCACCATCCCGGTGATCGCCGACGACTACGTGGACCGTGCCTTCGGCACCGGCGTGGTCAAGGTGACCCCCGCGCACGATTTCAACGATTACCAGGTGGGGGTGCGTCACCAGCTGCCGCTGATCAACCTGTTCACCCCCACCGCCACGCTCAATGACAACGCGCCGCCCACGTATCGGGGGCTGGACCGCTACGATGCGCGCAAGCAAGTGCTGGCGGACCTGGAAGCACTGGGCCTGCTGGTCGAAGCCAAGCCGCACAAGCTGCAGGTCCCGCGTGGCGACCGCACCGGCCAGGTGATCGAGCCGTACCTGACCGACCAGTGGTTCGTGAAGATGGACGGCCTGGCCAGGCGCGGCCTGGAGCGCTTCGAAAATGGCGACATCCGCTTCGTCCCGCCCAACTGGATCAACACCTATCGGCACTGGATGGAGAACATCCAGGACTGGTGCATCAGCCGCCAGCTGTGGTGGGGCCATCGCATCCCGGCCTGGTACGACGACGCCGGCACCTGCTATGTCGCGCGCACCGAGCAGGAGGCCTACCGCAAGGCGGGTATCGACCCGCCCAATGCCACTGATGGGGGCAGCGGCGGCGGGTCAGGACCCGCCCTACGCCAGGACAGCGACGTGCTGGAAACCTGGTTCTCCTCGCAGCTGTGGCCGTTCTCGACGCTGGGCTGGCCCGATCCGCAGGCCATGGCCGAGCGCGGCTTCGACCGCTACCTGCCTTCGGACGTGCTGGTCACCGGCTTTGACATCATCTTCTTCTGGGTGGCGCGCATGGTCATGGCCACCGACAGCTTCACCGGCAAGGTGCCGTTCCGCGAGGTCTATATCACCGGCCTGATCCGCGATGCGCAGGGCCAGAAGATGTCCAAGTCCAAGGGCAACGTGCTGGACCCGCTGGACATCATCGACGGCATTTCCCTGGACGATCTGGTCGCCAAGCGCACCGGCGGGCTGATGCAGCCGAAGATGGCCGAGAAGATCGAGCGCGCCACCCGCAAGGAATTCCCCAACGGCATCGCCGCCCACGGCGCCGACGCCCTGCGCTTCACCATCACCGCACTGGCCAGCCACGGCCGCGACATCAAGTTCGACCTGTCCCGCGCCGAGGGCTACAAGAACTTCTGCAACAAGCTGTGGAACGCCAGCCGCTTCGTGCTGATGAACACCGAGGGCGCACGCTTCACGGGCGCGCCCATGCCGGTGACCGATGCCGAAAAGTGGATCCTGGCCGGCCTGGCGCGGGTCAGCGAAGAAGCCGCCACCCACTTTGCCGGCTACCGCTTCGACCTGCTCTCGCAGGCGCTGTACGAGTTCGCCTGGAACCAGTTCTGCGACTGGTTCGTCGAGCTGGCCAAGCCGGCGTTGCACGGGGCCGATACGGAAGCCGCAGACAGCACCCGCCACACCTTGCTGTACGTGCTCGAACAGCTGCTGCGCCTGCTGCATCCGCTGATCCCGTTCGTCACCGAGGCGTTGTGGCAGCAGGTGGCCCCGCGCCTGGGCCTGCCCGGCCAGAGCATTTCGCTGCAGCCCTATCCGACCGCCGAAGCGCTGGACGCAGGCACCTACGCCCAGGCCGAAGCCGACGTGGAATGGCTCAAGTCCATGGTCAGCGCCGTGCGCCGGGTGCGCAGCGAACTGGGCGTGTCGCCTGGCAGGTCGGTCGCGCTGATGCTGCAGGGCGGTGGCGACAACGACCGGCCGCGCGTGACCCGCTTCGCTTCGCAGCTGCAGTCACTGCTGCGGCTCGAATCGATCAGCTGGCTCGATGGCCAAGATGCGCCCGCGTCGGCCGCCGCCGTGGTCGGCGAGCTGCGCCTGCTGGTGCCGCTGCAAGGCCTGGTCGACCTGGACGCCGAGCGCGCGCGCCTGGACCGGGAAATCGCCAGGGTCGCCGGCGAGCGCGAGAAGAGCCAAACCAAGCTGGCCAGGTTCAGCGACAAGGTCCCGCCGGCCGTGGTCGAGCAGGAGCGCGCCCGCCTGATCGACTGGACCACCCAGCTTGGCGCCCTGCAGGACCAGCGCGCCAGGCTCTAACAAAACCGGGGTCCAAAACCGGGGTCAGAGTGAAGTTTCGACCTTGCTGCTCATTGCGGCAGCGACGATCGGCGAAACTTCACTCTGACCCCGGTTTTAGTCGAGCAACTCGATTGCCATGACGATGGCGTCCTCGCGGCCGCCGTGCGCGGGGTAATAGCGCGGACGCCGGCCGATCTCGTTGAAGCCTTCGCTGTGGTAGAGGGCGATGGCATGCGGATTGGACGGACGCACTTCCAGGAATACCCGCTCGGCACGGCGCTCGCGCGCGCCACGCACCAGCGCGCGCAGCAGGTAGCGGCCCAGGCCGCGGCCCTGGCGCTCGGGCGCCACGCAGACGTTGAGGATGTGGGCTTCGTCCACCGCCATGCTGAGCACGCCATAGCCGATCGGCAACCCGCGCTCCAGCAGCAACCAGGCCGGATAGCCCGCCGCCAGGCAGTCGCGGAAGATGCCGCGCGTCCACGGGAACGGATAGGCGCGCAGCTCGATCGCCATGACCTCTTCCAGGTCGGCTTCGCGCATCGGCCGCAGGGTGACATCGCTCCTTTGATCAAGGGCGTGGCCGGGGTCGAAGCGCAGCGCGCTCACCGGCCCGCCTTGCGCAGCGCGCGCAGCAGCGGCCACAGCGCGCGCTTGGCTGCCGGGTTGCCGCGCAGGGCCGCCGTATCGGGCCAGCTGGCGATGATCGCGGCCGACTCGGGCGCATTCGGGTTCAGGCCCGAGGCGCGGATCAACTCGAAACGCAGGGCGTCGTGCAGGCGCGCGCCGGCCCGGGGCGGCGGCGTGGGTGCACGGTGTGCGGGCCCGGCCTGCGCCAGGGTCGGTGCAGGCGGCGCGGGACCTCGCGTGGACGGCGCGGCCTGGCGCGGCGATGGCGAAGGACGCGAAGAAGGGCGTGCTTCCGGCGCGCGCGCAGGCGCCGGCGCCGCGGCGAGCGGCAGGCTGCCCGGCACCCACACGGTGTGGCCCAGCGCCTGCAGCCAGGCGTGCTGCTCGCCGGTCCACAGCGGCTGGCCCTTGAGGCTCATGTGGCCGCGTCCCTGCGCCCCCGGCGCTGCATGGCCCACATCACCGGGCCAGACAAGGCGTACAGCACCGCGATCACGCACAACGTGCGCGGCAGGTCGATGACCAGCACCGCAATCACCACCGGGATCAATGCCACCAGCAGAAATGGCACCCGGTCGGCGCGTGCGCCGCCGGCGCCGGTGCCCTTGAAGCTCCAGAAGCGGATCCGGCTGACCATCAGCAGCGCCGACACCAGGGTCACTGCCAGTGCCACATAGCGCAGCTGCTCGCCGCTCCACATCAGCTCGCCGTCGGCAAAGGCCCACACGAAGGACATCATCAGCCCGGCCGCGGCCGGGCTGGCCAGGCCGATGAACCAGCGCTTGTCGGCGGTGCCGGCCTGGGTATTGAAGCGCGCCAGGCGCAGCGCCGCGCAGGCCGCATACAGGAAGGCCACCGCCCAACCCACCCGGCCCATGGTCTGGCCGTCCAGCTGCAGCGCCGACAGCGACCAGTGGTACATCACCAGCGCCGGGGCCATGCCGAAGCTGACCAAGTCGGCCAGTGAGTCGTATTGCACACCAAAGGCGCTGCTGGTCCCGGTCAGGCGCGCCACGCGTCCATCCACCCCGTCCATCAGCCCGGCGATGAACACCGCGATGGCCGCCGCCACGAACTGCGCATTGGACGCGGCAATGATCGCGTAGAACCCGGAAAACAGGCCGGCGGTGGTGAACAGGTTGGGCAGCAGGTACATGCCGCGGACCCGCTTGGGCTGGTTGAGCTCGTTCATCGCGTCAGTTTAGCCTTGCCGCCGCGCCTGGCGGGGCGTGCCGGGGCCGATGACGGCTTGCCAGCCGGGGCTGCGAGTGCTGCAATCGGCGCCCATTGCGACACTCTGAAGCGGAGCTGGTCCATGCGCCTGTCCACCTGCCTGATCCTGTCGGCCCTGCTGGCCGCCCCGCTGGCCTGCGCCCAGAGCATGTACCAGTGGAAGGACGCCCAGGGGGTGACCCACTACTCGGATGTGCCGCCGCCCAAGAGCAAGCTGGAAGGCAAGCCGATCAACGCCGCCGACGCCATGGCCCGCGGCAGCACGCCAGCCACCGCCCAGGCCGCGCCGGCCGAAAGCGCGCAGTGCTCCAGCGCCCGCCTCAACCAGAAGATCCTCTCCGGCGCCGCACCGGTACGACAAATGGGCGCCGACGGCAAACCCGGCGCGGTGCTCAGCGATGCCCAGCGCGCCAGCCAGCGCGAGCTGGCCGACGCCGTGGTCAAGGCCTACTGCACGCCGGCTGACGCCGGCCGCTGACCCAGGCATACCCTGGCGGCACGCGTTCGGCCTCCGCTCCTCGCACGCGGGAAAGAGGACTGTGGGGGGATTTTCGCTTGAAGGTCCCCAGCCTATTGCAGCCGGCTCCGGAACGTCGACGACCATCTTCCGCATGGCCTCGCCCCCTCACCCCGACCCTCTCCCCCGCAGGCGGGGGAGAGGGAGCAAGGCAACACCGGCACCTGTGATCCCGGCGCGGCTCGGCGGGGCGGCAAACTTCGCCAGAGCTCACCGTGGATCATTCATCGAGCCAGGTCGACAGGCAGACAATCCCGCGGCCACCGACGCGGCGCTGCGGCAACTGGCAAAATGCCCGCTTTCCGCTTTCGCGATGTCCTGCCGATGCGCCTGTCGCAGTTCCACCTCCGCACCACCAAGGAAACCCCCGCCGACGCCGAGCTGATCAGCCACCGGCTGATGCTGCGCGCCGGCATGATCCGCAAGCTGGCCTCGGGCCTGTACACCTGGTCGCCGCTGGGCCTGCGCGTGCTGCGCAAGGTCGAGGCCATCGTGCGCGAGGAGATGAACCGCGCCGGCGCCCAGGAGATGCTCATGCCCACCATCCAGCCACGCGAGCTGTGGGAAGAGACCGGCCGCTGGGAGAAGTTCGGCCCGCAGCTGCTCAAGGTGACCGACCGCAAGGACCAGGCCTTCTGCTATGCGCCCACCGCCGAGGAAGTGGTCACCGATTTCGCCCGCAACGAGCTGTCCAGTTACCGGCAGCTGCCGGTGAACTTCTACCAGATCAACACCAAGTTCCGCGACGAGATCCGCCCGCGCTTTGGCGTGATGCGCGCGCGCGAGTTCCTGATGAAGGACGCCTATTCCTTCCACCTGAGCCAAGCGGACCTGGCGCGCGAATACCGCAACATGCATGCGGCCTACACCCGCATCTTCAGCCGCCTGGGCCTGGAGTTCCGCGCGGTGCTGGCCGACAGCGGCGCCATCGGCGGCGATGCCTCGCAGGAATTCCACGTGCTGGCCGGCTCCGGTGAGGACGCGCTGGCCTTCTCCACCGCGTCGGACTATGCGGCCAACGTGGAAACAGCCACGGCCGCCGAACCGGCGCCACGCCCCGCGCCGGCCGAGGCGCTGCGCAGGATCGACACCCCTACCCAGAAGACCTGCGAGGCGGTGGCCGAGCTGCTGGGCATCGCCCTGCAGCGCACGGTCAAGTCGATCGCCATCACCGCCGCCGACGGCACCTTCGTGCTGGCGCTGGTGCGCGGCGATCACCAGGTCAACGAAATCAAGCTGGCCAAGGTGCCGGGCCTGGCCGGCTACCGCATGGCCAGCGAAGCGGAAATCCTGGCGCAGCTGGGCAGCGAGCCCGGCTTTCTGGGCCCGATCAACGCCAGGCAGCCGATCCGGGTGGTCGCCGATCGCGATGTGGCGGCGTTGGCCGACTTCGTGGTCGGTGCCAACCAGGCCGGTTTCCATCTGGCCGGGGTCAACTGGGGCCGCGATCTGCCAGAGCCCGAGGTGATCGCCGACATCCGCAACGTGGTCGAAGGCGACCGCGCGGTCGATGGCGGGCAGATCAGGCTTGCGCGCGGCATCGAGGTCGGCCACATCTTCCAGCTCGGCCGCACCTACACCCAGGCGCTGGGCGCCACGGTGCTGGACGAAAACGGCAAGGCCGCGGTGATGCTGATGGGCTGCTACGGCATCGGCGTGTCGCGCATCGTCGCGGCGGCCATCGAACAGAACCACGATGCCAACGGCATCATCTGGCCCGATGCGATGGCACCGTGGCAGGTCGCGGTGTGCATGATCAATCCCAAGCACGATCCGGCAGTCAGTGCGGCCGCGCAGGCACTGCTGGAAGAACTGCAGGCGGCCGGCCTGGACGCGGTGCTGGATGATCGCGGCCTGCGCCCCGGCGCGATGTTCGCCGACATCGAACTGATCGGCATTCCGCACCGGATCGTGGTATCCGAACGTGGCCTGATCGCCGGCACCTATGAATACCGCGCGCGTCGGGCCGACGCGGCCGAGAACCTGGGGAAAGCCGCACTGCTGGAACGCCTGCGCGCAGGCTGAAATCCGCGTCATTGCAGCAACAAGGGGCCGGCCAGTTCCGGCCTTTTGTTTGCCAGTTAATCGGTGGATTTGTATCGAATAACCTATTCGGATTAGAATCGGGCGCACCCGGCAAGGGCCGGCCCCCTTTTCCATTCCAAATCGGAGTTATTCGATGTCGATAGACCTGTCCGGCCTGTCCCCCAAAGAACTCGCCTCGCTGATCAGCCAGGCGCAGAAGCGGCAGACGGTGATTGCCAAGCGCACACCCATTACCAAGGTCCGCAGCCGCATCCTGAAATTCGCCAAGTCGGAAGGGTATTCCCTCGAGGAACTGTTCGGCACCGCCGGCGCCGCTGCACCGACCCGCGGCAGGGGCGCCAGGAAAACCAGCCCCACCGCCGGCCGCAAGCTGGGCAAGGTCCCGGCGAAATACCGCAATCCGGCCAACAGCAAGGAAACCTGGAGCGGCCGCGGCAAGCAGCCGCGCTGGCTGGCCGCCTATGTCGCGGCGGGCAAGAAGCCGGAGGATTTCCTGATCAAGCAGCCGAAGAAGTAACCCCGCCGCCTGGCAGGTAAAATCCGGTTGCAACGAAGAACGCCGGCATCGCCGGCGTTCCTCGTTGCAACCGGACCGGTGCGGCCGGTCGATTCAAAGCGCCTTGCGCGCCGGCACCAGCAGGTTGCCAAACAGCAGGCCGGCCACCAGCGCCATCAGGATCTGCAACACCACCAGCAAGGTGGAATCGCGGCTGGGCGCGCCGCCTTGGACCAGCGCCATCAGGCTGCGCAGGCTGGCGCTGCCGGGCACCAGCATGATGATGCCCGGCAGGCGGATCAGTGCACCGGGCCGGTTGAAACGCCGGGCAAACAGATTGCCCAGTGCGGTCATCACCAGCGCCGAGAGGAACAGTCCCACCGGACTGCCCCAGGCCTTGCCTGCATAACGCGAGATCAGATACCCGCAGATCGCCGCGCCCATCACCCACACATAATCGCGGCGATGGGCCTTGAACAGGACCGCGAAGGCATAGCCGCTGACCACCAGCGCGACCCATTCCACCCAGTCCGGCTGCGGCCACAGCGCACGCACTTCCGGATACAGGTCCAGCATCTGCGCCAGGGTCACTGCGATGATGCTGCCCACGGTGAGCTTGATCACCGTGGTCACCGCGCCGGCAAAGCGTGCCGTGCCCGACACCCAGTGCTGGCTGGTCAGCTCGTTGAACGCGTTGGTCAGGGTCATGCCCGGCAGCAGCACCACCAGCGAGGCGATGATCACCGTGTTGAGGTTCAGCGGTGCGACCACGTTGGACACCAGGATCGCCACCAGGCCGGCGACCAGCGAGGCGATCGCGTCGGCGGCCTCGCGCAGTTGCGGGCGGCGATCGCCGAGCTGGGACAGCACACCGATCAGCAGGCCGATCAGGGCCGCCGTGGCGATGTCCAGCCAGGGCAGCCGCCACAGTCCAGCCACGCCGCCGGCGGCCAGGCCGAAGGCCAGGATCTGCTTCATGCGGAAACCGGCCGAGGGCGTGCGGTCCAGCGCGCGCAGGTCGGCGTGGCCCTGGGCCAGGGTCATCTGCCCGGCGGCCACGGCCTCGGCGATGCGGTCGGCTTCGCTGAGCTTGTGCAGGTCGTTCTCGCCCGGCGCCAGGCGGATCACGCGGGTGGTGTCGCTGGCGCCCAGCGCGCGCCCGGGATCGGAAAAACTCAGGATCATGCCGGTCGGATTGGACCAGGGCTCGCAGTCCAGCCCCAGCCGCGCCGACAAGGCCAGGATGCTGCCCTCCAGGCGCTGGGCGGTGGTGCCGTAACGGTGCAGGCGCGCGGCGATTTCGCAGACGAAGGCGATCCGCTGGGCGTAGGTGGCAGGTGCAGGGGGGCGCGACATCGCGACAGTCTAGGGGGAGTGCGGCCCTTCCCCTACACTGGCGCGCCTGGCACAGGCCCACGCCACATGCCGCTTCGAACCTCCGCATGAACATCGGCCTGGGCCACGCCATGGCGCTGGGCAGCGCCGCGACCTGGGCCTTCGGGGTGATCCTGGCGCGACAGCTGGGCGCCACGCTGCCACCGGCGGCCTTGAACCTGTTCAAGAACGGCCTGGTCCTGGCCGTGCTGGCGCCGCTGGCCCTGATCAGCACGCACGGACAGCTGCCCGCATTGACAGGCAGCCAGCTGGCGCTGTCACTGGCCAGTGGCGTGCTGGGGATTGCCGTGGCCGACACGCTCTACTTCCGCGCGCTCAACGAACTGGGCGCCGGGCGCATGGGCGTGGTCGGCAACCTCTACAGCCCGCTGGTGCTGGTGCTGGGACTGGTGTTCCTGGACGAGCGTCTGGGACCGTGGCAATGGCTGGGCTTTGCCCTGGTGGCCGGCGGGGTGACGCTGGTCGCGCGCCCATCGAAGCGGGGGCAGCGCCAGTCGGCACACAGCCTGCGCGGGCTGGGGATCGGGCTGGGATCGATCGCACTGATGGCGATCTCGATCGTCATGCTCAAGCGCGTGCTGGAAGCCCAGCCGCTGCTGTGGATCAGCCTGCTGCGCCTGGCCGGCGCGGTCGCCGCGCTGTTGCTGCTGCGGACCTGGCCGCGCATGCGCCGGCATTTCCAGTTCGTGGCCGCGAACGTGCCCTGGCCGCGGCTGGTCGTGGCGGCGCTGTGCGGACAGGGCCTGTCGATGGTGCTCTGGCTGGGCGGCTACAAGTACGCGCCGGCCGCGGTGGCGGCGATCCTCAACGAGTCGGCTTCTGTCTTCCTGGTCATCCTGGGGGCGCTGTGGCTGCGCGAACCGCTGGGGCGGCGCGCGCTGGCCGGCGTGGCCCTGACCTTCACCGGCATAGCCTGTATGCTCGCCGCCAGACCGCCATGACGCCCGCCCAGACACAGCCCGAGGTCCGCATCGACCCGGCCGAGCCCACGCGGGCCAGGCTGCTGGGCAACTGGACGTTGGCGTCCGCGCTGGAAATCGGCAGGCAGCTACAGGCCCTCCCGGAACAAGCCACCGTCCTGGATGCCACCGAGGTCGGGCGCATCGACTCGGCCGGGGTGCTGGCCCTGATGCGCCATGCCAACCGTCGCCACCTTGCACCGGAGAACCTGCACTTTCGCCAGGATCACAAGGCGCTGGTGTCCAGCATCGAGGACGTGGCCGACGACCGGCCCAAAAAGAAGCGCGACCTGGGGTTTCTGGCCGCGCTGGGCCGGCTGGGGTTCCAGGTCCAGGGCTACGGCCACAAGATCATGGCGCTGCTGAGCTTCACCGGCGAGAACCTGGTCAAGCTGCTGCGCATCGCCCATGAGCCCCGGCGCCTGCGGCTGACCTCCACCGTGTACCACATGGAACAGGTCGGCCTGGATGCGGTGCCGCTGGTGGCGCTGCTGTCCTACCTGGTGGGCGCGGTGATCGCGTTCCTGGGTTCGACCATCCTGCGCGACTTCGGCGCGGAGATCTATGTGGTCGAGCTGGTCTCCATCGCCACCCTGCGCGAACTGGCCGCGCTGATGACCGCGATCGTGGTGGCCGGCCGGACCGCCAGTGCCTTCACCGCCCAGATCGGCGCGATGAAGAGCCGCGAGGAGATCGACGCGATCCGCACCCTTGGCCTGGACCCGATCGACCTGCTGGTGATCCCGCGCCTGATCGCGCTGCTGGTGTGCCTGCCGCTGCTGACCTTCGTGGCAATGATGGCCGGCCTGGCCGGCGGCGTCACCGTGGGCGCGTTCAACCTGGACATTCCGCCGCAGCAGTACCTGGCGCGCCTGCACGACACCATCCAGGTGCGGCACATGCTGGTCGGGCTGGTCAAGGCGCCGGTGTTCGCCGTGGTGATCGGCCTGATCGGCTGCCTGGAAGGCCTGCACGTCGAAGGCACCGCGCAGTCGGTCGGCGAGCACACCACCTCGGCGGTGGTCCAGACCATCTCGCTGGTGATCGTCATCGATGCCCTGGCCGCGCTGTGGTTCATGCAGGTGGGCTGGTGAGGACGGGGCCGGGACTGGGGACTGGGGACTGGGGACTGGTCGAAGGCGATCGCGCGGTGCTGCACGCATGGAAGGCTTCGCGGTGACCAGTCCCCAGTCCCCAGTCCCCAGTCCCGACGACGACGATGCCGCCATCCAGGTCCGCGGCCTGGTCAACCGCTTCGGCGAGCAGACCGTGCACGACGGTCTGGACCTGGACGTGCGCCGCGGCGAGATCCTCGGCGTGGTCGGCGGCTCGGGCAGCGGCAAGTCGGTGCTGATGCGCTCCATCCTGGGGCTGCAGGTTCCCGAGGCCGGGCAGATCCAGGTCCTCGGCCTGGACGCGCGCAGTAACGACCGCGCCTCGCGCCAGCAGATCGAGCGCAACACCGGCGTGCTGTTCCAGGATGGCGCACTGTTCTCCTCGCTGACCGTGGGCGAGAACGTGCAGGTGCCGCTGAAGGAACACCACCCGGACCTGCCCGAATCCTTCCGCTACGAACTGGCCCTGCTCAAGGTCAAGCTGGCCGGGCTGCCGGGCGAGACCGTCAACAAGCTGCCCTCGCAGCTGTCCGGCGGCATGCGCAAGCGCGCCGGCCTGGCCCGGGCGCTGGCGCTGGACCCGCCGCTGCTGTTCCTGGACGAACCCACCGCCGGGCTGGACCCGATCGGCGCGGCCGCCTTCGACCGCCTGATCAAGACCCTGCAGGAAGCGCTGGGGCTGACCGTGTTCCTCATCACCCATGATCTGGACACCCTGTACGCTATCTGCGATCGGGTGGCGGTGCTGGCCGACAGGAAGGTCGTCGCCACCGCCCCCTTGCCCGAAATCGAACGACTGGACCACCCGTGGGTCCAGGATTATTTCCACGGACCGCGCGCCCGGGCCGCGCGCGCCGCGCGCTGACTGCGGAGAACAGGGATTTGGAAACCAAAGCCAACTACGTGCTGATCGGCGCCTTCACCCTGGTGGTGGGCCTGGGTCTGTTGCTGTTCGGCCTGTGGGCAGCCAAGTACTCGTCCGAAAGCAGCTGGCAGGAATACCAGGTGGTGTTCCGCGAGGCCGTCACCGGCCTGAGCGTGGGCAGCCCGGTGCAGTACAACGGCATCGCGGTCGGCTCGATCACCAAGCTGTCGCTGGCGCCGAACGACCCCAGCCAGGTCATCGCCAGGATCCGCCTGGACGCGAGCACCCCGGTCAAGACCGACACCACCGCCAAGCTGGCCATCACCAGCCTGACCGGTCCGTCCATCATCCAGCTCAGCGGCGGTTCGCCGGCCTCGCGCAAGCTCACCGAGGTGGACCAGCGCGACGCACCGGTGATCCGCACCAGTCCTTCGGCCCTGCAGAACATCACCGACACCGCCAACCGGATCGTGGAGAAGATGGACCAGGTGCTGAGCGACGAGAACGTGGCCGCGATCTCGGCCACGCTGGTCAACCTGCAGAAGATCAGCGGCGACATCTCCAACCGCGAAGCCGGCGTGCAGGCCTTGCTGGTGTCCGCGCGCGATGCCGCCAGGAAACTGGATACCACCCTGACCACCGCCAACGGCACCCTGTCGGACCTGGACAGGAATGTGGTCCAGCAGCTCCCGCAGACCCTGGCCAGGCTGGATGCCGCGCTGGCCAAGCTGGACTCGGCCGCCGGCAACGCCGACGCGATCCTGGGCGAGAACCGCCAGGCCATCAACAGCTTCGCCAACGACGGCCTGGCCCAGCTGGGCCCGACCTTGAGCGAACTGCGCGGCCTGATCCGCGACCTGCGCCGGGTCAGCGATCGGCTGGAAGGCAACCCCGCCCGCTACCTGCTCGGCCGCGACGCACCCAAGGAGTTCACACCAGAATGAAGGCACCGCTCATCCTGATCCTGGGCGCCGCGCTCGCCCTGGCCGGCTGTTCCTCGCTGCTGGGCGGCGGCGCCGACCGACCGACCGCGATCTATTCGCCGCAGGTGCAGGTGGTGCCCGATCCAGGCTGGCCTTCGACACCGGCCTCGATCGTGGTGGCCAAACCCAGCGCCGCACGCGTGCTGGACAGCTCGCGCATCGCGGTGCGGCCGACCCCGGACGAACTGCAGGTCTACCAGGGCGCCGCCTGGGCACAGAGCGCCACCGCCATGCTGCAGGACGCGGTGGTGCGCACGCTGGAGGATTCCGGCAAGACCACCGGCGCCGGCACCGCCGAATCGGGCATCCGCGGCACTTACAAGCTGATGCTGCACATCCGCCATTTCGAAGCCGACTACGCAGGTGGCCAGGTGCCCTCGGTGGTGCTGGTGGTCAACGCCAAGCTGGTACAGAACCAGGACCAGAGCGTGGCCGCCTCGCGCACCTTCAACGTGACCCAGCCCGCCGCCGGCACCGGCACCGCCCAGGTCGTGCAGGCCTTCGACCAGGCCCTTGCGCAGTTGACCAGCCAGATCGTCGGCTGGACCCTGGCCAGCGCCCAAGCGCAGCCAGCGACACCGTAGAAGCACACGCACCGTAGGAGCGCACCGCAGGGGCGCGATGGGGCTTTCGTAGAAGCACCTCAGGGCGCGATGGGGCTTCCCCGGTGAAGCCTCTCGCGGCCCTGCGGTCCGCTCCTACACGGTCCGGCGCAGGCTCAAACGCCCGCATCGACGATCCGGCGGAAAGTCAGATTGATCCGCGGCCCCCCCGGCCTGGCCGTGCGCGGCAGGGCATGCTGCCAGTCGCGCTGGCTCGCCCCCCGCATCACCAGCAGGCTGCCCGGTTCCAGCACGAGGGCCTGCTTGACCGCATGATCATCGCGCCGGCGCAGCACGAACCGCCGCGCCGCGCCCAGGCTGAGCGAGGCGATCACCGGCTCCGGGCCCAGCTCCGGCTCGTCATCGCTGTGCCAGCCCATCGCATCGCGCCCATCCCGGTACAGATTGGCCAGCACACTGTTGAAATCGACACCCAGCTCCTCCCGCAGCCGCTGCCGCAACGGCAACAGCGCATGCGGCCACGGCTGCGGCGCGAAGGTCCGCCCCGAGTACCGATACACCGCCCCCGGATCCCCGATCCAGCAACTCAACCGCGGCGCGTGCACCCAGCGCCCGAACAGGCGCAGACGATGGGTTTCCCAGGAGATCGCCTGGCTGAGGGCCGCATTCAATGCTTCAGCTGCGGGCGCCGCCATCCAGTCCGCGAACCGGACGAGGCCGGTCTGGTCCAGGTTCGTGTCCAAGTTTTCCTCCCGTGTGGGCCCTGGTGCCCGTTTAGCGCAATTCTGGGATCATGCCTGCATGGCATTTTCTGTCCCAACGCGCTTTCGATCGATCCTGTTTCCCATTGCCCGCGCGCTGTTTCGGGCCATCCCCATGTCGCAATCGCGGCGTGACCTGCTACGCAATGGGTTGCTCGATCGTTACGCGCATCTGGTCCCCCGGCCGCCGCATGGGAAAGCTCCCACCCTGGCAGCCCCGCGTCGTCCACTGCTTCGTGCAGTGACACCTGCGATCGGGCATGTCGCTTATCGCACCGAAGCGCTCCCAGCACCACTTCCCGCGCGCCTGATCGCGTTTTACCTGCCCCAGTTCCACCCCATTGCGGAGAACGATGCGTGGTGGGGCACCGGCTTCACCGAATGGCACAATGTCGCCAACGCATTGCCACAATTCGAAGGCCATTGGCAGCCGCGTATTCCAGCTGACCTTGGCTATTACGACCTTCGGCAGCCCGAGGTCATGCATCGGCAAGCCAGACTTGCCCGCGAATACGGGATCGAAGGCTTCTGCTTCTATTTCTACTGGTTCGGTGGCAGGACACTGCTGGAAAAACCGTTGCAGCAATGGCTGGCTGATTCCTCGCTCGACCTGCCGCTCTGCCTGTGTTGGGCGAACGAACGCTGGGCTCGCAACTGGGATGGTCGCGCCGGCGTCACACTGATCGACCAGCAGCACAGCGAGCAGGACGATCTGTCCTTCATCGCCCACATCGCGCCTTATCTGCGCGATCCGCGCTACCTGCGCGTGGAAGGCAAGCCCATGCTGCTGGTCTACCGGCCGGGCCTGCTCCCCGATGCAGGCGCCAGCACGCGCAGGTGGCGCCTCTGGTGCCAGGAAAACGGGATCGGCGATATCCACTTGGCCTATGTTCAAGGCTTCGAGCGGCCAGATCCGCGCCAGATCGGCTTCGACGCCGCCATCGAATTCCCGCCGAACCTGGCCAGCCCGCAGAACCTGACGGCGCAGCAGCGACTGATCAATCCCGATTACTCGGGCAGCGTCCTGGACTGGCGCGAACTTGCGCACGAGTCGGCTGCACGCCCACTTCCGGATTACCTCCTCTATCCTGGCGTGAATCCGGGCTGGGACAACGAACCCCGCCGCGCCGGCCGTGGCAGGACCTATCTCCATGCCTCACCACGCGGCTATCGGGACTGGCTGCGGGCGACCATCCACGTGCGCATGTCCCGCATACCGAACCCGCAGCGGATGGTTTTCATCAATGCCTGGAACGAGTGGGCGGAAGGCGCGGTCCTCGAGCCGGAGCTGCGCCTTGGACATGCCTGGCTGCAGGCCACGCGCGACGCCCTCCGCGAAGCCGTGCCGGCCACGCGCAGCCCGCACGTCGTGGTGCACGCTTGGTACCTCGACGCGTTCGACGAAATCGCGCGTGCGCTGGAAGCCAGCGCGATCCCGTGGCGCGTGATCGTGACCACTTCGCCCGAGCGCGAAGCCGTGGTCCGGGAGCGCCTGCAATCGAGTCGGCTTTCCTGGGAACTCGAAGTCTTCGAGAACCGAGGCAGGGACATCCTGCCGTTCCTGCGTGTCGCGGACCGACTGCTGGACGCCGGCGTCGAGGTCGTCCTGAAACTGCACACCAAACGCTCCACGCATCGCGAGGACGGGAGGCTCTGGCTGGAGGAGCTTCTGTCGTCCCTGCTGGATCGGAACAGCGAGCGGATCGCGTTGGCGCGCTTCGCCCAAGAGCCACGGCTAGGCCTGCTTGCGCCGGATGGCCACCTGCTGCGAGTGGCCGATTACATCGGCGCCAATACAGAGGCCTTGGATTTTGTCTGTGCGCGCACCGGCGTGCCCAGCATGCTGTGGCGGCAAGGGTCGTTCGTGTCCGGCAGCATGTTCTGGGTGCGCCTGAAAGCGCTGCGCCCCGCGCTGGACGCGCTCTGGACCGCGGATGAATTCGAACAGGAGCACGGCCAGATCGACGGTACCCTGGCCCATGCCATGGAGCGCATGGTCAACACCTGGGTCCAGTATGCCGGCTACCACACGCGCAGCATGGGCGAACTTTCCGGCAGCCCGCCGGAACGTCCGTCCGGGGATTACCGGTACGCCAAGCGCGGCTAATAGGCTTGCGTGCCCAGTGCAACGCCGGTCCTGGAACGCACCTGCGCCTGGCTCACCCCTTCGGCCAGCTCCACCAGCTTCAAGCCTTCAGGGGTGACATCGAACACGCCCAGGTCGGTGATGATGCGGTCGACCACGCCCACGCCGGTCAGCGGCAGGTCGCATTCGGGCAGGAGCTTGTGGCCGCCGTCCTTGGCCACGTGTTCCATGAGCACCACCACGCGCTTGACCCCGGCCACCAGGTCCATCGCACCGCCCATGCCCTTGACCATCTTGCCTGGCACCATCCAGTTGGCCAGATCGCCCTTCTCGCTGACCTGCATCGCGCCGAGGATGGCCAGGTCAATGTGTCCGCCGCGGATCATCGCGAACGACTCGTGGCTGCCGAAAAAGCTGGCGCCCTTGCGCGCGGTGACGGTCTGCTTGCCGGCGTTGATCAGGTCCGGGTCGATCTCCTCTTCGGTCGGGAACGGGCCAATGCCGAGCAGGCCGTTTTCCGACTGCAGCCACACATCCACGCCCTCGGGAATGTAGTTGGCCACCAGCGTCGGCAGGCCGATGCCCAGGTTGACGTAGGCGCCGTCGGTGAGTTCCTGCGCGGCGCGCGCGGCCATCTGTTCGCGGGTCCAGGCCATTTTGGTTCCTCTCTAAAGGTTTGGATTCCTGGGCGCCATCGCTGGCGCGACCTCTCGCTTCATCAGGCATCGGCCTGGCCCTGCGGGGCCAGGCGCGTGCGCTCATCCTTCGCGCACGGTGCGCTGTTCGATGCGCTTTTCCGGATTCGGGTTGACCACGATGCGATCGACGTAGATGCCCGGCAGGTGCACCTGGTCCGGGTCGATCTCGCCGACTTCCAGCACCTGTTCCACCTCGGCCACGCAGAGCTTGCCGGCCATGGCGCAGGCCGGGTTGAAGTTGCGTGCGGTCTTGCGGAACACCAGGTTGCCAGCGGTGTCGGCCTTCCACGCCTTGACCAGGGCAAGGTCGGCGTGCAGCGCGGTTTCCAGGATGTAGTGCTTGCCATCGAACTGGCGGGTTTCCTTGCCCTGCGCAATCACCGTGCCGTAGCCGGTGGCGGTGAAGAAGGCCGGGATGCCTGCACCGCCGGCGCGCAGGCGTTCGGCCAGGGTGCCCTGCGGGTTGAATTCCAGCTCCAGCTCGCCGGCCAGATACTGGCGGGCGAACTCCTTGTTCTCGCCCACGTAGGACGAAATCATCTTGCGGATCTGGCGCGTTTCCAGCAGCTGGCCCAGGCCGAAACCATCCACGCCGGCGTTGTTGGAAATGACCGTAAGGTCCTTGACCCCGGTGTCGCGCAGCGCGCTGATCAGCTGCTCGGGGATGCCACACAGGCCAAACCCGCCCACCGCCAGGGTCTGGCCGTCGGCGGCGATGTCGGCCAAGGCCGTGGCGGCATCGGGAAACACCTTGCCCGAGCGCCTGGCGCTGCCAGCAATCGTCTGGGTCATTGCTTCACTTCCGCTGTTGCTGCGCCGCCGTGCATTCTAGCCGCGGTCCCGGCAAGGACCTGTTGGACTTTGGTCCTGCGCGCTAACGCCTGGTTGTCATCGGCTTGGCTACACTCGCCGGCCCCGATCCCGCACACAAGGACTTCCTCCATGGCGCTTCCCGCATTCAAGGCCTACGACATCCGTGGCCGCGTCCCCGACGAACTGGACGAGGACCTGGCCCGCCGCATCGGCGTGGCCCTGGCCGACATGCTGGGCGCCGGGCCGGTGGTGCTGGGCCACGATGTGCGCCTGACCAGCCCCGCCCTGCAGGACGCGCTGTCGGTCGGCCTGCGCTGCAAAGGCCGCGAGGTCATCGACATCGGCCTGTGCGGCACCGAGGAAGTCTATTTCCAGACCGATCACCTCAAGGCCGCCGGCGGGGTGATGGTCACCGCCAGCCACAATCCGATGGACTACAACGGGATGAAGCTGGTGCGCGAGAACGCGCGCCCGATCAGCTCGGACACCGGCCTGTTCGAGATCCGCGACCGGGCCGAGGCCGACAGGACCCCTGCCGGCGAACCGATCGGCCAGGAAGCGCACCGCCCGGACAAGACCGCCTACATCCAGCACCTGCTCAGCTACATCAAGCCCGGCACGCTCAAGCCGCTCAAGATCGTGACCAATGCCGGCAACGGCGGCGCCGGCGCGATCATCGACCTGCTGGCCCCGCACCTGCCGCTGCAATTCATCCGCATCTACCACGAGCCGGACGGCCATTTCCCCAACGGCATCCCCAATCCCCTGTTGCCGGAAAACCGCGCCGCCACCGCCGAGGCGGTCCAGCAACATGGCGCGGATTTCGGCATCGCCTGGGACGGCGACTTCGACCGCTGCTTCTTCTTCGACGAGAAGGGCCAGTTCATCGAGGGCTATTACCTGGTCGGCCTGCTGGCCCAGGCGATCCTGGCCAAGCAGCCCGGCGGCAAGGTCGTGCACGATCCGCGCCTGACCTGGAACACCGTGGAGATGGTCGAGCAGGCCGGCGGCATCCCGGTGCTGTGCAAGAGCGGCCACGCCTTCATCAAGGAGAAGATGCGCGCCGAAAACGCCGTGTACGGCGGCGAAATGAGCGCCCACCACTACTTCCGCCAGTTCGCCTTCGCCGACTCGGGCATGATCCCGTGGCTGCTGATCGCCGAACTGGTCAGCACCTCCGGCCGCTCGCTGGGCGACTGGGTGGAAGACCGGGTGGCCAAGTTCCCGTGCAGCGGCGAGATCAACTTCAAGGTCGACGATGCCAAGGCGGCCGTGCAGCGGGTCATGGAGCACTATGCTGCCCTCAATCCTCAGCTGGACCACACCGACGGGATCAGCGCCGATTTCGGCCAGTGGCGCTTCAACATCCGCAGCTCCAACACCGAGCCGTTGCTGCGCCTGAACGTGGAAACCCGCGCCGATGCAGCGCTGCTGAAGCAGAAGACCGACGAGATTTCAGCGCTGCTGCAGGGCTGACGCTTCGCCCCCTCTCCCCCGCGAGCGGGGGGAGAGGGCCGGGGTGAGGGGGCACCGAAGCCGATCCAGGTGAGACTGCCGGTACGTTCCGAAGCTGGAGCCGCCTGACCCGCGTTTTCGTCAGCCGTTTGCGCAAACAGCAAAGCCCCCCTCATCCGCCTTCGGCACCTTCTCCCCCGCGAGCGGGGGAGAAGCGGGACAGCAACCCATCCCCATCCCTCCCCTGCTTCGCAAGGGAGGGGGCCAAGCGGCTCGCTCGGTGGGCCGGGCAAATCAAGAACGCTGCCTTGCCCCTGCCTTTCGCGGGTCAGCGCGAAGGGGAGGGCCGCGGGGAAGGGAGCAACAAGCCCGCCTCCGCTCCCTCCCCCCGCGAGCGGGGGAGAGGGCTGGGGTGAGGGGGCACCGAAGCCGACCCAGTTGAGGCTGCCGGTATGTTCCGAAGCTGGAGCCGCCTGGCCCGAGCTTTCGTCAGCCGTTTACGCAAACAGCAAAGCCCCCCCCCTCATCCGCCTTCGGCACCTTCTCCCCCGCAAGCGGGGGAGAAGGGAGCAACAGCCCGGCTGTCCAAGCCTTCTCCACGCGCAGGCGGGAAGAAGGGAGCAACAGCCCGGCCTTAGTTGTCGCCGAACAGGTCGCGGGTGTAGACCTTGTCGGCCACGTCATCCAGCGCGCTGGACCTGCGGTTGCTGAGGATCACGTCCGATTCGCGCTTGAACGCGTCCAGGTCGTTGACCACGCGCGAGCGGAAGAACTCGGGCTCGTTCAAGGCCGGCTCGTAGACGATCACCTCCACGCCCTTGGCCTTGAGCCGCTTCATCACGCCCTGGATGCTGGAGGCGCGGAAGTTGTCCGAGCCGGCCTTCATGATCAACCGGTAGATGCCCACCACCTTGGGGTTGCGCCGCAGCACGTCGGCGGCGATGAAGTCCTTGCGGGTGGTGTTGGAATCGACGATCGCGCGGATCAGGTTCTGCGGCACCGCCTGGTAGTTGGCCAACAGCTGCTTGGTGTCCTTGGGCAGGCAGTAGCCGCCATAGCCGAACGAGGGATTGTTGTAGTGCGCGCCGATGCGCGGATCCAGGCAGATGCCTTCGATGATCTGGCGACTGTCCAGGCCATTGGTCACCGCGTAGGTATCGAGCTCGTTGAAGTAGGACACGCGCATGGCCAGGTAGGTGTTGGCGAACAGCTTGATCGCCTCGGCCTCGGTTGGCTCGGTGAACAGCACCGGCACGTTCTTCTTGATCGCCCCTTCCTGCAGCAGCGCGGCGAACTTTTCCGCGCGCGGGGAGCGCTCGCCGACGATGATGCGCGACGGATGCAGGTTGTCGTACAGGGCCCGGCCCTCGCGCAGGAACTCCGGCGAGAACAGGATGTTGTCGGTGCCGAACTGGGCGCGCGCCTTTTCGGTATAGCCCACCGGCACGGTGGACTTGATCACCATGGTCGCGGCCGGATTGATTTCCAGCACCTTGGCGATCACCGTCTCGATCGAGCGGGTATTGAAGTAGTTGGTTTCCGGATCGTAGTCGGTCGGGGTGGCGATGATCACGAACTCGGCGCCGGTGTAGGCATCGAGCGGATCGAGCGTGGCGCGGAAATCGAGCCCCCCTTCGGCCAGCGCGGCCTCCAGTTCCTCATCGACGATCGGCGAACGGCCTTCGTTGAGCATCCTGACCTTGGCCTCGACGATATCCAGGGCCACCACCTGATGGTGCCTGGCCAACAGGACGCCATTGGACAGGCCGACGTACCCGGTACCGGCCACTGCAATCTTCATGTGTTGCAACCTCATGGGGGAGTGGGAAGCGCGCCTACGATACGACATCGGCTACGACGGCTTGTTGACCGGGCAGGCAGTCCGGGCAACGCGACCGCGGCTTGTATGTTCCCTGCCCCGGGTCAGCGCTGGTCCCGCGCCAGGGCTTCCATGACTGCATCCAGCCCCGCTTCCCAGGCCGGCAGCGCAAAGCCGAAGTCGTGCTGGAAGCGCGTGTTGTCCAGGCAGGAATACCCCGGACGCCTGGCCGGGGTGGGGTACTCGGCGGTGGTGATGGCCGCCACCTGCGGCGCGCGCTCGAGCAGGCCGCGGGCGAGGGCCTGGGCAAAGATCGCCTCGGCAAAGCCGTGCCAGCTGGTGACGCCGCTGGCGGTGAGATGCCAGGTCCCGGATTGGCCGCGCGCGTGGCCAATGGCCGCGGCGGTGGCATCGGCGATCAGCCAGGCCGGGGTGGGCGTGCCGATCTGGTCGGCGACCACGCCCAGCTGGTCACGCTGGGCGCCCACCCGCAGCATCGTGCGCAGGAAGTTGCCGCCGCGCGCGCCGTACACCCAGGCGGTGCGGAAGATCATGTGGCGTGCGCCGCAGGCGCGCACCGCGTCCTCGCCGGCCAGCTTGGTTGCGCCGTACACGCCCAGCGGCGCGGTCGGGTCATCTTCGCGATACGGACGGGTGCCGTCGCCCGGAAACACGTAATCGGTCGAGTAGTGCACCAGCAGCGCATCGCGCGCCGCGCAGGCCCGGGCCAGCACGCCAGGGGCCTGGGCATTGGCGCGCGCGGCCGCGGCCGGTTCGCTCTCGGCCTTGTCCACCGCGGTCCAGGCGGCGGCATTGACCACCACGTCGGGCGCGGTCCGCTCCACCAGCGCGGTGAGCGTGTGCGGCTGGTCGAAGTCGGCCAACTCGCACGGTGTGCCGTCTTCCAGCATGCCGCTGCGGGTGGTCGCCATCACCTGACCCAGCGGCGCCAGCGCACGCAGCAGCTCGTGACCGACCTGGCCGTTGCCGCCCAGCACCAGCAGCTTCATGCGACCAGCACCGGCAGACGCTCCTGCGCAACCTGCGCCAGCAGCGGCGCCCCGGCATCCTTCTCCGACAGGCTGGGATTGGCCACCGGCCAGTCGATGCCGATCGCCGGATCGTCCCAGCGCACCCCGGCATCGGCGGCCTTGTCATAGACATCGGTACACATGTAGCTGAAGAGCGCGCGCTCGGACAGCACCGCAAACCCGTGGGCGAAGCCTTCGGGGATCCAGAACTGGCGCTTGTTCTGCGCGCTCAGCAGCACCGCGGTCCACTGGCCGAACTGCGGCGAGCCACGCCGGATGTCCACCGCCACGTCGTAGACCTCCCCTTCCAGCACGGTGACCAGCTTGCCCTGCGGGTTGGGCCACTGGTAATGCAGGCCGCGCAGCACGCCCTTGGTCGAGGACGAGACGTTGCTCTGGACGAAGCGGTCGGGCAGGCCAAGCTCGCCATAGCGCGCGGCGTTCCAGGTTTCCATGAAGAACCCGCGCTCATCGCCGAACACCGCCGGTTCGATGATCCTGCAGCCCGGCAGGGACGTCTCGATGACCTTCACAGGATGACCTTGCGTCCGCGCAGGGACAGCAGATATTCGCCATAGCCGCTCTTGACCAGCGGCGCGGCCAGGGCTTCGAGTTGCGCCTCGTCGATCCACTGGTTGAGGTAGGCGATCTCTTCCGGACAGCACACGCGCAGGCCCTGGCGTGCCTCGACCGTCTCAATGAAGGTGCAGGCCTCCAGCAGCGACCTGTGCGTGCCGGTATCCAGCCACGCATAGCCTCGACCGAGCGGCTCCAGGTGCAGGTTGCCCTGCTCCAGGTACAGTTTGTTGAGGTCGGTGATCTCCAGCTCGCCACGCGGCGAGGGCTTCAGGCTGGCGGCGTAATCGCAGACCTTGTCGTCGTAGAAATACAGGCCGGTGACCGCGTAGTTGGAGCGCGGCTGGGCCGGTTTCTCCTCCAGGCCGATCACCCGGTTGTCCGCGTCAAACTCGGCCACGCCGTAGCGCTCCGGGTCACGCACGTAGTAGCCGAACACGGTGGCGCCGTGCTCACGCGCATCGGCACGGGCCAGCACTTCGGTCAGGCCGTGACCGTGGAAGATGTTGTCGCCCAGCACCAGGCAGCTCGGCGCGCCATCCAGGAACTGGCGCCCGATCAGGAATGCCTGCGCCAGCCCGTCGGGGCTGGGCTGCGCGGCGTACTCGATCTGCATGCCCCACTGCGAGCCGTCGCCCAGCAACGTCTTGAACAGCGCCTGCTCGTGCGGGGTGTTGATGATCAGCACGTCGCGGATCCCCGCCAGCATCAGCACGCTGATCGGGTAATAGATCATCGGCTTGTCGTAGACCGGCAGCAGCTGCTTGCTGATCGCCTGGGTCAGCGGATACAGGCGCGTGCCTGAACCGCCGGCCAGGATGATGCCCTTGCGTTGTTTCATTGCCACTCCTGAAATTGTTGACGACCATCCATACCATTGAATGCTGATTGCCAGGACGCCATGCCGCTTTCGTCATCCCCGCCAAGGCGGGGAGCCAGCGAGGTTCGCGCATCGACGACAATGCCGCCGGATTCCCGCCTTGGCGGGAATGACGAACTGAAGCACGTCGCTGAAGCCATGTCAGGCAGCGACGCCCTGGCCGATCCTTTCGAGCCGATAGCTGCCATCCAGCACCCGCTTGACCCAGTCCTGATTGGCCAGGTACCAGTCCACGGTCATGGCGATCCCCTGCTCGAAGGTGTGCTGCGGTTCCCAGCCGAGCTGTTCCTTCAGCTTGGTCGCATCGATCGCATAGCGGCGGTCATGGCCCGGCCGATCGGTGACATAGGTGATCTGGCTGCTGCGCGGCTTGCCGTCGGCGCGCGGGCGACGCTGGTCCAGCAGCGCGCAGATGGCCTGCACCACCTCGATGTTCTGGCGTTCGGCATTGCCCCCGACGTTGTAGGTTTCGCCCACCTGGCCCTTGGCCAGCACCGTGCGGATCGCGCTGCAGTGGTCAGTGACGAACAACCAGTCGCGCACGTTCTTGCCATCGCCATACACCGGCAGCGGTTCGCCGGCCAGGGCCTTGGCGATCACCAGCGGGATCAGCTTTTCAGGGAAGTGGTAGGGCCCGTAGTTGTTGGAACAGTTGGTGGTCAGCACCGGCAGCCCGTAGGTGTGGTGAAACGCGCGCACCAGATGGTCGGAAGCCGCCTTGGATGCCGAGTACGGCGAGTTGGGCGCATACGGGGTGGTCTCGGTGAACTTGCCGGTCTGGCCCAATGAGCCGTAGACCTCGTCGGTGGACACGTGCAGAAAGCGAAATGCCGACCTGGCCGGCTCGGCCAGCGCCTTCCAGTAATCGCGCGCCGCCTCCAGCAGGCCCAGTGTGCCGACCACATTGGTCTGGATGAACGCGCCCGGGCCATCGATGGAGCGATCCACGTGGCTCTCTGCGGCAAAATTCAGCACTGCCTCGGGCTGGTGCTCGGCCAGCAACCGTGAGACCAGCGCCCGATCGCCAATGTCGCCGTGCACGAACACGTGGTTCGCGTCGCCTTGCAGGGACGAGAGCGTGTCCAGGTTGCCCGCATAGGTCAGCGCATCCAGGTTCACCACCCTGTTGCCGGCCTTGACCGCTTCAAGCACGAAATTCCCGCCGATGAAGCCGGCGCCGCCGGTAACCAACCACGTCTGAGCCACGCATTTCTCCAGTAAAGGATTCGCCGCGTACCACGGCGGTTTCCTAGAATAGCCTAGGGCGCACAGGGCGCACAGGGCGTGAAACTGGCTATATGCTGCTACGAAGCAATGAAGATTCCAGGACCACCACCATGCGCTGTCGCATGGGCGTGCCCAGCCCGCTAGAATCAGCAGTCTGCCCCGCGCCCGCGGCCGGGCCATCCGTACCCTTTCCAAGGACTGCCAGCCCTGATGAAGATTCTCGTCGCCTACAAGCGCGTGGTGGACTACAACGTGCGCATCCAGGTCAAGCCGGACGGGTCCGGCGTGGTCACCGAGGGCGTCAAGCTTTCGCCCAACCCTTTCGATGAAATCGCGCTGGAAGAAGCCCTGCGCCTGCGCGACAAGGGCATCGCCACCGAAGTGATCGTGGCCACCATCGCCCCGGCCGATGCCGCCGCGCACCTGCGCAACGGCCTGGCCATGGGCGCCAACCGCGCCGTGCACGTGGTCGCCGATGGCCCGGTGTCACCGCTGACCGCCGCGCGCACCCTGCTCAAGCTGGTCGAGAAGGAGCAGCCGGACCTGGTGATCCTGGGCAAGCAGGCCATCGACGACGACGCCAGCCAGACCGGTCAGATGCTGGCCACGTTGTGGGGCCGGCCGCAGGCGACCTTCGCCTCCAAGGTCGAGATCGCCGAGGGCAAGGCCGCGGTCACCCGCGAGGTCGACGCCGGCCTGGAGACGCTGGAAGTGGACCTGCCGGCGGTGGTCACCACCGACCTGCGCCTGAACGAGCCGCGCTTCATCAAACTGCCGGACATCATGAAGGCCAAGTCCAAGCCGATGGAGACCATCGCGTTCGCCGAGCTGGGTGTTGAATCCGGCCCGGAACTCAAGACCACCCACTACGCCGCCCCGCCCAAGCGCAGCCGCGGGGTGATGGTCAAGGACGCCGCCGAGCTGGTCGCGGCGCTGAAGGCAAAGGGCCTGCTGTAGGGCGGGTCTTGACCCGCCTTCAAGGGTCTTGACCCGCCTTCAAGGGTCTTGACCCGCCTTCAAGGGTCTTGACCCGCCTTCGAGGGTCTCGCCTCGCCTTCCAGGGTCTCGACCCGCCTTTCCGCCGACTCGATCCGTCTTCCGTCACGCAATACCATCAAGGCGGGTCAAGACCCGCCCTACGTGAGGTTTCCATGTCCAAAGTCCTCGTCATCGCCGAACACCTGGACGGCGTGCTCAACGCCTCCACCGCCAAGACCGTCAGCGCCGCCGCCGCGCTCAAGCCCGAGGCCCTGGAAGTGGCGGTGCTCGCCGCCGACCCGGCAGCGGTGGCCGAACAGGCCGCCAAGCTCGCCGGTGTGACCAAGGTCCTGACCGTGGCCAACCCGGCCAACGCCCACGCCATCGGCCAAGTGCTGGCGCCGCAGATCGCCGCGCTGGCCACCGGCTACACGCATGTGTTTGGCCCCTCGACCACCTTCGGCAAGGACCTGATGCCGTGCGTGGCCGCGCTGCTGGGCGTGGCCCAGGTCTCGGACCTGATCACCGTGGAAGGCGAACACACCTTCACCCGCCCGATCTACGCCGGCAACGCGATCATCACCGTCGAGGCGCCGGCCGATCAGACGGTGGTCGCCACCGTGCGCACCGCCTCCTGGCCAGAAGCCGCACAGGGCGGCAGCGCACCGATCGAAGCGGCCAGCGCCGCGGCCACCCTGCCCACCCATACCCGCTTCGTCGGCCTGGCCGCCGGCAAGTCCGACCGCCCCGACCTGCAGTCGGCCCGCCGCGTGGTCTCCGGCGGCCGCGGCGTCGGCTCCAAGGAGAACTTCGAGATCATCTACAAGCTGGCCGACAAGCTCGGCGCCGCGGTCGGCGCCTCACGCGCGGCGGTGGACGCCGGCTACGTCCCCAATGAACTCCAGGTCGGCCAGACCGGCAAGATCATCGCCCCCGAGCTGTACCTGGCGATCGGCATCTCCGGCGCGATCCAGCACCTGACCGGGATCAAGGACGCCGGCACCATCGTGGCGATCAACAAGGACCCCGACGCGCCGATCTTCGAGATTGCCGATATCGGGCTGGTGGGGGACCTGTTCCAGCTGCTGCCGGAGCTGGACGCAGCGCTGGGCTGATCCGTCGGCGGCGCGGCAGGGCGGCTCCTGACGTCTCCTGGTTTTTCAGCGAGCACGCCGACGCCCTGTTTCGCGTCCAGCGGCACTTTGTCAAACGGGCCTGCCTTCCATGGCTTGTACGCTACCCATGTTTGCGCTATTTTGAAAAAAAGTAGCGCCAATGGAGCGCCTGAAATGTCCCAGCCAATCAAGCCCGAATCGTTCCGCGAGCTGGTCGCGTCCGGCGCGGTGAAGTCCGTCACGATCCTGGGCCAGAAGGGCGGCTATGCCCTGCTGGCCAGCATCGGCATGCAACAGCGGCCGCTCGGCACTCGCAGCGGTGACGTGCGGATGTTCAGCACCGCTGACACCGCGCTCAAGCTGCTGCGCGAGCTGGGCGTGTACCACGTGAATGTGGACGTGACGCACTACCAAGCCGGTAGCTTGCGGCCGCCTCGGCCGGATACGGCGCAGAAGAATCGCGCAGCGAACGCGGCGTTAGAGCACGACAAGTGGTTCCGCGCTCAGGTGCGCCAAGCACGGGACGGCCTCGAGAATGGCACGGTGGAGCTGGTCGATAGCGAGGTGATGTGGGGACGCCTGCGGGCCAGAGCCCGTGAGCTGGACGCGAGCCAAGCCAGGCCCGCCAGCGAGCAGCGCCGGAAGGCGTAGGCGCCGTGGCGATCGCGTACAGCGGCAAAGCCGAGTCCGATCTGTTGGACATCCTGGAATACGGCCACACGGCATGGCCAGGCACCGCCGATGACTTCATGGGCCAGCTGCAACAGCGCATCGAGTCCACGCTGACCAGCGATCCCAACGCCGGCCGCAAGGGGCGTGAACAAGGCACGCGCGAGTGGGTGCTGACTGGCACCCCGTACATCGTTGTGTACGTCAAGAGTGCAGCCGGCATCGAGGTGTGGCGTGTGCTGCACGGCGCGCAACAGTGGCCGCCGGTTGCCTAGGAGTCTGCCGGACTTCGGTTGGCCGGGCTGCGAATCCGGCGGTGCGGCCCGATTCCCGCCACTGCCTTGAAAGGCCCATGACCGGCTGCAAGGCGGGCCATGGCTTGTTCCAGCTTGGAGAGATAGCGGCGGACTTGGGTGTCACCTACTCCTTGCGCGTATGGCGGATGATTCCACGGATGTCGGTTTCCGCCGCGCGCGTCAGAACATAATCCGGCCGGGTCACGCACGGCCGTCTTCGGTCAGCTCCTCATCGAGGATGGCCTGCACGCCCTTAGTGGAAACCTTTCCCCTCAGCCCTTCGTCGATGCGCGTGCGCAGCAGGGTCTCCAGCTCCGACCACGCTTGATCGCCAGCAGCGTCACCTGGGAACAGGCGTTCGAGGGTGTATTGCTTGATCGTCTTGCCTTGCAAAGCGGCCAGCGCCTTCAGGCTCTGGTGCTGCTGGCTGGTGATGTCGATGGTCAGGCGGCTCATGGGAAAGCTCCGGGTTGCTACAAACCCACATTGCCACATATCTGGGCCGCCCCGAAGAGTCTGACCATCGCCGAACAGTGCCGGGATGCACGGCACGTCACGGCGAACCGCGGCGCCGGCAGCGTCACCCCGATCGAGGCGCCGAGCAGCGACATGACCCTGCCCTCGCACACCCGCTTCGTCGGCCTGGCCGCCGGCAAGTCCGACCGCCCCGACCTGCAGAGCGCCAGGCGCGTGGTCGCCGGCAGCCGCGGGGTGGGTTCGAAGGAGAACTGCGAGATCATCTACAAACTGGCCGACAAGCTCGGCGCCGCGGTGGGCGTCTCGCGCGCCGCCGTCGACGCCGGCTACTGCCCCAACGAGATGCAGGTCGGCCAGACCGGCAAGATCATCGCCCCCGAGCTGTACCTGGCCATCGGCATCTCCGGCGCGATCCAGCACCTCACCGGCATCAAGGACGCGGGTACCATCGTGGCAATCAACAAGGATGGGGAGGCGCCGATCTTCGAGGTGGCTGATTTCGGGCCGGTGGGGGATCTGTTCAAGATCATTCCGGAACTGGAAGCGGCGCTGGGTTGATTCGCTAGCGGCGCGATGGTGCGGCCTCATGACGCACCCCGCGCCCAGGCAGGAGCGACTTTGATGAGAGCGGCTTCAGCCGCAATGCTCTTCAATCATCGCGAGAAAGCATCGTGACTGAAGCCGCCCCCCACAGCAAAGCACGGTGAGCCAGGCGAAAACCTGCGCGGCCAGTTGGATCGGAATCCTGCACGATGCTGGTCGCAGGTGATGTGGCGGATGGCAGTCGCCCGCATGCTATCCTTGCAATCAGCCGAACTAAAAGGTTGCAATCAGCCGACCATGAAGGTTGCAATCAGCCTACACAGAAACTTGCAGTGGGCCGATGCCTGAGTCTGCTCTCTACCCGCGGCTTGCCCAGCCGGTTCTCGTCGAGACCTTGGCCGACTCCCCGGTCGTGCTGATCCATGGGCCGCGACAGTGCGGCAAGACCACGCTGGCACAGGTGGTTGGCAATCCCATGGGTTATGCGTACATCAGCTTCGATGACGATGTAGCCCGCGCCGCCGCTGAGGCGGATCCGGCAGGGTTTGTGGGCGATCTTCCGTCACGCGTGATCATGGACGAGGTGCAGCGCGTGCCGGCGCTGTTTGCCGCGTTGAAGGTGGCGGTGGACCGCGCCCGCACGCCCGGGCGCTTCCTGCTGACCGGGTCGGCCAACGTCTTGCTGCTTCCCAAGCTGGCCGATTCGCTGGCTGGCCGTATGGCCATCCTGCGCCTGCATCCACTGGCACAATGCGAGCTGGATCGTCAGCCATCGCGATTCCTCGACACCTTGTTCGCCGCCGGCTTCAAGACCCGCACTTACCCACGTCTGGCTGATGAACTCGCCGCACGGATCGCGGCCGGCGGCTATCCCGCCGCGTTGGCGCGACCGCAAGGGCGCCGACGCGCCGCCTGGTACCGCGACTACCTCGAAGCCATCGTGCAACGCGACGTGCGCGACCTGGCCCGCATCAGCGCGCTGGAAGCGCTGCCAGGCCTGCTGGCGTTGGCTGCAGCGCAAACGGCGCAATTGTTCAACCTGAGCGACCTGGCTGCTCCGTTCCAGCTCAGCCGCCCCACCATCGGTGATTACGTCACGCTGCTGGAGCGAGTGTTCTTGCTTGAGCGTCTGCCGCCATGGCACAGCAACCGGGTCAGCCGTCTGGTGAAAACACCCAAACTGCACATGGGCGATACCGGACTGGCCTGCGCATTGCTGGGCGTCGATGCCACCGCACTGGCGGCCGATCGCTCCTTGCTGGGGCATTTGCTGGAAACCTTCGTGTACCAGGAACTGCGCTGCCAGGCCAGTTGGCATGATCCCTCGCTCGCTTTTTACCACTACCGCGACAAGGACATGGCCGAAGTGGACATCGTCATCGAACAAGGCGCGCGCGCCGTGGCCGGCGTGGAAGTCAAGGCCTCGGCAACAGTCACAGCCAGCGACTTCCGCGGCCTGCGCAAGCTGCGCGACGCGGCAGGCAAGCGCTTCGCCGCTGGCGTGGTGCTGTACGACGGAGAAACCTGCGCCAGCTTTGGCGATGGCCTGTTTGCGGTGCCGTTGCGTGCGCTCTGGAAGAACAAATGATGGACTATCTGTTGCGTAGCGAGGGCTGCCGACGATGGCGATGAGCCGGCTGGTGGCGGCGCGCAAGCTGCAACGGGTGACACGCGGGGTGTACAGCCTGCCGCAGCGGGCGATAAGCGCGCAGCGTTCGCTGGCCGAGGTGGCGCTTCGCGTACCACGCGGGGTGGTGTGCCTGCTGTCGGCGCTGTGCCTGCACGGGATCGGCGCCCAGGCACCGCTCGAGGTATGGCTGGCGATCCCGCAGACCATTCCGGCACCGCGACTGGGAAGCCCCGCGCTGCGGGTGGTGCGCAGGTCCGGTGCCGCGCCAAGCGCCTGATCAAGACGCCCAAGGTGCACCTGGTGGAAAGCGGCCTGTGGCCACCCTTTCCGGCCTCACGGCCGAGGATGCGATTGCCCGACGCGAACGCTTCGGACATCTGCTGGAATCCTTCGTGGTTCAGCAGCTGCGCGCGCAAGCGGGCTGGACTGCGCCGGAGCTCAATTTCCGGCATTGCCGCGCCAAGGATCGGGTGGAAGTGGGCCTGGTCGTCACCCGGGGCGCGATATCTGGGGCGTGGAAGTGAAGGCGACTGCCACCGTCGCGCCCGCCGATAGCCGCGGCCTGCGCCGGCTGGCCGAGCAGTGCGGCGATGCCTTCAAGGGCGGCGTGCTGCACGCAGGCGGCAGCACCATCAAGCGCGACGTCGATCATTGCCTGGCCGTGCCCCTGGCGCGGCTGTGCGGCATGTACGAGGTGCCCTCTTGCCCGAATGGCACTTGCACAAGCGCAAAGTCATGTATTTCGTCATTCCTGCGAAAGCAGGAATCCAGTGACTTCGGCCTTTCGCGAGCTACCAGAGGCACCGGATCCTCGCTTTCGCGAGGATGACGGGCTCAAGTGCCATTCGTCTGTTGCCCAACCTCTACGTGCCGAACCCGCTTCACGGCATCTTTGGTATGGCAGTGGCCTTTCATCGTCTCATGCAAGCCTCAGGGTCACCATTTCGCCGTCGACGTCCATGGAACGTCGATATCCTTCCCGGCCCACGCCGCCCCGCGAGCACGTTCGAGATGACATAATCCCCCCCACTGGCAGTTGGTAAACGTCGCCCTTCTCGCGAGAGGGGTCGGTAAAACGGAGCAGTGCAGTGAGCAAGAGTCTGACCATCGCCGAACAGTGCCAGAATGCACGGCACGTCACGTCGAACCGCGGCCTCGATCGCGGCGCCGCGATCGAGGCGCCGAGCAGCGACATGACCCTGGCCTCGCACACCCGCTTCGTCGAGCTGAAACAGGGCAGCAGCGACCGCCCCGACCTGCAGAGCGCCAGCAAGGTGGCGTCCGGCGGCCGCGGGGTGGGTTCGAAGGAGAACTTCGAGATCATCTACAAACTGGCCGACAAGCTCGGCGCCGCGCGCGGCGTCTCGCGCGCGGCGGTGGACGCCGGCTACGTCCCCAACGAACTGCAGGTCGGCCAGACCGGCAAGATCATCGCCCCCGAGCTGTACCTGGCCATCGGCATCTCCGGCGCCATCCAGCATTTGACCGGGATCAAGGACGCAGGCACCATCGTGGCAATCAACAAGGACCCCGACGCGCCGATCTTCGAGATTGCCGATGTTGGGCTGGTGGGGGATGTGTTTGCACTGTTGTCAGAATTGGAACAAGCGCTTAAATAAGGGGCTCCGGATACGTTCTCGCGACACCCGGAGATAAAAGAGGCGCCTCGTTGAGCGCATTGGGAAGCAACGGGCGCGCGCACGGATAGGTGGCTAGCATCACCAGCAGCAGGACATAACAAAGCAAATGATGTCTTCTAATAATCTTCGGACCCGGCGGGTATGCATTTTCTCGTTCTACGACCCGAAGGGTGTGGTGGACGACTATGTCGTCTACTTCCTGAAAGAACTCGGTAACCATGTAGAACAAATTCTGTTCTATTCGAACGGCCCGCTCCACCCCGACTCTGAGAAGGCTCTTTCCGGTTTCGTGTCAGAGATAATCATCCGCCCGAATGTCGGCTTTGACGTCCTTCCGTACAAGGAAGGGCTGGAAAAGATCGATTTCGATCGCGAATGCAAATTCGACGAAGTCCTGATGGTGAACCACACCTGCTACGGCCCCATCTATCCGTTTGAGGAGCTTTTCTCCGAAATGGAATCGCGACAGTGCGACTTCTGGGGCGTCACCGCCCACATGGAAATGACGCCCAACCCGTTCACCGGCACCGGCCGGCTTCCATATCACATCAACACGAACTTCCTGGCCGTGCGTGCGCCGTTGCTCAGGTCCCCGCCGTTCCGGAAGTACTGGGGTGCGATCAAGGGCGCGGATACCTATGAGGCCGCGATCCAGGAGCACGAAACTCGTTTTACCGATCACTTCACCGAACTTGGTTACGTCAGCGACACGTACCTGGACTGCCGCAAGTACGGCACGCATTATCCGGCGATCCTGGACATTGATGAAACCATGGTTGACCGGAATCCGCTGCTGAAGCGGCGCGCCTTTTTTCACGACCCCCGTTTCCTCGAGCATTACGCGGCGGACCTGCCGCGGGCCATCGACGTGATGAGGCGCACGTCGGATTACGACGAATCGATGATCTGGCGCAATGTCGTCCGTTCCGCCGAGCTAAGGAACCTCAACACCAATGCGTCGCTGACCAGCATCCTGCCGGACGTCCGCATGAAGCAGGATGCGACACTGCCGGATTACGGCCGCGTCGCTGTGTGCGCGCATGTGTACTACACAGACATGCTGGAAGAACTTCTCCAGCTGGCCGATACCATTCCAGTTGAATACGACTTCATCGCCACCACGGAAACCGAAGAAAAGAAGGCGTTCATAGAAAAGGCCATCGCAGGCAGAAAGAACGTGGGCAAGGTCATCGTCCGCGTCGTCGAAAAGAACCGGGGCCGTGACATGTCCTCGCTGTTCATCACCTGCCGCGACCTCTTCATGGACGATCGCTACGACCTTGTCTGCCGTCTCCATACCAAGAAGTCGCCGCAGGTAGCGGCCGGCCGCGCCAACATGTTCAAGCGGCACATGTTTGAGAACCTGCTCAACAGCCGCGGCTACACCACCAATGTCCTAGACATGTTCCATGACAATCCGTGGATTGGTGTCGGGGTGCCGCCTCTCGTGCACATCGGCTATCCGACGATGGGCCACGTATGGTTTGCAAACCGCGAGAAAGCCGAGCTCTTCAAGATTGGCCTGGACCTCAATATCAACTTCGATACGGACACCCCAGTCGGCGCCTTTGGCACCATGTTCTGGTTTCGTCCGCGCGCTTTGCGCAAGTTGTTTTCCCACCCCTGGAGTTGGGAAGACTTCAATCCTGAACCCCACCACGTGGACGGCGGCTTGGCACACGTGCTCGAACGCCTGATCTGCTACGTGGCCCAAGATGCGGGCTACACCACGCAACAGATCATCAATTCGAGACTAGCCGGCTGGAACTTCGGCATGCTCGAGTACAAGCTGCAGAAGATCTCGGCGGCCCTGCCAAACGCCGACTTCACCGGCCAGTACAACTTCCTCGATCACTGGCGGCGCACCGGCTACCGGATCGATTCGCCCCATCCTGCTCCCGCCGAGCATGCGGTGATCGAGATGGGCATTCTGCCGCCGGCGCCCCCGCCTCCGACCGTGTCGCAGTCGCTGGAAGTGCTGATATTGTCCGCCAAGCGATCTATCGCCCACCGGTATCCGTGGGCACTCAAGCTGCTGCTATCGTTGCGTCGCAATATAGGCTAGCAGGTGGCTTTTCCGAGCGTAAGACAACTTGCCGGGACGATCAAGGGAAGCCAACTCCAAATGCGACGCCTCTGTATTTTTTCCTTCTACGACCCGCATGGAATCGTGGACGACTATGTCATCCATTTCCTGGAGAAACTCAGTCGCTTCACCGACAAAATTCTGTTCGTCACTAACGGGGATCTCCCAGAGGAATCGGCAGCGCGTCTGGCAGGTGTGGTTTCCGAGATTGTAGTACGCCCCAACACTGGCTTCGACGTGCTCGCGTACAAGGAAGGCCTCGCGCGGGCGCGCTTGGGTCGCGGCTATGACGAAGTATTGCTGGTCAACCATACCTGCTATGGCCCGATCTTCCCGTTCGATGAACTGTTCGGAGAGATGGAAAAACGCGATTGCGACTTCTGGGGCGTCACTGCGCATAAGGAAATCACCCCGAACCCGCTCACCGGCAAGGGCACCTTGGCGTATCACCTGAACTCGAATTTCATCGCAATCCGCTCGCGCATGCTGCGCGCCGGCGCGTTCCGGCGCTACTGGAAGGCCATTCAAGGCAAGGCCACCTATGAGGCCGCCATCCTGGAGCACGAGTCGGTGTTCACCGACCACTTCCGGCGCTTGGGTTTCGTCTGCGAATGCTACCTGGACGCGGCGCGGTACGGCACCCACTATCCGGCACTGCTGGACGCCGACGAGACCTTGACCGACCGCAACCCGCTGCTGAAACGGCGCCTGCTGTTTCAGGAGCCCTCGCACCTGGAGGAGTACTCGGTCGACGTCCCGCGCGCGCTGGACATCGTCAAGAACACCTCTGACTACGACATGGAGCTAATCTGGCGCAATGCGGTGCGCGCCGCCCCCCTGCGCGCACTCACCACCAACGCTGCATTGACCAGTGTCTTCCCGGATACACGCATCAATGCGGATGGCCCGAAGAATTGGGGCAGGATCGCGGTCTGCGCGCATGTCTTCTATCCAGATATGGTCGATGAGCTTCTAGACCTGGGTGAGAACATTCCTTGTCAGTATGACTTCATCGCCACTACCGAGACCGAGGAGAAGAAGAAACTCATCGAGGTGGCGGCCGGCCGTCGGAGCAACGTCCGCCGCACGATCGTGCGCGTGGTCGAACGCAACCGCGGCCGCGACATGTCCGCGCTGCTGATCAGCTGTCGCGACCTGTTTCTCGAAGACCATTACGACCTGGTCTGTCGCCTGCATAGTAAGAAGACCCCGCACCTACATACGGGGCGCAGCAATGTCTTCAAGCGGCATATGTTCCAGAACCTGCTCAACAGCCCCGGCTACACTGCCAACGTGCTGGACATGTTCCGAGACAGCCCGTGGATGGGCGTGGCGGTGCCGTCCATCATCCAGATGTCTTACGGCACGCTTGGACATGCTTGGGGCGCAAACCGCCAGCGCACGGTCGAGGTGGCCGAGCGAATCGGCATCCAGGCCCAGTTCGACCCTTACACGCCGGTCGGCGCCTTCGGCAGCATGTTCTGGTTCCGCCCGAACGCCCTGCGCAAGCTTTTTGCCCACGAGTGGGTATGGGAGGATTTCGAAGCCGAGCCCTACCCGCTGGACGGCACACTGGGCCATGCGATAGAGCGCTTGGTCTCCTACGTGGCACAGGACGCCGGATACACGACTCAGCAGATCCTCTGCCGGCGGCTGGCCGAATGGAACTTCGGCGTGTTGGAGTACAAGCTCCAAAAGCTGACGTCGGTCCTGCCGAACGCCAACTTCTCCGCCCAAGCGGACTTCCTGCACCACTGGAAGATGGCCAACTATCGCAGTCGCGACATGCCCCTGGGGGCCAGAACAGCCCCTATGATGCCGCAAGCTTGGCGTGACTTCCTGCAGGCCTGCCGGCGCTCGCTAGCTTATCGCTTCGGCCGACTCGGCAAGAATCCTATCGTCTGACGCGCGAATAGCCCGCATCGAACAGGCAAATACCATGGAGAGCAAAGTGTCGAGAACATGCCTTGTCACCGGCGGCGCTGGATTCATTGGCTGCGCCATTTCCAACGAACTGGCACGTAAGTTTGATCGCGTGCTGGCGTTGGACAACCTTCACCCGCAGGTGCACCCGTCCCGGACGCGCCCAGCGGCGCTGGACCCGGCGGTAGAGCTGGTGGTTGGCGACGTGGCCGATCCGGCCGTATGGGACACCTTGCTGGCCAACGTTTCCCCGGCCGTGGTCGTGCACCTGGCCGCCGAAACTGGTACCGGGCAGTCGCTCACGGAAGGCACGCGGCACGCGCATGTGAACGTGGTCGGCACCACCCAGATGCTCGACGCACTGGTGCGGCACTCCCGCATCCCTTCGCGAATCGTGCTCACGTCCAGCCGCGCCGTGTATGGCGAAGGCGCCTGGGAGGCGTCGGACGGCAGCGTCAGCTACCCCGGTCAGCGCTCGCGCGCCATGCTCGAATCTGGCACCTGGGACTTCCCGGGCCTGCGCTGCCTTCCGTTCGAAGCCACCCGTACCGAGCCGCGCCCGACCAGCATCTATGGCGCCACCAAGCTGGCCCAGGAAATGATCCTCAAGGCTTGGGCGCTGTCTTTCGGCGTCGAGGTGGGATTGGTCCGCCTGCAGAACGTGTACGGCCCCGGTCAGTCGCTGAGCAACCCGTACACCGGCATCGTCTCTCTGTTCGCACGGATGGCAAAGGCGGGCAGGACCATCCCGCTGTATGAGGACGGCGAGATCATCCGCGATTTCGTTTTTATCGAAGACGCCGCCCGTGCCGTCATCGCCGTGGCGACCGAATCGGTACCCACATCTACGGCCTACGACATCGGCTCGGGCGAAGCCACCAGCATCCGCGAACTGGGCGACGTCATCGCTGGCATTTATGGCGCACCCAAGCCGGTGGTCAATGGCGCCTTCCGTAACGGCGACGTGCGCGCGGCCTCGTGCGACATCGCGCGCACGACTCGTGAACTGGGCTGGTCGCCGCAGTGGCCTGTGCAGCGAGGCGTCCGGACCCTGTGCGAATGGATCGACACACAGGAACTGCCACCGCTCTGCGGGTAGGACCGCTTCCGCCCGACGCGCGCACCACACAAGCTGACTAGCGCGCGCCGGATCAATCGGGACTAGAACCCGTTGCACCCTCTCGTCAGCATTCGAAAAACAGGAACCCACGACCATGAACCGTATTGAAAATCTTCTTTCCCGTCCGCCGCGGGCCGTCTTGGCGCTGACCCTGACGCTGTCACTGGTCGCTTGCGACCAAAAGCCGGCTGAACAGACGCAGGAAGCACCACCCCCGGCCCCCGCCGAGGCCCCGGCGACGACTGCCCTGACCAGCTTCAACGCCTTCGACGCCAGCCCCCTCCCGGCCGAGACCACGAACAAGGAATGTGCGCTGGACACCTTCAATGGCGAGGCGCCTACCAGCGGATTGGCATTGCCCACCGGTTCCTCCGCCGCTGTCGGCGGCTGGGCGGGCAACGGTGCTGGCCAGGTCGCCACGGGTTTTCATCTGGTGCTGAAGGGTGCTCAGTCGTACTCGGCCCCCATCAACATCGGCGTCGCGCGCCCCGACGTGGCCACCTCGCTTAACAGCCCGGGCCTCGGGAACTCAGGCTTCACCCTGGATTTCTCGCTGGCGAATGTCGCTGCCGGCACCTATGCGGCATACATCACCGACCCGGCCAATCCACAGACCGCCTGCGACCTCAAGTATTCGCTCACCGTGCAATGAGGGCAGGCCGTTGCCGGGCCCGCCGCTCTCGTGAAAATAAAAAAGCACCGCTGGTTGGCGGTGCTTTTTTTATGCCTGTACCAGCGCCATTTAACTTCCCGCGGTCACTCCGGCGGGAATGCGCCAGCCACGCCATTGACCGTCGCGTGCTGCCGGTAGAGCCACCCGGCTCCGCCTTCCCGGCGCGTTGGCCAACCGTTCCTTTCACAGTCGTACTGGCTGTAATAATGGAAGACGATGCTCTTGCGCGTGCGCGCCGGGTCCTTGATCGCCGAACCGCCGTGGAACAGGTAGGCGCTCCAGATGAAGACGTCGCCCTTCCTGGCTGCGAACGTCACAGGGCTAAGTTTCCGTTCGGATGTTTGTTCGGCCATGTAACGGTTCCACTCCGGCATCTCTTCGTCCACGACATGGTTGGAGCCATTGGAGAACTGGTACGGCGGGATCGCATTGCTGCCGGGCCAGTAGCGCAGCGGGCCGGCATCGGCGTGGCAGTCTTCCAGCGCCACCCAGATCGCGATCAGATGGCCCTGGGTCTGCGGCGTCATGTATAGCGCATCGATGTGATCGGGCTGGCCGCTGCCGCGCTCGAAACTGAGTGAATTGCACATCACCGGCACGTCGCCAAGCAGCTTCTCCAGGATCGGGCTGATCCGGGAGTTCAAGCCGATGTGGCGCACCACCGGGAGTTCCAGGTACAGGTCGTTGACCTTGTACCAGTTGTTGCTTTGGGCCTTGTCCACGTCGGACAGATAGTTGCGCTCGCCGGTCCTATTGTCGTCAACCACAATGCGTGGGTGCGATTCATTCCACGTGCGGTCCTGCGCCGCGACAACTTCGTCGATCTCGGCGTGGCTGTAGAACGACGGAAGGACGTAAAAACCGTCGCGCTTCCATTTCTGAAGATCTATTTCCACAACAATGCTCCCGGATGTCATGAATGACTACTCGTTTTGCGCCGTGAGCTTATGCTACCCAGACGCATTATTAACTAATTGAACCGCGATGAGAATATAGCGAATTCTGAAGTCGGCCCAAGAATCAATGCATCAACCTGGTTCGAACTGCAACTCCCTCCGCGCATGCGCAGATTATGGGTGAACCCCGAATTGGCATCCCCAATGCCGAGCGACTTTGCCACATCGGGCCTGGCACTGTCGCGGGGAGCAACCCCGAGATAATTTCCACAATGGAAGATCAGCACGTTTATCCGCCTGCTGGCTGAGTCGGCGGCCCATCCGTGTACTCGGACTTCCTCCGGCAACCGGTAGACGCCGTCAAAGTGACCTTCCAGCTTGGAATCGTAATGCAAGCCCGAGCTCTCTGCGGCGAGACGCAGATTCATCTGGGCGCCCCCGGCAGCAAGCGAAGACTCCAGCTGCCTTCCGATCGGATCGATGCCTCTGGCGATCCAAACATTCTTGAACGAGTGGTAATAGGTCACCGAACTGAATGAGAATATCGTAATCAGGAAGATCCCGCAGATCAGATTCGTGACGCGCTTGGACGATCCGTCCAGGCGACGCTTGAGCCCTCTGTAAAGCGATATATCCAACTTTCCGACAAAAACAGCGACTACGATGGGCGCGCCAACCGCAGCGAACCACAACTGCATACTTGCCACACTCGCCGGCATGAGTTTACAGAGAGCGATGATTACCGGCACGTGACATAAGTAAAGGGCGTAACTCCAGTCCCCGAGTGCCAACAGCGAGGGATTGGGCTCTTTGGACTGCCTTGTGGGTCGCACGGCCCACGCCACAAGCAACGTGCAGCCTACCGCCGAGAAGCCATAGAACATCCCACGGCTGATCGTCACCATCGATTCCGCCGAAACCAGGAAACCGAAAGCAATCAAGGGCGTCGCGGACCCAACCATTTTGTGACTCACCAGGAACGGCACCAGCAGCCCCATGGTAAACGGCAGACTGAACGCAGACAGCGGCAGGTGCAGCAGACCCGGGAATTGGCCTTGCTGCAAATCCGGCCTGATCACCAGGAACAATTGGATCAGCAGAACCCAGATCACCGCAATGATCGGGATGTACCGCACCAAGCCAGCAACCATTATCAGGAAGATAATCAGGTAGAACGCTAGCTCGAATGGAAGAGTCCATTCTACGCCGAGCGTGTAGGCCTGGGTCAGCCCGGGCACCAATAGCAACGAGCCCGTATTGGGCCAAGTATATGCTCCGAACGGAATCCCCAAAAACACCACCGTCAGGACGCATATCCAGTAAATCGGGTAGATACGCACGATGCGATGCACGAGGAAACGCATCGGCGGCGTGTTTTGCGCCAGCTGTGCCATCAGGTATCCGGAGATCGCGAAGAACAATCCCACGCCCAATCCACCGGCACGGTCAAAGATTTCCCACATTCTACCGTCGCCACGCAAAACCTTGACGTAGTAGGAGGCGTGGCAAAGTACGACACCGAAAGCCGCTAGGGCTCGAAGGTACTGCAGTGAATAGATGACATTGCCACGCTTGATCTGTTTGCCCTCTTCAGCGGAACGCTCATCAACTACTGCAATCACAGTTCTTCCCCTGACCTAACCCCAATTAGACTTCTCCACGCACGCCCCAAGAGCCAACGGGTGCGGGATACCTGATCGTTCGCGCGGGCAAGTCGACCCTCAAATGCTTCGACCTGCCGCGCCAACGCGTTCCTCTCGGATGTCAACTCCTTGTTCCGCTCTTCAGCGGCGGACAGCTCGATGGCGCTACGCTCCACGTGGGCGGAATAGGCTGCGCTTGCCTCCAGCAACTTTGCGTCCTTTTCCACCAACTGACGTTCCAGCGTACTCATTTCGGATGCCAACTCCTTGTTCCGCTCTTCAGCGGCGGACAGCTCGATGGCGCTACGCTCCACGTGGGCGGAATAGGCTGCGCTTGCCTCCAGCAACTTTGCGTCCTTTTCCACCAACTGACGTTCCAGCGTACTCATTTCGGATGTCAACTCCTTGTTCCGCTCTTCAGCGGCGGACAGCTCGATGGCGCTACGCTCCACGTGGGCGGAATAGGATGCGCTTGCCTCCAGCAACTTTGCGTCCTTTTCCACCAACTGACGTTCCAGCGTACTCATTTCGGATGCCAACTCCTTGTTCCGCTCTTCAGCGGCGGACAGCTCGATGGCGCTACGCTCCACGTGGGCGGAATAGGCTGCGCTTGCCTCCAGCAACTTTGCGTCCTTTTCCACCAACTGACGTTCCAGCGTACTCATTTCGGATGCCAACTCCTTGTTCCGCTCTTCAGCGGCGGACAGCTCGATGGCGCTACGCTCCACGTGGGTGGAATAGGATGCGCTTGCCTCCAGCAACTTTGCGTCCTTTTCCACCAACTGACGTTCCAGCGTACTCATTTCCGCAGCGCGTCTGTCCATCTGCTCTCTCAGATGTTGCACCTCGGCCTGCCGATCCAGAATCTTGGCCTCGAGTTGCACGCCGGCTTCCGCCAGACGGGCATATGCGGCCGCATGCACTTCCTGCTCGTGCAGCAGACGGCCCTCCAGCACCTGCACCTGGGCGCGCAAGTCTGCCTCGATGCGATCCGCCATCTGAAACGCACGGTCGATATATTCACGCTCGTGGTCCAGCGCGCCGCGCAAGGTCGCAAGTTCACGCTGGTCCAGGGCGAGTCCTTGGATCCTGGCGGCTTGTTCCTCCACACGCACATGAAGCCCTGTGATGTCTATCTCCTTCGCATGCAACATGCTGCGGACCTGAGTCAGCTGCGCGCCCGTCTCCGCCTCGCGCTGTTCGATGATTTCCTTGGCGATGACCAGACCATTGATGTGGTCCATGCGCTCCAGCGCGAGTCGCTCCAGCTCATTGCGCTCGGCCACCAGCTCCGCCACCGGCCTGGAAAAAATGGATGCCGCCTCGCGGTAGACTCCGCGCAATTCCTCCAATGCCGACCAACCTAGCTGCCCGGCGGCCACCGAAGACGCACGCGCATGCAACGCCTCCAGCAGTGGCGGCAAGGGCGCCGCCTTGATCGGCACAGGCAGGTGGCCCGCCCCGACCTTGTGGTGATGGTCACTCGGAGTGATGAAAGCATCGATGCTGGCGCTGGCCTGGTCTGCAGCCACGGGCCAATCCAAGCCCAACTCCGAACCGATCCGCTGCACATTGCCGCGCCAGTCGTCCAATAATCCATCATAGGTCACCATGGCGCGCGCGACGCCGGCCGTGGCTTCAAACGCCTCCACAAGATGTTGCGTCCACATCAGGTAGGAATGCGCCAGAGTCCAGCCATCACGCTTTTGCAGTGAGAGCGCGACCTCGCGCGGATCACGCGCCACGACGATCGCCTTGGCCTCTGCCCCCTCCTGCGCCACCACCGAAAGCCACAACGGTGCCAAGCGACAGATCCTTGGATCCTTCACCGCCCATAGCCGATTCGCGCCGAGCTCGGTGCGCACGAGGGCAGCGATCTCTTCGCGCGCCTCCAGCGCGGCAGGATGTTCCATCCAGCCGTCGGGCATCTCTCTTATGTCATGCCAATGGCGATCCAGCGCGGCAAACAGCTTCTCGTTGATAGCCACGGCCTGGTTGTGCTCCCAGAAGCCTTTGCTGTTGTCCTCCGCAGCCTGCAGCAGGTCGTCGCCTAGGGGCACGCCGAGCAAGTTGAGGACCCGAGTGATGGCCGAGGTTCCACTGCGATGCATGCCCAGCACCAGCACTACGGTACCGCGAGAACCGGATGTGTTGGTGTTCAACGCGCGACCCTCGCTTGTTCGAGATCCATCTCGATCTGCACCCCAACGGAAAAGTCGACGAAGCCAGTGGCGATTCGACCTGGATCCGGCGGTATCCGAAACGCGATCACATCGACCAACCGATCTAGGAACAGCTCTTCCTCGCCGACGCGGCCGATCACCCCTGCATTCATGAAGTACATGCCCGGCGCCACCATTGCGCGGAACCTGAAACGCACCGTCGCCTGCCTATCCGACTCCACCAGTGGAAGCGAATCATGCGCGTTGGAAGACACTGCCCCGCCCAGCTCCACGCCGGTGAGTGCCTTGATCAGCATTCCGAAGCGGACCCCGGTGGCGGCTCGCTCGAAGTCCACACGGTACGTGTAGATGTATTCGTTTCCCGGCACCAGCACGTTGACCCGCTGCCCCGCTAGCGTCTCGATGTGCGGGTCGTCGATCACCGCGCCATGGCTCTCGTACCTGATGGCGCTCTGGGAGATCAGACCGGGATCGAAATACGCCTCATCCTTGGCCGCGTCCACGGGCCTCGGCTCGAAGGCGTCCAGGCCTGCGTCCGGTCCTACTTCAGCCTCGCGCGCAGGATCAGCGCCATCATTCGCCTCTTTGCTGTGCAGGACGGCCAGGTAGCCATCGCGCAGCGCCTGTGCTCGATCAGCCGGCGCGTAGAGCAGCTTCTGGTAGCAGGCGACCACCGCCTTCGGCTCGCCAATCGCCAACATATCGCCTCGGTCCAGCAGGATGGCGCGGTTGCAGAGCTCCAGGATAGTGCTGGCCGCATGCGAGACGAAAATAATCGTTGCGCCTTCTTCGCGGATCTTTTCGATGCGCGCGTAGCATTTGCGCTGAAAGGCCTCGTCGCCCACCGACAGCGCCTCGTCGACGATCAGAATGTCGGGCTCTACGTGGATTGCCACAGCGAAGGCAAGCCGCACGAACATGCCGCTTGAATAACTTTTCACAGGCTGCTCGATGAACTCGCCGATGTCGGCGAATTGAACTATCCGCTCGAAGCGCGCGTCGACTTCTTCACGCGACAGCCCGAGCAGTGTGCCGTTCATGTACACATTTTCGCGGCCGGTGAAATCCGGGTTGAAGCCCGCGCCGAGTTCGAGCAACGCGGCGATCCGCCCATGTGTGCGCACGCTGCCAGAACTGGCCGACAGGGTGCCGCAGATGATCTGCAACAGCGTCGATTTCCCGGACCCGTTCCGCCCAATGATCCCGACCGTCTCGCCGCGGAGGACTTGGAACGAGACGCCCTTCAGCGCATGGAATTCGTGGAACCAGCGCTGCTTGCGCGAAGCCGGCGAAAGCATCTGGAAGAATCTGTGGTGCGGCTTGCTGTAGACCGGGAAGACTTTCTCGACGCGCTCAACGTCGATCGAAACATCAGAGCACATCGGCAAACCCCCGGCGCGTAGCCCTGAAGACTCCATAGCCGAGATAGCTCACCAGCAGAGCTACCAATGCGTAGATCGCCAGCCCCTGCCAGTCGGGCATTTTCCCCCACACGGCCACATTGCGCGCCTGGTCGATGATGAAACTCAGCGGGTTGGCCATGAACAGCCAGCGCATGTTGTCGGGAATGGCCGAGACCGGGATGATCGCGGTGGAGGTAAATAGTAGCGCAGTGGAAGCGACCCCGGTGATCTGGGTGATATCCCTGAAATAAACGCCCAGCGCCGCCAGTCCCCATGAAACGCCCAGCCCGAGGATGACCAGCGGCAGCACCGCCAACGGCAGCAGCACGATGGTCCACGGAAGATACTGATCCATGGCCAGAGCCAGCACGGCATATGCGACCACGTTCATTGCCAAGTGAAAGAGCGCTGACGTGACCAGCGGCCAAGGTAGGATTTCCAGCGGAAATACTACCTTCTTCACGTAGCTCGGATTTCCCGCCACCAATTGTGGCGACTGGTTTATGCACTCGGCCAGAAAAGCGTGAATGATGAGGCCCACGAACAGAATCAGGGCGAAACTATGTATTTTCCCGTCTTGAGTCGGCCAGTGGCTGCCGAGGATGCCGCCGAATGCGAGCGTGTATACCGCGAGCATCAGGAATGGACTTATCAACGCCCACAACAGACCGAAGTTCGCACCCCGATACCTGCCTACGATTTCGCGCTTGGTCAGCTCGTGGACCAGGGAGCGATGGCGGGCTAGATCCATGAACGGACCATTCAATTTCAGCATTGACGGAGATTCTCCGTATTAACACGGCGCATTAGAGGAGATCAATCCAAGTCATGAGACAGGGCGAAGGCAAGGTCTGCCTTCAAATCCGACTCTGCCTCCACCCCCACACTCAACCGCACCAGCCCATCGCTGATCCCAAGCCGCGCGCGGCGTTCAGCGGGGATGGAGGCATGGGTCATCAGCGCGGGCACGTTGACCAGGCTTTCCACGCCGCCCAGGGATTCGGCCAGGGTGAACAATTTGATTTCCTCGCAAAAGGTCTTGGCGGCAGCTGCGCCGCCCTTGAGTTCGAAGGAGATGATGCCGCCGAAGCCGGTCATCTGCCTGGCAGCCAGTGCATGCTGCGGGTGCGAGGGCAGGCCGGGGTAGATCACTTTCGACACGGCCGGCTGGGTTTCCAGCCACTGCGCCAGCGCCAGCGCGTTGTCGCAATGGGCCTGCATGCGCAGGTGCAGGGTCTTGAGGCCGCGCAGGGCCAGGAAGCTGTCGAACGGGCCCTGGACGGCCCCTGCGGAGTTCTGCAGGAAGGCGAGCTGTTCGGCCAGGTCGGTGTCCGCGCCGACCACGGCGATGCCGCCGACCATGTCCGAGTGGCCGTTGAGGTACTTGGTGGCCGAATGCACCACGATGTCGGCGCCCAGCGACAGCGGCCGCTGCAGCATCGGCGAGGCGAAGGTGTTGTCCACCACCACCGGCAGGCCGTGCTTGCGCGCGATCGCGGCGATCGCGGCGATGTCCACGATCTTGAGCATCGGGTTGGTCGGGGTCTCGATCCAGACCATTTTCGTCCTGGCCGTGATCGCCGCTTCGAACGCGCCCGGGTCGGTCAGGTCGATGAAGCTGAAATCCAGCCCGGCGCTGCGCCTGCGCACCCGCTCGAACAATCGGTAGCTGCCGCCGTAAAGATCATCCATCGCGATGATGTGATCGCCGCTGTCCAGCAGCTCAAGCACGGTCGCGGTGGCGGCCATGCCTGAGGCAAATGCGAAAGCGCGGCTGCCGCCTTCCAGCGCGGCTACGCAACGCTCGTAGGCAAAACGGGTGGGGTTCTGGGTGCGGCTGTATTCGAAGCCGGTGTGCTCACCGGGACTGCGCTGGGCGTAGGTCGAGGTCGCATAGATGGGCGGCATCACCGCCCCGGTGCTCGGATCGGGGGACTGCCCGCCATGGATGGCGAGCGTCGCCAGCGCCAGGGGACGCGCGCCTTCCTGGCTGCGATTGCTTGGGTCCGACATGACGACTTCCGGGAATGAGGGGGAGGATTCTAGCAGCGGGGTGGCTGAACGGACCTGTGAGGACGGTGATGCCGACTTCGGCCGCGTGGACCTGCATCGGCTCCAGGGACGGTGACCCGCATACGCTGGGCGCACGTCTCCATCCGCTCCAGGAACTGCCCGCGATCCATCACGATCGTCACCCCGCCGCGGTCGAACACCGGCAGCTCCGCATCGATCGGCGACGTCACGTCCACATCAGTCCGGCGCATCGAGGTCATCGTAGTACGCCAGTGCTGGCAGGTTGCGCTGTTGATGGATGATGCGCAGCACGACCAGCGCATTGTCCGCAGTTGAAATGCGCTTGTAGAAAACGACATGCCTGGCGCAGCTGAGCGAGCGCATTCCTTCGGCGAACAGGCTACGGTCGCGCCCAAGCTCGGGAGCTTGATCGATGCGCTCGAAGGCGGCAACGATCTGGCGATAGTCGGCCAACCACTGCGTCCGCCCCCATTGCTTCACCGTGTAGCTGCGAATGTCTTCGAGGTCGGCTCGCACCAGGCGGGAAAGCCGCATGGGTCAGCCTTGGCGCTCGAACGCTTCCGGCTCGAAGGCATATGCATCGAACGGCTCGAAATGCCCTGCTTCGACATCGGCCACGGCGCGCTCCAGGTCGGCTTTTAGCGCATAGAACTGGCGCGCGCCGTCCTTTTCCATCAACAGGCGAAGGCCGGCACGGACGACCTCGCTGAGATTGGCGTAAGCCCCGGACGCGATCTGCCCGCGCACATACTCCTGCATGGGGCCGGTCAGATGAATGTTCGGCATGGGAGACGCCACTGTGTATGCTGGATCGTGGCAGTTTCTGACATACCCGGCACGCATGCAACCCTGGATTCCACTTGGGTCAGGCCGCTTGCTCCATCGGCCCGGGCCCCTTCCCCCGCAAGCGGGAGAAGGCGAAAGGTTCTACTGCACGCGCCGGCGCAGATAGTTCAGCAGGTCGATGCGGGTGATCAGGCCCAGGAACCTGTCGGTCGTCCGATCGGTGACGATGGCCACCTGGCCGCGGTCGAACACCGGCAGCAGCGCCTCGATCGGCGAGGCCACGTCCAGCTGTTCCAGCTTGCTGACCATCGCGGTGGCCACCGGGTCGCCGAAGCGCGCCTCGTCGCCGTACACGTGCAGCAGCACGTCGGACTCGTCGATGATGCCGACCAGCTTCTCGCCATCCATCACCGGCAGCTGCGAGACGTCGTAGAGCTTCATGCGCTGGTAGGCGGTGGTCAGCAGGTCGGTCGGGGACACGACCACCGTGTCCTTCTGGCTGTACGGACGCAGGATCAGGTCGCGCAGGTCGCCGTGCTGCGGGCGTTCGATGAAGCCGTTGTCCAGCATCCAGTAGTCGTTGTACATCTTGGACAGGTACTTGTTGCCGGTGTCGCAGACCAACACCAGCACCTTCTTCGGGGTGGTCTGCTCGCGGCAGTAGCGCAGCGCCGCGGCCAGCAGCGTGCCGGTCGAGGAGCCGCCGAGGATGCCTTCCTTGGCCAGCAGCTCGCGCGCAGTCAAAAAGCTCTCCTTGTCCGGGATCGCATAGGCCTTGCTGACCCGGGAAAAATCCGAGATCGGCGGCAGGAAATCCTCGCCGATGCCTTCCACCAGCCAGCTGCCGGACTTCTGGCTCAGCGTGCCCTGGTTGATGTACTCGGCCAGGATCGAACCGACCGGGTCGGCCAGCACCAGCTCGGTATGCGGCGAGGCGGTGGCGAAGGCGCGCGACAGGCCGGTCATGGTGCCCGAGCTGCCGCAACCGAAGACGATGGCGTCCAGCGGGCCGTCCATCTGCGCCAGGATCTCGGGGCCCGTGCCGAACTCGTGCGCGGCCGGGTTGTCCGGGTTGCCGAACTGGTTGATGAAGTAGGCGTCCGGGGTCTGGCTGGCGATGCGCGCGGCCAGGTCCTGGTAGTACTCGGGGTGGCCCTTGGCCACGTCCGAGCGGGTCAGCAGCACCTCGGCGCCCATCGCCTTGAGGTTGAAGATCTTTTCCCGGCTCATCTTGTCCGGGACCACCAGGATCAGGCGGTAGCCCTTCTGCTGGGCCACCAGCGCCAGCCCCAGGCCGGTGTTGCCGGCGGTGCCTTCCACCAGCGTGTCGCCAGGCTTGATCTGGCCGCGCGCTTCGGCCGCGGTGATCATCGACAGGCCGATGCGGTCCTTGATCGAGCCGCCCGGGTTGGCGCTCTCCAGCTTCAGATACAGCGCGCACGGACCGGTGTCCAGGTGCTGCGCCTTGACGATGGGGGTGCGGCCGATCAGGTCCAGGACCGAGGAATGGATCGCCATGCGGGAGGTCAGCTCGTCGTTCGGGATCGCCGATTATGGCATTGCCGCGCGCGAGACCTGTCCGGCGCGCGGCAGCGGCCCTGCGGACCCGTACACGGCAACGGCGGCCTGTTCGGGCCGCCGCTGGCGATGGCTGCAAGTTGCGCGGGTGCCGGCATCGGACGAGGAAGCGCCGCCACCGGCGACGGTGAACTCAGTGCGGTGCGGCGTCGTACTTGCGCAGCAGGCGCTGTTTGGCCAGGAGCTTCTCGCGTTTCATCTGTCCAAGCCTGGTTTCGTCGATCGGCAGGATGCCCAGCTCGGCATCGGTGACCTTCTTGTCGAGCTTGCGGTGGCGCTCGTAGAGCTGCTTGAACTCGGGGTCGGCCTTGATCATTGCCTCGATTTCGGACTGTGGTTGCCCTTCGAACATGGGAGTCTCCTTCAGTTGAAATGCGAACGCCCCGGCCGCTTCAAAGGCACGGGGCGCGGCGTGGGGAAGCACCGGATAGCGGACCGACGCCCGGCATGGGCGTGCACGGCTGGCGGGGTGGGGGTCGGGTATCGGCTGCATGGGCTCGGCGTCTTCCGTCAGTCCAGGCGGGTGGTGGTGACCGGCCTGGGAATACGACCCTACTCCTGCCCCGGGGGGCCGACAAGGGTTCACGGCGCCATTCGCGCCGCGAACCGACGAGCTGCGCAGCCGGTTTCGGCCGGACCGCGAAGGCGACCACAGAAAACGAATAACTTCCTGATATTTAAATTGAATTTCAGGAAGGCCAGCGTTCTCTTTCGAGCAGGCCTGCCTGCAAACTGGTGACCCGATCTGGAAGCAGCATTGCTCCTTCTCTCCGGCCTGCGGGGCGAGAAGGCACGGTTTGCGCGCCATTGGCGCGCACGGCGCTGGCGCGGGCCTGGGCGCGAACTGGCACGGCGCCATCGGCTCGGAATGTCGAGGGCCATCGACCGCATGTTGCCATCGCTCGGGAGCGACGACGAAAACGCGGGGCTTGCCGTCGGCTTGGGAACGTGCCGCCGTTCATCACCTGGGCTGGCTTCGATGCCCCCTCACCCCGGCCCTCTCCCCCGTGAGCGGGGGAGAGGGGGCAGAGCGCGGACGGCGCCCACGCAGGACAGTCGCCCTGCAGCAGATCTTCGCTCGCCCTAAAGCGTGAAGACCACCGCGGCGGCGCGCTGCGGGGTACCGGTGCCCTTGCCGCCACCATCGACGACCCTGGCCTCGGGGACGCCGGCGGCGATCAGGGCCGAACGCAGTGCGGCCGAGCGGCGGGCGCCCGGGGTCTGCTTGTCGCCGTAGCCCTCCACCCGCAGCCTGGCGCCCGGGGTGGCCTCCAGATAGGCGGCCAGCGCCTTGGCCGCCGACTTGCCGGTCGCCGACAGGGCGGCCTTGTCGGCTTCGAACATGCTGGCCGGCAGCACGAAACGTTCGGAGCCATCGGCATTGAAGCTGGACGGAGGCAGCTTGGCGCCGGAGACCAGCTCGGCTTCCTGGCGGGCCAGCGAAGCGGCCTTGCGGCGTGCGGCGGTGAGCTTGGCCTGCTGGGCGTCGGTCGCGCTGGTCAGCGCCTGCTCGGCCTGCGTGGCGGTCTCGAGTTGGGCCTGCTGGCGCAGGCGCTCGGCTTCTTCGGCCTGGATCTGCTGCTGCACGCGCAGGCGCTCGGCCTCCTGGTGGGCGCGGGCGATCTCGCGGCGGCTGGCTTCCAGCAGCAGCTCGTTGCGGGTGCGCTCCAGCGCATCGGCCTGGCGGTTGAGCTGGGCGGTCTGGGCCGCAAGCTCGGCGATCTCCACCCGACGCTGGGCGATGTACAGCAGCGCATCGCGCTCGCTGCGGCTTGAATCGGCATAGCGGGCGATCGCCTGCACGGCCTGCAGGCGCTCGTAGGCGCCGAGCTCGCGCAGGTCGGGGTCGGCATCCAGCGCGCTCAGGCGCGCATCGAGCTGGGCCACCACCGCATCGTCGGCGGCCAAGGCCGCGCCGGCGACGCCCAGCAGCAGTGCCAGGACCAGGTTCCGGAAAACATTCGCATTCATGGCGTCGCCTCCGGGGAAGCCAGGGGCAGCGGTGGCAGGGCATCCCGAGGTGGCAACGGCGATGGAGCCGGCGGCGGCGCGGCCAGTGCCTGCTGCAAGCGTTCGACTTCGGCCTGGGCCTGGGCGAGCCTGGCCTGGGCGACGGCCTGGTTGCTGCGCGCACGCGCCAGATCGGCGTCGGCCTGCGCCTGCCCGGCCAGCAGTGGCGCCTGCCTGCGGCCACTGCGGGTCTGGGCCAGCGCCTGGGCCTGGGACACCTTGTCGCGCGCGGCGCCGATCAGGTCCCGCGCGTACTGATCGGCATCGGCATCGGTGGCGCGCTGGACCGCAGCCTGGGCCGAGGCCAGTTCGGCCAGCGCCGCGTCCTGCGCGTGGGCCGGCGGCACCGCCACCAGGGCTAGAGCGGCCGCACACAGCAGCACCGGGATTTGTGCGAAGCTACCAATCATCATTTGAGGCACGCGGTTTTCAGGGGGAATCCGCGGCCATTGTCGTCAGGCCCGCGGCGCACTTGCAATGCGCGCGGAGGCACCAGCCAGCAGGGGCTCATCATGGACATCGGCTATTTCCTCAAGCTGATGACGGAAAAGAACGCGTCGGACATGTTCCTGACCACCGGCGCGCCCGTCTACATCAAGATCGAAGGCAAGCTCTATCCCCTGGGCAACACCGGCCTGCCACCGGGCATGGTCAAGAAGATCGCCTACTCGCTGATGGACGAGGGCCAGGTGCCGCAGTTCGAGCGCGACCTGGAACTGAACATGGCCGTGGCCCTGGCCGAGGCCGGACGTTTCCGGGTGAATGTGTTCAAGCAGCGCGGCGAGGTGGGCATGGTCATCCGTGCCATCCGCAGCAAGATCCCCTCGATCGAGGAACTGCGGCTGCCACAGGTGCTCAAGGACATCATCATGACCCCGCGCGGGCTGGTCCTGCTGGTCGGCTCGACCGGCTCGGGCAAGTCCACCTCGCTGGCCTCGATGATCGACTTCCGCAACGCGAGCACCACCGGCCACATCCTCACCATCGAGGACCCGATCGAATACCTGCACAAGCACAAGCAGTCGATCGTCAACCAGCGCGAGGTCGGCCTGGATACCCACGCCTTCCACAACGCGCTGAAGAACGCGATGCGCGAAGCGCCGGACGTGATCCTGATCGGCGAAATCCTGGACGCCACCACGATGGAGGCGGCCATCGCCTTTGCCGAGACCGGCCACCTGTGCCTGGCCACGCTGCACTCCAACAACGCCGACCAGACCATCGAGCGGATCCTCAACTTCTTCCCCGAGACCGCGCACAAGAATGTACTGATGAACCTGGCGCTGAACCTGCGCGCGGTGGTCTCCCAGCGCCTGGTCAAGGGCGTCGATGGCCGCCGCCTCCCGGCCGCCGAAGTGCTGATCAACACCCCGGTGATCCGTGACCTGCTGCGTCGTGGCCAGGTCCACGAGATCAAGCAGGCGATGGAAGAATCGCTGGAAGAAGGCATGGAATCCTTCGACCAGTGCCTGTTCCGCATGGTCAAGGAAGGCAAGATCGTGCAGGAGGAAGCGCTGCGCGCAGCCGACTCGCGCGACGGCCTGGCACTCAAGTTCCGCCTGTCCGAGGGCGCCAGCGGCGAACACGATCCCTACGCGGACCTGTACGAAAGCGGTTCGCCGGCGACCATCACCCACGGCTTCGGCTGAACGCGCGCGGCCTGCGCGAGGTCAGGCGCTGGCGGCCTGCGCCTGCGGAGCGTCGGGCTGCTGCTCGGGGCTGGCCTGGCCGAACGCCGGCAGCGCCATGCACGCCTGCTCGATCCGGGTGATGGTCGGCCAGGCGGACATGTCCAGGCCAAACCGGCGCGCGCTGTAGACCTGCGGGACCAGGCAGCAGTCGGCCATGCCCGGCGCCTCGCCATGGCAATAGGTGCCGGTGGCCAGGTCGTCGGCCAGCAGGGTTTCCAGGGCCTGGAAGCCCTCGGCGATCCAGTGCCGCATCCAGGCATCGCGCTCGACCGGCGGCACCCCCCATTCCTCTTCGAAATACCGACGCACGCGCAGGTTGTCGAGCGGATGGATGTCGGCAGCCACCAGCTGCGACAGCGCGCGCACCCGAGCACGGTCGCGCGCGGTGGCCGGCAGCAGCGGGCGTTCGGGCCAGCTTTCGTCCAGGTATTCCAGGATCGACAGCGACTGGCGCATCACCCGCCCGCCGTGCATCAGCGTGGGCACCATGCGCTGCGGATTGAGCCTGGCGTACTCGGGCTGGTGCTGCTGGCCGCCGTCGCGCACCAGGTGCATCGGGATCAGCTCGTAGCGCAGCCCTTTCAGGTTGAGGCCGATCCGGACCCGGTAGGCGGCGCTGGAACGCCAGTAGGAATACAGCCGCAAGAGCTCGGCCACGCGCAGACACCCTCGATTCGATCGGAGGCCTCGCGGTGGCGATGCCCGGTGACCCATTGTGGGACTTGAATGCGCTACGGCAAAGGCTGGCGTTCGATGCGCTGTTCGATCGCCCCGAAAACCGGGCTTCCATCGCGCGCACGCATCTCGATACGCACGGTGTCGCCAAAGCACAGGAATGGCGTCGCAGGCTGCCCGTCGCGCAGGGTTTCCACGGTGCGCTGCTCGGCCAGGCATGAAGCGCCCTTGCCGGTGTCGTGGTTGGCAATCGTGCCCGAACCCACCAGCGTGCCGGCCACCAGCGGCCGGGTGCGCGCGGCGTGGGCGATGAGCTGGGCGAAATCGAACTGCATGTCCACCCCGGCCTCGGGCGCGCCAAACCAGGCGCCGTTGATGTGCGTCTGCATCGCCAGGTGCAGCTTGTGACCGGCCCAGGCCTCGCCCAGCTCGTCGGGGGTCACCAGCACCGGCGACAGCGCCGAGCGCGGCTTGGCCTGGAGGAAGCCGAAGCCCTTGGCCAGCTCGCCGGGGATCAGATTGCGCAGGGACACGTCGTTGACCAGCCCGACCAGCAGGATGTGCGCGCTGGCCTGGGCCGCATCGACTGCCATGGGCACATCGCCGGTGACCACCACGACTTCGGCCTCAAGGTCGATGCCGTCCTCCTCGCTGACCACGCGGATCGGCTCGCGCGGGCCCAGGAAGCCGCCACTGGTGGCCTGGTACATCAGCGGATCGGTGTAAAAGCTCTCCGGCACCTGCGCCCCACGCGCCTGGCGCACGCGTTCGACATGCGCCAGGTAGGCGCTGCCGTCGACGAATTCATAGGCACGTGGCAGGGGTGCGGCCAGCGCGTTGAAGTCCAGGTCGAATTCGCCATCGGCCTGGCCGGCGTCCAGCGCGGCCGAAAGCGCCTGCAGGCGCGGGGCCAGGCGCGCCCAGTCGTCCAGCGCCCGCTGCAGGGTCGGGGCGATGCCGCTGGCGCGCACGGCGCGGGTCAGGTCGCGCGAAACCACGACCAGCGTGCCGTCGCGGCCGCCTTCCTTCAGGGAACCCAGTTTCATCTGCCGTCCTCCGCGCCCTTGGGCAAATCGTTTCGATTGTAACGAAACCGGCGGAAGACGCTCAGTCCTCGCCCTGGAAGGCGCCGGCGCGGTAGGTCAGTACCAGCGTGTCGCGATGCCCCGCCTCGGCCAGCGGCTGGATCGGGGTGGATTCGTGGATCACGCGGGCATCGTCCAGCAGCAGCGCCGACCATGGCTGGCCCAGGGTGAAGCGCTGGCCCTGGGTGCCATCGGCCTCGAACACGCGGGTCTCACCGCCCTTGACGTCGACCCGGTCGACCAGCAGCACCACCACGAAATCCACACCGTCCCGGTGCGCCCCTTCCGGCGTCGGCCGACCGATGCCGTCGGTGGTGTCGATCCGGAACTGGTGTGCTTCCACATACCAGCGCGACTGCCCACGCAGCTGCGTCAGCAGCTTGCCGAAGCCCCGGATCAGGCCTGCCCAGGCCGGCTGCGCCAGCGTGGCATCGGCCACCGGCTCGAACCAGCGGTGCATGCCGCCGTGCAGGGCGTTGTAATCCTGCGACTGCCAGTGCGCGCGGTGCGGCGCCTGCACCAGCGCATCGGCATCCTGCACGAAGCAGGCGTGGCGACGACGACGATAGCGCCCGCCATCGCGCAGATAGGTGTCCAGCGCCAGGTCGTCCCAGCCCGGTGCCAGTGCCGCCAGCTGCGCGGCATCGCAACTGGCAAGGCCACACACCGCATCGCGATCGAGCACCGCATAGCCCTGCAGGCGCATGCGCCCGATGACCTCCGTGGCCGGCGTCAGGGGAGGAGGCGGGGAACCACTCATGGCAGGGCCGTACCGGTCGAAAATCGGCGGCGCAGGCGGCCGCGGAAGCGTCGCGATTCTACACCGCCGGTGCGGTTGGCCCGGGCCACGCGTGCCTGCACGCAGGCACGCCACGCTGGCGCGCGCAAGATGCGCCGCGCCCACTTCGGCACCAGAGCAAACGCAAAAAAAAGACCCGCCGAAGCGAGTCTTTTCCTTTGTATCTGGCAGCCCCGGAAGGATTCGAACCTCCGAATGCCTGAGTCAGAGTCAGGTGCCTTACCGCTTGGCGACGGGGCTGTGGAAAACCCGAGCGGCGATTGTAGCGCCGCCGCTTGAAAAGCAGAAGCCGATCAGCGCTTGGAGAACTGGGTCGCGCGACGTGCCTTGTGCAGGCCGACCTTCTTGCGCTCGACTTCGCGCGCGTCGCGGGTCATGAAGCCGGCCTTGCGCAGCTCGGTCTTGAGGGTCTGGTCGTACTCGACCAGCGCGCGGGCAATGCCCAGGCGGATCGCGCCAGCCTGGCCGGTGGTGCCACCGCCGGCGGCGGTCACCAGGATGTCGAAGCTCTCGGTGTTGTTGGTCAGCTCCAGCGGCTGGCGCACGATCATGCGCGCGGTCTCACGGCCGAAGAACTCGTCCAGCGGACGGTCGTTGACGGTGATCTTGCCGGTGCCCTTGCGCAGGAACACGCGGGCGGTGGAGGACTTGCGACGGCCAGTGCCGTAGTTCTGAGTGATAGGCATGTTTAGATATCCAGGACCTGCGGCTGCTGCGCGGCGTGCGGATGGTTGGAACCGGCGTAGACCTTGAGCTTGCGGTACATGGCGCGGCCCAGCGGGCCCTTCGGCAGCATGCCCTTGACGGCGGTCTCGATCACCCGTTCCGGGTGACGCTCCAGCGCTTGCTGCAGGGTCTCGGTCTTCAGGTTACCGATGTAACCGGTAAAGCGGTGATATTTCTTGTCGGTGAGCTTCTTGCCGGTCACCGTGATCTTCTCGGCGTTGATGACGACCAGATAGTCGCCGGTATCAACGTGCGGGGTATAAACCGGCTTGTGCTTGCCACGCAGACGGCGGGCCAGCTCGGTGGACAGACGACCCAGGGTCTTGCCCGAGGCGTCGACGAGGAACCAGTCGCGCTGGACGGTCTCGTTCTTTGCGGTGAACGTGCTCATGAAAGAAGCTCTTGTGTCTGGTCGGGCGGATTGCGCCCAGGGCCTTGCCCCGTGCGGAACTTTGCCACGCGTTGTGAAGGGTGAAACGCGAAGAGGCGGGATTGTACGGGGCTGCCCGGCTGCTTGCAAGACTGACTGTCGGAGTCGGGACAGGGCATCCGGGCTTGGCATCCCGGTCGCCGCGGGGGAACATGGGCCGTTGCTGCTCCGCAGCGCCACGGCCTGCAACCGCCATGACCGCCACCCGCCAGCATTCCCTCATCGACCAATTCCTGGCCCAGACCCAGCACGCCCTGGAAACCACCTTCGGGGATCCGCGCGCGCAGCGCCCCTACCCGGCCGGCGCCACGCCCGACATTGCCCTGGACCAGGCCGAACGCCGCCACGCCGCCGGCCTGATGCGGATCAACCACGTCGGCGAGGTCTGCGCCCAGGCGCTGTATTCGGGCCAGGCCGCCGTGGCCCGCGATCCGGACACCCGCGCCCGCCTGGGCGAAGCGGCGCAGGAGGAAACCGACCACCTGGCCTGGTGCGCCCGGCGTCTGCGCGAACTGGACAGCCGCCCCAGCGTGTTCAACCCGCTCTGGTATGGCGGCAGCTACGCGATCGGCCTGCTGGCCGGGCTGCGCGGCGATGGCTGGAACCTGGGATTCGTGGTCGAGACCGAGCGACAGGTCGAAGCCCACCTGGACCAACATCTGGACATCCTGCCGCCGGCCGATCTGCGCAGCCGCGATGTGCTGCGGGTGATGAAGGCCGACGAGGCCCGTCATGCCGACAACGCCGAACACGCCGGCGCGCGCCTGCTGCCCTCCCCCATCCCCGGGGTGATGCGCTTGGCCTCGCAGGTGATGAAGACGGTGGCCTACCGGCTGTAAGCGCAAGCGGTTTAGCCGCACGAGCGTCGATCACCCCCTTGACCTCCGGTGATATCCCGCTTCTTGACCTCCGGTGATATCCCGCTTCTCGTAGGAGCACCGCAGGGGCGCGATGGGGCGTTCCCGGTAAAGCCTCTCGCGGCCCTTCGGTCCGCTCCTGCGGGAAAGCCCATCGCGGCCATGGGCCCTACGGCCGCATCGCTGGGATTTTGCCCCCTCTCCCCCGCGAGCGGGGGAGAGGGGGCTCCGAACGCGTCTAGCAGACAGCGCGATGGGGTTCTCCCTGCGGCGATCACTCGGCCAGGTTGCGTCCGTGGAAAAGTTCCTCGATCTCCCGGCGCAGCAGGTTCTCGATCTTCATCCGCTCCTTGAACGAGAGGTTGCGGGCCTTTTCCTCGAACAGGTACTGGTCCAGGTCGAAGTCGGTCAGGTGCATCTTGGTGTGGAAGATGTTTTCCTGGTAGACGTTGACGTCGATCATCTCGTAGCGCGACTTGATGTTCTTGGCCACGAAGTCCTGGATCGAGTTGATCTTGTGATCGATGTAGTGTTTCTTGCCCTTGATGTCGCGGGTGAAGCCACGGACGCGGTAATCCATGATCACGATGTCCGACTCGAACGACTCGATCAGGTAGTTCAGCGCCTTCAGCGGCGAGATCACCCCGCAGGTGGCCACGTCGATGTCCGCGCGGAAGGTCGCAATGCCGGCCTGGGGGTGGGTTTCCGGGTAGGTGTGGACGGTGATGTGGCTCTTGTCCATGTGCGCAACCACCGCATCGGAGATCACACCCTTGGCGGCGGCCTTGTCGATGACCGGTTCCTCGGAGATGAGGATGGTCACCGACGCGCCCTGCGGGTCGTAGTCCTGGCGGGCCACGTTGAGGATGTTGGCGCCGATGATCTCGGCCACATCGGTAAGGATCTGGGTCAGGCGATCGGCGTTGTATTCCTCATCGATGTATTCGATGTAACGCTGACGCTCGTCCTCGGACACCGCATAGCAGACGTCGTAGATGTTGAAGCTCAGCGCCTTGGTGAGGTTGTTGAAGCCCTGCAGCCTCAGGCGCGGCAGTGGTTTGACCACGGCGATGGACCTTCGCTAAGAAAACGGTGAAGGGTCGAATTATGCGGCAAACGCGCTGACCGTGAAATGACAGCGCGACGGACATTGCCGCCGTTGTCCCATTCAGACTAAGCTCGAGACCATTCGCTTCACTTCATGAGCTGCCATGAAAGCAGGTCTTCCCCCGAGTCTGATGCGTTCCCCGGCCAGTGCCCTGATCCCGGATTTGACGACCATCGAGTCGTTCCTCTCCAACAGCCATCGGCGCCGCTACCCCGCGCGCGCCGACGTGTTCCGCCCCGGTGATCCGGCCGGCACCCTGTATTACGTGGTCAGCGGCTCGGTGAGCATCCTGGCCGAGGAAGAGGAAGACCGTGAGCTGGTGCTGGGCTATTTCGGGCCCGGCGAGTTCGTCGGCGAGATGGGCCTGTTCATCGAGTCGGACCGGCGTGAGGTCATCCTGCGCACCCGCACCCAGTGCGAGTTGGCCGAGATCAGCTACGAGCGCCTGCACCAGTTGTTTGGCGGTCAGCTGGCCTCGGACGCGGCCAAGCTGCTGTTCGCCATCGGCGCCCAGCTCTCGCGCCGACTGCTGGATACCAGCCGCAAGGCCAGCCGCCTGGCGTTTCTGGATGTGACCGACCGCATCGTCCGCACCCTGCACGACCTGGCCCACGAGCCGGAGGCGATGAGCCATCCGCAGGGCACGCAGATGCGCGTGTCGCGCCAGGAGCTGGCCCGGCTGGTCGGCTGCTCGCGCGAGATGGCCGGACGGGTGCTGAAGAAGCTGCAGGCCGATGGTGTGCTGCATGCACGCGGCAAGACGATCGTGCTGTACGGCACGCGCTGATTGCGCATTCGCGCACAGCGCCAAGATTCATCCGTTTCCGATCCCCGCGCCCCTTGCCCAGGGCGCTGTCACGCCCCCCCCCCGGTGGAGTGACTTGATCCGGGGCGAGCCCTACACCGGGTCCCCGCCGCGGTCGCGGCAGCCCCAGTTGAGGATCGGCGTGCCGGCCGGCAGCCGCTGGCGAAACAGCGCGACCTTGTCGGCCTTCGGGTTGACCACCACGGGCCGCGCGGCGGCCTCCAGCAGCGGCAGGTCGGCGGTGCTGTCACTGTAGGCCACGGCGACCTGGCCATAGCCGCGCTCGCGCAGCATCCGCATCTTTTCGTCGTGGTGGCAGTGGCGGCGGGCGATGACCGCGCCACAGCTCGGTCCGACCACGGTGCCGATCACCGGTACGTCCTGGTGGGCGACGAAGGACAGGGCCGCCCGGGCAAGCTCCGGCGGCGCGCCGGTGGCCACCACCACCCGGTCGCCGGCGGCACGATGCGCGGTGAGCACCTCCAGCGCCAGCGGCAACAGCCGCTGGTGCACCCGTTCGCGGTTGGCCACCACGTAGCGGTCGATCAGTTCGTCCAGGTCGCGTCGCCGACGCAGGCCGAAGGTGGCGATCCACACATAGCCGGAGATGCCGCGCCGGCGCGTGGGCAGCAGCGCCACCAGCGGCCCCAGCAGCGGCGTGGCCAGCAGCGCGGCGGCCAGGCGCAGCCAGCTGCGCTTGATCAGCCAGGCGAACAGGTGGCTGCCCGAGTCGCCGTCGTACAGGGTGTGGTCGAAGTCGAACACCACCACCGGCGCGTCGGCGGCGGGCACCGGATACGGGCCGGGCGCGCTCATGCGAAGAACAGCTGGCGCAGCGCCTCGCCCGGCTCGGGCGCGCGCATGAAGGTTTCGCCGACCAGGAACGCGTGTACCCCCTGCCCGCGTAGCATCGCCACGTCATCGCCGGTGGCGATGCCGCTCTCGGTCACCAGGATCCGGTCGCGCGGCACCGCGCCCTTCATCTCCAGGGTGTTGTGCAGCGACACCTCGAAGGTGCGCAGGTTGCGGTTGTTGATGCCCAGCAGCGGCGCCGGCACCTGCAGCGCGCGCTCCAGCTCGTCGATGTCGTGCACTTCCACCAGCACGTCCATGCCCAGCTGCATGGCCAGGTCGGCCAGCGACACCAGCTGCCGGTCCTCCAGCGCGGCCACGATCAGCAGGATGCAGTCGGCGCCCAGCACGCGCGCTTCGTAGACCTGGTAGGGGTCGATGGTGAAGTCCTTGCGCAGCACCGGCAGGGTGCAGGCCTCGCGCGCCTGCTGCAGGTAGGCATCGGCGCCCTGGAAGAAATCCACGTCGGTCAGCACCGACAGGCACGAGGCGCCGCCGAATTGGTAGCTCACCGCGATCTCGGCCGGATTGAAGTCGGGCCGGATCACGCCCTTGGAGGGGCTGGCCTTCTTGACCTCGGCGATCACCCCGGCATCGCCGCCGGCGATCGTGCGACGCAACGCATCGGCAAAGCCACGCACCGGCGAAGCATCGCGCGCGCGCGCGATCAGCTCGTGCAGCGGGACCCGCGCGCCGCGCGCGGCGATTTCCTCGCGCTTGCGGGCCAGGATGGTGTCGAGGATGTCGCTCATGGAATCGGCCGTGTCCCGCCGGTCGGCGGCTGGAAGCGGCATTGTCGCACTGTCGTCATCGGCAGGCCTTGACCGGTCAGTCAGGCCGCCCGCGCGCAAACCGGCGGCCCGTGTGCGCCGTGCCGGCCGGCCACCGGGCATCGCCGCCCGCGGCCGGAGGAAGCAGGCCGGGGCGCGGCGGCCGCGGAGGGTGAAACCCGCCCCCGCCGCTGCAAGGCTGTGCGGGCACGACGCGTCCGTGGCCGCGGCGACAGGCGGCTTCATCATCCGGCAACACGCCACCGGCAATGCTGCCGCCGTTCGCGCCCTACCGGAGAGATTCAGATGCGCCTTGCTCTTGTCGCCGTTGCCGCTGCCGTTGCCCTGCCACTTGCCCTGTCCGCCTGTGCCTCGGCACCGCTGGCCTTCGAGCCGCTGGACGGCACCATCTCCGGCACCTGCCACACCGACATGGTCAAGGGCGCGGTTGGCCTGGCCGCGGCGCAGCCGACGCTGGAGCGCATCCGCGTGGACAGCGACAGCACCGCCCTGACCACCGGCGAAGGGCAGCAAGGGGTGACCGAGGGCGGCTCGTCGGTCAACGTGCAGATCAGCGACAACAACGCCATCACCGCCATTACCTGCAGCGGCACCCAGGTCGCGTCCAGCTGAGCGTGACCGCCCGCGCCGTCGGCCGCCCGCGCGGGCCGGCGTGGCCCTTGACCCTGTGCCATCCGGCCGGCGTGCAACGCCGGCCGTTTCAGCGTGTGGCCGCGGCTACCTTGCGCGCGCTGCGCAGTGACACCTTGTGCACCCTGGACAGCAGCTTGAGCGCGGCCTGTTCCCACTGGCGCTGGCCACGCACGGTGGCGGCCAGCGTCTGCAGCCGCCCGTCTTCCCAGGCCTGGAACATGCACGGGTCGATGTAGGCCTTGCGCGCCACCGCAGGGGTGTTGCCCAACGCCCGGGCCACCTCCTTGATCACCGCGTTCCTGGCGCGGGTCAGCGCGGCCTTGCTGGGCGGCGCGGGCACCGGTGTGGCGGCCAGCAGCTTGAACGCAGCCAGCGTCCCGCCCCAGGTGCGGAAATCCTTGGCGGTGAAGTCCTGCCCCATCACCTGACGCAGGTAGGCGTTGACCTGACCCGAATCGACCGGCTGCAGCGTGCCCTCATCGTCGCGGTACTGAAACAGGGCCTGCCCCGGCAGGTGCTGGACCGCACGGATCAGCTTGACCAGACGCGCATCATCGATGCCGATGTCATGCTCCAGCCCGCCCTTGCCGCGAAACTGCAGCCGCACCCGGTCGCGGGCGAAGGCCGCATGCCGGTTGCGCAGCGTGGTCAGGCCGAAGGAACGGTTGTCGCGCGCGTAGGTTGCGTTGCCGACGCGCACCAGGGTCTCGGCCATCACCGCCACCACGATCGCCAGCACCTTCTCGCGCGGAAAGCCGGGCAGGCCCAGGTCCTGGCGCAGGCGCCGACGCAGCCTGGGCAGGGTCGCACCGAACTGCACGATCCGGTCGTACTTGCCCTCGCCGCTGACCTCGATCCAGCGCGGATGGTAGCGGTACTGCTTGCGCCGGCGCGCATCGCGCCCGGTGGCCTGCAGGTGGCCGCGCGCATCCATGCAGATCCACACCTCGGTGTAGGCCGGTGGAATGGCCAGCGCGCCGATGCGCGCCAGGGTCGCCGCATCGCGCACCGCATGGCCCTGCCGATCGCGGTAGCTGAACCCCTTGCCCGCGCGCCGGCGTGCGTAGCCCGGATCGGCATCGGTGACGTAGACCAGGCCGGCCAGCCTGGCGATGTCGGCGGCTTGCGAAGGCGCAGGGGCCTTGGAGCAAGCGCAAGCTGCAGCGGCGGCGCGATCGGATCTGACCATGTCGCGGCACGGTGTCGTGCCCGCCATGAAGCCCCCGTCAAGCGTTGCCAGGCCGGCTTAGTAACATTCAGGCTCTGCCGGCCCTGGAGTCCTTGCGATGTCACGCCCCGTCCTGCCGCTATCCCTGCTGATCCTGGCCCTGGCTGCCTGTGGCGCACCACCGCCGGACGAACAGCAACAGGCACTGGCGCAAGCCGAACAGCGCGCCCGCGCCCAGGCCTCGCGCGCGCCCGAAGCGCCGCCGCCGGCCGATGCCGATGCCTGCGATGCCACCCAGGCCCAGTGGCTGGTCGGCAAGACGCCCGGCCAGGCCGATGCCGACCAGGCCAGGACCGATGCGCGCGCCACCAGCGTGCGCCTGCTCAAGCCGGACCAGCCGGTGAGCATGGAATTCAACGCCGCGCGCCTTAACATCGAGCTGGACGAAAAGGGCATGGTGGTGTCGGTGCGCTGCGGCTGAAGCGGTCAACGCGCAGCGCGGCCTGGGGCCGTTTCGGCAGCGCGGCGGCACGCAATTTTCGTTGCTCCTGCAACCGTCACCGCACCATCTTGGCGCGCCCGTTGCGGCGACGCACCACCTGTGGTGTCATCGGTGCTCCGGTGACACCTTTTTGACGTCTGCGCCGCCCAATGAAGGGCACGGGTGCCGCCTTACCCTCCCTGTTTCGAGGTAGCACCATGGCCCCCCGCACCCGCCAAGGGCTGTACGACCCCAACCACGAACGCGACGCCTGCGGTTTCGGCATGATCGCGCAGTTGGACGATCAGCCATCGCGCCAGCTCGTTGATACTGCCATCTCCGCGCTGTCGCGCATGACCCACCGCGGTGGCGTGGCCGCCGATGGCCTGACCGGCGATGGCTGCGGCCTGCTGATCCGCAGGCCCGAACCTTTTCTGCGCGCGCTGGCGCGCGAGGCGCAGATCCCGGTGGGCGCGACCTTCGCCGCCGGCCTGGTGTTCCTGCCGCGCCAGGCGCAGCTGGCCGCACAGTGCCGTGCCCAGCTGGAAGCCGAACTGGCCAGCGTCGGGGTGCACGTGCGCGGCTGGCGGGTGCCGCCGACCGATGATTCGGTCTGCGGCGAACTGGCCCGGGACACCCTGCCGCGGATCGAACAGCTGTTCGTCGAGGCCGGCCAAGGCCAGGACCTGGATGCCTTCGCCCTGGCGCTGTTCCTGGCGCGCCGGCGCAGCGAGCAGGCCCTGCGCGATGCGACTGAGGACTACTACGTGGTCACCCTGTCGCCGCATTCGATCGGCTACAAGGGCATGGTCCTGCCGGACAAGCTGTCCACGTTCTTCCCGGACCTGCAGCGCAGCGACCTGGCCTCCAGCGCGGTGGTGTTCCACCAGCGCTTCTCGACCAACACGCTGCCGCGCTGGCCGCTGGCCCATCCGTTCCGCCTGCTCGCCCACAACGGCGAGATCAACACCATCGAAGGCAACCGCTCCTGGGCCCAGGCGCGCAGCAAGGTGTGGAAAACGCCCAGGTTCGACATCGCCCAGTTCGACCCGGTGATCTCCATGCATGGCTCGGATTCGCAGAGCCTGGACAACATGCTGGAGCTGCTGATCGCCGGGGGCATGGACCTGCTGCAGGCACTGCGCATCCTGATCCCGCCGGCAAACCAGTCGCTGGAGTTCAAGGATTCGGACCTGGCCGCGTTCTACGAGTTCTATGGCCTGAACACCGAGCCCTGGGACGGCCCGGCCGGCATCGTCGCCTGCGACGGCCGCTATGCCGCCTGCATGCTCGACCGCAACGGCCTGCGTCCGGCCCGCTGGATGCTCAGCTCGGACCGGCATTTCCTGGTCGCCTCCGAAGCCGGGGTGTGGGAACTGCCGGCCGAGCGCATCGTGCGCAAGGGCAAGCTCGGTCCGGGCGAGATGATGGCCATCGACCTCAAGCGCGGCGACCTGCTCGATTCGGATGCCATCGACCGCATCAACCGCGGCCGCGCCCCGTACAAGCAATGGCTGCAGCAGGGGGTGACCTACCTGCGGACCGAGCTGATCGATCCGTCGCTGGTCGAGGAACCCTTCGACGAGAAGACCCTGCGCAGCTACCACAAGCTGTTCCAGCTCAGCAGCGAGGAGATCGAGCAGATCCTGCGGCCGCTGGCCGAGACCGAGCAGGAAGCCACCGGCTCGATGGGCGACGATACCCCGATGGCGGTCCTGAGCCGCCAGACCCGGCCGCTGTACGACTACTTCCGCCAGGCCTTCGCGCAGGTCACCAATCCGCCGATCGATCCGCTGCGCGAGGACTGCGTGATGTCGCTGTCCACCCAGCTGGGCCGGGAGACCAACATTTTCCACGCGGCCGCCGAAACGGTGAACCACGTCATCCTCAACTCGCCGGTGCTGAGCCAGCGCAAGCTGCGCCAGCTGCTGAAGATGGACCAGTACGCGCACAAGAACCGATTGATCGACCTGTCCTATTCGGTCGAGGAAGGGCTCAAGGCCGGCATCGAACGCATCTGCGCCCAGGCCGAGGCGGCCGCGCGCGAAGGCATCATCATGCTGCTGCTGTCCGACCGTTACCCGCAAGCCGGACGGCCGATGGTGCATGCGCTGCTGGCCACCGGCGCGGTTCACCACCATTTGTCCAACGTCGGCCTGCGCTGCGACGTCAACCTGATCATCGAGACCGGCACCGCGCGCGATCCGCACCACATGGCCTGCCTGCTGGGCTGTGGCGCCACCGCGGTGTATCCGTACCTGGCCTACCAGACCCTGTTCGACCTGGGCCGTCGCGGCATCCTGATGCTCAAGGCCGGCGGCGAGCAGGCCCAGATCGGGCGCAAGTACCGCAAGGGCATCTACAAGGGCCTGTCCAAGATCATTTCCAAGATGGGCATCTGCACCATCGCCAGCTATCGCGCCGCGCAGCTGTTCGAGATCGTCGGCCTGGATCCGGAGGTGGTGAAGCTGTGCTTCCCCGGCGCGGCCTCGCGCGTGGGCGGGGTTGGCTTCGGGCGCCTGGATACCGAGGCCCAGCAGCTGTCCAGGCGCGCCTGGAACGAGCTGGCCAAGCCGGAGCTGGGCGGCCTGATCAAGTACGTGCACGGCGGCGAGTACCACATGTTCAACCCGGACGTGGTCATGGCCCTGCAGCGCGCCACGCGCACCGGCGATGCGGCCCACTGGCAGGCTTACACCGATGCAGTGCACAGCCGTCCGCCGTCGACCCTGCGCGACCTGCTGCAGCTCAAGCTGGCCGACACGCCGCTGCCGCTGGAAGAAGTGGCCGAATCGGCCGATGTGCTGCGCCGCTTCGATACCGCCGCCATCAGCCTGGGCGCGCTCTCACCCGAGGCGCACGAGGCCCTGGCCATCGCCATGAACCGCCTGGGCGGGCGCTCCAACTCCGGCGAAGGCGGCGAAGACCCGGCGCGCTACGGCACCGAGAAGCGCTCCAAGATCAAGCAGGTGGCCTCGGGCCGATTCGGCGTCACCCCCGAGTACCTGGTCAACGCCGAGGTGCTGCAGATCAAGATCGCCCAGGGTGCCAAGCCCGGCGAAGGCGGCCAGCTGCCCGGACACAAGGTCAACGAACTGATCGCCAGGCTGCGCTATGCCAAGCCCGGCATCGGCCTGATCAGCCCGCCGCCGCACCATGACATCTACTCCATCGAGGACCTGGCCCAGCTGATCTACGACCTCAAGCAGGTCAACCCGACCGCGCTGGTGTCGGTCAAGCTGGTCAGCCATGCCGGCGTGGGCACCATCGCCGCCGGCGTGGTCAAGGCCGGCGCGGACCTGATCACCATTTCCGGCCATGACGGTGGCACCGGTGCCTCGCCGATCAGCTCGATCCGCTATGCCGGCGTGCCGTGGGAACTGGGCGTGGCCGAGGCCCACCAGGCGCTGGTCCAGAACCAGCTGCGCGATCGCGCCACCCTGCAGACCGATGGCGGCCTGAAGACCGGCCTGGACGTGGTCAAGGCGGCCATCCTGGGCGCGGACAGCTTCGGCTTCGGCACCGCGCCGATGATCGTGCTGGGCTGCAAGTACCTGCGCATCTGCCACCTCAACAACTGCGCCACCGGCGTGGCCACCCAGGACGAGCGCCTGCGCAGCGAGTACTTCACCGGCCTGCCCGAGCGGGTGGAAACCTTCTTCCGCCTGCTGACCGAGGAGGTGCGCGGCTGGCTCTCGCGGCTGGGCGTGCGCTCGCTGGACCAGATCGTCGGCCGCACCGACCTGCTCCAGCAGATCGACTACAGCCCGCGCGAAGGCGTGCACGTGGATCTCTCGCGCCTGCTGGCCGGGGCCCGGGTCGAGGGCGGCACCTGCGCGGCCCAGCGCCTGTACGAATCGCCCGACAGCCTGGCCTGCCAGCTGGACGGCGAACTGGCCCAGGCCATCGGCACCAAGGCCGGCGGCGACCATCGCCACCTGATCCACAACACCGACCGCTCGATCGGCACGCGCCTGTCCGGCGCCATCGCCCGCGCCCATGGCAACCACGGCATGGACGATGCCCCGATCCAGCTGCGCTTCCGCGGCTCGGCCGGGCAGAGCTTCGGCGCGTTCAACGCCGGTGGCCTGAACATGGAGCTGGAAGGCGAAGCCAACGACTACGTGGGCAAGGGCATGGCCGGCGGCCGGCTGGTGGTGCGTCCGCCGCGCGGGGCGCGGTTCGAGGCCCGCAACACCGCGATCCTGGGCAACACCTGCCTGTACGGGGCCACCGGCGGCGAGCTGTACGCGGCCGGCCGCGCCGGCGAGCGCTTCGGCGTGCGCAACTCCGGCGCGCTGGCGGTGGTCGAAGGCGCCGGCGACCACTGCTGCGAATACATGACCGATGGCGTGGTGATGGTGCTGGGCCGCACCGGGCTGAACTTCGGCGCCGGCTTCACCGGTGGCCTGGCCTACGTGCTGGACATGGACCGCGACTTCGTGGACCGTTACAACCATGAGCTGATCGACATCCACCGGATCAGCGCCGAGGGCTTCGAGAACTACCGCCAGCACATCCACACCCTGATCCAGCGCCACCGCGAGCTGACCGGCAGCATCTGGGCCCAGCAGATCCTGGACGAGTTCCGCGACTACATCGGCAAGTTCTGGCTGGTCAAGCCCAAGGCGGCCAGCATCGAGTCGCTGACCGATGCCCTGCGCAGGGCCGCGTAACCGACACAACGCTCCTTCCTGCCGGGCGCAGGCGGGGCCTGGTGAGGGCGCCGAGGCGCCCGTACCCTCATCCGCCCCTTGCGGGGCACCTTCTCCCGGTGGGAGAAGGGAGCACGCCACGGAATTTCCCATGAGCCGCAAGCAAGCCTTCCAGTTCCTCGAATTGCCCCGCCAGATGCCCCAGCGCATCCCGGTGGAACTGCGCACCTCCGGCGACTGGGGCGAGCTGTACGGCAAGTTCGACAAGGCCGATGCCCAGTACCAGGCCGGACGCTGCCTGGACTGCGGCAATCCCTACTGCAGCTGGAAATGCCCGGTCCACAACGCCATTCCGCAGTGGCTGCAGCTGGTCCAGGAAAACCGCATCCACGAGGCGGCCGCCCTGTGCCACACCACCAACCCGCTGCCGGAGGTCTGCGGGCGCGTCTGCCCGCAGGACCGCCTGTGCGAAGGCAGCTGCACGCTGGAGGAATTCGGCGCGGTGACCATCGGCGCGGTCGAGAAGTACATCGTCGATACCGCCCTGGCCACCGGCTGGCGCCCGGACATGGGCAGCGTCACGCCCACCGGCAAGCGCGTGGCGGTGATCGGCGCCGGTCCGGCCGGCCTGTCCTGCGCCGACCAGCTGGCCCATGCCGGCATCCATGCGGTGGTGTTCGACCGCTACGAGCAGATCGGCGGGTTGCTGCAGTTCGGCATTCCCAGCTTCAAGCTGGACAAGTCGGTGATCGCCACCCGCCGCGGGGTGCTGGAAGGCATGGGCGTGGAATTCCGGCTGGGCGTGGAAGTGGGCCGCGATGTGACCATGGAGCAGCTGCTGGGCGAGTTCGACGCGGTGTTCCTGGGCACCGGCGCCTATCGCTACACCGACGGCGGGCTGGCCGGTCAGGACCTGGAAGGGGTGCTGCCGGCGCTGCCGTTCCTGGTCCAGAACGCGCGCATCGTCACCGGCGGCGACACCTGGGGCCGGCCGATCGCCGGCTGGGAAGACAAGATCGTCCTGCCCGACCTGACCGGCAAGCGCGTGGTGGTGCTGGGCGGCGGCGACACCGGCATGGACTGCGTGCGCAGCGCCATTCGCCTGGGCGCGGCCAAGGTCACCTGCGCCTATCGCCGCGACGAGGCCAACATGCCCGGCAGCGCGCGCGAGGTGGCCAACGCCCGCGAGGAAGGCGTGCGCTTTTTGTTCAACCGCCAGCCGCTGGCAGTGGAAGCCGGCCCGGACGGCAAGGCCTGCGCGGTGCGCGTGGTCCAGACCCGCCTGGGCGAACCGGACGCGCGCGGCCGCCGCAGCGCCGAACCGATCGAAGGCAGCCAATCGCTGCTGGAGGCCGACGTGGTGATCATCGCCTTCGGTTTCTCGCCGACCCTGCCCGAGTGGCTGTCCGCACTGGGCGTGGAAGGCCAGGCCAACGGCCGGATCGTGGCCGGCGGCGTGAACGCTGATGGAAGCCAGCGCCTGCCCTACCAGACCACCCACCCCAAGCTGTTCGCTGGCGGCGACGCGGTGCGCGGCGCCGACCTGGTGGTCACCGCCGTGGCGGAGGGGCGCGACGCAGCAGCCAGCATCGCCGAGCTGCTGCTGGGCTGAGCCACGATCCGCACCCAGGCGCGGTCTTGGCCGTGCCTGCGCCTTCCATCTGCCGCGCGTTGCCACGGCCGACTTCCAGTGCCCACCATGTCTGCCCTGACACCTGCCCGCCTGCTGCGTGATTCCTCCGTCTCGGCCTTGGCCGCCGGCCTGGTCACCGTGCTGGTGGGCTTTGCCAGTTCGGCGGTGATCGTGTTCCAGGCCGCGCGCCAGGTCGGTGCCGACCAGGCCCAGACCAGTTCGTGGATCCTGGCGTTGGGCGTGGGAATGGGCCTGACCTGCATCGGCCTGTCGCTGCGCTATCGGATGCCGGTGGTGACGGCCTGGTCGACACCGGCGGCGGCGATGCTGGCGGCCACCACCACCGCGCTGCCGCTGTCCGATGCGATCGGTGCGTTCGTGGTGTGCGCGGCGCTGATCGCAGTGGCGGGATTTTCCGGGGTGTTCGAGAAGATGCTCTCGCGCATCCCGCTGCCGCTGGCCGCGGGCATGCTGGCCGGGGTCCTGCTGCGCTTCGGCCTGGACACCTTCGTCGCGGTCAGGACCCAGCCGCTGCTGGTGCTGGCGATGCTGGCCAGCTACCTGCTGATGCGCCGGCTGTGGCCGCGCTATTCGGTGATCGCCACGCTGCTGGTCGGGATTGCGGTGGCAGCCGGCGGCGGGCTGCTGCATCTGGACAGCGTCGTGCTGACGCCCACGCGCCCGGTGTGGGTCACCCCGACCTTCTCCTTCGCCGCGCTGCTGGGGATCGCCCTGCCGATGTTCGTGGTGACCATGGCCTCGCAGAATGTGCCGGGCGTGGCAGTGATCCGTGCCTCGGGTTATCACATGCCGGTTTCGCCGCTGATCGGCTGGACCGGCGCGCTGAACGTGGTGCTGGCGCCGTTCGGGGCGTTCTCGCTCAATCTGGCGGCGATCACCGCGGCCATCTGCATGGGGCCGGAAGCCCACCCGGATCCGCAGCGCCGTTACATGGCCGCGGTCTGGGCCGGGGTGATCTACCTGGTGGTCGGCCTGTTCGGCGCGACCGTGGTGACCTTGCTGGCCGCGTTTCCCAGGGAGCTGGTGATGGCCATGGCCGGCATCGCCCTGCTGGGCGCGCTGGGCAGCAACCTGAGCGGGGCGCTGAAAGACCACGGCAGCCGCGAGGCGGCGCTGCTGAGCTTCCTGATCACCGCCTCCGGACTGAGCGTGCACGGCATCGGCGCCGCGTTCTGGGGCCTGCTGGGCGGTGGCGTCGCGCTGCTGGTGCTGCGTCCGCGCAAGACCGGCTGATCGTTCACCGATGACGCAATGGTCAGGCCTGGCGCCGGCCGTTTCATCGGCGTGTTGCGTTGGATGTCGTAGGCTCATGTCTGCAATGCGGTCGCTTCCCCCACCTGCACCGTCCATGCATCGTGCCGTTTGGTGGTCGCTTACGCCTGTCGGCCGCCGGGCATGACGATGGTTTGACCCCACGGAGACGTCCATGCGCACCCACCTTTGCCGAACGCTCAGCCTGGCCCTGGCCACGCTGCTGCTGGCCACCCCGCTGGCCGCCAGCGCCCAGCAGCGCGTGCTGCAGTACGCCGGGGTCAACCTGGCCGGCGCCGAGTTCAAGGCCAGCCAGAAGCCAGGCACGTTGTTCAAGGACTACACCTACCCGTCCGAGAAGGACTTCGACTACTTCGCCTCCAAGGGCATGAACGTGGTGCGCCTGCCGTTCCTGTGGGAACGCCTGCAACCGCAGCCCAGGGGCGAGTTCGACGCCATCCAGCTCAAGCTGCTGCAGAAGACGGTGGAGAACGCTTCCAGGCGTGGCATCACCGTGCTGCTGGACGTGCACAACTACGCCGACTACAACGGTGCGCAGATCGGCAGCGAGGCGGTGCCGGTGGCGGTGTTCACCGACCTGTGGGCGCGCCTGGCCAGGGAGCCGGCGTTTGCCAACAACAAGCAGGTGATGTTCGGCCTGATGAACGAGCCGCACGACATGGGCGCCACCGAGTGGGCCAGGATCGCCCAGGCCGGCATCGATGCGATCCGCGCGGCAGGCGCGCAAAACCTGATCCTGGTGCCGGGCACGGCCTGGAGCGGGGCCCACAGCTGGGGCAGCCGGGTCGCCGGGCGCGGCACCTCCAACGGCGATGCGCTGGCCAAGCTCAAGGATCCAGCCAACCGGCTGGTGTTCGAAGCGCACCAGTACCTGGACAAGGACTCGTCGGGCACCAAGCCCGAGTGCGGCGACGACCAGAACATCGGCGTGCGCCGCCTGGAAGTCTTCACCCGCTGGCTGCGCGAGAACGGCAAGACCGGGTTCCTGGGCGAATTCGGCGCCAGTCCCGACCCGGCCTGTCTGGCCGCGCTGGACAGAATGCTGGCCTACATCCAGGACAATGGCGATGTGTGGCGTGGTTGGAGTTACTGGGCCGCGGGTGGCTGGTGGCCGCCGAGCTACATGTTCAATGTCCAGCCGGACAAGGAGGGCAACGACAAACCGCAGATGGCGGTGCTGTCCAGGTACGCCCGCCAGATCACCCAGTCGAACAAACACGCCCACTGAGGGCACAAACCGACCCCTTTCGACACCCGACAGCCGCATGCAGTGCGGCTGTTTTCTTGCATGCTCGCCCGCGCGGGCAGCAACAGGCGCCGCCGGGCCACGCGTGCGGCGATGCCATCTCGATGCGTGTGCGGGTCATCCAGGTGATCGATCGAACTCTGTCACGTTACGCACATTGCGGTGCGGGCGGGGACGCTGACTGGCATGCCAATTGCGAAATTCCACCCGACCTCGCCACGGGTGGAATCAGGAACTGATCCGCACGCCACGACGCTGGAACTGCGGCGGTCCACGCGCGACGAAGTCGAGCCGGCAACGGTCAGCCCCGATGCCGGCGCCACCGCTTGCAGATGACACGCCCACGATGGCTGTCGGTCTGGCACGAACGTCACGCCAGCCACCGGTTCAGCAAGACAAATCCATCCCCCTGCTGCGACACGCCGAGCGCGTCCGCACGACACCACCGAGATCCCCCAATGCGCCCTTCGATCACCACTTTGCTGAACACCCTGGCCCTGGCTGCCGGACTGGCCTGCGCCTCCAGCGCCCACGCACAGACCACGCTGCAGTACGCAGGCGTCAATCTGGCCGGGGCCGAATTCAATTCGTCCAAAAAGCCGGGCGTGCTGTTCAAGGACTACATGTATGCCTCCGATGCGGACTATGCATACTTCGCCGATCAGGGCATGAACGTGATCCGCTTGCCGTTCCTGTGGGAGCGCCTGCAGCCCAACGCCGGCGTCACCCTCGATGCCGCGCAGCTGGGCCAGATCCGCACCGCGGTCACCCGCGCCAGGAACCATGGCCTGAAGATCATTCTGGACCCGCACAACTACGGCAAATACAACGGCGCCGCCATCGGCAGCAGCACCGTGCCCGAAACGGTTTTCGCCGACCTGTGGCGGCAGCTGGCGAGCGCCTTCGCCAACGACGATGCAGTGATCTTCGGCCTGATGAACGAGCCGGCCGGGCTGTCCGCCACCACCTGGGCCAGCGCCGCGCAGGCCGGCATCAATGCCATCCGCGCCACCGGGGCCGGCAACCTGGTGCTGGTTCCGGGCGTGGCATGGACCGGCGCGCACAGCTGGAACAGCGCCTCGGCCGGCGGCGGCATCTCCAATGGCGATGCCCTGGCCAAGCTGAGCGACCCGGCCAATCACCTGGCCTTCGAAGTGCACCAGTACCTGGACAAGGATTACTCGGGCACCTCGGCCACCTGTGTCAGCACCACCATCGGCGCCGACAAGCTCAAGGGCTTCACCGATTGGCTGCGTGCCAACCAGAAGGTCGGCTTCCTGGGTGAATTCGGCGCGGCCGACAACCCCACCTGCATGGCCGCCCTGGACGGCATGCTCGCGTACATGCAGACCAACAGCGATGTGTGGCTGGGCTGGACCTACTGGGCCGCTGGTGCCTGGTGGAACCCGAGCTATATCTTCAGCGTGCAGCCGGTCGATGGCGTGGCCAAGCCGCAACTGGCGGTCCTGTCGGCGCACGCCCGCGAGGTCACCGGCAAGTAGGCATCACGCGGTGACCGCCGCGCGGGCCGGCATCAATCCGGCTCGCGCAGCTGCAGCAGCCAGTGGCTGACCGTCTTGCCGGCCGCTGCCGGCAGCGGTTCGAAATCGAATTGCCAGGCCACCGGATCGGCATTGGCCACCCGCAGCGGCAGCACCGCACCGCTGGCTTCCCCCTGGCCCAGCCGGGTTTCCAGCTGCGCCAGCTGCCGGGGCGGGAGCGAGGGATCCAGCAGCGTACGCAGGTCGCGCCCGATCATGTCCGAGGCATCGGCATCGGCCAGCCGGGCAAAGGCGTCGTTGGCAAACACGACCCGGGCGATGCCGGTCGGGCCGCGCTCAATGATCGCCACGGCCTGGCGCAGCCGCGCCAGCGAAGCCTCCAGCATGGTGAAGTCCTGCTGGTAACGCTTGCGCTCCATCAGCTCGATCAGCACCTGCAGGCTGCGCGCCGATTCCAGGTCCAGCCTCGACCACGGGCGCGAACGCCCGCGCACCGTTTCCTGCCACAGCTGGAAGCTCTTGCGTGGCGACAGGCGCGAATTGGGGATATCCGGCAGCTTGGCCAGCTGCGGATTGCCTGCCCAGTTGACCGTCTGCACCTGCTCGCGCCGGGTCCACAGCAGTGCGCTGCGCGCCTGTGGCATCAACGGCACGAACAGGACGCCAGCGGCCAGCGGTGCCAGGTCGGCCAGTTCCGGGAAGGTGGTGCCAATCGCATCAGTCTGCAGCGCGCCGACCGCGCCTTCGCGCAGGCTCTGGTCGTTGCGCGCCTCGATCCGGGCGCGGATCCGGGTCAGGTCCTGCGCTGCCGGCAACTGGCCGTGGCCGGTCACCTGATGGCCGTGGAAGATCGCCACGCCATCGGCATCGACCACGTCCATCAGCTCCGGCGCCATGTCGGCCAGCATGTCTGCGGTGCCGGTGCCGACCTGGTTGAAGGCGGTGATCAGCTTCTCGCGCACGGTGAGCAGGGCCGATTCGGTGCGCGCCCGTTCCACCGCCTGCAGCCCGCCGATGCGCGCGGCCAGGCCGCGGGTCAACGCGTCGGCCACATCGCGCATGGCGTGGCTGGCAAACAGCGGCCGGTCGTGGTGGCAGGACACCAGTCCCCACAGCACGTCATTGACCACGATCGAAGTCACCAGGGTGGCGCGCACGCCCATGTTGCCCAGGTATTCCAGGTGCACCGGCGAGACGCTGCGCAGGCTGACATCGCTCAGGTCCACCGGCTGCTGGCTGTGCGGGTTGAGCGCCGGCTCGATCGGCGCCGGGCGATAGCCGACGTGGGCGATCTGGCGCACGCGGTTGCGCAGGTACAGTGCCCGCGCCTGCGCCGGGATGTCGCTGGCCGGGTAATGCAGGCCCAGGTAGCCTTGCAGATGCGCCGCCCTGGCTTCGGCGATCACATCGCCATTCCAGTCCTGGTCGAAGCGATAGACCATCACCCGCTCATAGCCCAGCATGGCGTGGATCTCACGCGCCACGCGCAGGGCGGCTTCGGCCACCGAGCCATCGCGCTCCAGCAGGCGCAGCACCGGCAGCGCATCGCGCGCGGTGACATCGGAGGCCTGCGAATCACGCGGCTCGATCTCCACCAGCCACTGCGTCGGCGACAGGTGCCAGGCGGCCACGCAGGGCTCGGCGGTGGGCTGGCCGCGCTGCGGGAAGGTCACCGGCGCATGCGCCAGATGCAGCGGCTCGGCCTGTGGATCGGCGGCCGGCAGGACCCGCGCGCCCAGGTCCAGCAGCGCGTCCCAGCGCTGGCCAAGCAGCGCGCCGGCGTCCACCCCCAGCAGCGCCGCCGCCGTCGCGCTGGCCTGCACCACCCGGCCACTGGCCGGGTCGATCACCAGCAGCACGCCGTACGCCTGGATGGAACCTGGGATGTGGATCGGCTCGCGCGCGCATGCGTCCATGTCCACCGGGTCGAACGCGCCCCTCATGCACGCACTCCCGCGGAAAGATGGTGGGCGAAACGCGCGAACATCGCCCTGGCGCCGGCCGCGGCCTGCGCGCGCGAAGGCGGATCGGCCAGCGCCGCTTCCAGGCAGCCCTGGAAGCGGCGCCAGGCCGAGGGATCTTGGCTGCCCATGTCCAGGTAGGCCAGCGCCGGGGCCAGCTGCGGCTGCTGCAGGCGCAGCTGGCGGGCGATGATCCGGCCACCCAGCAGCGCGCCTTCGACCACGTACAACATGCCCCACGCGCGGGCCGGGTCGTCGGCCGGCGGAGCCGGTTGCGGCGCCATCGGGGCGGTGGCCTCCAGCGCGGCCAGGTCATGGCGCAGGGCAGCGGCACGGCGGCGATACGGCCAGCCGTGCGCGGCCAGCGTGTCCAGCCAGGGCGCATGGGTGCATTCCCACGGGGCCAGGACCGCAAGATGGCAAGCCAGCACCTGCACGTAGCGCGCGCGGTCCAGGGTGCCGGCGGCCAGCGCGGGCATGTGCGGCAAGGCTTCGACCCGGGCATGCGCCTGCGCGGTGACCTCACGCAGGAAACGTGCGGCAGACTGCGGTTCAACCTGGGGAACTGGGGACATGCGGGCGCGGCGGAAGCAAAGGTCAATGCCCGGCGTCGGCAAGCGGACGTTCGGGCCAAGGCGAGCCTAGCAGTCTGTCGGGCTTTGGTGGTCGCGGCGAGAATTCGGCTGTGCGAGGTCAGATTTTCGACGGTTCGCCGGCCCATAGTGGTGCTATGGGCCAAGAAGCGGCGGAAAGATGGACCGCACAGGCGGATTCGCAGCCCGGCCGACCAAAGTCCGACAGGCTGCTAGCAGCGCGCGCGCCAATGAACCAACCATCGTGCGCGGCCAGGGCTGGCGCCGCCACGGCCCGGCGCGGGGTGGGCTTCGGCGAGCACGGGGCTTGCCTGGAAGGGGCGCGCAAGGCCGCAACAGGGCACATGGGGCTTGGCCAAGGCTGTTTGTTCAGAAACCTGACCAGGGCGGTGAAAGCCTTCGCCTGCAAGGCTTCCGCCCGGCCGAATCAGCGCGCCAGGCCGCCTGTTCAGCCAGGCGCAGGCAAATCCTGACCTGCCGTTGACGGCTGGGCTGGCCCAGTGGTCGCCCGTCCAATCACCGGAGCACGACCATGAGAACCTTCCGCGCCACAGCCCTGATGCTGGCCCTTGCCATGGCCGGCGCCGCCAGCGCCACCGACACCCCAACCAAAGGGCTGACCGAGCCGCAGGTCCGCCAGCTGCTGACCGAGCAGGGCTACACCAAGATCGCCGACATCGATTTTGAAGACGGCATGTGGCAAGCCGATGCCACCAGCGCCGACGGCAACCGCACCGACGTGCGCGTGGATCCGGCCAGCGGCCAGGTGTTCACCGATACCCAGGTCTCCAACCTCAGCGAGAACGACATCAAGGCCAAGCTGGTTGCGGCCGGCTATGCCAAGGTGCACGACGTCGACTTCGACGGTGGCCTGTGGAAAGCCAAGGTCGAGCGCAGCGACGGCAAGAACGTGGAAGTCCAGCTGAGCCCGAAGGACGGCTCGGTGCTGAACGCAGAAAGCGACTGAGCTGGCGCTGGCGACGCAATGAGTTAGCGCAGGCTGCCGCGGCGGGCGGCCTGAGCGGGGGTACAAAAGGGAAAAATGTGCACGGTGTCCTGTTTTGGCCGCAAACGGGGTTGGTCCTAGGCAGAAGCTGGCTTTCCCCCACCAGCAGTCCCCAGGTCGTCCATGCCCCTTCCTCGTGCCCAAGATGCGCACCCACGCGCATCGGTTTGCTGCCCGCGATGGCAGCTGGGGCTGGTCCTGATCATGCTGGCCGCCTGCGAGCGGCCGCCGCCGACGGCGCCGGCCGCCGGCACGCCGCCGTCTTACACCGTGGCCGCCACGGGTACCGCGCCCAGGGCGGCCACCCCCTGCGACCTGATCAGCCTGGACGAGCTGCGCCAGGTGTTCCCCGGTGAGGTCACTCGCGCACCGGAATACCACGCCGCCTTCGGCATCGCCGCCTGCGAGTGGAACGGCGACTTCGGCCGGCTGCTGGTGCAGCAATGGGCCTCCAAGGGCCATACCCCGCAGGACGAGGTCCGCGACCTGGTGGCCGGCTTCATCGACCCCAAGTCCCCGGGTGCGGCGCAGCGCGTGCGGATGGTGTCGCCGAGGGACCTGGGCAACTACGCCACGGCAGTGGTCGAGGCGCGCGATCCGTCGGCCGGTTTGCTCTCGGACATCGCGGTGCTGTCCATCGCGCGCAACGGCCAGACCCTGGTGTTTCTCACCGACGCCCTGGACGAACAGCAGCGCGATGCCTCACTGGACAAGCTCGTCCAACTCGGCCATTTCGCCTACGCGCGCCTGTAGTGGCGCACCGGACACGCGCTTGGCCCTGCGCATGCCGCGCGCGGGACAGCGGCGTCCAAGCTGTTGCCCTGCGGGCCAAGCGCTGCGCATTCAGGCCGCGGGCAGCACTTCCACCGCCTGCGCCAGGGTGTGGCTGGCACCTGGCGCCAGGCGGACGACATCGCGCGCGGCGTTGGCCGCTTCCACGCAGACGAAGGCCGGCCAGTGCGCATCGGGCACATCGGCCATGCCCTGGGCACCGGCCTGGCCGGGATTCCACACCACCACGGCATGGCTGCCGGTGGTGGTGATGCGCAGGCGCCGGTCCAGCACTGGATCGTGCAGGACATAGTGACCGCCGGCCGCATGGTAGATGCGGTCGCTGCGGCCGGGATCGCGCGGATCGGACAGGTGCCAGTGGCCGCGCTGGGTCAGGGTCTGGCCGCTGTATTTGTCGTCGTAGTCCAGCCCGTCCAGGCCTTCGATATGCACCTGCCGGGCATCGCCCACGGCGAAGTAGCTGTGCAAGGCCTGGGTGAGGGACAGCGTGCGCTCTGACGGGTTGTGCGTGGTCAGCGCCTGTTGCAGGCCGGTGCCCAGGATCAGGATCTGGCGCAGGCGCAGTGGCGTGCCGGGGTGCCCGGGCAGCGACAGGCCCAGATGCAGGTTGCCATCTGCGTCCTCGCGCGGTGCTTCCAGCGTCCAGCGCGTGTTGCGGGCGAAGCCATGCTGCGGCACGTTGCTCGGCTGGTTTTCCCTGCCGAAATACGGCCAGCACACCGGCACGCCGCCACGGATCGCCGCCGGCGCGCCGGTGGCCAGCGGCGAGACCCACAACACCTCACCGGCACCGGCCGGCACGAACGAGAGCAGCTGGCCGCCGTGCAGCGACAGCGCAGCAGTGCACAGCGGCGTTTCGATCCGCAGCACAGGCAGGCCATGCAGCGTGGATTCGGTCAGCGTGTGGGCCATGGCATCACGGATGAAAAACCGGCGGCCAGTGTAGCCGCCCGCCGGTTCCAGGCTTGCCTGGCGCAGGCTTACGCGGCCTTGTCCAGCTTGGCCAGGTCCATCACGAAGCGGTACTTGACATCGCCCTTGAGCATGCGCTCGTAGGCCTGGTTGATCTGCGCCGGGGCGATCATCTCGATGTCCGCCACGATCCCGTGTTTTGCGCAGAAATCCAACATCTCCTGGGTCTGGGCGATACCGCCGATCAGCGAGCCGGCGATGGTGCGCCGGCGCATGATCAGGTTGAACACGGTGGGCGTGGGATGCGGATGCTCGGGTGCACCGACCAGCACCATCGCGCCATCGCGCTTGAGCGCATTGAGGAACGGATCCAGGTTGTGCGAGGCGGCCACGGTGTTGATGATGAAGTCCAGCTTGCTGCCCTGCGCTTCCATCTGCTTGGCGTCCTTGGAGATCACCACTTCATCGGCGCCCAGGCGCTTGCCGTCCTCGCGCTTGCTCTCCGAGGTGGTGAACAGCACCACGTGCGCGCCCATGGCCTTGGCGATCTTGACCGCCATGTGGCCCAGGCCGCCCAGGCCAACCACGCCCACCGACTGGCCGGGACCGACCTTCCAGTGCGCCATCGGCGAATACACGGTGATGCCGGCGCACAGCAGCGGTGCCACGGCGGCCAGAGTCTGCTCCGGACTTGATCCGGGGTTGTCGGTGTCGTGGCTTACCCGCAGCACGTACTTCTCATCGACCACCACGTGGTCCGAATAGCCGCCGTAGGTGTTCTCGCCGCCGCCGAACATCGGGCCGTTGTAGGTGCCGGTAAAGCCGGCATCGCAGTACTGCTCCTCGCCGGCCTGGCAGGACGGGCAGCTGCGGCAGCTGTCGACGATGCAGCCCACGCCGGCCAGGTCGCCGACCTTGAAGTTCCTGACGTCGCTGCCGACGGCGGTGACCCGGCCGACGATCTCGTGGCCGGGTACGGACGGATAGCGGGTGTTGTGCCACTCGTCGCGCGCGGTGTGCAGGTCGGAGTGACAGACCCCGCAGTACAGGATGTCGATCCGCACATCGTGCGGGCCGGGTGCGCGGCGTTCGAACGAAAACGGCGCCAGCGGGCTGTGGGCGGATTGGGCGGCATAGCCATGGGCATGGGACATGGGGAAGACTCCGGTGGGGGTTGAAAGATCAGGCTCGCCACGCGCGCTGCGCGGCATGGTGCAAATGCTAGACGCCAACCGCGGGAAGCGGCCTGCAACGCAGCATTGCGCACGGCTGTTGCAGCCTTCACGGCATCGGCACGTGCAATGCTGGCGCTCAGCTCACATCACCATCCACATAGAACCAGTGCCCGTCCTCGCGCACGAAACGGCTGCGCTCGTGCAGGCGCCGGGCCGAGCCACCGCCCACGCGCAGGCGCGCGGTGAAGCTGACTTCGGCCGTGTCCGGGCCGGTCGACGCATGCGCCTGGACCTTCAGCCCCAGCCACACCGTGCGCCTGCCCGGCGCATCGGCCAGCGACAGCGCCGCCGGGCGCGTGGTGGGGTGCCAGCTGGCCAGCAGATAATCTGCATCGCCCAGCACGTAGGCGCTGTAGCGCGAACGCATCAGCGCCCTGGCATCGGCCGCGGGCGCGCCGGCATGCAACGGGCCGCAGCAGCGCGCGTAGGGCGCGCCGCTGTCGCAAGGGCAGGCTTTGGGCAGGGCCGTCACATCAACCGCCGGCCGCGCCGCCGATGTGCTCGTACAGGATCGCCACGCCGACCAGGATCAGGATTGCCCCACCCACCAGCTCGGCACGGCGTCCGATCACCGCGCCCAGCGCGCGGCCGGCCAGCACGCCCAGGGTCACCATCACGAAGGTGCAGCTGCCGATGACGCCGGCGACCACCAGGATCGGCACCTGCACGAAGGCCAGGCCCACGCCCGCGGCCATCGCATCGATGCTGGTGGCCAGGCCGGTCAGGGCCAGGGTGAAGACGTTGCCGTTGCCATGACCGGCGCTGTCCCCGGTTTCGTCGTTGTCGGTCAGCCCCTTCCAGATCATGTGCAGGCCCAGCGCACCCAGCAGGACGAAGGCGATCCAGTGGTCCCAGGCCTGGACGTAGCGGGAGGCGGCCGAGCCGATCAGCCAGCCGATCACCGGGGTGATCGCTTCAACCACGCCGAAGATCAGGCCCACGCGCAGCGCCTGCAGCAGGGTGGGCCTGGTCATGGCTGCGCCCTTGCCAAGCGCAGCGGCGAACGCATCGGTGGACATGGCCAGGCCGAGCAGGAGGATGGAAATCGGATTCATTGGAGTGGGATCATCAGGCCGGTAACGCGGACGAAACGAACGGCCCGCACGCCGGCCATCAGCCGTGCTGGGCTGCTCGTTGGTCTCGCCAACCAGACTGGTTGCAACCGCCATGGCCGGTTCAGGCCAAGTATGTTGACGGCGACGCTCGCTCCGCTGCGCGGAAGAGCCGGCTACTCCCCAAGGAGGTTCCCCACCGGGCATCGCCGGACGGGGCGCGCAGTATACACAGGCACGCGCGGCACGTGCTGGACCACCGCAAACCGCAGGTGCGAAGGCATCACCGGCCTGCGCTCGGGCAGCTCGCGCGCCAGCGGCGCGTGCGCATCGGTGGCGGCGATCGGCAGCGCGATCAGTCAGCAGAAGACGGGCAACCGGCGTATCGCGTGGACATCACCTGGATTCATGGCGAACTGCCGGACCGCGGGCAGCCGTGCTCTCTCCCGGGGCCGGATGACAACGCCGTCAGCGCCTGGCGCTGCCGACTTCGATGAAGCGCAGGAACTCGGCGCGGGTGCGCGCGTCCTTGCGGAACTGGCCCAGCATCTTGGAGGTGACCATGCTGACCCCGCGCTTGTGCACACCGCGGGTGCTCATGCACTCGTGCGCGCCTTCGACCACCACGCCCACCCCGCATGGGGCCAGCACGTCCTGGATGCACTGGGCGATCTGCGCGGTCATCTTTTCCTGGACCTGGAAGCGGCGGGCGTAGGCATCCACCACGCGCGCCAGCTTGCTGATGCCCACCACCTTGCCGTTGGGCAGATAGCCGACGTGGACCCTGCCGATGATCGGCGCCATGTGATGCTCGCAATGGCTTTCATACTCGATGTCGCGCAGCACGATCAGCTCGTCGTAGCCGGCCACTTCCTCGAAGGTCCGGGCCAGGTACTCATGCGGGTCACTGCGGTAGCCACTGAACCAGTCGCCATAGGCCTTGGCCACCCGCTTGGGCGTATCGAGCAGGCCTTCGCGGGCCGGGTCCTCGCCGGCCCAGCGCAGCAGGGTGCGCACCGCGTCCTCGGCCTGGTCGCGGCTGACGCCGCCGCGGGTGTTGTCGGAATCGCTCATGGGCGCAGCCTTGTCCGGGCGCAGAACAGGGCCGGCATCGTACCGGATGGGTCTGCAGGCGTCTGCGCGCAGGGCGCGGAACGCAGCGGTGCGGCGCGGCACGCCACGGGGCCAAAGCGCCCCTGAACCCGTCGGGCTCGACCTGTGCCGCACCGCCGCATGGCGCGGATGTTCCATCCATCGCCCCTGCCGCAGGGCCCTGGAACGGCGTGACCCCGGCAATCGGGTCTATGATTGTGCGGATTTTCATCTTTCAAAAAGCTCGGCGCGTCCAGAGCCTTTGTCCTGCGCTATTTCCGGAGGTGGTTCATGAGCCTGATGGGTCAGATGATGCAGATGCCCCTGTCGATTTCTTCGCTGCTCATCCATGCAGCGCGGCATCACGGGGATACCGAGATCGTGTCCAAGCGGGTCGAGGGGGACATGCACCGCACCAGCTGGGCCGAGGTGGAGCTGCGTTCGCGCAAGCTGGCCCAGGCGCTCCAGCGGCTGGGCTGCGAGCCCGGCGACCGCGTCGGCACCCTGGCCTGGAACGGCTACCGCCACCTGGAGATCTACTACGCGGTCTCCGGCTCGGAGCTGGTCTGCCACACCATCAACCCGCGCCTGTTCCCGCAGCAGGTGGCCTGGATCATCAACGATGCCCAGGACAAGATCCTGTTCGTGGACCTCAACATTCTGCCCTTGGTCGAGAAGCTGGCCCCCACCCTGCCTGCGCTCAAGCATGTGGTGCTCATGTGCGGTCGCGACAACATGCCGCGCGAGCATGTCCTGGACAACCTGCTCTGCTACGAAGAGCTGATCGAGGCCGAAGACGGCCACTACAGCTGGCCCACGTTTGACGAGAACACTGCGGCCAGCATTTGCTACACCTCCGGCACGACCGGCAACCCCAAGGGCGCGGTCTATTCGCACCGCTCGACGGTGCTGCACGCCTATGCCTCGGCGCTGCCGGATTCGATGTGCCTGAAGGCCACCGATACCATGCTGCCGGTGGTGCCGATGTTCCACGTCAACGCCTGGGGCGTGCCGTACTCGGCTGCCCTGGTCGGTTGCAAGCTGGTGATGCCGGGCCATCACCTCGATGGGCCTTCGCTCTACGAGCTGATGGAGCAGGAGCAGGTCACCATATCGGCGGGCGTGCCCACGATCTGGCAGGGGCTGCTCAATCACGTGCAGGCCAACAACCTCAGGTTCAGCTCCTTCAGGACCACGATCATCGGCGGCTCAGCCTGCCCGCCGTCCATGCTGCGCACCTTCGAGAATGACTACAACGTCGAGGTGGTCCACGCCTGGGGCATGACCGAACTGTCGCCGATTGGCACGATCTGCCGCCTCAAGGGCAAGCACGCCAACCTACCGCTGGAAGCCGGGCAGAAGATCCTGGAGAAGCAGGGCCGGGCGGTGTTCGGCGTCGACATGCGCATCGTCGACGCCGAAGGCGACCCGCAGCCCTGGAACGGCATTGCCTCGGGTGATCTGGAGGTGCGTGGCCACTGGGTCATCGACAGCTACTTCAACGTCGACAAGTCGCCGCTGCACCAGGGCTGGTTCCCCACCGGGGACGTGGCCACCATCGATGCCGATGGCTACATGCAGGTGGTCGACCGCTCCAAGGACGTGATCAAGTCCGGGGGTGAGTGGATCAGCTCGATCGAGCTGGAGAACGTGCTGATGGCACACCCGGCGGTGCAACAGGCCGCCGCGATTGCCGCGCACCATCCCAAGTGGGACGAGCGGCCGCTGATGGTGGTGGTCAAGAAGCCCGGGGCAAAGGTGACCCGCGAGGAGTTGCTGGCCTTCTTCAAGGGCAAGATCCCCAACTGGCAGACGCCCGATGACGTGGTCTTCGTCGATGAGTTGCCGCACACCGCCACCGGCAAGCTCTACAAGCTCAAGCTGCGCCAGATGTTCGCCGATCACAAGCTGCCGACCGCCTGAAACACGGTGTTGACCGGGCTGTAAAGGGCACCCTCAAGGTGCCCTTTCTTGTCATCCGCCCCGAACGGTCTGCCCCCCGTCAGCCGGGCAGCCCAAAGCGCAGCACACCCTGGTCATCGCGCCTGCGCTGCAGTTGCCGGCTGTACCAGAGGTAGTGCAGGTGGGCCAGCGCTTCGCCCATGGCAAAGGTCATCTGGTGGGGGTCGAGCTGGCGCTTGAACAGGATCGGCAGGATGTCCGCCGCGCTCAGGACCCGGGTCTGCACGGCCTGCATGATGTCGTCCAGGCGTTCCTGGTGGTGGTCAAGCAGTTGCTGGACGCGCTGGTGCAGGCCGGTGAAGGGCTTGCCGTGCGAGGGCAGCACGTAGGTGTCCTGCGGCAGGGCGAAGTAGCGCTGCAGCGAATCCAGGAACAGCTGCAGCGGATTGGCTTCGGGCTCGGAGGCGTGGACGCTGACGTTGGTGGAGATGCGGGGCAGGACCATGTCGCCGCTGATCAGCACGCCAAGCTCGGGGCAGTGCAGGGCCATGTGCTCGGGGGCGTGGCCATAGCCTGCAATGCAGTGCCAGCTGCGGCCATTGATGGTGATCACCGTCCCGTCGAGGATGCGGTGGTAGGTCCCGGGGATGCTGGCGACCAGCGAAGAATAATAGCTGCCGCGGCCACGCACGTGGTTGAGGAAGGTCTGGTCGTGTTGCCCATGCAGGCTGTAGAAGTCCGCATCGGCTTCATCGCCGAAGCCTTCCCGGCCCTGCATGGCCACGCGGGCGAAGTTGTAGTCGGTGGCGCTGATCCACAACGGCGCCTTCCAGTGCTGGCAGAGCCAGCCGGCCAGGCCGATATGGTCGGGATGCATGTGGGTGACGATGACGCGCAGTACCGGAAGGCCTTCGAGCTGGGTCGAGAAGATCGCCTCCCACTGAGCCCGTGCTTGGTCGCGGTTGACGCAGCAGTCCACCACGGTCCAGCCCTCGACGAGCTTGCCGTACGCATCTTCCTGACGATCACGCAGCAACCAGAGATTGATGTGATCCAGGGCAAAGGGCAGGGTCATGCGGATCCACCTGACCCCTGGCGCAAGCTCCAGGGTTTCGGCCGATGCCGGCAGGGTGTCGCCAAGGGGATAATGGAGCGCGGATTCGTTGGGTTGAGCCATGGACGCAACTATAACGACTGGTATCGGCGCTGACATCAACGTCAGCTTCTGTCTGGAACGCCGTGACACGCACTGCGCCTTGCCCTCGGGTGCGCGATGCACGATGGCGCGCCCGCACCCTGGTGGGGCGCGATCTTTCCGCACAGCCCATCGCGCAGCGGGGGCGGGCCGCCGGATGTCGCGGCAGATGCGCTCTGCAGATCGGGATGCATTCGCTGCGTTGGCCGCCGCACGCGGAATGCCCACGGATCCAAGTGTAATTCAAGGCGCCCTCTGGAAGTCAGGCATCGCTCGACGCATATACTCATCGAACAATGGAACTGTGAACGCCGTGTCACCATGATTCGGGGCGTAAACCATCCCCTTCCTTATCAGGCTACTGCGGGTGGGTGCCACCGACTCCACCTTTCGCCCAAGGCAGGCAGCGATATCTCCCGATCTATGCGGCCCAGGCCCAAGCTCGGCCATCGCACGTATGTATTTCTTCTCTGCTGCGGTAAGGCGGTCTAGGCGGACGCGAAAGAACGACGCATCCAACTCTGCAAGTGCACGGGCCGTCGCTTCCAATGCATCGGCGGCCGTAATGGTTGAATTAGCGGCAGCATCCCAAGCATGCTTACCCCATTCCTGCAGGAAGTATGGGTATCCGGAGGTTTTTGAAACGATCTCCCGAAGTGCATCTCTCTCGTAGTCGACGTTCTCTCGCGAAGCAGGCAGCACAACCGCTGCCTCCGCGCTTTTTGCATCTAGTTTGTCTACGTGTGCGAACTCAAAAAGGCGTTCCGCGTACGACTTCGCATCCCCCATCTGACCAAGAAGCTGGGGAAGGCCAGCACCCACCATGGTGATGGGAAGTTGCGCTTGGGACGCGGCGTGCAAGGCCATGATCAAGGAAGCTAGCTGCTCTTCAGCGACATGCTGGATTTCATCGATAAAGATCACTACCGCAGTTCCCTGTTCCCTTGCAGCCTCACCCACAGCGAGCATCAACTCGGTCATGTCATGGTCCAAGTCGCCGCTATCTGCAAGCCCCCCTTCGACCGGGAGGTCCATGCCAATCTCAATGTCGTCGTATTTGACCTTTAAGGCATTGACGAAGCCCCCTAGCGCACGCAACGCCTTAGCGCCGTATTCCTTCGCCATCTCGGTTCGCGAAAGACGGAGTAGCGTCGCGCGGAGCCCTGGAGCGAGAGCCGCCGGCAACGATCGATTCTCCGGGGCCTCGACTGTGACGGCATATATTCCAGCAGCCTGTGCGTCCTGTCGAACCTTGTTGAGCAGCACTGTCTTGCCTACACCTCGCAAGCCATACATCACGAAACTTCGCGCAGCCTTTCCTGCCCTGATCCGATACAGGGCAACCTCTATCCGCTCGAGCAGATCATCACGACCCGCGAGTTCGGGTGGCGGTGTGCCGGCGCCTGGGGCGTAAGGATTGATACGGGGATCCATAGTGACCTTATGTTGATTTATCTAAAATAGATAAGATTGGATAAGATCAAAAATATCTTGGCTTTGCAAGCATCCGGCCCAGCCCTTCGCCGCCGTGGCTGAACAACGATCCCCGCTGGATGCAAGCACTTGGATAGCATCGTTATCGGCATAGGGGGCAGCCTTCATAGGCTGCACCCCTGCCACACCACCCGGCATGCGGGTCCGCACCGGGCGGTTCGAGAGTTTGAGGTTCATGAGAGTCGGGGCAATCCCATCTGATCGAACCAGGCGATGGTCAGCACGCTGTTCAGTAGCTTGGCGCTGTTGCGCCACCAGCGACGGCTGTTGGCCGCCACTGGTCGCGCAACGCGCTCCTTCGCACCCATCGCCAAGAGTTCGCGGTACATGGTCGTGCCTCTTTTCCACTGCCGCAGCCGGATGGCTCGCAATCGGTGGCGCAGCCACTGGTCCAGCTCGCGCCAGACTCTGGGCGTTTGCGCCATCCCGAAGTACGCCTTCCAGCCCAGCAGGTAGGGCCTGAGCTTTTCCACCACTTGCTCCATGCTGCGTCCGCCCGAGCGGCGCGTGAGTTGCCTTATCCGGGCTTTGAAGTTGTCCAGTGCCTTCTTGGCCACTGCATATTTGACTTCTTTGCCCTTGGCTACCCACAGCGCATACCCCAGGAACTTGCGCCCGAAGGCGCTGGCCACCGCGCTCTTGGCTTCGTTGTTCTGAAGCTTCAAGCCCGTGTACAGTTTCCTGAGGTAGGCCATCACCCGCTCGCCCGCCTTGATGCTGCCTACATAGACGTTGCAGTCGTCGGCGTAGCGCGCGAAGCGGTAGCCCCGCGCCTCCAACGCCTTGTCCACTTCGTCCAGCAGCACGTTGGCCAGCAGCGGCGACAGTGGCCCGCCCTGGGGCGTGCCCAGGTGGCGATCGATCACCACCCCGCCCTCCATGATCCCGGCGTTCAGGTACGCACGTATCAGCCGGATCACGCCAGCGTCGTCGATGTGCCTTTTCAGCCGGTCGATCAGGATGTTGTGGTTGACCCGGTCGAAGAATTTCGCCAGGTCCACGTCCACCACCACGCGCTTGCCCGACTGCACGTACGCCCGTGCGGCCTTGACCGCATCGTGCGCACGCCTGCCGGGGCGGAACCCGTGGCTGTGGTCGCTGAAGCTGGGATCGATCAGCGGTTGCAGCACTTGCAGCAGGGCCTGCTGGATCAGGCGATCCAGCACCGTGGGGATGCCCAGCTCGCGCTGGCTCCCGTCCGGCTTGGGAATCATCACCCTGCGTACCGGCTGTGGCCGGTACTGGCCTGCCAGCAGCGTCTGGCGGATCTGGCTCCACCGCGTGCGCAGCAACTCGGCAGTTTGCTCGATACCGAGCCCATCCACCCCGGCTGAGCCTTTGTTGGCTTTGACCCGCTTCCACGCCCGTTGCAGGTTCTCTCTCGTCAGCGCCGCTTCCAGCAGGCCACCGGTGCCCGCCTTCGGCCTTGCCGACCCTGTGCCCTGGTGTTCACGCGGCGGGCCGTTGGCTTCGTCGCTGGCAGGATCACGCGCGGCTTCACCGCGCGCTACGCCCGCCCGCCCGCATCGCTGCGGCATCTGACGCATGGCCTTTGACATCACACGTGTCCTCGGTCACTCACTCTCGTTCGGCCCTTCGTCCTTTTGGTTCAGCTTCATCAGCCCCCGACTCGGACTACTACGGCCTTTGCTGACTTCTCGCTCCGGCATGGCCGTCGGGCTTTGTGCGCTGCGCGCATCCTTCGCTACGCTCAGGACCAGCCTGCGGCTGTCCTGCGCCCTTCGGGCTGGTCAGGCGCAAGGCGACATCTCCCCGGGTAAGAACACACTCCTTCGCTGCACAACCGCCGGATCTACGCCACCTCGCCTTGATCACGAGAGCTTCGCGGTCATTGGCCCGCTCGCCCTGCTCGGCAGCGCCTTCTATCCGGTTCTTGTTCATCGGCTCGCAGCTGCGCTCCACGCTTCCTCCCCACACTCGGTCGCCCTCATGCAGTTGCGCTTCGCTTCGCTCGTCGTGATCAACTTGCGGGAGGACTTGCACCTCCAGGAGTGCGCCCGTGCCGGGCGCACCAGAAAAAAGGCGGCCAGTTGGCCGCCTTTCTCGTTCAAGCTCGCAGCATCAAGCCCCATCCGGACTCACCTTCTCCACATCGATCCGATACTGCTTGATCGCCCGGGCCACATCCTTGCCCGTCATCTTCCCCTCCTTGGCCAACGCCGCAATCGCCGCGTGGGCGATGTAGTACCGGTCCACCTCGAAGAACCGCCGCAGGTTGGCGCGGGTATCCGAGCGGCCGAAGCCGTCGGTGCCCAGCACGGTGTAGTGGCCGGGGACGAAGGCGCGGATCTGGTCGGCGAAGGCGCGGACGTAGTCGGTGGCGGCGATCGCTGGCCCAGAGCGGCCTTCCAGCAGCTGGGTCACGTAGGCCTTGCGCGGGGTCTTGGCCTCGGGGTTCATGCGGTTCCAGCGCTCGGCGGCGAAGCCGTCGCGACGCAGCTCGTTGAAGCTGGGGCAGGACCAGATGTCGGCGGTGACGCCGAAATCCTTGTCCAGCAGTTCGGCCGCGGCGATGGCCTCGCGCAGGATGGTGCCGCTGCCCAGCAGCTGCACGCGCAGTTCGCCCTTCTTGGGCCTGCCGGCATCCTGCAGCAGGTACATGCCCTTGATGATGCCTTCCTCCGCGCCGGCCGGCATGTCCGGGTGTGCGTAGTTTTCGTTCATCAGGGTCAGGTAGTAGTACTCGTCCTTCTGCTCTTCCATCATCGACTTCATGCCGTGCTGCAGGATCACGGTGACCTCGTAACCGAAGGTCGGATCGTAGCTGCGCACGTTGGGGATGCCGCCGGCGACGACCTGGCTGAAGCCGTCCTCGTGCTGCAGGCCTTCGCCATTGAGCGTGGTGCGGCCGGCGGTGCCGCCCAGCAGGAAGCCGCGGGTACGCATGTCGGCGGCCTGCCAAGCGATGTCGCCCACGCGCTGGAAGCCGAACATCGAGTAGTAGATGTAGAACGGCAGCATCGGCACGTTGGACACCGAGTAGCTGGTGCCGGCGGCCATCCACGAGGAGATCGCGCCCGGCTCGCTGATGCCCTGCTGCAGCACCTGGCCGGACTGGTCCTCGCGGTAGTACATCAGCTGGTCGGCATCGACCGGCTTGTACTTCTGGCCGAACGGGGCATAGATGCCGATCTGCCGGAACAGGCCTTCCATGCCGAAGGTGCGCGCTTCGTCGGCCACGATCGGCACGATGCGCGGACCCAGTTGCTTGTCGCGCAGGGCGATGTTGAGCGTCTGCACGAAGGCCATGGTGGTGGAATAGGTGCGCTCGCCGCTGGACTTGAGCAGGCGCTCGTACTTGTCCAGGCCCGGCACGGTAAAGGACTGGTCGGCCTTGCGCCGGCGCTTGGGCAGGTAGCCACCCAGGGCTGCGCGGCGTTCCTGCAGGTACTTCACTTCCGGCGAATCCGCTCCGGGGTGGTAGAACGGCACCTGCTCGGCTTCGGCCAGCTGCTTGTCGCTCAGGGGGATGTTGAAGCGGTCGCGGAAATGGCGCACCGCATCGTCGTCGAGCTTCTTGGTCTGGTGGGTCGGGTTGAGCGATTCACCGGCGCTGCCCATGCCGTAGCCCTTGACCGTCTTGGCCAGGATCACGGTGGGCATGCCCGTGGTCTTCACTGCCACGTCATAGGCGGCGTAGACCTTGTGCGGATCATGGCCGCCGCGGTTGAGGCGCCAGATGTCGTCATCGGACAGGTTGGCGACCATGGCGGCGGTCTCCGGATACTTGCCGAAGAAATTGGCCCGCGTGTAGGCGCCGCCGAAGGCCTTGCAGTTCTGGTATTCGCCATCGACGGTTTCCATCATCAGCTTGCGCAGGATGCCGTCGGTGTCGCGGGCCAGGAGCGGATCCCAGTACGAGCCCCACAGCAGCTTGATGACGTTCCAGCCGCCGCCGCGGAACACGCCTTCCAGTTCCTGGATGATCTTGCCGTTGCCGCGCACCGGGCCGTCCAGGCGCTGCAGGTTGCAGTTGACCACGAAGATCAGGTTGTCCAGTCCTTCACGGCCGGCCAGGGCAATGGCGCCCAGGGTCTCCGGCTCGTCGGTCTCGCCATCGCCGACGAAGCACCACACCTTGCGGTCGGACTTCTCGATCAGGCCGCGATGCTCCAGGTATTTCATGAACTGCGCCTGGTAGATCGCACTGAGCGGCCCCAGGCCCATCGACACGGTCGGGGTCTGCCAGAAGTCCGGCATCAGCCACGGGTGCGGATAGGACGAGATGCCCTTGCCGTCCACTTCCATGCGGAAGTTGTCCAGCTGGTTCTCGCTGATACGCCCCTCGAGGAAGGCGCGGGCGTAGATGCCCGGGGCGCTGTGGCCCTGGATGTAGAGCAGGTCGCCAGGATGCCTGTCCGACGGGGCGCGCCAGAAGTGGTTGAAGCCCACGTCATACAGCGTGGCGGCCGAGGCGAAGGAAGCGATATGGCCGCCCAGGTCGCCGGGCTTGCGGTTGGCACGCACCACCATCGCCATGGCATTCCAGCGGATGATCGAACGGATCTTCCACTCCATCGCGCTGTCGCCGGGCGACTTGGCCTCCAGCGCCGGGGCGATGGTGTTGACGTACTCGGTGGTAGGCGAGAACGGCAGGTAGGCGCCGGAACGGCGGGTCAGCTCGACCAGGTCTTCCAGCAACTGATGCGCCCGCTGCGGGCCTTCGGTGTCGATGACCGCCTTGAGCGCTTCGATCCACTCCTGGGTCTCTGCCGGATCCGGATCACTCTGCAGCACCTCGTTCAACCAGTTCATCGCCGTCTCCTCGCCTGATGCGCCGCGACGCTGGCGCGGCAGCCGGTGTGTGTGTCTTGGGCAGGCGATTGTAAGGCAGGCAGGTGGCGGGCGTCGGTTCGACCATGGATACAGACGACGACGACGCGCCTTTCTGACGAATTTTCGTCCAGTCGCCTTCCAACTCGCGTCCTTGCTGGACTTCGTGTGACGCAAAAGTGTCAGGCGCCGGGTTCTGGTTGCACCTGGATCGACCGTTCGTCACCGGCGTGGTGGCGCCGGCGCACCTCCACGGGTTTTTGCCACCTGACGCGCGCCACCGACACGTGAGGCCACGCGCGCCCGCGCTACGATGTCCCACCCCACCGGCTGCACGCTGTCCATCCCCACATGAAGGTCCGCACCCCTGACGCAGCGCTGGTGGCATGAACGAGGCGTCGCCGCATCTCGGACCCCAGGCCGACCCCAGGAGCGAGCGCCTGCAGCCATGGATCGCGGCGCTGCTCAGCGCGCTGCTGCACGTGCTGATGCTGCTGGCCCTGCTGCACGACCCCAAGCCCACCTTCACCACCCCGCAGGGCGCGGCCAGCGGCGGGCGGATGAAGATGGAGTTCATCGGCAAGAGCACCGACCCGGCCAGCAACGCCCCGCCCAGTCCGCCGCCCACGCCCGCCCCGCCGGCCCGTGTCGCGCCCAGCAAGCCCCTCGCCCAGCGCAAGCCGGCGACCACGCCGCTGCAGACCAGCCTGGTCCCGCGACCGGCCGACCCGGTGCCCGACCAGAAGGCCGACATCCCCACCACCACCGCCGACGACAGCTGGTCGATGCCCAGCCAGTCCCGGCGCACGCCGCAGCAGGCGCAGGCGCCGGCCAACCCGCCGCCCAGCCCCGGGCGCGCCGCCACCTGGGGCCGCCCGCCCGGCCTGCTGGAGCGCGACACGGCCATGGACGATGGCCTGGCCGACAGCCTCGCCACCGATCGTGGCAACCAGCGCGACCTGGGCGCCAGCGGCCCCAGCCTGGAGATCGGCGGCTACCACGCCTATTACGAACCGCGCGCCGAAGAGAAGGTGCGCGCCTGGATGGCCCAGGGCATGAAGGAATTCTTCATCCCCCTGCCTGGCACCCGCTACTACATGGTCTGCACCCTGGACATCGTGCTCAGGCACGGCTCCGGCAAATGCCGCGCGCTTGATCCGGGCGACCCGCAGATGCAGGGCATCGGCGACTCGCGCGAGATCATCACCATGCTGCAGGTCTACAAGCAGGGCCAGCTGGTGTGGAAGGGACCGGGGCCGTATCGCTAACGCCCTGGCTGAGCTGTTTATTTCCCGGAAACGCCCTTGACCCTGCGTACATCCCCCAGCCGCCATCCTCGCCCCAGTTTCGAAACCGGAGAACGACAATGATCAAGTGGATGGGGATCGCGCTGGCCGCGACGATGCTGGTGGCCGGCTGCGCCAGGACCAAGGGCGAGGCGTTCGTGGGCCACTGGGTCAACGTGCAGGCGCAGGAGGAGACGATGGATATCGAGCGCAACGGCGAGTCGTTCATGGTCCGCAGCACCACCCCGAAGTTCTTCAGCCGCAAGCCGGAGACCGAGAACTACCCGGCCATCTACAAGGATGGCGTGCTGCAGGTGAGCAACGACGGGGAGACGGTGAACTTTGCCATCGACCAGGCCAGCGGCCACCTGAATACCGGCAGCGACGAGTTTCAGCGGGTACCGGCCAAGTAGGGCCCGAGCGCCCGGCCTGAGCGCCGGGCCACGCCTTGCCACTCGCGGTCGTTGTGGGTGGACCGGCGCAGCGCGACCTCGACACCGCACACGCCGCGCGGCGCGAGTGTTTCCGGCCGCAGGCTCAGCCCGTGGCGCGCGGCCGCCCCAGCACGGCGCGGCGACAGAATTCGACGATCGCCTCGATCCGCTTGCCACTGTCCATGCGCCGGATCGCCCTGGGCGCCGGATGGGCGAGCGCCTCGGTGAAGGCGCCGACGATGCACGCGGCGCTCACCTCGACCGACTGCCTGGGAAACTCGCCGGAGGCCACGCCCCTGCGCAGCAGGCGCTTGAAGATGTCGCTGAACGCCTCGCGGGCCAGCAGGCGCGCGGCTTCGACCTGCGGATCGGCCGGCTCGGCGATGAAGGCATAGGCCAGGTTGGGGCCCTCGACCGCGCGCCGGGTGAACGATTCCACCGCCGCGCACAGCCGTTGCTCGGCCGAGCCGGCACCGCCGGTGATGGCGGTGAGCAGTTCGCACTCGCGCCGCACCGCTTCTTCAAGCACTTCCACGAACAGCGCAGCCCTGGACGGGAAATAGCGGTAGATCGCGCCGGTGGACAGGCCCGCCGCCTTGGCCACCGCGGCGATCGACGCGCCGCGGAACCCGCCCTGCGCCACCAACTGCCGGGCGGCCTTGGTGATCCGGACCCGGTTTCCGGCCAACCGCTCTTCCATCAGCGCAGAGCGCCGGTATGCCATGGTCTGCGCGCCTCTACGACGATGGTATGAATCTACCTCAGATTTTTGAATATTGGTTCACTTCCAAATGGTCCGGCCGTAGCATGCGCGCGATCAACCCCTGCAGACGGGGCCGACGGGAGCGCCACCGGCATGCACTTCAAGCACCTGGATTTCGGCCTCGGCGATGACATCGACGCGTTGCGCGAGGCCACGCACGATTTCGCGCAGGGCGAAATTGCCCCGCTGGCCGAGCAGGCCGAGCAGGACAACCGCTTCCCCAATGCGCTGTGGCCCAAGCTCGGAGCGATGGGACTGCTGGGACTGACCGTGGAGGAGGCCTACGGCGGCAGCAACATGGGCTATCTGGCGCACGTGGTGGCGATGGAAGAGGTTTCGCGGGCCTGTTCGGCGATCGGCCTGTCCTACGGCGCCCACTCCAACCTGTGCGTCAACCAGCTCAGCAAGAACGGTACGGTGGCGCAGAAGCAGCGCTACCTGCCGCGGCTGGTCAGCGGCGAGCACATCGGCGCGTTGGCCATGTCCGAACCGGGCGCCGGCTCGGACGTGGTGGGCATGAAGCTGCGCGCCGACAAGCGCGGCGACCGCTACGTGCTCAACGGCAACAAGATGTGGATCACCAACGGGCCCGACGCCGACACCCTGATCATCTACGCCAAGACCGATGCCAGCGCCGGCTCCAGGGGCATCACCGCCTTCATCGTGGAGAAGGACTTCAAGGGATTTTCCACAGCGCAGAAGCTGGACAAGCTGGGCATGCGCGGCTCCAACACCTGCGAGCTGGTCTTTGCCGACTGCGAGGTTCCGGAGGAGAACGTGCTGGGCAGCGTCGGCGGCGGGGTCAAGGTGCTGATGTCCGGGCTGGACTACGAGCGCGTGGTGCTGTCCGGCGGCCCGCTGGGGATCATGGCCGCGTGTCTGGACGTGGTGGTGCCCTACGTGCACGACCGCAAGCAGTTTGGCCGGCCGATCGGGCAGTTCCAGCTGATGCAGGCCAAGCTGGCCGACATGTACGTCGGCCTGAACGCCTGCAAGGCCTACGTGTACGCGGTGGCCAAGTCCTGCGACCGTGGCCAGACCACGCGCAAGGATGCCGCCGGCGCCATCCTGTACTCGGCCGAAAAGGCCACCTGGCTGGCTGGTCAGGCGATCCAGGCGCTGGGCGGCAACGGCTACATCAATGAATATCCCACCGGGCGGCTGTGGCGCGACGCCAAACTCTATGAGATCGGCGCGGGCACCTCGGAGATCCGGCGCATGCTGATCGGGCGGGAACTGTTCAACGAGGCGCTCTGACGTGGGGGCGATCGTCTCCAGGATCCGCACCGGCACGCCGGAGTTCTGCGCCAATGCCCAGGCCATGCAACAGCTGGTGGACCAGCTGCGCCAGACCACCGAGGCGGTCATGCGCGGCGGCAGCGAGGCGGCGCGCAGCAAGCATGTGGCGCGCGGCAAGCTGCTGGTGCGCGAGCGGATCGATCTGCTGGTCGATCCGGGCTCGGCCTTCCTCGAACTGTCCCCGCTGGCCACCCACGACATGTACGAAGGCCAGGTGCCGGCCGGCGGCGTGGTCGCCGGCATCGGCCGCATCCACGGCCGCGCCTGCGTGATCGTGGCCAACGATGCCACCGTCAAGGGCGGCACCTACTATCCGATGACGGTCAAGAAACACCTGCGCGCGCAGGAGGTGGCCCTGCACAACCATCTGCCCTGCCTGTACCTGGTGGATTCGGGCGGCGCCTACCTGCCGCTGCAGGACGAGGTGTTTCCCGATCGCGATCACTTCGGCCGGATCTTCTACAACCAGGCCAACCTGTCGGCGCTGGGCATCCCGCAGATCGCCTGCGTGATGGGTTCGTGCACCGCCGGTGGCGCCTACGTGCCGGCGATGTGCGAGCAGACGGTGATCGTCAGGGACCAGGGCACCATCTTTCTGGGCGGCCCGCCGCTGGTCAAGGCCGCCACCGGCGAAGTGGTGGGCGCCGAAGAGCTGGGCGGGGCCGACGTGCACACGCGCATTTCCGGCGTGGCCGATTACTACGCCGAACATGATGCGCACGCGATCGCGATCCTGCGCCAGATCGTGGCCAACCTGGGCCAGGCGCCGTCGGCGCATCCCGATGCCATGACACCTGAGGCACCGTGCTATGACCCGCAGGAGCTTTACGGCATCGTCCCGTGCGATACGCGCAAGCCCTACGAGGTGCGCGAGCTGATCGCGCGGATGGTGGATGGCTCGCGCCTGGACGAGTTCAAGACCCGCTACGGCACCACGCTGGTGACCGGCTTTGCCCACCTGCACGGACAACCGGTGGGGGTGATCGCCAACAACGGGGTGATGTTTTCCGAAAGCGCGCTCAAGGGCGCGCACTTCATCGCGCTGTGTGCGCAGCGGCAGATTCCGCTGCTGTTCCTGCAGAACATCAGCGGCTTCATGGTCGGCAAGCAGTACGAGCACGGCGGCATCGCCAAGGACGGCGCCAAGCTGGTCACCGCCGTGTCCACCGCGCAGGTGCCCAAGCTCACCGTGCTGATTGGCGGCTCGTTCGGCGCGGGCAACTACGGCATGTGCGGCCGGGCCTATTCGCCGCGCTTTCTGTGGAGCTGGCCCAATGCGCGCATCTCGGTGATGGGCGGCGAGCAGGCCGCCGCGGTGCTGGCCACGGTCAGGCGCGACGGCATCCAGGCACGCGGCGGCACGTGGAGCGCGCAGGAAGAAGAGGACTTCAAGCAGCCCATCCGCGCCCAGTTCGAACACCAGGGCAACCCGTACTACGCCACCGCGCGGCTGTGGGACGATGGCATCGTCGACCCGGTCCAGACCCGCAGGCTGGTCGCGCTGGGCCTGTCCGCCGCCGCGCATGGGCCGCGCCAGGCGACCCGCTTCGGCCTGTTCAGGATGTGACCGCCATGGCCGATGTCGAGATCACCGCCGACCGCGGAATCGCCACGCTCTGGCTCAACCGCCCGCAGCGGCACAACGCCTTCGATGAGGACCTGATCCAGGCGCTGACAGGCGCGCTGCGGCAGGTCGAGCAGGACCCGGCGGTGCGCGTGGTCGTGCTGGCCGGGCGCGGGCGCAGCTTCTGCGCCGGCGGCGACCTGGCATGGATGCGGCGCATGGCCGACCACGATTTCGACGACAACCTGCGCGATGCCGGCGCCCTGGCCGAAATGCTGCGCACCCTGGCCACGCTGGCCAAGCCGACCGTGGCCCGCGTGCAGGGCGCGGCGCTGGCCGGCGGCACCGGGCTGGTGGCCGCGTGCGACATCGCCATCGCCGAGACCTCGGCGGTGTTCGGTACCACCGAAGTGCGCCTGGGCCTGGTCCCGGCCACCATCAGCCCGTACGTCATCGGCGCCATCGGCGCGCGCGCGGCGCAGCGCTACTTCCTGACCGGCGAGCGTTTCGACGCCGAGGCAGCCCGTGCGCTTGGACTGGTGCATGAGGTGGTGCCGGCCGATGCACTGGATGCGCGGGTGGATCAGATCGCCTCGGCGCTGCTGGCCGGTGCGCCGACGGCGGCCGCGGCGATCAAGCACCTGGTTGCGGACGTGGCCGGCCAGCCGATCGATGCGCGCCTGATCGCCCTGACCTGCCAGGCCATCGCCCAGGCGCGTGCCAGCCAGGATGCGCGCGAAGGCATCGCCGCCTTCTTCGACAAACGCGCCCCGTCCTGGAGCCTGTAGATGTTCGAAAAGATCCTCATCGCCAACCGTGGCGAGATCGCCTGCAGGATCATCGCCACCTGCCGGCGCCTGGGCATCGCCACCGTGGCGGTGTACTCGGATGCCGATGCGCACGCACGCCACGTGCGCCTGGCCGATGAAGCCTGGCGGCTGGGCCCGGCGCCGGCGGTGGACAGCTATCTCAAGGCCGAGGCGATCCTGGAGATCGCCGCCCGCAGCGGTGCCCAGGCCATCCACCCCGGCTATGGCTTCCTCTCGGAGAACGCAGGCTTTGCTGCGGCCTGCCAGGCCGCCGGCATCGTCTTCATCGGCCCCCCGGTGGGCGCGATCCAGGCCATGGGGTCCAAGTCCCAGGCCAAGGCCATCATGCAGCGCGCCGGCGTGCCCTTGGTGCCCGGCTACCACGGCGCCGACCAGGACCCGGCGCAGCTGCAGGCCCAGGCCGAGGCGATTGGTTATCCGGTGCTGATCAAGGCCTCGGCCGGTGGCGGCGGCAAGGGCATGCGCGTAGTGACCCAGGCCGGCGACTTTGCCGCGGCGCTGGCCTCGTGCAAGCGCGAATCGGCCGCCAGCTTCGGCGATGACACCGTGCTGCTCGAGCGATACCTGCAGCAACCGCGCCATATCGAAGTCCAGGTGTTCGCCGACGCCAGCGGCCAGGTGATCCATCTCAACGAGCGCGATTGCTCGTCCCAGCGCCGCCACCAGAAGGTGGTCGAGGAAGCGCCCGCGCCCGGCATGACCGCCGCCAGGCGCGCGCAGATGGGCCAGGTGGCCTGCGACGCGGCGCGGGCGGTGGGTTACGTGGGCGCCGGCACGGTGGAGTTCATCGTCGGCCAGGACGGCGCGTTCTACTTCATGGAAATGAACACCCGCTTGCAGGTGGAGCATCCGGTCACCGAGCTGGTCACCGGCCTGGACCTGGTGGAATGGCAGCTGCGCATTGCCGCCGGCCAGCCGCTGCCGCTGACGCAGGAGGCGGTCGCACTGGACGGCCATGCGATCGAGGCCAGGCTGTATGCCGAAGACCCGGCTGCCGGCTTCCTGCCTTCGATCGGCACCCTGTCGGTGTTCGTCGCGCCGCGCCAGCAGGAGCATCAGGTGCGCCTGGATACCGGCGTCGAACAGGGTGACCAGATCAGCCCGTACTACGACCCGATGATCGCCAAGCTGATCGTCCATGGCCCATCGCGGCCGCAGGCCATCGCCCGCATGCAGCGCGCGCTGGCCGAGCTGCGCATCGTGGGGGTGGCCAGCAACGTCGAGTTCCTGCAGCGGCTGGTGGGGCATCCGGCGTTCGTCGCCGGCCAGGTGGACACCGGCCTGATCGAACGCGAAAGCGCCGCGCTGCTGCCCGCCGCCGCCGCGCCGCCGCAGGACGCGCTGCATGCCGCCGCGATCTGGACCGTGCTGGCCGAAGCGCCCGATGCCAGCCGGCCGCCCTCGCCGTGGGACCTGGGCGATGGCTGGCGCCTCAACGGCAGCGCCCGGCGCACGCTCGGCTTCGTCCATCCCGCCGGCACGCGGGAGATCGCGCTCGAGTATCAAGGCGCGCAGGCATGGAGCCTGGATGGACAGCCGGTGCGCCTGGTCCAGCCGCCGCAGGCGGGACGGCTGCAGCTGGACATCGCCGGCCACGTGCTGACGGCCGAAGTGTTCGCGCAAGGCCAGGACCTGCATGTGTTCACCGCCCAGGGCCACACCCGGCTCAAGCCGCAGCGGCCGCTGACCCCGCCCGAGGATGCGCAAGATCACCAGGCCGGCCTGCTGGCGCCGATGCCCGGGCGGATCATTACGCTGCTGGTGCAACCCGGCGCGACCGTGGAGCAGGGCACACCGCTGCTGGTGATGGAGGCGATGAAGATGGAGTACACCCTGAGCGCGCCGTTCAAGGGGATCGTCCTGGCCTTCCTGCACGACGAGGGCGCGCAGGTCCAGGCCGGGATGGAGCTGATCGATTTCCAGGCCGCGCCATGAGCGCGACCTGGTCCCTGCCCACGCGGGTCAAGGTGGTCGAAGTGGGCCCGCGCGATGGCCTGCAGAACGAAAGCACGGTCATCCCGACCGCGACCAAGCTGGCCTTGATCCAGCGCCTGGCCGAGGCGGGGCTGCGCCACATCGAGGCCACCGCCTTCGTCTCGCCGCGCTGGGTGCCGCAGATGGCCGACCACGACGCGGTGATGCGCGCGGTGCCGCGCCTGCCGGGGGTGACCTATTCGGCGCTGACGCCCAACCTGCAGGGGTTCGAGGCAGCGCTGGCGGCCGGGGCGCAGGAAGTGGCCGTGTTCGGTTCGGCCTCCGAGGCGTTCTCGCAGAAGAACATCAACTGCTCCATCGCCCAGGGCCTGGTGCGCTTCGAGGCGGTGCTGGAAGCCGCCCGGCGCGCCGGCATCCCGGTGCGCGGCTATGTGTCGTGCGTGCTCGGCTGCCCGTACCAGGGCGAAGTGACCCCGGAGGCGGTGGCCGCGGTGGCCGGCGCGCTGTTCGAGATGGGCTGCCACGAGATCTCGCTGGGCGACACCATCGGCGTGGGCACCCCGCTCAAGACCCGGCGCATGCTCGAGGCGGTGAGCCGGCACGTGGAGGTCTCGCGCCTGGCCGGCCATTACCACGACACCTATGGCCAGGCGCTGGCCAATGTGCTGGCCTCGCTGCAGCATGGCGTGGCGGTATTCGACAGCTCGGTGGCCGGGCTGGGCGGCTGCCCCTACGCGGCCGGCGCCTCGGGCAACCTGGCCAGCGAAGACCTGACCTACCTGCTGCACGGCCTGGGCATCGAAACCGGCATCGATCTGCAGGCACTGGCGCAGGCGGGCCGGTTCATCAGCGATGTCCTGGGCCGCCCGACCCGCTCCAAGGCCGGTCAGGCGTTGCTTGCCTGACGTGCCGGCGATTACGCACTTGCTGATCGGTGGAAAAAGCCGGGCGCCGGGGGACTGTTGCGACGCACCCTGTTCATCCCGGCCATCACGCATCGCGCACGGCGGCGGCGCGAGGCTGGGTTCCCGGGGCTCTTGGGATGTGCGTCATGCGACTGCTTTCCTCCGCGCTGTTCTTCTCGCTGGGCCTGGCGATCGGCACCGCGGCCAGCGGCCCGGGCGGACCGGTATCGCCTGCGGCTGAACCCGCCGGCGACCGCATCAGCGCCAGTGACCCGCGCCGCGCGCCGGTTGAAGCAATCGATCCGGCGCCCGGAGCCGCCCAGCAGGCCTGCGCCGACTTGCCCTCGGCCTGCAGCCCTGACCGACAGCCGCCGGTCCGCGGCTAGCAAAGGCCGCCGCGGCGATCATGGCAGCGCGCGGAGCCCACCGGTCGGTCGGGCGAACCATCCCCTAAGTGCTTGCACTGGCAGGGAAAGCCCTCCATAATCGGCGGCTCGCTGCGTCCGGTTGTTGCCGGATCAGGGGCGGGGAGCGCGATTCCCGCACCGCCTGCAGTGGAAACTTCTCCCGTATCGCATGGCCTGATCCGCTTCGGCGGCACCGGCCGGGGCCGCCGTCTCCCAGGCTATGGGCGACATAGATCTGCGGATCCCTTTCCGCAGGAGCCTGGCCATTGCTGGCCGGACTTTCAACTCATCGAGGTGCACAGATGTCCCGCGTATGCCAAGTGTCCGGCAAGCGAGTGATGACGGGTAACAACGTCTCCCATGCCAACAACAAGACCCGCCGTCGTTTCCTGCCCAACCTGCACGAGCGCCGCTTCTGGGTCGCCAGCGAGAACCGCTGGGTCAAGCTGAAGGTTTCCGCGCACTCCCTGCGCACCATCGACAAGAACGGCATCGACTCCGTTCTGGCTGAGCTGCGCGCGCGCGGCGAAAAGATCTAAAGGAGATCGATCATGGCAGGCAAGCGCGACAAGATCCGCCTGATTTCTTCGGCAGGCACCGGTCACTTCTACACGACCGACAAGAACAAGAAGAACACCCCGGGCAAGATGGAAATGAGCAAGTACGACCCGGTCGTGCGCAAGCACGTGGTCTACAAGGAAGGCAAGATCAAGTAACGCAATGGCGCGGGCGCCCGCGCCCGCCTTTGCCATTGCGTTACCCCCGCGAAGGCGGGGGTCCAGCGCCTTGGATGCGTTACCCCCGCGCAGGCGGGGGTCCAGCGCCTTGGGTGCGTTACCCCCGCGCAGGCGGGGGTCCAGCGCCTTTGAGAAAAAGCCCGCCTCCCGGCGGGCTTTTTCTTGTTCTTGGCTCCGTTCGCCACAGGCCAACGGCCAACCACCGCTCGCATTCAACTGCGCGCATGGCGCGTCTCCCATTCTCCCGACAGACACCCATCAGGCCTGACCAGGCCTGCTCCGCCGCAGCCGGGCCTTGCGTGACCGCCGCTCATGGCTATCGCCGCCGTCGCCTGACCGGCAGAATCGGAACATGACCCGATCACCGAACCCTGGATGACCGAGCCGCCTTCCATCGGCAGCTGGCTGCTGATCCTGGACTGGGTGATCCGCCTGGCGGCCTTGGCATGGATCCCTTCGCGCACCACCCCGGCCGCCGCGCGCAGCTGGCTGCTGCTGGTGTTCTTCGTGCCGCTGGCCGGGCTGCCGCTGTACCTGCTGTTCGGCCATCCGTGGCTCTCGCGCGAACGCGTGCGCCGCCAGGCCGAGGCCTCGCAGCTGATCCGCGAGCAACAAAAACCCCTGGGCGAACTGCGCTGGCAACCGCAGGGCGACGGCACCGATACCGAGATGGTGCCGCTGGTCGAACGGCTGGGCGACTTCATGCCCACCCACGGCAACGCCGTGGCATTGCTGGATGACTACGAGCAATCGCTGCGCGCGCTGCTGGAAGACATCGCCGGCGCGCGCGAGCGCGTGCACCTGCTGTACTACCTGATGCTGGATGACCGCGTCGGCGACATGGTGTGCCAGGCGCTGCTGCAGGCCGCGGCGCGCGGCGTGGAATGCCGGCTGATGCTCGATGCGGTTGGCGCAAAGCGTGGCATCGGAGCCTATGCCAGGCGCCTGCGCGCTGGCGGCGTGCAGGTGCAGAAACTGCTGCCCGGCGGCCTGCGCTGGCGCCGCAGCGGCCGCATCGACCTGCGCAACCATCGCAAGATCGCGGTGATCGACAACCGCGCCGGCTACGTGGGTTCGCAGAACCTGGCCGATCCGGGCGGGTTCGTGCGCGGCTACCCCAACCGCGAGCTGGTCGCGCGCGTGGAAGGCCCGGCCGTGTCCCACCTGGAAGCGGTGTTCGCCAGCGACTGGTATCTGGAAACCGGGCAGCGACTTGAGGTGATCGCCACCACCCCGGTGCGCGATGCCAACGTGGCCGCGCAGCTGCTGCCCAGCGGGCCGGCGTATCCGTTCTCCAACGCGCGCGACGTGGTCTGCGCGCTGATCCACCTGGCGCAGAAGAAGCTGGTGCTGACCACGCCGTACTTCGTCCCCGACGACGGCACCCTGAGCGCGCTGCGCATTGCCGCGCTGTCGGGCGTGGACACCCAGCTGATCCTCTCGGCCAGCAACAACCAGCAGCTCACCACCTGGGCACAGGAGTCCTACTACAGCGAGCTGCTGCAGTCCGGGGTCAAGATCGCCCACTACCGGCCGCATTTCCTCCACGCCAAGCACCTGAGCGTGGACGACCACATGGCCCTGGTCGGCTCGATGAACCTGGACATCCGCTCGTTCGCGCTCAATGCCGAAATCGGCATGCTCTGCTACGACCAGGGCGTGGTGGCGCGCATGCGCCAGATCGAGGCCGACTACCTGGCCCACAGCGACGTGCTGACCCTGGAGGCGTGGAACCGGCGGCCGGCCTGGAAGCGCAGCCGCGAAGGCATCGCACGGCTGGCCGATTCGTTCATCTGACCGGCTTGCTGTTCGCTGTCGTTTTCTTGAAGATCAAGGCCGGTCATGAGTTTCGCTCCGCACAAGCGTTCGCCTGAGGGCGAACCCGGCGAATCCGAATACGGCCCTAAGGCGCTGAGGAGGGCCGCGGGCAGCATCGCTGACGACGTGGGTCGCCCCAGGCGCGGCCGGGATCTCCCGACGGCCTTCAATCCTTCGCCACCACGGTGTCGTACAGCCCGTAGTGCGCCAGCCCCGAGTGACTCTCGATGCCGGTGTAACGAAGCGACGCATCTTCATAGCGACGGAAGGCGAAAACGGCCTGGTTCATCTGTTCGGTGTTGAACACCTTGAGGCTGACCAGCAGGTGGAAGTCCTGCACGGTCAGGCCGGTGACGGCCAGAAACAGGTCCGGTTCCAGCTTGGTGATCACGTCGCGCAGTGTGTTTTCGCGAAAGTCGGTCAGGTACATGAACGCCGGGATGCGCGTGGCGAACTTGATCAGCTTCTCCTGCACCAGCTTGCGCTTGGATTTGTATTCCTTTTCCTCGTCGGAGAGTTCCTTCTTCTCCTTCGCGGACAGTTCCTTGTCCTTGGCCTTGTTTTTCAGCGCCTTGACCTTCTCGCTCTTGTTGATGATGGTCTCGATGATGTTGTCGCCCAGCGCCCGCCAGCCTTCGATACGCTCCACCGCGGCCATGGCATCGGGGTTGTCCATGATGCGGCGCAGCGTGTCGTTGTCCACGTTCACCAGCAGCGCGCTTTCCCACTTGCGCGCCAGCAGCGTGGCCGACGTGCCCGCCATCGCAATGTCGAGAATGCCGCCGGCGTCGATCTGCGTCATGTTGGCGCCGTCGTAGGCCAGCACCGGCAGGAACGACACCAGGTCCCTGACCGCGTGCTCCGGGTTCGGCTCGCCGGGTGAGAGGCCGATGCCGTATTCCGAGAGTTGCCGCAGGGCGCGCGTCGGCGCGAAGTCGAACACGAAACAGATGGGCTTGAGGACTTCCTCCTCGTTCGGATCGTCGCCGTTCGGATTCCTGATCGACCACGGCGACTGCACGCGGAACGCCGCCTGAAAGTAGGTTTCCGGCGACTTGAGATTGCGCAACATCAGAATGGACGACCACTGCGGCACGGTGACGCCGGTGGTGAGCTTGCCGCACGACAGTGTGATGGTCTTGGTTTCGAAGCCGCTGCCGATTGCGCGGCGCACCGGCGACAAGGCGGCGAGCCCGATACCCGCCGCGGCGCCTGCGGCGGCGATCACCGTGTAGTCGTGCCAGAACGTGTTGTGCCTTTCCGCCAGCAAATTCGCCATCGCATGGCAGGCCGCCACATTGGGCAGAAACCAGAATGCGTGCTGGAGATACGGCAGCAGGCGCACGTCCGAGTACGGGAACGGCGGCCGCGTGCCGGTTTTCAGATGTTCTACCGCCCTGGGCGCATGGCCGCCGCGAATGATGTCCAGCCACTTCTGCACGTCGCTCTTGTGCATGAACCGAGCGCCCGCGCCGGTGCCGGTGGCGGCGAAGAATTCGTTCAGATCGAACTCGTCGAACTCGCCCGCGCTCGCCACCGCGACCAGCTCGTCCGGCATCTGGTAGGTCAGCAGCCGCATCTGCGGCAGCGCGCCGTAGGGGTTGCGCTCACCCGGATGCGCCGCGGCGAAGGCTTCCTTGGCCCGCTGCTCATCGGTATAGGTCCAGTTGAAAATCTGCTCCTCGATGAACTCGCCCGTGGCCAGCGCCTTGAACGGCGTGCCCGAGAGATACAGATACGCCCGCGTGGTGATGGGCAGGAATTCGGTTTCCTTCTCCGAGAGCACCGTGAGGTCTTCGTTCATGTCTTCCAGCCCCTCGCCGTATTCGATTCCGGCCTCCTTCTTGGCGACCGCTTCGTCCTCGCCCTCGAACAGCTCCTTGGCGGTGTCGCGCCAGGCGCCGAAGTGATACTCATCGAAGACCACAAGGTCCCAATTGACCGTGTGCAGCCACTCGTTCTTCGCCTTGATATTCCCCGCCGCGTCGCGGCCGAGCAGGTCCTGAAACGAGCCGAAATAGACGACCGGCTGCATGCGGTCGATCTGCGTCGGGTCGCTGCCGGATGCGCGCGAGAGGTACTGCCAGCCGTCGAAGTCCACGTGGTTTTCAAGGTCGGTCTGCCACGCATCCTCGACCGCGGGCTTGAAGGTCAGCACCAGCACGCGCCGGGCGCCGAGCTTCTTCGCCAACTGGTACGCGGTGAAGGTCTTGCCGAAACGCATCTTCGCGTTCCACAGGAAGCGCGGCACGGTGTCCGGGTTCTCCGCCCGGATCGAGCGGTAATAGTCGAAGGTCTTGTCCACGGCATCGGCCTGCTCGCGGCGCATGCCGAAGGTCTCGTGGTGCGTGCCACTGAACCGTTGGCCGGTGCGCAGTTCGGCGAGTACGGTGCGCACGTCCGCGACCGCGCAACGCATCCATTCCAGCTCCACCTTCTCGAAGCCCTTCCGGACCAGCGCCGCGCGCACCTCAAAGTCGCTGAAAATGCTGCCATCGTCGCGCTCGGCCGACTCGTCGAGTTCGATTCGATAATTCTTGATCGCGGCGGTCCTGAGCTGCTCGGCCAGGCGCTGCTTTACCTCGCGCGTGGTCTGGCCCACCTTGACCAGACCCGCGTGCGTCGCGTCGGCAATCGAGTAAGCGTAAAGGCGGGGCCGGAATTCCGGTTTGGGCGCGAGGATTTCCTCGATGGTGGGCTTATTCATCGTCACCATCGTCTGCAACGGCCACATCGAACAGTTCGCTGTCGTGCTCTGCGACCTGCGCCTCGATGAAAGCGATCTCCTCCCCGGTCAAACCGTACCGCTTGTAGAGCTTGGCGTCGGTCCACTCTTGATCTAGCGGTAGATCGGGAATGAAGGCATAAACAGTTTTCGGCGCGTCTTGGGTGGACTTGCGAAGCGAAACTAGGAAGCGGGCGAATCGAGTACGCAGGTAGATCGCGTAGTTCATCGCCTCGATTTCAGTGTCGAAGACGCCCGCGACGACATAGCTTTCGGTACAAGCTGTGCCGGGTTCAGCGATGATCGGCTTGCTGAGGAACTTAGTTTCGATTGCGGCGCTGGTGCCCTGGACGCGAGTCATCAGAACTTTCCACATGTCGATCCATGGGGCATTTGACGGAATTTCAGAACGCTCGACCCAGCTGATCTTCTGGGATCCAAAGAGCTTCACGGGGTTCTTGAGACGCTTGGAGTCTGGCTTGCCATGGAAGAACGTGCGGAGGCCAAACGGCTTCTGGCTGGACACGCGAGCATCAAGCGTGGGCTCACCTTTGGCCCTGACCTTCTCCAGAATCGGCACCGCCTCATTGCGTCGCACGAGGATGTCGTAGGCATCAAGGTGGCGCGCCACCGCTGGCCCCGTCGGCTGACCATCCCAGATCGTCTGCACCGCGCACGGCCCGTTGTGGTCACGATCCCACAAAAAGTAGGAGATGCCGCCACGAATCTTGACGCCCGGAAAGCCCTCGTAGAGCTTCGGGTAATCCACGATGCGGCGCAGGCGCTTGTCGGAGAGCATCCGCTCCCGATACTTGTCGAGTCCCTTGCCACCGGCCATCCAGCGCGACGGCGTCACGAAGACCGCGTAGCGCGGATCGAGGTCGAGCGCCTTCTCCACGAACAACTGGTAGATCGGCGCCGCGCTCGTGCCATAGCCACCATCGTCCAACTGGTACGGCGGGTTGCCAATGATTACGTCGAACTGCATATCGCCTCCAAACAACTCGGCGACCCGAGTCTTGATGTCATCGGTGTGGATGAACGCATAGGCGTGGGTTTCGAGCCCTTCGCCACGGTCCATGGTCTGCTGACTCGCGCCGCAGTAGGTGCACTTGCCGTTCGCCCACGTGTGCTCGATGCGCTCGAACCAGATATTGCCATCGTCGCTGGCAAAACCCCTCGCAATGGAATGCTCGCCGTTAGCGTGCTTCGAGCAATACAGGCTGCGCCGCGCGAGCAGGCTGGTGAGCCTGGTGATGCCGATGCCGAACACCTGCCGGGTCAGAATGTGATCGACGCGCGCCTGGAGGTCCGGCATTTCGTCCGCCAGCCCCTGGGTGAGGCGGCGGGTGATCTCGCGCAGGAACACGCCCGACTTGGTGCACGGGTCCAGGAACTTCACCGTCTTGTCGGCCCACAGATTCGCCCCGTCGTGGCTGGCTGCCCACGCCTCGGCCAGCGTGTCCAGCATCCGGTTGGCGAACTCGGGGGGCGTGAACACCTCGTCGTTGGAGAGGTTGGCGATGCACGTCAGCACGTCCGGGTTGCGCCCGCGCAGGGTGAAACCGACCTGCTGGGTCAAGGCTTCCGCCATCCCGCTCATGGCCGCTTCCCTTCCAGTCGCCGCGCGCCCGCATCCGCCAGCAGGAGTTTCATTTGCTGGATGGCGGTCTGGTTCAGCAGTTTCAGCCGTTCGGCCTGCGCCAGCCCCCGGTGGATGAAATGGGCGTTCAGCGTTTCCAGATTGGCGAGACACACCAGTTGCGCGGCATTGGCCTCGTCGCGGATGTTGCCCTTGTTGCCGGGGCTTTCATCGCGCCACTGTTTCGCCGTTTTGCCGAACAGCGCCATGTTCAGCAGGTCTGCCTCGCTGGCGTAGATGAGGTTGATTTGCTGCGGCGTCAGTTGCGGTGGAATCAGGTTGGCCTTGATGGCGTCGGTGTGGATGCGGTAATTGATTTTGGTCAGGTTGCGGCGGATGTCCCAGCCCAGTTGCTGGTATTCCGTCTCCTTCAGGCGCTGGAATTCCTTGATGAGGTAAATCTTGAATTCGGCGCTGATCCACATGCCGAACTCGAAGGCGATGTCTTTGTGGGCATAGGTGCCGCCGTAGCGACCGGCCTTGGCCACCAGGCCGATGGCATTGGTCTGGGCCACCCATTCCTTGACGCTGAGCTTGTAGTTGTTGAGCCCCGCCTGCGTTTTAATTGCGGCGAATCCGCCATAATTAAAATCCGGGTTATGAACTTGCTCCCAGATGCCTATGAATTCCACGGTATTACGGTTGCGCAGCCAGTCGGAAATGAAGAAGTCCCCGTCCTTGGCCTTGAGCATATCCGTGAGGGAAATGAAATCCTTATCGCCCTCGGAATAGACCGTGATGGAGGTGCCTTTTACGTCGATCCTGGCCATGCTCAATCTCCCTCGAAATCAGTCAGCGCACTCACGCGTGTGTCTCCAGTTCACGCGCCGCCTCAAAGAACGTGGCGGGCTTGCGCAGGCATTGCGCCACCACCTCGGGCGCTTCCTGCAAGCTGGCACTGCCGACGGATGGCAAGGTCGACAAGCCGTGCAGGCGCGCGCGTTGCGCCGCCCAGCGCAGCACGGGCACGGAAGCCGCCACGGTCGTCATGCCTGCTCCTTGGGCGATTGTGCTGGTGCCTCTGGCACAAATCCGGCAGCCAGATCGCCCACGGTCATCGGCGGCCAGGTCTTAACCGGGGTGAAGATCTCGTGCTTGCCCATGTGGGCAAAGAGCGAATCCTCCGCGCTGAAAGCCGAGGAACCGGTGAGCACGTCCAAACGAAAGTCGCGGCGCTGGAACCTGCCTTTGCCCAGGTAACCCCACTCGGCAAAGGTGATCGGCTGGCCGTCATGGGTGCGCATCGTCAGCGCATCGCCGTGCACGAGATTTTGCGACAGCACATGGCTCGCGGCGCGATGGAGATCGTCCGACGCATCGCCGTTCAGGTAGACGGTAAGGATTTCCAGCATGTTCGCCCGGCACTCGGCGATGTTGTCCGCCAGCAGCTCGATGCCGTAGATGCACATCAGCGCAAGCAACGCGTAGTGCCGTCGCTCGAAGTCGGACTTGCCGTACTTGAGTTCCACGGCGGCCAGCTTGCGTTGGAGGATGCGCACGAGAAAATTGCCGCTCCCGCACGCCGGCTCCAGAAAGCGGGAGTCGATCCGCTCGGTTTCGCCCTTCACCAGATCGAGCATGGCCTCAACCATCCATGGTGGCGTAAAGACTTCGCCATGATCGGCGACGCGCTGCTTGGACTTTACGAGGTTCATGGAGCGTGCGTGCTCGACCGTGGCGTGTGACCTGCCATTGTGTACCCGCGGCCACTGAAATCGGGCACCGCTGCGTACGGGCAAGGCGGTTCCTGATCCGTACGAACTTGCAGCCGCTGGCATCCCCCTGCCTCCGGGAGCGCTCGAAGTCGCGGCTCTCGACCTAGGAGCCTGTCGGACTTTGGCCGGCCGGGCTGCAAATCCGGCTGTGCGGTCCATATTTCCGTCGCTTCTTGCCCCATAGAACCACTATGGGGCGGCGAATCGGCGAAAATCTGTCCTCGCGCAGACGAATTTTCGCCTCGACCGCCAAAGCCCGACAGACTCCTAGGGGCGGTCCGGGCGCAGCCCACCTGAATCCTGGGCGGCGCGAGGCTTCGGCCGGGCCTCAGCCGCAGGGATGCGGCTTCGATATCCGCCCCTTCGGGGCGCCGTCCCCCGGGGGAGAAGGGAAGCTGCAGCTTGGTGCCAACCAGCAGGGAGGCTTGCCTTGCCAGGGGCCGCGCGCAGGTCTTGCGCAAGGCCTCCCGGGCGGCAGTGGCGCTCAGCCAGCTGCATCCTTGAACAGGGTTTGCGGATATTCCGGCTTCTGCTCGCGGGCCAGCAGTCGCTCCAGGGCCTCGCGCGGGGTGATGTCGCCGTGCAGGACATCGCCCACCGCCTCGGTGATCGACAGGTCGATCCGGTGCCTGCGCGCCTGGCGCATGACCTCGTCGGCGGTCTGCACCGACTCGACCACCTGGCCGATTTCCCTGACCGCCTCGGCGATGGCCTGGCCGCGGCCCAGGGCCAGGCCCAGGCGGCGGTTGCGCGAGAGGTCACCGGTGCAGGTCAGGACCAGGTCGCCCAGGCCGGCCAGGCCCATCAGTGTTTCCGGGCGCGCGCCGATCGCCGCGGCCAGGCGCAGCATCTCGTTGAGGCCGCGGGTGATCAGGCCGGCGCGGGCATTGAGGCCCAGGCCCATGCCGTCGGACACGCCGGTGGCCACGGCCAGCACGTTCTTCATCGCCCCGCCCAGCTCGGCGCCGACCATGTCGTTGCCGGTGTAGGCGCGGAAGGTGGGGCCGTGCAGGACGTCGGCCACCTGCTGGCAGAAAGCCTCGTCTGCACCATGGATGGTCACCGCGGTCGGCAGGCCCTGGGCAACCTCCCTGGCGAAGGATGGGCCGGTGACCACGGCCAGCGACACGCCGCTGCCCAGCACGTCCTCGGCCACTTCATGCAGGAATCGGCCCGTGCCCGGCTCGAAGCCCTTGGTCGCCCAGCTCACGCCCACGCCGGCCGGCAGCAGCGGGGCCAGCAGGTGCAGGGTTTCGGTGAAGGCGTGCGAGGGCACCACCACCAGCACCTGGTCGGCATCGGCCATGGCCGCGGCCAGGTCGGTGGTGGCGTGCAGGTTCACCGGGAGCGCGATCCCGGGCAGGTAGCGCGGATTCTCGTGGCCGGCATCGATGGCCCGGGCCACCGCTGGATCGCGTCCCCACAGCACGGCCTGGTGGCCGTGGCGGGCGATCAGGGCGGCCAGCGCGGTTCCCCAGGAACCGGCACCGAGCACCGCGACTTTCAAAGGTTTCATTGCATCCCCCTGGCATGGCGCAGGGGGCCAAGCTTAAGCACAGACCGCGGCAAGATCAGACGTTGCCGACCGGCGGATCGTTCTCGATAGTGCCCACCTGGCCCTGCTGCGAACGCTGGCGCAGGGTCTCGGCGTACAGGCCGTCGAAGTTGATCGGCTGCAGGAAGAACGGCGGGAAGCCGCCGGCCTGGATCAGCTCGCTCAGCAGCTGGCGCACGTACGGGAACAGGATGCTCGGGCACTGGGTGCCCAGCAGCGCGTCGATGGTCTGCGCATCGAAACCGGCCAGGCCGAACACCCCGGCCTGCTGCACTTCGGCCACGTAGGCGGTCTTGTCGCCGGCCTTGCAGGTCAGGGTCACCCCCAGCACCACCTCGAAGGCATTCTCGGCCAGGCGCTGGACGCGCTGGTTGAGGTTGAGGTTGAGCTCGGGCGCGATGTTCTCCGAGTAGATCGCCGGGGCGCCGGGCACCTCGAAGGACACGTCCTTGACGTAGATCTTCTCGACGGTGAAGTTCGGGCCGGTGGCCTGGTCGGCGGCCTGGGTGGCGCCATTGGTGGTCTGGTCGGACATCATGTACTCCGCAAAATCGTGCAGTGATGGGTGGAAAACCCGGGATTATCGCATGGGGTGGCGACGCGTCCGGCCCGGTTCAGGGGCGGCGCGGGCGGCGCCCCTGTTCAGCGCTCAGGCGCGGCCCTTGGCCAGCGGCAGGTCGGCCGCCTGCCAGGCGGCCACCCCGCCTTCGAGCACGTGGACCCTGGTGAAGCCGGCCTTCTTCAGCTGCGCCGCGGCAGCCGGCGCAGTCTGGCCGCTGCGGCACACCAGCACCACCGGGCGCTCGGTCGCACCGGCCAGCAGCTTGTGCCTGGGATCGAACTTGCCGGGCAGGTTCTTGCTGCCGGGGATATGGCCCTTTTCGAACTCGCCGGTGGCCGAAAGATCCAGCACCAGGGCGTTCTCGGTGTTGACCAGCGCGGTCAGCTGGGCCGGGCGCAGGCCGGTGTAGCCGCGGAACAGGCGCATCACCTCGGTCACGATGAGCGCGATGGTCAGGCCCACCAGGGCCAGCGACAGCATGGCGTTGTCGGCGGCGAACGCCTTGAGTTGTTCGAAGTTCACGGCAGAAGAGGCATCGGTGGGCGTGAAAAGGCCGGCGATTGTCGCACAGCGCGGCCAGGACGGGCTTACTGGCCCTGCCAGGGGTCGGGCAGGCCGTCCAGCAGCCACCATTGGCCGGCCGCGTCATCCCAGCGCCAGCGCTCGCGGACGCGCAGGGTGCGTTCGGCCATGGTGTTGCGGTTGACCACGCGCATCTCCATCAGCCGCACCACCACGCCATCGGCTCCGCCCAGGCTGCCGATCTCGCTGTAGCCGCTGACCTGCACCTGCTGGTAGCGCGACAGTTCCAGCGCGCTCAGCGGGCGTTGCTCGCGCACTTTCGGATCGACCACGCCCCAGGCCTGTTCGAAATCGCCCCAGCGCATGGCCTTGGAGAACAGCATCTGGGTGTCGGCCAGCTTGCGCTGCTTGGCCCGGCTGGTGGCTGCCTGCGCAGGCAGCGCGCTGCTGGCCAGCAGCAGCACCGCCAGGGTCATCCAGAAAAGTCGTGCCACGGTGATCGTCCCCTTGCCTGTGCCGGGCATGCTAACCCTTGGCCAGCGCCACATAGCGCCCGGACAGCTCGGCGGCCACCCCGCCTTCAGGCAGCAGCACCTGCGCCAGCAGCGGCACGCGCGCCTTGCCGAGGCGACCGAAGGTATCGATGAAATCGGCCCAGTCCGCGTCCGGTTCCAGCCAGGCCTGCGCATGCAGGTCGTCCAGCAGCGGCGCGCGGTAGCGCACGCTGCTGGTGGCCACGTACACGTCGGCCTCCAGGCCCGCCTGCTGCAGCTTCAGCGTGGCCAGGGCCCAGCCGGCGATGGTCATCAGTCCGCTCAGGCTGCCACCGAAGGCGCTGCCCTTGTCGTTGACGTTGGCCGCCAGCGGCGCGTACACGTACAGGCACTGCCCGTCGAAATGGCGCAGCTCCAGCTGCATGGCCACCAGGGGCGGCATGGAGGCGCAGGTCGCGCGCAGCGGCACCAGCAGGTCGTCGAGATCCATCGCGTAGTCTTGTATTCATGGGTCCGGATCGAGCGCGCGCATGGTACGTCATCTCGCTGCGGCCGCAGGGCACGCACGCGGCGCTGCGCCAGGCCGCGGCGCGCTGCGGCGCCGGCCTGATCGCACTTTCGCCATGGAAGCTGGTCGCGCGCGACGACGCTGACGCGCGCGACCAGTTGCGCCAGGCCCTGCAGGCCGACGTGGTGCTGTTCACCAGCCCGGCGGCGGTGCGCTTTGCCGCAGCCATGCAGCCGCTGGCCATGCGCGCGCACCAGGCGTGGATCGCCACCGGCAGCGGGACGCGCCAGGCGCTGGGTCGGCATGGCATCGAGGCGGCGATCGCGCCGACGCGCATGGACAGCGAAGGCCTGCTCGCCCTGCCCGCGCTGTCCGATCTTGCCCGGCGCAGTGTCGGCCTGGTGACCGCGCCCGATGGCCGCGGCCTGCTGGCACCGGCGCTGCAGGCGCGCGGCGCCCGGCTGCACCTGGCCCAGATCTACCTGCGCCAGCCCTTGCCGGTGTCCGCCACCGGGCTGCAGCGGCTGCGGGAGCTGGAGGCACCGGCGTGGGTGGCACTGACCAGTGCCGGCGCCTTGCGTCAGGTGCTGCAGCAGCTTGCGGCCGATGCGCAGCGGACCTTGCTCATTCATCCGGCCGTCGCGGCCAGCGCGCGGCTGATGGAGGCGGCCACCGATGCCGGCTTCGGCCGGGTCGTGCAGGCGCAGGGCCCGCGCCCGGCGCAGTTGCTGAGCGCGGCCAAGGCCTTGTTCTCACCCGGGTTCCGTTAGCATGCCGGCCGTGGCATCACGCCGGCCCGCACTTCGGAGTTGCCCTTGAACCAGTTCGCCGCCGAGCACGAGCCAATCGAACGTCCGCGCCGTCGCCTGGGGCTGCCGATCGTGGTCCTGCTGCTGCTCGTGGCCCTGGCCGCGGCCGCCTGGTACGGCTGGCAGCAGTGGCAGGCCTGGACCACCGGCCAGCAGGACCAGGCCGAGCAGCAGGTCGACGCACTGGAGGCCCGCATCGAAACCCTGCGCCGCGACCTGCGCGCGCAGAACGAGCGCCTCCGGGACCTGGCCGCCACCAACCGGGTGCTGCGCGACGAAATCCTCGGCCTGAGCCAGCGCGGCGCCCTGCTGGAAGACAGCGTGGCCAAGCTGGCCGATTCCACCCGCCAGGGCGCGGCCGCGCTGCGCCTGGATCAGGCCGAGCTGGAACTGCACCTGGCCGCCCAGCGCCTGACCATCGCCGGCGACCTGCCCGGCGCGCAGCAGGCCTACGCGCTGGCCGCCGACACCCTGGCCGGGCTGGACGATCCGCGCCTGCTCAACCTCAGGCAGGCGCTGGAACAGGAACGCAGCGCGATCGGCCGCCTCGGCCAAGGCCCGCGCGCCCAGGCGGTGCAGCAGCTGGAACAGGTCAGCGCCGCACTGGCGCAGCTGCCGCAGAAGGTGGCTGACGAGGACCCCGCACGCCCGCGTTGGCAGCGCATCCTTGCACCGCTGATCGACGTGCGTCCCAGCGGCGCACGCGTGGCCATCGCGCCGGCCCAGCGCGCGGCCTTCGAAAACGCCCTGCAGCTGGAACTGACCCTGGCCCGCGCCGCGCTGGAACGCAACGACGCGCCGGCCCTCCAGGCTGCGGTGCTGCGCGCGGCGGCCTGGCTGCCGCGGCTGTGGCCGGCCTCGCCGCAGGCCAGGGCCGTGGAAGCCCGGCTGACCCGGCTGGCCGCGCTGCCGCTGACCGCGCCGCTGCCGGAACTGGGCAGCACCCTGCGCCAGCTGCAGGCCATGGGTGGCATGCCCGCGCCACCACCGGCCCCGCCGCTGGCGCCGCAGCCGGCGGCCGCCCCGTCCGATGAAGGCGCGCCATGAAGGCCCTGCGCATCTGCCTGGTCTTGCTGGTGCTGGTCGCCCTGGGCGTGCTTGGCGCGCAGTGGCTCGCGCGCGAGGACCTGCGCGACTGGGGCCAGGTGTTCGTGCGCGTCGGTGGCTATGACCTCACCGCCACCGTGCCCGGCGCGATCGTGGTCCTGATCGCCGCCGCGCTGGTGCTGTGGATCGTGTGGACGCTGCTGGTCCTGCCGTTCCGCGCCTGGGGCCGGCACCGCCGCAAGCGCGCCCGCGCCCGGTTGATCGACGGCCTGGAAGCCCTGCAGCAGGGCCACTACCAGCGCGCGGAGAAATTGCTCGATCGCGCCGCGCAGGACAGCGAGGTCGAGGTCATCGCCCGCACCGCCGCCGTGCGCGCCGCGCAGGCGCGCGACGATGCGCCTTCCATCCAACGCCACCTGCAGGCCCTGGCCGAATGCAGCGCCACCGCCCATGCCCTGCTGCTGGCCGAAGACGCCCTGGCGCGCGCCATGCCGGCCCAGGCGCTGGTCGCATTGGATGCAGCCGACGCCCAGCCGCTGCCGCCGCGCGGCCTGGCGTTGCGTGCCGAGGCCCTGGCCCAGGTCGGCCGCGCCGGCGATGCCTGGGGCCTGCTCGGGCCGCTGCGCCAGCACAAGGCGCTGTCGGCCAACGCCTACGCCGACCTGGAAACCCGCCTGGGCACCCAGTCCCTGCTGCAGGCCGACGATGCCAACGCCCTGGCCGAACGCTGGGAATCGCTGCCCAGGCCGCTGCGCACCGAAGCGGACGTGGTGGCCGCCTACGCCCAGCGTGCTGCCGCGCTGCGCTGGGACGATGCGGCCACCCATGCGCTGGAACAGGCGCTGGACAGCCGCTGGGACGAATCGCTGATCGTGCTCTACGGGCGCCTGCCGGTGGGCAAGCCGGATTCGCGCCGGGCCAGTGTCCAGCGCTGGCTGCACAGTCACCCCGACAGCCCGGGCCTGCTGCTCACCCTGGCCCGGCTGATGCGCCAGCAGGGCCAGTGGTCACAGGCGCAGGAGGTCCTGCATCGGGCCCTGGCCCAGGGCGCCGGCGCCGACGCATGGGAAGAACTGGGCCACGGCTACGCCGCCGCTGGCGAGGAACTGCTGGCCCGCCGCAGCTACGCCAATGCCTTGTCCAGCGGCCGCGGCGAGCCGGCCGCAGCGCTGCCCGACCGCGACCTGCGCCAGCAGATCCACGACCACGCCGTGCCCGAGGAACGCGACGTCCACGGCCTGCCGCGCCTGCGCGACTGACAGCCCTCGGCCAGGGCTCTGGGGTTGGAAAGGGTAATCCAGGCTCAGCGTTCGACGATGGCCACCACGCCCATGCCGCCGGCGGTGCAGATCGACACCAGCGCGCGCCCACCGCCGCGCTGGGCCAGTTCCTTGGCCACCGTGGCGATGATCCGCGCGCCGGTGGCGGCGAAGGGATGGCCGGTGGCCAGCGAGGACCCGTTGGGGTTGATCCTGGCCGGATCGATGCGCCCCATCGGTCCGGGCAGCCCCAGCCGATGGGTGCAGTAGTCCTCGCTCTCCCACGCACGCAGCGTGCACAGCACTTGCGCGGCAAACGCCTCGTGGATCTCGTAGATGTCGAAGTCCTGCAGGCCCAGTCCATGCCGGGCCAGCATCTGCGGCACGGCGATGGTGGGCGCCATCAGCAGGCCCTCGCCGTGGACGAAATCCACCGCCGCGCTCTGCACATCGCGCAGGTAGGCCAGCGGCACGTGGCCGTGCGCGGCGGCCCAGTCGTCGCTGGCCAGCAGCACCGCGGCGGCGCCATCGGTCAGCGGCGTGGAATTGGCCGCGGTCAGGGTGCCGCGGCCCGACGCCTTGTCGAACGCGGGCTTGAGCGTGGCCAGCTTTTCCAGCGAGGTGTCCGGGCGCAGGATGTTGTCGCGGCTGACCCCGCGGAACGGTGCGATCAGGTCCTCGAAGAAACCGCGCTCATAGGCCGCGGCCAGCTTGTGGTGCGAGGACACCGCCCACTCGTCCTGCGAATCGCGCGAGATGTTCCATTCCTTGGCCATGTCCTCGCAGTGCTCGCCCATCGACTTGCCGGTGCGCGGTTCGCCCACGCCGGGGAACTCGGGCCTGAGCTCGGAGACCCTGAAGCCCTGGCGCAGCGCGCGGGCCTTGTCCCGGGGCGTCCTGGCGCGGTTGGCGGCCAACAGCCGCGCGCGCAGCTTCTTGGCATAGACGATCGGCACCTCGGAGGTGGAATCCGAGCCGCCGCCGATGCCCGACTCGATCTGGCCCAGGGCGATCCGGTTGCCGATGTAGGCGATGGTATCCAGGCTGGTGCCGCAGGCGCGCTGCAGGGTGATGCCGGGCGTGAGCGGCGACAGGCCCGAGGACAGCGCCGCCTCGCGGCCCAGGTTCCAGTCGCTGGGGTGCTTGATCACCGCGCCCATCGCCACCTCGCCCAGGACCTGCCCGTGCAGGCCGTAGCGCTCAACCAGCGCCCCCAGCGTGCGCACCGACATGCCCAGGTTGCCCACATCCGCATAGGCGGTGTTCTGACGGCAGAACGGAATGCGGACTCCGCCAAGAATGGCAACGGGACGGACAGCTGGCATGGAGAAACCTCGGTGGGCGGCCGTGTTCGAACAGGCGCCAGCGCGCATGCGCTGGCGTATGGCGCAGTGTAGCGGCGCGTTTGCGGGCCGGCCACGCTGGACGTTGACCTTCCGCGCTGGCATGTGAATGCGCCGTGGCCGGAGATGGTCACGGTGATGTCCGCGCGGCTGGCTAGAATGGGTTCACACGCTGCTGCCCCACATGATCGATCGCATGACGCACGCACCCCAAACCGCGCAGGTCATGGGCCTGGTGGCCCTGGAACTGGCCGGTGGCGCCCCGCCCCGCCGGGCCGCGCTGGACCAGGACGCGGCCGGCGCGCTGGCCGAGAGGATTGCCCGCGACCTGGTCGGCCTGGTCCCGCAGATCACCACGCTGGAACTCACCCTGGCCGCCGCGCACTTCGATCCGGCCGAGGCGCTGCGCCCGGGCTGGCCGCTGCATCGGCGCCTGGACGAACTGCGCCAGCGCGCGCCGGGACGCGACCAGGGACCGCGAGTGATCGCCTTTGGCGCCGCAGCCGATGGCGCGGTGCCGCGGCCGTTCCAGGCCGATCCGGAGCTGGTCGGCGGCGCGCTGCGGGTCCTGCCGTTCCTGCTCAGTGGCGCGCCCGGGGACGTCGATGCGGTCGGCCAAGCGCTGGAAGCAGTCCTGATCGAGCGCGGCATGGCCGGCGCCGACACCGCGCTGCAGCTGCAGGACGGGCTGGGGGCGAGGGTCGAGCACGTGCGCTTCATGACCCTGCACGACCTGGCCGCGATGATGGCCCTGCAGTACCAGCACCAGCACCTGGGCGGCCTGTGGCCGCTGATCGAGACCGCGCTGCTGGCACCGGAAGACACGCAGTGGCTGGACGCCCCGCCCGAGCCGCTGCTGCGCTATGCCGACGGCGAGGTGCGCATGGCGCTGCTGGATCCGGCCGCCTGGAGGAAGCGCAATGCCCCGGCGACCGACGATCCTCAGCGCCTGGCCCGTGGCTACGAGCATTACCTGATGCGCCAGCGCCAACTGGCTGCGGTGCTGGAAGCACACGGCATTCCGGTCACCCATGCCCATTGCCCCGATGACCAGGACCTGTGCGCGCATCTGAATACCTGATGCGCTGAGCGAGGTTGCTTCGCCCCGAACACGACACAAGGCGCCGGAAGGCGCCTTGTGCGTTTGCAGCATGTCCTGACGTGGCCCATGCGAGCCGCGGCATGCGCGGCCAGCTTACATCGCCGGTGCGGCCTCGATCACGCCACAGGCCAGGCGGCCGCCGGCGTCGCCGGTGGGCTGGGTTTTGTAGTCGTCGGCCTTCTCGTGGACGATCACCGCCTTGCCGACGATGTCGTACTTGTCGCCCTTGCCGATGTCCACATTGGCCGACAGCATCTGGTCGACGGTGACGTTGCCGTCGGCACTGGCGGTGAGGTTGTTGCTGTCGCCGGCATGGTGCGGGTCGGCGGTGACCTGGCCGTGGTCCACGCCGTCGGGATTGAAGTGGCCGCCGGCACTGGTGCCGTCCGGCGCGCTGCAGTCGCCCTTCTCGTGGATGTGGAAGCCGTGCTCGCCCGGGCTCAGGCCACTGAGGGTGCCGGTGACGCGCACGCCGCCATCGACTGCGGTGAAGCTCAGCTCGCCGGCGACGGTGTTGCCCGCGGTGGGCTTGAGGGTGGCCTTGGCCATGGCCATCGCCGCCTCGCTGGTGGCCGGAGCGCTGCTGGCTGGGGCGCTGGTCGCCGGCGCGGAGGCCGGGGTCGAGGCCACCGGCTCGGTGACCGCTTCAGGCGCCTCGTTGGACTCGGGCTTGCTGCAGGCGGTCAGCGCCAGCAGGGTGGCGGTACACAGCAGGGAACAGGTCAGTCGCATGGATGGTTTCTCCTTTGTCGCGTGGGTCGGATGCATGCAGGATGCATGCGTTCAGCGGATCGCCTTGATCACGCCGCAGGCCACCCGCGCACCGGACTTGCCGGCAGGCTGGGTGGCATAGTCGTCAGGGTCGGCGTGCACCACCAGCGCGCGGCCGAGGATGTCCATCGCGCCCCCGCCCAGGGTCACGCCGGCCAGTTGGGTGTCGACATGGGCGATGCCTTCGGCATCGGCCACCAGGTTGTCCATGTCGCCTGCGTGGTGGGCGCCGATCTTGGCATTGCCATGGGGCTGGTGCGTGGGATTGAAATGACCGCCCGCGCTGGACCCGTCCACCGCGCTGCAGTCGCCGGTCTCGTGGACGTGGAAGCCAAAGCGCCCCAGCGCCGGCAAGCCGCCGATGGTGCCGGCGATGCGCACGCCAGCAGCCGCCGGGGTCAGCTCAAGCTTGCCGCTGACCAGGCTGGCCGAGGCCGATTGCATGATCGCCTGCGCTCCCTGCGCCATCGGCGTGGCCGTGGCCGGTGGCGGCGCGGGCGGCAGCGGTTTGGGCGCGCTGCTGCAGGCTGCCAGCGCCAGCGCGCCGGCCAGGGTCGGCACGCGCAGCAGGCGGCGGCGGGGACAGGGTGGTGACATGGCCGGCAACGCTAGCGGTGGTGGCGTTCAGGCGTCATGAAACACCTGTGCCGTGGTGACCACCGGGGCCAATGGCCGCACGCCGCGGCCTGCTTGGACGCGCTGCGATCAGCGGCGCCTGCGTCCCGAGCCGAGCTTGCGGGTGACCGTGTTGCGGCTCACGCCCAGGCGCGCGGCGGCATCGGCGCGGCGGCCGTTGGTGAACTGCAGCGCCGCCTCCAGCAGGATCCGGTCCAGCCGCGCGCGCGCTTCGGCATGCAGGCCTTCGGCGCCTTCGGCCAGACGCGCACGCGCCCACTGTCCCAGCAGCGCGTCCCACTCGCCAGCGCCCTGCAGGTCCGGCTGGGTGGTGTGGGTGAGCGATTGCTCGACATCACCCACGGTGATGGTGTCCGATGGCGCCAGCGCGGCCAGGCGCCAGCAGACGTTTTCCAGTTCGCGCACGTTGCCGGGCCAGTGGTGGGCGCGCAGTGCCTCGCGCGCCGATGGCGCCACGCGCTTGGCCGGGGTGCCCAGCTTCAGGCAGGCCTGGGCCAGGAAATTCTCGGCCAGCCGTGGCACGTCGCCGCGGCGTTCGCGCAGCGGCGGCAGCTGCAGGCGGACCACATCCAGGCGATGCAGCAAATCGGCGCGAAAACGGCCCTGCTGGACCAGCCCCTCCAGGTCCTGGTGGGTGGCGGCGACCACCCGCACGTCCACCCGAATCAGCTCGCGCCCGCCGACCCGGAAGAATTCGTTCTCCGCCAGCACGCGCAGCAGGCGGGTCTGCAGCGGCAGCGGCATGTCGCCGATTTCATCGAGAAACAAGGTACCGCCGTCGGCCTGCTCGAAGCGGCCGATGTGCCGGCGCTGGGCTCCGGTGAAGGCGCCCGCCTCGTGGCCGAACAGCTCGCTTTCCAGCAGTTCGGCCGGGATGGCCGCGGTGTTGAGGGCCACGAACGGCTTGCGCGCGCGCGGCGACTCGTTGTGCAGCGCACGCGCCACCAGCTCCTTGCCGGTGCCGGTCTCGCCGGTGATCAGCACCGACAGCGGCGCCTGTGCCAGCCGGCCGATTGCGCGGAACAGCGCGCGCATGGCCGGCGTATCACCGATCAGTTCGGACGTGCCGCCACCGGCCGCGGAAACTGCCTGGGGCAACCCGGCCTCGTGCGCTTCCACGCTGGGCAGGGCGCGTGCGGCCAGCGCGACCGCATCGTCCAGGTTGAACGGCTTGGACAGGAATTCCTGGGCGCCGCCGCGGAATGCACCGGCGGTGCTGGCCACGTCGGTATAGGCCGACATGACGATCACCGGCAGCTGCGGATGGGCATGCTTGAGCCGGTCGAGCAGCTTGAGCCCGTCTTCGCCCGGCATGCGCACGTCGGTGAACAGCAGGTCGGGCACCCCGCGGGTGCCCAGCGCCTGCAGCGCCGAGGCCGCACTGTCGAAGCCATCCACGTCGTAGCCGGCATCGCGCAGCGCGGTGGCCAGGACAAAGCGCACCGAGCGGTCGTCGTCGACCACCCAGATGCGCTGGTTGTCTTCAGTGGGCATGGTGTGGCTCCTGGCCGGCATCGCGCGACTGCGGCAGCAGCAGGGTGAACACGGTGTGACCCGGGCGCGAACGGAAGGCCAGCGAACCGCGGTGCTCGCGGGCGACCTGCTGGGCCAGGGCCAGGCCCAGACCGCTGCCTTCGGCGCGCCCGGACACCAGCGGCAGGAACAGGTGCTCGGCCAGTTCCTCCGGCACGCCGCGACCGTCGTCGATGATCTCCAGGCGCAGCGCACGCGCGTGCAGCTGGTCATGGATGCGCAGGCCGTGCTCGACCCGGGTGCGCAGGGTGATCAGGCTGGCGCCGGCCTGCATGGCGTTGCCGACCAGGTTCCACACCGCCTGGGTCAGGCGGTCGGCATCGCCGTGCAGCTCGGGCAGGCTGGGGTCGTAGTCGCGCTGCAGGCGCACCTGGCCGTGGCTTTCGTTCTCGGCCAGGCGCAGCACCCGTTCCAGCACGGCATGGATGTTCAAGGGCGCGTGCGGACGCTGCGAGGCCGGCGACAGCAGCCGATCCAGCAGGTTGTTCAGGCGCTCGGCCTCGGCCTGGATCAGACCGATCAGCTCGCGCTCGTCGTCGTTGTCGTTGCGCTGCCGGGCGCGCCGCGACAGCAGCTGGGCAGCGCCTTTCAGGCCGGCCAGCGGGTTGCGCAGTTCATGGGCCAGGCCACGCAGGGCCGCCGCCAGCGCGCTGGGCAGCGCCTGGGCCGGGTCCAGCGCGGGAAAATCGTCGAGCGGATGGGCTTCCAGCAGCCAGCCGCCGGTGTCGGTGCGTGACAGCCAGCCTTCGGCAAAGCGTGGCGTCTCGCCGGGAAAGCCGATGGCGACCCGGTGCAGGCGCAGCAGGTCGCGGTCGGTGTTGTCCATGAATCGGGCCATGGCATCGCCATCCATTTCCAATGCGGCCAGGGGACGCCCCAGCAGGCGCCGGGGGCTGATGCCCAGCCAGCGCGCGAATGCGGCATTGGCGCCAAGGACCTTTCCTTGTGCATCTGCCCAGGCCACCGGTGTGCTCAGGGCATCCGGGGCGGGTGCGTCGGTCATCGGTGCTGCGGAATCTTCGGATTCGGGATGTTCGGCGTGCGGGAGCGGCATTGCACCATCTTAGTGCAATGCCGCCGTCCGGGGTGACTCAGGCCTCGTAGGCCGATTCACCGTGCGAGGTGATGTCCAGACCCTCGCGTTCGGCTTCCTCGCTCACGCGCAGGCCGACGGTGAACTTGACGATCATGAAGGCCACCAGCGACACCACGCCGGACAGGATCACCGTGGTCAGCACGCCCTGGGCCTGGATCCAGACCTGGCTGCCGATCGAGTACTCCGGCAGCGCGGTCTCGGTGACGTAGTCCCAGATGCCCGACCCGCCCAGCGAGGGCGCCGCGAACACGCCGGTCAGCAGTGCCCCGGTGATGCCGCCCACACCGTGGACGCCGAACACGTCCAGGCTGTCATCGGCGCCGAGCAGCTTCTTCAGCCCGGTCACGCCCCACAGGCACAGCACCCCGGCAATGGCGCCGATGGCCAGCGCACCATTGAGGCCGACGAAGCCTGCCGCCGGGGTGATCGCCACCAGACCGGCCACCGCACCCGAAGCTGCACCCAGCAACGAGGGCTTGCCCTTGGTGATCCATTCCACGAAGGTCCAGGCCAGCACCGCCGCGGCCGTGGCCAGGAAGGTGTTGACGAAGGCGATCGCGGCGGTGCCGCTGCCTTCCAGCGCCGAGCCGGCATTGAAGCCGAACCAGCCCACCCACAGGATGGAGGCGCCGACCATGGTCATGGTCAGGTTGTGCGGCTTGATCGCATCGCGCCCGTAGCCGGTGCGCTTGCCGATGACGAAGGCACCGACCAGGCCGGCGACTGCGGCATTGATGTGGACCACGGTACCGCCGGCGAAATCCAGCGCGCCCAGGGCGAACAGCCTGCCGGACTTGCCCAGCGCGGCGGTGGCCGCATCGGCGTCGGTGAAGGCGTCCGGACCCGGGAAGAACCACACCATGTGCGCCATCGGGGTATAGGCAAAGGTGAACCACAGCACGGTGAACAGCAGCACGCCGGCAAACTTCACCCGCTCGGCGAACGCGCCCAGGATCAGCGCGCAGGTGATGCAGGCGAACGCGCCCTGGAACACGAAGAAGGTCAATTCAGAGATGTACACGCCCTTGGTGAAGGTGGCCCCGACGCCACTGGAGGTCAGGCCGCTGGCCCACAACCGGTCCCAGCCGCCGATGAACGAATTGCCTTCGGTGAAGGCCAGGCTGTAGCCATACAAGGACCACAGCACCGCCACCAGCGAGAACACCACCAGGTTCTGGATCAGGATCGACAGCACGTTCTTGCTGCGCACCAGACCGCCGTAGAACAGGGCCAGACCGGGCAGGGTCATGAAGATCACCAGCGCCGCACTGACCAGCACCCAGACGTTGTCGGCCTTGCTGACCGAAGGGGCCGGCGCGGCTTCGGCCGGTGCCGCTTCTGCAGGGGCGGCCTCGGCTGCCGCGGCCGGCGCGGCCTCGGTCGTGGCCGCTTCGGTCGCTGGCGCGGCCGGGTCCTGTGCGGCGTAGGCGACGGTGGCGAAGGTCAGGCTGCACATCGCCGCGAGGGCCAGGACCTGGAGGCGGGTTTTCCACCCGGAGAACAAATGCATTTTCATGTGGGGATCTCCGAGTGGGGGCTAGAGCGCGTCGGCGCCGACTTCGCCGGTGCGGATGCGGATGACCTGGTCGATCGAGGTCACGAAGATCTTGCCGTCGCCGATCTTGCCGGTGCCGGCGGCCTGCTGGATGGCTTCGATCACCGCCTCCAGGCGCTCGTCGGTGACGACCGTTTCGATCTTGATCTTGGGCAGGAAGTCGACGACGTACTCGGCGCCGCGATACAACTCGGTGTGGCCCTTCTGGCGCCCGAAGCCCTTGACTTCGGTGACGGTGATGCCCGAGACGCCTGTCTGCGACAGCGCCTCCCGGACTTCGTCCAGCTTGAACGGGCGGATGATGGCGGTGATCAGTTTCATGCGCATTCCCCGATGGTGGATGGAACGACCGGCGCAGCCGGCCGACGTTGGTGTACTGCGTGCTCAGCCCCGGCGCATCCCGCGCCGACGGGTGATGATGGAACGACCCATGGGCCGCGCCGGACCGACAGGACAAGGACCGGTCGGGTTCGGCGTGGGAGGGAGGGACGATGCGACCCATGGGCGCCCACGTTTGCCTTTCCCCGGTACTGCAATTCCAGTGCGCGATCACCCCTGTCCATTGCACCTGGCCGATCGCCGAGGCCAGGTGCGGAGAAAAGGTGCAGCGCTGGCGGTGGGTGGGAGGGGAGGTCCACCGCCAGCGCCGCGTTTGCTCAGTTGGCGTAGTACAGCTGGTACTCCAGCGGGTGGGTCGCTGCCCGGAACTTGGTGACTTCCTGCATCTTCAGGTCGATGTAGCCATCGATCAGGTCATCGGAGAACACGCCGCCGGCCTTGAGGAACTCGCGGTCGCCGTCCAGCGCGGCCAGGGCCTGGTCCAGCGAGGAGCAGACCTGCGGGATCAGCTTTTCTTCTTCCGGCGGCAGGTCGTACAGGTCCTTGTCCGAAGGCGCGCCCGGGTCGATCTGGTTCTTGATGCCGTCCAGGCCGGCCATCATCAGCGCGGTGAAGGTCAGGTAGCCGGACTGCAGCGGATCGGGGAAGCGCACTTCGATGCGCCGGGCCTTGGGATTGGCCACCCACGGAATGCGGCACGAGGCCGAGCGGTTGCGCGCCGAGTAGGCCAGCATCACCGGCGCTTCGAAGCCCGGGACCAGGCGCTTGTAGCTGTTGGTGCCGGAGTTGGCGAAGGCGTTGATCGCCTTGGCATGCTTGAACACGCCGCCGATGTACCACAGCGCCAGCTGCGACAGGCCGCCGTAGCCGTCGCCGGTGAACAGGTTGGTGCCACCCTTGGCCAGCGACTGGTGCACGTGCATGCCACTGCCGTTGTCGCCGACGATCGGCTTGGGCATGAAGGTGGCGGTCTTGCCGTTGCGGAAGGCCACGTTCTTGACGATGTACTTCATCGCCAGCAGCTCGTCGGCCTTCTTGACCAGTGAGTTGAAGCGGGTGCCGATCTCGCACTGGCCGGCGGTGGCCACTTCGTGGTGGTGGACCTCGGTGGAGATGCCGACCAGTTCCAGGGTCTTGACCATCTCGGCGCGGATGTCGTGCAGCGAGTCGGTCGGCGGGACCGGGAAGTAGCCGCCCTTGACGCCCGGCCGGTAGCCGCTGTTGCCGCCTTCGTACTTGGCGCCGGAATTCCAGGCCGCCTCTTCCGAATCGACCTTGAAGAAGGTGTTGCCCATGTCGTTGGCAAAGCGCACCGAGTCGAAGATGAAGAACTCCGGCTCCGGGCCGAAGAAGGCCTGGTCGGCGATGCCCGAGGACTGCAGGTAGGCCTCGGCGCGCTTGGCCACCCCACGCGGGCAGCGCGCGTAGGCGGTCATGGTGGCCGGGTCCAGCACATCGCAGGTGAGGTTGATGGTCGGATCGGCGTAGAACGGATCCAGGTAGGCGGTGTCGGCGTCGGGCATCAGGACCATGTCCGATTCGTTGATGCCCTTCCAGCCGCTGATGGAGCTGCCGTCGAACATCTTGCCTTCTTCAAACAGGCCCGGCTCGACGATGTTGATCGGGAAGGTCACGTGCTGCTGCACGCCACGCAGGTCAACGAAGCGCAGGTCGACGAACTCGGCCTTGGTTTCCTTGATCAGCTTTTCGACTTTGTCGAGGGACATCTTTGCTCCTGAGGATCTTTTGGTGAGGTGGAATTGTGTGACGGGTGTATCGCAAGGCGCGTGCCAAGTCGTTTGAGTCCGTAAGTGACTGTTTTGTATACAACCCCTTCACACGCCGCATCATGGATTTGCGCTTTTTTGGTGCATATTGTGTTTTTTAGCACCATGGGCGTGCATCCAGAAATCCTCGTATTCTTGGTACCCCCCTGTCGTGCCTGGTCCCATGTCCGAACTGTTCGCCGCGCTGTTGCTTGGCATCCTTGAAGGCCTCACCGAATTCCTGCCCATCTCCAGCACCGGCCACCTGCTGATCGCCGAGCGTTGGCTGGGGCACCGCAGCGACCTGTTCAACATCGGCATCCAGGCCGGCGCGATCCTGGCCGTGGTACTGATCTACCGGCAGCGGCTGTGGCAGCTGCTCGCAGGCTTCCTCAAGCCCGACCAGGCCGCGCTGCCGAGCATCGACGGCGATAGCCCGCGCGGCTATTCGCTGAAGCTGGCGCTGGCCTTCCTGGTCACCGCAGTGCTGGGGCTGGTGGTCAAGAAGCTCGGGTTCGCGCTGCCCGAGACGGTCACGCCGATCGCCTGGGCGCTGATCATCGGTGGGGTGTGGATGATCGCGGCCGAGTACTTCGCCGAGCGGCGCGCGCTGACGCTGGGTGAACGGGCGCGCATCACCTGGACCGTGGCGATCCTGGTGGGCATCGCCCAGGTCGTGGCCGGGGTTTTCCCGGGCACCTCGCGCTCGGCGGCGACGATCTTCATGGCGCTGCTGGCCGGTACCACCAAGCGCGCCTCGGCGACCGAGTTCGCCTTCCTGATCGGCATCCCGACGATGTTCGCAGCCAGCGGCTACCAGCTGATGGAAGTGGTGCGCTCGGGCCAGGCCGCGCAGGAGGACTGGGGCCTGTTCGCGGCGGCGTTCATCGCCAGCGCGGTGACCGCCTTCATCGCGGTCAAGTGGCTGCTGGGCTACATCCAGAGCCATCGCTTCACCGTGTTCGCGGTATACCGCATGCTCCTGGGCGCGGCCTTGCTGCTGTTCCTGCCCAGCGGCGCCTGAGCCACCGGGCTGCGCGACGAAAAGGCCCGCATGGTGCGGGCCTCCCTCTTTGCACCAAGATGATGCGTCAGCCGGCCAGGACCTTGCCGTTGAGGGTGTAGGTGCCGACCCACTCGGCCTGCGCCAGCACGTGGCCTTCGATCGCCGCCAGCACGTCCTTGCCGGTGAAACCGGGCTTGAGCGGCAGCGTCTGCGCATCCAGCGCGTACAGGCGAAAATGGTAGTGGTGCAGGCGCAAGTCGTTGTACGGCGGGTACGGGCCGTCGTAGCCAAAGTACTGGCCGTCCAGATCGGCGTTGCCCGCAAAGTAGCCGGTGTAGTCGTTCAGGCCCTGGCGCGATCCGGCCGGGCCGGATGGATTGCGCTTGCCCTTGGCCACGAAGCCATCGCTGCAGCTGCCCGCAGGGATTTCTCGTACCTCGGCCGGAATGTCCACCATCACCCAGTGGAAGAAGTCCGCACGCGGCTGCTCGACCGGCACCTCCATGTCGTCGCGGTTGGTGGTGTCCGGCACGGTCGGCACATCCGGGTCCACGCACAGCAGGGCGAACGAGCGCGTCCCCTCGGGCACCTGGTCCCAGGCCAGGTGTGGGTTGCGGTCGGGGGCGAAGCCGTGGGCGTGGCCGCCGGCGAATTCGGCCGGGATCAGGGCGCCATTGGCGAAGCTGTCACTGTGAATGCGCATGCAGGTCTCCTGTGCTCCCGTCGGGAATGGGCTCACGCGCCAGTGTGCCGCGGCCTGCGGTGAGGGCGGGGCGAACGTGCTGGCCGCACTCCAGGGCCGGCCGTCCAGCCGCACCACGCGTGGATCATGCAGGCCGATCACCAGCACCTGGGGCAGGTGCGGCAATCGACACGGGCCCCCTTCACCCGGCGGTCCGAGGATGGCCGGTCAGCAGCTGGTCAGCCGGTCGGTGACCCAGCGTTCGCCGAAGCCGTCGCACTGCGCGTTCTCGATGAAGCCGCAGTGCCCGCCCCAGCGCGCCACTTCCAGCCTGGCGATCGGCGGCAGCTGCCAGCGGGCGAAGTCGGCGAAGGGGATCACCGGATCGTCCTGGGCCATCAGGATGTTGGCCGGCACGGCCAGGGTGGCGAGCCGGTTGCCAGCCACCGAATACCCGTCCAGATAGTTTTCCAGGGTGCCGAAGTCGGTTTCGTGCTCGACCATCCAGCGGGTCAGTTCGCGCACGCTCAGCGACAGGGTCTGGTCGTCATAGAGATGGCGCTCGGGGAACAGCGCGCGCTTGCGCTCCAGCGAACGGCGCCACCTGCGCTGGAAATACCAGTGGTACAGCGGCAGCCCACGTTCCATGCCGAGCAGTGCCGAATGCGGGTCCAGCACCGGACACACCGCGGCCACGTGCTTGAGCGGCAGGCCGGCCTGCGGCGCGCGCAGCGCCAGGCGCAGGACGAAGTTGCCGCCCAGCGAATAGCCGGCGGCCACCATCGGCCGCTGCGGGAAGCGCTGGGCCACGTCGCAGGCCGCGTGCAGCACTTCGGGCAGCAGGCAGGAGTGGAAGATCTCTTCGTTGAGATGGTGGGTGTCGCCGTGGTCGCGGAAGTTCAGCCGCACCACTTCGTAGCCCGCCTCCAGCAGGCTGGCGGCGGTCATGCGCATGTAGCTGGATTCGGCACTGCCTTCCCAGCCATGCAGCAGCAGCGCCAGGCCGCGCACTTCCATGCCCGGGATCAGCGTGTGCCAGCCCTGCAGGCGCACCCCGGCGCCGCCATCGAAGATGTGCTCGGTGCTCTGCGCGCCCAGCGCCTGCAGCCGGCGCAGGCCGCGTCGCCGGCGCAGGTCACTGGAACTGAGGATCGACTGCAGGTGCGCGTTGCGCAGCCAGCGCGGTGGCAGGTAGTCATCGGGCGAGGCTGGGTCGCGCTCCTGGCCCTGGCTGCTGGTGCTGGTCTGCGCCGGCGGCACGTGGTGCGCCGTGGACAGTTCGGGCCGGCCGCTCAAGCCGAACACCTCAGGCGCCCATCGCTGCGATGATGCGCGCGCGCGCGGTTTCGGCGATCTGGCGACGCCCCTGCACCTGGTCCGGGTAGATCGGCTCCAGGAAGCACACTTCGGCTTGGCGCGAGGGCTCGCCCAACAGCCGCAGGAAGTTGCCGAAGAAGCTTTCGCCCGGAGCAAAGGCCACCACCGTCTGCGCCTGGCCATGCGCGCCGTAGCGCAGCGCCACCGGCTGCACCGGCACCCCTGCCTCGACCGCCGGCTGGAAGATGCGCGCATGGAACGGCCCGACTTCGTGGCCATCGCGGGTGCGACCTTCGGGGAACACTGCCACCGGGCGGCCTTCCTTCAGGCGTTCGGTCATGGCCTCCATCACCCCGCCCAGCGACTCGGTACTGCCGCGCTGGTGGAAGATGGTCTCACCGCGCGCGGCCAGCCAGCCCACCAACGGCCAGCCGCGGATTTCCTGCTTGGCCACGAAGCCGACCATGCGCTGGCTGTGCACCATCTCGATGTCCACCCAGCTGACGTGGTTGCAGACCAACAGCACCGCGCCCTTGAGCGGCGTGCCGCGGCGGCGCAGGCGAAAGCCGAAGATCCGCAGCAACGTCGCCGACCAGTGTTCCACCGAGAACTGCTTGAGCGTGCGTCCGGCCACCGGCAGGTCCGCCCACAGCGGCACCATCATCAACATCAGCAGCGGCAGCATGACCAACACATGCACCAGCAACAGCGGCGTGCGCAGCAGGTACCGGAACGCGCGGCCGGCGCCGCCTGCCGCGGGCACCGAGGTGGGGGTGGAAATCATGAGGGCACGATACCGGAACGCCTCGGCGTCCTGCTACCGGAACGACCGAAGGCAGCGTTCGGTCCGGCCTGCAGGCTTGACCTCATCTGCACCTGGCCGGTGTCGAAGCCACCCAGCGCCCGCCTCAGGCCGGCCTGGTCACCACGGCCAGGGTCAGGCGCGAAACGCACACCAGCTTGCCGCGCGCGTTCTCGATGCGGATGTCCCACACCTGGGTGCTGCGGCCGATGTGCACGGCGCGCGCGGTGCCGGTCACCAGGCCGGTCTTCTCGCTGCGGATGTGGTTGGCGTTGATCTCCAGACCGACCACGCCCTGGCGCTCGGGGTCCGGCACGCTCAGGCCGCCGGCCAGACTGCCCAGGGTTTCAGCCAGGACCACCGAGGCGCCGCCGTGCAGCAGGCCGAACGGTTGGTGGGTGCGCGGCTCGACCGGCATGGTCCCGCGCAGCCAGTCCTCGCCGGCCTCGGTGATGACGATGCCCAGGTGCCCGACCAGGTTGCCGGCGGACATTGCATTGATGGCGTCAAGATCGATCGGGGCGCGGAACACCATGAGACCTTCCTTCTTTCCTTGCCGGTTACAGGATGGGCGCCAGACCGGCGCCGAAGGCAATCAGGATACGCGCGTACAGCCGCTTGGGGCCGATGCTCACTTCCGGGAAATCGCCCACCGATCTGTAGCAGGTGTTGAACATCGGGTCGTTGACCTGCAGCGGCTGCGGACACTGCTCGCTGGGCATGAACTCGTAGCTGGTGGCGTAACGCCAGGGCCAGATGTCGAACAGCGGCAACGCCGACGAGATCTTGTCCAGACTGTAGTTGAGGCCGGACACGATCGGCGGCTTTTCGCGCGGGGCGATCACCCACGAATTCTCCGGCGCGATGTCACGCCGGATGCTGGCTTCCAGCTGCTGGGCGAAGGCGCGGTCGGGGATGACCACCACCGCCTCGGTGTTGTAGTCGACCGAGCGCGGATCGAAGTTGTGGGTGCCGATCACCGCGATGTCATCGTCGATCACAATCGACTTGGCATGCAGACCCATGCGCACGCCGGCGCGCTTGAGCGGCAGTGGGTCGCTGGCCGGTCCCTTGCTCAGGAACGAGGGCCGGTTCTCGGTGCGCTGCAGGCGCCGGTCCACGCGGTTCTTCTGACGCGCGCGGCGGCTGGCGCGGTCGGCCTGTTCGTCGCGATCGACCATGCCGAACGGCCGGCTGCCCGGCATCGAGGTGCGGATGAGGGTGTCGCGGACATCCTGTGCCGGCGATGCGGTGGGTGTGCTGCCATCAGGCAAGGTCCCCGGCGGCAGCATGGTCGCGTAGTTCACCGGCGGATCCTGCGGGAACGGCTTGTATTCGTACAGGCGGAAGCCCAGCGTGCGCAGGTACAGGCGCTTGTACTTGGCCGAGACCGAATACACGATCGGGTTGTCGGTGGCCGCCAGGCTGTTGGTGGACACCACCACCTGCGGTGGATCAGGCCGCTTGCGCAGGTCCTTGAAGAATGCCCGGGCGCGGTCGGACATGATCAGGTACGGGGTCTGCATCAGGATCTGGTCCTGCGCGTTGCGCAGCAGCGTCCCCAGCTCGCTGTCGGAGGGCGCGGCCGTTTCCGGATCGTCGGCGCGGTGCTTGCGCGGGGTGTCGGCGATGTAGCTGACCTTGCCCACCGGCAACGCATGGGCCACCAGGCGCCCGTCGATCACCTCCGGATCACTGGCGTCGGCGTCCATGTCCTCGACCCGGTCCGGGCGCCTGAAGGGTTCGGCCGGCATTGTCGGCACGCCCTTGTCCAGCAGCACCCTGCCGACATCGTCCAGGCGCTCGGCGACGATGCTGCGCGGCGCGTTCCAGAACTGCGCGAAACTGCGCGCCATGTCCGCACCCTCCGGGCCGGCGATCAGCACATCGCGGTCGCGGAAGTTGTACTCGGCATCCCAGTCGTAATAGTCGTCCTGGTAATTGCGCCCGCCGACGATGCCGACCACGCCGTCGACCAGCAGCAGCTTGGTGTGCATGCGCTGGTTGAAACGGCGAAAGCAGCACAGCACGCTGGCCGCGTAGTCCAGATAGCCCGGCACGGCCTGGTTGAAGGTGGGGTTGTAGATGCGCAGGGCGAAGTTGCGATGGGCGCCGGACAGCGCCGCCAGCATGTCCAGGTTGGAAATGGCCGAGAGCTGGTCGATCAACAGCCGCACCCGCACCCCGCGCCGGGCGGCGGCCAGCAGCGCATCGAGCACCATGCGCGCGCTGTCGTCAGTGTCGAAGATGTAGGTCTGCAGGTCGACGGTGCGGCGGGCGGCGCGGATCAGGTTGAGCCGGGCCAGCAGCGCGTCTTCGCCGCGGTCCAACAGCAGCGCATAGTGGTGCGGCGCGGTCGGGGTGGACTGGGCCATGGCCGTATCGGCCAGCGCGCGCAGCGGCGAGACCTCGGCGCAGGCATTGGCCTGGTCGCATGCCACCACCTGTGAGCGCGCGGCCTGGGCGATGGCCACGGACCGCGCGTGCTCGGCCTGGGACAGGCTGGCGCAGCCACTGCCCAGCAGGGACAGCAGCAGGGCCAGGGCCCCCAACGATTGCCTCAAGGCGTGCTCTCCGGCGGCTCGACCCGCGCGTGTAGAAGGAACACCACCCGGTCATTGATGGCCAGCTTCAGGCTGTCCATCTCGTAGTCGCTGCGGCGCACCGCGCCGGACAGGACCACGTCGCAATCCAGCGCCGGCCGGCTGCAGGCGGCCGGCTGCACGGTCAGCGTTTCCGGGCGGCGGATGCCACGGATCACCAGGTCACCGGTGATCTGGCCGCCGTCGCGCAGGACCGCGGTGTCGTAGGGATCGGAGATGAAAACCACTTCAGGCCACTTGTCCGCGTCAAAGAACGCACTGCCACGCGCCCATCGCGCATAGCGCTCATGATCGTTGATCTGCACGTCCGCCGTATACATCCGCAACGTCACCTGGTGGCGCCCGTCGGGCAGCACCGTGACCACGCCTTGGTAATGGGGGAACCGGCCTTCCAGGGTCTGGCCCCAGCGGGTGGACAGCGCGAAGCCCAGCCGGGTGTGCTGCTTGTCCAGGGGCATGGCCGGCGACTGCGCCGCGGCCGCCACACACAGTGTCAGCCCGATCCACGCGCAGACACGGGCCACGCGGTCAAGCTTCAGGGCCACCAGAACGCCGACAGGGTGGCTGCACCGGGTTCAACCGGACCTTCGCTGGCGAAGGCCAGCACCGCGATGGAGCCGGGCGGCATGCCGCGGTATTGACTGCTGCTGCCGCTGTGCAGCAGCGCGGCCAGCCGCTCCAGACCCGGGTTGTGGCCCAGCAGCAGCAGGCGATCGACATCGCGGTGCGCATCGGCCAGCCCGATCAGGGTGCCGGCGGTGGCCTCGTAAATGCTTTCCTCCAGGCACTGCTCGACGTAGCCGGTGACGCCCACGACCGCTTCGAGAGTCTCGCGGGTGCGCCGGGCCGGCGAATACAGCACCCGGTCGGGTACCAGCCGGTGTTGGACCAGCCAACGGCCGGCGGCTTCGGCCTCGAGCACCCCGTGCGGGGCCAGCGGGCGATCGAAGTCCGACTGCCCCGGCAGGGCCGGTTCGGCATGGGCGTGGCGCAGCAGGATCAGTTCACGCATGGGGACGACCGCCTCGGGCTTCAGGCCTGGGCGAGCCACTTGAGCAGTGGCTGCCAGTCCTGCTGATGATCACGCACATGGGCCGAGTGGTAGTCGAACAGGCTGCGGCCCAAGCCAGCCATGACCACGTAGCCCTGGGTGTCGCGCAGGGTGGCCACCACCGGATACGGCCACTGGCCCAGCATTTCCAGCGCCTGCTGGGCGGTGTTGGTCCACGGTTTGGCGCGATTGAGCACCAGGCCCACCGGCAACTTGCGCTTGCGCACGCGCGGCACCTTGGCCAGGGTGTTGAGGAAGCCGACCGTGGCCTCGATGTCCAGGCCCGAGGGCAGCACCGGCACGACCACCGCGTCGGCCGCTTCCAGGAACGACTCCAGGTCCTGAGCCATCGCCCCGGCGCGGCCGTCGACGATCACCGTGGCGGTGCCCGGCGGCAGCCTGGACGCCCACTTGCGCCCGGTCCCGCTGACCGACGACACCGCGCTTTCCAACCCGGCCCGACGCTCGGCCCAGCGGGCCGAAGACCCCTGCGGGTCAGCGTCGACCAGGACCGTGTGCTGGCCCTGCAGGGCAAAACACGCCGCCAGGTTGGTGGCCACCGTGGTCTTGCCCGCACCGCCCTTGGAACTGGCGACCAGGATCGTCTTCATGCGCGCGCGCCTTGCAATCGTCCGGGAAGCCGGAGCGTACACCGGGCGCGCACGTGAATGCGATCACCGCCGGCCCGGCCATGCGGACTTCGGTCAGCTGCGTTTCCGGCCCCGCCCGCACACCATGACGGCCCCGCAGGTCAGCACCTGCGGAGGGCTGCGGTGACTGGGCCTGGTGCGCATCCGGCGCCGACGGGGCGACTCGCCCATGCCGGCACGGAGGTTCACGCCCGCGGCCGGGCCAGCGCCGATCGCCGGTGATGGCCGAGCCCCCACCGGCAACAGCGTGATCCAGCGGGCCCGGATGTACGCGCGGCCAGCGGCCCGGCGCGCGGGAATCCCATGCCCACATCGGGCCATGCATTGGCTGGTCGCGGCACGCCACGCCAGGACCCGTGAGCGCGGACAAATCCGCTACCGATCGTCACCAAACCCCTGGACTTTCATGGACTTATCGCTTGCAACGTGTCGCTGCGCTGCAGTACGCTCGGCGTCCCCGCACGGACCGAAGGATTGGGACGAGGACATGGAACGGCCGTTGCAGTACCCCGGCAGCCTGGACGCCGCTGGCCCCGATGACGCTGGCGAGGTGCTCGCGCGCGTGGCCGCCCGGTTGATCCTGAGCCACCAGCGCGAGGACGGCGGCGTGGCCACCCGCGGCCTGGCCCGCCAGCTGGGCGCGGCCGCGCAGGCCTGCAACGTGCAGGCGCCGGTGCTGCTGCACGCGGTGATTTCACGGCTGCCGCCGCCCGCGGCGTGCCGGCTCATCAATGCGCTGCCGGCCGGGCTGACGCTGCGCGCGCCCTGGACGCACAAGAGCCGGGTGTTCCGCGCCCTGGACGCGCTGGCGCCGCTGCGCTGGTCGCGCTATCGGCTGGGCCGTTCACGCTACGCCTGGGTGCGCCAGCGCGCCGCCGATCGCCTCGGCCTGGAAGCCTTCACCGTCGTCGAGCGGGCCACCGAGGCGGCCATCGCCCGGTTCGCCGAGGTGGTGAACCTGCACTGCTTCGCCCATTGCTTCGCCCGGGACGCCGGCTTCCGCGATCGCGCCGTGCGGCTGGTCCGTGCCGCGGCCGCGCCGGAACTGGGCAACCCTTCCGGCACCGGGCAGCGCCTGAACATGGTCGCCCTGTCCGACCTGGGCGCCTGGCACGCCAGCGCGCGGACGGAAGCGGCACGGGCCGATCACCAGCTCGGCGCCGAACTGGTGATGCTGGCCATTCCAGCCACGGTGTTCGACGCGGTGACCACCCAGATCCGCGCGCTGATGGAGGCAGACCGAGCAGACCTGCAGGAAGACCGCGCGCCGACGGCATTGGCGATGGAGCCGGATGGAGTCCGCGTGCCTACCCGTGGCGCTGACCAGGGCATCGGGAGCAAGCCCACCCGGTCGATCCTGTAGCGGGCGATGCCTGGGGGGTCACCCCAGCATGCAGCCACGCCTGTCGCCCCTGCGCCGATGCCCGGCGCGCCGCACGGCCAGCGGCGGCTCAACGCGCCAGATGCGGCAGCAGCCACGTCAACAGCGGCAGGGTCAGCATCGACAGCACGATCGAATAGCCGGTGAGGGCGGCGCACAGGCGCGGGGCCAGGTTGTGGGAGATCGCCAGCGCCGCGGCGGTGATCATGGTGGGCATGGCCGACTGCAGCATGTTGACCTGGAACAATTCGCCACGCAGGCCGAACGCATAGCTGATCGGCAGGGCGATCAGCGGCATCACCACCAGCCGCAGGACCACACCCAGGGCCAGCGGCTTGAGCTCGCGACGCGGCAGCCTGAGCCGGATCGACATGCCCACCGCGAGCATTACCAGCGGCAGCATTGTGTCGGACAGCCGCTGCAGTCCACTGCCGATCCAGTGCGGCGGCGTTTCGGGCATCAGCGTCAGCGCAAACAGCAGCGCCCACAGCGGCGGGAACCTGGCCATGCGCAGCACGATCTGGCGCGTGGTCGGGGTGGCTTGGCCCGAGTAGCGCGCCAGGATGTAGATGCCCAGCGTGGACATCATCAGGAACGTACCGAACTGGTCATAGACCACGGCATGGGGCAGTGCGTGCTCACCCAGCAGGGCGCGCACCATCGGGTAGCCGACGAAGCCGGAGTTGGAAAATCCCACGCACAGCAGCAGGCCGGCATGTTCCCCGCGCGAGAGCTTCAGCGCCCGCGTGACCAGGCCGACCAGCACGAAGGCCGCCCCCATCAGCAGCCACGGCGTGGCGACCAGGCCCAGCAGCGACCGATCCAGGTGCAGGCGCGGGACGAAGGTCAGCACCGCCGCCGGCAGGCACACGTAGGTCACCACCAGGTTGAGCACGTTGGGCGCGCCCTCCGGGAACACCTTCAACCGGGTAAACAGCATCCCCAGCGCGAGCATGGCCAGGATCAGGGCGAAGGCATCAAAGGCCACGGCAGGTTCCCGCTGAAGATAAGGACGCGCTTGCGCCGCGTCGCGGCATTGTCCGCGTGCCCGGCGGCACGGGCAAATGGCCACGCCGCCTCAGCCTGGCCGGGCCATGACCAGCACCGCCGAACCGACCTTGGCCGCGTCCGCCAACACGCCGCCCAGCGGCCCACCAGACAACGACCACACGCGGGAACACTGGCAGACGCACCGCGCACGTGCCGACCGCACCCGCACCGCACCGCACCGCACGCCACTTTCATTGGCAACCATGGCACATGCACAGGCCGGTCGCGCGGTAGCATGGGCGGCTATGTCCAAGCTCCTCAAACCCGCCGATTACCTCCAGAAGATCCTCACCGCCCGGGTCTACGACGTGGCAGTGGAATCGCCGCTGGAACCTGCGCGCACGCTCAGCCAGCGCCTGCACAACAAGATCCTGCTCAAGCGCGAGGACCAGCAGGCGGTCTTCAGCTTCAAGCTGCGCGGCGCCTACAACAAGATGGCGCACCTGACGCCCGAACAGCTGCAGCGCGGCGTGATCTGTGCCTCTGCCGGCAACCATGCGCAGGGCGTGGCGCTGGGCGCGCACAAGCTGGGGACCCGCGCGGTGGTGGTGATGCCGGTGACCACCCCGCGCCTGAAGATTGATGCGGTCAAGGCGCTGGGCGGTGAGGTGGTGCTGCACGGCGACAGCTATTCCGACGCCCACGAGCACGCGCTGATCCTGCAGCAGGCGCAGGGCCTGACCTTCGTCCATCCCTTCGACGATCCCGACGTCATCGCCGGCCAGGGCACCATCGCGATGGAGATCCTGCGCCAGCACCAGGGACCGCTGGATGCGGTCTTCGTCGCGGTCGGCGGCGGCGGGCTGATCTCGGGGGTGGCCAACTACATCAAGGCCGTGCGCCCGGAGATCAAGGTCATCGGCGTGCAGATGGCCGATTCGGACGCCATGTTCCGCTCGATCGCTGCAGGCAGGCGCGTGGCCCTGCCCGATGTCGGCCTGTTCGCCGACGGCACCGCGGTCAAGCGGGTCGGCAAGGAAACCTTCCGCATCGCGCGTGGGCTGGTGGACGAATTCGTGATCGTCGATACCGACGCGGTGTGCGCGGCGATCAAGGATGTGTTCGTCGACACGCGCAGCATCGTCGAACCGTCCGGGGCGATGGCGGTGGCCGCGATCAAGCAGTACGTGGCCACGCACAAGACCAAGGGTGCGACCTACGCGGCGATCCTGTGCGGGGCCAACATGAACTTCGACCGCCTGCGCTTCGTGGCCGAGCGCGCCGAGGTGGGCGAGGAACGCGAGGCGCTGTTTGCGGTGACCATCCCCGAGGAGCGCGGTTCCTTTCGCCGCTTCTGCGAGCTGGTCGAAGACCTGCCCGGCGGGCCGCGCAACGTCACCGAGTTCAACTACCGCATCAGCGATGCGCAGCAGGCGCACGTGTTCGTCGGCCTGACCACCCAGGGCAAGGGCGAGTCGGCCCGGATCACCGCCAACTTCGTGCGCCACGGCTTTGCCACCCTGGACCTGACCCACGACGAGCTGGCCAAGGAGCACGTGCGCCACATGGTCGGCGGGCATTCGCCGCTGGCCCAGGACGAGCGCCTGCTGCGCTTCGTCTTCCCGGAACGGCCCGGCGCCCTGCTCAAGTTCCTCAATCTGCTCAAGCCGACCTGGAACATCAGCCTGTTCCACTACCGCAACCAGGGCGCCGACTATGGCCGCACCCTGGTCGGCCTGCAGGTGCCGAGCAAGGACGACGCGACATTCCAGCGCTTCCTGGACACGCTGGGCTATCCGTACGTGGAAGAAACCGACAACCCGGTCTACCGCCTGTTCCTGCGCAATCAGGCGGCATCGCCTGTGGGCTGCCGCGCCTGATCTTGGGTCAGCAGCGTGGGCGGCAGGTGCATCCGGGGCTTCATGCCGGCTGCAACAGACGCAGGCCGAACCAGTCGCGCGCATCGTTCCAGCCGTGGGTGACCTTCAACCCGGCGCGTGCGACCAGGGCGGCAAAGCCGGCATCGGTGTACTTGTAGCTGTATTCGACCTGGATCGACTCGCCGGCCTCGAACGCAAAGGTCCTGCCGGCAACATGCACTGACTGCGCGCGCTGGCTGACCAGGAAGGTCTCGATGCGGCCGCGCTGGCGGGCATACAGCGCGCGATGACGGAAGCCATCGAGGTCGAAATCGCTGCCGATCTCGCGGTTGAGCCGCGCCAGCAGGTTCAGGGTGAACTCGGCGGTGACCCCGGCGGCATCGTTGTAGGCCGCCTCGATCAGCGCCGGATCCTTGTCCAGGTCGATGCCGATCAGGGCGCAGCCGTGGGCGCCCATGGTCTGGCGCATCGCGTCCAGCAGGCGCACGGCGTCCTCGTCGGTGAAGTTGCCCAGGGTGGAGCCGGGGAAGAACATCACCGTGCGCTGCGCCGGCACGGTACTGGTGGGCAGCTCCAGCGGCTTGGTGAAGTCGGCGCAGACCGGCAGCATCTGGATCTGTGGAAACTGCTGGGACAGCCGCGCGGTGGCCTCCAGCACCGCGGTGCGCGAGATCTCCACCGGGGTGTAGGCGACCGGTTCGCGCAGGTGTTCGAGCAGCAGCTCGGTCTTGCGCCCGCTGCCGCTGCCGTATTCGACCACGTGCGCGCCGGGGCCGATGGCCTGGGCGATCGAGGGCAGCCGCGCTTCCAGCAGCGCCAGCTCGGTGCCGGTCAGGTAGTACTCCGGCTGCTGGGTAATCTCTTCGAACAGATGCGAGCCCTGGGCGTCATAGAAATACTTGGACGGCAGCGTCCTGGGGCTCCTGGACAGGCCGGCAATGACATCGGCGGCGATGTCATCGGGCTGCGGGCGCAGGTCGGTCAGCGCATCGCGGGCGCGCTGCAGGGCATGGGCGGCGACGTTCACGTCAGATCCTTGGCAAGTCGGACACCGGCGAACTGCCAGCGTGCATCGGAGGGAAAGAAATTGCGATAGCTGGCGCGGATGTGGTTGCGCGCGGTGGCGCAGCTGCCGCCGCGCAAGACCCACTGCGCGTTCATGAACTTGCCGTTGTACTCGCCCAGGGCGCCCGGCCACGGGGCAAAGCCCGGATACGGCAGGTAGGCGCTGCCGGTCCATTCCCAGACATCACCGAACAGCTGGGCAAAGCCGGTTTCAGCCGCTGGCACCGACTGCGGATGCAGCGCATCGGTTTCGATGAAGTTGCCGTCCACGGCGAGGCCGGTGGCGGCCTGCTCCCATTCGGCTTCGGTCGGCAGGCGTGCACCGGCCCAGCGCGCGAAGGCGTCGGCCTCGAACAGGCTCAGCCCGCAGGCCGGCGCATCGGGGTCGCGCTCGCGCCAGCCGCCCAGGGTGAATTCGCGCGCCCCGTCCTGGTGCCAGTACAGCGGGCGCTGCCAGCCGCGCGCCTGCACGGTGGCCCAGCCATCGCTGAGCCAGGGCGCGGGCGTGCGGTAGCCGCCATCGTCGATGAAGGCCTGGAACTCGGCGTTGCTCACCGGCCGGCTGGCCAGCGCATGTGCCGGCACCAGCGCGCGATGGCGCGGCGATTCGTTGTCGTAGGCAAAATCCTTCGCCGCCGGCCACGAAGCTGCGCCGATCTCCACGATCTGCTCTTCGCGCGCGATCCAGCGCAGCGGGCTGGCACCGGCCCGGGTGCCGGGCAGATCCTCCCGGTAGGCCGGCTGCAGCGGATTGCTCCACAGTGCGTGCCTGATGTCGGTCAGCAGCAGCTCCTGGTGCTGCTGTTCGTGCTGGATCCCCAGCTCCAGGATGTCCAGCGCGGCATGGTCCAGCGCGTGGGCATGCAGGCGTTGCTGCAGGCGCGCTTCGACGTGCTGGCGATAGGCGCGCACCTGCTCCAGCGATGGCCGCGACAGCAGCCCGCGCCGGGGCCGCGCATGCATCGGCCCGACGCTGTTGTAGTAGCTGTTGAACAGGTAGTCCCAGGCCGGATCGAATGGGCGGTACTGCACATCGCCAGCCAGGATGAAGCGCTCGAAGAACCAGGTGGTATGGGCCAGGTGCCACTTGGCCGGGCTGGCATCGTCCATGCTCTGGACCATCGCGTCTTCGGCACTGAGCGGGGCGGCCAACGCGCGCGTGGTCGCACGCATCGCGGCAAAGCGCGCGCGCAGATCTTCGGTCCGGGATGTGAGGTCGTGGCCTGCAACGGCCGCCGGTGTCTTGGCATGCATCGGCCCATGCTTGGCCAGCGCGGGTGAAATTGCCGTTAGAGCACGGTTTCACGTCGCGCTAAGCTCACGGCATGCGCCCTGATGACTTCATCCCCACGCCGGTGGACTGGGCCCGGCGGCAGGCCGCATTCGCCCTGCCGCCGGGCACCTGCTACCTCGATGGCGCCTCGGATGGGCCGCGCCTGAGCGGTGTCCAGGCCGCCGCGCACGCGGCCATCGAGGCCGAGGCGGCGCCCTGGCAATTGCCGCATGCCGCGCTGCTGGAGCGGGTCGAGCAGACCCGCAGGTTGGCCGCCGGGCTGCTGTTCGGCGGCGACGTGGATGGGCTGGCAATGGTGCCTTCGGCGGCCTATGGACTGGCCACCGCCGCGCACAACCTGCCGCTGCAACGCGGCGCGGCGGTGCTGGTACTGGCCGATCAGTTCCCCTCCAACCTGCTGGTCTGGCAGCAGCGCTGCGCACAGGTCGGCGCGCGGGTGATCGCCGCCAGGCCCGCTTCAGGCCAGTCGTTGACCGATGCGGTGCTGGCGCGGATCCAGGACACCCCGCGCCTGGCGGTGGTGACGCTGCCGCACTGCCACTGGCATGACGGCCGCCTGCTGGACCTGGACCGCATCGCGCCGGCGGCCCATGCCGCAGGCGCAGCCCTGGTGCTGGACCTGAGCCAGAGCCTGGGCGTGCTGCCGGTGGCGCTGGCGCGCTGGCAGCCGGACTTCGTGATCAGCGTGGGCTACAAGTGGCTGCTCGGGCCCAAGGGCCTGGCCTGGCTGTGGGCCTCGCCGCGCTGGCGCCGCGAGGGCGTCCCGATCGAACACCACTGGGGCGCCCGCGACCCCGCCCAGGTCTGGACCTTCACCAGTGACGCGCTGCCGCCGTTCATGCCCGGTGCGCGCCGCTTCGATGCCGGTGGCATCGTCGATCCGCTGCGCCTGGTGATGGCTGCCGGCGGCCTGGCCCAGCTGCGGCATTGGGGCCTGTCGCGCGTGGCCGGCGCGCTGGGCGAACTCACTTCGGCGCTGGATGCTGCGCTGGACGCGCACGGTTTGTCGGCATGGAAGACGCCGGGGCATGCGCCGCACATCACCGGCTTGCGCGTGCCGGCAGATCGCCTGGACGCGGTGGCCGCGGCGTTCGCGGCGCAGCAGGTCATCTGCATTCGGCGCGGCAGCGGATTGCGCTTGGCGCCGTGCCTGAGGGTGTCGGTCGAGCAGATGGTGCGGGTGGTGGAGATCGCGGCCAGCGCTTAGCTCCACATCAGCGACCGCATTGAATGCAACCCGGCCTGCGCATCCATGTCCGCCAGCTCGTTTCGATCGTTCTTGCTGCGCGAGCTCTTGCGGAAGGGTCTGACGAACTGCGCGGCGATGATGCGCGACTGCAAGCCATGTTCTTGGCAACGCCGTGCCCAATGATGCGCGCCGCTGCACGCCTCCATCGCCACCACCGTCCCGCAACCCAAAACAGATGCTTCGCCAAATCCGCGCCGATGGTTATAGTGCTCATGGAGACTCCCTTTTCTGCTGACGGTTGTGTCGTAACACCATCACGGCCCTTGAGGCCGCAAGGGGAGGAAGCCTCTTTTTACTCATTCAAGCCGAACTGGCTTCGCGGGTCGGCTTAATTCAGGCGTTAGACGCCGATGGACAACTCCTTGCCAATCTGGCCACAGCATGAGGTGTTCTACATCGAGAGCATGCTGTTTCACACAAGGCAGGCTTGCGCATCAATGGAGTACATCTCTGACTTGATCGGCAGGATCGACAAGCTTCGAGGGGAGGGTAGAACTCCTGAGTTCGACTGCTCCATTGCCCTAGATCATGTTCAAAGCGTCGTGCTTTGTGCGGCAGCCATCTCACGCTACTTCTGGCCGGTGAGGAAAAATCACTTGCCTCGCGGTGCCTATCTTCAAGCTGTACTACAAATCAATGACGATTCTCCACTCCGCGATCGAAGCCTTAGGGATGCAGCGGAGCACTTCGATGAGCGGCTGGACAAATATTTATCGGCGGGCATTGTTGGTTTGATCATGCCCGAGTGGTTTGGTCCGACCTATGCAAGTGAGGTTCCAGCTCACTACTTCCGCGCCTACTTCATCGACTCCGGCAAATTCAAGATCCTCGGCGATGAGTTCTTCATCCAACCGATCTCTGATGAACTAGTTCGTCTCCACAACCGGCTCGTGTACCTAGTGGAGCATGGTGGGTGCTTTCCCGAAGTTAGGGCCTAACAAATCAGTCAAGCCGACGCCGCTTCGCGGCGCGGCTTAACTCAGGCGTTACGCGTCACAACGAGCTCGTTGCACGCTGTTAGCGCATTTGCTAACATGCGGCATGGCCTTCCAGATCGAGTACTTCCACCCGCGCCTTCTGGCGGAGATCGAGTCATGGCCGGTAGATGTCCTTGCGGACTATGCCGCTTGGCTGAGCTACTGGCTGAGCATGGCCCCAGCCTTCGCCTGCCTCACTCCAGGGCCCTCGGGGATGGGCTATTCGAGCTGAGGCCACGTGGGCGCTCCGGCATTGGTCGTGCCCTCTACTGCTTCTTGCTTGGCAAGCGCATCGTGATGGTCCACGCCTTCATCAAGAAAACACAAGAAACACCCGACAAAGAACTCAAGCTGGCCCGTAAACGGGTCAAGGAGCTGCAGCATGGCTAACCTCAAATACAGGCCCGTGGTACATGACCACCAGGAATTCCTGGCTCGCGCATCCAAGCGCAAGGGATTTGCTGAGGCTTATGAAGCTTTGGAGTTGGAGTATGAGCTTGCCAACCAAATGCTCAAGGCCCGCTCGCGAGCGGGTCTTACCCAAGATGCCGTCGCTGAGCGCATGGGCACTACAAAAAGCGCCATTTCGCGGCTTGAATCTGCTGGCAAAAAAAATGCGCCATCCATTGCTACTCTCCAAAGATATGCGCGGGCGGTTGGCTGCGATCTACAAGTCAAACTGATTCCACAGAAGTGACACCTAACAATGCCTTGGGAGACTTGCGGTCAGCCCCGGGTGCATGATGCTTTTGCCCTGAGCTTTCGGGCCGCTGCTGGTGATCGTGTTGTCCTGTTTGCCGCGTGCCAGGGCTTCACGTGCTGCAACCGTGCCCAATGGTGCGCGCCGCTGCACGCCTCCATCGCCACCACCGTCCCGGCCGGCAGCTGCGCCAGCCAAGCAGCAAACGCATCCCGTTTGAGATCCAGCCGGCGCAGCACACCGCCGCTGCCGTCCATCCCGCACACCGAAAACACATGCTTCGCCAAATCCACGCCGATGGTTATAGTGCTCATGGAGACTTCCTCTTCTGCTGACGGTTGTGTCGTAACACCATCATGGCCCTCGAGGCCGCAAGGGGAGGAAGTCTCTTTTTACTCATCCAAGCCGAAACCGCTTCGCGGTTCGGCTTAATTCAGGTGTTAGGCGCTGTACTCGACCGCTATGAACTATTCAAGGAAAGCACAATGGCCAGTTACAACGTATTACTGAAGTTCGATGGCACTGAAGCTAATAGTGCTCGTGAGGCAGCAGAGATAATATTTAACACTTACTTCAGTGAGTCTTTCTTTCAGCCAGCCGTGCTTGATGTAGTTGAGGCTGATACAGGAGAAGCGGAGGAGATCGAGGTTGATGATCTTAGAAACGGCTCACCGTTATATGGTCATAAACAGATTGCTGAGATTTTGCGCAGTAAAGCGTCAATTACAGTTGAGGATTTATTTAGCGTTGGAGATGACGCTGTCGTTCTTGGTCGAATTAGTAGAGGCGTGATAAGGATCGGAGACAAAATGCAGACTGAGATAAACGGCGTGAGCTATGTTGCAAATGTAGAGCGAATTGAGACGTTAGGTTCAAGCCGTGATATTGGCTACTTCACTGAGACCGTGGGACTCTTCTTTAAGGAGGAACATGCGAATAACTTTGTGGCAGGCACTGTGCTTACAGCTGCCAGTGCCTAACCAATTCCTTGGGCGGCTTCCGGTCAACCCTTGGTGCATGATGCTTTTGCCGGAGCTTTCGGGCCGCTGCTGGTGATCGTGTTGTCCTGTTTGCCGCGTGCCAGGGCTTCACGTGCTGCAACGATTGTCAGACTGCTTTCCCTCCCTTGAACGGTCTTGTTGGGCCGATGCTGCCGACCCGGACCTATGTGTAGGCCGCACCCGAAGACCTCGTTCATTCATCGGACTGTCCGGTGCGCGGGGATCAGCCGCAGCACCGTATGGACGTCCATCTGGTTGGTCAGGTTCGCTCCGGGGTGGTCTGACCTGTTGCCTACGGTGTCGCTCCACGATGAATCGAATCTTTTTCCAGGCTGCGTGAGTCATGTGGGCCGCGCGGGTCTGCTGGTGCATCGGATGATTGAGACAGGCGCATGGGTCGTAGTCGATGTCGTGCGCCAACATCGCCCAGATCTGCCATGCATGTTTGTTGGCCACAATCACCTTGCCGAACGGCATGCGCCCGTCGAACGAGCCTATCCACACCTGCTCCGGGGTGGCCTTGCTCTGCTGACGCATTTCAGGACGATCAAGCAAAGCAACAAGGTGCAATCAGGCAGGAGCAGAAGCTTTCACGCCGCTTCGCGGCGCGAGCTACTTTTGTCTTGGCAAAAGTAGCCAAAACCGCTGGCGCCTGACACTCGCCGGGCCTTCGGCCCGGTTCCCTGTGCTCCTCGCCCGAGCGGGCACGGCGCCCAAACTCGCTTCGCTCAGACAGGGCGCCTCTTCGACCCGCTCGGCCTGCGGTGCTCGGCTCGCTTTGAAGGCGCTGAAGATCAAGATCAAGATCAAGATCAAGATCAAAGGCAAAGGCAACGGCAACAGCAACAACAACAACAACAACAGCAACAGCAACAGCAACAGCAACAGCAACAGCAAGGCTATGCTCGGGCGGCTAGGCGCAGTCCCCTGGGCGTCATCAGCCGTTCGAACAGCTCGAAGGCGCCCTGGACCAGCAGCGCCAGCACGGCCGCCGGGACCGCGCCTTCCAGGATCATGCCGAGGTTGTCCAGGCGAATGCCGGTCAGGATCGGCTGGCCGTAGCCGCCGGCACCGATCAGCGCGCCCAGCGTGGCGGTGCCGACGTTGATCACCGCCGCGGTCTTGACGCCGGCCAGGATCGTGCGCAGGGCCAGCGGCAGTTCCACCCGCCACAGCCGGGTGCGCGGCGGCAGGCCGATGGCGGCGGCGGTTTCGCGCAGCTCGCGCGGGATCCCGGTCAGGCCGGCGTGGGTATTGCGCACGATCGGCAGCAGCGAATACAGAAACAGCGCCGCGATCGCCGGTCTGGCACCAATGCCGAACAGCGGGATCATGAAGACGAACACCGCCAGCGACGGCAGGGTCTGCAGCAGGCCGGTCAGCGACAGCACGCCCTGGCCCAGGCGCGGGCGGCGCGCGGCGACGATGCCCAGCGGCACGGCCACGACCAGCGCCCAGCCCAGCGAGATGCCGACCAGCGCCAGGTGCTCCAGCGTGCGCTGCGCGATCCGTGCGTGACGGCTGCCGCCTTGCGGGGCCTCCACGCCCAGCCAGGCCGAAGCAACCTGCGCTTCGCTCTGCTGCTGCAGCTTCACCTGGGCGTTGAGGCGTTGCATGGTCGCCGCATCGATCCGGCCCTGCAGCGACTGCAAGGCCTGCACGAATCCTGGCGCGCGCCGGGCCAGGTCCTGCCGATACAGAAACACCGCCTGATAATCGGGGAAGTAATGGCGGTCGTCGTCCAGCACCACCAGGTCGTAGTCCGGGATCTCCGCATCGGTGCTGTATAGGTCGGTCACATCGATCGCGCCGCTGTGCAGGGCGCGATAGGCCAGGTCGTGGTCCAGGCCATTGGGTTGCTGGGGCAGGTGGTAGGCGGCGCGCACCCCGGGCCAGCCATCGGCGCGCTGCAGGAACTCGTTGCTCAGGCCGATCTTCAGCGCCGGATGCCGGGCCAGGTCGCTGACCGCGGCGATGCCCAGCTGCCGGGCGCGCTGCCTGCGCATGCCCAGGGCGTAGGTGTTCTCGAAGCCCAGCGACTGGGTCATGGCCAGGCCGCGCCGGGCCAGCGCCGCCCTGACCTGCGCGGCATCGGCATCGGGCTGCTGCAGCAGCTCCTGCTTGAGGGTGCCGGTGTATTCGGCGTAGGCGTCGATGTCGCCTTCTTCCAGCGCCCGCCACAGGATGCGGGTGCCGCCGAGCTGGCGCTTGTGGGTCACCTCCACGCCGGCCCTGCGGCCTGCGCCCACGGCCAGCTCGCCCAGGATCACCGCTTCGGTGAAGTTCTTCGAGCCCACCGTCGCCTGCTCGGCGCCCCGGGCGGCCGATGGCAGGCACAGCAGGCCGAACAGCAGGATGTAGACCCAGCCGACCGGCGGCCTCATGCCGCCTCTTCCAGGGTGCGCTGGGCGGTGAGGAAGCGGGTCACGAAGTCATCGACCGGATGCTCCAGCAGCTCGCGCGCGCTGCCCTGCTGCAGCACGCGGCCGGCACGCATCAGCACCAGCGTATCGGCCAGGTAGGCCGCTTCGGCCACATCGTGGGTGACCAGCACCACGGTCTTGTGCAGCTGGCCGAACAGTTCGCGCATCTGGGTCTGCAGGTCGTGACGCACGACCGGGTCCAGCGCGCCCAGCGGTTCGTCCAGCAGCAGCACCGGTGGGTCGAGCATCAGCGCGCGGATCAGGCCGACCCGCTGGCGCTGGCCGCCGGAGAGTTCGGCCGGGAAGCGCGCCAGCAGCTCCATCGGCAGCTGGCACAGCTGCGCCAGCTCGGCCAGGCGTGCGCCGATGCGCGCGCGCGGCCAGTCCAGCGAGCGCGCCAGCAGCGCGGCGTTCTCGCCCGCGCTCAAGTGCGGGAACAGCCCGCCTTCCTGGATCACGTAGCCGATCCGGCGGCGCTGTTGCAGCAGGGTCGCCCGCTGCAGCGGCACCCCTTCGAACCGCACCTGGCCGCGCTCGGGCCACTCCAGCCCCAGCAGCAGGCGCAGCACGCTGGACTTGCCGGCGCCGCTGGGCCCGATCAAGGCGGTGGTGCGGCCGCGGGCGATGTCCAGGTCCAGCTGGTCCAGGGCAATGGCTTGGCCGTGGCGGTGGGTGACCTGTTGCAGGGAGAAGGTCGGCATGCGCCGATGCTGGCACAGGTCGCAGCGCCGTGTTGCCAATCCTCAGGGCGCGGCCAGCGCCTGCAGGATCTTCTGCCCGGCGCGGCCATCGGCCGGCACCAGGCCCAGGCGCTGCTGCTCCTGGACGATGGCGCGCCGGGTCCGGGTGCCGAGCAGGCCATCGGCCGGGCCGATGGCGTGGCCGCGGGCCAGCAGCAGGGTCTGCAGCCGCTTGCGCCCGGCGCGGTCCAGCGGTGGATCGTCGGTTGGCCAGCGCGCCAGCAGCGGGCCGCCGCCGCGCAGCCGGTCGGACAGCAGCGCGATGGCCAGCGCGTAGCTTTCGGCCGCGTTGTAGCGATAGATCGCATCGAAGTTGGAGAACACCAGGAACGCCGGCCCGGCCACGCCGGCCGGCAGCAGCACCGCGGCCGGCACCTCGCTGGCTGCAATCGCGCTGCCATCTGCGCGTGTGATCCCGCGCGCCAGCCACTGGCACAGCGGCCGTTTGGCCGTGCGTCCGGCCAGGGCCGCGTCGAAACCGGCCGGCAGCTTGATCTCGTATCCCCACGGCTGGCCGCGCTGCCAGCCGGCGCGTACCAGATAATTGGCGGTGGAGGCCAACGCATCGGGCACGCTGTGGACCAGGTCGCGGCGGCCATCGCCATCGCCGTCCACTGCGATGCGGCGGTAGGTGCTGGGCATGAACTGGGTCTGCCCGAACGCACCGGCCCAGGAACCGGTCAGGCCATCGGGGCTGAGGTCGCCGGCCTGCAGCAGCGCCAGGGTGGCCATCAGCTCGCCGCGGAAGAACCCCTGGCGCCGACCGAAACAGCTCAGCGTGGACAGCGACACCAGCAGCGGGCGCGTGCCCTGGACGCGGCCATAGTCGCTTTCCACGCCCCACACCGCCGCCACGGTGGCGGCATCGACGCCACGCGATTGGGCCACCCGCGCGAAGGTGTCGGAGTACTGCGCCAGCATCGCCTTGCCATCGGCGATGCGTGCGTCATCGACCAGCGGCGCCAGGTAATCCCAGATGGGCGTAGAAAATTCGGGCTGGCTGTCCAGCAGCGGCAGCACGCTCATGTCCGGGACGATGCCGGCCATGAAGCGGTCGAACGCATCGCCGGCCACGCCACTGTCCGCGGTCAGGCCACGCAGTTGCACACGGCAGCTGGCGAAGGCGCGCTGCTGGTCCGGGCTCGGCAGCGCCGGTGCCTGCTGGGCCTGGCCGGAGAATGCGAGCAGTCCCAGCGCCGCTGAGAAGCAGCGCGCAGCGATACAGGGCATATGGAAGACTCTGCAGCGGAAACGACCCGGCGATTGTAGGTCAGGCCCCGGGCCGGCTCGCTTCAACGCAAAGCACCCCATCGCGGCCCTCCCCGATTCAGCGGGAAAGCGAAGGCCCACTCGGTTCCGGCTGCGGCATCTGCTGCGCCTGGACCGCGCTCAAGGCCTGCTGCTCGGCCTGCTGCCGGCTCAGTTGTTCCACCTTCCCGAGCGATTCGGTCACCGGCGATTGCAACGCCGCGGAGAGTTCGACATGAGTCCGCAGGTGGGCCGGATCGCCCAGTGCGCCCTGCACCGCGAACACCCGCGGCTGCTCCCCCGTGCCCATCAGCACGTGGTCGGCACCGGTCAGTCCTGCTTCCCTGGACTGGCGCAGCAGTTCCGCCGCGACGCGACTGCCCGGTCCGTCGGGCGAAGTGTCCTGGGCGCCGGCGAAGCCCAGCTTCGAGACGCCCTCCAGCAACTGTCGGTGCAGCGCTGTATCCGCCGGTCGTGCCGGCACCACCAGCGGCGTGCGCCAGTGATCCGGCCCCAACATTTCACTGCGCCCCATCACCTTGCGGGTCGTGGCCTGCTGCTGACCCCAGCTGTCCGCCTCGCGCCGCACAGGCTCGCCGGGCTCCAGGTCGCCGCGCAGCTCGTTGATGCCGTCTCGCACCTGTCCGAGCGGGGTGGCCGCACGGACGACCCCGGTCATGCCGGCGCGAATGCCCTGCACGTCGTCCCGGTACTTGTCGATCATCGGGGCGTACTGCGCGGCCAGCTCCCGGGTCCTGGGATCCCCCAGCACCGACACGTCCGGGCGCCCCTGGCCATCCACCTTCAGGAAGTGGTGCATGTCATGCGAGCCCAGCGAACCGGCGGCAACCTGGATCGAACGACGGACGTCGAACAGGCGGCTGTCGTTGTTCGCGTATCCGCCCAGGCCCTCCATCCGGGCGACCTCCTGCGGCATGGCGTACACCTGCACCCGTCCGTAGTGCGGGCTGGCCGAGCTGACCATATCGGCGGCCGTCACATGGTTGACGACCCGATCGCCGCCTTCGGGAATACGTCGATCGAGGCTGGCTGCGCCATAGGCGTTGAAGGTTTCGCCGCGCAGATCGAAATAATGCGCGGTGATCTGGGCCAGCGCGCCGCCCAGGGAGTGGCCGGTGACGGTGACTTCGGGGGCGTGCCCTATACGATGCCCAATTCCCCAAGCGATCTCCTTGGCACGCTCAGTCAGCGCGATGGCGTCATCCGCCTGTGCATTGACACGAGCGAACACCATGCCGCCATCGGTCAGTGCACCATCTTGCAACGGCTCGCGCCCGAACTCGGTGCCGCGGTGCGCCACCACAACCTCGCCCGTATCCGTCCGCTGATAGATCGCCCCTTGATAGCCATTGCGCGGGTTGTCGACGTACTCGAGCACCTTGTATGGCACCCCGTCGAGCCTGAAGGCCTCCTGCGATCTGGCCACACGCGTCAGATCACCCTGCCGGTCATAGGTGTATTCCGCCAGATCGGCGTATTGCTGAGACGTCAGGCTCATGGCGTCAACTCCTTCGACGCCAGGGTGATGGTGAACAGGTCATCACGCAGCTCCAGTTTGAATTTATCCTGATCGGTCTCGCCGGAGTCGGGAAAGTCTCTTACGCTGGAATGCGGGTAACCACCTTTCCAGAAATAAAGCGTTTTTGTCTTACCGGCCAATAGTTCTTCGCCGAAAATGTCAGCCATGAACAAGGTCTCGCCCTCGGTACCGGTAGCTTTCAGCTGTACTTGCACATTCATGAGTTTCCATCGACAGACGCCGCGCCCGTGGTAATCCTCATCGATCATGCCGTCGGTATAGACGATCCCGCTGTATTCGCCCGGCGACTCCTGCGTCAGATCGAACTCGACCGATCGGGTCGGAATCGGCGAGAGGTGTCCGTGGTTCTCGTCCGGCGGCGGCAGGCACTCCCGGTTGGTCACGTCGTATTGCATGAATCCATGCATCCAGCCGAACTCGCCCGGCGCATTGTCGATGCGCATTATCAGCTGATGCGCCTTCGTGGGATTGGGGTTCTGTCTGTATTCCATCTTGGACTTCTCCTTTTGAGCGGGTGTGCTCACTGGGCCCTGCGAGGCAGGCGCGCAGCCCGCTGCGGCCGCGATCAGCACCCACACCGCAAATGCGGCGATGACCGCGCACCCCGTGAACTTCTTTATCAACATGCCGCGTTAGCCGCTCTGATTCGATCGTCCGCCACGGACCGCCGCCATGCGATGGCGTCATCGGCCTGCGGATTGAGGCGACCCAACACCATGCTGCCATCGGTATGCACCAGATCCTGCAGCTTCTGGCGATCGAACTCGGTACCGCGGTGGGCCGCGACGACCTCACCGGTATCGGCACGCCGGTAGATCGTGCCCTGGTCGCCACTAACCAGGTCCACGTGCCCCAACACTTTGTAAGTCACGCCATGGCGGACAATATCTTCGTAGCGGCCATCGGCGATGGCCAGCGTCACCCGGTAGCCCTGCTGCGGGTGCGGGTTCTTGTAGCGCTTGATGAGGTCGGCCGGGTCAGGTGCGGTGTTCATCGAACACCCCCCCACAGCAGCGGGAACAGGCTCAGGCTGAAGAACGAACGCTTCCACATTGCATCGCTACCTCCATGGCATCAGGACCGCGAGCAATCTAGGCTGCGGTTTCCAAGCCTGTCAATCCGCCATCAGGTGGCAATTGGTGCCCGCGGTGGAACCGCTCACGTCGCGCAATCAGAGCGTGCCGGTGGCCAGTGCTTCGGCCACCGCCTCGAACACCTGGTCCATCGCCAGGGGCTTGTCGAGCAGGTACACCGGCAGGCCTGGCGGCAGCTCGGTCTGGTCGAACGGCTTGGCCGGGTCCTGCAGCAGGATCACCGGGCCACGATAGCCACGCTGGGCCAGCGCCCGCACCAGCGCCACCGCTGGCAGCAGGACCAGCTCGCTGTCGATGATGAACAGCTCCGGCATGCCGTCCACCGCCGCCGCGTGCAGCGCGTAGGCACCGTCCGGGGCGCGGCCGGGGGCGTAGCCCTGGCTTTCCAGGGCCGTGCTCAGCAGCGACTGGCGGGTGGCATCGCCATCGACCAGCAGGATGCGCTGGCCCTGGCCCGGCGCCGGCGCCGGCGAAGCCCGGGCGGCGTTGGGGTCCAGCAGCGGCAGGGTGATGGCAAAGGTGGTGCCCACCCCCGGCGTGCTGTCCACCTCGATCCGGCCCTGGTACTGCTCGACGATGCGCAGGCACGACATCAGTCCCAGGCCGGTGCCGTCGGGCTTGGTGGTGAAGAACGGGGTGAACAGCTGCCCGCGGGTCTTCTCGTCCATGCCGACGCCCTCGTCGGACACCGACAGGGACACCGCGCCACCGCCGTCGGCCGGTTGCGCGGCCAGGGTCAGCGTGCCACCGCGGGGCATGGCCTGAATGCCGTTGAGGCACAGGTTGATCAGCACCTGCTGGAGCTCGACGTAGTTGGCGTCGATCTCCATCGGCGTGGCCGGCGGCTGCAGGCGCAGCTTGACCCCGTCCGGCAGGCTGCCCTGCAGCAGCACCTGGACGGCCTGGAACAGCTCGGCCACCGGCACCGCCTCGCGCGCCTTGCGCGCGCCGCGCACGAAGGACAGCATCGATTCGGCCATCTCGTGACCGCGCCGACCGGACTCGGCGATCACCTCGCCGAGCTTGTGGATCTTCGGATTGTCACTGTGGAGGGCCAGCAGCTCCGGCACGATCAGCAGCGGCTGCAGGATGTTGCGCAGGTCGTGGCTCAGGCCGGCGGCCAGCATCGCGATCGAATCCAGGCGCTGCGAGCGCAGCAGCTCCTTCTCCACCCGTTCGCGCTCGCGCTGGCTGCGTGATTCGCGGATCGCGCGCGCCGCCGCCGAAGGCAGGCGCGCGGTCTTGTCCTTGAGGATGTAGTCGGCTGCGCCATCGCGCAGCGCCTGGACCGCGGTCTCCTCACCCATGGTCCCAGAGACGAAGATGAACGGCACCGGCGGGTCCAGCGCCAGCACCGCCTTGAGCGCATCGTGCCCGGAAAAGCCCGGCATCGACAGGTCCGACAGCACCAGGTCCGGCTTGAACCGCTCCAGCGCCAGGCGCAGCCCGGGCTCCGAATCCACCCGTTGAAACTCGGCCTCCAGCCCGGCCTCGAGCAGCTGTTCGCAGGTCAGCTCGGCATCCTCCGGCGAATCCTCCACCAGCAGGATGCGGACCGGTCCGATCGGGGCGGCAGTCAGTGGCATCGGATCAATCCAGCCCCGGTGCTTCGTTCAACAGTGCCCAGAAGGTGCCCAGGGTCTTGACCGCGGTGAAGAACTGGTCGATGTCCACCGGCTTGACCACATAGGCATTGGCGCCCAGGTCCCAGCTGCGCACCATGTCGCTTTCCTCGCGCGAGGAGGACAGGATCACCACCGGCATGGTCTTGAGCGCGTCGTCGGCGCGGATGCTGCGCAGCACTTCCATGCCATCCATGCGCGGCATCTTGATGTCCAGCAGCAGCACCGCCGGCAGGCCTTCGGCGCGGTCGGCATGGGCGCCGCGGCGCAGCAGGTAATCCATCACTTCCACCCCGTCCTCGACATGCACGATGGGATTGGCCAGGTTGGCCTCGCGCAGGGCGTCGATCGCCATTTCGGCGTCGGCGGCGCTGTCTTCGGCCAGCAGGATGATGCGGATGGCGCTCATGCGTTGAACTCTGAAGGTGAAAGGTAGCCGGTGACCAGGCCGGTGTCGTGGGCACTGGGAATGACGAAATGGAAGGTGGCGCCCCGCTCCGGCTCGGCCTCGGCCCAGACCCGGCCGCCGTGGCGCGACACCACCCGGCGCACGCTGGCCAGGCCAATGCCGGTACCGGGGTAGTCGCTGGCCTTGTGCAGCCGCTGGAACACGCCGAACAGCTTGCCGGCGTAGGTCATGTCGAAGCCGGCGCCGTTGTCCCTGACCCAGAAATGGTGCCCCTCGCCTTCCAGCGCGTAGCCCACCTCGATCCGCGCGACCTCGCGCTTGCCGCTGTACTTGACCGCGTTGCCCAGCAGGTTCTGCCAGACCTGGCGCAGCATGTTCTCATCGCCCACCAGGATCGGCATGGGCTGGATGGTCCAGTCCACGCGCAGCGGCAGGGTGTGCTTTTCGGCGCTGACGTTGGCATCGAGCATGGCCCGGGTCTCGGCCACCAGCGACTGCATGTCCACCGCCTGCAGGCGCAGCGCGCTGCGGCCCAGGCGCGAGTACACCAGCAGGTCGTCGATCAGCGAGGACATGCGCCGGGCCGAGTCGCCGATCACCTGCAGGTAGTGGCGGCTGCGCTCGTCGGCGCTCTCGCCCAGGTGGCGGGCGAGCTTGTCGGAGAAGCCGGAGATGTGCCGCAGCGGCGCGCGCAGGTCGTGGGAGACCGAATAGCTGAAGGCCTCCAGTTCGCGGTTGACGTCCGAGACCTGCTCCACCTTGCCTTCCAGCTGGCGGTTGAGCTCGATGATGCGCTGCTGGCTGACCCTCTGGGTGGTCACATCGCTGATGGTCATCAGCACCGCATCGTCGCTGCGATCGGGCAGCGACATGCGCCGGGCATTGAGCAGCAACACCCGCGGCACGCCACCGGCGGTTTCCTGGTGCACCTCGTAGTCCCACAGCTCGCGGCCGCGGGTGAGCACATCGGTCAGGCGCTGGCGCACCACTTCGTCGCGCCAGCTCGGGCTGATCTGGTGCAGCGGCGGATGATCCTGCAGCTCGCCCTGCAGCTGATAAAGCTCGGCGAAGGCGGGGTTGTGCATCAGCACGCGCTGCTGGCCATCGAGCAGGACGATGGGCTCGCGCACGGTCTGCAGCACCGCGTCCGAGCGCGCCAGGGCGCGGCTGGCGTCGGCCTCGGCGCGCAGGCGGCTGGCGATCTGCCGGCCCAGCACCGCGGTGACCGCGGTCAGCAGCGCCAGCTGGACCAGCATCGCCCCCCAGCCGACCCAGTCGGCCAGTTTGCGCGCCTGCAGCGCACGCTCGACCCGGCGCGCCGAGAGCGCCTGCTCGGCGCGCTGGATCTCCAGCATCAATGGCCGCACCGGATACCTGGCCGCCAGGTCGGCCGCCAGCGCCTGGCGCTGCCCGGGCCCGGCCACCAGCAATTGCTCAGCGATGCCCACGCGCCGTTCCAGCAGTTCCTTCAGCTGGCCCAGCCTGACCTGCTGTTCGGGCGAATCGCGGGTCAGTTCCATCACCCGCGCCAACAGCACGGGCAAGTGCTGGCGTGCATCCTGGACCCGGGCGCGCAGGCGCGGCAGGTCCGCGCCCAGGCTGACCAGCAGCGCGGACTGCTCGACCTCGCGCACTTCCACGTTCAGGGCGTTCACCTCGGCCTGGATCAGGCGGGTATGGGCCACCCGATCGGCCGCGGCCAGGCTTTCATCCTGCAACCGCTGGCGCAGCAGCGCCGGGGCAACCACGATCAGCAGCACGGCCACCCCGATGAAGGGCAGTCGCCACCGATCCCACTCGACGCGGGCCAACCGTTGCCGCATTCAAACCCCGTGATGACAGGACACACACAAAACCAAACGCTATCGCATCCGACCGAGCGTGAAAACATCGTTAAAATTGCCGCCTTCCGCCAGTGCCTGTTCATTTTCGCGAGGCCGCCGTGCGTGGGTCAGGTGCCCGCACCCGGCGCCGCGCAGGCAGTGCCATGTAACCGGTTTCATTATCGCAGATCGCACCGCCCCGATGGGCCAATATCGTCGGGGTCACCCTGCCAGGCATCGGCCTTGGCTACGATGCGTGGCTTGATGCCTTGACCGAACCGAACCGCCGCCCATGATCCGACGCCAGTTCCTGACCCGTGCCGCCGGCACGCTTGCCGCCCTGGGCCTGCCACCGGGCCTGCTGCTGTCCGGGTCGGCCTTTGCCGCAGCCCGGGCCGGCGCCTCCAACCTGGTGTTCGGACCCGCCCAGCCGTTCGACTACGCCAGCCTCAAGGGCCAGGCGCGCGCGCTGGCCGGCAAGCCCTACAAGGTGCACGGCGGCCCGCTGCCGGCGGCGCTGGAAGGCCTGACCTGGGACCAGTACCAGGCCATCGGCTATCGCCGCGACCATGCGCTGTGGAGCGGGCAGGACAACCCATTCCTGGCCCAGTTCTTCCACATGGGCCTGTATTTCAAGAAACCGGTGACCATGCACGAGGTCGCCGACGGCCAGGCGCGCGAGATCAAGTACAACGCCGACATGTTCGATTACGGCAGCAGCGGCCTGGGCAAGGCCAGGTTGGCTGACAACCTGGGCTTTGCCGGTTTCCGCCTCAACACCAAGGCCGACCCCAATCGCGATTTCGCCGCGTTCCTGGGCGCCAGCTATTTCCGCGCGGTCGGCAGGGAAGGCCAGTACGGCCTGTCCGCGCGCGGTCTGGCGATCGATACCGGCACCGGCGGGCCCGAGGAATTCCCGGACTTCGTCGCCTACTACCTGGAGAGGCCGGCCGAGGGTTCGGACACGCTGCTGGTCTACGGGCTGCTGGATTCGCCCAGCGTGGCCGGCGCCTACCGCTTCGCCCTGACCCCGGGCGAGCCGCTGACCATGGACATCGACTGCGCACTGTACCCGCGCACCACCATCGAGCGGATGGGCATCGGCCCGTGCACCAGCATGTACCAGACCGGCGAAAACGACCGCCGCATGGCCTGGGACTGGCGCCCGGAAATTCATGACAGCGACGGCCTGGCCCTGCACACCGGCAGCGGCGAGTGGATCTGGCGGCCGCTGACCAACCCGGCGCAGTTGCGCTTCAATGCCTTCGGCGACACCGATCCCAAGGGCTTCGGCCTGCTCCAGCGCGACCGCAACTTCGACCATTACCAGGACGACGGGGTGTTCTACGACAAGCGCCCCTGCCTGTGGGTGGAACCCAAGTCCGGCTGGGGCCAAGGGGCGGTGCAGTTGATCGAGATTCCCACCGTCGATGAAACCTTTGACAACATCGTCGCGTTCTGGAACCCGAAGGACAAACCGCAAGCCGGCCAGGAGCTGCTGTTCGGCTACAGGCTGTCCTGGGGCTCGGCCGCGCCGGCCGGACCCAGCCAGGCGATCTGCGTGGCCACCCGCACCGGCTTGGGTGGCGTGGTCGGCCACAAGCGCAGGTATTGGTCGCAGCGCTTTGCGGTGGATTTCGCCGGCGGCTCGCTGGCCGCGCTGGAAGCGGCCGATGCCGTGCTCGAACCGGTCCTACAGATCACCGGCGGCACGCTGGAAACGGTGTCCTGCCGCCCGCTGCGCGAGATCAAGGGCTACCGGGTGATGTTCGACGTGGTCCCGGCCAAGGACGACAGCAGCCAGATCGACCTGCGCCTGTACCTCAGGCACGCCGACGCGACCCTGAGCGAAACCTGGCTCTACCAGTTCAGCCCGCCGCCGCTGGCCGAACGCAGGCTCTACTGACCCGGCCGGCGCGGCGCATTCGGAAAAACCTTTCCCGCCCCACGACCGGCGCGGCCGATTTCACCGCGTTCCTGCGTTGGACCTTTCATGTGGCCGCCCGGGGACGGCGCCTGCGACCTCCTGTGCACACGACGCGGTGCTGCCAGGGGTGTGCAAGGCGGGGTTCCCCAGGCGCTGAGGTCGGTGGCATGGGTGCATGTTCGGCACAGCGTGATGTCGGCGGTTTTCAGATCAACGGGATCCTAAGGCTGCCCCGCACGCACCCGTGCAGCAGCCATGCCCGGTCACGGCAACCGCGAGGTGCGTCAGGAAATCCCCCAGCTTGGCGAGGAAATGGATATGGCCGACCGGTCTGTCTTGCTGTCATCCAACTACAACGCGTGGCCGGAGCCTTTCAACGGCCAGGCATATGCCTTCCTCAACGTGATCGCCCAGGTCGAGGACGCGGACTTCCTCATGCCCGGCCCCGCCCCGCACAGCGCCGGCCGCGGCGTGAATCCCAGCCTGGGCTACCTGTGGCATGAGCTCAGCCATCGGGTGATGTCCCAGGCCTGGCGCCGGCTTGGCCGGCCAGGCCTGTCCAATGCCACGCCGGTCACGGTGACGCGCGATTACGACGTGTTCCTGTTCGTGTGCCAGTTCCCGCTAGAGCTGACCGCGCTGCGGCGCATGAAGAACTGGCGCAAGCGCTGCGGCAAGGCCTACGCCTACCTGCTGGAAGGCTGGCCCGAGCGCTTCCCGCACCAGGCACAGGAGCTGCGCATGCTGGACGCATTCGACCACGTCTTCGTGCTCAATGCCGAGAGCATCCCGGCGCTGCGCCAGTACACCTCCACCCCGATCTCGTTCCTGCCCAGCGCCTGCGACACGCTGTTGGCCTGCCCGTATCCGGACACGCCGGCGCGCAGCATCGATGTGCTCAGCCTGGGCCGGCGCATCCCCGAGCTGCACACCAAGCTGGCTGCCCTGGCCGCGCGCGACGGCAACTTCTTCTACGTGCACGACGTGCTCAAGGCCGGCGCGGTGGTGGACTGGGCCGAACACCGCAGCCAGTCGGCGGCCATGATCAAGCGTGCCAAGTACTTCATCGCCTACGACTTCACCGTGGACACGGTCGGGGTGTTCAAGGGCGTGCGCAAGAACGCGTTGGCCACGCGCTATTTCGAAGGCACCGCCGGCGGCGCCATCGTGCTGGGCTCGCGCCAGCAATGCCCGGAGTTTGCCGATCATTTCGACTGGCCCGATGCGGTGATCGAACTACCGCCGGGCACACCGGACCTGGGCGCATTCTTCCGCGACCTGGGCAGCCAGACCGAACGTCTTGAACGCGCACGCGCCACCAATGTCAGCCAGGCGCTGCTGCGCCACGACTGGGCGCATCGCTGGGATCAGCTGCTGGATACGGTTGGCCTGCCACGCAGTGCGCGGCTGCAGCAACGCATCGAGCAGCTTGCCAGCATGGCCGGCATGGTGGAAGTCGCCCATGGCGCACCGCGGGTGCGACGGCACGACGTGACCGCATGACGTTTCTAGGGATTGGGACACATCCGGCGGCGCCACCGCCACTCACACCTGCGCACACGGCCACCGTACCGCGCGCCAGCAACCATCCAGCCGATTGATCGGCCAAGGACCCAGCAATGAATCGAAAGGAGCATCAATGAAGGCTGTCATCCTGGCCGGCGGCCTGGGCACCCGCATTTCCGAGGAAACCGCGATCCGCCCCAAGCCCATGGTGGAAATCGGCGGCAAGCCGGTGCTGTGGCACATCATGAAGATCTACAGCCATTACGGCATCAACGACTTCGTGGTGTGCCTGGGCTACCGGGGCGAGGTCATCAAGGATTTCTTCATCAACTACCACCTGATGGAATCGGACGTGACCTGCGACCTGTCCACCAACACCACCACCCTGCACAACACCCGCGCCGAGCCGTGGCGGGTGACCCTGGTGGACACGGGCGCGGCGACCATGACCGGGGGCCGCCTCAAGCGGGTCATGCCCTACCTGCAGGATGAGGAAGCCTTCTGCCTGACCTATGGCGACGGCGTGTCCGACGTGGACATCGCCGCCGGCATCGAACTGCACCGGCGCGAGGGCCGCCTGGCCACGGTCACCGCGGTGCAGCCGCCGGGCCGCTTCGGCGCGCTGCACGTGCAGGCCGACCAGGTCACCGGCTTCCGCGAGAAGCCCGCCGATGGCGATGGCCTGATCAACGGCGGTTTCTTCGTGTTGTCTCCCAAGGTGGCCGACTTCATCGAAGGCGACAGCAGCGTGTGGGAGAACGCGCCGCTGGAAACCCTGGTCGCCCAGGGCCAGCTGAGCGTCTACCGGCACGCCGGCTTCTGGCAGCCGATGGACACCTTGCGCGACAAGAACTACCTCAACGACCTGTGGACCAACAACAAGGCGCCGTGGCGCGTGTGGGAGTGAAGACGATGCGTATCCTGATCACCGGCAACATGGGCTACATCGGCCCGGTCCTGGCCCGCCACCTGCGCCAGCGCTTCCCGCAGGCCTGGCTGGTCGGCGTGGATCGCGGCTGGTTCGCCCATTGCCTGTCCGACAAGCGCGGCCTGCCCGAAGTGGTGCTGGACGAGCAATGGTTTCGCGACGTGCGCGACCTGACCGCGCAGGACCTGACCGGCTTCGACGCGGTGGTCCACCTGGCCGCGGTGTCCAACGATGCGATGGGCAAGCGCTTCGAGACCGTCACCGACCAGATCAACTGCCAGGCCAGCCTGTCGGTGGCCCGGGCTGCGGCCGAGGCGGGCGTGAAGCACTTCGTGTTCGCCTCCAGCTGCAGCGTGTATGGCGCGGCGGCTGACGGCACGCCGCGTTCGGAAACCAGCGCCATCGCCCCGCTCACCGCCTACGCTCGCTCCAAGATCGACACCGAAACCGGCCTGGCGGCGATGGACACCGACATGGTCATCACCGCGCTGCGCTTTGCCACCGCCTGCGGCGCCTCGCCGCGGCTGCGCCTGGACCTGGTGCTCAACGACTTCGTTGCCGGCGCAGTGGCCAGCGGCAAGGTCGAGGTGCTGTCCGACGGCACGCCGTGGCGCCCGCTGATCCATGTGCGCGACATGTCGCGCGCCATCGAATGGGCGATCCAGCGCCCGGCCGACACCGGCGGCCGCTATCTGTTCGTCAATGCCGGATCGGAGCGCTGGAACGTGCAGGTCCGCGATCTGGCCCATGCCGTGGGCGCGGCCATTCCCACCGCGGAAGTGACCATTTCCACCAACGCCCCGGCCGACAGTCGCTCGTACCGGGTGGACTTTTCGCTGTTCGAAAAACTCGCGCCCGACCACCAGCCGATCGAGACGCTGGAGGGCACCATCGCCGAACTGCGCGACGAACTGCAGCGCACCGCGTTCTCCGACCGCAATTTCCGCCAGTCCGGCTTCATCCGCCTGCGCATCCTGGAAGGCCTGGTCGACAGCGGCCAGCTGCTGCCGGACTTGCGCGCGCCCGAGCTGCGGGCGGCCGCATGAAGTTCCACCAGACCCCGCTCAAGGGCGCCTATGTGATCGAGCCGGAAAAACGCGGCGACGAGCGGGGCTGGTTCGCGCGCATATTCTGCGAGAAGGAGATGGCTGCCGCCGGCCTGGTCGAGCGCTTCGTCCAGGTCAACAACTCCTACAACGCGCAGGCCGGCACGCTGCGTGGCATGCACTACCAGCTGCCGCCGGCGCCGGAGGTCAAGATCGTGCGCTGCGTGCGCGGCGCGCTGTGGGATGCCATCGTCGACCTGCGCCCGGATTCGCCCACCTACCTGAAATGGCACGGTGTGGAACTGACCGCGGAGAACCGCCTGGCCTATTACGTGCCGCGCGGTTTTGCCCATGGCTTTGTGACCCTGGAGCCGGATACCGAGGCGTTGTACCTGGCCAGTGCCTTCTACGAACCCAGCGCCGAACGTGGCCTGCGCTGGAACGACCCTGCGATCGGCGTGCAATGGCCGGCCGTGGGCACGATCATTTCCGACAAGGACGCCGCGTGGCCGGATTTCGATCCGGGCTACCACGGCGTCGAACACCTGCGCGGCCTGTAGGCGGCGCAACGAGGAGCAAGACATGGTGATCGATCGACTGCTGCGTGAACGCCAGGCCGCTGGCATGCCCATCCGCGTCGGACTCTACGGCGCCGGCTTCATGGCCAAGGGCATCGTCAACCAGATCGTGCATTCGGTCCCGGGCATGGTGTTGTCGGTGATCTGCAACCGCAACCTGGACAAGGCGCTGGCGGCGTTCGCCCAGGCGGGCGTGGAGGCGCGGATCGTCGACACCGGCCGTGCGCTGTCCGCAGCGATCGCCAGCGGCGCCGCCGCGATCACCGACGACCCGGCGCTGCTGTACGAATGCAACGAGCTGGACTGCCTGGTCGATGCCACCGGCGCGGTGGAGTACGGCGCCCACATCAGCCTGGCGGCCATCTCCTACGGCCGCGACATGGTGACGATGAATGCCGAGCTGGATGGCACCGTCGGCCCGCTGCTCAAGAAGAAGGCCGACGCCGCCGGGGTGATCTTCACTGCATGCGATGGCGACCAGCCAGGGGTGCAGATGAACCTGTTCCGCTTCGTCAGGTCGATCGGCCTGACCCCACTGATGTGCGGCAACATCAAGGGCCTGCAGGACCCGTATCGCACGCCGACCACGCAGGCCGGCTTTGCCGCCAAGTGGGGCCAGGACCCGTACATGGTCACCAGCTTCGCCGACGGCACCAAGATCAGCTTCGAGCAGGCGATCGTGGCCAACGGCACCGGCATGTCCATCCTCAAGCGCGGCATGACCGGCCTCGACCATCGCGGCCATGTCGACGAGCTGACCCGCAGCTACGACATCGATGCGCTCAAGGCCGTCGGCGGCGCGGTGGATTACGTGGTCGGCGCGCAGCCGGGCCCGGGCGTGTACGTGCTGGCCACCCACGACGACCCCAAACAGCGGCATTACCTCAACCTCTACAAGCTCGGCGAGGGCCCGCTGTACAGCTTCTACACGCCCTACCACCTGTGCCACTTCGAAGTGCCGCTGTCGGTGGCGCGCGTGGTGCTGCTGCGCGATGCGGTGCTGCAGCCGCTGGACGGGCCGCTGGTGGAGGTGGTGGCCACGGCCAAGCGCGACCTGGAGGCGGGCGAAACCCTCGACGCGCTCGGCGGCTACCTCACCTACGGCCAGTGCGAACGCGCCGATGTCACCGCGCGCGAGGCGTTGCTGCCCATGGGCGTGGCCGAAGGCTGCGTGCTCAAGCGCGCGATCGCCAGGGACGCGGTGCTGACCTACGACGACGTCACGCTGCCGCACGGTCGCCTGATCGACCGCCTGCGCGCCGAACAGGCCGCGCTGTTCGCGACCACGGCCGACGCGGTCGCCGCCTAGGAGCCTGTCGGACTTTGGCCGGCCGGGCTGGCCCTGGCGGAACGACACGGCGCGGGCCCTGCCCATCGGCGCGGCAGGCCGGTCAAGCTGTCATCCTGGCCGCGCGACAATGGCCGTCTCCATGCAGGGACATGCGGCGTTTGCTTCGCATGTCCTGCTGGCGTGGGCAGGCCGGACCGTAGCGCCGCGCTGCGGCCCAGCGCGCGCCAGGCATCCCCCGGGTCCTTGCAATCGCGGCAGGAGAACGACATGCCGCAAGCCGCGCCGGCCAACCCTTCGTCGCCGGCCGCAGGTGCCACCCCCGCGGCCGGCTACTGGTCCCGACCCGCTGCCGAACTGATCGGCCAATTGCAGACCACGGCCACCGGCCTTTCCAGCGACCAGGCCCGGGAGCGTCTGGCGCGCGATGGTGGCAACAGTCTGGGCCGCAGCGCCGCAGCGTCGCCGTGGCGTCTGTTCGCCAGGCAGTTCTACAGCCCGCTGGTGCTGATCCTGATCTTCGCCGCGGTGGTGTCCGCCTTCGTCGGCGAAGGCCAGGAAGCCGCGATCATCGGCGCGATCGTGCTCGCCAGCTGCATCCTGAGCTTCACCCAGGAGTACAGCGCCTCCAGGGCCATGGAAGCGCTGAAGGAGCGCATCTCCACCAGGGCGAGCGTGTTGCGTGATGGCCGGCCGGTCAGCATCCCCACCGAGGAGATCGTGGCCGGCGATGTCCTGACCTTGTCGGCCGGCAGCCTGATCCCGGCCGACGGCATCATCCTGGAAGCCCGCGACTTCAATGTCAGCGAAGCTGCGCTGACCGGCGAGACCTTCCCGGTGGTGAAATCGCCTGGCCAGGTCGCACCGGAGGCGGGACTGGCGCTGCGCAGCAACGTGGTGTTCGCCGGCACCTCGGTGCGCAGCGGCACGGCCACGGTACTGGTGGTCCAGACCGGCAACCACACGGTCTTCGCCGGGATCGCCGCCGCCATCCAGCGCAAGCCGCCGCAGACCGAGTTCGGCACGGGCATCCGGCGGTTCGGCTCCCTGATGACCCAGATCATGCTGGTCATCGTGGTCCTGGTGTTCGTGGCCAACCTGCTGCTGGAGCGGCCGCTGATCGACTCGCTGCTGTTTTCGCTGGCCCTGGCGGTGGGGCTGACGCCCGAACTGCTGCCGGCGATCATCAGCGTGACCCTCGCGCGCGGGGCCAGGACCCTTGCCGGCAACGGGGTCATCGTCAGGCGCCTGGAGGCGATCGAGAACCTCGGCAGCATGGACATCCTGTGCACCGACAAGACCGGCACGCTGACCGAGGGCGTCATCCACCTGGACGGCTGCCTGGATGCCGACGGCGCCAGCTCGGCCCAGGTCATGCGCTGGGCGCGGCTGAACGCCATGCTCCAGACCGGGCTGAAGAACCCGCTGGATGAGGCCATCGCCGCCGCTTCCCCGGGCAACGCCGACCTTGGCCGATGCACCAAGGTCGACGAGATCCCGTACGACTTCGTGCGCAAGTCGCTTTCGGTGGTGGTGCGCGAGGCGCACAGCCAGGACGATCTGATGATCTGCAAGGGCGCGGTGCTGAACGTCGCCGCCGCCTGCACCTGGGTCCTGACCGCGACCGGGCCGGTGCCGCTGGACCCGCAAAGACGGGCCGCGCTGGAGGAAAGGTTCAAGGCCTGGAGCGCCGAAGGCTACCGGGTGCTGGCACTGGCGATCCGGCATCTGCCCCGGCAGCGGTCCTATGGCCGCGCCGACGAGGTCGGGCTGGCCTTCGCCGGTTTCCTGTTGTTCCTTGATCCGCCAAAGCCCGGAGTGGCGCAGGCGCTGGCGGCGATGGCCGCGCGCGGGATCGGGGTCAAGGTCATCACCGGCGACAACCGTTATGTCGCCCAGCACCTGGCCGCCGCCGTGGGCCTGAAGGCCCACGCGATGATCACCGGCGAACAGCTTTCGCACATGACCAAGGAGGCGCTGTTCGGGCTTGCCCCGCGCACCGACCTGTTTGTCGAAATCGACCCCAACCAGAAGGAACGGATCATTGCGGCGCTGCGCCAGCACGGCCATGCGGTGGGTTACCTGGGCGACGGCATCAACGATGCGCCGGCCCTGCACACCGCCGATATCGGCATTTCCGTGGAGGGCGCGGTGGAAGTGGCGCGCGAGGCGGCCGACATGATCCTGCTGCAACGCGACCTGGGCGTGCTGCTGGCCGGCATCGACGACAGCCGCAAGACCTTCGCCAACACCATGAAATATATTTCGATCACCACCAGCGCCAGCTTCGGCAACATGATCAGCATGGCCTTCGCCTCGCTGTTCCTGCCGTTTTTGCCGTTGCTGGCCAAGCAGATCCTGCTCAACAACTTCCTGTCCGACCTGCCCGCGCTGGCCATTGCCTCGGACAATGTCGACCTGGACCAGACCCGCTCGCCCAGGCATTGGGACATCGGCTACATCCGCCGCTTCATGCTGTGCTTCGGCCTGGTCAGCACGCTGTTCGACTTCATCACCTTCGGCTTCCTGCTCGGCATCGCGCGGGCCAGTGCCGAAACGTTCCAGACCGCATGGTTCGTCGAATCGCTGATCACCGAACTGACCATCGTCCTGGTCATCCGCACCCGCAGGGCGTTCTGGCGCAGCCGGCCGAGCGCGCTGCTGGCCCGGCTCAGCGTGGCGGTGCTGGCGCTGGCGGTGGCCATCCCCTACCTGCCTGCTGCAGGCCGGCTCGGCTTCGTGCCCCTGCCGCCCATGGTGATGGCGGGCATCGTGACGATCACGGCGCTGTACCTGCTTGCATCGGAGGCGACCAAGCACTGGTTCTTCAGGCACGAGCAGCGCCGCGCCCCCGGGCACAGCGCCACGCACGCGCCGTGAGTGCCATGACGCGATGACCGCCGCGGGCGCGCATCACCGCCGCACCGTCGGCGGCAGCCCCTGGACCCTCAGCGCACCACCAGCACCGGCACGGTGCTGCGGGTCAGCACTTCCACGGTCTGGCTGCCCAGCAGCACCCGGGTCAGGCCGCGGCGCCCGTGCGAGGTCATCACCACCAGCTCGCTGCCGCGTTCGGCGATGGTCTCCAGGATGCCTTCGGCGGCATAACGGTCCAGCACGTGTGCCGGCGTGGCATCAACCCCCATCTGCGCCGCCCGGTCCAGCGCCGGCTGCAGGATGAGGTTGGCCGAGGCCTCGCGTTCGGCACGATATTCCGGGCCGGACTCGTAGCCCACCGTCCAGCCCTGGACATCGGTCATGCCGCCGGCCCAAGGTTCGGACACGGTGAGGATGTCGACCTTGGATCCCAGCTTGGCCGCCAGCTCAAGTCCATGCTCCAGGCCGCGCAGGGACAGGTCCGAGCCATCGATGGCGATCAGGATGCGTGCGTACATGGGGCGCTCCAGCGTGTGTGGTGCCGTCCATTGGACGCCTGCCGGCGCGAGCGCGCCTTGATCGTGATCAAGGCCGGATCCATCGCTCGCCGTGTGGCGGGCAACACCCGTTTCCGTAGGGCGGGTCTCGACCCGCCGTTACCGGTTCGTCGGGCATGGCAATGGCGGGTCAAGACCCGCCCTACGCCGGGGACAGGTTGGCGTAGGCCAGCACCAGCCACTTGGCGCCTTCGTCGAACTGCACCTGCACCCGTGCATGCGCGCCGGCGCCTTCATAATCGACGACCACCCCGACGCCGAACTTGGGGTGGGACACGTTGGACCCGAGCTTGAGCGCCGGTGTTTCCAGCGGCGCATGGCCGAAGCCGCCGCGCGAAGCACCCAGCGAGGCCGGCCGCGAGACCTGCACCTTGGGCCGCACCTCGTGGAGCAGTTCGCGCGGGATCTCGCGCAGGAAGCGCGAGGGCACGTTGTAGTTGTCCATGCCGTGGATCCGGCGCGACTCGGCATAGGTCAGGACCAGCTTCTGGCGGGCGCGGGTAATGCCCACGTAGGCCAGGCGGCGCTCCTCTTCCAGCTTGCCGGCTTCCTCGACCGAGCGCGCGCTGGGGAACAGGCCTTCTTCCAGTCCGACCAGGAACACCAGCGCAAACTCCAGCCCCTTGGCCGAATGCAGGGTCATCAGCTGCACCCCATCCTCGCCGGCCTGGGCCTGGCCTTCGCCGGCCTCCAGCGCCGCGTAGGACAAAAAGGCGACCAGCTCGCTCATGCGCTCGGCCTCGGGCGCATCGTCCAGCGCCAGCGGATCGTGGTCGGCGCGGGCAAAGCGCGAGGCCACCGAGACCAGTTCGTCCAGGTTCTCGGTGCGCGAATCGGCATCCAGCCCGCCCTTGCTCTCCCTGGCCCAGTGCTCGCGCAGCGCCGAGCGCAGCAGCACGTGGTCGATCTTCTCTTTCAGGTCCAGCGCGGCAGTTTGCGCATCCAGCAGGTCGATCAGCTGCACGAACGCGGCCAGTGCATTGCGCGCGCGCCCGGCCATCTGGCCGCCCTGCGCGCACTGGCGCGCGGCCTCCCACAACGACACCGAGCCGGCGCGCGCCTGGCGCCGCATTTCGTCAAGAGTGCGCTCGCCAATGCCGCGCGGCGGGGTGTTGACCGCACGCTCGAAGGCCGCATCGTCGGCGCGGTTGGCGATCAGGCGCAGGTAGGCCAGCGCGTCCTTGATTTCGGCACGTTCGAAGAAGCGCACCCCGCCATAGACCCGGTACGGCACCTGCTGGGCGAGCAGCGCCTCTTCCAGCGCCCGCGACTGCGCGTTGCTGCGGTAGAGCACGGCCACATCGCCATAGCTGCCGCCGTCGCGCACCCACTGATAGGCGCGCTCGACCACGTAGCGTGCCTCGTCCATCTCGTTGTAGGCGGCATACAGGTCGATCGGGTCGCCCTGGCCGGCATCGGTCCACAGCTGCTTGCCGATCCGGTCCGGATTGTGGGCGATGACCGCATTGGCCGCGCCCAGGATGTTGGCGGTGGAACGGTAGTTCTGCTCCAGGCGGATGGTCTGGGCGCCGGGGAAATCCTTCAGGAAGCGCTGCACGTTCTCGACCTTGGCCCCGCGCCAGCCGTAGATGGCCTGGTCGTCATCGCCGACCACGAACACGTGCCCGGTGTCGCCGGCCAGCAGCCGGATGAAGCCGTACTGGATCGCGTTGGTGTCCTGGAATTCGTCCACCAGCAGCTCGCCGAAGCGGTGCCGGTAATGGGCCAGCAGCGCCGGGGTGTCGCGCAGCAGCTCATGGGCGCGCAGCAGCAGTTCGGCGAAATCCACCAGCCCGGCGCGGTCGCAGCGGGCCTGGTATTCGGTGTAGGCGGCCACCATCGCGCTGAGCCACGCATCGCGGCCTTCGGGCTGGATGTGCTGCGGGCGCCTGCCTTCGTCCTTTTGCTGGTTGATCCACCAGGCGATCTGGCGCGGCGGGACCTTGGCCTCGTCCAGTTCCAGGGTCTGGGCCACGCGCTTGACCAGGCGCTGCTGGTCGTCGGCATCCAGCACCTGGAAGCCTTCGGGCAGCTTCGCGTCCTGCCAGTGCAGGCGCAGCAGGCGGTGGGCCAGGCCGTGGAAGGTGCCGATCCACATGCCGCGGCCGCCGTTGCGCAGCTGCGCATCGGTGCGCTGGCGCATTTCGGCGGCGGCCTTGTTGGTGAAGGTCACCGCCAGGATGCCGTGGGTGGGCACCACATGGACCTCGTTCAGCCAGGCGATGCGGTGGGTGAGCACCCGGGTCTTGCCCGAGCCGGCGCCGGCCAGGACCAGGTAATGCCCGGCAGGGGCGGACACGGCCTGACGCTGGGCCGGGTTCAGATCATCGAGCAGGTGGGAGACATCCATCGCCCGGCCATTCTACCGGGCCGGCTCACAATGAGCCGCTCAGCCCGGCCGCGCAGCGCCGTCGCCACCACACCGGCAGGCGGCAAAGGACGATGGCCGCCGCGATGGGCGCCACGGTCCTGGCGAGGCGGCTTCATCGCCAGTTCGCAAAGGTGCCGCTAGGTTCAAGGATTGGTCCATGCGCCCACGCGCCGGTGATCCCATGCCACCTTCGGTACGCTCCATTTGCCAGACGCGCGCCGGCGCGCCGACCGCGTCGGCGCAGGTACCGCCGCAACTGCGGCACCGGCCCCTGGCCACGCCTTGGCGCGGCAGGCCCTGATGCCGATGGACGCGACTTCCCTGCCGGTCACGCCGGTCGCAGTGCCGCGCACGCCGTCACTGCCGGCGTTCCGGGTGCTGACCGCGAACATCCACATGGGCTTTGACATGCTGAACCGCCGCTTCGTGCTGCCGCAGCTGCGCGAGGCCATCCGCACGGTCGGGGCCGACATCGTGTTCCTCCAGGAAGTGCTCGGCAGCCACAGCCGCCATGCGCGACGCTGGCGCGCCTGGCCGGATGCACCGCACTACGAGTTCCTCGCCGACAGCCTGTGGCCGCAGTTCGCCTACGGACGCAATGCGGTCTATCCGGACGGCCACCACGGCAACGCATTGCTGTCCAAGCTGCCGATCGTGCGCCACCAGAACCACGACGTCTCGGTGGCCGGGCATGAGAGCCGCGGCCTGCTGCATTGCGAGCTGGAGCTGCCCGGTCATCCCCAGACCCTGCATGCGATCTGCGTGCACCTGGGACTGCGCGAGGCCCATCGCCGCCGCCAGCTGGACCTGCTGTGCGAGGAACTGGCGGAGCGGGTGCCGTCCGCGGCACCGGTGGTGGTGGCCGGCGATTTCAATGATTGGCGCGCCACCGGCCATCGGCGCCTGCGCGGCTGCGGCCTGGTGGAAGCCTTCGAGCTCAAGCGCGGGCGGCTGGCGCGCAGCTTTCCGGCGCGCTGGCCGCTGCTGCCGCTGGACCGGCTCTACGTGCGCGGCCTGGCGGTCCACGAGGTGGCCGTGCATGGCGCAGCGCCGTGGTCGCGCCTGTCCGACCACCTGCCGCTGTCGGCGCACCTGTCCTGGCCGGGGGCGGCCGCGTGAGCGCCGCCGATCGGCGCTTGCGCTGGCGCCCGGGCAACCGGCTGCGCCTGCTCGAGAATGGCGAGGCCTTCTACGCGCGTGCGTTTGCGGCCATCGACGCGGCCCAGCGCGAGATCCAGCTGGAGACCTTCATCCTGTTCGAGGACCAAGTCGGCATGGAGCTGCATGCGCGGCTGGTGGCGGCCGGCCGGCGTGGGGTGCGGGTCCAGGTCCTGGTCGATGGCTACGGCTCGCCGGCATTCTCCGCCGGTTTCCTCCAGGCGCTGGCCGAGGCCGGGGTGGTGCTGCGCACCTTCGACCCCCACCCGACCCTGCTCGGCGTGCGTCTGCACATCTTCCGGCGCATGCACCGCAAGCTGCTGGTGGTGGACGGGCAGGTGGCCTTTGTCGGCGGCATCAACTATTCGGCCGATCATCTGTCCGGCTTCGGCCCCAAGGCCAAGCAGGACTATGCGGTGGAGGTGGAGGGGCCGGTGGTCGCGGACATCCACCGCTTCGTGCTCGGTCAGGACGGGGCATCGCCGGCGCCAGCCGTCGCCCAGGCCGGCGATGCCGATGCCGCCTTCGTGCTGCGTGACAACACGCGCCACACCAACGACATCGAACGGATCTACCGCATCGCGATCCGTTCGGCGCGCTCGGAGATCGTGATCGCCAATGCGTATTTCTTTCCCAGCTACGGCTTCCTGCGCGAGCTGCGCCGGGCCGCGCGACGCGGGGTCGTGGTGCGACTGATCCTGCAGGGCGAACCGGACATGCCGGCGGCGACGCTGGCGGCGCGTTCGCTGTACCGGCATCTGCTGCAGGACGGCGTGTTGATCCACGAATACAACGTGCGGCCGTTCCACGGCAAGGTCGCCCTGGTCGACCAGGACTGGGCCACGGTGGGCTCGAGCAACCTGGACCCGTTGAGCCTGTCGCTGAACCTGGAAGCCAATCTGGTCGTGCGTGATCGCGCCTTCAACCGTCAGCTGAGCGCGTGCCTGGAACGGTTGTGGCGCGATCACTGCCGGCAGGTGGACATCGGCATGCTGGCACGGAACCCGGACTGGCGGCTGGCGGCCAGGCTACCGGCGCCGCTGCTGTACCACGTGCTGCGGCGTTTCCCCTACTGGGCCGGGCTGCTGCCGGCGCATACCCAGCGCGTGGTCACCCTGACGCCGCCCGAGACGGTGGTGGCGCCGGAGCCGGTGACGCCGCCAGAGCCGGGCGCCACCGAGGCCGGCGACCGCCAGCTGACGGCGGGCACGGAAGGATGAAGCGGACGCCGCCGAAGTGGCGCGCGCGCCTGGCCAGGGGGCTGATGCTGGCGGTGCTGGCGGTGGTTGTGGTGCTGCTGGTGCGCTACGCACGCTCCACCGACTGGGCCGAAGTGGGCCAGGCCCTGCGCGGCTACGGCCCGGCCCGCATCGCCGCCTGCCTGGGCCTGGTGGCGCTGAGCTACCTGCTGTACTGCGGTTACGAACTGCTCTCGCGCTGGCAGGTCGGGCTTGCGCTGCCGCCGCTGCGCACCGCGGCCATCGGCCTGGTCAGCTACGCGGTCAGCCTCAACCTCGGCGCGCTGGTCGGCGGCGGCGGCCTGCGCCTGCGGCTGTACGGGCGCGAGGGCGTGGCCGCCGGCCAGGTGGTGCGGCTGGCGCTGTTCGCGGTGGCGACCAACTGGCTGGGCTATTGCGTGCTGGCCGGCGCCGCCCTGGCGGCCGGCGTGGTGCCACTGCCCGCCCGCGCCGGCAGCCCGGTGCTGTGGCGTGTGCTGGGGGCGGTCATGGTCGCGCTGGCGCTGGCCTACCTGTTGGTGTGCGCACGGTGGAGTGGAGTCCGGCTGCAGGTGCGAGGGCGCACGTTCGAGGTGCCGCGCCTGCGCATGGCGGCCCTGCAGCTGCTGCTGTCGTCGCTGAACTGGGCCATCCTGGGGGCCCTGATGTTCCTGCTGCTGCCGGACGGGGTGGGCTACCCGCGGGTACTGGCCGTGGTCCTGGTGGCGGCGCTGATCGGGATCATCCTGCACACCCCGGCCGGTCTGGGCGCCTGGGAATCGGCCTTCATGTTCACGCTGGGCAGGGAACTGGGCCAGTCTGCGGTGGTGGCCGCGCTGCTGGCCTACCGCGGCCTGTACTACCTGGTGCCGCTGGGCGTGGCGCTGCTGGTTCATGCGCTGCTCGAGGCTGCGCGCCCGCGCTCGCAAGCCCCACGCAAGGCACCGCCGCGGGCCAGCGCGGAACACTCCGTCGCGCGGCGGACCGGCGCACCCGGCGGAGAGACGCGAACCGACCCCGATGCCCGCAGGTAACATCGCGCTCTTCAAGCAACTTCAGGAAAAGCGCCCGATGATCGACCTGTACTACTGGCCCACGCCCAACGGGCACAAGATCACCCTGTTCCTGGAAGAAACCGGGCTGGCCTACACGATCAAGCCGGTGAACATCGGCGCCGGCGAACAGTTCGCCGCCGACTTCCTGGCCATCTCGCCCAACAACCGGATGCCGGCCATCGTCGACCATGCCCCGGCCGATGGCGGCGCACCGGTCAGCGTGTTCGAGTCCGGCGCGATCCTGCTGTACCTGGCCGAGAAGACCGGCCGGTTCCTGCCCGCGGACCTGCGCGGGCGGGTGCAGACGCTGGAATGGCTGTTCTGGCAGGTGGGCGGCCTGGGGCCGATGCTGGGCCAGAACCACCACTTCAACCAGTACGCGCCGGAACGGATCCCCTACGCGATCGACCGCTACACCAACGAGACCCGGCGCCTGTACGGGGTGCTGGACAAGCGCCTGGCCGGCCGGGACTTCATCGCCGGCGACTACTCCATCGCCGACATGGCGGCCTATCCGTGGATCGTGCCGCACGCCCTGCAGAAGATGGACCTGCTGGACTTCCCCAACGTGCAGCGCTGGTTCGAGGCGATCGGCGCGCGTCCGGCCACGGCCAAGGCCTACGCATTGGGCCCGCAGGTCAATCCGGCGCTGGGCGCGCCGTTGACCGAGGACCAGCGCCGGCACATGTTCGGGCAGCCGGCCAGGTAAGCGCCGATGACCCAGGGCCGCGCCGCACCCCCGACGCCGCTGACCATCGCGGCCATCACCGGCGATGCGCCGCTCAGCGGCCCCAGCCTGCTCAAGCCCGGGCTCGCCGCCGACGGCACGCGGGTGATCTACCTGCGCGGCAGCCAGCTGGACCGGCATCGGCTGGACCTGTGGGAATACGACATCGCCAGCGCGCGGCACCGGCTGCTGATCGATGCCACGCGGCTGCTGCCGGGCAGCGAAACCCTCAGCGATGAAGAACAGGCCCGCCGCGAGCGCCAGCGGCTGGCGGCCTACCGCGGCATCGTCGATTACCAGTGCGCAGCCGATGGCCGGCGGCTGCTGTTCGCCCTGGGCGGCGCGCTGTACCTGTTCGACCTGCAGGCAGACAGCGACAGCGCGGTGCGCCAGCTCACCCATGGCCAAGGCTTTGCCACCGACCCCAAGCTATCGCCGCAGGGCCGATACGTGAGCTTCATCCGCGCGCGCAACCTGTGGCTGATCGACCTGGCCGACGGCGCCCAGGTGCAGCTGACCTTCGATGGCAGCGACGTGATCGGCAACGGCGTGGCCGAGTTCGTCGCCGACGAGGAAATGGGCCGCCATACCGGCTATTGGTGGGCCCCGGACGACAGCGCGATTGCGTTCGCGCGCATCGACGAATCGCCGGTGCCGGTCAAGCAACGCCACGAGGTGCACCCCGACCGGACCGAGGTCATCGCCCAGCGCTATCCGGCCGCGGGCCAGGCCAACGTGCGTGTGCAGCTGGGCGTGGTCGCGCCGGCTGCAGGCGCGCGCCCGCAATGGGTGGAGCTGGGCGAGGATCCGGACATCTACCTGGCACGCGTGGACTGGCGCGACGCCGCCCGGCTGACCTTCCAGCGCCAGTCGCGCGACCAGCAGACCCTGGAACTGATCGAGCACACCCTGGCCACCGGCAGCCAGCGCACGCTGCTGACCGAAACCTCGCCGACCTGGGTGCCGCTGCACGATGCGCTGCGGTTCCTGGACGATGGCCGTCTGCTCTGGGCCTCCGAGCGCAGCGGTTTCCTGCACCTGTACCTGGGCAACGAGGACGGCAGCACGCTGAGCGCGCTGACCAGCGGCCCGTGGCCGGTCGATGCGCTGCTGGCGGTCGATCCCAAAGCCGGCCTGGTCTATTTCAGCGCGGGCCTGGACCACGGCGCGCCGGCACCGACCCAGTCCCAGCTGTGGTGCGTGCCGCTGGACGGTGGCCCGCCGCGGCAGCTCTCGCGCACGCCGGGCATGCACGCGGCCAGCTTCTCAGCCGATGCAAGGGTGTACGTGGACAGCTGGTCGAGCACGAGCGTGCCGCAGCAGCTGACCCTGCACCGGGCCGACGGCGAGCAGCTCGCCACGCTGGTCGCCAACGACCTGCATGACCCGGCCCATCCGTATGCGCCGTACCTGCAGGCGCATCGTCCGCTGGAGTTCGGCACGCTCAGCGCCGCAGACGGCAGCACGCCGCTGCATTACAGCCTGATCAGGCCGGCCGGTTTCGATCCGGCCAAACGCTATCCGGTGGTGGTGCACGTGTACGGCGGGCCGGCCGCGCAGACCGTCACCGATGCCTGGGCCGCGCGCAGCGACGCGCTGTTCAACCAGTTCCTGGCCCAGCGCGGCTATGTGGTCTTCAGCGTGGACAACCGCGGCACGCCGCGACGCGGGCGCGCGTTCGGCGGTGCGCTGCATGGCCGCCAGGGCACGGTGGAAGTGGCCGACCAGCTGGCCGGCATCGACTTCCTCAAGACCCTGCCGTGGGTGGATCCGGTGCGGATCGGCGTGCATGGCTGGTCCAACGGCGGCTACATGACCCTGATGCTGCTGGGCCAGGCGCCGCAGGTGTATGCCTGCGGCGTGGCCGGCGCGCCGGTGACCGACTGGGCGCTGTACGACACCCACTACACCGAGCGCTACATGGGCCATCCGCAGGCCAACGCCGCCGGCTACGCGCAGGCCAGCGTATTCACCCACGCCAGCGCGATCGCGCCCGGCGCCCTGTTGCTCATGCACGGCATGGCCGACGACAACGTGCTGTTCTCCAACAGCACCCGGCTGATGAGCGCGCTGCAGGCGGCCGGCACGCCGTTCGAGCTGATGGCCTTCCCCGGCGCCAGGCATGGCCTGCAGGGCACGGACCTGGCGTTCCGCTATCGGCTGATGGACGCCTTCTTCGCCCGCCACCTGCGGCCCTAAGCCGCGCCTTGCAGGCGCATCGACGCCAGCTGCCGCGGCTTTCAGCGGGTGGGCGGCGGTGGCATCGGCGGGCGCGGGCCGGAGGGGTCCTGGGCCCCGGGCGGGACGTAGATCGCGATCCCGGCGCCCTGTTTCTGCTGGGTCGGGATGCCGATGCCGATCCCGCCGCCGACATGGCCGCCGTAGCTGCCGCCGCCCACCGACACCCCCACCGGCGAGCGGCCGCCATCGCCGCCCACGCCGATCAGGACCACGCCGTTGGCGCCCAGCCTGGCCGCTTCGTTCTTCAGCCGCCGGACCACCGCGTCGGTCTGGCCCTGGGTGCCGAAGCCGACCGCACTGCGGGCATCGAGCTGGGCGATCTGGATCGCGCCGGGCGGCACTGCCGTGTAGATGCGCACCGTGGCCGGATCCACCGGCGGGCGCGCATCGGACAGCATGACCCTGGAGGTGCCGGCGCAGGCGGCCAGCGACAACAGCAGGGCAGTGGCAAGGACGGAACGCAGGGTCATGGCACACCTGTCAGACGAAAAACAAGGACGGAAAGAGGGATGCAGCGCGCCCGATCATCGGCCCGTGCCACTGAATCCGGCCCGACGCCGCGGCAGTCCGCACCGCGCCGGCAACGCGCCAGGATCATGACCCGGCCCGCCATGCCCTGCGGCGTATCATGCCCGCGCTTTCGTCGGAATCCTTGCCATGCCCTATCCCGCCCATCGCCCGCGCCGCATGCGCCGCGACGAGTTCTCCCGCCGGCTGATGCGCGAGCACGTGCTGACCACCGACGACCTGATCTACCCGGTGTTCGTCCACGAGCTGGCCGGGCGTGCGCCGGTGGCCTCGATGCCGGGGGTGGAACGGCTGTCGATCGAGGAGCTGCTGAAAGTGGCCGAACAGGCCGCCGAGCTGCGCATCCCGGTGCTGGCGCTGTTCCCGGTGACCGCCCCGCAGGCCAAGTCGCTCGATGCCGCCGCCGCCTGCGACGATGACGGCCTGTGCCAGCGCGCGGTGCGTGCGGTCAAGCAGCGCTTCCCGCAGCTGGGGGTGATGACCGATGTGGCCCTGGACCCCTACACCAGCCACGGCCAGGACGGGATCATCGACGACACCGGCTACGTCATCAATGACGTCACCATCGAAGTGCTGGTCCAGCAGGCGCTCTCGCATGCGCGCGCCGGCGTGGACATCGTCGCCCCCAGCGACATGATGGACGGCCGCATCGGCGCGATCCGCGCCGCCCTGGAAGAAGACGCCCACATCCACACCAGGATCATGGCCTATTCGGCCAAGTACGCCTCGGCCTTCTACGGCCCGTTCCGCGATGCGGTCGGCAGCGCCGGCGCATTGGGCAAGGCCGACAAGGCCACCTACCAGATGGACCCGGCCAACACCAATGAAGCCCTGCACGAAGTGGCTGCCGACCTGGACGAAGGTGCCGACATGGTCATGGTCAAGCCGGGCATGCCGTACCTGGACGTGGTGCGCCGGGTCAAGGACGAGTTCGGCGTACCGACCTACGCCTACCAGGTCAGCGGCGAGTACGCGATGCTCATGGCCGCCTTCCAGAACGGCTGGCTGGACCAGGACAGGTGCGTGATGGAAGCGCTGACCGCGTTCAAGCGTGCCGGTGCCGACGGCATCCTGACCTACTTCGCCCTGGACGCGGCCAGGCAGCTGCGCCAGATCCACGGCCGATGAACACCGCCATGGCCCTGCAGGCGCTGCTGGGCCTGCCGATGGTCTGCGCCACGGGATTCGCGCTGGTGCTGGCGCTGATCGCCCCGCAGGTGCCCGGCCGCGGCATGGCCCGCTGGGGCGCTGCGCTGATGCTGGTCAGCCAGTTGGGCGCGCTGACGGTGAGCGTGGGCCAGATGACGCTGCTCCAGCACAGCCTGTCCAGCGGCGCCGGCATGCGCCAGGCGCAGCTGCTGCTCGGCGTGATCCACCTGGGCCTGGGGGTGGTGGCGGTGGCGGGTATCTGCCTGCTGGCGGCCGGCTTCCTGCGCACTGCCAGGGCCGCCGCCGACCGGATCAGCTGACGCGCGCCAGCGTGTGCCGGCCGCCCGAGGCGAGGCGTGTGGGACACTAGCCACTTTGGTCCACATGAGTTCCTGCATGAGTCGCTACGCCCTGTTCGGCCGCTCCGTCTCCTCCTCGCCTTCGCCGAGGATCCACGCCGCCTTTGCCCGCCAGACCGGCATCGCGATGGAGTACACCGCCATCGATGTCGAACCGCAGGCCCTGGGCGCGGCGCTGGAGGCCTTCGTCGCCGGCGGCGGTCGCGGCGCCAACATCACCGTCCCGCACAAGGAAGCCGCCTTCGCCCGCTGCGCCCGGCTCAGCGACCGCGCGCGCCAGGCCGGGGCGGTCAACACCCTGCGCCTGGACCAGGGCCAGTGGTACGGCGACAACACCGATGGCGCCGGCCTGGTGCGCGACCTCACCGACCGCCACGGCTTGGACCTGCGTGGCCGCCGCACCCTGCTGCTGGGCGCCGGCGGCGCCGCGCGCGGCGTGGCGCCGGCGCTGCTGGAGGCCGGCGTGGGCGAGCTGGTCATCGTCAACCGCCATCCCGAGCGCGCCGACGCCCTGGCCGACATGCTCGGCGAACCAGCCCGCGCCCATACCCGCTACTGGGAAGACCTGGCCACCATCGGCGACTTCGAACTGATCATCAACGCCACCTCGGCCGGACGCCATGACGGCTCGGCGCTGATGCTGCCCTTGGCCCTGTGCAACGACATGACCGCCGCGGTCGACCTGAACTACGGCGATGTCGCCATCGCCTTCCTGGCCTGGGCGCGCAGCGCCGGCCTGCGCACCATCATCGACGGCCTGGGCATGCTGGTCGAACAGGCGGCGGAGAGTTTCCAACTGTGGCACGGGGTGCGGCCGGACACCGATGCGGTGTATGCACTGCTGCGCCAGGCAACGCCGGAACCGAAGGCGGCTTGAGGGTTTCGGGCGCTTGCCTATTAAACCTTGGCGGTTTCACGCCCCAAGAAAAGCTTTCGTGCGGCTTCGCCGCCCGACCTACTTTCTTTGCTTGTGCAAAGAAAGCTAGGCAAAGAAACACACTCCGGGCGGCACGCCTGCGCCTGGCGCAGGTCCGCTACGGGACGAGGGATTTTTGGATGGGACATCCTGTCCCGTCCAAAAACGACGTGCATCCATGCACGTCGCCCTGCGGGTCTTCACCTCGTCCCTTCGCCGTGCCTCACGGAGGATTGAGAGCACAGACCAAAGCAAAAGCGAAAAGCGAAAAGCGAAAAGCGAAAAGCGAGAAAGTCTGTCCTGTTCGACGTTTGATCAAATCAGCGCGTCCAGCGCCGAGCTTGCTCGGCGGCTTTGGTTTTTACTGTTGCTCTGCTCTTGATCTTCAGCGCCTTCAAAGGGAGCCGAGCACCGCAGCTGGAAACGGCCGAAGAGGCGCGGGTGTCTGAGCGCAGCGAGTTCCCGCGCCGTGCCGTTTCCGGCGAGGAGCGCAGGGCACCGATGCGCAGCATCGGCGAACGTCAGGCGCAGGCGGTTTTGGCTACTTTTGCCAAGCACAAAAGTAGCTCGCGCCGCAAAGCGGCGTGAAAGCCTTTGCCTTCTGGAAAAAAAGCAGCGAAGCGGTATCGGGCAGTCGCAAAATCGCTGAACAGCCAAAATTCGCACCCCATATCTCCGCCCCCGCCACACCCCATGCGAACATACCCCCATGAGTGACCGCACCGGCCCAGCGGCAGACCACGACACGGCCAGCACCGGGCGCAGTCTCGACGAGGCCCTGAAAACCCGCATCCGCGATGCCTACGCCGCCCTGCGCGATGCCACCCCCGGGTTCACCACCCGCCGCGCGCAGAGCCAGATGATCGGCGTGGTGGCGCGCGCGCTGGGCACCAGCGGCGGGGTCGGCGTGATCGAGGCACCGACCGGGGTGGGCAAGAGCCTGGGTTACCTCACCGCCGGGGTGCCGATCGCGCTGGCCGCCGGGAAGAAACTGGTCATCAGCACCGGCACGGTGGCGCTGCAGGCGCAGCTGGTGGAACGCGACATTCCCGCCTTCCTCAAGGCCACCGGCATCCAGGCCAGCGTCGCCCTGGCCAAGGGCCGCACCCGTTACCTGTGCACCCGCAACGTGGCCGAGCTGCAGGGCGAGGTGACCGGCCAGGAATCGATGTTCGGCGACGAAGGCGCGCTCTACGACCGTCCGCTGACCCCGGCCGACACCGCCCTGGTCAACCGCCTGGCAGCCCTGTTCACCGACAGCCAGTGGAACGGCGACCTGGATGCCTCGCCCGAGCCGGTCAGCCCGACCCTGCGTGCACGCATCACCACCAATGCCGCCGGCTGCGCGGGCCGCCGGTGTTCCTACGCCAGCCAGTGTCCGGTGCTCAAGGCGCGCAACCACGTGCGCGAGGCGCAGATCGTGGTCACCAACCACGCGCTGTTGCTGTCGACGCTGTCGCTGGGCGAGGGCGAAAACGGCCAGCCGCTGATCGCCCCGCCCGACCAGATGCTGCTGGTCCTGGACGAAGGCCACCACGTGGCCGGGGTGGCCATCGGCCAGGGCGCGGCGCGACTGCCGATGGACGACATGAGCCGGCGCACCAGCCGCCTGCAGACCCTGATTGCGGCCACCTACCGGATGGTCGACAAGGACACCATCAGCCAGCTGCATCCCAACGAGGCGATCGAACTGGCGGCCAACGTCAGCCGCCAGCTCAAGGCCTTCCGCGAGGCGCTGGATGCGGCCTGGACGCCGGATCCCTCAGAACGCCAGCCGCAGTGGCGCGCGCCCAACGGCCGCCTGCCGCCGGACTGGTCGCCAGCGATCGAGGCGCTGGCCGACGACACCCGCAACCTGCTCAACTGGGTGAGCGCCGCCGCGCCGCTGGTCGGCAAGTCCAAGCACGACGATGCCACCAAGGAGCGCGTGCAGCGCAACCTGGGGATCGCCCTGGAGATGATCCAGTCCCAGCACGCGCTGTGGGCCGGCTGGAAGCGCCAGGACCCCGACGGCGTCCCGCCGATGGCGCGCTGGATGACCCGCGAGCGCGATGGCGAGCTGGTCTGTCATTGCTCGCCGGTGTCGGCCGCGCAGGTGCTGGGCCAGCTGCTGTGGAAGCAGGTCGATTCGGTGGTGATGACCTCGGCCACGCTGACCGGTGGCAACGGCTTCACCGCCCTGGCCATCGATACCGGCCTGCCCGAGCACGCCGAGGCCGTCAGCCTGAGCTCGCCGTTCGACCTGGCCCGCCAGGCGCAGCTGGTGGTGCCCCGGTTTCCGGCCGCGCCGGACGACCGCGAAGGCCATCCGCAGGAAGTGGCCAGGTACCTGGTGCGCGAGCTGGACTGGGGCAAGGGCTCGATGGCGCTGTTCACCTCGCGCTGGAAGATGGAAAAGGTCGCCGACCTGCTGCCGGTCACCCAGCGCAACCGGGTCCTGGTCCAGGGCGAAGGCAACAAGTCGCAGATCATCGCCGAACACCTGCGCCGCATCGGCGCCGGCGAAGGCTCGGTGCTGTTTGGCCTGAATTCCTTTGGCGAAGGCCTGGACCTGCCCGGCGAGGCCTGCACCACGGTGGTCATCACCCAGGTGCCGTTCGCGGTGCCGACCGATCCACAGACCGCGACCCTGAGCGAATGGCTGGAAGGCCGCGGCCACAACGCCTTCAACCTGATCGCGATCCCGCATGCGCTGCGCATGCTGACCCAGTTCGCCGGCCGCCTGATCCGCACCTCCACCGACAGCGGCCGGGTGATCATCCTCGACTCGCGCCTGCTCAGCCGCCGCTACGGCCGCCAGATCATCGACGCCCTGCCGCCCTTTGCACGGGTGATCGGCTGAAGCCGCAGTCGCGGTGACCGCTCCGCCGGCCAGGCCAGCCACCACGCAAGTGGCGACATGGTCGGCGCTGCGCGGCCTGTGAGGCCTGCGACGCACACCGGCGCGGTGTTTGCCGGTAAGGTGCAGCGGTCACGCCGCCCGTTGCCCCGATGCCTGTCCGCCCGCTCCTGCCCCGACGCCGCGCCGATGCCACGCAGAACCGCATGCTGTTGCTGCAGGCGGCCGAAAAGGTATTCACCGAACACGGCGTGCAGGCGCCGCTGGAAGCAGTCTCGCGCCAGGCCGGCGTCGGCCGGGCCACCCTGTTCCGCAACTTCCCCGATCGCCAGTCGCTGGTGATCGCGCTGCTCGAACGCGGCCTGGACAACGTCGCCGCCGAAGCAGCGCGCCTGGAGGGCACGCCCGATGCCCTGGTGCATCTGCTGCACCACGTGCTGGAGCGGGTGATGGTGCGCGCCCCGCTGGTGGAGTACTGGCAGACCGTCGGCCGCGGCCAGCCGCAGATCGAGGCGGCCGTGCTGCGGCTGCTGTCGATCTTCGAACCGCTGGTCAGGCGCGCGGTGGCCGAAGGCCGCTGTCGCCCCGACCTGGGGCCGGGCGACATCCTGCTGCTGCTGCCGCTGTTCGGTGCCGGCGCCGCGCCGCTGGGACAGCGCATGGCGCTGGCCGACCGGATCTGGGAATTCGCCATGGACATCGTCCAGCCGGCCACGCCGCCACCCAGGCGCTGAAGGCTGGGGCCGGGCGCCTGGGCCTGCGCCGGCCCAGGCTGGGGCCGCGCTGCTAGACCGCCTGCCCGGGCACCTGCGCCAGCGCCTGCTGCACGTCCTGTGCCGAACGCGGACGGATCAGCCGCGCCACTTCCCGTCCATCCTTCAGCAGCACCACCGTGGGCCACAGCTTGACCCCGAATGCACGGCCCAGTGCACGGCCGCGCCCGTCCTCCACCTTCAGGTGGATGATGTCCTGGCGCGCGCCGAGCGCCTGCTCCAGCGCCGGCTGCGCGGACATGCAGTGCGGGCACCAAGCCGTGCCGAACTCCAGCGCGACGACGCCGGCCATGGCCTCCACCTGCGCCAGGCTGGGCTCCTGCTGCGCGTAGCGGCCGGTGAAGGCCATGGCCTCAGGACAGGGCGTGCTGGATGTCTTCCAGCGGCATGTTGGTGAGGTCCTTGGCCACATCGGCCAGCAGCCGATCGAGGGTGGCCTTGTGCAGCAACGGGCGCACGTGGCCCAGGGTCCTGGGGTCGGCCACCAGCACCAGGTGGCTGTAGCGGTTGTTCAGGGCGCCGGCATTGAGCGCACCGGCCAGCTGCTTGGCAAAGGTCGCCTCATCCAGCTGTGCCTGGCTCGAATCCCTGGGCATGGACCCGGACGGGCCTTCGTCGTCCAGGTTCTGGCCTTCCAGCCATGCCTCCTGCTTCAAGGCAAGCTTGTAATCGGTGCCGACGTTGGTGAACACGCGCGCCGAGCCGCCATCGGCGACCACGACCAGGGTGCCCTGGGGAATCAGTTTGGACATGAAAGTACTCCTTAAGCTCATGAAAGCGTGCGACGGATCGGCACGCCGCCACCGTAGGCGGCGGTCCGTGAGTCTAGTGGGTAGCGCATGCATGTGTGGCGTGAGCGGGCCGCGTTGTCACCCGCGCGCTCAGGTCACGGCAGCGCGCGCACGAACAGGCGTGCACCGCCGCTGCCACCGCCGGGCCGCTCCTGCAAGGCAAAGTGCCTGGGCTGCTTGCGGAACAGGTCGCTGAGCTTGCGATGGCCGTACAGGCGTGGGTCGAAATCCGGGCGAATCTTGGTGAGATAGCTGCCGACCGCACCCAGCGGGGCCCAGCCTTCCTCGTCGGAGGCTTCCTCGATCGCCTGGCGCAGCAGGGCCAGCGGCGGGGTGTTGCCCTTGGCCGCCGGCGGCTCGGGCGTGGCCGGCGCGGCGGCTGTGGCCGGGGCGTTGGCCGCCGGTTTCCTGCCAGAGCGCCTGGTCGGCACGGCCGGCTTGGGTGTCTCGACCGGGGCGCTGGCCGCGTCTGCGCGCAGCACGTCGTTGTAGATGAATTTGTCGCAGGCCTGGACGAAGGGATCGGGCGTCTTGCCCTCACCGAAGCCATAGACCACCAGCCCTTCCTCGCGCAGCCGTTGCGCCAGGCGGGTGAAATCGCTGTCGCTGGAGACCAGGCAGAAGCCGTCGAAGCGACCGGTGTACAGCAGGTCCATCGCATCGATGATCAGCGAGCTGTCGGTGGCGTTCTTGCCGCTGGTATAGGCGAACTGCTGCACCGGCGCGATCGAATGCTTGAGCAGCGCGGCCTTCCACTGGGTCATGCGGGTGCTGGTGAAGTCGCCATAGATGCGCTTGACGCTGGCCACGCCGTACTTGGCCACCTCGGCCAGCAGGCCTTCGATCACCGACGGCTGCGCGTTGTCCGCATCGATCAGCACCGCCAGGCGCTGCTGGTCGTCGTCGGTGTCGGCTTTGAGCGAGGGCTTGGACTTCATGGGCGTTCCTGCGTGCAAACGCGCATCGTACTGCGCCGGGCACACCGGGGGACGAACCGGGCGGCCAGGTCCGGCGGCGCGCACCACGGCCTGTCCGCGCACGGCGCCCGATCAGGCACGACCGGGCCAGGTCGCACCGGCGCCGCGCCTGCGCGTGCAACGCAGGCCTGGCATCGGCCACACTTGCGGCCTGTTCATCGCATCAGGCACCCCGCATGTCGAGCTGGCTGCGCCGCAAGGACATCAACACCGTCACCGTGCACGAGGCCGGGCGCCAGCTGGTGCCCACGCTGGGCTGGCCGCACCTGATCGCGCTGGGCATCGGCGCGATCGTCGGCACCGGCATCTACACCCTGATCGGGGTGGGCGCCAACCTGGCCGGGCCGGCGGTGCTGATTTCGTTCCTGGCCGCCGGCATCGTCTGCGCGTGTGCGGCGCTGGCCTATGCCGAGATGGCCACGATGATGCCCGCCGCCGGCAGCGCCTACACCTACAGCTACACCGTGCTGGGCGAGACCATCGCCTGGGTGGTGGGCTGGAGCCTGATCCTGGAGTATTCGCTGGTGGTGAGCACCGTGGCGGTGGGCTGGTCGGGCTATGCGGTGGGCTTTTTGAAAGGCCTCGGTGTCGACCTGCCGCTGGCGCTGAGCGCCGGCCCGCATGCCGGCGGCCTGCTCAACCTGCCGGCGGTGTTGATCACTTTCGCCGTGGCCGGGCTGCTGATGGCCGGCACCAGGGAAAGCGCGACCCTCAACGCGATCCTGGTGGTGGTCAAGATCATCGCGCTGGGCATCTTCGTGGCGATCGCGCTGCCGCACTTCGATGCCAGCCACATGCAGCCGTTCATGCCGTACGGGTTTGCCAAGTCGGTCGGCGCCGACGGCGTCGAACACGGGGTGATGGCGGCGGCGGCGATCATCTTCTTCGCCTTCTACGGCTTCGATGCGATCTCCACCGCCGCCGAGGAAACCAAAAACCCCGAGCGCGACCTGGCCATCGGCATCATCGGCGCGATGGTGGGCTGCACCCTGATCTACGTGCTGGTGGCGCTGGCTGCGGTGGGGGCGATGCCCTACACCGTGTTCGGCCACAGCGCCGAACCGCTGGCGATGATCCTGCGCCAGCTCGGTGCGCCAGGTGCGGCCAGGTTGATCGGCGCGGCCGCGGTGATCGCGCTGCCGACGGTGCTGCTGGCCTTCCTGTACGGACAGAGCCGGATCTTCTTCGTGATGTCGCGCGATGGCCTGCTGCCGCGCGGCCTGTCCAGGGTCAGCGCGCGCACCGGCACGCCGATTGCCACCACGGCGTTCACCGCCGTGCTGGTGGCCGCGCTGGCCGGCGTGGCCCGCCTGGACGAGATCGCCGCGCTGGCCAACGCCGGCACCCTGGCGGCCTTCACCGCCGTGGCCGCCTGCATGCTGGTCCTGCGCCGGCGCGAGCCCGACCGCCCCCGCAGCTTCCGCACGCCGCTGGCGTGGTTCGTCGGCCCGCTGGCGATCGCCGGCTGCCTGTATCTGTTCTTCAGCCTGCCCAGCCGCACCCAGCTCTACTTTGCGCTCTGGAACGCGGTCGGGCTGGTGGCGTATGTGGCGTATGGAAGGCGCAATGCGGTGCTGGGGAAGTCGTCGCCGCCGGCGTGATCAACTGCGGGCAGGCTCTGCGCGGGAATGACGGCTTCGAGCAGACGCGTATCCGACAGCAAACACGCACGCGCGACCTCACCTCGCGCGCCGATGGCTCATTTCCCCGACAGATCGATCGCGCACTGCGCGGTGCCGTCGCCGTTGTCTTGCAGTTCGCGGATCGGCGGCAGCTTCTGCGCCCTGGCCACGTCCAGCTTGCCTGGCGGACAGGCAAAGGTCAGCGGGCCGGCGGCCTTGACCGGGGCAAAGCGCCATGAGGTCGGCTCGATGTCCGCAGCGGTCACCGTGCCCTTGTCCTTGAGCCAGGCGGCCAGGATCTCGCGGCTGCCCTCGGGCGCGGCCAGCACCACGTTGCTGCCATCCAGGCCCGGGAAGTTGCCGCCGCCGCTGGCGCGGTAGTTGTTGGTCACCACGATGAAGGGTTGCTCGGGCTTGATGGGCTTGCCCTGCCAGGTGAGCGAGGTGATGCGCGCACCGACCGGCTTGGTGACATCGACCACGTAGGCGATGCCGCCCTGCAGCTGGTCGGCGTTGTAGCTCTCATGGCGCGGGTTGATCAGCGCCTGCGCGCCGGCCTTGCCCGGGTCGATGCGGTTGTAGCGCTCGGCCGATCTTTCCAGCCAGGCCTTGACCCCGGCGCCGTCCACCTTCACCGCCGCCAGCGTGTTGGGGAAGAAGTACAGGTCGGCCGCACTGCGCAGGGTCAGGGTGCCGGCCGGTACGTCGGTGTAGTCGTCCGGTCCGCCGAAACCGCTGCGGAACGGCGCGGCGGCCGACAGCACCGGCACCTCGGCCAGCTCCGGATGCAGGCGCGGCAGTTCGCGCAGCACGTAGTCGCGCTGGGCCGCGTTGACCACCGCCAGCGCGCTGCTGTTGCCCTGGTCGGTGAAGTAACTGGTGAAGCGCACCTGGGTGGTGCCGATCGGCGTGTTGACGTAGGCCTGCGCGGCGGCGTGGGCGCGGGCCACCAGCGGGGCGATCGCCGGATCGGCCGGCACGCAGTCGCCCTTGGCCTTGCAGATCGGGCGCACTTCGCTGTGGCTGGTGGTCGGGTCGATCATCCAGCGGCCATCCCTGCGCACCAGCTGCAGGTCGATCACGCCCAGGTCCTTGCCGAAGAAGCCGCCCATCACCGCCGGCTTGCCGCGCACGAAACCGCGCGTGGCATCGGTGTCGGGCAGATCCTTGTAGCGCGGCCCGGGGAACTGGGCATGCGAGTGGCCCAGCAGCAGCACGTCGATGCCGTCCACCCCGGCCAGGTGCCAGCCGCCGTTTTCCATGTCCGGCGTGTACGGCGCCGGGTTGAGGCCACCATGCAGGATGCCGACCACGATATCCGGATGCTGGGCCTGCAGCTGCGGCAGGTAGCGCCGGGCGGCTTCGACCACGCCGGTGACGGTGACCTTGCCTTCCAGGTTCTGCTTGTCCCAGGCCATAATCGGCGGCGGGGTGAAGCCGATGATGCCCACCCGCAGCGGCACGGTCTGCGCCCTGCCGTCGGCCGCGGTCACGGTGATGGTCTTGGTGACGATGGTCCAGGGCTTGAAGATCGGCTGGCCATCGCGGGCGCTGAACACGTTGGACAGCACCAGCGGATAGTTCGGGCCCTTGCACTTGTGCGTGGTGCCGCCCTCGACGTTCATCGGCGTGCCGCTGACCTGCGACAGGTAGCCCAGGCCGTAGTTGAACTCGTGGTTGCCGGCGGTGCCGCCGTCGTAGCCCATCGCGTCGAAGGCCTGGTAGATGCCCAGCTCCTCATCGCAGGCAAGCGGCTGCACCTTGGCCTGGAAATCGGCCAGCACCGTGCCCTGGATGGTGTCGCCGCTGTCGAACAGCAGGCTGTTGGGAAACTCGCCGCGCGCCTGGCCGATCAACGTGGCCACCCGCTCGTAGCCCAGCGAGGGGTCGTCCTTCTGCTTGTAGTAGTCGTAGCTGAGAATGTTGGAATGCACATCGGTGGTCTCCAGGATCGCCACCCGCGCAGTGGCGCCATCGGCCAGGGCCGACCTGGGCGCCTGGCTGGCGCAACTGCCCAGCGATACGGCGAGGAGGAGACAGCACAGGACACGGCGCGGCTGGGACATCGCACATCACAAGAGCAGGCGGGACCGGCGAAACTAGCAGATCATCGCGACGGGTTCTTGTCAGCCGCTGGCCACCGGCCAGCACCGGGGCAGGCACAAGCGCCCCGTGGGAGCCGCTACAGCGGCGAAGCGGTTCCCCGGCAAGGCCACATCGGGCGCTGAAGCGGCTCCCACCTTGCTCCATGCGCTCGCACACCCGCATGGAAGCGGGTGTTTCCTGCCCGCACACACCCAACCCATACGCCCGCGCACGTGGTCGTATGACGCCCCGGGGATTAAGATGCCGCGCGCACGACATCCCAGTGAGGCATTCGTTTTGATCATCCATCCCAAGGTCCGCGGCTTCATCTGCACCACCGCCCATCCGCTCGGTTGCGAACTCAACGTGCGCGACCAGATCGCCGCCACGCGCGCGCAGGGCGTGCGCAGCGATGGCCCGAAGAAGGTGCTGGTGATCGGCGCCTCCAGCGGCTACGGCCTGGCCGCACGCATCACCGCCGCGTTCGGCTTCGGCGCCGACACCCTGGGCGTGTTCTTCGAAAAGCCCGGCAGCCCGAGCAAGCCCGGCACCGCCGGCTGGTACAACGCGGCGGCCTTCGACAAGTTCGCCAAGGCCCAGGGCCTGTACAGCCGCTCGATCAACGCCGATGCCTTCTCCGACCAGACGCGGGCCAAGGTGATCGAACTGATCAAGGCCGAAATGGGCGGCCAGGTGGACCTGGTGGTGTATTCGCTGGCCTCCCCGGTACGCAAGCTGCCGGCCACCGGCGAGCTCAAGCGATCGGCACTCAAGCCGATCGGCAGCACCTACCAGTCCACCGCCATCGACACCAACAAGGACACGATCATCCACGCCTCGATCGAGCCGGCCACCGAGCAGGAGATCCAGGACACGGTGGCCGTGATGGGGGGCCAGGACTGGGAGCTGTGGATCAACGCGCTGGGCGAAGCCGGCGTGCTGGCACCGGCGGCCAAAACCGTGGCCTTCAGCTACATCGGCACCGAGATCACCTGGCCGATCTACTGGCACGGCGCGCTGGGCAAGGCCAAGGCCGACCTGGACGCCACCGCCAAGCGGCTCAACGCCAGGCTCTCGGCCAACGGCGGCAGCGCCAATGTCGCGGTGCTCAAGTCGGTGGTCACCCAGGCCAGTTCGGCGATTCCGGTGATGCCGCTGTACATCTCCATCATCTTCAAGGTAATGAAGCAGCAGGGCCTGCACGAGGACGCCATCGAACAGCTCAACCGCCTGTTCCGCGCGCGCATGTACCGCAGCGACGGTGCCCCGGCACAGGTCGACGAGGAAAACCGCCTGCGCCTGGACGACTGGGAGCTCAAGCCCGAGGTGCAGGCCGCGGCCAAGGCGATCTGGCCCCAGGTCACCACCGAGAACCTGTTTGCGCTGACCGACTACGCCAACTACAAGCACGAGTTCCTCAGGCTGTTCGGCTTCGAACGCGACGATGTGGACTACGACGCCGAGGTCAACCCCGAGGTGAAGTTCGACGTGATCGAACTCTGAGCGGCCGCAAACCCGTGGAGGGCCCTGCAGCCTGCAACAGGACCGTCATCAGGTGCCAAGGAAGCGCCACGAGACTCGCAATACGCCGCTGACCTTTCGTGATGCTTTTCAGTGTTCTGGAACTCCACAAGCCGAGCAAACCAGACAGAGGCCTGGCACCTGGATTAAGCCCACCCGCGAAGGGGCGGCGGCCTGAATTGCTAGGGCCCCTACGTGTCAACTTGCGACCGATACGTCAGTGAACGCCGGCTCTTGCAGGATGAGGCCATGGAAGTAAGCGAAGCATGGATCATCAGCCAACATCCTGGCCTTGCCAAGGAGCCGTTCTTTGAATGATCTGAACCTGACGACCTGCAAGACCCACTGATGATTCCCGTCTGTGCTCTGGCTTGCGCTCGCACCGATCATGTAATGACGGCCCCGCCAAGTGACGTCGCAATACCAGCCCCAATCCTCCGATTGGGGTGCAGACATGGCAACGTCAGCCGGAACGCGTACGCGAAGCCACTCCAATAACGAAGTGCCCGCGACCGGGTTATTGGGATTCTCAGGCTCAACAGACACATCGAAGAGCCGTGACTGGAAGTGGATCACCGGATGCATGATGTGGCCCCCAACGTCCGAGTTACTGTAAGCCGACTGGCAAACCCAATTCGGATTGATGAATTCAGGCAGCATCACAGCGGCATCTCAACTGCGTGCTTGCACCTACCCGCTCAACCATTCTTGCAATGTACCGTTTTTGACAATCCAACCGGCGATGAAAATGAACCAGAACGCCAGCGCGACAAAGGTTAATGCATGTTGCAGGCTGGACGCGCCGCACGTTTTCCAGTAGTAGGCCACCAACGCTGCAAGCCAGCACAGCTCGGTGGGGAAAAAACGAAAGATGCGGAGCAACCAGCGAATCCAGCACCTAGCCCAGCGGGTGGGTGCTGATGAAAGCTGGGCAAGCTTCCAGACCATCGCCAAGATATCAAGCGTGCATGTGTCGCCGCTTGTCGCCAAAGGCCTGAATTAAGGCGACTGGTGACGCGGATTCGGCTTGGACGAGGTGTTGGGCGTGAAGCGATTGAGCAACAAACGCCCGCTCCAACAGGCCAGCGGAGTCACGACCACAGAGATGACGGCAATGGCCGCAGCCTCAAGGCGTGCGGTCGGGACGATCTCGAGAAGGCCGAACCAATAAACTGAACTCAGATAGGGCAGCGTGGCGAACGCAACTGCCCAGCGATAGTGCCGAGTGCCCAGCCAAGCTATGAACACACCGAGCGGCAGGCTGACCAGCACAGACGCGAGCGCGTCGGTGGGATAGAGCACCCACCCGTAATAGGGCGACACAGGTCGGTGCCCAAAGAGCATATCCGCGATCGGATTGATGGGCAGCCAGAATACCCAGAACGTCTCGACGAGGCGGACGTTGAGATACCCCGCCAATGCCGCCGCGACGGCAACCCAGAGCTTTGAGTCCTTCAAGTACATTGCTGCTTCCCTCTTATGTCTAACGCCTGAATTACTGTAAGCCGACCCCCGAAGCGGGCTCGGCTTGGATGAACTAGGCATTGCGCCGCTCACTGGCACCACTGCCGCTCGCAAGGCACGCCGTCACTATTTCCGTCCATCTCGGTGTTAGGGCAGTGCTGCACAAAATACGTGGCCTCCGCACAAGAGCGCATCTGTGAACAGTGCGTGCGACCATCACAGCTGAACTGTGCTGTCTCTGATGCAGCGGAAGGCGATGCGTGGGTAGCCGCTGCAGGATAGTGAGCGGCTGCCTCCCGAGCGCTCATAGCCTTGTACTTGCCGTAGCCGTACCAGGCGATGGCACCGATGATTACGAGCAATAAAAAATTCTTCACGTCGCAATACCCTTCTTCGCAAGGCCTAACGCCTGAGTTAAGCCGGGCCGCGAAGCGGCTTCGGCTTGAATGAATTGTTAGGCCTCAATGATTGCATGAAACCACCGAAGTGCTGTTGCCCCGAGGACGGTCGCTCCAAAGAACCAACAGACCTCAAGAATCCAGTACGTAACGGGCGCGTCCGCTGCCTTGGTGGTGCCTGGACTCATCATTGTTGGTGAATCCACCTCGCCAGCGCGCAGACCCTTGATCCCGTACCACAAGCAGTAGATAGACAACGCTGCGAGCAGCGTCACACCAAGAATTTCAAGAAGGCTCGACATGAGGCCTAACACCTGAGTTAAGCCGCGCCGCGAAGCGGCGTCGGCTTGGACGAATTGTTAGGCCACAAGCTAGTGAAACTGCACTTGCGACCCATACACCACCTCACCAGCCCGAACTTTCACCTCGACCGCTGCGAGCTGCCGACGAATCTTGCGCCAATGACGCAGCCAACGCACCAAGAGCGGCAGCCCGAACAGTAAGTAGGTGGCAACGGCTAGGAAGACGGCGGTAGAAGGCTCGCCGGGATGCAGCCACAGCCACGCTACTACTGCCAATGCGCTAAAGATGAGACCACCCGCTGTCGCAGCGATAAGTGAGCGGCGGCTCATGACAGACAAGGCCCGCCGGACTTCTGCGAGGTCCTCCAGCGACACGCGGTCAGAACTGTCCATGTGGCCTAACGCCTGAATTAAGCCGACTGGCGAAGCCAGTTCGGCTTGAATGAACTGTTAGGTGGTGATGCCGGAGCACCGTCACCGCTTGAGCCAACAATGCCACAACGCCGCAGCCGTGGGCTTGCGCGGGATGCCGTGGCGCGCGATGCAACCGAAGTGATGACAAACCAAGTGCGGCAGGCCCAACGCCCCGAGACCGAGCCCGACGATCCGCTCGCAGCAAGGTCAGCGCCGTCACCGGAGCCGACCCTGGCCGACGCGGCGAACTGTCCGAAGCAGGAACCATACGAATCCATCCGCATCACCACCTAACGCCTGAATTAAGCCGACTGGCGAAGCCAGTTCGGCTTGAATGAACTGTTAGGTGGTGATGCCGGAGCACTGCCACCGCTTGAGCCAAGAGTGCCACAACGCCGCAGCCTTGGGCTTGCCCGGGACGCCGCGGCGCGCAATGCAACCGAAGTAATGACAAGCCGAGTGCGGCAGCCCCAACGCCCCAAGACCGAGCGAACAATCCGCTCGCAGCAAGGTCAGCGCCGTCACCGGAGCCGACCCTGACCGACGCGGCGAACGGCCCGAAGCAGGAACCATGCGAATCCATCCGCATCACCACCTAACGCCTGAATTAAGCCGACCCGCGAAGCGGGTTCGGCTTGAATGAATTGTTAGGTGGTGATGCAGGAGCACCGCCACCGCTGGAGCCAAGAATGCCACGACGCAGCAGCCTTGGGCTTGCCCGGAACGCCTGGCGCGCAATGCAACCGAAGCCATGACAAGCCGAGCGCGGCAGGCCCAACGCCCCGAGACCGACGCGGACGATCCACTCGCAGCGAGGTCAGCGCCGTCACCGGAGCCGACCCTGGCCGACGTATCAAACGGCCCGAAGCAGGAACCATGCGAATCCATCCGCATCACCACCTAACACCTGAATTAAGCCGACTGGCGAAGCCAGTTCGGCTTGAATGAACTGTTAGGTGATGATGCCGGAGCACCGTCACCGCTGGAGCCAAGCGTGCCACAACGCCGCAGCCTGGGGCCTGCCCGGAACGCCATGGCGCGCGATGCAACCGAAGTGATGACAAGCCGAGTGCGGCAGCCCAAACGCCCCGAGACCGAGCCGGACGATCCGCTCGCAGCGAGGTCAGCGCCGTCACCGGAGCCGACCCTGGCCGACGCGGCGAACGACCCGAAGCAGGAACCATGCGAATCCATCCGCATCACCACCTAACGCCTGAATTAAGCCGACCCGCGAAGCGGGTTCGGCTTGAATGAATTGTTAGGCCGCTCACCGATAAGAGTGAATTGCCATCTTGGATCCGTATAAAGTCTCTCCACTCGCAACTCGCTGGGCAATGTGATCGATCTGTCCAAGTACGCTGCGATAGTGCCGCCACCAACGAAAAACGACAAGCGCGCCAAGTATGAGAAATATTGCAGCGACAAACGTTGAGGCGACGACGTTATGGAATTTGAAGTAGTACACGACAAGGCCCATGACTACTGCGGCGACGATGGAAACTGCCGCAGTACCGAGAAGGACTCTACGACGAACCTGCAGAACTGCGATTCTCACATAGGCAACATCCTCTGATCTCAGAACATCATCATTGTCCATAGCGGCCTAACGCCTGAATTAAGCCGAGCCGCGAAGCGGCTTCGGCTTGAATGAATTGTTAGGCATCACCCGCATTGCCCCGCTTAACCTCAACCCGGAGGTAGCTTGGCGTGCCATGAACTGGCGGCAACCCCAAGGAGCCACGGATGTGCTCACGAATGTCATTGAGAAGCTCCGTGCCGTTGGCGCCATTTGTCTCGGCCCATGACTGAACATAGTTTTGAGTCAGGTCTACTTGGCGCTTGGTGCCGTACAGGTAGATCTTGCCGATAGCGTCCTCGAGCTCTTCATTGACCCAAGTGATTTTTCCTGCATCGTCCTTCTTTGTAAGAGTTCCGTAAATGCCCACGCGCAAAATAATGGCATAAACCTTGGCTAGCTCTGTGATGCGCATGCTCCTTTCTGCATTGATCCGATCACGAGTTGCGTTGAGCTTGTGCACCCACCACCAACCGAATGCAGCTAGCACGATAGCGGGGATGTACGAGTAGTCTTTCAAGAAGGCGAGAAATTCCATTGTGATGCCTAACGCCTGAATTAAGCCGAGCCGCGAAGCGGCTTCGGCTTGAATGAATTGTTAGGCGTCACTGGCGCCATCTCTCTTTGGGTAGACCCGTCGATTGCGCTTGAGTGGCCTGCCTTGTCCTTCCAAGAACTCCACGATACCCAAGCAAATTGCCTTGTCGAGTATTGGGTTGTCTGGTCCGGAGTAGTGCCTGGAGGCAAGGACACCCACTGCAGCTATGGCCTGCTCGTCTAGCAGCAGAAGCTTCTCCGCCGCATCCGATTCTCCATAAGCCATCAACTCTCTGACCAGGTCATGAGGGTTGAAGTGAACCCTGGAGCGAGCACCGGCGAGGACTTTTGCAGGATCGAGCATGGTCGTTGTGAGGCCTAACACCTGAGTTAAGCCGACCCGCGAAGCGGGTTCGGCTTGGATGAATTGTTAGGTGCCACCCGGCGCCTGCGCGATAACAGGCTGAGAGGCCCTGAACTCCGGTGTGGCCTGATGATGCCACGGAAACAGACCGGACCGAGACGGCCAAACAATCTGGTAGAGCGGAAAGCCATTGCCTTGGTAATACCATCTGCAGTAGCCAACGTGCTCGTAGTACTCAGTGAGCGGAACCTCAGCGAAACAGCAATGGTAGTTGTTGAGTAGCGCGTCGGTTGGCTGAGTGAGGTCTAGCGGCGCGCCAGACTGTACTGCATCAGCGGCAATGGCGAGGATTTGATGAGCTATCTCGGACGGCAGGCCGAAGATGATGAGCTCAGGATGCCCATAGCTTTGGAATAGACCCACGGTAAACGAGTACGCGACGTGCTCGCCCTCAGCGAGGATGTTGACGCAATGCCACCCGAAGTCGGCAATGTCATCAATAACCTTTTGCTCGCTTTTGTCCTCGCCGATTGTGCGAACCATGCAGTGGCACCTAACACCTGAGTTAAGCCGACTTGCGTAGTGGAGGCTTTGGCATGGCAAGCTTTTCCTGCCATGCCAAAGCCGTAACGAAGCAAGTTCGGCTTGAACGAATTGTTAGGCCGCGGCCGAAGCTCTTGACCCGCGAAGTCTGGATAACTGTTGCCCAAGATACGCACCGAGCGCCACCAGCGGAAACGAGATGGCCATTGCAACAGCGTTGTAGGCCGCAAGGTCCACATAAGAGCTTTGGCCATTGGTAATAAGGCGCAGAGTGTAAAGAATGACCAACCAAACCACGGCGTGCACTAGCAACGCGATAGGCACGAAATGAGCGCGAGCGATGAATCCACCTAAACAGGCCGCCAGTAGGCCAATGATGCCTGGCTCCACCTGCCAAGGATTGATATCACTTGGTCCCGCCAGGCTGATCAGCTCTTTGGCGAGCGTAGACACAGCTAGCATCAATACAACTGCAAGGATCATTCTCTTCACGACTCACTCCTTTGTCTGCGCGGCCTAACGCCTGAATTAAGCCGACTGGCGAAGCCAGTTCGGCTTGAATGAACTGTTAGGTGGTGATGCCGGAGCACCATCACCGCTTGAGCCAACAATGCCACAACGCCGCAGCCTTGGGCTTGCCCGGAACGCCGTGGCGCGCAATGCAGCCAAAGCCACGACAAGCCGAGTGCGGCAGGCCCAACGCCCCGAGGCCGAGCCGGACGATCCACTCGCAGCGAGGTCAGCGCCGTCACCGGAGCCGACCCTGGCCGACGCGGCGAACTGTCCGAAGCAGGAACCATGCGAATCCATCCGCATCACCACCTAACGCCTGAATTAAGCCGACTGGCGAAGCCAGTTCGGCTTGGATGAACTGTTAGGTGGTGATGCCGGAGCACCGTCACCGCTTGAGCCAAGAGTGCCACAACACCGCAGGCTTGGGCTTGCCCGGAACGCCGTGGCGCGCAATGCAACCGAAGTGATGACAAGCCGAGTGCGGCAGGCCCAGCGCCCCGAGACCGACGCGGACGATCCGCTCGCAGCGAGGTCAACGCCGTCACCGACGCCGACCCTGGCCGACGCGGCGAACTGCCCGAAGCAGGAACCATGCGAATCCATCCGCATCACCACCTAACGCCTGAATTAAGCCGAGCCGCGAAGCGGCTTCGGCTTGAATGAATTGTTAGGCCTCAGTACAACCCCTCATCGCGTGCACACGATGGGCAGTAGTAGCGGCCGTTATGTTGGACCCAGCCAGCTTGGGCAGAAGTCCGATCAATTTCTTTGCCGCAGCCCGCGCACGACGCTGTGGGTTTGTCGCGCTTCAACTGCTCAGGATCTATCTGCTTCATTGAGCCTCCCGAAGTCAACGCCGCTTGCGAGGCCTTGACTGGTCGTTTGAGTTTGGCAAGGGAAACATCTTGGCGATTGGTGCGTGGAAGATACAAGCAAGTATAAACATGACAACAGCAGCGCCGAAACCTTTATCAATCCATGCTGCGACGACGAAGTAGATGGCAAAGCCGAAGTAGAAGAGCTGGCCTATGAGGTTTAGAAGATGAATCATGGGGCTGCTGCTCCTGAGGCCTAACGCCTGAGTTAAGCCGACCTGCGTAGTGGAGGCAACGGCGTGGCAAGCTTTTTCTGCCACGCCGTTGCTGTAACGAAGCAGGTTCGGCTTGAACGAATTGTTAGGCCGTTGCGCCTACTAAGCTACGGGCTCTAATGAAACAAAGCGGAGAGTGCAGAACCGATCACCGGAAAAGTACGGCTTCATCGCTGCCTTCAGTTCGGCCTGTTTGATTCCGATGTCAGCCCGGATGGTAAGGACAAAACCACTTCTATCGACGTTTCGGACAATGGACAGTCCGTTGATGTCGTCGGCTAGTGACCGTAGATACAGCTCCGCGTCTATCTCCTCGGGGGCGTCATGACATTCTCTCCGCACCTCGTCGGAGGGCGGGAGTTGCGTCTTCAGCACGAAAACATTCATGGCTGCCCTTCACGATATCCGCGCGCCCGTAGACAGGCGTTGCGGAGTTCATAGTTCGTGCCCGATCCGCTTTGGGCGGCTCCACCATAAGGATTTACGTATGCAGAGGACGACTGTTGCTGTGCTTCCTGTGTGCACTCGTACACATCGCGGTTCCACTGTGCGTCGTCACCTCCCGGTGGGTAAAGCCAGTAAGTGCTCGTGGCGCATCCAGTGAGCGTTGCAGCGAGAGCGAGCGAGACGTAAAGACGCATTGCGGAATTCCCCTTTTTTGTTGAGTGAAACATGCGGAAGGCTATCGGGCTACGGCCTAACGCCTGAATTAAGCCGACTGGCGAAGCCAGTTCGGCTTGAATGAACTGTTAGGTGGTGATGCCGGAGCACCATCACCGCTTGAGCCAAGAGTGCCACAACGCCGCAGCCGTGGGCTTGCCCGGAATGCCGTGGCGCGCAATGCAACCGAAGTGATGACAAACCAAGTGCGGCAGGCCCAACGCCCCGAGACTGAGCCGGTCGATCCGCTTGCAGCGAGGTCAACGCCATCACCGGAGCCGGCCCTGGCCGACGCGGCGAACAGCCCGAAGCAGGAACCATACGAATCCATCCGCATCACCACCTAACGCCTGAATTAAGCCGACTGGCGAAGCCAGTTCGGCTTGAATGAACTGTTAGGTGGTGATGCCGGAGCACCATCACCGCTTGAGCCAACAATGCCACAACGCCGCAGCCTTGGGCTTGCCCGGAACGCCGTGGCGCGCAATGCAGCCAAAGCCACGACAAGCCGAGTGCGGCAGGCCCGACGCCCCGGGGCCGAAGCGGACGATCCGCTCGCAGCGAGGTCAGCGCGGTCACCGGAGCCGACCCTGGCCGACGTATCAAACGGCCCGAAGCAGGAACCATGCGAATCCATCCGCATCACCACCTAACGCCTGAATTAAGCCGACTGGCGAAGCCAGTTCGGCTTGAATGAACTGTTAGGTGGTGATGCCGGAGCACCGTCACCGCTTGAGCCAAGAGTGCCACAACGCCGCAGCCTGGGGCCTGCCCGGAACGCCGTGGCGCGCAACGCCACCAAAGCGATGACAAGCCGAGTGCGGCAGGCCCAACGCCCCGAGGCCGAAGCGGACGATCCGCTCGCAGCGCGGTCAGCGCCGCCCCCGGAGCCGACCCTGGCCGACGCGGCGACCTGCCCGAAGCAGGAACCATGCGAATCCATCCGCATCACCACCTAACGCCTGAGTTAAGCCGACTGGCGAAGCCAGTTCGGCTTGAATGAACTGTTAGGTGGTGATGCAGGAGCACCCTCACCGCTTGAGCCGAGAATGCCACAACGCCGCAGCCTTGGGCTTGCCCGGAACGCCATGGCGCGCAATGCAACCGAAGTGATGACAAACCAAGTGCAGCAACCCAACGCCCCGAGACCGAGCCGGACGATCCGCCCGCAGCGAGGTCAACGCCGTCACCGGAGCCGACCCTGGCCGACGCGGCGAACCGTCCGAAACAGGAACCATGCGAATCCATCCGCATCACCACCTAACGCCTGAATTGAGCCGACTGGCGAAGCCAGTTCGGCTTGAATGAACTGTTAGGTGGTGATGCCGGAGCACTGCCACCGCTTGAGCCAACAATGCCACAACGCCGTAGCCTGGGGCTTGCCCGGGATGCCATGGCGCGCGATGCCACCGAAGGGATGACAAGCCGAGTGCAGCAGGCCCGACGCCCCGAGACCGAGCCGGACGATCCGCTCGCAGCAAGGTCAACGCCATCACCGGAGCCGACCCTGGCCGACGCGGCGAGCTGTCCGAAGCAGGAACCATGCGAATCCATCCGCATCACCACCTAACGCCTGAATTGAGCCGACTGGCGAAGCCAGTTCGGCTTGAATGAACTGTTAGGTGGTGATGCCGGAGCACCGTCACCGCTTGAGCCAAGAGTGCCACAGCGCCGCAGCCTGCGGCCTGCCCAGAACGCCATGGCGCGCAGTGCCACCGAAGCGATGACAAGCCGAGTGCAGCAGGCCCAACGCCCCGGGGCCGAAGCGGACGATCCGCTCGCAGCGAGGTCAGCGCGGTCACCGGAGCCGACCCTGGCCGACGTATCAAACGGCCCGAAGCAGGAACCATGCGAATCCATCCGCATCACCACCTAACGCCTGAATTAAGCCGACTGGCGAAGCCAGTTCGGCTTGAATGAACTGTTAGGTGGTGATGCCGGAGCACCCTCACCGCTTGAGCCAAGAGTGCCACAACGCCGCAGCCTTGGGCCTGCCCGGAACGCCATGGCGCGCAATGCAACCGAAGTGATGACAAACCAAGTGCAGCAACCCCAACGCCCCGAGACCGAGCCGGACGATCCGCCCGCAGCGAGGTCAGCGCGGCCCCCGGAGCCGACCCTGGCCGACGCGGCGAACGGCCCGAAGCAGGAACCATGCGAATCCATCCGCATCACCACCTAACGCTGGAATTAAGCCGAGCCGCGAAGCGGCTTCGGCTTGAATGACTTGTTATGCGGGACTGGCCGGGAACCTTGCCGCTTGCCCATGGGACGCCCGTCACCCAACCCCTTGGCCGACACACTACACCACGATTGAGTTGCGATGATGCTTGAAGTCTCGGATGTGACCGAAGCCGCCAGCGATCGGGAGCAGGGGATACTGCAGATCATTCGAACTTGCCGAAGTCGCGCCGCCAATGCTGCGGTGCACTGGCCGAAGCCGTGGACTGCTGAACGAAGCGACCCGACACGTTGACGCGGACTGTCCGAAGAAATGACCCGGGATGACCTTGTTCCAGTGCCGCATAACGCCTGAATTAAGCCGACTGGCGAAGCCAGTTCGGCTTGAATGAACTGTTAGGTGGTGATGCCGGAGCACCGTCACCGCTTGAGCCAAGAGTGCCACAACGCCGCAGCCTTGGGCCTGCCCGGGATGCAGTGGCGCGCAATGCCACCGAAGTGATGACAAGCCGAGTGCAGCAGCCTCAACGCCCCGAGACCGACGCGGACGATCCGCTCGCAGCGAGGTCAACGCCGTCACCGGAGCCGACCCCGGCCGACGCGGCGAACGGTCCGAAGCAGGAACCATGCGAATCCATCCGCATCACCACCTAACGCCTGAATTAAGCCGACTGGCGAAGCCAGTTCGGCTTGAATGAACTGTTAGGTGGTGATGCCGGAGCACCGTCACCGCTTGAGCCAAGAATGCCACAGCGCCGCAGTCTTGGGCCTGCCCGGAACGCCGTGGCGCGCAATGCAGCCGAAGCCATGACAAGCCGAGTGCAGCGGGCCCAACGCCCCGAGGCCAACGCAGACGATCCGCTCGCGGCAAGGTCAACGCCGTCACCGGCGCCGACCCTGGCCGACGCGGCGAACTGTCCGAAGAAGAAACCATGCGAATCCATCCGCATCACCACCTAACGCCTGAATTAAGCCGAGCCGCGAAGCGGCTTCGGCTTGAATGAATTGTTAGGCCACCAGTGCGACCTATCTCAGTGTTTGCAAAATAGCTAGTACTGCCGAGAGAATCACAAGCCAGTGGATGACGATGTTGATATAGAGCCGCTTGGCGATGATAAAAATTGCACCAAACACAAGAGCCCAAATAAAGAACCACCAGAACTGATCAAGCGACTTGAGGCCATGCTGAAATACAAACGGGAATGCGGCAATAAAAGAGGCTAACCATTGATTGATGCCACGGCTCTTCATGGAGCTTATAGCGAAGCCACGATACACGAGCTCTTCGCAGAGACCAGCTGCGAGTCCCATGAAGATAAACACTATGCGCTGCGGCAGGCTCTTCGGGGTGAGATTGGCGAGATTGGACAGAGCTTTGACCTTCTCTGGATCAGAGCCGGCATTGGCAAGTGCGAACTCAACGAACCCGAGCAAAGCAAAAGCAAAGACCAAATAGCCGGATACAAAGTACGCTGTTTTTCTTCGATTGAACGAGTAGCCAATGTCACTCCAGCTCCAGCCAGATGATTTAAGTACTTTAGCTAAGATGACGATCTGTGCTAAGTACCAAAACGTAATCAGCAGCCAGAAGGCCGTGAAAAAATCAAGGCCTGTCCAAGAGAAAGCGCCTTTATTTAAAAGAAGCAAAGAGAACAGCGTCGAGACAATCGGGAACCCGAGAAGAACCGCGACGATCTTTGACGCAGGCATATCTGCATGTACACTCATAAGCATCCGTACTGAGAAGAGGTGGGTGGCGGCCTAACGCCTGAATTAAGCCGACTGGCGAAGCCAGTTCGGCTTGAATGAATTGTTAGAGGGCACCATACACGGGCTCACAACGGACTTCGCTCTTGACAGAGTTAGCAATGAAGCACTCCTCGTGTGCTTCGTGGTGCATCTGATCAAGCTCTGCGCGAGTCGGTAGCTTGCCACCCGAAAATTGAACGTCAGGGCGGAGTGTAACCACGCTCATAACCACTCTTCCTTGCGAATTCTTCTCCATGACGCCAACAGCAACGTCCTTGTAGGATTCCACTACGAATTTGCGTTTTGCAGCTATAGATAGAAACCACAGCATGTGGCAACTGGACAATGAGGATACGAACATCTCCTCCGGGTCTACAGCAGCCGTATCCGAGTAAGGGATAGGCACCACGTGCGGCGACGAAGATCCCGCTATATCAAAGCCCGCATCAAACCGTAAGGTGTGCCGGCGGCTGTAACGGTTTCCAAGAAAGTCTTGGTCACCGCGAATCCAGATCGTTTCAGCTACGTACTGTGCCATCAGTGCCCTCTAACGCCTGAATTAAGCCGACCCGCGAAGCGGGTTCGGCTTGAATGAATTGTTAGACCCCTGTCTAGTGAGACCCGGGTGGGGTCTTGGTTGGCGCTGGTGTATCCGGTGCCGGTCGGGGTTTCGGCGGCGCGTTCATACTGTCCATATCTGAGGAGATCAGCCAATGCTTGCCAGGCGCACGCTGCAAGGTGATGGTGAACTTTCCGATGTCGTGCGGCGCATCGCCGTAACGGTACCCACCGACGATATAGCCAACAGTGTCTCCACCCGCATAAGCGAGCGCGCGTAGCCGCAATGGGCTGCCGGGTTGGCCCTCATAGACAGCCTGGATAGCCGGGCGCCCGCGGATTGGCGGACGGTGGTTTTGCAGCAAGACCCCATCCTCCGTGAAAAGCGAGGCGATCGCCTTCGCGTCCCCCGCGCGCCATGCGCGCTCATAGTCCCGAAGTACTCGATCCAAGTCAGCCGGTAACGCAGAATCGGAGAGCTCCGTCACCGTGGCTGATTCCGGAGGGTTCTGCGCATACAGTGGACCAGCTACCAACATGAGGCTGAGGGCGGCAACGGCGAGCATAGTGCGGCTCATATATTTTCAGTCTGATTGGAGTAGTGGAGGGGGCCTAACGCCTATTCGACCCCGAAACCGGGGTGTTGCACGGATTGTTCAGGCGACCGGTCCTGCAAGTCAAGGCATTTTCCTACCCCGCACCAGCCGCTTTGCTGATGGTGGGCGCGCTCGCGTGGATCCACGCTGTCCGCGCAATGGACGGGATGCGGGGATGTATGAGTTACGGACAACGGGAGATGGGTGTAGCGGGGCCGGCGGCGGACGGGCAGAAGCCGCGGTTGCTGGAGCAGGTTCGCCGGCGTCTGCGGGCCAAGCATTACAGCTTGCGCACCGAGCAGGCCTATGTGGGCTGGATCCGCCGGTTCATCCTGGCCAACGGCAAACGCCATCCGCGCCAGCTCGGCGCGGCCGAGGTGGAAACCTTCCTGTCCGCATTGGCCAACGAACACGCGGTGGCCGCCGGCACTCAGAACCAGGCGCTGGCCGCGCTGCTGTTCCTGTACCGGGAAGTGCTTGGAGACGAGTTGCCCTGGCTGGAGAACCTGACCCGCGCCAAGCGCCCGCAGCGGCTGCCGGTGGTGCTGTCGGTCGAGGAAACCCGCACGCTGCTGGCCTGCATGGACGGCCGTGCCTGGCTGGTCGCCAGCCTGTTGTATGGCACCGGCATGCGCCTGATGGAATGCCTGCGGCTGCGGGTCAAGGATGTGGATTTCACCCGCGGGGAGATCACCGTGCGCGACGGCAAAGGCGGCAAGGATCGCCGCACGGTGCTGCCCAGGTCGCTGGCCGAGCCGCTGCAGCGCGAGGTGGAACGGGCACTGCTGCTGCATCGGCGCGATGTGGCCCAAGGCCATGGCCATGCGTGGCTGCCGCATGCGCTGGAACGCAAGTATCCAAATGCCAATCGCGAACCGGGCTGGCAATACGTGTTTCCTTCGCACCATCTGGCTGTCGACCCGCGCAGCGGGGTGCAGCGGCGGCACCACTTCGGCGAGGCGGTGCTGTCACGGGCACTGAAGACTGCACGCACGCGCGCGCAGCTGCTCAAGCCGGTGACCGCCCATACCTTCCGGCACAGCTTTGCCACCCATCTGATCGAAGCCGGCTACGACATCCGCACGGTGCAGGAACTGCTCGGCCACAAGGACGTGGCCACCACCTAGATCTATACCCACGTGCTGAACCGCGGCGCGCGCGGCGTGGTCAGTCCACTGGATCGCTGACCGTGCCGCCACGCGCCCGCGCGCGCTCAGTCCAGCACCCGGCAGAACACCGCCTTGAGGTAGCGTGACTCCTGCACGTGGGCCATGAACGGATGGTCCGGGCCGGCGCCGGAGACTTTCAGGATCTGGATGGTGCGGCCGGAGAAATAGGCCGCGCGGCGCAGCATGTCCAGGAATTCGTGTTCGGCCACCAGGCCGGTGCAGGAGAAGGTGGCCAGCAGCCCGCCGGGCTTGACCACGCCCAGGGCCAGCTTGTTCATGTCCAGGTATTTCTTCAGCGCCGGGATCACCTGCTCGCGGTCGCGGGTCATCTTGGCCGGGTCCAGGATCACGATGTCGTGGGCCTCGCCACGGGCGGCGGCATCGCGCAGGTAGGGGAAAATGTCGGCCTGGACGAACTTGGGCCGCACGCCGTTGAGCCTGGCGTTGCCCTTGGCGATGGCGATCACGTCCTGGTCGATGTCCACGGCGATCACTTCGCTGGCGCCGCGCACGGCCGCATACACGGCAAAGCCGCCGGTGTTGCAGCACAGGTCCAGCACGGTCTTGCCGGCTGCCAGCTGGCTCAGCCACTGGCGGTTCTCGCGCTGGTCGGCGAAGAAACCGGTCTTGTGCGCGCCGGCCGGGTCGGCGCGGAACTTCACCCCGTACTCGGTGATGATTTCCGCCTCGGTGCCCGAAGTACTGTGGAAATCAAAGCTTTCCTGCTTCTGCACGTGCTCCTCGGCAAAGGCATGGAAGCGGCAGCCGGGAAACTGCGCGCGCAGGGCTTCGAATACCCATTCGCGATGGCGAAACATGCCCGCGGCGAAGAACTCGACCACGATCAGCTCACCGTAGCGGTCCACCACCAGCCCGGACAGGCCATCGCCCTCGCTGTGGACCACCCGCCAGGCATCGGACACCTCATCCAGCTTGAGGAACTCGCGGCGCAGCGCCACGGCCTGGGCAATCTTGTTGTGGAACCAGGCCTGGTCCACTGCCACGTCCGGGTCGGTTTCCAGGATGCGCACGGCGATGCGCGAATGGCCGTTGTAGAAGCCGCGGCCGACCCAGGCGTTGTCCACGCCGAACACGTCGACGATGGTGCCGGGCTTGGGCTTCTGCGGCGGCTTGTCCACCAGTTTCTGGAAGATCCAGGGATGGCTGGAACGCCAGGCGTTCTTCAGGCGGATGGCGGGGTTGGGCGGATTCATCGGGCCATTGTAGAAGGCGCGCGTGGTTTTCCGAGCCGTCGGCAAGGCTGGAGCTGCGCACAGGCATGCCATTGCGGTCGTGGGAGCCGCTTTAGCGGCGAAGGCGCCTTGCCGGGAACACCTTTCGCCGCTGAAGCGGCTCCCACGGTCGTCGGGGACACGATGCTTTCGCCGGCAACCAACTGTTCGCGCAGAACCGCTGCAACACAGCAGCCCACGCCATACGGCTGCGCCGCTTTGCCCTGTCACCCGCCAGCGGCGACAATGGTGTGCTTGGCCGCTCACGGCCGCCCCTTGGCAAGGCACCTGCCAAGTCCGGCCACGATGCCAGCGGCACGCCCGTCACGCGCATCGGTGCGATCCGCGCCGGCGTGCTGCGCGCCCCCGGCTTTTATCCGCACATTCCCGCATCCGCAAGAGAGACAGACCCGCAATGTCCAGCACACCCAAGATCATCTACACGCTGACCGACGAAGCTCCCTTCCTTGCCACCCAGTCGCTGCTGCCCATCATCGATGCCTACACCGACACGGCCGGCATCGTGGTGGAGACCCGGGACATCTCGCTGGCCGGGCGCATCCTGGCCCAGTTCCCGGACCTGCTCGGCGCCGAGCAGAGGGTCGCCGATGACCTGGCCGAGCTGGGCGAACTGGCCACCAGGCCGGAAGCCAACATCATCAAGCTGCCCAACATCTCCGCCTCGATGCCGCAGCTCAAGGCTGCCATCAAGGAGCTGCAGGACCAGGGCTACCCGCTGCCGGACTACCCGGACGAGCCCAGGACCGAGGCCGAAAAAGACATCAAGGCGCGCTACGACCGGACCAAGGGCAGCGCGGTCAACCCGGTGCTGCGCGAAGGCAACTCCGACCGCCGCGCGCCGCTGTCGGTGAAGAATTACGCGCGCAAGCATCCGCACCGCATGGGCAAGTGGTCGGCCGATTCGAAGACCCACGTGGCGCACATGGAATCGGGCGATTTCTTCGGCAGCGAAAAGTCGGTCACCTTGGCGGGGGCCGACACCCTGAAGATCAGCTTCGTCGGCAATGACGGCACTACCACCGTGCTCAAGGACGCGGTGGCGGTCAAGGCCGGCGAGATCGTCGATGCCGCGGTGATGAGCAAGAAGGCGCTGGCCAGCTTCATCGACGCCCAGATCGAGGATGCCAAGGCCCAGGGCGTGCTGTTCTCGGTGCACCTGAAGGCCACGATGATGAAGGTCTCCGATCCGGTGATGTTCGGCATCGTGGTGGGTGAGTTCTACAAGGACGTGCTGGCCAAACATGGCGAAGCGCTCAAGTCGGTCGGCTTCAACCCCAACAACGGCATCGGCGACCTGTACACGGTGCTCGCCAGGCTGCCCGCCGACCAGGCCGCGGCGATCAAGGCCGACCTGGAGGCCCAGTACGCCACGCGCCCGGCGCTGGCGATGGTCGATTCGGACAAGGGCATCACCAACCTGCACGTGCCCAGCGATGTGATCATCGACGCCTCGATGCCGGCGATGATCCGCGACAGCGGCAAGATGTGGAACGCCAAGGGCGAGCTGCAGGACACCAAGGCGGTGATCCCGGACCGCTGCTACGCCGGCGTGTACCAGGCCACCATCGACGATTGCCGCGAACACGGCGCGTTCGACCCGGCCACCATGGGCAGCGTGCCCAACGTGGGCCTGATGGCGCAGCAGGCCGAGGAATACGGCAGCCACGACAAGACCTTCCAGATCGCCGGTGACGGCAAGGTGGTGGTGAGCGATGGGTCGGGCGCAACCGTGTTCGAGCACGCGGTGGAAGCCGGCGACCTGTGGCGGATGTGCCAGGCCAAGGACGCGCCGATCCAGGACTGGGTCAAGCTGGCGGTGACCCGCGCGCGCCTGAGCAACACTCCGGCGGTGTTCTGGCTGGACAAGGCCCGCGCCCACGACGCGCAGGTGATCGCCAAGGTCGAAAAATACCTGAAGGATCACGACACCAGCGGCCTGGACATCCGCATCCTGCCGCCGCTGGAAGCCACGAAGTTCTCTCTGGAACGCATCCGCAAGGGCCAGGACACCATCTCGGTGACCGGCAATGTGCTGCGCGACTATCTGACCGACCTGTTCCCGATCCTGGAGCTGGGCACCAGCGCCAAGATGCTCTCGGTGGTGCCGCTGATGGCCGGCGGCGGCCTGTTCGAGACCGGCGCCGGCGGCAGCGCGCCCAAGCACGTCCAGCAGTTCATCCAGGAGGGCTATCTGCGCTGGGACTCGTTGGGCGAATTCCTGGCCCTGGCCGCCTCGCTGGAACACCTGGGCCAGACCTACGACAATCCGGCCGCCCTGACCCTGGCCAAGACGCTGGACGCGGCCACCGGCCAGTTCCTGGACAACGACAAGTCGCCGGCACGCAAGGTCGGGCAGATCGACAACCGCGGCAGCCACTTCTACTTGGCCCTGTACTGGGCCCAGGCCCTGGCCGCGCAGGACGAACACGCCGAGCTGAAGGCCAAGTTCACCGCCCTGGCCAAGGCCTTGGCTGAGCACGAAGCCACCATCGTCGGCGAGCTCAACGGTGCCCAGGGCAAGCCGCAGGACATCGGCGGCTACTACCACCCGGACCTAGCCAAGTGCGCCCGCGCCATGCGCCCGAGCAAGACCTTCAACGAAGCGCTGGCGCTGCTGGGCAAGTAACCCGCGCCAAGTGTGATCCGGCCGGCCCGTTCCTGCGAGGAAGCGGGCCGGTTTTCATTTCACCGCAGCTGCGGCCGGTGGCCTGCCAGCCACTGTCCGGTCCGCGCAAGCGCCAGCGGATCGGCTGGCAGCAGGTCGTGACGCTGCGCGCGCAGCCAGGGAGCGGCAGATCGTGCAGGAGTGGCACAGCGCCGTGTGACCATCGATCAGCCCAGGCGCCGGCGCGCCGGGAACCAGCGCCTGCATCGGTTCCCTCAGTGGTTTGGCAGCGGAATGCCGACGGCGTCCTTGACCGTGCGCAGGACGAAGCTGGAATTGACGTCGGCCACGCCGGACGACGCAAGCAGCTTGTCCAGCAGGAACCGCGAGAAATGATCCAGGTCGCGCACCAGCACCTGCAGCAGGTAGTCCATGTCGCCGGCCAGCGCATGGCAGGCGACCACTTCGTCCCAGCAGGTCACCGCCGCGGCGAAGCGGTCGATCGCCGGCTGGTCGTGGTGTTCGAGCTGCACGCGCACGAAGGCCTGCAGCCCCAGGCCCAGCGCGCGCGCCTCCAGCCGGGCACCGTAGCCGCTGATCACCCCGGCCGCTTCCAGCCGCTGGGTGCGGCGCAGGCAGGCCGAGGGCGACAGGTTGATCTGCGCGGCCAGCTCGGCATTGCTGGCCCGGCCCTGGGTCTGCAGCAGCGCCAGCAAGCGAAGATCCGTGCGGTCCAGCAGGGGATTGGCGTCCATTTCTCGCGTTGCAACATGCAGTGACGCAACAAGATTGCGCCCGCCCGGTTGCGCAGCGCAACTTTCGCAAGCCCGTTGCGCCGCCTTGCCGGTAGCGTGACAGGCCTGCCTGGCTGCCTGGAAACGCGCATGAACACGCCCCCGCGCCGCGCCGCGAACCCGCTCACCGACAAGGGCTACGTGCCGGTCTACAGCACCGCCGTGGTGGACCAGCGGTGGGATCGCTACACGCCGCAGGAGCACGCCACCTGGGGCCGCCTGTTCGAGCGCCAGCGCAGCGTGCTGCAAGGCCGGGCCTGCGAGGAGTTCCTGGTGGCGCAGGACGCGATGGGCATGATCGCCCAGCAGATCCCGCGCTTTGACGACCTCAACGTGGTGCTGGGTGCGGCCACCGGCTGGCAGCTGGTGAGTGTGGAAGGCCTGCTGCCGGAACTGACCTTCTTCGAACACCTGGCCAACAGGCGCTTCCCGGTGACCTGGTGGATCCGCCGGCCCGAGCAGCTCGACTACCTTGCCGAGCCGGACCTGTTCCATGACCTGTTCGGCCACGTGCCGCTGCTGATGGACCGGCGCTTTGCCGACTACATGCAGGCCTACGGCCGCGGCGGGGTCAAGGCGCACCGCATCGGCCCCGACGCGCTGGTCAACCTGACCCGGCTGTACTGGTACACGGTGGAGTTCGGCCTGATCAATACGCCGCAGGGGCTGCGCATCTACGGCAGCGGCATCGTCTCCTCGCGCGGCGAATCGCTTCATGCGCTCGAATCGGACGCGCCCAACCGGATCGGCTTCGACCTCATGCGGGTCATGCGCACGCGCTACCGCATCGACGATTTCCAGAAGACCTACTTCGTGATCGACAGCTTCGATGCGTTGATCCAGGCCACCGCAGCGGACTTCACCGCGCTCTACACGCAGCTGCAACAGGCCCAGGCGCTGCCGGCCGGGCGCGTGCAGGACCACGATCGCATCCTGCACCGCGGCACCGGCGCGGGCTGGGCCGACGCTGGCGACGTGTAGGACCGGCCTTTGGCGGGGCCAGGGCCGCCGACATCGGGCCAGCAACGCGAGCGACGCCGCCCGGGATGGGTGCCGGCATGCGCAGGTGCGCCGCGCAGCGACCTGAATCGGGCACGCCGTGCTGGCCTGAGATGGCAACTGGATGGCACCGCGGCCGGCGTGCCAGGCTGAAGGCCGGACGCATCGCGATGGTCTCCCCACCGCCGCCGTAACCGCCCGTTCACGTGGCTGACCCGAGGATCGCGCAACCCCCGTTCGCTTGACCGACGGGGCCACCCACGGGATATCACCAGATGCGTCCAGATACCGATGAGTTGTTCGACGAACTCGCCCAGCTCGACCTGACCTTGAACGCCATCGCCGCCCAGCCCGGCAGCGCCGACCTGCCCCTGCAGCAGTCCCTGCAGCGGCACGTGCGCTGCCTGCGGATCTTCCTGGACATCGATGCGGCGCAGGTCCTGCACGACCTGTCCGATGCCGCCCAGCGCGTGCTGGAAACCCGCGACGCCGCCACCTGTGCCGCTGCGATGCGTGATCTGGCCCGCATGCGCGCACTGCTCGATGCGATGTTCCGCCGCCAGGCGGCGCAGGCGAGCGCGGCCTGAGTCAAAGGATGCGATCGGCGCTGCCAGGGCGTTGACGGCTGGCTGGGAGTGCCTGCCCGGCCACGGTGGCCGGGGCAGGTCCAATGGCGGCTGGCCCATCGGCTGCGTGGCGTTCCCGGCGCCGTGCGCCTCCCCCTCACCCCAGCCCTCTCCCCCGCTTGCGGGGGAGAGGGGGCATGCACACTGCACGCAGGCGGCCGGGCGCAAGCGGTCAGGCTAATGCGGCTTGCCGTGCAGGTCCTGGCCCAGGCGGCGGTACAGGGTGCTGCGGCTGATGCCCAGCTTGCGTGCGGCGCGGCTGACGTTGCCATCGCATTCGGCCAGGGCCTGGCGCATGGCCGCCTCGGCCAGCGCCTCCAGCGGTGAAGCCGACGCTGCGGGACTGGCCAGCATGGGATTGGCCGGCGTTTGCGCGCGGCTGGCTGCCGGGCGCAGGTCGTGCAGGTAGGCCGGCAGCAGTTCGACGCCGACCAGCGCGCCGGGTTCGCTCAACGCCACCAGGGTGCGCAGGCAGGCACCGAGCTGGCGCAGGTTGCCCGGCCAGCTGTAGTCGGCCAGCTGCTGCCTGGCCTGCTCGGTGAGCCTGCGGCCCTGGCCCAGGCGCTGCCACAGCGCATCCACCACGGCAGCACGATCGGCATTGGCGCTGAGCGGGGCGATGTGCACGGTGTGGTGGGCGATGCGGTAGTACAGGTCGGGGCGGAAGCGGCCCTCGCCCATGGCCTGTTGCATCTCGCGGTGGGTCGCGCAGACCAGGGCGAAATCCAGCTTGATCGGCTTGCCGCCGCCCAACGGTGACAGCTCGCGCTCCTGCAGCACCCGCAGCAGGCGCGGCTGCAGGGCCAGCGGCATGTCGCCGATCTCGTCCAGGAACAGCACCCCGCCATCGGCCTGGCGCAGCAGGCCCGGGTTGCCGTTCTTGCGCGCACCGGTGAAGGCGCCGTCCTCATAGCCGAACAGTTCGGCTTCGATCAGGCCTTCGGGCAGGGCCGCGCAGTTGACCGCCACGAACGGCTTGCCGGCGCGCGCACAGCGTCGGTGCAGTTCGCGGGCGAACACTTCCTTGCCGGTCCCGGTCTGGCCCTGCACCAGCACCGACAGGCCGGCATCGAGCACCCGGCAGGCGCGGACCAGGTCGGCTTCCTGGACCGGGTCGAACAGCGGCGCGTCGGCCGGCTGCGGGGTGAGCGCGGCCGAGACGGTGATCGGCGGCCGCGCGGCCGGGCGCCTGGGGCGTGCCTGGCCGTCGTCCACCCGGCCATACAGCGCCCGGCCCTGGCGGTCCAGCAGCACCCCGTCGTCGCGCAACTTGCCCAGTGCATCTTCAAACAGGGCCGCGTACGGGGCGCGTCCCAGCTCGCTGCGGTCCAGGCCGAACAACTGCAGCCCGGCCTGGTTGGCCGCGACCAGGCGGCCGCTGCGGAAGGCCAGCAGCCCTTCACGCGCGGTCCCCAGCAGCGCCGGATCGCGGTGCAGGCGCAGCAGCTCCGCGTCGGGAATGCCCTCATCGAAGTAACGATGCTCGATGTTGGCCACCGCCAGTCGCGCCAATCCCAGCGCGTGCATGTGCTGCACGTTGGAATCGCCGGAAATGTCCAGCACGCCCACCGGCAGCCCGTACGGGTCGAAGATCGGGCAGGCCGAACAGCTCAGGATCCCGTGCGGGGTCAGGTAATGCTCGCCGCCATGGACCACCACCGAGCGGCCTTCCACGATCGCGGTGCCGATGGCATTGGTGCCGACCTGCGCCTCGCTCCAGCACGCGCCCGGCATCAGCGCCACCCGGCCGGCGCGGTCCAGGAAACTGGCGCTGCCCTCGGCATCCAGGATCCAGCCGTCCTCGTCGGTAAGGATGACGATGCTGCCGGTGGCGGCCGCATCCGAAGACAGCAGTTCCAGTTCGGCGCGCGCCAGGCGCCAGAGTTTCTCGTGGCGCTCGCGCATTTCCTGCAGGCGCGCGGCCGGAACCGGCTCGATGTGCGGGGCTTGCTCGGCGGCCAGGCCCTGGCGCTGGCAGCGCACCCACGAGCGCAGGATGGTCTCGGGCACCTTGCCCACCGGCGCGCCGCCGTGTTCGAAGAATGCGCGTCGGGCCAGGCCCAGATGCCGGTCCGACAGGGTTTGCTGCTGTGCCATGTGCCCTCCAGGTGTCGCAACCTGCGACAGCGCAACAGTGTGCTGTGTCAATAAACATCACAGCGTGAGGCGCTTGGCAATGGGAAGCGATGATGCGCCGCAACAGGTTTCAGTTGGCAAACGTGCGATGGCCTGCGATCGGCAGGTGACGCGATGCAGCATGGAGTTTCTGGCACGGGTCATGCGCGCCATCGCAGACTTACACGTGCACCAACACATCCGCACCAGGAGACAAGCAATGAATGCCGTCACCAGCACCAAGCCGCTGTCCACCGACCCGCAGTCCATCTTCAAGCCGCGCTACGCCAACTTCATCGGCGGCAAGTGGGTCGAGCCCAAGGGCGGTGAATATTTCGACAACATCACCCCGATCACCGGCAAGGTCTTCACCCAGATCCCGCGCTCGGGCAAGGACGACATCGAGGCGGCGCTGGATGCCGCCCATGCCGCCAAGACCGCCTGGGGCGAAACCTCGGCCACCGAGCGCAGCAACATCCTGCTCAGGATCGCCGACCGCATCGAACAGAACCTGGAGCTGCTGGCCTACGCCGAGACCTGGGACAACGGCAAGCCGATCCGCGAGACCCTCAACGCCGACGTGCCGCTGTGCGCCGATCATTTCCGCTACTTCGCCGGCGCGATCCGCGCCCAGGAAGGCGGCATCTCGCAGATCGACAAGGACACGGTGGCCTACCACTTCCACGAGCCGCTGGGCGTGGTCGGCCAGATCATCCCGTGGAACTTCCCGCTGCTGATGGCGTGCTGGAAGCTGGCCCCGGCCCTGGCCGCCGGCAACTGTGTGGTGATGAAGCCTGCCGAACAGACCCCGGCCTCGATCCTGGTGCTGATGGAAGTCATCGGCGACCTGCTCCCGGCCGGGGTGCTCAACATCGTCAACGGCTTCGGCCTGGAAGCCGGCAAGCCGCTGGCCAGCAACCCGCGCATCGCCAAGATCGCCTTCACCGGCGAGACCACCACCGGTCGGCTGATCATGCAGTACGCCAGCCAGAACCTGATCCCGGTGACCCTGGAGCTGGGCGGCAAGTCGCCCAATGTCTTCTTTGCCGACGTGATGGCCGAGGATGACGATTTCCTGGACAAGGCGGTGGAAGGCTTCGTGCTGTTCGCCTTCAACCAGGGTGAGGTCTGCACCTGCCCCTCGCGTGCATTGATCCAGGAGTCGATCTACGACAGGTTCATGGAGAAGGCGCTGGCCCGGGTGGCGGCGATCAAGCAGGGCAATCCGCTGGACCCCAACACCATGGTCGGCGCGCAGGCCTCCGGCGAGCAGCTGGAAAAGATCCTGTCCTACATCGACATCGGCAAGCAGGAAGGCGCCCAGGTGCTGATCGGCGGTGAGCAGAACAAGCTCGAGGGCGATCTGGCCGGCGGCTTCTACGTCAAGCCGACCGTGTTCAAGGGCCACAACAAGATGCGCGTGTTCCAGGAGGAGATCTTCGGCCCGGTGGTCTCGGTGACCACCTTCAAGGACGAGGCCGAGGCGGTGGCCATCGCCAACGACACGCTCTATGGCCTGGGCGCCGGCGTGTGGAGCCGCGATGCCTCGCGCCTGTACCGCATGGGCCGCGCGATCCAGGCCGGGCGGGTGTGGACCAACTGCTACCACGCCTATCCGGCGCATGCCGCCTTCGGTGGCTACAAGCAGTCGGGCATCGGCCGCGAGAACCACAAGATGATGCTCGACCATTACCAGCAGACCAAGAACCTGCTGGTGAGCTACTCGCCGAAGAAGCTCGGGTTCTTCTGATCGGGTTGTTGCCGGCGGTCGCACCTTCTCGTCGGGGTGCGACTGCCTTGGGCATCACCGAGAAAGTGAAACTGGCGCCAACGACGGCATCAGCGGCAACCGTGAGGACATCCTGGCCACCGGCGGCCTGAAGTCCAACGCCAAGCTCACCCTCGGTGCGTCCTGGCAAACCACCGGGTCGTGATGCTGGCGCTGGAAGGCAGCCGGACGCGTTCGGAAGCCTTGGGCAGCATCAGCGTGGACATGGACGCTGGAGTTCGGTCGGCGGATCGCCTTGTTCCAGCATTCCACCTCCGGTCAACGCAGTGCATTGCAGCGCCAGTGGATGCATGTGCATCTTTGCGGGGCTGCGCTGACATCAGCGGCGCGAGCAAAGTCGTAGCATCTGGGCGCGCGGCCGGCGCTTGTTCCGTCCGCACTGGCCACGCGCGTTGGCGCTCCAGCCGCAACCCCCGCAGACGAAGACTGTCCCTCCATGAATTCCCCGCGTATCCCCTTGCTGCAGGCGGCCTGCCTGGCCGTCATGCTGACCAGCGCGCCGGCCCGGGCCGATGAAGTCCCGCCCTCGGCCGATCCGCTCACCCTGGAGCGGGTGCTGGTGACCACCCGGCTCGAGCGCGTGCCCGCCTTCGATGTCCCGGCCTCGGTCACCACCGTGGACCTGGGCGAAAGTGGCCACAACGAGGTCAACCTGTCCGATGAGCTGGGCGGTGTGCCCGGCCTGCTTGCGCGCGACCGCCAGAACTACGCCCAGGACACGCAGATCTCCATCCGCGGCGCCGGTGCGCGCGCGACCTTCGGGGTGCGCGGCATCCGCCTGTATTCCGATGGCATCCCGGCGACCATGCCCGACGGCCAGGGCCAGCTCTCGCACTTCAACCTGCTCGGCGGCGCGCGGGTGGAAGTGCTGCGCGGGCCGTTCTCGGCGCTGTACGGCAACTCCGCCGGCGGGGTGATCCAGCTGTGGAGCGCCGCGCCAACGCAGGACCAGGAACTGACCGTGCAGAGCACCTATGGCCGCGACGACAGCTGGACCGCCGGGGCGCGTGTGCGTGGCAGCTCCGGGCCGGCGGGCTACAACGTGGCGGTGCAGCGCTTCATGACCGACGGTTACCGCGACCACAGCGCGGCCGACCGCAACTCGGCCAACGCCCGGTTCACCTTCGACCTGGGGAACGCCGGCACCCTGGCTCTGGTCGGCAACGGCTTTCAGTCCGATGCGCAGGATCCGCTGGGCCTGACCTGGGCGCAGGTGCAGGAAGACCGCACCCAGGCCACGGCGCAGGCCACCGAGTACAACACCCGCAAGTCGGTCCAGCAGAACCAGCTGGGGGCGCTGTACACGCTTGCCTTCGGCGCGCACCAGAAGCTGCATGTCAGCGCCTGGGGCGGCAATCGCAAGGTCGTGCAGTACCTGTCCATTCCGATCGCCGCGCAAGGCAACCCGCTGCAGAATGGCGCGGTGATCGACCTGGACAGCGACTACGGCGGCGCCGACGGGCGCTGGTCGTGGGACGGGGAACTGGCTGGCCGGCCGCTGGAATTCACCGCCGGCAGCAACTTCGAGCGCCAGCGCCAGCACCGCACCGGCCATGAGAACTTCGTCGGCGATGTGCTGGGCGTGCGCGGCCGGCTGCGCCGCAACCAGCGCGACACGGTGGAAAACTTCGACCAGTACGCGCAGGCCTATTGGCAATTGGTGCCGCGCTGGTCGCTGCTGCTGGGCGCGCGCCACAGCCAGGTGCGCTTCGACTCGCATGACCTGTACATCGTCGGCGCCAACCCCGACGACAGCGGCGCCAGGGAGTATTCGCAGACCACGCCGGTGGCCGGGCTGGTGTTTGCCGCCGGCGACGACCTGCGCCTGTACCTGTCGGCCGGGCGTGGCTTCGAGACGCCGACCTTCAACGAAATCGGCTACCGCGCCGACGGCGGCGCCGGGCTGGCCTTCGATCTCAAGCCCTCGGTCAGCCGCAACTACGAGCTGGGCGCCAAGTGGCGCGCCCGGTCCGGCGCACATGCCGAGCTGGCGCTGTTCCAGGCCAACACCGACGACGAACTGGCCGTGGCCCGCAACGTCGGCGGCCGCAGCAGCTACCGCAATGTCGGCCGCGCCCGTCGCCAGGGGGTGGAACTGGCCGCCGGCCTGCCACTGGCCCAGGACTGGTCGCTGGAGGTGGCCTACACCTACCTGGACGCGGTCTTCCGCGACAGCTTCCCGATCTGCACCGGCAGCGGCTGCACCGACCCGGCCACCCTGGTGGCCGCCGGCACCCGCATCCCCGGTACCGCGCGCAACCAGCTCAGCGCCACCCTGGGCTGGCGCCACGGCGCCTGGAACGCCCGCCTGGAAGGCGCAGGCGTGGGCGATGTCACGGTCAACGACCAGGGCAGCGCATCCTCGCCGGGCTACTTCCTGGCCAACCTGGAGGCCGGCCACCGCTGGGACTTCCCCCACGGCGCACTCACCGGCTTTGTGCGCGTGGACAACCTGCTGGACCAGGAGTACATCGGTTCGGTCATCGTCAACGAAGGCAATGGCCGCTACTACGAACCCGGCCCGGGCCGCGGAGTGATGGCCGGTGCCCGCTGGACCTGGGGCGGCGACGGCAGCTGAGCCCGATCGTGCAATCCATCGAACCAGGAGATCACCATGGACACCCGTCAGGTCATCGCCACCCTCCCCGCCCTGCAGCTGATCGAGAAGCTGCGCGCACGCCACGGACCGGTCCTGTTCCATCAATCCGGCGGCTGTTGCGACGGCTCCTCGCCGATGTGCTTTCCCACCGATGACTTCATCGTCGGCGACCGCGACGTGCAGCTGGGCGAAATCGGCGGCGCGCCGTTCTACATCAGCGCCCCGCAGTTCGAATACTGGAAGCACACCCAGCTGATCATCGACGTGGTGCCGGGGCGGGGCGGGATGTTTTCGCTGGAAAACGGCGAAGGGGTGCGCTTCCTGGTGCGCTCGCGGCTGTTCACCGACGAGGAGTTCGCGGCGTTGCAGGCGCAGGGCAAGGTGTAGCGGTGCGCGTGCGCCGGGCCTGGGTCAGCGCCGGCCGGCCACATCAAAACCGGAAAAAATACGGCACTGCCATCAGCACGATCCCGATGCTCAGCGTCAGCCACGCCGCGTCCACCCACCAGCCCAACAGCCCCAGCGCCAATCCGCACAGCGCCGGCACCAGCAGCTTCTGGCGCAGGCCATAGACCAGATAGCCGCCGCCGATGGCGCCAAACAACATGCCCCAGATCAGGTTGGCGGTGTCCATCGGTGTTCCCCTTGTGGCCACGGTGGAAGCGGCAGTCTGGGGCCGCCGCCATGCAACAACAGCATCGGCCCGCGCCAGTGGCGACGGGCTGAACGTTGTCGCCTGCAACCATCTGCCGAGCGCCGAAGGCCCCGCCAACGCCGGGTCTCCAGCGCCTGCGCCTGTTAAGATTGCGGCCCATTTTTCCCGCCGCTTTTCGCCGCGCGCCAGCGGCCTGGGGCGCGCCCTTCCTTTCTCCCTCATCGAGTCACGCCGTGTCTTCCTTTGCATCCGTTGAACAGGTTCCGGGCGATCCCATCCTGGGCCTGACCGAGGCTTACAACCACGACACCCGCCCGGGCAAGGTCAACCTGGGCGTGGGCATCTATTACGACGAGTCCGGCCGCATCCCGCTGCTCAGGGCGGTGGCCAAGGTCGAACAGGCGCTGGCGCTGGAAGCCAGGCCGCGCGGCTACCTGCCGATCGACGGCCTGCCCGCCTACACCCAGGCCACCGGCGAACTGCTGTTCGGCCAGGGTTCGGCCCTGCTGGCCGCCGGCCGCGTGGCCACCACCCAGACCGTGGGCGGCAGCGGTGCGCTGCGGGTGGGCGCCGAGCTGCTGCGCAAGCTGCTGCCGCACGCCACCGTGGCCCTGAGCAAGCCTTCGTGGGAAAACCACCGCGCCGTGTTCGAGGCCGCCGGTTTCGAGGTCGGCGAGTACAGCTACTTCGATGCCGGCACCCACGGCGTGGATTTTGCCGGCATGCTGGCCGACCTGAAGGCGCTCAAGCCCAGGACCACGGTGCTGCTGCACGCGTGCTGCCACAACCCGACCGGGGCCGACCTGACCGTGGCCCAGTGGAAGCAGGTGGCGCAGGTGTTGAAGGATGGCGAGTTGTTCCCGTTCATCGACATGGCCTACCAGGGGTTCGACAGGGGCATTCGCGAAGACGCGGCCGCGATCCAGGTCATGGTCGATGCCGGCATCAGCGACTTCATCGTCGCCAGCTCCTACTCCAAGTCGTTCTCGCTGTATGGCGAGCGGGTGGGCGCGCTGTCGATCGTGGCCGCCACCGCCGCGCAGGCCAAGGCCGTGCAGTCGCACGTCAAGCGCATCATCCGCACCATCTACTCCAGCCCGTCCAGCCACGGTGCGGCGCTGGTGGCCGGCGTGCTCAACAACGCCGAGCTGCGCGCCGACTGGGAAACCGAGCTGACCGCCATGCGCGAGCGCATCCATGCGCTGCGCGCCGGCCTGGTGCAGAAATTGGCCGACGCCGGCGCCGGCGATTTCAGCTTCATCGCCCGGCAGGCGGGCATGTTCAGCTACTCGGGCCTGACCAAGCCGCAGGTGGAGCGCCTGCGCGAAGAGCACGCCATCTACGCCATCAGCTCCGGCCGCATCTGCGTGGCCGCGCTCAACGCGGGCAACCTGGAGCGGGTGGCCAAGGCGATCGCCGCGGTGGTCAAGGGCTGAGAGGCTGCCGCCCGCCGCTGCGTGGGAGCCGCCACGGCGGCGATGGGGGCCTGGGAAGGCTTGATCGCCGCCGTGGCCGCTCCCACACCCGGGCTCAGACGGCGCTGCGCGGCACCAGCGTGTGCGGGCCGATATCGGCGATGGTGCGCGAGCCGGTCAGGACCATCGCCACGCGCATTTCCTTTTCGATCAGGTCCAGCAGCTGGGCCACCCCGGCCTGGCCGGCGGTGGCCAGCGCATAGACCCAGGCCCGGCCCAGCAGCACCGCATCGGCGCCCAGGGCGAGCATGCGCACCACGTCCAGGCCGCTGCGGATGCCCGAGTCGGCCAGAATCCTGATCTGGCCCTTGACCGCATCGGCGATGGCCGGCAGCGCGCGCGCGGTGGACAGCACGCCGTCCAGCTGGCGGCCGCCGTGGTTGGAGACCACGATGCCATCGGCGCCCAAGCGCACCGCATCGCGCGCATCGTCCGGATCCAGGATGCCCTTGATGAGCATCGGACCTTTCCAGAACGCGCGGATCCACTCCAGGTCCTTCCACGAAATGGACGGATCGAAGTTCGCCCCCAGCCAGCCGATGTAGTCGGCCAGCCCGGTCGGTTTGCCCAGGTAGGCCGACACGTTGCCCAGGTCGTGCGGCCTGCCGTGCAGGCCCACCTCCCAGGCCCAGCGCGGATGGGTCGCCGCCTGCCACATGCGCCGCATGGAGGCATTCGGCCCACTCATGCCCGAGTGCGCGTCGCGATAGCGCGCCCCCGGCGTGGGCATGTCCACGGTGAACACCAGGGTGGTCACGCCGGCGGCCTGTGCGCGCTCCAGCGCATGGCGCATGAAGCCGCGATCCTTGAGCACGTACAGCTGGAACCACATCGGCCTCTCGATGGCCGGGGCCACTTCCTCGATCGGGCACACCGACACGGTCGACAGGGTGAAGGGGATCCCGCGCGAGGCCGCCGCGCGCGCGGCCTGCACCTCGCCGCGCCGGGCGTACATCCCGGTCAGGCCCACCGGCGCCAGCACCACCGGCATCGACAGCGTTTCACCGAACAGCTGGGTGCGCAGGTCCAGCGCCGACATGTCCGTGAGCACGCGCTGGCGCAGGGCGATGTCCGCCAGGTCCGAGACGTTGTGGCGCAGGGTGTGCTCGGCGTAGGCGCCGCCATCGATGTAGTGGAACAGGAACGGCGGCAGCCGGCGTTGCGCGGCGGCGCGGTAATCGGTGGAGGCGGAAATGATCATGGCGTCTCAACGGCAGTGGGAAGGCACCGAGCAGCCAGGTGCCAGGCCTGGTCTTCATCCGGCGCGCGCAGGCGGCATGGGCAACGCGCCGATGCGCTACGCGGCCAGCGCCAGGGCGTGCAGGCGCCCATTGCACGCCCGGTGCGCCGGTTTTGGCAAAGCAACTTTGGTCCATGGCCGTGCGTGCCGACCTTGCCGGCATGGCCCGGCACACGCCCTGGTTGGCGCGATGGCAAAGCCAGCAGCGGTGCCTGGCCCCCTTCATGGGCCGCACATCGCCTGGTCATGCGATTGCGGCGACAATGCGGGCCTCCCCCCCGTCACGAGGCACCGTCGCCGATGCAGCCTGTCACCCTGACCCGTTACCTGGTTGAAGAACAGCGCCACGGGCGCATCAGCGCCGAGCTGCGCCAGCTCATCTCGGTGGTCGTGCGCGCCTGCACCACCATCTCCATTGCCGTGGGCAAGGGTGCACTGGGCGGGGTCCTGGGCGAGGCCGGCACCGGCAACATCCAGGGCGAGGTGCAGAAGAAGCTGGACGTGATCAGCAACGACATCCTGCTGGAAGCCAATGCCTGGGGCGGCCACCTGGCCGCGTGCGCCTCGGAGGAAATGGACCACTGCCAGCCGGTCCCGGCCGAATACCCCAAGGGCGATTTCCTGCTGCTGTTCGATCCGCTCGACGGCAGCTCCAACATCGACGTCAACGTCTCGGTCGGCACCATCTTCTCGGTGCTGCGCTGCCCGCCGCAGGGCGTGCAGGACCCGCGCGACGAACACTTCCTGCAGCCGGGCCACGCCCAGGTCGCGGCCGGCTACTGCATCTACGGGCCGCAGACCATGCTGGTGCTGACCACCGGCCATGGCACCCACGCCTTCACCCTGGACCGCGAGCAGGGCCTGTTCGTGCTGACCCAGGCCAACATGCAGATCCCGGCGGAAACCGCCGAATTTGCGGTCAACATGTCCAACCAGCGCCACTGGGAACCGCAGATGCAGGCCTACGTGGCCGACCTGCTGGCCGGCCGGGACGGCCCGCGCGGCAAGGACTTCAACATGCGCTGGATCGCCTCGATGGTGGCCGACGTGCACCGCATCCTGACCCGCGGCGGCATCTTCATGTATCCGTGGGACAACAAGGACCCGTCCAAGGCCGGCAAGCTGCGCCTGATGTACGAGGCCAACCCGATGGGCCTGCTGGTCGAACAGGCCGGCGGCCTGGCCAGCACCGGCCGCGCGCGCATCCTGGACATCGCGCCGCAGGGGCTGCACCAGCGCGTGCCGGTGTTCCTGGGCTCGCGCGGCGAGGTCCAGGCGGCCGAGCGCTACTTCCAGCCCGCCGACGCGTCCCTATCGGCGTCGCCCGGGGTGCCAAGCTGACGCTTCCGGGCCAGGCCAGGCCGGTCTGACGCCGATGGTGCGGGGCCACTGGTATCGTGGCGGCCATGCATGCGCACCAGCAGGACTTCATCGCCGTGATCCCCGAGGCGCTCGACCCGGCGGCCTGCGCGGCGATCATCGAGCGCTTCGAAGCCAGCGGCCAGGAGGCCCCGGGCCGGGTCGGCGGCGGCCACTTTCCCGACCTCAAGCGCTCCAGCGACATCGCCATCAGCGGCCGCGCAGGCTGGTCCGACGTCGAGCAGATGCTCAACCAGGCGGTCTTCCACGGTCTCAAGCAGTACCTGCGGACCTATCCGTTCGCGCTGATCGCGCCGGTCATGCTGCAGTACACGCCCGCCGGCGGCAGCGCGCGACGCATCGTCTACGAAGACCTCGAATCGATGGACGATGCGACCCTCTCGCACCTGCTGATGACCGTGTTCCGGCCCGGACGCATCAACCTGCAGCGCTACCGCGCCGGCGAAGGCGGTTATCCGTACTGGCACTGCGAGTTGTACCCGAAGGACGGCCAGGCCGAGACCCTGCACCGCCACCTGCTGTGGACGCTGTACCTCAACGACGACTTTCAGGCCGGCCAGACCGAGTTCTTCCACCAGCGGCGCAGCATCGCCCCGCGCACCGGCAGCCTGCTGATCGCCCCGGCCGCCTTCACCCACACCCACCGCGGCAACCGCCCACAGGGCGGCGACAAGTACATCGCCACCAGCTGGGTGCTGTTCCAGCCGGCGGCGAAGTTGTACGGCTCGGGCTGATCGGCGGGGGCTGCTCCAGGAGCAGGCGTGGAGGCGGCTCGCCGTGGCGGTGACGGCAAGCCGAGGTGGCGCCGACCATGCGCAGTTGGCAGTCGTTTGTGGAGTTCTGATCATCTCGGGCGAGCTGCGGCGTCGGGCGCTTGCCGGTGGCGTGCGGGTGCTTGCATCTGCCCTGGGCGATCGCGGCTTGGTGACAGTGGAATGGGCGCACCTTCGACCGCCGAGCGCCGGCTTGCCACTTGACACAGCGCCACGTGTATTAGAGTATTGATACACATGGACGCATCGCTGCTCTCGATTCAACCCACTTCGGCCGTGCCGATCTATCGGCAGATCGTCGACCAGCTGCGCCGGCTGGCCAGCGCCGGTCAGCTGCCGGCCGGCCAGACGCTGCCTTCGGTCCGTGAGGTGGCCGCGTTCCACGCGATCAATCCCATGACCGTTTCCAAGGCCTACAGCCTGCTGGAGGCCGAGGGCGTGCTGGTGCGCCAGCGCGGCAAGGGCATGGCCGTCGCCGCCCAGGACCGCAGCGCACGCTCGCCGGCCTCGCGCCTGGCGCTGCTGGAGCCGGCGCTGCAAACCGTGGCCCACCACGCCCGTCAACTCGAACTGCCGGATGAGGCCGTCCTGGCTCGCCTGCGATCGCTGCTCAACCAGGAGTCTCAAGCATGAACACCGCCGCTGGATCGCTGCACCTCACCGACATCGTTTCCACCGCCGAGGCGCAGGTGCCACTGCGCGCCGAAGGCCTGTCCAAGCGCTACGGCCGTCAGCAGGTGCTGCAGGACCTGTCGCTGCAGCTGGCCCCAGGCACCGTGCTGGGCCTGATCGGCCGCAACGGCGCCGGCAAGTCCACCCTGCTCAACCTGCTGCTGGGCCTGGCCGAACCCGACGCGGGCCAGGCGTTCGTGTTCGGCCAACCGTCGCTGCGCATGAATGACGCGGCCAAGCAGCGCCTGGGCTACGTGCCCCAGCAGCCGCTCGCCTTCCAGTGGATGACCCCACGCCAGCTGATGCGTTTCCTGTCCCAGCTCTACAGCGGCTGGGACCAGGCCCATGCCGAAGCCCTGCTGGCACGCTGGGACATCCGCCCGGACAAGGTGTTGTCCAAACTTTCGCCAGGGGAGAGCCAGCGCCTGGCCATCGTCCGCGCCCTGGCGCCGCGGCCGGCGCTGCTGGTCCTGGACGAACCGGCTTCCGCGCTGGACCCGGTCGCGCGCCGCCAATTGCTGCGCGAAATCGCCGCCCAGGCCGGCGAGGAAGGCGGCACGGTGCTGTTCTCCACCCACATCGTCTCGGACCTGGAGCGGGTGGCCTCGCACGTGGCCTTCCTGCACCAAGGCAGGCTGCTGCTGCACACCGACATCGACGCGGCCAAGGAGGACATCATCCGTGTTCACGTGCCGGCGCAGGTGGCCGACCAGCTGCCCGCGCCACTGCCGGGCGAACTTGCGCGCCACCTACAACCTGGGGGCGTGTCCAGCCTGGTCCTGGTCGATGACGGCCACACTGCACGGCAACTGGCCGAGCACCCGGGCGTGCGCCAGCAACACCTGGGTCTGGAAGATCTGTTCGTGGAGATCGCAGGGTGAGCGCGCGCACCCTCACCCTGCCGGCCGTCGTGCTGGTCAGCCGCCACGCCGGCACCTGGCTGGTGCACGGGTTGTGGCTGGCGTTCAACCTCGGCGCCGCCTGCCTTGATCCGCCGGCGCACATGCCCCGGTTGCTGCTCAGCAGCATCGGCATTGCATTCTGGTGGATGCTGATGAGCGGCCACCTGCTGGGCACGGTCTGGCAGATGCATCGCATGCTGCTGCCGCGCACCTGGCGCACCCTGGCCACCCTGCTGCTGCCGGCCTGGGCGCTGACGGTACTGCTGCCGGCACTGGCCTGGGCCTGGCTGGACCAAGCCAGCCTCCTGCCCGGCGTGTGGGTCCTGACCGTCGTGGCCCTGGCCACGATGCTGCTGACCAGCGTGCCGCCGATCGTGATGGCAGCGCTGATCCCGCTGGGCTTTGCCCTGAAGCTCGCCGCCCACATCGGCATCGAGCAGCCGCCCTGGACCGACGCCAGCGCGCTGGTGACGCCGCTGGTGCTGGCCGGGCTGATCGCCCTGTGCTGGTGGCCCATGTTCCGGCACGGCGCGCCGGCCGGCCAATGGTTGCGGCCGATCGCCATCGCCTTGCTGACCGGGACGTTTTCCCTGGAACAGATGCGTCAGCAGCAGGCCATCGGCTGGCTTGGCGGCAACGTCCATCCCGATCTCATGCTGCCGGTGCAGAAGCGCGCGCGGGCCATTCTGGGTGTGGCGCTGGGACCGACGATCGGCAAGCCCAGGCTGCGCGCCCTGCTGCTGGGCCACCTTTGGCTGGTGGCACTGGCCGGGTTGTGGCTGATTGCGCCGCTCAGCGGGCAGGCGGGAACAGGCGACCGGAGGTTTCTGTTGTTCCTGCCTTCGATCATGGTCGCCGTGGTCTCGGTCAGTGCGCTGATGCGCCTGTGGACGCTGTTCCGCAAGCCGGAGTTGGGTCTGTACGAACTGGCGCTGCTGCCTGGCCAGGCCACCGGTGCGGGCCGCGCCCATGACCTGGCCCGGCTGCTGCTGGAGCGCATGGGCATCAGCACCGCAATCGCCTGCGCAGTGATGGCCGTCTTTGGGGTCGTGCTGCAGGCGCCGGTGGTGTACTTCGCCATGCTCCTGGGCACCGGTCTGGCCTGCCTGCTGGTCAACGCGACGCTGTCACTGTGGTGCAGCGTGCGCGGCGGCCTGCACGGCATGGTGCTGGGCTGGGTGATCGGGCTGGAAGCGGCCCTGGTCCTGCTGGCAAACCATTACGCCATCGCGCGCGGACAGGTGCCGGGCTGGATGCTGCTGGCCTGGACCGCGCTGCTGATTGCAGCTGGGGGAGCCCTTGCCCGGTTGACCCGCCGGCTGGGCCTTCGCCAGCAACCCTGGCAGGCGCGCGTGGGACGGCCGCTGCCCCGGCAGGCGTCAACCCTGCTGGGCATCGGCGCCCTTGCACTGGCTGGGTCGATCCTGCTGCGGGTGCTGGGCATGTCTGCGCCAGCGCAGGTGGCCGATCATCGCGCTCTGCTGACCTTCGGCCTTGGCGCGACCGGCATCATCCTGGTCCTGCTTGGCCTGCGCATCGTGCGGCGCCGACGCAGCACGCGCTGAATCGGGTTGCTCAGCCCTGCTCGGCCAGCAGCAGGCTGGTTTCCGATGAGGCGATGCCTTCGATGTCGCGCAGCCGGCGCAGGGCCTGGTCGAAGCCGGCCAAATCCTCGGTGCGGACCTCGGCCACCAGGTCCCAGCGGCCGTTGGTGGAATAGACGCTCACCACTTCGGGCAGGCGGCGCAGCGCGGCGATGACCTTGTCGCTGGACCCGCCGCGCACTTCGATCTGGGTGATGGCGCGCACCCCGTGCAGGCCGGTCTCGCTGGCCAGCCTGATGGTGAAGCCCAGCAGCAGGCCGCTGCGCTGCAGCCGCGCGATGCGGTTCTGCACGGTGCTGCGCGAGACCTTGAGCTGCTTGGCCAGCAGCGCCGCCGGGGTGCGACTGTCAGCCCGTAACAGGGCGATGAGATCCTGATCCAGCGCGTCGAGTGCATCGGCCATGGGCAGTCCGGGCGTTGCTGTGGGGTACCTGGCGATCTGCCAGCAGTTGTCATCGAAATGACAGCTTTGCGCAAAACAATGGCGATCTGCCTACTGCCGCCTCTCTGGCGCGCGGCCTAGCATGCCATATCGCCATTCCCCGGAGCTGCCGCCATGTCCACTTCGCCCCGTCCGCGCGTGCTGATGTGCCCGCCCGCCCACTTTTCGGTGGACTACGACATCAACCCCTGGATGACGGGCAACCGCGACCAGGCCGACCGCGATCGCGCCGCGCGCCAGTGGGACGCCCTGCGCGAGCTGGTGGCCGATGTGGCCGAGGTGGCACTGATCGAACAGGTGCCCGGGCTGCCGGACATGGTGTTCACCGCCAACGCCGGCCTGGTCTACCGCGACCTGGCCGTGCCCAGCCGCTTCCGTCATGCCGAGCGCGCCGGCGAGCAATCGCACTTCACCCGGTGGTTCTCGGCCCAGCGTTTCGAGCTAGGCCCACTGGAGGGAATCGAGTTCGAAGGCGCCGGCGATGCGCTGCTGGACCGCGCCGCGCCGCGGCTGTGGTTCGGCCATGGCCATCGCAGCGATGCGCGCGCCGGCGACGCGCTGGGCGCGTTGCTGGGCATCGAGGTGGTGCCGCTGCGGCTGGTCGATCCGCGCTTCTATCACCTGGACACCTGCCTGTGCCCGCTCTCCGGCGGCCACCTTCTGTACTTCCCGGCCGCATTCGACCCGGCCGCGCAGGCCGCCATCGCCGCGCGCGTGCCGCAGGACAAGCGCATCGCCGTCTCCGAGCGCGACGCCCTGGCCTTCGCCTGCAACGCGGTGAACCTGGACGAGGTGGTGATCCTCAACCGGGCCACCCCGGCCCTGCGCGCGCAACTTGAAGCGGCCGGATACCGGGTGCGCGAAACGCCGCTGGACGAGTTCCTCAAGGCCGGCGGTTCGGCCAAGTGCCTGACCCTGCGCCTGGACGAACCGGGGCTTGCCTGAAACGCCCCCGCTTGCGGGGAGAGGGGGCAAAAACAACAACAGGCGGCGCCGTGCGTGAGCGGTGCGTGTTCGCCTTGTTCAGCTTCCGCGATGACGTCCCGCCCACCGAGTCACGGTCGCTGAACAGGGGTGCCGGGATGATGCGCCATCCCAAAACATGGGGACCACAGGGAGTCAATGATGAACCACACACGCACTTCGCTCACACTCGCCATCCTGGTCACGCTGGGCCTGTCCGCGCCGGCCATGGCCCAGTCCGCGGACCGCTCGACCTCGCAGACCGCCGCTGCCGACAGCGATCAGCCCGGCACCGACACCTGGATCACCACCAAGGTCAAGGCCGACCTGCTGGCCAGCGGCAAGACCCCGGGCACCGACATCAGCGTCGAGACCAAGAACGGCGTGGTCTGGTTGAGCGGCACGGTCGCCACCCAGGCCCAGAAGGAGCGCGCCGTGACCGAGGCCAAGGGCATCGAAGGCGTCAAGAGGGTCGATGCCAGCAAGCTCAAGGTCAGCAGCGCGATGGCGGCCGAGGGCATGAAGCACGACGACACCATGGAGCATGGCAGCATGGACCGTGATGCCGAGTCCGATCAGCCCGGTACCGACACCTGGATCACCACCAAGGTCAAGGCCGACCTGCTGGCCAGCGGCAAGACCTCGGGCACCGACATCAGCGTGGAGACCACCAACGGCGTGGTCTGGTTGAGCGGCACGGTGGCCACCCAGGCCGAGAAGGATCAGGCCGTGACCGAGGCCAAGGGCATCGAGGGCGTCAAGAAGGTCGACGCCAGCAAGCTGAAGGTCGCCAACAAGATGTAACGCGCAAGCGCGAAGGCGTTACGCACGCGAACGGCGCCTTGCGGCGCCGTTCGCTTTTTCGACGCCGCCAATCAGGACAGGCGCGACTGAAACCCGTGACCCGTGGCACGGGCTCAGACGCGCAGGAAATCCCCCAGCACAGCGGTGAACGCGGCGGCCGACTCGACATTGCACAGGTGGCGTCCGGGGACCTGCGCACAGCGGCCGTCGGCAACGGTTTGGGCAATGTGCTGCAGGTCGGCTGGCGGGCAGGTCGGGTCATCGTCGCCGGCAATGGCCAGCAGCGGCACGCCGAGCCCGGGCAATGCATCGCGGAAATCGGCCTGGGCCACCGCATTGCAGCAGCCGATGTAGGCTTCCGGCGCGGTTGCCAGGAACACGTCCATGATCGCCTTGACCTGTGCTTGGTGGCGGTCGCTGAAACCTTTAGTGAACCAGCGCGCCACCGTGCCTTCGACCAGCGGCTCCAGGCCCTTTTCGCGCACCGTGGCCATGCGCTCGGCCCAGCTTTCGGCAGTGCCGATCCTGGCCGCGGTGGCGCAGACCACCAGCCTGTCCAGGCGATCTGCGGCATTGAGGCCGAGCCATTGGCCGGTGAGGCCGCCCAGGGACAGCCCGCAGAAATGGGTGCGCTCGATCTGCAGCGCCTGCCACAACGCGAGCACGTCGCCACCGAGCTGATCGATCGTGTAGAGGCCTTGCGCAGCGCTGGACCGGCCATGACCGCGGCGGTCGTAGCGCAGGATGCGCAGGTCACCGGCCAGTTCGGCCACCTGGCCGTCCCACATCGACAGGTCCGCGCCCAGCGAATTGCAGAAGGTCAGCCAGGGCGCAGCTTCGGCGCCGTCGATGCGGTAATGCAGGCGATGGGTGGGCAGGTCGAGAAAAGCCATGCTGGGTTGCTCCTGACAGAACGAAAGGGTCACCTGAGCGCGAGCGCAGAGGACTGGACGATGCTGCGCCGGAAACGAGAAGCAAGGCGTCAAACCTTGCTGTTGCGGTCGCGGTAGGCGCGCGCGCCGCCGCAACGGCCGCCTCGCCTACGGCGTCGCGCTGCCGCCATGGTCCAGCGCGGTGAGGATCGCGCGCAGCGTGCCGACTTCGATCTGGCCCGGCGCCGAGCCGGCGCCGAGCATGCCGAAGGTCAGGGCCTGGCCGAAGGTGGCCCCGGCCAGGCGCGAGACCGCCCCGAGCGGACCCATCGACATGGTCAGCAGCGGCCGGTCGCTGGACTGGCGCAGCTGCCAGGTGGCGGCGAGCAGCTTGAGCACATCACCCGGGTCGTGCGGCATGACCGCGATCTTCAGCACGTCCGCGCCGAGGGCCTGCTGCCTGCGCAGGCGCGAGACGATCTCGGCGGTGTCGGGGGTGGCCTGGAAGTCATGATTGGACATCACGATCCAGGCACCGGCGGCGTGCGCGGCCGCCACGATCTGCCTGACCACTGCTTGATCGCGGCACATCTCCACGTCGTACAGGTCGGCGGCGCCGGCCTGGATCAGTGCCGCGTAGAGCCTGCCGTAGCCGGCATCGTCGATCGCCGCGGCGCCGCCTTCGCTGCGGGTGCGGAAGGTCAGCAGCACCGGCTTTCCGTTGACGGCCGCCGCAACCTGCGGAGCCAGTTCGATCAGTGCCTGGGCATCGCCGGCGATGTCCAGGTAGTCGATCCGCCACTCGACCACGTCGGTGTCGGCATTGGCCCCGATGCGCCCGGCCTGAGCCAGCGCCCCGGCCGCGCTCGCAGCGGTGATCGGCACGATGATCCTGGGCATGCCTTCGCCGATCACCACACCCTTGACGGCGATGGTGCGCACGGCGGGAAGGGTGATGGCGTCAGTCATGTCATGGCAGCAGCGTTGGCAGCGGCCATCATCGCAGGCCAGCGGGGGTTGGGCGAGCGGAGGACTGCAGCGTTGCAGCAAAAGGGGACGCAGCAAAAGGGGACGGAGGTAATTACAGTAAGCCGTAAATCCTACGGGCTGTTGCGGCAATGTCTGATCGCATGCGCGGTCTGCGACGAGCAGGCTTGGATCTTTCTCATCGTGGGGTAAGCCCGTGCCGCGTCAGCCGCGCCTGGAGCTTCCAGGCATCCCGATGCACGTCGTCCAGCGCGGCGTGAACCGCTGCGCGATCTTCCTGGACGACGAAGATCGGCATCACTATCACCATCTGCTGCGCCAGGCATGTGAGCGCTTTGGTATGCGGGTCCATGCCTTCGTGATGATGGACAATCACGTGCATCTGTTTGTCTCGGCCGACCGTAGCGGTGTGGTCTCGGCGGCCATGCGGTTGAGCGGGCAGTCCTACGTGCAGGCCTTCAACACCCGGCACCGCCGCAGTGGGACGTTGTGGCAGGGGCGCTTCAAGTCCTGTCTGGTCCAGACCGACCACTACGCGCTGACCGTGCTGCGCTACATCGAGCGCAACCCGACGCGCGCCCGCATGGTGGCGCTTCCAGAGGAGTATCGATGGTCAAGTGTCCTCACCCACTTGGGTCGCGCGGCGGATCCGTTGATCACGCAGCACGAGGTCTACCTGCGCCTGGGCGCAGATGCTGCCGCACGTGCTCAGGCATACGGCGCCTGGCTACGCCGGGGCCAGACCCAGGAAGATGTAGACGCGGTGCGGCAACACCTCATGCAGGAGCGTGCCCTGGGAGATCCGCGCTTCCAGGCGATGGTGGAACGTGCGCTGGGACGCCCGGCCGCTTGCCGTGCACGTGGCCGGCCAAGGGGGCCGCAGGCGGTTTAATTGCCTCCGTCCCCTTTTGCCGTGCGCTGGGACGTCCGGCCGCTTGCCGTGCACGTGGCCGGCCAAGGCGGCCACAGGCGGTTTAATTGCCTCCGTCCCCTTTTGCCACGTCCCCTTTTGCCACCCTTTTGCCAAATTGCAGTAACAAAATGCTTGACACCCGCACTTTTCGTTACTACAATTTGCATAATGGAAATTGAATTCGACCCAGCAAAGAACGAACGGAACATCGCCGAACGCGGCATCTCGTTCGATCAGGCTTCGCAGTTCGATTTCAGCACGGCGCGCATCGTGGAAGACACGCGCCACAACTACCCGGAGCGCCGCTTCCAGGCGCTGGGCCTGCTGGCCGACCGCCTGTACATGCTGGTGTTCGCCCCCATCGCCGGCGGCATCCGGGTCATCAGCCTACGCAAGGCCAACAAACGAGAGGTTCGCCGCTATGAGCAAACGCCCTGATCCCGAGATGATCGACACCGACAACCCCGAATGGACGAACGAGACCTTCGCTAGGGCGCGGCCCGCCGCAGAAGTGCTGCGGGAAGTTTTCCCGACTGAACTCGCTGCAGAGATGCTCAAACCAAAGCGCACACGCGGCCCAGGGAAGCGGCCATCGAAGGCGTTGACCACCCTGCGGCTGCCGCCCGAGACACTGGAACGCTGGAAGGCAAGCGGCCCAGGCTGGCAAACCCGGATGGCGGATTTGCTGAGCAAGCGCGCACCGTAACCACGAACCTCAGGGACGGAGGTAATTAAGCGCCAAGGCCAGCTCCGAAAGACAAAGACGCGGTGCGGAAGCACCTCATACAGGAGCGTTTCATGGGAAACCCGCGCTTCCAGGCGATGGTGGAACGTGCGCTGGGCAAGGGCGGGAGCCGCAGGCGGCTTAATTACCTCCGTCCCTGAGGTTTTGGCACCACGCACAACCCGGCCAAGTTCAATGGCCGTGCTGGTCGCGGTAGATCACGATGTTCTCGGCCACGGTCAAAGACAACCCCGACACGCGCGTGACCAGCGCGGCCGAGACGGTGTTGACGTCCACGCCGACCGCGTTGACGCAGTCCTCGGCCCTGGCGTCCTGCCCCCTGCTGCTCATGGCGGGGGGCGTCGTTCTTAACTCTTCCAGTTAGTATTCTTGGATAATATAGAAAATAAAAACCAAACTGTCATTAGTATTGCCAGTGCTGCATATACTTTCCACCAACCACTTGGTCTTGCTGTAGCTATTAAAATAGATAATGTTGTCAAAGACAATCCGTACTGAAGCCTTCCTAATTTGTACATATAAACCTCAGATTTATTAAGAAATCCCAAGCGATAAGTTTCTTGGGATTTCCGGGAGCTAATGGATTTTACCAGGCCTGCCCGAGGATCGCGCGAACTAACGGGGTCAGGTTCACTTATCGCCGGTGGCGGCGCTCTTTCGCGGGCGGTGGGCGGGTCTGACGCCGGCGAAGCGTTGGGTCTTGGCCTGGACCATAGCCTGGAAGGCGCTGGTGCCCAAGGCGCGTTGCTGTTGCAGGGTTGCTCGGATAGCCGCGAGGTCTTCCGGGGTCAGCGCGGCGTCGAGCAGGGCGCGGTAGGCGTTGGCGCGGGTGGCGGTGTCCGAGCCAAGCGCGAGGAAGCTGGGATGGGGCTGCAGCGCGGAGTGGGGCCGCAGGCCCAGGTTGGCCAAGCAGCTTGACCAGCGGTAGCGTGCCGGATCATCGGTGATCGCCGCGCGCACCGGGTTGAGCTCGATATAGCGATAGCAGCGCAGCAGGTGGTCTTCACTGTCGATCAGGCAGGCCTTGTACCGGCCCTCCCACAACGTCCCGGTGCGGCCGTGGCGGCCATTGAACAAGGCCACATAGTGACGGCCCAGGCGTTGCATCAGCCGTCCGGTGGCCTGTACCGTGGGCGGGGTCAGCAGCAGGTGCACGTGGTTGTCCATCAGCACGTAGGCATGCAGCGCGCAGCCGGAGCGATGCAGTGCGTCGCGCAGCAGCTGTAGGTAGCGCAGGCGGTCGCGATCATCCAGGAAGCACGGCAGCCGGTTGTTGCCCCGCTGCACCACGTGCTGCGGAATCCCGGGGAGCGCAATGCGGGGGAGACGGGCCATGGCATCAGCATCGGCGTCGCCGATCAGCCGTTCTGTCAGGGCGTGCCACGTCCTGGCGTGCGTCCCTGCCGCATCCGGCTGTAGGAAAAGTGAACCTGACCCCGTTCGCGTCGACCCCGTTCGCGCCGCAGGCGCGCGCGGTGGGCGCGCGCGGTTGCCTGGCGGGCTCTTCAGGCGAACTGATGGACGCATGAGGTGCAGGCATCCAGGGGCGACATGACGCCCGTACCCGCTACCTGCCGCGGGCCTTGGCCAAGGCCGCGGCCAGGGCGTTGTCGGCCGGTGGTGCGGTCGGCCTGGGCGGGCGGGCGTTGCCGCCGCTGCCGGGACGCGCGCCACGCGCATTGCCTGGGTTGCTGTTGCCGCGCGGACCGGCGCTGCGCTCCTCGCGTGCGGGCGGCGCGCCGGGCACATCGTCCAGGCGGCGGGTCAGGGCGATGCGCTTGCGCGCCACATCCACCTCCAGCACCTTGACCTTGACGATGTCGCCGGCCTTGACCACATCGCGCGGGTCCTTGACGTAGCGGTCCGACAGCGCCGAGATGTGCACCAGCCCGTCCTGATGCACGCCGATGTCGACGAATGCGCCGAAGGCGGCCACGTTGCTGACCACCCCTTCCAGGATCATGCCTTCGCGCAGGTCCTTGATGTCCTCCACACCCTCGGCAAAGCGCGCGGCCTTGAACTCCGGGCGCGGGTCGCGGCCGGGTTTTTCCAGCTCCTTGAGGATGTCGCGCACGGTGGGCAGGCCGAACTTCTCGTCGGTCAGGCGCTCGGCCTTGAGGCTGCGCAGGAACGCGGTGTCGCCGATGATCTGCTTGATGCCGCGGCCGTTGGCCTGGCCGAGGATGCGCTCGACCACCGGGTAGGCCTCCGGATGCACCGCCGAGGCATCCAGCGGCTGCTCGCCATCGGCGATGCGCAGGAACCCGGCGCACTGCTCGAAGGTCTTCTCGCCCAGCCGCGGCACCTTGAGCAGCTCCTTGCGGCTCCTGAAGGCGCCGTGCTGGTCGCGATAGCCCACGATGTTTTCGGCCACGGTCGAAGACAGGCCCGACACGCGCGTGAGCAGCGCCGCCGAAGCAGTGTTGACGTCCACCCCGACCGCGTTGACGCAGTCCTCGACCCGGGCATCGAGTGCGCGCGCCAGCCGGAACTGGTCCACGTCGTGCTGGTACTGGCCCACGCCGATGGCCTTGGGATCGATCTTGACCAGCTCGGCCAGCGGGTCCTGCAGGCGCCGGGCGATGGAGACCGCGCCGCGGATCGACACGTCCAGGTCCGGGAATTCCCTGGCCGCGGTTTCCGAAGCCGAATACACCGAGGCGCCGGCTTCGCTGACCACGATCTTCTGCAGCTTGGGGTTGTTGCAGGCCTTGATCACCTCGGCGGCCAGCCTGTCGGTCTCGCGGCTGGCGGTGCCGTTGCCGATCGCGATCAGGGCCACCTCATGCTGCGCGCACAGGCGCTTGAGCGTGTGCAGCGACTGCTCCCACTGGCGTTTGGGTTCGTGCGGATAGATGGCGTCGGTGGCCACCAGCTTGCCGGTGGCATCGACCACGGCGATCTTGCAGCCGGTGCGGATGCCAGGGTCCAGGCCCAGCACCGCGTGCGGGCCGGCCGGCGCGGCCAGCAGCAGGTCCTTGAGGTTGTCGCCGAAGACGGTGATCGCCTCGCCTTCGGCCTTTTCGCGGGCCTGGTTGAACAGGTCCAGCATCAGGTGCAGGTGCAGCTTGGCGCGCCAGGCCAGGCGACAGGCCTGCGAGAGCCAGGCATCGGCGGCGCGGCCCTGCGCGGCGATGCCGGCGGCCAGCGCGATGCGGCCTTCGGCATAGGCGTTGCCGGCCTCGGGGTCGGCACCCGGTTCGAGTTCGAGCTGGATGACCTCCTCGCGGCGCGCACGAAACAGCGCCAGCAACCGGTGAGAAGGAATTTTCGACAGCGCTTCGCTGTGGTCGAAGTAGTCGCGGTACTTGGCCCCGGCTTCCTGCTTGCCGTCGATCACCCGGGCCCGCAGCACGCCTTCGGACTCCAGCCAGCTGCGCAGCTGACCCAGCAGCGCGGCGTCCTCGCCCCAGCGCTCGATCAGGATCGCGCGCGCGCCTTCCAGCGCGGCCCTGGCATCGGCCACGCCCTTGTCCGCATCGACGAAGCCAGCGGCAAAGTCTTCAGGCACGCGGGTGGGGTCCTGCAGCAGGCCATCGGCCAGCGGCTCCAGGCCGGCTTCGCGCGCGATCTGGGCGCGGGTGCGGCGCCTGGGCTTGTACGGCAGGTACAGGTCCTCCAGCCGCGACTTGCTGTCGGCGGCCAGCAGCTCGCCGCGCAATGCATCGGTGAGCTTGCCCTGCTCTTCGATGCTGGACAGGATCGCGGCGCGGCGCTCTTCCAGTTCGCGCAGGTAGGCCAGGCGTGTTTCCAGGGTGCGCAGTTGGGTGTCGTCCAGGCCGCCGGTGACTTCCTTGCGGTAGCGGGCGATGAACGGCACGGTGGCCCCTTCATCCAGCAGCGCGATGGCGGCCAGCGCCTGGGGGGCCTGGGCGCCGATCTCCTCGGCGATGGTCTGGGCGATCTGGCGCGCGAGCGCGGCGGGCAGTGCTGCCATGCTTGGGATTCAATCGGGACGGCGGAGCCGACGATTGTGGCCCCGATGCGCGGGTGATCCAAGGCGTTGACAAGACCGGTTGCGCCGGGTTGGTGCCGGCCCTCAGCCGTGGCGCCGGCTGGGCAGCAGCGCGGCCACGATCCCCAGCAGCGGCAGGAACGAGATCACCTGGTAGACCCACAAGATGCTGGTGTGATCGGCCAGCACGCCCAGCACCGCCGCGCCCAGTCCGCCCATGCCGAAGGCGAAGCCGAAGAACAGGCCCGAGACGGTGCCGATGCGGTTGGGCATCAGCTCCTGCGCATAGACCAGGATCGCCGAGAATGCCGAGGACAACACCAAGCCGATGATCATCGTCAGCACCGTGGTCCAGCCCAGGCTGGCATAGGGCAGCGCCAGCGCGAACGGGGCCACGCCCAGGATCGAGGCCCAGATCACCGGTTTGCGGCCGATGCGATCACCGACCGGTCCACCGATCAGCGTGCCCACCGCCGAAGCCAGCAGGAAGCCGAACAGATGCAGCTGTGCGCTCTGCACCGAGACCTGGAATTTCTGGATCAAATAGAAGGTGTAGTAGCTGCTCAGGCCGGCGATGTAGAAGTACTTGCTGAAGATCAGCACCAGCAGGATCGCCACCACCCAGGCCACGGTGCGAGGCGGCAACGGCGCAATGCCCGGGGCCGCGGCCGGCCTGGGCGCACGGGCGGCGCTGGCCAGATGCTGCTGGTACCAGCGGCCGACATAGCTCAGCAGGCCGATCCCGATCAGCGCCGCCCCGGCAAACCACGCCACGCTGGTGCGGCCGTTGGGCACGATCACCGCCGCGGCGATCAGCGGCCCGATCGCGGTGCCGGTATTGCCGCCGACCTGGAACACCGACTGCGACAGCCCGTGGCGCCCGCCCGAGGCCAGCCGCGCGATGCGCGAGGATTCCGGGTGGAAAATGGCCGAGCCGATGCCGACCAGCATCGCCGCGGCCAGCACCAGCACAAAGCTGGGCGCGTAGGCCAGCAGCAGCAGGCCGCACAGCGTGGAGGCCATGCCCATCGGCAGCGAATACGGCGCCGGCCTGCGGTCGGTGCGCAGGCCGATCAGCGGCTGGAACAGCGAGGCGGTGAGCTGGTAGGTCAGGGTGATCAGGCCGACCTGGGCGAAGCTGAGCTGGAACTGGCCCTTGAGGATCGGATACAGCGCCAGGATCAGCGACTGCATCATGTCGTTGACCAGGTGCGAGCCGGTGATGGCGGCCAGGATGCCGACGGCGACGGGGCGCCTGGTGACGGCGGCAGCCAGGGAAGGGGGGGTCGTGGTGGTCGTGGTGGTCGTGGTGGACATGGCAATCGGGGCAGCAAGCACGGGCGGCGCGGACAGGACACATGATAGGGTGCGCCGATTCGCCCTCCTGCGCGCGCTGGTCATGACCCTTTCCGGGCGCAGGCCATGCCCGGTGGCGGCCACGCCACGCGCCAGGCTGTGATCACAGCGTGTTCCGGTTCTGGGCCTTCATCATCATCGCCGTGATCCTGTTGGTGCCGGGCGTGACGGTGTTCAGGAAAGCCACCGGAGGCCAGGCAAGCCGGCGCGCGGCATGGATCGAGCACCGGTGCCAGGTGAGCGGGGATTCCAGCGCAACCCTACCCGGCCTGGCCCCTGGCAAAGGCATACACCCCATAGGAAATGGCGACCACGGCGGTCAGCCCTGCCGGAAAAAACAGGGCACGATAGCCAAACGCATGGAAGGCGAAGGTGCCGAGAATGCCGCCGCACAGGAAGCCGGAAATGACCAGCAGACACAGCGTCAGGCGCCGGATGTCCACCGGCAGGCCGCGCAGGGCATGGCCGAGGAAGATGCCCAGATCAGTGAACATGCCCGAGACATGCGTGGTCCTGACGACCGCGCCGCTGTAGGTGCTGACCATCGCGTTCTGCAGCCCGCAGGCACAGGCCGCCGCGTACATGCCGTAGGCGCTGTTGAGCTGCAGCAGCGGGACCGAGGCAAACAGCAGCAGCGACACCAGCAGCAGGGCCACGCCATAGCGGCGGCCCAGCTGCAGGGTGCTGTCCTGGATCAGGAACCCGCTGAGCGTGCTGCCGGCCACGAAGGCACCGATGAGCAATGCGAAGTGAAGGACGCCGGCAAGGTCATGCGCGGCCAGCGCCTCGCCGAGCAGGCTCGTGTTGCCGGTCAGGTGGGAGATGGCCTGGTGCTCGAAACCCAGCAGCCCCACCACGTTGACCATGCCGGCGATGGCGGCGAGCACCCAGGCGCCAGTCCACACCCATCGAGGAAGTCTTGAAATCATCGTTCCCGCACAATGCCCTGAGGCGCTCCAGCAGCCTGATCAGACCGGCCCACCAGGGCCGGTGCCAGGTGGATGACCGTCGTCCGCCACCCTCGGTCCACAGGCCCAGCAGCGGCTTGCCTGTGGTGAGTCTCTCGCATTCCCGGTCCAGTTGCCCGTCCTGCGCGGACAACGCCGCGCGAAAGGCCTGCCGATCAACGCCGGCGCTGGTGGCCGGAGCAAGCGCGCTGCGGTGTGCCGGCCCGGCTATTTTTCCGTGCGCCAGTTGATCGACCCGCGGGTCTCGATCGTGGAGGACTCCACTTCGGCGGTGAAGCCCTTGCGCATCAGATATCTGAGGGTCACCACGGTGCCGCTGCCGATCATCGACACGCCGTAGCTGGCGTAGAGCTTGGGCGAAAGGTACTTGCCGACACCGAACACCGAACTGCCCATGGTGCGCGATTCCAGCACCCCGGCATCGTCCAGGCCGATCCGGGCGCCCAGCTGCGAGGCGAGCAGGCCGGCGCCGGCCGACAGCGCCGAGGACGCCGCACTGACCTGCTGGGTTTCCCGGCTGTTGGCGGTGCTCAACGGACGGCCCAGCACCAGGTAGGCCAGCGCGTCGGACTCGGAGGTTTCCGGACTGGACCAGACCCGGGCGCGCGGCGAACTGGCCCGACCGGTGACGTCGATGCCGGCGGTCACCCCGGCGCTGACCACTTCGCGTTCGGCGCGGATGTCGATGTTGGGATCGGACACATCGTCGTTGCTCCAGCTGAGCTGGCCGCGGCTGATGTTCAATTTCTGTCCATAGGCGGTGTAGCGGCCGTCCACGTCCAGCTGACCGGTGGCCGCCATCGCCCGGCCGGGGCGTGAATGCACGCTCATCTGGCCCTGCAGCGAGCCTTCCAGGCCGAACCCGTTGAGCTCGACCGCCTCGCCCAGGCTGATCGCCAGGTCCAGCTGCAGCCGCGAGCTGCCGCCGGCTTCCGGATCGGCCGGGTCCAGCACCACCACGTCCTCGGAGGTGGACACCCCTTCGCTGAGTTTTTCCAGGTTGATGCTGGCGCTGGGCACGTGGATCTTGCCGCCGACCCCCAGGACCAGGCCATGCAGGGCGATGGTCATGTCCGGGGCGACCACCGCACGCAGCTCGGTGGTGTCCGAGACCAGGAAATCCTCGCCGCGCACGTTCAGCAGCAGCGGCTCGTCGCCCCCCTGCCAGCCCAGCGAGCCGTCGATGGCCAGCGTTCCGCCGGTGGCCTGACTGCCGGTGGCCGACTGCGACTTCATGCTGCCGGTGATCCGGGCGCTGCCGTCGTCCAGCGCGGTCAGCTGCGCGCGGCCTTCGACCAGGGTGATGCCCAGCGCAGGCAGCTCGCCGGTGAAGTCGGCCAGCTCGGCCTCGCCACTGAGCAGCGGCGTGCCGCGGGTGCCGGCGATGCCGATGTGGCCTTTCAGCTTGCCCTGCGGACGCACCAGGTCCGGCGAGAACAGCTCCAGCCAGAACAGCCGGTCGTTGTACAGATATACGTCCCCCTGGAGCGGGGCGAACGCCTCCCAGCCGGTGGTGAACTTGGCATCGATGAAGCCATTGCCGGCAAAACCGGTGCCCAGGCGCGCCTGGATCTGCTGCGGGGTCAGGTCCAGGTCGATGCTGAAGTGGTCGTAGCGGATGATCTCGCCGCGCGCCTTGCTGCCCATCTTCAGGCCCCCCTCCATCGACGCCAGATGGACCTGGCCCTGCCAGGCGTTGCCCTGTGGCCTGAGCTGGGCCTCCAGGGTCAGCTCGCCGCGCAGGATCAGCGCGCGACCATCCTGCTGCGGCAGCCACGGCTGCACCAGGGCCAGCGGCAGTCTGTCCGAGCGCGCGCGCAGGCCATTGCGCGGCCAATCGGCCGACACGCACAGGGTGCCGCCATCGCCGCCGGCCAGGCAGCTGTCGGACAGGGTGAAGGCGCCGCCCTGCTGGGCGAAACGCGCGGCCCGGGTCAGCGCCCAGGCATCGCCCCTGGACGGCACGATGCGCAAGGTCTGCAGCGCGCCGGACCAGTTGCCGGCCTGCTGCTGCGCGGTGCCGGCGACGGTGAGCGAGGCCATCGCGCTGTTGGCCTGTACGTTGAGCTGCAGGTCCTGCACCGCACCGCGCGCCTGGACGCGGAGCGTGTCCAGCAGCAGACCGGCCCGCACGCCGCTGCCGCGCAGGGCCAGCTCGCCACCGGTGCCACGCCAGGGCAGGCGGCCGCGCAGGCTGAATTCCCTGGCCTGGTAGGTGCTGTAGCTGAGCGCACTGCCGGACAGGTCGGCATCGATGGTCGGCGCGTTGCGCGGCCCGCTCAGCTTGAGCGTGCCGGACGCCGTGCCGGTGGCCGCGGGCAGCAGGTCGGCCAGTTGCAGGGGCGCGAGCCTGGCTTCGATGTCCAGGGTGTCGGCGACCTTGCCCTGCACCTGCACGTGGCTGGCGCCCACGGTCAGGTCCAGCACGCCGTCGCCGTCGACCCCATGCAGGTTGAAGCGGCCGCTGCCGGCCAGCTTGCGTCCGCGCAGGCTGCCGCCCAGCTGTGGAACTTCCAGCGCCGCGTCCAGGCCGGTGCCCTGGCCGGCGGCCGGATCGCGCTGGGCGCCGGTACTGGCCAGCCTGCCGGTGACCGCGCCGTCCCAGCCAGCGGCGAAATAGCCCGGATCGAACTCCTTGAGGTTGGCCTGCACGTCCCAGGACAGCTGCGGCGCCCAGGCAAGCTGGCCGGTGACCTCCAGCGCGCCGGCCCGGGTGGTCGCCTTGAAGGTCTTCAGCAGCACGCTTTCCAGATCGCCGCGGCCGTCGAAATCGACCCTGGCGCTGTCCTGGCCGCGGGCCAGATCGGCCTTGCCGATCGCCACCCAGCGGGCCTTGCGCCCGGCCACGCCCAGATCGGCATTGGCATCGATGCGCTGCTCGCCCTGGCCCCACTTCAGGTCGCGCGCGTTGACGGCGAACTTGAAGCGCGGGTCCTGGGTGTCGGTGAAGTCGGCGTAGCCGCGCAGGGTGATCCGGCCGCCCAGCAGCTGCACGGCCAGCGGCTGCACGGTCAGGGTCTGGCCGTCGATGCGCACGTGCGAGGGCTCGATCACCACCAGCGCATCGCCGCGCCTGGCCTGGCCGCTGATGGCCGCGCCGCCCTCGGTGCCGCTGGCCTGCAGGTCGAACGCCAGTGGCGGGTCCTCGGCCGTGCCCACGCCCAACAGCGACAGGTCCAGGCGCTGGGCAGTCGCGCGCAGGGCCCAGTCCGGCCTGCTCGCCCCGCGCACGTCCAGGTTGAGTTGCACCGGCGCCGGAGCGTGGCCCCCGATGGCCACTTCCATGTGGGCAACGTCGCCGCGGGCGACCAGGCCCAGCCGCGCCGGGGTGCGTCCACGCGCGGCGGGGAAGCCGGCCGAGACGGTCAGGTCGGTCTGGTACCCGTCGCCCGGGCGGTAATGGCCATCCACCGAGAAATTGCCCAAGGTGCTGCGCAGCTTGAGCGCGCTGGCCTGGACATAGCCGTCGCCGATGTCGATGGCGCCGCGCGCGCTGCTCACCTGGACCACCGTCTGGCCGGCCGAGGTGTAGCGCAAGCCGTCCACCACCAGGGCGTCGGCCTGGATGTCCAGCGGCAGTTCTATCTGCGGCAGCACCTCGGGCCAGCGCGGCAGCTCGATGGGTTGGTCGGGACCGGGCGGGATGTCCAGCACCGCCGTTTCCACCTCCAGCGTGTCAAGGCGCAGGCGCTTGCCCAGCAGCGGGCGCAAATCCGGATCCAGGGTCACCCGCCTGGCGGTGAAGTCGATGTCTCCCAGGTGGAAATGCACGTCGCGCAGGGTCAGTGGGCCGGCCAGCGGACCTTCGGCGCTGCTGTAGGTGAAGGTGGAACCGGCCGGCAGGCGCGCGATGATCTGGGCCAGCAGCACGTCGCGTCCGGCCACGGTCTGCGCCAGCCAATACAGCGCCACCAGCAAACTGGCCACCAGCACGCCGATGCCGAGCGCGCTGCGCGCGGCCAGGGTGCGCACCCGTGCACGGCGCCTGGCCCGCAACTGCGCGATGCGCGCTTCGCGCTCCTCCGGCGACAGCTCGCCCGGGCGCCGGCTCACAGCGCCACTCCGATGCTCAGGTACAGCTGCACGATCGAATCGGCGTCATCAAGGCCATGGGCGATGTCGACGCGGACCGGGCCGATCGGTGACTTGTAACGCACGCCGATGCCGACACCGGTCCTGAAGTCCGGCGAGTCGTTGTAGGCGGTGCCGCTGTCGACGAAGATCGCCCCGCCGAACGGGCCACCTTTGTAGTAGTGCTCGTACTCGACGCTGCCGGTGACCAGCTTGTTGCCGCCCACCGAATATTGGCCGCCGGTGGTGCGCACGCGCGGGCCGACCTCGCGGTACTGGTAGCCGCGGATGCTGTTGTCGCCGCCGGCGTAGAAGCGCAGGCTCGGCGGCAGCGCATCCTGCGAGCCGGCCGAGGTGTAGCCCAGTTCGCCGCGCACGATCAGCCGGTCGTTCAGGCCCAGGCCCTTGTACCAGCGCCCGGCAAGGTGGATCTGGCTGAAATCGGTGTCCGAACCAACGCCGTTCAACCCGCCGCGCACGGCCATGTTGGCGTTCAGGCCGCTGCGCGGGAACAGCCGGTCGTCCACGTTGATGTACTGCGCTTCCATCTGCGGATACACGTAGGTGGCATAGCGGTAGGGCGCGGCGGCCTCGGCGCCGTCGCCGTCCTCGTCGGCCAGCTGGAACAGCCAGCGCTCGCGCAGCGCGTGGACCGAGGCGGTGAGCGTCCAGTTCTCGTTGAGCTGGCCGCTGCGGCTGCCGATCAGTTCGATCCGGCGGGCGTCGATGTAGTCGGTCTGTTCCTCGTACAGCTGGGCGGCGGCGGTGTACCAGCCGTCGAGCCAGGCGAAGGCCGGAATCCTGTAGCTGGTGGTCAACGCCTTGCGGTTCTGTGCGTAGTCCAGCAGCGTCTTGAGCTTGTGCCCGCGCCTGTTGAGGTAGCGTCGCTCCACGCCGGCCAGGAAACCGGCGCCGTATTCGGTGCCGTAGCTCAGGCCGTACTGGTAGATGGTGCGCGGGGCCAGCTTGAGGTTGACCTCGATCGGCACGCGTCCGTCCACCGCCGCATCGGGGTTGGGCGCGATGCCGATGCTGCTGAAGTAGTCCAGCGCCACCAGCGACTGGCGCAGGCGGTCCAGCTTGCCCTGGTGGTAATAACTGCCCTCCTCCCAGTACACCAGCTGGTTGAGCAGCCCCGGGCGGAAGTAGTCCTGGTGGAAGATGGTCGGCCCCATGTCGTAGCGGATGCCGCTGATCCAGGACAGCTGGATGTCGGCGGCGTGCTCGGCGCGGGTGATGGCGACCCGGCGCTGCTGGAAATCGGCGTCCAGGTAGCCGCGCTCGGCCAGCCGGCGCACGATCCGAAGCTTGCTGGCCTCGTAGGTCTGGTGATCGAACACCTGGCCCACGCGCGGGGCGAAATCCTTCAGGTCCCGGGCCAGGTAGCGGTCGTCGTGGCCCTGGCCGTCGATGTGGATGTCGGCCTGGCGCACGCGCACCGGTTCACCGGGGCTCACCGTGACGGTGACGGTCATGTGCTCTGCAGGCGACCGCGGCCGCGTGGACCTGGCGCCGGCCGCATTGGCCGCGCCGGCCGCCTGCCGGGCGACGGCGCCTTTGCCGGCATCGGCAGGAACATCGGCCGGGGCGGTGACGGTGGTGATCTTGCCATCGGCATCGCCGCCATCGCGCTGCACTTGGCCCGCTGCGTCCTCGTCCGCGTCATCCTGATCCTGCTGCTGTGCAGGGGCGCCGCTGGCGGCCTCGGCGCCACTGCCGGTGACCTCGGCATCGCGCCGGCTGGAGGTCACCTCCACCGTCGGCGAGTAGTAGCCGAACGGCTCCAGCGCAGCGGCGGCCTGGTCCCGAGTCCGCTCCAACAGGTATTCCAGGCGCGCCTCGCCCAGGCGCCGGCCCAGTGCGTCATTGAGGGTCAGCGCCACCCGGATGTTCTCGGCCATCGCCCGCTGGACCTCGTCGTTCTCATCCAGGCCCTTGATCTGAACCTGGTCGACGATCACCGCTGCGAACGACACCGCGGGCATCAACAGCATCGCGGCGATGGCGAGCGGGGCAAGGACGCGCATGGCCGCAGCATACCCGGGGCCCGCGCCGGGACGGGTTAAGCGGTCATGACGTTGCGCATCCCTGCGCGCAGGACTCATGCAGACAGCTGGGCGATGTCGGCCACCGCGCCGAAGCGGCCATGCAGGCGCTGCAGCAGGGCCAGGCGGTTGCCGCGCACGGCCGGATCTTCGGCATTGACCATGACCCCATCGAAGAACACATCCACCGCTTCGCGCACCAGCGCCAGGCGCGAGAGCACCTGCACGTAGTCGCGCTGGTGCAGGGCGATATCGGTGTCGCCGATGGCCGCCTCCACCGCCTCGGCCAGCGCGGCCTCGGCCGGATGCTCCAGCAGGCCGCGGTGGATGTGATCGGGGATCGCAAAGCCTTCGGCCTGCGCCTTCCTGAGGATGTTGCCGATGCGCTTGTTGGCCGCGGCCAGGGCCGCAGCCTCGGGCAGCGCGGCGAAGTTGCCGATGGCCTCGATGCGGCGGTCGAAGTCGTACAGCGAAGCGGGCTTCAACTCGGCCACGGCGTTGAACTGGGTCGCACTCACGCCCCTGTCGGCGTAGTAGCCACGCAGGCGATCGACCACAAAATCGAACAGCTCCAGGGCCAGGCGTTCGATCTGCCGGTCGGCGCCTGGCTGCACCTCGGGCGGCAGCAGCCTGATCGCCTGCTCGAACAAGTCGCGCAGGTCCAGATCAAACCCGCTCTCGATGATCGTGCGCGCCAGGCCCAGGGCATTGCGCCGCAGCGCGAACGGATCCTTGTTGCCGGTCGGCTTCAACCCCGCGGCGAAACCCCCGGCCAGCGTGTCCAGGCGCTCGGCAATGGCCAGCACCTTGCCCAGCGGCGACAGGGCGATGTCATCACCGGCAAAACGCGGCTGGTAGCTCTCGTCGATGGCCAGCGCGACCGCGGCCGGCTCGCCCGCGGCGATGGCGTAATGGCGGCCGGCGATGCCCTGCAGCTCGGGGAATTCGTTGACCATGCGCGACTGCAGGTCGTTCTTGGCAAGACGCGCCGCGCGCCGCGCCTGTTCGGCATCGGCGCCCACCCTGGCGGCGATGGTCGCGGCCAGCGCGGCCACCCGCTCGACCTTGTCGGCCACACTGCCCAGCCTGGCCTGGTAGGTCACCGTCTTCAGGCCCTGGCCCATCGACGCCAGGCCCTGCTTGAGGTCCTCGTCGAAGAAGAACCGGGCATCGGCAAAACGCGGACGGATCACGCGCTCATAGCCGGCGCGCACCTGCGCCGGATCGCGCGAGTCGATGTTGGCGATGCCGATGAAGTGCTCGGTCAGCCTGCCATCGCGCAGCACCGGGAAGAACTTCTGGTTGACCTCCATCGTCTCGATCAGCGCTTCCTGCGGCACGGCCAGAAAGTCCGACTCGAAACTGCAGGTGATCGCGTGGGGCCATTCGGTCAGGCAGACCACCTGCTCCAGGTTGTCGTCGGTGATGCGCGCATCACCGCCCACGCTGCGCGCGGCGGCCTGCACCTGCTCGATGATGCGGGCGCGGCGCTGCTGCGGATCGACCAGCACGTGCGCGGCGGCCAGCGCCTCAACGTAGTCGTTCGGCGCGCCGATCCACACCGGCTTGTCGTGTTCGAAACGATGGCCGCGGCTCATGCGGTTGGAAGTGATGCCCATCAGCGGCATCTGGATCACCGCATCACCCAGCAACACCACCAGCCAGTGCACCGGACGGGCGAAGGCGTAGTCGTGGTCGCCCCAGCGCATCGGCTTGGGGATCGGCATGGCCGCGATCGCTTCGGCGATCACCTCCGGCAGCAGCTCGGCGGTGCGCGCGCCCGGCTTGACTGCGCGATGGACGAAGCGCTCGCCCTTGGCGTCGGTGACACGCGCCAGCTGGGTCCATTCAACCCCGGCCTTGGCGGCGAATCCGCTCAGGGCCTTGGTCGGCTGGCCCTCTGCGTCCAGCGCGACGTTGAGGTAGGGGCCAAACACCTCGCTGGCCTGCTCGGGCTGCTCGGCCGACACCGCCGGCAGCAACACCGCCAGCCGGCGCGGGGTGAACAGCGGGCGCGCATCGGTGGCATCGACGGCCACGCCGCGCCTTTCCAGCCCGGACCTGATGCCATCGAACAGCGCATCGGCCAGCCCCGGCAGCGCCTTGACCGGCAGCTCTTCGGTGCCCAGTTCGATCAGCAGGGGAAGTTGTTGGGTCATTTCAGCTGAACCTTGGCTTGTTCCCTTCTCCCCCCGGGAGAAGGTGCCCCGAAGGGGCGGATGAGGGGACGGGGCGAAGCCCTTATGGGGTTTGGATCCAGGAGGCTTCGCCCCGAACCCTCACCCCAACCCCTCTCCCGGTGGGAGAGGGGCTTGAGCCGGCAGCGCCGCGCCGCTTACGTCGTCGCAGGCGCATCAAACGCCACGTGGAACTGCTGGAACACCGGCAGCGCCTCGTAGCGCGCCACGCGTGCGGCCAGCGCCGGGTAGGGCGCAAGATCAAACGGCACCGCATCGGTGGCGAAGGTGCAGCAGCAGGCCACGGTCATGTCGGCCTGGGTCATGCGTTCGCCAACCAGCCAGTCGTGATCTTTGCGCTGGATGCAGTGCGCTTCCAGCGCAGTCAGCGCGCTGTCGATCTGCACGGTGCAGCGTTCAAGCCAGGGCGCGTGCCGCTTGTCTTCGGGGCGGTAGACGCGCTCGTAGACCATCGACACGGCCTTGTCGGCCGCGCCGGTGGCCAGCGCGACCAACTGCAGCGCCTGGCGGCGTTCGATGCCGCTGGCCGGCAGCAGCGCGCGCGCCGCGCCGACGGTTTGGTCCAGGTAATCCAGCACCACCGAGGATTCGAACAGCACTTCCTCGCTGTCCAGCACCAGCGTGGGCACGCGGCCCAGCGGGTTGTATTGGCGGATCTGCGCGGCATCGCGCCCGGTGGACCAGTCGCGGTGTTCGAACGGCAGGCCCAGCACGCCCAGGCTGACCGCCACGCGGCGCACGAACGGCGAATCGAACACGCCGATCAGGATCACGCGGCGACCTTGATCTGGCCGCGCTTGAGGCCGGGGAAGCCCAGCTTCTCGCGCTGGGCGTAGTAGGCCTTGGCCACCGCCTGGGCCAGCGCGCGCACGCGCAGGATGTAGCGCTGGCGTTCGGTCACGCTGATCGCCCGGCGCGCATCGAGCAGGTTGAAGCAGTGGCTGGCCTTGCAGACCTGCTCGTAGGCCGGCAGCGGCAGCCCGGCCTGGACCAGCGCCTGCGACTCGGCCTCGCAGGCGTCGAAGCGGTGAAACAGCTCGGCGACGTTGGCGTGCTCGAAGTTGTAGCTGCTCTGCTCGACTTCGTTCTGATGGAACACATCGCCGTAGGTCACCGGCGTGCCGTCCGGGCCATAGGTCCAGATCAGGTCGTAGACGTTATCGCAGGCCTGCAGGTACATGCACAGGCGTTCAAGCCCGTAGGTGATCTCGCCCAGCACCGGCCTGCACTCGATGCCGCCGGCCTGCTGGAAATAGGTGAACTGGGTGACCTCCATGCCGTTCAGCCACACTTCCCAGCCCAGGCCCCAGGCGCCCAGGGTCGGCGATTCCCAGTTGTCCTCGACAAAGCGCAGGTCGTGCACGCGCGGATCGATGCCCAGCGCCTTGAGCGAATCCAGGTACAGCTGCTGGAGGTTGTCCGGGTTGGGCTTCATCGCCACCTGGTACTGGTAGTAGTGCTGCAGGCGGTTGGGGTTCTGGCCGTAGCGGCCGTCGGTGGGACGGCGGCTGGGCTGGACGTAGGCCGCGTTCCACGGCTCCGGGCCCAGCGCGCGCAGGAAGGTCGCCGGATGGAAGGTGCCGGCGCCCACTTCCAGGTCCAGCGGCTGGACCAGCACGCAGCCCTGCCCGGCCCAGTACTGGTTGAGCGTCTGGATCAGGCCCTGGAACGTCAGGGGCTGGACGGTGGTCGGTGGTGCCGTCGGGACAGTCATGCGGCGAAGGCGGAAAAAGGGGTGGGCTAGTATACGCAGCGTGCTGCGGCCGCCTTCGGCCGCACGAGCCGTTGCCAGGGCCTGGATCTTCGATGGAGCAGCAGCGCAAGGCCGATTTTTCTCCCGATTCCACGGTGCTGGGCTCAGGCCGGCTGGACTTTGCCCAGGTCACCCGCGCGCTGCTGGCCGACGGCCTGGTGGCCGAGGCCGACACCGGCCGCATCCAGATGTCGGCCGCCGGCGCGCGCAGCGCCAGCGAGGTCCATCCGCTGGTGCTGCTGGCCAACCTGAAGCTGGCCGATGCCCGTGGCGGTGAACTGAGCCTGGAACGGCTGACCGAGTGGCTGGCCCTGCGCATCGGCGTGCGCTACCTGCGCGTGGATCCGACCCGGGTGGACGTGGCCAGCGTCACCGCGGTGGTCAGCCAGGCCTACGCGCGCCGGCACCGGATCCTGCCGATCGCGGTCGAGCCGGACCGGGTCCTGATCGCCACCAGCGAGCCGCTGGACACCACCTGGAAGCCGGACCTGACCCACCTGACCCGGCGCAACATCGAGCTGGTCCTGATCAATCCGCTGGACCTGCATCGCTACACGATGGAGTTTTTCGGCGTGACCCGCTCGGTGCGCGGGGCCAGGGACATGCGCGAGCGCGAGCAGGGTTCGGTCATGCCCAGCTTCGAACAGCTGGTCGACCTGGGGCAAAGCGGCGAAGTCGGCGCCGACGATCACCACGTGGTCCAGATCGTGGACTGGATGCTGCAGTACGCCTACGAGCAGCGCGCCTCGGACATCCACCTGGAGCCGCGGCGCGAACTGGGCCGGATCCGCTTCCGCATCGACGGGGTGCTGCACAAGGTGTTCGAACTGCCGCCGCCGGTGATGACCGCGGTGGTCTCGCGGATCAAGGTGCTGGGCCGGATGGACCTGGCCGAGCGCCGGCGCCCGCAGGACGGCCGGATCAAGACCCGTTCGCCGGGCGGGCGCGAGGTGGAGATGCGCCTGTCGACCATGCCCACCGCCTTCGGCGAGAAGTGCGTGATGCGCATTTTCGACCCGGACACCGCGTTCAAGCCGATCGCCGAACTGGGCTTCAGCCCGACCGAGGCGGCCGGCTGGAATGCGCTGGTGGAGCAGCCGCACGGGATCGTGCTGGTGACCGGGCCGACCGGCTCGGGCAAGACCACCACGCTGTATTCGACCCTGCGCAAGCTGGCCACGGCCGACGTGAACGTGTGCAGCGTCGAAGACCCGATCGAAATGATCTCGCCCGAGTTCAACCAGATGCAGGTGCAGACCAACATCGACCTGGATTTCGCCTCTGGCGTGCGCACCCTGCTGCGCCAGGACCCGGACATCATCATGATCGGCGAGATCCGCGACCTGGAGACCGCGCAGATGGCGGTCCAGGCTTCGCTGACCGGCCACCTGGTGCTGTCCACGCTGCACACCAACGACGCGCCCTCGGCCATCACCCGCCTGCTCGACCTGGGCGTGGCCCATTACCTGGTCGCCTCGACCCTGACCGGGGTGCTGGCCCAGCGCCTGGTGCGCACCCTGTGCCCGCACTGCAAGGTGCCCGCCGCGGTGCCGGCGCATGCCTGGGAGATCCTGCTGGAGACCGGCCGCAGCGTGCCCGAGGATGCCCACCCGCACCGCGCGGTTGGCTGCCTGGAATGTCGCCGCACCGGCTACATGGGCCGGGTCGGCCTGTACGAGCTGATGCCGCTGACCCCGCAGCTGCGCAGCATGATCCGCGCCGACATGGACCTGGCCGCCTTCACCCGCGCCGCGCGCATCCAGGGCATGCGTACCCTGCGCGATGCCGGCCTTGACATGGTGGCGCGCGGTCTGACGACCATCGAGGAAGTGGTCTCGGTCCTGCCGCCACGGGAATGAATGCCCCTTTCCTGATCGTCGAAACCGGCCACCCGCTGCGCTCGCTCAGGCGCCACGGCGGGTGATGGCCACTAGCCAAAAGCGGCGGGTCGAGACCCGCCCTACGCGCAACGCCGGGTTGTAGGGCGGGTCTTGACCCGCCATCGCAGACGGCGGCCACGCACGCAAGAGCGTCCGGATCCAGCGCGAGGTGACGGCCGCCCCGCAGGCGCGCACACTATTGCGCCGATTCGTGCGCCACGCCCGCCAGGCACGCGCCCGCTGAACCGGCCGCGCCGCGGCCGCTCCACGCTGTTTTCCCCCGCTGTTTTATCCGGATGTCCCTCGATGTCGACAATCAACAAGGTACCGGCCAGCGCCGGCGCGCAATGGCTGCTGGACGGACTGGCCACCCTGCGCCAGGCACCGCTGCAGCTCGGTGCGCTGGGCGCGCTGTGGGCATTGCTGATGGGCTTCATGCTGGTGCTCTCGCAGGTCCCCGTTTTCGGGACGCTGCTGCAGGCCTTTTTCATGCTGGTTGGGCCGGTCCTGTGGGCAGGCGTCCTGGGTGCGGTCCTGAAAGTCAGGGCAGCCCAGCCGATCCGGGCCGGCGACCTGTTTTCCGGATTCCGCAGCGGTCGAATTCCCGACCTGATTGCGACCTTGATTCCGCAGGTGGTGCTGATCGCGGTGATGTTCTTCCTGGTGTGGGCCCTGGTCGGTGGCCCGGAGGAATTGCACCGTGTGCAGGACACGATGAACACGCTCGAGAGCCAGGCTGCCGCCGGTCAAACGCCGAGCCCGGAACTGCTCCAGACCGTCCCGGTCGCGGGGCTGTTCATCTGCTTCGGCGCCTTCATCCTGGGCATGGTGCTGGTTGCATTGGTGAATTTTGTGTCCGTGCCGGATGTGCTTTTTGGTGGGAGGCGCGGTACCCAGGCCATGCTCAACAGCCTGAAGGCCGGGCTTCGGAACCTGCCGGCAGTGATCCTGTTCTACGTGCTGCTCCTGGTGGTGGCCATTCCCCTGATCCTGGTGGTCTCGCTGCTGGGCCAGGCGGTCTCCATGGTGCTGGGGCAGTTCGCAGGCCTGTTTTTCATCAACATGCTGCTGATGGGGGCAATGCTGCCGCTGATCGCCGGCTGCGTGAGCAGCGCCTGGCGCCAGATGCTGGGTCAGGCAAGCGAACAAGCCTCGGCAGTCCCCCCGCCACCATCCCCACCGGCCACCTTTGCCGCCTGAGCGCGGCAGGGCCGATGCGGCCGCGCGGACGGTGCTGTGTCATCCGGATCGGCGCAGCGCGCAGATCCACCGTGCTCCACGTGGGAGCCGCTTCAGCGGCGATGAAGCATTTCCGGTAAGACCCCTCGCCGCTGAAGCGGCTCCCACGCACAGCGCGCCGGGCTCAGCCTCTCAGGCCTGGGCGCGCTTGCGCGGCAGCGCCCAGCGGCTGGCCAGGATGCCCAGTTCGTAGAGCAGGCACATCGGCAGGGCCAGCATCAGCTGGGACACCACGTCCGGCGGGGTGATCACCGCGGCCACGACGAACACGCCCACGATCGCGTAGCCGCGCGACGCCTTGAGCTGCTGCGGAGTGACCAGGCCCAGGGCCACCACGATCACCATCGCCACCGGCAGCTCGAAGCTCAGGCCGAACGCCAGGAAGATCACGATCACAAAATCCAGGTATTTGGCCGGATCCGGCGCCAGGGTCACCACATCGGGGGTGAACAGGGTCAGTGCATGGAACACCGCCGGCAGCACCGCGAAATAGGCAAACGCGCAGCCGACAAAGAACAGCGCGATCGAGGACACCAGCAGCGGCACGGCCAGGCGCTTTTCGTGCCTGTACAGGCCCGGGGCGACGAAGCACCAGGCCTGGTAGATCAGCCACGGCGAGGACACGAACAGGGACAGATAGAAGGCCAGCTTGATCGGTGCGAAGAAGCCCGAGGTCGGATCGGCCGCGATCATCTTCTGGGCCTGGTCCACCGGCAGCGCGGCCAGCAGCGGCATGGCCAGGTGCTCGAAGATGCGCTTGGCGAACGGCACCGCCACCACCAGCACGATCGCCACCCCGGCCATGCCCCGGATCAGCCGCATGCGCAGCTCGATCAGGTGCTCCATCAGGCTGCTTTCGGCCTCCTGGTCAGGCACTGGGGCGTTCATCATCGACATCCTGGCGCGTCGCCGGCGGCATGTGGCCCGGCTCGGGCGCCGCGGCGGCCGTCACGTCGGCGACCGTGTCCTCGCCGGTGCCGGTGCCACGCACCTGATCGCGGACCTCGTTGAAGCCGCGCTCGGCCTGGTCGTGACTGCGGCGCATGGCCTGATCGGTGCGGCGCAGGGCTTCCTGGGCCTGGTGCAGGTTGCGCTTGAGTTCCTCGGCGGCCAGTTCGCGTTCCAGCTCGCTCTTGACCGAATCCCACTGGTTGCGCGCCCGGCGCACCCACAGCCCGGCAAAGCGCGCCGCCTTGGGCAGGCGCTCGGGGCCGAGCACCACCAGGGCGACAACGGCGATGACGATCAGTTCGGGAAAGCCGACATCGAACATGGCAGCAGGCGCCCCTCAGGCGGGCGCGTGGGAGGGTGACACGATCCGCCTGGCGATCAGCGGGCGTCGCCGCTACGCTCGCGCTCGCGTTCCTTGGCGGCCGCCTCATCGGCGCCACGCGCTTCCTCGGACAGGCGCGCGGCCGGCTTGTCCTCCTCACGCATGCCTTTCTTGAATTCCTTCACCGCGCTGCCCAGGTCCTTGGCGCCGCTGGTCAACCGCTTGGTGCCGAACACCAGCAGGACGATGGCCAGAACGATGATCCAGTGCCAGATGCTTAAACCGCCCATGATGCACTCGCCGGGGAAGAATGGACTTTCAGGATAACGCACCGCCCCGGGCCGTGCGGACGCGGATCGGCCCAAGAATCGGCCGTGGCGGCCGATCAGTTCAGTTGTTCGGTGCGCACTTCACCTTCGCCCACCGGCTGGAAGCCCTGCTGCGGCGCCGGCTCGGTGGCTGGCTGGCCGTTGAGCGGAGCGGTTTCCACAGGTGGAGGCGCGCTGGGCGCTGGGCTCGGCGGAGCCGTCGGTCGCCCGGTGGTCACCACCGGGCGGGCGTCGGTGCCGCGGTTGGCACGCGCGCTGGCGGTGGCTTCCTCCAGTTCATCGCGGAAGGACACCACCTGCGCGGTCGGGCGGCCGGCGCGACCTTCGAAGATCGCGCGCGGGGTGGCGCCGGGTCCGTAGACAGCGGCGTTGGCGTCGTGGTCGATGGACAGCACCGCCCCGTCCAGGGCGACGCCGGCAAACAGGCCGCGCGCGCGCGACCAGGACCAGATCTCGGCCTTGAGCTGGCCGTCAGTGGCGGCCGATGCATTGCGGCCGACCGGGCCGGCGGCCACCCCGGCATCGGCCCCCAGGGTGACCTTGCCGTTGACGATGTTGTTGAGCGAGCGGTCGTTGCGGAACACCAGCACGATGTCCGAGGACTGCACGCCGGCCTGGAAGCCGACGCTGCCGCCGGTGAGCTTGACGAACACCGGCTGCGACCAGGTGCCGTCCGGATTCTTGACCGACATCAGGCCGTGGCCGCTGCGCCCGCCGAACACCAGCCCGACCTTGAGCGAATCGGGGACGACGATGATCGCCTTGCCTTCGTCAAGCAGCTTCTCGGGAATGGATTCCTCCGGGATGCGCTGGATGTCGCGCAGCACGCGCACGGCGTTGCCGGCGCGCGCGTCCTCCTCGGTGCCGGCCAGGGCCTGCAGGGTGGCCAGGCTGGCCAGCATCAGGACGCCCAGGCGAAGCAGGCCGCGACGCGGCGCCAAACGGGACAGGGACATGCAGTCGACTCCGATGATAAGGATGAAGCGTGGCAACGATGGCGGCACGCCGGCATCGCCGCTGACGCCGGCAATGCAACGGCGCGAGCCTATGGATGGCCGGGTGAATCGGCCATGAGTTGCAGGCGCGGCGGCCGGACCATCTGTCATCATGCCACCCATGTCCGAGCCCAACCCAGCGGCCGCCCCCGCCCTCACCCCTCACCCGCACGCTCCTCCGGCCTTTGCCGGCACCCTGGTCCTGGTCAACCTGGGCACGCCGCAGGCACCGACCGCGCCGGCGGTGCGCGATTACCTGGACGAATTCCTCACCGATCCGCGGGTGGTGTCCATCCCGGGAGTGCTGTGGAAGCCGCTGCTGCGCGGGCTGATCCTGCCGCTGCGCAGCCCCAGGTCGGCCGAGAAGTACGCCAGGATCTGGCTGGAAGGCGGCTCGCCCCTGTCGGTCTATACCCATGGCCTGGCCGCGCAGGTGCATGCCTTGCTGCCCGGCTGGCGGGTGCTGCCGGCGATGCGCTATGGCCAGCCGGCGCTGCGCACCTTGCTGCATCGGCTCCAGGGCGAAGGCGCGCCGCTGCGCGTGCTGCCGCTGTATCCGCAGTATTCGACCACCACCACCGCCTCGGTGCAGGACGTGGTGCGCGAGGTGTTTCCCAACGCCACCGCACCGCAGCTGACCTGGGTGGAGGATTATTCGGATGATCCGGACTGGATTGCCGCGGTGGCTGACTCGATCGCGCAGTGGCGCCAGGCCAATGGCGCCGGTCAGCACCTGCTGTTCTCCTTCCATGGCCTGCCGCAGCGGGTGGCCAACAACGGCGACCCCTACCCGCAGCGCTGCCAGCGCAGCGCCGCGCTGATCGCCCAGGCGCTGGGCCTGGCCGCCGACGCCTGGACCCTGACCTACCAGTCGCGCTTCGGCAAGGAGCGCTGGCTGCAACCGGCCACCGATGCCGAACTCAAGGCCATGGCCGGGCGCGGCCTGCACCTGGTGGACGTGGTCTGCCCGGGGTTTGCAGTGGATTGCCTGGAGACCCTGGAGGAAGTGGGCATGCAGTTCGCCGAGGGCTTCGCCCACGCCGGCGGCACCCTGCGCTATATCCCCTGCCTCAACGACAGCCCCGCCCATGCGCGGGCGCTGGTGGCCATGCTGGAACGCCAGTTCGGCCCGATGCAGGCATGATCCTGGGCGAGTGCGTCCTGCCCGCGGCGCTGGGCGAACTGCACGCGCTGCGCGGCGGCGATCCGGACGGTGCCAAGGTCATCGCCGTGCATGGCTGGCTGGACAACGCCGCCAGCTGGATCCCGCTGCTGGGCCTGCTGCCGCAGCCGCTGGAGGTGCTGGCGCTGGATCTGCCCGGTCAGGGCCGCAGCGCGCACCTGGGACCGGGCGCGGAGTATTCGGCCCACGTGGCCATCAACGCGGTGCTGGATGTGGCCGACGCACTGGGCTGGGAGCGCTTCGCGCTGCTGGGCCATTCGATGGGCGCGGGGATTTCCAGCATGCTCGCGGCGGCCTGCCCGCAGCGCGTGCGCCGGCTGGTGTGCATCGAGGCGCTGGGCGGGCTGGGCGAGGATGCGGCCCACGCGCCGACCCGGATGCGCACGGCGATCGCGGCCGCGCGCGCCGTGCCGCGGCGCGGGCCGCGGGTGTTTCCCAGCCTGGCCGTGCCGGTGCGGGCGCGGATGCAGGTCAACGGCCTGAGTGAAGCCAGCGCCCGGCTGCTGGTCGAACGCGGCGTGCGCGCGGTGGACGGCGGCTGGGTGTGGAGCACCGATCCGCGCCTGGCGCTGCCGTCACTGTATCGGGCCAGCAACGACCAGGTCGATGCGCTGGTGGCGGCCATCGCGTGCCCGGCGCTGGTGATCCTGGCCGAGCCGGCCCAGCCGTACTTTCCCGAACCCCTGCGCAGCCAGCGCGCCGCGCGCCTGCGCCAGGGCCGCACCGTCGTGCTGCCCGGCCGCCACCACCTGCACATGGACCAGGCCCCGGCCGTGGCCGCGGTGATCGGCCGGTTCCTGGGCGAGGATTGAGCCGGCCGCGGTGCGGCCCGGCAACGCTCAGTCCTGCAACAGCGCGCGCAGCTGCGCCTTGAGCCGCCGGCCCTGGTCGTGGAAGTACGCGCGCTCGGCGCGCCAATCGGGGAAGCGGCATTGCACTTCATGCCAGAACGCGGCCGAGTGGTTGGCCTGGGCCAGGTGGCACAGCTCGTGGACCAGCACGTACTCGAACGCGCGCGGCCGGGCCAGGATCAGCGACAGGTCCAGCGCCATGGCGCCATCGGCGCTCAGCGAGCCCCACTGCGAGGACATCACCTTGAACCGGATCCGGCCCGGCACGCGCGGCAGCCCGGCCAGGTGGCCTGGCATCCAGCGACCGATGTCGGCCCGGCCCTGGGCCTCGTAGAACTCGCGCAGGGCGCGCGCCAGCATCGCCGCGCTGGCGCGCTGTGGCCACTGCAGGTGAATCCCGTCGCCGGCCAGTTCCAGGCGCGTGTAGCGTCCGGGCTGCCAGTGCAACGGCAGCTCCTGTCCGCGCAACGGCAGGGTCGTGGTGACGCCCGGCTGCAATGGCTGCACCGAGGCCGGCACGGCGCTGCGCGCGAGCTGCTCGAGCAGCCAGGGGCGATGCAGTTCGAGGAACCGTTCGCCGGCGCTCAGGCTGGCGCGGACCGGCAGGGTCAGGCGCGCGCCGCGTTCGTCCACGCTCAGGCGGATGCGGCGTGCACGCGGGTCGCGCACGCGCTGGACCTGGATCGGCGCCAGCCCATCGGCGCCGGCCACCAGGACCGTGTCGCGTTCGACACTCTGGGGCGGTTTGGCGATGAGCCGGCGCAGCAACATGCCGCGCATTGTACGGGTGCAGATGGCGCGGGTTTGACGGTTTCCACGCGCCGCTGCCGGCGTGCGCTGGCGCGGCCTACTCGACCTTGCTCAGCTTCAGCGCGCCTTCCAGGACGAAGAACAGCCGGCGCACCTCGGCGCTCATCAGCGCGAAGCGTGCGTCCAGCTCGGCGCGCAGGTCGTCGTTGCCGCCGTTTTCCAGCGCATCCACCGCCCCTTCGAGGAACTTGAGCTTGCGGATGATCAGGTCCTCGCCCAGGACCAAGGACACGTGCTCGTCCAGGATCAACGCCAGCTTGGTGACCTGCTTGCCCGCTTCCAGGTGCTTGTCGATCTCCTCGCAACGCAGCTGCTGGTGCTGGCACTTGACGATGGCGCCGCCGTCGATGGGATCCTTCATCTCGCATTCCTCGCCCAGGCTCAGGCCCTCGGGCAGGGGCTCGCCGGCGATCCAGCCGGTGAGGATCGCGCGTGGCGCCACTTCGGCATTGACCGGCATGGCCGGGAAGCTGCCCATCACCCCGCGCAGTTCGGACACCACGTTCTCGGCGCTCTTGCGCGAGGAGGCGTCCACGGCGATGAAGCCGGCCTTGAGGTCCAGCAGCGCGTCGATGCGCGAGGGCTTGACGAAGGCGCGCGGCAGCAGTTCGTGCAGCAGGTCGTCCTTGAGCCGCTTGCGGGTCTTGCCGCCGGGGCGACGGCCTTCCCTGGCTTCGATTTCGTCCAGCTTGCGTGCCAGCAGGTCGTTGACCACCGCCCCGGGCAGGATCTTGTCCTCGCCGCCGACGCTGACCCAGATCGCGTCCTCGACGCGGTGGCTGGCGACCTGCTCGCTGCGGCCGAACGGATTGATGAAGCCGCGCGAGCTCATTTCCAGCGGGCCGACCGGCTTGAGCGGGGCCTGCGCCAGCTGTGCGTCGAGGTCGGAAAAATCCAGCGAGGTGGGAAAACGGAACAGGGTCAGGTTGCGGAAGAACATGCGGGGGCCAGGTGGGAGGCGCGGCGCGATCCAGGCAGCGTCCGGCGCGGAAGATGGACCGGGGATTATCGCCGCTGGCGTCGCCCCGGACAGCCTTGACAGGGCCGACCGGGAGCGGTCCGGGATCGTCCGCTGACCGGCCGAACGGCCGCACCGCCTCGATCCAGACCCGATTGCAGGGCAGGGCTGGCAAGGATCGGGCGCACGCCCCGGCCTGGTCGAGGGTCGCCGGCACGGGTCTGTCGCAGCTCAGTCGCCGGCAGGGTCCTGGCCGGGGCGACTGTTCGCAGGCACGGGTGCGGCCGGCGCGCCGAGCGCGGCGAAGTCGAACAGGCGCGGATCGGCCAGCTGCGCCGGGCGCACGTCGGCCAGGGCGCGGGCGATCTGGTCCACGCGCCCGGGACTGTCGCGGTCCCACTGGGCCAGCATCTGCCCGACCTGGCGGCGCTGCAGGTTCTCCTGGCTGCCGCACAGCGTGCAGGGAATGATCGGGAAGCCGCGCGCAGCGGCGTAGCGGGCGATGTCGGCCTCGCGCACGGTGGCCAGCGGCCGGATCACCACGTGGCGGCCGTCGTCCGAGCGCAGCTTGGGCGCCATCGCCGCCAGCCTGGCGTGGTGGAACAGGTTCATGAAGAAGGTCGCGACCAGGTCGTCGCGGTGATGGCCCAGTGCGATCTTGGTGAACCGGTGCCTTGCCGCATGCGCGTACAGCGCACCGCGGCGCAGGCGCGAACACAGGCTGCACAGGGCCTTGCCCTGCGGCACCACCCGGCTGACCACCGAATAGGTGTCCTGCTCGATGATCTGATACGGCACGCCGCGCGCGGGCAGGTAATCAGGCAGCACGTGTGCGGGAAAGCCGGGCTGCTTCTGGTCCAGATTGACCGCGACCAGTTCGAAGTGCACCGGTGCCTTGTTTTGCAGCTGCAGCAGCATGTCCAGCAGGGTGTAGCTGTCCTTGCCGCCGGACAGGCAGACCATCACCTTGTCGCCGGCCTGGATCATCGCGTAGTCGGCGATCGCCTGGCCCACCTGGCGGCGCAGGCGCGCGCCGAGCGCGGCAAGCTGGCGCGCGGACCCGGACCGGGCCGGATCGGCGATGAGCTGCAGGGGCAGGGAGGCGGACATGGGCTGGCTAGTCTAGGAGTCTGTCGGGCTTTCGATGCACGGACCGAAAATTGGTCAAAAAATCGCCAAAACCGTCCGCGTACGTGCATAAAGCGGAGTTTGCAGGACGCGAGGTCTCTAGAATTCACGTACGTGGCCCATCTTTTGGAAAGTCCGACAGGCTCCTAGGAGCCTGTCGTTGCCCGGGCCAGTGCCGAGCGTGGCCCGGCGCGCTCGCAGAGCGGCCAGCGCCGGGAGCGTCTTTTGAGCCGGCCTCGGTCTCCCCGCCGACGCCGGCCGCGGGTATGCTGGGGAGCGTGGACCCCATCAATCCAAGCGAGGTCGTCTCCCGGCTTGCCGCCCTGCGCCGCGAGCACCGCGACCTGGATGCGGAGATCGAGCAGCGCGTGGCCGATCTGCAGGCCGACGAGCTGACCGTCAAGCGCCTGAAGAAGCGCAAGCTGTGGCTCAAGGATTGCATCGCCCGGCTGGAAAGCGCGCTGATCCCGGACGAGCCGGCCTGAGCCAGGCGTGCAGGGTTCGGGCGCTGTTTGACGCCTTGTGACGCCTGGCGTCACCGTGGCAGTCCGGCCCGGCGACTGGAGACTGCGCATGAGCGTTGCAGGTCCCGGGCTTGGGCCCGGGCGCACCGTTGGCCCGATGCTTGCATGGGCAGTCATATTCGACCCGGGCTGTCCGGGCGCCATGGTGCACCGGTCTTCGATGTACTCCGCTGTCTCCAGCGCTGCTGTCAGTCCGTTCCCGTCCAGCACCGGCACAGGGCTGCAAACCGCCCGTTTCGGCCCTGGCCAGGGCGGTGCCGCACTGCGCGCGCTGCGCCAGCGTCTGCGCGACGAACAGGGCGAGCCGGTCGGGGTGGAGGACGACGCCCTGGAAATGAGCGCCACCACGGTGGCGGTGGTCGAGGGCGGCCAGGCGGTGGCCGCGCTGCGCCTGCATGCAGCCGACACCCCACCGCTGCGCCGTGACCTGGGCACGCTGCTGCACCTGGAGCGCTTTGCCGGCATCTGGCCGGCCGAGACCATCGTGGTCGGTTCGCGCCTGAACGTGCTGGCCGATTACCGCATCCGCCCGGTGATGGACACGATGCTGCGCGAGACTTACAGACTGGTGCGCGACTCGGGCGTGCGGTTCGGCCTGATCAACTGCGCGCCGGAGCTGCAGGCGCTGTTTGCCTTCTACGGTTTCCACGAATACCTGCCACCGGCGATCCTGCCCGGCGGCAACGCGGTGCTGCGCATGGCGCTGGTGTGCGAATACGCCACCGGCTTTCGCGCCTGCGGCTCGCCGCTGCTGGACCTGGTCCAGCAGCCGGAGCTGGGCCAAGCGGGCCATGCCTGGCTGGTGCAGGCCTTTCCGATGCTGGCCTGAGAGCGTCCGACAGCGGGCCGGAAAGGCGTGCTGGTGGCGGCTGTCTCCTGGCGCTCATTCGGAAGGCTCGGGGACCGGCTCCGGACGCGCCGCCTCGGGGCTGACCCGTTCGATGGTGTGGCGCAGTTCGCGGCCCAGGATCACCTTGGCATCGCGCGCCCAGGCATCCAGGCGCGCATCGAAGCGCAGCTTGCTGTGCTCGTCCGGCCACACCAGCCCGAGCTCGCGCAGCTTCTGGATGAAGCCGCGGAACAGGGTCTTGTCGAAGAACTCCGGCGCGGCCGGCGCATACAGCAGGCTCAGGCGCTGGGCGGCCTGCTGGCACAGGCTTTCCAGCTCGGCCGTGCCCAGCGTGCCCGGGCCGTTCTTTACCAGCACGCTGATGGCGATGTAATAACGCTCGAAGGCCTGCTGCAGCGAGTGGCCGATCGCGCGCAGGCGGAACACCTCGTCGGTCTGGCCGGCGTTGCGCGCCAGCATGCCGCCGTCGTCCTCGCCGACCCCCGATCGGGCCGGGGGCAGGCTCTGTTCGAGCAGGCGCGAGGCGATGAACACCTCGATGGTGCGTTCGATGCGCGTGCCGAACTGTTCGGCCGTCCACGGCAGGAACAGCTCGGCCTGCAGGAACGGATACAGCTGCATCCCCAGCCCGACCAGGCGCTGGCGCGACATGCGCCGGTTGTTCTGGAAGCAGCAGGCAATCCAGGCCGCGGCGGTGAACAGGTGCAGCACGTTGTTGCGGTAGTAGCTCAGCAGCACCGCGGTGTCTTCGTCGACCACGTCCAGCACATCGCCCAGCGGGTGGGAGATGCGGCGCAGGACGTTGATCTCCAGGCCGTGGGCGATGATCCGCTCGGGGCTGTGCGGGGTGACGGTGACCCGGTCCGAATACGGCAGCTGCGCCAGCAGCGCCTTGGACAGGTCGATCTGGGCGATCAGGTCGGCCTCGGCCATCGCGTGCTTGGGCGTGGACAGCAGCGCCAGGGCCAGCAGGTTGATCGGGTTGACGTCGGCGGCGCCGTTGATGCGGGTGTGGATGTCGGTGGCCAGGCAGGACACCACCTCGCCCAGCCAGGCCGGCTTGTCGTCTTCCTTCAGCGGCTTGCCGTCCCATTCCGGCGCGCGCTCGGCCAGGACCTGGCTCAGGGCGATGGGCTCGCCGAAGTTCACCACCACCTGGCCGTAGTTGCGGCGCAGGATCCTGGGGATGTTCCGCAGCAGGGCCCAGATCGATTCCTTCTGCTTGGGCCGGCCGGAGAGTTCGTCCAGGTAGCTGTTGCCCTCGATCAGCTTCTCGTAGCCGATGTAGACCGGCTGGAACAGCACCGGCTTGCGCGGCTGGCGCAGGTAGGCGCGCACGGTCATCGAGATCATGCCGCCCTTGGGCGGGACCAGCCGGCCGGTGCGCGAGCGCCCGCCTTCGATGAAGTACTCCAGTGAATAGCCGCCGGACACCAGCTGGGCCACGTACTCGGTGAACACCGCCGAATACAGCGGATTGCCGCGGAAGGAGCGGCGCATGAAGAACGCCCCGCCCTTGCGCAGCAGCGTGCCGATCACCGGCAGGTTGAGGTTGATCCCGGCGGCGATGTGCGGCGGCACGATCCCGCGCTCGTACAGCAGGTAGGACAGCAGCAGGTAGTCCATGTGGCTGCGGTGGCTGGGCACGTAGACCACTTCGTGCCCGGGCGCGGCTTCCTTGAACCTGTCCAGGTGGTGGATCAGCACGCCGGCGTAGATCCGGTTCCAGACATGGCTCAGCAGGAAGCTGGCCGAGCGCACCACCGGGTTGGAATAGTCCGCGGCGATTTCCCAGGCCATGGCGTGGGCTTTCTTCCAGGCGTCCTCGGGCCTGGTGTGGTCGCGGCGGGCCTGGTCGGCGATGGCCTCCTTGACCGGCTCGGCGGCCAGCACCTGGTCCACCAGCAGGCGCCGGGTGGACAGGTCCGGGCCGATCACCGATTCGCGGATGCGGTGGAAGTGGGTGCGCAGCACCCGCGAGAGCTTGCGCACCGTGCGCTCGGGCGGCAGTGCTTCGTCGATCGAATCGCGGATCGAGACCGGCGGTGAGAACCGCACGATCGTGCTGCGGCCGTTGAGCAGGATCGCCAGCAGCCGGCGGAAGCGGCCCACCAGCGCCCAGTTTTCCGAGAACAGCACCGCGAACCAGCCGCTGGCCTTGTCCGGCGCGCGGCCGACGAAGATCGACACCGGCACCAGCTGCACGTCCAGGCTCAGGTTGTGGCGGTGGGCCTGGAGCAGGCGCGCCAGCGAGTCCGAATGGGTCTTGGTAGCACCGGCCTCGGGGATCAGGGTGCTGGCGTTGCGCCGCGACAGCGCCAGGTAGGCGCGCTTGCGCCGGATCGGGTCACCCGGCAGGGGCAGCAGCGGCGAGGGCAGGCCCGCCAGCTGGCAGGCGCGGTCCAGGATCAGCGCGTTGGACAGGCCGTAGTCTTCCAGCACGTAGCAGACCGGGCGGCTGTCGATCAGCGCGCCGGGAGCCTCGGGCTCGATGTCCAGGTTGACCCACGGGTCGATCAGCTTGTGCATCAGCTGCGCCCACAGCGGGGTCTTGCCGGGCCGGCCGTTCGGCGCGGACACCGGAATCGGCAGCGGCGGGGTCGCCTGGTCGGGCGCCGCTCCGGCCGCAGGCGGCGGTGGCGTCCCGCCTTCGGGCGGACGCGAACCGTCGGGGCCTTGGCCGTCCGGGAAGGGCAGGGGATTCTGTTCGGGCATCGTCGGCATTATGCCCAATGGCCGCTGACGGTCGTCCTCATTGCGCGGCGACCTTGCCGTCAGCCTGCAGCGGGGCCTGCGGCGGGGCCGGATCGGGCGCCGGCGGCGGGGTCTGCCGGAGCAGTTTGCGCAGGTCTTCGGCCTGGTCCATGTAGTCGGCCACGTACCAGCGGTCCGCCTGGCGGCGCAGGGTGACAGTGAGCTGGATCGGCTTGCCGGCCAGCGGATAGGTCACCGCGACCATGGCCAGGCCGTCCTTTTCGGTGACCGTGCCGGTCTGCAGCTTGTCCAGGCTGTCGGCCAGGGACAGGCCGTAGTCGGACAGCACGCCGGTGAAGGCGGCCAGGAACGGCTGCAGCTGCCGCAGCGAGGCCTCCATGCCGGCGGCCTTCAGGTCGGCATCGCTGTCGATCCCGGTGGTGCGGGCGGCGGCCACCAGCGTGCGCAGGGCGGTGTGGGCGCGGGCCGCATCGGCCAGCGGGGCGCTCTGCGCCCAGGCGGCCAGCACCGGCACGACCTGGGCCAGATGGGCGCGCTGGCCGGGGTTGAAGTCGCCCTGGTTGCGCACGTACTGGCCGACGAACAGGCCCAGGGTCTGCGCCGCATTGCGAAGGTCGGCGGTCTGTCCGGCCAGGTGGCGGTCGTAGTCCTGGCCGAGCTGGCGTTCGGCATCGTTGGCCGACAGCGCCGCCAGCATCGGCACCAGCTTGTCCGGCAGCGGCAGTTCGCTCAGCGGCCAGCGGCTCAGGTCCTGCTGCCAGGCATCGGAAAAGGTCCGGTAGTCCTGCGCCGGCACCGCCGCACGGGCGAAGCCGGACAGGTCGTTGTGCCGGAGCAGCTGCGCCAGCTGGCGCACGGTGGCGGCCGGGCCATCGGGCGTGGCGGCCACCTGCGGGGCCTGGCCTGGGTGACAGGCGACCAGCGCCACCAGGGCGCAGGCGAAAACGGCGGCGGTGATGCGCTGGGCCAGATGCATGGGTCCCCCTGTGAGGCGCCATCTTGGCCGCAGCCGGCCGGGCTCGGCAACAAAACCGGCCCGGCGACGACCGGCCTGCAGGACAGCGGTGGTGGAACAGGCCGATCGAAGCCGGACCCGCACCGCCTGGTGCCTGAACGGAAACGAGGCGATACGTTGGTGTGCGATACGAGGCGTTGTGTTATTTCAAAAGCCTTGCGATTTCCGCCTGCATGGCCTCGGCCGCCGCACGCGGATCTGGCGCCTGGCGGATCGGCCGGCCGACCACGATGGCATCGGCGCCAGCGGCAAAGGCCTCGGCCACCCCCATCACCCGCTTCTGATCGCCGACCGCGCTGCCGGCCGGGCGGATGCCCGGGCAGACGATCTCGAAACCCGCGCCGGTCGCCGCGCGCACCGGCGCGGCTTCCTGGCCCGAGCAGATCACCCCGTCGATTCCGGCGGCCTGGGCGGCCAGCGCGCGCTGGACCACCACCTGGCGCGGATCGGCGTCGATGCCCAGGGCCTGCAGGTCACCGCGGTCCATCGAGGTCAGCACCGTCACCGCCAGCAGGCGCAGCTGGCCGCTGCGGGCATCGGCGGCCGCTTCCATCATCGGGCCGTGCCAGCCGTGGAGGGTGGCAAAAGTCACCGGCCAGCGCGAGAGCCCGGCGATCACCCCGGCCACGGTGGCCGGGATGTCGAAGAACTTCAGGTCGACGAAGACCTTCTTGTCGCGCCGGGCCAGCGCGTCGAGCACGGTGAAGTAATCGCCCGAGGCCAGCAGCTCCATGCCGATCTTGTAGAAGGACACCGCATCGCCCAGCCGCTCCACCCAGGCCAGCGCCTGCGCGCCGGTGGGTTCGTCCAGGGCCACGATCAGGCGCTCGTGCGCGCCCAGCCGCAGCGGCCCGCGTGGGCTCATCGGGCCAGGTCCAGCGCGGCCTGCTTGGCCGCGCGACGGGCCTGGACCGGTTGCGCCCAGTCGTTGTTGAACAGTGCCGGCTCCCACGAGCCGTAGGTCGGGCCGGCCAGCATCCACCAGCGCTCGCCGAACCAGTGGTGGTGCTGGTCGAGCAGCTGCTGGCGGCCGGCTTGCGTGTTGGCGGTGACCTGGACGAAGTCGCCGAGCTGGTCGCCGAACTGCATCAGCACGCGGTACTGCTGGCCGGCCAGCTTGCGGCGGCAGTTCTTCTCGGTGCCGTTCTGCTCGCAGCCCGGCACCTGGGTGCCCAGGCCCAGGAACACGCTGTCATCGGCCACCGGCAGGCCAACGGCCCTGAGGTTGGCGATGGTGGCGTCCTTGAGGTGCACGGCGCGGTTGGAGATGTACAGCAGGGTCACCCCCCTGGCGTCGGCGGCCCTGGCAAAAGCGACCACGCCGGGCACGGCCCTGGCCTTCTTCTCGGCGACCCACTGATCCCAGCTGACTTGGTCGTACTGGGCGTGGTCGGCGATCAGGCGCGCCTGGTAGGGGGAGTTGTCCAGCACCGTTTCGTCCACGTCCAGGATCACGGCCGGCTTGAGCCCGGTGGCGGCGTTGCCGCGCTCCTCGGGTACCAGCGCATCCCAGCTGCTGGCCTTGAGCGCGGCATCCAGCCGGCCGGCCGCGGCGCGGTAGGTCTGCTCGGACAGCGCCTTGTACTCGGCCGCGCGCTGCACCCACAGCACTGCGTTGAGGTTGTCGTCGGCGACCACGCCGACGGCGGGCGTGGCCGCCGGGGTGGAAGTGGCCGGCATTCCGGCGGTCGTGGCCGGTTCAATGCTCTTGCAGGCAGACAGGGCCAGCAAGGTGCACACGCTCAGGAGCAACGCACGAAGTGGGGTCACGGAAGCAGGCAATCGACGCGAAGGGAAGCGGCAGTTTAGCGGCTGGGCGTCATTGGCGGACTTCAATCGACCATGGGTGCGGCATCGACGATGCCGCCGATGACGCGCCCGCTCCTGGCCATGCCGCACCAGCGGCGAGCCGCGGCTATCCTGTCCACCCGCCGTACCGGATCGACTTCATGAGCGACGCCCCCGCCCTGCCCGTGCTCGACGCCACCCAGGCGCGCCTGCTGGGCTGCCTGATCGAAAAGCAGGCCACCACGCCGGATGTCTATCCGCTGACGGTCAATGCCGCGGTCACCGCCGCCAACCAGAAGACCGCGCGCGACCCGCTCATGAACCTGCAGGCCGGCGCCGTGCAGCACGGCCTGCGCGCGCTGGAACAGCTGGGCCTGGCGCGCCAGCAGTTCTCCTCGCGCGCCGATCGCTACGAGCACCTGGCGGGCAAGGCCTTCAGCCTGCCCGACCAGCAGGTCGCGCTGCTGGGCCTGCTGCTGCTGCGCGGCGCACAGACGGTCAACGAACTGCTCAGCCGGGCCGAACGGCTGGCCAGGTTCAGCGATGCCGATGATGCCCGCCATCACCTGGAACGCCTGGCCCAGCGCAACCCGGCGCTGGTGGTCCAGATCCCGCGCGGCCCCGGCCAGCGCGAGGACCGCTGGATGCACCTGCTGTGTGGCCCGGTGGATGTGGAAGCGATCAGCGCACGCACCGGCGCTTCTTCATCCCCCGCCACGAGCGGCAGCAGCGAACTGGACCACCGCCTGGCCGATCTGGAAGCGCGCGTGGCCGAACTGGAAGCCCGCCTGTCGCGCCTGGAAGATGGCGGTGCCGCGCCGCCGGCGGCCCCGCAGCTGTCCTGAGCCCGGTGCCTTCGGCGTAAACGCTGATGAAGCCTGCAGGCGCCGACGCGGATCCCCACCCATGCGGATGACCTTGCCCGCCACGCTGTTGCTGCTGGCCGCGGTGGCCGGCTGCGATCGCCCGCCACCACCGCGTGCCCCGGCGGCCGTGCGCTCGGCCCTGGACACCACCCCGGACGGGCCGGCCCCGCCGATCACGATCAAACCCTCGTTCCAATGCCCCAGGCCGGTGGTCGAAGGCGAGCCCCAGCTGCCGCTGGACGCGCCCCTGACCGACCTGCAGAAGCTGATCTGCGACGAGCCTGAACTGGCGCTGCTCGACCGCCAGGCGCACCAGGCCTACCTGGCCGCGCGCCTGCGCCGTGGCGTGGACCGCGCGGGCCTGTCCAGGGCCGAACGGCAGTGGCAGGACAATCGCAAGGTTTGCCTGAAGGCGCCCGACCCGCGCGCCTGCGCGGCCGAGACCAGCCGCACGCGCCTGGTCGAGCTGGCCCTGCAGGATCCGGCGACGGTGGCGCGCACCCGGCTGGATTTCGCCTGCAAGGGCACGGCCACCCCGCTCACCGCGGCCTTCTACAGCCAGCTGAAGCCGGCCTTCGCGGTGCTCGGCTTCGGCGACCAGCAGGCCATCGTGTTCGCCGAGCCCACCCATTCGGGACTCAAATACGGCCGCACCGGCGTGGATTTCTTCGTGCGCAAGGGACAGGTGACGGCCGACTTCTACGGCCGCGCGCTGGCCTGCAGGTCGCCGACCTGGCGCCCCGCGGAAGAAGCGCCAACGAGGCTCGCCGCGCAGGCCACCGATGCGCTGGTCGAACAGGTGAGCCGGACCACGTCGGCATCCACGTCGGCATCACCGGTCCCGAACGCGCCGCCATCGTCGGGCTCTGCCAACGCGGCAGAAGTCGCGACCGCCGCGCCGGTGGTGCAGGCGCCGGTCAGGCAGGGCGCGCCGACGGCGCCGACGTCTGCACCCTGGCCCGCCTCTGTCCAAGCGCCGGTGACCGCCTCCGCACCCGTGGCCGATGCGCCCACCGGGCCGCTCGCCTCGCCAGCGCCAGCGCCGCGTGCAGCGGTGCGCTCGCCGGTCGCCCCGGGCGCGCCCGCCAGGGACGCCGCGGCGCAGGCCACCGATGCGCTGGTCCGGCAAACCCTCTCGCCGGCACCAAGGCCGCCTGCGCGCAGGGGTCACCGGCAGCTGCGCGCACCGACGCACCCACCAGCACCGCGCCGGCGCCTGCCGAGGCCAGACCCTAGGAGCCTGTCGGACTTTGGCCGGCCGGGCTGCAAATCCGGCTGTGCGGTCCATATTTCCGTCGCTTCTTGCCCCATAGAACCACTATGTATGGGGCGGCGAATCGGCGAAAATCTGTCCTCGCGCAGCCGAATTTTCGCCTCGACCGCCAAAGCCCGACAGACTCCTAGTGTAGTGTTCCATTCTGTTTGGAACTTAAGCGCTGATTGGCGCGGATCACCTTCTGCAGGATGTCGCGGGCGCTTCTGGTCCAGATGAACGGCTTGGGTTTGGTGTTGTGATGCGCGAGGTACTCGTCGATGGCGGCGATCAATTCGGGCACGCTGGTGAACACCCCGCGGCGCAGCCGCTCGGCGGTGATGTCGCGGAAGAAGCGCTCAACCATGTTCAGCCACGAGGCGGAGGTAGGCGTGAAGTGCATGGTGAAGCGCGGGTGCTTGGCTAGCCACTTCTGGACATTGGGATGCTTGTGGGTGGCGTAGTTGTCGGCGATCAGATGCAGCGTCTTGTCCTTGGGCGTCTGGCGGTCGATCTGGCGCAGGAACTTCAGCCATTCGACGTGGGTGTGGCGCCCGATCTGATGTCTTCGAGCTTCTCGACGAACTGCGGGTCGCGCGAGACCTTCTCGGCTCGCTCCTCGTCGCTCAGCACAATCTCAGGGGTCAGGGGCAACTCGCACTTGCACTCTCCACTCTTCGTCCTCGTAGAGTGTTGGAACGATGGATTTCATATAAGTTCCATCAAGAATAGAACAGTACACTAGGCCTGTGCGCGCGGCCTTCGCCGCGCGTAGGACAGCCACCGCTTCAGTCGTCGAACAACGCCTGGATCGCCGCCAGCCCGGCCTTGGCACGTGCCTGCTTGCTGGCCGCGTCCAGGACCGGATCGGCGCCGTCGCGCTGCAGTTCGGCCTGCGGCAGCTCGTCGATGAAACGGCTGGGCTTGAGCCGCATCAGCTCGCCGAACTTGCGCGTGGTCCGGCTGTGGCTCAGGTAAAGCCCTTGCTTGGCGCGGGTGATGCCCACGTACATCAGCCGCCGCTCCTCCTCCAGCGCACCTTCCTCCAGCGCCGCTTCGTGCGGCAGCACGCCGTCCTGGCAGCCGACGATGAACACGTAGCCAAACTCCAGCCCCTTGGCCGCGTGCAGGGTCATCATCCGCACCTGGTTGCCGCCGTCGTCCTTGTCATTGCGCGACAGCAGCGCCAGCTGCGCGGCCAGGTCGCCGGCGCTGGCGCCACGCGGGCCACCACTGAACCAGTCGGCCAGTTCCTCCAGGTTGGCCTTGCGCCGCTGGAAGGAGGCTTGGTCCTTGCACTGCACGCGAAGCTCGGCCAGCAGGCCCGAGCGTTCGGCCAGCAGCCGCACCAGCTCGGCCGCCGGCAGCCTGGGCGCCTGCGCGCGCAGTTCCTGCAGCGCATCATTGAAGCCGGCCAGGCCGTTGGCCGCGCGCGCCGGCAAGGCCTGCAGGGCGCCGGGAATCTCGGCCACGCGCGCCATCGGCAGGTGCCGGGCCTGGGCCAGCTCGGCGAGCCTGGCCAGCGAGGTCGCGCCGACTTCGCGCTTGGGACTCTGCACCGCGCGCAGGAACGCTGCATCGTCGTCCGGATTGGCCACCAGCCGCAGCCAGCTCAGGGCATCCTTGACTTCCTGGCGCTCCAGGAACGCGGTGCCGCCGGTGAGGTGATACGGAATACGCAGCAGCTGCAGCGCCTTTTCGATCACCCGCGACTGGAAGTTGCCGCGGAACAGGATGCAGAACTCGCTCCACGGCACCCGCCTGGCGGCCTGCAGGTAGGCGATCTCGGCGGCGACCTTTTCGGCCTCGTGCTCGTTGTCGCGACACTCCCACACGCGGATGCGCTCGCCATCGGCCTGGTCGGACCACAGCTGCTTGGGATGGGTGTGCGGGTTGTGGGCGATCAACGCGTTGGCCGCGCGCAGCACGCGGTTGGAGCAGCGGTAGTTCTGCTCCAGCTTGATCACTTCCAGCGCCGGATAGTCCTGCGCCATCTGCAGCAGGTTTTCCGGGTTGGCCCCGCGCCAGGAATAGATCGACTGGTCGTCATCGCCCACGCAGGTGAAGTGGCCGCCCGGCCCGGCGATCGCCTTGAGCAGGCGGTACTGGGCATCGTTGGTGTCCTGCGCTTCGTCCACCAGCAGGTAGCCGATCCGCTCGCGCCAGCCGGCGGTGATCTGCCGATCGTGTTCCAGGATCTGCACCGGCAGGCGGATCAGGTCATCGAAGTCCACCGCGTTGAAGCTGCCCAGCCGCGCCTGGTAGCGCGCGTACAGCGCGGCCGCTTCCAGCTCGCGCGGGCTGCGCGCCCGTTCGGCTGCTTGTTCGGGCGAGAGGCCTGCGTTCTTGGCGCGCGAGACCAGCGACTTCATCAGCTCGATCGCATCGGGCTTGGCCCCGGGCATCAGGTCCTTGAACTGCGCGTTGGCATCGTCGGCGTCAAAGATCGAGAAATTGCGCTTCAGCCCGGCCGCGGCGTGCTCGATCTGCAGGAACTTCAGCCCCAGCGCGTGGAAGGTGCACAGGGTCAAGCCTTCGGCCGCCTCGCCCCTGACCCGCCTGGCCAGGCGCTCGCGCATTTCCCGGGCCGACTTGTTGGTGAAGGTGATCGCCGCGATGCGCTTGGCCGGCATCCGCCTGGAGGCGATCAGGTGCGCGATCTTCTCGATGATCACCCGGGTCTTGCCACTGCCGGCGCCGGCCAGCACCAGCAGTGGACCGTGCACGTGCAGCACCGCGGCGCGCTGCGGGGGGTTGAGCAAATCCATCGGCAGGCGGGAAGTGAGGGGGAAGAATGAATGCGAAACGAGAAGCGAGCAAAGCCAGCTGCGTCTGGCAGGGCGGGTATTCTGTCACCGGCAGCTGGCCGCGGCGCACTTGCACCCGCTCCGCACTGCGCTCACTTCTCACTTCTCACTCCTCGCTGCTCGTTTCTCACTCCTCGCTCCATGGCCAAGCTCTATTTCTATTATTCGGCGATGAACGCCGGCAAGACCACCACGCTGCTGCAGTCGGCGCACAACTATCGCGAACGCGGCATGCGCGTGCTGATCCTGACCCCGGGGCTGGATGATCGCGCCGGCCCCGGCGTGGTGGCCTCGCGGATCGGCTTGCAGGCCGAAGGCACCACCTTCACCGGCGATGATGACCTGCTGCGCCTGGTCGATGGCGAGTTGGCCGAGTCCGGCCGGCTGCACTGCGTGCTGGTGGACGAGGCGCAGTTCCTCAGCCGTGCGCAGGTCTGGCAGCTGAGCGAGGTGGTGGACCAGCGCGGCATCCCGGTGCTGTGCTACGGGTTGCGCACCGATTTTCGCGGTGAGCTGTTCGAGGGCAGCCAGTATCTGCTGGCCTGGGCCGACGAACTCAGCGAGATCAAGACCATCTGCCATACCGGGGCCAAGGCGACGATGACCGTGCGCGTGGATGCAGCCGGGCGCGTGGTCCAGGACGGGCCGCAGGTGGAGATCGGCGGCAACCAGCGCTATGTCTCGGTCAGCCGCGCCGAGTACAAGAAGATCACCCGCGGCGAGTCGACGATGGCGCCGCAGCAGGCCTTGCTGCCGTTTTGAGCGGTCGCCGCGCCGCGGGCGCCGCCAGCAGGCGTTCGGCGCACCGCTCGCGGATGGCCCGCACCTCGCGTGGAATCACCCCGCCATCGGGCTGGACGGTGGCCAGCTGCGCCAGCAGGGCGTCAAGCTGTTGCAACGTGCCCTGTGAAGGGCTGGCGGTGCAGCGGGTTTCGGCTGCGTAGGCACGGGCGCGCCAGCGCAGCTTGGCCGCTTCACTGCCGTCGCCGCCGTGCCGCGCCAGCCGATCCAGCATGGCCAGCGCGGCGTCGGGCTGGCCGAGGCGCCCGCGGTTGCGGGCCAGCGACAGTTCGGCGAACAGCCGCCGCGGATGATCGGCCGGATAGCCGCGCCGGGTCAGCGCGACCGCCGTTTCGAACCAGGGCTGCGCGCCCCGCGCATCGCCCTGGTCGGCGATGACCTCGCCGATCATGCGGTCGGTGTCGCCGACCAGTGGGTGGGAGGCACCGAAATTGGCGACGCGCAGCGCGCGCGCTTCCTGCAGGGCGGCCAACGCCTGGCTGTCATGGCCGGCCGCATGCAGGACCCTGCCGTAGTTGGCCAGCCCGCCCGCCAGCTGCCGCGCGCCTTCGGGCTGGCGCCAGATGGCCACGGCCCGGGCGATATCGCGCTGGGCGGTGGCCAGCTCGCCACGTTCCCAGGCGATGACGCCGGTGGTGTTCCAGGCCAGGCCGGTCTCGCGGTGCCGCTCGCCCATGACCTGGCGGGTGCGCGCCAGCAGCGATTCCATCTGCTCGGCGGCCAGGGCGTACTGGCCCAGATCCACCTGCAACGCCACCAGCTGCCGGCGCAGGCCCAGGGTGAGGGGATGGTCCGAGCCGTGGATCTGTTCGGACACCCGCAGCGCCTGTCGGAAGCCGGCCTGGGCGTTGATCGTGTCGCCGCCGGCGCGCTGTGCGGCGCCCCGCGCACGCAGGATTTCCACCGCCAGCGGATGTTCGTGGCCGACATGGCGATACAGGTAATCCAGCGCGGCGCGGTAGCCGTTCAGCGCGTCCTGTTCCCGGCCCCGGTCGGTGTCCAGCAAGGCCAGGTCCAGCATGTTCTCGGCCACACCGGCATCGTCGCCCAGCGCCTGGCGGCGCGCCAGGGCGCGCTGGAACAGGCTATGCGCCGGCACCAGGTCGCCCTGCTGGCGCAGGCAGCGGCCGTACTGGGACAGGAACTCGGCGGTTTCGGCCTCATGGCCAATCAGGGTGCGCGTCAGCGGTTCCAGCGGCGCCAGCTGGCTGGCGCAGGCCTGGCCGCGATCGAGCATGCGCAGCGCGCGTCCGTGCTGGGCAGCGATCTGCAGGCGCAGCTGCGCGGAGACATCGCCGCGGCCGTTGAGCAGGCCGTCGGCGCGTTCCAGCAACGCCAGCGCCTGCGCATAATCGCCCAGGCCGATGCGCAGCCGCGCGACCACGCCCAGCAGCTCGGCATGGGCCAGCGGCTGGTTGGCCAGCTCGCGCGCGCCGCGCGCCACCCCGGCGTCGAGCAGCTTGCGGCTATCGAATGCATCGCCGCGCGGTGCGGCGCCGGCGTTGTCGAACAGGCCGATCACGAAATCCTGCATCGCCTGCGCGCGCTGGGCCTCGTGCACCGCCTCGCGGGCCTGGCGCAGGCTGATGGCCGCCGCGCCCAGCAGCACCAGCGACATCATCGATCCGGCCAGCAGCCACCAGCGATGGCGCAGCGCGTACTTGCCCAGCCGGTAGCCCACGCTCTGCCGCTGTGCCTGGACCGGCATGCCTTCCAGGTAGCGGCGCAGGTCAGCCGACAGCGCTTCGACCGAAGGATAGCGGTGCTCGGGCTTCTTGGCCAGGGCCTTGAGCACGATCCGGTCCAGGTCGCCGCGCAGGCGCCTGGCCTGGCGGCGCAGGTCCGGTTGCGCCGCCCGGTCAGGCGCGCCCTGCAGCAGCGCCTGCGATGGGCGCATCGGTTCGGCGTCGATGATGGCCTGTTCCCAGGCCAGCACATTGTCGCCCTGCAGGCGATAGGGCTTGGTGCCGGCCAGCAGTTCGAATAGCACCACGCCCAGCGAATACACATCGGTGCGGGTGGTCACCGGCTCGCCGCGGACCTGCTCGGGCGCGGCGTAGTGCAGGGTGAAGGCGCGCAACTCGGTGCGCGCGCCGCTGCCATCGGGCGCATCGAGCAGCTTGGCGATGCCGAAGTCCAGCAGCCGGGTTTCGCCGCTGGCGGTGACCAGGATGTTGGAAGGCTTCAGGTCGCGGTGGACGATCAGGTTGGCATGCGCGTGGCTGACCGCCTGGCAGACCTGGCGGAACAGTACCAGCCGCGCCTCGATGGCCAGGGCATGCTGCTGGCAATAGTCGGTGATGGAAATGCCTTCGACGTATTCCAGCGCCAGGTAGGGCTGGCCCTGCTCGCCGACCCCGGCATCGAGCAGGCGCGCGATGTGCGGGTGTTCCAGCCGCGCCAGGATGTCGCGCTCACGCGAGAAACGCACCCGCAGGCGGTGATCGGCGATGCCCGCATGCAGCAGCTTCAGGGCCACCCGGCGCTGGTAGCCGCTGCCGGCGCGCTTGGCCGCCCAGACCATGCCCATGCCGCCTTCGCCCAGCAGCCACTCCAGGCGATAGGGACCCAGGCGCGCGCCTTCGCAGAGCGCGGCCGGGGCTTCGTGCAGGGGCGGCGGCCAGGCGCCTTCGGCGGCGGCTTCCAGCGCCAGCAGGCCGACAATCTCCTCGGCCAGCCCGGCATCTTCAAGGGCGATCAGTTGCAGCTGGTAGGTACGCTGCTCCGGATTCATGTCCAGCAGCAGGTCCAGCATCGGCGACAGGCGTTGCCACTGGGCGGCGTCCATCGCGCAGGCGCTCCGCTTTACTCGTCCTGCATCGCGGCCAGCAGGAACAGCCGGGCCTTCTGCCAGTCGCGGCGCACGCTGCGCTCGGAGCGCTGCATCAGCTCGGCGATCTCCAGCTCGGACAGGCCGGCGAAATAGCGCATCTCCACGACCTTGGCCAGGCGTGGATCGGCGTCGAAGAGCTGGTCCAGCGCGGTATTGAGCGCCAGGGTGGTTTCGTCCAGGCGCAGCAGGTTGCTTTCCACGTCCTCGGGGATCTCCGCCACGCGCTTGAGGTCGCCGCCGCGCTTGCGGGCCAGGCGGCTGCGGGCGTAGTCCACCACCACCGAGCGCATCGAGGAGGCGGCATAGGCGAAGAAATGCGCGCGGTCGTCGAACTTGGCCCCGCCCTGGGCGCCAAGCAGTTTCAGGTAGGACTCGTGGACCAGCGCGGTGGCGTCCAGGGTGTGGCCCTGGTGGCCGGCCAGCTGGCGCCGGGCCATCGAATGCAGTTCCTGGTAGAGCGTGGACAGCACCCGATCCAGCGCGGCGCGGTCGCCCGAACGCGCGGCATCCAACCAGACCGTGATATCACCCCCCCCCTCCATGAACCCCCTCCTTGCATTGCTGCAGGGGCCGACTATACCGCCTGCAAACGTGACGGGTGTATCTCCCGCTGGTGCGATGCGGCATCACTGCTTTCAGCGCTGGCAGTGCGGGCACCAGACCGTGGTGCGCTGGCCGACCTGGGCTTGCTTCAGGGCGGCCGCGCACCGCTTGCAGGGCAGGCCGCCGCGGCCGTAGACCCACAGTTCCTGCTCGAAATAGCCCGGCACGCCATCGGGGCTGATGAAATCGCGCAAGGTGGTGCCCCCGCGCTGGATGGCGTGGGCCAGGATGTCCTTTACCGCCATCGCCAGGGCTTCATAGCGTTCGCGGGAGACCCTGCCGGCCGCGCGCAGCGGGTGGATCCTGGCCCTGAACAGGCTTTCGGCCGCGTAGATGTTGCCCACCCCGACCACGATCCGCTGGTCCATCAGGAAGCTCTTGACCGGGGCGCTGCGGCCGCGGCTGCGTGCAAACAGCCATGCACCATCGAACTCCTCCGACAGCGGCTCCGGTCCCAGCCCCTGCAGCAGCGGGTGGGTGGTGCCCGGCGCCTGCCACAGCAGGCTGCCGAAGCGGCGCGGATCGTTGAAGCGCAGCACCCGCCCGCCATCCAGGGCCAGGTCGACATGGTCGTGCGCCTTCACCGGCGTGGCCGCCGGCAGCACCCGCAGGCTGCCGCTCATGCCCAGGTGCAGCAGCGCGCTGCCGGCCAGGGTGTCCAGCAGCAGGTACTTGGCGCGGCGACGCACCGCCTCGATCCGCGCCCCGGGCAGGTGCGCGCGGATCTGGTCGGGGATCGGCCAGCGCAGGTCGTCGCGGCGCTGCAGGACTGCGCGCACGATCACCCCTTCCAGGTGCGGGGCCAGGCCGCGGCGGGTGGTTTCGACTTCGGGCAGTTCGGGCATGGCGGCGGGCCTGGAGGGGTCAGCGCTCGGGTGGAGCCGAGGGTCGGAATGTCAGGCGCGGCGGCCGGCTCACTGCGCCGCGGCGCGGTAGACGCCCTGGTCCAGGTGGACGTGAATCGGGCCGCCATAGACCTGCGAGAGCAGGCTGGAGGTGAGGGTCTGCGCGCGCGTGCCGTCGCCGGCGATGCGCCCGTCCTGCAGCAGCACCACCCGGTCGATCTCCGGCACGATTTCTTCCAAGTGATGGGTCACCAGCACCAGGGTGATGCCCTGCCCGGCCAGCGCGCGCATCAGCGTGCAGAACTGCTGCTGGGCCACCAGGTCCAGGCCAGCAGTGGGTTCGTCCAGCAGCAGCGCCTGCGGCTGGTGCACCAGCGCGCGGGCGATCAGCACCCGGCGCATCTGGCCGGTGGACAGCTCGGCCACCAGACGGCCGGACAGGCCCTGTCCGCCGACCCGCGCCAGCGCCTGGGCGGCGCGCTCGCGCATCGCGGGGGTGACCTGCTGGTCGATCGGCAGGACGAAACTGGCGAAGAAGCCGGTGACAATCGCGTCATCCACGCGCAGCTGCGGCATCTGCTGCAGGTCGCCGGTGGCATCGCTGGTGACCAGTCCCAGGCGCGTGCGCAGCTGGGCCACGTTCCAGCGGTCCTGGCCGAACACCTTGACCGGCGCCTGGCCCGGGCGCGCCAGCGGATACAGCTCGCGGTTGATCAGCTTGATGAAGGTGGATTTGCCGCAGCCGTTGGGGCCCAGCAGCGCGGTGTTCTGGCCCAGCGCGATGCGCAGGCTCAGCTGGTCGAGCACGGTGGTTTCGCCGCGCACCACGGTGGCGCGGTCCAGTTCGATCAGGGGCTCGGTTGCGGGGTCGGAAGCGGTGACGGGCAGCATGGGGTCCTGGGCACACCGTGCGCTCGCCTGAACACCATCGGGCGCCACGGGTGAAGTTTGCGGGCAGAGCCGCCATTATGGCCGGGTGCGGCGGGTCCTTGCCCGGCGCCGTCTTCCCTGGAGGGGGAACTTCATGCATCCGTCCCTGATTGACCTGCTCACCGGTGGCCTGCTGCAGTTCGGCTGGTGGCAACTGCTGCTGGTGCTGCTGGTATGCACCCAGCTGACCATCTTCTCGGTGACCCTGTACCTGCATCGCAGCCAGGCGCACCGGGGCGTGGATTTCCACCCGCTGCTCAACCATTTCTTCCGGTTCTGGACGTGGTTGACCACCTCCATGATCACCAAGGAGTGGGTGGCCATCCATCGCAAGCACCACGCCAAGGTCGAGACCGACCAGGACCCGCACAGCCCGCAGGCCAAGGGCATCGGCAAGGTGTTCTGGCAAGGCGTGGAGCTGTACCGCCAAGCGCGCCGGCAGCGCGAGGATATTGCCCAGTACGGCCGCGGCGCGCCGGAAGACTGGATCGAACGCCGGCTCTACACGCCGCTGGCCAGCTGGGGCCCGGTGACGCTGCTGGCGGTGCAGTTCGCGCTGTTCGGCCTGCCGGGCATCGCGCTGTGGGCGATCCAGATGGCATGGATCCCGTTCTGGGCCGCCGGCGTGATCAACGGCCTGGGCCACTGGTGGGGCTACCGCAACTTCGAATCGGCCGACACCTCGACCAACCTGACCCCGTGGGGGTTCTGGATCGGCGGTGAGGAACTGCACAACAACCACCATGCCTTCCCCAGCTCGGCGCGCTTTGCGATGCGCCGCTGGGAGCTGGACATCGGCTGGGCCGCGATCAAGGGCCTGGAAGCGCTGCGCCTGGCCAAGGTGCTGCGGGTGGCCCCGCGCCTGGACATCCGCCCCAACATCGCCGTGCCCGACGCCGACACCCTCAGGGCACTGCTGTCGCATCGTTTCCAGGCCATGACCGACTACCAGCGCAACGTGTTCAGGCCGGCCCTGGCCGAGGAAGCGGCCATCGCCGGGCAGAAGCTGCGCCAGCTGCTGCCCGGCCGCATGCGCCGCGGCCTGGTCGATGACGGCCGCTGGCTCAAGCCCGAGGCACGCGATGCGCTCAACCGCTGGGTCGCCCAGCGCCCGCGCATGCAGGCCCTGGTCGAACACCGCAAGCGCCTGGCGGTGCTGCTGGAGACGCGTTCGCACGATGCGGCCGAGCGCCTGCGCCAGTTGCAGGCCTGGTGCAAGGAGGCCGAGGAAAGCGGAATCGCCGCGCTGCAGGCCTATTCGCAGCGCCTGAAGGGTTACGCGCTGGCGCATTGACCTGCCGATCGCACTGCAATGGCGCACCTGCCCCTGGCCCGTCCGCGGCGTCATTCGCAGACCGGGCCCTGCTGCACACCGGGCACATGCGCTGGCTGATGGCCCTGGTCCTGGGCTGCTGGGCCGCGCCGATCCTGGCGCAGGTCCCGACCGGCACCGCCGACTACCTGGCCCGCATGGACAGCGACCACGACGGCCGCGTCGGGGTGGACGAATACATCGCCTGGATGAGCTACGCCTTCGACCAGCGCGATGGCGACCACAACGGCGTGCTCGAAGGCGCTGAACTGCCGGGTCGCCGCGGCAAGCCGATCACGCGCGCCGCGCTGGTCCTGCAGCTGCGCCAGCGCTTTGCCAGGCAGGACCGCAGCCAGGACGGCCTGCTGGATGCCAGGGAGCTGGCCGCCCCGCCGCAGTGAGGCCGGAATCAGGGGGGCCTGCGGCCCGCAGCTTCCCAGGGTTCCGGGTTCTTGAGGTCGATTCCCGCGTCCCTGATCGATGCGCCGGCCGGGATAATGCGCGCGTCCTCTTTGCCCAAGGGTCTGCGCCCCATGTGGTTTGTTGCCTTGGCCGTGCTGTGCAGCGTGGCCGTGTCGGTCCTGTTCCGCCTGGCGCCGCGTCTGCGGCTGGACCTGCCGCAGGCGGTGACCTGGAACTACCTGGTTGGCGCGCTGCTGGCGCTGGGCCTGCTGGACCCGCCGCTGCAGGCCCTGCACGGCGAACATGCGCCCTGGCGCTGGTGGCTGCCGCTGGGACTGCTGCTGCCGGGCCTGTTTCTGGTGCTGGCCGCCTCGGTGCGCCGGGCCGGGATCGTGCGCACCGACATCGCCCAGCGCCTGTCGCTGCTGCTGTCGCTGCTCGCGGCCTTCACCCTGTTCGGCCAGCGCGCCGGCGGCTGGCAGATCGCCGGGCTGGTGCTGGGCCTGGCGGCCATTGCCTGCCTGCTGGCGCGGCCGCGCGCCGCGGCGGCGGCCGCTGCGACCGACTGGCGCCTGCCGCTGGTGGTGCTGGTGGGTTGGGCCACGACCGACGTGTTGTTCAAGCGCATCGCCGCCGACGGCGCCCCGCTGTCGGCCTCGCTGCTGGCCACCTTCACCGTCGCCTTCGTGCCGATGCTGGCCTGGCAGCTGTGGCGCCAGCTGCGCGGGGGCGTGCACCTGGACCTGCGCAGTCTGGCCGGCGGACTGCTGCTGGGCCTGCTCAACTTCGGCAACATCGGCTTCTACCTGGCCGCGCACCGCGCGCTGCCAGGCGCGCCAGCCACGGTGTTTGCCAGCATGAACATCGGCGTGGTGCTGCTGGGCACGCTGGTCGGCGCGCTGGCCTTCGGCGAACGCCTGGGCCGGCTCAACCTGCTGGCGATCCCGCTGGCGATCCTGGCCATCGCCCTGATCGGGCGCGGGATGGGCTGAGCCTAAAGATCAAATCCCAGCAGCGGCGGGGCGTGGTCGGCGCTGCGCCACCGGCCCTCGCCGTTGCGCTCCTGGTCGGTGCCGGGCACCTCGACATTGTGCCTTTGACCGTACCGCCCTGCCCAGCGCCGGCCTGGGCGCACTGGTGCAGGCACGCGGCGGCCAGAACGGCAGGATCGCAGCAGGCGATTGGCGGGCATGCGCACCGCTCCATTTCCGAGCCGGGGAGGAAACGGGCGTAAACGACGACGCCGCCCGCAGGCGGCGTCGGCACAGGCGCTGGTGACGGTGATTACTTCGATTGCTCCAGCATCCAGTCGACCGTGGCGCGGATCTGTTCCTCGCTCAGGCCGGGATTGCCGCCCTTGGGCGGCATCACCCCGCCATCGGGGCCGGTGAAGCCTTCGATGGCATGCTTGTACAGGGTGTCCTTGCCCTTGGACAGGCGCGCGCCGAGGCCCGCCGGGGTCAGCATCGGGGCCAAGCCCACGCCCGTGGTATGGCAGGCGGTGCACAGCTGGTCGTAGATCGTCTTGCCGTCCAGGGTGCCGCCGTAGGCGCCCTGGGCGGCCTGGGCAGCGGCCGCCGCCGCCGCGGCGGCGGCCTGGGCGGCGGCGCCGGTGCTGCCGGCATAGACTGCACCGACCGGTGCGATCCGGGCCTGGGTCTGCCTGGCGGCCACCGGCGAGACTTCCGGCGGAATCGCCTTGGACAGGAAAAACGCCCCGATCGCCAACCCCACCGTGACCAGCAGCAGCAAGCCGATCACCATCGAGAAGCGCTTGAGAAACTCCAGGTCATAGTTGCGCACAGTCCACCTTTGGCAGCGCCGTCGCCGGCGTGGCTGAAAAACACTCGGGTATCCAACGAATGTTCCGGTCGTGGGGGCGCCCGGTCGCTGCCCCCGTTCCGGAAGCGGCTGCCCGCATTATAAGCAGGAGCGCCGGACGCGCATCCCCACCTTGGGATGAGAGCCGGGCAGCGCAGACGCAGCGGGCGATCCGGTGCCGGACATGCGTCGCTGCGCCCCGCGCCGGCACCCGGCCCGAGGGTCGCGGATGTCCCTTCAGGGACACCAGTAGATCTGCACCGGAGTCCTGGCCGCGCGCAGCACCGTGGCGATCGGCGGACCGGCCTCGGCAGCCAGCGCCTGCTGCAACACCTGGGCTTTGTGCTCGCCTTCGATGTGCAGGTACAGATGGCGCGCGGCTGCCAGCACCGGCAGGGTCAGGGTGATGCGCGGTTCGCCGGCGGCCTCGGCGTGCATGGGCAGCACGCGCGCACTGCCGGCCGGGTCCAGGGCCCGTTCGAGCCAGTCGCCGCCCGGGAACAACGAGGCGGTGTGGCCATCGTTGCCCATGCCCAGCACCGCCACGTCCAGCGGCAGCGGCAGCTGGGCCAGCTCCTCTTCCAGTTCGGGCAGGGCCTGTTCCGGGCCGTGGCCGTAGGCGCGGTACAGCGGCAGGAAGCTGGCGACCGCGGCCGCGCCATACATCAGGTGCTGGCGCACCAATGCGGCGTTGGAGCGCGCGCTGGTTTCGTCGACCCAGCGCTCGTCGACCAGGGTCACGGCGACCTGCTTCCACGGCAGCGGCTGTTCGGCCAGGGCCTGGAAGAAGCGCACCGGCGTGGTCCCGCCGGACAGGGCCAGCACCGCGCGGCCGCGCTCGGCCAGCGCCGCGCGCAGGTCGTCGGCGACCGCGGCGGCCAGCGCCTGGGCCAGTAGCTCGCGGTTGGGACAGGCGTGGACGTGGGCGAGTTCGTCGGGAAGGCTCAGGCTCATGTGCCGGTGTCCTCGTGCCAGGTACGGCCGTCGCGTTCGATCAGGGCCACGGCGGCATTGGGTCCCCAGGAGCCGGCGGTGTAGGGCTTGGGTGCTTCGGGCAGCTGTTCCCAGGCTTCCAGGATCGGATCGATCCAGGCCCAGGCGGCCTCGACTTCGTCGCGGCGCATGAACAGCGACTGGTTGCCGCGGACCACGTCCATCAGCAGGCGCTCATAGGCTTCGGGCTGGTGCACGCCGAAGGCCTCGGCAAAGCTCATGTCCAGCGGCACGTACTTCATGCGCAGCCCGCCCGGACCGGGATCCTTGATCATCAGCCACAGCTTGACGCCCTCGTCCGGCTGCAGGCGCAGGACCAGGCGGTTGGGCTGGGCCGGGCCGGCGCTGGCATCGAAGATCGAGTGTGGCACCGGGCGGAATGCCACCACGATCTCCGACACCCGCTCGGGCAGGCGCTTGCCGGTGCGCAGGTAGAACGGCGCGCCGGCCCAGCGCCAGTTGGCCACCTCGGCCTTGATCGCCACGAAGGTCTCGGTGCGCGAATCCGGGCGGCCCAGCTCGTCCAGATAACCCGGCACCGCCGCGCCACCCGAGGCGCCGGCGCGATACTGGCCGCGCACGGTGACATGGCTGACCTCGGTGGCGGTGATCGGCTTGAGCGAACGCAGCACCTTCAACTTTTCATCGCGCAGCGCGTCGGCCTGCAGCGTGGCCGGCGGCTCCATCGCCACCATGCACAGCAGCTGCAGCAGGTGGTTCTGGACCATGTCGCGCAGTGCGCCGGAGCTGTCGTAGTAGCCGGCGCGCTTTTCCAGTCCAACGGTTTCGGCCACGGTGATCTGCACGTGGTCGATCCGGCCGGCGTTCCACAGCGGCTCGAACAGGATGTTGGCAAAACGCAGCGCCAACAGGTTCTGCACCGTCTCCTTGCCCAGGTAGTGGTCGATGCGGAAGGTCTGGTGTTCGGCGAAGGCCGCGCCGACGGCATCGTTGATCGCCGCGGCGCTGGCCGAATCCCGGCCGATCGGCTTTTCCACCACCACCCGTGCGTTGCCGGTGTTCAGCCCGGCATCGCGCAGGCGCGAGCACAGGTCCACGAACAGGTTGGGGCTGGTGGACAGGTAGAACACGCGAATACGGTCCGGGCCGGTGGTCTTGAGCAGCTCGCCGAACTCCTCCCAGCCCTCTTCTCTGGTTGCATCCAGCGGGCGGTAGTCCAGCAGCTGCAGGAAAGCCGGCAGCCGCGCGCGCAGCAGTGGCTCGGCTTCGGTGATTTTTTCCAGCGCCTCGCCGATCCGGGCGCGGTACTCGGCGCCGTTCTGCCGGTCGCGGGCCACGCCGATGATGCGGCTGTCCTGGGGAATCTGCCCGTCGGCATAACGGCGCAGCAGGCCAGGCAGCAGCTTGCGCAGGGCCAGGTCTCCGGTGCCGCCGAAGATCACCAGGTCGAAGCTGTCCACGGGAACGGTCTTGGCTGTCACGGGGCAAGGCCTCGTCGGAAGCGGTTGGGGAAACGGGCAAGACGATACCACCGCGCTACCACGCCTCCCAGTCCTGCACCTGACCGTGCCCACCATGGCGCGTACATTGCAACTTTGGTATCTCATTGGTACTTTCACGGGCATGCTTTCCGCCATCGCCACCGAATACCTGCGCCTGCAGTCGGCCGAAACCAGCCGTACCCTGGCCTACCTGCGCCTGCGCCGCGCCATCCAGCACCTGATCGACACCGGCGTGCTCGGCCCTGGCCACGGCCTGCCCAGCGAGCGCGACCTGGCCGGTGGCCTGCAACTGTCGCGGGTGACCGTGCGCAAGGCGTTGTCCGGTCTGATCGACCAGGGCCTGCTCAGCCAGCGCCAGGGCGCAGGGACGTTCGTGTCCGAGCGGATCGTGCGCAGCTTCTCGCGCCTGACCAGCTTCACCGACGACCTGCGCGAGCGCGGGCTCAATCCGCAGGTGACCTTCCTGGAACGCGGCATCGGCGAGGTCACGCCGGAAGAGGCGATGGCGCTGAATCTTTCGCCCGGCAGCGGGGTGGTACGCCTGTCCCGCCTGCGCCATGTCGATGGCGCGCCGATCGCGGCCGAACGCACCCTGGTGCCGCACAGCCTGCTGCCCGATCCGCAGTGCATCGGCGGCTCGCTTTACGAAGCACTGGATACCTACGGCCATCGCCCGCGCCGCGCCCTGCAGCGCCTGCGCGCGGTGGCGCTGGAACAGGAAGCGGCGCAACTGTTGCAGCTGGAAGCCGGCGCCCCCGGCCTGCTGGTCGAGCGGCGTGCGTTCCTAGCCGATGGCCGCGTGGTGGAATTCACCCGCTCGTTCTATCGCGGCGATGCCTACGATTTCGTGGCAGAACTGCAGAGCGATTGAGCGTCAGCAAAGCCACCAACTGGCGCCTTCACCCCATCGCGCGATCGGTGCGACGCCCGCGGGCATCGTGCTCAGAGGCTGAGAAAAATTCGACCGCCGTAGCGAGAGCGCCGCCAAGCGTTCGTGACAAGGTGCGTTGGGGGCAAATCCGGGGAGTTTGGTGGGCCAAATGACCCGGATTTGCCCGCAGCGCGCCGCCGGCACGGGCGTTTGGCGACGGTCGCAGTAGGCGGGCGATTTTTTCTCAGCCTCTCAGTCGACCGCCAGTGGTCCGCGCTGTCCAGCCGACAGCAGACGCTGCGCGTCCACGCCCACCGCATCGAAGATCTCGCCGATCCGCTCGATCGCATGGCGCGCCTGCGTGGCATCGCGCACCTGCGCCAGGATCGCCGCGGCATCGGCGGCGCAATCGTCGAAGAAGGCCTGCTCCAGCGGCACCTCTACGCCGGCGGTGACCTTGTCCTGCAGCTGGTTCAGCTGCTGCTCAAGAAGTTTCTGGTGCATGGCGCGCCTCTCGATCGTGCCCGGCAGGAAGGGCACTGCTGCGAATGCCTGTCCGCAATCGGCGGGCGGGCTGGAATGGGTCGCACAGTCCGCACAGGACGGTCATGATCAGGCGCCATGCCCATCGCATGCAGGGACCAAGGTGCCGGCGCCGGCGTTGCGGCATCGTGAGCGGCCGGGAAACGATTGTTTCGCGCCGGATTCACGGCGGCGTGCTAAGACTCGTCCATGACGGCGCGCCGGGCACCACCGCCAGGTCAGCAAGGACCGCTGATCACGAATTGCCCGGCGCTGTTCATGAAACTTGAAACGCAGTTGGGTGGTCTCACCGCACCTGCAGACCGCCATCAATTGGCTGCTGGTGCAGCCGGCCGTACCAGCCGGCGACCCAGCATCCCCGCATGACGCTGTAAGCCCTACCGCAGCCACCCGTTGCGCCCATGTGCCGGCCCATCCGGCAATCACCTGCAAGCGCTGCATGCAGTCCCGCGATGCCCTGCGTCCTGTCGAACCAAACGCCTCGGACCGCCTCGCGCGTGTCCGCACCGCCGTTCCATCCGCGCAGCAAGGGGAACCCACACATGGCCGCCATCCTCGACCTTCAACCGCTGCCGACCGGCAATCCCACCAGCCTTGTACCGCTGGCCCCACCTGCGGTGACGCCGCTGTATACCGACCCTGCGCGCGCGCGCCACGAGTGCGCCAGCGTCGAGTACTTCGGGAGGCGCCTGGCCACGCTGCTGGGCCGCCCATTCCGCGATCAGGCGCTGCCTGGCCTGCCAGGCTATTTCATTCCGCTGGACACACTGACCTGCGAGGAAGCGGCGATGCGCGGCATCACCTGCGCGCAGGATCTGTTTGGCGGCGTGGTGCCGCATGCGTTCGTGGCCAGCAAGCTGGTCAGCCACGGCCTGGTCGCAGACGGTGCGGGCGCGCCACAGGGCTGGGCGCCGCAGCTGGGCGCCGCGCTCGGCGATGCGGTATTGCCTGGGTATTCGGTCTTCAGCGCCGATGATGCGCGCCGCGCGCTGGCGGCGCTGCTGCCGCTGGGCAAGGTGCGCGGCAAGCTGGCCCATGCCCGCGGCGGTCACGGCCAGCGGGTGATGGCCTCGCAGGCAGACCTCGAGGCCTGGCTGGCGCAGGTCAGCGACGCGGAAATCGCCGACGGGGTGGTGATCGAGCTGAACCTGGAGTCGGCACTGACCTTCAGCATCGGCTGCGTGGAGGTGGGCGGCGCGTCGATCGCCTACTTCGGCACCCAGCGCACCATCGGCACGCCCAGCGGCGAGGTGGTCTACGGCGGCTCGGTCCTGCGCGTGGCACGCGGGGGCCTGGACCAGCTCCGGCACGTACCATTGCCGCGCCATGCCGGCGATGCCATCGCCAGGGTGCAGCATTACGAAAGCACGATCGTGCAGGCCTATCCGGGCTTCTTCGCCTCGCGCCGCAATTACGACGTGGTCCATGGCCGCGATGCGAAAGGCATTGAGCGCTGCGGTGTGCTCGAGCAATCCTGGCGCTTCGGTGGTGCCAGCCCGGCCGAAATCCTCGCGCTGGAAGTGCTTTGCGCCGAGCCGGAGGTGCCGTGGCTGGATGCGATGACCTACGAAACCTACGAGGACGAACCGGTGCCCGGCGATGCGCTGGTGTATTTCCAGGATCAGGTGGCTTCACTTGGCCGTCTGACCAAATACGCTAGGGTCACCGCTGATGGACGTGACCCTTGAACACATCGGTTTTCCGGTCGAAAGCGTTCAGCTGTCCGGCACTTTGCTGGCACCGGCGCGCGCGCTGCCCGGCGTGCTGTTCGTGCATGGCTGGGGCGGCAGCCAGGACCATGACCTGGCGCGGGCCCGCGACGCCGCGGGCCTGGGCTGCGTCTGCCTGACCTTCGACCTGCGCGGCCATGAAGGCGATGCGCAGATGCTCGAACGCGTCAGTCGCCAGCAGAACCTGGACGATCTGCTGGCCGCCTATGACTGGTTCGTGCAGCAGCCCAATGTCGATGAGAACGCCATTGCCGTGGTCGGCATCAGCTATGGCGCCTATCTGGCGGCGATCCTGTCCTCGTTGCGGCCGGTGCGCTGGCTGGCGCTGCGGACCCCGGCGCTGTACAAGGACCAGGGCTGGGAACTGCCCAAGCGCCAGCTGCACCAGGACCCGGACCTGATTCCCTTCCGCCATCGCCAGGTGGCATGGAAGGACAACCGCGCGCTGCGCGCCTGCGCCGAATTCACCGGCGATGCGCTGATCGTCGAAGCCGAGCTGGACCAGATCATTCCGCACCAGGTCATCGAGAACTACGTGGCCGCCTTCACCCGCGCCCGCTCGCGCACCGCGCGGGTGATCGCCGGGGCGGACCATGCGTTTTCGGAAAAGCCGGCGCAGCGCACCTACACCGCGGTGCTGGTCAGGTGGCTGACCGAGATGGTGGTCGGTGCCCGCGAACACGCTGCGCGCGAAAAGGTCTCCGAACGCAAGCGCGCGCGCGATGGGCAATCCTCGGCGCCGTCGGCACACGCGGTGGCGGCGGGCGATGCGATGACGCGGTAGGAGCGATGGGCATTCCCGGTGATGCCCATCGCGGCCATCGGCCGATCCTGCCGGTTTATGCGCGCTTGCCCCGCAACCGCTCCAGCACGCCATCCAGCGTATCCAGATCGGTGTAATGGATCACCAGCTTGCCCTTGCCGTTGCGGCCGTGGGCGATGTTGACGGTGGTGCCCAGGGTCTCGGACAGCTCGGTCTGCAGCGAGGCGATGTCGGCCTGCGGCGCGGCCCTGGCGGGTTTGTGCTTGCCATTGACCGGGACGCGGCCGGCGGCGAACTGCGAGGCGCGGTGTTCGACCTCGCGCACCGACCAGCCGCCGTCGGCCGCTTCGCCGGCCAGCTTGCTGGCCAGTTCCGGCGAGAGCGTGAGCAGGGCGCGGGCGTGGCCCATTTCCAGGCGGCGCGCCTCGAGCAGGGCGCGGATGGCCGGCGGCAGTTCCAGCAGGCGCAGCAGGTTGGACACCGCCGCGCGCGAGCGGCCGACCGCTTCGGCGGCCTGGCCGTGGGTCAGGGAGAATTCGCTGATCAGCCGCTGCAGCGATTGCGCTTCTTCCAGCGGGTTGAGGTCCTCGCGCTGGATATTCTCGATCAGCGCCATGGCGATGACGGTGCGGTCGTCCAGTTCGCGCACCACCACCGGCACCTGGGCCAGGCCGGCCAGCTGGGCGGCGCGCCAGCGGCGTTCGCCGGCGACGATCTCGTAACCGCCGCTGCCGCTGGCGCGCACCACGATCGGCTGGATCACACCCTGGGCGCGGATCGAGTCGGCCAGCTCGTCCAGCTTGGCCGGGTCCATCGCCATGCGCGGCTGGTACTTGCCAGGCTGCAGCTGGCCAACCGGGACGTTGCGCAGGGCTTCACCGGGCTGGGCTTCGGTCGGCGGGGTTTCGGCGCCCTTGGGGCCGAGCAGCGCTTCCAGGCCGCGGCCGAGGCCGCGCTTCTTCGGGGCGGGCATCAATGGGTCTCCATGCGGGGGGGCGCGGGTCGGCTGCGTTCCTGCTGGCGGCGGATGAGCTCGCCGGCCAGGCCCAGGTAGGCCACGCCCCCGCGCGAGGCCCGGTCGTAGCCGACGATGCTCTGGCCATGGCTGGGCGCTTCGGCCACGCGCACGTTGCGCGGCACGATGGTGCGGAACACCTGCTCGCCGAAGTGCTCGGTCAGCTCGGCCGAGACCGCGTTGGCCAGGTTGTTGCGCACATCGAACATGGTCCGCAGCACGCCTTCGATCTCCAGCGTCGGGTTGAGCCGGCCGCGGATGGCCGAGACCGTCTCCATCAGCGCGCTCAAGCCCTCCAGCGCGTAGTACTCGCACTGCATCGGGATCAGCACCGAATCGGCCGCGGTCAGCGCGTTGAGGGTCATCACCGACAGCGCCGGCGGGCAGTCGATGAGGATCCAGTCGTAGTCCGGGCGCAGTGGCTCCAGCGCGGACTTCAGGCGCTGCTCGCGCGCCGGTGCATCCATCAGCTGGATCTCGGCAGCGGTCAGGTCGATGTTGGCCGGCATCAGGTCGAAATCTTCTGCGGTGCGCACGATCGCCGCGCGCGCCTGGCTTTCCTGCAGCAGCACCTCGAAGGTGGAGGTCTCGATCTGGCGCTTGTCCACCCCGCTGCCCATGGTGGCGTTGCCCTGGGCATCCAGGTCCACCAGCAGCACGCGCTGGGGCGTGCGGGCGAGCGCGGCGGCCAGGTTGACGGCGGTGGTGGTCTTGCCGACGCCCCCTTTCTGGTTGGCGATGGCGATGATGCGGGCCATGCAGTCGGCTCTTTGGGGAAAGGGGCGGGACCGGGGATTATGCGGGTTTCGCCGCGACCCGTCCCACCGTGACCAGGTGGCGCTGGCCGTCCAGGCCGGGCACCGACAGCGGCGTGGCCTGGACCAGGGCCCAGCCCGGCGGCAGCGCGGCGATCTCCTCGTGCGGGATCACGCCCTTCATCGCCAGCAACGTGCCGCCGGGCTTGAGCAGGTGTCCGCCGACGGCGACGATGCCGGCCAGGGTGTCCAGCGCGCGCGCGGTCAGGTGGTCGTAGGCAGCCGGTGCGTCCAGCGCCTCGGCGCGGCTTTCGGCCACTTCCGCATTGTCCAGCCCGAGCTGGCGCACGGCCTGGCGCAGGAAGCGGGCCTTCTTGCCGTTGCTCTCCACCAGGGTCACCTGCAGCTGCGGGTGGGCGATGGCCAGCGGGATGCCGGGCAGGCCGGGACCGGAGCCCAGGTCGGCCAGGGTGCCGGTGGACACGAAACGGTGCATGGCCAGCGAATCGAGCAGGTGGCGGGTGACCATCTGCCGCGGGTCACGCACGGCGGTGAGGTTGTAGGTGCCGTTCCAGCGCACCAGCAGGGCCAGGTAGGCCAGCAGCGGCGGCGCCAGGTCCGGCGACAGGCCGAGTTCGGCCAGCCCGTGGCGCAGTGGCGCGTCCAGGCCAGGGGGCAGGGCATCGTGGGTCATTGGCCGCAGCTTAGCGCAGCCCGGCGCGGGGTCGCTTGGGCTTTCAGCCCGGCGGCCGCGCGCGCCAGGCCACCGCGGCCAGGTATTTCGGGTGCGGCTGCCACTGGTGCAGGGTCCAATCGGGCGGCGCGCCCAGGCGCCGGTCGCAGGCCACCAGTCGCAACGGGCCCCAGGCTTGGGTGTGCATCGCCGCCGCTGGCGCGAACACCAGCCGCTGCAGCCCGAACGAGATCCCGTGCCCGTGCGCCTTGAGCACCGCTTCCTTGGCGCACCACAGGCGCAGGAAGGCCAGCGGGCGCCCGGCTTCGGGCAGGGCGCGCAGGGCCGTTGTTTCCTCCGGCGCGAAATAGCGCTGGGCCAGCTCCAGCGCGCGCGGCCGCGGGCGCAGGCGCTCGATGTCGGCACCGACTTGCACGTCCGGCCCGGTGGTCAGCAGCAGCGCCTGCCCGCTGTGGCTCCAGCTGACGTCATGGCGTTGCAGCGCGCCTTCCAGGTGCGGCTTGCCGCGCGCATCGCGCTGCAGCGGCAGCGTGCCCGGGGCCAGCTGGAACCACGATTCCAGCAGCGGACGGGCGGTGAGTTCGCCTGAACTGCGCGGCGGATGGGTCGTCCACCACACCTGCAGCGGTCCGATGCGCTGGGACGCGGAAAAGGTTTCGCGCAGTTCAGTCATGTGCAGGTGGCACCGGGTGAGCCAAGCAGGTGCCGGCCAGGTGGCCTTGCGCGCGTGAAGGCGGCGCCGCCATGCGGGCGAGACACGTCTTTGCTGGAGCGGTCTTCATCATGTACCGGCCGGTTGTGTATACGGCGGTTTCACGGCGTGACCGGCCAAATCATCGCGCACCCCAAAGCGCGGGGCATCCGAATCATCGAACAAGGAGAACGGCTATGGGCATCATCATCTGGTTGATCGTGGGTGGCGTGGTTGGCTGGCTGGCCAGCATCATCATGCGTCGTGACGCCCAGCAGGGCATCATCCTCAACATCGTGGTCGGCATCGTCGGTGCCGCCATCGCCGGTTTCCTCGGCGGCGGCAGCATCAACCAGGCCGTCACCGTCGGCACGTTCCTGTGGTCGCTGCTTGGCGCGGTGGTCCTGCTGGCCATCGTCAACCTGTTCACCCGCAAGAGCGTGCGCTAACGCATCAGCGGTTGTGGCGGATCGAAAGCCAAAGCCCGGGCATGTCCCGGGCTTTTTCGTGCGCGGCACGAGATGCGGTGGCTGGCTAATCGAGCTGGGTCCAGGCCGGGGCGTGATCGCTGGGGCGTTCCAGCGTGCGTGGCTGCCGGTCGATCCCGGCGGCAGTGGCGCGCGCCTTCAACGCATCGGAGACCAGGGTCAGGTCGATGCGCAGGCCCAGGTTGCGGCGGAAGCCGGCCATCCGGTAATCCCACCAGCTGAAGATCCCGGCCTGATCATGGTGCAGGCGCAAGGCATCGTGCAGGCCAAGGTCCAGGATCGCCTGCAGTGCCTCGCGCTCGGCCGCCGAGGTGAGGATGTGGGTGTCATCCCACAGCGCCGGATCGTGCACGTCGCGCGCATCGGGGGCGATGTTGAAATCGCCCAGCACCACCAGCTGCGGATGCAACGCCAGCTCGGCCTTGATCCATTCGCGCGCCGCCTCCAGCCAGCGCAGCTTGTAGCCATATTTCTCGCTGCCCACGTCCTGGCCGTTGACCACGTAGAGGTTGATCACCCGGATGCCATCGACGGTGCCGGCGATGACCCGCTTCTGCACGTCCTCGAAACCGGGAATGCCGATCTGCACATCCTCGATCGCGCTGCGCGCCAGCAGCGCCACGCCGTTGTAGGTCTTCTGCCCGGCGAACACGCTGCGATAGCCGGCCGCCAGCAGCGCCACGTCGGGAAACCTGTGGTCTTCCAGCTTGGTTTCCTGCAGGCCCACGATGTCCGGCCCGAACTGGCCCAGCCACTGTTCCAGGTGCGGCAGGCGCACGTTGAGCGAGTTGACGTTCCAGCTGGCGATCTTCATGGGCAAGGCGGGCGTGTGCGAAGGCGGCACAGCCTAACCCGCCGGATCGGCGCAGGCGCAGCGCTACACTGGCCGCATGAAAGCCCTGCGCCCTTACCTGGACAAGCGCCCCGTGCTGGGGCAACGGGTGTACGTGGACCCGGCCTGCACGGTCATTGGCGATGTGGTGCTGGGCGATGACGTGTCGGTCTGGCCGGGCACGGTGATCCGCGGCGACGTCAACCACGTGCGCATCGGTGCGCGCAGCAACGTGCAGGACGGCACCATCATCCACGTCAGCCACGCAAGTCCCTACAACAAGGGCGGCTATCCGACCCTGATCGGCGAGGACGTGACCGTCGGCCACGGCACCATCCTCCACGCCTGCACCATCGGCGATGCCTGCCTGATCGGCATGGGCGCGTGCGTCCTGGATGGTGCGGTGCTCGAAAAGAACGCCTTCATCGGTGCCGGCGCGGTGGTCGGCCCGGGCAAGAAGGTCGGCAGCGGCGAACTGTGGGTCGGCAATCCGGCGCGCCCGGCGCGGCAACTTTCGGAGAAGGACATCGAGGGCCTGCTGTATTCGGCCCGGCACTACGTGCGCCTGAAGGACCAGTACCTGGCCCAGCCCGAAGACTGATGAGCCGCCCGGTTGCCGATCACCGGGTTCGGGGCCGGCGCCGGCGACACCGACCAGGGTCGTCCCAGCGGCTGAAAGATCAGCCGGGCCCCTGGCTGGCCGGGCGCGTGGCGGTTTCCAACGCGGTCAGATAGGCCAGCGCCTGGCTGCGCGAGGCCCCGCACATGGCCGCCTCCGGACGCAGGCGCACGCACACCGCCGGGCGCTCGGGCTGGCCGAAGAGCCGGCAACGCAGGTGCGCATCCAGCTGTACGCAGGCAACGCCGGCCGGCTTGCCTTGCGGCATGCCGGGAATCGGCGAACTGATCGAAGGCGCGATGCAGCAGGCGGCGCAGCCGCTGCGGCAGGCCAGGGTGGAAGGCGGCGACATCGCGGCAGTTTAGTATCTCGGTTATAACCCTGTCGGAGGTCCGCCGCTCTCGGAGCAGGCACCGGGCCGTGCGCCCAGGACCGCAACCCCAGCATCACTTTCACGAAGGCTCACGCGGCGTTGATGCGCCTGACTTGCTCCAAGCCGGTGCATCGTCGTTCGAGGGCGCTGCGCCCTTGGAAGGGCAAATCGATGGTCTTGCTGCGCTTGCGATCACGATGGTTGACAAAACAAGCCAGGCCTGTGATAGCTTTCCGAAAAAGCGACGCTAGGGTTCCGACCGGACATCGATTGCCGGTGCTGGTCCGAGAGCGGCGGACCTCCGATAGGAGGTTACACGGCGGGATAAAAGCCCGGGAGACACGCGCAGGCCAGGTCCACAGGGCCTGTGGCCATGATCTGGTTCGTTCCGTGTAACTGACAGTGCGAGGTCTCCCCGATGAAGTCGTTCTCCCCCTTCGTGACCGTGGCGCGTGGCTGGGCCCTGGTGCTGATCGTCTGTATGTTGGGGCTGTCCGCCTGTGGCCCGGACAAGCCGTCGCAGTCTTCCGATAAAGCCGCTTCGCGGGCCAGCTTTCGCGTGGCCTGGTCGATCTATGTGGGCTGGATGCCCTGGGGCTATGCGCAGGACGCCGGCATCGTGGACAAGTGGGCCGGCAAGTACGGCATCGACCTGAAACTGGTGCAGATCAACGATTACGTCGAATCGGTGAACCAGTACACGGCCGGCAAGTTCGACGGTGTCACCGCGGCCAGCATGGATGCGCTGACGATCCCGGCCGCCGGCGGCGTGGATACGACGGCGCTGATCATCGGCGACTACTCCAACGGCAACGATGGCGTGGTGTTGAAGGGCAAGTCCAGTCTTGCCGACATCAAGGGCCAGCGCGTCAACCTTCCCGAACTGTCCGTCTCCCATTATCTGCTGGCACGCGCGCTGCAGTCTGCAGGGCTGAGTGAGCGCGATGTGACGGTGGTCAACACCTCTGATGCCGACATCGTCGCCGCCTACCAGGCGCAGGGCACCACCGCGGTGTCGACCTGGAACCCCCAGCTTGCCGCGATCCTCGCATCGCCCGATGCGAAGCTGGTGTTCGATTCATCGAAGATCCCCGGTGAAATCCTCGATCTGCTGGTGGTCAATACCGAGACTCTGAAACAGCATCCCGAGCTGGGCAAGGCACTGACCGGCATCTGGTACGAGACCGCTGCGCTGCTGGTGGCAGACAGCCCCCAAGGCAAGGCCGCGCGCGAGGCGATGGCGCGCATGTCGGGGACCGACCTGGACGGATACCAGGCGCAACTGCGCAGCACCTATCTGCTGGATACGCCGCAGAAGGCGCTGGCGTTCATGCGCGATCCTGCGTTGAAGGAATCGATCGATCGGGTGCGCACGTTCTCCTTCGACCATGGCCTGTTCGGTGCCGATGCCAAGGACAAGGACTTCGTGGGCATCGCACTGGGCGACGGCAGCACGCTGGGCGATCCCGCCAACATCAAGCTGCGCTTCGATCCGCAGTACGTCGAATTGGCCGCCGACGGCAAGCTTTGAATTGCGTCGAGCCGGGAAGGCCGATGCCGCCATTCCCTTCTCCATCGCGACCAGGCGCAAGCCGGCCCGCCGCAGACGGAGCCCGTATGCCAAGGCTGATCAATTACCTACCCCAGCGTCGGCAGCGCTGGGGGCTGGCCCTGCTGCCGTTTGCGCTGCTGGCCCTGGTCTATCTGCTGGCCTCCTCGCACCGGCACGCGCTGAACCCGAGCGAGAAGCTGCTGCCGACGCCGTCGATGATGGCCAGCGCGTTCAAGCAGGCTGCGATCGAGCCGGATCGACGCAGCGGGCAACGCATTTTCTGGCAGGACACCGCGTCCAGCCTGAGGCGCCTGGCGATGGGGCTGGTGGTCGCCACGTTGGTGGCGTTGACGTGCGGACTGCTGCTGGGCCTGCTGCCGGTGTTGAACACGGCGTTCAGCCCGGCGCTGGCGGCCTTGGCCATGGTACCGCCGATGGCGATCCTGCCGATCCTGTTCATCGTCTTCGGCCTGGACGAGCTGTCCAAGATCGTTCTGATCGTCATCGGAATCACCCCGGCGATGACACGCGAGCTGACCCTGCGGGTGATGCAACTGCCACGCGAACAGCTGGTCAAGGCGCAGACGCTGGGTGCGGGCACCTGGCAGATCCTGTTGCGGGTGGCCCTGCCGCAGGCCCTGCCGCAGTTGCTGGTCTCGCTGCGGCTGGCGCTGGGCTCGGCGTTCCTGTTCCTGATCTCGGCCGAGGCGATTTCGGCCGAGTCGGGGCTGGGGTACCGGATCTTCCTGGTGCGGCGCTACCTGTCCATGGATCTGATCCTGCCGTACGTGGCCTGGATCACCTTGCTGGCGTTCGCGATGGACGCCGGCTTGCGCCTGGTCTCGATCAAGGCCTTCCCGTGGTTCCATCCGGCACACCGGGAGGATGGCGCATGAGCCTGCTCGAAGTGCGCCACGTGTGGAAGGAATACGGCGGCAGCATCATCCTTGAGAACCTCAACTTCGCGGTGGAGGAAGGCGAGTTCTGCACCATCGTCGGTGCCTCCGGCTGCGGCAAGACCACGTTCCTGAGGTTGCTGCTGGGCCAGGAGCGGCCGAGCCGCGGCCAGCTGCTACTGGACAAGCACGAGCTGCCGGACGAACCGGGGCCGAACCGCGGCGTCGTTTTCCAGCGCTATTCGGTGTTCCCGCACTTGAAGGTGCTGGACAACGTGGTGGTGGGTCTGGAGTTTGCCCGCAATCGCTGGACCGGGCGCTCGTTCGGAGCGCAGCGGCGGAGCAACAGGGAACAGGCCGCCGCGCTGCTGGAGCGGGTGGGGCTGGCGCATGCGCTGGACCGCTATCCGGATGCATTGTCCGGCGGCATGCAGCAGCGGCTGGCGATCGCCCAGGCACTGGTCAACCGGCCACGCATCCTGCTGCTCGACGAGCCGTTCGGCGCGCTGGACCCGGGCATCCGCGCCGACATGCATGCGCTGGTGCTGGAACTGTGGCGCGAACACCGGCTGACCATCTTCATGGTCACCCACGACCTGAAGGAAGCATTCCACCTTGGGACCCGGATGCTGGTGTTCGACAAACTGCGCCGCGACCCGCAGGCCCCGCAACGCTACGGCGCCGGCATCACCTACGACTTGCCGATCGCCCGGCCCGCTGCGGCATAGCGAGGCCCGCGTAACCCGGCGCGGCCACCGCAACTACATCTAAGAAAACCAACGAGGTCCACGATGAACACTATCCCCCTGCATGGAGACATCCTCGCACCGGGCTGCCACTGGTCGCTGCACGTGCGCCGCGGCAGCCTGCTGCAGCTGACTGACGTGGAGGGCGGGGCCAATCTCGGCATGTTGCTCTACAACCCGGAGAACCTGCTGGAGCGCTTGAACCTGCCAGATACGCTCAAGTGCCAGCACACTTTTCGACTGACCCAGGGCCATTGCCTGTACTCGGACATGGGGCGGGTGTTCTGCTCCATCGTGCGCGATACAGCCGGCTGGCACGATGCCGCATGCGGCGCCGCCAGCCGCGCGCTGGTGGAGCGGCGCTGGGGCCGGCTGGACTACCAGCGCGCGCGCAACGACATGCATCGCAACGGCATCGACGGGTTCCTGGTGGAACTGGGAAAGTACGGCCTGGGCCGGCGCGACCTGGCTGCCAATGTGAATTTCTTCAGCAAGGTGGCCACCGACGCGCAGGGCCGTCTGCGCTATGTCCCGGGTGCCTCGCCGGCCGGAGCGCAGGTGCAGCTGCGCTTCGAGATGGACACGCTGGTGGTGATGAGCACTGCGCCGCATCCGCTGGACCCGGCCGAGCAGTGGCCGGCAAGACCAGTGGCCTGGGAACTGCGCATGGCCGCCGCGCCGCTGGGCGAGCACGATGGCTGCCGCGACGCGCGCCCGGAAAACCAGCGCGGTTTCTTCAACAACACGCTGTACTGCCAATGCCAGGCGGAGGTCCGGGCATGATCGTGGAGAGTGCGCTGGACCCGGGCCGCGCCGTCTACCGAGAGGTGGTGGGGGCCGGGGACTATTGGCTGCACGAGATCCGGCGCGGCCAGACCCTGCGCATCGTCGACCTGAAGGGCAACCAGGCTGCCGATACGTTGTTCTACAACGTGGACGATGTCGCTGATCGCTACAGCGCGGTGGACACCATCCGTGAGCAGGGCAATGTCTACCTGGGCGCGGGGACGCGGCTGCTGTCCACCGGCGGCAACGTGCTGCTGGAGATCGTCGCCGACACCTGCGGCCGCCACGACACCCTGGGCGGGGCCTGCTCCACCGAGAGCAATACGGTGCGCTACGCGCTGGAAAAGCGGTGCATGCACGCCTGCCGCGATTCATATCTGCTGGCGCTTGCCGAGCATGCGCACTACGGCCTGGGCAAGCGCGACATCACCCACAACATCAATTTCTTCATGAACGTGCCGGTGACCAGCGACGGCGGTCTGACCTTCGAGGACGGCATCTCCGCGCCGGGCAAGTACGTGGAGCTGCGCGCGCAGATGGATGTGCTCGCCCTGGTGTCCAACTGCCCGCAGCTCAACAACCCGTGCAACGGCTACGACCCTACCCCGATCGAGATGCTGATCTGGGATTGAGCGGGGCTTTACGGCAGCTGCCCGGCTGTCCTGGATCACGCGCAGCAAAGGGTGCGGCAGGTGGCCAGGGTATTCGGTGCGATCGCCCGCAGGACGACCTGCGGATGATCTTTTCCAGCGGGACGACCCGCTTTGAGCAAGTAGTGCAAATCATGTTCAGCAAGATCCTGATCGCCAACCGCGGCGCCATCGCCTGCCGCATTCAGCGCACCCTGCGCCGCATGGGCATCGCCTCGGTGGCGATCCATACCCAGGCCGATGCCGATTCCCTGCACGTGCGCGATGCCGACCAGGCGATCTGCGTGGGCCAAGCACAGGCCGCCTCCAGTTACCTGGACATCGCCAAGGTGGTCCAGGCCGCGCGTGTCAGCGGTGCCCAGGCGATCCATCCCGGCTACGGTTTTCTCAGCGAGAGTCTGGAGTTCGCCGCGGCCTGTGAGGCGGCAGGCCTGGTCTTCATCGGGCCCTCACCCGAGCAGATCCGGGCCTTCGGACTCAAGCACACCGCGCGCGAGCTGGCCGCCAGTTGTGGCGTGCCGATGTTGCCCGGCTCCGGGCTGCTGGAGGGACTGGCGCATGCCTTGGCCCAGGCCGAAAGGATCGGCTATCCGGTGATGCTCAAGAGCACCGCCGGCGGCGGCGGCGTCGGCATGCAGCGCTGCGGCGATGCGCAGGCACTGCAGCAGGCCTACGCCTCGGTGCAGCGGCTCTCGCGCAACAACTTCGGTAACGACGGCCTGTTCCTGGAGAAGCTGGTAGAACAGGCGCGCCATATCGAAGTACAGATCTTCGGCGATGGCCGAGGTCGGGTGGTGGCGCTGGGCGAACGCGATTGCTCGCTGCAGCGACGCAACCAAAAAGTGGTGGAAGAAACGCCGGCGCCGGGATTGCCGCAGGAGGTGCGCGAGCGCATGTGGGCCACCGCGGTGCGCCTGGGCGAGACGGTGAGCTACCGCTCGGCCGGCACGGTGGAATACATTTACGACGATCGCGAACAGCGATTCTATTTCCTCGAGGTCAACACCCGGCTGCAGGTCGAGCACGGGGTCACCGAGCAGACCACCGGCGTGGACCTGGTCGAATGGATGGTGCGCTGCGCGGCGGGCGAGTCGAGGTTCCTGGAGGGCTTCGCCTACGCCCCGCGCGGGCATGCGATCCAGGCGCGGCTGTATGCGGAAGATCCCGCGCGCGACTTCCAGCCGGTGGCCGGCCGCATCACCCACAGCCAGATGCCGAAGGTCGGGCGCTGCGATACCTGGATCGCCACCGGGACGACCGTTTCGCCCTATTACGACCCGATGCTGGCCAAGCTCATCGCCCATGGCGAGGACCGTGAGCAGGCGCGGACGCGGCTGCTGGCCATGCTGGACGAGACCCAGGTGGCCGGGATCGAGAGCAACCTCAAGTATCTGCGCCAAGTGCTGATTGCACCCGAGTTTGTGCAGGCACGGCACACCACCGCCACCCTGGCAGGGCTGGCCTACGCGGCCAGCGGCATCGAGGTGGTCGAGGCCGGGACCCAGAGTACGTTGCAGGACTGGCCCGGGCGGACCGGCTATTGGGACGTCGGGGTGCCGCCGTCCGGCCCCTTCGACGCGCTGGCGCTGCGCCTGGGCAATCGCCTGCTCGGCAACGATCAGGGCGCGACGGCGCTGGAGATGACCCTGACCGGCGCGGTGCTGCGATTCCGCTCGGCGGCCCGGATCGTGGTGGCTGGCGCCGACATGGCGCCGACGCTTGATGGGATCGCGATCCGGTCGTGGCAGCCGTACGAGGTCCAGGCGGGAGCGACGCTGGCGTTCGACAGTGTCCTGGGTGCCGGGGCGCGCTGCTACCTGTGCGTACGCGGCGGCTTTGACGTGCCGCCGTACCTGGGCAGCGCCAGCACCTTCACCCTGGGCGGCTTCGGCGGCCACGGTGGGCGCGCGCTGCGGCCTGGCGACGTGCTGCACCCGGCTGCCGCGGCGGTGGCCGAGGAGCCCGCCTGCGATCCGGCCTGCCTGCCGCGCTACACCCCTGAGTGGATCTTCCGAGTCGTCTACGGCCCGCACGGCGCGCCGGACTTCTTCACCGCGCAGGACGTGGAGACCTTCTTCGCCACCGCCTGGGAAGTGCACTACAACTCCAGTCGTACCGGCGTACGCCTGATCGGCCCGCGGCCGCAATGGGCACGGACCGACGGCGGCGAGGCCGGCCTGCACCCATCCAACCTGCACGACAATGCCTATGCGGTGGGCGCGGTCGATTTCACCGGCGACATGCCGGTGATCCTGGGGCCCGATGGACCGAGCCTAGGCGGCTTCGCCTGTCCGGCGACCATCATCAAGGCCGATCTGTGGCAGCTGGGCCAGCTGCGCGCGGGCGACCGCCTGCGCTTCGTCGCGGTCACGGTCGATGACGCCGATGCGCTGGAACGGGCCCAGCAGCAGATGATCGATTCGCTGCGTGTCGTACCGGCACCGGCCGGTGCGCGGCGGGCATTGCCGGCCAGCCCAGTGCTGGCCGAGGACGAGCGCGATGGCATCCGGGTGGTGTACCGGCCCTCGGGCGAAGACAACGTCCTGGTCGAATACGGTCAGATGGTGCTGGACCTGGACCTGCGTTTCCGCGTGCATGCGCTGATGAGCTGGCTGCAGCGCCAGCGCATTGGCGATTTGCTGGAATTGACCCCCGGCGTGCGTTCGCTGCAGGTCCATTACGACAATCAGCGGTTGCCGCAGCGCGAGGTGCTGGCATTGCTACGTGCGGCCGAACGCCAGCTGCCGGCGGTGGCCGAGATGGAAGTGCCTACCCGCATCGTCCACCTGCCGATCTCCTGGGATGATGCGGCCTGCCGGCGAGCGGTGGAAAAATACATGCAGCTGGTGCGCCACGATGCGCCCTGGTGCCCGGACAACCTGGAGTTCATCCGCCGCATCAACGGCCTGGACGATGTGGAAGAGGTCCGCCGGATCTTCTTCGATGCCAGCTACCTGGTGATGGGGCTGGGCGATGTTTATCTGGGTGCGCCGGTGGCCACGCCGCTGGACCCGCGGCACCGGCTGGTGACCACCAAGTACAACCCGGCGCGGACCTGGACGCCGGAGAATGCGGTCGGCATCGGCGGCGCCTACCTGTGCGTCTACGGCATGGAAGGGCCGGGTGGCTACCAGTTCGTCGGCCGCACCCTGCAAATGTGGAACGCCTGGCACCGCACCGCCGAGTTCGCCGAGGGCAAGCCCTGGTTGCTGCGCTTCTTCGACCAGCTGCGCTTCTACCCAGTCTCGCACGAGGAACTGCTGCAGATCCGCGAGGACTTCCCGCGCGGCCGCTACCGCCTGCGCATCGAGGAACAGACCTTCCGGCTACGCGACTACCACGCCTTCCTGGCCGCCAATGGCGACAGCATCGCCGCTTTCAAGCAGCGCCAGCAGGCCGCCTTCGAGGCCGAACGCCAGCGCTGGGCCGAAGCCGGCTACGACGAGGTGGTGGGCGTGGAGGAGACGGTGGAGGCGCCACTTCTGCAACTGGCCGGAAACGAGCGCGCGATCGCCGGCACGGTCCCGGGCAGCGTGTGGAAAGTGCTGGTGCAGCCGGGCCAGCGTGTCGACGCGGGGCAGCCGGTGGTGGTGCTGGAGTCCATGAAGATGGAGATCGCGGTGGAAAGCCGTTACGGCGGCCGCGTGAGCAGCGTGCAATGCGCCGCGGGGCAGACCATCGCCCCGGGGCAGCCCTTGGTGATCGTAGCGGTGGAGCCATGACGATGCAGCTTTCGATAAATGCCCTGCACGGGCGCTACCGTGCCGGCGCCCTGGACCCGGCGACCCTGGTGGCCGTACTGCGCAAGCGCATTACAGTCGAATCGGCGTCCAATATCTGGATCCAGACGCTGGATGAGGCGCAACTGCGGCCCTATCTGCAGGCGCTGGAAGGCAGGGGCCCAGACGACCTGCCGCTGTACGGGGTGCCGTTTGCGATCAAGGACAACATCGACCTGACCGGCGTACCCACCAGCGCGGGCTGCCCGGCCTATGCCTACACCCCGGGCCGCCATGCCGGGGTGGTCGAACGGCTGGTCGCGGCCGGCGCGGTGCCCATGGGCAAGACCAACCTGGACCAGTTCGCCACCGGCTTGGTTGGCGTCCGCTCGCCCTGGGGCGCGGTTGCCAACGCCTTTGATCCGGCGTACGTCAGTGGTGGGTCCAGTTCCGGATCGGCAGTGGCGGTGGCGCGCGGCATGGTCACTTTCTCACTCGGGACCGACACCGCCGGTTCCGGGCGGGTGCCGGCCGGCTTCAACAACCTGCTGGGGGTCAAGCCCACGCCTGGGCGCTGGTCCACCCGCGGCATCGTGCCAGCCTGTCGCACGCTGGATTGCCCTTCGCTGTTCGCACTGAACCCAGACGATGCTGCGCGGGTCGCGGCCGTGCTCGATGGCTTGGATCCGGAAGACCCCTATTCGCGCCCGGGGCGTACTGCGGCCGGACGCTTGCAGCGGGCGCGCATCGGCGTGCCCGGCGAGCAGCAGCGCCAGTTCCATGGCGATCGGGCCTATGCCGAGCAATACCAATGCACGCTGGAACGCTGGCAGTTGCAGGGGCACGAACTGGTCGAGATCGATTTGGCGCCGCTGCGCGAGACCGCGGCGCTGCTCTATGAGGGCCCGTGGGTGGCCGAGCGCCTGCTGACCGTGCAGCCGCTGCTGCAGCGCGATCCGGAGGCGGTGCTGCCGGTGATCCGGCAGATTCTCGCCCCGGCCCAGGGCCAGTCCGCCACGCAGGTGTTTTCCGCCTTCTACCGGCTGCAGGAACTCAGGCGCCAGGCCGAGCAGCTGATGGCCGGGATCGACGCGCTGCTGTTGCCCACCGCGCCCACGCACTACCGCATCGCCGAGGTCCAGGCCGATCCGCTGCGGCTGAACAGCCACCTGGGGCACTACACCAACTTCGTCAATCTGCTGGACATGGCCGCACTGGCCGTACCCAGTGGCTTCACCGCGGCTGGGTTGCCGTTCGGCACGACCCTGATCGGCCCGGCCTGGTCCGATGCCTACCTGCTGGAACTGGCGCAGCGCCAGCTCCAGGCAGAGGGCTTCGCCGGCGGTGGATGCTTCCCCGAGCCCTGGCACTGCCAGGACCGGCCGCTGCCGGGCCGGGTCGAGGTGGTCGTCTGCGGTGCGCACCTGTCCGGGATGCCGCTGAACGGCCAGCTGACCGGACGCGGCGGCCAGCGCGTGGCCGAGGTACGCAGTGCGCCGCGCTACCGGCTGATGGCCCTGGCCGGTGGCCCGCCGCAGCGACCGGGCATGATCCGCGATCCCGAGCGCGGCGCTGCCATCGAAATGGAACTGTGGTCGCTACCGCTCGAACAGTTCGGCGGGTTCGTTGCCGAGATCCCGGCGCCGCTGGGCATCGGCAAGGTCGAACTGGAGGACGGGCGCTGGGTGTGCGGCTTCATCTGCGAAGGAATCGGCGAACGCGGTGCCGCGGACATCACCGCCCTGGGCGGCTGGCGCCAGTACTTGGCCGGCGCCAGCCGCTGATCGCCTCCGGGGCCGCTCGACCGTGCCGGCGGCCCCTGACGGCACCTGCCGCCCGCATCATCACGCGTACAGCGTGCCGGGCATGCCCACTGCATCGATGATCGCGTGGGGCACGAAGCGGGCGCTGTCGCCGGTGATGCGGCTGTCGTCCTCGCGGATGCCGATGCCGCAGGCGCTCTCGCCGATCACCCAGCAGCCGATCAGCGGATAGCGGCCGTCGAAGGCGGTCAGCGGATGGGCGGCCTGGATGATGCACGGGCCGGTATACGGCCCCTGGCTTTCCTGCCAGCTGCCGTCGGCCAGGTGCAGGGCCACGTTGGCGCCCTCGCGGGAGTGCAGCGGCTTGCGCACCCAGCCGGGCTGCAGGGCGCTGCCATCGTCGAAGTGGGCCGGCAGCAGGTTGGGATGGCCGCGATGGCGCTGCCACAGCAGCGGCAGGATGCCCTTGTTGCTCAGCACCGCCTTCCATGGCGGTTCCAGCAGCTGCAGGCCCGATGCCGGCAGGGCCTGGCCGAACGCCTCGCCGAACAGATCTTCCAGCGGATACAGCTTGAACAGCGTGCCGATCACCAGATCATCCAGATCGGTGAAGCGGCCGTCCTCGGACAGGCCCAGGTCTTCCAGCGCGATGAGCTCACCATGCAACCCAGCCTGCGCCGCGCAGTCGCGCAGGTAGGCCACCGTGCCCTGGTCTTCGTTCGAGCCGCGCACCGCGGTGAATCTCAACGGGTGCTTCAGCTCAGGCGCGATTTGGCCGAAGCGCGCCACCAGTGCCTCGTGCAGGGAATTGAACTGGTCCGCGTGGGCTGGCAGGCGCTGGGCCGCGCGCTGGTCTTCCAGCCATTGCCACTGGAAGAACGCCGCCTCGAACAAGGACGTCGGCGTGTCGTAGTTCAGCTCATAGAGCTTGGCCGGCCCGTTGCCGTCGTAGGCCAGGTCCAGCCGCCCGTACAGATGCGGCTGACGCTGCTGCCAGCTGTCGGCGATCCATTGCCAGTACGGCTGGGCAATGGCCAGCTGCTTGAGCTTGGCCTCATCGCGCAGCACCTCGTCCACCAGGTCCAGCGCCATGGCGTGCAGCTCGGCGCTGGGGTCTTCCAGGTCATCCTCGATCTGGCGCAGGGTGAAGGCGTAGTAGGCCGTCTCGTCCCAGTACGGTGCGCCGCCGATGGTGTGGAAATCGAACCCGCATGCGCCCGCCTGCGCGCGCCAATCGCCACGCTCGGTGATGGCAACCCGACGCATCAGCCGCCGAAGCTGCTGCGGCCGGAACTGCGCGCACCAAAACCGCCGCGGCTGACCGTCACCGCGCGGTTGGGCGCGCTGGTGATCGGGGTCATGCCGGTGTTGCCGGCGCGGAACGCATTGGACGTGTCCGGGCGGGCCCCTGGCGTGGGGCGCAGCCAGCCGCGGTTGCGATCCTGGAAGGCCGGCGCGCTGTTGAAGCCACGGCGATTGCCCAGCATCTGCGACATGAAAAAGCCGGCCATCATCGGGCCGATGAACGAATGGCCCTGGCTGTCGCGCTGCTCGACGCAGCGGTCCTGGCCCCAATCGGTCTTGCACTGTTCCTGCGAGGCATAGCGCGGCGCCTGCTCGCTGGCCTGTTTCTGGGCGCTGGCAAAAGCTTCCTGGCAGCTGGCCTTGTCGCCGGTCTCGCGGGCGCAGGCGTCCACCGAGGTGTACAGGCCCTGGCGCACTTCCGGTTCGCGTTGGCAGGCGCTGAACAGCAATGGCGCGGCGCCCATCAGCAGCAGGGACGTGGTTCGGGAGCGTTTCATCTTGGGTCGGTCGAGGTCATGCGATGGCCCATGATGCCTGCCGTCACCAACGGCCTGCTGCACATGGCTGAATCGTCAGTTGCAGCAGCAACCGAGAAAAGCGCGGAAAATGCCGCCCTTCCCGCATCACGCCGGCCCTGCGCCGGCCCAAAGACACCGCCATGCCCGAGTACCGCTCCAGGACCTCCACCTTTGGTCGCAACATGGCCGGCGCGCGCGCGCTGTGGCGGGCCACCGGGATGAAGGATGACGACTTCCACAAGCCGATCATCGCCATCGCCAACTCGTTCACCCAGTTCGTGCCTGGCCACGTGCACCTGAAGGACCTCGGCCAGCTGGTCGCGCGCGAGATCGAACGGGTCGGCGGGGTGGCCAAGGAGTTCAACACGATCGCGGTGGACGACGGCATCGCCATGGGCCATGACGGCATGCTGTACTCGCTGCCCAGCCGCGAGATCATCGCCGACTCGGTCGAGTACATGGTCAACGCGCACTGCGCCGATGCGCTGGTGTGCATCTCCAACTGCGACAAGATCACCCCCGGCATGCTGATGGCCGCGCTGCGCCTGAACATCCCGGTGGTGTTCGTCTCCGGCGGGCCGATGGAAGCGGGCAAGACCACCCTGTCCGAGCATGGCCTGGACCTGGTCGATGCGATGGTGGTGGCGGCCGACGCGCATGCCTCGGACGAAAAGGTCGCCGCCTACGAGCGCAGCGCCTGCCCGACCTGCGGTTCGTGCAGCGGCATGTTCACCGCCAACTCGATGAACTGCCTGACCGAGGCCCTGGGCCTGGCATTGCCGGGCAACGGTTCGACCCTGGCCACCCACGCCGACCGCGAGCAGCTGTTCCTGCGCGCAGGACGGCTGGTGGTGGAGCTGTGCCATCGCTGGTACGGCGGCGAAGACGCCAGCGCGCTGCCGCGCACGATTGCCAGCTTCGAGGCCTTCGAGAACGCGATGACCCTGGACATCGCCATGGGCGGTTCGACCAACACCATCCTGCACCTGCTGGCCGCCGCGCAGGAGGGCGAGGTGGCCTTCGACCTGCGCGACATCGACCGGCTCTCGCGCAAGGTGCCGCAGCTGTGCAAGGTGGCGCCGAACATCCAGAAGTACCACATGGAAGACGTGCACCGCGCCGGCGGCATCTTCGCGATCCTGGGCGAACTGGCCCGCGGCGGCCTGCTGCATACCGACGTGCCGACCGTGCACAGCAAGACCCTGGCCGAGGGCATCGCCAGGTGGGATGTCACCCAGACCGAGGATGAGGCGGTGCATACCTTCTTCAAGGCCGGCCCGGGCGGGGTGCCGACCCAGGTGGCCTTCAGCCAGGCCACGCGCTGGAAGACGCTCGACATTGATCGCAGCGAAGGCTGCATTCGCGATGTCGAGCACGCGTATTCGGCCGAGGGCGGCCTGGCGGTGCTGTACGGCAACCTGGCCGTCGATGGCTGCGTGGTCAAGACCGCCGGCGTGGACGAATCCATCCACGTGTTCGAAGGCAGGGCGCGGGTGTTCGAAAGCCAGGATTCGGCGGTCAAGGGCATCCTGGCCAACCTGGTCGCGCCCGGCGAGGTCGTGGTGATCCGCTACGAAGGCCCCAAGGGCGGCCCGGGCATGCAGGAGATGCTCTACCCGACCAGCTATCTGAAGTCCAAGGGCCTGGGCAAGCAGTGCGCGCTGCTCACCGACGGGCGTTTCTCCGGCGGCACCTCGGGCCTGTCGATCGGCCATGCCTCGCCCGAAGCGGCCAGCGGCGGCGCCATCGGCCTGGTCCGCGACGGCGACAAGATCCTGATCGACATCCCCAAGCGCGCGATCAACCTGCTGGTGGACGATGCCGAACTGGCCGCCCGCCGCGCCGAGCAGGACGCCAGGGGCTGGAAACCGGCCCAGGCGCGTCCGCGCAAGGTCACCACCGCGCTCAAGGCCTATGCGCTGCTGGCCACCAGCGCCGACAAGGGTGCGGTGCGCGACAAGGCCATGCTGGACGGCTGACGCGCCTGTCGCCCTGACGCGCGCGCCGGCTCCGGCCATCGCCGGGAGCGCCGCTTGCGGCCAGGGGCGATGGGCCGATGGCGCGCCCAGCCGCGCGCCGTTCGACGCGAAGCTTTTGCGCTCAAGCCGGCGGGTCGTCGCCTGCCGGTTCGGCTTCCTCGTCAAGCTCGGCGCCCAGCTCGCCCAGCAGGGCCTGGGACTGCGATTGCCCCAGCGTCTCCACCCCGCGCAGGCGCCGGGCGATGGTGCGGGTCTTGCGGCTGGCATCGCCCAGGCTCTTGCTGACGGTGTTGATCTGCTTCTCGGCCTTTTCCAGGATGCCGGCGAACTTGCCGAACTCGCTCTTGACCGCGCCCAGCAGCGCCCAGACTTCGCTGGAGCGCTGCTCGATGGCCAGGGTGCGAAAGCCCATCTGCAGGCTGTTGAGCAACGCGGTGACCGTGGTCGGACCGGCGATCACCACCCGGTGCTCGCGCTGCAGCAGGTCGACCAGGCCGGGGCGGCGGATCACTTCGGCGTACAGGCCCTCGGTGGGCAGGAACATCACCGCAAAATCGGTGGTGTGCGGCGGGGCGATGTACTTGTCGCTGATCGATTTGGCCTGGATGCGGATGGCACGCTCCAGCTGCACGCCGGTCACGCGCACCGCCTCGGCATCGCCCAGCTCCTGGGCGTTGAGCAGCTTCTCGTAGTCCTCGTGCGGAAACTTGGAATCCAGCGGCAGCCATACCGGCGTGGCGTGCCCATCGCCGCGCCCGGGCAGGCGCACGGCGAAGTCCACCATCTCGTTGCTGTCGGCGCTGACCTTGACGCTGCGCGCGTACTGCTCGATGGTCAGGGTCTGCTCGAGGATGTTTTCCAGCTGCACCTCGCCCCAGCCGCCGCGGCTTTTGACATTGGTCAGCACCCGCTTGAGGTCGCCCACGCCGGTGGCCAGCTGCTGCATCTCGCCCAGCCCGCGCTGGACCTGCTCCAGGCGTTCGGACACCAGCTTGAAGGACGCATCCAGGCGCGTGTTGAGGGTGCCCTGCAGCTTCTCGTCCACGGTCACCCGGATCTGTTCCAGTTTGGCCGCGTTGTCGGCCTGCAGGCGCTGCAGCTGCTGGTCCAGGGTGGCGCGCATCTCGGCGATGCGGGCCTCGTTGCGCTGGGTCAGCTCGGTCAGGCGCAGGCCCTGGGCATCGGCAAAACGCTGCTGTGATTGGCCCGCCTCGCTGCGCGCCTTGCGCGCGTCTTCGGCCAGGGCTTCGCGCAGGGCGGCCATGTGCGCGTCGCTGCGGGCGATCAGCTCGCTCAGTTGCTGGCCGAAGGCCACGATCCGGGCCTCCTGCTGCGCGCCGAAGGCGTCCAGCTGGGCGCGCATCTCCACCAGCCGGCTGCCGAGCTGTTCGGCGCTGCGCTGCTGGGCCTGCGCGCCTTCCTCGCGGGCCTTGCGCGCGTCCTCGCCCAGGGCCTGGCGCAGCAGGTCCAGGCGGGTATCGGTGCGGGTGGACAACTCGGTCAGGTTGCGCGCGAAGGCCTCCATGCGCGCGTCCTGCTGGCGGGCCAGGCCTTCGAGCTGCTCGCGCAGCTCGCCGCGGCCGCTGCGCTGTTCCTCGCGCAGGGCGTTTTCCAGTGCGTCCGTGTTGGAACGGCGCAGCAGCAGCACCAGCTGCAGCACGATGACGGCCAGGACCAGGCCGCCCAGGATCAGGATTTCAGGTTGCATGCACGCCAGTGTATCGGCGGCAGGTCTCAGCCACTGCGCCGGACGGCGGTGTCCATCCGGCCCCGGCACGGCCCGGCGCGCGCGCAGTCCCGGTCATGGTGCAGGCGCGCGGCATGCCGAGGCGGCCTGCTCCTGCGGGCCTGGCTCAGTGGAAACCTTCCAGCACGATCTTGCCCTTGGCCTTGCCGCTTTCGATCAGGGCATGGGCGCGGCGCAGGTTGGCGGCGTTGATCGTGCCGTAGTGCTCGCCGAAGGTGGTGCGCAGGGTGCCGGCATCGACCAGGTCGGCCACGCGGGTCAGCAGGGCGTGCTGGGCCTGCATGTCCGGGGTCTGGTAGAGCGGGCGGGTAAACATGAACTCCCAGTGCAGGGAGATGCTCTTGGACTTGAGCGGCAGGGCATCCAGGGTGGCCGGGTCGTCGATCAGGGCCAGCTGGCCTTGCGCGGCGATCAGGTCGAGGTACTGGCTGTAGTAGCTGCCGGTGTGGGTGAGGCTGGCCACGTGCTGGACCTGGTCGATGCCCACGGCCTTGAGCTGCGGCAACAGCGGCTGGCTGTGGTCGATGACGTGGTGGGCGCCCAGCTCCCCGACCCAGGCCTGGGTCTGCGGGCGCGAGGCGGTGCCGACCACGGTCAGCGAGGTCAGCTTGCGCGCCAGCTGGACCAGGATCGAGCCCACGCCGCCGGCTGCGCCGGTGACCAGCAGCACCTGGCCCTGGCCCCCGCCTTCGGCAATGCGCAGGCGGTCGAACAACAACTCCCAGGCGGTGATGGCGGTCAGCGGCAGGGCCGCGGCCTGGGCATCGTCCAGGCTGGCCGGCTTGCGCGCGACGATGCGCTCGTCCACCAGCTGATACTGGGCGTTGCTGCCGGGGCGATCGATCACCCCGGCGTAGAACACCGCATCGCCGGGCTTGAACAGGGTGACCGCGGCACCGACGGCCTCGACCGTGCCGACCGCGTCCCAGCCCAGTACCCGCGGCTGGCTGACCTGGGCGCGGTGGCGGACCTTGGTATCGACCGGATTGACCGATACCGCGTGGACCTTGACCCGCAGGTCGCGCGGGCCGGGCTCGGGGATCGGCAGCTCGATGTCGATCAGCGCGGCCGGGTCATCGATCGGCAGGCCAGCGTGGAGGTAGGCGACGGCTTTCATGGCGAAGGACTCCCTCGGAGGACGGATCTGCAGGCCATTGTCGGCGCGCAGCGCGCCGCGGAAAACCCGCCAGGACTGCAAACCGGTGGCACAGGGGTCCGAAAACCTCCCGCCCGCAGGCGCCGCCGGCCCGGCGGCCGATCAGACCATGCAGGTCATCAGCACCAGGAAGGCCTTGGCCTCGCCGTCGATGCTGGCGCTGAAACCGGCCACCGGATGCTCCAGGCTGCACACGCCCTGTTCGATGCGGATGTCCGGGACCAGACCATGCCCGACCTCCGACCAGACCGCCACCCGGCCGGCCTCGATCAGCGGGATCAGCACCAGGCCGGCATCGCCGACCTGGGTCAGGCTCAGCTGCTGGCAGCCGCGGGCGTCGCGCGCCAGGTCCCGGGCCATGGCCAGCAGGTCGCTGGCGCGTCTGGCCATGATCCGGGTCATGCGCGCATCCAGTGGCAGGCCATCGGCATCGCCCCCGGCCAGGGTCTGCAGGGTGTCGGCCGAGACCAGCACGTGCGAGCCCTTGAGCGAACCCTGATAGAGCGCAATGCAGCGCACGGGCATGGCCGTGCGCAGCTGCACGACAGTGGCGGCCGGCGCGGTGGCGGCTGCGGCGGCCAGCAACAGCGACATCACGGGTGCGAACATGGGCTCTCCGGTCCCGGCGCAAGCAAGGCGCAGCACAACGCCCATCTGGCGGCCACTTTACCGGCGGCCGGCAACTGCCGGCCAGCGCCGCCGGTTCAGGCCGAAGGCTGCGGACTGACCCGTGGCGCCCGACCTGCACGCCCGCCGGCACGCGCGGCTGGCGGCGGGGCCGCCTGCGCCACCCGCGGCAGGCGCAGGCCGATGCACACATGGCCATCTTCGCAGGTGGCAAACACCGTGCCGCCATGCAGCTGTGCCACGGCCTTGACGATGGCCAGGCCCAGGCCGTGGTTCTGGTCGCTGCCGGTGCGCGACGGATCGGCGCGGTAGAAGCGGTCGAACAGATGCTCCAGCGCCTCGCGCGGGATCGGCGCGGCGCGGTTGCGCACGCTCACGCTGACTGCGTCGCCGGCCTCGGTGATGAAGACCTCGATGGTGCCGCCCGGGGCGCCATGACGCAGCGCGTTGTCCAGCAGGTTGGTGATGGCGCGCGCGTACAGCGAGCCTTCCACCCGCGCGCGCGCATCGCCTTCCACGCGCAGGGACATGCCGGCATCTTCCATGACCATGTCCATGAACTCAGCGGCCTTGGTGGTTTCCTCGCGCAGCGAGACTTCCACCAGGTCGCGCGCCGATTCGCCGCGGTCGGCGCGGGCCAAAAACAGCATCGCGTTGACGATGTTGCGCAGCCGTTCCAGCTCTTCCAGGTTGGACTGCAGCGTGGATTGAAGCGCATCGGACGAACGCGCTCGGGTCAGGGTCACCTGGGTCTCGCCGATCATGTTGCCCAGCGGCGTGCGCAATTCGTGGGCGACGTCGGCATTGAACGCGTTGAGCTGCTCGTAGGCGCGCTGCAGCCGATCCAGCGCCTCGTTGAGCGAGACCACCAGGCCTTCCAGCTCGGTCGGCAGGTGGTCGGCCGGCAGGCGCAGGGTGAGGTCGCGCACGTCCAGCTTGCGCGCGTAGGCGCTGAGCCGGTCCACCGGCGCCAGGCCGCGCCGGGCGATCCACCAGCCCAGCGTGGACACCGCGGCCACGGCCACCAGCGACAGCACCACGATGCCCACCGCCAGCAGCCACTCGGCCGCCTCGATGTCGCGCTTGCCCTCGGCCACGATCAGCTGCACCGCCGGGCGCTCACCGGCGGCCGGCAGGGGATGGGACAGGGTCAGGTACTGCTGGCCGTTGGCCAGCACCGCGTTGCCGAAGCCCTCGACGTGGCCGTCGAACCGCGCCTGGTCCAGAAAGCCGCTGCCCACGCGGTAGCGCGGATCGCGGCTTTCCACCAGGAAGTACAGGCTGCCGTCCTCGGGGGTGAAGTCGGCCAGCTTGTCGCGGAAAATGCCCCATTGCGCGTCCTTGTCGGCCCGTGCCGCCAGGCGCTCGACGATCACCAGCCGGGCGTGGAGTTCCTCACGGTTGTGGCGCTGCAGTTCGTAGGACTGGAACAGGAACAGCGAGACGGCCAGCACCGCCAGCACCACCGTGGCGGCCAGGCCGAACATCAGCCCCAGCCGTGCCGCGATGGAGCGGGTGTTCACTCGGCCTGGTCCTCGCGCACCTCGAGCACGTAGCCCATGCCGCGCACGGTATGCAGCAGCTTGGTCTCGCCCGGGTACTCCAGCTTGGCGCGCAGGCGCTTGATCGCCACTTCCACCACGTTGGTGTTGGTGTCGAAGTTGATGTCCCACACCGTCTCGGTGATCACCGTCTTGGACAGGATCTGCGAGCGGCGGCGGGCCAGCGCGGCCAGCAGTGCAAACTCCTTGGCCGACAGGTTCAGGCGCCGGCCGCGGCGGGTGGCGCGACGGGCCAGCAGGTCGATGTGCAGGTCGCCGACCTGGATCTGGGTGGCTTCGTGGGCGCGGCCGCGGCGGGTGATGGCCTGCACGCGCGCCAGCAGTTCCAGGAAGGAAAACGGCTTGACCAGGTAATCATCGGCGCCTGCACCCAGGCCGCGCAGGCGATCGTCGACCTGGTCGCGCGCGGTGAGCATGATCACCGGGGTGTCGCGCTGGGCGCGCAGCGCCTGCAGCACCTGCAGGCCGTCCATGCCCGGCAGCATGATGTCCAGCACGACCGCATCGTAGTCCCCGGTCAGGGCCAGGTGCAGGCCGTCCACGCCGTTGGCCGCATGGTCCACGCTGTAGCCTTCCTCGCCCAGGCCGCGGGTCAGGTAGCCGGCCGTCTTGGCTTCGTCTTCGATGATCAGCAGTTTCATGGCGTCATGGTACGGCGTCGGGAGCTGGCTCATGCAGCGTCGATCCATTCAGGTGCGCAGGCGCAAACCGCATCTGCGGCGGGGGTAATAAAGCCGTCCCGCGGCACCTGCGGCCAGGGGGGCGAGCTTGGCCCGGCGTGCACGCATCCGGCAGCCGGCATCCCCGTGGCGAGCGGCATGACCGGGCGCGGTGCCACGGTCGCTGCGGAAGGCGCTTTCGGGCGATGGCGCCGATTCTGGTCGTCGCCCCCCATCGCCCTCCTGACCAGGCGCTGACAATCCCGTCACTCGGCCAGGGCGAGAGCCGGTCGCGCCCGCCCCCGCCTGAATCAAGCAGCCGCGTGCGTCAGCGCGGGTCTTCGCCGGCGCCGGGCCGGCCCCGTACGCCCGACCGCAGGCTCCTAGCAGTCTGTCGGACTTTGGTCGGCCGGGCTGCGAATCCGCCTGTGCGGTCCATCTTTCCGCCGCTTCTTGGCCCATAGCACCACGATGGGCCGGCGAACCGTCGAAAATCTGACCTCGCACAGCCGAATTCTCGCCTCGACCACCAAAGCCCGACAGGCTGCTAGAACAGGCGACCCTGGGCGGGCCCGTCCGTCGGCCGCGCCCTGCTCTGCCCCCGCTCCAGGCGCCAGGCCAGCCCCGACATGCGCTCGGCGTGCCGGGCCAGGGCCGCGCGCAGTACCTCGGCGCTGCCGGCCACGTGCAGACGGCTGCGGGCGCGGGTCAGGGCGGTGTAGACCAGCTCGCGGGACAGCACCCGGCTCTCCAGGCGCGGCAGTTGCAGCCAGACCTGGTCGAACTCGCTGCCCTGGGCCTTGTGCACGGTCATGGCGAAGGCGCTCTCGTGCGCAGGCAGGGCGGCGGGATGGAACGGGCGCACGCTGCCGTCTTCGCCGCCGGCAAACCAGGCCATCAGCGCGCCGCTGCCATCGCCCAGACAGATCCCGATGTCGCCGTTGAACAGGCCATGGCGATAGCTGTTTTCAGTGACCAGCAGCAGGCGGCCGTGGAAGTAGGCCGGCGCGCCGCCGGTGCGGCGCCCGGACAGCAGCTGCTCGATGCGCGTGTTCAGGCCGCGCGCGCCCTGTGGGCCTTGGCGCACGGCGGTGAGCAGGCGCAGGCGCTGGGCCAGCTGCAAGGCGCTGGCCGGATCGGACGCCGCGGCCAGCGCGCGCCAGTGCGCCAGGAACAGCTCGCCTTGTGCCTGCAGCGGGTCCAGCACGTCCTCGTGGAAGCTCACGCCACGCAGCTGGCCACCGCGCAGCAGCGACAGCGCACGTTCGGCATCGCCATCGCGCGCGGCCAGGGCCAGCGGCGACAGGTCGAAGTCCGCCTGCTGGCGATAGCCGCGCAGCAGCTGCACCCGGTTGCCGTGCAGGCCGCCGGCCTGGGCGACCACCGGCAGCGCATCACCCAGCAGCGGTTGCAGTGCGCGGGCGTCGTCGGCTTCCAGCGCATCACCGGGACCGGCAGCGGCCAGGATCGCGGCCAGCACGTCGCCGGCTTCCACCGAAGGCAGCTGGTCCGGGTCGCCCAGCAGGATCAGCTGGGCGCCATCGGCGACCGCTTCGACCAGCTTGCACATCAGCGGCAGGTCGACCATCGAGGCCTCGTCGACCACAATCACCTCGAACGGCAGCGGGTTGTCGGCGTTGTGGCGGAAGGTGGGCTGGTCGGGAATCGTGCCGAGCAGGCGATGCACGGTGCTGGCGCTGCCCGGCAGGCCAGCGCACAGCGCGGCATCGACACCACTGGCGATGATCTGCGCAGCGGCCTGGCGCAGGCTTTCGGCCATGCGCTCGGCGGCGCGGCCGGTGGGCGCGGCCAGGGCGATGCGGGGCAAGGCCGTGTTGGCGCGCTGCGCGTGGGCGATGCGCAGCACCAGCAGCCGGGTGATGGTGGTGGTCTTGCCGGTGCCGGGGCCGCCGGTGACCAGCAGCAGGGCCCGTCGCAGGGCCAGCGCGGCCGCGCGCGCCTGGCGGTCCTGGCCGCTGCCCGCCTGCGCAGCCAGGCCAGTGCCTTGCGGGGGCGGAAACAGCAGGGCGAACACATCGGCCACCTCCACGCTGCCGGCGGTGTGCAGCGGCTGGTCCGCGATGCGCTGCAGCTGCAGGGCCAGGCGCCGCTCGTATTCGCGGTAGCGGCGCAGGTAGAGCAGGCCATGTTCGAACACCAGCGGCCGGTCGGCGGTGGCGGCTTCCTCCGCGGCCATGGGTTGGGCAACCCAGCGCGAGGCGATGATCGCCGCCTGCCAGGACGCGGGATCGGGCCAGTCGAGCGCTGCATCGACCAGCAGCTGCGGGCGCGCGGGATCGAAACCGGCATGCCCCTGGGCCACGGCCAGCGAGGCCAGGGCAGCGGCGACAAGCACTTCCTCGGGCGTGTCCGGATCGAGCCGGCGCAGGCTCTGGGCGAAGGCGTGATCCAGCGTGCGCAGGGCGCCTGCGCGTAGGAGGAAGGCGAGGAGGTTGGGGGTGCTCATGGACGGCACATCCTCGCACTTGCCTGTGCCCCCTCTCCCCCGTTTGCGGGGTGAGAGGGGGCGAAAGCGCATGGCGTTGTCATCAGGCTCATGCCGCAGCCTCGGCCGGGTGGCCGGCAAACAGCGCGTCCAGGGCGTGGATCAGCTCGGGCGCGAAGCGCTGCGCGTGCACGCCGGGCGAATCGGCGCGGCGGGCATCCAGGCCGCGGCAGAACAGATAGCAGATACCGCCGAAGTCACGCGCGTAGTCGTAGCCGGGCAGGCGAAAACCCAGCCAGCGATGCAGGGCCAGGGTGTAGATCAGCGCCTGCAGGTCGTATTCGCTGTGCGCCATCGCCTGCTGCAGCGCGGCGTGGTCGTAACCGGGCAGGCGATTGGACTTGTAGTCCAGCACGTACCAGCGGCCATCGTGGCAATAGGTCAGATCGATCAGGCCGGTCATCAACCCTTCCAGCTGGCGGCGCAGACCAAAGCTGTGGCGTTCGCACACCAGGCCGTGCGCGTGCAGCAGGGCCAGCAGCGCCTGGACCGCGGTCGGCTGCAGGGCGAACTGGAACTCGATTTCCGCACGACGCTCCTCGGCCGGCAGCGCGCACAGGCGCACGCCTTCGGGCAGGGCGACGGTGAGGGTCTGGCCGATCAGGGCGGTGAGGACCTCGACGCCGTCGGCGATCTCCTCGGCCGGGTAGCCGCCGGCGCGCAGCGCGCTTTCGAGCACGGGCAGCTCCAGTGCCGGCGCAGCATCGCCTGACTGCCAGTGCTGCCAGCGGGCAAAGTCGGCGTTCTCCAGTGCCTGGTGCATCACCACCCCGAAGCGATTGCCGGCAAAGCGCGGGTCGAACGCTTCGGCCGGCTGCAATGCATCGGCATCGGCGTCGCTGGCCGGCTCGTCGTTGCCACCGGCGGCGGCCAGCGTGCTGGCGCTGGCTACCGCTTGGCCACCGCTGTCGGCGTTGGCCAGCTGGGTGAAGCTGTAGACCCACCAGTCCTGGCTGAGCGTGCGGGTCACCTGGCGTGCCTGTGGCGGTGCGGCTTCGGCCGCCGGCGGCAGCCAGTCCGGTTGGCTCGGCAGTGCGCCACCTTCGACCACGATGCCCGGTTGCGCGCACAGCGCCTCCAGCGTGTCCAGCATCGGCGCCAGTGCGGTCTGCCTGGCCTTGTAGAAGTCGCCGGTGGCGATCCACAGCGCGTGCTCGGCGCGGGTCAGGCCGACGTAGAGCAGGCGCGCGTCTTCGGCGCGTTGTGCCCGGATCCACGCCTGGCGCGCGGTTTCCCAGCCGGAGGTCTCCACCTGCAGCTTCCAGTGCAGCACGCGCTGGCAATCCGGGTCCTGCACCACGCAGCCCCGGCCCGGGTCGGGCGACCTGCCGCCGATGCCCACGAATGGCAGATACACCAGCGGGTACTCCAGGCCCTTGGACTTGTGCAGGGTGACGATCTGCACGCGGCGGGCGTCCGATTCCAGGCGCAGCAGCTGGGTTTCGTCATCGCTGTCGGCCTGCGCGATCTGCCGGCCCAGCCAGTCGACCAGGCCATGCAGGCCCAGCGCGCGCGCCTGCGTGTGCTGCAGCAGTTCGCCCAGCTGCAGGTAGTTGGTCAGCCGGCGCTCGCCATCGAGCAGGCCGAGCAGGCGTTCGGCCTGGGCCGCGCACAGCGCGCCGATCAGGGCCAGCGGGCCGCCGCGCTGCACCCGCTCGCGCCAGTCCAGCGCCTGCAGCTGCCAGGCGCGATGGGCAGCGCCATCGGCTTCCAGCGCAGCGATGCCGGCGGCATCCACGCCCAGCAGCACGGTGGCCAGCGCCGCGCGCAGGCGGCCGTCGTCGGCGCTGTGCAGCAGGGCCAGCAGCAGGGTCAGCAGTTCATGCGCCTCGGCCGTGGCGAACAGGCTCTGCTTGCCGGCGGCCACCGCGGGGATGCCGACTGCAGCCAGCGCCTGCTGGATCCGGGTGGCCTCGCCATGCTTGCGTACCAGCACCGCGATGTCGCCTGGCTGGACGGGTTGGCCGTTGATCAGCGCCTTGCCGGCACGCGCATCGCTCAGCACCGCGTGGATCGCGGCCACGCAGGCGGCGCTGGCCACTTCGCGCGAGCGCGAGGCGCTGTACGTCTTGGGCTGGCCCTTGGCATCACGTGCTTCCGAGGGCGGCGCCTGCCACAGGGTCAGCGCCGGGGCCGGCGCGCCACCGCGCAGGTAATCGGCATCCACGCGCTGGCCGCCGGGCGCGACCGGGCGGAACCTGATGCCGGCTTCGATGAAGGCCTGCTCGCCGGCTTGCGCATACAGCGCCTGGATCGCGGCCAGCACGCTGGGCCGCGAGCGGAAATTGCGGTCCAGCGGCGGCGCCGGTTCGGCCACCGCGCAGGCCGCCAGATAGGTCTGCACATCGCCGCCGCGGAAGCCATAGATGGCCTGCTTGGGATCGCCGATCAGAAACAGCGCCGGGGCCAGGCCCAGTGCGGCCGTGGCGGGACAATCGCCGAACACGGTGTGGAAGATGCGCCACTGGCGCGGATCGGTGTCCTGGAATTCATCGACCAGCGCGAATGCATACTGCGCGCGCAGGCGCTGCACCAGCGCATCGGCATGTGGCCCGGCCAGGGCGTCGGCCACGCCATCGATCAAGTCATCGTAGGTCTGCACGCGGCGCTGGCGCTTGAGCTGGGCCAGACGCAGGCGCGCATCGTCACGCACCTGATGCAGCAGGCGCACCTGTGCGCGTTCGCTGGCGGCCTTGAAACCGTCCACCGCCTGCAGGTACGTCCGAATCAGCGCGCACAGCGGCGAGTCCGGGGTGCGGCCTGCATGGGCCTTGTTGGTCCTGGCTTGCAGCGCATCCGGGGTGAGCTGGGCCAGGCGGTCGCTCAGCGGGCTCGACCATTGTCCGCTGCTGCACCACTGGTCCAGTTCGCGCCACAGGGTGGTGATCCAGGCGGCCTTGTAGCTGCCGCCGTGCAGGATCTTGTTGTCCACCGCGGCCAGCAGATCGGCCAGGAACGGCTCGCCATGGGCGGTGAAGCCCTCGGCCAGTGCGCGTGCGGCCGCGTGCAGCTCGGCTTCGGGATCCCCTTCGGCGTCGCCCGGCGTGGGCAGCGGATGCAGCACGGGCTGGGCGATCAGCGTGCCCAGGTCGCGCGCCAGTGCATCGGGGCCTTCCTTCCACAGGCCGAGCAGCGCATCGGCGCTGCCGATGTCGGCGGCGTGCACGCGCCACAGGTCGGCGGCCAATTCGGCGTGCAGCTTGCGCGCGCTGGCCAGCAGTTCGGGTGGGGCGAAGGTCTGGCCGCTCTCCAGGGCATGCTCGCGCAGCACCCGCGCACAGAAGCCGTGGATGGTGAAGATTGCCGCCAGGTCGATCTCGTCGACGGCCTGCTGCAGGCGCCGCTGCACCGCCGGCGCGCTTTCGTCGGTGCGGGCCAGGTGCGCGGCGATGATCGCCCGGCTCAGGGCCAGTTCCGGCGGCTCCTCGGCGGTGGCCTCGGTGCCGATCACGCGCGCGGCCAGGGCCAGGCGTTCGCGGATGCGCTTGCGCAGTTCCTGGGTGGCCGCCTCGGTGAAGGTGACCGCCAGGATCTGGCCGATGCGCAGGTTTTTTTCCACGACCAGGCGGGTGACCAGGGTGGCCAGGGTGAAGGTCTTGCCGGTGCCGGCGGAAGCCTCGATCAGGGCGGTGCCGGTGAGCGGGAGGGTGAGGTAGGGATCGACGGTGGTCATGCGGGCGCCTTGCACCTGGGCCAGGCAACACAAGCAGGCACAGCAGCCAACGCACAGGCAGTGGCCGCAACAAGGCGGCGCGTTGTTTCCTCACGGGCGCGATGCGCAAAGACCGTCCACCACGGTTCTACCGCCATCCCCGCGCAGGCGGGGATCCATGGACGTTGACGTGCAATGCGCAAGCCCACCGGCTCCCTGCCTTCGCGGGAATGCCAGTTGTCGATGCCGGCGGCGGCCGGGCCTGCACATTCAACGCAACCTGGCGCGTGCGCCCGAGTCGATGGGCGGGGCGATGCTTCGAAGCCGTATGCGCTGCTCATGCGTCCTCCTGTGCTTCATCGGCTTCGGCGACAAAGCTGCGGCCATCGTCGAATCCTTCATGGATCACCCCGCGCGTCACCGCCTGGTAGATGGTGAAGCTGAGGTGGGCGAACTGCTGCAGGGTGCGGGGATCGGCAAACGGATCGCGGCCGCGCAGGGCGAGCTGGTAGCTGTTGGCACTGCCCTCGGCCCACTGGCGCTCGCCGCCGCGCCATTTGCCGGCAGCACGTCTGAGGGCCTGTTCGGCGGTCTGGGCGTTGAAGTACTCCCAGCCGCTGTAGGGGGCGAACGGCAGCGGCGACTGCAGGCCATCGGCGCGCAACTGCAGCAGCATGCGCAGCACCAGGCGCGCCTGCGCGGCATCGAGCGGCTCGCGCAGGAACGGACCTGCGCCTGCATCGCCACGATCGTCGAACTGCACCAGCGGCTGCGGCAACCCGGCGGCGCTGGCCAGCAGCCAGTCCAGGCCGTCGCGGATCGCGCTGACGCCGCTCACCGGGCCCAGGCGCATGCGCGCCAGGCCATGCGAATACAGCTCGCCGAGTCGGCCATGCAGGACCAGGCCATCCAGGTCCACTTCCAGCAGGCGCGCCTCGGGCTGGGCGGTGCCACGCCAGTGCCTGAATGCCTGCGCGTAGGGTTGGGTCTGTTCCAGCAGGCCTTCCAGCGCACGTCGGCCCAGGGCGCCGGAGGGCAGCAGCGCGCGGGCGCGCAGGCGCGCGGCCAGGCCGGCTTGCCGGTCCTCCAGCAGGGCCGCAAAGACGGCCTGCTGCAGCGCATGTTTCTCCAGCCCGGCGCCGGGCATCAGCAGCGGCTCGAGGTCTTCGCCGGTTTCGATCTGCTCGGCCAGGCGCAGGCCCAGGCGCTGGCTCAGGAACTGTTCGGCCGGTGCGATCAGCAAGCGCTTGAGCGCGTCGATCGAGACCCGCGTCTCCAGCGCATCGCCTGCGGGCAGCGCCGCATCGCACCACGGCCCCAGCCTTGTCCGCCTGCCGCCCAGGCGCCCGGCGCCCGGCTGCCACTGGCCGCGGTAGCTGAACTGGCGCGGGTCGCCATCGGCGCCGAACGCGGCCGGCGCGAACGGCTGCAGCGCATGGCGCACGGTCATCGCCGCGGCGGCCTGTCCCGGATCGGCGTGATAGTCCGCCGCCGCGGCGATCAGCTCGCTGACCAGCACCGACGGCTCGCGCACGCTGCCATCGCGCGGGTCGGCGCCCAGGTAGCTGACGTAGAACACATCCTGCGCCGAGGCGAACAGCTGCAGGAACAGGAAGCGGTCGTCCTCGCGCGTGGAGCGGTCGCCGTAACGGCGCTGGTCGGTGCCCAGCTGGGCGGTGAGCCGGTTGAGCCCAGCGGCCGGATCGCGGCGCGGGAAGTCGCCATCGTTCATCCCCAGCAGGCAGATCACCCGGAACGGCAACAACCGCATCGGCACCATGCGGCCAATGCTGACCCCGCCGGTGAGCAGCGGCGCGCGGGTGTCGGCCTCGGCCAGCACGCCGGCAAAATGCGCACGCACCACCTCGGCCGGCAGCGGCGCATCGAAGCCGGCGCGCTGGGCGGCACTGGCGAAGGCGTCGATCAGCTTGCGCAGGCGGTCCAATGCGCGCTGCGTGCCCGGCGCCGAGGGCGGTTGCGGCAGCAGCGCATCGAGCAGGCCGAGCAGGCGTTCGCGCCAGGCCTGCGGCGGCATCGCCTCGGCCAGTGCCTGCTGCGCCCGCGACAGCACCCGCAGCAGCCGGATCAGCGCATCCAGCGCCGACAGCGCGCTGCCTTCCAGCGCCGGCCACGGGGCGAGCCCGGCGATGTCCTGCTCGCTGCCGCTGGCATGGCCCAGCAGCAACCGATCCAGCGCGAACTGCCAGGTGTAGGCGTCATCGCGCGGCGCGGCGTGCCGGGCGCGATGCTCGGCATCCAGGCCCCAGCGCGCGCCGGCGGCCTGCAGCCAGCCATGCAGGCGCTCGAAGGCGGCCGCATCCAGTCCGGCGGCTTCGGCCAGCGGCGGGCTGGCCAGCAGGTCCAGGGTTTCGTTCAGGCCGAAGCGCGAGACCGGCAGGCCAAGCAGGCGCACGAACACCTCGGCCAGCGGCTCGCCGGCCAGCGGACTGGTGTCGGCCAGGGCGTAGCCAATGCGTGCAAAACCGGGGTCAAAACCGGGGTCAGAGTCGAGTTTCTGCCCGAAACTCGACTCTGACCCCGGTTTTGATCCGCCGAACACCGCTTCCAGATACGGCACGTAGGGGTCGATGTCCGGCGCCAGCACCGCGATCTGGCGCGGCTGCAGCGGCGGATCGAAGCGCGGGTCCTCGAGCAGGCCGCGCAGCTGGTCGTGCAGCACCTGCAGCTCGCGCAGGCGGGTGTGGCTGGCGTGGACCTGCAGGCTGGGATCGGTGCGGTCCAGCGCCGGCAGCGGCGCCGGCACGGCCGGTCGCACGCGCCGGAACAGGTCGCTCTGCATCCGCCGCAGCAGGCTGTCACCCAGGCCGCCCTGGGCCAGCGGGCGCTGGCCGGAGGCGATCGGGTCGGCGTAGACCTCGATCTCGGCGCGCGGATGGACCACTTCGTAGCCACCGAGCATCGCCATGAAGTCGCGCCCGGCCGCGCCCCAGGCCTGCAGCAGCGGGTTTTCGCCGGTGTGGCCGTCGAACAGGTCCGGCTCTGCGCGGTCATCGCCGCGCGCGCGCCGGCGCGGCGCCAGCGCCTGCAGGTCGCCCCAGTAGCCCTGTGCCGGGGTGGGCAGGTAGAAGTGCAGGGTGCCCACCCGCGCCTGGGTCGCCAGCACCCGCAGCACGTCCGGCGAGATGTTGAGCGTGGCGAAGGCGAACACCCGCCTGGGCAGGCCCACCGGCAAGGCGGCCGTGTCGCCACCGAAGCGCTCCAGGTACGCCTGGACGCGCCGCGCGCGGTGGCCCTGGCCGCCGGCCACCTGCCGCCACAGCAGCGCCTGCGGATCGTGCGGATCGGCGCCGGCCTCCCAGCGCAGCAGCCAGTCGCGGCGCCAGGCCTGGTATTTCTCGAACACCCCGGCCAGTTCCCCGGCCAGCGCCCAGGGTTTGAGCGCATCGTCGCCGGACAGGTACGCGCGCAGCGCGGCCAGCGCCGGCTGGGCCAGCACGGCCGGGTCGGTCAGCGCCGCATACAGGCGCCAGTGCAGGCTGGCCGCGTCCAGTTCGTCATGGGCAGGGCCCAGATTGGCTTGCAGCGCGCGGGCGACGAATTCGCCGGGGGTCAGGAACAACAGGTTGGCGGCCACCCCATGGGCGGCGGCCAGGGTGGCCTGCAGCCAGCGGCGCATCGCCACCTGCGGGATCAGCACCACCTCCGGCGCCAGGAGCGATTGGCCCGGCACCGGCTGGCGCAGTTCGGCCGCCAGCAGGCCGGCCAGCACCTCGAGCGAATTGGCGGGATAAAGGCGGAAATCCGGGCGCGCGTCCTGCATCGGCGCATGATGCGACATGCGCGTCGCAGGCGGCGAGACCTGCGCAACAGCGCGTCCTGAGAACCATGACCTCCGGGCCATCACGGCGGGCCGGTCCGATCTGGCACAATAAGCGTACTGACCAGTGCGGTTTTATTCAGGGCGGCACGACGAAGCTGTCACGTCGTTTTGCCTACGGCACGCGCGCCGATCCCGACCGACCAGGCCACCCACAGCTGCCGATGACCTCCACGACACCGACCATTCGCCTTGCCGACCTGCGCCTGGAGCGTGGTGGCCGCGTCATTCTGCGCGATGTGACGCTGACCGCGCCGCACGGCAGCGTCACCGCCGTGCTGGGTCCGTCGGGCAGCGGCAAGTCCACCCTGCTGGCGGCGCTGACCGGCGAGCTGGTCCCGGCGGCCGGGACGGTGGAACTGTTCGGCCAGCCGGTCCCGCGCGCCACCCGGCCGCTGCGCGAGCTGCGCAAGAACATCGGCGTGCTGCTGCAGGGCAACGGCCTGCTGACCGACCTGACCGTGGCCGAAAACATCGCCCTGCCGCTGCGCGCCCACACCCGCCTGCCCGACGCCCTGATCGACCAGCTGGTCGACCTGAAGCTCAATGCGGTCGGCCTGCGCACAGCCGAAGACCTGTATCCGCGCGAGCTGTCCGGCGGCATGGCCCGGCGCGTGGCCCTGGCCCGGGCGCTGGCCCTGGACCCGCCGCTGATGCTCTACGACGAGCCGCTGACCGGGCTGGACCCGATTGCCTCGGGCGTGATCATGTCCTTGATCCGCCGGCTCAACGACTCGCTGGGGCTGACCAGCATCATCGTCAGCCACCACGTGCATGAAACCCTGCCGGTCTGCGACCAGGCGCTGGTGATCGCCAATGGCGGGCTGGTCTTCTCCGGCACCCCGGCACAGCTGGAGGCCAGCGAGGACCCGCTGTTGCGCCAGTTCCTGCGCGGCACGCCCGATGGTCCGATCCCCTTCGACAGCGCCGCTTCGGCGCGGGCGGCATAGGGCATGTCCATGGCCTTTGCCGCGTCGATCCGTTCGCTGGGCGCCGCCGGGCTGTTTTCGCTCGCGGTGCTGCGCGCGTCGGTGCCCAACCGCGACTTCGGCGCCGAGCTGGTCCGCGAGATCTACAAGATCGGTGCACGTTCGATGCCGATCATCGCCGTGGGCGGGGCGTTCGTGGGCCTGGTGCTGACCCTGCAGAGCTACCGCACGCTGGTGACCTTCGGCGCCTCCGACGCGCTGTCCACGCTGCTGGGCCTGTCGCTGTACCGCGAACTGGGTCCGGTCCTGACCGGGCTGCTGTTCATCGGTCGTGCCGGCAGCTCCATCGCCGCCGAGCTGGGCCTGATGCGGGCCACCGATCAGATCAAGGCGCTGGAACTGATGGCCATCGATCCGATTGCCAAGGCAGTGGCGCCGCGCTTCTGGGCCGCGGTGGTGACCGTGCCGCTGCTGACCGGCCTGTTCTGCTCACTGGCCATCAGCGCCAGCTGGTTCGAGGCGGTCAAGGTGCTGGGCCTGGACAACGGCACCTTCTGGTCCTCGCTGCAGGACAGCGTGGACCTGTGGGAGGACTTCGGCGTGGCCCTGCTGAAATCGGCCGTGTTCGGCGCGGTGGCCGCCCTGGTCGCCTCGTATGTCGGCTTCAATGCCGAGCCCACGATCGAAGGCACCTCGGTGGCCACCACCCGGGCGGTGGTCAATGGCTCGCTGCTGGTACTGATGCTGAACTTCGTCCTTTCCGCGCTGCTGTTTCAATGATGCCCGTCGCTCGGAACCCGCAGGTGTTCATGCCGATCCCGGGCAGGGGCCCGCACCTTGCTGTGCGGGGATGCAACCAAAAGCCGGCTTCGATCCAGGTCGTGGCCTTTTTCAGTACACAGGTGGAATAACCATGGCCGCACGCGGACCACGACTCGAATTTGCCGTCGGCGCCTTCCTGCTGCTGGCCCTGGCCTCGCTGCTGGTGCTGGCGCTGGCCTCGACCAACCGTTCCTTCGGCTTCGGCGGCGGCGACCATTACGAACTCAAGGCGCGCTTCACCAACCTGGGCCAGCTGCGGGTACAGGCGCCGGTCAAGATCGGCGGGGTGGTGATCGGCCAGGTCAGCGACATCAGCCTGGACCCCCAGCGGTTCGACTCGGTCGTCACCCTGCGTATCGATGGCAAGTACCAGGATCTGCCGGCCGACACCTCCGCCGGCATCTTCACCAGTGGCCTGCTGGGCGAGAACTACATCGGCCTGTCGCCTGGTGGCGACCCCGAGACCCTCAAGCCCGGCGAGGAGATCGCCTTCACCCAACCGGCGGTAGACCTGCTGCAGCTGGTGGGCAAGTACATGTTCAGCGGCGGCGGCAAACCCGCCGGTGACGATTCGGCAGCCGCCCCGGACGCGCCCGACGCGCCGGCGCCGGCCGCCCCCAACGGAGAGACTCCATGAAGCGTTCCATGTTCACTCTGGTCCTGGCCGCTGCCCTGGCCGCCTCGACACCTGCCGTGGGCCTGGCCCAGGCCCAGGCCAGCACTGCTGCCGCACCCGCGCAGGGCTCGGCCAGTGCCCTGGTGCTGCGCAGCAGCACCCGCGTGCTGTCCACCCTGGAACAGCGCCGGGCCGAGTTCAAATCCAACCCGGCTGCGCTGAAAGCCTTCATCAAGGACGAGTTCAACACCAGCTTTGACGGCAACTATGCCGCGCGCCTGGTGCTGGGCCTGCACGGCCGCGGCGCCTCGGAGGCCGAGATCGCCGACTTCGCCAGTGCGCTGGCCGACAACCTGACCGCCCGCTATGGTCAATCGCTGCTGGACTTCAACCAGCGCCTGCGCGTGCGCATCAAGTCCGAGAGCCCGTTGCCCGGCAACCGTGGCGTGCGCGTGTCCACCGAGATGCTGCGCGAGAGCGGCGACCCGGTGCCGGTGGAGTACCTGCTGCGCAACGTCAACGGCCAGTGGAAGGCCTTCGATGTGATGATCGAGGGCGTCTCCTACGTACAGACCTTCAAGAACCAGTTCGACGCGCCGTTGCGGCAGAAATCGATCCGGCAGGTGGCCGCCGACCTGCGCGCCGGCCGCCTGCAGGCCGCCAGCGCCGATGCCGCCGGCAACCAGCGTTGAGTGCCGCCATGCGCCCGGCTTCGGTCCAACGCAACGGCCCTGCCCTGGTGTTCGCCGGTGAGCTGGACCGGGCCGCGGCGCAGCACTTGTGGCCGGCCACGCTGCGCGCCCTGGATGGCGCGCAGCGGCTTGTCCTGACCGATGTGCCGCGCGTGGACAGTGCCGGCCTGGCCCTGCTGGTGGCCACTGCCGCGCGGCTGCGTGCGGCCGGCATGGGCGCCGTGGCGATCGAGGGCGCCCCTGCCGGTCTGGCCGAACTGTGCGCCGCCTACCGTCTGACCCCCACGCTGGACTATGTGCCGGCGTCATAGCCGGCCTGACCGGCACCGTGTGCACGCCACATCGCGTGCGGGCTTCCCATAGAGGGATCTGGAAAATGAAACCGCTGCACCTCCTTCCCTTGCTGCTGAGCGCGCTGGTCGCCTCCTGTGCCTCCAACAAGCCGGCCGCCTCCGCTCCGCCGGCGTCCTCCGTGGCTGCACCGGTCCAGGTGCAGGCGCCTGCGGCCGAGCCGCAGGCCGCCCCCCTCGCGGCCAGCGAAGGGCCACCGCCGACCAGCGCGGAGAACGACTTCAGCACCATCTACGGCACTTCGCCGTACGACCCGGTCGCCGATCCCACCCTGCCACCGCCGGCCGCCGGCGCGCCGCCCAGCTACGACCCGTGGGAAAAGTGGAACCGCAAGGTCCACAGGTTCAACAACGGCATCGATCGCTATGTCGCCAAACCGCTTGCCACCACCTATGTCAACGTGGTGCCGCGCCCGGTGCGCAATGGCGTGCACAACTTCTTCGGCAACCTCGGCCAGCCGCTGACGGTGGTCAACAGCCTGCTGCAGGCCAAGCCGGGCGAAGCCTGGGATGCCCTGGGCCGCTTCCTGATCAACACCACCGTCGGCGTGGCCGGCGTGTTCGACGTGGCCAGCCACGACCAGGTTCCCAACACCCGGGAGGACTTTGGCCAGACCCTGGGCGTGTGGGGCTGGAAGCGCTCGCGCTATCTGGAGCTGCCGCTGTTCGGGCCGCGCACCGTGCGCGATACCTTCGGCCTGGTGGGCGACGCACCGCTGTCGCCGGTACAGCGTATCGAGGACGACAAGGCGCGCATCTTCCTGCAGGGCCTGCGACTGGTCGATGTGCGCACCCAGCTGATGTCGCTCGATTCGCTGCGCGAAGGTGCGCTGGACGAGTACGCGCTGTTCCGCGACGGCTGGCTGCAGCGCCGCAACTACCAGATCAGTGACGAAGGCGAGCGCAACCGGCGCAAGGGCAAGTCCGACGACGACCTGCCGCCCTATCTGCGCGAGGAAGACGACAACCCGACCGTGCCGATGGACGCCATTCCCAGCGTGTTCCCGGGCGGCGGCTGAAACCGGCCCCGGCCGCGGATGCTGCAGGCAACAAGGCCGCCTGGAAAGGCGGCCTTGTTCATTCCAAGGAACGACCGAATCAGCCCGCGGCCAGCGCCGCGTCCACCGCCTGGAGCAGACGCGGATCGTCCGGCCCCACGTCCGGGGCGAAGCGCGCCAGCACCCGACCATCGCGGCCAATCAGGAACTTCTCGAAGTTCCAGGTCACCCCCGGCGCCGGGTTGACCTTGATGTCCATGGACTTGAGCTTTTCGCGCAGCGGGCCTTCGCCGGTGGCCACCGGCTGGGCGTCGACCAGGGCCTGGTATAGCGGATGCACGGCATTGCCGGCCACCGAGATCTTCGAAAACAGCGGGAAGGTCACGTCGAAATTGGCGCTGCAGAAGCTGGCGATCTCGGCGTTGCTGCCCGGCTCCTGCTCCATGAAGTTGTTGGCCGGAAAACCCAGCACTTCCAGGCCCGCATCGTGCTTGGCCCGGTACAGCGCCTCCAGCCCTTCGTACTGGGGGGTCAGGCCGCACTTGGAGGCCACATTGACCACCAGCAGGACCTTGCCGCGGTAGTCGGCCAGGGTGGTGGGCTGGTCCTGGATGGTCTTCAGCGGGATGTCGTACAGAGTCGTCATGGCGGGCCTGCGGCAGGTGGGAGAATGAAGTGGCGAGGCAGTCTAAACGGGTGGCGATGGGCGCCGTGTTATGGCCGCGTCTGGGTCTGCTGGCAGCGCCGCTGATCCACATGGGCCGGCAAGCGCCCAGGTGGGCCGCACCGGCCATCATGCCGGGGCAGGTTGCGCAGCCGGCCGTGCAGGATTGGATCAGCAGCCGACACCGGCGGCGCTGGGACGGCAAGTCAACGCGGCCCGGGGCGCCGCTTCGGTCCGGGGAGCAGCTCTTCGCGGGCCATGCTCCAGCGCGGGCAGCCGAAGCCCACCAGGATGGTGTCGGTGGCGATCTCGAAGGCTGCGGTCTGCTGCGGGGTGAAGTTGCGAGACAGGTCGTCGTAGACCTCGGCAAAGGCGGTCCACCAGTCGCTCTCGCTGCCGCTGCTGCGCACCTGCGTGGAGACGTATTCGCGGATCAGCTCGACGGCCTGGTGGACCTCCTGGTCACTGACGCCACGGCGGAAAATGCGGGTTTCCACATCCGATGCGGCCTGCGCCAGCGACCGATTGACTGCGTTCATGCGATGCCACGGGTACTGAAAGTGGCGGCATGGTGGTCCCTGGATCGTTCACGACGGGTGTAGGCAAACCGAACGAAACATGACCGCCCGCAGGCCGTGCAGGCGCCGGCTGTTGGCCGCCTGCCGACCACTGCCTTTTTGCCGCCGGCGCGGAGGACACCGGACCCGCCGCTCGCCCGCGGCCGTCACCGCCACCCTGCGGAAATGGATTGTCTCGCGCAGCAATCTGGTCGCACTGCGGCCGTGTCCCTAGGCTTGTCGCTTCCCCACCACACCCACCCCACATGACCAACGCCTTCATTGCCGCCCTCAAGACCCGTCGCTCCCAGTATTCGCTCGGCAAGACCCTGCCGCTGCCGCAGGACCAGGTGACCGCCCTGATCCAGGAGGCCATCAAGCACGCGCCGTCGGCGTTCAATTCGCAGAGCGCGCGCGCGGTGATCCTGTTCGGCGAACAGAGCGACACCTTCTGGGGCCTGACCGCCGAGGCACTGCGCCCGATCGTGCCGGCCGAGGCCTTTGTCGCCACCGAGCAGAAGTTGCACAGCTTCGCCGCCGGTGCCGGCACCATCCTGTTCTACGAAGACCAGGCCGTGGTCAAGGGCCTGCAGGAGCAGTTCGCCCTGTACGCCGAGCACTTCCCGGTGTGGTCCGAGCAGGCCAGCGGCATGGCCCAGCTGGCGGTGTGGACCGCGCTGGCCACGGTCGGCATCGGCGCCAGCCTGCAGCATTACAACCCGTTGCCGGATGCCGCCGCCGCCGCCAAATGGAACCTGCCGGCCAGCTGGAAGCTGCGCGCGCAGATGCCGTTCGGTTCCAACCAAGCACCGTTCGGCGAAAAGACGTTCATCGACGACGCCGAGCGCTTCCGCGTCTTCGCCTGAAGCCCTTGCGCCAGGCCCTGCCCGGCGCCCACGGTCCGATCGCCCGGCCTGCGCGGCCGGCTCAGAGTGCTGTGCGGAGTTCTGGTCGAGCGTGGACATTGCGACTGCGCTCATCCCGGTGTTAGTCCCCGCGCTGTGATTGCAGTGGCGACAGCGCGTACCGGCTCTGGTCGCCAAGGGCATCTGCACGCCCCTGCCCCTGTTCGCGCTGGTGCCGGCTGGCGGCAGGCGCGCCTCGGCCGCTGGTCCTGGCTGGGGCGGCGGCCCTCGCCGGCATCGCCGTGGATGACGCAGGGGGCGCAGCGGGCTGGCTGAGCCATCGGGTCGTGGCCGGCCGCGTGGCTGATCAATCGGTCATGGACGCGTCACCGGCGAAACCTAAGGTCGCCGTACCCCACGCAGCGGAAAGCTTCCAATGGCCCCCTCCCCCCTACACGCCCGAAGCCTGGCGATGCTGCTTGCTGCCGGAAGCCTGGCCCTGCCCGAAGCGATGGCCCAGCAGTCCACTGCCGGCCAGCAAATGCAGGAAGAACCCGCCAGCACGCCCACCGAGCTCGACACGGTGATCGTCACCGGCCAGCGCCAGGCGCAGCGGGAAGCGATCCAGACCAAGCGCGAGACCTTCGCAGTCAGCGACGTGGTGGCCTCGGACGACATCGGCAAGCTGCCCGACCACAATACCGCCGCAGCATTGCAGCGGGTCCCCGGCGTGGCGGTATGGGAAGACCAGGGCGAGCCGCGCGAACCGATCATCCGCGGCCTCACCTCCACCTACAACCGGACCACGATCGACGGCGCGCTGGTGTCCTCGGTGTCCGAGGAGGGTCGCAACGTGCCACTGGACATCGTGCCCTCGGTGATGGCCGACCGGATCGAAGTCATCAAGACCGTCACCCCCGATCAAGACGCCAACGCCATCGGCGGCATCATCAACATCGTCACCCGCAGCGCGTTTTCCACCGGCCAGCCGTTCCTGGATGCGACCGGCTCGCTGGGCTTTGCCGAACAGCATGGCGATGTGCGCAACGACAAGCAGCCGTACCGGGTCAATTTCGCCGCCGGCCGGCTGTTTGGCGCCGACGACCAGTTCGGCATCGTGGTCAGTGCCTCGGACGAACAGCTCGATTACGACATCCCGCAGGTCGAATCGGCCAGCCCGTCGGTGCGCGAATACACCGCCGCCGGCGCCCCGGTGGATTCGGGCAGTGCGCTCGGCAATGGCATCCAGGTGCCGACCCAGCGCCGGCTGTTCTGGTACAACAACACCAAGAACCGCAGCGGCCTCAATGCCAAGCTGGAATGGCGTCCAAACCCGGACTTCAGGTGGGACACCTCGGCCGCCTACAACACCATGGAAGACGACGAGGAACGCATCGAAAACCGGCTGGAGCCGATCGGCAACGTCGCCAACCAGACCGCCACCAGCGGCGATTTCGCCAGCGGCCGGCAGTTCATCCAGTTGAACCTGCCCGACACCGAGCGCAGCATCTGGCTGGGCCGCAGCGCGGTGGAGTGGACGGCCGCCGAGCGGCTGAAGGTCAGCGGCGATGTGATCTATTCGCGCGCCGAACTGGACCAGACCACGACCGCGATCGAATTCCGCACCCCCACCGGCACGCGTGCCAGGGACTTCGGTTTCAGCTACGACACCTCGGACTTCTATCCGATCTTCACCCCCTATGACCAGGCCGCCGCGCGCGACCCGGCCAACTACAGGTTCCAGCAGTACCGCGATACCCAGTTGGACAGCATCGAGGAGAGCCAGCAGGCACGCCTGGACCTGGAATACGACAACGGCGGCCTGGAGAACTTTTTCAAGTTGAAGTTCGGCGGGGTGGCGCGTTTCACCGACCGCGAACTGGACCAGGACCGGATCACCTACAGCACCAGGAGCGGGTTCAACTGGACCCTGGACAGCGTCAGCCGGGCCGGGCCGGACAAGCTGATCAAGGGGCGCTACCTCTTGTCGCCGCGGATCGACTACCGGGCCGCGAATGACTTCCTCAACGCCAACATCGGCAATTTCAACGCCGCGCTGGACAACATCGGCTCGGACTTCACGGTCAGCGAGGACGTCTACGCCGGCTACGGCCAGGCCACGATCAAGCGCGGCCCGTTCACCGTGATTGCCGGCATGCGCTACGAGCGCACCGAGGTGGACACCGATTCCACCCGCGCTTCCGATGACGTCTATCTGCCGGTCAGTGACTCGGGCTCCTACCACAACTGGCTGCCGGGCCTGCACCTGCGCTATGACGCGACCGACAACCTGGTGCTGCGCGCGGCCTGGACCAATACCATCGGCCGCCCGGACTTCGCCGACATCACCGCCAATTCGTCGATCAACTTCGACGGCAGCGTGGCCGTGCTGACCCGCGGCAACCCCTCCCTGAAGCCGCGCGAGAGCGAGGGCTTCGACCTGTCGCTGGAGTACTACCTCGACGAAGGCCTGGTCGCGCTGGGCCTGTTCCGCAAACGCATCGACAACGAGATCTTCACCCTGACCTCGAACGTGGAAATGGACCTGGGCATCGGCCGCGGGGTGGAAATGGTCCAAGTGCAGCAGCCAATGAACGCGCAGTCGGCGAAGATCACCGGCGCGGAGGTGGCCTGGCAGCAGACCCTGAGCTTCCTGCCGGCGCCGTTCGACGGACTGGGCTTCAACCTCAACGCCACCTTCCTGGACACCGAGTTTGCCTTCATCACCAGCGCCGGGCTGCGCGAGACCGGCCTGTACATGCAGCCGGACGTGATCACCAACGCCGCGCTGTTCTACCAGTACGGCCCGGTCGAGTTCCGCGTCTCCCACAACTACCTGGGCGGGTTCCTGGAGACCATCAACGACACCATTCCCAATGCCGACCAGTACTGGAAGGGCCGCCACACCTACGACGCCAGCGTGGACTGGCAGCTCAGCGATCGTCTGACTGTGTTCGTGCAGGGCCAGAACCTGTCAGACACCGGCCGCCGCGAGGTGACCGGCCCGGGCAAGCAATATCTGCAGGAATCGGCCGACTATGGCCGCACCTACTGGGTCGGCCTGTCCGGCCATTTCTGAGGAGACCACGATGCCTTCAGCACTGGCACTGGCCGCCGCACTGGCCGCGGCAACCGCTCTTGGCTCCGGCCCGGCCGCCCCTGCTGGGCCCGTGCAGGGGCCGGCGCAAGCGCTGGCCGATGCGCCGGCGCGCAGCGCCACCGCCTTGCGCCGCTATCCGGCGCCGCAGGCACGGCAGGGCGTGGCGGTCGGCGCCCAGTTCCTCTACGCGGTGTCCAATCACGAAATCGTCAAGTACGACAAGCACAGCGGCGAGCGTCTGGGCCAGTGGCGCGGCGACCCGCAGCGCTTCCCGCACATCAACTCCTGCGCGCTGATCGCCGCCGAACTGGTCTGCGCCAGTTCCAACTATCCGGCCACGCCGCACTGGAGTTCGGTGGAGTTCTTCGATCCTGACACGCTGGACCACCTGCGTAGCGTGTCGCTGGGGCTGGGCACCGGCTCGCTGACCTGGGTCGATCGCAAGGACGGTGCCTGGTGGGCGCTGTTTGCCAACTACGACGGGCGCGGCGGCGAGGCGCCGCGCGATCACCGGCACACGCTGTTGGTGCGCCTGGACGAGGCCTGGCGTCGCACCGAGAGCTGGGCGTTTCCGGCTTCGGTGCTGGAGCGGATCGCGCCGTCGAGCATCTCCGGCGGCGGCTGGGGGCCGGATGGACGCCTGTACGCCACCGGACACGACCGGCCGGAACTGTACGTGCTGGCGCTGCCGCGCGAAGGCGGCGCGGTGCTCGACCACCTGGACACCCTGGGCATCGCGGTGGAGGGGCAAGCGATCGATTGGGACGAGAGTGAACCGGGCATGCTGTACGGGATCAGCCGCCGCGAACGCCAGATCGTGTCGATGCGGGTGCCGGCCGGCACACCCTGAAGAAAACATTGCGACGCGGCTGGCCCGCGCCGGTGGCCAATGGCTCTGCCGCTGGCTTGAGCAGCTTGCGCGCGCGCAGCCCGGCACGCCCCCTGCCCGGCCCCGATCGTGTGCCCGAACCGAGCCTGGTCGTTGCGGAGTTGGTTGCCGGTGCCAGCGCTCGAGGTTGAGCAGCCGGGCGCAAGCCGGCGACCGCGCGCGCCTGCTACGCTTTGCGCATGGGTTACGAACGTTTCGATGTGCCGGCAGTGCGGCCGCCGGGCCGGCTGGCGCTGTACTGGAAGCTGGTTCGCGGCGACAGGCCGATCGGCGTGTTGCTGCTGCTGTGGCCGACCTGGTGGGGGCTGTGGCTGGCTGCCGGCGGGGTGCCGCCGTGGTGGACCCTGTTGGTGTTCACCGCAGGGGTCTGGCTGACCCGTTCGGCCGGCTGCGTGATCAACGACTACGCCGACCGCTGGCTGGACCCCAAGGTCGAGCGCACCCGGGAGCGGCCGCTGGCAACCGGGCAGGTCAGCGGGCGCGAAGCGCTGTGGGTGTTCGTGCTGCTGATGCTCGCCGCCCTGGCCCTGGTGATGACGATGAACCGGCTGACCATCGGCCTGAGCGTGATCGCCGCGTTCCTGGCCGCCAGCTACCCCTACCTGAAGCGCTACACCTACCTGCCGCAGGTCTACCTGGGAATGGCGTTCGGCTTCGGCATTCCGATGGCCTTCGCTGCGGTGCAGGGCCAAGTGCCGACCCTGGCCTGGCTGTTGTATGCGGCCAACATCCTGTGGGCCACCGCCTACGACACCTGGTATGCGATGGTCGACCGCGAAGACGACATCCGCGCCGGCGCCAAGTCCACTGCGATTTTGTTCGGCGACCTGGATCTGGTCATCCAGGGTCTGCTGTACGCGCTGACCTTTGCCACCTTGCTGCTGGTCGGACGCCAGGCCGGTCTGGGCACGTATTACTGGGCGGGGCTGGGTGTGGGCGTGTGCTTGGTGGTCTACGAGTTCGTGCTCTGCCGCAAGCGCGAGCGCGGGCCGTGCTTGCGCGCGTTCCTGCACAACAACTGGGTCGGCGCGGCGGTGTTCGCCGGCATCGCCGCCGACCTGTGGCTGGGCTGAGCTCAGACCGCGGTGCGCCCGAACTTGCGCAGCTTCACCCCGGCCACGATCTGGATCACGCCGTAGATCAACGCGCCGATGCCCACCCACAGCGTGGCCACCATCGCACCTGCCAGCGGCGCGATGGCGAACAGCACGCCCAGCACCACCGACAGCACGCCGGACAGCGCGATCAGCCACTCCCCGCGTATCAGCCGGCGCACGCGCACGGCGAACACGATCCGGTAGATGCCGGCCACCATCATCCAGGCGGCCAGCAGGATCGCCAGCGCCCCGGCGGTGGACAACGGGTCGATCACCGCCAGCACCCCAAACGCCAGCGAGGCCAGCGCGTACAGCACAGTCCAGCCCTTGGACAGGCCGGTATCGCGGGTGAACAGCGCCACCAGCGTGGCAATGCCTTCGGCGATGGCCAGGATGCCGAAGGCCCAGACCAGACCTGCGGTCGCCGCCACGGGCCGGGCCACCGCCAGCACCCCGAACAGCACTGCCAGCACGCCATAGAGGACCAGCAGCCACCAGGCGCGGCCCAGGCCATTGAGCGGGAAAGGCGTCATGGGAACTCCTTTGGATTGGCTGGAGGGGTGCGGCAGCACAAGCAGCGGCCTGGCGGGACAGCACGGCCGAGCCTAGCGCATCCCGGATCACGCCAGGGTGGGCGGCGCGACCGGCTTGGACCAAGGTGGGGCAGACGCTGACCCAGGTCCGGCCGAGAATGCAGGCTGGCGCAAGAAGGGGCAGGGCGATGGCAAGCGATCCGGGACTGGGACGACAAGGGGTGATGGCGCGCGCGGCGCTGCGTTCGGCAGCCTGGGCGGAGCGATGGTTCCCCGATGCCTATGTGTTCGCGGTGCTGGGCGTGGTCATCGTGGCGGTCGCGGCGATGCTGGCCGGAGCCAGCCCCAAGGCCACGGCCGAGGCCTTCGGCGGCGGCTTCTGGAGCCTGATCCCCTTCACCATGCAGATGGCCTTCGTGGTCATCGGCGGCTATGCGGTGGCGACCGCGCCGATCGTGGCGCGCCTGATCGATCAGCTGGCCAGGGTGCCACGCAGCGGGCGCGGGGCGATCGTGTATGTCGCCCTGGTGAGCATGCTGGCTTCGCTGCTCAGCTGGGGGTTTTCGCTGGTGTTCGGCGGCCTGCTGGTGCGCGCGCTGGCCCGTCGCAGCGATCTGAAGATGGATTACCGGGCCGCCGGCGCCGCGGCCTATCTGGGCCTGGGCGCGGTCTGGGCGATGGGCCTGAGCTCCTCGGCCGCGCAGCTGCAGGCCAATCCGGCCTCGATGCCGCCGGGCCTGGTGGAAATCACCGGCGTGCTGCCGTTCACCGAGACGATCTTCCTGTGGCAGTCGATCGTGCTCACCGCGGTGCTGATTCTGGTCTCGCTGCTGATCTGCTGGCTGACCGCGCCCACCGGCAGCTCGGCGCGGACGGTCGAGGCATTCGAAGAAGCCGTGGCCAGCGAAGCCAGGCCCGAACTGCCACCGCGCACCCGTCCGGGCGAGTGGCTGGAATACAGCCCGCTGCTGACCGTGCTGCTCTCCTTGCTGGCCTTTGGCTGGCTGGCGAGCGAGTTCGCCGCCAAGCCGGTGATCACCGCCATCGCCAACCTCAACACCTACAACTTCCTGTTCCTGGCGCTGGGCCTGCTGCTGCACTGGCGGCCACGCAGCTTCCTCAACGCGGTGGCACGCGCGGTGCCCAGCACGACCGGGGTGCTGATCCAGTTTCCGCTGTACGGCGCCATCGCGATGATCCTGACCGGCGCAAAGGGTGCCGATGGCGACAGCCTGGCCCATCACCTGTCGCAGCTTTTCGTGCAGGTGGCCACCCAGGACAGCTTCCCCGCGGTGATGGGGGCGTACTCGGCGATCCTGGGGTTCTTCGTGCCTTCCGGCGGTGGCAAGTGGCTGGTCGAGGCACCGTACGTGATGCAGGCGGCCAACGAACTGCACGCGCACCTGGGCTGGGCGGTACAGGTCTACAACGCCGCCGAGGCCCTGCCGAACCTGATCAATCCGTTCTGGATGCTGCCGCTGCTGGGCGTGCTGGGGCTGAAGGCGCGCGACATCGTCGGCTTCACCTTCATCCAGCTGCTGGTCCACATCCCGCTGGTGATCGGCCTGCTGTGGCTGCTCGGCCTGACCCTGGCGTACGTGCCGCCGGTGATGCCGGCGCCTGCAGGTTGAGGCAACTGCAGGGACGGCCGCCCATCAAGGCGCCCTTGCGCAGACCCAGGCGTCGACGCGTTTCACCCCGGCGCGCGCCAGGGCGCGGGCAGCGGCGTGGGCGGTGGCGCCAGTGGTCATCACGTCATCCAGCACCGCGACATGGTCAGGCAGCGCTGTGGGCGAGGAGACGGCGAAGGCGCCACGCAGGTTGCGCCGGCGCGCCGCCGCATCCAGCTCGGACTGGGGCGCGGTATCGCGCCGGCGATGCAGCACCTCGGACAGGACCGGCAGGCCGAGCGCGCGGCCGACCGGCCGGGCCAGTTCCAGCGCCTGGTCGTAGCCCCGGGTGCGCAGGCGCGCCGGATGCAACGGCACCGGGACCAGCGCAGCCGGACGTTCGGCCTGGACCAGGCCCTGGGCCATCAGTTCGGCCAGCAGCCGGCCGGCGGCCAGGTCCTGGTGGAACTTGAAGCGCGGCACCAGCCGGTCCAGCGCGAATCCATAGACGAACACCGCACAGGTGGCCGCGACCGGCGGCGGCCGCTGCAGGCAGGCACCGCACAGTGCGGCATGGGCCAGCGGCAGGGCGCAGCGCGGGCAGGCGGTGTGGTTCCAGGGCAGGGCGGCGGTACAGGCGGCGCACAGGTCCTGGCCGTGAACGCCGGCTTCGCCGCAGACCAGGCAGCGCGGCGCCAGCAGCACCCGGCCGGCCTGTCGCAGCCAGCGCTCGACCCGTTTGGCATCCATGCGCGCGCGTCCCTGTTCGAAACGCACCGACTTTAACCCGCGCCCGCCCGCCGGGTGTAGCTGCGGACACGCGGCAGCAAAGCGCCGGCCAATCGGTCATCACCACCGATGTCGCGTGGATTACGCTAGCCCGCTCAGCCCGCCACTGCACAGGACGTCCCATGGCCCGCCCCGATCTGCACGACCGCATCGCGTCGCTGCGCAAATTGCGCGTGGCCCAGGACCGGGTCCGGGTGCGCCGCATCGTCAGCCGCCGCGACGGCGTGCGGGTGGAAGTGGACGGGCGCTGGCTGGTGGAATGCTGCAGCAACGACTACCTGGGCCTGGCCCAGCAGTTCCAGGTGACCACCGCGCTGCAGGACGCGGCCGCGCGCGACGGCGTCAGCGCCGGCGCCTCGCCCCTGGTCAGCGGCCACCATGCCGCGCACGCGGCACTGGAACACGAACTGGCCGACTGGCTGCAGGCGCCGGCCGCGCTGCTGTTCGGCAGCCGGTTCCTGGCCAACCTTGCCGTGCAGCAGGCGCTGCTGGGCGAAGAAAGCGACGCCTGCGTGCAGGACCGGCTCAACCACGCCAGCCTGCTCGACGCCGCGCGTCTGGCCGGTTGCCGCCTGCGCCGCTATCCGCACGGCGATGCCGAGGGCGCCATCCGCCAGCTGCGCAACGTGCCCGACGGTGCGGCGATGCTGGCCACCGACGGGGTGTTCGGCATGGACGGCGATGTCGCCCCGCTGCGCGCGCTGGCGCTGGTGGCGCGGGTCCAGCAGGCGCTGCTGTACGTGGACGACGCACATGGCGTCGGCGTGCGCGGGCCCAACGGCCGCGGCAGCGTGGCCGAGGCCCGGCTGGGCGTGGAGGAAGTCCCGCTGCAGCTGGTCAGCCTGGGCAAGGCGCTGGGCGGCTACGGCGCGGCGGTGATCGGCGATGCCGCCCTGATCCAGCATCTGGCCGAGACCGCGCGTCCCTACCTCCAGACCACCGCGCTGCCGCCGGCCCTGGCCGCGGCCAGCAGCGAGGCCCTGCGCCAGGCGCGCCGCGACGACTGGCGCCGCGACAAGCTCGCCGGCCTGATCGAGCGCTTTCGCACCCGCGCCACCGTCGCCGGGCTGGACCTGCTGCCCTCGGACACCCCGATCCAGCCGGTGCTGTGCAGCGCCGATGCGCAGGCGCTGGCCTGGTCGGCCGCGCTGGAGGAATCCGGCTACTGGGTGCCGGCGATCCGCCCGCCGACCGTGCCCGAAGGCAAGGCGCGCCTGCGGGTGACCCTCTCGGCGCTGCATTCCCCCGAACAGGTCGACGGCTTGGTCCAGGCCCTGGTGCGTGCCCGCGCGCCGCAGTCGCTGGCGGTGAGCGGGGCCTGAAGCAGCTCGCCACCAGGAACCGGGTCGAGGCGAGGCCGGCGCCGTGCCTGGCAATCATTGCGCCCTGCCTGGCCCAGCGTCCGGCCCATCGGCTCGTCGCGCCGCGCGCGATGGCGGACAATGGCGCCATGCCGATGTTCGACAGCCGCCAGATCCGCCGCGCGTTCTCGCGCTCAGCCACGACCTACGCCGATGCCGCGGTGCTCCATCACGAGGTGGAAAAGCGCCTGCTCGAATCGCTGGACTATCTGGGCCAGCGCGTGCCGCAGGTGGTGCTGGACGTGGGCAGCGGCCCGGCCACGGCCGCCGCGCAGATGCGCAAGCGCTGGCCCAGGGCGCAGGTGATCGCGCTGGACCTGGCCCTGCCGATGCTGCGCCAGGCTCGCAAGCAGGCCGGCTGGTGGAAGCCGTTTGCACGCGTGGCCGCCGATGCGCGCGCGCTGCCGCTGGCCGAGCACAGCGCCGACGTGCTGTTCTGCAACCTGTGCCTGCCATGGCTGGAAGACCTGCCGGCGGTGTTCGCCGGCTTCCGCCGGGTGCTCAAGCCCGACGGGCTGCTGCTGTGCTCGACCTTCGGCCCGCAGACGCTGATCGAACTGCGCCAGGCCTTCGCCGCCGACCCGGCGCCACACGTGAGCCCGTTCGCGCCGATCGCCCAGTTTGGCGATGCCCTGATGCGGTCCGGCTTCCGCGATCCGGTGCTGGACCGCGACCAGTTCACCCTGACCTATCCCGACCTGCCGGCACTGATGGCCGAGCTGCGCGCGATCGGTGCCACCAACGCGCTGTCCATGCGCCGCGCCTCGCTCACCGGCCGCAGCCGCTTTGCCGACGCCGCGCAGGCGTATGAGCCCCTGCGCACGGCCGAAGGCCGCCTGCCCAGCACCTGGGAAGTCCTCTACGCCCACGCCTGGGCTCCACAGGCCGGCACGCCCATTCGCGAAGACGGCCACGACGTGGCCGCCGTGCCGCTGTCGCGCATCCCGATCCGGCGCCGCTCGACTCCGGCCTGAATCGGCGGGCCGCTTTTCGTAGACGCTGCCGAAGTCCAGCACCGGATCGGTGGCGCGGCGGGGCGGTTCCGTCGATCTTCATGGGCACCCGGTGAACGGCGTCAAGGGGCCGCTGGCGCACGACGCCCGGACCTTCCTGCTGCGTGCCAGGGCGGATCAGACTGCTTCCAGGAACAGGTCGCGGTGGAAGAAGTACAGCTCCTGCAGGAAGAAGCGCCAGCGCGTGCTGAAGGTGCGGAAGCGGCTGGTCGGGGTGGCCGAGGCCAGCGCATCGATGCCTTCCTTGCGGGCCAGGCGCATGGCCCGGGCCATGTGCAGCGGGTCGCTGACGATGATCGCCCGGTGCAGGCTGTTGGCCTGCATCAGCATGGCGGCCTGCTGCAGGTTCTGACGGGTGGTGCGCGAGACGGTCTCGATCAGGATCGCCCTGACCGGCACGCCAGCCTTGAGCGCGTAGCGCCGGCCGACCTGGGATTCGGCAAAGCGCGCGCCGGTCCCGCCGAAGCCGCCGGTGAACAGCATCCTGGGCGCCAGGCCGCGCTGGTACAGCTCAACACCGTGGCGCAGGCGTTCTTCGAATACCGGCGAGGGCCGCGCGTCGTAGGCGGCCGCCCCCAGCACGATGATCACGTCGGCCGGCGCGGCCTGGTCGCGCTGGCCGATCCAGACGATGTAGGCCGAAACGCCAGCCAGCCACAGCAGCACCAGCCAGCCCAGCCGCCAGCACCATCCCCACCGGCCGCGGCGCCGCCGGGCCGGTTTCATGCCGCCATCCAGGGCAGCGCGTCAAGGTCGACATTGCCGCCGGACAGCACGATGCCCACGCGCTTGCCGGCAAAGTCCCGTGGTCGCGCCAGCACCAGCGCCAGGGCGATGGCCGAGGAAGGTTCCACGGTCTGCTTGGTCACCTGCCACAACAGGCGCATCGCGGCCAGCGTGCCGGCATCGGATACCGTTCCCACGCGCGCGCCATGCCGGCGCAGCAGCTCGAAGTTGGGCGCACCCAAGGTGCCGCGCAAACCGTCGCAGCGCGTGTCCGGGATGAAGTCCAGCTGCAGATGGCCGGCGGCCAGCGAGCGCGCCGCATCGGCCGCGCCTTCCGGTTCGGCGCACCACAGCGCGGCCTGCGCGGCGTTGGCGCGCACCGACAGCGCCGTGCCCGAGGCCAGGCCGCCGCCACCGATCGGCGTGACCACCGCATCCAGCGGGCCGGCGGCGGCCAGCAGTTCCAGCGCAGCCGTGCCCTGGCCGGCGATCACGTGGAAGTCGGTGTAGGGATGGACCAGGGTCGCCCCGGTCTGCGCCTGGACCTGGGCACACAGCGTCTCGCGCGCGGCAATGGTTGGCGCGCACCGGTGTACGAGCGCGCCGTAGCGCCGGATCGAAGCCAGCTTGGCTTCGACCGCGCCTTCGGGCACCACCACGTGACAGGCGATGCCGCGGCTGCGCGCGGCCAGCGCCAGCGCGGCGCCATGGTTGCCGGAGGAATGGGTGACCACACCGGCCGCGGCCTGGTGTTCATCCAGCGCCCAGACCGCATTGCAGGCGCCGCGGAACTTGAACGCGCCGCTGCGCTGCAGGTGCTCACCCTTGAAGAACAGCCTCGCCCCGCTCAGCGCATCGAGCGTGGTGGAGGTCAGCACGGGGGTCAGGCGCGCGTGGGGCGCGATCCGGGCGGCGGCGTCGAGGACGTCGTCGAAACAGGGAAGGGCGGACGGCATGGCCCAAGACTACCCGATGGTCTTCGGCTCCGGCGTACCCCAGGGCCGCGGCACACGGGCCATTCCCGGCAGGAATTAATCACCGGTTCAATGCCCGGCGCCCAGGCTGGCATCCATACAGCGGTGCGGACCGGGGGGTCCACCATGAAACGTCTCCTGTTTTCCGCCATTGCCCTGGCGGGGCTGGGCGGCTGCGCGACCTATGATCAGGTCAGTGGCGGCGCAGCCGGTGGCTACTACAGCGGCAGTCCCAGCTACCGGTATTCCTACCCGGGCGGCTATTACGGCGGCTACGGCGGTGCCTACCGCTATGGATACGGCGGATATGGCGCCGGCTACGGTGGCTATGGATATTGGCCCGGCTTCTACGGGTATTACAGCCGTCCCTCCTATGTGATCCATCCGCCGGCGCGGCGGCGTGATCATCACGACGGCCATGATGACCACCGCCATGGCCAGCGTCCGCCGCCGGTTGCCGATGGCGGGAATCGTGGCGATCGGCCAGCGACCGGGGGCCCGCGCCCGTGGCGTCCCGCTGAAGGTCACCAGCGCCCACCGTCCATGCGCGATGAGCACCGCGCACGTGCCCAATCGCCCAACCGCCAGCGCTCGCCGAACGGCCGACCGATGCCGCCCCCTGTCGAAGGCGAAATGCCGCAGTCACCACCAATGCCTGCTGGATCGGCCGGCCCGGCGCAGTCGCGCCCGGCGCCGCCGTCTTTGCCAAGGAAGTCTCACTTCCGCACTCGGCCGATCAGTCACGAGCGCTGAACCCTTGCGTGTGCCGTGCGCTCCATTCAAGCTAGCGCTGGTTGACCGGTTGCGTCGTTTTATGACGTAACCCGGGTATAAATGTTCAAAGCGTCCATGCCGACGTCCGGTGGGGAAATCTGGATCCCCCCTGTTCCGGCCCTTGCCGGTCGTCGGCGCCCAAAAAACAACAACGCCCGGCATTGCCCGGGCGTTGTTGTTTGCTTCGTTGTTGCAAAGACCGATCCCACCGGATCTGGCCCGGAAAAAAATGGGGCCGGCAGTCCCCCGACTACCGGCCCCTGCATCCCCAACGTGCGCTAGCGGCTGGCCCCTGTTCCAATACCAGCCTTGGGCGCCCGAAGTCGCTTGCCACGATGGGTGCAGGATGTATGACGCAGAAGCCGTGCCAACTTTTCGCGTCCCGCCTCCAGTACCCGCTTCGTCTCAGGCCGAGGCATCGCGCCGCCTGATTTCGCCGCGCGTGGCGCCGCTAGGAGTCTGTCGGGCTTTGGCGGTCGAGGCGAAAATTCGTCTGCGCGAGGACAGATTTTCGCCGATTCGCCGCCCCATAGTGGTGCTATGGGCCAAGAAGCGGCGGAAAGATGGACCGCACAGGCGGATTCGCAGCCCGGCCGACCAAAGTCCGACAGGCTGCTAGGCCAGCGGCACCACCGGCATGAGAAAATCCGCGCCATGAGCACGTCCTTCCATTCCTACCAGGTCATCGTGATCGGCGGTGGCCACGCCGGCACCGAGGCTGCCCTGGCCTCGGCCCGCGCCGGCGCACGCACGCTGTTGCTGACCCACAACATCGAGACCATCGGCGCGATGAGCTGCAACCCGGCCATCGGCGGGATCGGCAAGGGCCATCTGGTCAAGGAAATCGACGCACTGGGCGGGGTAATGGCGCATGCGGCCGACCTGGCCGGGATCCAGTGGCGCACGCTCAATGCCTCCAAGGGGCCGGCGGTGCGGGCCACGCGCTGCCAGGCCGACCGCGCGCTGTACCGCAGCGCGATCCGGCGCATCGTCGAGTCACAGCCGAATCTGACCCTGTTCCAGGCCGCGGTCGAGGACCTGGTGATCGAGGCTGACGCAGTGCGCGGGGTTGTGACCCAGACCGGCCTGCGCTTCGACGCCCCGGCCGTGGTGCTGACCGCCGGGACCTTCCTGGCCGGCAAGATCCATATTGGCCAGACCCAGTACCCGGCCGGGCGCATGGGCGACCCGCCGGCGACCACCCTGGCCGCGCGCCTGCGCGAGCGTCCGTTCGCCATCGACCGGCTCAAGACCGGCACCCCGCCGCGCATCGACGGTCGCACCCTGGACTACGGGGTGATGGACGAGCAGCCTGGCGATGATCCGCTGCCGGTGATGTCGTTCATGGGCGATAGCGCCGAGCACCCGGCCCAGGTCAGCTGCTGGATCACCCACACCACCGAGCGCACCCACGCGATCATCCGCGCCGCGCTGCACCGCTCGCCGCTGTACAGCGGCCAGATCGAAGGCATCGGCCCGCGCTATTGCCCCTCGATCGAGGACAAGGTGGTGCGCTTTGCGGAAAAGGCCAGCCACCAGGTCTTCGTCGAGCCCGAGGGGCTGGACGTGGTCGAGATCTACCCCAACGGCATCTCCACCTCGCTGCCCTTCGATGTGCAGCTGGAGCTGGTGCGCTCGATCCGCGGCTTCGAGAATGCGCACATCACCCGGCCTGGCTATGCGATCGAATACGACTTCTTCGACCCGCGCGGGCTGAAGACCTCGCTGGAAACCAAGCAGGTGTCCGGGCTGTTCTTCGCCGGCCAGATCAACGGCACCACCGGCTACGAGGAGGCCGCCGCCCAGGGCCTGCTGGCCGGCGTCAACGCCGCGCGCCTGGTCCAGGAAAAGGACCCCTGGTCGCCGCGCCGCGACCAGGCCTACCTGGGCGTGCTGGTCGACGACCTGATCACCCACGGCACCACCGAGCCGTACCGCATGTTCACCAGCCGCGCCGAATACCGCCTGCAGCTGCGCGAGGACAACGCCGACGCGCGGCTGACGCCGGTCGGCCGCGCCCTGGGCCTGGTCGACGATGCGCGCTGGTCGCGCTTTGCAGCCAAGCGCGAGGCGGTCGAAGGCGAGACCGCCCGCCTGCGCGGCCTGTGGGCCTCGCCGGGCAATGGCGTGGGTCGCGATCTGGAGGCCACCCTGGGCATCGCGGTCAGCCGCGAAACCAACGCCCTGGACCTGATCAAGCGCCCCGAGCTGGACTACGCCAGGTTGATGCAGGTGTCGGCGTTGGGCCCGGGCGTGGCCGATGCGCAGGTCGCCGAGCAGGTGGAGATCAGCGTCAAGTACGCCGGCTACCTGGACCGCCAGCGCACCGAGATCGACCGCCAGCAGCGCAACGAAGGCACGCCGATCCCGCCCGGCTTCGACTATGCCGGCGTGCGCGGCCTGTCGCTGGAAGTGCAGCAGAAACTCGGCCGGGTGCAGCCGCAGACCGTCGGCCAGGCCCAGCGCATCCCCGGCATGACCCCGGCGGCGATCTCACTGCTGCTGGTCCATCTGGAGCGCGCGCGCCGCGGCGCGGTGGCCTGAGTTGTTCGCGCGGTCGTTGCCGGCGCCTGGTCGGCGGCCGCCGCACTGCCTGCGCCCAGACTGGCGCCCGATCCTGGTTTGGCTCAGCGCGCCGGCCTAGAACAATTGGCCCTGTGGCGAAGGCGCGCGCGGCGCCACGAACCTGCTGCAGTCCAGCCCGGGCCCGCGATCGCGATCGAACCCCAGGCGCTTGCAGGCCAGGGCGAAGCGCCGTTCCAGCAGGTCCGCGTACACGCCCTGCCCGCGCATGCGCGGCCCGAAGGTGCTGTCGTAATCCTTGCCGCCGCGCAGCTGCTGCACGGTGCTCATCACGTGCGCGGCCCGCTGCGGCAGGTGGGTCTGGAGCCAGTCGCGAAACAGCGGCGCCACTTCATGCGGCAGGCGCAGCAGCACATAGCCGGCCGAGCGCGCGCCGGCCTCACGCGCCGCTTCCAGCACGCCTTCCAGGTGCGCATCGTTCACCCAGGGAATGGCCGGGGCGAACATCACCCCGACCGGCACGCCAGCAGCACTCAATCTCTTCATCGCGCGCAGGCGGGCGTGCGGTGCCGAGGCGCGCGGTTCCAGTTTCGAAGACAGCGCGTTGTCCAGCGAGGTGATCGAAAACGCCACGTGCACCAGGTTGTCCGCAGCCAGCGGCGCGAGCAGGTCCAGATCGCGCGTGACCAGCGCGTTCTTGGTGATCAGGGTAAAGGGATGGCGCGTTTCGGCGAACACCTCGATCAGCCGGCGGGTGAGCTGCAGCTTGCGTTCCAGCGGCTGGTAGGCATCGGTGTTGATGCCCAGCGCAATCGGGCTGACCTGGTAGCCCGGCCTGGCCAGCGCGCGCCGCAGCAGCGCCGGGGCATTGGTCTTGGCAAACAGCCGGGTCTCGAAATCCAGGCCCGGCGACAGCTCCAGGTAAGCGTGGGTGGGCCGGGCGAAGCAATAGGAACACCCGTGCTCGCAGCCGCGGTACGGATTGACCGACTGCGAGAACGGGATGTCCGGCGAGCGGTTGCGGCTGATGATGCTGCGCGCACGTTCCTCGGTGACCTGGGTCCGGGGCAGCAGGTCCAGCTCGCCATCGTGATCGCGCTGGTGCCAACCATCGTCGGCCACTTCCGGCGTGGTCACGGCAAAGCGTCCCGGCAGCCAGCCGGTCGACCCACGCCCTTTGATCGCCTCACCCATGCCTGCAAGCCTAGCGTCGGTGCGTCTCAGCGAACGCGACTGCCCTAGAATCGGACCATGCTCGCCCTGCTCGCCACCGTGTGGCACGACATCGCACAGATCCCGCACCTCAAGTCCTATCTCACCGCGGCCTGGGTAGCCTATCTGCTGATCCTGTCCGGCTGGATCATCCTGCAGAAGCGCGAGCCGGTGGCCACGCTCGGCTGGGTGCTGTCGCTGGCAGTGCTGCCGTACGTGGGCTTTCTCATCTACTTCGCGCTGGGCCCGCAGAAGATCAAGCGCCAGCGCCTGCGACGCGACCGCTCGCGCGATGGCATGGATTCGCAGCAGGCCACCTGTCCGCCCAACGCACAATGCGCCGAGCTGGCGCTGCTGGGCCAGGCCGTGACCGGCCTGCCGCCCTCTTCGGCCACGCGCGTAGACCTGCTGGTCGACGGCGCGGCCACTTACGAGGCGCTGGTGGAGGCGATCGGCCAGGCGCGCAACCACGTGCACCTGGAGTACTACATCTTCGAGCCGGACCGCACCGGCACGCGCGTGCGCGATGCGCTGATCGAGCGGGCCAGGGCCGGCGTGCACGTGCGCCTGCTGCTGGACGCGGTCGGCGCCGGCAAGCTCAACCGCAAGTTCCTGGCACCGCTGCTGGAGGCTGGCTGTGAGCACTGCTGGTTCCACCCGACCCAGTTCCGCCCCTTCAGCCGGCCCTGGCTGAACCTGCGCACCCATCGCAAGATCGTGGTGATCGACGGCACGGTGGCCTTCGCCGGCGGCATCAACATCACCGACGAGGAAAACGAGACCCTGCGCCCGGACGCCTTCCGCGACCTGCACATGCGCCTGGAAGGCGACATCGTGCGCAGCCTGCAGCAGGTGTTCGTCGAGGACTGGTTGTACGCCAGCGGCCATCAACGCGAGAACTTCAGGGGCACGGCGCTGTGGGCGCCGGCGGCCGAGGCCGAACCGGGCCCGATCGCCGCGCAGGTGCTGACCTCCGGCCCGGATTCGGACTGGGAAGCCATCCACCGCCTGCAGGTGGGTGCGATCTACGAGGCCAGGCAGCGGGTGTGGCTGGTCACGCCGTACTTCGTCCCTGGCGAGGCGGCGATGATGGCGCTCACATCGGCCGCCCTGGCCGGGCTGGACGTGCGCCTGCTGGTGCCCAAGCAGAGCGATTCCCGGGTGGTGACCTACGCGGCGCGCTCGTACTTCGATGAGCTGCTGGCGGCCAGGGTCAAGGTCTACGAGTACGGCCCGCGCATGCTGCACACCAAGGCGTTGCTGTGCGACGACGCCCTGGCGGTGCTGGGCAGCGCCAACTTCGACCACCGCAGCTTCCGGCTGAATTTCGAGGTGGCCCTGCTGTTCCGCGAACCGACCTTCAACGCGCGCCTGTCACAGCTACTGGAGGGCGAGTTCGCCAGCGCTGCGCGTGTGCAGGATGCGCGCAACCGCTCGCTGTGGCGCAACCGCTTGCCCGAGGCGCTGGCGCGGCTGGGCTCACCGCTGCTGTAGCGTGCCGGCGCAGGCGGATCGGTAGAATTCCCGTCCCCTCCCTTGCACCGAGCGCGTGTCATGTACTGGCTCTTCCTGCTGCTTTCCCTGGGCGCCATGGCGGTGGCCCTGCGCACCCCCTCGATGGCGCTGATGGCCGTCAGCCTGCTGGCCGCGCTGGGCCTGCTGATCGCCTGGGCGATGGGCTGGTATTGGGCCAGGGCCGGCAACCGCGATCGCAACGGCCGTGGCATGGTCGACCCGGTCGAGCTGCACCGCCTGCGCGAGCAGGCCCAGGCGCGCAAGGCCGCCCGGCAACCACAAGCCAGCGCCATGCCGCAGCAGCCGCGCGATGACGCCTGACCCAGTGCGCACCGCGCTCAGCGTCAACGTCAACAAGGTCGCCGTGCTGCGCAATTCGCGCGGCGGCGGCGAGCCAGACGTGGTCCGCGCCGCGCGCACCTGCCTGCGCGCCGGTGCCCACGGCATCACCGTGCATCCGCGCCCGGACCGGCGCCACATCACTGCCGAGGACGTGCTGGCGCTGGCCGGGCTGACTGCGCAGTTCCAGGTGGAATTGAACATCGAAGGCAATCCATTTGCACCGCCGCGCCAGGGCTATCCCGGCTTGCTGGCGCTGTGCGAACGGGCCCGCCCGGCCCAGGTCACGCTGGTGCCGGACAGCGATGGCCAGCTCACCTCCGACCATGGGTTCGACTTCACCGGGGACACCATCCAGCTGGGCCGGCTGGTCGCCCACTTCAAGGCGCTGGGCTGCAGGGTCAGCCTGTTCGTCGATGCCGGCTGCGTGGGCCTGGAGCGGGCTGCGGCCATGGGCGCCGACCGCATCGAGCTCTACACCGGCCCCTATGCGCAAGGCTGGGCCGCCGGCGCGCCCGACCCGGCCCTGGCCGCGTGCCGCGCCACCGCGCAGGAAGCTCAGCTGCTGGGCCTGCAGGTCAACGCCGGGCACGACCTCAGCCAGGACAACCTGGGCATGTTCCTGGCCGGGGTGCCGCAGGTGCAGGAGGTCTCCATCGGCCATGCGCTGATCAGCGAGGCCCTGTATGAAGGCCTGGAAACAACCGTGCGCCGCTATCTGGCGATCATCCAGGCGCTGAGCGCGTAGGTCCAGCGCAATAACCGGCGATGGCGATGCGCCCGGCGGTCGCCGCTTCGAGGTGCAGCCGTTGCGCCTGGGCAGCCCTGAGCACGGCCGCGGTCCGGGAGGGTTGAGATCGGCTCATGGCACACCGGCGTGGCCGGATTTTTCGCGCGTGGGAGCGGAGCACCCAGCGATGCAGGCGCGGTGCCGCGCCAGCTGCCGCGCTCGGTGGTTGCGGGTCCGGACATGCCCGTAGTGCCACCAAACAACAACGCCGCCCTAGCAGGCGGCGTTGTCTCTCATCCAATGCGGCGGATCGACTACTGCTGCATGAAACCGATCTTGAGCATCTGTGCGTTCTTCGCAGCGGCCAGCACACGGGCCATGGTTTCGTACTGCGAGTCCGGGTGGGCGTCGATGCGCAGCTGCGGCTGGTTGGTCGGGTCCTTCTGGACCTCGTTCTCCATCATGCCCTGCAGGGCGCTGACCGACACCGGGTTGTTGTTCCAGTACACCGTGTTGGAAGCGTCGATCCGCAGATCGATCGGTGGTGGCGGTTCCTGGGTGGGCGGCGGCGTCGTCGACCGCTGCGGAAGCGCCACATCGATCGGGTAGGTCATGATCGGCGCGGTCACGATGAAGATGATCAACAGCACCAGCATCACGTCGATCAACGGGGTCACGTTGATCTCGGACATGGCGCCCTTGCCACCACCACTACTAAAGGCCATGGTTACTGCCCCTTCTGCTTGGTGGAAACGAAACCGATATCCAACATGCCCTGGCCCTGCGCAATCCTGGTGATCTCGTTGATCGTGGACATCTTGGTGGTCTTGTCGGCGCGCAGATTGAGGGACGGCTGCGGCGTCTGCTGAGCCGCCGAAGACAGGCGTGACTCCAGCATGTCCTTGGTCACCGGCTCGTCGTTCCAGTAGATCGAACCGTCTTCCTTGACCGCGATGTTGATCGGCGGCGTGCGCTTGGCCAGTTCATCCTGATTGGGGATGAACGTGGTTTCGGGCAACTCCACCTTTACCTTCTGCGACATCAGCGGCGTGGTGATGATGAAGATGATCAGCAGCACCAGCATGACGTCCACCAGGGGCGTCACGTTGATGTCTACCATGGGGCCGCTACCGCCGCCCCCGCTACTGAATGCCATACGGCCTCCGGATACTTCTTGTCGTGGGGTTTTGTTTCGACGCGTTAGCGCACGCGGGCGCCTGTCGCGAAGAAGTCGTGCAGGTCGTGCGCGAAGGTATCGAAGTTGGCGATCGTGGTGGCGTTGATCTTGCTGAAGAAGTTGTAGGCAAACACCGCCGGGATCGCGACGAACAGGCCGATGGCGGTCATGATCAGCGCTTCGCCCACCGGGCCGGCGACAGCGTCGATGCCGGCGCTGCCGGTGGCACCGATGCGAATCAGGGCGCCGTAGATGCCCCACACCGTTCCCAGCAGACCCACGAACGGAGCGGTCGCACCGACGGTGGCCAGCAGGATCATGCCGGACTGGATCTTGGTGCTCTCGCGGGTGACGGCCTGACGCAGGGCCCGGTCGACGAACTCCGAACGGCTCAGGGCCTCGCCGGTGCCGGTACCTTCAGCGCGCTGGTGGTGGGCGGCGGCCTGGGCGGCATCCAGGGCGATCTTGGAAAACGGCTCGTTGCGCGGTTGCTCCTCCATGAAGCGGATGGCGTCCTGGGCGTTTTTGGCCTCCCAGAAGGCCGCGGTCACCCGATCGGCCTGCGAGCGCAGGCGCACGCTCTTGATGATGTTGACGATGGTCCAGTACCAGGACGCGGCGGACATGATGACCAGGGTCAGCAGCACCACCCACGACACCACGAAGGCGCCCGGGTTGCTGGTCATTTCGGAGATCAGGTGGGAGAAGCCCATCTGGTTCAGGGCCGCGGCGGCGTTGGTGCCTCCCGCGGCGGCAACAATCAGAGTTTCCTGCAGCATGACGCTTACCTTTAGTTGGAAATTTGGTGGGGTTAGGTGACGCTCATTGGGTGAAGCAGTCCGGCTCAGCCGCCCATGCTGAAGTCGACCGGGACGCGCACGCGCCCGGCGACACTCTGGCCGCCTGATTTACCGGGATTGAAGCGCCACTTGCGTGCTGCTTCCGTCGCGGCGCGGTCGAGATCGCGGTTGCGGCTGGACTTCTCGACCGAGACGTTGGTGACGTTGCCGTTGGCGTCGACATCGATGATCAGGATCACCGTGCCTTCCACGCCCGCACGGGCAGCGGCCGGCGGATAGCGCGGCGGGTTCATGTTCTTGGAGGAAATGTCCACGCTGGCGCCGATGTCCGGGGACGGCGCAGGCGGGGCCGGCGGCGCGGGCGGGGCATAGGTATCCATCGGACGCGGATCGGGCACGTCCACCGGCGGGGCTTCCGGCGGCGGCGGGACCGGCGACGGCTTGGGCGGGGACAGCTCCTTCACCGGCGGCGGCGGGGTCTCCTGCTTGGGCGGCGGCGGTGGGTGCGGCGGCGGGGGCGGGGGCGGGTCGACGATCTGAACCAGCATCTTCTGTTCCTCCTCCTTCTGCGCCGGCGGTGCAACCGCAGGGATCAACAGAAGCAAGAACACCGCCACATGCAGCGCGATGACGAATGCGTAGCCGATGATGCGCGACCAGTTGAGCCCCTGCGGACCCTCCTGCTCCCGATAGCGGTTGATGACGAGTTGTTCAGCCATGCGCCAATGGACTCAATGGAAACGGGGTGCGCGGTCAGGCGCACCGGAATGTCGATTCGATTCGGATTCCCCTGCAGAACCGCAGCGGAATTGCCAGCTTAACCCAATCCTTCATCACGATTCCAGCAGGGATCCACCGCTGTGAAATCGCTTCCAACCGATCACTTGACGCCAATGATCGTTTTCGCGTCCTGCGGTTTCTTTACACCCTTGTCCAGCGCTGCCTGGGCGGCCTTCCTGGCCTCGTCGGTGTGTCCTTCCTGCAGTTGCACCCGGGCCAGATTCAGATAGGTCTCGCCGGTCGGATCCAGGGGCGCCGCCTTCTTCCAGGCTTCGATGGCCTGCGCGATCTGCGGCGGCTCGGAATAGTAGTACGCCTGCGCGAGGATCTGATACACCTCCAGGTTCGGCTTGAGGATGTTCTTGGCCAGGCCGTCGTTGATGACCTCGATGGTCTGCTTTTCGTGCTTGTCCATGTTGCTGTAGGTGGCGTACAGCTGGCGGTATTCCTTTTCGTCGGTCAGCTGGCCCGAGGCGCGCAGCTTGTCCAGGATCGCCGCGGCCTTCTCCGGCTGGTCGTTCTGCGAGTACACCACGGCCAGGTTCATCTGCGCGCTCTTGTCGTTTGGCGCCTTGGCGGCCATGTCCTCGGCCAACCCGAGTGCCTCGGCGGGCTGGTTGTTGGCTTCGTAGCTGGCCATCAGTACCCGGCTCCACTGCGCCTTGGGCTCGGGCGAGGTGGCGATGGCCTGCTTCAGCGGCTCGATCGCCTCGGCGTAGCGCTCGGCCTGGTACAGGGCCTGACCCTTCAGGGCGAGGTCTTCAGGCTTGCTCGACCTGGTCTCGGCCAGATATCTGTCGAGGGTGGCCAGGCCTTCGGCGTACTGTTCGTCCTGCAGCTGCAGCTGGGCCAGCATGTACATGGCCTGGTAGTGGCCGTTGTTGTCCAGCGCATTGAGGTCCAGGACCTGCTTGAGGTAGGCCTTGGCCGCGGCCGAGTCGTCGGTGCTGTAGGCGGCCTGCGAAGCGATCTGCGCGGCCAGCGCCTTGTCGTAGTCGTTGGCGTCGGGGCTGGCGATGATTTCATCGGCCTGGGTGCGTGCGGCGGCCCAGTCCTGGTCGTTGTAGGCCTTGATCAGCTTCTCGGCCCTGGACGCCATCTTGCGAGAGTTCTTGGCCTCCGGTACCTGGCGGGTGGCGTCGGGGAAGAGCACTTCCTGCTTGGTATCGCCGCCTCTCTTGCGTTCTGCGCGCTCACGCGTCTGCTGGGCCGAGGCATCGACGGCAACCGTGCCGGCGAGCAGGCCGAGGACGGCCAGGGAGAGCAGGGCATGTTTGGGGGTGCGCAACAACATGGATCACCTCTTGCGGAATCGGGGCTTGCGTGGGCAGGGGGGCTGAACAGCAGGCCAATGATGACCGCCGGGAAAACTAGCAGAATAGAATTAACAATGTGTACGGATTTCGTTGCGCGCTCGGCGCAACTGGCCACTAGCGGCAACGCGGCGTGCGGCCTGCAGCGCGCGCGGCCTGCCAGGTCGGCACCAGCGTATCGGCGCGGCTTTGCAGCTCGCGGATGCGGGCGCTTGGATCGGGATGGGTGGACAGCCACTGCGGTGGCCGGCTGCCACCGGCGGCCAGCATGTTCTGCCACAGGTCCACGGCCTGGCGCGGATCGAACCCGGCCTGTGCCATCAGGCGCTGGCCGACCACGTCGGCCTCGCTTTCCTGGGCGCGCGAATTGGGCAGCAGAAAGCCTGCACTGGCGGCGATGCTGCCGCCCTGGGTGACCAGCGAACCGTAGTCGCCGGCCAGCGCGCCCAACAGTTGCAGCGCCTGCGAGGTGCGGACCTGGTTGGTGAGGCGCTCTTCAAAGTGGTGCTCAACGACGTGACCGATTTCATGTGCGATCACCGCGGCCAGCTGATCCTGGGTCCGGGCCACCGGAAACATGCCGGTGTTCACTCCGACCTTGCCGCCGGGCAGGGCGAAGGCGTTGGCGTCCCTGTCCTCGAACACCGCCGTTTCCCAGGCGATGCCGCGTGTGGATGCCGGCAGTTGGGCCACCAGCGCGTTGACCACGCAGCGCACGTAGGCGTTCTGTCCGGGATCCCTGCTGATGGCCTGTTTCTGCTTGGCCTCAGCGAAGGCCTGGGCGCCGAGCTGATCCAGTTCCTGCTGCGAGACCGCGCCCACATTCTGGCGACGGCCGGTCGAGGAGGTCATGGTGGCGCAACCGGCCAGCAGCACGCCGGCGACCAGGCAGCACAACAGCGGGAGGACGAGTCGGGGTCTAGCTTTCATGCGGATCAGTGTTGGCACACATGAACTTTCCGTCAAGCTTCCGCGCTCAGCGGGCAACGCCGAAGACCATCATCAGGCCGAGCGCAAACGCGTTGTTGAGCCCGTGCGCGATGATCGAGGCCCCCAGCGAGCCAGTGCGCCGGTAGACCCACGCAAAGGCGATGCCCATGCAGGTGTAGACCACCCACAGCGGCAGTTGCACGGCCAGTGACTTGTCGCCCACCCATGGCGGTTCGTGCATGAAGGCGAACAGCACCCCACTCAACACCGCGCCCAGCAACGGCCAGCCGTCACGCCAGAGCCTGCCAAACAGCACGCGCCGGAACAGGACTTCTTCGTAGATCGGCGCGACGACCACGGCGAACAGCAGCAGCAGCCCCGGATGCTGGGCCAGCGTGCCGCGCACCAGGGTCATGTTGGTGGGGTCCAGCGATTGGCGCAGGGCCGCGGCGATCTGCGCGACGACCGCGCTGAAGCAGATCACCCCCGCGGCGGTGAACAACGCCAGCAGCCAGGTCGCCGGCATGCGCAGGGCGGCACGCGAGCGGCGGCGTTCATCGCCACGGGGCGGGGCGCGCCAGAGCATGGCCGCCAGCGCCGTGCCGCCCACCCCGAGCACGCTCATGGCGATGGCCGCCAGCGGCCCGGGCTTGCCGACCGCCTGCATGATCGCGCCGGGATCGGCGGTGGGCATGCCCTGCAGCGCCAGCTGCACGCCGCGCCAGAGGCCCCAGGCCAGGGCGCCCGACAGCGAAAGCAGGCCAAACAGCACCGCCACGATCAGCACCTCCAGCGCAAAGCGCGACAGCGCCTGGCGCAGCGGCAGTGCGCTTCCCGGCCGGGAAGAGGCTCCCTGCCCGCCGCCGGACTGGAGCGGATCGGCTTCCATGCGCGCCAGGCTCAGATGTCCAGGTTGGACACCTTCAGCGCGTTGGCGTCGATGAACTCGCGGCGCGGCTCCACCACATCGCCCATCAGCGTGCTGAAGATCTGGTCGGCGGCCACCGCGTCCTCGATCCGGACCTGGAGCATGCGCCGGGTATCGGGATTGACCGTGGTTTCCCACAGCTGCTCGGGGTTCATTTCGCCCAGGCCCTTGAAGCGCTGGATCTGGCGGCCCTTCTTGGCCTCTTCCAGCAGCCAGGCCTGGGCCTGGGCGAAGCTGGTGATCTCCTGGCTGCGGGCGCCACGCTGGATCCGGGCGCCGTCGCGGACCAGGCCGTGCAGCTGCGCGGCCGCTTCACGCAGCGGGCGCAGTTCGCCGGTTTCGAAGGCCGACAGCGACAGCACCTGGGTCAGTTCCTCGCCCATGTGGTGGCGGGTGGCCAGCAGCGCGGCCGGGCGTGTGTCGGTGGCAGTCTGCAGTTCCAGGGTATAGCGCGGGCTGCCGATGCTGGGGCTGTTGAGTGCGCCTTCCAGCGTATCCAGCTCCTTGCGCAGGGCCGCAGGGTCCAGGCTGGGCAGGACATCGGTCGGGGCGGCATCGATCATCGCCTCGAGCAGGGCCGGATTGTAGCGATGTGTGTTGCGCGCGATCGTATCGCGTGCATCGGCGAACAGGATCAGCAGTTTTTCCAGGACCTCGCCGGAAATCGGCGGCTCGCCGGCGGCCGGGATCAGCGCGGCATTCTCCACCGCGCTGTTGGCCAAGTAGACGTTGAGCGCCGCGTCGTCCTTCAGGTACAGCTCCTGCTTGCCCTGCTTGAGCTTGTACAGCGGCGGCAGGCCGATGTAGACGTGGCCGCGCTCGATCAGCTCGGGCATCTGCCGGTAGAAGAAGGTCAGCAGCAGGGTGCGGATGTGCGAGCCGTCCACGTCGGCGTCGGTCATGATGATGATGCGGTGGTAGCGCAGCTTGTCCGGGTTGTACTCATCGCGGCCGATGCCGGTGCCCAGCGCGGTGATCAGGGTGCCGACCTGGTCGGAGGCGAGCATGCGGTCGAAACGGGCGCGTTCGACATTGAGGATCTTGCCCCGCAGCGGCAGGACCGCCTGGTTCTTGCGGTTGCGGCCCTGCTTGGCCGAGCCGCCGGCCGAGTCGCCCTCGACGATGAACAGCTCGGACAGCGCCGGATCCTTTTCCTGGCAGTCGGCCAGCTTGCCGGGCAGCCCGGCGATGTCCAGTGCGCCCTTGCGGCGGGTGAGGTCCCTTGCCTTGCGCGCGGCCTCGCGGGCACGGGCGGCGTCGACGATCTTGCCGGTGATCGCCTTGGCCTCGTTCGGATGCTCCTGCAGGAACTCCTGCAGGCGCGCGCCGAAGGCGTTCTCCACGGCCTGGCGCACCTCGGAGCTGACCAGCTTCTCCTTGGTTTGCGAGGAGAAGCTGGGGTCGGGCACCTTGACCGACAGCACCGCGATCATGCCTTCGCGCATGTCATCGCCGGTCAGAGCAACCTTGGCTTGCTTGGCAATGCCGTTTTGCTCGATGTAGTTGCTCAGCACCCGGGTCAGGGCGGCGCGGAAGCCGGCCAGGTGGGTGCCGCCGTCCTTCTGCGGGATGTTGTTGGTGAAGCAGTACATCGTTTCCTGGTAGGCGTCGGTCCACTGCAGGGCCACGTCGACCACGATGTTGTTGTATTCACCCACGGTGGAGATCACGTGCGGGTGCAGGGGATTTTTGGCCTTGGCCAGGTGCTCGACGAAGCTGGCGATACCGCCTTCGTAGTGGAAGTCGTCGCGGCGGCCTTCGCCGCGTTCGTCGGCCAGCACGATCTTGACGCCGGAGTTGAGGAAGGACAGCTCGCGCAGGCGCCGGGCCAGGATGTCGTAGTGGAACTCGACATTGCCATGGAAGGCGGTGACCGAGGGCCAGAATTGCAGGGTGGTGCCGCGCTTGGTGCTGGCACCGAGCTGCCTGAGCGGGGCGAGCGCGACGCCATGGCTGAATTCCTGCTGATAGTGGAATCCGCCCTGGAAGATATCCAGCAGCAGCTTCTCCGACAGTGCATTGACCACGCTGACGCCGACGCCGTGCAGGCCGCCGGAAACCTTGTAGCTGTTGTCATCGAACTTGCCGCCGGCGTGCAGGATGGTCATCACCACCTCGGCAGCGGAGACCTCGCGGCCGAGCTTGGCGCTCATTTGCGCGTGCCTGCCGACCGGGATGCCGCGGCCATTGTCCGAGACCGACACCGAACCATCGGCATGGATGGTCACCACCACGCTGTCGGCATGGCCGGCCAGGGCCTCATCGATCGAGTTGTCGACCACCTCAAAGACCATGTGATGCAGGCCGGTGCCATCGTGCACGTCGCCGATGTACATGCCCGGACGCTTGCGCACGGCCTCCAGGCCTTCCAGGGCGGTAATGCTGTTGGCGTCGTAGGTGCCGGTCTGGCCGGCGGTTGCCGGGGGGGTCTGTTCGGTCATTCGGTGTCGATCGCCTGCACGGCCGGGGCGCGCGACGAGAGGATTCGCGCAGGCCGCCGACGCTTGATAAGGAAGCAGGAATTGTACCACCGCGACCGGTGCGGCCTCCCTGGGGCCCAGTCGCGCGGTTCAGTGGCCGACGATGGTGTCGTGTTCCACGTGAAACCACGCCAGCGGCACAGCTTCCAGTGCTGCCGGCATTTCAGTACCGGTGACCAGGACCTGGGCGCCGGACTGGATCACCCGAGCCAACACACTGGCCTGGTGACGGCGGTCCAGCTCGGAGGCCAGGTCATCCAGGGCCAGCACCGGCCATTCCCCACGCTGGGCCGCATAGTCCTGGGACTGGGCCAGCAGACAGGACAGCGCGGTCAGCTTGGCCTGGCCACGAGACAATGCTTCGCGCTGGGGCAGGGCGCTGAAATCGACCCGCCAATCTGCCCGATGCGGGCCCACGCCGGTGTGGCCGAACTGGCGATCGCGCTCCCGCGACACCAGCAGCGCATCGGCCAGCGACAGCGCTTGGCGACGCCAACCCGGCGCAAATTCCAGTTGCGCCCGGCCCAGCATCGGCACCAGCGCGTTGGCAACGTCCTGGACCTGGCCTTGCAGCCGGTCCAGGTATGCCTGCCGGTGCGCGGTCACCGCTTCGCCGGCCTCCGCCAACTCGACGTCCCAGGCATCGAGCTGTTTCCCGCTGCCGCCGGACTTGAGCAGGGCGTTGCGCTGCTTCAGCGCGCGGTTGTAGCGACGCCAGACCGGGAGGAAATCCTGTTCCACGTGAAACAGGCCCCAGTCCAGAAAGCGTCGCCGTGGCTCGCCGCTGCCGGTCACCAGTGCATGGCTGCCCGGCTCGAAGCTCACCACCGCCAGTGCCGCACACAGCTCACCGAGCTGACCGACGTTGCGGCCATCCAGGCGGCCGCTCCATTCCTGCCCGCTGTGGCGCAGACCCGCACGGCGGATCCGGTCATCCTGGCCTTCGCGCCACTCCACGAAGACCTCAACGGCCTGCGAACCGGTGCGGATCAATCCATCGCGCACGCGCCCGCGAAAACTGCGGCCCCAGGCCATCAGGTGCAGGGCTTCGAGCAGGCTGGTCTTGCCGGCCCCGTTGTCGCCGGTGATCAGGTTCAAGCCGGGCTTCGGGGCAAGTTCAACCTGCGCGAACCTGCGCAAGCCGCCCACGGCCAGTCGGGTCACGTGCATCGCTTCGCGTTCGCTAATGACAACGCCCGGATCGGTCCGGGCGTTGTCTGGGTTTCACGTGGAACAGCCACCGACGCATCAGAGCCGAAGCGGCATCACCACGTGGCGGCAACGCTCACTGCTGGCCTCTCGCACCAGGGCCGAAGAATTGGCATCGCGCAGCTGGATCACGATGTGCTCGTCACGCAAGGCAGACAAGGCGTCCAGCAGGTAATTGACGTTGAAGCCGATCGCCAGCCCGTCAGCCTTGGTGTCGGCCTCGATTTCCTCCTGGGCTTCTTCCTGCTCCGGGTTATGGGCGCTGATCTTCATCTGCCCGGGCGAAAGTTCCACGCGCACGCCGCGGTATTTCTCGTTGGACAGGATCGCGGCGCGCTGCAGGGCCGCACGCAGCACTTCCCGGTCCAGCTTGACCTCGATGTCCGCGCCGATCGGGATCACCGCTTCGTAATCGGGGAAGCGGCCGTCGATCAGCTTGGAGGTAAAGGTCACATCGTCGCGCTTGACCCGGATGTGGCTGCGGCCGAGCTCCAGCTCCAGCAGGCGCTCGCCGCCCTCGAGCAGGCGCTGCAGCTCGGTGACGCCCTTGCGCGGCACGATGATCTGGCGCTTGGTCAGGCTGGTGCCAGTGTCCAGGCCCGATTCGCACAGCGCCAGCCGGTGGCCATCGGTGGCTACGCAGCGCAGCGCCGAATCGCGCAGGTCAAACAGCAAGCCGTTGAGGTAATAGCGCACGTCCTGCTGGGCCATGGCGAAGGAGGTGCGCTCGATCAGTTCCTTCAGCGCGGCCTCGGGCACGGTGACCCGCTCGCTGGCTTCGACTTCATCGACCGACGGGAAATCGTTGGCCGGCAGGGTGGCCAGGGTAAAGCGGCTGCGCCCGGCGGCGACGCTGACCTTGTCCCCGCTCTGACTGACCGTGATCCGGCTGCCGTCGGGCAGGGCGCGCACGATCTCGAACAGCTTGCGGGCCGGGATCGTGGTCTCCCCGTCCTGGGCGTCCTCGACCGCGCTGCGCGCAATCATTTCCACTTCCAGGTCCGTACCGGTCAGGGACAACTGGCCGTCGTGCACCTGGACCAGGAAATTGGCCAGCACGGGGAGCGTCTGGCGACGTTCCACCACGTTGACCACTTGCGCCAGGGGTTTGAGGAAAGCTTCTCGCTGCAGGCTGAAACGCATCGTGTGGGTCCCGGTGCTCTATGTTTTTAGAAGTGTATAAATCTTAAAACTGGTGGTGATGGTTGCCGCAATTTCGCGGGAAAAAGCCTTTAACCGCTTGATATTTCTGGATTTTTATAGGGCAAAACCCGGTGCATAGGTGCGCCGCGCCTGCTGGGGAAACCTGTGGACAGTTTTCCCGCAGGATTTGATCCACCCCTTGTCCACAGCTTGAAGAGCCCTCGGCCCACCGGTTGTTCACCCCTCGGGCCGACCTGTACAGCATAGCCACCTGACCCGGCCCGCGGGCGCGTGTTCACTCACTCAGCTTGCGGATCAGCTTGTCCCAGTCTTCCTTCAGCTTGCCGTCCGATTCCATCAGGGTCCGGATCTGCCGGCAGGCATGCAGCACCGTGGTGTGGTCGCGGCCGGCAAAGGCATCGCCGATCTCCGGCAGGCTGTGCTCGGTCAGCTCCTTGGTCAGGGCCATGGCCATCTGCCGCGGACGCGCCAGCGAACGGGTGCGGCGCTTGGACAGCAGGTCCTTGATCTGCAGGCCGTAGTAATCGGCCACGGTCTTCTGGATGTTGGGGATGCCGATGGCCTGCTGCTGGGCGCGCAGCAGGTCGCGCAGGGTTTCCTGGGCGAACTCGGGGGTGATCGCCTTGCCCAGGAAGTTGGCGCGCGCGGCCAGGGTGTTGAGCGCCCCTTCCAGGTCGCGCACGTTGGAGCGCATCTTCTTGGCCAGCAGGAAGGCCACATCGTCCGGGATGTGGGTCCCGCGCTCGGCCGCCTTGGCCAGCACGATCGCCGCGCGGGTCTCGAAATCGGGCGGGTCGATGGCCACCGACAGGCCCCAGGCCAGGCGCGACTTCAGCCGCGGCTCCAGGCCCTCGACCTCGCGCGGATAGCGGTCGCAGGTCAGGATGATCTGCTGGCGGCCGTCGAACAGCGCGTTGAAGGTGTGGAAGAACTCTTCCTGGGTGCGGTCCTTGCCGGCGAAGAACTGGATGTCGTCGATCAACAGCGCCTCGACCTGCTGGAAGCGACGCTTGAACTGGTCCATGGTCCGGTCGATCAGCGCCTTGGTCATGGCACTGAAGAACTGTTCCGAACGCAGGTACAGCACGCGTGCGGCCGGGTTCTGCCGGCGCAGCTCGTTGCCGGCGGCGAACATCAGGTGGGTCTTGCCCAGGCCGGTGCTGCCGTACAGCAGCAGCGGATTGTGCGAACGCTCGCCCGGCTTCTGCGCCGCCTGCCAGGCCGCGGCGCGTCCGAGCTGGTTGCTGCGGCCTTCGACGAAGTTGTCGAAGGTGTAGTGGGTATCCAGGTTGCCGGCGAACGGCTCGGTCGGCGCGGTGGCGGTGGTGCCCAGCGAGGCCGGCGCGCCGGCGAAGGCCCCAGGCTCGGCCGTCCTGGCGCGCGAGCCGACCGCCAGCGAGACCTGGTCCAGCCCGGCGTAGTGGTCCAGCAGCTCGCGAATGCGTGGCAGGTAGCGCTCGCGCACCTGGTCGACGATGAAGGCATTGGGCGCGTACAGCACGACCGCGTCGGGACGTTGTTCGGCCTGCAGCGGCTTGAGCCAGGTATGGACATCTTCAGCCGGCAATTCGGCTTCCAGGCGTTCTAGGCAGCGGGGCCAGGCATCCAT